>OZ220743.1:0-4121895 GCA_965116965.1 Acidimicrobiales bacterium
GAACCCCTTCGGGGTCGCCCACCACGCCTCCAACTGGTCCAGGTCCGTGGGCTTGTCGTCGACCCAGTGGTCCCCCGCGCCCAAGCCGATGACCACGACATCGTCCTCATTGCGACTAGCGAACGTTGCGACGCTCCCGGCGTCGTTCCGGCACGACGGTCAATGCGGCGTCCAGAACCAGAACATCACCAGCTTGTTGTCCGGGTTGAGCTCGCTGAAGTCGGCGAAGTCGAAGTTCCCGCCGACGAAGTCGTCGTCGCCGTAGCCCTTGCCGTTGACACGCACCTTGCGCATCAGATGCCCCGCAGGCGGCAGGCCGTGTCTGGCCTGTCTCACCCCTTGGTGGAGATCGATGCATCCGCCTGCAACCGCCCGGCAACGCGGGCTGCTGGAACACAGCCGCGCCAGCCGCCGCACCAGCGGAACGGCCGGCCGCGCCCGCGGCCGCGGCCGGCGCGTCGATGACCGGCTCCGACCCCACCACATCCAACGGACCCGGCGGCGCCGCGTCACGCACAACCGCCTCCAAGAGACCAGACAGCGCCGCCTCAGACTCCAACCCGGACTGCGTCCCGGCGCGGCGGCGGACAGCCCGACCCCGGGCACCGCCGCACCCGCCACAACAGACAGCGCGCCCCCAGACACCGGACCCGGCACCGGCACGGCGGCGCCACCCGGCCACAAGCCCGCCGGGCGGGCCGCCGGCGGACTGAACCGGGCGACAGCCGCCCCGGCGGGCTCCCCGGCCGCACCAACAGCCGCGAACGCCACCGCAGCAGCCGTGGCAGCCGCGCCCACAACCACCGCAACAGCCGAGAACCCAGCCACAGCACGCAGGCGGTCCCCCACCGTCGCCCGGCAGTGGCCGTCCACGACCGACCTCCACTCATCCACCGCCGCCCCAGCATCGAGACAAGAGCCGTCCACAGCCGACCTCCACTCATCCACCGCCGCCCAGCATCGGGGCGGTCCGCCGGCCGGTTGGGGCAAGAGTCGTTCATGGCTGGTGCTCCATTCATTCGCCGCGGCCTCATTCCAGTGTCCTCAGCAGGCTCTCGACGGCGGCCGGGCTGTAGGCCATCGACCGCCCGCCGACCCGCTCGCCGGTGGGGTCGAGCAGCCGGACGTCGGAGCCGGTGTAGATGTCGTAGTGCCGCCACGGATCGATGGCCTCGCTCCACAGCATGGGAAACGTGACCGCCGTGTCGGCCAGGAACGCTCGGCCTCCTCGAGGGTGTACAGCGCACCCACGCCCACGACGGATATTCGATTGGCGTTGTCTCGAGCGAACCGGTCGAGTTCGGGGGCGTCGCCCCTGCACGTCGGTCAAAGCGGGTCCCAGAACCAGAACAGCAGCGGCGTCTCGCCGTTCACCGCGGACCGGAGGCTCACGGCGGCGCCGGTGTGCAGATCGATCATGTCGAAGTCCGGCACGGCCGCGGCGGTGTTTGCGGTGTCGTTCGTGTCGGGGGTTCGGACGGCGGTGTTCGTGTCGGCGGCGGTGTCCGCGGCGTCGTTGGTGTCGGAGGTTCGGGCAGAGCCTTGAAGTTTTCGGCGGTGTCCGCGGCGTCGTTGGTGTCGGAGGTCGGGCAGAGCCATTGATGTTTTCGGCGGTGTCCGCGGCGTCGTTGGTGTCGGGGGTTCGGACGGCAGTGTTCGTGTCGGCGGCGGCGTCGTTGGCGTCGGGGGTTCGGTCGGCAGTGTTCGTGTCGGCGGCGGTGTCCGCGGCGTCGTTGGTGTCGGGGGTCTGGGCGGGGGTGTATGTGTTTGTGGTGGTGTTGGTGTCGGCGGCCGGGGTCACTGCGGCCGGGGCTTCCGGGGGGGCGGCGCTCCGGATCCGCAGGCCGGGGCCAGCGAGGCCAGCGTGGCGGCCGAGGCTGCGATCAGCGGGCGGGGCCTCATCAGTCGTCGTCTTTGATCTGGACCGACGCGGCGTCGTCGCCCGACGGCAGGGCGGCGAGGGCTCGGGGCGCTGAACTGTACGCTGAAGGTCCTGTCGCCGTCTGTGGCGTTGTTCTCGCAGGTGGTGATCGTGATCGTCTTTCGGTCTCGTCGGGAGCGAACGTGAGCGTCCCGGAATCCTGCACGTAGCGGCCGCTGCCGGCGGTGCACAGCCCGCCGGGCGGTGTGCCGGCGGCGGTGCCGTCGACCGTGGTCCATTCCACGGTGGCGTCGCGCTGGCGAAGGGGCGGGTTGGAGCTGCACCGTGATCGTGACGGCGTCGCCTCGTCGACGGTGGTGTCGGTCCAGGCCAGCACCGGCGGCTCGTCGTTGTCGCGGATGGTGATGGTGCCGTAGCGGTCCGCCGACACCGCCCCGGCAGGTTGTGTATCTCGAACTCGACGTCTCGTCGCCCTCGACGAGGTCGTCCTCGCAGGCGCGCACCCAGACCCGCAGGAACGTGCCGTAGAACACCTCCTGGCCCTGGAGCCCGGGCACGTCGGCGCTGTTCCACAGGCGTCGCCGACTCCGGGCACTCGCCGCCCGAGGTGCTCGCCCGTCCCCGCGGGCACCGTCCCGAAGGGCATGCCGTGCACGTCGCCGCTGCACCGACCGCAGATCGAAGCTGGCCACATGCGTCGGGTGGGTCTCGGTCCCGACATAGCGGAACGGCACGAAAGCCAGCGTGATGTCGCCCTCGTCCACGACACGGTCGCCGACGTTGATCGTCGGCACCGGCAACGTCCCGATATGGAACTCCAGGTCGTCCTCGCCGAGGAAGATGTTGCGGCTCGGATCGTAGACCTCGAAGAAGAAGATCTCCCCGTCGTCGTCGACGGCGTCGTGAAGCACCTCCAGCGCGAACGCGCTTGTGCCTCTCGCCGGGCTCGAACGTCACCGTGCCCTCGACGTGGGTGAAGTCCGAGCCGGCTGTCGCCGTCTTGGCGACCGTGCGATATTTCAGCGTCGCCTGATCGGGGAGGACCTTGGTGAGGGTGAGGCTCACGCTGCACGGCACGCCCTCCTGCACCCGCAGATCGCGAACGAAGGAATCGCTTCCCACGCGGGGGAGCCGGCGACAACGGCCGTGCCGGCGCAGCCGTCCAACACCACCGGCGCGGCCTCGTCGTCCTCGATCACGATCGTCCAGGGCGCCCCGGGATACTCCGAGAAACCGCTCCGGCAGACTGGAATCAGAGTACCGGACCGAGAGCAGCAGACTCTCCGTGAATTCTGAACGGGAGTCGTTGGCGATACTCACTCCCATGACGCCGCTCTCATGAGAGTAGGAGAACGTGCTGGCCCTGTAGTCGTTCGCCTGCGCGTGGGTGTAGCTCGCGTCTCTCGCCCATACGCCGTGGTCGGCGCCGAGTTCAAGCTCGAGGAGATGCTCCGGCTGCGTGTCCGCGCAGAACGGCGGATCGAAGCTCACCCGGGTCTCGACCCGCCCGGCGTCCTCACCGACGACCACGAAGCCCGGCTCCAGCACGACGACCGGGACGGGATGGTCCTCGTTACTCGGATCGACGCACACCACATCATCGGCGCCCAACCACTCCGGCCGGTCATAGATGCGGCCGGCAGCTACATGGAAGGCGTTCCGTCGCGACTTCCAGAAAGCGGCCGTCGCCGGTGGGATGGACGGCGGGGCCGCTCGCTATTAGAGCTAGTTGAAACACCCGCTCATGGTCATAAGTGATGCACTCCGAATACCCCAAACTATCCGGATGCCTGTATTGACACTCGGGCTCGGCGACATCGTCCTCTCTGGTCTGAAAGGTCCAAGTCACCGAGGGCGCCAGGCGGGGGATCGTCACATGGGCGCTCCCGGTCCGGATGTCGTCGATGTCGTCGACGTCGTGGTTTCTGGGACTCTGGCGGACGGTGAATGTCGGACCCGCGTTGTCGTCGAACCCGTAGTAGTCCGACCTGTGCACCACATGTTCGTCTTCTCCTGTTTCATAGTTCCTATACAAGTCCCTTGAAACGCTGTCCTGGCTGTCGTCCCCATCCTTGTGGGTGTAGGTAGCGGGTGCCTGGGTGCTGGTCGCGAATCGAAGGTTTATGAGGAGGACGACTGGTTCGCAGGCGGGTTCGGTGATGGCGGCTTCGAAGACGAGGGGGTCGCCTTCGTATGTCCGCGGGTTGATGTAGTGGACGGTGCGTCTGCCCTCGTCGTCGTAGACCTCGCCGACGGTGGTGTGGTGGCCGGGGCTGATGACGGCGTTTTGGGGGTTCTGGAGTTCGAGGTGCACGTGGCGGGTGGGGTTGTCGTCGTGGTCGTTGATGACGGGGACTTTGACGGTGTGGAGGGTGAGCCCGGGGCTGAAGGTGAGCGTGGATTCCTGGTGGGTGAAGTGGACGCCGGCGGTGGTGTCGTCGCCGGCGGCGGTGCTGTAGTCGACGGTGACGTCGTCGTCTCCTGCGCCGCCGGCGGGGAGTTCGACGGTGACGGTGAACTCGAGGTGGCCGTCGGTCTCGCAGACGTGGTAGGGCTCGACGGTGATGACGGGCCGGTCGTTGAACGCGATGACGCCCTCGGCGGCGTCGGCGGCGGGGTGACGCCGACGCGCTCGGACGGCTCGGGGTTCGAGAGTGTGAGGCTGAGGGTCTCGTCGCTCTCGGGGACGTCGTCGTCGACGGTGGCGACGTCGACGGTCTTGTAGGTCTCGCCGGGCGCGAACGTCACCACGGCGTCGACGGCGGTGTAGTCGCCGGGCTGGTCGTCGGTGGCGGCCACCGCGGTGCCGTCGGAGGTGGCGGCGGTGACGGTGACCTCCTCGTCGACGGGCTCGGTGAGCGTCAGAGCGAAGGTGAGCGTCCCGCCCTCCTCGACGGGGTCTGAGGGCCCGGTGACCGTGATGGTGGTCTCCTCGTCGTCGTCGATGATGGCGGCGTACCGCGTGCGCGGATCCTTCAGTGTCGCTCTGAAGCCGTTGCGGATTTGGATGCAGATGTTCTCGTCGTCTTCCTGGGTCAGGTCGTGGACGGTCTCGATCGTGAGTGTGTGCTCTGTTTGGCCGGCGGGGATGTCCACTGTCTGGTCGAAGTTCACGTAGTCGTCGCCGACGGTGGCCTTCGGGTCCGGGCCCCACGAGCATCGTTCGATCCTGAAGCGCGCGATCCGGCCGCTGGCGTTGGTCGTGTTGTCGGGGGTGGTCACCCTCACTGTGACCGGGATGTCGTCGCCCTCGGTCGCGTCGTCGGGGTCGAGGAGCTCGAGTGAGGGTTGGTTGTCCGAATCGTCGTCTTGGATCAGGCCCAGCGCGTTGCGGTTCTGGGCGTTTTGGGAGAGTTTCACGCCGGCGGGGTCGTGCAGGTCGAGCCGGAACTTCTCGCCGGACTCCCAGAGGCGGTCCTCGAGGACGGGCACTGTGATGGTGGCGGTGCTGTCGCCGGCGGCCATGGTGAGCGTGCCGGTGGTGTGGGTGTAGTCCTCGCCTGCGGTGGCGGGCACGATGTACGTTCCGAGCCCCTGCGACGAGGTGAACTGCAGGGTGGTGTACTGCACCGACAGGGGCTTCTGGGCGGGCTCGTCGAGCTCGAGGTGGAACACCAGGTCGGCGTCTTCCTCGGTGATGGCGAACTGGGCCTGGGTGAAGGTGATGGTGGGGAGGTCGTCGTCGGTGATCTCCACGGTGGCGGTGGTGGGGGCCTGGTCGCGGAAGCGCTGGGGGGCGTCGTCGCCTCGCCAGGCGACTTGGAACTCGAAGGTCTCGTCGGGCTCGGTCGTGTTGTCGTCGCGGATGGCGACGGTGAAGTCGACTTGGCGCACGCCGCCGCCGGGGCCGCGCTGGCCCGAGGTGTGGGTGTAGTCGGTTCCGGCGGTGGCGGTGCCGTCGGCGGTGGTGAAGCTCATGAGGTTCCCGGCGGCGCCCTCGCACACCGGCGGGTTGATCGTCACCTGGAGCTGGGCTGCGGTGTCGGTCTCGTCGACGGTGACGGTGGCGTCGGCGAAGGTGAGTGTGGGCACGGAGTGGCTGGTGTTGGCGGGGTCGACGCAGTCGTCGTCGATGATGGTGCCCACCGCGATCGACGGTGAGAGGGTGGCCCGGTCGGTGGAGCCGGCGGCCAGCTTGATCCGCAGCTGGAACCGTTCGTCGCCCTCTGAGGCGGTGTCTTGGATCAGCGCGACGGTGGCGGTCTGCTGGGGGGGTGAGGCGCTGTAGCCGACGCTGCCGTCGAGCTGGATGCCGGCGGCGGTGTCGACCGCGGTGGCGGGCAGCGTCAGCGTGGGGGCGCTGTCGCCGGAGTCGATCTTGTCGTAGTCGACGTCCTCGGTGGCCGCGCCGGCGCCGGTGAGGTCGCGGGTCCAGTAGTTCACGTCCACCGGCAAGGCGTTGAGCGTGTCGAGGCGCACGGTGAACTCGATGTCGGCGTCGCCCTCGCCGGCGCGGGCCGCGGCGACGCTCACGTTGGGGACGGGGTCGTCGTCGACCACGGTGACGGTGACGGCCACGTCGTCGGCGCCTCCGATGTCGGGGAAGTGGCTGCCGAGGGGGTCCACGTCGGCGTAGGGGTCGGAGTCGCGGTTCCAGTTCAGATGCAGCGTGAACGTCTCGTCGCCCTCGAAGACGGCGTCCTGCAGCGTCGGCGCCTCCAGGCTCACCGCGAGGGTGAAGGCGTCGACGCGGGCGTGGACCATCTCGCCGGCCGCGGTGACGGGGGCGTCCCAGCGTCCCGCGGTGCCCGCGGCGGCCCGGGCGCTGAGGACCGCGTCCACGCACAGCGGCTCCGACAGCGCGACCGCCACGGTGAGGGCGTCGCCCTCGGCGACGGTCGCGGCGGCGGCCGCGCTGAGGGTGGGCGCGCCGTAGTCGTCCGCGGTGGGGTCGGTCTGGGCCGGGTCGATGCACTCGTCGCGGATGGCGCCCACCGCGACGGCGTCGCCCCGGTCGGCGTTGGCGAAGTCCTTGAGCCGCAGCTGGAACCGCTCCTCGCCCTCCTCGAAGGCGTCGTCTGTGGTCGCGATCGTCACCGTCTGCTCCAGCGGTTCGCCCGGCTCGAAGACCAAGTCCTGCGCCGAGGCCTCCGGCACCGCCGCGTAGTCGCCGTCGCCGGCGGTGAGACTGCCCCGGCCGTGGACGGTGAAGTAGCTGACGGCCGCGTCGCGTCCGCTGGGCGCGCTCAAACTCACCGTGAACACCACAGCCTCGCCCTCGGTGGCGGCGGCCAGCGCCGGGGCCACCCCCAGCCTCGGCGCCGGGTCGGTGTCGGCGATCAGCCCGGTGGCCGCCGCGTCCGCAGCGGCCAGGGTGGCGCCCGACTCGCCGCTGAGCCCCAGCTCGAACGCCTCCTCGTCCTCGTCGAGGACGTCGTCACAGGACTGCACCGGCACCGTCTTGGACGTCCGCGCCGCCACATCGGGATCCGCGGGATCAAACACCAGCGTGCCCGACGCCTCCACGAGGTCCGGCATCGACGCCGGGTCGTCGCCGCAGGCCGCGCCCTGGCCCACCGTCGAACCCGCCGCCACCGACGTCGCATAATCCACAGACGCCTCACGCCCGCTGGGCGCGCTCAAACTCACCGTGAACTCGACAACCCCGCCCTCAGGCACCGCCGCAGCAGGCGCCGACACACTCAACGACGGCGCCGCGTCGTTGTCGCGCACCAAGCCCCGCGCGCAGCGGTCAGTCACCACACCGGCGGTGCACGGGTCCGCGCCGTCGGGACCCAAAGAGGCCGTCACGCCGCCCAGGTCGGCGGTGCCGTCGACGCGGTCGGTGACGCCGAGCAGGTACACCTCGAAATGCTCGAACACGCCGGTGCCGCCCTCGAACAGCGCGTCGGCGGCCACCTCGACGTCGAGGTCGGCGGAGGTGTCGCCGGCGGGGATCTCCAGCGTGCCGGTGAGGCCCCCGGCGGGGAAGTCGCCGTCGTCGGTCACCGCGGTCCCGGTGGCGGCCCTGTGGCGCACCTCCCAGCGAATGTAGACGTCGAAGATGCTGGGAGACTCGTCGCCGTCGCCGTCGGTGAGGGTGACCGCGAACCGCGCCGGGCCGCCCGCCGAGCCCGGCGAGCCCTCGGTCACCGACGCGGCGTCGGCGATGCGCACCCGCGGCGCGGCGTCGTCGTTGAGGACCGCGCCCACCGCGGAGCCTCGGGCCAGACTGGCGTTGAGGTCGACGCCGGCGATGGCCTCGATGCGCAGGTTCAGCCTCTCGTCGGCCTCGAAGACGTCGTCGTCGACGGTGCCCACCCCGATGGAGTCGCTGAGGGTGCCCGCGGCGATACTGAAGCGCCGCTTCGCCGTCTCGGTGCCCAGACCGGCGGCGGAGACGTCGGCGCCCGCCGCGGGGGGCAGCGTGGCGGCGTGGCCGGTGGTGGGGGCCTGGACCCACCACTGGAACGTGACCGGCCGCGACACCTCCAGCGACAGCTCCACACCGAAGCCCAGCGGCGAGCCCTCCTCGGCGCAGGCCTGGAAGTCGCCCTCGTGGTCGCCGGGGTTGTCGGGGTCCTCGGGGTCCGCGGCGCCGGGGTCGTCGTCGCCGTCGCCGTGGTCGCAGCCGTCCACCAGGCGCAGCTCGGCGACGTCGTCGTCGGTGACGACGCCCCACGCCCGCCTGTCCGCCGCGTCGGGGGGCAGCGCCGCGCCGCCCGCGGACACCAGCGTCGCCTTGAGCACCTCGTCGGTCTCGTCCACGTCGTCGGGGCGCACCGCCACCGCCGCGAGGTCCGCGGTCTCGTCGCCCGCGCGGATCGTCACCTGCCCCGACCCCGCCGACACCGCCTCGTAGTCGTAGTCGTCGGGGGTCCACACCCCGCCGGTGAGCGTGCCGCCCACCGCCCGCGACAGCCCCGCCGGATCCGACGGGACCGCCTCGCCCGCGGCGAGGTCCCCCACCGAATAGGACACCACCGCGTCGCGGCCGCTTCGCACCGCGTGGCCGCCCACCGCGTCGAACAGCCCCACCTTGAACACCAGCTCCCCGCCGGAGCCGCCGGTGCCCTCGGAGGCCACCGCCCCCACCGCAGCCACACCCTGGCCCGCCGCCTGCAACAACCGCACCACCGGCTCGGCGTCGTTGTCGCGCACCAAGCCCCGCGCGCAGCGGTCGGTCACCACACCGGCCGCGCACGGGTTCGCGCCGTCGGGACCCAAAGAGGCGGTCACGCCGCCCAGGTCGGCGGTGCCGTCGACGCTGTCGGTGACCAGCAGCAGATGCACCTCGAAATGCTCGAACGCGCTGGTGCCGCCCTCATAGAGCGCGTCGGCGGCCACCTCGACGTCGAGGTCGGCGGCGGTGTCGCCGGCGGGGATGTGCAGCGTGCCGGTGAGGCCCCCGGCGGGGAAGTCGCCGTCGTCGGTCACCGCGGTCCCGGTGGCGGCCCTGTGGCGCACCTCCCAGTTGATGTACACGTCGAAGAGGCTGGGAGACTCGTCGCCGTCGCCGTCGGTGAGGGTGACCGCGAACCGCGCCGGGCCGCCCGCCGAGCCCGGCGAGCCCTCGGTCACCGACGCGGCGTCGGCGATGCGCACCCGCGGCGCGGCGTCGTCGTTGAGGACCGCGCCCACCGCGGAGCCTCGGGCCAGACTGGCGTTGAGGTCGACGCCGGCGATGGCCTCGATGCGCAGGTTCAGCCTCTCGTCGGCCTCGAAGACGTCGTCGTCGACGGTGCCCACCCCGATGGAGTCGCTGAGGGTGCCCGCGGCGATGGTGAAGCGCCGCTTCGCCGTCTCGGTGCCCAGGCCGGCGGCGGAGACGTCGGCGCCCGCCGCGGGGGGCAGCGTGGCGGCGTGGCCGGTGGTGGGGGCCTGGACCCACCACTGGAACGTGACCGTCCGCGACACCTCCAGCGACAGCTCCACGCCGAAGCCCAGCGGCGAGCCCTCCTCGGCGCAGGCCTGGAAGTCGCCCTCGTGGTCGCCGGGGTTGTCGGGGTCCTCGGGGTCCGCGGCGCCGGGGTCGTTGTCGCCGTCGCCGTGGTCGCAGCCGTCGACGAGGCGCAGCTCGGCGACGTCGTCGTCGGTGACGACGCCCCACGCCCGCCTGTCCGCGTCGGGGGGCAGCGCCGCGCCGCCCGCGGACAGCAGCGTCGCCTTGAGCACCTCGTCGGTCTCGTCGACGTCGTCGGGGCGCACCGCCACCGCCGCGAGGTCCGCGGTCTCGTCGCCCGCGCGGATCGTCACCGACCCCGACCCCGCCGACACCGCCGCGTAGTCGTAGTCGTCGGGGGTCCACACCCCCCCGGTGAGCGTGCCGCCCAACGCCCGCGACAGCCCCGCCGGGTCCGAGGGGATCTCGCCGTCGTTGTCGAGGTCCCCCACCGAATAGGACACCACCGCGTCGCGGCCGCTTCGCACCGCGTTGTTGTCGGCGTCGAACAGCCCCACCTTGAACACCAGCTCCCCGCCGGAGCCGCCGGTGCCCTCGGAGGCCGCCGCACCAACCCCCGCCGCCTGCCCCGCCGCCTGCAACAACCGCACCACCGGCTCGGCGTCGTTGTCGCGCACCAAGCCCCGCGCGCAGCGGTCGGCGACGTCGCCGGCCGCGCACGGGGCCGCGCCGTCGAGACCCAAAGAGGCGGTCACGCCGCCCAGGTCGGCGGTGCCGTCGACGCGGTCGGTGACCAGCAGCAGATGCACCTCGAAATGCTCGAACGCGCCGGTGCCGCCCTCATAGAGCGCGTCGGCGGCCACCTCGACGTCGAGGTCGGCGGCGATGTCGCCGGCGGGGATCTCCAGCGTGCCGGTGAGGCCCCCGGCGGGGAAGTCGTCGTCGCCGGTCACCGCGGTCCCGGTGGCGGCCCTGTGGCGCACCTCCCAGTTGATGTACACGTCGAAGAGGCTGGGAGACTCGTCGCCGTCGCCGTCGACCAGCGTGACCGCGAACCGCGCCGGGCCGCCCGCCGAGCCCGGCGAGCCCTCGGTCACCGACGCGGCGTCGGCGATGCGCACCCGCGGCGCGGCGTCGTCGTTGAGGACCGCCCCCACCGAGATGTTGTCGCCCATGGTGGCGTTGAGGGCGTTGTCGGGATCGACCGCGATGTACAGGTTCAGCCTCTCGTCGGCCTCGAAGACGTCGTCGTCGACGGTGCCCACCGGGATCGACGCGCTGCGGGCGCCCGCGGCGATACTGAAGGGCCGCTTCGCCGTCTCGGTGCCCAGGCCGGCGGCGGAGACGTCGGCGCCCGCCGCGGGGGGCAGCGTGGCGGCGTGGCCGGTGGTGGGGGCCTGGACCCACCAAAGGAAGCTCACCGTCCGCGACACCTCCAGCGACAGCTCCACGCCGAAGCCCAGCGGCGAGCCCTCCTCGGCGCAGGCCTGGAAGTCGCCCTCGTGGTCGCCGGGGTTGTCGGGGTCCTCGGGGTCCGCGGCGCCGGGGTCGTTGTCGCCGTCGCCGTGGTCGCAGCCGTCGACGAGGCGCAGCTCGGCGACGTCGTCGTCGGTGACGACGCCCCACGCCCGCCTGTCCGCGTCGGGGGGCAGCGCCGCGCCGCCCGCGGACAGCAGCGTCGCCTTGAGCACCTCGTCGGTCTCGTCGACGTCGTCGGGGCGCACCGCCACCGCCGCGAGGTCCGCGGTCTCGTCGCCCGCGCGGATCGTCACCGACCCCGACCCCGCCGACACCGCCGCGTAGTCGTAGTCGTCGGGGGTCCACACCCCGCCGGTGAGCGTGCCGCCCACCGCCCGCGACAGCCCCGCCGGGTCCGAGGGGATCTCGCCGTCGTTGTCGAGGTCCCCCACCGAATAGGCCACCACCGCGTCGCGGCCGCTTCGCACCGCGTTGTTGTCGGCGTCGAACAGCCCCACCTTGAACACCAGCTCCCCGCCGGAGCCGCCGGTGCCCTCGGAGGCCGCCGCACCAACCCCCGCCGCCTGCCCCGCCGCCTGCAACAACCGCACCACCGGCTCGGCGTCGTTGTCGCGCACCATGCCGCGCGCGCAGCGGTCGGCGACGTCGCCGGCGGTGCACGGGGCCGGTCTGTCGGGACCCAGCGTGGCGGTCACGCCGCCCAGGTCGGCGGTGCCGTCGACGCGGTCGGTGACCAGCAGCAGATGCACCTCGAAATGCTCGAACGCGCCGGTGCCGCCCTCATAGAGCGCGTCGGCGGCCACCTCGACGTCGAGGTCGGCGGCGATGTCGCCGGCGGGGATCTCCAGCGTGCCGGTGAGGCCCCCGGCGGCGAAGTCGCCGTCGCCGGTCACCGCGGTCCCGGTGGCGGCCCTGTGACGCACCTCCCAGTTGATGTACACGTCGAAGAGGCTGGGAGACTCGTCGCCGTCGCCGTCGACCAGCGTGACCGCGAACCGCGCCGGGCCGCCCGCCGAGCCCGGCGAGCCCTCGGTCACCGACGCGGCGTCGGCGATGCGCACCCGCGGCGCGGCGTCGTCGTTGAGGACCGCCCCCACCGAGATGTTGTCGCCCATGGTGGCGTTGAGGGCGTTGTCGGGATCGACCGCGATGTACAGGTTCAGCCTCTCGTCGGCCTCGAAGACGTCGTCGTCGACGGTGCCCACCGGGATCGACGCGCTGCGGGCGCCCGCGGCGATACTGAAGGGCCGCTTCGCCGTCTCGGTGCCCAGGCCGGCGGCGGAGACGTCGGCGCCCGCCGCGGGGGGCAGCGTGGCGGCGTGGCCGGTGGTGGGGGCCTGGACCCACCAAAGGAAGCTCACCGTCCGCGACACCTCCAGCGACAGCTCCACGCCGAAGCCCAGCGGCGAGCCCTCCCGCGCGCAGGCCTGGAAGTCGCCCTCGTGGTCGCCGGGGTTGTCGGGGTCCTCGGGGTCCGCGGCGCCGGGGTCGTTGTCGCCGTCGCCGTGGTCGCAGCCGTCGACGAGGCGCAGCTCGGCGACGTCGTCGTCGGTGACGACGCCCCACGCCCGCCTGTCCGCGTCGGGGGGCAGCGCCGCGCCGCCCGCGGACAGCAGCGTCGCCTTGAGCACCTCGTCGGTCTCGTCGACGTCGTCGGGACGCACCGCCACCGCCGCGAGGTCCGCGGTCTCGTCGCCCGCGCGGATCGTCACCGACCCCGACCCCGCCGACACCGCCTCGTAGTCGTAGTCGTCGGGGGTCCACACCCCCCCGGTGAGCGTGCCGCCCACCGCCCGCGACAGCCCCGCCGGATCCGACGGGACCGCCTCGCCCGCGGCGAGGTCCCCCACCGAATAGGACACCACCGCGTCGCGGCCGCTTCGCACCGCGTGGCCGCCCACCGCGTCGAACAGCCCCACCTTGAACACCAGCTCCCCGCCGGAGCCGCCGGTGCCCTCGGAGGCCGCCGCACCAACCCCCGCCGCCTGCCCCGCCGCCTGCACCCACCGCACCACCGGCTCGGCGTCGTTGTCGCGCACCACGCCGCGCGCGCAGCGGTCGGCGACGTCGCCGGCGGTGCACGGGGCCGCTCCGTCGGGACCCAGCGTGGCGGTCACGCCGCCCAGGTCGGCGGTGCCGTCGACGCTGTCGGTGACCAGCAGCAGATGCACCTCGAAATGCTCGAACGCGCCGGTGCCGCCCTCGAACAGCGTGTCGGCGGCGACGGGCACAGCCAGCACGGGGTCGCGTACGCCCTTGAGGATCTCCAGCGTGCCGGTGAGGCCCCCGGGGGGGAAGTCGTCTGCGTCGGTGACGGTGAGCCTGCTGTCGGCGGCTCTGTGCTCGACCCTCCAGTTGATGTAGACGTCCTGGCCCGCCGCGACCTGGTTGCCGCCCGCGTCGACCAGCGTCACCGCGAACTCGGCGTCGCCGCCCTCGGTCACCGACGCGGCGTCGGCGATGCGCACCCGCGGCGGGTTGTCGTCGTTGAAGATCGCGCCCTGCCCCGAGTTGCCGTCGATGGTGGCGAACGTGCCGGCGCCGCCACGCAGCACGACCTGGAACGTCTCGTCGGCCTCGTTGTAGGCGTCGTCGATCAGCGGCACGCTGATGGTGGCCGTCTCGGTGTTGGCGCTGATCGTCGCCGTCGCAGCGGGCGCGGTGAAGTCGGAACCCGCCTGCGCGGTCCCGTCGACGGTACCCACCCCCACCGTCACGTCCACGGCGGTCGTGGCCTCAGCGTTCGTGATCGGGTCGAAGAGCCCGACAGTGAACACCATGTCGCCGGCGCCCTCGTCGGCGCAGGCCTCGTACACGTCGCCGGGGTCGGTGCACACGTCCACGAAGCGCAGATGGATGGCGTCGTCGTCGGCGATGGCGCCCGTAGCGGTGTCGGCGGTGGCGTCGACGGTGACGTTGTCGCCGCTGCGGGGGGCCAGCAGCTCCACGTGCACCGTCTCGTCGCTCTCGTCGACGCCGTCGTCGAAGACCCGCACCGGCAGCTCGGCGGCGCGACCGCCGGCGGGGACAGTGACCACGCCGTAGGTGACGCCGGCGTAGGCGCCGGCGTCGCCGGGGTAGGTGACGCCGTCGCCGGTGCCGGGCACGGTCAGGTAGTCCACCTGGAACCCGGCCGAGCTTCCGCCGGTCGCGGCGCCCGCCGTCGCGCGCTGCACGGTGCGGTAGCGGATCGTCGAGTCCACCGTGCTCGCCTTGTCGAGCGTGGCCCGGAAGTTCATGACGTTGCCGTCGAACGACGGGTCCGCACGGTCCTCGGGCGTGTCCGCCAACGGCGCCTCGACGCTCACCTCCGGCGGGTCGCCGCTCTCGGTGATCCTGCCGTACCCGCAGTCGTCGACCCTCCTTGCCTCCTGGCAGGGGTTCCCCTCGGGATGCAGCCTGGCGTTCACAGGGCCGGTCAACCGCAGCGTGAACGTCTCCGGAACCGGCTCGTAGATGTTGTCGGCGGCGGCGCGCAGCTCCACAGTCCGCTCCCGGGTGCCGGCCGGGATGGTGAGCGTCCCGCTCGGGGGGTCCACCCTCCAATCGAAGCCCGTGGACGCGGCGGAGTCGAAGTCCCCCCGCAGGGCCGTGCCGACCTCGAGCTGGTAGCCGACGGTCACCTCCTGCTCGCTGGTGACGGGGTTGCCGGCGGCGTCGAAGAGCCCCACCACGAACCCCAGATCCCCGCCCTCGTCCGCGTCCGCGTCGGCGACCACCGCGAACGGCGGGAGATCGTCGTCGCCGATGAGGCCCAGCGCGCAGTTGTCGCGGCCCAGCGCCACGAACTCGTCCACCAGTGTGGTCAGCGGATCGTCCTGCTGTAGCGGGCAGGGATCCAGCGCGCTCTCGAAACGGGCGTCGAAGGCGGCCAGGCGCAACACGAAGGACTCGGGGTCGGGCTCGTCGACGGCGTCGTCGACGAGAACCACCGCGATCTCGGCCGTCGTGGCGCCCGCAGCGATGTCGATCGAGGACCGGGGCGTCGGCGGCGCCGGCAGCGCGACGGCCGTGTAGTCGGCGCCCGCATCGGCGGCGTCGCGTCCCGGCGCGGCGTCGTCCCCGGTCCAGTACTCGACGGTCACGGTCTTGCCGCTGGGCGCGTCGAGATCCACCACGAAACTGAGCCGGGCGTCGTCGGGGTTGTTGGGATCGTCGGTCTCCGGGGCGGAGGCGTCGAAGACGCGCACGTTGGGCGGATCGTCGTCGTCGCGGATGGTGCCGACGCCGCGACGGGCCGGATCGGCCTCGACCGAGGCGTTGTCGCTGGGGTCGAACAGCTCCAGCCGCAGCGTCTCGTCGTGCTCGTCGAGGCCGTCGTCGACCACGGTCACCGCCACGGTCTTGAAGGTCTCGCTGGCCCCGAACACGAGCCGGCCCGTCGCCGCCGCGTAGTCGCCGGGCGCCTCCGCGGGACGGCCGCCCGAGGAGGGGTGCATCACCGTCCGGTAGCGGACCCGCACCACCGGGTCGGCAGGAGAGTCCGGATAGTTGGGCCGGGTGCGGCACACCCCGAACACCAGCAGCCCGGCCCCCTCGGACACGCTCACCGCGTCGATGGCGTCGGTGCCGCAGTCGCCGTCGACGCGCAGGCGGGGCTCGTCGTCGCTGATCGTGCCGACGGCCACGCCGGACTGCGGGTTGTCGTCGGGATCGACGCCCACGGTCCCCCACCGCAGCAGCAGCGTCTCGTCGGGCTCGCCGACGAGGTCGTCGCACTGCCCCACCGTCACCGTCTGCGACAAGGCAGACCCGGGCGTGAACGTCAACGTGGCGGGGGCGCCGGCGTCGATGTAGTCGGTCGGGTCGTTGCCGCGGACAGTCTCCAAAGGGGCGGTGCACGACGTCCCCGAGGTCGCCGCCACGGCGCCGGGCCGGGCGTCGACGGCGGTGCGCAAGACGATCTCCACGTCGCGGCCCACCCCCGCGCCCAGCCCCACCACGAATCCGAGCCCGCGCCCGGTCTCGAGCCCCGAGACGTCGCCGACGGTGACCGCCGGCAGGTCGTCATCGTTGACGATCGTGCCCACCGCGGTCCGGTCCGGGATGTTGACCACCGGCACCGAACCCGGGCCCGCCGACAGAGGCGGGGGATCGAACACCAGCTCGAAAGTCTCGTCGGCCTCGTAGAGGCCATCGGTCGCGATCCCCACCTCGACCACAGCCGACATGTCGCCCTGGCTTATCGTCACCTGCATCGGCGACCGCGGCATGAAATCGATGCCCGCGGTCGCCTGACCGCCGCCATAGCCGCCCCCCACGACGCTGTAGGTCAAAACAGCGTCCTGCGGAGCCGGAGCGTCAAGAGTCAACGTGAACGTGAGGGTCGTGGCGCCCCCCGTGCCCTCCACCACGCTGACGTCGTCCACACCCACCCTGGGCGGACCCTGAAGCACAGCCACCTCCGACGCCTGACCCCGGAACGCGACCGTGGGGAACACCCCCCGCAAAGGCGCCACCGCCCCATCGGTCTCACACACGAAACTCACCCCCAGCACCCCCAGCGCACTCACCTCCGAATCCGCCGCAGCCACCTCGAAATCGCCGCGGTCCAGCCACACCTCCTCGAGGATCTCCCCGCCGCTGCCCGGCACAGGACGCGGCCCGCCAATGCACAAGAACTCCAAACCAGGCCGCGCCCGCAGCACCTCCGACACCAACTCCCCACAACCCGGCCTCCCCTCCTCGCACACCAAAGCAGCCGCGGTGGCCGCCTCCTCCGCAGCCAGATCAGTGATCAACGCAGCCCGCCCCCCACGACCCGCCCACAACACGAACAACGCCAACAACATCAACACCGGCACCACCAACACAACCTCCAACGACATCGAACCCCCATCACCACGCCCCCAGACCCCCCGCAACCGGCTGCCGCACCACAAAGAACCCACCCCACCGCCACCCACAGGCCCCAGAGACCCCACCGCCACCACAGCACCACCGCCCGAAGAACTCACCGCAGAACCCCCACCGCCACATCACCTTCAAGCCGCGGAGCCGCCCCCCCCCCGGCCCCACCGCGGCGCCGCGGCCGCGGCGCGGGTCGGGCGGGACGGAGCCTCGGGCGGCGGGGCGGCCGGTCAGGGGTTCGCATCGCCGTCAGGGGTTCGCACTGTCGAGGTGGTGCTTTCGCATCGCCGTCAGGGGTTCGCACTGTCGAGGTGGTACTGGAGCAGGCCCTCCGTCGCGCTCACCGAGGCGAACGTCATCGGACCGCCCGGCGCCAGCACCGTCCCGTCGGAGTCGAGCAGCACGAAGTCGGACTGCCGTGCGCCGCCGTACCTCCCCCACAGCCTCCCGCCGGGCTCCCACAGCATGGTCGGGGGTCCCCCCCAACCCTCCACGAACCCCTTCGGGGTCGCCCACCACGCCTCCAACTGGTCCAGGTCCGTGGGCTTGTCGTCGACCCAGTGGTCCCCCGCGCCCAAGCCGATGACCACGACATCGTCCTCATTGCGACTAGCGAACGTTGCGACGCTCCCGGCGTCGTTCCGGCACGACGGTCAATGCGGCGTCCAGAACCAGAACATCACCAGCTTGTTGTCCGGGTTGAGCTCGCTGAAGTCGGCGAAGTCGAAGTTCCCGCCGACGAAGTCGTCGTCGCCGTAGCCCTTGCCGTTGACACGCACCTTGCGCATCAGATGCCCCGCAGGCGGCAGGCCGTGTCTGGCCTGTCTCACCCCCTTGGTGGAGATCGATGCATCCGCCTGCACACAGCCCGGCAACGCGGGCTGCTGGAACACAGCCGCGCCAGCCGCCGCACCAGCGGAACGGCCGGCCGCGCCCGCGGCCGCGGCCGGCGCGTCGATGACCGGCTCCGACCCCACCACATCCAACGGACCCGGCGGCGCCGCGTCACGCACAACCGCCTCCAAGAGACCAGACAGCGCCGCCTCAGACTCCAACCCGGACTGCGTCCCGGCCGCGGCGGCGGACAGCCCGACCCCGGGCACCGCCGCACCCGCCACAACAGACAGCGCGCCCCCAGACACCGGACCCGGCACCGGCACGGCGGCGCCACCCGGCCACAAGCCCGCCGGGCGGGCCGCCGGCGGACTGAACCGGGCGACAGCCGCCCCGGCGGGCTCCCCGGCCGCACCAACAGCCGCGAACGCCACCGCAGCAGCCGTGGCAGCCGCGCCCACAACCACCGCAACAGCCGAGAACCCAGCCACAGCACGCAGGCGGTCCCCCACCGTCGCCCGGCAGTGGCCGTCCACGACCGACCTCCACTCATCCACCGCCGCCCCAGCATCGAGACAAGAGCCGTCCACAGCCGACCTCCACTCATCCACCGCCGCCCCAGCATCGGGGCGGTCCGCCGGCCGGTTGGGGCAAGAGTCGTTCATGGCTGTGCTCCATTCATTCGCCGCGGCCTCATTCCAGTGTCCTCAGCAGGCTCTCGACGGCGGCCGGGCTGTAGGCCATCGACCGCCCGCCGACCCGCTCGCCGGTGGGGTCGAGCAGCCGGACGTCGGAGCCGGTGTAGATGTCGTAGTGCCGCCACGGATCGATGGCCTCGCTCCACAGCATGGGAAACGTGACCGCCGTGTCGGCCAGGAAACGCTCGGCCTCCTCGAGGGTGTACAGCGCACCCACGCCCACGACGGATATTCGATTGGCGTTGTCTCGAGCGAACCGGTCGAGTTCGGGGGCGTCGCCCCTGCACGTCGGTCAAAGCGGGTCCCAGAACCAGAACAGCAGCGGCGTCTCGCCGTTCACCGCGGACCGGAGGCTCACGGCGGCGCCGGTGTGCAGATCGATCATGTCGAAGTCCGGCACGGCCGCGGCGGTGTTTGCGGTGTCGTTCGTGTCGGGGGTTCGGACGGCGGTGTTCGTGTCGGCGGCGGTGTCCGCGGCGTCGTTGGTGTCGGAGGTTCGGGCAGAGCCATTGAAGTTTTCGGCGGTGTCCGCGGCGTCGTTGGTGTCGGAGGTTCGGGCAGAGCCATTGATGTTTTCGGCGGTGTCCGCGGCGTCGTTGGTGTCGGGGGTTCGGACGGCAGTGTTCGTGTCGGCGGCGGCGTCGTTGGCGTCGGGGGTTCGGTCGGCAGTGTTCGTGTCGGCGGCGGTGTCCGCGGCGTCGTTGGTGTCGGGGGTCTGGGCGGGGGTGTATGTGTTTGTGGTGGTGTTGGTGTCGGCGGCCGGGGTCACTGCGGCCGGGGCTTCCGGGGGGGGCGGCGCTCCGGATCCGCAGGCCGGGGCCAGCGAGGCCAGCGTGGCGGCCGAGGCTGCGATCAGCGGGCGGGGCCTCATCAGTCGTCGTCTTTGATCTGGACCGACACGGCGTCGTCGCCCGACGGCAGGGCGGCGAGGCTCGGGGCGCTGAACTGTACGCTGAAGGTCCTGTCGCCGTCTGTGGCGGTGTTCTCGCAGGTGGTGATCGTGATCGTCTTTTCGGTCTCGTCGGGAGCGAACGTGAGCGTCCCGGAATCCTGCACGTAGCGGCCGCTGCCGGCGGTGCACAGCCCGCCGGGCGGTGTGCCGGCGGCGGTGCCGTCGACCGTGGTCCATTCCACGGTGGCGTCGCGCTGGCGAAGGGGCGGGTTGGGGAGCTGCACCGTGATCGTGACGGCGTCGCCCTCGTCGACGGTGGTGTCGGTCCAGGCCAGCACCGGCGGCTCGTCGTTGTCGCGGATGGTGATGGTGCCGTAGCGGTCCGCCGACACCGCCCCGGCCAGGTTGTGTATCTCGAACTCGACGACCTCGTCGCCCTCGACGAGGTCGTCCTCGCAGGCGCGCACCCAGACCCGCAGGAACGTGCCGTAGAACACCTCCTGGCCCTGGAGCCCGGGCACGTCGGCGCTGTTCCACAAGGCGTCGCCCGACTCCGGGCACTCGCCGCCGAGGTGCTCGCCCGTCCCCGCGGGCACCGTCCCGAAGGGCATGCCGTGCACGTCGCGCTGCACCGACCGCAGATCGAAGCTGGCCACATGCGTCGGGTGGGTCTCGGTCCCGACATAGCGGAACGGCACGAAAGCCAGCGTGATGTCGCCCTCGTCCACGACACGGTCGCCGACGTTGATCGTCGGCACCGGCAACGTCCCGATATGGAACTCCAGGTCGTCCTCGCCGAGGAAGATGTTGCGGCTCGGATCGTAGACCTCGAAGAAGAAGATCTCCCCGTCGTCGTCGACGGCGTCGTGAAGCACCTCCAGCGCGACGCGCTTGTGCCTCTCGCCGGGCTCGAACGTCACCGTGCCCTCGACGTGGGTGAAGTCCGAGCCGGCTGTCGCCGTCTTGGCGACCGTGCGATATTTCAGCGTCGCCTGATCGGGGAGGACCTTGGTGAGGGTGAGGCTCACGCTGCACGGCACGCCCTCCTGCACCCGCAGATCGCGAACGAAGGAATCGCTTCCCACGCCGGGGGAGCCGGCGACAACGGCCGTGCCGGCGCAGCCGTCCAACACCACCGGCGCGGCCTCGTCGTCCTCGATCACGATCGTCCAGGGCGCCCCGGGATACTCCGAGAACCGCTCCGGCAGACTGGAATCAGAGTACCGGACCGAGAGCAGCAGACTCTCCGTGAATTCTGAACGGGAGTCGTTGGCGATACTCACTCCCATGACGCCGCTCTCATGAGAGTAGGAGAACGTGCTGGCCCTGTAGTCGTTCGCCTGCGCGTGGGTGTAGCTCGCGTCTCTCGCCCATACGCCGTGGTCGGCGCCGAGTTCAAGCTCGAGGAGATGCTCCGGCTGCGTGTCCGCGCAGAACGGCGGATCGAAGCTCACCCGGGTCTCGACCCGCCCGGCGTCCTCACCGACGACCACGAAGCCCGGCTCCAGCACGACGACCGGGACGGGATGGTCCTCGTTACTCGGATCGACGCACACCACATCATCGGCGCCCAACCACTCCGGCCGGTCATAGATGCGGCCGGCAGCTACATGGAAGGCGTTCCGTCCGACTTCCAGAAAGCGGCCGTCGCCGGTGGGATGGACGGCGGGGCCGCTCGCTATTAGAGCTAGTTGAAACACCCGCTCATGGTCATAAGTGATGCACTCCGAATACCCCAAACTATCCGGATGCCTGTATTGACACTCGGGCTCGGCGACATCGTCCTCTCTGGTCTGAAAGGTCCAAGTCACCGAGGGCGCCAGGCGGGGGATCGTCACATGGGCGCTCCCGGTCCGGATGTCGTCGATGTCGTCGACGTCGTGGTTTCTGGGACTCTGGCGGACGGTGAATGTCGGACCCGCGTTGTCGTCGAACCCGTAGTAGTCCGACCTGTGCACCACATGTTCGTCTTCTCCTGTTTCATAGTTCCTATACAAGTCCCTTGAAACGCTGTCCTGGCTGTCGTCCCCATCCTTGTGGGTGTAGGTAGCGGGTGCCTGGGTGCTGGTCGCGAATCGAAGGTTTATGAGGAGGACGACTGGTTCGCAGGCGGGTTCGGTGATGGCGGCTTCGAAGACGAGGGGGTCGCCTTCGTATGTCCGCGGGTTGATGTAGTGGACGGTGCGTCTGCCCTCGTCGTCGTAGACCTCGCCGACGGTGGTGTGGTGGCCGGGGCTGATGACGGCGTTTTGGGGGTTCTGGAGTTCGAGGTGCACGTGGCGGGTGGGGTTGTCGTCGTGGTCGTTGATGACGGGGACTTTGACGGTGTGGAGGGTGAGCCCGGGGCTGAAGGTGAGCGTGGATTCCTGGTGGGTGAAGTGGACGCCGGCGGTGGTGTCGTCGCCGGCGGCGGTGCTGTAGTCGACGGTGACGTCGTCGTCTCCTGCGCCGCCGGCGGGGAGTTCGACGGTGACGGTGAACTCGAGGTGGCCGTCGGTCTCGCAGACGTGGTAGGGCTCGACGGTGATGACGGGCCGGTCGTTGAACGCGATGACGCCCTCGGCGGCGTCGGCGGCGGGGTTGACGCCGACGCGCTCGGACGGCTCGGGGTTCGAGAGTGTGAGGCTGAGGGTCTCGTCGCTCTCGGGGACGTCGTCGTCGACGGTGGCGACGTCGACGGTCTTGTAGGTCTCGCCGGGCGCGAACGTCACCACGGCGTCGACGGCGGTGTAGTCGCCGGGCTGGTCGTCGGTGGCGGCCACCGCGGTGCCGTCGGAGGTGGCGGCGGTGACGGTGACCTCCTCGTCGACGGGCTCGGTGAGCGTCAGAGCGAAGGTGAGCGTCCCGCCCTCCTCGACGGGGTCTGAGGGCCCGGTGACCGTGATGGTGGTCTCCTCGTCGTCGTCGATGATGGCGGCGTACCGCGTGCGCGGATCCTTCAGTGTCGCTCTGAAGCCGTTGCGGATTTGGATGCAGATGTTCTCGTCGTCTTCCTGGGTCAGGTCGTGGACGGTCTCGATCGTGAGTGTGTGCTCTGTTTGGCCGGCGGGGATGTCCACTGTCTGGTCGAAGTTCACGTAGTCGTCGCCGACGGTGGCCTTCGGGTCCGGGCCCCACGAGCATCGTTCGATCCTGAAGCGCGCGATCCGGCCGCTGGCGTTGGTCGTGTTGTCGGGGGTGGTCACCCTCACTGTGACCGGGATGTCGTCGCCCTCGGTCGCGTCGTCGGGGTCGAGGAGCTCGAGTGAGGGTTGGTTGTCCGAATCGTCGTCTTGGATCAGGCCCAGCGCGTTGCGGTTCTGGGCGTTTTGGGAGAGTTTCACGCCGGCGGGGTCGTGCAGGTCGAGCCGGAACTTCTCGCCGGACTCCCAGAGGCGGTCCTCGAGGACGGGCACTGTGATGGTGGCGGTGCTGTCGCCGGCGGCCATGGTGAGCGTGCCGGTGGTGTGGGTGTAGTCCTCGCCTGCGGTGGCGGGCACGATGTACGTTCCGAGCCCCTGCGACGAGGTGAACTGCAGGGTGGTGTACTGCACCGACAGGGGCTTCTGGGCGGGCTCGTCGAGCTCGAGGTGGAACACCAGGTCGGCGTCTTCCTCGGTGATGGCGAACTGGGCCTGGGTGAAGGTGATGGTGGGGAGGTCGTCGTCGGTGATCTCCACGGTGGCGGTGGTGGGGGCCTGGTCGCGGAAGCGCTGGGGGGCGTCGTCGCCTCGCCAGGCGACTTGGAACTCGAAGGTCTCGTCGGGCTCGGTCGTGTTGTCGTCGCGGATGGCGACGGTGAAGTCGACTTGGCGCACGCCGCCGCCGGGGCCGCGCTGGCCCGAGGTGTGGGTGTAGTCGGTTCCGGCGGTGGCGGTGCCGTCGGCGGTGGTGAAGCTCATGAGGTTCCCGGCGGCGCCCTCGCACACCGGCGGGTTGATCGTCACCTGGAGCTGGGCTGCGGTGTCGGTCTCGTCGACGGTGACGGTGGCGTCGGCGAAGGTGAGTGTGGGCACGGAGTGGCTGGTGTTGGCGGGGTCGACGCAGTCGTCGTCGATGATGGTGCCCACCGCGATCGACGGTGAGAGGGTGGCCCGGTCGGTGGAGCCGGCGGCCAGCTTGATCCGCAGCTGGAACCGTTCGTCGCCCTCTGAGGCGGTGTCTTGGATCAGCGCGACGGTGGCGGTCTGCTGGGGGGGTGAGGCGCTGTAGCCGACGCTGCCGTCGAGCTGGATGCCGGCGGCGGTGTCGACCGCGGTGGCGGGCAGCGTCAGCGTGGGGGCGCTGTCGCCGGAGTCGATCTTGTCGTAGTCGACGTCCTCGGTGGCCGCGCCGGCGCCGGTGAGGTCGCGGGTCCAGTAGTTCACGTCCACCGGCAAGGCGTTGAGCGTGTCGAGGCGCACGGTGAACTCGATGTCGGCGTCGCCCTCGCCGGCGCGGGCCGCGGCGACGCTCACGTTGGGGACGGGGTCGTCGTCGACCACGGTGACGGTGACGGCCACGTCGTCGGCGCCTCCGATGTCGGGGAAGTGGCTGCCGAGGGGGTCCACGTCGGCGTAGGGGTCGGAGTCGCGGTTCCAGTTCAGATGCAGCGTGAACGTCTCGTCGCCCTCGAAGACGGCGTCCTGCAGCGTCGGCGCCTCCAGGCTCACCGCGAGGGTGAAGGCGTCGACGCGGGCGTGGACCATCTCGCCGGCCGCGGTGACGGGGGCGTCCCAGCGTCCCGCGGTGCCCGCGGCGGCCCGGGCGCTGAGGACCGCGTCCACGCACAGCGGCTCCGACAGCGCGACCGCCACGGTGAGGGCGTCGCCCTCGGCGACGGTCGCGGCGGCGGCCGCGCTGAGGGTGGGCGCGCCGTAGTCGTCCGCGGTGGGGTCGGTCTGGGCCGGGTCGATGCACTCGTCGCGGATGGCGCCCACCGCGACGGCGTCGCCCCGGTCGGCGTTGGCGAAGTCCTTGAGCCGCAGCTGGAACCGCTCCTCGCCCTCCTCGAAGGCGTCGTCTGTGGTCGCGATCGTCACCGTCTGCTCCAGCGGTTCGCCCGGCTCGAAGACCAAGTCCTGCGCCGAGGCCTCCGGCACCGCCGCGTAGTCGCCGTCGCCGGCGGTGAGACTGCCCCGGCCGTGGACGGTGAAGTAGCTGACGGCCGCGTCGCGTCCGCTGGGCGCGCTCAAACTCACCGTGAACACCACAGCCTCGCCCTCGGTGGCGGCGGCCAGCGCCGGGGCCACCCCCAGCCTCGGCGCCGGGTCGGTGTCGGCGATCAGCCCGGTGGCCGCCGCGTCCGCAGCGGCCAGGGTGGCGCCCGACTCGCCGCTGAGCCCCAGCTCGAACGCCTCCTCGTCCTCGTCGAGGACGTCGTCACAGGACTGCACCGGCACCGTCTTGGACGTCCGCGCCGCCACATCGGGATCCGCGGGATCAAACACCAGCGTGCCCGACGCCTCCACGAGGTCCGGCATCGACGCCGGGTCGTCGCCGCAGGCCGCGCCCTGGCCCACCGTCGAACCCGCCGCCACCGACGTCGCATAATCCACAGACGCCTCACGCCCGCTGGGCGCGCTCAAACTCACCGTGAACTCGACAACCCCGCCCTCAGGCACCGCCGCAGCAGGCGCCGACACACTCAACGACGGCGCCGCGTCGTTGTCGCGCACCAAGCCCCGCGCGCAGCGGTCAGTCACCACACCGGCGGTGCACGGGTCCGCGCCGTCGGGACCCAAAGAGGCCGTCACGCCGCCCAGGTCGGCGGTGCCGTCGACGCGGTCGGTGACGCCGAGCAGGTACACCTCGAAATGCTCGAACACGCCGGTGCCGCCCTCGAACAGCGCGTCGGCGGCCACCTCGACGTCGAGGTCGGCGGAGGTGTCGCCGGCGGGGATCTCCAGCGTGCCGGTGAGGCCCCCGGCGGGGAAGTCGCCGTCGTCGGTCACCGCGGTCCCGGTGGCGGCCCTGTGGCGCACCTCCCAGCGAATGTAGACGTCGAAGATGCTGGGAGACTCGTCGCCGTCGCCGTCGGTGAGGGTGACCGCGAACCGCGCCGGGCCGCCCGCCGAGCCCGGCGAGCCCTCGGTCACCGACGCGGCGTCGGCGATGCGCACCCGCGGCGCGGCGTCGTCGTTGAGGACCGCGCCCACCGCGGAGCCTCGGGCCAGACTGGCGTTGAGGTCGACGCCGGCGATGGCCTCGATGCGCAGGTTCAGCCTCTCGTCGGCCTCGAAGACGTCGTCGTCGACGGTGCCCACCCCGATGGAGTCGCTGAGGGTGCCCGCGGCGATACTGAAGCGCCGCTTCGCCGTCTCGGTGCCCAGACCGGCGGCGGAGACGTCGGCGCCCGCCGCGGGGGGCAGCGTGGCGGCGTGGCCGGTGGTGGGGGCCTGGACCCACCACTGGAACGTGACCGGCCGCGACACCTCCAGCGACAGCTCCACACCGAAGCCCAGCGGCGAGCCCTCCTCGGCGCAGGCCTGGAAGTCGCCCTCGTGGTCGCCGGGGTTGTCGGGGTCCTCGGGGTCCGCGGCGCCGGGGTCGTCGTCGCCGTCGCCGTGGTCGCAGCCGTCCACCAGGCGCAGCTCGGCGACGTCGTCGTCGGTGACGACGCCCCACGCCCGCCTGTCCGCCGCGTCGGGGGGCAGCGCCGCGCCGCCCGCGGACACCAGCGTCGCCTTGAGCACCTCGTCGGTCTCGTCCACGTCGTCGGGGCGCACCGCCACCGCCGCGAGGTCCGCGGTCTCGTCGCCCGCGCGGATCGTCACCTGCCCCGACCCCGCCGACACCGCCTCGTAGTCGTAGTCGTCGGGGGTCCACACCCCGCCGGTGAGCGTGCCGCCCACCGCCCGCGACAGCCCCGCCGGATCCGACGGGACCGCCTCGCCCGCGGCGAGGTCCCCCACCGAATAGGACACCACCGCGTCGCGGCCGCTTCGCACCGCGTGGCCGCCCACCGCGTCGAACAGCCCCACCTTGAACACCAGCTCCCCGCCGGAGCCGCCGGTGCCCTCGGAGGCCACCGCCCCCACCGCAGCCACACCCTGGCCCGCCGCCTGCAACAACCGCACCACCGGCTCGGCGTCGTTGTCGCGCACCAAGCCCCGCGCGCAGCGGTCGGTCACCACACCGGCCGCGCACGGGTTCGCGCCGTCGGGACCCAAAGAGGCGGTCACGCCGCCCAGGTCGGCGGTGCCGTCGACGCTGTCGGTGACCAGCAGCAGATGCACCTCGAAATGCTCGAACGCGCTGGTGCCGCCCTCATAGAGCGCGTCGGCGGCCACCTCGACGTCGAGGTCGGCGGCGGTGTCGCCGGCGGGGATGTGCAGCGTGCCGGTGAGGCCCCCGGCGGGGAAGTCGCCGTCGTCGGTCACCGCGGTCCCGGTGGCGGCCCTGTGGCGCACCTCCCAGTTGATGTACACGTCGAAGAGGCTGGGAGACTCGTCGCCGTCGCCGTCGGTGAGGGTGACCGCGAACCGCGCCGGGCCGCCCGCCGAGCCCGGCGAGCCCTCGGTCACCGACGCGGCGTCGGCGATGCGCACCCGCGGCGCGGCGTCGTCGTTGAGGACCGCGCCCACCGCGGAGCCTCGGGCCAGACTGGCGTTGAGGTCGACGCCGGCGATGGCCTCGATGCGCAGGTTCAGCCTCTCGTCGGCCTCGAAGACGTCGTCGTCGACGGTGCCCACCCCGATGGAGTCGCTGAGGGTGCCCGCGGCGATGGTGAAGCGCCGCTTCGCCGTCTCGGTGCCCAGGCCGGCGGCGGAGACGTCGGCGCCCGCCGCGGGGGGCAGCGTGGCGGCGTGGCCGGTGGTGGGGGCCTGGACCCACCACTGGAACGTGACCGTCCGCGACACCTCCAGCGACAGCTCCACGCCGAAGCCCAGCGGCGAGCCCTCCTCGGCGCAGGCCTGGAAGTCGCCCTCGTGGTCGCCGGGGTTGTCGGGGTCCTCGGGGTCCGCGGCGCCGGGGTCGTTGTCGCCGTCGCCGTGGTCGCAGCCGTCGACGAGGCGCAGCTCGGCGACGTCGTCGTCGGTGACGACGCCCCACGCCCGCCTGTCCGCGTCGGGGGGCAGCGCCGCGCCGCCCGCGGACAGCAGCGTCGCCTTGAGCACCTCGTCGGTCTCGTCGACGTCGTCGGGGCGCACCGCCACCGCCGCGAGGTCCGCGGTCTCGTCGCCCGCGCGGATCGTCACCGACCCCGACCCCGCCGACACCGCCGCGTAGTCGTAGTCGTCGGGGGTCCACACCCCCCCGGTGAGCGTGCCGCCCAACGCCCGCGACAGCCCCGCCGGGTCCGAGGGGATCTCGCCGTCGTTGTCGAGGTCCCCCACCGAATAGGACACCACCGCGTCGCGGCCGCTTCGCACCGCGTTGTTGTCGGCGTCGAACAGCCCCACCTTGAACACCAGCTCCCCGCCGGAGCCGCCGGTGCCCTCGGAGGCCGCCGCACCAACCCCCGCCGCCTGCCCCGCCGCCTGCAACAACCGCACCACCGGCTCGGCGTCGTTGTCGCGCACCAAGCCCCGCGCGCAGCGGTCGGCGACGTCGCCGGCCGCGCACGGGGCCGCGCCGTCGAGACCCAAAGAGGCGGTCACGCCGCCCAGGTCGGCGGTGCCGTCGACGCGGTCGGTGACCAGCAGCAGATGCACCTCGAAATGCTCGAACGCGCCGGTGCCGCCCTCATAGAGCGCGTCGGCGGCCACCTCGACGTCGAGGTCGGCGGCGATGTCGCCGGCGGGGATCTCCAGCGTGCCGGTGAGGCCCCCGGCGGGGAAGTCGTCGTCGCCGGTCACCGCGGTCCCGGTGGCGGCCCTGTGGCGCACCTCCCAGTTGATGTACACGTCGAAGAGGCTGGGAGACTCGTCGCCGTCGCCGTCGACCAGCGTGACCGCGAACCGCGCCGGGCCGCCCGCCGAGCCCGGCGAGCCCTCGGTCACCGACGCGGCGTCGGCGATGCGCACCCGCGGCGCGGCGTCGTCGTTGAGGACCGCCCCCACCGAGATGTTGTCGCCCATGGTGGCGTTGAGGGCGTTGTCGGGATCGACCGCGATGTACAGGTTCAGCCTCTCGTCGGCCTCGAAGACGTCGTCGTCGACGGTGCCCACCGGGATCGACGCGCTGCGGGCGCCCGCGGCGATACTGAAGGGCCGCTTCGCCGTCTCGGTGCCCAGGCCGGCGGCGGAGACGTCGGCGCCCGCCGCGGGGGGCAGCGTGGCGGCGTGGCCGGTGGTGGGGGCCTGGACCCACCAAAGGAAGCTCACCGTCCGCGACACCTCCAGCGACAGCTCCACGCCGAAGCCCAGCGGCGAGCCCTCCTCGGCGCAGGCCTGGAAGTCGCCCTCGTGGTCGCCGGGGTTGTCGGGGTCCTCGGGGTCCGCGGCGCCGGGGTCGTTGTCGCCGTCGCCGTGGTCGCAGCCGTCGACGAGGCGCAGCTCGGCGACGTCGTCGTCGGTGACGACGCCCCACGCCCGCCTGTCCGCGTCGGGGGGCAGCGCCGCGCCGCCCGCGGACAGCAGCGTCGCCTTGAGCACCTCGTCGGTCTCGTCGACGTCGTCGGGGCGCACCGCCACCGCCGCGAGGTCCGCGGTCTCGTCGCCCGCGCGGATCGTCACCGACCCCGACCCCGCCGACACCGCCGCGTAGTCGTAGTCGTCGGGGGTCCACACCCCGCCGGTGAGCGTGCCGCCCACCGCCCGCGACAGCCCCGCCGGGTCCGAGGGGATCTCGCCGTCGTTGTCGAGGTCCCCCACCGAATAGGCCACCACCGCGTCGCGGCCGCTTCGCACCGCGTTGTTGTCGGCGTCGAACAGCCCCACCTTGAACACCAGCTCCCCGCCGGAGCCGCCGGTGCCCTCGGAGGCCGCCGCACCAACCCCCGCCGCCTGCCCCGCCGCCTGCACCCACCGCACCACCGGCTCGGCGTCGTTGTCGCGCACCATGCCGCGCGCGCAGCGGTCGGCGACGTCGCCGGCGGTGCACGGGGCCGGTCTGTCGGGACCCAGCGTGGCGGTCACGCCGCCCAGGTCGGCGGTGCCGTCGACGCGGTCGGTGACCAGCAGCAGATGCACCTCGAAATGCTCGAACGCGCCGGTGCCGCCCTCATAGAGCGCGTCGGCGGCCACCTCGACGTCGAGGTCGGCGGCGATGTCGCCGGCGGGGATCTCCAGCGTGCCGGTGAGGCCCCCGGCGGCGAAGTCGCCGTCGCCGGTCACCGCGGTCCCGGTGGCGGCCCTGTGACGCACCTCCCAGTTGATGTACACGTCGAAGAGGCTGGGAGACTCGTCGCCGTCGCCGTCGACCAGCGTGACCGCGAACCGCGCCGGGCCGCCCGCCGAGCCCGGCGAGCCCTCGGTCACCGACGCGGCGTCGGCGATGCGCACCCGCGGCGCGGCGTCGTCGTTGAGGACCGCCCCCACCGAGATGTTGTCGCCCATGGTGGCGTTGAGGGCGTTGTCGGGATCGACCGCGATGTACAGGTTCAGCCTCTCGTCGGCCTCGAAGACGTCGTCGTCGACGGTGCCCACCGGGATCGACGCGCTGCGGGCGCCCGCGGCGATACTGAAGGGCCGCTTCGCCGTCTCGGTGCCCAGGCCGGCGGCGGAGACGTCGGCGCCCGCCGCGGGGGGCAGCGTGGCGGCGTGGCCGGTGGTGGGGGCCTGGACCCACCAAAGGAAGCTCACCGTCCGCGACACCTCCAGCGACAGCTCCACGCCGAAGCCCAGCGGCGAGCCCTCCCGCGCGCAGGCCTGGAAGTCGCCCTCGTGGTCGCCGGGGTTGTCGGGGTCCTCGGGGTCCGCGGCGCCGGGGTCGTTGTCGCCGTCGCCGTGGTCGCAGCCGTCGACGAGGCGCAGCTCGGCGACGTCGTCGTCGGTGACGACGCCCCACGCCCGCCTGTCCGCGTCGGGGGGCAGCGCCGCGCCGCCCGCGGACAGCAGCGTCGCCTTGAGCACCTCGTCGGTCTCGTCGACGTCGTCGGGGCGCACCGCCACCGCCGCGAGGTCCGCGGTCTCGTCGCCCGCGCGGATCGTCACCGACCCCGACCCCGCCGACACCGCCTCGTAGTCGTAGTCGTCGGGGGTCCACACCCCGCCGGTGAGCGTGCCGCCCACCGCCCGCGACAGCCCCGCCGGGTCCGAGGGGATCTCGCCGTCGTTGTCGAGGTCCCCCACCGAATAGGCCACCACCGCGTCGCGGCCGCTTCGCACCGCGTTGTTGTCGGCGTCGAACAGCCCCACCTTGAACACCAGCTCCCCGCCGGAGCCGCCGGTGCCCTCGGAGGCCGCCGCACCAACCCCCGCCGCCTGCCCCGCCGCCTGCACCCACCGCACCACCGGCTCGGCGTCGTTGTCGCGCACCACGCCCCGCGCGCAGCGGTCGGCGACGTCGCCGGCGGTGCACGGGGCCGCTCCGTCGGGACCCAGCGTGGCGGTCACGCCGCCCAGGTCGGCGGTGCCGTCGACGCTGTCGGTGACCAGCAGCAGATGCACCTCGAAATGCTCGAACGCGCCGGTGCCGCCCTCGAACAGCGTGTCGGCGGCGACGGGCACAGCCAGCACGGGGTCGCGTACGCCCTTGAGGATCTCCAGCGTGCCGGTGAGGCCCCCGGGGGGGAAGTCGTCTGCGTCGGTGACGGTGAGCCTGCTGTCGGCGGCTCTGTGCTCGACCCTCCAGTTGATGTAGACGTCCTGGCCCGCCGCGACCTGGTTGCCGCCCGCGTCGACCAGCGTCACCGCGAACTCGGCGTCGCCGCCCTCGGTCACCGACGCGGCGTCGGCGATGCGCACCCGCGGCGGGTTGTCGTCGTTGAAGATCGCGCCCTGCCCCGAGTTGCCGTCGATGGTGGCGAACGTGCCGGCGCCGCCACGCAGCACGACCTGGAACGTCTCGTCGGCCTCGTTGTAGGCGTCGTCGATCAGCGGCACGCTGATGGTGGCCGTCTCGGTGTTGGCGCTGATCGTCGCCGTCGCAGCGGGCGCGGTGAAGTCGGAACCCGCCTGCGCGGTCCCGTCGACGGTACCCACCCCCACCGTCACGTCCACGGCGGTCGTGGCCTCAGCGTTCGTGATCGGGTCGAAGAGCCCGACAGTGAACACCATGTCGCCGGCGCCCTCGTCGGCGCAGGCCTCGTACACGTCGCCGGGGTCGGTGCACACGTCCACGAAGCGCAGATGGATGACGTCGTCGTCGGCGATGGCGCCCGTAGCGGCGCGGGCGGTGGCGACGACGGTGACGTTGTCGCCGCTGCGGGGGGCCAGCAGCTCCACGTGCACCGTCTCGTCGCTCTCGTCGACGCCGTCGTCGAAGACCCGCACCGGCAGCTCGGCGACCCGACCGCCGGCGGGGACAGTGACCACGCCGTAGGTGACGCCGGCGTCGCCGGGGTAGGTGACGCCGTCGCCGGTGCCGGGCACGGTCAGGTAGTCCACCTGGAACCCGGCCGAGCCGCCGCCGATCGCGTCGCCCGGCGCGGTGGACGGCACGGTGCGGTAGCGGATCGTCGAGCCCACCGTGCTCGCCTTGTCGAGCGTGGCCCGGAAGTTCATGACGTTGCCGTCGAACGACGGGTCCGCACGGTCCTCGGGCGTGTCCGCGGAGGGCGCCTCGACGCTCACCTCCGGCGGGTCGCCGCTCTCGGTGATCGTGCCCACCGCGCAGTCGTCGACCCTCCTTGCCTCCTGGCAGGGGTTCCCCTCGGGATGCAGCCTGGCGTTCACAGGGCCGGTCAACCGCAGCGTGAACGTCTCCGGAACCGGCTCGTAGATGTTGTCGGCGGCGGCGCGCAGCCTCACAGTCCCCTCCCGGTCCGGCGGGTTGATGACCAGCGTCCCGCTCGGGGGGTCCACCCCCCAATCGAAGCCCGTGGACGCGGCGGAGTCGAAGTCCCCCCGCAGGGCCGTGCCGACCTCGAGCTGGTAGCCGACGGTCACCTCCTGCTCGCTGGTGACGGGGAGGCCGGCGGCGTCGAAGAGCCCCACCACGAACCCCAGATCCCCGCCCTCGGCCGCGTCCGCGTCGGCGACCACCGCGAACGGCGGGAGATCGTCGTCGCCGATGAGGCCCAGCGCGCAGTTGTCGCGGCCCAGCGCCACGGACTCGTCCACCAGCGTGGTCAGCGGATCGTCCTGCTGTAGCGGGCAGGGATCGGCTGCATCCACCGGCGCGCTCTCGAAACCGGCGTCGAAGGCGGCCAGGCGCAGCACGAAGGACTCGGGGTCGGGCTCGTCGACGGCGTCGTCGACGAGAACCACCGCGATCTCGGCCGTCGTGGCGCCCGCAGCGATGTCGATCGAGGACCGGGCAGGCGTCTGCGCGACGGCCGTGTAGTCGGCGCCCGCATCGGCGGCGTCGCGTCCCGGCGCGGCGTCGTCCCCGGTCCAGTACTCGACGGTCACCTCCTTGCCGCTGGGCGCGTCGAGCTCCACCACGAAACTGAGCCGGGCGTCGTCGGGGTTGTTGGGATCGTCGGTCTCCGGGGCGGAGGCGTCGAAGACGCGCACGTTGGGCGGATCGTCGTCGTCGAGGATGGTGCCGACGCCGCGACGGGCCGGATCGGCCTCGACCGAGGCGTTGTCGCTGGGGTCGAACAGCTCCAGCCGCAGCGTCTCGTCGTGCTCGTCGAGGCCGTCGTCGACCACGGTCACCGCCACGGTCTTGAAGGTCTCGCTGGCCCCGAACTCGAGCCGGCCCGTCGCCGCCGCGTAGTCGCCGGGCGCCTCCGCGGGACGGCCGCCCGAGGAGGGGTGCATCACCGTCCGGTAGCGGACCCGCACCACCGGGTCGGCAGGAGAGTTCGGATAGTTGGGCCGGGTGCGGCACACCCCGAACACCAGCAGCCCGGCCCCCTCGGACACGCTCACCGCGTCGATGGCGTCGGTGCCGCAGTCGCCGTCGACGCGCAGGCGGGGCTCGTCGTCGCTGATCGTGCCGACGGCCACGCCGGACTGCGGGTTGTCGTCGGGATCGACGCCCACGGTCCCCCACCGCAGCAGCAGCGTCTCGTCGGGCTCGCCGACGAGGTCGTCGCACTGCCCCACCGTCACCGTCTGCGACAAGGCAGACCCGGGCGTGAACGTCAACGTGGCGGGGGCGCCGGCGTCGATGGCGATGTAGTCGGTCGGGTCGTTGCCGCGGACAGTCTCCAAAGGGGCGGTGCACGACGTCCCCGAGGTCGCCGCCACGGCGCCGGGCCGGTCGTCGACGGCGGTGCGCAAGACGATCTCCACGTCGCGGCCCACCCCCGCGCCCAGCCCCACCACGAATCCGAGCCCGCGCCCGGTCTCGAGCCCCGAGACGTCGCCGACGGTGACCGCCGGCAGGTCGTCATCGTTGACGATCGTGCCCACCGCGGTCCGGTCCGGGATGTTGACCACCGGCACCGAACCCGGCCCCGCCGACAAAGGCGGGGGATCGAACACCAGCTCGAAAGTCTCGTCGGCCTCGTAGAGGCCATCGGTCACGACCCCCACCTCGACCACAGCCGACATGTCGCCCTGGCTTATCGTCACCTGCATCGGCGACCGCGGCATGAAATCGTCGCCCGCGGTCGCCTGACCGCCGCCATAGCCGCCCCCCACGACGCTGTAGGTCAAAACAGCGTCCTGCGGAGCCGGAGCGTCAAGAGTCAACGTGAACGTGAGGGTCGTGGCGCCCCCCGTGCCCTCCACCACGCTGACGTCGTCCACACCCACCCTGGGCGGACCCTGAAGCACAGCCACCTCCGACGCCTGACCCCGGAACGCGACCGTGGGGAACACCCCCCGCAAAGGCGCCACCGCCCCATCGGTCTCACACACGAAACTCACCCCCAGCACCCCCAGCGCACTCACCTCCGAATCCGCCGCAGCCACCTCGAAATCGCCGCGGTCCAGCCACACCTCCTCGAGGATCTCCCCGCCGCTGCCCGGCACAGGACGCGGCCCGCCAATGCACAAGAACTCCAAACCAGGCCGCGCCCGCAGCACCTCCGACACCAACTCCCCACAACCCGGCCTCCCCTCCTCGCACACCAAAGCAGCCGCGGTGGCCGCCTCCTCCGCAGCCAGATCAGTGATCAACGCAGCCCGCCCCCCACGACCCGCCCACAACACGAACAACGCCAACAACATCAACACCGGCACCACCAACACAACCTCCAACGACATCGAACCCCCATCACCACGCCCCCAGACCCCCCGCAACCGGCTGCCGCACCACAAAGAACCCACCCCACCGCCACCCACAGGCCGCAAAGAACCCACCGCCACCACAGCACCACCGCCGCGCCGCGAAGAACTCACCGCAGAACCCCCACCGCCACATCACCTTCAGACCGCGGAGCCGCCCCCCCCCCCGGCCCCACCGCCGCGCCGCGGCCGCAGCGCCGCAGAACCCTCACCACAGAACCCCCACCGCCACCACGGCATCGCGGCCGGGCCGCGGAGCCCCCACCGCGGAGAACCCACCGCCACCGTGGCGTTGCCTTCGGGCCGCGGAGAACTCACCGCGGAGCCCTCACCGCCGGGTCGTGCGCTCTAGACCCCGGACCCTGGCCGTCTACCAGTTCTCTGGATCCGTCCAGTCGCGGTCGTCGAGGTTGTCGTCGGTGACCGCCACCGGGTCGATCACCACGTGGCCGGTGTCGTAGGCCCCGGCGAGCAGGAAGTCGCCGCAGGCCTTCGCGGCCGCGGCCGCCTGGTCCCGCAGGCCCGGCAGCAGGGCGGCCACCACCACGCCCTCCCAGATGAGGTCGCCCACCCGCTCGTTCATGTGGAACCCCACGGTGAACACGTCGCCGTAGAGGGCCGCGTCGGCTATGTACTGCGACGCCGCCTCGAGGCCCGCGCCGGTGTGGAAGATGATGTCCACGCCGGGGTTGTCGCGTATCCACTGCTCGGCGGCCTCGTAGGCGGCGCCGGGGTCGGTGCCGTGGGACACGGCGGTGCCGGGGCCGTTGACGAACTCGAGGTCGCGGTACACGGAGACGCCCTCCACGAAGCCCTGCATGAGCAGCAGCGACTCCAGGTCGGTGGCGTCGGCGGTCATCACGCCGGCCTGGCGCCACAGGATCCTGCCGTCGAGCGCCCACCGCCCGGCGAGGTCGCCGGCGAAGGCCCCCGCGGCGCGGGGGTCGGACCCGTAGAACGCGAAGCGGGAGGTGTCGGCACGGTCTCGGTTGACGGTGAACACCGGCACCCCCGAGTTGACCGCCCGGTCGATCACCCGGTCGAGCGACCCGTCGTCGTCGGCCTCCACCGCGAGGCAGTCCACCTCGCCGGCCACCACCATCGCGTCGAGGTCGACCTCTTCGGCGATCACGACCTCAGCCTCGACGCCGGCGCCGTGCGCGTCGCCGGCCTCCTCGGCGCCGTCCAGCCACCCGGCGGACAGCGCCGGGGTCGAGCTGCTGTCGGCCGCGGCCACCGCCAGGACAACCCTCAACGTTTCATCGAGGGTCAGCTTCTGGGCGATGCGGTCGGCCAGCAGGAACGGCCCCGACGGCAGCTCCGCCCGGTACGGCGGGCTCTGGGGCAGCGGCGCCGTGGTGGTCGGCGGCGGCGCCGTGGTCGTGGTGGGCGGCGCCGTGGTCGTCGGCGGCGGCGCCGTGGTGGCCGGCGGCGCGGTCGTCGTAGTCGTCGTCGCCGGCGGCTGCGTCGTCGGCGGCGCAGTGGTGGCCGGCGGCTGCGTGGGAGCCGGCGACTCGGCGGCCGGCTCCGGGTCGTCGCCCGCGCACGCCGACGCCGCCAGGGCCAGCGCCACGAGCACCGCGGCCGCGCCGCGCCGTCCCGGTCGGAGCTTCATTGGTTCACGTCCGATGGTCACAGAAACCTCCTGTACAGGCCGAATCGGATGCGGGACAGGACCGGCGGGGCCGGCGCCGTCCCCGGACGTCGCCCGGCCGGAGTGGCCGCGCCCGCGCCCGGTTGAGACATCGGGTTGCATGACAATCCATGTCATGGCATACTGGATAACAAGCCTTGCCACCGAGTGTCGGCGGTGCGCCAACCAGACTGAAACGATGCGACAGCACTCCTGCCGCCACACCCGACGGAGGCGCACTGTGACCACAGCAGGATCGACCCCGATGGCCCACACCCCCGACCAACCGCCCGATCCCCCCGGAGCAGCCTCCACCGCCGCGGCTGGGCCCGCCGCCCGGTTCCAGCGGTGGGCCAGGATGACCGGCGACCCGGTGCTGACACTGCTCGGCATGACCCTTGTGGCGCTGCTCGTCTACACGCTCACCAGCGCCCAGAGCCGGATGGACCGCCTGGAGGACACCATGGCCGCCGGCTTCGCCGCCGTGGACGAGAACTTCGAGAAGCTCGAGACCAAGCTCACCGAGCAGACCGACGCAAAGATCGACGAGCTCGACACCAAGTTCGAGGCCAGGTTCGAGCAGCTCGAGGCAAGGATTGACAAGATCGACGCCAGAACCGAGCAGCTCGACGCCAAGATCGACGCGGTCGACGCCAAGATCGACGCCAGGATCGACGCGGTCGATCTGAAGCTGACCGCGCTGATCGCCGCACTGGGCAAGGCCGCCGAGGTGCAGACCGCCACCGAGGGCGGGCTCGAGGGGTCGTGAACCGGTGCCGCCGGCGCGCTGGCTCGGCGCGTCCGGCGGCACCGGAGTCCCGAGGCCGCGAGGGCTCAACCCACCCGGCACTGCACCTGAGCCTCGACGTCTGCCGGGCGCGCTGCTCGCCGCCCCGGCCGCGCCGAGGCCGGCGTCACCAGCGTCCCGAGGCCGCCAGGGCTCAACCCACCCGGCACTGCACCTGAGCCTTGACGGCCGTGGGGGGCTGCTCGTCGGCCGCGGCCGCGTGGGAGGCCGCCGCCGAGTCGAAGCCGGTCCCCCCGACCGCCCGGTTGAAGTTGTTGTCCACCACCCGCACGTCGGCGTCGCCGTACAGGATGGCGATGAGGCTGCACTTCTCGGTGAAGCGGCGCTCCCAGCCCACCCAAGTGGTGAAGTCGTCCGCTGATGCCGCCTTCGCGTCGACTTCGACCTCGAAGGCCGTGAGGATCGCCGAAGTCATCCGGGGATCCGGATTCGACACCCGATCGCCGGTGCTCTCCACATGACGCAGCACCAAGATCACGGCCAGAGCCGCCAACCCCGCCACCACCGCGGTAACCAGCAGCCACCCCAGCGTCGCCAATCCACAATCGCCGCGCCGACGGCGACCACGGCCGGGCTTGAGCCAGCGTTCCATTCTCAGGTGTGTGTTTCATCTCTGATCGACAGTTCTCCATTCGTTTGCCCGTCGTTGGCGCGTCGCCTGAGGCGGGGATGCTCACAAGCCCTTGAGCAACTCCGACGGGAATTCAGACGAAAGCACGAGGGCACCTCCGCTGATGGCCGCGAACCTGAGTGTCCTACGAGACCAAACAGCCCTCCGTTCCCGGGTCATCAAATGCTGCAGCCCAAGTGGCATCGGTAAACGTTGATGGAGGGTTGTACGTCCAGCTCACATTGAGGTTGTCGACGTCTGGATAGACGACTTTCAGCCGATTGCAGTCATCGCGGTACTCGTTGGCAGCGGCGAGGAAGACTTGAGCGTCGAGTGTGGTGCCGCTACCGAAGTCGTGGGCCGCAGCGTCCTCGGTAATTCGAACGCCCGCCAGCGTCGCGGCTTGTTTGCGCGCGCTTTGGCCCTCGATCTGCTCGGACGTGCCGCTGACGACATTGGTCACCAGCACTACTGCTAGGGCGGCCAGGCCGGCTACGGCGGCGACTATCAATAGCCACTCGAGGGTGGTCAGGCCGCTGTCGTCGCGGCGGTTGCGGAGCCGCCTCTTGGTCGCCGGCTCCGGTTCGGGGGCCGTGCGGGCCAACACTGCGTTCATTGGTTCTCTCCTTGTGGGGGATTGGTTGTTGGAAAGATCGGTTCCGGCCCGGCGGGGCGCGGGTCGTTGCCACCGGGCCCGGCAGCTCGCAGACTCTCGGGTGCATGAGCGAGGGACTGGTGTGGGCGGCGGCGGCCGTGTGGGCCGTGATGGGCGGGTACGTGTCGGTCACCGACGTCCGCCGGGCGGTCATCCCCCGCCGGGCGGTGTGGCCCGCCGGGCTGGCCGTGGCCGGGCTGCTGGGCGCCGCCGCGCTCACCGCGGGCGATTTGGCCCGGTTCGGCTGGGCCGCCGCCACCGCCGCGGCCGTGGCGGCGGCGCTGGAAGTCGCCTACCGGCGCTGGCCCGGAAAGATGGGCTTCGGCGACGTGCGCCTCATCGTGCTCGACAGCCTGCTGGCCGGCTGGTGGGGTCCGGAGTGGGCGCTGTGGGCGCTCATGGCCGGAGCCCTCGCCCAGTGGCCCGCGGCGGTCGCCGCGCTGGCCCGCCACGGCCGCCACGCCAAGGTGCGCTGGGCGCCGGGCCTGGTGGCCGGCACCGCCGCCGTGGTGGCCTACCAGTTGGCCGTGGAAGGTCCGCTGCCGTAGCGGCCCGACGGACCCTCCACGCCCCGAGGGAGACGCGGGAGGCGCAATGGCGGCCACGCGGCGCCGGGTACCACTAGTCTCGAATGCAGCAGAGCTATCAGTGCAGTTATGCAACTCTTGGCCTCTCGCGTTGTGGCTGGGTCCTCTTATCGCCGGAAGCAGGATAGTGCATCACGACACGCTCCGCACCAGTGATCTGGGATTCGAGCCGACCGCGACCCGGGCCGTCGGGATCGGGCGGCGGGGCGCGGTCAGCCGCCGCAGGCGTGGTAGTAGCGGGCCACCGCGCCCCTGTCCGCGGTCTCGTTGCGGGCGTAGTGCGCCGGCATCGTGGGCGTGCGCCACCGTCCCGCGATCATCAGGCTGGGCAGCTCGATGCCCGCCCTCACCAGGTCGCAGGCCATGCCGACGCGTGGCGAGTGCCCGCTGAAGCCGTCGCCGAGTCCCGCGGCGGAGGCCGCGCTCTTGATGCGCCGCGAGATCTGGTTGGGGCCCAGACCGAACACCCTGCCGCCCGCCGCGGCCTCCCGTATCAGCGCGAGCGCGGCCATCGTCGGGGCGGACACGAACGCCACCACCCCCCGGCCCTCGGGGTCGGTCTTGGAGCGCCGGATCAGCAGACGGCCCGTGCCGTCGGGCTCCGACCTCACGTCGCCCCAGGTCAAGGCGGCGGCCTCGGACCTCCTGAGCAACGCGTCCCTCATGATGCTGATCAGCGCGACGTCGAGATTGCCCCTGCGCTCCGCCGCGTCCCGGCTCTCCAGCCGGCCACCACGGCCCGGCCGCGGCCGGCGGGCGGTCGCCTGGATGCGGGCCAGAGCCTCAGCGGTGAGCGCCGCGGCCTGCTTCTGGGCGCTGCCCGCCTTGCGGCTGGCGCCCCGCAGCGTCCGCCTGACCTCCGGACGGGCGCAGGGGTCCTCCAGCCCCGCGGCGCGGTGCACGAACCCGATCGCGGCCGAGGCCACCCTCAGCGTGGCGGGCCGGTGGCCGTGGCGCTCCACCCGCTCGGCGAGGTACGCGGCCACCTGCGCGGCGTCGGCCGGGAGGGCGGTGACGCCCCGGTTGAGGGCCCAACGGGCGAAGAGCCGCCACTGGGCGCGGTAGTTCCTGATCGTGGCGGGGGCGACCTCGTGCTCGAGCACCGCGTTGAGGTTGCCCAGATCGGCCTCGGTCAGGCCCGTGGCTCGAGGCGCCGCGGCTGCGGCTTCGAGGTCGGCTACACCGATCACGTCGGGCGGCTGTAGGCCTGGGTCGCGTGACATTGTCGATACGGCTGCATTGATGTGTGCATGACTGCGTGCGTGCATAACTGCACTTATGGGACCCATCTGAGTTGTTACCCGCACATGGCCTGCACCGCGGGCAGCTTTCATCAGGAAGAAACGGCCGGGTCCCAGCGCCGGCAGGTGACGGGTTGAGCGAGCACGGCAAGACCCGGGCCCGCAACGAGGCGCGGCGGCTCGCCCGGCTCAGCGAGGCCGTCCTTCGTGCCAGCAAGAACCTGGACCTGGATTCGGTGCTTCGGGAGGTGGCGCACAGCGCCCGCTCGCTGACCGGCGCCCGCTACGGCGCGATCATCACCGCGGGCGACTCCGGCGCACCCGTCGAGGTGGTCATCTCGGGACTGGAGCCCGAGGCGATGAGCCGGCTGCTGGCCTTTCCCCACGGCACGGCCCTGCTGAAATGGCTGCGCGACCAGAGCGGACCGCTGCGCACCCCCGACTTCGTCGCCCACACGGATGCAGCCGGCTTCCCAGGGTTCCAGCCACTGATCGGGGCGCTCCTGGGCACCACGGCAAGAGCCGGCGGCAGGCCGGTCGGCTACATCTCCGTCGCTGAGAAGCCCGACGGCGCCGAGTTCACCTCCGAGGACGAGGAGACCCTGGAGATGTTCGCGGCCCAAGCGGCGACGGCCATCACCAACGCCCGCCGCCACGGCGACGAGCAGCGGGCCAGGGCCGGCCTCGAAGCCCTGATCGACACGTCGCCGGTGGGCGTGCTGGTAGTCGACGCGCGCACGCAGCAGCTGGTGCGGCTCAACCCGGAGGCGCGCCGCATACTCGGCGAGCCGGCCGACGAGACGCGCGCGTTGGACAGGTACCAGGACCGGCTGAGATTCATGCGGATGGACGGATCCGAGATCCCCCGCGGCGAACTGCCGGTGGAACGGTCGATCGGCGCCGGTGAGACGGTGCTCGCCGAGGAGGTCGTGATCGAGCGGCCCGACGGATCCACGGTGAGCACGCTGGTCAGCGCCGCGCCGATCCGCGCGGGCGACGGCGAGATCGTCTCCGTGGTGGCCACCGCGCAGGACGTCACCCCCCTCGAGGAGCTCCAGCGGCTGCGTTGTGAGCTGCTGGGCATGGTGAGCCACGAGCTGCGTGCGCCGCTGACGTCGATCAAAGGTTCCGCGGCAACGATGCGCGACACCACATCGCCACTGGACCCGGCCGAGGTCCAGCAGTTCCTCCGCATGATCGAGGAGCAGGCCGACCACATGCGCGACCTGATAGGCAGCCTCCTCGACATGACCCGCATCGAGGCTGGAACGCTGTTCGTGTCGCCCGCGCCGGCCGACGTCGCATCGATGCTCGACCAGGCGAGGAACGCCTTCTTGAGCAGCGGGCACGGCTCCATCGTCGAGATCGACGTCGCCGCGAACCTGCCGAGGGTCTGGGCCGACACGCCGCGGATAGTGCAGGTGCTCAACAACCTCTTCGCCAACGTCGCCGGACACTCGCGCCAGTGGTCCGTGATCACGGTGACCGCTTCCATGCACGACCAGCACGTAGCGATCGGCGTCACCGACCAGGGCGCCCCGGCCGCGCCGCACCGGTCACGCCCGTTCGCGACGTTCCCGCATCCGCGCCGCGGCGTAGACGGGCGGACGGGCAGCTCCGGCCTGGGCCTCGCGATCTGCGAAGGCATCGTCAAGGCCCACGGAGGCCGCATCTGGACCGACACCGACAACGACAACGACGGCGACGACGAGGGCCGCAGGGGCCGCATCAGGACCGACACCGACAACGACGACGACGAGGGCCGCAGGGGCCGCATCAGGACCGACACCGACAACGACGACGACGAGGGCCGCAGGGGCCGCATCAGGACCGACACCGACAACGACGACGACGAGGGCCACGGCGGCCGCATCAGGACCGACACCGACAACGACGACGACGAGGGCCACGGCGGCCGCATCAGGACCGGCACCGACGGCGACGGCCGCAGGGGCCGCATCACGTTCACGATCCCCGCAGTCGATGAGGCGTCCACCAAGCCCGCGGCCGTCGCCCCGCCGGACCCCGCACCCGTCAGAGGGAAGCGCATCCTCGCCGTCGACGGCGACCCGAGCGTGCTCCGCTTGATCCGCAAGGCCCTCTCAGAGGCCGGCTACACGCCGATCCTCACCGGCGACCCCGACGAGGTCGAACAGCTCCTCCGAGCCGAGGCGCCCCATCTGGTGCTGCTCGACTCGATGCTGCCCGGCAGCGGCCGGTTCGAGCTCATCAAGCGCATACGGGGCGTCATGGATGTGCCGGTAATCCTCCTGTCGGGGCGGGCCGACGACCCGCACCTGGCCACAGTCTTCGAGACCGGGGCCACCGACTTCGTGGTCAAGCCCTTCTCGCCGACCGAACTGCTGGCCAGGATCTCGGCGGCTCTGCGCAGGGGCCTCTCCCAGCAGGCGGAGTTCTACCGTCTGGGAGACTTGACGGTCGACTTCCTCACCCACACCGCCACCTTGGCGGGCCGGCCCGCCAAGCTCACCCCCACCGAGTTCAAGCTGCTGTTCGAGCTGTGCACCAACGGTGGTCGGGTCCTGAGCTACGAGCAGCTGCTGGAGCGGGTCTGGAACGAGGGGCCCTCGGGCGATCCCCGGCGGGTGCGCACCTTCGTCAAGGGCCTGCGCCAGAAGCTGGGAGACGACGCCAGGAACCCCACCTACATCCTCACGGTGCCCGGCGTCGGCTACCGCTCCGGCAAGACCCCCCTGCCGGCCGCGCCCTGAGCCTGCGGGCCGCCCGTTTTCTGCGCAGACACGCCGCCCAGAGCGGCCTCATCGCGCACAGAACGCGGGCCACCAGCTTTCTGCGCAGACACGCCGCCCAGAGCGGCCTCATCGCGCACAGAACGCGGGCCACCAGCTTTCTGCGCAGACACGCCGCCCAGAGCGGCCTCATCGCGCACAGAACGCGGGCCACCAGCTTTCTGCGCAGACACGCCGCCCAGAGCGGCCTCATCGCGCACAGAACGCGGGCCACCAGCTTTCTGCGCAGACACGCCGCCCAGAGCGGCCTCATCGCGCACAGAACGCGGGCCGCCAGCTTTCTGCGCAGACACGCCGCCCAGAGCGGCCTCATCGCGCACAGAACGCGGGCCGCCAGCTTTCTGCGCAGACACGCCGCCCAGAGCGGCCTCATCGCGCACAGAACGCGGGCCGTCAGCCAGAGGTGAGTTCGGCCACCCCGAAGACCACGCCGAAGCGCACACACCAGATCGCCACCGTGGAATAGTGGTCGAGGTCGAGCCCGGCGGGGATCTCGTAGTTCTGCGAGCCGACATTGCCCTTGAGGTCGCCGAGGTCGACGAAGTCGTCGTCGAACTCGCGGGCCGACGCGTCGGTCGGGGCGGCCGACAGGTACACGTTCAGGTCGGGGCCGTTGTCGGTGCGGAAGTCCTCGAACCGCAAGAAGCGCTGTCCGCTGCCGTCGCCGAGCACCAGGGCGCTGCCCTCGGTGGGATGGGACCGGTCGATGAACGACCCGGACGCCTCCACGATGATCTCGGGCGCGGCCGGTTGAGCTTGAGTCTCGGTGGGCTGGGTCTCCTCGGTGGGTTGAGTCTCGGTGGAGGGCTGGGTCTCGGTGGCAGGCTCAGCCGGCTCGGAGGCCTCAACGGCCTCGACTCCGGGCTCGGGGATCTGGGGCGCCGCCGGCCCGGGCATCTCCGGCACGGGCTCGTCGACATCGTCGACCATGGGCATGCCGTCTTCCGCCATGGCCTCGTTCATGGCGTCGGCCATCTCAGCGGTCGTCTCGTCGCCCTCGATGCCCGACGGGGCCGGGCCCGCGGTGAAGAACGGGAGCGCCTCGTCCACCTCGTCGTCTTGGAAGTACGTCTGGAAGGCGAAGAACCCGAACACCAGCCAGGCCCCCACCCCTGCCAGAACGACTCCAGCCGGAAGCGCCCAGCGCCAGTGCCGTTTGATCCAGGATCTCATCACTTCACGGTATCGCCGCCAAGCACTCGACATTTCAGCGCCGATGGCTCGGTCGAAGGGGCCGGCGATCGGCCGGTCGCGCCCCCTGCCGATAGCGCCCCCTGCCGATACTGTCGCACCCCCTGCTGGTCGCGCCCCCTGCCGATACTGTCGCACCCCCTGCTGGTCGCGCCCCCTGCCGGTCGCCCCCCTGCCGATACTGTCGCACCCCCTGCCGGTCGCCCCCCTGCCGATAGCGCCCCCTGCCGGTCGCCCCCCTGCCGATAGCGCCCCCTGCCGATACTGTCGCACCCCCTGCCGGTCGCCCCCCTGCCGATAGCGCCCCCTGCCGATACTGTCGCACCCCCTGCCGGTCGCCCCCCTGCCGATAGCGCCCCCTGCCGATACTGTCGCACCCCCTGCCGGTCGCCCCCGTGCCGATACTGTCGCGCCCCCTGCCGATAGCGCCCCCTGCCGATACTGTCGCGCCCCCTGCCGATAGTTTCGTGTCGATGAGCGCGCAGGCCGTGTGGTTGAACGGACGCATGGTGGAGCCCGACCACCCGCATCTGCGGGCCGACGACCACGGCGTGATCGTGGGCGACGGCGTGTTCGAGACGCTGCTGGTGGTGCGCAACGGCGCAGCGGCGGCCGCCTTCGCGGTGCGGCGGCATCTCGAGCGTCTGCGCCGCTCGGCCCGGGTGCTGCGCTTCGAGTGCCCGTACAGCGACGACGAGCTGCGGGCCGCGATCGCCCAGTGCCTCGCCGCCGCGCCCTCCGCCGGCATCGTGCGGGTCACGGCCACCAGCGGCGGCGGCCCGCTGGGATCCGGGCGCAGCGGAGCGCGGGGCACGGCCATCGTGGTCGCCGGCAACCGGCCGCCCGACTACCCGCCCGGCGCTGCGGTCTCGATCGTGCCGTTCCGCCGCAACGAGCGGGGCGCCATGGCCGGCGTCAAGACGACCTCCTACGCCGAGAATGTGCTGGCCCTCGACGTGGCCCGCGAGCGGGGCGCGTCGGAGGCGATCTTCGCCGACACCCGGGGACGGGTGAGCGAGGGCGCCGGATCCAACATCTTCTGGTCCGACGGCGAGCGCCTGCACACTCCGCCGCTGGACGCCGGCTGCCTGGCCGGGGTCACCCGGGCGCTGCTGCTGGAGCGCCTCGATGTGGCCGAGACGCATCTGCCCGTGGAGGAGCTTCGCCGCGTTCCCGAGGCCTTCCTGGCCTCCTCCACCCGGGCGGTCCAGTCGATCGCCCGCATCGACGACACCGAACTGCCGGTGGTGGGCGGCCCCCTCACCGCGGCCGCGGCCGCGCTGATGGCCGATCTCATGGCCGACGACATCGACCCGTGACCCCGTCGCGGCTCGCCGGGCCGGGATCGTGACCGACGACGAGCTAATGGAGACGGCACTGGCCGACGCCCGGGCTGCAGGGATCGTGACCGACGACGAGCTAATGGAGACGGCACTGGCCGAGGCCCGGGCTGCCCCCGCCCACGGCGACGTGCCCGTGGGCGCCGCGGTCTGGCTCGACGGCGAGGTGGTCGCCCGCCGCCACAACGAGCGGGAGCGCGCCGGCGATCCCACCGCCCACGCCGAGATGCTGGCGCTGCGGGACGCCGCGGGACGCCTGGCCGGCTGGCGCCTGGACGGGGCGGTGGTGGCCGTGACCCTGGAGCCCTGCCCCATGTGCGCGGGCGCGCTCCAGCAGGCCCGGGTTGCCCGGGTCGTCTACGGCGCCGACGATCCCAAGGCCGGCGCGCTCGGATCGCTCTACAACCTCGGCGCCGACCCCCGGCTCAACCACGAGTTCGCGGTGGCCCCCGGAGTGCGGGCCGACGAGTGCGCGGCCCTGCTTCAGGACTTCTTCTCAGGCCTGCGGAGCCCCGGTCCCAATCAGGCGTAGGCATCAGCAGGACTTTGCCCGGCCGTTCGTAATACATTTCGTGATACAATCGCGCTGTGGCCCGGGCGATTCGGACGCCTGCGCTCCGAGGAGCAGTGGGGCGTCGACGCCGCCCTCAGCACAGTCCTCGACCTGCGCTAGCAGCCGACCGCAGCGGGGCCGGCGGCTGAGTCGAGCCGGGGGGCCACCGGTAGCCTCTGCGGCGGAGAGTTGCCAGAGCGGACGAATGGGGCGGCCTCGAAAGCCGTTGTGGCCTCCGGGTCACCATGGGTTCGAATCCCATACTCTCCGCCATCCAAAAGCCCAAAAATACCTACTAACCTGTATGTTTAGGTTTAGCAACTAGCTCAGTTGTACCCCTAGTTGTACATCTCGGTCCATTTTGGGGCCTGTTTGGGGCCAGAACGAGCCGCGGCCCGTCTGGCCCTAGTGGTGTGTCGCGGGTTTGGTTGCGCGGTGTGGGGCGGTTCGTGCTCGTTTGACTTTGTCGATGACGGGTTGGGCTTGTTTGGTCCAGCGCAATGGCTGGGGGGCGTGGTTCCAGTGCTGGGTCCAGGTGTCGATGGCGTGTTGGAGGTCGGCGACGGAACTGAACGCTCGGTTCTTGAAGGCTTTGCGGGCGAGGATCGAGAACCAGCACTCGACGAGGTCGGCCCAGCTGGCGCTGGTGGGGGTGAAGTGCAGGTGCCAACTCAGCGACCGCCGCGGCCCCCGGCCCGGCGCGACCGTGCCCAGCCACCCGAGCCCGCCCGCGGCGAACCCGCGCCGCCACGCCCGCACCGTGTTCGGCGACACCCCCACACGGCGGGCCGTCTCCTCGTTGGCCGCGCCGGCCGCAGCCGACAACAGCGCCCGCGCCTGGCGCACGACCCGCACCGGCTCCGACACCGAGCGCGACAGCCTCTCCAACTCTGTGCGATCCCCGTCGCTCACCGCCAACGGCGGCGCAATCATGCTCAAGGGGATGGAGCCGTGGGAGCAGAGGCCCTGCCGTGGCCGACCTGCCACCCAGGTGGCGTCACCGAGGTGACAACCTGCTAGACAGGAGGGCAACCCCACCCCCGTGGAGCCACACAAGGAGAGCAAGCCGTGAGCCGAAGCGACCGCAAATTGAAGAAGCGCGTCGAGAAGCATGAAGCTGGTGTCTCTGATCTGATAGCCGCCTACGAACTAGCCGAACAGCACTACTTCGCGGCTGTGAATGCCTCCACCCCCAGTGTTGTTGAGCGAGTGGCATCGAACTCCTCGGCCGGGAGCCCCGATGTCAACTTGGGGTGAACAGCTTCAAGAACTACGCGAAATCAAAGAGGCCGAGGACAAGAAACCACCGACCCTTGGTGGACCCTCCCCCCACGACATCCTCCGAAGACGGTACCTCGCAGCACTGCACGAACATACCGAACGTGCAGTCATCGTTTATGCCACCTCTTGGATGGAGAACAGACCTGTTCCCAACGTGGAGGCCCTATCGGTAAATCTTGGTGACAAGCAAGGCTTCATGGAAGCCGTCTCCAACATCTCCGACAAGAACCTCGACCTCATCATCACAAGCCCTGGTGGAAGCCCCGAAGCGGCCGAGGCGATCATGGGGTATCTCAGAACACGCTTCGAGCACATTCGGGCTGTCGTTCCGGTGGCTGCCATGTCAGCCGCAACGATGATGGCGCTTGCCTGTGATGAGATATTGATGGGCACCCATTCACAACTAGGTCCAATCGACCCTCAATTCACCATCCCCACACCCGAAGGGCCGAGGTCAGCACCGGGTCAAGCCATCTTGGATCAGTTCGAGTTGGCAAAGCAGGAATGCCAAGATCTGTTCACCATTCTGTCCGTCACACCTTCAACAACACGGGAACGACCAAGCTCATTGAGAACCATCACGGACGCGCCTACCTGGAAATCACTCAACCTGTGGGGCCAGTGCTGGTGGAGCAGGTGCCAGCCCAACTGAGCCCGCCAACCCCTACTCCGCCTCCTAATCGCCAGCAACGCCGTCAAGGGCAAGAGAACCCTTGACCCGAAGCGGGCCGTTCTCCGCTGGCCGCGGCCTTCTGACCTGCATGTTTGCTCGGTTGGCGCTGTTGCGACCAGCGTCGGCGGTCACCTAATTACATCGGACTTTGAGGCAGAGCCCGGGTATTGCGCGGGGCACTGGCGGCGGTCGTCCATGGCCGTAGGCACCCCCACAGACGATCGCGAGCACCCCAACCCGAAATATGTAGAGAAACCTGTCGTATGCGGGCAAGACTGGCATAGAGAATCCCGGCTCAACCCCGACGACGGTTAGTGGACAGAGCGCTAGCTCGACCAGGTGCTGACGAGGTCGACGGCGGCGAACCAGTGTCGGTTCCGGCCGACGCCGGGAGAGTCTGCTTCCACAGGCACCAGTACGCCTCGATCGGTCAGCGCCCTAAGAGCGGTTCTGGCCGCGGGCCTGCTGACGCCAAGCAAGTCGGCTGCGTCCGGGGCGCACAGAACGGGATGCCCGGCCAGCAGAGGAACGAGCGCTCGTGCTGCGCTGTCCGCTCGCAGTCCGTCGAGTCTGCGAGTCCACGCCTCGGTGATCTGTCGGGTCTGGGCCGCGAGGCTGCCAGTGGCGGTGGCCGCCCTTTCGGCCACTTCGGCGAACCAGCGAATCCACGGCCCGGCGCGTCCCTTTTCGAACTGCGCCAGCCCGGACAGGTACCCGCCGGGATCGCGGGCGATGGCGACACTGACCGGCACCGTCGTGCGACGTGTCAGATCTGCTCGCATCAGCGCCCTGGTCACCAGTATCCGGCCCAGCCGGCCGTTGCCGTCGGCGTAGGGGTGGATCGCTTCGAACTGTTGTATGTGTATCGTTTCTAAATGGCGCGCGATTAGAATGGATCTCAGTCCCACCTGTTCGGGGCAGAGCCTCTCACCCTCGATGGTCAAAACGATTCCCGACTAATCCTGTCGGAGTGGTCGGCATGAGTCGCTAGCCTGTGGACAATCCGCCACTACTGGAGGAATGCCATGGGACTTCGCATCAACGACACAGCCCCGGACTTCACCGCCGACACCACCGAGGGAGCCATCGACTTCCACGAGTGGATCGGCGACGGATGGGCGCTGCTGTTCTCCCACCCGAAGGACTTCACCCCGGTCTGCACCACCGAGCTGGGCGCGGTGGCCGGCCTGAAACCGGAGTTCGCGGCCCGCAACTGCAAGATCATTGGCATCAGCGTCGACGGCGTGAGCGACCACGTCGGCTGGTCGGCCGACATCGAGAAGGCCACCGGCAACACGGTCAACTACCCGCTGATCGGCGACCCCGGGCTCAACGTGGTGAAGCTCTACGACATGCTCCCGGCCGACGCCGGCGACACGTCCGAGGGCCGCACCGCAGCCGACAACGCCACCGCCCGCTCGGTGTTCATCATCGGCCCCGACAAGAAGATCAAGGCCACCCTCACCTACCCGATGACCACCGGCCGCAACTTCGCCGAGATCCTGCGGCTGCTCGACTCGGTGCAGCTCACCGCCCACGAGCAGGTGGCCACCCCGGCCAACTGGAACCAGGGCGAGGACGTCATCATCGTCCCCGCCGTCTCCAACGAGGCGGCCGCCGAGAAGTACCCCGACGGGTGGGAGGCTCCCCTTCCCTACCTGCGGGTCGTCCCCCAGCCCGGCAGCTGAGCGACAACACCGCCACCGTCCCAGATTCCTGCAGCCAAGAGCGCGCGCAAGTAGATGACGACGCGTGTTAGACGATCCTGCGCTGCCTGCGTCGAGAAAGCCCTCGACCTGACTGCATGCAGTTGGCGCCGCGATCAGGCAGTTCAAGAAACCCCCCGGGTCAGCGCCTGTCTGCGCTCGCGCTGAGGACGCCACAGGTCCCTCACCACAGGAATTCGGCGGCCACCGCCGCAAACCTCAGACGACCGTCACCCCGGCTGAGGCCAGCGACACACGGAACAAGACATCGACAACCACACCGCCGCAAACCTCAGACGATCGTCACCCCGGCTGAGGCCAGCTCCTTGAGAGCCGCCGCGGTGGAGGCCGGAGCGACCCCCGCGCAATGCGCCACCAGGACGGTCGTGTCGAACCCGGCCGCGGCCGCGGCCAGCGCGGTGGCCCGAACGCAGTAGTCGGTGGCGACGCCCACCACGTCGACCGCCTCGACGCCGCGCTCCGCGAGCCAGTCCCGCAGCCCCACATCCTCGCTCGAGCCGGCGACCCCCTCGAAGCTGCTGTAGCCGCTGCTGTACTGGCCCTTGAGGAACACCTCGTCCAGCGCCACCTGCAGGTTCGGCGAGAAGGCGGCGCCCTGCGTGCCGGCCGCGCAATGCACCGGCCAAGACGTCGCAAAATCGGGGTCGGCGCCCGGCGCGGCGTAGTGCTCGCCGGGGTCGATGTGCCAGTCCTTGGATGCGACCACATAGTGGTAGCGGCCCCCGGCCCGGTCCAGCCCGACCAGGTCGGTGATGGAAGCGGCCACCGCGTGCCCGCCCTCCACCGCCAACGACCCGCCCTCGCAGAAGTCGTTCTGCACGTCCACGATGATCAGCGCCTTCTGCATCGCGTCTCCTCCTCGATCGCCCTTCTGGACCCGGTCCGCCGACGTCGACCGCCCTTCCGCTCCGTTCGATGATTCTGTCGCGGATTCTGTCGCGGCGGGCGCCTCCATTCCCACCCATTCAGTGGGTATGGCCGGAGAGCGCCGGGGATGCGGGACCCGATCCTCGGCCCGCAGGCCCTGACGGCGCTCTGCGCAGCGGCGGCGGGCGGCGGCGGGATCGTCCTGCCAGGCCCGCCGGCCGCCGGCCAGCAGCGCAACCTGGGGATTGTGAGATTCTGCGGGCCCGACGCCGCCCGCGGGCGACAGCACCTCCGCCTTCCAGCAGCCGTCCGCGTCGACGGTGCGATGAACCTGCTTGCGGCCGCCCACGGTGGTCTTGCCCGGCGACAGCTTGCCCACCGCCCGCAGGGGCGCGCCCGCGCCGGCACGGTCGGCGATGGCCACCAGCTTGTACACCACCGAAGCGGTGGGGTGACCCGACCCGGTGACCAGGCTGGTGCCCACCAGATAGGCGTCTATGGGGGCGGCCGCCTCCTCGAGCTCGGCCACACGGAACTCGTCGAGGTCGCCGGAAGCCACGATCCGGCAGCCGGCCGCGCCGAGCGAATCGAGCAGGGCCCGGGCCCGGATGCTGGCCGCCAGCAGGTTGCCGCTGTCGATGCGCACCGCGCCGATGTCGTGCCCCACCACCTGCACCGCCCGGCGAATGCCCTCCAGCACGTCGAAAGTGTCGACCAGGTAGGTGGAGCCGGCGCCGAGGGCGTCTCGTTGAGCCCTGAAGGCCGTGTGCTCGTCGGCGTGGGCCAGCACGAAGGCGTGGGCGGTCGTGCCTCCGGTGGGGATGCCGTAGCGCCGCCCCGCCTCCAGGTTCGACGTGGTGTCGAAGCCACCGATGTGGGCCGCCCGGGCTGCGGCCACGGCCGCGTCGGGGTCGGCGCGGCGGCTGCCGCCCTCGACGAGCAGGCGGCCGCGGGCCACATCACGCACCCGGGCCGCGGCCGAGGCCACCGCGCAGTCGTAGTTGAGGATCGACAGCACCACCGTCTCGAGCACCACACACTCGGCGAAGGACCCCTCTACGGTGAGCACCGGCGAGTAGGGGAAGAACAGCTCCCCGTCCGGGTAGCCGGTGACGTCGCCGCTGAAGCGGTAGCACCGCAGCCACTCGACCACGTCGGGGTCGGACGCCACGCCCGCGGCGACTAGATGGTCGACGGTCTCGCCGTCGAAGCGGAAGCGCTCGATCGCGTCGACGATGCGGTCGGCGCCGGCCATGACTCCGTAGGCCCGACCGGCCGGCAGCCGCCGGGCGAACGCCTCGAAGACGGCCCGGCGTTCCGCGATCCCGGACTGAAGGGCCGAGGCCACCATCGTGATCTCGTAGTGGTCGGTCTTCAGGGCCACCGAGGCGCTGCGATCCACGCCACAACGCTACCGGCAGGGGCCGAGCGGTCAGGCCTCGCCTCGTGGGAACTTCTACGGGGCTGAGCGAGGCCGTGGCCCGAGCGGCCCGTGAGCGAAGCGAACAAGAGCGGGCGAACACGGTGCTTCGTAGGCTCGGCCCCGATGATGAGCGCGTGGGGAGTCATGCACTCCATGTCGGCCGACCGCTCGGCCCTGGAGGGCAAGCGGATCACCGCCCGCACCCGGCGCCGCGTCTGGGGATTCGCCCGTCCCTACCGCCCGTCGATCGTCGCTTTCGTCGGCACGGTCGTCGCCTCGACGTTCCTGGGGCTGCTTCCTCCCCTCGTGATCCGGGAGATCTTCGACTCGGCCATCGCCGAGCGTGACGGCGGCTACCTGAACCTGCTGTTCGTCGTGCTGATCGCGGCGGCGGCCGGCGAGGCGCTGCTGTCACTGGTGGAGCGCAGGCTCAGCGCCGGCATCGGCGAGGGACTGATCTTCGACCTGCGGCTGCGGCTGTTCGACCATGTGCAGCGCATGCCACTGGCGTTCTTCACCCGGACCCAGACCGGCACGCTGGTGAGCCGCTTGAACAACGACGTGATCGGGGCCCAGCGGGCCTTCACCGGCACGCTCGGCACGGTAGTGGCCAACATCATCACCCTGGTCGGAACGCTCATAGCCATGGTCCTGCTGGAGTGGCGGCTCACCCTGCTCGCGGTCGTGATACTGCCGGTCTTCGTGCTGCCGGCGCGCCGGGTCGGCCGGGGGCTTCAGGCCATCACCCGCGAGGGCATGAACCTCAACGCCTCGATGAACAACACCATGACCGAGCGGTTCAACGTGGCCGGGGCGCTGCTGGTGAAGCTGTTCGGCCGCCACGACGCCGAGACCGCCGACTTCTCCGATCGGGCCGGGCGGGTGCGCGACATCGGGGTCCGCAGCGCCATGTACTCGCGGGTGTTCCTCATCGCGCTGACCCTGGTCGGCGCGGTCGGGACGGCCATCGTGTATTGGCTGGGCGGCCACCTGGCCATCGACGGCGCCCTGACCGCGGGCACGCTGGTGGCCCTGGGTCTCTACACGGTTCGCATCTACGTGCCTCTGACGAGCCTGTCCAACGCCCGGGTGGACGTGATGTCGGCGTTCGTGAGCTTCGAGCGGGTGTTCGAGGTGCTCGACGCCCCCAATCCGATCACCGACCGCGCCGGCGCCCGCGACCTGCACCAGCCGGTCGGCCGGGTCGAGTTCCGGCAAGTGGACTTCGCCTACCCGTCGACAGACTCGACGCCCGAGTCCCTGGGCGCCGCCGACGTCGCTTCATCCGGCGGCGCGGAACCGGTCGAGGTGCTCTCGGGGATCGATCTGGACATCCCCCCGGGCCGGATGGTGGCGATTGTCGGTCCGTCGGGCTCGGGCAAGACCACGCTGGTGTCGCTGGTGCCCCGGCTGCACGACGTCACCGAGGGCGCAGTGCTGGTCGACGGTCTCGACGTCCGCCATCTCACGCAGGCGTCGCTGCGGGCCGCCATCGGCACGGTCACCCAGGACCCGCACCTGTTCCACGACACGGTGGCCTCCAACCTGCGCTACGCCCGGCCCGACGCAGCCCAACTCGACTTGGTCGAGGCATGCCGGGCAGCCCGCATCCACGATGTGATCGCAGCCCTGCCCGCCGGATACGACACCGTGGTCGGCGAGCGGGGCTACCGGCTGTCGGGCGGCGAGAAGCAGCGCCTGGCCATCGCCCGGATGCTGCTCAAGGACCCGGCCATCGTCATCCTCGACGAGGCCACGTCGCACCTCGACACCGAGAACGAGGCCCTGGTGCAGGAGGCCCTGACCGAGGCACTGCGGGGCCGCACGTCGCTGGTGGTGGCCCACCGCCTGTCCACCATCGTGGACGCCGACATGATCGTGGTGATCGACGGGGGACGGATCGTCGAGACCGGCGCCCACGACGAGTTGCGGCTCGCCGGCGGTCTGTACGCCGAACTCTACGACGGGCTGCTGCGAGCCGAGATCGCCGAACGGCCAGAGGCCGAGCGGACAGGCAACGGCGGATGAGGCCTTGCGAGAGGCGCCGAGCGAGCCCGCGGCCCCAGCAGCCCGTGAGCGCAGCGACCGAGAGCGGGAGCGACGGACCGCAACGCGGCCGTCTCCCACCTGCTTGCGCTCGGTCTGTACCGTGACCGGCCCGACCGGCGCCGACCGGACGCTGACGGTGGGCGAACTCGCCCAGGTGCTCCGCTGGACCCTGGACGAGGCCTTCCCGAGCGGGGTCTGGGTATCGGGGGAGATCGACAACATCACACGGGCCCGCAGCGGACACGTCTACTTCGACCTGGTCGAGCGCCCCGAGCGCGACGACCCGGGAGTGCCTCCCGCGGCCTCGGTGGGCGTCGTGCTGTTCCGCGACGACAAGGAGCGGGTCAACAACATCATCAAGCGGCACGGCAACGCCATCCGCATGGCCGACGGGGTGAGCGTGCGCATTCAGGGGATGCTCGACTTCTACCCGCAGCGGGGACGACTCCAGTTGCGCATGATCTCCATCGACCCCGCCCACACCCTGGGCGCGTTGGCGGCCGAACGCGAGGCGCTGCTGCGGGCCCTGGCCGCCGAGGGAGCGCTGCGCCGCAACGCCGACACGGCCCTGGCGCCGGTGCCGCTGCGGGTCGGAATAGTCACGTCTGTGGACAGCGCGGCCCATGCCGACATGCTTCGGGTGCTGACCGGCAGCGGCTTCGCCTTCCAAGTCGTCGAGGTTGACGCCCCGGTGCAGGGCATCGACGCGCCTGAGGCCATCGCGGCCGCGATCCGGGCCGCGGCCGGCGCCGGCGTCGATGTGGTGATGCTGGCCCGAGGAGGCGGCAGCCGCACCGACCTGGTCGCCTTCGACCACGAACTGGTGGCTCGGGCCGTCGGGGGATGTCAGCGTCCCGTCTTCACCGGCATCGGCCATGAGACCGATCGCAGCGTGGCCGACGAGACCGCCCACACCGCCTGCTCGACGCCGACGGCCGCGGCCCGGGCCGTGGTGCTGCGGGTGGAGGACTGGCTCGACGAGCTCGACGACGCGGGCCGGTCGATCGAGGCGCAGGGACGCCGAGCGCTGGCCACGGCCGAGCACCGCACCGGCCGGGTCGCAGCCGACGCCGCCCGGGGAGCCAGGGCCGCGGCCCGCCGAGCCGAGCGCAACCTCGACTCGGCTGCCCGGCGCGTCGTCCTCGACGGGCGGACCGCCTCGGCCCGGGCCGGGCGCCGGGTGGCTGCGGTCGCCTACCGGCTGGGCCGGGCCGGACCCGCGGTCGGGCGACGGGCCGCCGGCAGGCTCGAACGGGCCTCGGCCCGGCTGCCGGTGGCGGGCCGTCACGAGATCCGCCACGCCCAGCGGCGCCTGGACGCCATCGCCACCCGGGTACGGGCCCTCGATCCGGCCCTGATCCTGGGACGCGGATGGTCGCTGACCCGGCGCGACGACGGAAGGCTGGTCCGGTCAGTGCAGGACGTGTCACCCGGCGACGGCGTCGTCACCCATCTATCGGACGGCACGCTTGCAAGTACGATCCGGGGCCGGCGCGACAGCAGCGAGGACCGAGATCGATGAGCACCGGAGAGTCGCACAGCAGCCCCAGCGGCCCCCCCAGCCCCAGCAGCCCCAGCGGCCCCCCCAGCCCCAGCAGCCCCGACGAGCCCGACGAGCCCGACAGCCCCCCCAGCCCCAGCAGCCCCGACGAGCCCGACAGCCCCAGCAGCCCCGACGAGCCCGGCTACGGCGCCGCGATGGCCGAGCTCGAGAAGATCCTGGAAGAGCTGGAGGGCGAGGACCCGGACGTCGACGTCCTCGCCAACCGGGTCGAGCGGGCCGCCACCCTCATCGAGATCTGCCGGCGCCGGATCGCCAACGCCGGCATCCAGGTCGAGAGAGTCGTCGCCGCGCTCGAAACGGACTCCCCGACATGACCATCCCACCCCCGAAATCCCAGCCGCCAAGGACCTCGGCGGTCCCCGACTACAGGAATCTCGTGTGAGTTCGAGACCTCCCGCAGAGCTGACGGCCATCGCAGCCCGGGTGGAGGCTCGTCTCGGCGAGATCCTGGCCGCCGAGCGGCGCGAGTGGTCCGAGCTGGACCCGAGCCTCGACGAACCCCTCGGCGACCTGGCCGACATGGTGCTGGGCGGGGGGAAACGCATCCGGCCCGCCTACTGCCACTGGGGATGGCTGCTCGGCGGCGGCGACCCAGACGGCGACGGCGCACTCGACTGCGGCTGCGCCCTGGAGATCCTCCACGCCTTCGCCCTGGCCCACGACGACGTGATGGACGCCTCCCCCACCCGGCGGGGCGCGCCCACGGTGTGGCGCAAGTTTGTGCAGCGCCACCGCGACCGCCGGTGGCTCGGCGAGGACCGGCGCTTCGGCGAGGCCGCCGCGGTGCTGGTGGGAGACATGGCCATGGTGCTCGCCGACCGCACCCTCGGCGAGGTGGCCCCCGAGACCCGGGCGGTGTGGGACGGGCTGCGCACCGAGCTGAACATGGGTCAGTACCTGGACGTGGTCGGGGGCGCCCGCGGGACCGCCACCGCCGACGAGGCTCGCAGGATCATCGAGCACAAGACGGCCCGCTACACGGTGGTGCGGCCGCTTCAGCTGGGCGCCGCGCTGGCCGGGCGCCCCGACCTGGCCGAGCCTCTCGCGGGCCACGGCCGTCCTGTCGGCATGGCCTTCCAGCTGCGCGACGACGTGCTCGGCGCATTCGGAGACCCGGCCGCCACGGGCAAGCCGGTGGGCGACGACCTGCGCGAGGGCAAACCCACCCTGCTGATAGCCCTGGCGAGGGCGGCCGCCACCCCGTCCCAGCTCAAGGTTCTGGGCGCGGTCGGCTCGGAGATGGACGGCGAGGCGGTGGCCGAGGTCCAGCAGGCGATCGTCGACACCGGCGCCCTCGCCCGCCTCGAGTCAGAGATCGCTGGGCTTCTGGACGAGGCCCTGCACGCGCTGGAGGCCCTCCCCGACGTGCCCGCGGCCCAGGAGGCCCTGGCCGCCGCCGCCCGCTTCGTGGCCACCCGCCAGGCGTGACCCTGATCGGGGATCTACGCTCTTGACAACTCGGCGATGTGGTCGAACAGGGCCTTCACCATGTCAGCCACGAAGCGGTTGACGTCGGCCGGGGCGGCATCCAGCTCGGCATAGGCGATCGCCGTCGCCAGCGCGGGAATCTCCACCGAGTCGACGCTGACGCTTCGAGACGCCTGCGTTCGATGCACACCATCGCCTTCCGGATGGCGTCAGCGATCGCGAAGCGACTGAAGTCGCACCGCGGTAGAGACCCCAGACCCTCGGCCAGCAGTACACAGCCGCGAGGCACGGCAGCCGGTACGGGCCACACTGAAGGGGTGAGCACCGACGCCGCAGCCGCAGCCGCAGCCGCCGAGGTGCGCCGACAAGCCGGGTGCCGGCGCACGTTCGCCATCATCTCGCATCCCGACGCGGGCAAGACCACCCTCACCGAGAAGTTCCTGCTCTACGGTGGGGCGCTGACGGCGGGGGCAGGTGCGGTGAAGGTCAAGCGCGACCGCCGGGCCACCGCCTCGGACTGGATGGAGATGGAGCGGCGCCGCGGCATCTCGGTGTCGTCCGCAGTGGTGCAGTTCGGCTACCGGGACCGGGTGCTCAACCTGCTCGACACTCCCGGCCACGGCGACTTCTCCGAGGACACCTACCGGGTGCTGTCCGCGGTGGACGCCGCAGTGATGGTGCTCGACGGAGCCAAGGGCATCGAGTCGCAGACCCGCAAGCTGTTCGAGGTGTGCCGCAACCGGGAGATCCCCATCGTCACCTTCATCAACAAGTGGGACCGCCCGGCGCGTGACCCCCTCGAGCTGCTCGACGAGATCGAGGACCAGCTCGTGCTCGACCCGGCGCCGGTCACCTGGCCCGTCGGCGAGGGCGAGCGGTTCAGCGGCCTGATCGACCGCCGCGCCGGCCACTTCGTGCGCTTCACCCGCACTGCCGGCGGCGCCACCGCGGCCGGCGAGGAGATCGTGGAGGCGTCCCGGGCCGAGGCCCGGGAGGGCGCCGCCTGGACCGAGGCTCACGAGGCAATCGAACTGCTCGACGCGGCCGGAGCCGAACTCGACGCGAAGCGCTTCGAGGCGGGCGAGCTGTCGCCGGTGTTCTTCGGCTCGGCCCTCACCAACTTCGGAGTGCGGCTGCTGCTGGACGCCGTCGTGGACCTGGCCCCCGCGCCGGGCGCCCGGTCCGACGCGGCCGGCGAGCCCCGCCCGGTGGACGCACCCTTCGGCGCGGTGGTGTTCAAGGTGCAGTCCAACATGGACCCCGCCCACCGCGACCGCATGGCGTTCCTGCGGGTGTGCTCGGGCCGCTTCGAGCGGGGCATGGCCGTCACCTGCGGGAGCACCGGCAAGACGCTGGCCACCAAGTACGCCCACACCGTGGTGGGCCGGGAACGCAGCACCGTCACCGAGGCCTGGCCCGGCGACGTGATCGGACTGGTCAACGCGGCCGAACTGCGGGTGGGCGACGCGGTGTACGCCCCCGATGGCCCGGTGCGCTGGCCGACCGTGCCGTCGTTCTCGCCGAGCAGCTTCCGGGTGGCGCGCTGCACCGACACCTCCAAGGCCAAGCAGTTCCGCTCCGGAGTGCGCCAACTCGACTCCGAGGGGGTCGTGCAGGTGCTGCGCCGTCCCGAGGGCGGGGAGAGCGCCCCGATCCTGGCCGCGGTCGGGCCGCTGCAGTTCGATGTGGCCGAGCACCGCCTGCGCCACGAGTTCGGCGCCCCGGTCGAACTGACGCCGGCGCCTTGGACCACGGCCAGGCGCACCGACATGGCCTCGGCCGCGGTGCTGCGCGCCATGTCGGGGGTGGCCGTCGCCGAGCGGGTCGAGGGCGGCGAACTGCTGGCCCTGTTCGAGAGCCCCTACTGGCTGGCCCGCCTCCAGGCCGACCACCCCGAACTGGTGTTGGAGCGCCTGATAGGCGAGGGCTGACGGCAGCCGGTCGATACGGCCCCATTGTCCGCCAGCCCAGCGAACCTCGAAGGGTTGACCGCCTCAGGGGTGGTCAAGTGCTTGAAGTTCGTCTCGCACGGACGCCGGTAGCGTCCGGTTGTGGCTGATCGGCCCAACATCCTGCTGATCGTCTCGGACGAGGAGCGCCGCAACGACTGGCTCGACGGGGTGGTGGAGTTGCCCGCCCACGAGCGGCTGCGGTCCGACGGGCTCAGCTTCGACCGCTACTTCACCCACGCCTCGCCGTGCTCGCCCTCGAGGGCCAGCCTCTACACCGGCCGCTACCTGGCCGAGCACGGCGTGGTCGACAACGTGGCCTTCCCCACCCACACCGCGCTCGATCCGGCCATCCCCACCATCGGCGGCCTGCTCGCCGGCCGCGGCTACCGGTCCAGCTATCTGGGCAAGTGGCACCTCGGTCACGGCGAGGCGCCCGCCATGGACGCTCACGGCTATCTCGACTGGGAAGGCAACGACGTCCACTTCATGGGCAGCGCCAACACCGGTCGCTACTTCGATCCGATCATCGTCGACCAGGCCGTCGACTGGCTCAACCACCGGGCCGGTGAGAACGGCAGCGGACGGCCGTGGTTCCTGACCGTCGCCCTGGTCAACCCCCACGACATCATGTGGTTCCCGGCCGACCATCTGAGCTACCAGGCGGACCATCCCAAGTTCGCGGAGTTCTTCAACGCGGTAGTGAAGATGCGTCTCGGCGATCTGCCGGTGACCCCGCCTCCGGAGGACTACCCGCGACTGTTCGACCGCCTGCCGGAGAACTTCGCCGACGACCTGCACACCAAGCCCGAGGTGCAGCGGGCCTGGCGCCATGTGCGCAACCGCGAGCACATGGTGGGCCGCATCGGAGCGGACGAGCACGACACCTGGCTGCGGGGTCTCGACTACTACGCCTGGCTTCACATCGAGCTCGACCGCAGCCTGGCCCGACTGCTCGACGCGCTGGACGACCTCGGGCTGTACGGCGACACCGTGATCGCCTACACCTCCGACCACGGCGACGCCTGCGGATCGCACGGGCTCAGGGCCAAGCTGCCGTGCGTGTACGACGAAGTGATGGGGGTGCCGCTGATCGTCAAGGGCCCCGGCGTGCCCAGCGGGGGCAGCACCCAGGCGCTGGCCACCCACGTCGACCTGGCCGCCACCATCGCCGCCCTCGGCGGGGTGGACCCGTCTGACACGCCCACCCTGTCGGGGCGGGACCTGGCCCCGGTGCTGGCCGATCCGGAGGCCTCGGTTCGCGACTTCGTGCTGTTCTCCCAGGACTCGGCCCAGTCCGACCTGATACGCAACACCCGCTACGCGGTGCGGGGCTTCTACGACGGCGAGACCAAGTACGCCCGCTACTACGGGATCGGGGGCGGCGTCAGGCGCGACGGAACCGTCGACGAGCACGGCAAGCTCTTCGATGTGGACGCCGGATTCGACGAACACGACCACGAGTGGTACAAGACCTCCGAGGATCCCCACGAGCTGGTGAACCTGGCCGGCGACCAGGGCCGACGCAACGAACTGCGCGACCTCTTCCGCCGTCTGCTGGACTATGAGGCCGAGGAGCTGACACTGACGCCATGACCTGCACGACCGCCGCAACGGGCGCCCCGACCAGCGGCGCGACCGCCGACTCGACCGACGGAGCCCACGACGGCCCCAAGCCTCGGGCACCGGTGGCCGACTGGGCCACCGACTTCGACCATGTCGATCCCGGCTACGCGGCCCGCGCCCCGGAGATATGGGACGAGTTGCGACGCGAGTGTCCGGTGGCCCACAGCGAACGCTACGGAGGCGCCTGGCTGCCAGTGCGCCATACCGACGTCTGCGCCATCGCCAGGGACACCGACACGTTCAGCTCCAACGGCGTGGTGGTGCACGACGGCCGTCCCGAGATCCCTCCCCCGGTGGGTTTCGCCCCGCCCATCACCAGCGACCCGCCGTTCCATCGCATCGCCCGGGAGTTCCTGCTGCCGGCCTTCGCTCCCAAGCCGATAGAGGCCAAGCGGGAGGCCACCCGCGAGACCTGCCGGGAACTGCTCGACCACCTGCTGGCCGACGTGGAAGCGGGCCGCACCGACACAGTGGACGCCGCCCTGGGCTACACCCAGCACATCCCGGTACGGGTGATCGCCGACATGCTGGGGGTCCCCCGCTCCGACGGCGACCAGTTCCGGGTGTTCATCCACCGGATCATGGAGCAGCCCGGCACCGAGATCACCGTCGAGTACGAGGACTCGATCGACTTCTACCTGGACAAGCTCATCGCCGAGCGGGCCGAAGAGCCCCAGGACGACCTGATCAGCCACATGACCCACGCGAAGATCGCGGGCCGGCCCCTGGAGCACGAGCACGTGCGAGGCACCTGCGGGCTGTTGATCATCGCCGGGGTGGACACCACCTGGTCGGCCATCGGCGCGTCGCTGTGGCACATGGCCCAGAACCCGCAGGACCGTCGGCGCTGGATGGAAGACCCGGAGGTGAGGCCCTTCGCGGTAGAGGAGTTCCTCCGCTTCTACGCGCCGGTGACCATGGCCCGGATCGTGGCCGAGGACACGGAGTTCGCCGGTCGCTCGATGCGAGCCAACGACTGGTTGCTGCTGCCGTTCCCGGCCGCCAACCGCGATCCCGAGGCCTTCGAGGACGCCGGCGAGTTCGTGATCGACCGCAAGCGCAACCGCCATGTCGCCTTCGGGCTGGGCATCCACCGCTGCCTGGGATCGAACCTGGCCCGCATGGAACTGACCGTGGCCCTGGAGGAGTGGATGGCCCGGATACCCGACTTCGAGCTGGCCGATCCCGAGGGCGTGCGGTGGTCGACCGGCCAGATCCGCGGTCCCCGGGAGTTGCCGATGCGGATCCTCAACGGCACTGCCCGCTGACGGATCTCGCAATCGGCCGACGCCGACCGATGGTGACCAGAACCGAAACGGCAGCAGAATGCACACACACCAAGCACCACACCGCCAATTCAACAACAGACCCCCGAGCCGGCGGGACGGCACGTGAGGCTGCACAAGTTCAGCAGCGTCGACGCGTTCGTAGCGCTGGACCTTGACGGGGCCGAAGCCGCCTCCGGCCCGGTGCGCTGGGCCCGCAAGATCCTCCAGGGCGGGGCCAAGGACCTGGCCCGCTCCCAGACCTATACCTACGCGGCACTGCAGATGCGGCGCAGCGGCGCCTCGGCCGGCATCAACGCCGAGGCGCCGGTGCGGGCCGAGGCGGTAGCCGCCTTCGTGGCCGAGGCTGCCGCCCTGGTAGCCGACGGCGCCTACCTGCCCGACGCAGCCAAGGGTGTGACCAACGACGACTTGGCCCCGCTGCGGGACGGCGGCACCCGCACCAGCGAGAGCCCCGGCTCGTCCACCACGACCCGCCGTGGCGACCCCCGCAACACCGCTCCCCCCGGCTCGTCCACCACGACCCGCCGTGGCGACCCCCGCAACACCGCGCGCCTCGGTTCGTTCGCCACGGCCTGCGACGGACTGTCGGCGGTCGCAGCAGCCGACGCGACCGTGGGCCTCGACGGCCGCGCCGCCATTATCGAAGGCACGGGCGCGACCGTCCCGGCAGTGGCCGAGGCCGTGACCCAGAGAGGCGGCCGAGTCGTAGGCCTGGCCACCGCCGAGGGGTCGCTGACCGCGGCCGACGGTTTCGATCCCAAGGCCCTCGCCGAAGCCTGGTCGGCGCACGGCGACAAGGCACCGAGCGCGCTCGCCGGCGAAAGCGACGGGCTGGACCCGGCCGGGGCCCTGTGGGGCATCGCCGCAGACGTGGTGTTCGCCGGTTCGAGGATGGGTGCGGTGCACCACGGGGTGGCCGAGCGGCTCGAGTGCCGAGCATTAGTGCCCTGCGGTCGGCTGGCCTACACCTCCAAGGCGCTGGCCGTGTGCCGCAGGAAGGGCATCGCCGCAATCCCCGACTTCGTCGCCCTCGCGGGGTCGACGATCGCAGCCTGGAGCAGCCCCGACACCAGCGACAACGACGTCCGAGCCGAGATCGCCAACACCGTCGCCGCGCTGATGGCCGAGGCGCTCACCTCCGACGACGGCCCCTTCCTGGGCGCCTGCTACGCAGCCGAGGCGTTCCTGTCGACCTGGCAGGACGAGCTGCCCTTCGGCCGCCCGCTGGCCTCCTGACCGCCGACGGCCCCGCTACGCTCACCCGTCACCCCGCGGCAGCCGTGGCCGGCGCGCCTGCAGCGGCGCCTACGACGCCACCCCGCGGCAGCCATCGCCGGCCGGAGCAGCCGCTATATCCCACCGACGCGATCGTGGGCGTAGACCTTCGCCCCCGACGCATTTTCGCGCCACATTCCAACCCAACCCGGGGCTGTAGGGGTTGGATGACAATTGCCAAACGCCTAGGTCAGGCGGGGTGTGGCCTTCAGCGGCAGGAACGCGTCCTGCCCGAATTGGGAACGTCTGATTCCGCCAAACGCTGCCGTGAGCGTCTCGCAGCATCTCGCTGCCCAATCCTCGCCGCTCATGGTGCTTGGAGGTACCGAGCCGAGCAAGCAATGCGACCGGCTGATCGTACCTGCCTGCCCCCTGGCGCCATCGGTCCAACAACTTGTCCTTCGGAATGCCGGCCATGCACCACGCGTAGTAGGCCACGACCTCATTGCTGCCCACTGGCGTGATTACCTGCACCTTTGCTGTGCCAGAGGCGCTTGCTGAGCGCGCATGGTGACGAATCCAATCCGTCTGCTCGCTCGAACGACACTCGAACTGGCTAATCGCATCACTCTGCGCCAAGGGCCTCGGCTGCTCATACGTGATGGTCATGGCGAAGCCGCCCAGGCACCCAGATACGGAGCCTCAAGTCAGCGGGGCTCTGCTTCGGTCCGGTGCTCGTCGCAATTGATGTACGGAGAACGTCGTTGCATGAACTCTCGCAAGTCCGGCAAGTCCTGGGCAGGTTGCCGGTTCATCTCTTCCCACTCTCGGCGAGCCTTGGCCTCAAGAGGAAACACCGTCCGATCTGCGAATTCTCGACGCTGCTCAAGCGACAGACCCGCAACGGACGGCAGCAGCCTCTCCTCTGTGTCTAGATCCGGCGTACCGACACGCGTTGGAGTGAGTGGGGCTGCTGCCGGCACCTCCTTGGGTCGGGGCACCGCGCGCGTTCCCGCCGCCGGAAGATTACGGTCCCTTCGCCACTGAGCGATTGTCTCCTTCTTCCAGCCCGACTCCCGCGCGATAACTTCATCGCCCCGTACTGATGCCTGCTGCGCGAGCCTGCTCTTCTCCTTCTTGGATGCCGTTCTGCGGCTCACAGCTTTCCTCCTCAGTGTTCTCAGCTTGACGCTACTCCGGGAGTGCCGGTGAAGCACACGCAATCCCGGCCAACAGGCATTTGGGGGGCTGCTACTGCTGCGAGGCAGGAGGGCTGTGTCTGCTTGCGCCGGAGGCGCCGGCTGGGGAAGGAGATCGGGATCTTCGGCAGCGGACGCAAGCGCGTCCACTGCGGCCAGCGTCTCCGGCGAAGCGGCGTCAACGAAGGCCATCGCGGACGTGTCACAGTGGTTCGGCCGGCATTCGCCGCCGGCCCGCGACGGTCCGCTGCTGTTGTTGGCAGCCTGACGACTCACTCTGCTCCAAGCACTGCCTGCGCCCAATAGGCGCGCTCCGGCACGCCCGTCTGAGCCGCTGCGGCAGGTCCCCCACACCCGAGAGGTCACAGGGCGGGCCGTCGCATCCCCGAATGAACCCTAGGAGACTGCTGAGTAATTCGGGTCGGGTGCTCGCGATCGTGGTGCTGGGGTGGGAGAATGGGGGTCATGCAGGGCACTGAGGAGCCGGATCGGGAACTGTTGGACGCGCTGGGGCTGTGTTCGGGTCTGGTGCGGGAGGGGTCGGTTTGTCGGTTCTTGGCCGAGAACCGGCTGAGGCTGTTATCTGGTCGATGACGCCCGCGCGGTGCTCGACGCGCTCGACGGCGCCGACCTCGACGACGAGGCGGCGGAGCTGCTGGCGACGGTCGCGGGCCAAGACGTCGAGGCCGACCCGAAGGTGCCGGGCCGTGTGCGCATAGCGCGCCGCGTCGCGCCGGGCCGGGTGATCTCTGTGGTGGACCCCGAGGCCCGCCACGCCCGCAAGACCCGCTCACAGCGCCGAGACGGCTACAAGGCCCACATCGTCGCCGAGCCCGACACCGGCATCATCACCGCAGCCGAGCTCACCACAGCAGACACCGCCGACGCCGCCACCGGCGCCCGCCTGCTCCAAGGCGACCCCACAGCCCCCCACAACACCACCGACACCGCCGACACCGCCGACACCGAGGCGCGCGCCGGGGGGTTCGTGGGGCTGGTGCTGGCCGACTCGGCCTACGCGTCGGGCGAGGCGCTCGACGCGTTCGCGGCCGCCGGCTACGCGACCGCCATCAAGCCCATCGACCCCAAGCCGCGCATAGCCGGCGGCCTCACCCGAGACGACTTCGCCATCGACGCCGACGCCCAGACCGTGACCTGCCCCGCCGGGCACACCAAAGCCGTCACATCCGGCGCCGCCCGCTTCGGCAAGCTCTGCTCAGGCTGCCCCCTGCGCGTGCGCTGCACCACCTCGCCCGCGGGGCGCAGCGTCACCGTCGACGCCCACCACCAGCGCCGAGCAGCCAACAAGGACCGCTGGGCCCAGCCCGGCGTGCAGGCCGCCTACCGACAGCACCGGCCCATGGCCGAACGCTCCATCGCGTGGCTCACCCGAAACAAAGCCAGACGCGTCCCCTACCGAGGCGCCGCCGCCAACCACCTCTGGCTCACCACCCGAGCAGCCGCCGTCAACCTCGTGCGCCTCACCAACCTCGGCACCACCCACACCAACGGCGCCTTCACCCTCTGAACAGCCCGCCCAGCACCGACCGGGCCCACCAGCCCCAACCAGCCAACCCGCCGAGCATCCCCCACCCCAGACACCGGCCCCCACACCACTTGCTCAGCAGTCTCCTAGGCCCTACGTGCTCTGGCGCTTCACGGGTCGGCTGATCCCGCGGTGTTCATCGGCACTCGGCACCGTAACGCTGTGGCCGATGTCACGCCACCCGAGTAGCGTCTCTAGCCACTGGTCTCTACCGTGGTTGACATGGCCCGCCCCCGACGAACCTCCCTCAAGGGCGCTCAGCGGACCGTTAACGGCCCCGTTCAGGTCAATGCCCGATGAGCAGTGATGGCCGTTCTGTGGTTTGATGTGGGAGTTCATCGGCATCCTCGCCGGTGTCGTCGTCATCATCACCGGAGTGGCGAAGGGCATCCAGAAGGGCATTCGATGGTGGCGACGCCGACCCCTATCCTCCGTAGCCCAAGCACCGCCTACCGTCGAGGTAGTCCAGGGACAAGAGGTCACGATCTACAACATCCGGGACATCAACATCAACATCAACAACGAAGGAAGGGAGCAGGACGAGCCATGACAGAGCAAAGAGTTGCGGTCACCTACCCTGATGGCGCTCAGGAGGACTTCCCGACCTTGGAAGAGGCCATCGAAGCCGCCAGACAACACGCGGCGAGAACCGGCGGGGGCCTCATACTGGTGCGCGGCCCCGACGATGAGATAGATCAAGCCATCGAGGTCAAGCCAGAATCCAGGGTCGGCGTTGCCTCATGACCGATCCCGAACATCGGCCCGATTCAAGCGATGAGCCTGTTGTGGACTGGAAGGACTTCGAGCGGGCCACCGATCTGGTCGTGGCCGATCAGCGGCCACCGGAGGATCAACCGCGGGAGGCGACCAACTCCCGATAGGGCAACCGCTGCCCCTCCAACATCTCAGCGGCCTCACCCATCCGGCGGATGACGTGCTCACCGCGGCGGTTGTACCGGAACGAGTGCTCTTCGATGTACCGGTGGAGATGGTCGGGGCTCCAGTAGTGGTAGGTGCCGATGTAGGTGCGCTTCAAGTGCGACCAGTAGTTCTCGATGCCGTTCGTGTGGACCGCACCGCGGACGTACTCGCGTGCGCCGTGCTCGACCCGCTCATGGCGGTAGCCCATCCCCGTCAGCGGCAGATAGGACCGCCACTCGTCGGTGAAGACCGTCGCACCCTGCCGGGCAGCGGCGGCCACGATCCCCGTCAGCGACCGGGCTGAGGCGTCGGGCACCGGTCGGGCGGTCACCCTGCCGGTGGGCCGGTCCTTCACCCCGGCTACGGCGGACTTATGGCCCGTGGAGCGGCCCCGCAGGTCGCCTAGCTGCTTACGGCGGGAGGCGTGCATGTTGGTGGCCTTGCCGCCGATGTAGGTCTCGTCGGCTTCCACCGGCCCGTCGAAGCCCATCATGTCGCCATCGGTGAGCGCCTTGCGGATGCGATGCCCGAGATGCCACGCGCACTTCTGAGTGATCCCCAAATCCGCGGCGAGTTGCACCGATGACCGGCCCTTCGAGTTGGACACGATCAGGAAGATCGCCAGAAGCCACGTCTGGCACCCGAGCTTCGAGTCGTGCATCAACGAGTACGACTTCACCGAGAAGTGGCGGCGACACGCCTTGCACCGGTACTGCATCGGACGACGGCTAGCGACCTTCGACACCCTGTCGCTGGCGCAGTGCGGACAGATCGGGCCGTTCGGCCAGCGGCGAGACTCGAACCACGCTTCGGCGGCTCGGTCGTCGGGGAAGCGGCGGAAGAACTCGGTGAGGCTCATCCCGGTACGGACAATCTCGTGCGGCTTGCTCATGACCCCAACAGTACCGAGGGGGTGTGACAGTCATGATGTGGGGGTCAGTGGTCGGGGCTCGGATCTGACCCTGGGTGTGACGGGCCTTGTGCCTTTCCGATGATCTGTCGGTTCGGTGTCCCGGCTGCTGGCGCGCACCGACCGGTCGGGCGGACGTGACCTCATAGGAGCCTTGGGAAGACCACCTTGACTGTCCTGTCCGCCGTCCCGGCCGGTGGTGCCGACCCCACTGGCTAGCAAGGAAGGCAGGGCTTCATCATGACCGATCAACTCGTCGGCATCTACGGCGGTGTCGACACGCACAAGGACCAGCACGTGGCCGCGGTCATTGACCACACGGGCCGGATCGTCGAGGTCGGCTCCTTTGGTGCTGATCTGGCGGGGTATCGCAGCCTCGAGGCGTGGATGCGGTCCTTCGGGCCGATCGTCAAGGTCGGTGTGGAGGGCACCAGCTCCTATGGCGTGGGGCTCGCCCGCCATCTGGTGGGCGCCGGTGTCGAGGTGGTGGAGGTGATCCGGCCGAACCGCCAGGTGCGGCGCCGGCGCGGCAAGTCCGACACCGTGGATGCCGAGGCCGCGGCACGCGCCGCGCTCAGCGGCGACGCCACAGCGGTGCCCAAAGGCAACGACGGAACAGTGGAGTCGATCCGGGCGCTGCGGGTCGCGTTGTGCTCGACACGGGCCCACCGCACCCGCATCTCCAACCAGATCGGCGACCTCATCACCACCGCCCCCCAGCAGTTGCGCGCCGGCCTGGAGCCGCTCAGCGCCGCTGTGCGGGTGCGGCGCTGCGCCCGGTTCCGTCCCGGGGACCTCACCGAGCCCACAGAGGCCACCAAGGCCGCCCTGCGCACCCTGGCCCGCCAGCACCAGGTGCTCGACGCCGACCTCGCCGAGCTGCGCAGCCACCTCGACGAGCTCACCGCGGCCGCCAACCCGGCGCTGCGCGCCGCCAAAGGCATCGGCCCAGACACCGCGGCGATCCTGCTCATCGCCGTCGGCGACAACCCCCAGAGGCTCCAAAGCGAAGCCTCCTTCGCCGCGCTGTGCGGCGCCAGCCCCGTGGAGGCCTCCTCGGGCAAGATCACCCGCCACCGCCTCAACACAGGCGGCAACCGCCAAGCCAACCACGCCCTGTGGCGCATCGCCATGGTCCGGCTCTCCACCGACCCGGCCACCCGCGCCTACGCCCAACGCCGCCACACCGAAGGCAAAACCCGCCGCGAGACCATCCGCTGCCTCAAGCGCTACATCGCCCGCGAGGTCTACCGGCTGCTCACCAACCCCCAACCCGCCACCAACACCACCAACACCACCAACAACATGCGAACACAGCGCCAACAAGCCGGAGCCACCCTCCAACACGCCGCCGACTGCCTCAACACCTGGCCCAGCACCATCTCCAGAATCGAACACGGCAAAACACCCAACCACCACCTCGTGCCCGCCTACCGAAACTGGCTCAACACCCAAACCCCCGCCGCTTGACTTGACACATATAGGAGCATCAACGGATTTGCCGCCCGGCCTCACGTTTGGCTAGTCAGGCATATAAACGACACCTCGCAGACAACGACGAAGAGCTTGAAAGGCTGCGCCTCCACCTCATGCGCGCCAGCGCCCGTGCGGCGCGCCACATGAGAATGCTCGATCCCAACGACGGATCCCTCGCGCGCCCGAGCCCGGCGCGGATCCTTTTCGGCGACGAGACCTTCATACGCAGCCTCTTCAGCCGCGCAGCCAGCGAAGACGACGACACCAACGGCGAACAGACCCGCCGCTGCGACCCCGGCGCCAAAGCCCACTTCACCAACAACAAGACCGACGCAGGCACCCTGGGCCACAAGGTGTTCTTGATCGGCATGCGGAACAGCTGATCCACCACTACCACGAGAACGGCGGCAGCCCCCACCCATGGTTCGGCCAACGCTCCCCAATCGCGCCACGGCCCCCATAGACCAACACCGGGCAAGCCCCGACACTGAACTCTTACTCCCCAGCCACTTCTGACCCGGCGCGCCTCTGGCGCGTCCGAGCGACGATCCGGCGCCGCCGACACTCCCCCCAGGCGCCGCGACCACCTCGAGGTACCCTCGACCGCTCGCGCGGAACCGCCCAATACGATTGCGCGCCACAAAGCGCGCCACAATACGCGCCGCTCCGGGGCTGTAGCTCAGGCTGGTTAGAGCACCTGCTTTGCAAGCAGGGGGTCGTCGGTTCGAATCCGATCAGCTCCACCCTCGACGGGCGTTCAGAGCGCCTTGTCACGACCACGGGACGGACCTCGAATGACCCGACTCGGACTGGCACAGATGCTCAGCCGTCCGCAAGCGGCCGAGGCCAACCGCAAGGCCGGCGCCGACGCGGCCTCGTCGCTGTTCGAGCAGGGCGCCGACATCGTGGTGGTACCCGAGATGGCCGTGCCGTGGTACACCACCGACCGCGACGCGCTGGAGCCGCTGGCCGAGAGCCTCGACGGCCCGACCGTCGCGGCCTGGCAGACGCAGGCGGACCGGCACGGAGGCCTGGTGGTCGGCGGTCTGTGCGAGCGCAGCGGCGACTCGATCTACAACTCCGCCGTCGCGGTGGATTCGGGCGGCGTGATCGCCCACTACCGCAAGCTGCACCTGTTCGACGTCGAGAAGCGCTGCTTCACCCCCGGCGACGCCGGCCTGACCGTGGTCGAGACGGCCCACGGGTCCATCGGGCTGTGCATCTGCTACGACCTGCGCTTCGTGGAGGTCGTGCGGGTGCTGGCCCTGCGAGGCGCCGACCTGATCTGCGTGCCCACCGCCTGGGTCCGCGGCTTCGACCGCCGCCGGTACCGCGAGGGCGAGCTGATCGCCCACGCCGAGGGGGCGCTGGTGCAGGCCAACCTGAGCCAGGTGTTCATCGCCTGCACCTCTCAGGTGGGCACGGGCGACGGCGTCGAGTTGCTCGGATCGTCCGTGGTGGCCGACCCTTACGGCCGCATTGCCGGCGGGCCGCTGTCGACAGAGCGCGAGCAGCTCGAAGTGGTCGACGTCGACCTGTCCGAGGCCCGTCGAGCCCAGGCCCGCAGCGAACTCATCCAGCCCCGCGCCGACCGGCGCACCGACGTCTACGGCATCCTCCACAAGGGCGAATCCTTGTAGCATGAAGCATTCCTGACCAGTATTTCACATGAAAATGATTGACAAATGTCATACACCTGTGAGATGTTGCCGCGGCTGTGGTGGCGAGCCGGGAGCGTCACGACGACGGCGGCACACAAGTACTCGCTGATGCGGCCGGGTTGAACGGTCCTCCTTGAGCGACTCGGTGTGGAAGCTGTTGCGTTGCCGGATTCTGTTGCCACCCAAGGGATAGGCGTCGCACTAAGTGCTACGAACGTGCGCTGATTGATCACTCGAACGGTTATCGTGCTCGACACCGCCCTACACCAAGGCGCCCGCGCACTGGCCACCTTCGACGAGTCGCCGGCAGCTCGGGCCGCCGACCAAGGACTCGAAGTCCTGGGCGTGACCGCCGCTCGTCAGTAGACGCTGAGACCAGACAGCATCCGGTCGAGCTCCGGCACCAGCAGGCCTCGCATCGAGTACGACCCGATCACCGCGTAGAGGCAGAACGCCCGCGACCCCACACGGAAGAACTGCTGTAGACCGGCTTGGCCCGGCAGCGACAGATGCAGTTGGTCCGGCGCGAAGTCGGCAGGGTCGAGGCGAGTCGGGAAGCCGTCGCGGGCGAACAGCTTCGATGTGGCCGAGGTTCCCCCGAATTCGATCAGCGCGGCGAAGATGCCGTTGCGGTCCATGACCTCGACCGCCCCCGACCCGTAGTCCCCTCGCTCGGCCGGCAGCGAGAAGTTGGCCGCGTGCACGACCACCAGCGAAGCGTCCGAGGCCGCCAGGCCGGAGTCGAGCGTTGCCGGATCGGGCTGGGTCGACAGCTCGGCCTCCCAGCCCGCGGGCACATCGACGCTCACCCCATGAGCTGCCAGCCTGCTCACGCCGTCCCGCCCCTTCGATCAGCTACAGCGCCAGCAGGCTGGCGGCGGCCGCTCCGCCGAGAGCAGCAGCCACGCCCGCGCCGGCACGGCGGATCCGGTCGGCCTGCCGGTCGAGACGGCGGTGCAGGCGCCGCAGATCGGCAGGAGTCCGAACCCGGCGACCCATCACCAGGCTCGCGCCTCGGGTCGCCCCGAAGGCCGCGCCCATCAGCAGTCCCGCGGTCACGTCGCCCGCCAACAGGGCAGCCAGCATGAACAGCGGCACCAGGGCGGTGTTCACCACGGTCGCCACCGCCGCGCCCAACTGAAGGCCGAAGCCGGCTCCGTAGACCCACGACCGGTAGGCCACCAGCCAGTCCTCGTTCACCTGGCGGCGGCCCGGAAGCCGTCGCCCCGACAGGTCCCAAGCCGCGGCGGCGACGCACGCGGCCGCGAGCACCACGAGCCGGGCGCGGCCGTCCACTACGGCGACCGCCACCCAGCCCAGCGCTCCGAGGGCGGCACCGACGGCCGCTCCCCCGCCGACCGCGCCCAAGCCCAGCCATACCACCGTCAGAGACCATCGATTTCCCCGGGCCCGCTCGCCGAGCGGGCTGATGCTGGCGAGCATCGACACGCCTCAAGGCGACCAGGCCGACCGGACTCCGGCGGCCAGAGCCGCTGCGATCCCGACGGCCAGAACAGCGGTCATCGGCGACCGCTCCGGCGGTCAAGAGCCTGTCGCATCGCCGAGACGTCGCTCCCGCTCCTGTTCGCCTCGCTGACGGGCCGCTCGGACCCGGCACCCCGGCTTCTCGCGATCCTCATGGATCACGCCTCAACCGCTCGGCCTCCGGGCGGCCAGATGGTCCGCCGGCGCCGGCGCCGTTGCCGTTGCCGTTGCCGCGGGTCGAATCCGCCTGCCCCGGATAGAGGCTCGGATGACCGGGAGCGATTCCGGCCGACCGCAGCGCCTCATCGGCGCGTTCGGCCCGGCTCCGGCCCGAGCGGCCTACCGGCGCCCCCGACCGGCCCGAGCGGCCTACCGGCGCCCCCGACCGGCGCCCGGGCAGCCGGGAGCGGTCGGCCAGGCCGGCGTCGTCCAGCGCCTGCTCGAGGAGGTCCCGCAGCTGCTCCCAGCTCAGCGCGCTGCCCGCGCCCACGACCCGGCCGTCGGAGCCGTCGACCAGCGCGAAGTACGGCGAGCCCGGCACGTCGTAGTCCTCCCACGCCGCGGAGGACAGCACCGCCTTGACCCCCGGCGGGACCAGATCGGCCATGGCCGACTCCGAATCGTGGGCGGGATCCTGACCCACGATCACCAGGCGGGTGTCGCCGCCGGGCAGCTCGAGGTCCGGGGACGCGAAGGCCTCCCAGAATCTCTTGCAGGTGCGACACCCCGGAGACAGGAAGGCGAGCATCGTTGAGTGGTCCACACCGGTGACCGCGATCTTGGTAGGACCTCCGGCCGGCACCGTCCCGACGAGGTCACGGGCCGCCGTCCGGTCGACCGGGGCGCCGGCCTCGGGCCGCGCCGCCGCGACCCCGGCAGCGTAACCCGCGGCCTCCTCGTCGTCGAGGCTGATGCCGGCGCGGTCGAGGGCCCGCAGGATCTCGGCGTGGGTCCGCAGCAGCCCGAACACCAGCAGGGCCAGCACGCCGACCGCGACAACCAACAGCACGACCATGAGCGTCACGACGCCACCGCCGCCACCACCACCATCACGGCGCCACCGCCGCCACCACCACCATCACGGCGCCACTTCCGGCACCACCATCATCATCACGGCGCCACTTCCGCCACCACCGGCACGGCGCCACCGCCGGCATCATCATCACGGCGCCACTTCGCTCATGTCGTCCCGTGGACGGAGGTGGTATCCGTGCAGCAGGGCTGCCACCTCGGCACGGGTAGCGTGCTCCTCCGGGTTGAAGGTCGAGTGCTCCGCCCACCACTCGATGCTGTGCTCGAGGGTCCACTCCAGGGCGTTGCGGTACCAGGCGTCGGCGCCCACATCGGAGAAATCGATACTCGCGCTGCCCTGCGGCTCCCCCGCCAGGCGGTGCAGGAACACGATGGACTGGGCCCGAGACACGCCGCTGTCCGGATCGAAACGACCCGGAGCCCGGCCCGAAGTGATCCGCTGCTCGACCATCCACGCCACTGCCTGCGAGTAGAACGCGTCGGTGCCGACATCGTCGAATTCGTCACTGGGCCCGGCCCGGGGCCTGCCCCCGTAGCGCCACAGGAACGTGGCGAACTGGGCCCGGGTCACCGGCTCGTCCGGGCCGAACAGGTCGTCCTTCATGCCGGTGGTGACGCCCTGGTCCACCATCCACTTGACCGCCTCGGCGTAATAGGCCCTGGGCGGCACGTCGTTGAAGTCGTCGTGCAGGCAGGGCCGGTCGTGCCAGCGAGTGCCCGGATCGCTCAGCACGGGGTACCTCGCACACTCCGGATCCCATGTCCAGGGCGGCACGCAGGTGACGATCCGGCACGCGAGCTGGCCGACGCACACGTCCTGGTTGCACTGCCCGTAGCGGAACCGGGTGCACTCCGACTTGCGGGTGTCGCATCCCCCGCTGCATTGACATCTGGCCGGCGTGCAATCCCGATCGCAGAACCCGTTCGACCGGCAGCGGCAGCCCGAGCGCGCGTCGCAGGCGAAGTTGCAGTCCAGGTAGTAGCGCGGGCTCGGACCCTTCAGATCGCAGAAGCCCGAGCCGTCGACCTTCCACCAGCCGGCCACAATGGTCCGCGGCGGGCAGAGGTTCTCCCCGGTGAGCTTGCAGCAGAACTCGCTGTATGGGTCGCAGCACAGGGCGTTCGGGTTGCACTGCCAGCCCTTGCACAACACGATGGCGGCCTCCGCGGTGGTCGGGCGGACGGCGTAGGCGACGGGAGCGACCGCCATCGCGGTGGCCGCCATGGCCGACGAGCGCAGGAAGCCCCGGCGACCGGCGCGCCGGTCCACCACCCGGGATACCCGCTCGACCAGCTTGCGGCTCACCGGCGGCCTCCCGAACTCCTCACGGTGGCGGGTCTGGCGGCCGACGGCGGCACAGCCCGGAACAGAGTGCCGGCGACGCCGTGCCCGGCCCGGACGCCGAGCGCTTCGGGCAGCGCGGTGAAGGACACCAGCAACAGCCCGGCCACAACCACGATCTCCGCGGCCAGCGCCGCACCGACCGCAGGACTGTCGCTGAACTCCTGCACGATCGCCGGAACCGGGGCGCGGCCGGCGGCGGCCGCCACGAAGGACACCGCAGCCAGCGCCAGGTTGCCGCCGACGTGGACCCACGACGGCGGGGCGTCGAGCCGGCCGAAGCACCCGCACGAACGGGCTCTTGCCAGTACCGCCCGCAGAACGATCACCGCGAACGACGCGTAGACCAGGCCCACCGCCCAAGCGACCGGTCCGCCCACCAGCAGGGCGGCGGCGCCGACGGCGACCTCCAGCCCCCCGACGAACCGGACCAGCACCGGCGGCGCCCGGAAGCCGAGGAAGTCCGCGGCGCCCGGCGCGGGCTTCGACAGCTTGGCCACGCCCGCCGCCACCAGCAGCACCGCGGCAGAAGCGTGGATCGCAGATGCAATGGACACGAGCGGCGATGCTAACGCCGTCGGCGCCTGCAGAACCAGTGAGGTGCTCGCGGGCTGTCGGCGGCCATATCCCGCTCCTGTTCGCTGTGACCTGAGGGCCGCTCGGGCCACGGCCCCGCCCGCATGGGCCCGATGCGTTCGCCTGCCCGCTCGGCCTCTAGATCCCGGGGGTCCGGTAGCCGTCGGACCGCCACAGGATCGGGAAATGGTTCTCGTCCATCTCGTCGTCGATGAGCCGAGCGTAGCGGGAATAGACGGGCCCGTTGCCCTCCCCGAAACCAGCCCTCCTGAAACGGGCCTCGCTGCTCGCGCAGTGCAGCACCAGCGACCGGCGATGGTGGCCCGAGCGGTTTGGACCTGAGCCGTGCCACGTCCAGCCGTGGTGGAACGACCCGCCGCCCGCGGCCACCTCCACCGCCGCGATGTCGAGTTCGGCATCTGCGGCCGCGGCGGCCGCCCGCACGGGGGCCCGGTAGTCCTCCGGAGCATGGAACTCACCCATCACGTCGGAGCCGGTGGGCCAGCGGTGCGATCCCCGTGCCAGTTCCATGGTGCCGCCGCCGGCGGCGGTGTCATCGAGGGCGATCCAGCAGGAGAACATCTCCGTCGGGGTGTACCAGGACAGGTAGGCGTTGTCGCGGTGGAAACCGAAGGAGCGGGCCCCCGGCGGCTTCCAGATCACGTTGTCCTGGACGATCCGGGCGCCGGGCCAGCCCGCGAGCCGGGCGACCGCCTCGCCGAAGCGGGCCTCGAGCACGACCGACGCGATCAGCCGGTCGGCCTTCCAGCCGTTGCAGATCTGCCGGGCCAGGGCCGGATCGCTGCGGCCTTCCTGCCAGTTGACCTCGTCGGGGGCGGTGCCGGTCTCGAAGTCGCCCCGGAACAGCCGTTCGAAGCGCTCCTTCAGGGGTTCGACCAGGCCGGCGTCGATCAGGGAGTCGACCGTCACGAACCCGTCGGCACTGAACGCGGCCGCCTCGGAGGCCGACAGGAGCCCAACCCCGGTGAGGCCATCGGCGACCGTCATGACCGCTCCCGGGCCCGCCTCATCAGGCCCTTGGCGATGATGGTGCGCTGGATCTCGTTGGTGCCCTCGCCGATGGCCATCAGGGGGGCGTCGCGGTACAGGCGCTCGATCTCCATCTCGGTGGAATACCCGTAGCTGCCGTGGATGCGCATGGACTCGAGCGACGCCTTGATGGCCGCCTCCGAACCGAAGAGCTTGGCCATGCCCGCCTCGACATCGGCCCGCAGCCCCCGGTCGATGCGGTTGGCGGCCCAGCGGGTGAGCAGTCTGGCCGCCTCGATCTCGGTGGCCATGTCGGCCAGCTTCAGCTGGATGGCCTGGAACTCCCCGATGGGCCGGCCGAACGCCTCACGCTGCTGGGAGTAGTCGAGCGCGGCGTCGAACGCGGCCTGGGCCACACCCACCCCGCGGGCTGCGATGTTGATCCGGCCGACCTCGAGGCCCGACATCACCTGCTTGAAGCCGAGCCCCTCGGAACCGCCCAGCAGGTTGCCGGCCGGTACCCGCACATCGTCGAGCACCACCTCGCACGACTCGGGCCCCTTGTAGCCGAGCTTGCCCAGATCCCTGAGCACCTCCAGGCCGGGCGTGCCCGCCTCCACCATCAGCACGCCCATGCCCCGGTGGCGGGGCACGGAGTCCGGGTCGGTCTTGACCAGCACCGGAAGCGGGTTGGCGAAGCGGGCGTTGGTGATCCAGGTCTTGGTCCCCCGGATCACGTACTCGTCGCCGTCGCGCCAGGCCCGGGTGGAGATGCCCTGCAAATCGCTGCCCGCGCCCGGCTCGGTGAGCGCGATGGCGGTGCGCCGCTCGCCGGTGGCCAGCTCGGGCAGCCAGCGCTGCTTCTGCTCCTCTGTGCCGTGGAGCATGATCATCCGGCAGCTCAGCGAGTGGCTGCCGAGGATCCCGGCGATGCCCATCCAGCCCATGGAGATCTCCTCGAACACCAGGCTCATCGACACCGTGTCGAGGTCGAGCCCGCCGTACTCGGCGCCGACGGTGACGCCGAACAGGCCCATCTCGGCCATCTTGGCCACGATCTCATGGGGGTACTCGCCCGACTGCTCCATCTCGCGGGCCACCGGCTTGATCTCGCTGTCGACGAACTGCCGGAGCACGTCGCGGAACATCTGCTGCTCTTCGCTCAGCTCGAAGTCCATGTGTCCCCTCCGCCGATCGGTCCCCGGCCAGGTCGTGATCCCGGTCATTATGTCGCCGCCGAACGTCGGCGTCGCAACCAGACCCTCGCAGCGAACCCTGCAACGGACGCACGCTCGCTTCGAGCCGGGCCGCTCAATAGAGTCTGCACGGTCGAGCCGACGAGCAGCCCGGCCCGGGAGGCGCAAGTCGCAGGAACGGGGGACAATGGCGCCCGAGTCGTCAGCCAACCAGCAGCAGAGCCCGATCGCCCCGCTCAGCCTTCGGCGCAAGTCGATTCAAATGACGCTCGCTTTGGCATTGGGCCTCGTCGCGAGTGTCGTACTTCTGGTACAGGCAATCGCAGCCAGCCACAGGGCTCTGGTCGTGGTCGCGTCCATCGGGCTCGCCCTTGCCGTCTTCGCCAACTATCGCAATGTGCACACCGGTCTTCGCGTGGTTGCGGTTGAGGTCTGGATCCGCAAGATGGGCGAGGGGGACCTGGACTACACGGTCAACCTGTCCGGCAACGACGAGGTCAACAGGACTGCTGAGGCGTTGGAGCGGCTTCGTCAGCGATCCATCGAGGCCCTGCAACTGGACCTCGTGCGGAAGCTGTCCGAGGACCTCCAAGCAAAGAACATCGAGCTGGAGCTAGTGGTGTCGGAGCTGCGCAGGACGCAGGACCGGATGGTCGTGCGCCAGAAGCTGGTGGAACTGGGCGAGCTGACCGCGGGCGTGGCCCATGAGATCAGGAACCCCCTGAACTTCATGAGGAACTTCTCCGAGGCCTCGGAAGAACTCGTCGGAGAACTCCGCGAGGCCATGCAGCAGCACTCGGGAGACCTCGACGACGGCACCAGAGCGGCGATCGACGGGCTCATCGACGACCTGACCGAGAACCTGCTGCGGATCCGATCGCACGGTGACCGGGCCGAGCGGATAGTTCAGGACATGGCGACCATCGGACGCGGTGGCGGCAAACCCCAGCCCGTCGCCATCAACGACCTGCTCATCGACAGAACGTTGATCGCCTTCCACAGCGTCCAGGCCCAGGCCGACGGGCTCGAGATCGAAGTCCACCGCGACTGCGACCCCGACGTCGGCGAAATGGAGGTCGTGCCCGAGGAGATGGGGAGGGTGTTCTTGAACCTGGTCGGCAACGCCTGCTTCGCCATGGACGAGAAGCGGCGGATGGTCGAGCAGGACAACGGCACCTATCAGCCGGCTCTGTGGCTGAAGACCGAGCGAACCGGCGACGAGATAGTCATCCGCATCCGCGACAACGGGACCGGCATCCCGCCCGACTCCATGGACAAGATCTTCAACCCGTTCTACACGACCAAGCCGTCGGGGACCGGCGTGGGCCTGGGGCTCAGCCTGTGCAGCGACGTCGTCCGGCAGCACGGCGGATCGATAACCGCCGAGTCCGAGCCCGGCGAGTTCACCGAGATGACCGTCCGGCTCCCGCTGCCCGACGGCGGGTCGCGCTTCGGCTAGCTATATCGACTGGCTCGGGAAGCCCAGGCCCTCGTGGTCCCGGCCGGACATGTCGGCGTTCAGACGGGCCGCGGCCATCAGCTTGGACACCACCGGACCCAACTCGGCGGGGTTGTCCGGCTGGACCTCGACCGGACCCAGGTGCCATCCCTCGGCTATGCCCAGATTCTTGCCCCGCACATCGAACACGCGGCCGGTGACGTTGCCCGCCTCGGGGCTGGCCAGCCAGGCGGTGACCACCGCGATCCAGCGGGGGTCGATGCTGTCCTTGAACTCCTCCGACGCCTCGTCGCCGCCCATCAGCGGGGCGGTGAGGCGCGACCAGGCCGTGGGGGCCAGGCAGTTGACGGTCACGCCGTAGCGGACCAGCTCCTGGGCCGCGATCACGGTGAAAGCAGCGATGCCGGCCTTGGCCGCGCCGTAGTTGGTCTGACCGACGTTGCCGTAGATCCCCGACGGTGAAGACGTGTTGATGATCCGCCCGTAGGTCTCCTCGCCCGCCTTGGCCTTGTTGCGCCAGTACACCGCGGCGTGGTGCGACGGTCCGAAGGTGCCCTTGAGGTGGACGGCAAGCACGGCGTCCCAGTCGTCCTCAGTCATCGAGAACACCATCCGGTCACGCAGGATGCCGGCGTTGTTGACCACGATGTTGATGTCGCCGAAGGTGTCGATGGCCTGTTGCACCATGGCCCCGGCGTCGTCGAAGCCGGCCACGCTGCCGCCGTTGACGACCGCCTCTCCCCCGGCCGAGGTGATGGCGCCGACCACTTCGGCGGCGGGGGTCACATCGGCGCCTCCGCCGAACTCGTCGCCGCCCAGGTCGTTGACCACGACCTTGGCGCCGTGCTCGGCGAGCATCAGGGCGTGCTCGCGCCCGATGCCGCGGCCTGCGCCGGTGACGAGCGCCACTTTGCCTTCTAGAAGCCTGGTCATGGAACCTCCTGGTTCTGCGGTCTGCCGGCCTCGGGCGGTCACGTTACCGGGGGAAGCCTGCCGAGTCGGCCCGCCCGGGCGGATCAGTCGGCGCCAGGCCTACCAGCCTCTGGCGATCCATTCGTCGAGGTGCGGTGACTCGGCGCCGATGGTGGTGTCGAGGCCGTGGCCGGGCAGCACGACCGTTGAGGAGTCGAAGCGGCCGAAGATACGGTCCTCAATGGAGCGGATGATGGTCGGAAAGTCGCCCCCCTCGTACTGGGTGGCGCCCGGCCCGCCCGGGAACAGCGTGTCGCCGGTGAACAGCAGCGGCGTGCCCTCCACATGGAACGACATCGAACCGGGGGTGTGGCCCGGCGTGTGCAAGGTGTGCAACCGGAGGCGGCCGATCTCGATGACGGTCTCGTCCTCCAGCAGGTAGTCGTAGCTGGGCAGCATGGCTGCATCCTCCGCGGTGACCCCCACCTCGTAGCCGGCGTCGCGCACCGCACCGACAGCCTGGATGTGGTCCCAATGCCCGTGGGTCTCCAACACGGTCCGGACGCCGAGTCCGCGGCACAGTTCCAGCAGCCGCTCGTGCTCGTTGGCGGCGTCGATCAGGACCCCGTCTCCAGTGGACGTGCAGCGGATCACGAAGACGTTGTTGTCGACCGGGCCGACGACCACCTTGTGGACCTCGACCCCGGTGTCGGACCAGTGCAGCGTCATGGCCCCCGACCCTATCGGCGGGTCAGTCGGCGAAGATGCGGACCTCGCCCCGGATGTCGCCGGGAGCGCCGCAGCACCAGCACGGCACCGAGGACGATCCACGCCAGGTGACGTCGCAGCGCTCGCACCGCAGCGAGTGGGACGCGTCGGCACGCGCCGCCGAGGCCACGCCGACGCCTCCGGGCGGGTTCGATCGCCGGATCCGGAACCTCACGCTCGTCACCATAGAGCGCGGTCGCGCGCCGGTGGATGATGCCCCCCTCAGCCCCGGTAGGGTCGCCCGGTCCCCCATCGACCCCGAACCCCCGACAGCGAGGAACCCACCGTGGCTGCCACACCCTGCCCTGCCGAGGACGGATCCAGTCCGGTCCGCCGCAAGTTCGACCAGCCGCCGCCGATGTGCATCGACGCCTCCAAGCGCTACACGGCGACCATGGACACCTCCATGGGGTCGCTCACCATCGCTCTCGACCCGGTTGCCGCCCCCCTGACGGTCAACAACTTCGTGGTGCTGGCCCGGTACCACTACTACGACGGCGTGACCTTCCATCGGATCATCGGCGGCTTCGTCTGCCAGGGCGGCGATCCCGAAGGCACCGGTCGGGGCGGCCCCGGCTACCGCTTCGCCGACGAACTGCCGAAGCCGGGACGCTACGAGATCGGATCGCTGGCCATGGCCAACGCCGGGCCCGACACCAACGGCAGCCAGTTCTTCATCATCAGCGGGCCGAGCGGCGCCGGGCTGCCGCCCCAGTACTCGCTGTTCGGCAAGGTCGTGCGGGGCCTGGACGTGGTGGAAGCCATGCAGCGGGTGGAGACCGACCGCAACGACCGCCCGCTGACCGACGTGACCATCGACTCGGTGACGATCAGCGAGTCGGACTGACTAGCGTCGAAGTCCCCCGGAAACGAGCGTGAACAGGAGCAGGCAGACATGGAGATCAGCACAGTCGGCGTGATCGGCGTCGGGACCATGGGCAGCGGGATCGTGGAGGTCGCAGCCCGCAGCGGCCTTCAGGTGGCAGCCCGCGAGGCGACACCGGAGCTGGTGGAGGCTGGACGGGCCCGGGTCGAGGGCTCGATGGACCGGGGCGTCGCCCGGGGCAAGCTCGACGAGGCCACTCGAGAGGCCGCGGCCGCGGCCATTGCCTGGACTACCGACCTGGACGACCTGGCCGGCTGCCAGCTGGTGCTGGAGGCCGTGCCCGAGAGACTGCCGCTCAAGCTGGAGATCTTCGGGGTGCTCGACCGGGTGCTGGACCCGTCGGCGATCATGGCCACCAACACGTCGTCGATCCCGATCATCGACGTGGCCATGGGCACGTCCCGTCCCGAGCAGGTGCTGGGAATGCACTTCTTCAACCCGGCCACGGTGATGAAGCTCGTCGAAGTGATCAGCACCCAGCTCACCGCTCCGGCCGTGACCGAAACGGCCACCGCGTTCGCCACCGACATGCTCGGCAAGCGGGTCGTCCCGGCGCCGGACCGGGCCGGCTTCGTGGTCAACAAGCTGCTGGTGCCCTACATCTGCCAGGCGATCGAGATGTACGAGTCGGGCCACGCCTCGGCCACCGACATCGACGACGCCATGAAGCTGGGGGCCGGACATCCCATGGGCCCGCTCACGCTGGCCGACCTGATCGGGCTCGACGTGTGCCTGTTCACGGCCGAGTCGCTGCACGCGGAGTACGCCGAGCGCTTCTACGCACCGCCGCCGCTGCTTCGCCGCATGGTGGCCGCGGGCCGGCTGGGCCGCAAGACCGGCCGCGGCTTCTACGAGTACTGAGCCAGCCGGCCATTCCGCCGAACTTCAATGAGTCAACCACCTCTGGTGTGGCTAACTCATTGAAGTTCACCACAACGCCGGGATTCGCTGCGCCAGTGCTCGGCCGCGGCCCGGGCCTCGGCCTCAAAGGAGATCGCCAGGTAGGCCTGGCGGTGGCTGCGCAGGCGCCACAGATTGGCGAAGTACTCCCCCAGGTAGCGACTCCAGAACCCCACCACGCCTAGTTCGGCGTACTGCCCCACATGCACGAGTTCGTGGGCGAGCAGCACCCGCCGGCCGGTCTGGTCGTCGTCGCGGAGCATCAGGATGAGCCGACCCACGGTCATGCCGTGGGCACCGGGGGCGAGCAGCGGCACCTTCTGCACCCGGGCCCGGCGGGAGACGTCGGGCGGCACCAGGTCGTAGCGGGCGATCTCCTGAGCGGTGAGCCGTCTCACGCGGGGTGCGCCCCGTAGCGACGGTCCTCGTTGTGCCACAGCGTGTCGTCGGCGTCGAAGGCGACGGTCAGCGGGTGCTCGTCCGCGGTCACGCCTTCGATCCTACGACCGCCGGATGAAGCCGGACGGTAGCGATTGGCACTAGGATCGGCATGCTGTAGCCATGCGGGAGCGGTCGAGGACGGTGCGTCTGGTGGCGCTGTCGTTGGCGATCCTCGGGCTGACTGCGGTGATCGTGGCGCGGTGGGCGTCCGAGGCGGACCGGGGCGAGCCCGACGGTGCCGATCCCGCCGCCGACGCCACGACGACCACGACCACGACGACCACCACAACCACGACGACGACTACAACCACAACCACGACCACAACCACAACGATCCCGCCTTTCGAAGGCTGGGTGGATCCGGAGACTTCGGGTCAGAGGTGGGGCGACACCGTGGAGGGCCTGCTCACGTTCCGGGGCAACCCGACCCGGACCTACTACGGCAAGGGTCCGGTACCGCGGGCGCCGGAGATGGCCTGGCGCTTCCCCAGGGGTGATCCCATGTGCTCGATGTCGTCGATCGGCGGCGAGCCCCGAGAGTGGTGCGGCACCGGCTGGACGGGCCAGCCCGCCGTGTTCGAGCGGGACGGCCGCACCTGGGTGGTGGTCGGGGCGTTCAGCGGCAGCGTGCACTTCCTCGACGCCGACACCGGAGAGCGCCTGCTGCCCGACTTTCCGACCGGCGACATCATCAAGGGGTCGGTGACGATCGACCCCGACGGCTATCCGCTGGTGTACGTGGGCAGCCGCGACAACAAGTACCGGGTGGTCGCCTTCGACGCAGGGACGCCCCGGGAGTTGTGGGCGCTGGGCGCCTACGACCTGGGCCCGATCGTCTGGAACGACGACTGGGACAGCTCGGGCATGGTGATCGACGACCACCTGTTCATCGGCGGCGAGAACTCCCGGTTCCACATCGTGAGGCTGAACCGGGGCTACGGCGACGACGGGCTGGTGACCGCCGACCCGCAGGTGGTGTTCCATGCGCCCGGTTGGGACGACGAGCTGCTGGCGGCGGTGGGCCGGGAGCTGTCGATCGAGAACTCGGTGGCCGTCAGCGGTGACACCGTGTACTTCGCCAACTCGGGCGGGCTGGTCCAGGGCTGGGACATCGCCGGGCTGCGGGACGACCCGGCCGCCGTGCCCGAGCGGGTGTTCCGTTTCTGGACGGGCGACGACACCGACGCCACCCTGGTGATCGACGCGGAGGGCATGATCTACGCCGGGGTCGAGTACCAGCGGGGCACGGAGCGGTCCCACGAGGTCGGCCAGATCATCAAGCTCGACCCGAGCCGGCCCGATGATCCGCTGGTGTGGAGCGTGCATGTGCGGGGCGCGCTGAACGGATCGGGGGTGTGGGCCACGCCGGGGCTGCACCGCGACCTGCTGATCGTGCCCACCCACACCGGCCACGTCTACGGCGTGGACACCGCCACCGGGGAGGTGCGCTGGACCAAGAAGCTGCCCGGCCCCACCTGGCCCAGTCCCGCGATCGTGGACGACGTGTGGATCCAGGGCGACTGCGGCGGCGGGCTCTACGCCTTCGACGTGAGCGACACGACGGTGGAGCCGCCCGAGCTGTGGAGCATCTCGCTCGGGGCCTGCATCGAGTCCACTCCGGCGGTGTGGGATGGCCTGATCGTGGTCGGCACCAAAGGCGGCTACATCCACGCCATCCGCTAGCTGGATGGCATCCCTTCAACCCCAGGACTATGCAGGTTCCCAAGCGAGCTAACGCCGTAGCAACGTATAGTGACGCGTCGCGGAAGGGAGACTCGGTGGAAGCCAACGGTTCACCAAACAGAACGCTTGTTCGTATCGAAGTCCAAGATCTGCTTGAGAGGTTCAACCATAGCCTGGACTTTGACGAGCAATGGGAGTTTTTGATCATACATGGACCCAATGGTGTAGGCAAGACCAGACTACTGGAGTTGATCAACTACGTCTTTACTGGTCAGTATCTTCAACTCACAAGAGTTCCATTTCGCTCCATAAGATTTGAATTCGATGATGAGAGCTGGGTTGAGGTTTCTCGCGACATCGACTCAGCTGAGCAACTATTTGACGATACCACTCCAGTAGCAGACGATGACGACGATAGAGGTACGCTTCATTGGCAGGCCCTTCTACCAGACAAGCAACTTGTATCGTATCCATTTAGGCCAAAGCTAGATCCCGCTGTTCTGAGACAATTTGATCGAATGACGCATGATTGGCCTATAGCACGGATCGGTCCCCAACGTTGGATTGATCATTCCACGGGTGAAGAACTTGGACCGCTCGATTTGGCGGAACGATTTGATATTCCCTTCTCTTCTGCCGAACAAATGCGGGACGAGGAACCGAAGATATATGACCTATTGGACCCGCACAGAGTGCACCTAATCCAAGCACAGAGACTACTCAGACCCGCAAGATATAGCCGACGACGAGATATCTACAGCGACACGAGAACACAAGTCGAGACGGTTGTCTCATATGCTGACGACCTGAGTCAGCAACTCAAAGCAGCTCTCGCTGAGAACTCAAGAAGGTCCCAGGATCTTGACCGGTCGTTTCCGAGTAGGCTCTTCGAGCAATCTGATACTGTGTCGACGTCAGAAGAAGAGATGAGAAGTCACTATGATGAACAGCTCCTATTGCGATCTAGGCTAGCCGAGATTGACATACTCGATAAGTCACCGGAATTGCCCCTACCAGATCGTGATCTAGATGACTGGGAGTTGCGAGCCCTTAGCACCTACCTTGATGACACTGATGAGAAGCTGCAGACATTCCAGGAACTGCTAAACAAGTTGGAGTTGATGCGAAACATTGTCGATAGTAGATTCCTGTTCAAGACTCTAGAAATCGGGCAGGATTTTGGATTCGCGTTTCGAGATGAAGACTCTCACAAGAAGATTAGCCCCCGAGAGTTGTCATCCGGCGAACAACACCAACTGGTGCTGACGTACGATCTTCTAATGAATGTCGATGAGTACTCACTGGTACTTATCGATGAGCCGGAGATCTCCCTGCACATCGACTGGCAGAATGTGTTTCTGGATGATCTCAGCAAGATCGCTAGGCTAAGCAAACTGAGGTTCATTATCGCTACTCACTCACCTCAGATCATAGGCAACTGGTGGAACCAGACAGCTAGACTATACGACACCTCTTCGAATCAATAGATGAAGGCTTCACTAACGGGAGCGGCTCTAGCGAACCGGGTTCGCATGTCTCGACCGACAAACTGCAAGTTGTTCTTCGTTGTCGAGGGAAACACCGACATACAGTCACTAGAAGGGTGCATTGACAGAACCGAGTGTGAAATGATCAGTGGCTATGGCAAGCGAGCAGTGTTGGACGCGATGACGATGCTTTCTCAAGAGGATCCGGATGGTACCATAGCATTAATTGATCGAGATTTTGGACATTGGCTGGAGGAGGAAGTGCCAGCTAACGTCTTCACTACCATGCTGTATGATCGTGAAGCGGATTTTCTTCTCATCATGGCTCTACTAGAAAACTATGTTCGGGGATCTAGAGCCATCGATAAGTCTACAGAGCTATTGAAGAGAAGTGACGTTGATACTATAGATGAAATCATTCTGAAGGTTGCTGCGGCTCTTGGACGACTGAGGTGGATATCAGTGAAGCAAAGTATCAAACTCAAGATCGTACGAGTTCCCGTTCACGAGGTCATTGATGGTACCGGTAATATCGACACACAGAAGCTGATTGAATTGGCAATTAGAAAAACGGAGGACTGTACTATAGAGGTGGCAGATCTACGGCAGATGTACGAATCCGAATCGATAGGAATTGATGACCGTGAGATCTGTAGTGGAAAGGATATTGTTCGGTCGATAGCAGGAACTTCGAAACTGTGGGCTAAGGCAACTCTTGGCTCTGCAGAGATCGATCGCTTTATTTCATCATCTATTAGATGCGAGTTGATCAGCGGTCTTCAGTGGTTCGACGACGTGCATGAATGGGCGTCAAGTCGGGGTCGCTATATATGGAACTGCTAACGTTGACTTGTCCAGGGCTGTCACGCCTACTTCCGATTGCTGTCGCTTGGCTATCGCGCTAAGGGAATCGAGGGCCGAGACTGGAGTTCATCAGAGAAGGTGTCGCACTGCCCGTGGTCGGCACCGAGGGCGCCTATACCTACGACATCCTCTAGCCGGCTACGGCTTCAAGCGGGCATGTCGCAGGGCGTGCCAGATTCTCTGGGGGGTGGCGGGCATGTCTATGTGGTCGATGCCTAGGTGGGCGACCGCGTCGTGGACGGCGTTGAGGACGGCCGGGCCGGCGCCGACGGTGCCGGACTCGCCGATGCCCTTGGCGCCTAGCGGGTTCAGCGGGGTAGGTGTCTCCATGGGGATCAGGTCGAAGCTGGGCAGGTCGGGGGCTGAGATCGCCGGGTAGTCGACGAGGTTGGTGGCCATCGGGTTGCCGTCGCCGTCGTAGACCACCTCCTCGAGCAGGACCTGGGCTGCGCCCTGGGCGATGCCGCCTTGGACCTGGCCTTCGGCGATGAGGGGGTTGATGAGCGTGCCGGCGTCGTCGCAGGCGATCAGGCGTCGAAGCGTTGTCTCGCCGGTGGCCGAGTCGATCTCGACCACGGCCACGTGGCAGCCGAAGGCGTAGGTGTTGTCGGGTTGCTCGAAGTCCGAGACGGCGGCCAGCGGAGCGTCGCCGGCCTCGGCTGACTGGGCGGCGATGTCGGCCCAAGCGACGCGGGGCTGCGGCGATCCGACCACCTGGAACGTCCCCGTGGCCGTGTCGAGTACCACGTCGGCCTCGGATGCTTCCAGCCGGTCGGCGGCCCGGTTTCGGGCCAGTTCCACGAGATGCCGGGCCGCAGTCAACACGGCCGAGCCGGCCAACTGGGCGGAGCGGGAGGCGGCCGTCAGCCCGCTGGAGGCGATCTCGCCGGTATCGCCCGAAATGACCTTGATGCTGTCGAGCGGAATACCGGTGACCTCGGCCGCGATCATGGCCCAGCAAGTGGCGTGGCCCTGCCCGAACGCGGTGGCCCCGCTGCGCACCACCAGCGACCCGTCGGCGGCGAGCTCGATCTCGCCCAGCTCGCTGGGGCCCATTGATGTGCTTTCCACGAATGAGGCGATGCCGATGCCGAGCAGCATCGGGTCGCTGCCGGCCCGGCGAGACGCCTGCTCGGCTCGCAGCTCGTCGTACCGGGCCGCAGTCAGCGCCCGGTCGAGGGCCTCGCCGAAGTCGCCGGTGTCGTAGGTGCTGCCCGCAGGGTTGGTGTACGGGAAGCGCTCGGGCGCCACGAAGTTGAGGCGGCGCACCTCGGCGGGGTCTATGCCGATCGCAGCGGAGTACAGGTCCACGGCCCGCTCGATGGCGTAGACGGCCTCGGGCCGGCCCGCGCCCCGGTAGGCGGTGACCGGGGCCGTGTTGGTGACAAGGCTTTGCCCGCCGACCGAGGCGTTGACGATGTGGTAACAGCCGGTGAACACCTTGCGGGTGTAGGTCGGCAGGAAGGCGCCGATCATCGGGTAGGCGCCCGCGTCCTGTACGACTTCAAGCTCGTAGTGGGTGATGCGGCCACTACGGGTGCCGCCTAGGCGGAGACGCTGGTTCTGGGCTCGGCCGTGCACGTGGGAGGTGAGGTTCTCGGCCCGTGACTCGGTCCACACCACGGGTCGGCCGACCGCTCGGGCCAGTCCGGCCACGACGAGTTCCTCGGGTGAGGGGGTGCCCTTGGCGCCGAAGCCGCCGCCCACGTCCGGGGTCACCACTCGGACCGCGGCCTTGTCGAGCCCGTACAGGGAAGCCAGAGCGTCGCGCACCCGGTGCGGGGCCTGGGTGGATGCGTAGAACGTCAGCCGGGCGCCGTCAGCGGACCACTCGGCCGCCGCCGACCGGGGCTCCAGCGGCACGGCCGCCAGCCGCTGGTTCACCAGCGACGCCTCCACCGTGACCTCGCAGTCCGAGAAGTCCACCGGGGCCTCGGCGTTGCCGGCTGCAGGCATGTCGAAAGCGACGTTGGTGCCCGCGCTGCGATGGACCCGCCTGTCGCCGGTCGCGGCGTCAGGCAGCGTCACTACAGCAGGCTGAGGCGCGATGTCGACAAAGACGTGCTCGGCCGCGTCGGCCGCCTCTGCGGCCGTCTCGGCCACCACCGCGGCCACCGGCTCGCCGACGAAGCGGACGGTGTCGCGGGCCAGCACCGGGCGGGTCATCCGCTGGTTCATCACCGGGATCGGGTTGAGGTCGGGCAGGTCCAGGTCGGCCGCCGTGAATACCCCGAGCACTCCGGGCTGCCTGCTGGCCTCGGCCGTGTCCACGCCGATCAGGCGCCCGCTGGCGACGGTAGAGCGCACGAAGCAGGCGTAGGCCAGGCCGTCGAGACGCAGGTCGGCCACGTAGCGGGCCCCTTCGGTGAGCATCCGGGGGTCCTCGGTGCGCAGCACCCGGTTGCCGAGCACGCTCACGACACCGCCCCCGTCCCCACTCCTGCCCGAAATTGGCGACGAAATGGCCCCTGGAGGGCCGCGGACAGCACCAATATCACTCGCTGCCAGCCGCTCGGTGCCAGATCGGGCCGGCCGGGGTGTCCTCCACCACCACACCGAGCGCCGACAACTCATCGCGAAGCGCGTCGGCCGTGGCCCAGTCCTTGGCCTCGCGAGCTGCCTGGCGTCGGGCCACCAACTCCTCGATGCCGACGTCGCCCGCCTCGGCCCCCTCAACGGCCATACCCAGCGCGCCAGCCAGATTGATCACCGTCGCCGTCAGGGCTTGGGCGTCCTCGGTGCCAGCGTCCAGTGCTGCATTCGCTCGGCGCAGGGTCTCGAAGATCACAGCCACTGCCTGGGGGGTGCCGAGGTCGTCGTCCATAGCCAACCGGAACGCATCGACCGCCGGCACGTCTCGGAGGTCATCGCTCTCCGGCCCCGTGGCCGCCGCCCGGCGGGCTAGGGCGTCGAGCCGCTGGCATGCGGCCCGGGCTGAGGCCATCAGGTCGGCGTTGACCTCCATGGTCTTGCGGTAGTGGGTCTGCAGCACCAGCAGGCGGAAGGCCCGGCCGTTGTCCGGGTGCTCGTCGAGCATCTCGACCACGGTGCGGTAGTTGCCCAGCGACTTCGACATCTTGGTGCCCTCGATGTTGAGCATGGCGTTGTGCACCCAGTGGCGGGCGAAACCCCGGCCCACCGCCAGCGCCTCGGCTCGCTCGTTGGTGTGGTGCGGGAACACGAGGTCGTTGCCGCCGCCGTGGATGTCGAAGTCGTCACCGAGGATGCCGAGGCTCATGGCCACGCACTCGATGTGCCAGCCCGGCCGGCCCGGCCCCCACGGCGACGGCCACGACGGCTCGTCGGGTTTGGCCGCCTTCCATAGCGCGAAGTCGAGGGGATCCTCCTTGGCCTCGTCCACCTCGACCCTGGCCCCGGCCGAGGCCCGCAGGTCGTCGAGGTCGCGGTGCACGAGGTCGCCGTACCCGGGCACGTCCCGCACTCTCAGGTAGACGCCCGTGGGAGTGGTGTAGGCCGCCCCGGCGTCCATGATCTGGGCGACGAAGTCGACCATCTCGGCAACCCATTCGGTGGCTCGGGGCCGGTCGTGGGGATCGAGCACGCCGAGCCTCGCCATCGCATCGACATAGACGGCCTCCCACTCGACGGCCACCTCGCTCTCGGTGCTGCCCTCGTCGCGGGCCCGGTTGATGATGTTGTCGTCGATGTCGGTGATGTTGGCCACGTGGCGCACGTCGAGGCCCCGCCATTCCAGGTAGCGGCGCAGCACGTCGTAGGTGAGGGCCGAACGGGCGTGACCGAGGTGGGGGTGGTCGTAGACGGTGGGCCCGCAGGCGTACAGCGCCACCCGGCCCTCCTCGCGAAGCGTCAGGGGACGGACCTCGCCCGTGAGGGTGTCGTACAGCGAGATCACTGCGGGTCGGGCGACGGCGGATCTGGCTCCAGGGAGATCCCGCACAGTGCGCACAGCTCGGCCAGCAGGCCCGGTGCGGAGTCGTCGAGGCGGCCTGCGAGAACGGCGTCGGCCATCTCGGACAGCACGGCGCGGGCCCGGGGCGCATCGAGGTCGTCGTCGAGCGCGTCACGCAGCCGCTGCCCGAACGGGGCGGGATCGGCGCCTCCGGCGGGGCCCTTCCGCCGCACGGCTTCGTTGAGGGAGTCGAGAAGGACCTCGGACTCATCGACGTCGCCGTCGTGCCATTCCCAGTCGTGGCGGTAGTGGTGGGCCATCAGGGCGAGGCGCACCGCGGCCGGGTCGCTCTCTTTGCAGAGGTCGCTGACGAACACGAGGTTGCCCAGCGACTTCGACATCTTGGTGCCCTCGTAGGCGACCATCCCGCAGTGCATCCAGTGCTTCACGAACTGCCGGTTGGCGGCGGCCTCGCTCTGGGCCAGCTCGCACTCGTGGTGGGGGAAGATCAGGTCGCTGCCCCCGCCGTGCAGGTCGATGCCGGCGCCGAGCAGGCCCATCGACATGGCGCTGCACTCGATGTGCCAGCCGGGACGGCCCGGCCCGAACGGCGAGTCCCACGCCGGCTCGTCGGGTGCCGACGGCTGCCACAGCACGAAGTCGAGCGGGTTGCGCTGGCGGGGGTCGTCGGGGGTGCCTCCCCGCTCGGCGGCCAGGGTCCGCATGGCGGCGGTGTCGTAGCCGCCGAGGCGGCCGTAGGCGGGCCAGGTGGAGACGTCGAACCAGGTGGTGCCCTCGACGGTGTAGGCGTGGCCCCCGGACACGAGGACCTCGATGAGGGCGATCATCTCGGCCACCCATTCGGTGGCCTTGGGCTCGGCGGCGGGGGGTCGGGTGTTGAGGGCCTCCATGTCGCTGTGGAACCGGGCCGTCTCGGCTGCGGCCAGCTCCAGGAAGTCGACGCCGAGCTCGCGGGCCTTGGGCAGGATCGAGTCGTCGACGTCGGTGATGTTGCGAACCAGCCGCACCTGGTGGCCGAGGTCCTCTAGGCGGCGGATCAGCAGGTCGTAGGCGAGGTAGGTGTTGGCGTGCCCGAGGTGGGTGCTGTCGTACGGGGTGATGCCGCACACGTAGATCCGCACCTCTTCGGGAGGCGCGGGCGGCTCGAAGGGCACCACAGAACGGCGTGCGGTGTCGTACAAACGCACGAGCCGAGGCTACCGCTGCCCCTCCAACAGCCCTAGCAGCGGGCATCCGGGCGGCTCGGGGTCGGTCAGAGGATGGGGCGGCCGACGGTTAGGGGTTCGGGGTGGTCGACTATGCAGCGGGTGCCGCTGTAGATGGTGGGCATGCACCGGTTGCAGTGGATGCAGTTGCTCTCGGTGGCGGTGCCGGCCTGCCACTGGTTCACAAGGTCGGGCTGGCGCAGCAGGGCCCGGGCCATGGCCACGAAGGCGAATCCCTCGTCGAGGGCGGACTGCACGGTGTCGAGCCGGTTGATGCCGCCGAGCAGGATCAGCGGCATGTCGAGGGCTTCGAGGAACTTCCGGGCCTTGGGCAGGAAGTAGGCCTCCTCGAACGGGTAGTCGGGCATGAGCTTCTCTCCGGCCAGCTTGAAGCCGAGCCGGACATGGGGCGGCAGGGTGGCTGCGAACTCGTCGCGGGGGGCGTCGCCCCGGAACAGGTACATGGGGTTGGCGAAGGAGCTGCCCCCGGTGAGCTCGAGGGCGTCGAGCGCGCCGTCGGCCTGCAGCATGTGGGCGAATTCGAGGCTCTCGTCGTCCTTGAGGCCGCCGGGGACGCCGTCGTTCATGTTGACCTTGGCTGTGACGGCCAGCTTGTCGCTGACCGCGGCCCGCACCGCCTGCACGGCCTGGCGACCGAATCGGGCCCGGTTGTCGAGGGAGCCGCCCCAGGAGTCGGTGCGCTTGTTGAGGTTGGGGCTGAGGAAGGCGCTGAGCAGGTAGTTGTGGCCGAGGTGGATCTCGATGGCGTCGAAGCCGCTGTCGGCGGCCAGGCGGGCGGCTCGGGCGTAGTCGTTGGTGATGCGGGCGATGTCGGCGTCGGTGGCGGAGCGGATGACCCGCATGGCCAGAGGGTTGAACCGCTTGCTGGGGGCGATCGATGCCGCCTTGTTGGAGCGGGAGTTGGCCACGGGGCCGGCGTGTCCGATCTGGGCGGCGGCGGCCGCGCCCTCGGCGTGGATGGCGTCGGTGAGCCGGCGAAGACCGGGCACGGCCTCAGGTCGCAGCCAGATGCACTCGGCGTGGGTGCGCCCCTCGGGGGCCACGGCCAGGTATGCGACGGTGGACATGCCGGCCCCGCCCGCGGCAACCGCGCGGTGGTACTCGATCAGCTCGGGCGTGACCAGCGCCTCGGGCATCACACCCTCGAAGGTGGCCGCCTTGATGATCCGGTTGCGCAGGGCGACCGGCCCCAGCCGGGTCGGCGCGAACGGGTCTAGGGAAGGCATGGCCGGGACCCGGCCCTTTCCGGACGGCAAGTGATCATGCCTGCAAGATAGGGCGCGAGCGGTGCGGTCCGTTCCCGCGGCCAGCCTGCCCCACACGGGCACGATCAGAGCCCACGGACGAACCCGCCCCACACCGGCACGATCGGTTCCCGCGGAGCAGCCGTCCCGACAGCGGTACGATCCGCGCCCGTGGACCCGGCCTCCGTGCGATTGTCCCAGGATCCCTCAGGATCGCTGGACCTGGTCTCGGGATCGCAGGGTTTGGACTCGGCCGCCCCGGCCGGGGTTCGCGCCGTTCCTGCGCCGGGGTCGCACGGCGGGGACGGGCCGAGAGTGGCCGAGGCTCTGGGTGTCGATCCCGAGTCGATTCTCGATCTGTCGCAGAACCTGAATCCCTTCGCGCCGGATGTGGAAGCAGTCGCGGCCCGCCGGCTCGATTCTCTGCGGCGCTACCCCGACCCATCGGCGGCTGCCCGCCGCCTGGCCGAGGCGATGGCGGTGGAGCCCGAGCGCCTGGTGCTGACCAACGGCGGAGCGGCAGCGGTGGCGGCCGTGGCCAGCGAGATCGGCGGTCGGGTGCGCTCCGAGCCGGAGTTCGGCCTGCACCCGAGGGGTGCGGACGGCCCGGTATGGCGCAGTGACCCCCACAATCCGAGCGGCGTGCTGGCCGCAGCCGGTGAGACGGCCGACATCTGGGACGAGGCCTTCTATCCCCTGGCCACTGGACGGTGGTCGGCTGGCCGACCCGGTGTGGTTGTCGGATCGCTGACCAAGGTGTTCGCCTGCCCCGGTCTGCGCCTCGGGTATGTGATCGCCGACGATGTGGAGCGCTTCGCTCGCCATGTGCCGGAGTGGGCGGTGGGTTCCCTGGGCCTGGCCGTGCTCGCGGAATTGCTGGAGTCTGCCGACCTGCCCCGATGGGCGCGGGAGGTCGCTTCGGCTCGCGCCGCGCTGGCGGACGTGTTCGCCCACCGGAGCTGGGATGTCGTCTCGGCCGACGCCCCGTGGGTGCTGGTGCGGGCTCCGGGTCTCCGCGAGCGGCTGGCCCCCGAGGGGATCGTCGTGCGCGACTGCGCCAGCTTCGGCATGCCCGGCCACGTCCGGGTGGCTGTACCCGACAGCCGGGGTCTGGACCGGCTGGCGCGGGCATTGGACCGCTTGAGCAACGGCGACTCCGGCTCTTGAGCATCCCGGTCGATCCGCATCTGGTTCCCGCGGCTCGCGAGCATCGTGGTGTGCTGGTGTGGCGGTGGGACACCGTGATGGCGGTGCTGTCGTCGGCACCGGTGGGCGGTGGCCTGGGCGAGACCGAGTGGGTGCTCAACGTTGGTGTGCCGTCTGACTACGACCGCACGGACCTGTCGGAGCATGCCCGCGAGGTCGCGGCGGGGCTCGGCATGGGTGGAGCGGGCATCGCCATGTTCACGGCGGTCGACTTGGGCCGGCGGCGACGATGCGAGTTCGAGGGCGTGGCCGTGGACGCCACGGTCGGGATCAGCCATCCGACCTGGGCCGTCGACCCGTCCGTGGCGGGCACGCTGGCCAGACCGGGCACGCCGGCCGGACCGGGCACGATCAACCTCGTGGTGCAGGTGCCGGTGGCACTCGATCCGGGCGCGGCGGTGAACGCGGCGGTCACGGCCACCGAGGCCAAGGTCCAGGCGTTGGCGGCCCGCGGCGTGCCGGGAACCGGTACCGCCACCGATGCGATCACCGTCGTGTGGCCCCGCGAGGGGCCGCCGGAGCGTTTCGCCGGTCCGAGGTCGCGGTGGGGCTCGAGGATCGCGCAGGCCGTGTACCGGGCTGTCTGGGCCGGGGCAGAACCGGGGGATTGAGCGTGTTGCCGGGTGCGCTCTCAGCGGTGTGTCGGACGGTCGGTTGATCCGGCTGGGGCAGCGTTGCCTGGCGGCGGCCGGCGGGCTGATGCTGGACCGACTCGTCGGCGAGCCCCCGGCCGACGTCCACCCGGTGGCCGGCTTCGGGCGCACCATGGAGCGGGCCGAGCATGTGCTGTGGGCCGATCGCCGGCTGAACGGCGCGGCCTATGCGCTGACCGGCGCGGCGATGGGAGCGGTTGCCGGCCTCACGACCGGCTCGACCGCCGTGGTCACCTGGGCTGTGTCCGCCGGCCGGGAGCTGCGCCGGGCGGCAAGCCGCATCGGCGAGTTGGCGGGGTCGGGGGATCTGGCCGCGGCCCGGGCTGAGCTGCCGTCGCTGGTGGGGCGCGATCCTTCGGAGTTGGACGCTTCGGGGATCGCTGCCGCGGTCATCGAGTCGCTAGCCGAGAACAGCGTGGACGCGGTGATCGCCCCTGCGTTCTGGGCCGCGGTGGCCGGTGCGCCGGGGGCGGCCGCCTACCGGGCCATCAACACCATGGACGCCATGGTCGGCCGGCGTGACGACCGGTACGGCAACTTCGGCTGGGCCGCGGCCCGTCTCGACGATGTCGCCAACTACGTTCCGGCTCGGATCTTCGCCGGATTGGTTGTAGTGCTGTGCCCCCACCGGACTCGAGAGATCATCGCCGCGGTCCGCCGCGACGCGCCGGCCCATCCGTCCCCCAACGCGGGGGGTGGCCGAGGCGGCGTTGGCGGCTGCGCTGGGTCGCCGGCTCGGAGGGCCTCTGCGCTACGGGGACACCGAGGAAAATCGCCCCCTGCTGGGGGACGGGCCGCGACCCAACCCCGAAGATGTCCCCGAGGCGGTCCGCATCGCAGACCGGGCCGAGTGGGCCGCAGTGGGGATGCTGTGCCTCATCTGGGTGGTGGCCCACCTGAAGGGGCGCGCCCGGAAGCTGCCGTAGACCCCGCGGCCCGGTCTCTTGAGCCAGCTCCCACCGGTACGGTTGAAGTCTCTGTGGTGTCAGTGACGCGAGGATCCCTGCTTGAGCGCCTGAGACGATGGCCGCGGCTAATGATCGCACTCGTGGCAATCGCCATCGCGGGCTGCGCACCCGGCGACGCACCCAGCGTTCCGGATATACCCAAGCCGACCGTGACCGAGCCGGAAACACCCGAACCGGAAGCGCCCGAACCGGATGTACCCGAGCCGACCGTGACCGAGCCAGCCACCACCGAGCCCGAAGCACCCGAGCCAACCGTGACCGAGCCGGCCATCACTGAGCCAACCACCACCGAGCCCGAAGCACCCGAGCCAACCGTGACCGAGCCCGAGGCGCCTGAGCCGGAGGCGCCCGACGGGAGCGATGAGGATCCCGGGCCCGGCTCGGACCCGGTCGAGTTCGACTTCTCGTTCGAGACCGACGCCGATGGTTGGGGGATCGCCTTCGCCGACCTGCCGGAGGACTACGACGAGTCGATCTACGAACTCGACGGCGGGCACCGAGCCCTGCCCGACGGCCTCGACGGCGCAGGCATCTACGTCCAGGGACACAACCGCAGCGACGATCTGTTCATGTACCTGAAGCGACGGGTGGACGGCCTGACCCCGGCGGCTCCCTACACCGTGTCCGCATCTGTCGATCTGGCCACCAACGCCGCCCTGGCGTCAGTCGGGATCGGCGGCTCCCCCGGCTCGAGCGTGTACGTGAAGGCGGGCGCCTCCACCGCCGAGCCCGATGCGGCGCCCGACAGCACCGGCCATCTCCGGATGGACATCGACAAGGGCAACCAGTCCCGGGGCGGCTCCCAGATGGCGGTGCTCGGCACCGTGGGGCATCCCGACATCGTGGGCAACGAGTTTCGCCTCAAGACCCTCGACAGCATGGACAGTCCCGTCGTCGTGAAGGCAGACGACTCCGGCAGCGCCTGGCTGATCGTGGGGACCGACTCAGGCTTCGAGGGCCTCACTCGCCTGTACTACGACCGGATCGCCTTCACGCTCGCACCGGTCGCGCCATCCTGACGGCAGCCGGACAGAGCCCGGCACACACAGGAACGAGTGCCCCCGGCAGGAATCGAACCTGCGCACACGGTTTAGGAGACCGATGCTCTATCCACTGAGCTACGAGGGCGGGGTTGGTGCGTAACGCGGTGCGTAAGTCCCTGAGCGCCAATTCTAGGGGGTTGAGGGCCGGTCTCTGAGCGGTTCTACCGGCGCTTGGCTGTGATTCTGGCCCATCGGAGGCGATGAGTGCCTTCCTTGACGCGCCAGGGCCGCGCTTGGTCAGCCCGGTAGCCTGATCTTCCCGGCGTGGGGGTGTCAAGCCGCTTTCAGTAGCGGCTCATCTAGTCGCTCGGGCCTGTAGGCGAAGCGCTTGTCGTAGCCCTCGTAGTCCCCGGTTCGCCAGAAGTGGGCGTACATGGCCTTGTCGTTCTCGTTCATCTGGAAGGCCAGCAGGTTGAGCCGGTTGCGGATTCTGCCGACTGAGCGGACACGGCCATGGTCTAGGCGCTTTTTGTATGTGGCGTTATGCGATTCGCTGTCCTCACGCTTGGGGTATATCTCCAGGTGGTCGGGGCAGGACTCTGGTGACACCCGCATGTAGACACTGCGACGACGGTTCTTCTCGCGTTCGTTCTTCGTGCTGTTGTGCCGCAGTCGCACCATCGCTCCAGCCATTGCACCGACCAGCGGATGATCCACTACTCGCCATTCGGTGTAGATGCACTTCGAGTTGACCAGTTCGTTGACCTGAATCTTCTCACGCTCCAACTTGACGAACCACTCGACTGAATTCCCGTCATACACTTTGAGCGCCGGAGTGCCATCGACAATGTGAACAGCGCGAAGAACCTTGGACCCGTCCCTGAGGGACAACCTCTGATCAGGACAAACCCGTATCTTGATACGGCCTCCCGGATCATTGCCGACCTTCCTGACGACAATGACACCATCGTCTTGTAGCGTGTCGAAATCAACTGCGTTGAGTCGCTGGTCATAGAGCGCTATCAGCAGCATTCCCTGTAGTTCGTCGTTGTTACGCCTCAAATCAAGAAACATCTTTGTAAAGAGATTCGCGTCAGTCTCGTGTTCCTCTCGCAGGTCATTATCCAGAATGATGCGACCTTGACGTTCGTCAGTCCTTGTCACGACTGCGACCATCTCATGGACCAGAGCGCCGTCGAGACCACCGTCGTTCGTCTTGCCGTGTCTCTTGTTGGACTCACAAATCTTGCAGGCCACGTCGCCTGTGTAAGGATCTTCGACATACTTGTGATGGTGATGAGGAATGGCCTCGGGGTCGTGACGGCTGTAGGTGACCTCTCCGGTAACTGAATCGACTCGTCTTCTTCTTGGGCCGTATAGAGGCTTCAGTTCGCAGCCGTCACCGTAGATAACACGCTTCGGGTTGATAGACGCCTTGGAACCCTCACTGTCAGGAAACAGCCCCAGTGTCCTCGCGTCTCTTACGGCATTCCTGCTGATAATCCTACGAAGTTGTACGATCTGATCCGGGCCGATGTAGCGCTTCAGGAACCGATCATACTGAAATCGGTTGATCCTCGTGGCTGAGAGTTGCCATTCGGGGTGCTCCCAACCCAGTCTCTTGACTACCGCTCTGGCCTCCAACCAGTTGGTGGCTCTCACAAATATGTCGTCCGTTCCGCGCAGGCTCCCTTCCATTTCACTTGCTCGCCAGAACAGCGCCCAGTCAGCTACCGTGTGCTCTCTGGGTCGTCCAGAGACGGGGAACGTGGCGACATGATCTACTAGGTACCGGACGCAATCCCAGTGCTGGGGTGACGATAGTCCCTGCAACACCCGCTCAAAGTTCGCCACGCTAGGCCGTTCACCGATGATGTTCCGCGAAGGATCGTCGTCCACCGACACAACAATCGCTTTGTCTACATCGGTGGTCCGAACAGCCGGGCCGTCAGCGAAGACGTTGCGGTAGCCTCCTCTAGCCATCGTCGCACTCCCAGTCGTGTCTGAGAGAAGCGGCTACAGTGTCCAGTGAGCGCGACCCGAGGAACTTGGCGGCGGCTTCGATGCCGTCCACGTCAAGGATGTGTTGGGCGGTGGTGAGGCGGATCGATCTGGCGGACACTCCGGGTCGTCCTGAGAGGCCAGCTTCGTTCATCACTCTGCCGAGACGAACGGTGACGGATTGAGCGCCTCGGGTTGGTCCGGTGTCTTCGGAGACGCATAGAAGGTCATCGCTGCTGAGAGGCGCGCCGCTTTGGTTGGCCACGAATCGACGCAACATGGTGACTGTCCACTCATCGAGCGGGTTCACACGAGGCGACCGGCCACTGAACGAGACTGTTCTGGCATCGAGGTCGATGTCTCGCAGTCGCAGCGCTGCCATCTCCATGGCCGTGCTGCCACTGAACGAGAGTCCGACCAGCACACCAATCTTCGACATGGCGAGCTTCGATTCAGCCCACCGACGAAGAATCCGTGCCTCTTCGTCGGTCAGCGGCCTAGTGGAGACATAATCGCTTGGACGTGCCACCCGCTCACCGATCAGTGCATAAGGATCGATGTCCGCGCCAAGTTGCTCAAAGGTCTTCAGGACTTCCAGGGCTGTCCATTGGCGGTTCTTGGCGGTGGACTGGCTGACCTTGCCCAACTGGGTCTTGCGGTTGGCCCTAGGTCTCCAATACCACTCGACGTTGATCTCAGCAGTCAGTTCATGCAGCGACTCGACCCGACACACACTCCAGAACGCGAACAGCCGACCCGCCTCGTCCTCAACCTTTTGAGCTGTGGTCTCGTTGTCAGCATGACGAAGGCGCAGACCTTCGATCACCAAGGGCTTCCAAGCCCCCAGGGAGAGATCGTCGTTCATGACGAGCCTCCAACCAGACCGGATAAGGCCCGCCCAGCCAACGGAGAGACGCGACAGCGCCATCGACCCCCGAGACGGCATCGCCTCTGGGAGCAGAGACGATTGCTCGATGCCGTACAGGGCTGTAGACTGCATTTAACCAACCCTTCGGGGGTTTCCGTGGTGCTCGTTCTCTGGTGGGAGGGAGCACCACGGTCGCTTTCGGGGTTGAAGTAAGAAGTGCCACGATGGGTGGCATACCTGAATCGCTTTCTTGGGCGATTCGGAACTTCGGCTACGCTTTCATGTCTTTTCCCAAAGGCATTGGGGTTTTCGATCACAAGATTTCTGGTCGAATTGTCCGGGAAGACCCCTGGCATCTCGCCTCCAGCCCCCTTGGGGGTGGCTCATGCATCCGATTGATGCGTATATACGCATCTTAGGAAAGGGGTGTGACATGGTTTCCAGGGCCGGGAGGTGGGCTTTCGTGTGGGCAGGGCGCGGCTATGGTCGCCGTCGATGCCCCGCTACCGGAACGCAGCGGCCAAACCCATCGACCATCTGGCCGAAGGGGAGGAATGGCCCTACGGACAACTCGAAGAAGACGCGCCCCTCGAAGCTCGCCACGCCCAGCAGGTCGGTCAGAGGCTCCATGAGGCCATGCAAGGGCGCACCAACAAAGAGGTCGCCGCTCTAGCAGACATAACCGAGAACACCCTCGGCAGGCTCATCCGCGGGCAAGCCTGGGGAGCCTTACCCATCCTCATCCGCTTGGAAGCAGCCCTAGGCGCGAGCCTGTGGTGCAGGGAGGACCACCACAGCGCGGGATAGGAGGCTCCCATGAACACGATGCCCCGGTCGTCTTGATGTGGGAGACTGGGCGGGTTCGATTTCGCCCCCCGGTGCAGCGCAGGAGCTATATGACTGTCAGATCATCACTGGCGATGTGCGCTGCCTCACCTGCCCCTGATGTCATGGTTGATGATGGGGAGGCTCGGTAGTGGCCGGGACGCAGGTGCGGGAATCTGGCCCTGGCCGTCTCGCAAGTGGTCAGCGGCTTCAGCTACCCGGCGAGAACGGAGTTGTGGTCGCTGACGCGGTTGTGCCGAGACCAGGTGGTGTGGACCTGTATGTGACTGACGACGCGGCTTCTGGAGAGGTTCGCAAGGTGTCGCTCACCTTGGCGCAGGTAGAGCGGGTCAAGGTGGTCACGGAGGATGGTTCAGCCCAGCCGGAAGTGGTGCTGGCCGGGCTGTGGAACGAGTGGATGCTGGGGGCGGTGCGGTCGGCTCGTTCGACGGTACTGGCTTCTACGATGCTGAAGCCCTACCCGCATCAGATGGATGCCGTCTACGGACACATGCTGACCCAACCGCTGCTGCGGTTCCTGTTGGCTGATGAGCCGGGCACGGGCAAGACGATCATGTCGGGGCTGTGGCTGCGTGAGGCTCAACGGCTTGGCCTAGTGAAGCGTGCGCTGGTCGTGTGCCCGGCGCATCTGGTGATCAAGTGGAAGGCCGACTTCGAGCGGTTCTTCGGGCAGAAGTTGCGCGAGGTAACCGCGGAGACGATCCGTCAGCGTGCCTTGGCGGGTTCAGATGACGACTTGTGGATCGTGTCGTTGAACCTGGCAGCGATGAACAAGCCGCTGCGGGATGCGTTGCACCCCAACGAGGCTGGATGGGAAGCGATCATCTTCGATGAGGCGCATCGGATGACCCCCACGGCTGAGACCTTCCACAGGGTGGGGAAAGAACTTTCGGGCAGCGTGCCTCACGCGCTGTTCTTGACCGCTACACCACACCGCGGCGACGAGTGGTACTTCCGGGAGTTGCTGCATCTGGTCGATCCTGATGTGTTCCCCACTAGCGGCGATCCTGACAGCGGCCTGCCCAAGCTCCGGCGCTCTGACAAGCAGGAATCCAAGCGCTCCATCCCGTTGACACCGGGGCCGTTGCATTTCTTGCGGCGAATGAAGGAGGAACTGGTCGATTACGACACTGAGAGCCTGCTGTTCAGGGAGCGTGAGGCTGTCAACGTCAAGGTGCAGATGAACCCGACCGAGCAGCGGTTTTATGACCGGGCGTTAGAGCTGGTTCTGACGTACTTCCCCGTGAAGGGCCGTGCGCTCGCGGTGATGGTGTATGGCAAGAGGGCTGCTTCGTCGCTGTATGCGCTGGCAGAGACGCTGCGTCGTCGTGCCGACAAGATGGGAACGGGCGATGATTCGGCAGCCGAACCCGGCGACGACTCCGATGAGGACGACGACCAGGCAGAGGAGCGGGTGACAGGGGCCGCATCGCTCGACGCGAAGGCTGAGAAGCAGGCGATCAGCGACATGTTGGCCGAGTTGGAACCGCTGCTCGATCCCGACCGGCTCGCTTTGGACGAGTTGAACGTCTCCAAGTGGGAGCCGATGATTGAGCGCCTAACTGAGAACGAGATCAGCCCCGGATCAGGCAACCAGCTAGTCGTCTTCACCGAGTACGCCGACACCGCCGACTGGCTAGTACGAGCGTTCAAGGACTCCGGTTTCACCGCGGAGCGCTACTCCGGTGCTGACAATCACGTCGAACGGGCTGCTATCCAGAAGCGCTTCATGGACGGTCGGTTCGAGGTGATCGTCTCCACCGACGCGGGCAACGAGGGCATCGACCTTCAAGTAGCGAACGTTCTGGTCAACTGGGACATCCCGTGGTCGCTGGTCAGGTTGGAGCAACGGATGGGTCGCATCCATCGCATCGGCCAGCAGCACAAGGTCATGCTCTACAACATGGTCGCTTTGGGTACCCGTGAGGGAGACGCTCATGAGCGGCTGCTGGACAGACTCATCGAAGCGGCCAACGAACTCGGTGGCAGGATGTTTGACAGCCTCAACGCGATCATGGAACGAGTCGAGTCAGGTACGCCACGAGGCGACTGCGAGAGCTTGTTGCGGCTGTTCTATGACTCCAGCCCGACCGGAGCATCTGGAGGCGACTGGCCGTCGCTGGACAAAATCCGGCGTGCTCGTGACGAATACTTTGCTGCACTGCGGGCGTTGAGCAGCGACGTGGATGTGGCCGAGGCGAACGCAGCGCGTCACGACGACCATCTCGCGCGCATCAACCCGATCATCGTTGAGCGGTACCTCACCCGCATCGCGAATGGGAACCTGCTGCGGTGCGATCCGGCTCCGTTGGGCGATGACGGATTCTTCTACCTCTCCGCCTCCTCTGCTGTGCACGGCTGGCAACTGCCTGCATCGCTGCGGTTGTCGAACGGGAGGACGGTAGTCGCCACACGAGCAGATGCCCGTCAGAGGGCCATAGATGACGGCGTTGACCGCGCCGCTGAAACGATCATGCTCGGACCAAGCGATCCGGCGCTCACGACGCTGGTCACGGCCTTGCGCGAACGGGTCGAACCGGAGATGTGGCAGGGAGCTGTGCTCAGCGACAGGTCAGCACGCGAGGACTACACCCTGTTCGTCTACGAGTGCGACATCACCGAAGGCTCGGAAGGCGACAACCCCAAACACCGACAGCGCGAAGGCACTCTCTCATGGCTGATCCGTGTGTCTGCTTCAGGTGAAGCTCGTACCGTGTCATGGGACACGTTGCCCAACTTGGCTCCTGCCCAAGACCTCTCACCTGTTCCGCTCGCACCAGGAGATGCAGAAGCCGCACGCCAGCAGGCCATCGAAGCAGCCGAGAGGGAACGCTCCCGCCGAGCACAGCGGCTCGAATCATGGGTCAAGCAACTGAGGAAGGAACTACTCCGACTGCCGAATGCTCTGACCGATCCGATCTCTGACAGGGAAACGAAGCTGGCGCAGCGGAACAAGATCAGGGAGACCATCGCGGCACGTATCGAAAGAAGCCAAAGGTGCAGCGCAGGTCACCTGCGGCGAGCAGCGCCGGATCGGATGGGCGCACGTCGTCGCTGTCCAGCACGATGACGATGAGGTGGACGACACCGATCCTGAGAGTGAAGCCGTGGCGATGCGTCTGGTCGAGAACCGTCTCAACGGTCAGGGGTGGAAGGTGACCGACGTTCACACCGAAGGGCGAGCCTATGACCTTCACGCCGAACGAGGCTCTGAGCAGCGATGCGTCGAAGTCAAGGGACTGGCCGGAAACGCGTCCAGCGCCGGGATCAGGCTCACAGGCGGCGAACTCGCCAAGGCTGCCCAGCTAGCCGACGAGTATTGGCTCTATGTGGTGGAGAACTGCTTCGACGGCGAAGGCCGACTCTACGCAGCGTGGCAGAACCCCGCTGAAACGTTCCGGGACAGCTTCATCGACGTGCCAATCGTGAGGCTGCTTGGAAGCGACCTCAAAGCCGCCTTGGGCAAGCAAGGAGAAGCTGCATGACCACCCGGATGATCGAGCGATGGTTCCCTTGTGCGGAGGTGTCCGAACATTCCGGGAAGGGCTGGGGCACCGGGTTCGCCGAAAAGAGCCTCTTCACTTGGTTCGCATCTCGCCCTCTCGCCCAAGCGAAAGCAGCCGTCATCTGCTCACTGCTTCCCTGGCCGGACGACGAACGCGAGCAGCAGCGACTGAGGAAACTCGTGCGGGGGGCGATGGAAGGCTACGACGCCAACAACAGCGAACTTAGGAAGGAGCTGGCTAAGGAATACCCGACCGGGGCCAAGATGTGTGATCCGTTCTCAGGACGAGCCATGATCCCCCTTGAAGCTGCGCGGCTGGGCATCCAAGCGTGGGGCATCGACTACTCACCCGTAGCGACCCTTGCTGGCAGACTCCTGGCCGAATATCCGCTTCGCGACTGGGACAATGAACCTGATCTGCCGTTCGACGGCTACGAGCAGCATAAGGCCGAGCATTTTACTGAATCCAGGCTGCTTCGAGACGTGAGGTTTGTGCTCGATCTAGTGGGTCAACAGTACGCGGCCGAGATGGGGGAGTTCTACCCAGAAGTGAACGGGAAGCGCCCTTGGGGATATGTCTGGGCGGTTACCCTGCCATGCACCAACTGTGGCAACAGATTCCCGCTCACTGGAACACTCGCCCTTAGGAATCCAAAGCGAAAGAAGCCTCCGAAGTCTGACGATCCTGGTCAGTCCTACGAGATTATCGTTGACAGAGCCTCAGGGACATTCAACACTTGCGTTCATGACGGCGCTCCGAGGGCTCAACCGACATTGGTGAATCGTTCGGGCAAGCGAGGCAAGTCGGGTATCTGCTGTTTCTGTAGTCATCCACATCCGCTTGACACGCTGAAACGTATGATGCGTGACGGACTAAAGGACGACGTTATGCTCGTCGTCGCGGACCTTGACGATGAGGTTGGCAAACGTTATCGGATACCCACCGCGGCTGACCTAGACGCTCTTGCAGACATTGCCTCGGCTCTAGCGACCGAAGCATCATTCGGGTCAAGTCTGCCAGCAGTTCCCACTGAAAGACTTGATTCAGGGCTATCAGCCTTCATTGGGTTCGCTGGGTACGGCTATCGTAGTTGGGGGGAACTGTGCAACGACCGTCAGACTCTTGGATTCGTGCGGCTCGCCCGGATCATCGACGCGATTTGTCAGCAAACGCAGGCAGCAGGAGTCAGTAACGACTATTCGGCGGCGCTAACAGGCTACGCCGCTGCCAACCTTGTTAGGCGTATGAGGTTTAGCACTAGAGGTGTGTCTGCACATGTCGGAAAGCAGCATGTGCGGGACATCTATGTGAACGACTCAGGTATTTCACACAGCTTTGATTATTTTGAAACTGGATGCGGTCATGGCCCCGGCACCTGGCACTCCCTCACTGTGCACACCCTACGGAATCTTAATCGGCAACTCGACAGGTCTACCGGGCGTCCTGCTGTAATTCAGCGTGGCTCAGCGATGGAGTTACCGCTGCCGGATCGTTGTCTGGACGCTGTTGTGACCGATCCTCCATACGACGCGATGATCAACTACTGCGATTCCTCTGACCTCATGTATGTGTGGCTTAAACGCGCTCTAACCACGGCAGACCCGTGGTTCGGCGTCACCACCGACCGGGACGGCTTGCAGGAGAAGACCAACGAGGCAGTGATCAAGTTCGGCTCTGTAGGCGACGATCATCGCACGGAGGCCCACTACAAGGACTGTATCACCAAAGCATTCGACCAAGCCCGCTTGAAGGTGAGAGCCGAGGGGGTGGTGAGCATCGTGTTCGGTCATGGCGACCCGGATGCATGGGCAAGGGTGCTGACGGCGATCTCAGATGCTGGGTTGGTGCTCACCGGATCGTGGCCTTGTAGCACTGAGAAGGGCGGCAAGCAGACCGGCGAGTACATCGACAACACCATCATGATGGCTTGCCGTGCCGCGGAAGCGGAGCGACCTTTGGGCGATGTGCGGAGGGTGGACGATGAGGTGCGTGCAGAAATCGCTCGCCGGGTGCCGGAATGGACGGCTGACGGACTTGCCGACTCAGATCAGAGGATGGCGGCGATAGCTCCCGCGATGGAGGTTGTGGGCAAGTACAGCGAGGTTCGAGATTTCACGGGTGCTCCAGTGCCGATTCAGCACTTCCTGGGGTTGGCGCACAAGGCCGTAGAGGAAGCGGCCAATGTGCGAATCGACAAGTTTCAACTGACGGACTTCGATGAACGGACTCGGTTCGCGATCTCATGGGCGCGACAGCACGGCAGAAGGGTGGCCGCTGCATCCGAAGCCAGATGGCAGCGCTTGTCCTATGACATGTCGGACAGTGATGTGGAAGGCATCATCACAAGGGAGAAGGGCGGATCGAGGCTGGCGTTTGGCGACGAGTCAGCACCCCGGCTGAACCTGCACTCGACCAGTGCTGTCATCGACATCGCACTGGCTGTTGCTGCTGAGGGGCGCTCTCTGGCAGACATCGCAGACGCTCTGCACCTGCTGGATAGGGAGAATGACGAGATGCTGTGGGCAGCGATGAGCGAACTTGCCCGGCTCGTTGGTGAGGGCGACAATGACGGGCAGATTTGGGCTTGGGCGGTACGGAATCGCCAGTTGATCTGCGGTCAGGCACAGCGGGCGCGCACGGAGCATCAGAAGGAACTCGAAGTCAAGGCCGCTCAGGACAACCAGATCAGCATGTTCTGAGCAAGAAACGGGAGCAACACATCATGACGAACGCGAGCGCACCCTGGTGGGAAGTCATCTCTTTGCGAGATGAGGTCACGAGCAGCGGCGGTGCCATTGACGATGTTCAGATGTCGCTGCACAACGCCGTGTTTGGCAAGGAGGGTGTGGGCGCTGGCCGTACCCCGTACTCGGATGCGGCCTACTTCGGGAGCATTACCCACCCGACCGGCAACCTCGTGGAGTTGATGGCACGCGTCGCGGTTCGGCTCGGGGTGCCGGGATCGACACAAACGAGCGCGATGTGGCGGCTTGATCAAGCCATGGGCGGCGGTAAGTCGCACGGCCTGATCGGGTTGTGGCACCTTGCGGTGCGCTCCGAAGAACTGGCCGAGACTGATCTCGGCCGGGAGGTCATGGCGGCAGCAGAGAGCATCGCCGGGCCGGGGGAGGTGCGCGCCGATTTGGGCAACCCGATCTGTGTTGTCTTGGATTGCGACAACACGACCGCGGATACCGAGGATTTCGGCCCTGCGAGTCGTCTCGGGGAGCGGTTCTTGTGGCGGCTCTTCGACAAGGACGGTAACCGCTACGACGCCTTCAAGAAGCACATCACCAACAAGGCGAAGGTGGCGGAAGCGCTCGGCAGCGTAGATCGGCCTGTGCTGATCCTCATTGACGAGATCATGGACTACATCCGAGCCGTGGCTGCATCCGATCCTGATGGGTCGGTGCTGGACATGGCGTTCCTTCGGGCGCTGCTTGATGTGGTCAACGATGTGCCGAACTGTGCCGCGGTGGTGGTGATGATCGCCTCCGACAAGGACAACATGGTCATGAGCGATACCGGTGCCGGTCATCGCGCCGAGATGGAGGACTTGCTGACCCGAAACGCTCGCACGACCGCGGTTACCGGGGGAGGCGACTTTGCGGAGATCATCCAACGCCGCCTGTTTGCAGATCGGCCCTCCAAGGGGGTCACCGACGCTCTCGCGGGTCGGTTCCTCGATGAGATGCGTGGTGCTTGGGAGACGAAGGTCTTCAAGAAGTTGGGCGGCTGGTCAAAGTCGGAGTTTCGCAGCCAGGTCGCGCGGTGCTACCCGTTCCATCCTGAACTGATCGCGCTAGCTGAAGATGAGTGGGCGCAACATGCTGGATTCCAGCGGGTGCGATCCATTATCAGGGTGTTCGCATCGGCGGCTCATGAGCAAGCCCGCCGTGCTGCGGCAGGGGAGTGGGCACCAGAGTTGATCGGCAGCGGCGATCTGCCGTTGCAGTTCAACCAACTGCGGGAATCGCTGCTCAGTTCCGGCCTCGTTGCTGATGAGAAGACACAGGCGAACCTCCGTGAGGTCGCCAGCGTCGATATTGTCGATCAGCACAATCCCGAGAGGGGAGCGGCAAGCCGCCTTGACGCGGCGCGTGAGGAGGGTTGGGCGAAGTACAACCCCCGTGCAGCCGAGCGAATGGCGACAGCATTGTTCGTTCGGTCGTTGTGCCCACGCGCTGGGGGTGCCCGTGGAGCGACCGAAGCGGAACTGTTCGCTGCTTCGTTCGTTCCCAGCGGCGCTTACGGAACCGGAGACGCCGAGACTGTCGCAGCCGAGTTGCTGGAGACCGAAGAGGGAGCAGCATCGGTGGATTCGCTGCCGGGGCGTGGTGGTGCTCCGAAGCGGTGGGTCTTTGAGACTCGTAAGACGTTGGCGATGCTGACTCGGGCTGAGAAGAAGACTGTCAGCGACCGAGACCGAGACCGTGCGATCACAGAGCGCGCCTTCGATCTTGCATCCTCCGGGCCGTTCGACAAAATCGTGCAGGCCGATGGTGGGGATGCTCCCGACAATGGAGGCACAGCGCAGCAGTGCGTTGACGTGCTCTCACAGTCGGGCATTGACAACAAGCACCAGACCAGGCTCGTCATCTTGGACTCGCGCTGGTTCTCGCTGTTCAACGGCGACGACACCGCTACCCGCGAAGCAACCACCGCGGCAATGGGTGTTGGTCCGAACCCGTCAAGCGTCCAGTGGGCATCATCGGCGGTGTTTGCCTGCGCCAACACCGCCGTCCGCGCCCAAGCTCGCGGCCTCGCCTCTGAATGGATCGCCCGCACACGAGTTGCGGAGCATCCCGCTGTGAAAGCCGACAAGGACATGCACAAGCAGGCTCAGGAGGAGGCCCGAGAAGCCAAGAAGCGTCTCGACAGCATGGTGCGGCAGTGTTACAAGCACATCATCTACCTCGCCCCCAAGGGCGACTACGAGCGCAGCGTCGAGTTCCTAAGGCTCCGCAAGGACACGCAGAGTGCCCTCAACGGCTCAGACGTGTGGGAGGAACTGCGCGACTACAGCAAGGTGTTCAACCCAGGCGAGTTCACCCGCAAAGCCCTGCTCCACAACCTGCGAGACAACGACTACGGATGCCCCATCTCGGAGATACGCGACGGCTTCTGGTCAAACCCCCACAAACCGCTGCTGCCCACCGGTGCGGCAGAACTACGAGACGCGATCTTCGATGCCATCGCCAACGGCGACATCGAGCTGGTCAACCCCGAAGGTGTCGTTTTCCCAGTCCATGCACGGAACGACATCAACCTCGCCGCCGACAACATCCGTATCCGTCGCGCTACGTGCGCCATCTGCGGCATACCATCCCGAGACTGCGAAGGTCACCCCTCTTGCGCCAAGTGCGGCCAACCGCCAGAGGACTGCATCTGCGAACCCGACGGCCCCGGAGAGGGAGAAGGCTCACCAGGTGAGCCTGAAGGAGGCGACGATCCTGGAGGGATGAAACTCAGGCATTGGCAACTCACCCTGAACATCAACACCGCCGTCAACCCCGACGACCCCGACGCCGACCTCGTGCATCTGCTACGTGAACTGTCTAATCGCCTTGAAGAAGGCAACATCGCTCACATCAACCAAACAACCCAAATCACAGTCACAGGCGAACAAGACGACGCCGATGCCATCGAAGAACTGGCCAAGGAAGCCGGAACCGCCGTCAACATGATCCAATTGTAAGCTGATCATGGATTCTCAATGAGCAAACAGAGTAGCCATCCTCCCTCCACATCTCCCGCGGATCAGCTCATTGGACGCGTCCTTGACGGAGGATGGCAAGTAGAAGGCAGGGTCAAGCGACCAGCGGGCGCAACTGGGGGGAACTTCTCCATCTGCTATAACGTCGAGAATGTCGATTCGGACAGTCCATATTTCGGACAGCGAGGCTTCCTAAAGGCGCTCGACTACACCGCGGCACTCCAACATCCTGATGTGCCTAGCGCTCTACAGCAGATGACAGAAGAATACAACTTTGAAAGAAACTTGGTTGATCTGTGTAAAGAAAGACGAATGCGCCATATCGTGAGAGGCATTGAATCCGGCGAAGCAGACGTGACGAACTTTGGTCCAATAACCCGAGTGAACTATCTGATCTTTGAGGCTGCTATGCATGACATACGTTGGGCCTTGTCGTTATCGACCAGTTTGGACATCGCCTGGAGATTCGCCACACTACACAATGTCGCCAATGGACTTCAGCAGTTGCATGGTGCCGATGTCTCTCACCAAGACATCAAGCCATCCAATGTGCTGGAATTCGGAGAGATACGTAAGATCGGTGACCTTGGCCGCGCTCATCGCAGTGGCGTTCGCGGGCCGCACGATGATCATGACATTCCTGGTGATCACGGCTACGCAGCCATTGAATTGCTATACGGATACGTCCACAATGATGAACGGGCACGTCGCCGGGCAAACGACTGTTATCAACTTGGTGGCCTGATGTTCTTTCTTTTCACCGGTGTCAGTTTGACAAGTGCCATGCTCATGAATGTTGATCCGAGTCATCAACCTACCCAGTATGGAGGCGACTATCGACAGATCGTTCCAGAGCTAAGGCTCGCCTTCGATACTGTTGTGCAGAAACTTCAATCTGCTCTACCTCAGTCATTCCACGACAGGGGCCTTAGGACATTCCGAGAGTTGTCTGATCCAGACATCCTTGAACGTGGAATACCGCGACATCCGAAGGGTACGGTCTCGCGGTTCAGGCTAGACAGATACGTTAGCCGTTTTGATCTGCTTGCACGGCAAGCGAGGATCGAAGTACAAGCCGCTCTTCAGTGACCGCTACACGGAACAGGGGAACGAGACACCTCGTACCCAGATGGCGGTCTTTCCAGAACGCTGTGGCACGCGGCGAGTTGACTTTCCCCCCACCTGAGACCCCTAGGAGCTTGGATCAAGGACTAGACGAGGCTGAGGAGGACTGGAACCGGTATCGAACCCCGATACACGCTGCTGAGTTCGCTGGAGCAGCGATCATCGCAGGCGTTCCAGAGAGGGCCAAATCGACCATTCCTATCCTTGGCACTACTAAGGGGATTCAACAGGAACTCGGCAAATCACTAACCGGTCATCAGCTAACCCTAATGATTGATGAGACTTCGGGTAGCAGGGCGCACTTAGTAAGAGACCCCCGCAATGCTATCGCCTGGGTTGATCTGAGCCGCGTCCAGATGAGTCGTGGCCATGTATTAGCGGCCCGCAAGAGTATAGATGTTGCACTCAGCTTAGCGCCACAGAACCGATTTATCCTTCGCGCTGCCGCTGCGTTCTATGCGGGCATTGATGACCCGGATAGAGCGGCGCATATTCTCGCGCCGGCTGCCTCTGCCAGCAGTGATCCATGGATTATGTCGGCTGAAATCGCGGTATCCTCACTCTCAGGAGGAAAGTCTAGGTCGATCATGAAGGGGCGCTCTCAGTTGCGTTCTGGTGTGTGGGACCAACGTTCCTTGTCAGAGTTGGCTTCTGAGATAGCAACGTTGGAAGCCAAGTCTGGCAAGGATAAGAGCGCCAAGAAGCTCTTTGGTATGTCGCTGGTTGAGCCGACTGAGAATGCCGTAGCACAAGCTGCTTATGTATCTATGGATGAACCTACGCTCGTGCCCGATCATCTCTTGATTGAAGGCACACAACATGCTTGGGGTGCTCATGAAGCGCAGGCGATACAGTCAGAGATGGGATCAGACTTTGCTGGTGCAAGCAGGCACTCGGTGGCTTGGTTTGATGATCAACCCTTCTCGTTACGAGCAGCAACATACGCGTCCTACATTGCTGCATCTGGCACGGAAGACTGGCCGCGTGCTATTCACTTAGCGCACAGGGGCCTGATGATACATAGAGAGAACTCACTACTCCTAAACAATCTTGCCTATGCCATGATCGAATCGGGTGGAGATTTGTCTATAGCACGCCGATTGATTGATCGATCAGAGAAGGGCAAAGATGCGATCACTTTCGCTGCTACTATCGCTGCAACCAAGGGTCTTCTGGAGTATCGCGTCGGCAATACCGCCGTAGGCCGTCGCTTGTATGATCTTGCGGCTGCCACCGCAAGGAAGGCGAAGGAACGCGACGTTGAGGCTAGAGCATTGGTGATGCACGCACGCGAAGTAGATAATCGTCGTGACGCCCTCAGGATGCTTGGGCGGGCCGAACGTATCAGCAGTGACAAGGATACAGTTCTGAAGCTCCTACTGGAGCGCGCAGAGAAGTCGATTCGCGCAGAGAAGTCGGATCGACAGAGTTGACTTCTCTTGGCGTACTCACGTCACCCTGCACGACTCCCGGTAGGAGTCCCGGTACGCAAGTTGGGCTTCGTCATTTGCCAAGAACTCGGAGCCGACTGTTGCCCGGTTCGCTTCGAGTCGGGAGTTGGCGGTCTCATCGAATCTGAGCTTGTTTGCGGGTCTGGCGGCTTCGAGGCCGCTGTCGGCGTAGCGGCGATGCCTGTTCCAGTAGGCAGCGAGTACAACCTCTGCGACACCATCAGACTCGAAATTCTTGAAGGCTGCGAGGTCGCCAAAATGTGCATCGAAGGTGTCCCACGCACGGGAAGCTGCCACCAACTCGGATTCCTCCATCCGTTCATGCCAGGCCGTGTAGGTGATGCGATCCATCCCCTGAGCTAGCCGATCCATTCTCTCTGCTACTTCCTCTTCTATGCGGTCGCCTGTGTTGTGCAGGCTGATATCGGCATCGAACTGCTCGTCTTCCCTGATGATCTGCTCGATCCAATCGACCACACCAGGAGCTAGCTCGGGAAACGCCACTGCGAGCCGTGTCTCCAACGTGTAGTTGAGGAGGTTCTTGCGCCGTTCGTCGTGCTCCTTCTCTGCGTCCCGGTGGACTTGCTGCGCTACTTCTACGGCTTCCTTCGCTTCCGCAATGTCCAGTTCGTCGGTGGCAGCAGCGAGCACGTCCTCGGCTGTTTGGAGTTCTGCTGCGGCTACATCAAGCGTCTCTGACGCGAAGTCGAAGCGATCCCAACGAATCTGCACCCTCCCGCACCACTCGAACCGGTCACCCAACCGCTCCGGCTCGGGCACCGTCGTGGTCGTGGTCGTGGTTGTGGTGGCGACCGTCGTTGTGGTGGTGCTCTCCGGCTGGTCGGCTTGCTCCTGGCTTAGATTGGTCGTGGGGTCTTCCTGCCCCGCCTCAGGCTCCGAGACGGGATCAGGTTGCTCTTGCTGCTCTGCTTCCGGGATGGGGTCAGGCTCATCAGGAGGCTGCTGCTCAACCTCCGGGATGGGGTCAGGGGCGGCGGTGGTCTCCTGATCGGCTTCGGATGCGATGGTAGTCGTGGGGCTTGTGTCGGCTGTCTGTTCGGGCTGGGGGCTGTCATCACCCCCACAAGCTGTGGAAGCCAGAGAGACGACTAGGGCAGCTACTACGGGGCGGGCACGGAACGCTGGCATGGTGGTTCCCTCCGGTGCGGGTTTGGGCGTTCGTGCCAGCGAATGCCTGTGACCGAGCCGAAGGGAACCATGGCGAGGCCCACCCGCGGTAGTCCCCGGTCACTGATCAGGGGTTGGCATAACCCCCTGCATTCGCTGGCGAGCGGCACCGTAGCTGTACCTGCGGAAGGGGCGCAAGCTGCTTGGGGTGGACCGTTCGCCATGAACGTGGTGGATGGGGCCGAGCATCACCTACATGTCGGCGGGGAGGGGTTCCTTTCCGGCGTGGTGTGGGGAGAGCATCAGGGCCTCCACAAGGGAGTCTCCGTTGCGCCACTAGGCACACAATTCAGACGCTCGCCAGCTCGGGCAGATTCGCTTTCGCGCCGCTCTGACCTCGGAAGACGTGCTCGGGAGATCATGCTGAAGTTGCAGTGCTGATCCTGGCAGGGCCAAAATCCGTTTCGCTATAGAGAAAATCCGTTGCAGGCCCTCATCGGTGACCCTTCAAGATCGTTGAAATCCCAACGATCTTGGGACTTACACACCAACCCCACGAGGGCGGAGGGTGCGCGAATCACGGCGCGAAATGCGCTGTGAGGCCGCGATGTTGGGATCTGGAGGTTAGCGGGGCGCTGTTTGGGGTGTCGCTGGGCCGGTTGGGCGCTGTTGGACGTGTCGGCGCGCGGCGGTGTGGCGCGGGGGCGCGCTGGTTCCGTCTCGGTGTCGGTTTCGAGCCGGTTAGGCCGCTTGTTGGAGGGGTATGTCCCCCGCGGCGATGCGGTGCTTGCCGAACCAGCGGGTCATGTCCGCGCCGGTGTGTTCGTGGTGCGCCGCCAACGCAGTGACCAGAACATGGATTTGGTACGCGATCTTGGTGAAGTCGACTCTGTTGTGCCCCAGGGCGCGGCAGCGGCGGTTCCACAGCCTGGATTTGTGGCGCTTCGCGTTTGAGGTCGGAGTGGGGGCGGTAGGGGTCCCCGGCTGAACGCGAGGGATCCCCCAGAATCGGCGCTTCGCGACAGCCGAGATCTGGAGGATCCCTGTGGAGTGCGACCCTACGCGTGTGTGCGAGCTGATGTTGGGACTGGGCGACGTGGAGGTGCTCGGCGTCGAGGGCGAGGCCGGTGCGCCGCTGCGGGTGCGTGTGCGGCTGCGGGTGCCGAGGCCGGGCTGTGTGGGCTGCGGCGGGCGGCCGTGGTCAAACGGCGACAGCCGGGTGGAGTTGGTGGACCTGCCGGCGTTCGGGCGGTCTGTGCGGCTGGTGCAGCAGGCGGCGGTGGCGTTGCGGTGACTGCGACTGCGAGGCGGGCACCGTCACCGAGCAGGACCCGCGGATCGCGCCCGAGCATGGGAGGCTGACGACGCGGGCGGGACGTTGGGCGACGCGCCAGGCCAAGCTGGGCCGCACCGTGGCGGAGGTCGCCGACGAGCTCGGGTGCAGCCGGCACCCGGTGAACGCCTCGGTGCGGCGCTGGGGCGAGGCGCTGCTCGAGGCCGACACTGAGCGCATCTCAGCCGTCGTCGCGCTGGGGCTCGACGAGCACCTGATGTGGCGGCGGGGACGGTCCCGGACCAAGGCCTGGGCCACCGGCATCGTCGACGCGGGCGGGCCAGCTGTTGGACATAGTCCCAGGCCGCACCGCCAAAGCACCCGCAGCGTGGCTGCTTGAGCGGCCCCGCAGCTGGTTGGCCGGCATCCGCTGGGCTGTTCTGGACCTCTCAGGCCCCTACCGCACGGCCTTCGACACCGCGGTGCCCGACGCGGCCCAGGTCGCGGACCCGTTCCACGTCGTGCGGTTGGGCAACACCGCCCTCGACGAGGTCCGCCGTCGTGTCCAGAACCAGACCCTCGGGCACCGCGGCCACAAACACGACCCGCTGTATCGGGCCCGCAAACTGCTGGTGTCCGCGTCCGAGAAGACCACCGACTCCGGACGCGTCCGGCTGCGGGGCCTGCTCGACGCCGACGACCCCTACGGCGAAGTCAAAGACGCCCGGCACCGCTGAAGAAACCCTGCGCAGCATCTATGACATCAACGACGCCGAAGTGGGCGCCGCGACCGTGAACCAGCTCGCCAAGGACCTCCAGGACCCCGGCCTGCCGCCCGAGGTCAACCGGCTCGGCCGCACCCTGTGGACCTGGAAACACCAGATCGCCAACCGGCACACCGCCAAAGTCACCAACGCCGCTGCCGAAGCCGCCAACAACCTCGTCAAACGCGTCAAACGCGCCGCCTTCGGGTCCACTGACTTCGCCAACTACCGAATCCGAGCCCTCCTCTACGCCGGCAGACCCAACTGGACACTGCTCGACACCCTCACCCCGACCTGAAACGCGGAGAGCCCGATATCTTGCATGTGATTGCGCACGCAGATCACAAGGAACTCGATGTCGGTATCGCGAAGAAGCGCGTCAAGCATCTGAACTCGAACGACAAGCAAAGTCGGGCAAGAGAGTAGCTCCGATTGTCATCTCTACCGCGTGTAGCTTCCAGAGCAGCGCGTGGCAGTCTGCATTTCGCACTGCGGGAGCTCGGCTGCTGATTGGTGCCAGAGGCAAGGTGTCGCTAACGAATGTTACAGCTTTTGACATGTCATTTTATGGCACCTTGCTGTCGTGTGTGTACAAGGGTCATTCGACCGAGTACCGTGTCCGCGAGTCCTTCAAGCTAGCCAGGAACCACTACAACGCCATTCATGCTCACGGGGGACGGCCCCCGGCATTCACTATGGTTCAGCTGTAGTCATTGGATTCCGGCCAACACAAGCGGGCTCCTCCAACGATGGGAGTCAGGTCGTCTGCTTCCGGAACAGGCTCCGTCGACGGGGTCTCGGTTCGCGGCGCCGTCGGAGGGCGAGGAACACTGACCCGCACGGCTCGTGGTCGAAGAACTCGAGCACGCCCTTCTGGGGGTGATCCTTGTCGACCGTCCAGATCGACTTCTGCTTCCACGCGTCGGCGGAATCACTCGCCTGCTGGCGATGCTCGGGCAGGAACACCAGAGAGACCTCCGTCTGGAAGGTCTCCGCGCCATCGCCCGGCTCTGGTCGGTAGCCGCCGACCCAGGCTTGGCCGGTGCTGAACACGGGAGCCATGAAGATGACCCACTCGCGGAACAGGCGCTCCTCGTCAATTGGAATCCCGGCGGCCTCCTCATCCCGCTCTGGGGAGACGACCCAAGTGACCGGGAGGTCCGTGCCTGGGAGCGCGACGCAATGGTGGCCGTCGTCGGGCGTCGCGAAAGTGTCCGTCTCGTCCAGTGTCGGCGAGAACGTGAAGCCTTCGCTGCATTCGACGGCGGCCATCTCGTTGAGCAGCCTTGTGATCGGCACCGGTCCGGCAGGCGTGGGCGGCGGCGCGAGAAGGCCCAGTTCGGCCAGGGCTCTGACGGTTGCTTCTGCAATGTCGTTGGGGAACGCCGCTGCTTTGGCCTCATCGTCTTGGGCCTGCACGGCCAACTCTTGCGCGACCTCGACGGCGCGACGGCAGTCGCCAGGCACCTGACCCACCTGTCAGTCGCTCCGGGTATTGGGCGCGGGGGACTCGCGGCGGGGACGAGGATGCATGTTCTCGCCGGGGTCAGCCAGGAGAGCGATACACGGCGCAGCGCTTGGAGTCGCCCGCGTGCCGACGACCGAGTGCCGAGACTGACAACGTTGTAGGGGTATCAGCCAGCGGCGGGCTTGACGCGAGCCGGCGCTGTCCGCGGTCGGGGCGCGGCGAGCGTCTCCTCGGCCTCGGTCTCGGAAACGCCGTTGGCCCCGACGGGATCCGGGCTGAATGTTCCCAGTGACGCTTCGGCAGGAGCGATGGGCTTGGGATTCAGATTGTCGAGCACTTCACGCAGGCGCTCCTTGCGATCCTCTGGGACAGTGGGGTCGGCAATCAGGTCCTCGATGGCCCGCGCCCTGTACGCCTCGCGCTGATCGGCGTTGCCCCCGCGAGCCCCCATGAAGTTCTCGCACGCGCGCATGAGTTCGTCGTCCTGATGGCCGGCCGTCCCACCGTCCTCGGCCATCTCCGGACGCATGTACGCGGGCATCGTGGGGTCGAGGCGCAGCACCCGCTGGGCGGCGAACCTCACACGGATGTGAGCGAGCCTCAACAACCGGAGCCGCGGATGAAGAATCATCGGCGGCGGCTCTCCGTAGACATTGCGCAGAAGTCTCATGAGCGTCTTCTCCTGGTCGGGTTGGGGTCGGGCGTGCGTCCATGGCAAGAAACTTGCGGTGGGCGCGGCGGCAGGCGGCTCTCCTGACGGGGCTTCCCCAATGGGACGGTGCCTGCAATTCTGGGTCGGGTGGCAGCCTGATCCACCGCGGCCACAACGCGCGGCTGCTCGAGGCTCCGTGTCGAGGCTGCGAGGCGGTAACGGGTGCCAGTGCTCCCTAGTGGGCGGCACGATGGGGTGTTCGGAGAGGCTTGAAAGAGGTGAGCAGCGGTGTCGAATGGCATCACTGCCGCACGACGCGCTCCTGTGAAGGCTGCATCGGTTGGTCTCCTCTCGCTGGCGGGACGCTGGCGAACCGCCAACGCCCTGCGCTCCCGAATGCTACGGGAAGGTGCCAGGCTAAATCGTGGATACGTCGACCACAAGTCCGCGGCCGCCAAGCCGCCGGCACCTCCCGATCGCAAGGCCCCACATGGGCGTGCCCATTCCACACTGATTTCATGGCCGCCAACCGGCAGTCGTGTCGGCGACCGTTCCGGTCGGCCATCCCGCCTGGGGATGACGGCCCGCCAATCGCGCCACGCGTTTGGGCCTGTGACCTGGGCTCTCGCACCACACAGGCCAAGAAAGCGTTCCAGGATTTCGCGAAATCCGTTCCAAGTCCCTCCTAACTCAAGCCGCTGACCTCGGCGTTTGAATTTCGCGCATGTCCCACGAGGGCAGCGATTGTGCGGGATTGTGTGCGGGATTGGCCGCTGACCCGCACGTGGGTGTGCTGAGGGTAGTCGAAGCCGCTGTCGGGGCCTGATCGGCTCTCCAAAGGCGCGTTTGGCGGCGCTCGACGCGTGTTGGGGCGCGCCGAACTGGCGGTGTCCGCTTGGTGGAGCGAGCTATGCGGCTATGGGGACTGGTTCGTCGCCTGCTGGTAGCCGCTGGATGCGGACGGGTCCGGCGCGTGGCTGCCGCGGGGTGAGCAGCGGGCCGCTGGCGGCTGCGGTGCGTTCGTCGTAGGCGGTCTTGGCTGCGGTGAGTTACAGGATGCAATAGGTCAAGATGTTGAGTCGGGAGTGGTCGTGTTGGCTGGTGCGTAGCCGGGCGGGCTTGAATGGCAGCAGGTCCTTGATGTGGGAGTTGGTTGATTCCACGTCGGGTCGCAGGCCGCGTATGCGGGCGTATCTGGGGTCGGATGGGGCGATGCTGCGAGAGGCGCGGGTGCGGCGCTTGTGGGGTTTGGCGTTGATTTCTGTGTGGGTGCTGTTGAACGGGATGATGGCCTGCGCGCCGATGAGAGGCGTCGGGACTAGGGCGTTGTCGGGCATCTCGAACAAGCCGTAGATGGTGTAGCCGTCTTTGCGGGCGACGCGTTTGCGTTGCTTGCAGTCCAGCGGCACATAGCAGGCGTCGCCGTTGACGTCGGGGAAGACCACGACGGCGGAGCCGGCTATGGCGATCACGGTGTGGTAGCTGATGGCGCCGGTGGTGGTCTTGAAGTTGTAGGCGCCGAGATTGGCGGCGGCGTGGTTGCCTGCGGAGGTCTTGCTGGTCGGAACGACGGGGTGTTTGCCCCGGTTGAGGATCCGGTCGACGAGCTCTGAGTCCGCGGCTCCGTCATAGACGAGGCCGTGCACGAGTGCGTCGAGGGCCGGGAACTTGTCGAGGAGGTCGATGTAGCGGTCGCCGCACACGTCGCCGTTGAGGAACCGTTTGCGGGCCCGCATGTGCTGGTAGCGGCTCGGGGCGTTGGCCGACAGGCGCCGGTTCGGGTCGTCGGGGTACGCCTCCTCGACCGCGTCGACAAGGCGCTGCCAGTTCTTGGGGTCCCGATAGAGGTTGTTGTGAGCACCAAGGAAGGTCTTGTACACCCACGACGCCGCCTCGAACAACATGATGTACCGTGGGGTTCAGGCTCCGGCATGGCCATCAGCAACGGCGAAGGCCCTGGCTACGTGTTCTGCATCCGGGTCGGCGACTGGCCACAACCAGTGTTCCGCTACGTCACCCTCGCTGACCCCGACAACCCCCAGACAATCTCTGACACGCTCGCCTGTCTCGACCGCGCACACCCCGCCGCCGGCTTCGACACACCACGGATGCTCAGCGAAGACACCCACCGAGGCCTCTTTGCCGCCTGGCCCCTGGCAGCCGCCGACGTGCTCGCGCGATGGAACCACCTAGCCGACAAAGCCAACCTCGAACCGCGGCTACCGGCCGCGCTGATGAGAGCAGCCGACATCGTGCGCGACCACGCCCCCGACCGTCTCACACAACAGGAGATCGACCGGGCCGTCGACACGCTGTATGCCCCATACCCCGAACGCACCCTACGCAGCTTCCGGACAGCGATGAACTCCAGCGCTGAACCCGCCGAGCAGGCAGAACTCATCCTGGGGGTCATCCGCGACCTCGGCCTTGAGCCCTACACACCACCAGAGCCGCTGCCGGAGATCACCGAAGACGACATCCATCTCGTCTGTTGGCTCGCGCTATCCGCACAGGGCGAAGAGCCATGAGGCCAGGGCGTGAGAGCGAGCCAGGCACCGAGAGGATCCCGGCCGGATTCGATCCCCGGCGGTGATTGGCTCCAACGCCCCCGGGGTGTCAGCACCAGACTGGCTTGGCGAGCGGCCCTGTTGATCATCCGCCCGTCGACGGCTCAGAAGGCCTCAGCGACAAGGAAGGTCAGATACAGGGCCATGAACATCAAGGGCACCTTCCGTTCGACCCACCCCAAGTCCCTGTACTTGCCCCACCACGGATGCGGCGCCTTGCCTCAGCCTTCCATCCGGGCGTTGCCTCCTTTATCGACCAGTCCGCTATCTCAAACGGCGAGTCAGGCATCCTCGCTTGGCCGACGAGGGCGTCCTTCAGTTCGCTGTCGTGGTCGTAGTCGAAACTGATGAAGACGCGTTGCCTGCCCACTTCCTCACCCTACAGAGACCACCTGACACCGGCGACTAGCCCAACAGGCGACAACAACCGCCTCCTACGACGGCCGCTACCCTCCCGGGACTTCGACGGATCAGACATCTGACGCTCCTCTCACAACGCCACGATCCCACCCCCAATGCTGCGTGATCAAACACCCCAAAACGGACACAATCCCAGACTCATTGCACTAGGTGTTTCTGGACATAGAGGTTGGTAGCTCCTTGATGGGGTGAGCCTCCTGCATGGCGTGAGCGGGGCCGCGAGTTCCGGCTATACATCCAGCAATGGGAACAGCCCGCAACGGCGAGATCGAGATCGCCTACGAGACCTTCGGCTCGGGCGACGACCCTGCGCTGGTGCTGCTCCACGGCCTCGGCTCGAGCATGCTCGTGTGGCCCGAGGAGATGTGCGCCGGGTTCGTCGACCGCGGCTTCTTCGTGCTGCGGATGGACTACCGCGGCTCAGAACTGTCGACAGTGCTTGCCGACGGCGCCCGCTACACCCTCGACGACTGTCGTTCGGGTCGATCTGGCCTCCGCAGTGCGGGGCGGCGACCCCGATCACCCGCCAACGACGCGTTCGGCCCGCCCGGCGCCGCCTGCGCTGCCGGGCCCGACCTCATCACCGTGTCGAGTTCGGAGCTCCCCATGCGGGACCGCTACCTGCACTCGAGCGACCAGCCCCTGCCCGAGGTGCAGCCGCGGTCCGCCGCAGCGGCCGCGGTGCGCGCCGCTACCTGAACCCGGGCGGCCAGACCCTGCTCGTCGCCCTCACCAGCGTGAGGCGACTGTCCGACGAGACGTCGAGCCTCCGGTACCCAAGAGCGGACCGCTGGGCCGCTTGACCGGTGCGCTGTGTCGTGATGGTTTGACCTTTGAGGTATGATCTCGTTCCAACAGGTCAATTTCCTGTCTCGAGCCTCGTCGATGTGGCCGGCTCCTCACGCAGCGCTGCGGAAGGAGCGGGCCCATGGCGAGGGGCGTCCATCCCAAGAAGGAGGTCCGCAAGGCACTTGAGGAGTTGCGGGCGGCGGGCTGGACCATCGAGGTCGCCGTCGGCGGTCATTCCCACCGGTGGGGGACTGCGACATGCCCGCGCCAGCATCCCGACGCCTCGGGTGAGGCGACCCGCTGTGTGCATTTCATACGCAGCACTCCGCGAGACGAGAGCAACCATGCAAAGCAGCTTCGGCACGCGCTCAGCGCGTGCCGAAGGAAGGGCCGGCACGATCCGAGCAACAGGAGCGGATAGATGACCAGAACTAGGCGTATCGAATACGACTTCACGCTTGAGACCAGTGGGCGGGACGTCCTCGACGAGGAGGTCTTCGATGCTCTCACTGAGGCCGGGTGCGACGACGCCCTGATCGGACGCGTCGGCGGAGTCGACCGCCTCAACTTTATTCGCGAGGCCGGGTCCTACTGCGAGGCGGTGCGCAGCGCCATGGAGGACGTTCAATCGGTGCCGGGCGTTCGCGTGACCCGTGTGATCAACGAGAACGCCGCTGTCGGCGTTGCCTTCGCGGAGGCGGTCAATACGGTTCTCGGCTCCCCGCAGCAATGCCCCAACGTGCCAGGTGGCGAGGAGCAAGCCGAGTTGAGGCGCATCCGGGAGATGGCCGTGGACGCTCCATCCCGAAGCGGCCTCGGCTGAGCGGCGACCGGTCTCGACGACATCGGCGAAGTGGCGCGCTTGCTTCGCGATCGCGCCGTGAGCGGGGCCGCGAGTTCCGGCTATACATCCGGCCATGGGAACAGCCCGCCACGGCGAGATCGAGATCGCCTACGAGAGCTTCGGCGCTGAGGGCGATCCTGCGCTGATCCTGCTCCACGGCTGGGTCGGCAGGCGGGGATCGCGGCTGAACAGGCCGGTCTGGTCGAAGGTCTCGGTCAGTCGGGCGTTGGTGCGGAAGACCTCCCTACGGGTCGGGTGCACGTCCAGGAACGGGAAGTTGACGTTGGCATCCTCCGGTGCGGGCACGACGTGGCTTGCCGCCGTCGCGGTCTTGGAGCGCTGTAGTCGGTCCGGCCAGCTCGCAAGGGAGCCGGCCACGAGACGTCCTTCATGTGCGGCGGCATCACGGACCGCCCTGGCGGGGGGACTGCTCGCCAATGCCCCCCTCTGGTACGGTTCATGTATCAAACAACCGGGTAAGATGTGGGTGATGGGCGCACCCCGGGCGGTCCAGCCGGCAGTTCTGGCCGATTATCTGATCGAACGCGGCGACAGGGTCGTCACCACGGAGCAAGTGGCTGCGCTGCTGGGGGTGCGTGCGGAGCGGGTGACGCGCAGCTTGGCTGTGCCCCGGCGCGACAAGCGCATGCTGTCGGTCACCAAGGGGCTGTGGGCGCCGGTGAGCGCGGCGCGGCGCGCGGCGGGAACCAACCCGCCGGTGGAGTACATCGATGAGATGATGTCTCATCTGGGGCACCGCTACTGCCTGGGGTATCGCAGCGCCGCAGCCATGTACGGGGCCGCGCACTTCGGATGGTGGGACCTGCAGGTGATCACCACCGCCCGGCTGCGCAGCCGCCGCCTGGGCGTCTGGCCGCTGGTGTTCGTGACACGCCCCGACCTCGATCGCCTGCCCCAGCGGACCCTCGCCCGTGCGGGCGCGCCCGTGCAGGTCGCGTCGCCGGAGACGACCGTGTTCGATCTGGTCGCCCGGCCAGATCTGGCGCTGGGCCTGTCGCACACCGCGACCCTCGTCGCTGAACTGTTGACCCTCGACGCTCTCGACGGCGGCGCGCTTGTGACCGCGGCGCGTCGGCATCCCGCCGCGGTCGTGCGACGCGGCGGGATGCTCCTTGACCGGTTGCAGTCAGAGCTCGGCTGGGACATGGACAGCCCGCTGGACCTCGAGCCCCTGGCGGAACACGTCAAGGAACTGCCCCAGCGCACGGTGAGGCTCTCGGCCGGCCGGGACTCCTGCCTGCGCGTCGGCAGCGGCGCCGAAGAACGCGTCGATTCCCGCTGGGGCGTGCTCGTCGACATGGACATCGAGTACTCGCTGTGATCCCCCGCCACGAAATCGACGCGGCGGCGCGGCAGCGCCCGGGCTGGGACACTCAGCAAGTCGAGCAGGACATCGTGCTCACACGGCTGATGGCGGAGGTCGCCGACGACAAGTACCTGGCCGGCGCGCTCGTGCTCAAGGGAGGCACCTGCCTGCACAAGCTGTGGCTGCCCGAGCCGTGGCGCTACAGCAAAGACCTCGATTATGCCCGCACCGAGGACACTCCCATGGGCGCGATCTTTGACGCTTTGCGCGCCGCGGGCCAGCGGGTCGGGCTAGACCCGGACAGGACGCGCGTCAACTCTGGACGGTTGGTGTCACATGTCACCTACAGGGCCACCTACGCCGACGGCGCGACCATGAAGATCACAGTCGACATCCCCACCAGCCCGTCGGCGGTCCCGGCCCTGACGCAGACCCGCGTCCTGGCCCTCCCAGGAGGCAGCCACGTCACATCAGTAGAGATCGTCTCGGTCACCCCCGCTGAGATGATCGCCTCCAAAGCAGCCGCCGTCTTCGGCCGCAGACAGCCCCGCGACGCATACGACGTGTGGGCGGCCGCAACGGCGGGGCTAACCACAGCCCAGCAGGCTGCGGCGCGCTTCCAGCACTATCGAGCCCCCGTCTGGAGCCTACGCCGCGCCGTCTCGAACCTCGACGCCAAGTGGGCCGACCCGAACTACCTCGCCGAGATGAAGGCCTTCGGGGCGCAGGCGCCGGTGCCGTTCGAGCTCGACGCGTGCCGCTCCGCCGTTGACGAGTTGATGGTCGAATGCTCCTTCAACTCGCACCCTGTGGCCAACCCCGCCTCCTCAGACACAGCCAACGAGCAGCGACCGCAACGACCCGAAGACCTTGACCCAGCAGCGACGAGACCCCAGAACCCCAAACGGCCACAGATCGAAGACGCGCTCCGCAAAGGCAACAGAACACAGGCCCAGATCGCGAAGGCGCTAGTGGTCCGTCGCTGAAATGATCGGGGCGTCCGGAGCGCTCTCAAGCAGGGTCTCGGTCCTGCTGCGCTGCCCTAGCCATTTCGACGACACAGCACTAGCAGGATGAGGAGATGCCATGTCTGAGACACGTAGACAGTACGACCCGGAGTTCAAGGCGAGTGCTGTGCGGATTGTCCTGGAGACTCGAAGATCGGTCGCTGAGGTGGCCCGAGAGCTGGGGATCGGTGCGGGCACGTTGGGCAATTGGGTCCGCAGGGACCGCGCTGAGCGCTCGGGCGAGCGTCTCGACGGCGACGAGCGCGTCGAGTTGGTGCGGCTGCGCCGCCGATGCGCCGAGCTCGGCGGCGGGGCCGCCGGCAGATGAGCGGGCGCCGGTTCATGACCGGGGGAGGCTGCTGGTGCATGCGGCGTTGATGCTCGCGGGCGGTCTGGAGGCTTGCAGCGATACTGGGCGCCTGCGGGCCCAGCCGGTGCTGTTCGGGGAGGTGGCGTCGGACTCGACGCTGTATCGCACAGTCCATGGGCTGGGCTCCGACGCGGCGGAGCGGGTCGCCGCGGCCGCGGCCGGTACGCGACATCGAGACGGTGCTCGAGAGCACCTTCGGCCTGTCGCTCGTCGTGGTGGTGCGCTCGCACCGGCAGCTCCGCAATGTCGTCACCCGGGCACCGGACGGGTTCGGCGCTGCGCCCGACATCCATCACTCCGATGTGATCTTCCTGAAGGCGCCGCTGACGAGCCGTCAAGCTCTGCGAGCCGTCGAGTTGCGCGACGGCGTCGACCAGGCGTGGCCCGGCACCGGGGTGCTCTACTTCTCGCGCCTCAGCGAGCGGTTGTCGCAGAGCCGGATGAGCCGGATCGCCAGCACCTCGCAATACCAGAACATGACCATCCGCAACTGGAGGACGACGACCAGGCTGCTGAGCCTCCTCGACGAGCGGAGGGCCGCTCAGGGCGCTCGGGGCAAGCAGCGTGGCAATCCGGCCGAATCAATGATCAGCGGGGGCGCCGTGTACGGGCCCATAGCCAGCGCACCCCGCCTACGCAAGTCGCTGTCAGCGTCGCCACCAACAGCACCCACTTGACCAAGGTGAACACCGCGGCCGGCCACGCCAGCCGGGACGGCGTGCCGTCGTGGCTCAGCGCCAGCGCCGCAATGGTGATGTTCTCCAGCGCATCGGCCAGGGCGACGGCCAGCGGCAGCACAAACAGCCGCGGCCCGCCTCGAAACAGCCGGAACAGCAGGACTGCCAACAGCAGGCCGTAGCAGGCCGGAAAGACCATGTCGATGGTAAGCGCGGTCGTCGCATAGACAGCCCTGGCGCTCGCGTCGAGCTGGTCGAGGGCATCGAACAGGGCCGCCGCCTCTTCAGGTGTGTACCAGCCCCGACCGTCAAGCAGGTCCAATCCCGCCAGCCGCGCCTGCCGCCAGGCAAGGCCCGCCGCGCAGCCAACGACACCCACCAATGCCGCGACCGCGGTTCGACGGGTCGCCCATCGATCCACGGCGGCACCGATCGAGAACGCCATCAGACCGACCCACCGAGTTCGAGCAGGTCGGCGATCAGTTCTCGAATCTGTTGCAGCGCGACGGGCCCGATGTTCGTGCCAGCCGTCTCGACGACGCGGTCGACGCTGATGGTCGTCGGCAGGTGCGCCTGAGCCACACCGAATCCAGCTATGTCGACCTCGCTCAACCATCCTCGCCTCGTGGTCGTGCAGGGCACGACCACGATCGCGTGCTGCCGGAACCCGAGCACATCATCGGAGGTGACGACGATGGCCGGCCGGACGAACCCCGGCTCGCCCCGCGCCGGCGTCCCGAAGTCGCAGCGGACGACGTCACCGGCTCGCATCGGCGACATCGCTCGCAGACGCATCAAGCACAGCCTCGGCGTCAGCATCGAGCGGGACACTGGCAAGCTGAGCCCCCATGATGCGACGACGTTCCCGTCGGACCAGCTTCTCGATCTGCGCGTCGAAGGTCAGCCCCTCACGATCGGCGAGCTCACGAAGAGCGTCCCGTGTCTGGACGGAGACCTTAATGGTAGTCGTATCAGGCATACCCAAAAGTATACCATACGCGGATGGGTGCCGCTGTTAGCCTCGCCGCGTGAGCAGTGTCATACCCGGTGTGCGGCCGGCTTGGGCATCGGACGAGTTGTATCCCATGTTCGACGAAGAGGAGGTCACCCAACCGGGATTCATCGACTACTTCGCGGGCGCCTGCCGCACGGCCTCGCCCTACATGGAGTTCCTGACCCAAGCGGTCGGCTTACCGTACTGAAGGAGGCTTGAAGTCCGTGGGTGTGACGCTCGAACTCGACTCTGCCCGCGGTGGCGGTGATCCGCTCGTTGTTGCGATGTAGCTCGACAGGGCCCGGTCCAGCGCGGCGCGGTATTCGCCCGCACGCCGAACCTTGAGCTCCTCGAAGCCGCGGACCCCGTCGGCGAGGCCGGCGATGCGCACCGCCTCGTCGAGGGCTTGCGCGCAGAGGCCTGTGAGCAGCACGTCGATGGCGCGCTCGTACTCGACGATGAGGGCCCGTTCCAGTCGTCGCAGGTGTGTGTGCCCGAACGGGTCCAGGGGCGTGCCCCGCAGTCGCCTGCCGGCTGCCAGGACCCCCAGCAGCGGCCGCGACCAGCGGCCGAACCGCAGCTTGCGCTTCATCCCGAGGGCCCGCAGCAACGGCGGATGGAGATGCCAGACGATGCGACGGCCCGATCCCCCGACTGCTTTGGCCGCGCGGTGTGCTTCGGGCGCGACCAGCAGTCGCGCCACCTCGTACTCGTCCTTGTATGCCATCAGGCGGTGCAGGCCATGGGCGACCTCGGCGGTGAGCCGGATCGAGCTGCCGTCAACCGCCTGCTCGGCTCGGGCGGCAGCCTCCACCCGGTCCAAGAACCTCGCCGCGTAGGCAGCGTTCTGGTAGGCGACCAGGTCGGCGGCCCGCAGTCGCACAGCGGACTGGAGGTCGTCGACCCGTGGAAGGTTGACGATCCGGTCCTCAAGTTCCGCGGGGAGGTCCGGCACGATGACTTCGGTTTCGAGCGACGGTGACCTGGTGGCGGCCTCGGCCTCCACCGCAGCCGCGTCGACGGCCCATCTTCGTCCCCACTCGAACGCGGCGAGGTTGTTTTCGACCGCGACTCCGTTGAGGTTGATGGCCTGTTCGATGGAGGCGACCGACACGGGGATGGCTCCGGCCTGGAGGGCGACGCCGAGCAGGAAGACATTGGCCGGTGTGGCGTCGCCTATGAGCCGCCGGGTGAGGTCGTTGGCGTCCATCCACAGATCGTTGGCCCCGTCGCGGATGTTGAACCGGGCCAGCAGCTCGTCCTGGGTCGGGTACTGGACCTGTGGGTTGGCGATCATGGCTCCGGTGGGCGTCGTGTGGATCGATCCGATGATCCGGGTGTGGGTGTGCGCCGCCGCGAGCACACCGTCGCCGGCGGCGACCAGTTGATCGAGCACCAAGATCGCGTCGGCCTCCCCGGCGCCGATCACGTTGGTGGATCCCGCGCCCGAGCGGCCGATAATGACGTCGGAGACCACAGGCCCGGCCTTCTGGGACAGTCCAGTCTGGTCGAGTCCGGCGACGTCCCAGCCGTCGATCATGGCCGCGGTCGACAGGATCTGGGCCACGGTGACCACACCGGTGCCGCCGACGCCGGCGAGCCGCAGCGCCACGCGCTCGCTGCTCGCTCCGGCGGGCTCCGGATCCGGCAGCGGTGGGTGCGGTCCCGCACCGGTGATGCGGTCGGACGGGCCGTCGACGGGCACCGTCATGAACGACGGGCAGTCCCCCTCGAGGCATGACAGATCGTGGTTGCATGTGGCCTGATCGATGAGTGTCTTGCGTCCCAGCGGCGTGTCGAGAGGCTGGACCGACAGGCAGTTGCTCACGTCGCCGCAGTCGCCGCACCCTTCGCAGATCCGATGGTTGATCACGATGCGTGTGCGGGGCGCTTCGGCGCGCCCCCGCTTGCGGGCCCGACGCAGTTCCGCAGCACAGGCCTGATGATGAATCAGAACGGTCACGCCCGGAATCCCGGCAAGGGTCTCCTGCGCCTCGACGATCCGGGAACGGTCCCAAACCTCGACCGACGGCGGCAGCCCGCCACGGTCGTAGGCGCTGGGATCCTCAGTGGTGACGAGCACCCTGGCCGCGCCCTGAGCCTCGAGGATCCGAGCGAGTTCCGGCACCCCGAGCCGATGCACCGGCTCCTGTCCTCCGGTCATTGCGACGGTGTCGTTGTACAGGATCTTGAAGGTCATGGTCGTGCCGGACCCGATGGCGGCCTGGACGGCCAGCTGCGCGGAGTGCAGGTAGGTGCCGTCGCCGACGTTCTGAACGGCATGGCGGGCGTCGACGAAGGGCGCCATGCCGATCCAGTGAGCCCCCTCGTTTCCCATGGCGGTGACGCCGATCGTCTCGCCCACCCGTGCCGGGTCCATGAGCAGTGACATTCCGTGGCATCCGGTGCCCGCACCGACCAGCGTGTCGTCGGGGACCTTCGTGCCCCAGTTGTGCGGGCAGCCCGAGCAGAAGAAGGGGGTGCGGCCGACCGACAGCGGTATCAGGCTCCGCCGCGGCCGGAGCCGGACCTGCTCGATCGGCGCGAGCCGATCGGCGAGCCGAGTCTCGAGCCGGGCGCGCAGACCGGCCACGATGGCGTCCGCGTCCATCCGGCCGTAGCTCGGCATCAACGCATCACCCCGCTCGTCAGTCTTGCCGAGCACGGCGGGACGGTCCGCGGCCGAGTACAGCGCGTCCTTGATGAGCCATTCCAGCGTCGGGTTCTTCTCCTCGACCACCACCACCTCCCGCAGCCCGCGGGCGAAGCGCCGCACGAGCCCGCGGTGCAACGGCACCGGCATCCGCAGCTGCAGCAGCCGGATCCCCGCGGCGCGGACGTCGTCCGGGTGGGCGAGTCCCAGCCGGCGCAGAGCCTCGATGAGCTGCTGGTAGGTGAAGCCGGTGGCGACGAGCCCGATCCACGCGTCGGCAGGATCGACGGTGATGCGGTTGAGTGTGTTGTCCACCCCGTACTGCTGGGCCAGCACCGACCGCACCTCGCGGAACTCGCGTTCCAGCTCCACCATTCGAGGCCCCAGGAACACCGCGCTGGGCCGGCTCTCCCACCGCCGGCCGTCGATCTCCCGCTCGGGCATGACCGGCTCGGCGTCCAGCGCGGGCAGGTCGACGGTGCCTGACCCGTCGGCGACCGGCGTCACGATCTTCATCGCCGACCAGAGCCCGGACGCCCGGCTCATCGCCACCGCGTGCAAGCCCAGCTCGAGGCACTCCTGCGTCGTGCCCGGGTACAGGATCGGCATGTGCAGGTCCACGAGCGCGGCGTCCGACGACGACGGCATCGTCGAGGACTTCGCCATCGGATCGTCGCCGACCATCACGACCGCGCCGCCGAGACGCGACGACCCGGCGAACACGCCGTGGCGCATCGCGTCGGTGGCGCGGTCCAGGCCGGGAGCCTTGCCGTACCAGAAACCCACCACGCCCTCGTAGCGGGCGTCGGGCCGGCCCGCCGCCAACTGGGAACCCATCACCGCAGTAGCCGCAAGCTCCTCGTTCACCGCGGGCTGATGCACGATCGACAGGTCACCGAACCGGCGCACCACCCGGCTCATCTCCAAGTCGAAGCCGCCGAGAGGAGACCCGGGGTAGCCCGTCACCAACGCCGCGGTGTCGCGGCCGGCGGCACGGTCGATGCGCATCTGGTCCACCGGCACCCGGGCCAGGGCCTGCACACCGGTGAGGAATACCCGGCCTGCCTCTGAGTCATAGCGATCAGCGAGCCGGTAGTCACGCACAGCAGTGGACATGGGTCACCTCCAGCGCATCGCGGGCTCCAAACCGCGGCTGTCGTCTCGCCGGGTACCTGCATCGCGTCGCGAAGCTTCCCCGAGGTGCTCAACAGCGGAGGTCATCCACGGTGCCCCAGTCGTTGGCTTATCTGGGTCGTCACCGTGCACAGCTGACGCGCCGTTCGGGCAACGTCGAGAACCTGCGAGCCGGCGGTGACCGACACCGCCCCGAGGACTCTGCCCCGGAACTCGAACAGAGGAGCGGCTACCGAATTGAAGCCGACCACGAACTCTTCCCGCTCGATCGAATAGCCGCGCCGCCTGGTCTGGGCGAGGTCGGCCGCGAGAGCCGTGGAGTCCACGATGGTGTTCGGCGTGATCGCCGCCAGCGGTCTGGCCAGTATCTCCAGGATCCTGCCTGGGTCGCCGAAGGCCAGCACCGCCTTGCCGGTGGCTGACGCGTGCAGCACGACACGCTCGCCCACCTGTGTGGGCGTCGGCGTCGTCGACTGCATCTCGAGCTTCTCCAGATAGAGGTTCGACTCCCCGCGATCCACCGCGAGGTGGATGGTGTGACCCGTTGAGATGAGCAGCTCTTGGAGGTAGGGAAGCGCCAGATCGCGCACACGGCGCTGGCTCGGCACATGGGCCCCGAGTTCGAACAGCTTCGGTCCGAGCCGGAAACCGTCGCCGCTGCGCTCCACCACGCCCCATTCGACCAGCTCGCCGCATAGCCGGTGAACGCTGGATTTCGCCACCCCGCAGCGGCGCGCCAACTCCGACAGCCCCAGTGTTCCGTCGGCAGCACTCAAGGCATCCAGAATGAGCGCCACCTTCGCAAGCAGCGACACCGGAGCCGCGTCCGGGGTTTCATTGTCCGCGATCTTGCCAGCACCTCCCGCGGGTTGCCGCCGCACTCGCCGCTGCTCTTCCGCAGGCAAGCTACTGCAAGCACGTCGGGCGAGGCTGTGGGGCGCAAGGACGGACAGCCCCGCACCCCGCAGCGTCACCCAGCGGCGTTATGGCGCGTAGGAGAACACGACGTTGCCGACGCTGGCTTCGACGTTCTCCTCGCCGCCGATGTTCTGCACGACGGTGATGCGGGCCGCGCCGCAGTCGCCGAATCCGTCGCAGTTGATCGTGCCGATGATGCCGCTGTATCCCTGAACGCTGTTCAGGTGGTCGCGGACGCCCTGGCGGTCGATCATCAGGCTGCCGTCCTCAAGCCAGGACGCGGCCTTGACGGCATCGAGCAGCAGCGTGGTGGCGTCGTAGCTGTGGGCCCAGAACGGCGCCGCCGGGATCTCGCCGTAGCGCTCCTCGTAGACGGCCAGGAAGTCGTCGGCGGTCTTGCCGGTGCTCTGGTTGACGTTGGTGCCGAAGCGGGTGTCCGGACCGGACAGGTACATGCCCGCGGTCTGCGGCAGCGACAGATAGCTGGTGTTCAACAAGCCGTCGGCGGCCATCAGGATCGTGTCCTCCAGCCCCGGAACCCCCGGCGCCTGGTCGGCCACGAAGTCGCCGGCCGGCTGGAAGATCGGGAAGAACAGCGCAGCCGGGCTGCCTGCGGCGATCTCGGTGAGCGCCGGCACCATGTCGGTGTCCTCCTTGTTGACTGCGGTGAAGCCCGTGACCGTTCCGCCTTCGGCCTCGAAGGCGTCCGCGAATGCTTGCGCGAGCCCCTGGGTATAGGGGTCGCCGTCATGGATCGCGGCGGCAGCGCCGATGCCCAACTCGGAGAACACGAACCTGGCCATGGCCGCGCCCTGGTACAGGTCGTTGTGAGCCGTGCGGTAGTAGCCGACGCTGTAGTTGTTCCCCGGGTTCCCGACCAGATCAGACGTCAGCGAGGGTGAGGTGTTGCTCGGGGAGATCAGCACCATTCCAGCGTCGGTGATCAGCGGGGCTGCGGCCGTGGCCGCGCCCGAGCACGACGTGCCGATCACGCCGACCACATCCTCGTCGGCGACGATGGCCTGGGCCGCGGCCTGCCCGCCGTCGGCGGAGCACAGGTCGTCGAGCCCCGTGCCCAAGTCCACGTCGAAGCCGTGGATCGAGCCGTAGTCCTCAATGGCCAGGGTGCTGGCCCGCTGGTTGGGAAGACCCAGGAAAGCGACGTCGCCGGAGATCGCCTGAAGCGAACGGATCTGGATCGCGTCACCCGCCTCGACCTCGACGACGCCCAGCGAGCCGTCACCGAGATGCTCCATCATCGCTTCTTCCTCAGCAGGAGCCTCCTCGTCGGGCTCCGGCGCCTCCTCGTCAGGAGCCTCCTCGTCGGGCTCCGGCGCCTCCTCGTCGGGCGCCTCCTCGGGCTCCGGCGCGACCGGCTCTGCGGGCGCGGCAGGAGCGTCGTCGTCGACATCGTCGTCGCTGCAAGCCGCGGCAATGAGCGATAGCGACGCCAACACTCCAAGAGCGGCCAGCAGACGCCCGAATTTGCTGCGTCGTGGGTTCATGGTTCCCCCTCTGTGGCTGCGACCCAAGTTGATGGGCCATGAGAAGCGGCACAATAAGTCGCCTACCGAGACACGCGCGGCCCGTCCGGCCTTGGCCGGTCCACTGAGAGGACCACAGCTTGGGGAGACCGCCGCGAGCCACCGCTGGTTGTCGTGCCGGCTGCCGGAACGAGCCGCGATTGATGCGTAGGAGCGAAACAACCCGACACCCAGGTTTGCTGAACTGTGCCGGTAGCTCCGCAACGGAGGCGCGTCTCGCCCGCTCCTCCAACCGCGGTCCACTGAGCAGAACGCCTCCTCGATGTCAGGAGCGTCGAGTTGCGCCTCTCGGACGCCCTTGCCGGTGGATGACCTGCTTCGACGGTCTGGGAACGTCCCGCTAGGCCGGGTTGACGGCACGCCAGCCGCGAGCGGCAACGATCAGGCCGCCGACAACCACAAGGAACGCGCTGGCGCCGGGTGACAGCGCCGGGGTCGCCAAGCGGACGAAGGAGGCGATCCAGGCCACCCCGATGGCCGCGATGGCGCATCCCAGCCCGAACGTCACGAGGCCGAGGTAGCGCTGGACGGCGTGGCTGCGCACCAACCGACCGAGGGTCGCCACCAGGGACACGATCGTCAGGACCAGGACTATGTAACCGATCCCCGGTCCTTCGGTATCCAAGCCGCGGACTACCACCCGGCGCGTCTCGGCCAGGGCTTCGGCCAGCACCTCGGCCGCCAGGCCGCCCTGATCGGCGCCCTCTGCCTCAGCCGCCAGTTCCGCGGCGATCTGAGCGGCGTCGCTGCGCTGGTCCAGTATCCAGGATCCCGAAGCTCCCGCGAACACGAGGAACAGGGTCAATACGACCATGCCCGTCAACTCGCGGGTACTGGCACGGGCCGGCTCGTCGGCAGACCTCATCCGTAGGGCCGCACCGGCGCCACCGCCGAGGACGATCAACGCGCCGACCAGTCCCAGCCACACGCCGGGGCCGTGACTGTAGTTCTCGCCCCTCGGCGACACCGTCAGGTAGGCCGCCGCCAGCGAGACCAGCACCAGTCCCGCCGAGAGGAAGGCGGCGCCGCCGGCCATGAACTTGCCTCGGCTGCGCGGCCGCCATAGCGCCGAAGCACCGCCGAAGGCAACAACCACGGAGACGAGGCCGAACACGATCCCGAACCAGGAGCCGCCCGTCGCGTCCAGCCCGCTGTGGGCGCCGGGAAGGTCGGTGTCGTCGAAGCGGGCGTGTCCCGACAGCAACCCGGCGTCGTTCCCCCAAGTCAGCAGCACTGAGAACGCGCCGAGCACACCGCCGATGAGAGCAGCTGCGGCCCCGATGCGGTGCGAGGCGCTCAGCCCGGGCTCAGCCGGTGCAACCGGTGCGACCGGAGTCCCCGGGTCGGCCTCCATGCCGGGCACAGCAGGGACCGGTGGGTCGGTTCGGGTGGTCCAGGCACTCCGTATGCGCGCCAGCAGGCTGCGCCGGTCGTCGGTGTCCTCGGGCTGCGAGATCCGGTCGAGGAGCACCCCGACGAAATAGAGGCCTGCACCCGCCGACGCGCCGACGGGAATGTCGGCCGTGTTCAGCGCGGTGAGGATCGGCTTGCCGAGGCCGCCGCCGGCGATGATCGCCACGATCCCCACCATCGACAGCGACAGCAGCAGGGTCTGGTTGAGTCCGGCCATGATGGCCGGCCGGGCCAGCGGCATCTGCACCTCGCGCAGGATCCGGGTCTCGGTCGCTCCGAACGCCCGGGCCGCCTCGACAACGTCGGAGGGGACCTGGCGGATCCCCAGGTTGGTGAGCCGAACGATGGGTGGCAGCGCGAAGACCAGCGTTGCCAGCACGCCGGGAGTCCGGCGCACGCCGAACAGGAAGATGATGGGCAGCAGGTACACGAAGGGGTGAATCACCTGCATGCCGTCGAGGACGGGACGCAACCGGCTCCAGAACGCGTCAACGCGCGCCGCCAAGATTCCTAAGGGGATGCCGAGCACCGTGCAGATCAACACGGCCACGATGATCATCCCGAGCGTCTCCATGGTGAGATCCCAGTACTCGTTTTCGAGCAGCCCGCAGATCAGCAGGCCGGCCGCGCTGCCCAGCCCCACCAGGAAGTTCCGGGTGGCCAACCCCAGCAGGAAGAACAGCACCAGCACGACCGGCCACGGGACCAGTCCTGGAGGAGGTTGTCGATGATGAGCTCCAGCAGCTTGTCGACGGGCCACTTGACCGCGTCCAGGAATCCCTTGATGTGGGCGGTCAGCCAGAAGACGATCTCGAACTCGCCCGGTCTCCCGAACCGTCCTACCCGTCGGGCGGCGGCGGGCTCTACAGCACGGCTGAGGACTAAGAGCGAGCGCGGATTGATCATGGGTGGGGGTTCCATCGGTCGCGGTGGTCGATGAGTTTGGCTGTGATAATGAGGGTTATGGCGAGGGAGAGTTGGGCTCGTCGGTGCTGGGGGCGGCGGTCTGTGTTGCGGCGCATCTGTCCGAAGTTCGACAGCCACGAGTTGGTGCGCTCGACGCTCCAGCGCAGCCCGAGGGGAGCCGTGTTGGGTTTGCGGCGCTTGGCGTGGCGGGGGCGCTTCTTCGCGCACACGACGTCGTCGATGCCCATCGCGGCGCACACCGCGCGCGCCGGCGCGTTGTCATATCCGCGGTCGAGGTGCAGGGTCTCCACGTCGGCTAGCAGCCCTTCGGGGGCGGCTCGCAGTGTGGGTTCCAACAAGATGGTGTCGTGTCGGTTGGCGCCGTCGGCGACCGCCGCGACCGGCACCCCGGCCCGGTCGGCCAATATGGACCACTTCCAGCCCAGTTTGGCCCGGTCAACAGGGCTTTTGGCGGTGCCTTCGCCGCCGCAGGGCGCCTTGTGGATCGACCCGTCCACCGACACCTCGGACAAGTCGAGGCCCACGATGCGGTCATAGGCGCGCAGCGCCTCAGACTCCAGGCCCTCAAAGACTCCGGCCTCGACCCACTCGTCGCGGCGGGCGCGCATAGTCGTGTCAGACACGCGCCCGCCCAACAGCCTCTCCGCGGTGACCCACGAGCAGCCCGTCACCAACCGGATCAAGATCCCCCAGAACACGATCTTGTCCGGTATCCGGCGCCGGTGCCCGCCGGTGGGATGGTTGTCCACAGGCACCGGCACAAGCGGCTCGATCGCCGCCCACACCGGATCCACCACTTCCGACTCCAACGCGCGCATGATGTGTCTGACCTCCACGGTCGTCTCGTTGACAGGACACCCGACATTCCAGTCGGGACAACCAGACGACCCGTGGATGGTCAATCCGCGCGGCCTCTAAGGTCGCTTCCTCCAGATGATCCTGGGTCGGGGCAGCCGCAACGGCGTGCAGGTGCTGCGCCCGTCCACGGTCGACCAGATGACGGTCAACAACATCGGGGACCTGCGAGTGGTTCCCCTGCACGCGGTGCGGCGAGAGCTCAGCAACGACGCCGAGTTCTTCCCCGGCGTGGCCAAGACCTGGGCCCTCACGTTCCAGGTCAACGAGGAGCCACTGCCCACAGGCCGCCCCGCCGGCGGGCTCATGTGGGCGGGCATAGCCAACACCTACTTCTGGATCGACATGGAGAACCAGGTCGCCGGCGTGTACCTCAGCCAGCAGCTCCCTTTCGCAGACGCCCGCTCGTATCAGCTCTACCTCGACATCGAGACCGCTGCCTACGCCCATCTCGGCCGCGGGTAGCGCGGCCGGCACGAGCCTTTGGCTACGGTTGGTCCAAGCCGAGAGAGGCGAGCTGACCATGCGCCGGAGCTGACTTGCGGATCGGGATCTCACCGTTCGCCACTACACGTGAGACCACCCTGGAGCTGAGCCGGATCGCGGTCGAGGGCGGCCTCGACACGCTGTGGCTCGGGGACGGCTATCTCGACCGGCCATGACCAACCCCTACATGCGCCACCGGTTCCACACCGCTTCGGCGCTGGCCACGCTTCAGGAGACAGCCCGTGGCCGCGTGTTCTGCGGCATCACGGCCGGCGGATCCGAGGTCACCGCAGCGGCCCGCATCTCCCGGCGGGACGCGGCGGAGCGAGTCGCCGAACTGGCCGCCTTCCTCCGCGAGGTGGCCGCCAGCGGGACACTCGACGCGGCGTCCGGCTGCGGTCTCGACCTCGACCTAGATCCCGTCCCGATCCTGATCGCGGGGCGGAGCGATCAGGTGCTGCGCACCGCGGGCACGGTGGCCGACCGGGTCCTGCTGTGGGCGATCCCGGCGTCGGACCTCGAGCGCTCCGCTTCGATCGTCGAGGAGGGCGCCGCTAGTCGGCCCCGGCCGCCGGATCTGATCTGGGCCCCGCTCGTCCACCATGAAGACGCCCGCCGGCATCGATCCAGCACGTCGCCGTGTACGCGTCCCTCAACACGGCAGCCGCGGTCCGGCGCCGGTGGGGGCTCGACGACGCTCGGGCCGAGGCCATAAGGGCGGAACTCGTGCGGGGAGACATGCCGGCCGCGGCAGCCCTCGTACCGCCCGCCGCGCTAGAGGATCTGGTCTTCAAAGACGTCGACCCGGCTTCGGTCGCCGCCGTCGCCCGCAGGCTCGGCGTGTCGTCCGTGGCGGTGCCCGGGTTCGACCCGGCAACCGTCGGCAATCACGTCGGCTGGGCCGCCTCGGTCGAGGCCCTGCTCACCTGAGGAACTGCCGACGCGGAGCCCCCGTCAGTCGTTCCTGCTTGCCTCGGTGAAGACCCGGCGGCTGTGCTCGTCGAGGGCGGCGGCCACGGCAATGGCCTGCTCCCGGCCGGAGGCGCTCATCTTGGCCAGGGTCTTGGCCAAGATTTGGGTCGCTTTGGTGTCGTCGTCGAGCCGATCCAGCACTGGACGCAATTCCGTCTCCAGGAAGGTCAGGCTCACCGCATCCTCGAAGGTCTGCACCTCGGGGTCGGAGCCCAAGCCCTTCTTGGCCACGATCTGTACAGCCCGAGCCGAGACCGCACCGTCGGCGCCGGCAGTGTCGAGGATGGCGGCCAGGTCGCGGGCATGGCGCTCCCCCTGAGCCTTCCGCCACCGCAGGTAGCCGGCCCGACCCTCGGGATAGGCCGAGCGGGGCAACGCCCAGCGACGAAGGTGGTGGGCCCGGGCGGCCAGCCTCAGCGCGTCCGACGCGGCCGGATCGAGACGGACCACCCACTCCTCGGCCCGCCAGCCCTGGTCCAGCGCCAGCGGCGTGCCGTCATGCTCACGGGGATCGGTGGCGTTGGCCGCATCGATCGCGGCCCGGGACTCGGCGACGCTGCCGGAATCGCTCACCTCGTCAAACCCGCTCGCCCCGCACTCACTGGTTGGCGATCTCGTGCTCCAGCCGAGCCTCGATGTGGGCTCGGGCCGCTTCGGTCCGGGTGGGCAGGTGCATCGACGGATAGAAGCCGTCGGAGGGCTTGTACCCCTTGAGCACCTGCTTGGCGATGGTGTCCTTGTGGACCTCGGTCGGGCCGTCGGCGATGCCCATGATCGGACCCGACATCCACATTTGAGCCAGCGGCATCTGGTTGGACACGCCGAGCGAGCCGTGGGCGTGCATGGCCCGGTACACCACGTCGATCAGCACCCTGGGCGTGGCCACCTTCACGCCGGCGATGTGGTGGCGGATCTTGGCGTAGTCGCCCACTTCGTCGATCAGCCAGGCGCAATGCAGCACCTGGAGGCGGAACTGCTGGATCTGAACCCACGAGTCGGCGATCCAGTGCTGGATAGCCTGCTTCTCAGCGATCAGCGAGCCCTTGGTCTCCCGTGACAGCACCCGCTCGCACATCATGTCCAACGCCCGCTGCGCCGTGCCCACCGAGCGCATGGCGTGATGGACCCGGCCCCCGCCCAGGCGGGTCTGGGCGATCTTGAAGCCCGATCCCTCCTCACCCAGCAGGTTCTCCGCCGGCACCCGCACGTCGTTGAACCGCAGATGGGGATGGTCGCCCTCGCCCAGAGGCTCGGAGCCCAAGCCCACATCGGTCACCACCTCCAGGCCCTCCGCGTCCGAAGGCACCAGGACCATCGACGAGCCCCCAGGCCCTCCAGGCCCCTCGCTTGCCAGTCGACGCGGGACAGCCGGGCGATGGCCTCCACCACCTCGTAGGCCAGCCCGGCCCGGGCGTCCAGGTCCGAGTAGAACGGCTCGGGCCACTCCGGTTCGCTGATCGGCGACCATCCGTCCACGTAGTCCATCAGGTAGAAGGCGGCGCCCAGCACGTCGGGGTCGTCGCAGGCACCGGCGGCGCGGGCGTGGGGCACGTCGGTGCCGTCGAGCGCGGCCAGGATGCGGAACTCGCGCATCATGGTCTCGTTGCGGCCCGGCGGTACCTGCCTCGGCGGGCGGCGCAAGGCCCAGCGATGCCCGCCCCGGCTCACCTCGAAGATCTCGTTGGACGCCCCGCCTGTGATGAAACGCACCGCCAAGGGCTCGCCGGCGCCGGGCAGACCCTGATCGTCCATCCAGGCACCGAGCCTCTCGGAGTCGACCAGACCCTCCGTGCGCTCGCCCTCGGGATCCCGCTTACCGGCGCGGCTTGCGGGAGGACCCTCCGTCTGGCGGCCGGTCGGCGGACTCACAGCGACCGAACCTACCGGCGGCCGGTCCGCACCCACCTCTAGAGTCGGGCGGAGTGCGGGTCTAGAGTCGGGCGATGCTGCGGTGTTCTGAGTTCGACGAATCACTGCGGATCGCGAGTCCGCCGCTGGCCTCGCTGCGGGTCCGGATACTGCGGCTCTCCGCCATCGGGCTGGCCCGAGTCATCGACGGTGCGGCCTGGATCGGTTCGCGCCTCCCCGCTTGGGTGGCTCACGGTCTGGCTGCACTGGGCGGGAACATCCAATGGGCCCTGCGGCCCAAGCGACGCCGGGCTCTGGCTGCCAACCTTTGCCACGCCGTCGGGGCGCCACCCACCCATCGATCGGTCCGACGAGTGGTGCGCGGGGTGATGATCAACGAGGCCCACGCCGCTGCCGACCTGCTCTGGGCCATCGGGAAGCCAAGGGAGTTCCTGGACACGGTCGTCTACGAGAACTGGCACTTCGTCGACTCCACCGTCGCCCAGGGCCGGGGTCTGATCCTCGCAGGAACCCACCTCGGCGGATGGGAGGTGGCCACCGCCATCCCCGGAGAGAAGGTTGCGGTGCCCACGAACGTGATCGTGGCCGACAACTGGATCGCCTGGGCCATCGAGCACGTACGGGCCGGGGTCGGGCTGCGAGTGATGTACCGGCAGACGGCGGCCCTGCGCAGCGTGCGGCGACTCCAGGCCGGTGAGGCGGTGCTGCTTCTCGGCGACAACAGCGAGTTCGCCGGACACGCCCATACAGTTCGCTTCCTGGACAGCGAGATGCGGATGGCGGCCGGCGTGGCCGCCTTGGCCCGGCTGGCAGGCTCGCCCATCATCTCGTTCACGGTCCTGCCGCTAGGTCACCGCCGGTGGAGGGCCACAATGGATCCACCCATCGAGCCGCCGTCGCTTGAGGCGAGCAGGGCCGGCGAGCAGGCTGTGCTCCAGGAACTGGCGGATCGCTGGTCTGACGCAATCAGGGCCAATCCGGAGCACTGGGCGATGGCTGCCCCCCTCCATTGGATCGAAACAACCGGCGAAGAGAGGGCCCGGAAGGAGCCGCCGGGATGAAGATCCTCCGGGAGTTCGCCATCGGCGCGTTGTGCATCGGCTGCTATATGGGCGTCCGCCGGCTGGTGTGGAACGACCGGGGGCGGCAGCGGGCCGCCCGCAACGCCGATCGGGTGGTGGCCCTCGAAGAACGTCTCGGTATGCGAATCGAGCCCGCGGTCCAGCGGGTGGCCCTGCGCCACCGCTGGCTGGTCGACATGCTCAACGTGGGGTACGCGGTCGGCAACCTCAGTTTCAGCGCCGGGTGGCTGATCGTGCTCCACCGCCGTGGCAGCCCTGCCTTCTTCCGGGAGCGGCGGGCCGCGGTAGCGGCCTACGCCGCGGCCCTGCCCGTATTCCTGGCCTTTCCCACCGCACCTCCCCGCAACCGCGACGACCAAGTCGACACACTGCTCGACCGGGGCATCGACCTCGAGCACCAGACGCTGGTCAAGCTCTACAACCCCATCGCGGCCATGCCCAGCCACCATGTGGCCTTCGCGGTGGTCACCGGGCTCGGGATGGGCCGCTTCGCCCGCAATCCGGCGATGCGCGCCGTCGGGGTCGTCTACCCGGCCGCCGTGGCCGCGGTGGTGGTGGCCACGGGCAACCATTACACCCTGGATGTGGTCGCCGGGGCCGCTCTAGGCGTCGTGGCGAGGATCGCCACGCGATGAGCCGTCAAACCCCCGCCGGCGACCCAACCCCACCCGACCCCCAGGATCCACCTTCGCCCGAGCCGCCAGATCCGCAGGATCCGCCCTCGACCGAGTCCATGTCGCCGGCCGCGGCGAACCGGCTCGAAGCATTGCGGGCGCTGCGGCCGGGGCAGGTGATCCTGACCGTCGGGGTGGCCGTGATCGTGACCACGGTGCTGGTGGTTTCCATCGGTCGGCTGGCCGGGTTCACCAAGTTGAGCGACACGCTCAGCGGCGCCACCTGGGGCTGGCTCGGCCTGTGCGCTGTCGGCCAGATCGGGGTCTTCGTCGGCTACGCCGGAGCGTTCCGCATGTCGGTGGCCGCCGGCGGCGCTTCCCTTGCCGAGCCTGGCAGCCACCCGCCCCCGGTGCGGTTCTGGTACTCGCTCAAGGTGGCCCTGGCGGGATTCGGCCTCACCCAGCTTGTTGCCGCGGGCGGTGCTGCCGGCATGGCGTTCACGTTCTGGGTGTTCCGCCGGCTGGGGTTCTCCAGGCGCAACGCCATGGTTCAGCTCATCGCCCTCAATACTGCGGTCTACTTGGTCTTCGGCCTGCTGGGATGGCTGGGCGCGCTGGTGGGCCTGCTGGATCCGGCCATACCGGTAGTCATGGCCGGATGCTGGCTGGCCGGCTTCGCCGCGGCGATCGCGCTGGCTCTCTGGTTCATCCACCCCGCCCGCAGAGCCCGGTTCACCGCATCCGAGGACTCGTCCCGCGTGCGCCGGGCTCTCGCAGTCGGCGTCTCAGCTGCGGCCCGGGTGCAGGAATTCTCGCACACCGCCGACGGGCGCCGGCTGCTCGCCTGGGCGCTGCTGTACTGGGTCGGCGACCTGGTCAGCCTGTGGGCGGCCCTGCAGGCCTTCGGCGTGACGGTCTCGGCGCCCGCCATCGTGGTCGCCTACGTGCTGGGATACCTGGCCCAGTCGGTGCCTGTCCCGCTCATCGCTACCGGGGGTGTGGACGCGGTCACCACCTTCACCCTGCGAGCAGTCGGCGTTCCGATCGAAGTGGCCCTGCTGGGAGTAGTGGCCCACCGGGTGTTCGCCTTCTGGCTGCCCGTGATACCGGGCCTGTGGTCGGCCACGGCGCTGGCCCGAAACGAGATGCGTGCCGCCGCCCCAACCCCGAAATCCCTGTAGTAGAGGACCGCAGGAGTCCCTGCCGGAAGGGTTCTTGCTCGGAGGCCTACCGCGCGAAGGGATCGGCGGCTCCGGAGCGGGCACTCGGAGCGAACGTCACCGGCATCGACACCACGCCGGTCATCAGAAGGTTGCCCGGGTACGGCTCGAAACCCTCGGCGTCGACCTCGTAGTCGCCGATGCGTCTGAGCACGTCGCCCAGCATCAGCTCGGACTCGATGCGGGCTATCGACGACCCGATGCAGCGGTGGCCGCCCAGACCGAAGGCCAAGTGCTTGTTGACGGCACGGTCGATGCGCACCTCGTCGGCTCCGTCGAACACCGACGGATCGTGATTGGCGGCCACCCAGCTGATGAACACCACATCGCCCCGGCGGATCTGGCGGCCTCCCAACTCCACGTCGCGGGTGGCAGTGCGGGTGAGCGTCTCACTGGGGCTGTAGAAGCGCAGGAACTCCTCCACCGCTCCGCCGATGAGGCCGGGATCGGCGATCAGCCGGGTCCGGTCGGCGGGATGGGTGCCGAGGTGGTGCAGGCCCCACGACACCAGCGACGTCGTCGTGTCGAGACCGCCGGCCACCAAGTTCCACATGATCCCGGTGATCTCGTCATCGGTCAGGGGCCGACCGTCGATGACCGCGGCGACCAGGGCGGAGGTCACGTCGTCCGCCGGGTTGGCTCGCCGGAAGGCGGCGAAGCCGGCTAGTTCGGCCCACATGTCGTCGCGGCGGGCCACGGCGCTCCGGAACCTGTCATCGGAGGGCTCGTAGGACGCGGTGGCGTGGAAGAAGTCGGCGTAGTGTCTCCAGTTGGACGAATCCATGCCCATCAGCTCGAGGGTCAGCACCGCCGGCACCGGGGTGGCGTAGTCAAGGACCAGATCGGCGGCGCCGGCCTCGGTGATCTGGTCGAGGAACCAGGCCGAGACCGCCTCCATCCTCGGTCGCCGGCACTCGATGACACGAGTGGTCATATGCGGGTTGAGCACCCGGCGCAGGTCGGCGTGCTCGGGTCCGTCGACCTCCGACACCCCCATGCGGGGCACATGAGGCGGCCGGGGAATGCCGCAGACGCCGTGGTAGGAGATCCCGTCGTCGGAGTCGGGCTCGTACTTGTGGGCGAAGGTGTCGTTGTCGCGGGCCACCGCGGCCACCGACTCGTAGTCGGTGACCATCCAGAAGCCCCCGTAGCGCTGGTTGAACACCACCGGGCACCGGTCCCGCAACTCGGCATATCGGCCGTGGCGATCAGCAATGAAGCTCGGGGCTTGATGGTCAACATCGATGGTGCCGTGGGGCAGGTCTTGCATAGGTCTGGCCGATCCCGGTGCCGCGCATCGTACCCCGGTCGAGAGTCGCAGACAGGACCGGCGAGCCCCCCAACCCGGAGGCCGAGCGGGCAGGCGCGCGAGTCGGGGCCCAAGCGGGCGAGGCCGTGGCCCGAGCAGCCCTCAGGTCGCGGGACGCGCGAGTCGGGGCCCAAGCGGGCGAGGCCGTACGGGCGAGCGGCCCTCAGGTCGCGGGACGCGCGAGTCGGGGCCCAAGCGGGCGAGGCCGTGGCCCGAGCAGCCCTCAGGTCGCGGGACGCGCGAGTCGGGGCCCAAGCGGGCGAGGCCGTACGGGCGAGCGGCCCTCAGGTCGCAGCGAACGAGATCGGGAGACACTCCGCCGCACCGTGACTGGCTTCTGCGCGCCCGCGCGTGTTCTAGGGTGAAGACGATCCCGGAGCGGTTCTTCTTGGCGGCTTGCGCACGCCCGCGCGTGTTCTAGGGTCTTCGGCGGTGACTGACCAGCCAGAAGACCAGGCAGCCGGCCGCGCCGCACCGGCCATGACGGTGGCAGAGGCCGACGCCGCCCTCACCGGCCCGGGCGGGTTCTTCGAGATCGTCACCGAGAACGTCGGCGGGATCGAGATGGGAGTGGTGGCCGGCCCGCACCAGAGCCTGCGAGACCTGCTGGCCGCCTCGGCAAACCACGGCGGCGACGGCTCGGCCCGCTACTACCTCTTCGACGACGGCCGCCGCGCCACTTTCGCCGAGAACATCGACCACGCCGCGGCAGTGGCCGCGGCCCTCTCACAGCGCTACGGGGTGGAGCCCGGCGACCGGGTGGGCCTGCTGGGATCCAACCAGCCGGGCTGGATCCAGGCATTCTGGGGGACGGTCAGCGCGGGAGCTGTCGCGGTGGCCATGAACGGCTGGTGGAAGGGCGACGAGATCCGCTACGGCCTCGGGCTGACCGAGCCCAAGGTGCTGATCGCCGACCGCCGGCGCCTGGAGCGCCTCCACCACGATCCAGGTGTGCCGGTGATCGCCATGGATCCTGATCCGGACGCGGCGGCAACGATCGACGGCCTGGTCGACGCCTATGCCGGCACTCCCCTTCCCGACTGTGAGATCGCCATCGACGACCCAGCCGCCATCCTGTTCACCTCAGGCACGACGGGCAGGCCCCGGGGCGCCATCCAGACCCAGCGCAACTTCTTCGCCTATCTGACCTGCGCTTTCATGATCGGCGCCCGCCAGTTCATGCGCTTCCCGGGCGAGACGATGGACGTCGGCGGGCCGACCCTGGCGTGCAGCCCCCTGTTCCACGTGTCCGGCCTGCACGCCTGCGCGGTGATGGCCGTCGGAGCCGGCTTCAACCATCTGTGGACCACCGGCCGCTACGACGCCGAGAAGATCTTGCGCCTCACCGAGGAGCACGGCATCGCCCGCTGGTCGGGAGTGACCACCCAGGTCTGGCGACTGATCGAGCATCCTCGGTTGAGCGACTACGACACCTCGTCAGTCACCAGCATCGGCGGCGGCGGGTCTGTCTGGTCGCCGGAGCTGCAGGAGACATGCCGGACCGCCCTGCCCCACGCCCGCATCAGCGTCACCATCGGCTACGGGCTCACCGAGAGCTCGGGTCTGGCCACCAGCGCAGCCGACGATGTGCTGAAGGCCCATCCCGACTCGGTGGGCTACCCGCTGCCCACCGTCGGTGTGCGCATCACCGACGACGACGGCCGCGAGCTTCCCACCGGCGAGGTCGGCAACATCTGCCTGTCCGGTCCGGTGGTCACCCCCGGCTACTGGAACGACGCCGCCGCCACCGCGGAGACCATCCGCGACGGCTGGCTGCGCACCGGCGACTACGGATACCTCCGGGACGGGCTGCTGTTCCTGGTGAGCCGGCGCAGCGACCTCATCATCCGCGGCGGCGAGAACATCTACCCCGCCGAGATCGAGCAGCGCCTCGACGCCCACCCCGCGGTGGCCGAGTCGGCCGTGGTGGGCGTGGAGCACCGGGAGCTGGGCCAGGAGGTGAAGGCAGTCGTGGTGGTCGGCGAGGAGCCGCCCGCCGCCGACCTGATCGGAGAACTCGAGGCCTGGGTGGCCGCTACATTGGCCGACATCAAGGTTCCGGCCCACTGGGAATTGCGGACCGGCCCGCTGCCCCGGAACGCCACCGGCAAGATCCTCAAGCAAGTCGTGCGGGGCGACGCCGACTACGACTTCATCGAGGAGTAGAAGTAAGGCCAGAGGCCGAGCGGACAGGAAGAGACCCATGAGCAGCTTCGCGAGGCAGACAGCGAGGCCGTGGCCCGAGCGGCCCGCGAGCGCAGCGAACAAGAGCGGGAGTGACGCCCCATGGACATGAACGACATGATCCTGGTGAGCGTCGACGATCACTTGTGCGAGCCGCCTGACATGTTCGACCATCACCTGCCGGCCAAGTGGCGCGACGAGGCCCCCAAGATCCTCCACACCGACAACGGCGACGACGTGTGGACCTTCAACGGCTCGATCATCCCCAACATCGGCCTCAACGCGGTGGCCGGCCGGCCCAAGGAGGAGTACGGCATCGAGCCGACCAGCTTCGACGAGATCCGGCCCGGCTGCTACAACGTCGGCGAGCGTGTCAAGGACATGAGCGCGGGCGGGGTGCTCGGATCGATGTGCTTCCCGTCGTTCCCCGGCTTCGCCGGGCGGCTGTTCGCCAACCACCCCGACAAGGACTTCGCGGCCGACCTGATCCGGGCCTACAACGACTGGCACATCGGCGAGTGGTGCGGCGCCTACCCGGGCCGGTTCATCCCGATGGCGCTGCCCATGATCTGGTCGGCCGACGAGTGCGCGGCCGAGGTGCGCCGGGTGTCGGAGTTGGGCTGCCACTCGATGACCTTCACCGAGAACCCGGTCCCGCTGGGCCGGCCCAGCTTCCACGACCGCTACTGGGACCCGCTGTGGGAGGCCCTGGTGGACTGCGGGACGGTGCTGTCCATCCACCTGGGGTCGTCGGGCCAGATGGTGGTGAGCGCACCCGACGCGCCCATGGACGTGATGATCCACATGCAGCCCATGAACACGTCGATCGCGGCCTCCGACCTCTTATGGTCGACGGTGCCGAGGCGGTATCCAGGGCTGAAGATCGCCCTGTCGGAGGGCGGGTCCGGCTGGGTTCCGTACTTCATGGACCGGGCCGACAAGACCTACGACATGCACCACCTGTGGACCGGCCAGTCCTTCGGCGACCTCAAGCCCAGCGACGTGTTCCGGCGCAACTTCCTCACCTGCTTCATCTCCGACCCGGTGGGGGTGGCCCTGCGTCACGAGATCGGCATCAACAACCTCTGCTGGGAGATGGACTACCCCCACTCGGATTCGAACTGGCCCGAAGCCCCCGAGGAGCTGGTGGAGGTGTTCGAGGGCGTGCCCGACGCCGATATCGACCGGATCACCCACCTCAACGCCATGGACTGGTTCAACTACGACCCGTTCTCGGTGCTGGACCGCTCAGACTGCACGGTGGGGGCGCTGCGGGCGTCGGTGGCCGGCCACGACGTGTCGATCCAGTCGCGCGACACCGGCCGTCACGGCGGCAAGAACACGTCCCTCCAGGACTTCGCCGTCAAGACCCGCTGAGCCCCCACCCCACCGAAATTGATGCGGATATTGGGTGTGGGCTACCCAATTCGTCGCCAATTTCGGGGGATGAGCGAGGATGGGCTAGCGGGCGGAGGCTGACAGCAATTCGTAGGCGTTGTCCCGCATCACCTTGCGGACCTCGTCGTCGCTGAAGCCGGCGATGTCGTCCAGGTAGGAGGCCGGCTCGGCCAGACCCTCGGCGTGGGGGTAGTCCGAGCCGAACAGCATCCGGTCGGCCCCGATGCAGTCCTTGATGAGGGCCATGTCGTCCTCGAAGTAGGGCGACACCCACACGTTCTCGATGAAGACCTCCACCGGGTGGCGCTTGAACTCCCACGGCATCTTGCCGTGGCAGATCTTGAGGTTGCGCAACAGGTCGGGGACCCACATGGCCCCGTTCTCGATGGTGGCCAGGCGCAGATCGGGGAAGCGGTCGAGCACGCCGTGGCAGATCAGGGCCGCGAACGTGTCGGAGATCGAGCGGTCCGAGAAGGCCACCAGCGGGAAGGCCATGTGCTTGAACGCCTCGAACTGGCCCCGGGACGGCTCCCACACCTTGCCGTACTGGACGGTGCCGTTGAGGCCGGCGTGCATGGCCAGCGGCACCCCGGCCTCCTCCAGCCGGGCCCAGATCGGGTCGTAGTCGGCCATGCCCGGCGACTGGTAGCCGCTTCCGGTGGGCACCGGGCCGGGAACGGTGCACACGATGCGGGCGCCCATCCCCAGCAGCCGCTCCAGCTCGACCACCGCCAGCTCCGGGTCGGCGAAGGTGAGCATGGGCACAGCGAAGATGCGGCCGTCGCGGTCGAAGCCCCAGTCCTCGTCGAGCCAGTTGTTGAACGCGCTGAAGGCGGCGTGCAGGGCTGCAATGTCACGCTTGAGGGCCTCCTGCATGCCCACGCCCTGGGTGGGGAACAGCAGCACCGACTCCAAACCCTGGCTGTCCATCAGCTCGACGCGGGCGTCGCGGTCGCGGAAGCCGGGGTGGTCCTCTAGGGGATCGAGGTCGCCGAACATGGCCGCGATGTCGCGCCCCTCCAGGTTGCGGCCCCGGAAGTAATCCTCGAGGCTGCCCGGCTTGGCGATCGGGTCGAAGGTCGGGTTGGGGATGAACTTGTTGACCTTGCCGGCCACCATGAAGCGCTTTCGACCGTCGATCTCCGCCCACTGCATGCAGCGCTTCTTCATGGACGGGTCGATGTGGCGAATGAAGGCGTCGGGCGCCTCGTAGTAGTGCTCGTCCACATCGAACGCCCGGAATCCCAGTGCGGCTTGGGTCGTCATTGCTTCGAGGCTACCGGCCACCCTGCCCAGCGAATCCCAGCATAACCAGCATTATCAGTTTTTTTTTGTGATTATTGTTATATTTCAATATGCACTCTGCTAACTTGCCTGTCATGGACCCGGCGATAACCGCCACCGTCATCGGCGTGCTGCTAACCGTCGCCTTCGGCGCCTTCGCTACCGCGTTCGCCTGGTTCAGGTCCGACGTGATCGCTCGCTTGGACAAGATGGATGAGAAGTCAGACAGCCGGTTCGAGAAGATCGACGGCAGGTTCGAGAAGATCGACGGCAGGTTCGAAGAGATCGACGGCAGGTTCGAAGAGATCGACGGCAGGTTCGAGAAGATCGACGCCCGGTTCGAGAAGATCGACGCCCGGTTCGACCGGCTGGAGACGACCGTTCAGACCCTGATTGTGACGCTCGCCCAGAGAGGGCATTTGACGGACCCAGACGACTCGGGGCCCGAAGACTGAAGTAGATGTGATCCTTGCCGCCATCGTCATCGGCGGGCTGTACCCGGCCTCACTCGCTGCCTTCATCATTCAGTTCGTCCGGCTGCGGTCTGACATGCACGCGGGTTTCGACAGGCTCGAGACCCGCTTCGACGAACTGTTCGACCGGCTGGAGAGTCAGGTGCCGATGACTGACTCTCCGTAATGCTGGAGGGCCTCTAGGGAGCGGTTCAGGGAGTCGGCGGGGATGGGGGCCGCGCACCAGGTGACGCCTAGCTCGGCCAACTCCTGCAGGGCCTCCGAGTGGGCGTCGGGATTGAAGTCGTCGGCGACGGGGCTACCGCCGGCCAAGGTCATGAACGAGACGTCGATCTCTGCGGGGTCGCGACCGGCTGACTCGGCTTGACGCCATAGGTCGTCCAGCATCGCTCTCAAGTCGTCGAGTGTCTCCAGCGGGACCGTTCGGGCGGTGGTGGCCAGCCGTCGGGGGGCGGGGAACGGGACCCAACCGTCGGCGACGGTCGCGACACGCCGGCGGCTGAGGCGGCTGTTGCCTCCGATCCAGATCGGGATCGGCCGCTCCGGCTTGGGGTTGGCGGTCTGGCCCCGGGCCGTGAAGTTGCGGCCCTCGTAACTGAAGTCGTCGGTGGTCCACACGCCCCGCACGACCTCGATGGCCTCGTCGAACAGGTCGTTGCGCTCTTCGAAGTCCACTCCGAGGGCCCGGTACTCGCCCTTGAGGTAGCCGGTGCCCACGGCCAGCACGAACCGGCCGTCGGACATAGCGTCGATGGTGGCCGCCGACTTAGCCACCAGGAACGGGTTGCGGTAGGGCAGCACCACCACGTTGGGGATCAACTGCACGCGCTCCGTGACCGCGGCCGTGAAGGCCAGCGCCGCGAAGGGATCGAGCGCGTCGTGGCCGCCGGCCGCCATCCAGCGGTGAGTCGGGGCGGGATGATCGGTGAAGCCAATCCCGTCGAAGCCGGCCTCCTCGGCCGCCCGGGCGAACTCCACGAGCCCTTGGCGCGTCGCGAACTCGGGGCTGCAGCGGCCCGCGGCCAGCGGGTACGTCACCGAGAACTTCACGAACGAACCCTCCCGGCTGCCAACGCGAACCCGGCGATAGGCAAGAGCGCCACCGAGAACTTCACGAACGAACCCTCCCAGCTGCCAACGCGAACCCGGCGATAGGCAAGAGCGCCACCGAGAACTTCACGAACGAACCCTCCCAGCTGCCAACGCGAACCCGGCGATAGGCAAGAGCGCCACCGAGAACTTCACGAACGAACCCTCCCAGCTGCCAACGCGAACCCGGCGATAGGCAAGAGCGCCACCGAGAACGTCACGAACGAACTCTCCCAGCTCCCAGCTCGAACGCAACGGCAGGCACGAGCATCACCGAGAACTTCACCGGTCGGCGCCCTCACGGAAGCGGCGGTAGCGCCCCTCGGCGCCGGCGGCGTGCCCGGCGCGGGGCTCCAACCGATGCGACACCCGGCCCCAGCGCCGGGCCTGCGACGTGTCGGCCTCCAGTCCGGCGGTGACCCGGCTGTGGTAGGCCGCACCGAGAGCGGCGCTATAGGGCTCGGCCGACACGTCCACGGCCAGGCCTGTCGTGTCGGCCAGCGCCTGCATCCAGGCCGGCGACTGGGTCCCGCCGCCGACGGCGACGATCCGCGAGGCGTCGAGACCGGAGAGCTCTACGTGGTGGCGCACCACGAAGCCGGCCGCCTCGTAGGCGGCCATCAGGACATGGGCCGATGTGTGGCCGACGTGAAGGTCGAGCAACTCGGCCCGGCGATCGGGATCGTGCAACGGGGTGCGCTCCCCTCTCGGATAGGGCAGCCACACGGGTAGGTCGTCACCGTCGAGCGCCAGCAGATCTCCAGAGTCCGGGTCGCCCACCAGAGCCCGGACCCGGTCGACGAACAGGCCGCCGGCGTTACTGGCCCCGCCCACGGCCATGATGCCGGCCCGGGCCGAGGGGAACGTCCACAACCCGTCGACCTCGACCCACTGATCGGTCATCACCCACGGCAGCAGCGTGGTTCCGCACATCACCAGCACGTCGCCGGCATCGCCGCAGGGCGCGACGAGCTGCTCCCCCAGCACGTCGATGGTCCCGGCCGACACCAGGGCGCCGTCACGCTCGCCGATGGCGGCCGCCCCCGGGCTGATGGCCGGGAGCTGCTCCGAGGTCATGCCGATCTCATCGAGCAACTCGGGCGCCCAGCCCTGCCCGTCGGACATCGGGGTCAGAGCCATGGCGGTGGAGGAGTCGAGGGCGGCCACGCCGCACAGGGCGCGGTTGGCCGCGGCCTGTGCCGGCCACAGAGCCTCCACCCCGTCACAGCCGGCCAACCAGCGAGCAAACCCGACGGCCTCCCCGTCAGTGGCCTCAGTACCGGTTCCGACGCCTCGGCCGCGAGCGTCACCGTAGAGCAGACCAACGGTGACCGGCGTTCCGGCCGAGTCGACTCCGCACATGGACGGCACCATGGCGGAGACGGTGACGGCGGCGATGGATCGATCGGCGGTGCCGGCCAGCATCTGGTCCCAGGCGCCGAGCACGCCGTCGATCCACGCGCCCTGAGGATCGTGCTCGAACTGGCCGGGATCGGTCGACACGACCCGGTGAGGGATCCGGGCCCGGGCCAGGACCGCACCGTCGCCGTCGGCGGCCACAGCCTTGACCGAGGTCGTCCCGATGTCGATCCCTACCGTCACCTCGTCCATACGCCCTCCTCGCCACGGATGACTGCCACCCTTCGAACATCTCCGCGACAGTCATCTCCGCAACAGTCATCCCCGCTCCCTGACGCTACGCCACCGAAGCCACGCTTTGGTCCGATTCTTGCCGTGAAGCGGCCTCCTCACCCCGAAGAGCCGCAAGACGGTCAACATCTCGGTCGAGTTGGCCGACAAGCCCCACGACGGGTAATGCGCTGGCTACGGTGGCGGTATGAGTTCGCCGATTTGGGATCCGCACGGGCCAAGCCTCGTAGTGCTGAGGGACAATCTCCCCATACTCGCCGAACTCCCGGACGAGTCAATCACGTTGGTGTACATCGACCCTCCGTTCAACACCGGCCGTCGGCAGTCGAGGCAGACGCTGCGAACCACCAGAAGCGAGAAAGGCGATCGCGTCGGGTTCAAGGGTGCAACCTACAAGACAGTGAAGGGCTCGCTGTCGGCATATGACGACGCCTTCGGTGACTACTGGTCGTTCTTGGAGCCCAGGCTGGAGCAGGCATGGCGACTGCTGACAGACGATGGCACGCTGTACCTGCACCTCGACTACCGCGAAGTCCACTACGCCAAGGTCGTGCTTGACTCACTGTTTGGCCGGGAGTGTTTCCTGAACGAGATTATTTGGGCCTACGACTACGGTGCTCGGGCGCGAAGCCGCTGGCCAGCCAAGCACGACAACATCCTCGTCTACGTGAAGAACCCCGACGCCTACCACTTCGACAACGCCACCGTCGACCGCGAGCCCTACATGGCTCCGGGCCTAGTAACACCCGAGAAGGCGGCCAAAGGCAAGTTGCCCACCGATGTCTGGTGGCACACCATCGTGTCGCCGACAGGCAAAGAGAAGACCGGCTATCCAACTCAGAAACCCGAGGGCATCCTCCGCCGTATCGTGCAAGCCAGCAGCCGACAGGGCGACTGGGTGCTCGACTTCTTCGCTGGCAGTGGCACGGCTGGTGCTGTCGCGGCTCAACTCGACCGTCGCTTCATAATGGTCGACAACAACCCAGAGGCCTACGAAGTGATGCAAAGGCGCCTCGGGAACGGAGGGTTGCTAACATCGATCAAGTATCTGGACCTAAGCACCGACCAGCCCGCGGAGCAGACGGTTGCCTGACCACGAGATTATAGATCCGGAGGTCACCCTCCTAGCGGAGATCGCGACGACACTCGAAGGTCAGTATTCAGACGACTTTTCGATGTGGGCGGGGAGTCCGTTCCGCTGGATCAAGACCCGGCCATCAAGACACGTCGGTGCCATAGCCGAGAAGCTCGTGAGCCATTGGTGTGCCGCCAAGGATCTGAACGTGTCACGTTCCCCGGATAGCCAGGCCGACCTTGTGATCGACGGGGCGAGGGTAGAAGTGAAGTACTCCAGCCTCTGGACCGACAACGGCATCTACAAGTTCCAACAGATTCGAGACCAGAATTACGACTACTGCTTCTGTCTGGGCGTCTCGCCATTCGAAGCACACGCCTGGTTCATTCCAAAGCCGGTGTTGATGACAGACAAGCCGCCGTCTTTGGTGCCACAGCATGGCGGGCAAGCCGGTCGAGATACGAAGTGGCTGTCGTTTCCCGCCACCTCGCCCCCGGATTGGCTGGCCCCGTTCGGTGGCACGCTTTCGGAGGTTCAAGGGCTGATCTTGGAGGCCGTCCGCTAGTTTCGGCTCATGAGTCGGCCTCGGGTGTTGGTTACCGCGCCCCTTCGGGGCCCTGCCCTCGACGAGTTGCGCGACATCGCCGACGTGGTGTTCGAACCCTGGATCGAACACCAGCCGATCAAGCTCTACCGATCCCGAGACTTCGCGGCCAAGATCCGCCACGAGGGAGCCGACATCGTCGTGTGCGAGGCCGACTCGTGCAAGGGTCCGGTGCTGGAGCTGCCGCTGACGGCCATCGCCTCCACCCGGGCCCGGCCCACCAACGTCGATGTCGACGCGGCCACCGCGGCCGGCATTCCCGTGCTGCGCACACCTGGCCGCAACTCCGACGCCGTGGCCGAGATGACGGTGGCTCTGCTGATGGCAGTGACCCGGTTCGTGGTCGCCGGCGACCGCGACGTGCGAGCGGGCACGATGTTCGGCGAGACCCTCCCCTACCAGCGCTACCGGGCCTGGCAGGTGGCGGGACGCACTGCCGGGCTGGTGGGACTGGGTGCCGTGGGTCGGGCCGCCAAGTGGCGCCTGGAGGGCCTGGGCATGACGATGATCGCCGCCGATCCCTATGCCGCCGACGCCACCCACGGCCTCGACGACCTCCTGGCGACCGCTGACGTGGTGTCGATGCACGCCGCCGTAACGCCGGAGACGTCACAGATGATGGGCTCGGACCAGTTCGCGGCGATGAAGCCGGGGGCGATCTACCTCAACACGGCTCGGGCCGCACTGCACGACACCGACGCCCTGGTGGCCGCCCTGGAGTCGGGCCATCTGGCCGGCGCCGGCCTCGACCACTTCGAGGGCGAGATCCTGCCCACCGACCATCCCCTCACCGCCATGGACAACGTGGTGCTCACACCTCACATCGGCGGGGCCACCTACGACGTGGAGAGCAAGCAGGCGGCCATCGTGGTGGCCGACATCAAGGCCATCCTGTCGGGCGGCAAGCCGCTCCACTGCGCCAACCCGGAGGTCCTCGAGTGAGCATCGCTGCCAGCCATCCCAACCCGGAGGTCCTCGAGTGAGCATCGAAGGAGACCGTCAGGATCCTGTCCACCAGGAGGTAGCCGACGTCTCGCAGCAGATGGAGCGGGCCGGACTGGTGGTGGGCACGGCCGGCAACGTGTCGGGCCGCCGCAGCGACGGCTCGGTCTGCCTCACCCCGTCGTCCACCCCCTACCCCGACGTCACCGCCGGCAACCTCGCCGTCCTCAGCCTCGAGGGCGAGCACCTGGCCGGATCGGGCCAGCCGTCCACCGAGAAGGCCATGCACCTGGCCTGCTACAACGCCTTCGAAGAGGTCGGCGGCGTCGTCCACTGCCATCCGCCCCACGCCTCGATGTTCGCGGTGGCCCACCAGCCCATCCCGGCCAGCATCGAGGAGGTGATCGTCTACGTGGGCGGCGACGTGCCGGTGGCCGACTACGCCACCACCGGCACCGACGAACTGGCCGCAGAGGTGGTGCGCCACCTGGCCGACCGGGGCGCGGTGCTGATGGCCAACCACGGCCTGCTGTGCGTGGGCAAGTCGCCGTCCGACGCGCTGCACACTGCCCTGGTGGTGGAGCACACCGCCAAGATCATGTTCGGGGCCCGCGTCCTGGGCGGCGTCGTATCCCTGCCCGAGAAGATCGCCAGGGACTTCGCCGGCATTTACGGCTACATCCGCAGCACCTGGTGACCGAAGGAGGACACATGCAGCACATGCTCTACGAGACCGACGGGCGGGTGGCGGTGATCACCCTTAACCGTCCCGAGAAAGCCAACGCGGTCAGCGGCCTGACGCTCAACGAGATGGACGAGTGCTTCACCCGAGCCGCCGACGACGCCGACGTGAGGGTGATCGTGCTGCGGTCGGTCGGCAAGCACTTCTGCGCCGGTCACGACCTCTCCGGCAGCGACGAGGCCCTGGAGAAGGCCGCGGCAGGCGAGGGCAGCCCGGCCAAGGGCAGCTTCGTGGACTGGAAGGAGCGGGGCCTCGAAGCCATCTACGAATGGGAGACGATCCACTACCTCGGCTACAGCCGGCGCTGGCGCGACATCCCCAAGCCCACCATCGCGGCGGTGCAGGGCCAGTGCATCGCCGGGGGACTGATGCTGTGCTGGCCCTGCGATCTGATCATCGCCGCCGACAACGCCATGTTCTCCGATCCGGTGGCCCGCATGGGCATCGGCGGGGTGGAGTACCACGGCCACACCTGGGAGCTCGGCCCCCGCAAGGCCAAGGAGATGCTGTTCACCGCTCGCCGGATCGGCGCGGCGGAGGCCGAGGCGGCCGGCATGGTCAACAGGGTCGTTCCCCTCGACGACCTCCACACCGAGACCATGGCGCTGGCCCATGAGATCGCCCAGATGCACCCCTTCGCTCTGGCCCAGTCCAAGCGGGCCGTCAACCGCACCATGGACATCCAGGGCTTCTACTCGGCGCTCCAGGCCGTGTTCGACATCCACCAGACGGGCCACGGCAACGCCCTGTCGGTGGGCGGATACCCGATCCTCACCGGCCTGACCGACATGAAGAAGTCCCAGTCCTGAGAACCGTCAGCTAGGGGAGCCCCCCACCGGCTGACCTAGCGTGAGCCGTGTGAGTCTCTGGGAGCGGCCGGACGTTCACGCCCGGCGCTGGTTCCTGCTCGGCGTGCTGAGCCTGACCCTGGTGCTGGTGGTCATGTCGGTCTCGGGCCTGAACGTGGCCCTGGCCACCTTGCAGCGGGATGTGGGTGTCACCGGGCCGCAGCTGCAGTGGATCGTCAACACCTACGCGCTCGCCTTCGGCGGGCTGCTGATGACCGGCGGAGCCATCGGCGACCGCTACGGCCGCAAGGGCGCCCTGCTCGGAGGCCTGCTCGTGTTCGGGCTCGGCGCGCTCCTCGGAGGCTTGGCCGACTCGGCCGAGGTCATCCTGGTCGCCCGGGGAGCCATGGGGGTGGCGGCCGCCTTCGTCATGCCGGCCACGCTGTCGCTGCTGATCGAGATCTTCCCGCCGCCGGAGAGGCCGACCGCCATCGCGGTGTGGTCGGGCTTCGCCGGGGGCGGCGCCGCCATCGGGCCCGCGCTGACCGGCCTGTTCGTGACCGGATGGTGGTTCGTGCCGTCGTGGGGCTGGGAGGCCGGCTTCCTCTACAACGTCCCGGTGGTGGCGGTGGTGATGGTCGCGGTGGTGCTGTGGCTGCCCCGATCCCGGGACGAGCACCCCCGGCATCTCGACCCTGCCGGAGCGGCGCTGTCCATCGTGGCCATGACCGCCCTCATCTACGGCATCATCGAGGGACCCGAGCAGGGCTGGACATCGGCACCGGTGCTCTCGGCCTTCGCGGTGGCGGTCGTCTTCGGTGCGGTCCTGCTGGGGTGGCAGCAGCGAGCCCGCCATCCGATGCTGCCGCTGGAACTGTTCGGCGACCGGCGCTTCAGCATCGGCTCGGCCGTGGTCACCATGACGTTCGTCGTGATGATCGGGTTCTGGTTCCTGTTCGCGCTCTACGTGCAGTTCGTCCTGGGATACTCCGCCCTGGAGGCGGGGCTGGCGACCATGCCGGAGGCGCTGGCGTCGATGGTTGTGGCCCCGTTCACCGCCCCGCTCGCCGCCAGGTACGGATCGCGCCGGATCATGGCGGTCGGCTTCGCGGTGTTGGCGCTCACATTCCTGCCGCTGGCGATGGTCGACACCGATACCAGCTATTGGTTCCTTCTGGGACCGCTGGTGCTGGCCGGGGCGGGTCTCAGCCTGGCCATGACCCCGGCCACCAACGACATCATGGTCGCCACTCCCTACGACAAGGCCGGCATCGGCTCGGCCGTCAACGACACCGCCCGCGAGCTGGGGGCGGCGCTGGGCATCGCCACGCTGGGCGCCCTGTCCACCTCGATCTACCGCAGCACGGTGGACGTGGCCCAGCTACCGCCCGAGGTGGCCTCCCCGGCGGCCGAGTCGATGGGTGCGGCCATCGAGGCCGCCTACCAGCTGTCCCGATCGGGCACGCTGGGCGAGGCCGCGGCTCAGGCGACGATCACCGAGACGGGGCAGGCCTTCACCACTGCCTTCGCCCAGACGATGGCGATATCGGGCGTAGTGTCGGCCCTGGCCGCGGTCGCGCTGCTAGTCGGCCACCTCGCCGAGGCCCGCGCCCGCCCCAGAGGCCGACTGGTAGGCGGCGGATGAGCGGCGCCTCTCACCCACCCAGCGAGGCCGTGGCCCGAGCGGCCCGTGAGCGAAGCGAACAACAGCGGGAAGCAACATGCTTCATCGCGACGTCGTTCGATTCATTTGCACGGACCGGATAACCGTCGAACAACAGCGGGAAGCAACACGCCTCATCGCGACTCCGTCATGGCCCAATGATGGGCCACGGGCCAGTGCGATGGGGTCAGCGGAGTCAGAAGCGGTCGGCTACACAGATCGACACGGCTGCGCCGGCCACCGACGAGGCAGCCACGGCCAGCCACATCGCCGGGTAGCCGGAGTGCTCGATCAGCCATCCCGTGACCAGAGGCCCGATGAATACCCCTACGTAGACGCCCATCTGCGTGATCCCGGTGGCGCTGCCGGCAGCCCGGGGGTTGGCCCGCACGATCCCGTAGTTGGTGAACACCGGCCAGATCCAGCCGCATCCGAACGACAGCAGCATGGCGGCCACATGGGTGGCCGGCGAGCGCAGCGCCAGCCCGGCCATGCCTATCGAGCCGAACAGGGCGGTGATGCCCCCCACCCGGAACGGCTTGACCCTCATCGTGTCCGACAGCCGGCCGCTCGCCACTCTCATCGCGATGCCGGTGGCCGCCCCGACACTAAGGAACAGTCCGGCGGTGCCGGGTCCCAGCCCGGCGTCGACGCCGGAGCCGACCCCCCACGCGACGAGCGATCCAGCACTGAAGGCCAGGAACGCACCCACCGCGGCGCCCAGGAAGAGGTCCCGGGACGACGACTCCGGCTCGGCTGCGCGGGCCGGAGTCCGGAACACCGACGACCCGACGGCCGCCCTGACCAGCACCAGCGACATCAGCGCGAACACCGCGCCGGCCACATAGGCCCAGCGCCAGCCCACACCGACGGCCAGCGAGGGCACTGCGAAGCCCGCCAGCAGGGTGGCCGTGGGCAGGCCCGACTGCTTGATCGACACGGCCAGACCCAGCCGAGGCAGTTGAGCCTGGGCCAGGGCCAGGTTGACCGACGTCTGGTTGGCGGCGTTGGCCAGCCCGGCCAGCACCAGGAAGCCGATCACCGCCAGGAACGAGCGGGCGCTGGCGGCCAGAGCCAGCTGCACCGCTATGGACACTGAGAGCGCGAGGGTCATCTGGTTGAGCGGCCCGATCCGCTGGGCCAGCCGGCCCAGCATGACCGACCCGACCATGGCGGCCCCGAAGAACGATCCGAGACCCCATCCGTACACCCCCTCGGAGACGCCCATCTCCGCACTCACCTGCACCGACATGGCGCCGATGAGGAACCCGGGCAGCACGGTGGACACGGTGGCCATCACCGCGGCACCGATCACCAGGGACGGACGCGCTTCAGCAGACACGGCGCGAACTCTTCCCTCTCGCTCTAGTGGTCCGTCGCTGAAATGATCGGGGTGTCCGGAGCGCTCCCAAGCAGGGTCTCGGTCCTGCTGCGCTGCCCTAGCCATTTCGACGACACAGCTCTAGCCCAGGTCGATGGGACGGATCATGCACTCCTGGGCGAAGGAGGCGAGCAGCGCACCGCCGGCGTCGAAGGCGTGGCCCTGGCCGAAGCCCCGGGCCCGGGCCAGCGTGGGCGAGTGCTGCGTGATCAGGCACCACTGGTCGAGGCGGAACGGGCGGTGGAACCAGACGGTGTGGCTGGTCACTGCGGTGTGGAGGGTGCGGTAGGAGTCGGCCTGGCTCACGCCCTCGACCGGGAGCAGCACGGTCCCGACGATGGTGAGGTCGGTGGCGTGGGCCAGCAGCGCCTGGTGAACGGCCGGGTCGTCGCCCAACCTCCGGTCCTCGACGCGGGTCCAGAAGGCGTAGCGGGGAGGAGCCGGTGCGGGGTCCCGCAGGTCTGCGCCGCCCGTCACCCTGGTCGTCCAGGGGATCATGGACATCTCCGTCGCGGCGGCCTCGTCGGGGTGGCCCGCCTCGGGGGCGGGCTTCTGATGCTCGAAGGCCGACGCGGGCTCCAGCGCGTGCATCGAGAGCAGGGCGGCGAAGATGGTCCTGCCATGCTGGCCGGCCCGGACCCGGCGCAGCGCGAAGGTCCGTCCGGTCTGGGTCTCCTCCACCTCGAACTCGATTGGATCGGTGGTCGAACCCTCCCGCGGGAACAGGCAGCTCAACGACTTGACAACCTTGCCCTCGGTGGTGGCCGCCCCCAGCGCGACCGCTTGGGCCAGTAGCTGGCCGCCGAAGATCCGGGGATAGTCCATCTCGATGTTGGGCGCGGTCCACACGCCCGGCCGCACCGGCTCCACTTCCAGGCAGCCGAGCAGGTCGTCGATGGTGATGACCGCCATCAGGACGTCTCGGCGGTTTCATGCCCGCTCTTGTTCGCTGCGCTCACGGGCCGCTCGGGCCACGGCCTCGCTGAGCGTCTCGCCGGGATCACCGGGCGTCACCGCCCAACCGCTCGGCCTCTGCAGGACGGAACAGCGGAACGTGCCACTCGCCGCTCTCCTCGAACAGCACCTCGACCCGCATCCCGATCTCGACCTCGTCGATGTCGCAGTCCACGATGTTGGTGCCGATCCGCACCGTCGGATCCTCGTCGAGTTCGACGAGCGCGAAGACATAGGGCGGCGTGAACCCCGGGATCCACTCCTTGCGATTGATCGTGTACGTGGCCACGGTGCCGGTTCCGGCCACCGGCTCGGGGCCGACCCGGCGCGAGTGGCAGAAGGGGCAGGCCGGGCCGGGCGGGTGGACCCAGCGGGAGCATTCGCCGCAACGCTGGATCCTGAGCCGGCCGTCGGCCCCGGAACGCCAGTAGAACTCGCTCTCGGGCGAGGCCAGCACGAACCGGGGCGGGTTGTCCGCGCTCATGACGGTCCCCTGGTCAGCCGGTTGTCCGCGCTCACGACAGGCACCGAGTCAGCCGGTTGTCCGCGCTCATGACGGTCCCCTGGTCAGCCGGTTGTCGGCGCTCACGACAGGCACCGAGTCAGCCGGTTGTCCGCGCTCATGACGGTCCCCTGGTCAGCCGGTTGTCGGCGCTCACGACAGGCACCGAGTCAGCCGGTTGTCCGCGCTCATGACGGTCCCCTGGTCAGCCGGTTGTCGGCGCTCACGACAGGCACCGAGTCAGCCGGTTGTCGGCGCTCATGACGGTCCCCTGGTCAGCAGCAGGCATCCGGTCTCGGGGCCGCCGCCGGCTCCGACCGCGACCACCTCGCAGCCGGGGACCTGGACGTTGGCTGTGCCCCGCAACTGCATCACTGCCTCGTGAAGGTGGCCGAAGCCGTGCAGCCGGCCCGCGGAGAGCTGGCCGCCGGACGTGTTGAGCGGCGCCGGGCCGTCGGGGCCGATGTTGGCGCCGCCCTCCACGAAGGCCCCGCTCTCCCCCTTGCCGCAGAAGCCCATGGCCTCGATCCAGGCCAGGGTCAACCAGCTGAAGCCGTCGTACAGCTGAGCGGTGTCCACGTCGTCGACCGTCAGCTCGGTGCGCTCCCACATCGAGGCGGCGGTGTGGCGCATCATCATCGACGTCAGGTCGTCGAACTGGTCCCAGGAGGGCCGGCCCCGGATGGCGGTCCCCATGGCGTTGACGCCGACCGCGCCCGCCGGGGCGTCGGGTGAGTGGTCGCGGTGCGAGACCACCACCGCGGTGGACCCGTCGCAGGGAACATCACAGTCGTAGAGGCACAGCGGGTCGCTGATCATCCGCACGGCCAGGTAGTCGTCGATGGTCATGGGATCGGTGTAGACGGCCTGGGGGTTGGCCGCCGCGTTGGCCCGCCCGTTGATCGCAATGGCGCCGAGCTGCGTGCGGGTGGTGCCGTAGTCGTGCATGTGGCGGCGGGCGTAGCAGGCGACCCAGCAGGCGGCCGACGCCGCTCCGTAGGGGATCATGAACTGGAACGGACCGGCCGAGCCGGCCATCGGGCCGCCCCCACCGCCGCCGCCGGGGCGCAACGGCCCTCCGCTGCCCTCCACCACGGTGCGGAACACCAGCACGTGGCGAGCCAGGCCGGTCGCCACCGCCAGGATGGCGTTGTGGACCGCGCCCAGCGGGCCGGCAGTCTCCACGCCCGAGCTGCGCCAGTTGAGCGCCAACCGCAGCGCCTCGTGCAGTTCAGCCCCCATGGCCCCTCCGAAGGAGCCGCCGAAGCCCGGATAGGTGGACACCCCGTCGATGTCGGCCGTCGTCAGCCCGGCGTCGGCGACCGCCCGGAGTGCGGCCTCGACGGTGAGGTCGATGCCGGTGCGGTACAGCCGGCGGCCGATCTCAGACTGGGCCGCGCCGCTGATAACGGCCCGCCGCTCCCGAGGCTCACCCATCAGCCTCGCCTCCGGCGACCGATCGAACTCCTGTCAAGAATCCACCTCTCAGGTGGGAGACCCGCGGGTAGTTCGGCCCGAGGCTCCGCAACCATCATCAACGGGCTGCTCCCGACTCGAACAGGCGGGATTCCAGGAGGGCTCCTGCCTCGGCCGTCGGGCCCTGCCAGGTGATCAGCCCGTGCTCCAGGACTGCAGCCCGGTCGCACAGTTCCAGCGCGTGGCCGACCTGCTGCTCCACGATCAGCAAAGCTGTCCCCGCCCCCCGGATCTGCGAGAGCGTCCCGAACACCTGGTCCACAACCATCGGAGCGAGACCGAGGGAGAGTTCGTCGGCGATCAGCAGCCGGGGCGACTCCACCAGCACCCGGGCCAGCGAGAGCATCCTCTGCTCGCCGCCCGACATCGTGCCGGCCATCTGGCCGCGGCGCTCGCCCAGCCGGGGGAACAGCTCGTAGGCCCGGTCCAGCCCGCCGGCCAGCCCGGCTCGGCCGAAGGCCCTTTGGAACGACAGCGCCAGATTCTCCTGCACGGTCAGCGAAGCGAACACCGAGCGACCCTCGGGCGCATGGGCCACCCCTCGGCGCACGAAGTACCAGGCCGACGAGCGGCCGTCCGAGACCGGCTCGCCGTCCACCAGCACCCGCCCCGCCGTCGGCGTTACCAGCCCGCTGGCTACCCGGGCCAGAGTGGTCTTGCCCGCGCCGTTGGCACCGACCAAGGCCACCGCCTCTCCCAGGCCGACCGACAGGGACACGCCGAACAGCGCCCGGAACGGGCCATAGCCGGCCTCCACGTCGCGCAACTCAAGGATCGGCGCGCTCACGACACGATCTCCCCAGGCCTGGGTCAGCGCAAGAAGGCGCGCGTGCCGCCGCATTCCGCACAGAGAACCTCACAACGCGCCGAAACGGGCCTTCGCACCTGCTCACGAGACCTCGAAGCTACCGAGATAGGCCCGACGGACCGAGGGATCGGCCAGCACGCCCGCGGTTGAACCCTCCGCGATGAGCGCGCCGGAGTCGAGCACGTAGGCCCGTTCAGTGAAATCGGCCACCAACGACACATCATGCTCCACCAGCAGCACCGCATAGCCGCGGGCGTCCTGCACGGCCCGCAGGGTGGCGGCCAAGGCCTGGGTCTCGTCCCGGTCGAGTCCCGACGAGGGCTCGTCGAGCAGCAGGACCTGTGGACCCGTCATCAGCGCCCGCCCGACCTCCACCAGCCGGCTCTGCCCCAGGCTGAGCGACTCGACCGGCTTGGCGGCGAGATCGGCGACGCCCAGCAGTTCCAGCACCTCGTCGCACGCGGCGACCTCGTCGGGCGTCGGCCGGCCCCGGCCGATCAGGTCCTTCCAGAATGCGCCCGTGCCGTTGCGGATCCGCTCCGCGATCAGCAGGTGCTCGCGCACGGTGGTGTCGGCGAACAGCTCGACCCGCTGGAACGTCCGGCCCATGCCGGCGCGGGCCCGGCGATGGGCGGGCCAGCCGCCGACATCGACGCCGTTGAGCAACACCCGACCGGCGTCGGGCCGCAGAATCCCGAGCAGGCAGTTGAACAGAGTGGTCTTGCCCGCGCCGTTGGGGCCGATCAGACCCACGCGCTCCGTGGCCGCGACGCTCACGCTCACATCGTCGAGGGCGCGGATACCCGCAAAGGCCACACTCACGCCGGAAACCTCCAGCAGCCGCGTCATGTCGCGGCCCCCTGGCGGGCCTCGAGCCAGCGGTTGATGCGGGCAGCCGAGCGCCGCTTGCCGTGCTCCACCAGGCCCTCGGGATGGCGGGCGAACTGCATGGCCATGAGACCGAACAGGATCAGCCGCCAGTTGCCCGACAGGGGGAAGAACTCAGGGAGACGCTCCTCCCCCCGCACGATCCAGCCGAGCAGCTCGCCCTGCAGTATCAGCGGCTCGAACAGGGCGAAGGCCGCACCGGCCTGGATGGCTCCCTCCACGGTGCGAGCCCCGAGCGCGACCACCACCACCAGCCAGAACAACGCGACGACAGGAGCGAAGTTGAGCGCGTAGTTCACATTCTGCTGATGCATCGCCAGCAGCGCTCCGCCCAACCCGGCGATGGCGGCCGACACCGCGAAGGCGACGATGCGGGCCCGAGCCGCGGAGACGCCGATCGACGCGGCGGCCACCTCGCTGCCCCGGAGGGCGGCCAGAGTGCGCCCGATCGTGCCCTCGCGCAGCTGTATCACCACCACCGACGCCACCACCAGCGCCACCACCGCCAGCACCAGGAAGGCCCGGTCGCTGGCGAAGTCGATCGGCCCGATCAGCGGGCGGGGCACCTGGGTGCCGGTGAGCAGGGCGGTGCTTCCGCCGCCCACCCAGGAGAACCTCACCATCACCGCGTCGAAGAAGAAGGCGAACGCCAGCGTGGCGATGGCGAGCCACACTCCCCCCAACCGCAGGACCGGAAGCGACAGCAACGCTCCGACTACAGCGGCCAGGGCCGCTCCGATCAGCGCGGCGGCCAGAACCGACATGTTGAACCGGTCCGCCATCTGGAAGACGGTGAAGCCTCCGATGGCCGCGAACGTCCCCTGGCACAGCGAGATCTGGCCGCCCATGCCGGTGATGACGGTGACCGACAGGTAGATGAGCGCGATGATCACCGCCTTCGTCACGAGGCTCATCCACAGGACGTCGGCCCGGAACCACACCACCAGCCCGACGACGGTCACGAAGAACACCCCGAACAGCCTGGTGAACAGCGTCAACTGGGGGTGACGCTCGAGGGCGGCCAACGCCGGAGGCGGGGGGTCCACGCCGGCCAGGGGATCGGACGCCTCGCGCTGCCGGCCGACGGCGCGCCACAGCACGAGGATGGCGAACAGCACGACGAACGGCAGCGACGGGGTGAGATTCTCCTGGAAGGGCCGCAGCCAGGTGTGGTCGTCGGCCAGTCCGGGCAGGAAGGTGTTGAACACCGCGATGAACCATCCCAGTCCGAGCCCGCCCAGCAGAGCCCGGGGCAGGCTGACGAGCAGTCCTGTGGCCGCCGCGGCCACCGCGATGATCACCAGCGTGAAGTAGTCCCCCGAGCTGAGCGAGTTGAACCGGGGCGCGATCAGCACGCCGGCCATGCCCGCGAACGTGCTCGACAGGGCCCAGGCGAACGCCGAGACCCGGTCGGCGTTGATGCCGCTCAACTCGGTCATCCGGGGACTCTCCACCACCGCCCGCATGGACAGGCCCATCATCGTGAAGCGGAACAGGGCGGCCAACAGCAGCGTGCCGGCCAGCGCCACCGCCATCATGGCCACCTCGTCGCGGTTGAAGCGGTAGACCCCGAACGGGTCGTAGTACACGCCGGCGCCGTCACCCACGATGCCGGTTATCCGCCGACCGGCGACGGCGCTGAACCGGGCTGCCCAGTTGAAGATCTCGGGCAGGGCCACGCTGAGACCGATGGTGACGACCAGCTTCGACACCGCCGAAGCGGTGCGGAGGTGGCGGAAGACAGCTCGCTCGAGCACCAGGCCCACCAGCGGCGCCAGCACGAACACCGACACGAGGAGGGCCGCCCACTTGGGCCAGCCCCACACGCTGTGGGCTTTGAAGTACATGGCGGCCGAGATGTAGGCCTGCGCGCCGAACGCCAGGTTGAACACGCCGGAGGTCTTGTAGGTGAGCACGAAGCCGAGGGCGATGAGCGCGTAGACCGCTCCGGGCGGCGTGCCCTGCAAGACGCCTCGGAAGAGGTCCTCGAAGAACCCGGAAGCGAGGATCACACTGCGGCGCTCAAGGCTCGGCTGCGGTCGAGCGAGCGTGCCAGGGGTCAGGCTGCGAAGTCGGTGGGCGCCGGCTCGGACCATTCCTCGGTGTCGCCGGGCCAGCACATCCACGGCGCGGGTTGGAACCCGACGAATCCCCCGCCCTCGATCCGCACCGAGGACGTGCAATGAAGCTCGTAAGCGTGGTCGTAGACGAACGGCTCGACCGCGGTGTGCTGGCGGCTCCAGTCGACGGGGTTGATCAGGCCGCCGGCGTCGTAGGTGATCTGGTTGAGCGAGTCGATGACGGACTGCCGGTCGAATTCGGGACCGGCCTCCAACAGGCCGGTGACGAACAGGTCGGCGTTGATCCAGCCGATCAGCGTCTGCTCGGCCACCGGGCCTCCGTTGGCCGGCACCCACTGGTCGTAGGCCCGGCGCAGCGGGCTGTCGACCTCGTACTCGAACGCGGCGAACACCAGCAGGGCGTAGTCGCCATCGAACAGATCGCCGGCCGCCGCCACGAACTCATAGTTGTAGGAGTTCGGATGGAGCAGCGTGATCTGGTCCCTCGCGCCCTGGCGCTCGAGTTCCTGGGCCAGGGTCAGCATGGCGTTCAGGTCCATGCAGGTGGCGATGAAGTCGACGCCTGCGTCGATCATCTGGGTCACCTCGGGCCCGATGCCGTTGGGCAGGCCGTAGGCCATGTCGTCGTTGAAGTAGGCGACCTCCATACCGAGCGCAGGCCCGTAGAGGTCGATCGAGTCGGAGAAGGCTTTGGCGCACACCTTGGAGGTCTCGGTGATGCCGTAGCCGAGCAGCCCGACCCTGGTGGCGCCGGCCTGTGACGCGATCCAGACGAAGCTCCGGATGGTGCAGGGGGGGCATCCGATGACGTGGTTGCCGAAGATGTTGTCGCGGTTGACGGCGTCGGCGCCGTGGATGTTCCACACGAAGGTCGGAACCCCTGCGTCGTTGAGGTCGCCCCATCCCGAGGGAAGGAGCGTCGCCTGGAAAGCTGCCAGGCTGCTGTTGTCGGCGATGACCTTGAGGGCGTGCTCCTGGTTGCGGAACAGCTCGTCGTCGAGGATCTCGTCGATGACCAGGTTGCGGCCGTAGACGCCGCCCGAGTCGTTGACGTAGTCGAAGTAGGACTGGATCCCGGTGACGTAGCAGTCGAGAATGCAGGTTCCCAGCGGGTTGTTCTGCTTGATGCCCACGACCGACGCCCGGATCTCGTCGTCGGCGACTCCCGGCACGCCCTCGAGGGCCACGAACGTGTGGCGCTCCGGGTAGGGGTCGACCGGCTCCTCGACGATGACCTCCACGGCAAGAGTGGTAGTTGATTCCGCGGGTTCGGGTGCCTCGTCACTGGTGGCGCCGGTCCCAGGGGCCTCGTCGGGAGCGTCCGGAGTCGCCGCGACGGTCTCGGTCGGCTCGGGAGCGGGCTCCTCGCCGGGAGCGGCCGGTGCGGCCGCGGTCGGAGCGGCCGTAGTCGGAGCGGCCGGGTCGGGGGTCGGGGAGACTCCGTCGCCGCTGGGGCTGTTGCCGCAGGCCGCGGCCAGCATGGCTGTGGCGAAGAGGGCTGTGAGTGTGCGTCGGCCTCGATTCATGAGTCCCCCTAGGTGTCGCGCCGCAATACTGCCGTCCCGGCGCGGATCAGGGCGACTCGCGCCGCGGTCAGATGCCTTCCCATCGCTGATGCTAGAGGGAGCCCTCCACTCGGCCTCTGACGGCTTGCCGATACAGTCGCTCCGGTGGACGCCCGGGGGATGGTGTGCGGCTGACCTATACCTCAGAGGTCGAGGCGTTCAGGGCTGAGTTCTCGGCCTGGCTCGACGCCAACCTGCCCGACCCGGCCTCCACGACGGTGCGGCCGCGGTCGAGCGGCGACATCCCGGCCTGGGCTCGGGAATTCCAGCGCCGCATGTTCGACGACGGCTGGCTGGTGCCGGGATACCCGCCCGAGTTCGGTGGGCGCAACGCCGGCCTCTACGAGCAGGCGGCGTTCTGGGAGGAGCTGGGCCGGCGCCGGGTGACCCAGAGCTTCAACCCCCAGGGTCTGGGCATCGTCAGCGCCTCGATCATCACCTTCGGCACTGAGGAGCAGAAGCACCGCTGGGCGGTGCCGATCATGCGGGCGGAGAGGACCGCCGCGCTGGGCATGAGCGAGCCGGGCGCGGGCAGCGACCTGGCCGGGCTGTCCACCCGGGCCGTTCTCGACGGCGACCGCTTCATCGTCAACGGCCAGAAGGTGTGGACCTCCGGCGCCCATCAAGCCGACGTCCTGCTGGCCTTCGTGCGCACCGATCCCGATGTGCCCAAGCACAAGGGCATCTCGGCGCTGATCATCGAGACCGACACGCCCGGTCTGGAGCGCCGGCCGTTCCAGGACATCACGGCCCGTCAGCCCGACTTCAACGAGGTGTTCTTCGACGATGTGGAGGTGCCGGCCGAGAATCTGGTCGGTGAGCTCAACGACGGCTGGCGGGTCTGCACCGGCTCACTGGCCCACGAGCGCGAGATGCTGTGGATCCTGTGGTCGCAGGGCCTCGACCAGATGCTGGACGCCATGCTGTCGCAGCTGAACGACGGGGCCGGCGCGGGGGCGGCCGACGATCCGGTGGTGCTCGACGGGTTGGGAAGCTCGATCATGGACTCCTGGGCCCTGCGCCTGCTGGGCCAGCGTCAACTGGCCCGCAGCCAGAGAGGCCTGCACGTGGCCGACCAGTCGCTGCTGAAGCTGCTGGGCTCGGAGGCCCAGCAGAAGCTGGCGCTGCTGATGCTGGAGTCGCTGGGCCCGGCCGCGCTGGACCGCAGCGTGCCCGAAGGTGCGCAGTCGCCCTACGAGAGCGACCGTTCGGCGCTGTCGTGGGCCGACCGGTACTGGTTCACATTCGCCGGCACCATCAGCGGGGGCACCAGCGAGATCCACCGCAACATCATCGCCGAGCGCGTCCTCGGCCAGCCCAGGGGCTAGGGCGATGACCACCACCGCTCGAAATTGGTGCGGATCCGGGCCCTCAGAGGGCCGATTCGTCGTCAGTTTCGGCCGGGGGCGTCACCGGAGGGGCTAGACGATGGAGTTCGAGTTCACCGACGACCAGTTGGAGCTCCAACGAGCGGTGCGCGACGTACTAGACGCCGAGGCGCCGCCCGAGCTGGCCCGGGCGGTGGCCGACGGCCAGTCCGACGCCGCCGACCTCTGGCAGACGCTGGCGAGCCTGGAATGGCCCGCCATGGCGCTGCCGACCGATGCCGGCGGCCTCGGCTACGGCTGGGTGGAGCTGGCCATCGTGCTGGAGGAGCTGGGCCGCCACGCCGCGCCGGGTCCGTTCGTGGCCACCGTCACCCAGTTCGCCTCGCTGGTGGCCGAAGCCGCCGCGCCCTCCCAGGCCACTGAGCTGCTGGCGCCGGTGGCCGCGGGCCGAACCACCGGCACCATCGCGGTCGACGAGGGCGCCGGAACCTGGGATCCGGCAGAGGTGAGCGCCACCGCTCGCCGCGACGGCGACGATCTGGTGCTGTCAGGCACGAAGCAATATGTGCTCGACGGAGCCACCGCCGATGAGATCGCGGTCGCGGTCCGGATCGACGGCGAGTTGCGGGTGGTCACCGTGCCGGGCTCGTCGGTCCAAGCCACCGGCGGCATCCCCGTGGATCCCGGCGTCCGCCACGCCACCGTCACCCTCGACGGGGTGCGCGTGCCCGCCGAGAGACTGCTCGGCGACGGCGACGCCGCCGATGCGGTCCGCCGGGCGCTGGAGGAGTCGGTGACCGCGGTCGCCGCGGTCACGCTGGGCGCCTGCCAGCGGATCTTCGACATCATCAACGGCTACGCCAAGGAGCGCATCCAGTTCGGCGTGCCCATCGGCTCGTTCCAGGCCGTGAAGCACAAGCTGGCCGACATGTACCGCGACATCGAACGGGCCCGGGTGCTCGTCTACTACGCGGCCCTGACCCTGGCCGAGGACCACCCGGACCGGACGCTGGCCGCCTCGATGGCCAAGGCGGCTACGGGCGAGGCCCAACGCCGTTGCGTGCAGGACGGACTCCAGCTCGCGGGCGGGATCGGCTACACCTGGGAGCACGACCTGCACCTGTTCCTGCGCCGGGCCAAGGTGGGCGAGCTCCACTTCGGCTCGGCCTCCCACCACCGCCGGAGAGTCGCCCGCCTAGCCCTCCAATCCCAGCCCGCCTAGGCCGGCGCCGAGTCCGCCGGCGGCTCCGGCATCTGAGGGTCGGTCAGATAGCCAGACCCGGCCAACGCCAGAACCAGATTGTCCAGCTTGCCTTCCACTCGACGGATGTCGGAGCGAAGCAGATGGAACGCCCCCGTCAGCACGCCAACGAGTGCGCTCCCCAGCACGCCGATGAGAGTCGCGGCGATCGCTGGATCCACGACGCGTTCCTAACCCTGCGGCTCGGCAGGCGGCTGCGGCGGCTGGGGTTGGGCAGGGAATCCGGCTTGTGCCATCGCCCAGATCAGCCCGTCCAGCTTCCCCTCGAGCCGGTCGATCCTCCGGTTGGTTTCGCGATGGTCGGCGCGGTTCTCGGCGCGCAACTCCTTGAGATCGGAGCGAAGTAGATGAAACGCGCCAGTTAGCACGCCGATGAGCCCAGTGCCCAAGACGCCGATGAGCGTTGCTGCGATGGCGGGGTCCATGCAGTCACATTACTGGCAGACGCTCACTGGTGCAACTACATGATATGAAATCATGTCAAAAAGACTTTAAGACTGGGCAGATTCACGGCGGGTCGAAGAGGACCGGGAGGCTCAGGGGGCCGCGGAAGGCGTAGCCGCTGATGGTCGGGGCCTCGGCGTGGGGGTCGAGGCGCAGATTGGGCAGGCGGTCGAGCACTGCGTTGATCCCCACCTCGAGTTCCATGCGGGCCAGGTGCATGCCCAGGCACTGGTGCGGCCCGGTGCCGAAGGCCATGTGCCGCTGCGGCTCCCGGTCGAGGTCCCACTCCCCGGGATCGTCCCAGCGGGCCTCGTCGTGTGATGCCGAGCCGTTCATCACCGAGACCGATGATCCCGCCGGCACCGGGCAGCCGCCGATCTCCGTGCCAGCTGCCGCCACCCGGGCCACCATCGTCACCGACGTCTCCCAGCGCAATGTCTCCTCAACCGCGGCGGGCACCAGCGACCGGTCGGCCCGCACCCGGGCCATCGCCTCGGCACGCTCCAGCAGGGCCAGCAGGCAGGATCCGAAGGCCCGGTAGGTGGTCTCGGCCCCCGCCGGCAGCAGCAGCCGCAGGAACCCGTAGATCTTCTCGTCGGTGAGGCGGGCACCGTCGATCTCGGCGTGCACCAGCTCCGAGAGCAGGTCGCCGGTGGGCTCCGTCCGTCTGGCTTCCACCAGCGGCTCCAGGTAGTCGCGCATGGCCTGGGACGCGGCCCGTCCCTCCTCGGGGTACAGCGGCCCGTAGTTGATTCGCATGGCCCAGTCGTTGAACTTCTCGTGGTCGGTGGTGGGCACGCCCACGATCCCGCAGATCACCTGCACCGGGAACTTGCTGGTGACCTGGTCGACCAGGTCGGCCCGCCCGGCCGGGGCTATGGAGTCCAGCAGCGTCTGGATCACGGGCTCCACCAGCTCGCCCCGCCACCGTTCCAGGGTCGAGCGGCGGAAGGCGTAGGCCACCAGGTTGCGGTAGCGGCGGTGCTCGTCGCCGTCGAGGCCGAGCATCAGCTCCCCCATGTAGGGACCCATGACCTCGCCGTTGATCGACGCCGAGAACGAGCGCCAGTCCCGCAGCACCTGGTCGGCGTCGTCGAAAGTCGTGACCGTGAACCTCGGCAGCGCCGGATCCTCGGTGAGACTGAACCCCTCCTCCCGGATGACGGGGCAGTGCCGGCGGGCATGGTCCCACTGGCCGTAGGGCTGGGCCGAATCCCACTGGTCGTAAGGAGGCGCCGAGTAGTCCATCGCGTCCTCCACGTCGGCGCTCTCCATACCTAGAGGATGGCTCCGCGGGACTTGAGAGCGGCGATCTCGTCCCAGTCGATGCCCAGCTCGGCCAGCACCAGCTCAGTGTGCTCGCCCAGCTCCGGCGCCCGGTCCACTTCCACAGGCGTCTCGTCGAACTGGGCGGGGCTGGCCACGAGCTGAACCGGGTTCCCGGCGGCGTCCTCGGTGGCGGGCAGGTAGTTGTTGGCCACCACCTGGGGGTCGTCGTGGAGCTCGGCCAGGGTCTGGAACGGGGTCCACACCCCCTCGAAGTCGGCCAGTCGCTCCCTCCACTCTTCGAGAGTGCGCCCGGCGAAGGCCTCGTCGATGATGTCGATGCACTCCGGTCCGTTCTTCGAGCGGGCCTCGGAGGTGTTGAACCGCTCGTCGTCCACCAGGATCGGCCGCTCCAGCCGGGCCGCGAAGTCGTCCCAGTACCGGTCGCTCTGCAGCAGGATGAGGCTGATGTAGCGGTCGTCGGCGGTGCGGAACACGCCCACCCCCGGATTGGGGTTCCTGCGCCGGTCGCCCCGGGGCAGCGAGGTGAGCCCGAACAGCTTGGCCGCCACCACCAGCGGCGAGACCTGCCACATCGCGGTGGCCAGCAGCGACACGTCGATCACGCTGGGCTCGCCGGTGCGCTCCCGCTTGAGCAGCGCCGCGGCGATGGCGCCGGCCAGCGCCATTCCTCCCATCACGTCGCCGAAGGCCGGGGAGGGCTGGCCCTGGGGCCAGCCGGCCGCGTCGGGCGGGAACACCGCGGCCACCGCGCCCCGGGCCCAGAACGAGGCCCCGTCGAAACCGCCCTTCTCCGCGTCGGGACCGGCCGGACCCTGCCCGGTGCCCCGGGCGATGACGATGGACGGGTTGCGGGCCCGGATCGCCTCGTTGTCGACGCCCAACCGGCGCCGCACCGGCTCCAGGTAGTTGGTGAGGAACACGTCGGCCGTCTCGACCAGCTTCATCAGGGCCTCCCGGCCGTCGGGGTGGGCGATGTTGAGCGCCGCCGAGCGCTTTCCCCGGTTGGGCTGCTCGACCATGAAGTTCACGGTGCCGGCTGGGATCAGCCCGGAGGTGATCAGACCCCGCTGCGGGTCGCCGCCGGCCGGGTTCTCGACCTTGATGACGTCGGCGCCCCAGTCCACCAGCACCGACCCGCCCGAGGGCACGAACATCCAGGACGCGACCTCGACGACCCTGACGCCCTCCAAGGGCCCCGCCACGGTTGGCACGCTAATGGTGTGTCGCGCGCCGGCGGTCAGACCGCCAGCAGCTCCTTCAGGTTCCCGCCCATGATCTTGGCGGTATCGGCCCGCGGCAGCGACAGCGGCAGGTCGTCGTAGAAGCTCACCGGATCGCCCAGGCCCTCGGGGTGGGGGTAGTCGGAGCCGAACAGGATCCGGTCGGGGCTCATGACGTCGATCAGCCCCTCCAGCCCGTCCTCCCAGAAGGGATTGACGTAGACGTTGCGCCGGAACGCCTCGAGGGGATGCTCACCGAAGTCCTGAGGCAGCTTCTTGTAGACGCCCTCGAGCTTCTCCAGAAGGGGCCTCACCCAGGTGCCGCCGTTCTCGATGGTGGCGATGCGCAGGTCGGGGAACCGGGTGAAGGCCCCGTGGCAGATCATCGCGGTCATCATGTCGCTGACGGCCCGGTTCTGCATCACCAGCAGGCGCAGAGGGTTGGGCTTGAACGGCAGGAACTCGGTCTTGCCCTCCCAGATCGAGGCCAGGTCGGCGTAGCCCGAGTCCGACGCGTGCATGCCCACCAGCACCCCGGCCTCCTGCACCCGGGCCCAGAACGGATCGAACTCGGGCAGGCCCGGCGAGCGCGGCCCCCGCAGGCCCCAGGCCGGGGCGGGACGGATCAGGATGCAGCGGGCGCCCTTGTCCAGGCACCAGTCCAGTTCCTCGATGGCCTTCTCCACGATGGGCAGGGTGATGATGGGGGTGGCGAAGATCCGGTCGCGGTAGTTGAACGTCCACTCGTCGTAGATCCACTCGTTGAATGAATGGACGACCACGTGGGTCAGGTCGGGATCGTCGCGCATGCGCTCCTCGAGCAGGCTGGCCAGCGTCGGGAACATGAGCGAGCCCTGGATGCCGAGTTCGTCGAGATGGGGCAGCCGGGCCTCGGCGTTGCGGGCCCAGTCGGGACAGCGGATGGGCTCGCCGAAGATCTCCCGCAGCGACTTTCCCTCGGGGTTGCCGTGCCGGTAGTACTCCTCCTGAGCGCCGGGAGGGGCCACCACCTCGAAGGTCGGGTTGGGTATGTAATCCGATATCAGGCCCTTGATGGCGATCTTGGTGCGGCCGTCGACCTGCACGTAGCGGATGGCGCCCTTGTAGTCGGCGGGGAGATGCCGGGTGAAGGCGTCCTCCGTCTCGTACATGTGGTTGTCGGAGTCGTATACCGGAAAGCCGAGGTCGCGAGCCATGACGGTCCCTCCTTCACGGACGCCGATAGATCTCCAACCATATCCGTGCTCGGTCCTGGTCGGCATGAGCGTGCGCTGGATCTGCTGGCCATATCAGGTTATTTGATGCTTTTTAGTGTTGCATCATTGCGCTGCGGCCTTCTATAGTGACGCTGTGGACGCGATCACGCTCACGGACCTCTTGGCAGTCGTAGCCGCTGTCCTCGGCCCGACGCTGGCCGCCGTCTTGGCTTTGGCCCGTTACCAGCACAAGGACAGCATCGAGACCCACCGATTGATCGCAGAGGCCAGAGACGAGTTCCGCACCGGGATCGCAGAGGCCAGAGACGAGTTCCGCACCGGGATCGCAGAGGCCAGAGACGAGTTCCGCACCGGGATCGCAGAGGCCAGAGACGAGTTCCGCACCGGGATCGCAGAGGCCAGAGACGAAACCCGCCAACTGTTCGACAAGGCCGTCGACGAAACCCGCAACCTGTTCGGAGAGGCCAGGGACGAGAACCGCGAGCACCGCCGCGAGAACGGTGAGATCCTCAAGGAAGTGATCCGGAGCCTCGCCGACGCCCGCGAGAGGCTGGCGCGCATCGAGGGACACTTCGGCATCGGGGGGAGTCCGAGAGACGAGGATGGTCGAGGCACGGCTGACGCCGCCTGAGAGACCGCTGGAGCCGAGCACTCGTGGCGCGGTTGGCCACGACTCGGAGGAGAGACGGGTCCGGGAGCCCGCGTACCTGCCAACCGCTGAGCGATTCGTGCGCCATGTGGCGGGTGAATGGGGGGACCGGGCCTTGGTGCTGCTGGGCGAGCGACGCTTGAGCTACCGGGAGCTGGAGGCGGAGTCCCGGCGGATGGCGCGGGCTCTGCTGGCGAGCGGCGTGACCCGCGGCAGCCGGGTGGGGCTGCTGGCGCCGAACGGGCCGGAGTGGGTGGTGGCCTGGCTGGCCGCGGCCCGGATCGGGGCCGTGGTGGTGCTGCTCAACACGTTCTACAAGGCGCGGGAGCTGGGCTGGGCGCTGGCCCACTGCGAAGCCGAGGTGCTGCTCACCGTGGACCGGTACCTCAACCACGACTACGCCGCCCGGCTGGAAGAAGCCATGGGAGGCCTGGCCGGCGCGAGCCGCGAGACGCTCTCCTGCGGGACCCATCCGCGCCTGCGGTCGGTGTGGATGTGGAGCGACGCCGGGTCCGCGCCGTCCTGGGCCGGATCGATGGACGACCTGATGGCCCGCTCGGGCGAGATCTCCGGCGAGCAGTTCGAGACGGCGGCCGATGCCGTACAACCGCAGGACCCGATGGTGGTCATCTACACCTCGGGCAGCACCTCCGAGCCCAAGGGGGTGGTCCACTCCCAGGCCGCAGTGATCGTCCACCCGTTCAACCTGCTCCAGTTCCGGGACCTGCGGGAGGGCGACGTGCTCTACACGCCGATGCCGCTGTTCTGGGTGGGCGGCCTGTCCTACGTGCTGGTGGGCGCCATGCACACCGGGGCGGCCGTGGTGTTCGAGGAGCGCTTCGAGCCCGGAAGCACGCTGGAGCTCATCGAGCGCCGACGGGTGACCCACGTGGTCGGCTGGCCCCACATCGCCAAGGCGCTCGTCGAGCACCCGTCCTTCGCCGGGCGGGACCTGTCCTCGATCCGGGGCGGCAGCTTCGACGAGCTGCTCCCCGAGAACCTGAGGGTCAGCGATCCCCGCAGGAAAGCCACCTCGCTGGGCATGACCGAGTCGCTCGGCCCCCACTCGATCGAGCCGCTGCACGTCGAGCTGCCCGAGGGCAAGGAGGACTCGTTCGGACGCAGCGTTCCCGGCATCGAGCACCGCGTAGTCGATCCCGGCACCGGCGGCGAGCTGCCGGCCGGCCAGGCCGGCGAGATCTGGATCCGGGGCTACTCGCTGATGCTGGGCCTGCTGGGGCGAGACCCCGCCGAAGTGTTCGAGCCCGGAGGCTGGTACCGCACCGGCGACCGCGGCCTACTCGACGCCGACGGTCACCTCTACTTCGAGGGACGGATGGGCACGGTGATCAAGGCGGGCGGCACCAACGTGGCGCCGCGGGAAGTCGAGCCGGCCATCGAGCGGCAGCCCGGCGTCATGCACGCCTTCGTGGTGGGCGTTCCTGCCGCCGACGGCCGCGGCGAGGCCGTGGCCGCCGCGGTGGTGGCCAAGCCGGGCGCCGTCGTCAATCCCGCGGACCTTCAGACCCGCCTGCGTACCGAAATGGCCGGCTACAAGGTGCCCCGCCATGTGGCCGTGTTCGCTGAGCAGCAGGACCTGCCCTGGCTGGAGTCGGGCAAGATCGACCTCCAGGCCCTCCGCCGCCTGCTCACTAACCGCTTCGGCAGCTAGCCTGACCCGCATTTCTGTGAGCAGATATGCCGACTGAAGCAGCTTGGTTGCTCACAGAACGGTAACGGGGCTCGCTAGTGGTAGGAGATGGCCTCGAGCAAATCGATGCGGTTGGCCCGGCGGGCCGGCGCCAGGGAGGCCAGCAGTCCGGCCACCGCCGACACGACCAGGTAGACCACGATGCTGCCCCCCGGCAGGGCCACGGTGGAAATGATGTCGCTCGGGAGAGACCCGGCCGCGATCGACCCGGCCACCAGCCCGGTCACGACACCGATGACCCCGCCGAAGACGGCCACGATGACCCCCTCCAGCAGGATGGCGGCCCGCACCTGCCGCTTGCCCATGCCCACGGCCCGCAGCAGCCCGATCTCGCGGGTCCGCTCGAACACCGACAGGGCCATGGTGTTGGAGAAGCCCATCACCGCGATCACCAGCGCCATGAGCAGGAACACGTTGATCACGACCAGCAGGCTGTCGACCTGCGTGGACCGGCTGGCGCGGTACTCGGCCTGGTCGCGCACCTCGACCTGCGGGTATTCGGCGAGACTCGCCTCCAGTGCGGCCCGGGCCTCTTCGCGGCTGACTCCCGCCGCGGTGACCGCGGTGACCAGGCTGTCCTGGTCCCCGACGACGTAGCGGTCCCAGTCGCCGAGGTCGATCACCCAGGAGCCCACCACCGAGTCCTCGGTGTGGAGGGCCACCACCTCGAAGTCCACCTCTTCGCGGCCCGAGATCTCCAGCCGCACTGGATCACCCACCGCGAGACCGAACTCCTTGGCCGCGTCGACATGCACCGTCACGTCACCGGGACCGGCCCCGGCAAGGCTGCCGGAGGTGACGTTGGGCTCAACATGGCTCGAGGATGAGGCGAGGTTGGCGGCCGAGAGCACGTGCTGGGTGCCGTCGGGGGTGCGCACTCCGTTCGGCCGGAACCGGAAGACCTCCACCGATTCCAGTTCGGGCACCTGCGCAGCCGCGGCGGCCGCCTCCGAACTGAACGAGAGCCGCTGGTTGTCGCAGGGCCCGGCGCACAGCAACCAGTCCGCTCGGACCGAGTCCTCCAGCCGGCCGTTGAGGGTCTCCTTGAAGGACGTGCCCAGCACGGTGACCAGCGACACCATGGCCAGCCCGATCATCAGCGCCGAGGCGGTGGTGGCCGTGCGGCGGGGGTTGCGAACCGCGTTCAGCCGGGCCAGCCGCCCGTTCAGGCGGAATAGGCGGGCCGCCGGCCAGCCCAGGACCTGCGACATCCGACCGGCGACCGCTGGGCTGAGAATATTGACGCCCACCAGCATCCCGAGCGCGCCGAAGCCGAGCAGCAGGATCAGCGTCGACGTCTCCAGTTCAGACAGCAGGCCCACCGCCAGGAGCACCAGCCCTGCCGCGCCGACCACCGAGCCGATGACGATCGACCTGCGCTGGCTGTAGGGGTCGATGTCGGCGTCGTCGGCCAGCGCCACCATGGGCGTCACCCGGCGGGCCCGCATCGCCGGCAGCACGGAGATGATCACCGTCAGGCCGATGCCGAGCGCCAGCGCGGCGATGATCGGGACTGCTCCGACCACAAGCTCCGTCGGGGGAAGACTCGGGGCTGCGGCGGTCAGGATGCCGCTCATGGCCTCAGACACCCCCAGGCCGAGACCGAAGCCGACCACGGCGGCCACTGCGCCCATCACCAGTGCCTCGAACGCCACCGTCAGGGCCACCTGTCGCCGGTCGGCGCCCAGCACTCGCAGCAGCCCGAACTCCTTGACGCGCCGGCCCGCGACCAGAGTGAAGGTGTTGTAGGTGATGAACGCCGAGATGACCAGCACGATGACGGCGAAGGCCAGCAGCGCGTTGCGGAAGACGTCCAGCAGATCGCTCATCTCCTGATCGCGGGCTTCGACTTGCTCCTGCTGCGAGAGGACTTCGTAGGACGGGCCCAGCTCGCGCTCGATCGACGCGGTCACCTCGTCGAGCGAGGCGCCCGGCGACAGGCGCACATCGATCAGGTCGTACCCGCCGCCGCCGTGCAGAACGTCGCGGGCGGTGTCCGTGTCCCAAGCGACCAGCTGGAACGGGGCCTGGAGATCGGGCTCCATGAAGTAGAAGACGCCGATCAGTTCGAAGGAATGAGTTCCGGTGGGGGTCGCGACCTTGTAGCGCTCACCGATCCGGAAGCCGAAGGTGGCCGCAGTGTGCTGGTCCATGGCGAACTCGTCCGGACCGGCGGGCCGGCGGCTGACCCCGTCGTCGACAGGGAATATCCTGCCCAGCGACTCGTCCTCCGGCCAGCCCATCCCGCCTTGTTGGGCGAGCTCGGGATCGATGGCCTCGCCGTCGGCGCCGATGGCCACGATGTTGAACTCCGACACCGCGCCAGCGGTCTTCTCCACCCCGTCGATGGCCTCCAGCCGATCCTTCAGCGAAGGGTCGAGCAACCGCAGGTCCTGCCACTGGTCGACATTGCCAAGAGTCGACTGCGAGCGGACCGACAGGTCGACCTGGTCGTACAGGTCGCCGGCCAGGTCGTTGAAGGCGGTTCGCAGCCCGTCGGTGTTGATCAGCACGCCGACGGTGAGGGCCACCCCGATCACCACCGCCAGCGTGGTGAGCGCGAACCGGATCCACGTGGCCGCAATGTTGCGGAGGCTGTAGCGCAGCAGGGTCATCGGCCGGCTACAGAACCAGGATCAACCGAGTCGGCGACTGCCCCGGGTCGCGGTTTCCCGCTCTTGTTCGCTGCGCTCACGGGCCGCTCGGGCCACGGCCTCGCAAGCTCGGCCTCTGGCTCATTCTTCCAGCTCCTCCATGAACTTGAGGACCTCGTCCATGGAGGCGCCTTCGGGTATGCCCCGGATGAACTGGCCCACTTGCAGGATCTTCATGTGGTCGAGAATCAACTCGGCGCTGGGATTGATCAACTCGCCCCGGAGGATGCCGTCGGACAGGAACACGGTCCTATCGGCGAAGGAGGCGGCCCGGGCGTCGTGGGTCACCATCACGATGGTCTGGCCCAGATCGTCGACCGCCTCGCGCATGAACCGCAGGACGTCGGTGCCGGACCGGGAGTCGAGGTTGCCGGTGGGCTCGTCGGCGAAGATGACCTCCGGCCTGCTGGCCAGCGCCCTGGCCACCGCCACCCGCTGCTGCTGGCCGCCGGAGAGCTCGTTGGGCCGGTGGCCCAGACGGTCGCCCAGACCCACGGTGCCGACCACGCCGTCCACCCACTCCTGGTCGGGCTGGCGGCGGGCCAGCTCGATGGGCAGGGTGATGTTCTCGATGGCGGTCAGAGTCGGCACCAGGTTGAACGCCTGGAAGATGAACCCCACGCGCTCGCGGCGCAGCCGGGTCAACTCCTTGTCGGTCAGGCCGCCCAGGTCGGTGTCGCCGATAAAGGCCTGGCCCTCGGTGAGGGCGTCGAGGGCGGCCAAGCAGTGCAGGAGCGTGGACTTGCCCGACCCCGACGGACCCATGATCGCAGTGAACTGGCCCTGCTCGAAGGTGATGCTCACCCCGTTGAGGGCCCGGACCTCGATCTCGCCCGAGCCGTAGACCTTGACCGCGTCCTCGGCTCGGGCCGCGGCGACCGGTCCGGACGGCTCAACGGCAACACTGCTCATGACGTTGATACCTCGCTCAATCCTGTGCGGCTCGTCCCGCCGCGCCGGGCAGCCTACGCTTCCTCAGCCTCTGGGAAGACCTAGTAGGCGCTCAGCGACAATAGTGCGTTGTATCTCGTCGGTGCCGCCTGCGATCGAGGCGGCTTTCGACCACAGCCATTGACGCTGCCAGGTGCCCGCGGCCAACTCGCCGCCGGGCGGCGGCCACAGCGCCGCTTCGGCGCCGAGCACGTCCAGGGCGGCCGCCGACAGCCGGCGGGTCATCGAGGAATGGATGAGCTTGGTCACACTGGATTCGGGTCCGGGCCCGATGCCGCGGCCCAGGCCCGACAGCGTGCGGTAGTTCTGCAGGCGCAGCAGCCGCAGCGCCACATAGGCGTCGACCAGGTCGTCGGCGATGACCGGATCGCTCAGAGCGGCGCAGGCTCGATCGTCGGCCATTAGCTCGTCGAAGTAGATCTCGTGCACTACCTGTTCCTTGAACGGGTAGGCGGTGCCCCGCTCGTGGGCGAGGGTGGTGCCGGCCACGGCCCATCCCCGGTGCAGCCCGCCTACCAGGCAATCGGAGGGCACGAAGACCTCGTGCAGACCCACCTGGTTGAACTCGAACTCGCCGGTGATCTGGCGCAGCGGGCGGACCTCCACTCCCGGCGCCTCCATGTCGATCACCATGCAGGAGATCCCGCGGTGGCGTCCTCCTTCGGCTTCGAGCCCGGTGCGCACGAGGGCGATGCCCCACTTGGCGAATCCCGCGTACGAGGTCCACACCTTCTCGCCGGTCACCAGCCATCCGCCGGCGGCCGGTTCGGCACGGGTCCTCAGCGACGCCAGATCCGATCCGGCGTCGGGTTCACTGAACAGCTGGCACCAGATCTCGCTGGCATCGAGGATCGACGGCAGCCACCTCTGCTGCTGGGCGGGTGTTCCGTGGGCCAGCAGGGTCGGCCCGGCCAGGTTGATGCCCACCCGGTTGACGGGCTGGGGTGCGCCGGCCCGGGCGTACTCCATGTTGTAGAGGGCCACTTCGACCGGGGTGGCGCCGCGGCCCCCCACCGACTCCGGCCATGAGATGGCCACCATGCGGGCATCGGCCAGCCTGGCCTGCCAGCGCCGGCCCCAGTCGATCGCCTCCTCCACGCCGAGAGAGGGGTCGGGGCGGTCGGTGTTGCGGTCGAGCCAGGCCCGCACTTCGAGTGCGAATGCCCTCTCGCCGGCCGACAGCGACAGGTCCATGGGTTGCGGACATTACCGCTCCGAAGAGCTCGGCCCCCGGGGGTGCTTTCCGATCCGTAGGAGTGTCGTCTGAAATGATGGTGTTTCATTCCTCTTGCTGGTATAGTCATGAACTAGCCTCGTTGTCGGGCTTCGGCGGCAATCCTCATATCTGTTCCAGCCGGTGTCTGTACGCGCCGCCAGTCCTTCACGAGGCCGACATGAGCACTGTTGAGAGCAACCCCGGCACCGCCGTCGTCGAAACCTCGCCCACGATGAGCCCCGCACCCCCGGACAGCACACCCGAACCGCCCAGGATCGGCGCCGACGTAGACATCGGCCGCGCGGAGTCGCGGCCTACCGTCGCCACGGGTGGAGGCGTCGCCGGCACCGGTGCGGGCCGCCCCGAGGGCGGTGCGTTCAGCGCTGCGACCGGGGCGGGCGCGACGAGGCCCGTCCTGCACGCGGTGCGCCGCCAGCTCATGGACAATGCCATCGTGATCCTGCTCACCGGCATCGTGATCGCGGTTGTGAGCTTCGGGTTCGACAGCCTCGGCGACAGGATCGACGACACCAACACCAGCCTCAGCGCCAGAATCGACAGCCTCGACACCAGCCTCAACGCCAGAATCGACAGCCTCGACACCAGCCTCAACGCCAGAATCGACGACACCAACACCAGCCTCAGCGCCAGAATCGACAGCCTCGACACCAGCCTCAACGCCAGAATCGACAGCCTCGACGACACCGACACCAGCCTCAGCGCCAGAATCGACAGCCTCGACACCAGCCTCAACGCCAGAATCGACAGCCTCGGCGACAGGATCGACGACACCAACACCAGCCTCAGCGCCAGAATCGACAGCCTCGACACCAGCCTCGGCGACAGGATCGGCGAGCTGGGCCGGGCGGTCGCCGAGAACGGTCAGAGGTTGGCGCGTATCGAGGGATTCTTGGGCATCGGGATGCCCGAGGAGGCCGCCGCGCGGGCCCCGGGTGCGGCGTTGGCGGCCGAACCGGCCCCCGTGCTTGAGGGACGGACACAGGCTGGCGGTCAGCCCGGCGGGTGAGCGGCCGCGGTGGGCGGCCGCTGCGCGGATCGACACCCGCCCGCGCCCCGAGCCGGTCACGGGTAGCGTCGGGGCATGGACGAGAGCGAACAGGACTTGGAGTCGGCCGCAACCACGGACGCGATCCGGCTGCTGCTCGACACGGCCGCCATCCGCCGGCTCCTGGCCGGGTGCTGCCAGACGCTTGACGACGGCCACTTCGACGAGTGGGTGAAGCTGTACACCGAGGACTGCAAGTTCGCGGTGATGGGAAGCCGCGCTCAGGGCCGAGAGGAGATGCGGACAATGATCGAGCCCTTCCAGACGGCCGAACTGAGGGGCAAGCACATGATCAGCGAGCCCCGCATCAACGTGCACGGCGACGACGCCAACGCCACCACCGACTTCGCCTTCGTGGCCAAGGACAACAAGATCTTCCAGACCGGCAGGTACTACGACACTCTGCGCCGCGAACCCGACGGCTGGCTGGTGGCCGGGCGGGAGATCGTGTTCACCGGCGACGAGCCGACCGGCCTCGACGACTGAACACGCCCTGCCGATGGCCCCGGCGCCGGTCCTCTCGCGGAATCGGTGCGGGTACTGGGCCCCTGACACCCATTACCTCACCAATTTCGTTCCGGCGCCGACGGGCGCCAGTGGTGTGTCGTCCAAATGGCTGGGGCAGCGCAGAAAGCCCGAGGCGCCGCTTGGGGGCGCTCCGGGTGCCCCGATCAATTCCGCGACGGGCGCTAGCGATCCGGAATGATGCTGGACGCGCTGCTGTCGGAAGCGCCGGTTCGCGACGACCTGGTCGTGGACGCCGGCGGCCGGTTCTCGTCCGCCGCTGTGGAGAGCCGGGTCCGGGCGGTCGCGGCCGGGCTCAAGAACAGCGGCCTCAAGCCCGGCGACCGGGTGGCGTTCCGCCTGCCCGTCGGCGTCGACAGCGTGGTGGCCTACCGGGCCTGCTGGCGCATCGGGGTCGTAGCGGTGGCACTGCACCCGGCGGCGGGCTCGCACGACTTGGAGCAGGCCCTGGCCCAGGCCGGCCCGGCCGTCGCCATCGCAGCCCGGGAACTGCCGCCGGTGCCCGGCGTCAAGCCCCTGGTACTAGACGAGTTCACGGCCGAAGTGAATGACGCCACGACCCGCCGGGAACGCGAACCCGCGGACGCAGATGCGGCGATCATGTTCACGTCGGGGTCCACCGGCAGGCCGCGGGGAGTGGTCCACAGCCACGGCTCACTGGCCTACAAGATCGCCCAGCTGACCGAGGCTCACGGCCTCACCAACAATGACTGCGCGCTGGTGCCATCCCCGCTGGCCCATGTCGCCGGGCTGCTGCACGGCGTGCTGATACCGCCGGCGACAGGCGCCAAGACGGTCCTGATGCCCCGCTGGGATCCTGAGGCGGCCCTGGGCCTGATCGAACGGGAGTCGGTCACCTACATGGTGGGTCCGCCGACGCTGTTCACAACTCTCATGGACTGCGAGGAGTTCGATCCGGCCCGCACCGCCTCGCTGCGGATGATCTCCTGCGGCGGGGCGGGGGTGACGCCCGCGTTCTGCGAGCGGGCCGCGGCCACGCTTCAGGTGGTGGTGAAGCGCTCCTACGGCTCCACCGAGGCGCCCACCATCGCCACCTCACGGTTCGACGATCCGGTCGACAGGATGATCCACACCGATGGACGGGCCTTCGGGGGAGCCCGGATGCGGGTGGACGGCAACGGCGAGCTGTGGTTGTCCGGGCCGGAGCTGGCCGACCGGTACCTCGATCCGGCCGACACCCGGGCCGCCTTCGTGGACGGCTGGTTCCGCACCGGCGACCTGGCCACAATCGACGACGGCTGGGTCACAATCACGGGGAGGCTGGCCGACCGGATCATCCGCAGCGGCGAGAACATCTCCGCCACCGAGGTGGAGCAGCACCTGGAGGCCCATCCGGCTGTGCTTCAGGCCGCGGCCGTGGCCGAGCCCGACGAGCGGGTCGGCGAGCGGGTCGCCGCGTTCGTGGTGGCGCCCGACGGTTTCGACCTGGCCGCCTGCCGGGAATGGTTCGTCGAGCGAGGGGCGGCCCGCTACATCACTCCCGAGCGGATCGAAGTGGTGGAGGAGCTTCCGGTGCTGGCTTCTGGCAAAGTGGACCGGATGAAGCTGCAAGCCCGCCTTGCCGGCGCGGCCGGCAGCTCGTCCGGGGGCGGCCGGTGACCCCCGTGGCGAGCACCATGGCCGCCGCCGTCTACCGGCGACCGGGCGAGCTGGACGTCACCGAGGTGCCCCTGCCCGAGCTGGGCCCCGACGACGCCCTGGTGGAGGTGGCCTACTGCGGGGTGTGCGGCACCGACCTGCACATGGTGCTCGACGGCTGGGGCGCGCCCGACACGATCCTCGGCCACGAGTGGTCGGGCCGGGTGGCCGCGGCCGGCGCCGGAGCCCGTACCACCGAGGGCGCCGCGGTGGTGGGCCGGGGCTGGAGGGAGTGCGGCCGCTGCCGGCACTGCCGGCGGGGCCAGCCGGGGCTGTGCATCGACCGCCCTCTCGCCGGGATGGACGACGGCCACTCGGGGGCCTTCGCCCGCTACCTGGTCACCGACCACCGCAACCTCACCGCCGTGCCCGACGGCGTGAGCCTTAGAGAGGCCGCCTACGCCGAGCCGCTGGCGGTGGCCATGCACACCGTCACCCAGGGCTCCTTCTCCGACGGCGGCCGGGCGATGGTCTTCGGCTGCGGACCGATCGGGGCCGCGGTGGTGGCTGTGCTGATCGCCCGCGGCGGCGACGTGACCGTGGTCGAGCCGTCGGAGCCCCGCCAGGACCTGGCCCGCCGACTGGGCGCCACCGTCCGCTCGACCGACGAGCTGGAGACGCCGGCCCATCCCGGCCAGGTCCCGGCCGGCGCGGTCGGCTGGGTCTTCGAGACGTCCGGGGCCCGCCAGGCGGCCCAGGCGGGCCTGACCCAGCTGGCCGGGGGCGGGACGATGGTGATGGTGGGCATCGGCATGGACTATCCGAAGCTCGACACCAGCCGGGTGATCCTGAACGAGCTCGTGGTCACCGGCGCCTACGAGTACGACCCCGACGGCCTGACCGCCGCGCTGGCGCTCATTGCGGGGGGAGCGCTGCCGATGGACGTGCTGCTCGAGCCGGATCCGGTCGGCCTCGACGGCATCCTCGACGTCATGGGCCGCCTGCGATCAGGCGAGGTGGCTGGAAAGGTGTTGGTGCAACCGTGACCCTCGCAGACTTCAAGGGCCCGTCCCGCTTCAACCACGTCGCCATGAGCGTGCCCGCGGAGGTGCTCGACGCCGACGGGCGAGCGGCGATCACCCGCTTCTACGGCGAGGTGTTCGGCTGGCGGGAGCACCCCACCATGACCGAGGACCGCAAGCGGCTGGTGATGGGCGTGCACTCCCATGACCAGTTCGTGTTCGTCATCGCCGACGACCGCCCCATGCAGGCGCCCCGCGGCGACCACTTCGGCATGGCGGTCGACAGCCTCGGGGAGCTGAAGGAGGTGCTGCGCCGGGCCGAGGCCTTCGCCGCCGACGACGACCGGGTGGATGTCATGGGCTACGAGGTCGAGGACTTCGGGGTGCTGAAGCTGCACGCCTTCTACGTCCGCTACCTGCTGCCGCTTATGGTCGAGGTCCAGTACTTCGAGATGGTCGCCTGAGGCCGAGCGAATAGGCGAGCGAATCCGCCCCATGCGGGCGAGGCCGTGGCCCGAGCGGCCCGTGAGCGAAGCGAACAGGAGCGGGAGTAGCGTCAGCGAGCCGGCGCCAACCCGCTGTTCGCGGCCGCCCAGGCCACGGTGGCCGCGGCGCCGGCCAGCAGGTAGGGCCCCAGGGGCCGGCTGGCCCCCCGGCCGTGTCGAACGAGGACGAACAGCGCTTCGGGCATGGCCAGCACGAAGCCCGCGGCAAGGCCCCATAGCGCCACCTCCCAGCCCCACCATCCGCAGAGCAGGCCGTTCAGCACGCTGAGACGGACATCGCCGAATCCCATCGATGGCGGGTGCACGAAGTGGACCGCAGCCATGATCGCCCCGCACACTGCGGCCCCCACCGCCGCGCCCAGGAGGCCGCCCGGCTCGGCCGCGACGAGCGACGCCGCCGCGTAGAGCACCCACACGATCCCCGCCGTCGGCCAGATCAGCCGCGTCGGGAGCAGGCCGGTTCGGAGATCCGTCACCGCCAGCCTCACACCGGCTGCGAGCCAGATGGCAGCCGCAACCGCGACGGCTATCGTGGGGATGGTCGCCATTGGAATGCGAGCCGCGAGTCGTCTTCAAGGATCCTTCTCAAGAGGCGGTACACGGTAACGACCATTGCCGTAGATTTTCAAAGACAGTCGATTTGGTAGTAACCTTCAGTTCAGCGGTATTGTCCGACCAATAGGAACTCTCTCGATATGCACCTGATCCTCCAGCGCTCGACTTCCGGCTCGCCAGAGTGTGAGCCGAGCGCGGGCCCGGGCGGGACGTTCCCGAGATGACCAACCCCCCGCCCCAGACAGAGCGGCCTGCTGCGGCCTCCGGCACCCCGCGGCGGCAGGTCGCCATGCCCGGCGGGCCGCAGAAGCAGCGGCGGCTAGGGTTGGCCGTGTTCGGTCTGCTGGTGATTCTCGGATGCGGCTTCGGTTTCTGGTTCATCCTGCGCAGCGTCGACCAGCGGGGCGAGTACCTGATGGCGGCCCGCACCTTCCAGCGCTGGGAGATTGCCGGCCCGGCGGACTTCGCAGTGGTCGAGGCGAACGTGGGAGCGGCGTCAGCTCTCGCCGCCGATCAGAGCGGCTTGGTGGTCGGCAAGTGGGCGACGGGCCAGATCCCGGCTGGAACGATCATCACTCCAGGCCTGTTCGAGACGCCGCCCCTGTCGTCGGAGTTCGAGGCGGACAAGGTGCAGGTGCGGTTCTCGCTGCCGTCGGGGGACGCGCCCGACGGCCAGCTCAACAGCGGCGACACGATCGCCCTGCTCGGTCGGGAGTCGTCAGGCCCGGACGGCCTGGGGGACGATCTGGGACTCATCGGCGTGCTCCAGCTGGAGGTGGTTCAGGGGGACGATCTCCACTACGTCGTCACCCCGCAGGAGGCTCTCCAGATCAAGCGCACGGTGGACCGCTACAACGGGGCCTCGGAACGCCTGATGTGGAGACTGGGCTTCGATCTGGGCGTCGAGGACTTGGTGCGGGCTCTGGAGCAGCCGGCGGCGGGCGCTCCGGCTGGGGCGGCGCCGAGCTTCGGGGCGGCGGAGGGACGGTGATGGCTGTGGGCTCGCCACCCTGCAGCCGGGCGCCCCGCCGGACAGGGCCGGTGCGATGCTGACCGTCTACAGCACGCAGGGCTCGCCGGGAGCCTCCACCACCGCCATGCACCTGGCCGCGCATTGGGCCTCGACCGGCCGCGAGGTGCTGCTGATCGAAGCGGACCCCGCAGGCGGCTCGCTGAGCCACAACCTGGGCATCCAGTTCACGCCCGGTTCGGCGTCGTTCGTGGCCTCGGGCCTGCCCGTCCTCAGCAACCACCTCATCAATCACGCCCAGGACGTCCTGTTCGAGAACCTCCACGTGATGCCGGCCCCGGCCAGCCCCGGGGGCGCCCGCGGCATATTCCAGACTCTGGCCGACTCCCACGACGCTCTGCGGACGATCTCCGAGAACGAGATGGCAGTGATCATCGACGGCGGCCGCATCACTGCCGACACGGCCGCATCGAAACTGACGGCCGGCGCGGCCGCGGTGCTGGTGGTCTGCCGCCACGACAGCGAGCTGTCGAGCCTCGAGCCTCTCAAGGGGGCTCTGTCCGCTGTTGGAGAGCACGGCCGCCCCGACGGCCTCGCGCTCGCCATCGGCAAGTCGCCCCTGGGCGCCGAGGAATGGCTCGACGTCCACGGCCTGACCTATTGCGGGGCCATTGAGGCCGTCTCCGACATGACCGCGGACCTCTCGACCTTTCTCAACCGGAACAAGCGCAAAGCCAAGAAGTGGCGGATCAGCCTGGAACAGGCGGGCGAGAAGCTCTATCCGCATGCGCAACCGCCACCCTCGGAACCGTCCCGCCGGCTCGGTGCCCAGGCTCCAGCCCCCGAACCTGGGACGGGGTCAGCGGACGGCGGCGCCGGCGCGGAGGCCCCTGCCGCGGACCACGAGGCAGCCCCCCAGCCAGCACCGACCGCGGCCTACGAGGCACCGGACCCGGCCGACTACGGGCACGCCCCGCCCGACCTCGAGCCGCAGCCCGGCCACCCCCAGCCGCTGCCCGACTACGGAACACAGCCCGACTACGGGCAATGGCCTCCCGGCTACCCGCCGGCGCCGGCGCCGGCGCCGCAGCCCGACTACGGGCCATCGCACCATCTCCCAACGTCGGGATGGTCCGAGCCCTCGCAGCCCCCGATCGCGCCGCCCGACCCCGACCCCCGCGACCAGCACCCGCCGACCGCGCCCCAGGACCCTTACGCCCACAGGCAGCCCTGGCCGCCTCCGTCCCCGCCCGGGCCGTACCCGCCGCAGCTCCACGAGCAACCCCAGACGGGCGGCTACCCGCCGGCGCAGTATCCGGTGCCCGCCTACGAGCCGACGGCCCAGCCCGGCGCCCCGCCCCACGCCCATCCCGCCTCGCCCGCCCCACCGCAAGCACCGCCGGCCGGGCCCGATCATCCGGGCCTCGAGGCGGAGCCGCTCGATGACGAGCCCCTGCCGGCGCCGGACATCAAGCCCACCGGATCGTTCCGCGACTGGGCGGTCAAGCTGCACGGCTCGAAGGCCGAGAACGCCGCGGCCGAGAACCGCGGCTCGTGACCGCGCGCCCGGTGCAGCGGGTCCATGGCTGAGACGTCCCGGGGACTGGAGCTCTTCCAACGTTCGCACGCGGGGCTGCTCCAGCACTTCCTGGAGCTCGAGCGCCAGCATCTGCCTCCCGACGTGATCGACAGGCAGCTCCTGGACATTGCCGAGGGGATCGTCCGCGACCACAACACGTCGGCCCTCATCGCCGGAGAGCCCCGGCTCACCACGGAGGACGAGCGGGAGTTCCGGTCCAACGTCCGGGGCCTCATGGGAGGCGGCGCGCTGGTGCCCCTGCTGGAGCGGGAGGACGTGGAGAACATCCACATCCTCGGGCACGACAGGGTGATCCTGTCGCTGGCCGACGGCCGGAGGGTCCCGGGTCCGGCCCTGGCCGGCAGCGAGGAGGAGCTGGTCATGATGATCCGCCACCTCGCGGCGACCGCCGGCCACACCTCGCGCCGCTTCGACACCGCCGCACCGATCCTCGACCTGCGGCTGGCCTCGGGGCACCGGCTCTTCGCGGTGACCGCGGTGGCCGAGAGGACCTCGGTCGTGATCCGCCGCCACCGGTTGCTCAACTCCTCGCTGGAGCAGCTCGAGCGGTCGGGCACGGTCACCCCCGGGATGACCGCGGTGCTGCGGGCCGCGGTGCGCCCCCCCAATCCGGCCAACATGCTGGTGGTGGGGGGCACCGGCGCGGGCAAGACCACCCTGCTGCGGGCGCTGTTGGCCGAGGTCCCCCAGTTCGAGCTCATCGTCACCATCGAGGACACCCTCGAGCTGCACCTGCGGTCGTCGGGCCTGCACCAGCGCACCCTGGCGCTGGAGACCCGCACCGCCAACACCGAGGGCCTCGGCGAGATCTCCATGTACGACCTGTGCAGGGCCGCGCTGCGGATGTCTCCCGACCGGGTGATCGTGGGCGAGGTGCGCGGCGGCGAAGTGATGCAGCTCCTCCAGGCGATGGGTATCGGCAACGACGGATCCTTGGGCACCATCCACGCGGGCAACACCCGCGCCGCCATCAACAAGATGCTCATATACGCGCAGCGCTCGCCCGACTCGCCCACGCCCGACTCGGTGCTGCGCGAGATCTCCGAGGTGCTGCATCTGCTGGTCTACATAAAGAAGCTGCCCGACGGGCGGCGGGCCGTCAGCTCCATCCGGGAGGTCGTGGAGTACCAGAACGGCGAGGTGGTCACATCCGAGGTGTTCGCTCCGGGCCCCAACGGCATCGGCGTGTACGTGAAGCCGTTCAGGCCCGACGGCGAGCCCCTGGCCCGTCTCATGGCGGCAGGGTTCGATCCCGCGGTGCTGGGCGCCCCCTACCACGGCCCCCTCGGCACGCCGGCGCCCCACCCGCCGCAGTCCATTCCCCCTCAGAGGCGACCCCAGCCCGCGCCGGCCCAGCAACACCCCCAGCCCGGCAGACCGCAACAACCCCAGCCCGCGCCGGCCCAGCAACACCCCCAGCCCGGCAGACCGCAACAACCCCAGCCCGCGCCGGCCCAGCAACACCCCCAGCCCGGCAGACCGCAACAACCCCAGCCCGCGCCGGCCCGGGACTCCCGCCGGCCGCCCGGCTCGCCCGCTCCGGGCTCTGCTCCGGCTGAGCGCGCCGGGTAGGCCGCGGTGGTCGCCCCGACCTCGGTCCTGCTGGGTCTGCTGGCGGGAGTGGGCCTCATCGTGACGGCTCTCGGCCTGCGGGAGCGACCTGTGCGCGAGACCCAGGCGCTATTGCGCGACTTCCGGTCCCGGGCGTCGAGCATCGAATTGTCGGCTACGGCCAGCGACCGTCTGCTCATGGCGGGCCTCGGCGCGGTGCTGGGCTTCGGGGCCTGGTACGCCACCGGGTGGCTGGTGGCCGCCCTGCTCGGAGCGGGCGCCGGGGCGGTGGGCCCCATCATGTGGAGGGCGCCCCGCAACCGCCGCGACTTCATCGACGAGATCGAGGCCTACTCGCAGTGGACCGAGCAGGTGCGAGACTTGGTGGCGGCCAGCGGCTCGCTGTTCGAGGCGGTCACGCTGTCGGCCGGCCAGGCGCCGCCGCGGCTGCGGCCCAATGTGATGCGGATGGCGTCGGTCGCCCGGACGGTGGGACTGCCGCCCGCGCTGGACTGGTTCGCGGCCGAGATGGGCTCACCCTTCGCCGACCGGCTGGTGCTCGGCATGAAGATCGCCTGGGACTCCGGGGCCCGGGTGGGCGAGGCGTTCGACGGCACGGCCAGGGCCATGCGGGCCGAGGTCGAGATGCGTCGGCGCAACGAGGTGGCCAACGCCCGGGCGTGGACCCAGGTCCTGTCGATCGTGGCGGTCACGGTGGGGTCGGTGCTGCTCATGTTCGTGTTCAACCCGGGGTTCTTCGATCCGTTCGGCTCGGTGGCCGGCCAGGCCGTCCTGCTGGGCGTGGGGATACTGATCTTCGGCAACATCTTCTGGGTGCTGAAGCTCTCGGAGTCGGGGGCGCCGATGCGGCTGCTCAGGTCGGACAGTCATGGGGCGGCCGCGGCGGCCGCGGCCGAGGCAGAGGCAGGGGACCGGTGAGGGCATGGTGATCCTGCTGGGCGCGGTGGCCGGGCTCGGACTCGTGATGGTGGTGGCTGGACTCAGGCTCCGGACGGTCCGGGCGCCGCGGGCGGACCCGGGCGCGGACGCGGCTTCCGGGGGCTCCGGCGCCGTGCAGGAGGCCACCGGCCGGGCGGCCCGCAGGATCGGGCGGGACCTGGGCGCCAAGTCCATGCTCCTTCAGGACGCCCGCATGATGGGCCGCGACGTCGAGACCCACGCCCTGCACAAGCTGGCCGGTCTGGGGCTGGGCGCGGCGCTGGTGGCCTTCTTCGGAATCTTCGCCAACGGGCTGCTGGGGCTGGGGCTGCCCGTGATGGTCGTCGCGGCGGCGACGCTGGCCGGCGGGCTGGGAGGGTGGTGGCTGCCCGACTCCATGCTCAGGACCGAGGCCGACAAGGAGCGGGTGCTGTTCCAGCAGGTGACCGAGTCGTGGCTGGAGTTGGTGGCCCAGCTGGTGACGGCCGGGGCCGACACGTTCGGGGCGCTGGCGCAGGCCGCGTCCTACAGCGACCAGCCCGGGTTCGTGGTGATCGGCGACGCGCTGCGGCTGGCGGCGGCCGGCGGCGAGCCTCCGTGGACGGGGCTGCGCCGGATGGCCGACGAGCGCAGGCTCCCGTTCCTCGACCCGTTCTGCTCGGCTCTGGAGCTGGCGGGCACCACCGGGGCCGGCTCCCGCCAGGCCATCCTGGCCCAGGTCGAGGCGGCCCGCTCGAAGGCCATGGCGGAGGCCGACGCGGCCGCGGCCTCCGCGGGCGAGAAGATGGGCGCGCCGCTGGCCCTGATCGGCGGGGCCTTCATGATCCTGATGGGCTACCCGCCCCTGGCCTCCATCCTCGACACGTCCAACCTCACCGGCCTGTAGCCTCGGTGCTGGTTGACATGAGATTGCCTGTTGGTTAGCATACAGCCAAGAGCTTCGCTGCCGGGCGTCGACGGCATGCCTGATCACCCGTATTGCTGCTTGCAAGCCAAGTCGCGGTCGGCCCCGGAGGAAGCTCGTTGTGGCCATCCCTACCCATCCGCACACTGCGATGACCGACCCACCCGACGCCCAGCCGCTGCTTCCGCCCGCTCATGCCGGCGCGGGCGAGCACGAACCGGCACCGGGCCCCGCCGCCGAGCCACCGCCCGGCGAGACCGTCGCGCCTTCCCGCCTCGCCACCATCAACTGGGCCGCCGTGGGCAACGGTCTGCTCCCGACGCTGCTGAGCGGCGCCCTGTTGGCGTTCATGGTCTTCACCTTCACCAGCCTCGACAGGCGCGTCGGCGCGCTCGAGACCCGCGTCGCCGCGCTCGAGAACGGGATCGCCGTGATCGAGACCCGCGTCGCCGCGGTCGAGAACCGGTTGGCTGTCTTCGAGCACCGGGTCGCCGCCAGGTTCGACGAGCTCGAAGCCAAGATCGACGAAGAGGCGGACAGGCTCGAAGCCAAGATCGACAGGCTAGAAGCCAGGTTCGAAGCCAGGTTCGCCGCCCAGGACGCCAAGATCGACGCGCTCGACGACAAGATGGACGAGATCAGTCTCACGCTCACCGCGCTGGTCGCCGCCCTGAACAAGACCGGCGACGTGGACGCCGCCCTGGCCGGCGAGGCCGCTCCCGATCTCGATACTTCTTGAGTTGCGAACAGACTGGTTGATTCTCTGGAAGCGCTTTCGCTATCCTGTAGGAACCGCTGAGCATGAACTTGCCGGCTGTCTGATCAACTAAGGGCAGGTGAACCCCATGACCACCGTCATCCTGGTTTCTCTATTGGCACCCATCGCAGCCGGAGCCCTGCTCCTGGTCGCCCGCCGACTCCTGCCGAAGCTGGTCGCCGACGCACGCGGCATCGCGCTCCAGACCGTGATCGTGATAGTGGTAATGCTCGCCATAGCCGGAGCAGTAGCCGGCGTGCTGCTCAGCACGGGAGGCGAAGTCACCTCCGAGCTGGAATCGGCCCAGCTCTCTGGAGCACGCATCACCAACGAGGCACAATGTATTAGCCACCGGATGGGCGGCGAAGTGGGTGAATTCTCCAGCGGCAGCGGCACCTGCACTTGGCAGCACGATGACGTGAGCCCCATTCTGTGCAGCCAGGTTCGCGGCCAGGCAGTTGGCGCCTTCACGGCAACCACGAATGCTGGCGATAACAGAAACGGCAACGCCGACAACTCCGACGACCAGTGCGTAGTCACCGTCTGATCTAATCCCTCGTAGAAGCGCCTCGCAGACGGAGACACCCACCGACAGCGTGAACCTCGTCTCCTCGTTGAGCCGGTGGCGGACTGACCGTGCCTGCGGCGAGCGGGGGGAGGCTCTGCCGGTTGCCATCCTGTTCGTTGGGGTGTTCTTCACCATCCTGGTGGGCGTCCATGTGGTGCTGGTGGCGGTGGCCCGCACCGCGGTGGAGGCCGCCGCCGACCGGGCGTTGGCTGCGGCCCAGGCCGCCGGACCCGGCGAGCAGGAATGCGATCCCGGCCGCACCGGTGAGACCGCCCGGGAGTGCGAGGGGATCCTGGCGGCCCGGATCGCCCTGGCCGGCGCCCGCAGCTCGGTCGCCGAGACCCGGGCCCCGATAATCGCCGTCGAGGACGCGCGGGGCGTGGTCACCGCGCTCGTCTACGGCGGCACCATCACGCCCGTGCTGGGGGTCGTGGAACTCACCGGCCAGGCCTGCGGCCCGCTCGAGGACGCCGTCGCCTTGGACCCGTCGAATCCCGGCATATGGCAATGCTGAGCCGGATCCGGCCCCGCAGGCGGGGCGACCAGCGCGGCTCGGGCACCGCCATCGGCGTGGCCGTCGTCTTCCCCATGCTGATGCTCGTCATCGTGGCGTTGCGGATGCTCACCGACTCGGCCCGCCTGGAGCAGGGGATCCACGCCGCCGCCAACCAGGCGGCCCGCACCGCCGCCCTGTGCTGCCACTACACCGACGGGCCGCTCAGCGCGGACGCCGCGGCCAGAGCCGCCCTCGACGCCGCCGAGGGTCCCGGCAACCGCATCGAGTGCGCCAACGACTTCGCGGGCGACGCCGACATCGTGTTCGTGAGCGTCGACGACCAGGTGGTGCCCGTCGCCGCCGACGCGCCGGTGCCGCCCGGAGGCCTGGTGTTCGTGTCCGTGACCTGTCGGATCCCGCCCGCGATCCTGGGCGGCTACGGCGTCCTGGGACTCGACGCCGAGCGCACCACCACCGCGGTGGCGTCGATCGACCCGTTCCGGCACCGCACCGGCGCATGACCGCCCCGCCCGCGCCGCGGCGCGCCCGCCCGACAGACCCGACCGCCCCGCCGGCAGGCCGCCGGGCCACCCACGGGCAAGCAGCACCGCCGGAGCGAGGAGACCCGGCCGCCCGGCCGGCCGAGCTGCCGCGACTTCGCATCTGCGGCCGGGTGCGCAGCTTGCGGTCGAGGCGCTCGATGGCGCTCTGGCCTGTGAGCCGGCCGGCCGGCCGCATCCGCGGCTGGGTGCGCAGCCGGGCCGGCGACCAGCGGGGCGACTACGCCATCTTCATCGCGGTCATCGCGTCGGCCCTGCTGGTGTTCGGGGCTATCGCCTACGAGGCGCCCCGGCTCAACGCCGCCCGCCAGGACGCCCTCCACAAGGCCGGCGAGGCGGCCCGTGTGGCCGCAGGCACCGTGGCCAGCGGAGGCACCGTCGAGCAGGCCCGGCGGGCCGCCCGGGAACGCGCCCGGGCAACCCCCCTCGTCTACGGGGAGGACGTCGACATCGCCGCCGTCAACTGCGTCGGCAGCCGGTTGCAGGTGACCCTGGTCACCGGCTACTCCTTCCGCTCCCTGCTGGCCACGGTGCGGCCCCGGCAGACCATCGTGGCGTCGGCCGCGGCCGAGGCCACGCTGGTACTGCCGGGCGGCTCTCCGAGCACGCTGCACTACCTGGCCGAGTGCCCGTTGGCGCCGCCCTAGCCCGTGTTAGCGCATCGATGCATCGCTTGTTATCATTGATCCTGCTGGATCACCTGCTCTGAACGCCTACGTGCGCTGGGAGAACCGTTGCTTGAGTACTACCTTCCGTCCGGGCCCGACCGGCCGGCTCGAGATCGAAGTGGGGCAGGCCCGACCGCCGGTGCGCGGCTGTGAGACGCTCCCTCAAGCCGGCCCAGCTGTACACGCTCCTCGCCCTGGTGCTGGTGGGCGCCCCGCTGGCCGCGCTCCTGCTGCTGGGCGCTCCCGATCTGGCCCTGCCATCGGAATGGTCGACCGCCCGGTCCAACATCGACGACGGGACATACCGGAACAGCACCGCCGTCAACATCATCTCGCTGGTCGTGCTGCTCGGTTGGGGCGCCTGCGCGTGGATGCTGGCGTCGAACCTGATCCGGCGGCGCAGGGCCGCGGGAGCTGACGGCGCCGCCATGACCGATCGCGAGGACTTCGAGCCCGGCGGCGCCGCCGGGCTCGACGACTGGCCCGACACGGCCACCGAGCACGGCGACGACCTCTTCTGGAAGCCGTCGCAGAACGACCCCCCCGGCGGCGCGGCCTCCCATGCCGGCATGGACGCGGCCTCCCATGCCGGCATGCCCGAGGGCGCAGCCGACGAGGCGGTGTCCGACGCCGAGATCGTCAACGATTCCCCGGGCGCCCCGCCGAGCGAGCCGCCCATGATCGTTCCGGTGCGGGCCTACTACTTCGCCCGGGCCGAGGACACGCTGCGCAGCATCTCGGCGCAGTTCCTCCAGACGCCGACGCGATGGGAGGAGTTGCGGGCGCTGAACACGGCCAGCCCCGGGGTCGCCGGCGCCGGACCGGACACCGTGCTCCCGCCCGGCACCGCGCTGGCCCTGCCGGGCGACCCCCTGCCCTGGGGCAAGCCCGACCCGGTGTACCTGTGGACCCTCGCGGAGAAATTCCTGTTCACCGCCTGGGGCCGGGAGCCGACGCCGGAGGAGGTCGTCCCGTTCTGGCGCGGGCTGACCAGCGGCTCCCAGCTCGGCAGCGGCGACTTCGCCATTCCGGAGCATCTCGCCGCCACCGAGTCCGTCAAGGGAGCAGTCGAGCCACCGGCCGAACCCCAGCCAGAACCGCCAGCCGCAGAACCGCCAGCCGCAGAACCACCACCCGCCACAGAACCGCCGCCCAGCCACGAACCACCACCCACCACAGAACCACCACCAGCCGTTCCCGACGAGCTAGGACCACCACCCGTCTACGAACCGCCGCCCGCCGTTCCCGACGAACTAGGACCACCACCCGTCTACGAACCACCACCCGTCTACGAACCACCACCAGCCGTTCCCGACGAACTAGGACCACCACCCGTCTACGAACCGCCACCCAGCCACGAACCACCACCCACACCGGTCGGAGCGCCGGTGCCGCCCAGCCACGAACCGCCACCCGTCTACGAACCACCACCCGCCACAGAACCACCACCCACCACAGAACCACCACCCACCACAGAACCACCACCCGTCTACGAACCGCCGACCAGCCACGAACCACCACCCGCACCGGTCGGAGCGCCGGTGCCGCCCAGCCACGAACCGCCACCCGTCTACGAACCACCACCCGCCACAGAACCACCACCCACACCGGTCGGAGCGCCGGTGCCGCCCAGCCACGAGCCACCACCCGTCTACGAACCACCACCCGCCACAGAACCACCACCCACACCGGTCGGAGCGCCGGTGCCGCCCAGCCACGAGCCACCACCCGTCTACGAACCACCACCCGCCACAGAACCACCACCCACACCGGTCGGAGCGCCGGTGCCGCCCAGCCACGAACCACCACCCGCCACAGAACCACCACCCGCGTCGCCGGGCCCGCCCGACGTCGACCTAGGGCCGATCGAGCCGGAAACGCCCTATGTCGAGACGGAGGCTCCCCCGATGCCGACGTTCATGCCGTCGCTCATGGGAGCCGATGACATGACCCCGACGGCCGAGGCTCGGGTGGTGTCCTCCTCGAATCGCAGCCTGGCCGGAACGGCCATCGGCGACGCCATGATGCTGTTCCAGCTGTCCCGGATCCGGCGACGGCGCCGCGGCGGGAGCCAGACCGCGGCCGACCCCATGGAGGAGTCCCTCAGGCGGAGTGCCCGAGTCGACACGCTCAACCTCATCGAGGCCGCCATGCGCCATTTGAGGGCGGTGACCGTGGGGCGTCTGCGGGAGAAGCCCGCCGTGCTGGCGGTGAGGGTCGGCACCTACGGCTTCGAGGTGCTGCTCAGCCGCCCAATCGAGGTGCCCGAGGGGTGGCAGACGGCGTCGCAGGGCCATGTGCTGGAGCTGCCGCCAGGGGTCACCGCCGAGGATCTCGACGCTGTGGGCCAGGGCCCTTCGCTGTGCCCCGCGCTGGTCCCGGTCGGCGACACCGTGGAGGGCCCCCTGCTGTTGAACATCGAGGAGATCGGCTGCCTCGTCGTGTCCGGGCCCGGCTCCCCCTCCGTCAACCTGCTCAACGCCATCGTCGGCACACTCGGAGCCTCGCCGCTGGCCGGAGACATCCGCATCATCACAGTGGGGATGGACATCCCCACCGGCCTAGTCGGCTGGGACAAGGTCCACTCCACCAGCTTCGACTCCCCCGAGCTCGAGGAGCTCCTCACCGCGGCTCAGGCCGGCGGCAGCGCCTCCCTCGACGTCCTGGTGGTGGGCCCCGGCAACGACCTGCTCATCCAGCGGGCCGGCCAGGCCACCGCCACGCCGGGGGCCCGCCTCGCCCTCGTCGGAGCGACCTCGTCCGTGGCGGCCCGATGGCCGTGGCGGATCCATGTGGACGAGACCACCACCGCCGTCGTGCATCCCATCGCCTGCACCATGGCCGCCGCCCAGGTGATGGCCCCAGCCATGACCCAGCTGTTGAGCGACGGCGGGGATCCCGCACTGCTCACTCCCCCGAGTTTCTAGATGACGAACCCGACTCCCGTCCACCGAGCGCTCCTCGCCGCGTCGCTGCTCACCGTGGCCGCCTGCGGGGGAGGCAGCGGCGACCAGGGCGCAACGTCGACGGGCAGTGTGGAGGCCGTGCCCGCGGAGGGCGCCCCGGCGGCCGGCGCCGCGTCCGGCGACTTCCTGTCCACCCGGCCCGGCGCCGGCATCGCCGCCGCCGGCGGGAACCCGCAGACCGTGAGGGGCCAGAACCCCTGTGACCGGCCGGACGGACCGGCCGACCCGATCACGGTCGCCTACGCGGGCGCCAATCTGGCCGAACTGGAGGACATCGGCCTGGAATCGATCATCATAGAGGAGCCCGGACTCGTCATCGAGGCGTATATCAACGAAGTGAACTTCAACGGCGGGATCAACGGTCACTGCATCGAATTCGCCAACCATCTGTGGAGCCTCGCCGACCCGATGGCCACCCTGATGCAGATCTGCGCCGAGCTGCCTGCGCAGCAGCCCGCCTTCCACTTCACACTCACCATTACCGACGCCCTGCTGGAATGCCTCACCCTCGACGCCCAGGTTCCGACTGTCGGTCTGTATGCCTCCACCAAGGGCGCGACGTTCGTCCGCAACGTTGAGACCCGCGGCGGCCTGTTCGTCGACGACGGCACGGTGGAGAGCCTGCTGGCCAACAGCCTGGACGGCGCCCTCACGGCTGGAGTGATCAACACCAGCGACCGCTTGGGACTGCTGCACGGAAGCGGGCCCAGTGCCGGAATGGGTCTCATGGAATCCGAGGGCATCATCCGCAGGTTCGGTTTCGCGAGCCTCTCCGCGGCCAAGATCCCATCCGGGTACGGGGATCTCGGCCTGCTGCTGTCCGAGAAGAGGGTGCGCCTGCTCGAGGCCGGCCTGTCCCAGGACGAGATCGAGGAGGCCGAACAGGTCCGCTCGTCCCTGCCTCCCGAGCAGGCTGCGCTGTACACCGAGATGGAGGAGTTCTACATCCAGACCGCCGAGCAGTTCAGGGACGCAGGAGTCACGGCCGTGGTGTCGACGTCGTCCTGGACGGACCTGCGACGGATGATGCGGGCCGCGGAACTCATCGACTGGACCCCGACCTGGGTGGCCAACGATCTCCAGCCCCCGACGGTGCTCCTGGCCGACGCCCCCGCGCGCCAGGCGAGGAACCTGGTCCTGATCAGCTCCAGGCGGGCCGCCGGCGACGATGTGCCGGAGCTGGACCAGGACTGCATCACGCTGCGAAACACGGCGTCGGAGGCGGCGCCGTTCTCCCACCGGCGCCACAGCGACGCATGGACGCTCATCACGTCCATCTGCGACTACCTGGACGTGACGTTCGCGGCGATGACCCGGATCGACGGGCCGATCACTCAGGAGACGTTCGTCGAGGCAATGACCGACACCCACTACGAGACGGGTATCGGGAACCTCATCACCTTCCCGTCCAGGAACTCCAGTGGAGCCGATCGGTTCCGGGTGCTGCAAGCCGACCCGGACTGCGTCCTGAACTACTGGGGATGCATGCGCTCGACGACCGGCTGGCTCACGCCCGCGATTCGATGACGGACCGGCTGAAACATGCACGCGAAACGCCTGACGTGACCGTTCGCTCCGCTCTGCCGATCTCCGGAGCCGTCCTCGCCGCCGCGCTTCTGCTAGCGGCCTCGTGCGGCTCGGTCGCGGAGTCGGCCGGCGGGACCTCGGGGCAGGCGGCGCCCGCGCGGGTCCGCCTCGCGCTGACCCCCGACCCGGTCTGGCAATGGCTCGATGACTCCGGCACGGTCGCCCGGTTCGAGGCGACCCACAACATCCGGATCGAGGCCAGCCAACCCTTCGACCCGTTCTCGGCGTTCGCCGGCGATCACGCCGACGTCGTGGTCGTCGACGCTCTGGAAGTGCCCCAGTTCGCCGAGCAGTCCGGTCGCGAGCCGGTGATCGTCGGCCAGTTGGCGTCCGACCGGAGCATCGTGGCCGTGAGGCGCAATTCTCAGGCCGAGACGCTGAGCGACCTGCTCGAGGCCACCATCGCGGTGGACAGCTCCATCGGCCGCGTCCTGCTGTGGGGCCTGATCGCCGACTCCAAGCACGACATGGACTTCCGGGCAGAAGGCAGCCCCGACATCAGCATCACGATCGTGGAGCCCGGAAGCGTCGCCGACCTCGTGATGAGGGGGGATGCCGACGCCTGCATCTGCCTGCCGGAGTTCAGCGCGTCGCACCTCGCCAGCGGCATGCTGCGCCCACTCTACGGAGGCCGGAGCGCGGCCGAGATCTACGCCAAGGACGTGATCTCCCAAAGTCTGTTGAGGCCGATCGCCGACGTGTTCGTGGCCGACAGGCAATGGCTGTCCCAGAACCGCCGTGCGGCCGAGGCGCTGCTCGAGCTGTGGCAGGTGGGACTGGACAACTGGGCCGGCGGCAAGGAGCAGATCATCGCCGACTACCCTCACCTGTTCTCGGTGCGGACCGCGGAGGAAGTCGACTGGATGACAGCCCACGCGAACAAACGGGACTGGGTGTCCCGTTCGGTCTACTTGACGGAAGACAACCTGAGGCTCCAGGACGACATGTTCGCCAGGATGCGCCGCACCGGGCTGATCCCCGACGACACCGTCGCACCGCCGCTCGACCTGTCGTATGCGGCGGACCGGTAGGGAGGACTACACGGCATGACGACAGTTCCCGCCATCACGCCCGACGCCATGTCGGCGCTGTCGGTGCGAGAAATGCGCCGCGCGGTCGTGCGCCGCTGGCTGTTCCGGTTCAGCGTGTTCATCGGCTGGGTCGCGTTCGTCGCGATCTGGTACCTGTGCTCGAGGCTGGTCTTCGACACCCACCAGCTCCCCGAGCCCCACGTCGTGGCCCGCGAGACCTGGAACGTCATCACCGAGGGGGGCTTCGTCGGCGACATACAGGCCAGCCTCACCCGGCTGCTGGGAGGCTTCCTCCTCGCGGTCGTCGCGAGCGCCGGCCTGGGCTGGCTCATCGTCCACAACGCCTGGTGGCGCACCCTGCTGCGCACCATCGTCCAGCTGGTGGTGAGCACCCCCATCGTGAGCCTGGCCGTCCTCACCCTGGTCGTGTTCGGCGTCTCGTCCGTGGGACCGACCGTCGCCACCGCTCTGGTGGCCACTCCCTACCTGGTGATGAATGTGGCCCAGGGCCTCGCCGGGATCGACAACCATCTCATCGTGATGAGCGAGTCCTTCGGGCGGACCCGTTCCCAGATCATCTCGGGCGTGCTGCTGCCCTCTTCGGTCATATCTCTGCTGACCGGAGCCCGGGTGGCCTTCGCGGTGGCCTGGCGCATGGAACTCCTCGCCGAGATCTTCGCCGCCTCCGACGGGGTGGGATTCCAGATCCGCCGCAGCTTCGAGAGCTACGACATCAGGGGGATGATCGCTTGGACGGTGCTGTTCGTCGCCGTGATGCTCATCTTCGAGAACCTGGTCTTCCGCCAGATCGAGAACCGACTACAGGCGCGCACCGGGTAGCGCCCGCAGACACTGAGGCCCAACCACGCCATGACCGACACCCCCCAACACAGCCAGCAACCGCCGGTGCGGGAAGAGCCCCCGGGCCATGCCCCCTCCGGCGCCGTGCCGCCCTCGACGCCGGCCGCACCCGCGCCGGCCGCACCCGCGCCGGCCGCACCGGCCGCACCAGCCGCACCCGCGCCAGCCGCACCGGCCGCACCCGCGCCAGCCGCACCGGCCGCACCCGCGCCGGCCGCACCCGCGCCGGCCGCACCCGCGCCGGGGCCGCAGGGGCCGGCGCCCTATGCCCGCGGGTACCAGAACCTTCCCGGCCTCGGTGGGGAGCAGCTCCTCCCGCCCGACGGCCCCCACCTCCCCTCACCCCGCCGGGCGCTGCACCGGCCGTGGGTCGTGCAGCTCATAGCCTTCGCGCTCCTGCTCGCCTTCTGGCAGTACCTCACCGTGGCCAGCGAGCGGGTCCCGAGCATCGAGCAGGTGCTGTCCTTCATGGCCACCGAGATCAGCGGCGGCTCCCACGGCGGGATGCTCTCGGGCGAATTCTGGGGACCGCTGGGCCTGAGCCTCCAGCGCTACGCCATCGGCCTGGCCATCGGCATACCCGCCGGAGCGGTCCTGGGACTGCTGATCGGCTCCTCCGCCTGGGCTCGGGGACTGCTCAACGACACCACACTCGTGCTGCTGGCGCTGCCCGCGGTGGTGTGGGCCTTCCTGGCCTCGCTGTGGTTCGGCCTCACATCGACCGCCCCGATCATGGCGGTGGCGCTGACCGCCATCCCGTTCGTGGCCATCAACCTGAGCACCGGCGTGCGCAACATCGACCCCGCGCTGATCGAGATGTCCAAGTCTTACAAGGTCACCCGCCGCAACCGCGTGGTGGAGCTGCTCCTCGGCGGCACGCTGCCCAACGCCTTCACCGGCGTCCGGCTGGCGTTCACCACCGGATGGAACAGCCTGCTGATCGTGGAGTGGTTCGGGGCGACCGCCGGGGTCGGCTGGCGGGCCCGCTTCTGGTACGACGCCCTGCGCTACCCCGGGTTCGTGGGGTGGGTGTTCCTGTTCGTGCTGCTGATCACGCTGCTCGACCGTCTCGTGCTGCGGCGGCTCGAGCGCCGCGCCTTCCAATGGAACCAGAAGCCGACGCTCACCTTCGCCGACGACTGGGGCGTGTGAGCACGGCACCGGACCGACCGACACTTACACAGGACCAACGGAGGAAGTACCCATGGCGACAGTCCTGATAGAGAACCTGACCAAGATATACCCCCCGACGATCACCCACCCCCACCGGGTGCAGGCCCTCGGGGGGGTCAACATGTCGGTCACCGGCAACGTGTTCGTGGCCGTGCTCGGCCCCTCGGGCAGCGGCAAGACCACCCTGCTCAACATCGTGGCCGGTGTGGAGACGCCCACCTCGGGAACGGTGCGATCCGTCCAGGACGGTGTGCCCGCCCGGATCGGCTACGTGTTCCAGGAGCCCCGGCTCCTGCCGTGGCGCACCGTGCTCAACAACATGCTGTACGTGCAGGACCGCAAGTCGGACCGGGCCAAGCGGGAGGCCGAGTTCTACCTGACCATGGTGGGGCTCAACGAGGTCGCCCACCTGTACCCGTCGCAGCTGTCGGCCGGCATGCAGCAGCGGGTCGGCATCGCCCGGGCGTTCCTGGTGAACCCCGACATCCTGTTGATGGACGAGCCCTTCAGCCACATGGACGCCCTGACCGGGCGGTCGCTGCGCGAGTACCTCCAGAGGGTGTGGCTGCACACCCGCAAGACAGCCCTGTTCGTCACCCACGACGTGTCCGAGGCGGTGGAGCTGGCCGACCGGATCCTGATGCTGCGGCCCGGCGGGGTGGTGTTCGACGACATCCCCATCGACCTGCCCAGGCCCCGCCGGACCGACGACCCCGCGGTCCGGGCCGTGGAGGGCGAGGTGCTGCGCCGGTTCGACTCCATGGAGGCCGCAGTGCGCTTCGGAGCGCAGGCCCGCTAGTCGAGGCGAACCCGGTCGCGACGACGGCGCACGGATCGGAGCCACCGTCAGCATGGCCGTTGCCGGCCCGACCCGGGCACCAGCCACCCCCGGCCGAACCGCAGGCACCACCAACCCAGCCACCCCCGCCCGAACCGCAGGCACCACCAACCCAGCCACCCCCGCCCGAACCGCAGGCACCACCAACCCAGCCACCCCCGCCCGAACCGCAGGCACCACCAACCCAGCCACCCCCGCCCGAACCGCAGGCACCACCAACCCAGCCACCCCCGGCCGGGCTGGGGCACTGGCCGCACTGACGGTGCTCGCGGCGCTGGCCGCGGCCGCGTGTTCGCAGGCCTCGGAAGCGGTGCCGGAAGGCGGTGACCGGGGCGGCTCAGGGTCCGGCGACGACCCCGACGCGAACGGCGCGCCGAGCCGGCCGGTGGTGGAGGTGCTCCCCGGTGACGCCGAGCGCCCGTTCCTCGACCCCGAAGCGGCGCCTGCAACGCCCCTGGGCCGGCTGCGGGCCCAGTACCTGCCCGTGTGGACCTCGGACTTCGACGGGGCCTTCCCGCCGGAGGTGTGCAGCACCGCCTGGGAGCTCGACGGGATCGCCGAGCCGGACTCGGGCGCCGACGTCGCCGTGCTGGGCGACTTCGCCACCGCCGCCGCGCTGACGGTGATGCGCTACGAGCACCAGCTATCCCGGGCGCTGGCCGAGCCGACCCCGCTGTCGCAGTTGTGCGTGGCCACCGCCTCGGTGGGGCAGGCCCGCTCCGAGGCCCTGAGCGTCCTGGAGTCCTACCTCGCGAACGGCTCCCGCCGGTCCGAACCGGCCGCCTACCCCGACGAGGTGCAGATCTTGGCCGTGAGCCCGGCGGCGGCGCTGTCGGTGGCCTGCGTAACGCCGGGCTATCCCGCGGCAACAGGCGCCGGCGCAGACACGGTCGGGCCCGTCCTGTCCCCGGCCCGGCTAGGGGCCTACCTTCTGGCAGTGTCGCGCGGCCGCGAGGACCCGGTCACCGACATCTCCTACCGGGTGTCCGACACCGCCGACCGCCCCGCCTCCGACTGCGGCGAACTCGTCGGCTGGGCCGCCGAATGGAACGGCCACGTGCAGACCTGGATAGCCGAGGGCCAGATCTGGGAACCCGTCGACGCCACCCTCACCGCCGACGGGATCTGCGAGTCACCCCCGCCCGAAGGCCCCGAAGAGTGCCCCAAGGACTGGCCCCAGTGACCGTAGGCCCCGAGTCGCGCCGCGGCTTCCCGCCCCGCCGCACCAAGTGGCTGCTGGGAGCGCTGCTAGTCCTCGCACCCGTTCTCGCCCCCATCGAGGCCCCCGACCTGCCCGCCCCGCTCGACACCTTCGCCGGCGCCGCCCACGCCTACGCACAGACTCCCCCGCCCACCGACTGGACGACAGGCACCCCGGCAGACTGCCCGGACACCCCCAGGCCGTGGACCGAAGAAGAGGGGAACTGTGTCCTCATGACGCACGCCTGTCCCAAGAGTCCGCTCACCGACCCCGCAGATCCGATCGAACTGATGCGGCTGTCGGTCCCTCCCACCGACTTGGCCGACGAAATCAATCCGCCGGGCACCCCTTTGGCGGATGTACTTGAAGTTGCGTATCCCGGCCCCGTCCCAGCGGGAATGATGCGATACCCGGAATTCTGCGAGCTGCGAATTGAATCCGACCACGCCAAATACGGGGACTGCTTGACGACAACCGGTTTCGCGGTCATGCAATACGCCGACCAGAACGGCGACACGATCGAAGAATGCCGGTTGCTGTACCCCGTCAAGTGCCCGGTTGTCGACGTCAACGGAACCGATGTCGGACTGCACCGTCTGGAGGCCAGGACTTGCAAGGCCGTGCAGCGGCGGACGTGGCAATGCGATGCCGGGTACATTCCCGGAAATCGGTTCAACGAGTGCTACAGGGCGCTGCAGTCTTCCGTCATCGGAACACATCCGGCGTGCGGTGTCGGCGCGCCATATATTCCGTTGATCAGCTGCGCCGACTATGTCGGGACCGACTACCCGTACCAGTCCGGCGACCTGGATTGCGTGACCGACTATCACACCGGCTACAGCAATCCAGCCAAGCAGTTGCAACCGAACAGCCGAACCGGCGCATCAAGCAACTACTGGTGCGAATTCGACGCCGCGCTGTTGAGGGTCGAGTGCCATGAGACCCCCACACCAAGCACCTGTACCGCCGACACGATGTCTTGCATCAAGCGTCTGACCGCCATCGGCGGCTGCAGCCTGATCGCCAACACCATCCACTGCCGGAGCCTTCAAGAAGAACTCTCGAGAGGCGTCGTCGCTGTCCGGGACCTGTTGAGGGTAGACTGCGTGCCATGCGTGGTGCTGCCGTTCAGCCCTCCCACAGGATGTCCCGAAGAGATCAGCGAGGAGCCGGAACCTTCGCAATGGGTATCTAATCCCTTATTCGCAAGGTGGTACGAGGCGATCTTCCGAATAAGGGATGACTTCGCTGTCGGGCACGGAAATTGCAGTGCTGTGATACTCCACGAACGCCGCCCCAACAGTAGGTGTAGGCGCGTCCCAACGTGTGCCGACCCTCCCATCGGCGTGCTCTCGTGGGAGTCGGCCCATTTCTCTGGTCTAGCCCTCGTCAACCGGCCTGTCGTATTCGAGATCAGCCGCCCATCGTATAGCCACATCCAGATGAAGATCCCCCAATACGATTCGACGGCCCCTGACCAGCCGATCTCATGGCCCAATGACTGGACATCCATACCGAGATACCAGTACACCTCTGGGCCGCCCAGATCATCGAACGTCCGGACGTGGGTGCCCGTGAACGACTCCAGGCATTTCAACAGTCTGCGGACCATGCTTGACGGAGAATGCACGGTCCGATATGAGCCCAGCTTTAGGATAAGTGTGCGCGAACTCTGGCCCGGCAATACGGCTGACCAAGACGAGATCCTCAGACTCTTTGGTGCCGAGTCCCTCAATTGGTGGATGGGTCTGTCGAGCGAGGAACAGCAGCGTCGCACCGATGCACGAGGATCGGCCCTCCTTGAGATCATTGAGTGCAACCACTTCCATCGAGCCGAACCAAACAACCGGATATGGTGCCGGTGGGAGCCCAAACGGTCTGGCTACTACGTAATTGTCGGTGAAGTAGCTTGGGTTGTGGAATACTCTGAGCGCAGGGAGTGGTCTGCCCCCCAGATAGACGCGATCAACAATTACCTGCAGACTCAGAGCAACCGAACGGATGTCGTCAACAAGCTCAGAAACCTCAACAGACAGCGACGCCGTCTGGGCCAGAACGATCTGTCACTGGCGGACCTGGGACTGGAGGTGGACTCGATTTCTGGCGAGCCCGTCAATACGTTGCCCCTGCCTGCGAATCGAGACGAGCAGTTGTTCACCGCCACGTCCGACCTGACTGGCTGCCCGCCGATCGATCTGCGTATAGCATGTGCGGGAGAACACAGTTCGGGGAACCACACCGAGACCGAGCCCATCGGGATCATGGTCCACGAGGTCCGGGTCGGCACCGTCACCCCGTCCCGGTAGGCACAGCAGCCCTCCTGCGGCGAGCATGCGTGGACGGGGCTGCGCCGGATGACCGACGAGCGCAGGCTCCCGTTCCTCGACGAGTCCACCCTCACCGGCCTGTAGCCGCAGGGCTGGTTGACATGAGATTGTCTGTCGGTTAGCGTATAGCCAAGAGCTTTGCTGCCGGGCATCGACGGCATGCCTGATCACCCGTATTGCTGCTTGTCCGCCAAGTGGCTGTCGGCCCCGAAGGAAGCTCGTTGTGACCGTCCCTACCCATCCGCACACTGCGATGACCGACCCACCCGATCCCCAGCCGCCGCTCCCGCCCGCTCAGACCGGCGCGGGCAAGCGCGAGCCGGCACCGGTCCCCGCCGCCGAGTCGCAGCCCGGCGAGGCCGCCGCGCCTTCCAGTCGCACGGGCGCCATCAACTGGGCCGCGGTCAACAACGGTCTGCTCCCGGCGGTGCTGAGCGCCGGGCTGGTGGCGTTGATGATCATTGCCTTCACCAGCCTCGACAGCCGGATCACCGGACTCGAGAACCGGATCACCAGCCTCGAGAACCGGATCGACGCCAGGTTCAACGACCAGTACGCCAAGATCGAAGCGCTTGACGCCAAGATCGAAGCGCTTGACGCCAAGGTCGACGAGATCAATCTGAAGCTGACCGCGCTGATCGCCGCCCTGAACAAGACCAGTGAGGTAGACGCCGCCCTGGCCGGCGAGGTCGCGCCGGATCTCGACGCTTCTTGAGTTGCGGACAGATCGGTTGCTCAGGGGTCGGGCCAGACGCCGGCGCCCGACTCGATCCGGTCCTGCAGCATGGCCGCCAGGCGGGCCCGGTGGTGGCGGGCGTTGCCGAAGGACACGCTGTCGAGTTGGGCCCGCTTCAGGTACAGGTGCACGTCGGCCTCCCAGGTGAAGCCGATCCCGCCGTGGACCTGAAGCGCCGACTCGGCCACCCGCACGGCGGCGTCGCTGCACCAGATCTTGGCCACCGCGGCCGTCTCGGCCGCCTCGCTCCCACCCGCCCCGAGCGCCCAGGCCGCGTGGTGCACCGCCGAGCGCATGGCCTCGGTGTCCACCACCATGTCGGCGCAACGGTGCTTGACCGCCTGGAAGCTGCCGATGGGCCGGCCGAACTGCTCGCGGACCTTGGCGTACTCCACGGCCAGGTTCATCACCGCTTCGGCCGCGCCCAACATCTCCGCCGAATGGAACACCGCGCCCCGATCGAGGTGGGCGGCCACCTCGTCCGCACCGCCCACCGTGGTGGCCGGAGCGCCGTCGAGATCGATCCAGGCCAGCTCCCGAGTCTGGTCCATGGCCGGCTCGGGCCGCCGGTCCACCCCGGCCAGGTCGACGGCCACCAGCTCGTCGCCGGCCGGCGCCACCAACCCGCCGCCTGCGGGAGCGGCCGGCCCGCCGGCCCGAGCGCCGTAGACGACCGGCGCCACCAGCACCCCGGCCCTCGCGCCGTAGATCACCGGCTCGGTGCGGCCCGACACCGAGCCGTCGCCGGCCCGCTCCAACGGCGTGCGGGCCACGCAGGCCACCGTCTCCCCCGACAGCAGGCGACCGGACAACGGCCCGCCGGCCAGCACCCCCAGCGCCACCAGCTGCTGGAGCAGCGGCACCGGGGCCAGATGGGCGCCGGCCTGCTCCAGCAGCACGGCCGCCTCCACCGTGCCCAACCCGACCCCGCCCAGCGCCTCGGGCACCGCGATGCCGGTCCAGCCCTGATCGACCATCGCCTGCCACAGCCCGGCGTCGAACCCGCCCGCATCGCAGGCCCGCCGCACCGCCACCATGTCGCAACGGTCATCCAGCAGCGCCTCAGCCGCGTCCCGCAGAGCCACCTGGTCCACGGACAGATCGAAGTCCACCGCCCCGCATCGTAGGTTGCCGTCCAACGCAGCCGTCGCAGAAAATCAGGCAGAGTCTTGGCAATCTTTGTCATTGACGGTATGATGCCCCTCATGTCGACCATGAACGTCTCGCTGCCTGAGCAGCTCAAGGCCTTCGCCGAGATACAGGTGAACAGCGGCCAGTACGGATCCGCAAGCGAGTACGTGCGCGAGCTCATCCGCCGCGACCAGGATCGGACCCTGCTCCGAGGCCTGGTGCTCGACGGTGCCGGCTCCCCGATCGCCGGGTCCGCCGATCCGGCCTATTTTGCCCAGCTGCGAAGCCGGGCCTCGCCCGGAGCCCCATAGCCCCGCGTCGTGGTGGCCAAGCCAGTCCAGTTCCGGCAGCTGGCAGCCGACGACATCGATGCCGCACTCAGCCACTACCGGCGCGAGGCTGGAGAGTCGCTGGTCGCCCAATTCGTCGACGCCCTGGAGGCAGAAATCGGCCGCATCAGCCGGCACCCCCTCATGGGCTCGCTGCGCCACTCCTACGAACTGGACATCCCCGAACTGCGAAGCTGGCCGCTCGCCGGTTTCCCGTACATCGTCTTCTACGTCGACCGCGCCGAGTCCGTCGACGTCTGGCGAGTCCTGCACGCCCGCCGCGACATACCGGCACGGCTGGCACTGCCCGACTGATCCGACCCGCCCGCTTCAACAACGCCGCAGACCTGGCAGCGTGGCAGCCGCCCGCAATGCCACCCGGAGCAATACACCCGCCAACCCCCGGGTCCAGGCCCCGTGGGCCGGCGATCGTCGCTGCGCCGCTCGCCCGAAGCAGGCGTGGTAGACCCGGCTCGTGGATCTGACGCCTACCGCTGAGCAGCGGGCGTTCCGGGCCGAGTGCCGGGCCTGGCTGCGAGACAACCTGCCTTGGGACCACGGCACCGGCCTGCCGCCGCTGTTCGACGACCTCGCCGAGGAGGTCGAGTTCGGGCGCCGCTGGCAGCGCCGGCTGGCCGAGGCCGGCTACGTGGGCGTCACCTGGCCTGTGGAGTACGGGGGCCGGGGCGCCGACCCGGTGTTCAGCTTCATCGTGCAGGAGGAGCTGGCCCGGGCCCGCGCCCCCGAGCTGGTGGGCCGCATCGGCGTCAACCTGGTGGGGCCGTGCCTGCTGGCCCACGGCACCGGCGACCAGCAGCAGCGCTGGCTGCCGACCATCCTCGGCGCCGATCAGCTCTTCTGCCAGCTCTTCAGCGAGCCCGAGGCGGGCAGCGACCTGGCCTCGCTGCGCACCCGGGCCGAGTCCGACGGCGACGGCTGGCGCCTGCACGGCCGCAAGGTGTGGACCTCCTACGCCCAGTTCGCCGACTGGGGCCTGTGCCTGGCCCGCACCGACTCCGGCGCACCGAAGCGGGCCGGGATCACCGCGCTGATGGTGGACCTGCGGGCTCCGGGCGTGGAAGTGCGGCCCCTGCGACAGATGACCGGCGAGTCGGACTTCAACGAGGTCGTCTTCGACGGCGCCCACGTCGCCGGCGACCAGGTGATCGGCCCGGTCGGCGGCGGATGGGGCGTGGCCACCGCCGTCCTAGCCGGCGAGCGGGGCACCAACCCCCGCCAGCTCGTCATCCACTCCCAGCTGCTGGACGAACTCGTTCACCTCGCCGGCGAGCGCGGCCTGGCCGACGAGCCCCGCACCGCCCACGACCTGGCCCAAGCCTTCGTCGAGGTCCGCCTGTTCCAGCTCCAGAACTGGCGCACCCTGTCCAAGCACGCCCACGGCCGCCCCACCGGCGCCGAGACGTCCACCGCCAAGCTGTACTGGAGCGAGATGAGCCAGCGCCTGCACGCCACCGCCATGCACATCCTCGGCGACGCCGCCCCGCTGGGGCGCGACGCACACGACAACCCGTCGGGGGGCCGGTGGCAGCGGTCGTGGCTCTACTACCGGGCCGCGTCGATCTTCGCGGGCACCAACGAGATCCAGCGCAACCTCGTCGGCGAGCGCACCCTGGGCCTGCCCCGAGAGCCTCGCCGCTGACCCCGGCACACCCCTGCGTACACTGGCCGCCATGGCTGAGTTCTCGACCGTCCTCTACGAGGTCGAGGGCCATGTGGCCACCATCACCATGAACCGGCCCAAGGTGGCCAACGCCCAGGACACCCAGCTGATCGACGAGCTCGACGCGGCCTTCGACCTTGCCGACGATGACGACGGGGTGCGGGTGGTGGTGCTGGCCGCCAACGGAAAGCACTTCTCGGCCGGCCACGACCTCAAGGCCCTCGTGGGCGACGTGGAGCCCGACAAGTGGAGGTTGATGCGCGACACCCCCGAGGGCAAGTGGCGCCACGAGAAGGTCATGTACTTCGACCGCTGCCTGAAGATCCGGGACTTCCGCAAGCCGACCATCGCCGCCGTTCAAGGCAAGTGCGTGGCCGCCGGTGTGATGCTGGCCTGCATGGCCGACATCATCGTGGCCGGCGACGACGCCGCCTTCCAGAACCCGGTGCTGCGCATGACCGGCGCCGCGGTCGAGATCCTGGTCGAGCCGTGGGAGATGCCGGCCCGCAAGGCGAAGGAGTTCCTGCTGACCGCCGAGACCATCAGCGCGACCGAAGCCGAGCGGCTCGGGATGGTCAACCGGGTGGTCCCGAGGGACGAGCTCGGCGCCTCGGTGCGGGAGCTGGCCGAACAGATCGCCCAGGTGCCCCCGGCCACCGCCCAGGTGGTGAAGCGCTCGATCAACAAGACCCTCGACCTCCAGGGCCAGCGCGACGCCTGGGACTACCACTTCCAGGCCCACCACTGGATGCACAACACCGCCACCGCCCTGGGCGCGCTGGAACGGCGCATGCAGAAAGGCTCCATGAAGGAAGTCTTCGCCGAGCACCGCGACCCCCCGTCCCAGTGAGGCGGCCCCTGGCCGAAATCCCTGTAGTCGAGGACGCTATGGGTCCTTTGCAACAGGAATCTCGGGAGAGGCGATGAGGTGAGACAGCCCTTGGCCGGGATCAGGGTGCTCGATCTGGGCACCCGGATCGCGGCCCCGTTCTGCGCAGGAGTCTTGGGCGAGCAGGGCGCGGAGGTCATCAAGATCGAAGACCCCGGCCGGGGTGATCCGAGCCGCATCAACGGGCCCTTCGCCACCGATGACCACGGCAATCGCTACTCCCTGTACTGGTCGGTGGAGGGCCGGGGCCGCAAGTCGGTGACCATCAACCTGCGCGACCCGCAGGGCCAGGACCTGTTCCGGCGCCTGGCCTCGGTGTGCGACGTGGTCTGCGAGAACTTCCGGCCGGGCACCCTGGAACGCTGGAACATCGACCCGGCACGGCTCGACCCCCGCCTGGTCACGGCCCGCATCAGCCTCTACGGCCAGGACGGCCCCAAGTCGCTGCACAACGGCTTCGACCACAACGCCGTCGCCTTCGCCGGGCTGACGCACCTCACCGGGCATGCCGACGGACCCCCGGCACGGCCGGGCCTCCCCGTCTCCGACTACCTGACCGCGGTGTTCGCCGCCCAGGCCGTGACCAGCCTGCTGTATGAGCGCGACGCCCGCGGCACCGGCGCCGGCGGCGTGGTCGACGCCTACCTGTACGGCTCGGTGCTGCGGATCATGGAGTGGACGATCGCCGCCTACGACCGGCTGGGCGAGGTGCGCCAGCGCACAGGCAACCGGTCCGAGCGCGCTGCGCCCCTCGACAACTTCCGGAGCCGGGACGGCCGGTACGTGTGCATCGTGGCTGTGCGCCAGCCGGTGTTCGAACGCCTGTGCGAGGCGATGGGCCGGCCCGAGTTGATCACCGACCCGCGCTTCCGATCCTCCGGGACGCGCCGGCGCAACCGGGACGAGGTCAACCGGATCGTGGCCGCATGGGCGGCCGGGCTGGACGCGGCCGACGTCGAGGAGCGCTGCCTGTGCCACAGCGTGCCGGTCGGCGTCGTCCACGACGTGGCCGACGTCGCCGCCGATGAGCATGTGCTCGCCCGGGGCGACCTGTGCAGCGTCGACGACCCGGTCATCGGCCCGGTGCGCCAGCAGGCCCCCTTCCCCCGCCTCGATGACGGCTCGCCTCCGATCCCGGCCGGCGCGCCCCGGCTGGGCGAGCACACCGACGAGGTGCTCGCCAGCCTGCTGGGACTCTCAGAAGCCGAGATCGCCTCCCTGCGAGGCGGCAACGTCATCTAGCAGCCGGCCCCCTCAGCCGGAAGGGCCGGCAGGTAGCGTCCCCTCCCGGCGAGCACACCGACGAGGTGCTCGCCGGCCTGCCAGCCACCGAGTTGGACGAACTCAGAGCCGACGGCATCGCCTGACCGGCGCCCGCTCCAACCGGAACTGGCAGCAAGACGCACGCATACCGTGCAACACACTGCCAATCCTCAAAACGACCCAGATACGGACCGGAACTGGCAGCAAGACGCACGCATACCGTGCAACACACTGCCAATCCTCAAAACGACCCAGATACGGACCGGAACTGGCAGCAAGACGCACGCATACCGTGCAACACACTGCCAATTCTCGAGGCGGCGGCGTGGTGGGCTCAGGCGACGCGCTGGATGAGGGTTCCGGTTCCCAGGCCTCCGCCGCAGCACATCGACACCAAGCCGTAGTCGCCGTCGGTGCGCTCCAGCTCGTGCACCGCCTTGGTGGTGAGGATGCAGCCGGTGCCGCCCAGCGGATGTCCCAGCGCGATGGCGCCGCCGTTGGGGTTGGCCCTGGCCGGGTCGGCGCCCACGGTGCGCTGCCAGGCGATCACCACCGACGCGAAGGCCTCGTTGACCTCGAACACGTCCACGTCGTCGATGGTGACGCCCTCGCGCTCGAGCACCCGCTCCGTGGCCGGTATGGGGCCCTCCAGCATCAGCACCGGATCGCAGCCCACCAGCGCGGTCTGGGCCACCCGGGCCATCGGCTTGAGTCCCAGTTCAGCCGCCTTGCCGGCCGACATCAGCAGCACCGCGGCCGCGCCGTCGGCGATCTGCGACGATGTGCCCGCGGTATGGATGCCGTCGTCGCGGGCCACCGGCTTGAGTGCGGCCAGCGCCTCCAGGCTGGTGTCGCGGGGGACTTCGTCGCGGGCGAACTCCACCGTCTCGCCGGTCTTGCGGCCGTCCTCGTCCACCAGCACCGCATCGATGGGCACGATCTGGGTCTCGAAGCGGCCCTCCTGCCGGGCGGTGGCCGCCCGCAGCTGCGACTCCAGTCCGAGGTCGTCGGCGTCCTGGCGCGATATCCCGTAGGCGGTGGCGATGCGCTCGGCGCCCTCGAACTGGCTGGTGAACTCGTAGTGCTGGAAGTAGCTGCGCGACACCGGCTTGCCGGGGCCGTTCATCACGTTGGCTGCCAGAGGCACCATCGACATCGACTCCACCCCGCAGGCCAACACGGCGTCCTCCGCACCCGAGGCGATCAGGCTGTAGGCCAGGTTCACGGCGTGCTGGGAGGACCCGCACTGGGAGTCGACGGTGGAGCAGGCCGTGGACTGGTCGCCGCCGTGGGACAGCCAGGCGGTGCGGGTGATGTTCATTCCCTGGGCGCCGACCTGGTCGATGCAGCCGCCCACCACCTGGTCGACGTCGCCGCTGCCGATCCCGGCCCGGCTCAGGCACTCCATCTGCACCGGGCCGAGGACGTCGGCCGGGTGGGTGTGGGCCAGCGTCCCGTTGCGCTTCCCAACCGCGGAGCGCACTGCCTCGACGATCACTACGTCGGTCATGGCATGTCCTTTCTTGAGATCGAGCGTCAGCCTACGCGCTTTCGTTGCCGCTGCTTCTGCCCCGCCGGCGGGTCCTGTCGTCGAGGCCGTCCGACCGACGGGGCTTCGCCCCATTGTCAGTCGGCCGTTCCTCGCCGCCACCCCCGGCCTTCCGGGTCGCGGGCTGGGGCCCGGTCATGGGGCGGTCATGGGGCGGCGGCTATGACGATCCAGTCGAGGATCTTGTCGGGTTCGTCGGTCCGGTGGGCGAAGCCTTCTACTTGCACTGCGAACAGGCGGCCGGAGCCGGCTGGGGCTGTGTCCAGGAGGGTGTGGCGGAACGACACCTGGTCGCCCTCGAAGGCGGGGCCGGTGTGGTCGCAGCCTTGCCATCCCACCACCGTCGCCATGCCGGGCAGCACCCTCGACAACGACGCCTGGGCCAGCCCCACGATGTGACCCCCGTACAGCAGGCGCTGCGGGTACGGGGACTCGTCCGCGTCGCGGTGCACCATGGCCAGGTTGTTGGTGAGGCGCACCAGCGCCAAGGCGTTGTCGACCATGTCCCGGGCCGGGTCGGTCACGGTCGTGCCGGGCTGCCAGTCGGTGCCGTCACCGAGCGGGGTGAAGTCCCAGTGGGCCGGCACCAACTCGTTATAGGAGGACAGGTCCAGCGGCGGCGTGACGCCGAGGTCGTCGTCGTGGCCGGGCTGCTCGTCGCCGGCCTGCGGCAGCAGGGGCGCCCGCTGGTAGGTCATGGCCGGCTCGCCGTCGACGGTAGTGACGACGTCGACCAGCGCCTTGCCCCGGTGGGGGCGTCCGGGCCGGGGCCGGCTGTCGGCCAGGGCGACCACGGTGACGGTGGTGGCCAGGGACTGCCCGATGAACACCGGCTTCACGAACCGCAGGTCGCGGTAGAAGAGGTTGGCGATCACCCGCCTGGTGAGCGTGGTGCTGTGCCCGACCGACAGGTGCATCACCAGCGCAGCGCTGACCAGGCGGCCGGGCTGCCCGGTGACGGCGGCACACACCGCCGGGTCCATCACCATCGGCAGTCGCTCTCCCACCATCGACTGGTAGAGGGCGGCCATGCCGTCGTCGATCACCACCGACGGCTGCCGGGGCAGCACTTGACCGACACTCAAGTCCTCGTAGTAGGGACTCTCCAGCGGGATCACCGACTTGCAGACTAGGCCCTCGCTCCAGGTCAACCGAAATCAGTAGAGAAACGCGTCACATAGGAGCAATACCCGGACAGATTGCTAGTTGAATATACATGTAACATGATTTAAATACATATAGCGATATATTCAGGGGGATGCGGCGGGGTGAAGAACTGGTCTTGGAGAGGATGAGGCACCAGTACGGCCTGGTACAGCGTTCCCAAGCGCTGAAGGACGGCATGACGAACGCGCAGATAGGGCGGCGCCTGCGAACTGGCCGGTGGGAGCGGGCGGCTCGTGGCGTGTACCGGCACGCCGCAACCGAGCAGACGCGGTTCTCGAGACTGCTGGCGGTGTGCCTCGCCCACGATGCGCTGGCCAGCCACACGTCAGCCGCCGCCATCCACGACATCGACGGATACTCACTCAACCGCATCGAGGTTGTGGTGGCGGCCAACCGCAGCCCGGCCGTGAAGGGCGCCCATCTCCACAAGTCGGCCCAGATGGACCTGGCCGGGCCAACAGTCCGCAAGGCCATCCCGGTGACGGGAGTGGGACGCACGGTCCTCGACCTCGCCGGCGTGGTGAACCGCAGACGCTTGGACGACACCATCGACGCGGTGATACGAGACGGAAGGTTGCGGCTCTGGGATCTCTATGACGTCCTCGTCTCTCATGCCCGCCGGGGACGGAACGGCTGCGGCGCACTTCGAGCCGCTCTGGACGCCCGTCTGGGCGACGACCGCGTTCCGCTCAGCAGGTGGAGCCGCATGGTCGCCAATCTGCTGGTCGAAGCCGGGCTGGGTCAGGCCCGATTCGAGTATCCGATCCACGCCGCCGACGGCGAGTTCATCGCTCAGGTCGATCTGGCCTTCCCGGATCGCTGTCTCGCTATCGAACTCGACAGCGTTCGCTGGCATCACAACCTTCACAACTTCAGCCACGACCGCCAGCGCCGCAACCGGCTACTGCTCGAAGGTTGGGACGTTCTCAACTTCACTTGGGACGACTACGCCCGCCGTCCCGGTCAACTCTGCGACACCGTGGCCGCAGCCACTGCGCCGCTCGAACCAACTCGGCCGAAATCAGTAGAGAAACGCGTCACATAGGAGCAAAGGCCGTGCAGATTTGGCGAGTCGGGCATCACGGACGTGCCGACAGCACGACCGGGCCCGCCGCGGTGACGTGCACGACGTCGCGGTGGTGGCCGTCGGTGACGCTGAGGACCATCCCGGCCTCCAGCCGCTCACGCAGGCCGATCTGAGGGCCGATCACCGGACGCTCGAAGCCTATTCCGAGCCCCCGCACCAGCCAGTCGCTCGCGGCGGACGCGGCCAGGTCGGTGTGCGACGCGCCATCCCGGCAGGCGTCGACCAGGGCAGTCGAGCCCGCACGCCGGCCGTCGACGAACATGCCCCCGACTCCCCCTTCGTACAGTTCGCAGATCACCCCGACATCGACGGCGAGCCCGCCGTCGCGACGCTCGGCCCGCACGCCCGACGACGGGACCGTCACACCCCGAGAGGCCAGCGCATCGATGGCGGCCGCAACCGGATCGGTGCCGGCGGGAGCGTCGAGGGCGGCCTCCACCCCGACCCAGGCGACGGTGCAGGCCCGGGCGATGGCCTCGACTTCTCCGGGCAGTTTGTGCCGCCGGACGCCGGCCATCAGGTCGTCGGCAAGAACAACCTCGGCTCCAGGAGCGAAGTTGGCCGCGGCCCGGCGGAACGACGGCGTGAGTTCATCCACGCCGATGCGGCCAGCCTCGGACAGACCGTCAATGCCGGCCATGGACGCCGCCATGATTCGGGGATTCCAGGTGAGCGGGTAGAGGTCGTCGAAGGTCATGGGCGGCTCGATACCGGCCTCCCAGCTCGACAGGGCGTGGACCCTGCCGGTCGAGCCCACCACCACGCAACCCGCCCCGAAGGGCCGGGTGCCGGCCGTCCACAGCCGGCGCATCCCGGACGCGTATCCCGCGTTGTCCTGGCGCCCCAGCACCAGCACGTCGATGCCGGCGTCCGCCATCGCGGCGAACACCCTCTCGCGGCGGGCCAGAACTAGTTCTCTGCTCATGAGCGGAACGGCTCGTAGTGATGGCCGCCGCCGAGGGACCGCCAGCCGTGTTCGGTCACAGCCACGATCTCCTCGGCCCGGTATCCGCCCACCCCGTCAGTCCAGGTGACCGGCTCGAATACGAGCACCATGCCCGGCACCAGCTCGTAGGAGTCGTCGAAGGCCGGACCGAGGTCGGTGCCGATCATGGGCATCTCGGCGCTCTCCAGACCGGTTCCATGGGCCAGGTAGAACTGCGGCAGCCACGGTGTCTCGTCTCCCTCGACGGCCCGGGCGGCCCGGCCGACGTCACCGAGCGTGGCACCGGGTCCTGTCGCGGCCAGTGAGGCGTCCAGCACCGCCATCCAGCGGTCGAACAGCGCCTGCTCGGCGCGGGTGGGAGCGCGCCCGACGACCCAGGTGCGCCCGAAGTCCGACATGTAGCCGTGATGGCCCACTCCCGCATCCACCCAGACGAGGTCGCCTTCGGCGAAGACCGGGTTGTCGACCCCCGTGGGGAAGGCGACATGGCCGGTGGATGTGCGGACTCCGCCGTTGCGGCGGGTCGGCATGGGCTGGAAGATCGGGTCGATCCCGTTCTGGAAGGCGGCGCTAGTTGCAGCCATCCCGTGACGATGGCTGAGGCCTGACTCCAGGTCGGTGTCCCGGAGAGCAGCTAGGAACGCTCCCGCGACCTCGGCCCGGTTGGAGCCGGGAACACACGCGGCCTGAGCCGCCTCCATGGCCCGCTCGGTGTGCCGTTGGGACTGATCGATGCAGGCCAACTCGTCTTCGGTCTTCACTATCCGAGCCGGCACCAGCACCCGGCCCGCGTCGACAAGCTCGGCCCCATCTAGAACGCCAGCGCGAGCCATGGCGCCCGTCACCCCATCCACCGCCACCCGGCGTCCGGTCACGTCCCCGAGCACGTCGGCGATGGCCTCCCCTACGCCGGCCGCGCCGTCGTCGAGCTCGGGCCATAGCGGGGGGCCTGCCTCGACGCCGGCCGGGTCGTGCGCATGAAGCCGGGCCGGTCCGTCCGACGCGCTCACGATCGCCACTGCGCGCCGGTGGTTGACATGACCGGCGTCGACCGCCTCGGGAACATGTCCGGTGGCGTAGGTCACGTGGGGACCGTGCATCAGCACGGCCCCGTCCACGCTCTGCGCACGCATCTGGGCCCGCAGGCGGGCGAGGCGCTCCGCTCCCATCCGGCCCAGGTCGAGCCCGTCCGGGCACGGTGAGGTCCCTAGCTCAGACATCGCCGAGAGGCTGGGATCCGCTGTGGGCAGCAACACCGAACCATTGACTTCCTACACTAGGGTCCACCTTCAACAGGGGAATGGAGGCTCTCCGGATGGCGCAGACAGCGCAGGACTCCTTCCAACTGGCTCGCCGCCATCTTCAACGCGTTCAGTCATCGTGGGATACCCCGACGGATTGGACGATCCTCGCAACCTTCGGCTTCTACTGCCTGGAAGCGTGCATAGTTGCGGCAGCTCCACACCTGGGGTGGTCGCGTCCCGGAGGACATCAGGAGAAGGAGGACGCCGCCCGCCGCCTATCTGCCGACCACGGCCTGCCCGACGTGATCGATCTGCTGCGCGACCTGCACGATATGCAGAAATACGAAGCGTACGGCGACACTCCGCCTCCTTCCGGCCTCGACGCGCAGGACGTCGCAGCAGAGATCGACGGTTATGTCAACTCGGTGAGCCAACTGCTAGCGCCATGACCCGGCAACTGACCGCGAAGAGCGCACCACCCGACCTGCAGGGCCAGCACAGTTGGCAGATGGCAATCCGGTCGTGGCCCGACGACCTGGCGCAAGCTTGGACCATCAACACGGTGGAGGGCGCCGCTCAATGCGCCGCAATTGAGGCCGTAGTCGCCACAGGTTCGGCCGTTCGTGACGTTCAACACAGTGATGACCTGGACCTCGTGGTGGTCTACCGGGTGCAACGCCCCGAACTGCCGAGGCCACCGATCTCCATCGACCTGCGACAGTACGAGCAGGCCGATGTCCTACAGAAACTGGCAGCAGGCCACGACTACCTGACGTGGACCGTCAGGTACGGACGAGCCTTGTTCGAGCGCGACTGCTGGTGGACCCAGCTCCAAGCGGACCGGGCCAACCAACTCCTGTTGCCGTCCGTAGAAGAGTCCCGCGAGCGTGCTCAGAAGGCGGAACGGCTGTACAAGGAACTGAGCGCTGTCGGCGATACCTGCGCCGCATCAGAACTGCACCTCTCGATGCTCACCCACCTGAGCAGGGCTGCTCTGAGCAGCGCAGGCGTCTTCCCGAGGTCACGACCCGAATTGGCCGGCCAACTTCGCACAATCGGCGAGAGTGATTTGGCCGACCGCCTGGCCTGTGCCCTAAGAGAACGGAACTCGTTGGCGCACACGTACTAGACACAACGCCCACGCCATGTGTCTATGTCGCCGGCCGGCGGGTCAGCCGACGATGAGGGTGTCCTCACCCATCACGTCGGTGCCCGAGCGCTGCTGGGAGTCCTGGTGGTTGTCGGCCAGTTCCGTAGCAGGATCACCGGCGATGCGGGTATGCCACATCACCCGGGGCTCGGTCATGTCGAAGGGCGTGCCCCGGTGCATGAGGCGACGGTTGTCCCACAGAGCCGCATCGCCCGCGGACCACTGGTGGTGGTGGATCCTCGGCGGCCGGCACGCTTCGTCGTTGAGCTCATCGAGGAACGCCTCCGACTCCTCCCCGGACATTCCCTCGACCCCGTAGGCGTGCCGGCCGATCAGCAGGTTGGGCCGGCCGGTCTCGGGATGCACCTTCACCAGCGGCCGCAGCGACGGCTCGAGGTCGTGAAAGCCGTACATGTCGTAGCCGCCGCCGGAGTTCTTGGTGGGCATGTACCCGGAGCGGCCCTGGCTGTAGTAGAGCGAGTGGTAGGCCCGCATCGACGCCAGCCGCTGCTGGGTCTGCGGATCGAGCGCTTCGTAGGCGGCCCGCATGTCGGCCCATCCGGTGGCCCCGCCCCGGCTGGTCACCACCTCGGCGGGGAACACCGAGCCCTTGGCCTGGAGCGGCATGTAGGTGCTGTCGTGGTGCCAGCCCTCGTTGCCCCGCAGCGACTTCACCACACGTCATGGTCGGAATCACTGAGGATCGTGCCGTCGGCGTCCACGTTGCTGAACGGCACCGCGGTGAACTCCAGCGGACCGAACCTGAGGGCGAAGGCATCCTGCTCGGCTCTGGTCAGGAACTGCCCCGGGAAGATCAGCAGCGCGAACTCGAGCCACGTCTCGTGCAGCGCAGCCAGTGCGGCTGCGTCTATCGACCGCAACTCCACCCCCGTCACCATCGCACCGAATGTGGCGTCGAGCGGTTCTACTTCGAACGGATCGTCAGCCATCGCCTCGTCTCAGCCTCGATCGCGGGCTGCCGAAACCCAAGTTACTCCCATCTCGATGACGGCCTACAGTTGGCGGCGTGCGGACCGGGGTGTTCCTGTTCGGCGGGGTCGAGATGGACGACGCCGGTGCGGGGCTGCCTGTTCCCACGGATCGCCGTTACGGCCCCAAAGAAGTGTGGCGGGCCACTGAGCGGATCATCGATATGGGGGTGGTGTGCGACCGGTTGGGGTTCGACTCGTTCTGGTTGACCGAGCATCACTTCCAGCACGAGGGCTACGAGGTGATCCCCAACGGCATCCTGGTGGGCACGATCCTGGCGGAGCGCACCGAGAGCATCCGCATCGGGATGGCGTTCAACATCGTGCCGCAGTGGCATCCGCTGCGGCTGGCCGAGGACTTCGCCACGATGCACAACATCTCGGGCGGGCGCGGGATACTGGGCGTGGGCCGGGGAACAGTGCCGCGTGAGGCTGAGACGCTGGGCACCCAGATCGGCAGCTTCGACAACCCCGACAAGGCGGCCGCCGACGAGTTGAACCGCAAGCAGTTCGACGAGGCCATGGAGGTAATCCTTCGAGCATTCGACAACGACACGTTCAGCTTCCATGGCGATGTCTATGACTTTCCGCCGGCTGGGATCCCCGACCGGGGAGGCTTCGTGTCGGAGCTGTCGCTGGTGCCTAGACCGCTGTATCCCTACGAGATCTGGCAGGCCGCCAAGTCGCCGGCCACGCTGGAGCAGATCCCCCGCTGTGGCTGGGGCGGGGTGTTCTGGAACTACCACCACTCCATCGTCAAGCAGCGCTGGGAGCAGTTCGCCGAGCGATACCAGGCTCATCACGGCAGGGAGTTGGGCCGGGGCGAGCATCGCATGCTCGTGCAGAACGTCCGGGTCGAGGACACCCGTGAGCAGGCCATGGCGTCGGTGCGCGACGGCCACGACGAGCTCTGGAAGTTCCTCGGCCCCTACGGCTGGAGCAAGGGCTATCTCGGCAAGGACGGCCAACCGGCCAAGCCGGGGCTGATCCCCACCCTGGAAGAGTCGATCGACCAGAGGGTCTGGGCGGTGGGCAGCCCCGCCGATGTGGCCGAGGCCATCGGCACCTACGACGACCAGATCGGTATCGAGAACTTGCTGCTGTTCCCCGCCATGCCCGGCGACCCTTACGAGAAGGTCGAGGAGCAGTTGCACCGCATCGCCGAGGAAGTCCTGCCCCTGCTGTCCTAGCCGGGCTCATCCGGCCGGCGGGTCCTGTTGACTCGCCGCCACCCCCCGGCCTTCCGGGTTGCGGTCGGAAGTCGTAGGGTCTGACTGCTCCTACCGCCGATGCAGGAGGCATAAGAATGCTGGGACTGTCCGCCGACGAATTGCTGACCACCACCCGGGCCGTGCGCAAGCGCCTGGACTTCGACCGGCCCGTCGATCCCGCCCTGATCACCGAGTGCATGGACGTCGCTCTCCAGGCGCCCACGGGCGGCAACCGCCAGGACTGGCAGTTCGTGGTGGTGACCGACGCGGCCAAGAAGGCCGCGCTGGCCGAGCTCTACCGCCAGGCGTGGGCGGTCTACGTGGAGTCGCCCTACTTCCCCACCAACGCCCCGCCTCACGACGACCCCGTCGTTCAGGCCTCGTTCGACCGGATCGCGGACTCGGCCCAGTACCTATCCGACAACCTCGAACGGGCTCCGGCGTTCCTGATCCCGTGCCTGGCGGTGAGTCGCGTCGACAGACCGTCGTGGGGCGGAGCGGCCTCGAGGCTGGGGTCGGTGATACAAGCGTCGTGGAGCTTCATGCTGGCCGCCCGGGAACGGGGACTGGGCACTTGCTGGACCACCCTGCACCTCGCCTACGAGCGGCAGGCCGCCGAGATCCTGGGAATCCCCTACGACGAGTGCTCGCAGGTCGCCCTCATCCCGGTCGCCCACACCATCGGCACCGACTTCCGTCCCGGCACACGGGAGCCGCTGGCCCGGGTGCTGCACTGGAACGAATGGAAGGGCGCCGCGCCGTCCCGCGAGCCATGACCGCGGCCGAATGGGCTCGCCGCGACGCCGCGGTGGTGTGGCACGGCTTCACCCAGATGGCGACCTATGAGGATTCCACGCCGGTCATCGTGGAGCGGGGCGAGGGCAACTACGTCTACGACACCGACGGTCGGCGCTACCTGGACGCCATCTCGTCGCTGTGGGTCATCACCCTCGGTCACGCCGACCCGGACCTGAACCGGGCCGTCCGCGAGCAGCTCGAGCGCATCAGCCACTCCACCCTGCTCGGCAACGGCAACACCGCGGCCATCGATCTGGCTGAGGCCTTGCGGGAGGTCGTGCCGGTGACCGAACCGCACTTCCTGTTCGCCTCGGACGGAGCGGCCGCGGTGGAGCAGGCCGTCAAGATCGCCTTCCAGTACTGGCGCAACCGGGGCGTCACCGACCGCACCGCCTATCTGGCTCTCGGCCAAGCCTACCACGGCGACTCGGTCGGGTCGCTGTCGGTGGGTGACGGCGGCTTCGGCACCGACCTGTTCGACCCGTTGCGGTTCCCGGTGGTCCGCACACCCGGATACGACGACGGTGACTGGGCAACCAAGGCGATCGCCGCTCTCGACGAGCACCATTACCGGCTAGCGGCAGCCGTGATCGAGCCCTTGGTCCAGGGTGCGGCCGGAATACTGGTCACCGACCCCGATCAGGTGGCCGCCTTCGCCGAGGCGGTCCAGGCCCGGGGTGTGCCGCTCATCTGCGACGAGGTCGCCACCGGCTTCGGACGCACCGGTGCGCTGTTCGCCAGCGAGCTGTGCGGCGTCCGGCCCGACCTGATGTGCCTGGGCAAGGGCATCACCGGCGGATACCTGCCGCTGTCGGCCACGGTGGCCGCGTCCCACATCTACGAGGCGTTCCTCGGGGAGGACCTCGGGCCGCGCACCTTCTACCACGGCCACTCCTACAGCGGGAACGCCCTCGCCTGTGCGGTGGCCGCCCGCCACCTCGAGCTGATCTTCGAACGCGGTCTGATCGACCGGGCGGCCGCGGCGGCCGAGCACCTGGGCGACGCCCTGGCCCCGGTCGCCGCCCTGCCCGCGGTGAAGGAGGTCCGCCGGCGGGGTCTCATGGCCGGCGTGGAACTCGACCCGCCCGCAGGCGCGTCGCGATGGGGACGCAAGGTGTGCGCGGCCGCCGTCCGGGCGGGCGTGCTGCTGCGGCCGCTGGGCGATGTGGTGGTGGTGATGCCCCCGCTGTCGATCACCGACGCCGAGATCTCCACCATCGCCCGGACCCTGGTCTCAGCCATCGAAGCGGTGGCCGCCGAGGACGCCGAGGCGTGAGCGACTGGGACGGCATCGCGTCCGCCGCCCTGGACTCCGTCGTGGCCGCCAACCAGTTCCGCCGACCCCGGGACCTCGACGGCGGAAACACCCGGACGGCGCTGTCGGACACCGGGCAACCGGTGGTGTCGTTCGCGTCCAACGACTATCTGGGACTCACCCAGCACCCCGCGGTGCAGGCCGCGGCCCGGGCCGCCATCGACGCCTGCGGAACCGGCTCAGGCTCAGCGCGGCTCATCGTGGGGTCGCGCCCGGTGCACAGCCGCCTGGAGGATCGCATCGCAGCCTGGCGCGGCGCCGAGGCCGCGGTCCTGTTCACCACCGGGTATGCGGCCAACCTGGGCGTGATCGACACCATGGGCCGCTGGGCGTCGGTCGTCTGCTCCGACGAGCTCAACCACGCCTCCATCATCGACGGCTGCCGTCTCGCTCGGGCGCCGACCCGCGTCTACCCCCACTGCGACGCCGCCGCGGTGGACGGACTGCTGGCCGGATTCGAAGGTGCCGGGATGGTGGTCAGCGACTCGGTCTTCTCCATGGACGGCGACCTCGCGCCGGTCGACGAGCTGTCGGCGGTGTGTGCGGGCCGCGGGGCGCTGCTCGTTCTCGACGACGCCCATCTCGTGCTGGACCGCCCCGAGTCGCTGCACCCGGACTGCCGGGTGCTGCGGGTGGGCACATTGTCCAAGGCGACCGCTTCGCTGGGCGGCTTCGTATGCGGACCCCGAACGTTCATGGACCTGCTCGTCAACATGGCCCGCTCCTACATCTTCACCACCGCGGCAGCCCCGTCGGCGGCCGCGGCTGCGGCGGCCGCCATCGACGTGATCGGCTCCGCTGAGGGAGACGGACTACGAAAGCGGCTACGAATCAACATCGACCGCCTCCGGCCCGGCCACCCCAGCCCCATCATCCCGATCGTCGTCGGCGCGGAGGACCGGGCCCTGGCGGCGTCCGAGGTCCTGGCCGGTCAGGGAATCCTGGTCCCCGCCATAAGGCCCCCGACCGTGCCGCCGGGGACCTCCCGGCTCCGCGTCACGGTCTCGGCCGCCCACACCGACGCAGACCTCGACCGGCTGGTCGAGGCGCTCGGCCAAGCAGGGATCGATGCCAGAGGCCGAGCGGGAGCGCATGCGATGCACAGAGACAGCAGCACGTGAGCGAGGCCGTGGCCCGAGCGGCCCGTGAGCGAAGCGAACAAGAGCGGGAGAGGCAACCTCGTACCGCAAGGCGCCCGCCACCCGCCCGTGCCGGCGCTGACCCGCCGGCTGCCCCCGAGGGCTCCGACCCTGGCCGCACCCGCGCCGTCTTCGTGACCGGCGCCGGCACGGAGGTGGGCAAGACCTGGGCGGCCGCGGGGCTGGCCCGGCTGCTGCGGCAGCGGGGGCGCCGCGTCGCAGCATGCAAGCCCGTCCAGTCCTACGACCCGGACGAGGACGGTCCCACCGACGCGGCCGTGCTGGCCGGGGCCACCGGACAGCACCCTGACGATGTGTGCCCGCCCGAGCGCAGCTATCCGGTGCCGCTGGCCCCGCCCATGGCGGCCGACCAACTCGGGCGCACCTGCCCCACCCTCGAGGAGCTGGCGGCCGGCTGCCGCTTCGACGCAGCGGTCCACACTGGGCTGGTCGAGGGCGTGGGCGGCCTCTACTCGCCGATCGCATCCGACGGGCACAACCTGGACCTGATCGAGCGGATGGCGCCGGACCTGGTCATAGTGGTGGCGTCAGCCGCCCTCGGCGGCATCCACGACACGCTGGCTTGCGCACTGCCGCTGTCCGCCTACCGGCAGGTCGTCCTCCTGAACCGGTTCGACCCCCTAGTCGAGGTCCATGTCCTGAACGCCCGGTGGCTTCGAGGCAGCGACCTGGAGTTGGCAACCAGCCTGTCCGAACTGGCCGACCTGCTCGGGTAGGCTCCCCGGGACCATCCTGGGACGACGCTGGACCTATTCTGCGGTGTGAAATGAGCTTGCAAGTCAGCGACAAGCTCCAAGGGCTTAGAGGAGACGTCTTCGGAGGGATGACCGCGGCCGTGGTGGCCCTGCCACTGTCGCTGGCCTTCGGAGTCGCCTCGGGGCTCGGAGCGATCGAGGGCCTGTACAGCGCGGTCGTGGTGGGCATGCTGGCCGCACTGCTCGGCGGATCGAAGACCCAGATCTCGGGACCCACCGCCCCACTGTCGGTGGCGATGGCGGTGGTCTTCGTCGACTACGCCGACGGGGAACTGGGCAAGGCCCTGGCCATCGTGGCCATGGCCGGGATCATCCAGGTGCTGCTCGGCGCGCTGCGGCTGGGCACCTTCGTGGCCTACACGCCCTACGCAGTCGTGTCGGGGTTCACCAGCGCCGTCGGCCTGATCATCATCGTCGTCCAGGTGCTGCCCTTCTTCGGCACCGAGGTAGCCCTCGGCGGCGCGCTCAAGTCCCTGCGCGAGTGGCCCGATGCGATCACGAACCTCGACCCGGCCGCGCTCACGCTGGGGCTCATCACCCTGGCCGTGTGCATCTTCTGGCCGGGACGGCTCCAGCGATTCCTGCCGCCGTCGGTGGCCGCATTGATCATCGGAACGCTGGTGGGCGTGCTGTGGCTGAGCGACGCACCGACGATCGGGGAAGTGCCCACCGGCCTCCCCGACCTGATGGTGCGCGAGTTCAGCTTCGGCGATCTGGGGAGCGCGCTGCCGGCTGCGGTCACCATCGCCCTGCTCGGCTCCATCAACAGCCTCCTCACCGCCAGGGTGGCCGACTCGCTGACCCGCCAGAACCACGATCCCAGCCGGGAGCTGATGGGCGCCGGGGTGGCCAACGTGGTGGTGGCTCTCATCGGCGGCGTCCCGGGCGCGGGGGCCACGTCGTGCACGGTGGCCAACGTGAAGGCCGGCGGCCGCTCCAGGGTCTCCGGGGTGCTGTGCGCCACGATCCTGGCCGCGCTGGTCCTGGGACTGGGGCGCTACGTCGACGCCATACCCCACGCCGTGCTGGCCGGCATCCTCATCAAGGTCGGGTTCAACATCATCGACTGGCGCTACCTGGCCCATATCCATCGCGTCCCGAGGGAGAACGTGGTGGTCCTGGCGCTGACTCTCGGCCTGTCCATCGTGTCGGACCTGGTGATCGCGGTGGCCGTGGGCCTGGTCATGGCCGCACTGACCGGGGCCCGCCAGGTGGAGCGCCTGGAACTCGACAAGGTGATCTCAACCCCGCTGCTCGACATGACCTTCCTGGCCGACCCCGAGGCGGACGACGATGCGGCGTTCGACTTGGACGCAGACGACGACCCGTTCGCGGCCCGGGTCGGCCTCCTGTCGCTGCGGGGCAGCTTCACGTCGGCCTCGTCCACCAGACTCTTCAAGACCATCAACCACGACATGGCCGAACATGAAGTAGTGATCTTCGACTTCACCGACACCGCTTACGTGGACGACAGCGCCGCCCTGGCCATCGGCCAGTTGGCCGACACGGCGCGCGACGCCGACACCCAGTGCATCGTCCTGGGCATGTCCGGAATGACCGACACCAGCGTCCACGCCCTGAACGTGCTGCGGGAAATCCCCGAGGAGAACTTCGTCGAGGATCTCGACGAGGCCCGGATCGTCGCCCGCCGTCTGCTGAACGACTGACGTGGCCTCCCTGTCCAGGATCGGGCCGCAGCCTCAGGCGAGGAGCCCGGCTCGCTCTCTGGGATGGACGGGGTGGTCGAACGGCCGCACGCCGAAACGACGGGCCAACTCGAGGTAGCCGCGGTAGAGCCCCGCCCCGGCCGCGGCCTCGTCGTAGCCGCCGGTGGCGTCGGCGTGAGCCGGCAGCCGGTACCAGGGCACCCCCGGATCGGCGTGGTGGACGTGATGAAGGTTGTTGTTGAGGTACAGCATGCTGAAGAACCGTCCCGACCGCACGACCGCTGAGCGGGTGGCCCCCTCCACCCAGCGGTGCTCGCAGTACGACCTCATCAGGGTCAGAGCGTTCCCCAAGTACGTGGCCCCCAGCAGGTACTGCCACCAGGGCGCCCCCATGACCACCACCACGAAGACGCCCAACGCGGCCGCGGCCACCACATGCGCCGACCACCATCGGGCCAGTTCCCGGTCGCCCCGGCGGATCTCGCGGGCCTGGTGGACGAGCACCCCCACGATGTGGCGGGGCGGTCCCAGCACCAGGCGGCCGAGCAGGGTGTGGTGGGCGAGCACGAACGCCCTGCGGAGGCGACCCATCGACCCCCACTGCCCGGCAGTCACGTAGAAGCTCTCGCTGTCGTCGGTCGGGTCGGTCAATTCACCGCAGTCGTGATGGTCCCAGTGGTAGCGCCGGTACACCAGGTAGGGCAGGTTCAGCGCCACCGGCAGCGAGCCCAGCAGGGCGTTGAGCCGCCGGCTGCGGAACGGGTGGCCGTGGATGGTCTCATGCTGGAGCGAGCCGTGCCAGCCCGCGATGAAGCCGAGCGCACCGACCGTCACCGGCCAGGGCGTCACGCCGTGGAGGGCCAGCACTGCCAGCCAGAGGCCGTGCACCGCCACTGCGACCGCGACCGTGCGCCACTCCACGGTCGAATGGGTCGCGTCGGCGGCCATCGCACCTCCGATCTGGCGGTCGCACCCCAGGGACAAGCCCCCAAGTCCCTGCTTCCAAGGTAGAAGCGGTGAGCCTCCGGCGCGCGATAGGTAGCGCACAATCCGTAGCATTCTCGCACAAAGTGCACGTTATATAACGCTAACGCAACGAATGTTGTAGAGTCGCTACACAATGTCCACCCAAACCGCCGCTCAACCTGCTCTGGTCAACCGGTTCCGCGACCGGCTCGGCGAGCTGGTCGCCGACACCGGGCTGTCACGAGCGGACTTCGCCACCGACGCGGGCATAGACCGTTCCACACTCTCGCAGCTGCTGTCGAGCCGCAACCGTCGCCTCCCCCGGGTGGAGACTTTGGCTGCCATCGCCGAGGCTTCGGGAGTGTCGGTGGACTGGCTGCTGGGCCTGTCCCACGGCGGTCCGGCCCGGGCCGACATCGTCCACGAGGAATTCGCGTTGAACCTCGACGAGTTGAGCCCGCTCGACGAGGCCTGGATCGAATGGCACGAACAGTCGGCCGGCTCGAAGGTCCGCACCCTGCCCGCCTCACTGCCCGACCTGCTCAAGACGGAGGCCGTGATCCGCCATGAGGTCCAGCGCTACACCACGATCAGGCCCGAGCAGCGGATCGAGACGTCCACCGCTCCGCTCGAGCTCGCCCGGGCGCCGGGGAGCGATCTGGAATGCTGCAACTCCATCCAGGCCATCGAGGGCTTCGCCCGGGGATGGGACGTCTGGGGGTCGCTCGAGCACCAGCACCGGGTGGCCCAGCTCGACCAGATGATCGAACTGTGCGAGGAGCTGTACCCGACATTCCGGTGGTTCCTCTACGACGGCCGTCAGCGGTACTCCGCCGCGGTCACCGTCTTCGGCCTGGACCGGGCCGTGCTGTACCTGGGCCAGATGTATCTCGTGCTCAACAACCGCAACCATGTCATGACGTTCGTCAAGCACTTCGACGACTTGATCCGCGCGTCGGTGGTGCAGCCGCCGGGCGTCCCCAACCTGCTGCGCAAGCTCCGATCCGAGATCACCTGACCAGAGGCCGAGCGGGTAGGCGCGAATTGGTGACGGCTTCGGCGAAGCGCCCGGCGAGGGCGTGGCCCGAGCGGCCCGTGAGCGCAGCGAACAAGAGCGGGGAACAGGTGCTGCATGGCGAGGAGGCATCCCCTCCCACGGGTGCTCCGACACCGCACGGGTAGGATTCGCCGTCGTGACCGCCTCTGATCGCACCGTGTCGTTCGAGCCGGAGCGGTTCGAGACGATCCAGGTCGACGTCTCCGATCACGTGTGCCGCGTCACCCTCGACCGGCCCGAAGTGCTGAACGCCTTCGACGATCGGATGCTCCAGGAGATCCGGTCGACCTGGCGGAGGTTGCGCACGATGGACGAAGTGCGGGTGGTGGTGGTGACCGGTGCCGGCGAGAAGGCGTTCTGCGCGGGTGTGGACCGCTCTGACGGATTCGTGGCCCTCGAGGGCACGGGCGGCAGGCTCTACGGCACCTCGAACAACTACATGTACGACGACCCCGGCGACGAAATAGGCCCCAAGGCGTGCGACCTGTGGAAGCCGGTGATCACTGCGGTCAACGGCATCTGCTGCGCCGGCGCCTTCTACCTGGTGGCCGAATCCGACATCATCATCGCCGCGGAGAGCGCCACCTTCTTCGACCCCCACGTGACATACGGGATGGCCGCGGTGTACGAGCCGATGAAGCTGGTGCCGCGGATGCCGCTGGGCGAGGTCCTGCGGCTCGCTCTGGTCGGAAACCACGAACGCCTGACCGCGCAGACCGCGCAACGGATCGGGCTGGTGTCGGAGGTGGTGCCCATCGCCGAGCTGCGGGACGCCGCCGACCGGCTGGCGAAGATCATCGCCTCACAGCCGCCCGACGCCGTGCAGGGCACCCTCCGGGCCATCTGGGCCGCCAGCGACATGGGCCGTCTCGATGCGCTGGCGATGGCCCCGTCGATCCTCACCGCCGGAACCAGCGTCGACGCGCTGGCCGAGGGGCAGGCCGCCTTCTCGGAGGGCAAGCGAATCGAGCCCCGCCTGCGCTGAGGCCGAGCTTGCGAGGCCCCTGGGCCCGAGCGGCCCCGCGAGCGCAGCGAAGGTGAGCGGACAGCCGGCCCGCGAGCGCGGCGAAGGTGAGCGGGAGACACAGCCTCGACTTATTCCGTTGAATGCGCCACTGCTAGGTTGAGCCCGGCCGCTGATGCCCCGCTGATGGGAGCGCACCCATGACCGAGCCCTACCCGAACACCCTCGTCTTCGTCGACTTGCCCACCGACGAACCCGACAGGGCCGAGCAGTTCTACCACGAGGTTTTCGGCTGGAAGATCAACCCGCGCCCGGCCGGGTCGTTCTACCAGGTGGTGCCCGGGCAGAACTTCAAGCTCCCCGACGGCACGCAGGGCCCCACCGGCAACCTGCACCTGGGCATCACCAACGTCGCCAACCGCCGTCCCCACCCCACCGACGAAGGTCTCGAGCCCCGGCACCTCTGCCGCGACGGGCACTCCACACGCCTCTGGATCCTCGTATCGCCCGACGACGACATGGACGCCATCTCCGACCGGGCCATGGCCCGCGGCGCCACCGACCTGTGGCGCCACCACTACTTCGGCGAGTTCAACGGCTACAACAACGCCTTCATGGATCCCTGGGGCAACACCCTCGTGCTGTGGACCTACGGCGGCGACGAGCCCGACGTCGGTGACGGATGGACCAAGGAGTAACCGGACATGGCCGACACATACACAGTCCATCCGCCCCAGGCCCGCTGGACCCACGTTGCGCTGCGGGTGCGAGACATCGATGCCAGCATCGACTGGTACACCGCCCACACGCCGCTGAAGCTGCTGGACAGGCGCGAGGACGCCGACGGCCACGGCGCCTGGCTGGGACACGACGACTCCCCCGACAAGCCCTTCATCTTGGTGCTGGCCCAGTTCTTCCCCGGGTCCGACCCGTTCAAGGACGCCCCCATCGCCACGCTGGCGCCGTTCGCCCACCTCGGCGTGGAGGTGACCAGCCGGGAGGAGCTCGACGCCGCCGCTGAGCAAGCCAGAGCCGAGGGCTGCCTGGCCATGCCTCCCACCGACATGCCCCCACCCATCGGCTACATCTGCATGATCAGCGATCCCGACGGCAACATGATCGAACTCAGCTACGACCAGGGCGTCTACGCGCACGCCCAGAAGGTGATGCGCTGAGCACCGACCCGGGGAGCGACGCGGCCGAAGCCACCCGGAACGTCGCGGCGTCGTACCTGGCCTCGTTCGCCACCGGCGACCCGGCCGCGGTGGCCGCCCACGTGAGCGACGACTTCTCCAACCAGCACACCAGCGCGCTGGGATCGCCCAGCCAAGGCAAGGCGGCCTACCTCGAACGCCTGGCCGAGTTCCTGACCACGTTCTCCGGGCTCACCTATGAGGTCTCCGACATCCTCGTCGACGGAGACCGGGCCGCAGCCGCCTACGTGATGCGGGCCCGGGTGGACGGGACGCCCATAGAGATACAGGGCGTGATGCGCCTGACTGTCCGGGGCGGGCTGATCGAACGGCGGCTCGACTACTTCGACAGCCTGACCTTCCTGCGCCAGACCGGCCAGGCCTAGCCAGGCAACCCAATCGAACCAGCCACTCGTATCTCCCGCTCCTGTTCGCTCCGCTCACGGGCCGCTCGGGCCCATAGGCTGCGCACAGTGCTCCCCCGAATGAGGTCGATCATCATGGTTGCCTCGCTGCTTGCAACCGCCTGCGGCGGCACGGCCGGCGACGAGGCCGCCGACACCGTCCCGCCGACCTCGCTGGCAACCACGACAACCGCCCCGACCACGTCCATGTCCACCACGACCGCCCCGACCACAACCACGACGACAACCACGACCGCCCCGACCACGTCCATGTCCACCACGACCGCCCCGACCACAACAACATCGACAACCACGACCGCCCCGACCACAACAACATCGACAACCACGACCGCCCCGACCACAACCACGACGACGGTGCCGCCAACCGAGGCCGAGGGGCTGGGCGACAGCTTCTACCCGTTCCTGGGCAACGGCGGATACGACGCCCTCCACTACGAGATCGACCTCGACGTCGACCCGGCGGCCAACACCATCTCGGCGCTGGCGTCGATCACCGCTCAGGCCACCGAGGACCTCGAGACGTTCAATCTGGACCTGCTGGGTCTTGAGGTCCACTCCGTGGCCGTCGACGGCGCCCAGACCGAGTTCTGGAGATCGGGCCACGAACTGACCGTCCGGCCCGGCAGCCCGCTGGCGGCCGGCTCGCAGTTCGAAGCAGCCGTCTCCTACTCGGGCTCGCCCGAGGCGCTCGACGACCCCGGCGTGCCGTTCACCAAGATGGGCTGGCTCCACCGGGACGGGGTGATCTACACGCTGGGCGAGCCGTCGGGGTCGATGACGTGGTTCCCGTCCAACAACCACCCCACCGACAAGGCCACCTACGAGATCCGGATCACAGTGCCGGAGGGTGTGACAGCCGCCTCGAACGGTCTCCTGGTCGATGAGACCACCACCGACGGGCGGACCGCCTACACGTGGCGAATGGACGACCCCATGGCCACCTACCTGGCCGCCGTCTACATCGGCGACTTCGAGCGCATCGACCACGGTCCGCTCTACAACGGCGGCCCGATCATCCGCGACTACGTCCCCGGCGGCGCCTCGCCCGATGTTGCGCAGGCGCTGTCGGTCACGCCGGACGTGATCGCCTTCCTGGAGGAGCGTCTCGGCCCCTACCCATTCGACGCCTACGGCACCATCGTCATGCCGTTCCAGCTCGGGCTGGCGCTCGAGAACCAGACGCTCTCCATCCACGGATCGGCCCTCATAGGTCCCGACATCATCGCCCACGAGGCCGCCCACCAGTGGCTGGGCAACTCTGTCTCGCCCGACGACTGGACCGAGATCTGGTTGAACGAGGGCTTCGCCACCTACCTGCACCTCATGTTCGAGGCCGAGCACGTCGGAGCGGACTTCAACGGCACGATGAACCAGGTTCACGCGTGGCTGTCCAGCGAGGGCATCGGGCCACCGAAGGGCATCGAGATCCAGGACCTGTTCGGCCCGACCGTCTACTACCGGGGCGCCGCAACGCTGCACGCCCTGCGCCTGCAGACCGACGACGACACCTTCTACAAGATCCTGAGAACCCACTACGACCGGTCGGCCGGCGGCACCACCAACACCGACGAGTTCCTGGGGATCGTCGATGAGTTCGCCGGGCCGGACGCGGTGGACCTGGTCGAGTCGTGGCTGTACGACGAAGCGCTGCCGGCCTTTCCGTGAAGCCGCCTAGTGTCCTGAGTCGCAAGTTCAAGCGGCTTGTTCAGACCTCCGTGAAATCTCGGGTTGGTTCTGTGCGCTCAGTCCACACAAACCGCCCAAGAAAACTGGCGGCGACGTCTGCAACGGATTCCTGACTCAGGACAACTAGTGGCAGAGCGGGCAGTGAGGACGTGGCGGGCGTAGTGCACCAGTGAGCGAGCGCTACACCCACGGTTACCACGAGGTCATCCTCGAGTTCTACCGGCGGCGAACCGCCGACGTATGCGCAGCCTTCCTGCTGTCGCGCCTTCAGCCCGACGCCGCCGTGCTGGACATGGGATGCGGCCCCGGCACCATCACCGTCGGGCTGGCCCGCCGGGCGGGGACGGTCGTCGGCGTGGACACCTCAGCCGAAGTGCTCGAGTCGGCCCAGCGCCTGGCCCGCGAGGAGGGTGTCGACAACGTCGACTTCGAGATGGGCTCGGTCTACGAGTTGCCGTTCGGTGACGCGAGCTTCGACGTGGTGTACGCCCACCAGCTGCTGCAGCACCTGTCCGACCCGGTCCGGGCGCTGCGCGAGGCCCGGCGGGTGCTGCGCCCCGGTGGGCTGGTGGCGGTGCGCGACTCCGACTACCAGACCATGGTCCACGCTCCGGTCGAGCCGGCCCTCGAGCATTGGCTCCGCCTGTACCTCGAGGTGGCCGAGGCCAGCGGCGGCGAGCCCCGCGCCGGGCGCTTCCTTTGTGGTTGGGTGAGAGCGGCCGGTTTCGTGGACCCGGTGGTCACGACCAGCACCACCACCCACGCCGACGCGGCCGGCCGCGAGGTCTGGGGAAGCATGTGGGCCGTGCGGGTGACCGACAGCGACTTCGCCGACCACGCCGCAAAGGGCGGGTTCGCGATGCGGAGCGACCTGGTGGCGATCTCGGCCGCCTTCCGCCGCTGGGCCGACCACCCCAGCGGCTTCTGGGCCTGGCTCAACGGTGAGGTGGTGGCGGCGAAGCCGGGCGACTAGGCGCCGCCGCTAGCGGCAGTCGTCTATCACCGACAATAATCAGCGGCCGCAGGGACGACCCACCGGGAGCAGCAGTGAATTCGACTGACACGGACGGCCGGGTAGTGATGGTGTCGGGGGCGAACCGGGGCATCGGGGCGGCCATCGCCGAGCGGCTGGCGGCCGACGACCACCGGCTCAGCCTCGGGGCCCGGCGGCTCGACGCGCTGGCCGCCGGCGCACCCGGCGTAGATCCCGACCGGATCCTGCTCAGCTACCACGAGGCCACCGACCCGGATTCGGCCCGCAACTGGGTGGCGGCGACCGTCGACCGGTTCGGCGGGATCGACGTGCTGGTCAACAGCGCCGGCATCGTCGACCGCACCGGGCTGGAGAGCATGGACGAGGCCGTGCTCGACGAGATGTGGGCCGTGAACGTCAAGGGGCCACTGCGGCTGACCCGCCTGGCGCTGCCGTACCTCCGCCTGTCGGGGTCGGGGCGGGTGATCAACCTGGCCTCCATGTCGGCCAAGCGGGTCAAGGGCGATGCGCTGCCCGGCTACTCCATGACCAAGTACGCGCTGCTGGCCCTGTCCCACGCCGTTCGCCAGGTCGGCTGGGAAGACGGCGTCCGGGTGACCGCTCTGTGCCCCGGCCCGGTGGCCACCGACATGATGGACCCCGACGACGAGACCATCACCCAACCCGAGGACTTGGCCGACCTGGTGGCCACCGTCATCGAGCTGCCCAACACCGCCTCGGTGTCGGAACTGCTGGTCAACTGCCGGCTGGACGCCTGGGCCTAGGCCAAGACAACCCGGCTCACAACCCGAAGGTCGTAGGTTCAATTCCTACCCCCGCCACCAACAAACGCGGCTCTCCGCGTTTCAGGTCGGGGTGAGGGTGTCGAGCAGTGTCCAGTTGGGTCTGCCGGCGTAGAGCAGGGCGCGGATGCGGTAGTTGGCGAAGTCAGTGGACCCGAACGCGGCGCGTTTGACGCGTTTGATCAAGTTGTTGGCGGCTTCGGCAGCGGCGTTGGTGACCCTGGCGGTGTGCCAGTTGGCGATCTGGGTGCGCCAGCGCTCGATGGTGCGGCCGAGCCGGTTGATCTCCGGCGGCAGGCCAGGGTCTTGGAGGTCCTGGGCGAGGCGGGCGACGGTGGCTGCGCCCACTTCGGTGTCGTCGATGTCATAGATCGAGCGGAGGGTCTCTTCAGCGGTGCCAGGCGTCGCGGACCTCGCCGTAGGGGTCTCCTGCGTCGAGCAGGCCCCGCAGCCGGACGCGGCCTTGCTCGGTGATCTTCTCGGACGCGGACACCAGCAGCTTGCGGGCCCGATACAGCGGGTCGTGTTTGTGGCCGCGGTGGCCGAGGGTCTGCTGCTGGACTCTGCGGCGGACCTCGTCGAGGGCGTCGTTGCCCAACCGCACGACGTGGAACGGGTCCGCGACCTGCTTCGCGTGGGGCACTGCTGCGTCGAACGCGGCCCGGTAGGGGCCAGAGAGGTCCAGCACCGCCCAACCGACGCCGGCCAGCCAGCTGCGGGGCCGCGCCAGCAGCCACCGTGTGGGCGCTTTGGCGGTGCGGCCTGGGACTATGTCCAGAAGCTGGCCCCGCCCGACGTCGACGATGCCGGTGGCCCAGGCCTTGGTCCAGAACCGGCCGCGGCGCCACATCAGGTGCTCGTCGAGGCCGAGCGCGGCCACATCGCAGATGCGCTCGGTGTCGGCCTCGAGCAGCGCAGAGCCCCAGCGGCGCACCGACTCGTTCACCGGGCGCCGGCTGCACCCGAGCTCGTCGGCGATGTCGCAGTGGGGCCGGCCCTGCCCGGACTGGCGCGTCGCCCAGCGCCCCGCCCGGGTCGTCAGCCTCTCGCGCTCGGGCGCGATCTCGGGGTCCTGCTCGGTCACGGTCCCCGCCGCGCAGTCGGGGTCCCAGCAGCGCCAGCGGCGCCTGCTGCACCAGCCGAGCGGGCCGGCCGAACGCCGCCAGGTCCACCAGCTCCACCGCCCGCTCGCCGTCAGACCACAACGCTCCGCCACAGCCCTCGCAGCCCGGCCTCGGCGCCCGCCGGCGGATGTGCACCCGCAGCGGTGCGCCGGCCTCGTCGTCGACGCCGAGCACCTCCACATCGCCCAGTCCCACCAACAGCTCACAGACGCGCGTAGGGTCGCACTCCACAGGGATCCTCCAGATCTCGGCTGTTCGGAAGCGCCGATTCTGGGGGATCCCTCGCGTTCAGACGGGGACCCTCACCCTGCCGACTCCGACCTCAAAGCGAAGCACCCGAAATCCTCAGCGGCAAGAAACTGGCCAATGAGTTCGTGGCGAACCGGACGCGGTGGCCATCGATGGCCAATAGATCACACGTGAGAACCTTGTCGAACTGACGCGGATCGAGCCCTTGTGCCGGCGAGCTGAGGATCAATGTGGCCTGATGCTGCGGAAGACTGGTGCGCAGTTCCGAATGCATACGACCGGCGAGTGAGCGCAGGCCTGCCCTAGGAGACTGTTGAGTAATGCGATTTTGGAGCAGCATGCAAGCTTCTGACCTGGGGTTTTGCAATTGAGATTTGCGCGATTTGGGAGTTGCTCATCACTCTCCTAGGTCAACAAACCTGTTCAGGCCTTCCGCAAGATTCGAGCCTGCGAGTAGTAGCCGGTAGTCGGTGATCATCTCATGACTGCTGCGCCGACGACGCTCGGCTTCCGACTCTGTCTCCGGCTGATAGAGGTGATTGCGGCGCGTGAATACACGCCAGCGCTCATCGGTCCACGGCACGCTCGGCCCGGCTGTGATCAGCCGCTGTAGGAATTCCTCGTATCCCGCCACCGTCACCTGCGGAGGAGTCTCGATGTCTGAGTCCTCCGGGATGGTCACCCACATCCCAACGATCGAGTCGATGTGACGCTTGAAGCCGTTGTCGGCCGCGGGTACAAGACGCTTCCTGGCTAGTGCTGTGTCGTCGAAATGGCTAGGGCAGCGCAGCAGGACCGAGACCCTGCTTGAGAGCGCTCCGGACGCCCCGATCATTTCAGCGACGGACCACTAGGTCTCGCATTGCGTCGCTGATGGCGAAGGTCCCGACAAGCGCCTGACGCCCACAGTTCGTCTCAAGTTGACGCTGTGTTCCGTCGGTGAACCCCCACATCTGAGCATCGCCGCTGCTGTTTCCTGTGCCGTTGTTGGCGATGTGGGGATTGCGGCGTGACACGATCAACTGGAGATGTTCCGGGCCGCAGAACCGCAAAGACCCCGAACCGCCCATGTTGTATCGGCCCTGAGCGAACGGGATCCGGTCCTTGTTGCTGCTCGTCAGCGAGCACAGCGTCTCAGGGAACATCGAAGGGATCTGGCCCTCGCCGGCATCCGCGACGCTCACACATGCGGGGGACTTGTCGGCGCCTCCAGTGACCGCGACCGTGATCTTCTCAGCGTGGCCGATCCTGGCCCGGTGGGGCCAGTCCCACACGTCACCCCCATACTTCTCTGCCTCGGGACTCTTGCGATCAATGAACCTCGCCACCGCGGCTCGAGGAGAGGTCGGGCCATCAGGATCCTCCGGATTGGCGCCGGCCGCCCAGCAGGCATTGATCAGCCTCGCGTCCACCGCGTTCGTGAGCTTCTCAGCAAGCGCCGCTACCGGATCGCTCTGCTGGTTCGCGACGATGCTCAAGTTGCCCGGATTGTCACCCAGCGGCCGCCAGGCGTCGGGATTGTCCCAGTAGCCCGCTTGGCGCAGCGCCGCTACAGCAGCGTCGCCGCTGTCAGCACTCATCAGCGCTCGGCACAGCCGCTCGGCATGTTGAAAGGTCATGGGCCTCCTCGCATCAGGCGACACGACGCAAACGCCGCAACCGTAGACGCATCTGGCGACAGGCGGCGAAGCCGTCAGGGATCATCGCGCCGCCTACCTGGAGCCGTCTCCGCAGCGTAGCTCTGAGAGAGACGGCGACCGCATCTGTCACACCCCTGTTGTGTGCTTCTCGGTGTGGACCCTGTTGGAATTGATAGGCGGACGCGAGGCGTGCAGTTGCGCCTTGGGGATGGGCAGAGGGTGCGCGTCCAGGGCGACTGCAGCGTGCAAACTGAGGGTGTGACGGTTGGCTCCGCGATCTCGCTGTTCTCTGGCGCCGGTGGCCTCGACTTGGGGGTCGAGTCGGCAGGGTTTGCGATCCTGGCTGCGGTGGAATGGGACGACGATGCCTCAGACACCATGGAGAAGAACGCCCCGACCCACTTCCCAGGCTTGCGAGAAGTGGTTCGGGCCGACCTCTACCCGCTCGCCGCCGGCGCCGGCGAGGGCCTGGCCACGCGGGACATCCTCCGAGCGGCAGGCCTGTCGAGCCGGGAGAGGCCCGACTTGCTCGTGGGCGGGCCACCGTGCGTTGCATTCTCCAAGTCGGGATTCTGGCTCGACTGGAAGCGCGATGGCGTCGACCCCGCAGCGAGTCTGCTTCAGGCCTATACCCGTGTGCTTGCCGAGGCGAGGCCGCGGTACTTCATCCTTGAGAACGTGTACGCGCTGACCTTCAACAACAAGGCGAGCCGGCCGGCGTTCACCCGTCTGCTGGCAGAGATCGAGGCTGCCGGATACCGCTCCAAGTGGCAGGTGATGAACGCGGCCGACTACGGGGTGCCCCAGGCCCGGCCCCGGTTGTGCGTCGTGGGCTGCCGCAAGCGAGACACACTGCCTGATCTGCCGGATCCGACTCATCACGGACCGTGGGAACGACGAACTACGACCGGTGGGCCGCTGCCCCACGTCACCGCCGGCGAGGCGCTCGGAGGGCTGATCACTGAACCCGAGCCCGAGGAGGTCGTACGGGGGCGCTGGGGCCACCTGCTGCCCGAGATCCCGCCTGGCGACAACTACCTTTTCTTTACCGACAAGCGCGGCCACCCTGAGCCGATCTTCGAGTGGCGGTCCCGGTATTGGTCATTCCTGTTGAAGCTCGATCCCGGCAGGCCGTCACCGACCATCCAGGCTCAGCCCGGGCCCAACGTCGGTCCGTTCCACTGGGACAACCGCCGCCTGCGCGTCCCTGAGCTTCGGAGGCTCTTCACGTTCCCGGACGACTTCGCGTTCGTGGGCAAGCGAGCATCAGTGCAGGCGCAGGTCGGGAACTCGGTGCCTCCCCTGTTCGCTGAGCAAGTAGCTCGAGCCGTGGCGGCTGCGTGCTGACGCGGCTCAACTGAGGAGCGGGCCGTGGCGGATCTGGCCGGCCGCAGCTACATCCCGAAGCTGTACCGCATCTCCAAGTCCCGCACACCCGTCGTGGACCTGCTGCTCAAAGGCGTCAAGGACGGCGGCGGACGAGTGGTCTCGTGCTCCTTTCCGGCCAAGCAACTGGCGCCGATCTTCATCGGTGCCGAGGACGGAGACAACCACCGGTATGGCCTTCTCGTCTATCCGTTCACCACGACGAGACGAGCCACCCGAAACCGACCATCGACAGAGCACCGCTTCCAGATCCGCTACGGCGACCCAGAACGAGTTCGCCTCGAACCGAACCCGGTCGGCCACGATCCCGCTGGCGTCGACATCACTCTGATACTCGCCGTCGACCCCGAGACGGGCATCATCGTCGGTCTGGATCCTCTCGTCTATGCGCAGCTCCCGATGGGAATCTCGGGCTACTACCGGGACACGAACGCCGAAGCAGTGAGAGCCACGGGCTGGGCCTGGTGGGCCAGGGAGAAGACAAGACCGCGCACGCCCCAGGGCGAGGGCTGGGAAGGCCTCGAATCCATGGTCGGCTTCCGTCCTGACCGCTTGCTCGACTACGCCCGCTTCGAGGCACTCGCAACGAGCCTCGGCTTTGACACGGGTCTGCGCCTCAGCCTCGCTGAGCACTTCGTTGACGGCAGGATCGGTCGCCACGACCTTGAGACTCTCTACGGTGTCAGCGCAGCCACCATCCTTGACATCATCGAGTCGAACTTCCGCCTCGGCGTAGCGGTGCGGGGGAGCGTTGCAGAACACCACTTGGGCAACCTCCTCGACGGCGATCCCTGCGTCGCCAGCTACGAGGCGATCGACCAGGACGGGATGCCCGACTTCCGGATCTGGCTTGACGACGGACGCGAACTGACGATCGAGTGCAAGAACGCTCTCAGCGAGCCCTACAAGGACGGTGACGCCAAAGTCGAGACCCAGAAGACACGCGATTCGGGTGCAGGAAGGAAGTACGGCTACGACGCTTTCGACATCGTTGCAGCGTGCATGTTCCCGGTCACCAAGCGATGGACGTTCAGGTTCAAGTGGGCCCGCGATCTCACATCGTGGACCAAGGACAGCACAAAGATCGGCGCCATCCAGCGAATCGACAAGACCTGGGTCGATTCTCTCGACGACCTGCTCGGACATGAGCCCCAGCAATGAGTGCGACCAATGCGGGGTTGCTGAACTCGGGGAGCCCGAACTGTTGCTGAGTGTCCAGCGGGTTGCTCCGACGGAGTCAGATCTCGTCGGCGACGGGCTCCAAGCCGACTAACGCCATGAAGCGCTCTCGAGACTCGTCCAACTCCTCCACACACGGACCGCAAGCGAAGTCCTCGTCATAGGCCTCATCCGCATCGCCACAGAGCACGCACCGGCCACTCATCGTCCGCCTGCCTGTATCAGCCCCGCTGTGAGGACCTCCAGCGTGGGACACTCCCGTGTAGTTGCTCAGACCCTGTGCCCGGTACAGGATGCGATACTGCTCAGCGCAGAGGAGCCACCACTGGTCACCCTCGTCGGAGCGGGCCAAGCTGTCCGCTACCGGCAGGTTGCACAAGTCGCAGTGCTCATCCATGGCCGGCTCACTGGCTTACATCCAAGGGCTCAGCCGTCGAACGATCCGGCACGCTGCCCGTCCTGTTGACGCGTCGTTGACGCTTGATTCTGCTCAAACGCCAGACTGCCCCCGCGGTCACGCTAACGATGACCAGCAGGAGCAGGTCGCCCAACTGGCCCGAAACGAAACTGAGAGCGGAACCGACGATCACGCGAGACGCCACCGCGATCAGCGCACCGACCACCGAGGCAAAGCGCAGCGCCCGCCACATCGCCATGCGAAACGGCACCCTCTCACCGCTCCACCAGCGGCCGACCACCTCGTAGCCGAAGCAGACGGCCAAGATCGCCGTCAACACCTGAACCTCATACACCAGCGCTTGTAGAGCGAGCCACACCAGTATCTCCCAGATCATGAGACCCAACCTAATCCCAGGGTGTGACATGCCTGGTGCATTTGGCCCACAGGCTCAGCTGCAGCGACGGCGCGAGGTTGCCCGTCCTCTGCATCTCAGGAGCCGCGACGTCTGTAGTCGCCTCCCTTCAGGAGGGCCGCGAGGACTGATTCCTGCACCCGGTCGGCCACGGACTCGGGGTCCTCGTGCTCCCAGAACCGCAGCACCGTCCATCCGGCCTGTTGTAGGTAGGTGGTGGTCTCAGCGTCCCGCTCGACGTTGCGACCGATCTTGTTGGCCCAGTACTTGCGGTTGGTGGCCGGCTGGCTGCCGTGGTCGGGGCAGCCGTGCCAGTAGCAGCCGTCGACGAAGACAGCGATCCTGCTCTTACGCAGAACCAGGTCAGCCGTACGCGGGAGTTCCGGCTGGGGACGAGCCGAGACCCTGAATCGAATACCTCGTCGATGCACAGCGGAGCGCACGGCCATCTCGGGCTTCGTATCGCGGCTCCGATTGCCCTGCATCGACTTGCGGTTGCCGGGCGACGAAGCCCAAGACTCGCTCCCAGAGCCCCCGGCCACCTGCAGAAACATAGCGGGTGTCTCCGGCCCGGACGGCGTACTACTGGCCTCGTTGCTCATGCTTCGAAGGCAGCGACCGCGCAGCTGGCCGCGAACCGTCCGGAAAGGACGCTCGTCGGGCAACCGTGGTCTTAGGAGACTGCTGAGTAATTCGGGTCGGGTGCTCGCGATCGTGGTGGCGGGGTGGGAGAATGGGGGTCGTGCAGGGCACTGAGAAGCCGGATCGGGAACTGTTGGACGCGCTGGGGCTGTGTTCGGGTCTGGTGCGGGAGGGGTCGGTTTGTCGGTTCTTGGCCGAGAACCGGCTGAGGCTGTTTCCCGATGGGTTGTTCGCCGATCTGTTCGGGCCTCGGGGCCGGCCGTCGGTTCCGGGGTCGGTGGTGGCGGTGGTGATGGTGCTGCAGGCGCTGGAGGGCTGCTCTGACCGTGAGGCGGCCGAGCGGCTGCGCTGCGATGTGCGCTGGAAGGCGGCGGCGGGCCTGTGCGTCGACGACGAGGGCTTCGACGCGTCGGTGCTGGTGCTGTGGCGCTGGAGGCTGCGCTCGAGTTCGCGTCCTGAGCGGGTCTTCGACGCGGTGCGCGTGGTGGCGTCTGAGTGCGGGGCGCTGTCAAAGAGCACCCGGCGGGCGCTTGATTCCACGGTGCTGTATGACGCGGTGGCGACCCAGGACACGGTCACGATGATCGGCTCGCAGATCCGGCGGGTGCGCAAGCTGGCGCCGGCCGCGGCCGCGCTGGGGCTGAGCCGTGACTACGACGGGAGGGCCGAGCCGTCGTGCGACTGGGGCGGTCCCGAAGAGCGGGCCTGGCTGATCGACGATCTGGTCGATGACGCCCGCGCGGTGCTCGACGCGCTCGACGGCGCCGACCTCGACGACGAGGCGGCGCAGGCGGCGGAGCTGCTGGCGACGGTCGCGGGCCAAGACGTCGAGGCCGACCCGAAGGTGCCGGGCCGTGTGCGCATAGCGCGCCGCGTCGCGCCGGGCCGGGTGATCTCTGTGGTGGACCCCGAGGCCCGCCACGCCCGCAAGACCCGCTCACAGCGCCGAGACGGCTACAAGGCCCACATCGTCGCCGAGCCCGACACCGGCATCATCACCGCAGCCGAGCTCACCACAGCAGACACCGCCGACGCCGCCACCGGCGCCCGCCTGCTCCAAGGCGACCCCACAGCCCCCCACAACACCACCGACACCGCCGACGCCGAGGCCGCCGACACCGCCGACACCGCCGAGGCCGAGGCGCGCGCCGGGGGGTTCGTGGGGCTGGTGCTGGCCGACTCGGCCTACGCGTCGGGCGAGGCACTCGACGCGTTCGCGGCCGCCGGCTACGCGACCGCCATCAAGCCCATCGACCCCAAGCCGCGCATAGCCGGCGGCCTCACCCGAGACGACTTCGCCATCGACGCCGACGCCCAGACCGTGACCTGCCCCGCCGGGCACACCAAAGCCGTCACATCCGGCGCCGCCCGCTTCGGCAAGCTCTGCTCAGGCTGCCCCCTGCGCGTGCGCTGCACCACCTCGCCCGCGGGGCGCAGCGTCACCGTCGACGCCCACCACCAGCGCCGAGCAGCCAACAAGGACCGCTGGGCCCAGCCCGGCGTGCAGGCCGCCTACCGACAGCACCGGCCCATGGCCGAACGCTCCATCGCGTGGCTCACCCGAAACAAAGCCAGACGCGTCCCCTACCGAGGCGCCGCCGCCAACCACCTCTGGCTCACCACCCGAGCAGCCGCCGTCAACCTCGTGCGCCTCACCAACCTCGGCACCACCCACACCAACGGCGCCTTCACCCTCTGAACAGCCCGCCCAGCACCGACCGGGCCCACCAGCCCCAACCAGCCAACCCGCCGAGCATCCCCCACCCCAGACACCGGCCCCCACACCACTTGCTCAGCAGTCTCCTAGAGCGAGGCTCTGCTCCTGGTTGATCCAGCCCTCGTCCACGGCTTCCTGACAGTGGTCTCCAGCCCAACCGGAGCATGTCGGATCGGTGTTGTCGCCGGGGTCGGGTGCGGGCGCGACTGGTGTCGAGTCATCACCACCGTCATCATCGTCACAACCGACAGAAGCGAGCACCAACACCAACGAGATCAACACCGCACCGCTGACGCTGTAGCACTTCGCGAACGCATTGCGGCTGAACGCCTTGAAGCGTCCCCGCCGCATCCCCGGCACCAGACCCGCGGCTTCGTCGGTTTTATCGGCGCTTCGCGTTTGAGGTCGGAGTGGGGGCGGTAGGGGTCCGCGGCTGAACGCGAGGGATCCCCCAGAATCGGCGCTTCCGAACAGCCGAGGTCTGGAGGATCCCTGTGGAGTGCGACCCTACGCGCGTGTGCGAGTTGTTGGTGGGACTGGGAGATGTGGAGGTGCTCGGCGTCGACGACGAGGCGGGCGCGCCGCTGCGGGTGCACATACGCTGTCGGGCGCCGCGGCCTGGCTGTGAGCGTTGCGGCGGTGCGCTGTGGTCTGACGGCGAACGGGAGGTGGAGCTGGTGGATCTGCCGGTGTTCGGCCGGCCGGCGCGGCTGGTGTGGCACAAGCGCCGCTGGCGCTGCGGGGATCCCGACTGCGCGGCGGGGACCGTGACCGAGCAGGACCGCGAGATCGCGCCCGAGCGCGAGAGACTGACGACGCGCGCGGGGCGCTGGGCGACGCGCCAGTCCGGGCAGGGCCGGCCCCACAGCGATGTCGCCACAGAGCTCGGGTGCAGCTGGCACCCGGTGAACGAGTCGGTGCGCCGCTGGGGCTCTGCGCTGCTCGAGGCCGACACCGAGCGCATCTGCGATGTGGTCGCGCTCGGGCTCGACGAGCACCTGATGTGGCGCCGCGGCCGGTTCCGGACCAAGGCCTGGGCCACCGGCATCGTCGACGTCGGCCGGGGCCAGCTCCTCGACATAGTCCCAGGCCGCACCGCACAGGCGCCCACACAGTGGCTGCTTGCGCGGCCCCGCCGCTGGCTGGCCGGCGTCCGCTGGGCGGTGCTGGACCTCTCAGGCCCCTACCGAGCCGCGTTCGACGCAGCAGTGCCCCACGCCGAGCAGGTCGCGGACCCGTTCCACGTCGTGCGGCTGGGCAACGACGCCCTCGACGAGGTCCGCCGCAGAGTCCAACAGCAGACCCTCGGCCACCGCGGCCACAAACACGACCCGCTGTATCGGGCCCGCAAGCTGCTGGTCTCCGCGTCCGAGAAGATCACCGAGCAAGGCCGCGTCCGGCTGCGGGGCCTGCTCGACGCAGGAGACCCCTACGGCGAGGTCCGCGACGCCTGGCACCGCTGAAGAGACCCTCCGCTCGATCTATGACATCGACGACACCGAAGTGGGCGCAGCCACCGTCGCCCGCCTCGCCCAGGACCTCCAGGACCCCGCCATGCCCGCCGAGATCAACCGGCTCGGCCGCACCCTGTGGCGCTGGCGCACCCAGATCGCCAACTGGCACACCGCCCGGGTCACCAACGCCGCCGCCGAAGCCGCCAACAACCTCATCAAACGCGTCAAACGCGCCGCGTTCGGGTTCACCAACTTCGCCAACTACCGAATCCGAGCCCTCCTCTACGCCGGCAGACCCAACTGGACACTGCTCGACACCCTCACTCCGACCTGATTCGCGAAGAGCCCGTTTTCCGAGGGTGGGCGAAAGCGTTGGCGGCTCGTGGTCAGAGCCCGGTGCCGAGCCCGCGGTCGGGTGGGTGGTGGCGGCGGGCGCGGGTCTCGCCCTGGGCTAGCGACAGAGCACGGTGAGCGAAGTCTTCGGTCTCGGCGGTGACGGCGTCGGCTCCGTAGGCGTCCGCGACCAGGGCGAGCAGATGGTCCGGGTCGGTGATCTGGGCGTCGCGGGCGAGACGGGCTGCGTCTTGGAGGTCCAGGGCGCGGGCTGCGTGCAGCTTCATGGCCAACAGCACAGTGGGGGAGGGGGCCTCGACTGTGAGACAGTCGGTTCGGTGCAGGACTTGGGGCTGGAACTCGCCAGCGGGTGTGAAGATGGCGACGGCGCTGTTGAGCCAGTTGCGCCGCAGGCCCTCGGCAACAGCGACGAGCCGTGCGGCCCGTGCCATCTCGGCGGGGAATCGCATCGAGATGAAGTCCGCCGCGGTGGTGCGGCGCTCGCTGTCGGCTTCCTCGGGTCGGGCGCGGAAGCGATGCTCGAGGACGTCGATGTCGTGGGTGGTGCGGTCCTCCCACATGAGCGCCAAGGCGGCGCCGCCTGCGATCATCAGGTGGTGACCGGTGGAGCCGGCGTCGCGCAGATGTGATGACAGCTGGTCGAACAGACGCCGAATGTCGCCGGCGCCGAGTTGGCGATCGGGCAGAATCGGCGGCCCGAAGTCGGTCATGTCGAGCGCAGGTCCACGACCGAGAAGTACACCCGGTGGTAGGCGCAGATCCCGGGGGCGTTGTCGCGCAGGCGCCGCCCGTAGGGCGAGGCCAGGTCCACATCGGGCACCAGCGCGACCTCGACGGGCGAGCGCGCCGAGAGCACCCAGGTGGGAAGCGCGTGGCCATCGCGCTGGCACAGCGCGTGGACCACCGCAGCGGTCTTGGCCGCGACAGTCGCATCGGTGCCCTCGGGCAGGCCGTCTGAGAGCATCAGGGCCCTGGACTCGGGCTGGTTGTTCCAGTCCTTAATGAACTGCACAACCGGCCAGAAGCCGGCACCGCGGCCACCGCTGTCGATGGCCAGAGCGGCCGGGATCTCGCCCACGACCATGTAGGGGCTGGCCAGCACTGGCCGAGCACCACTAGCGCCCTCGTCACGCTCTTGTATAGGAGAGTCCACGTCATTCATTGAGAGAACCTTATCAGCAATATCATACATTCGAGCACTCCGGCCCGGAACCCGGCCCGGTTGAAGGCCTCAAGTCAGTAACAAGTTGATACACGCTCAACTCGGTTCGCGTCCCCCGATTGAACCAGCTGAACGATCGGTCTGCCTATCCTCGCCAGGTCCAGGACTTGGGAAGACAGACCACAGCGGCCGTCGAGGAGTTCCTCGACGGCCACCACCGCGTGTTCCTGCACCGCACCCCCACCCACGCATCCTGGCTCAACCAGATCGAGATGTGGTTCTCCATCCTCACCCGACAACTCCTCGACACAGCCGAGTTCGCCCACACCAGCGACCTCGCCGGAGCCATCCTCGACCACATCGACGACTACAACAACCGGGCCAAACCCTTCAAATGGACCTACCACCCAAACCAACAGCCACAGAACTTACGCGCGTGACCACTAGCCCACGGCCCTGTTGACCTCGCTCACAATCCATGGAGGATTCTTGGCTGCACCCTGGGGACAGGCCTGGGGGGGTTTCACGAGCGGCCGTCGCGGAGTGTCACAGGTCTTCCGTACTGTGCGCGACATGGGCGAACGTCTGTTCGATATTGGTGTCGAAGATCCTCCCTTGACGAGACGGGAGCGGTTAGCGTCGGAGGCGATGAGACGCCGCGAGGAGTCGGGCTCGGCGATGCCGTACCGACGCGTTGCCTCTGGTGACACTGGGCCCGTGGGTCAGATGGATGACTCCGTGCTGATTTGTGGGCCGGCGTTGGAGGGGCTCGACATGCTGCCGGATCGCAGCGTGCGCACGGTGGTGACGTCGCCGCCGTATTGGTCGCTTCGCGACTACGAAGCCGACGGGCAGATCGGACGGGACGACGCGCTGGGCGATTACGTCAAGAGCATTGCGGTGACCTTCGACAAGGTGCGCCGGGTGCTCACCGACGACGGCACGGTGTGGCTCAACGTGGGCGACAGCTACACCTCCGGCAACCGCCGGTACCGGGCTCCGGATCGCAAGAACCGGGCCCGGGCGATGCGGGTTCGCCCGACTACGCCCGAAGGTCTCAAGCCCAAGGACCTCATCGGGGTGCCCTGGCGGCTGGCGCTGGCGCTGCAGGACGCGGGATGGTGGCTGCGTTCGGAGGTGATCTGGCACAAGCCCAACGCGCACCCGGAGTCGGTGAAGGACCGGCCCACCAAGGCCCACGAGACGGTGTTTCTGTTGTCCAAGAGCCAGGACTACTAATACGACGTGGACGCGGTGCGCGGTCCCAACGACAGGCGGCTTCGCACCGTGTGGGACGTCAACACCGAGCCCCGTCGGCGCGCCGACAGCGGCGTGGACGACCATCCGGCGGTGATGCCGATGACGCTGGCCCGTCAGTGCGTGATGATCACCAGCGAGCCCGGCGACGTGGTGCTCGACCCTTACGCCGGATCGGGAACGACGCTTCTGGCCGCTCGTGAGCTGGATCGCCGCTGGGTGGGCATCGAGTTGAACCCTGCCTTCGTTGACCTGATCGAGCATCGTCTGGCGCTGTGAGCGACCGCGAGTCCCTCAAGCGGAGCATCGATGGCCTGTCGCCGATGGGCGTGCGGTTCGTTGCCCGCATGGTCGAGTCCCTGGCCGACCCGCCCCGGGTCCAGTTCCCGGAATCAAGATCCACCTGGATCAGCCGGCACGGTCATAGACCAACGCGAGCCCCGGACACATGCGGCTGAGCGTGTGCTGACGATCAGGTGCCCGCCCCGGCCCGTGTCTGCTTGCGGATGTTGGCAGGCCTCGGCTGGTGGTTGCGGCTCCGCCGGCGCCGGGAGCGGTTCTTCGCTCTCCCGCCTTCGGGCTTGCGAGATCGCTGGTTGGCATCCTGGCGTCGCGGCCTGCCATCTTCGCGTCGCGGCTGCGAGTCGACAGCGGGTTGACGGGTTGGATCGGCGATCACCGCCGGCTCCATGGGGCGGCTTGCGCCACCGTCGAGCGACCGGACGGCGGTGAGATCCACATCGGTGAGCGGCTGTTGCAGGTCCAGCTCGCGCTGCATGTGCCGCAGTTCCTTGACCTGACCGGGCTGCACGAGCGAGACCACGACGCCGCCCCGGCCGGCCCGGGCGGTGCGCCCCGACCGGTGGAGGTAGGTCTTGTGGTCGCCGGGGGGGTCGTAGTGGATCACGGCGTTCAAGCCCTCGACATGGATGCCCCGGGCGGCGACGTCGGTCGCGATCAGCGCTTCCACCCTGCCGGACGCGAAGGCCTCCAGCGCTCGGGTGCGCTGGTTCTGGCTCCGGCCGCCGTGGATCGCGGCGGCGCGAACACCGATCCGGTCGAATCGGCGGGCCAGCCGGTCACAGCCGTGACGGGTCCGGCAGAACACGATCGCCGAGCCGGCGGCGGTGACCGCGTCGGCGGCCACCTCGGTGCGTTCGGTGCTGGACACGTTCCAGAACAAGTGGTCGGCCGCGACCACGTCGGGCGTCTCCTCGCCGATCTCGTATCGCACGGGACGATGCTGGTAGTCGCGGGTGAGCGACGCCACGTCACCGTCGAGCGTGGCGGAGAACAGCATCGTCTGCGGCTCCGGCGCGGTCTGGTCGAGCAGGCGACGCACAGCGGGGATGAACCCCATGTCGGCCATCCGGTCGGCCTCGTCTATGACGATCCTGTCCACTGCGGACAGGCTGACCTCTCGCTGCTCGATCAAGTCTTCGAGACGGCCGGGACAGGCCACCAGGATGTCGACGCCTCGGCGAAGGGCTCTGCGCTGGGCGTCGTAGCCCACACCGCCGTAGACGACGGCCACACGGACGTCGCCGGCGAAGGATTGGATCTCGGTCTTGATCTGGTCGGCGAGCTCGCGTGTGGGCGCCAGCACCAGCGCCTTGGGCTTGTGCGGCACGGCCCGGGCGACGTTGGCCACGAGCGGGATGCCGAAGGCCAGCGTCTTTCCCGACCCGGTGGGGGCGCGGCCGCAGATGTCGTGTCCGGCCAAAGCGTCGGCCAGGACGGCCGCCTGGATCTCGAACGGCTCAATGATGCCGCACGACGCGAGGGCGCGATATATGGAATGGGGGACGCCCAGCTGGGCGAAGGTGGGGGACATTGTTCTCCTTGCCCGCGTCATGCAGGCGAATAACAGGGTTCGGTTGCGCCTCAGGTATCAGGAGGCCTGGCGGATGTCTCGGGTTTGGTTCACCATGACCGGAAGAACCAACACCCGTCTGCGAACCCGCCAACCGGACGTCCCGGCTGGATATCCACAGGCTAACAGCGCAAGGGCCGCGATCCTCAGCGGCCGCTCCAGAGGCCCTCGCGCTCGAGGCCGGCCATGACTTCTTCGATGCCGGCCCGCAGCGTGTCGACCAGCCAGTCGATCTGGTCGGTGGTCAGCACCAGCGGCGGCGACAGCACGTTGAGGCGCCCGATGGGACGCACCAGCAAGCCCCGGGCGTCGCAGGCGTCGGAGATGCGCCGGCCGATCTCCACCTCAGGGGGGAACATCTCCCTGGTCTCGCGGTCGGCGACATTCTCCAAGCACATCATGAAGCACTTGCCGCGGATGTCGCCCACGATGGGCAGATCGCTGAGGGTGTGCAAGCGCTCCTCGAAGTAGGGGCCGACCTGGCGCACGTGGCCGCAGATGTCCTCACGCTCGAAGATCTCGATGTTGGCCAGCGCGGCCGCGCACGACACCGGGTGACCCGAGTAGGTGTAGCCGTGGGCGAACTCCGCTCCGGGCGCCTGCGGCACCGAGATCACTTCGTAGATCTCGTCGGACAGCAGGCTGGCCGACAGCGGCGCGTACCCGGACGTGAGTCCCTTGGCAGAGCTGATGATGTCGGGCTGGATGTCGAACACGTCCTTGCTGGCGAAGAAGTGCCCGAGCCGGCCGAAAGCGGTGACCACCTCGTCGGAGACGTAGAGGATCCCGAACTCGCGGCAGGCTTCTCGCATCCTGGGCAGGTAGCCGGGGGGCGGCACCAGCACCCCGCCCGCGCCCATGATCGGCTCGGCGAGGAAGGCGGCCACGTTCTCCGCGCCCAACTCCTCGACCTTGGCCCTGAACTGGTCGACGAGGTGGTCGGTGTACTCGTCCGGGGTCATGCCGTCGGAGCGCCGGTAGATGTCGGGACCGTCAACCCGGGTGATGAGCGGCTCGCCGATGATGTCGAAGCCGATGTGGTCGTGGGCCACCCCGGTGAGCGACATGGCCAGGTAGCTGGAGCCGTGGTAGCTGTTGACCCGGGTGATGATGGTCTTCTTGTCGGGCTGGCCGAGGCGGTTGAAGTAGAAGTGGATGATCCGCACCGCGGTGTCGTTGGCGTCCGACCCGGACAGGCCGAAGAACACATGATTGAGATCTCCCGGCGCCAGCGAGGCCAGCTTGTGGGCCAGGGTGGCTCCCGGCACGGAGGTGGTGTTGGTGAACGGCGAGTAGTAGGCCAGCTTGCGGGCCTGGGTGGCCATGGCGTCGGCGATCTCGGTCCGGCCGTAGCCGGCGTTCACGCACCACAGCCCGCCCTGGGCGTCGAGGTAGCGCCGGCCGTCGGAGTCGTAGACGTAGGCGCCCTCGGACTCGGTCATCACCAGGGCGCCCTCGTCCTTCCAGACGGCGTAGTCGGTGAAGGGGTGGATGTAGTGGTCGACGTCCTTGCGCCAGAGTTCCTGGGTGTCGTAGGCGTCGAACCGGCTGGGCGCCTCCTGAACCACCGCCGGGGCACCGCCGGTGAACATGGTCTCGGTCATCGCTCTCCTCTCGGGCCTCTCAGTCTCGGCCGGACGCTAGCGCAACACGGGTACCGCGCCCGCCTGCCAGCCCGGCAGCGACGAACGGCCAGGGCGCGCCTCTGGAGTCTCCGGCGGCTGGAGCGAGACGTGCAAGAGGATTGACCCTCGTCTTGCCTCATCCGCCCTCATGGATTGTCACGCGGCTGCGATACTGTGTCGGCATATCCTCCCAGTCGCTTCGGTGGCTGGGCGAAGGCCCGCTTCGGCGGGCCTTCGAGCTTTCTACCAGTGACTGCCGGGCCGCGGCAGAGTCGAATGGCCACAAGGTTCACACACGTATCGGGACTCGGTTCCGCGGGCGTCGCTCACCAGGCTTGCGTAGCCGCCTCGATGTGGTGGCCAGTGATGGCGTTGGAACCGGCATCGGCAGCCTCGACTAGAGCGATGTGAGCGATTTGCAGCACGGCGCGAAGCGACGCACGCCTCGTGTATTGACCGAAGAGCGCTTCGACGGCCGACTCCGTAAGGACCTCAGCGAGAGGCAGCACATCCCCGCTGCCAACTGGTTCCGCAGTATGCACCTGCACGCGTCGCTCCAGGACGCGAGCGAGCTGCTCGACTGTGGGGACCTCCGGAATCTCAACACGAGTGTCGAGGAACGTCAAGACCCCCGCCGCACCGTCCTGGGTGTCCAGGTAGCCGGTGTGAGTGGCTACAACAACTGACGCCCGCAACTCAGCCAGCCAGCGAATGCCCTCTCCGAAGAAGCCCCGCACGGCTGCCCGGTGATCCGGATCCACCCATCGATCCGTGTCATCAAAGACGAACACCGGCTCAAGCTCGGCCGAACGGATCATCCGAAGACACTGCTCGATCACTTCAACCTTCTCAGCAAGGGGGATCTGTTCGTGGCTCGCGGTCTGTTTGCTGATCTCTTGAGACAGCTCTCCCGACAGCCAGCCCATCAGTCCCCCGCTAATGCCCCGCCGTCGGCTGCTGGCGTGAGTCACATCACGCTGCTCTCCAATCACCGCCATACCTGCGGTGGCTGTCGTTGCGGTCGCGGCTTCCAGCCGTAACTGGGCGATCACCGCATCAGCCACCGATCTCGCCTCCCCGGCACCCACCTCAAGCGCGTGAACCGGAACGAGAATCGGCGCGACTCCATCGGCCGTGGGACCGAGAACGTAGGACACGAGGCTTGACTTTCCGCAGCCACTCCCGGCGATGAGAGCCACTCGATCCCGTCGACGGGCACCAGCCTCAAGGCGGCCCTCGACATGGCAGCCGGGCACCATCGATTCGAATGGCACGTGAAGAGCGCCCAGATCATCACGCGGCGGCGTCGCGTTGAAGGCGCGCGACTGAACCAGCGCGCGAAGCGCATCACCGCTCATCTCGTGCTCCATGTTGAGGTTCGGACACGACATCGACGACCATGTGACGTCCTGCGGGCACGGCGAAGAGCTTGCGCCGACCTTCCCGTCGAGCGGCCACTAGACCATCGGCTTCAAGCTCGGCGAGCAATTGCACAACCCGGCTACGGGTGACGCCCACTTCTTCGAGCAACTGCTCGTCACCTGCGTGGGTGGGTCCATAGTGGATCAACGCGTCCACCAGCCTGTTGGCCGTCGGCTTCAAACTGGCGCGGGCAGACTGCAGGTCCTCAAGCTGACGTGTCGCATCCAGCAAGTCATCAGAGAGATACAGGTCGCGCAGCACAGTCAGCGCTCGTCGCGGCGTACATGGCGCAACCGCGTCGAGGACTGAGTCAGCTGTCTTCATGAGCAGGCTGCCCTCCTCAGGTGTACCGCTCGCCGCCCGCAGACGCAGTAGCTCACGCAGTCCCTCATGATCGAACGGAAGCAGCTCTACGACAGTGTCGAAGAAGGTGTCAGCAGGAGGATCGAGTGACGCCGACGTCCCCGCTACCACCCATTGGAGCGGAAGCTCCCATAGCCCGTCACGCAAGCGCCCGAACAGCTCCTGGCAGTCCTTCCGGTCAACGTCGTCCACCAGCACGACACTCGGCGGCTCGCCACCTACCGGACCCAGGGCCTTCTTCAGGTGGCGCAACGGATCCGCAACGATCTTGGTTTCCGTGGTCGCCATGACCGAGAGTGCGTCTACCCATGGAGCACGTCGAGTTCGCTTCAGAGGAACGCCCGTCACTGCCAGCTCAACCTGATCGAGTCGGTCCGCCAGGGTCTCGAACCCGTGCAGGCGGACGTAGCGTGCTTGAGGCCGGTCACGTTCGACTTGCCTCAGGAAGGAGGTGCGGCCGCTGCCCGGCGGACCGTGTACGTAGGCGTTCAGACCGAGATCCAAGGCCCGCCGGACGCGTTGGAGTTCTGAGCTACGATCAGCAAAGAGCTGATGGTCCGCGTCGGAGGCGGTGAGCGGCCGCTGGCCCAGTAACAACATTACCACATCTTACAGTTAGATGTGTGAGACAGCAAGTATCTTCTCGTAGTGCAACGGCTCAGAGCACAGCCACGACCTCGGACATGAAGCGCTCGGCGACCTCCGGGGCCTCCTCGGGGGAGAGATTGAAGTCGGGGATGATCAACTCGTCGGTGCCGGCCGCCGCGTAGGCGGCCACCTGCTCGACGAGCTGTTCCGGGGTGCCCACCAGCTCGGGGCGCCCCGACGCTCCGACCTGCAGGCGGGCCGCCTCGGCCTCGGAGTCGCACATGCGCAGGATGACCGCCGCCGAGCGGGCGATGGTGGCCGGATCCCGGCCCTCGGCTTCGCAGAGCCGGTCGATGAGGGCATTGAAGTAGCGCATGTCGGCCACCGTGCACCAGCCGTTCCACTCGTGACCCCAGCGCACCATGGTCGGGATGGTGCGGCGCTCGCCCCGGCCCCCGATCATGATGGGCAGCGGATCCTGCAGCGGCTTCGGGGTCAGCGGCGCGCCCTGCAGGCGGTAGTGGGCGCCGTCGAAGTCGGTGCGCTCGTTGGCGAACAGGCCGGAGATCACCGCGCAGGCCTCCTCCAGCATGTCGGCCCGGCTCCGCACCGTCCCGAAGGTGAGGCCGTAGCGGCGGTGCTCGTTCTCCTGCCAGCCGGCGCCGAGTCCGAGCACGAGCCGGCCCCCGCTGATGTGGTCGACGGTGGCCGCCTGCTTGGCCAGCACCGCCGGGTGGCGGTAGGTGTTGCCGGTGACCATCGCCCCGAGGCGAACCCGGGGCACCGCCGCGGCGAGGGCGCCCAGCAGGGTCCAGCACTCGTGGGTGGGCAGCAACTCGGGGTCCACACCGGGCGGCTCGTGGCCGTAGCCCCCCTCGGGCGGCATGAAGTGGTCGGGCAGCCACAAGCCGTCCCAGCCGCTGGCCTCCGCGGCCCGGCTCACTGCCAGTATCTGGTCCCACCGGTGGACGCTCGACGGCCAGAATCCGAATCGCATAGCTCGACTTTCTAGCCCTCTAATGGGCTGTCACCACTTCGAAGAGGATGATCCTCAGCCCATCGGGGCCGGCTACTTCGAGGCTCTTGTGACCCCAGGGCTGCAGCTGCGGCGGCCGCACGATGGTGGCGCCCGCTGAGACCAGCCGAGCGTGCTCGGCGTCGGCGTCGTTGATCTGCCATGACACCGACACGCCCGCCACTCCGGGCGTGTCCCATCCGGCGCCGTCTTCGATGACCTCGATACGGCCGTCGGCGGCCAGCAGGAGCGTGCCCCTGAAGATCTCACCGAAGGACCGCTCCACCTCCAGGCCCATCACGTCGGTGAAGAACCCCACAGTGGCGTCGTAGTCGTTGGCGACGAAGATGACTCTGAACTCGGCCATGGCCCGACCCTACCGCTCCTACATCGCCCCCTATCCCCTCGGCCTCTAGCTTGGACGCCGTGGCCAAGACGACGAGCGAACTGCTGCGCTCCGAGGACTGGGTATCGGTGTGGATGGGCATCGCGATCATCGCTCTGGTGGTGGTCGGCGTCCGGCCGGAGGCTGCCGGTCTGACCTGCGGCGACGGCATCGGCGGTCTGTTCGCTCCGGGCCGGTTGGCAACCACGCTCGGGGTCGGCGTCGCCCTGCTGGTGCTGTGCACCGCCGGTGTGCACCTCATGGAGGGTTCGGCCCGAGGCTTCGCGGTGGGCTTCGCCGCGCTGTTCGGGCTGGCCTGGGCGGCGCGGGCCGTCGCGTGCGACTCCGCCCTGAGCAACCGCGGGGTCAACTACGCCATCACCTCGCTGGCTCTCGGTCTGTTCATCTCCAACGTGCTCAACGTGCCCGGCTGGCTCCGCACCGCCATGCGCACCGAGTACTACATCAAGGCCGGGCTGGTGATCCTGGGCTCGAGCGTCCTGTTCGGCCGGGTGCTGGAGGCCGGCATGTACGGGATGGTGCAGGCGGCCGGGGTCATCGCCGTCATCTGGTACCTGTGCTTCTGGGTCGCCCGCAAGCTCAGGGTCGACGAGGAGTTCTCGGCCATGATGGCGACGGCAGTGTCGATCTGCGGGGTGTCGGCCGCCATCGCGGCCTGCGGGGCCATCTCCGGGGATCGCAAGAAACTCTCCTACGTGACGTCGCTGGTGCTGGTGGTGGCCGCGCCGATGATGATCGTGATGCCGCTGGCGGTCGACTGGATCGGACTCTCCGACGTCGTCGGCGGCGCCTGGATCGGCGGCACCATCGACACCACCGGCGCGGTGGTGGTGGCCGGCGAGAGCATCGGCGACTCCGCCACCAACGCGGCGACCATCGTCAAGCTGTCGCAGAACGCCCTGCTCGGTGTGGCCGCCTTCGCCCTGTCGGTCTGGTGGACGGTGCGGGGCGGTGCTGGCGGCGCCGACCGGCCGGAGGTGTCGGCCTCGGTGATCTGGGAGCGATTCCCCAAGTTCGTGCTCGGCTTCCTGGCCACGTCGCTGCTGTTCTCCTTCGTGCTCACCGACGGGATGGTGGACGCCACCGCGGGCGTGCTCAAGGGCCTGAGGACTTGGCTGTTCGCGCTGGCCTTCGTCTGCATCGGGCTGGAGACCCGCCTGCGCGACCTGCTGTCCATGGAGGGCGGCCGGCCCGCCGCCGCGTTCGTGATCGCGCAGGCGGCCAACGTGGTGTGGACGCTGCTGCTGGCCTGGGTGCTGTTCGGCGGCTCGATCTTCGCGGTGCCCGACCTCTAACTACGGCACACGTCCAGCCCAGCCCCCGGCCGCTGGTGAGTTGTACGCTCCCCGGGCGCATGGGGTGGTTCGATGATCTCGCGAAGGGGGTGCGTCTCGGTGGTGTAGTGCCGTCTGGGCCGGTCATCGTGATCGATGTGGACCGACTGGGGTCCGATGTCGTCAACCTCACTTACGAGGACGGTGAGGGCCGCGTGCACCGAGAGCTCGTGTACCGCGACAGTGATGCGGAGCTGTTGACCGGCACCGACGATCGCCGGTGGAGCTTCGACGCCGACCCGAAGCTGTTCCTGCTGGTGGCCGAAGCCAAGCGCATCAGCCTGGCCTACCTGTTCGACCCATACCTGGCGACGCATTCCAGCGACGTTGAACTGTTGCCGCACCAGATCGAGGCTGTGTACTCGGACATGCTGCCGGACAGTCCGCTGCGGTTCCTGCTAGCCGATGACCCGGGGGCTGGCAAGACGATCATGGCGGGCCTGCTCATCAAGGAGCTAATCGTGCGCGGCGACCTGGAGCGCTGCTTGATAGTGGTGCCCGGCGGCTTGGCCGAGCAGTGGCAGGACGAACTGGGAGAGAAGTTCGGCTTGGAGTTCGAGTTGCTCACACGCGAGATGGTGGAGTCGACCCGATCCGGAAATCCCTTCGAGACCCGGCGCCGGCTGATCGCCCGGTTGGACATGCTGGCCCGCGACGAGGGCCTCCAGGTTCACCTGAGCCGCACCGACTGGGACCTTGTGGTCGTTGACGAGGCGCACAAGATGTCGGCCACCTATCGCGGCGGGGATATCGATGCCACGAAGCGTTACCGGCTCGGTCAGCGGCTGGAGCAGGCCGCTCGACACTTCCTGTTGATGACTGCTACGCCGCACAACGGCAAGCCGGAGGATTTTCAGCTGTTCATGGCCCTGATCGACGGGGACCGTTTCGCAGGCCGGTTCCGCCGCGGCGCACACAGCAACGAGCCCCCCACCGATCTGATGCGTCGCTGCGTCAAGGAGGAACTGCTGCGCTTCGACGGCACGAAGCTGTTCCCCGAGCGAATCGCCAACACGGCCAAGTACCCGCTCAGCAACGATGAGCGAGACCTCTATGACAAGGTGACCGAGTATGTGAGCGAGGGCATGAATCGGGCCCAGCAGCTGCGCCGCGAGGGCGAGGGCCGGCGCTCCGCGGTGGTCGGGTTCGCCCTCACGATCCTGCAGCGGCGCCTCGCCTCGTCGCCCAGGGCGATCTGGCGCTCCTTGCAGCGGCGCAGGGAGCGGCTGTCAGCTCGCCTGGCCGAGGCGGAGATGCACCGGGCTGCGGCTGCTTCCCGGTCGGCCGGCCCTGCGGTGGAGGCTCTGGGACGGATGCCGTCGGGCTATGCGCTGTCGGACTTCGAAGACTTCGATCCGGACGAGATGCTCAGCAGCGAGACAGAGGCCGTAGAGACCGAGATCCTCGACGAGGCCACTGCGGCCCGCACCGCGGAAGAACTGCGAATCGAGATATCGCAGTTGGAGCAGCTTGAGCAGAGGGCTCGCCGCGTTCATTCGCAGGGAGCCGACCGCAAATGGGACGAACTGGCCCGCCTGCTCCAGAACACCCCCGAGATGCTCGACAGCAGCGGCCGCCTCAGGAAGCTAATCGTGTTCACCGAGCATCGCGACACGCTGGAGTACCTGGTCGAGCGGCTCGTGCGACTGCTGGGCCGCAGCGACGCGGTGGTATCCATCCATGGCGGCATCCGCCGCGAGGACCGCCGCCAGGTTCAGCACCGTTTCACTCAGGACGAGCAGGTCCGCATCCTGGTGGCCACCGACGCCGCCGGAGAGGGCCTCAACCTCCAGCGGGCCCATCTGATGGTGAACTACGACTTGCCGTGGAACCCGAACCGGATCGAGCAGCGGTTCGGGCGCATTCACCGCATCGGCCAGACCGAGGTGTGCCGGCTGTGGAACCTGGTCGCTGACGGCACCCGCGAGGGCCAGGTATTCGAACGGCTGCTCGACAAGCTCGAAGAGCAGCGTAAGGCACTCGGCGGCAAGGTCTTCGATGTGCTCGGGCAGGCCTTCTCCGGCCGGTCGCTGCGAGAGCTTCTCATCGAGGCCATCACGTCGGACACGCCGGAGCTGCAGCAGTTGCGCATGAATGAGATCATCGACGCGACGGTCACCAACCGCGTCCGGGAACTCATCGAGGAGCACTCGCTTCTCGCGGAGGAGCTCGCACCAGGCGAGGTGGCCGAGATCCGAGACATGATGGCCAGAGCACGGCCGTGGCGCCTGCTGCCCAGCTTCGTGCGCCGCTTCTTCTTGGCGGCTTTCGAGCTGCTCGACGGCAAGTTGACCTGCCATGAGGGTGACCGCTACCAGATCCGCAGAGTGCCCGCCGCGTTGCGCAGATGGGACTCTGACCATGGCCCGGGCCGGCTGTTGGAACGCTACGAGCGGGTCTGCTTCGAGCAGGAGCGGATCGCCGTTGCGAACAGACCCCGCGCCGATCTGCTGTCGCCGGGCCACCCGCTGCTGGACGCCGCCGTCGGAGCGGTGCTCGACTCCCACGGCTCGGTGCTGGCACAGGGATCGATCCTCATCGACCCCACTGATGGAAGTGCTGAGCAGCCCAGGGTCTTGGTCTTGTTGGAACACGAGATAGTCGATGCCGGCGCGGCGACGGACCAACCCCGCCGGCCGGTGTCGAAGCGCTTCGAGTATGTCGAGATCACCGAGGACGGCGAGATCAACGACCCCGGTGCTCATCCGTACCTCGATTGCCGCACGCCTGAGGTCGACGAACTCGAACTGCTCCGACCGCTCGCCGCGGCCGAATGGGTGAGTGCCGGCATAGAGCACAAGGCCATACGCCACGCGGTTCAGCACAATATTCCCCGCCATCTCCAGGCGGTGCAGGACCGGGTGCACCGCAAGATCGACCGCACGCTGGCCGCCGTCGAGCAGCGACTCACCGCGGAACGCAACCACTGGGACAACCAGGTGCTCAAGCTCAAGAACGACGAGATGGCCGGCAAGCGCAACGCCCGCCTCAACTCTGCTCAGGCCCGCCGCCGCGCCGACGAAGCGGACGAGCGGCTGCGGCACCGCCGCCATGAACTCGCATTGCAGCGCAAGCTCTCAGCCCTGCCGCCCCGAGTGATCGGCGCCGCGTTCGTAGTGCCAGAAGCTCTGTTGGCACGCCTCGCCGGTCAGCCCCTGCCGCAAACCCGCGCCGCGGACACCGCCCGCATCGAGAGGCTGGCCGTGGACGCCGTGCTGGCCGCCGAGCGCGAGCTGGGTCGCGAGCCGCGGGAGATGCCCCACAACCACAAGGGCTACGACATCGAGACCCGCGCCGCCGATGGTCTGCTCTTCATAGAGGTCAAGGGCCGTGTCGCGGGCGCCGAGGACTTCGTGGTGACAAACTCAGAGGTCATCACTGGCCTCAACAACGAGCACCGCCACGTCCTCGCCCTAGTCGAGGTGGCCGACGATGACACGACCACCGTCCGCTATCTCTACGACCCCTTCACCGGCCGCCAGAGCGAGCCCGGCTACGGCGAGCAGAAGCGCATCCTGAGCTGGCCCAACCACTGGAGCCTCGCCTCCCCGCCTCAGTGAAATTTTGCCCAGTCCAAGGGGTCACCATGAACGCTCACATCGGAGATCCGACTCTCAAGCCAGGTAACGAAGGAAACCTCCAGATCCGAAGGAAAGTAACGTCGGCAACTCCGCAGTGCAACAAACAGATCTCCCTCATCCCGATTCCTAAACTGAGTCGGGATGTCTACGGCATTTGCACCAAAGTACACGTACTTGCATGAGGCCAAGACTTCAGGATGTTTCGTGTCTCGACATACATGCCTTGAATTTGGCGTGCCGTCCTCGTTGCTGTGCCTACAGTCCTCCTGAATCCACTCGCCATCGCCATCTGCCCAGTGATACACGTTATCGCCGTAGCGCTGCTTTATGCTGCCAGCTAGCTGTGGACGTTTTCTCCGGAATCGAGGGGCGTTCCAATACTCATCAAATGACAGTTTCTCTTGAACTTGCATGGCGTAGACGAGCTTGCCACCTTGGCCTTTTGTGACCGAGCCCACACCTGCAACCCAGTCTCCCAAGCTCGCCGCATGTCGTATTTCCGACTTGCAGGTCGCCAAAGTACAGCATCCATGAAACGGATTCGGTGCAAACCCGATATCGTCAGCAACCGTATAGACAAAGAGATCCATGCTTCGCGCGCTCCTCACCTGCATCCGATTCTGCTGACATACTGTGGTTCGCGGGAAGTGCCATCAGAATCGTCCCAGATCCTCTCACCGTTCAAGGCGCGTGCAATACGATCGGCGTTCCAACCGACTACCGCATCACCTTGCCGTTCAAGGGCATCGGGTACGGCACATCCAGCAGAGCCGTGCGCCCATACACCTATCACAGGCTTGCCAAGACGTGAAGCGTATGTGACTTCCCAATCAACCCAATCATGGTTCCTGGTGTCTGGTGTGATGAGGACAATCACCTTGCCCGCCCGTTCGATTGCCGGTCGGAGTATTCCTTGCTTGATGTAGTCCTCGTCGCGTGCATTGTTTGGCCTGTCGCTTGTGATGGACGAAGATCGCATCTCGACGCCCCTGCCCCTGAGCAGAGTCCTGAGAGCCTCGATGTGAGCGTCGTCTTCGTGTCGATGGGCTACGAAGACGTTGTGTGTTTCGGGCATGTCGTTCTCCCTCCTCGCTGCCCGTCAGCGACGGGACAGCGTCAAATCACTTGAAACTTGCTAGAATAGATGCTTATGTTACCGATACTGGATATCTTTGCCGTCTGGCATCCTGACGACCACGAGGGTCGAGACGTAGCCGATTGGCTGCTCGACCACTTCTGTGGTGCCCCCTACTCGGGCCTGATCGGCGGGTCCATCGAAGTATACACGCGTTCGGACCCATGGAGCGCAGAGTCGGATGCTCCCCGACGGATGCTTCTTCGGACGATCTCGCCCGAGGCTTCCGCACGACCCCGCTACTCGGCTGTCGTGCCTGTGGTGGGAGTTCAGCTACAGCGGGCGATCGCGAGTTCAGAGTCGGGGTGGGGCGCCTATCTCGCCGAGGTGGTGGACGCAGCGGAGCACGATGACGACATCGGGATCTTCCCGCTGCGCCTTCCAGGTTGCGCTGACGCTCCGAGCAGTCCGTTGGCCCGGTATCAGGCCATGGATCCGGCTGGTTCCCGCGATCCTGCCGTGCTCTGCCGCGAGGTGGCGCAGCAGGTCACGCAGATGGTCGGCGGCGAGGCCGCGGGTCGCCTCTCTGTCTTCTGCAGCCACACGAAGAAGCACTCCGAGGGCGAGGAGGCAGCAGAGGTTGCTGACATCATGCAGCAGGTGCGTGACAGGATCGCGGTCACCCACCTGGACGCATTCGTCGACGAGAGCGACATACAGCCAGGGAGCGACTGGCGGGCCGACCTCGTTCGTGCCGTGAGTTCAAGCAGCCTTCTGGCCATCCGCACCGACCTCTATTCCAGCAGAGCGTGGTGCCAGACGGAGATGATGGAGGCGAAGCGGAGCGACAGGCCCATCGTCACGCTACACGCCGTTGGAGAGACCCCCGGGCGCGGCTCCTTTCTGATGGATCACGTGCCGGTCGTTGCCTACCAGCAGACCGACGAGGAGTCCATTGTCCGCAGCATCGATCGAGCGCTGAACGTGCTGGTCGACCGAACCCTCAGGCGAACTCTGTGGACGGCATCGGAACCGAGACTTAAGGCCATAGGCGTGGACTGGGCACCGTCGGAAGCGCCCGAACTGGTGACCGCGGTCCAGTGGGTCGGCGCGCACTACCCGAAGGTGCTGGGTCAACAGGTGACGATAATGCACCCCGATCCGCCGCTGGGCCCCGCTGAGAAGGAACTGATAGTTCGGCTCTTCAACCTCGCAGGCATTGGTGCTACCGTGGACATCGTGACGCCTCGCACGTACGCAGCCCGGGGCGGCAGGGGCCTCTAATGGCTGTCTCCGCGCTGCGCCCCGCCGACGTGCTGTGCGGCCTGCGACTCGGCGTGTCCATTTCGGACAGCGCCGACTTGGGCACGCTGGGGCTTCGTCCGCGACATGCCGAACTCGCTTTGGCCGAGATCGCGCGCGCCGTGCTGAATGGACGAGGCGGACTCGTGTACGGCGGGCGGATAAACCCAGCAGGCTTCACCCAGTTCCTGATGCACGAGGTCGAACGTTACGGCAGCCACCCGGGGGCCCTCACGCTGTGCCTTGCCGAGCCCGAGCACCGAGCGCTCTCGCCTGACGACCTGCAGACTCTCGATCGAAGTTTAGGCCCGCATGGCCGACTCGTCTGCCTCGACCGACGCGGCGTCGAGGTCGGGACGAGCAACGTGCCGCCGGGGTCTGGGCCAGCCCGCGCACTCAACGGCCACCACGACCAGCGCAGCTACAGCGCCATGCGCCGACACATCACCGAAATCAGCCATGCACGCGTCCTCATCGGCGGCCGACTCTCCGACTTCAAGGGGGCCATGCCCGGGATCATTGAAGAGGCAATCTACGCCGTCGAGGCCAGCCAGCCCCTCTATGTGGTCGCCGGCTTCGGCGGGGCCGCCGCTCTCGTCGCTCGTGCTCTCGACATCGACGACCTCAACTGGGCCGCGGACGGTTTTCCGAAGCGGCCCGACGATCAACGGATCGAGGAGAGTCTGGATAGGCTCCGATCAACAGCTCGAAACACCGAATGGACTCCATCATCGTGCGGACTCGATGCCGCCGCGCTGCGCGAGTTGTCGGCCTCATCTCGCCCGGCGCAAATCGCATCGTTCGTCGTCGTCGGCTTGGCGCAGATGTGCAGTTAGTGCACCGATGGTGATGGACATCAGAGATACATCAACCGCGTCAGGCAGCACGCGAAACGACCTGTCTTCTGAACATCAAACTAGGAATATTGTGCTCAATGACTACCGGGTAACTGTCACCGAAGTCTTTGATTCCTATTGGTATCTAGCTGCAGAGCGGCAGGCAATGTTCTTCCAACGAGTAGAAGGCAAACCAGCCCCTTGGACAACAGATGACATCTTGGCTCGACACCGATTCACGAATGCTTATCGCGCTTCAGATCGCGTCAGTCAGTACCTATTGCAGCGTGTGATCTACGACAAACCTCGTGACGCGCTAGACACTGTCCTCCGAGTTCTACTATTCAAGATCTTCAATCGCATCGACACTTGGGAGCACCTCGTAGCTCGCCTGGGCGAACCCGATGTATCTTCCTTCAACCATGAAAGGTATGCGCGGATCCTTGACGAGCGTTTGGACGCTGGCGAGCGAATCTACTCGGCGGCATATGTAATGCCTGATCCACAGCTCGGATATCACAGAAAGCACTCTAACCACTTGGCTCTGCTGCATGGGATCTTGACCGATGGTTCCATGGTGCGATTGCTCAAAGCGCGCACACTAGAGGACTTGTACCTCCAGTTACTGAACATCGCTTCTTTCGGTCGCTTTCTCGCGTTTCAGTACGCTATCGATCTGAACTACTCACCGCACTTCAACTTCAGCGAGATGGACTTCGTAGTGGCTGGTCCTGGAGCAGTTCGCGGGATCGCCAAGTGCTTCGAGGACACAGGCGGTCTGACACCGGAAGAAGTCATCGTTTGCATGGCCGTGTCAGCAGACCAGTTCTTGGATTCAAGTAAGCGCACCTTTCAAGATTTGGACGGTCGCCCGTTACAGCTTGTTGATTGCCAGAACCTCTTCTGCGAGGTCGACAAGTACGCACGCATAAAGCATCCGGAACGCTCGAACGGAGGCCCCAGCCGCATCAAGCAGCATTACAGCCCAGATTATCGACCCCTATCCATTGGGTATCCACCCAAATGGAAACTCTGCTGGTCAGCTGACGCTCCCGTGCCGTTTTCCTCAGCCATGCCGCACATGGCCCAGGGAAGGCTCGAATTATGACTGTTAGAGCTAATCCAGACGAACCAATGAGCCTCGCTCCGCTCGATAAGCTCGGCGAGTCTGAGCAACGGCAACTCGCCGAGCGGCTGCGAGAGGCCCGCCGACATGTCGGCCTTCTCCAACTGGATGTAGCCAGCGTCCTCGGACTCTCAAGATCGACGGTCTCCGCTATAGAACGCGGTACGCGCCGCATACAGCCGCTCGAATTGCGTAGGATGGCGCGTCTCTATCGCAGGCCTGTGAGATGGTTTGTGGACGCAGCCGAGGTGTCAGAATCACTGCATCGGAACACCATGGATCTTACCAAGACCGACAAGCTGCGAATGCTCAGATCTGCTGAAGTCTGGGTGAGCACAGCTCAGCCGTAGTGATATTACGACGTAAGGTGCGGGTTCGTGGACTCTAGCGTCGAAATAACCTTAGCTGAATATCAGCGTCGAGCGAAACTGACGGATCGTTTGCCGAGCGATGACTCCACGGGCGTTGATCCTCGGCTGGCACCACTTCTCGGCCTCGTAGGCGAGATTGGCACGCTCATCGCGGAGTACAAGAAGCACCTGCGAGACGGCACTGCCTATGAGTTGTTTGAGGACAGTGTGGAAGAGGATCTCGGTGACATCCTCTGGTATGTGGCAAGCGCTGCCACCAGATTCGATTTATCACTGGAGACGGTAGCGCAGAAGAATCTCAGAAAGACATCCGACCGCTGGGGAGAGACTCCGGGTCCAGCACGACTTCAAGGCTCTTTAAATTTCTCGTTTGATTCAATGTTTCCATCGGACGAGCAGTTGCCTCGTGAGTTTGAGATAGAGATACGTTCGGTTGAGGACGACTCGGCAAGTGAACCCAAGGTGGAGGTGATCTGGAACAATAGGAGGGTGGCCGATCGCCTTGGCGACAATACGTACGACGACACAGGCTACCGATTCCACGATGTGTTTCACTTGGCTAATGCCGCGGTGCTGGGCTGGTCGCCGGTAGCACGAGCCAAGATATTCGACAGAAAGCGAAAGAGCGATCCGAAGATCGACGATGTAGAAGACGGTGGACGTGCCATAGTCATCGAAGAAGCGATCGCTGCGTACATGTTCGCGTACGCGCGTGTTCACAACTACTTGGACGGCGTGACGAGTCTCGACTTCCATGCCCTCAAGATGTTCAAGGCCTTTACAGCAGGACTGGAGGTTCAAGCGCGCCCGCTGTGGCAGGTCGAAGATGCGATCTTGCAGGGAGTGGCAGCGTGGCGCGAGCTGAGACGGCACGGCAGCGGAGTGCTGCGCGGTTCGCTTGGGCGCTGTTCACTCGAGTATCTGCCGCTCGGTGGGGAATGAAGTATGGGGCGGAAGTTGATTGAGGTGGCGTTGCCGCTGGACGCCATCAATGCGGCAGCGGCTACCGAGAAGTCGATCCGGAAGGGGCATCCTTCCACGCTGCATCTGTGGTGGGCGAGGCGACCGTTGGCGGCGTGTCGGGCGGTGCTGTTCGCTTCGCTGGTGGACGACCCCTCGTCCGACTCATCGATGACCGCCGCCGAGCAGGCGGCGCGGCGCAAGGAACTGTTCGAACTGATTGAGCAGCTGGTTCAGTGGGAAAACACCAACGATCCCCGACTGTTGGCTGAGGCCCGTGCCCAGATCGAAGCATCGTGTGGGACCGAACTGCCGGCGGTGCTGGATCCGTTTGCTGGTGGGGGGTCGATTCCGTTGGAGGCCCAGCGATTGGGCTTGGAGGTGTATGCGGGGGACTTGAATCCGGTAGCGGTGCTCATCAACAAGGCGCAGATCGAGATCCCGCCGCAATTCGCGGGACGTGGTCCTCTCCACCCGGTGACGGGACGGGTCAGCGCCCTGGACTCCTGGGAGGGAGCGGCGGGCTTGGCGGCCGATGTGCGCTACTACGGCGAGTGGATGCGAGAGCGGGCCGAGTCTCGCATCGGTCACCTGTATCCGGGCGTGAAGCTCCCCGACGAGTGCGGGGGCGAGGACGCCACTGTCATTGCCTGGCTTTGGGCTCGGACGGCACAATGCCCCAACCCCGCCTGCGGTGCCGCCATGCCGCTGCTCAACTCGTTCGCATTGTCGCGGCGCAAGAACCGGGAGGCCTGGCTTGAGCCGGTCACTGACCGTGGCAGTCCGGAGGTCACTTTCCGAGTCAGGCTGGGACCGGGCTGCCCGCAGGGTGGTTCGGTCACTCGCGGCGGAGCTACCTGTCTGTCCTGCGGTACAGCTGTCCCCCTGAAGGAGGTTCGCGCCTTCGGCAAAGCGAACGGCTTGGGCTCGCAACTTGTGTGCGTCGTCGCCAAGGGACATCGAAGTCGCATCTACCTGCCCGCGCGGGACGACCATCTCCAAGCGTCCCTCGTCGAACCGCCCGTCGATCCGCCGTTGGGCGCGCTGCCGTACAACCCGCGGGCAATAACGGTCCCGAACTACGGAGCTACACAGTGGGCCGACCTGTTCACGGCTCGTCAACTCACGACGATATGCACTTTCGCTGACTTGGTGGCCGAGGCTCGCGAGCAGGTGCTGGCCGACGGTGGCGACGAGCCGTATGCAGATGCAATCACCCACTACCTCAGCCTGGTAGTTGGACGCTTGGCCAACCGCAGCTCGAGCCTGTGCTTCTGGGATCCCAGTGGTGACAAGGTCAACCAAGTATTCGCCCGCAACGCCCTGCCGATGGTCTGGGTCTATGCCGAGGGCAACCCGTTCTCCAATTCATCGGGGAACTTCCTCGGACAACTCGAATATCTGGTGGCGGCACTGGAGAAGGTCCCGGCGCAAGGCCGAGGCTATGCGAGACAACTCGATGCTCGCCAACCCCACAGCTCGGGGCAGAGGGTCATGGTGGCCACCGATCCGCCCTACTACGACAACATCCCTTATGCCGACCTCTCGGACTTCTTCTACGTGTGGTTGCGCCGCTGCCTCAAGGGCATCTATCCGGACCTGACAAGCCGGCTGCTGGCACCGAAGCAGGAGGAGTTGATCGCGGAACCGGCCCGTCAGGGCAGCTGGGACTCCGCGGCCGAGTTCTTCGAACAGGGATTGAGGGAGGCCTTCGCGGCCGCTCTCGACGTACAGGACGACGACTATCCGCTCACAATCTTCTATGCCTTCAAGCAGTCCGAGGACAGCGGCGACGGTGAGGGTCGGGTGTCCACAGGCTGGGAGACCATGCTGGAAGGTCTGCTCGACTGTGGCGTGACCATTACCGGCACTTGGCCGATCCGTACCGAGCAGCCGGGAGGGCTACGGGTCGTGGGCCGTGCTGCTCTCGCCTCGTCCATCGTGCTGGTGTGCCGCCGACGGCGCTCCGACGCTGGCCTCACCACGCGGCGTGACTTCCTGTCCTCGCTTCACGCCGAGCTGCCGGAGGCCCTGCGGCTGATGCAGCAGGGCAACATCGCCCCGGTCGACCTCGCTCAAGCGTCCATCGGCCCCGGCATGGCGATCTTCTCACGGTACCGACGGGTGGTCGAGGCCGACGGCGGATCAATGTCGGTGCGCGACGCGTTGGCGGCGATCAACCGGGCGCTCGACCTGGTGATGGCCGAACAGGAGGCTGACTTCGACGCCGACACTCGCTGGGCAATCGCCTGGTACAGCGAATTCGGCTTCGACACAGGATCCGCGGGAGTGGCCGAGACGCTCAGCAAGGCCAAGAACACCTCCATCGACGGCCTGGTCCGCGCGGGCATACTCCAGCAACGGGGCAACGCCTGCCGCCTGTTGGCCCGGGACGAACTGGCCGAGGATTGGACGCCGACAACCGACGAGCGCCTCACAGTTTGGGAGGTCGTCCAGCATCTGATCCGCAAACTGGAGGGTGAGGGCGAGGCAGAAGCCAGTGATCTGTTGCGCTCCGTGGGTGGCCTGGCAGAGCCGGCTCGGGAACTCGCCTACCGGCTGTACCACCTGTGCGAGCGCAAGGGCTGGACCTCCGACGCGCTCGCCTACAACGGTCTGGTCGCCGCCTGGCCCGAACTCACCCGCCTGGCGGACAAGGCCCCCGAGGGACAGACGTCGCTCGGGTTCACCGGCTGATCGCGACGACTGGTGTATCCCGGACCGGGGTAACTGTCGCACGCCTGGGATAGAAGTAGAGGTTATGGCGCTCTCGAACTATGAACGGGTCGGCAAAGCAGTGGCTCTGCTCGGCGAAGGTCTGGCCCCGTTCGTAGCGCGTGAGTGCCGAGCGCAGTTCGGCGACGACTGGGCCACCGGCGTACAGCGGGCCAAGACCCGGCACACGGGTCGGGCCCGGCAGGTCAACCCCACCGATGCACAGTTCCTACTGAAGGTCATGTGGGACGAGTGGAACACGATTTTCTCCAAGAAGCTCTCCCGCAACGACCGCAGCTACGTCTCGGAGTTGCAGACCGTGCGCAACTCGTGGGCCCACAACGACAGCTTCTCCACCGACGACGCACTGCGGGCACTGGACACCGCCCGGCGCCTGCTGGAGTCGGTCGGATCGGGCGCGCAGGCCAACGAGGTGGACCGGCTCCACGGGGAGTTGCTGCGGCTCAAGTTCGACGAGCAGGCCAGGAACGTCAGCCGGAGAGCCGCCAGCGGCCAGAACGGGGGCAGGCCGACGGCGGGGCTGCCCGGCTGGCGGAACGTGATCCAGCCCCATGACGATGTGGCCACCGGCCGGTTCCGGCTGGTGGAGTTCGCCGCCGACCTGCACAAGGTGTGGCGGGGTGAAGCGGCGTCCGAGTACGGCGATCCGGTGGAGTTCTACCGCCGGACGTACATCACCGAGGGCCTGGCCAGCCTGATTGTCGGCGCCGCCCGGTGCTTCAGCGGCGAGGGCGGCGATCCCGTCGTGCAACTCCAGACCAACTTCGGCGGAGGCAAGACCCACTCCCTGATCGCCCTGTACCACTTGGCCGGCGGCACGCCGGCCCAACAACTCAAAGGCGTGGAGGACCTTCTAGCAGCCCACGGCTTGAACATGCCTGCAAATCCGGTGCGTCGAGCGGTGCTGGTCGGACAACAGCTCGGCCCCGGTGACACAGACACCAAGGACGACGGCACGGTCGTCCGCACCATGTGGGGGGAGCTGGCCCATCAGCTCGCCGGCACCGAGGGCTACGCGCTGGTGTCTGAGGCGGACCGGCGCGGCACCAATCCAGGCGAGTCGCTCACGCGGCTCCTGCGCTCCTGTGCGCCGTGCCTGATCCTGATCGACGAATGGGTGGGCTACGCCCGACAGCTCTACGGCCAGCCCGACCTGCCCGCCGGGACGTTCGACGCACACTTCAGCTTCGCCCAGGCCCTGACCGAGGCCGCCGCGGCCACCCCCGGGGCGCTGCTGGTGGCCACCATCCCGTCTTCGCAGATCGAGGTCGGCGGCGAGGGCGGGCAGGCGGCACTGACGCGGCTGGAGAACCTGTTTGCCCGCACGCGGGCCAACTGGCGCACCGCCACCGCCGAGGAGAGCTTCGAAATCGTGCAGCGACGCATTTTCAAGGATCTGTCATCCGAGGGTGCACGCCAGCGTGACGCGGTGGCGCGGGCGTTCTCGAAGATGTACCAGTCCCACACCGGCGAGTTCCCGCCCGACTGCCGCGAGGGCGACTACCAGCGCCGCATGAAGGCCACGTACCCCATTCATCCCGAGCTGTTCGACCGCCTCTTCGGGGACTGGTCCACGCTGGAGCGTTTCCAGCGCACACGCGGCGTGCTGCGGATCATGGCCGAAGTCGTGCATGCACTGTGGATCGGAGACGATCCCAACCTGCTGATCATGCCGTCGACCATTCCCATCGACGACAACGACGTCGCCGAGGAGTTGCTGGGCCACCTCGACGCCGACTGGCGCACGGTCGTCGAGACCGACGTGGACGGCTCCGGCGCCCTCCCGCCGAGGATCGACCGGGAGCATCCGAGCCTCGGCCGATTCCGAGCGGCACGCAAAGTGGCGCGCACCGTGTATTTCGGCACCGCGCCGTCGCAGCAGGTTGCCAACCGCGGGCTGGACGACCGGTCTATCAAGCTCGGATGCGTGCAGCCCGGCACGGAGAAGCCCGCCGTCTACGGCGACGCGCTGCGCCGGCTGTCGGACCAGGCGATGTACCTGTACCGCGACGGCACCCGCTACTGGTACGCACTCCAGCCCACCGTCAACCGCATGGCACGCGACCGAGCCGAGAACCACTTCAGCGACGACGACGCCGACGAAGTGATCCGCGGGCTGGTCGATGATGCGCTGCGCCAGGACAGAGGCCACTTCACAGGTGTCCATGCTTGCCCGCGCGGCCCCGCAGACGTCCCGGACGAAGACGAGACCCGTCTGGTGGCGCTGGACCCGACCTCTGCACACGACACAAAGGTCGAACAGAGCGAAGCCCTCCGCATCGCAGAGCGGACCCTGCTGGAGCGCTCCGGCGGCGCCCGCCAATTCTGCAACATGCTGGTGTTCCTCGCCGCCGACGCGGCCCGCCTTCGGGATCTGCGCCAGGCGGTGCGCAGCTGCTTGGCCTGGGACTCGATCGAGCGCGACGCCGACTCCCTCGGCCTCGACGAGTTCCAGAAGCGCCAGACCCGCGCAAAGGTCGCCGAAGCCCACGACACGGTCAAGACCCGCATCGGCGAGACCTACATCTGGGCCCTGCACCCGATGCAGCCGCCCGAGGACCCCACCGGCAACGTCCGCTGGGAGCGGGCCAGGCTGACATCGGTTGCGTCGCTGGCCGAGCGCGTCTCGCGCAAGCTCGAACAGGACGAGGCACTCATCCGCCGGTACGCGGGCGCCCGCCTGCGCCTGGACCTTGATCGAGTGCCGCTGTGGCGGGACGGACCGGACGGCGAGAGAGCATCGGTGCCGGTCAAGCAGCTGTGGGAGGACTTCACCCGATACCTGTACCTGCCGAGGCTCCTGCGCCGCAGCGTGCTCGAAGAGGCCATAAAGAGCGGAGTGGCCGACACCGCCTGGAGCACCGAGGGTTTCGCCTACGCCGACGGACACAACGGCGAGCGCTTCGTCGGCCTGCGAGCCGCAGAACAGCTGAGCTTCATCGCGCCGAGCGGACTGGTGGTACACCCTGCAGCCGCAGCCCGCCAATTCGCCCAGGACGAGGCAGAGGTTCAGCCATCAGACGGGGACGGCGACACGGACCGCGTCCCGAAGGGCAAGGATCCCGCACGTGTTGCCGAAATCGAGGTTCCCCAGGCTCCGTCCAGACCGACCCGGTACTACGGTCGGGTGACACTCGCCTCGGACCGCTGGACCCTGGTCGCGGCCGACATAGCCGAAGGGGTCGTACAGCGGCTCGACCAGACCGAAGGGGCTGAGGTCATAGTCACGATCGAAATCGAAGCCACCGCCGAGGCCGGATTCGACGAAGCGATCCAGTCCGACATCGCCGAGAACTCCGTCACGCTGAGGTTCAACACCAGCGACTTCGAGGGCTGGCATACGCAGTCCTGAACATCACTGGTCATAGCATCGGGAACTTGGCCTTGTCGGGCAGGCCGGAGCGGGCGGTGATGGCCTCGCCCGCGGCCTGGCAGCGCCCGTAGAAGGTGTCCTCGTCGATGGTGGTCATGCGGCCGGCGTCGACGACCTTGACCCCGTCCACGAACACGGTGTGCACCCCCCGCCCGTCGGCCGACCACACCAGCTGGTTCATCACGTTGAGCATCCAACGGCGGTCGAGTTCAGTCTCGGGGCTTGGAGGCCACGTAGGCGAATTGGAAGCCGATGGGCTCGATGAGGCGGACAGCCTCGAAGCCGGCATCGGTCAGCCAGTCGGTGGCCGCCTCGGTGGTGACCCCAAAGCCGTTGACGGTGCTGGCCATCATGGTCATGCCCATCAGCACGGCGTGGGGGTGGGTCTTGTGGTTGGGGCCGATGAAGTAGTCGGCCAGCACGCACGGGCCATCGTGTGGGTCTTCTTCAACTCCGGATAGGGCGCGTCGCGCGAAACTTACAGACATGGGCTCTCATGTTTGCCAATCAGCGAACAACATGCACCAGCGGAATGCTATTGGCAGGCGCTTGTTGCATTTCGAGGCCGAGCAGGCGTCTTCGTCAACGGCAGTCCATCGCGACGGCGAGGGCCGCGCACACCTGCTGCATCCTGAGACCGCTCAGCCGACCGAGACGCGAGGTGAGACTGGCCAGCGAGGCATTGAAGACCGAGTCCGTCTGCACAACGCACGGGCTTCGAACCGGGTCGTCGGTTGGTTCGAGGCGCACCTCCGTCATGAGATCGCGGTCAACTGTGCTGCACGGCGCCACAACGACACGCCTCAGGCCCGGGATCGCGGCGTTCCGGGACAGAACAACCACGGGGCGACGGTGCTTGTCCGGGACCTCGCACCACCAGACCTCACCGCGAAGCGGCAGCCCATTCACGCCGAGCCGGCCGCTTCCAGAAACTCTGCCAGGTTGCCCCACTCATCCTCGGTATCGAGCGGGACATCATGGAACACCTGGTAGGAGCGGTCGATCTCGGCAGCTCGGTGCTCGGCGCAGAGGGCGGCCAGCGCCCGGTCGATCAGGGAGGCGTCGTTGAGGTCGGGCAGGGCGGTCCGAGCCTGGCTCAACAGGTCGTCGCTGACCGTGGTACTGATCCTGATCCTCGTCATAGCACAATTATAGCATAAAAATGCCATACTCGGCGTTCACTGAACCTCAGCGAGGAGCCGGGCCGCGAGCCGGGCCGCGAGCCGGGCGGAGCTGTTCATGCGGCCACCGCGGGAACGCGGTATCGCTGCGCAAACCGTCGGAGAAGCTCGTCGTTCATGTCACCGCAACCCCGAGGTGGGCTACATCTGCCTGATCAAGGATCCCGACGGCAACAACGTCGAGTTCCCGGTGGAGCAGGTCCCGGGCTGACCGCCCCGAGGCCGCTCAGGTGTTCTTCTCGGAGGCCGATCCGGGCACGTAGGTGCCCTTGTTGCGCCACAGCACCACCTCGTTGCCCCAAGGGTCGCGGAAGGCGGCGTGGCGGGCGTCGAATTCCTCCCAGTAGTACTCGTCCCACATCTTGGTGGCCCCCATCTCCATAGCGGCTGCCAGCTTGGCCGGCGGATCGTCGACCATCACGAAGATGCGGGGCACGGGCCCGGTCACGGGCTCGGTCTCCAGGTGGATCCCGAGGTTGGGCTTGACCCCCGGCAGCACCTCGTGGAACTCGCCGGCCGGGCGCCGCTTGTACTTCCAGTCGAACAGCCTCTCGTAGAACTGCGAGGTCGCCTCGGGGTCGGGGGTGGGCAGATCCACGAAGATGAGAGGGTTCACCATGCCGGTCGCTCCTTGATGACGGTCGATGGACGGCACTCGACGCCTAAGGCCACGCTAGTGGTCCGTCGCTGAATTGGTCGGGGCGTCTGTAGCCATTTCAAGCTGGGGCTAGAGCCCTCCGCGCTGCCCTAGCCATTTCGACGACATACCACTAGACCAGTCCGTCCAACCGGGTGACAGCGGACAACATGTGATCACGTTGCAGCGAAATCACTCCCGCTCTTGTTCGCTGCGCTCACGGGCCGCTCGGGCCACGGCCTCACTCCGCTCGGCCTCAGGGAGCCGGGCGACAGCGGCGTCGCCCAGGGCCACGAACTGCTCGTAGTTGGCCTGGTAGGCCTCGTCGGGCTCGGGCTCGATCCGGGTCATAGCGGCCAGCGGCCAGGAGTCCATGGTGGCCGCCCCGACGCCCTCCCACCAGTCCAGCGCCGCGCCAGCGGCCAGGGCGCAGCCGTGGGCCGACAGCTGCTCGGGCCTCTCGGGCATGTCGACGGCCACCTCCAGCACCGACGCCTTGATCGAGCACCACAGGCGGCTGAGCGCGGGCGAGCCGCCGCAGCACATCACATCCATCGCCACTCCGGCACTCCGGAGCTCCTCGTGCACATGCCGCAGGCCGTAGCCGGCCGCCTCCAGCACGGCCCGGGCGATCTCGGCCACGCCGGCGTCGAACGTCAGGCCGTGGATCTCGCCCCGCAAGCGGGATTCCCACCGGGGCGCTCGCTCACCGTCGTGATAGGGCAGCACCAGAAGGCCGCCCGCACCCGGATCCACGCCCTCCGCCAGCGTCAGCAACGCCTCGATGGATCGGCCGGACACGCCCGACCACCACTCCAGCAGCTGCCCGTGCCCGTTGGTGGGGCCGCCCACCACCTCCACCCCGGCCACCGGGCTGAAATACCCGGGGATCTCTGCGGGGCGCTGTACCGCTTCCACGGCCACGCCCAGCCCGCCGGTGCGCCCACCGGGGTCATGGCCCCGGCGGGGAGTGCCGAGACCGCCCGCCCAGAAGCTCATGTAGGCGTCGTTGGACGCGCTCACCAGCGGCGTGCCGGCGCGCAGGCCCAGCGACCCGTCGCAATGCCCGATGACGGTCCCCACCTCGACCCGCTCGCCGTATCCCGCGATGGCCTCCTCGCCGGGCCACAGTCCCTGGACGTCGCCTGCGCCGAGGCAGCGCAGCGCCCAGTCCCAGATCTGCGCGCCGGCCAGCGGGCGGTCCGCTTCATGGCTGAGGAATTCGAGTTGGGCGAGGTGCTGCCCGGTCCGGTCCAGGCCGACGCCCGCCGGATGCCGGCAGGTCGCGGCCCACCCGACCGGGTCGTTGCTCCGGTCATCTGCCAGCGGGACGGTGGTGGGGCTCTGCCCGCCCACGCCCACCGCCGCGACCGGCAGGCCGGCCTCGTCCATCCGGGCCAGGAGCCGGCCCAGACCGTCGAGCCACGCGGCAGGGTCGGCCCGACCGGCAGGCCACGACTCGGCACCGGTGAAGGGCTCGTACATCCACAGCCTCACGCTCCCGCTTCGAGCCAGTGCGACCGCGCGGGCTCCACCGGTTCCAAGATCGACGCCCACAACGACCGAGTTCACCGCGGCGGGTCCCCCAGTGCCGCGGGCGTGGCCGGGTTCCCCGCTCTTGTTCGCTGCGACCCGAGGGCAGCTCGGGCCACGGCCCCGCTCACTGCTCGCCTGACGCCCACGAACCGCCGGACACCCGCTCGGCTCTCAACCCACCATCACCCGGTAGACGGGCTGCGACACCGCTTGCGCCAAGGCGTCGGCGACCTCGTCCAGGCGGTAGCGGGCCGTCACCAGACGGTCGAGGTCGGCGGCCAGCGCGCCGGACTCCAGCAGGCCCGCGGCCGTCCGCCAGTCCTCCGGCTCCTGGCTGAACACTCCAATGATCGACAGCTCGTGGTGGTGGATACGGTCGGCTCCCACGGAGGCCATGACGTTCTTGGGGAAGGCCCCGTACAGCGCGACGGTGCCGGCGTAGTCGCACAGGTCCAAGGCCAGCTCGACCGCGCCGGGTGCACCGGCGGTCACGAACACCTCATCGTGCTGGCCCTGCCACTCGGCCAAGTCGTCCGGCCCGGCCACCCAGCTGGCCCCGGCTTCGGCCGCCTCCGAGCGGCGCTGCTCGTCGATATCGACCAGGCCGACACGGGACGCGCCCCAGGCCCGGCACAGAGCCAGGTGCAGGCGGCCCATGTAGCCCGCGCCGATCACGGCCACCCGGTCGGCGGCCTGGAAGCCGCTCAGCCGGACGGAGTGCACCACGCAGGCCAGCGGCTCGCCCATGGCGGCCTGCTCGACCGGGATCTCGCCCACCCGGTAGGTCTGGGCTGCAGCCACCCTGACCACTTCTGCCAGTCCGGCGCCCATCGAGATGGTGCCGTCGCTCAGGGTTACACCCTGGGGCCGCTTGCACAGGGCGCTGCGGCCTCGCCGGCACATATGGCAGGCGCCGCAACGGGTGAGCAGGTCCATGGTGACTAGGTCACCGATCTGTGGAGAGCCGGGCAAAGATGCCGCCGCCTGGCCGACCTCGATCACCCGGCCGGCAGCCTCATGGCCCGGAGCGACCGGATAGACCGGCTTGGTCCCGTCGAACAGGCGTCGCTCCATGGTGCACAGGCCGCAGGTGCCCACCTCAATCAGCACGTCCTCCGGTCCGAGCCGAGGTATGGGCTCGTCGCGGAGTTCGACTGCTCCCGGCCCGGTCACGACTGCTACCTGCATGGTGCTCCTAGTTCTCCGCTCGACCTCTAGTGTCCCGATTCACGAGTTCGTTGACGCACTCCACGGCGGATCTCCTGTCAAGAAACCACCGTATAGATGGATAATTGACGGAAGTTCCTCGAATAGAGTCCGCCGAGGGGTCCGCACCTGCTCAATGCTCTCACGACCCGGGCACTAGGGACACCGGATGTGGGGCCATCGCTGCGGTATCTCCAGACCGGCTCTCGCCAGTAGCGAACTCTGCGCGGCGGCGGCCTCAGCGTGCAATGCGGCCAGGTCGACAGTGACACAGGCGCCGTGGCGCACTACGGGCCGGCCGGCCACCACCACATCGCGCACGGAGCGCCCATCGGTGCCCCACACGAGCTGCAGGACCGTCTCGCCCCGCGGGTTCCAGGCCACTGAAGTGGCGTCGTGCACCACGATGTCGGCCTGCTTGCCGGCCTCCAGGCTGCCGATCCGGTCATCCATGCCGATCGCGGCCGCGCCCTCAATGGTGGCCAGTTCGAAGGCGGTATGGGCTCCGAAGCGCTCGGGATCGACGCGGGTGTCGCGAGCCAGGCCCGCGGCCAGGGCAGCCGCCCGCAGGATGTCCGAAGTGTCTCCCGCGTTGGAGGCGTCGCAGCCCAGCGCCACCCGCCCGCCCCGCTCCACGATCTCGGCATGGCGGCCCTGGCCGGCCACGCCCTGGCCCAGGCGCAGATAGGCCCACGGGCAGTAGGCGATGGCCGTCGACGTGGCCAGCACCAACTCCACCTCGGAGTCGTCGAGCCACACGCCGTGGGCCACCAGCAGATGGGGTCCGAGCACACCCAGCGCGTCGAGGTGGGCCAGCGGTCGGCGCCCTGTGCGGGCCAGGTACCGCTCGGGGTCCGAGGACGTGGGCGACATGTGCATGGTGAGGCCGGTGCCCCGGTCCCGGGCCAGGTCCGCAGCCCCGGCCAGCAGCTCGTCGGAGGCGAGATCATGACCGACCAGGGTCACCCATCCCTCGACCAGACCCCCGGATCCCAGCGCGTCGACCACGTCGCGCTGGCGTTCGAGCACCTCGGTCGCCGGCGCGGTGAAGGGACCCTCCTCGATGTCCCATCCCCAGGTGCCCATCGTGCCGCGGATCCCGGCCCGACGCATCCCGGCCGCGGCCCGGTGCGGGTTGGCCACCGTGCCCGCCTCCACCACCGTGGTCACGCCGTTGGTGAGGTTCTCCACCGAGGACAGCACCGCCGAGAGCTCGTCGTCGTCTCCGGTGTGGGCCCCATGGGCGGGCACCGACCATTCGAAGATCGAGGCGCCCGGAGGCAGCAGATCGGGAATGCAGCTGCGGATGAGGGGATCGCCGGTCAGGTGCTGGTGGGCGTTGACCATTCCCGGCGTCACCACACACCCGGTGGCGTCGATCACCTCGGCCTCGGGATAGCGGCCGGCCAGCTCGGTGCTGGAACCGACCGCGGCGATCACATCGCCGGCGACCGCGACCGCACCCCCGACCAGCACCTCCCGGGCCGTGTTCATGGTCACGACGTCGCCGCCCGACACGAGCAGCGTCGCGCCGGCCGGCGCGGCCTCGGCCCCCATCGCGAGCGAGCATAGGCGGCGAGCCTCGCGCGAGAATCAGCGGGTGAGCAGCACGACCTCGGTTCTGAATCCGGGCCAGGGCCCCATCGACGGCGACCACTACCTCCCGGTCACCCCGGAGACCGGCCGGTGGGGCTGGTGGCCGAACCGGCTCACCGACCCGGTCCTGTCGGTGGTCGATGGCGCGGTGGTCACGGTCGACACCCTGTCGCACGAGGGGATCCTGGAGGACCAGGGCCGCGATCCGGCCGCCTTCTTCGGCGCCCGGGGCGTGGAGGAGGGCGACGTGCTGGCCGACGCGGTGGAGATGGCCCGCGACGTGCGCCACACCTTCGGCGTCGACGGACCGCACGTGGTGACCGGGCCCATCGAGGTCCAGGGGGCCGAGCCCGGCGACCTGCTGAAGGTGGACATGCTGGCCTTCGCCCTCCGGGTGCCCTACGGCGTCACCTCCAACCGCCACGGCCTGGGAGCGCTGGAGGGTGAGATGCCGGACGGGACCGAGCCGGCCGGCACGCTCACCCCCGGCGCGCCCGGCGGCACCGTGTCGGTGTTCACCGAAGTGGAGGGCCATGCCGGCAACGGCACGGCGATGCTGCGCTACGGGAACGGCCGCGCCGTGCGGTATCCGATCGCTCCGTTCCTGGGAATGGCGGGCATCGCGCCCGACACGGACGGACCGGTCGCCACCCGCCCTCCGGGGCGTCATGGCGGCAACCTAGACGTCAAACACCTCGTGAGCGGCACGACCCTGTACTTGCCGGTGCAGACGCCCGGCGCTGGTTTCGCGGTGGGCGACCCGCATTTCGCGCAGGGCAACGGCGAGGTGGCGCTCACCGCACTGGAGGGCTCCCTGCGGGCTGATCTGCACCTGTCGGTGCTGCGAGGCCCCGAAGCCCGCCGGACCTGCGGGCTGATCGAGAACCCACTGGGCGAGACGTCAGACCACTGGATACCGATCGGGCTTCACGCTGATCTCGACGAGGCGATGCGAGAGGCGGTACGCGAGGCTCTGCGCTTCTGCGAGAGCCGGCTCGGCCTTCCCCGCCACATCGCCTACGCCTATCTGAGCTGCGCGGCCGATTTCGAGGTGACTCAAGTGGTGAACGAGATAAAGGGCGTCCACTGCATGATCCCCAAGCGGGACTTCCCCGGCGTCTGACGGCGCCCGGACCGGTGCTCAGCCGGCGGGTTGCGCGGGAGCCGGCTCCTGATGGCTGCCCTCGACATTGAGGTTGGGCAGGATCCGGTCCAGCCAGCCCGGCAGCCACCAGTTGCGGGCCCCGAGCAGTTCCATGGTGGACGGCACGATGAGCATGCGCACCAGGCTGGCGTCGGCTGCCACGGCGGCGGCGAGACCCAGGCCGAACATCTTGATGGCCCGCTGGTCCTCGAACACGAAGCTGCCGAACACGAACACCATGATCAAGGCGGCCGCAGTGATCACCCGGGCCGTGGCGGCCAGGCCGTCGGCGACGGAGTTCACCGCGTCGCCGGTGCGCTCGTACTCCTCCTTCATGCGCGACAGCAGGAACACCTCGTAGTCCATCGACAGCCCGAACAACACCGCGAACAGCATCATCGGCATGAACGGCTCGATCGGACCCGGTTCGATCCCTATGAGACCGCCGAGCCAACCCCACTGGAACACGGCCACCAGCACGCCGTAGGCCGCGCCGATGGACAGCATGTTCATGATGACTGCCTTGAGCGGCACAACCAGTGAACGGAACACCGCCATCAACAGCAGGAAGGAGGCGCCCAGCACCGCCACGAAGAAGACCGCGGTGCGCGACTTCAAGAAATCGCTCACGTCGGCCTTGACCGCGACCAGCCCGGTGATCACCGGGTCGAGGTCGGTCCCTGCCGTGGCCGCGGGGATCACAGTGCTGCGGAGGTGCTTGACGAGAGCTTCGGTCTCGGGAGCCTGAGGTCCGGTGGTGGGTCGCACCTCGATGGCGGCAGCCGTGGGTGCTATCGGGCTGTTGGGGATCGGCGGGCTGACGAACGTGACACCATCGGTGGCCGCAAGAGCCTGCGCCAAGTGGTTGAGATCGGCCATCTGGGAGGCTCCCGACACTTCGGCCACCACCACCAGCGGACCGTTGGCGCCCGCCCCGAAGCCATCGACGAGAAGGTCGTAAGCCTTGCGAGTCGTGGTCTCGGCGCCGTAATTGCTCTCGTCGGCGAAGCCGAAGCGCAGAACAAGCACCGGCGCGGCCAGCAGAAGCAGCAGCAGGGTGCCGCCGATGGCGAACGCCCAGGGGCGGGCCTGTACCGCCCGGCTCAGCCGGTACCAGCCGGTCTCCCGCACCGGCCGCTCCCGGCGCGGCGGCAACATGCGTCGCAGCGGGTTCCGGTCCCGTCCGAACAGTCCTGCCACCAGCACGATCACAGCCACCGGCACGGCTCCGGCCGCCAAGGGTTCGATGCCGGCACCGAAGCCGAAAAGGGCCACGCTGAACAGCACCGAGGCGATGATGCCTCGTACACGGGTTGTGGTGATCCGATCACCGAGCAGAGCGATGAGCGACGGCAGCAACGTCACCGAGCCGATCATGACGACCGCCACCGTGGCCGCGGCGGCCACACCGAAGCCGGTCACGAACGGGATCCCGATGAACAGCATTCCCAGCAGCGACACGACGACCGTCGCTCCCGCGAATATGACAGACCGGCCCGCCGAGTCGAGGGCCACCACCAGGGCCTGCTCACGCCCGTGGCCCTCGCTCAGAGCGTCCCGGTAACGGGTGATGATGAAAAGGGCGTAGTCGATGCCGACACCCAGCCCGATCATCAGGCCGATGGCCGGCGCGAAGTCCGGCACCGTCATGAAGTTGCTGAAGACGATGATGGAAGTCGCTCCGATCCCGACTGTCACCAGAGCCGCAGCCACCGTGGCCCCCATGGCCATCACCGAACCCAGCACTGCGATCAGGACGAAGATGGCGAACGCGAGGCCGATCGCCTCCGACTCGGGCGGCCGCAACTCGGCGAACCAGATCCCGCCGACCTCCACTTCCAGGCCCTCGATGGAGTTCAGATCCAACTCCTCGATCAGGCCCTCGATGGTCCTGCCCATGTCCTGGGCCTCGGTGCCGCTGGTGCCGGGCGGGAGGCTGACGTCGGCATAGGCGATCCGGCCCGCGTCGGGGCCCTCCGGCGCGATGCGCAGCGGGCCGACCAGCGGGTCGTAAGGGGTGATGACACTGGTCTCCTCAAGGGCCCTGACCTGAGCGAACAGCTCGCTCATGGCGGATCGCACCTGGGGATCGTCGACACCCTGCTGGGCCCGGAACACGATCGTGCCGGCCGGCCCGGCACCTGCACCCGCGAAGTGCCGTTTCAGGATGTCGTTTCCGTCGTGGCTCTCAGTGCCCGCGATGGCCAGGTCTCCGCTGTAGGCCTCCCCGAGGTTCTGGGAAGCGCCCAAAGCCAGGAACAGGATGACGAGCCAGACAACAACGCCGCGCCACGGATGCCGGAAACACCATCGAGCTATCGACGAGTACACCGCGGCGTACCCTAGCCCAACCCGATAGCGAGTAACCCGAACGATTCGCCTGGATCAATCGGGCTGCGGTGCGGGCGCATCCGGGCCCGAGACCGGCACCGTGCCCCTGATGCGCAGCCATCCCGTCACGACGAGCACCAGCACCGCCAGGCCGACAGCAGCCCAGGTCGGTCCCGATCCGAAGCTGTCGTACATCCAGGCGGCAGGAAGGGCCGCGACGGCGGCTCCGGCCACCTCGGCCGCGCCCATCAGGCCCAGAGCGGCCGCCTGGCGCTGCTCGGTCACGGCTCGAGCCACCACCGCGTGAGCGGCAGTGAAGCCGTAGCCGTCGGCAAAGCCGACCAGCGTCATCACTCCCGCTATCGGGATCACACCAGGAATCACGCCGAAGGTCATCGTGCTCAGGCTCACCGCGATGAGCCCGGCCATCGTGACCCGCACCGGTCCCACCCGGTCGGCCAGCCGTCCCGCCCGCGTGCCCACGAGCATGATCGGCAGCGCGACCATCGTGAACGTGATGCCGGTGAGAGCAGCACCCGCGCCCCGGTCGGCGAACATCACCGGCAGCACGGCCTCCCAGGCGCCGATCATCATGAAGTAGCCACCGACGATGATCAACGCTCCCTGCAGGCGCCTGCCCCTGAGGAGGTCGAACGATGTCGCCCGTCCCGAGACGTCCAGCAGGCCGCGGTCGGGCGGCAACCGCATCGCCACCGGCAGGAACAGCAGCATCGCGGCGGCGAACACCGCGAAGGGCAAACGGATCCCGCCGACCCACACCAGGAGGGCGGTCAGGGTCGGCCCGAAGATGAATCCAGTGGTCTCGGCCACCACCATCCGACCGAGGTTCTCGCCCGCCCGGGCCGGATCGCGCACCGAAGCAGCCCTGCGTACTCCCGGAAGGATCAACCCTCCGGCGAACCCCAGCGCAGCCCGGCTCGCCACCCACACAGCCAGGTCCCCGGCGAAGACCATCACCAGCATGGCGGCCGAGCTGAGCGCGATCCCCACGGTCGCCATCGTCCGGGAGTGGCCCGCATCGGCCAAGCGGGCCAGCGTCACCTGCGCCAGGAAGGCGGCCACGAAGCCGCTGGCCACCATGATGCCGATCCCGGACCCGCTGAAGCCCAACTCGTCGCGCAGTTCCCCGAGCACGGTGACGATCCCGCCGATGCCTCCAGCGGTCACGCCCATCAGCAACTGGAATGGCAGCAGGTCACGGCGGGAGTCCCGGCGCGGCGACGCGCCGGACCGGTCTGTCACGGATTCAGGCCTTCCGAAGAACGTGCGCGGGTAGGTGCAGACCCGTCGCGTCGGGGCGGGGTGTTTCCCGCTCTTGTTCGCTGCGCTCACGGGCCGCTCGGGCCTGCTGCCCGCTCCTGTTCGCTGCGCTCACGGGCCGCTCGGGCCCAGGGGCCTCGCCCGTATGCAGCGGATTCGCTCGCCTACTCGCTCGGCCTCTCGCCGACAGCAGGTCGCTGGTCCGGACAGAACTGGACAGCTCGCGCCCCGCGTGGCCCATCAGTTCGTCTCCGCACCGTGAACGGCTTCCATGAGGCGTCCCACCACCGCGGCCGGGTCGTCGGAGCCCCAGACGTTGCGGCCGAAGGCGACGCCCGCACCGCCCGCGGTGACCACCCCGCGGGCCAACGCCACCACCTGGTCCTCGTCGTCGACCCTGGGGCCGCCCAGCGCCACCACCGGGCCGGGGCAGACCTCGGCCACCGCCTCGAACTCGTCGGCCAGTCCGGGGCAGACCGTCTTGACGATGTCGGCGCCGAGCTCGACCGCGATGCGGGCCCCCCGAGCCACGTTCTCGGCGTTCCAGGGAACGGTCCGGGCCCAACCGCCCGGTATCGACTCGGCCATCACCGGCAGTCCGAGCTGCTCGCACTCCGCGGCCAGTCGGGCCAGCCGGCCCAGGGACAGCTCCTCGTCGGCCGTGCCGGGGTACACCATGATCACCACCGCGTCTGCTCCGAGCGCCAGAGCCTGCTCCGCGGAGTACAGCAGCGACGTGGTGTCAGCGGCCGGGGGCTCGCCCAGGTCGGAGATCCCTCCGTCCACCCTCAGGATCAACCCGGATCCGGCGAAGTCTTCAGGACGGGACCGGGCCAGGTGCCAGGTGGTCAGGATCCCGTCGGGACGAGCCGCCGCGATGGCACCGGCCGCGGCCGCGCTCACGCCCGCTCCCATGTAGGCGGGATGGTCCATGGCCACGAACACGGCCCGACCGTCGGCACCGAAGAGGCGCCGGGCCCGGCGCTGCTTGCCGGCCGCCACCGCAGAGGCCATTTGGGACGGGCCGGGCATCGGCGGGCTAGAGGCCGAGCGGTCCGGCATGCGAACCGCTACGAAGCTGGCAGGACGCCGAGCGAGGCCGTGGCCCGAGCGGCCCGTGAGCGCAGCGAACAAGAGCGGGAAATGTCAGGCCGTACCACGAAACAGCATCACCCATCCGCGCGCTCTCTCTACGTATCGACCGGACCGTCGAACTCGTCGTCGGCCAACGGGGTGGCCACGTCGGCCCGAACCAGCTTCATCACGTGGGCGGCCCGGCCCTCCCAGGTCGAGGCCGGGCCTACCCGGTAGAACGGCGAGCGCAGGCTCTTCATCAGCTCGGTCACCATGTTGGTGTCCTCGAGGTTGGTGGTGGCCAGACGGTCCAGCTCGAAGTCCTGCTCGGCTATCGACTTGTCGATCCCGTAGATGCGGCTGAACAGCCGGGTGCGGTCGGGCGCGATGGGGTCGGCCCTCACCAGGATGAGCTGCGTCGGGTAGGGCAGCGGCGTGAGGTTGGGGTAGATGAAGTCGGCGTAGTGGCCGAGCAGCTGCTCATGGGTGAGATCGGTGCGCCCGCCGGTTGAGTCCTCCTCCTGGGAGTGGGGCTTGAAGCCGCTGCAGGTTCGGCCCTCGAAGCGCACGATGGTGTCCATCTGCTTGCGGAACCGGTTGAGGCGCCGGTGCACGAAGCGCACGTGGTAATCGTCGTTGGAGTTCTCGGCGAAGGCCTTCCAGTTGATGGGGTAGGTCTCGTCCAGTTCCCGGTAGTAGCGGGTGAAGGTGCCGAACTTGTAGAGGTCGTATCGCTCGGCCAGCGGGGCGATCCACTCCCGGAACGGTGGCGCCTTGCGGGACAGGCAGCCGAACACGAGCTTGTCCCAGGCCACCTCGATGCGAATAGGCGCCAACCCGTAGTCGGCGGTGGGCAGGTCGTCGGGGTACATGCGGGCCCGGTCGGGGATGCCGACCAGTCGGCCGTCGATGTTGTAGGCCCAGTTGTGGTAGGGGCAGGTCATGGTCTTGCCGCAGTTGCCGGCCGGCTCGTACAGCAGGCCCGACGCTCGGTGGCGGCAGTTGTTGAGGAATCCACGGACTGAGCCGTCCTCCTGGCGGATGACCATCACCGGCTGGTAGCCGATGGTTCCGGTGATGAAGTCGCCGGGCTCGACCAGGTCCTCGGTGTCGCCCAGCCAGACCCAGGAGCGGGCGTAGACCCGCACCATCTCAAGGTCGAACAGGTCCTGGTCGTAGACCTCGTAGGGCTGCAGCATCGGGCTGTCGAGCGGGGCGTCGACCAGCCCCGACGTCTCGCCCACCCTGCGTCGCAGACGTTCCACGACCGGCTCGTGCTCCAAGTCTGCGATCACACCGCGACCCTACTCCCGCCCCCCGAACCGAGTCCAAGCAGCCCGTCGGAGCACTCGCGGCCCTCCTATAACGCCAGGGTCGTTCAGACAACAGCACGAACCGGTCTTGTGCCCCCTCGGCATTGGCGCCGTCGCCGGGGGCGCTACCGGGAGAGTTGGTGGTCTATACCTAGCTGGCGGAGGCCTTCCATGACGGTCAAATCGAGCGTGCTTTGGGGTATGCCTTCTGGACGGGAGGCGCTGATCGTCAACGTGACAGTGACGGAGGCTCCAGTGGCGACGAGCGGACCGACGGCGACCTTGACCACGTCGCGGATGCGGTCGGCGGGGATCTGTTGGGCGGTCACGACCACATGGGTTGGGTCTCCGCTGGGTTCGGGTTCGGGCTCGTCCTCGCCGGCGGGCGTGCTGCCTGGCCCAGACGAGGTCTCAGGCTCTGCAGAGTCCTCGGTGCCGTCGCCCGGTGGGCCATGATCGGCCTGTTCGACGATTAGCCGCTTGATCGTGGAGGCCCGCACAAGCCAGGTGCCGGGCTGGAACTGGATTTCTGACGGGCCGACGTCGGTGGCGAAGCGGCGTACGGCGTCGGGGGCGTACCAGGCGGCGCCTGAGGCGAGCCCGAAGATGCCGTCGGCGACGCCTCGGGCGAGACAGTTCCTAAGCACGTTGGCGTCGGCGAGTTTGGGGAGCCGGGGCAGGCGGTAGAAGTAGGCGAGCAGTTGATCCAACTCGACGGCCTCGTTGTCGGTGCCCAGCACACCGAAGCGGCTCGACAACAGCGCCGCGGGAGCCAGCGAGCGGAGCAGCAGCCGGTCGGTGGCCTTGAGGTGCTCGAGGACCCTGTCGGTGATGGTGTCGGTGCCGCGAGCGGGACCGAGGTCGATCACGCTGAGCCGGGTTCTGCCGTTGCCGTCGGGACCGAGGGACATCAGGTGCCGGTAGGCCATGACTACCTGCTGGGGCAGTCGGGTCTCGGATTCAGTGAGGCGGTCGGCGAGTTGGCGCCTTTGTTCCTGGTTGAACCGTTTGAGTTGCGTTGGGTTGTTGGTGATGTCCCGCATCGCGGCGAGGGTCCGGGCGGTCTGGCGCGCCCGCGAGACGCTTGGGCTGTCCGCGGCGACGACGACCAGAGCGTTCTTGTTGGTTCGGGCCGAACTGCCCCGATTGTTGAGGATCGCTTCAGCAGTCTTGGGCCCGTCACCGTCCGCGGTGAGCCCGACGTTCAGGATCCCGAGAGTCAGGCGGGGCTCATCTGCGATGTCCATAGTCTCAGCGATGTTCGTCTCGACGCGAAACGGTGCGAGCACAGGGGCCGCGTCGGCAGTGGCTTCGCGAAGCAGCTGCAGGATGCGACCGTCGCTGACGGCGCCTTCTTGTTCGACGATGATCTTGTTGAGGTTGGGCTCGGTGGTGAATCGGTAGCGGCCGCCCTCGTGGCGCATGTACCACAGCGACCCGGCCAGGGCGTCGCGCACATCGTCGACAACACCTCTAGACAGCTCAGGGCGGCCGACTCCGATGAGCATCTGCGCCGAGGAGGCACCCAGCACCCTGTCGGAGCCGAAGCTGTGCAGGAAGGCCGAGGTCGCAAGCCCGGTCGCAACGCGGTTGCGTGCGATGTCACCACCCCGGCGCCGGTCCTCTTCTGCCGCCTTGGAATCGCCACGGATGATGTCGGCGTTCAACGCCGACTTGTAAGACTCTCCGGCGAAGCGGAGGATCTCCGCACGCACGCCGGAGTCGTCAAGTGGCACATCACCGACACAGATCAGCGCGGCCGAGTGGTCGACCTCCGCCAGAGCCTTCACAGTGTGAGCCAGCGTGCGGAGCGCCCCGCGAGTCCTCTGGAAGCCTGACAGCGAGCCCCAGCGATTGGTCAGCAGGTCGATCAGCTCGGGATGGAACGGGTAGGAACCGGCGATGCGATCCCTGTATGCCGGGTCGCGGTAGGACTGTGGCACCGCGTCACCCATTTGTTCGTAGTAGGCGCCGTAAGCGTCGGCGACGACTCGCCGGTCGGCAACCGACCCGACTGACTCGAAGAGGCGGGTGTGCAGGATCGGGAAGATGTCGTCGCCCTCCACCGGCGTGACGATGTTCTCGGTGCGCCCAACCACCTTGGAGAGCCGTTCGAACATGTCGGCGCCCGAAACGGTGGAGTAGTCCTCCAGCCGCGAGGAAGTGAGCGTGGCTACGACAGCCGCGCCGGAGACATTGGCGGCCGCGGTGCACAGTTCCTTGATGACTGTGAGCGTGGTCCCTGCGAGGTTCCCGTCGCCGGCCTGCACGGACAGCGCTTTGTTGAGGTACTCAAGCGTCTCATCCAGCAGGATGAGGCAGGGCGCCGCGCTCTCGAGCAGCCTGACGATCTCAGGCGTGGAGGTTCCGAGCAGCGCCTCGTCCTTGCTGCGGATCTCCTCGTGCAACGCGGCGCCTCCGAGCCGCCACGCCAAGTGGCCGAGGAAGGAGTGCACGGTCGTGCCGTCGGGCATCCGTTCGGGAGCGGCGCTGAGAGCCGAGCCGTCGAGCACTGCGACGCGCGCGTCCGGGAGGGCTCCTGATGCGAGTGAGCCGGCGACCTGCTGGCCCAAGGGCGTCGGCGCCACGGCGCTCGGATTGCCGAAAAGGTGATAGGCGGCGAGAAGAGTGTGGGTCTTGCCGCCGCCGAACTCAGTCTGCATCCGGTGCACAGCGGCGGCCGCGTTGTCACCATCGAGACGGTTGCCGATCTCGACCAACGCGTCGTGCAGGGGCGCGGTCACATAGGTCTTGCTCGCGAAGAGCTCAGGGTTGCAGTAGTCGGCCGGTCCTCGCCCGAGCGCGACAAGTCCCAGATCGGCGGCGAAGAGCGATTCGTCGAAGGAGCCGTCTCGGATGTCGGCGTGGGGGCGGGCCACTTCGAGCCAGGGTCTCAGGTCGGTCATGGCACGGAAGCCCTCCTCATCTTGTGAACATCTCGCCCTGAGTGAAGACGCGGCTTGTCTGGGCGGCCGCTTGGCGCGAGAGGCGGTCTTGGCTGGTCGTCAGCGATTGGTACATGGTGCGCTCGCGCTCGCCCTCGGGGAGCAGTTCGCTCAGGACGCGTGCGAGGTCCCAGAACCCGGGGGAGTCGCCGTGACCGGACCAGGCCAGCAAGTCCACGACATCGGCCGAACGTCCGGCGTCCCAGAGCTGGGCGGCGAGATGAAGGAAGTCGATCACCGGGCTGTCCGGCCGGATGCGGATATCCCTTCGTTCGTGAGGCCCGAGCAGTGAGAACTTCTGGCCGGTCCGGTGGACCATGCCGCCTGCGAGCCGCGCGTCGTCGAGGCTGACCGAGAAGGCGCGCGACAGCTTGATCGCTTCGTCGTCGGGTATCGGAACGGTGAGGTATGCCCAGCGCCAGCTCACGTACAGAAGGGACTGGTCGTCGAGCATCTTGAGGGCTTCAGCGCTCATCAGCCGCCCCATGGCGTGCCGCGCCACCGTCTTGCGGGCCAGCTCCATGAGATCGGCTACCGAAACGTCGGAGCCGTCGAGTCGGGTCACGCTGCGGTGGCGGGCGAACACTTCGAAAGCGGGCCCGACTGCGGACACGAAATAGTCGGCGCCCCGCAGCCCCATGTGCTCGAAGGAGTCGAGCCGCTCGTGCACCACCCGGTTGAGTTCGGCCTCGACCTCGTCGTAGAAGGCGCCACCTGCTTCCCGAAGTGGCCGGCAGACGAGCACGACGGAGCTGCCCAGCGCGGCCTTGACGTGCGCCACGGGACGACCCGCCATCTCCGAGCGGATCGGCCACGAGGTGGTGACGCCCAGCCCGGCGACGCGCAGCGCCAGCAGCAGCTTCTCCCAAGCCTTGACGTCGGTGTGGGCGAAGACGATGGCAACGACGCCATCGGGCTTCACCACGCGGGCCACTTCCGACAGGGCGGCACTGAGGCGCCGGTCGAACTCCTCCTCCGTGATGTGGCCTCTCATGCCCGGACGGCACCGGTTCTGCACGATCTCCTGGGCCTTGGGCGTCCAAGGTGTGACGAAGTGCTCGGGGTACAGATGCCCGACGCTTCGCTTGAGCCATACGTAGAAGAAGTCCGACAAGTCCGAGTACATCACCGAGAAGTAGTACGGCGGGTCGATTAGCACCGCGTCGAACTCGCCGTCCGCGAACGGCAGCGACCGGGCGTCGCCGCGCAGCACGGTCGCAGGGCCGTCTCCCGCTTGAGCGCAGTGCCTGATGACCTTGCAGATCGCGGACACCGCGTCGTCCCAGGATCCCGAGCCGGTGCGGAACGGGTAGTTCTCGCAGAAGTCCCACCGCATCTGCACCGTCTGGCCCGGGAACGTGCCCCGGATCTTCTCGCTGCTGGTTTGCCAGCTCGAGAATGCGGAGTTGCGGTCGGCGACCTTGTCGAGCGCGAACGCCAGATACGTGGCGACTGCCCTGGCCCGGTCGGGGTCCATCCCTTCGTTGACCATCTCGGTGTGCGAGTCGCGGATCGACGCGGCCAGCGTCGCGAACAGCACGAGTTGGCGGTCGGTGAACAAGGAGCGCCATGTGCGGTACCCGTAGGGCAGGAACTGGAGGTTTCTGTACCCGATTTCATCCACGTCTTCGTCAGGCAGCCGAGATGTGCCGTCGTCGAACTCGGCGTCGGCAAGGTCCGCAACTTCGGCACGAGCGAGCATCGGCCCTTCCAGTTCGACAGGCGTGGGGCTCCGGTAGGTGCGGCTGCGGCCTTCTACGTCACACACTGCATAGAGCCTGTAGCCGAACTCGTTGTCGCGGCTGTACTGCTTCACGTCTCGTTGGGGCGCGGTGATGCCCGAGATCGGGCAAGTCACGCTGCCCGCGGACTCGAAACCCTCCTTAAGGCTCGGATCGTCGGGCAGAGTCCCCTGCTGCACCTCAATGTGCACTCCCTCCGACGAAGCCGAGGTGGTCACCCAGGCGTTGCGCCGGGCTGCGGCTAGCAGCCGGGAGCTGAGGATCGGGATCTCTGCCGCAACGTTGGGGTCAGGGCTCTGCATCGTGCGTACCCAGAAGTAGTAGGGCGCTGGATCGCTCCGACCTTCCGCCCGGGGATAGAGGTGGTCGACGGCATTCTGTGTGGTCTTCGACACCCATTTGGCCCACCGCTCGACGTCCGCAGCGAGACCGTTGCGCCCCAATTCGTCGTGGTCCCGGTACCGCTGCGGATAGTCGAGACATGCCAACTCAAGGAGATGGGCGACCGGGTTGAGGTCCATTGCCGTCGTGTCGCACCCGAGGCGCAGGGCCTCCAACGGGATGGCGCCACCGCCCGCGAAGCAGTCCAGAACCTTCGGTCGGCTTGCTGCCGTGTCTTGGATCCGGTCGCGGAGCCAAGCGATCGCCTGATTGCTAGGCAATGCCTTCGTGGTCATCGCCTCCGCGATCTTCTCTTCAACCTCCGCTGTGTCTTCGCCGTCGTCGATCAGCGAGGCGGCGGCAACGGCTCTGGCCATCGGCAGCGGCCTCCGGGCCCACCAGGTGTGCATTGTGGAGATGTGGCCGTTGTGGGTGCGCTTGTCGGTGTCGGACGCTTCGTTGATCGCCCGCAGCGGCAGCGTCTCCTCAATCAGCCTCTTAGCGGTCATGGGAGGGCCTCAGCCGCTTCGATTACGGGCTGCGGGTCCACCCGGTAGCGCACGTCCAGTCTGGAGGCCCAGTGGCTGGCGAGTGCGCTGGCCGGGTTCTGGACTCGGTACAGGCGCGGCTCGGCGGTCGCGCAGTCCAACACCACATAGAGCCAATAGTTGTCTCCGAGTTCGATGGCCTTGGAGAACTCTGACCAGGTCAAGACAACGCTGCCCACCCCCGCGCGTCCCTTGACCTCGATCCGACGCCGTTCCCCGCCCTTGATCGACAGCAGGTCGAATCCGACATTGTCTGTCTCCACTGACTTCACCTCTGCGCCGCGGACGTCGGTCTCGTGGCGGACTGCGACTCTCACCGCGATCTGCTCTATCTCGCGCCTGGAGAGCCCTACACCCGCACTTCGAGTCTTGTGACGCTCCTCATCGCGGTCGTCAGCGTTGTCGACGGGCAGCACGAGGGCTTTGGCGAGGATCCGCACCGGTCCCCGATGGATGCGGCGCGACTTACGGACCTCGCTGAGACGGCGGTCGCGCTTCTCTTCGGTGCTAGCCCTGCCCAGCTCGGCCCGGCGCAGCCGTCCGCTGGCCGAGGCAACGCCGGCTTCGATCTCGGCGTCGAGATCGAAGAGGGTCTCCTGCTGGCCGCTCAGAATCAGACTGAACGCCCGGGTGAGATAGTCCTCCGCGATGTAGGCGGCGCGCTCGCGCTCGGCTCGCACCCGCTGGTAGTGGCGTTCGAACTCGTGGCGACGCCCCCATGCGATCACGGCGTCGTCGCTGGCAAGTTCCATCCTGGGCACCTGGCCCCTGTGGTCGATCAGGTCGTACAGCAGGATCCGCTCCGCGGCGAGCGTTCCTCCCGGGGTCTCGGTGATTGAGGCGAACGCCCGGTGCGCTGTCTCGCCATTGCCGTCGACGCTGTCGGCGGCAACGAAGAACACCACCATGGGCGTGGTGACGTCTGGTGCGCCGAACACGGCTCCGGCCTCGACGTCGGCGCGGGTCTGTTTGATGATCGCCTGGATGGCGGCGTCGAAGAGCGGGTGGCCCGGGCCGCACAACTCGGCTTCGGGAGCGACGGCTCCATCCGCGGCCACGGGCGCGCGCAGTGCGACCGCCCGATCAAATGTAAGTCGCTCATATCGAGGGTAGATCTCCCGGGTCGCGCCGGACAGGCGCGAGGCGGCGACGAGTTGATCGGGGGTGCGGGTGACTCGCAGTGTGTTGTCGAGCCTGTCGGTAACTGCACCGCCGAGAAAGTCCATGGTGTCGCGGAAGAACCGTTCGAGGTAGCCCGGTGGAAGGCGGCGCTCCTCGGCCCGCGCTGCCGAATCGGCCTGCGCCTGCCAGTCCAGGTGGTGCGCCGCGAGCGCCTTCGCGGTCAGCGTTCGGAACTTCTCCTCGATCTCCGGATCAATCGCTTCACCGCCCAGTTGATCGATCGCCTGCTGCTGAGTGACTTCCCCGGTGAGAACCTGCTCAATGAGCTCTGCCAGACGCGTCCCGGCGAAGATCTCGCCGATCACGTCGAACACGCTCTCGCCTAGCGTCTCGGCCATGTTCTCCAGCTTGGTCAGCAGCGTGAGCAGCACTGCGCCCTCCCGCGTGTTCACCGCCACCAGGTTGTAGATGTGCACGTCACGGGTCTGTCCGATGCGGTGGATGCGACCCATCCGCTGTTCGAGCCGGTTGGGGTTCCACGGGATGTCGTAGTTCATCATCAGGTGACAGAACTGGAGGTTGATGCCCTCACCGGCGGCTTCGGTGGCGACCATGATCTGGGCCTGCTCCCGGAAGTGCTTCTCAGCGGCAATGCGGTCGCGCAGCTTCATTCCGCCGTGGATGACAGCCACCTCGAATCCCTCGACTGCGAGTCTCTCTGAGAGGAAGTCGAGCGTGTCCTTGTGCTCGGTGAAGATCAACAGCTTCAGCGAACGGTCACCCCGAAGGCCCTGCTTGTCGAGCACGTCGAGCAACTCGTTCAACTTGACCTCAGTGCCAGCCGCCTCGGTTTGTTCAGCCTCTACGAGTAGAGGCCGCAGCACGTCCAACTCGGCTTCGAGTTCCTCCACTGTGGCCGGCAGCCACTCCTCGAGCGCCTGCTCCTCGAGCGCCCACCTGTCCTCCTCGGAGAGGTCGGCGAGCGAGTCGGCGTCGTCTCCCTGGGTCTGCGCCACGAAGTCCCGTCGGCTTCGTACGTAAGCCTCGGGATCGGCGAGCGCCCTCTCGAGCCGAGCCGTGCGGCGCTCCAGAGTCCGCTTGATCGCCCGCACCGAGGACGCCAGGCGCCGCTGCATCGTCGTGAGCGCGAACCCGGCCACACCCGCAGCGGCGTTGCCTCGTATGCGGGCCAACTCCGTGGACACGAACCGGGTCACTGCCTCATAGAGGTCCAGCTCGCGGCCAGCCAGCGCATAGGCCACGGTATGGGGATGGCGGGGCTTGAACAGGCTGTTGCCTGCCATGTCCACCATTTCCTCCTTGAACACCTTGCGGTAATGCTGCGGGTTCAGCTCGATCGTCCCGGTCGGGCAGACCTCCCCGTAGGCGTCACGGTCCACCAGGCGCAGCAGCCCCCACAGCGACGAGTTCCGCCCCGAGTGCGGGGTGGCCGTGAGACACATCAGCCGGTGCGCCTTCTCCGACACCTGCTCGGCGGCTCGGTAGCGGCCACTGCGCTTCTTGATCCGCCCTCGGGCGTCGACTTGGAGCGTGTAGCCGTGGGCCTCGTCCAAGATCGCCAGGTCCCAGCGCTTGTCGGCCGCCGCGAAGGCATCCAGAACCTCCTCGCGCTTGAGCCAGTCCCTCGACACGATCACGAAGTCGTGCAGGTCCCAAGGGTTCTGTGTCGGGTTGGCGTCGAAAGTCGAAGAGTCGAGTTGGGCGCAGTGGATGCCGAAGCGCTCCGCGAGCTCACGCTGCCACTGGGGGCGCAGGTTCGCGGGCGTCACGATCAGCACCCGGTCGGCAGCGCGTCGAACGATCAGCTCCTTGATGTACAGGCCCGCCATGATCGTCTTGCCCGCTCCGGGGTCGTCCGCTAGCAGGAAGCGCAGCACGGGCTCTTCGAGGAAGGTGCCGTACACGGCGTCGAGTTGATGCGGCAGCGGCGAGATTCGAGATACTGCCAGTCCCGGCATGTCGTGGCGGAAAGCGTTCTCGATCCGCCACGCCTCCACCCCGAGACGGAAGCGCCGCGGATCCCCGTCGAACAACGGGTTGTCGGAGGAAGCCACGATCTCAATGCCGGTCAGTTCTTCCTCTGCCAGCGTCATCTCACCCAACCCACCAGACGGGCCACGGAACACGAACTCCCAGAACGGCCCCTCCCGGACCCGGACCAGCGTCACGGCATCCTCCTCACCCGGAAATCGCACCCGAGCATCAGGCACCAGCCGTGACGGCTCAAACATTCCGAGAGTATGACACGGCCTCGTGTGCCCACCTGCGAGGGGAGCGCATCAGCCCAGGCATGCATCGCCAGCGCGCTCCAGGGGGAGGGTAGGTTCGGTCCGTGGCCGTCAGCCCCATAGTCTCGCTCGCGTCCAGCATGCACGCTGGCCCGCTGACATATGCCCTCCTACTGGGATCGGGCATCAGCGTCGGTTCCGGCGTACCAAGCGGCTGGGAAGTCACCCTCAGCCTCATTGAACGTCTAGCCCGGCTCCACGGAGAAGATGTGGGCGATGACCCGATCGCGTGGTACCGGGGGCGTGTCGGCGGCGACCCCGACTACTCCGAGGTGCTTGCGGAGTTGGCTCCGACCTCCGCCGATCGAAGGAACCTCCTGTCGCAGTACTTCGAGCCGACCGATGAGGAGCGAGAGCAAGGCTTGAAACTGCCGACCGATGCTCACCACGCGGTGGCCAGGCTCGTCGCCGACGGCTTCGTGCGAGTGGTCGTCACGACGAACTTCGACCGCCTCCTTGAGGTCGCGCTCTCGGACGCGGGGGTGCAGGCCAGCGTGGTTTCAAGCGCGGCTCACGCCGCAGGTGCGATGCCGATCGCACACAGCCGATGAGAAGACCGACAACCGTCGCGCACGGTGGCAGTGGCCGTGAGTACTTGGGAAGTCTTGAACATGGACTCCGTCAATGGCGCCTTCTTTGATGCGGGACGGCGCATGACGCCTGTTTCAGATCACCTGCTGGATGTTATGCGCCACGCCATTTCGGACATTGTTCCTGAACCGGACGTGTATGAGGAACTCTTCGATGAGGCGGAATACCTCATGGGAATTGCATTCGCGGCCCACTCCCGCAACGGAAGATCGCCTCCAACTAGGGCCGTGTGGCGATATTACGAGGCTGACGGATTCGCCGGAACCTTCGTGCGTCGCCATGCGAAGGTTCTGGTGGCCGCGGATGTCTTCAGTGAGTTAGACCACCTCACACAAACCTGTGATGACTATGAGGAGTTCCAGAGACAACTCTACGGCAGGCTTCGATACAGATCCTAGATTCGACCACGCGCAGGCAGGGATCGGGCTTGCATCAGGCGGCCGAGGAGGCTGAGGGCGGCCGCGGCGAAGGCCCAGACCGCGGCCACCGCTAACGCGGCCGACGACGAACGTTATCGCTGATGACTCCTAAGGTTCGATCTGAAATCGGGACGCACAGCCATCAATCGGGGTGCAACCGTCGCTTCATGTACCGGCATACATTGCCGTACGGACCGCCTTCAAGGCTATCCACACGTTGGTGCGAGATGTCGACGTGATTTCCCAGCTTGCTTACCCAGGTACCGGTAGCAGGGTCCTGCCGAGTCGCGTGTTTAGGCACGCCATGCTTAGCGTAGAGAGCGATCTTCTCATAGCCCGCTTCAACCTCGCCGTCATCACAAGGTTCGTAGCCGAGCGAGGCAAAGGCCACCTCGAATGCTTCAAGCGTCTCTTCGTTTGGTGCATCATCGGGCCAATACACATCTCCTGATCGAGCTTCACCGGGAGGCCACCAGTGGATTCTCGTGTCGCCTGCCGCGAAGGCAACGCAATTGTAAGCCTCGTCAAACGGACTCTCTATGCTGAAGAAGTCCCGAGTGCCTAGATGTGGGAATCCCGCTTCCAGTTGAGCTGTGGTTTCTTGGTCAGCTATGGATTGAGCCAACCGCTCTCTTCTCCCCACTTGAGCCAGGCTTGTTGCGCCTCCTCCGGGGTGCGTGTCGCCTCGGCAGGGTTCTCCCTGGTGATGGAGAACAACGCTTGTGTCCAGAGCCGTTCTCCGTCACCGATCTGCTCAAGGATCAGAGGGATAGCGGGTTTGCCCATTGCAATGATGGATTGGTAGGCGGAATGACTCCACTTCTCCGTCACTGATGACACGAACACGGTCTCCGTCTTCCACGCCGCTACCAAGGCTTCGAAGTGTTGGCGGCGCGCAGAATCCAGAGCGTGCCTCAACGATTCCTCTAGGTCGTGGGCGCTCCAGACGATCTTCCCGACTTGGCTCACCAATAGGACGCTCATGGGGCGCGACTCTGACGGTCGCTTTGCTACTCGCGAGGTGCCTGACAACCATGCATTCGACCGCCACTTGACGAGACCGTAACCGACCGCACTGAATTCTCGTTGTGGCTCGCGAGCCTGGGGCTCATCTGCGGGAAGGCGCTGGGGCGGTTCATCGTGTATCCACGTCGAAATGTCACGGTGGGTAGGAAACAGCGCAGCGGCGACTCCTGTCGGCACGGATGCCGATACGCCTTCGCTCGCCTCCTCAGCCCAACGGTGCTTGAGTCGAGTCTGTGCAGGCATCATTACTCCTGTGCGGTGAGATTCGAGATCCCCGCCGATTCCAAGGTGTCTCGCAAGGATGACGCCTTGGCTAGCGCTCGATCTATCGTCTCTTTCATATTCAGCAGGTCTTCCTGGTCCAGCGCTACGTGAAGGAAGTCACGAGTTCCCGCGCGGATGAAGTCGATCCGCAGCGAATGCGTCAGAACCGCCGCTGCCAAACCGTCCGTGATCTCATCACCAAAAATCGGCCTCACATCCGTCGTGATTCCACAGTCTAAGAACACGCGTTCGTGCAGTAGAGCCAGCTTCACGCTCTTGTAGAGGACGTTCATGGGGCCATGGTTGACCAAGGCCCTTATCCGGCTAGCAAGGAGTTGCCGTTCGGAATGGCCAAGACCGAGTGCCTCAGCCGCGGGAATCGCATCGATGAGTTGGTCCAGGTCGAGACCTTGATCGTCTGCGTGGGCGATTAGCGACATGAGTGCGTCAAGCAACGTCGCAGCGATCTTGTGGTCGATTCCAGCAGACTTGCTGGCGAGCGCCGCGAAGTCGGACATGCCCGAAGGGCTGTGGAGTACCTCGGTGGCTCTCACGAGCGCGCTGAAGCCGTCCTCGGATACTTCATGCAGTTTCGCAAACGCTGGAACGAATGCGTCAGGTACGGCTGAAACGGGCATCACTTTCCTATCTGCACCGGGTTAGGGCCGCGCCGCATCTGAAGGAAGCGCTGGGCACGGCGAAGCCTCCAGACCCCGCCGCGGTTCTTGTCACCGGCATCGCCGCGTGCGTCGAACGGGCAGCGGCTACTTGGGGGCGTGCAACGTGGAGTTCCGCTGAGTTGACCAGTATCCCGTCATCGTGGCCTCTCTCCCTTCGCTGGCAGGGGGTACCTGCCGATGTCACAATACAAACGTCCGAGAGAGTTGCCAAGCAGCCCCGCATTGCAGCCGGTAGTCCAGCAAAGCGCCTACCCGAACAGCGGCTGGGGCTGCACCCGGGCGACAGGTCGCTTCGACCTGGTGTCGCTGCGGGGTGGAGGCCCGTTCGCAGGTGGCGGATCGGGGGCGCGGGCGGGTCCATGACGGATCCGCTCAGGCGGCTCGATCGTGTACAGCCCCCGCCCGTCGGGAACCTCCCGCCAGCCGTGGTGGTGGACCTTCTGGTGGCAGGCCCAACACAACAACATCATGTTGTCGATGTCAGTGCGCCCGCCCCGGGACACAGGCTCGACGTGGTGGCCGTCACAGATCCACATGTCCGCGCCGCAGCCCCCACAGGCTCCGTAGCGGGCCCGCAGCGCGTTCATCTGGGCCTTGGTGGCCCGCCGCTTGGTGTGGCCGTGCCACAGCGGCATCCCCTCAGAGCTGAACACCACCCCCTTGATGGCCGCGTTGCAGAAGTGCTCCTCAAGCACGCTCTGGGGGATCACCTCGCTCCCGGCTATCTCCGCGAACGCCTCGGTGCCGGCCGCGTCGAGGTGCTGCACGATAGTGATGTCAGCCGACGGCTTGCCCCGACAGCCGCACTTTCCGCCGGCGCCGCCGCTGCGGCCTTTGCCGGCGCCTGCGCCGAACCCGTTGGTGTGTCCGTCGCCGTTGGTGCTGCTCTCAGTGCCGCCATCGCCAGACCCGTTCGTGGCGGTTTCCACGCGGGAGTAGATGCTGCCGTGTGAGGTCAAAGTGTCGAGGGCGTCGGCCATCCGCTGGTTGAGGGTGCGCTTGTCTGCGCCGGGGCTGTGCAGGTCGAGCCGGCGCAGCCGCTCGGCCTCCTGGAGGAACCGCTTGCGCACCTTGGCACCCGTCACCGGGTCCAGCTCGCCCCGAACCAACACCATCCCGTCGTCGCCATCGAAGATGCTCAACCGCCGCCGGGCCCGCTGCCGCCGGTACAGCTCCTCACCGCCGTCATCCTGGCGCTCCGCCGCCCACCGGCCCGCCTCACGAGCGAACTGCTCAGGCGACAGCTCGCCGGCTCTCGCCAACAACTCTGAGTCGTGCTCCACCTGCTCGGAACTGGTCTTGTCGCATGTGCCCGCCAGCACCTTGGCGTTGGCAACGGAGATGTTGCCGTTCTCGACCGCGTCGCGCACCGAAGGCAACGACTCCAGCTGTTTCGCGACCTTCACCTGCCCCGCCGCGTCTCGCCGCGACAGCCCAGCAGCCTGTGCCAGCACCCCCACACCGCCGTCGCCGTGACGCTCCCGCAACGCGAGTCCAGCAGCCGCATCGGCCTGCAACACCGTCAACTGCCCGCCGAACGCCTTGCACTCGCCCAGCAGCGCCCGCAGCTCCGAGGTCGAAGTGGCCGGATCGTTCACCAGCCGGATCAGCTCCGCCAGCCCCTCCCGCACTCGTCGTGCCGCTTCGATACCCACGGACACATCCTGCCATAGGGGTGTGACAACTGTCAAGCCTTTACAATATTTTTCATGATGCTTAGACCCCAGACGCGTCGCTAGGCGTTCAGCACATGAAATGCGTCCGGATCAGAGGAGTTCGACCTCGCAACGGATACCGGCGGCATGGGCCAGCCGCTGGTCGGAGGTCAGCAGCGTCGCCCCGATCGCCTCCGCCAGAGCGACGTACGCAGCGTCGTAGACGGTGAGATTGTCCCTGAGCTCCCAGCAGCGCGGCAACAGCGGACGGTGATCACAGCGAGTGACGGGCAGCACCGCTAGGTGTCGCAGAGCGGAGTGAGCCGCCGCGGCGGTCAGTGCATCCCTGCGTACGAGTCCCCGCAGGGCCGAGGCGACCTCGAGGTCGAGCAGATGCGGCGCCAGGGAGGCCTCCCCCGTGATGCGGCGCATTGCTTCGACGCCGCGCTCACCCGACCCGGCCACGGCCTCGGTGACCACACTGGCGTCGACGACGATCAATGCGATTCGCGATCGGCCCGGATGACCTCCACGATCACCTCTGGGTCCAAGTCGGACTCACCGTGGGCGAGAGCGGCCGCTCGCTTGCGGGCAAGCAGTTCCTCCGCGCTGGCAAGATCCGCCTGCCTGCACACCGCGTCGAGCATGTACTGCTGCAGTGACTGGCCAGCGGAGGCAGCCCGGATCCTCAGCCTTCGATGGATGTCGTCGGGTATGTGTTTGATCTGTATCGTCGCCATGGGACAAGAGTAGCGCCAAACTAACGCTGATAGCGCTGGATTGGAGCTGATCCGGGACCAACTGACACGGGCAAACGCAACAGTGCGACAATGCGGGGCGAGATGACGTCACCGAAAGCCAGCCACGCCATCCGCTACGAGCCTGATGAGCCCTGCCCGCCGCTGATCGCGCTGAGCGTCGGAGCTCAGGGGGTCATGCTGGTGCTGGCAACGATCGTGCTGATCGTGGCCATCACCGCCCGGGCCGGTGACCAGGACGACAGCTATCTCACCTGGGCCGTGTTCGCGTCCCTGGTCATCGCCGGTGGACTCACCGCGCTGCAAGCCGCCCGGTTCTGGCGGCTCGGCGGCGGGCACGTCCTGATCATGGGTCCTACGCCCAACTACGTCGCAGTCTCGGTGCTGGCCCTGGCCGCGGGCGGGCCGGCATTGCTCGCCAGCCTCACCGTTGCGGCCGCGCTCTTCTACATCGTGTTGTCACTCTGGCTGCCGTTGCTGCGCCGGATCATCACACCGGTGGTCTCGGGCACGGCGCTCATGCTGATAGCAGCCACGATCCTGCCCATCGCGCTCGACCGCGTGAACGAAGTGCCCCCGGGGACAGCCGACGCGGCCGGCCCGGTAGTGGCTCTCGTGACTCTGGTCGCCGTCGTCGCGCTCGCGCTCCGAGTCTCTGGAGCTTGGCGGGTCTGGTCGCCGATCCTGGGCATCGCGGCCGGCTGCGTCGTGGCTGTCATGTTCGGTGCGTACGAGCTCCAACCGATTCGCGACGCTCGCTGGGTCGGACTTCCAGACACCGGCTTCCCTGGAATCGACCTGACCCCGGGCGTCGAATTCTGGGCCCTGCTGCCCGCCTTCGTGGTGATTGCCCTCGTGGGCGCGGTCAAGAACATCGGCGACTGCGTCGCCATCCAGCAAGTCTCCTGGCGCCGACCGCGGGTCAGCGACTTCCGGTTGGTACAAGGATCTCTCAACACCAACGGTGTCGGCATCCTGCTATCAGGCGTGGCTGGAACGCCGCCGAACTCCGTCTATTCGTCGTCCAGTCCATTGCTGGTCAGCCTCACCGGAGTGGCCGCCCGTCGCGTCGGCTACGCGATCGGGACGTCGATGGTCGTGCTGTCGCTGCTGCCCAAGGTGACGGCCGTGCTCCTCGCCATCCCCAGCCCGGTCATGGGCGCCTACCTTCTCACCGCCGTCGGCATCCTCTTCGTCAGCGGCATCCAGACCGTGGTGAGCGACGGCCTCGACCGGGGCAAGGCCCTCGCCGTGGGGATCGCGTTCTCGGTGGGCGTCGGCCTGGACAACCAGACCATCGGCGCAGAGCTGATGGGCGAGACATGGGGGCCACTGATCGACAACGGCATGCTGGCCGGGGCTCTAACCGCGGTGCTGATCACCCAGTTCATGGAGCTGACGAGCCGGGGCCGCAGAGCGCGCCTGGAAGCCGACCTGCATCCGTCGGCCGCCGGCGAGATCGACGGGTTCCTCCGCGGCTTCGCGGCCGACATCGGATGGGACGATTCGGCCGCACAGCGACTGCGCTCCGCGGGCGAGGAGACCCTGATGAGCCTCGTGCCACCGGACGGCGACCAGCCGGCCGGCGACGCTCCGGGCCTGATCATCGTGGCCCGCCACAGCGGCACGGTGGTGGAGATGGAGTTCCTGGCCGTGTTCGACGAGCAGAACCTCGAGGACCGCCTGGCCCACCTGGGCGAGGAGTCCCAGAGCGCGGCGGGCATGGAGGAGGGCGAGATCTCACTCAGGCTTCTGAGGCACTACGCCTCGTCGGTGCACCACCAGAAGTTCCATGGGCTTGATGTCGTGACGGTGCAGGTCAGAGAGACGGGTTAGCCCGGCCTTCAGGGCCGGCTCCGGCACCCGGTACGATCCACCCGATGGCCTCGGAAGCTGCCTGGATCCTTCCCGAGCCACTGTCGATCCACGAGGTCCCGGTGGAAGGGGACGCCACCATTACCGTGCGCCGGCACGGGAACCCGGAAGGCACCAGGCTGGTCCTGAGCCATGGCATCGGTCTCTCAATCGACCTCTACTACCCGTTCTGGTCGCTTCTGACCGAGGAATTCGATGTCGTCGTCTACGACCTCAGAAGCCACGGCTGGAACGCGGTCAGCCCACTGTCGGACCACACCGTCCCCACCTTCGTCACCGACCATGACCTCGTCCTCGACGCCATCGACGACCGCTACGGGGAGAAGCCGCAGGTGGGTGTGTTCCACTCGGTTTCGTCGTTGGCTCCGTTGCTGTCGCCCACGGAAGGGAGCCGCTTCTCGGCCCTGGTGTTGTTCGACCCTCCCCTGCGCAAACCGGTCGAGACCCGCAACGAGTTCGACGAAGCGATCAAGCGCGCCGCCAAGATGGCCGAGCAGCGCACCTATCAGTTCAAGACCCTGGAGGTCTATACCGACCTGCTCGCCTTCCTGCCCCCGTTCAGGCGGATGGTCCCCGGTGTTCATCACCTGATGGCGAGTACCACGCTGCGCCAGGCTGAGAACGGCTCCGGCTATGAACTTCGCTTCCCCCGGGAGCACGAGGCGCAGATCATGGCTCATGCCAGGATCTTCGCGGTGCTGGTCGACCTGGATGCTCTGCAATGCCCGACCAAGGTGATCGGCGCCGACCCGACGCTGCCCTACTCGTATCTCCCGACGCTCGACTTCGGCGAGATGTTGACAGTGGACTACGACTTCCTGCCCGACGCCACGCACTTCCTCCAGCTGGAGCAGCCGGACAGCTGTGTGGCCATCATGCGCAAGTTCCTGGAGCCGATCGGCCTTGCCTGATTCGCCCCGGCACACCGGAGGCCCGCCCGGGTCGCCGATAGCGGTCGTGGGAATGGCGTGCCGGTTCCCCGGCGCGCCCGATGTGCCGGCCTTCTGGCGGCTCCTGGACGAAGGCGCCAGCGCCATCACCGAGGGCGAGCCCGGCTCGGGCGTGGGCCGGGTGGGCGAACTATTCCCCGAAGCGGCGACCCAGAACAGTGCCTGCCGGTTCGGCGCCTTCATCGACGGGATCGACCAGTTCGACGCCGCCTTCTTCCGCATCTCGCCGGTGGAGGCGCAGCTGCTCGACCCCCAGCAGCGGCTGATGCTGGAAGTCAGTTGGCAGGCCCTGGAGGACGCCGGTATCGACCCCGATGGGCTCAAGGGCAGCCGCACCGGCGTCTACGCGGGGATAAGCAACAACGAGTACCGGGCTCTGGTGCTCGACGGGAACGACACCGCCGAGCCCGCGGCCAGCCTCTACTCCGTTGCCGGGACCTCGTTCAACACCGCCATAGGGAGGGTCGCCTTCGCGCTTGGGCTGCGAGGCCCGGCCATGGCCGTGGACACGGCCTGCTCCTCGTCACTGGCAGCCGTGCACCAGGCGGTGTCCGGCCTCCAGAGAGGCGAGGCCGACCTCGCCCTCGCCGGCGGAGTGCACGCCATCCTGTCGGGCCGGCTCTTCGAGCTTCGGGGCAACGCGGGGATGCTGGCGCCCGACGGACGCTGCAAGACCTTCGACGCGGCGGCCAACGGCTACGTGAGGGGCGAGGGCTGCGGGATCCTGGTACTGAAGCGCCTCAGCGACGCCGAGGCCGACGGGGATCGGATCTGGGGCGTGATCCGGGGCACGGCCCTGAACCAGGACGGTGCCAGCCAGGGTCTCACCGTCCCGAACGGCGAGGCCCAGCAGCAGGTGATCGCCGATGCCCTGGCCTGGGCGGGCGTCGAGGCCGCGGATGTGGACTACGTGGAGACCCACGGCACGGGCACACCGGTCGGCGATCCCATCGAGGCCGAGGCCACCGGGATGGCGTACCGCGCCGGACGGGACCGCCCTCTGCTGATCGGGTCGGTCAAGACCAACCTCGGCCATCTGGAGTCGGCCGCCGGCGCAGCCAGCCTGATCAAGGTGATGCTGGCCATGAAGCGAGGGGTCATCCCCTCCCATCTCAACTTCCGCGACCCGAATCCCGAGATCCCATGGGAGCGGCTGCCGCTGCAAGTCACCGCGGAGCCCATGGGTTGGCCCCACCACGGCGACCGCCGGCCGCTGGCCGGGGTGAGCGGGTTCGGCTGGTCGGGCACCAACGCCCATGTGGTGGTGGAGGGGTACGGAACGCCGGTCGTCGCCGTCGACGGCGACGACCCGCAGCGCTGGCTGCGTGGGCCGGCCCGGTCGGTCGCCATCGATGCGCCGGCCGGGGTGGATGACGCAGCGCCCGCTCCGGAGGCTCGCCCGGCCCGGCTGCTGCCCGTATCGGCCAAGACCGGCGACGCCCTGCGGGAGATGGCGGCCCGCTACGCGGCGTGGCTCGAGGACCGCTCCGATGATCCGTCCGGCGACACAGAGGCGGACCGGCTGCTGTCCGACGCGGCCTGGACCGCAGGAGTGGGACGGAGCCACTTCGCCCGACGGGCCGGTGTGGTGTTCTCGGACGGGGAGTCCCTGAAGGCAGGGTTGAGAGTGCTGGCGGAGGGCGACGAGCCGCCGCGCCGGACGGCCACCAGGATCGCCTTCGCCTACACGGGCCAGGCCAGCCAGTGGACAGGCATGGGCCGCGCCCTCTACGACTCCGAGCCGGTCTTCCGGGCCGTTCTCGACCGCTGCGACCAGGCGCTGAGAGCCGAGCGCGGCGTCTCCATGCTCGATGTGATGTTCGGCTCCGACACCGAAGCCACCGATCTGGACGATCCGGCCTGGACCCAGCCCTGCATCTACGCGATCGAGTGCGCACTGACCAGTCTCTGGTCCAGCGTCGGAGTCCAACCCGATGTGGTCGTCGGCCACAGTCTCGGTGAGATAGCGGCCGCCCATGCCGCCGGGGCGTTCAGCCTCGAGGACGGCCTGCGTTTCGCGGCCTCCCGCGGCGCACTGATGGGCGGGCTGCCCGAGGACGGTGCCATGGCCGCGGTATTCGCCACACCGGAACGGGTGGCGGCTGCGGTAGAGGAGCTCAACGCCTCGACCGGGGGGTCGCCGGCGAGCGTGGCCGCCGACAACGGGATGCATCAGGTGATCAGTGGCCCGGCCGCCAAGGTCGAGAGCCTGCTCGAAGGCTTCGAGTCAGAGAAGGTATGGGTTCGCAGGCTGCGCAAGAGCCCCGCCTACCACAGCGCGCTGGTGGAACCGGCCCTGGACGATCTCGAGGCGGTGGTCGACGGCATCGAGACCGAGGCGCCGTCGGTCACCTACGTGAGCAGCATGACCGGCCAGGCGCTGGAGGCGGGCGAAGCCCTCGACGGCCGCTACTGGCGGCGCCAGGCCCGAGCCCCGGTCGCCTTCCGCACCTGTGTCGAGACGCTGGCCGCCATGGGCGTGGACACGGTGATCGAGATAGGTCCCGACACGGTGCTGGGTCCCACCGTCGCGACCGCATGGCCCCAACAACCCGTCACGGCCGAGCCGGCCATCGCCTCCAGCATGCGGAAACCGTCGGCCGGCAAGCCGGACCCGCCCGACGGCAGCGGCTTTCTCGACGCGGTCGCAGCCGCCTACGGCGCCGGAGTCGACGTGTCGTTCAAGGGCCTCTTCGCCACCGAGAGCCGAAGCCGCGTGCCCCTTCCCGGCTACCCGTTCCAGCACCAGCGCCACTGGGTGGAGCCGCCTCGCCGGCGCAGGCAGAGCGCAGGCGACCCGCTGCTGGGAACGCGCCACGACTCGCCGCGGGGCGAGACCCTCTACACCACCGAGATGTTCTCATCCGACCCGGCATGGCTCGACGACCACCGCGTGTACGGGCGGGTGATCACGCCGGGCGCACTGTACGGCTCGATGGCCGCCGCGGCCTGCGGACCGCCAGGCGATCCGTGGTCGCTGATAGTGGAGGACCTTCAACTCCACAGTCCGATGATCTTCGACGAGGACGACCCGCAGGATCCCACCGAGGCCGCGGGGCGCAGCGTGCAGTTCGTGCTCGACCGCTCTGATGCAGCGGCGCCACGCCGATTCGAAGTGTTCAGCCGGTCCGACGGCGAGGACGGATGGACTCTGCACGCCCAGGGTCAGGTGTCGTCCGGTACCAGCCCATCGCTCGGCTCCGAACCGCTCGCGCTGGAGCAACTCGGCGCCGATCTCACCACTGTCGACCTCGCGGAGTTCTACCGGGCCCGGGCCGATGCGGGAGTGGACCTCGGCGAATCGTTCCGCACGCTGCACTCGCTTTCGGTCGGCGATGGCGAGGCGCTGGGCGAGGTCGCCCTGCCCGACGGCGCGGATGGCGGCGGCGCGGTGATGCACCCGCTCCTGCTCGACGGCTGCTTCCAGGTGATGGCCGCCGCCCGGCGCACCAGCGGCGCGGAGGACGGTTCTCCCTACCTGCCGTTCGGATGGGAGCGATTGTGGCTCGACGGCCCACTCCCCGACCGGCTGCTCTGCCACGCCCGCCTCCGTGAGCCGAGGGGCGAGACCGACGGCGAACCGGCCGGGCCCCGTGAGGTGATCGCAGCCGACCTGCGGTTCTACACCCTCGACGGCACCGGTCTCGGCGGCCTGGACTCTTACACGGTCAAGCGGGCCACCCGGGCGGCTCTGCTCTCCGCGTCCGAGGGGCTAGACGACCTGTTGTACGAGGTTGTGTGGCGGGACCGACCCCTGCTCGACGGGGTGGTACCCGCCGATTTCCTTCCGAGCCCTGCGGCGGTGGCAGCCCGCTCCAGCCCGTTCGCGGCGTACCTGGAGGCCGCAGCGGTGGACACAGCCAGCCGGGCCAGCCTGTTGACCGACCTGGAGCGGTTGTCGTGGCGTTATGCGTTGCAGGCGCTGGAGCGCCTGGGCTGGCAGCACACTGAGGGCACCGAGATCGAGCCCGACAGCCTGCGCCAACAACTCGGGGTGCTGCCCGAGCACAGCCGAGTCTTCCGCCGGCTGTTCGAGCTGCTGGCCCGAGCAGGCGTGGTCGAGGCCACCGGGGACGGTTTCGTTGTCACGGCAGGGCCGGAGGATTCCCTTCCAGCGGCGCTTCCGGCCGATACCGAGGAGTTCGCGGCTCAGATGGCGGACCGGTACGAGCACGGTTCGACCGAGATCGGTCTCTTCCGGCGCAGTGCCGGTGCCCTGGCCGAGGTGCTCACCGGCGACGCCGACCCGTTGACGCTGCTGTTCAGCAGCGGTGAGCCCACTGCGGCCGACCTGTACCTCAAGGCGCCGGTGGCAAGGGCGGCCAACCAGATGCTGGCCGACGCGGTGACTGCCCTGCTGGAACAGCTGCCCGAAGACCGCCGGCTGCGAGTTGTCGAGGTCGGTGCGGGCACCGGCTCGGCCACGGCCGCGGTGCTGCCGGAACTGCCCGAGGGGCGTTTCGACTACACCTACACCGATATCTCCGCCGGCTTCTTCGCTGAAGCCGAGGGGCGTTTCGGCGGCCGCGAGGCGTGCATCGAGTACCGGGTGCTCGACATCGAGAAGGACCCGGCCACCCAAGGCTTCGACTACCACAGCTACGACCTGCTCATCGCGTCCAACGTGCTGCACGCCACCCGCTACCTGTCCGAGACGCTCGAGCACTGCCGGAACCTGCTGGCACCGTCGGGCCATCTCGTGGCCCTCGAGAACCTCCGGGGGCAGGGCTGGCTGGACCTGACCTTCGGGCAGTTGGACGGTTGGTGGCGTTTCGCCGATCCCTGCCGGCCGCACCACGCCCTGGCCGGCCCCGCCGTCTGGCGGCAGGCGCTCGCCGATGCCGGCTTCAGTGGCACCGAAGTCCTGGGAGCAGACGAGTCCGATCCCGACCAGGAGCCCGATCGGGGCGTGATCCTGGCCCAGGGTCCGGCCCAGGTCACCGAGCGCCCAGGAGTGTGGGTCCTGGCCGCTGATCAGACCGGTGTGGCCGGCGAGCTGGCCACCCGATTGGCCGCCCGCAACCAGACCGTCGTGCTGGCTGCCGACGAGACGGAATCCAGGCACGCGGTGCGCCCGTCCGACGGGGTCTCGCTAGCTGTCATCGACATGGAGCAGCGCTCCGATTGGCTGGCACTCTTCGAGAGCCTCCCGCCGGACGTGCCCCTGAGCGGGGTGGGCCACTTCGCCGCCCTCGACAACCGTGGCGCCCAGGCCGCCACCGCAGAACTGGCAACCGACGTGAAGAGGGCCACGGCGACTGCGCTCGCGCTCATGCAGGGCCTTGCCGACGCCGACCTGGCCGTGGCCAAAGGCGTGTGGTTCGTAACCCGGGGCGGCCAGGTGCTGGAGCACGAGCGCGTCGACGGTCTCGCCGGTTCGGCGCTGTGGGGCTTCGGGAAGGTCGCGGCCCGGGAGGCAACCCATCTGCAGCCGAGGATGATCGACCTGGACCCTGCGGAGAACATGCCGTGGCCCGACCTCTCCGAAGAGTTCCTGTACCCCGACCCCGAAACGCACGTCGCCTACCGAACGGGGCACCGCCAGACCGCCCGGCTGGTGCGGACCTCCACCGGCGCCGAGCGCCTGAGCCTGCCCGAGCCGGCCGGCCAGTCGGCCTGGCTGCTGGAACCCGACCCTCAGGGCGCGCTGGAGAGGCTCGAGGTGGAAGCCGCCCCGGCCCGCTCGCTGTCCTCCGGCGAGGTCCGTGTGGCCGTGCTGGCCACCGGGCTCAACTTCTGGGACATGTTCCGCTCCCTGGGCGTGATCGATGAGGGTCTGCTGGGAGGCGAGTTCTGCGGGCGGGTGCTCGAAGTCGGGCCGGGCGTGACGACGGTGCAGGAGGGCGACCGGGTGGTCGGCCTGGCCTTCGGAACCTTCTCCTCGGAGGCGGTGACCTGCGAGGAGATGGTGGCTCCCGCCCCCGCCGACCTGCCCGCCGCCGCGCTGGCAACGATGCCGACCGCGTTCGTGTCGGCCGCCCTGTCGTTCGACTGTTCGGGTCTGGACTCCGGTGAGAAGGTCCTCATTCACGCCGGCGCCGGAGGAGTGGGCCTGGCCGCCATCCAGCTGGCCCAGGCCGCGGGAGCCGAGGTGTTCGCCACCGCCAGCGCTCCAAAGCAGGCCTACCTGCGCTCGCTGGGCGTGAGGCACGTGTTCGACAGCCGCTCCACGAAGTTCTCGGAGCAGATCCTCGAAGCCACCGGCGGCACCGGCGTCGACGTTGTGCTCAACAGCCTTACCGGTCCCGGCTTCATCGATGCCAGCCTGGCCTGCCTGACCCGCGGTGGCCGGTTCGTGGAGTTGGCCAGGGTGGACATCCTCAGCCACGACAAGATGTCGGAGGCACGACCCGATGTCGGCTACTGGATCCTGGAACTGGACGTGCTCAAGGAGCACGACCCGGACCAGCCGGGATCCGCGCTCCGGCAGGTGATGCGACAGCTGGCCGCCGGCGAGTTGAAGCCGCTGGTCCACACCAGATGGTCGTTGGCCGAAGCCGGTCCGGCCATGAAGTACATGCGGGCCGCTCGCCACATCGGCAAGATCGTCTTCGCCGCGTCGCCACTCGAGACCGGACGGCTGCGCAGCGACAGGACATACCTGGTGACGGGCGGCCTGGGCGGCATCGGCTGCACGATGGCGGAGTGGCTGGCCGACCGCGGGGCCGGCGCCATCGTGCTCAACGGTCGGCGCGACCCGGACCCCGAGGCCGCTGCAGTCATCGCCGGGCTGCGCGAGCGTGGTGCGACGGTGAGCGTGGAGCTGGCCGACATGACCGACGCGGCCGCAGTGGACGCCATGCTGGCCCGCATCGCCGACACGTTGCCGCCGCTTGGCGGAGTCATCCACAGCGTGGGCGTGCTGTCGGACGCCTCCATCCCGAACCAGAGCTGGGACAGGTTCGAGCAGGTGTTGTGGCCCAAGGTGCTGGGTGCCTGGCAATTGCACCGCGCCACGGCGGACCTTGATCTCGACCTGTTCGTGCTGTTCTCGAGCGTGGCCGGCGTCATGGGAAACCCGGGTCAGGCCAACCACGCAGCCGCCAACGCCTTCCTCGATGTGCTCGCGGCCCATCGCCGGTCGCGGGGCCTGGCAGGACAATCCATCGCCTGGGGAGCGTGGTCGGGGCTCGGCGAGGCCGAGGAGCACCGGGAACGGATCGCCGGACAATTGGAGGCTGCGGGTACGGGCTGGATCACACCCCAGCAGGGCTTGAGAGCGTTCGACCGGCTGGTCAGGCAGGATCCTGCGGCGCCCATGGTGGCCGCGGTCGACTGGCAGGTGGTCTCGGAAGGCGATCAGCATCGTTCGCCGTTCGTCGAGGATCTGCTGGCCGCAGCAGGCCGTTCCGGAGCGCATCAAGAGACGCAGGCCGATCTGCTCTCGGAGCTGGGCCAGTCGCCGGTGGCCGGGCACGAGCAGATACTGGTCGAGTTCCTGCGGCGGGAACTGCAGGCTGTGATGCGTCTGCCCAACCTGCCGGCTCCCTCGGCCGAGTTCGCCGATCTGGGGATGGACTCGCTGATGGCGGTGGAGTTCAGGAACCGCGTGAATCGCGGCTTCGCAGGCACCTACTCGGCGGGCAACACCGTGGTGTTCGACTATCCCAGCGTTCGAAGCCTCGCCGCCCATCTGGCATCGGAGCTCGCCGAATTGGGCACGATCGAGGCCCCCGACACCGGCGACGACGGGCGCTTCGCCATACAGGCCCCGACCGACCCCGGCCCTGCCGATACGAGCCGGCCGGAGCGGCCGGCACAACCCGAGCGACCCAGCCGACCGGAGCAGGCGGACCGGAGCGACCCTGTCCCAGCGGCCGCCACCGTGCAGGACCGCCCCGCGCGGGTCGCGCCGCCGAAGGTGACCGGCAATCAAGGGATCGCCATCGTGGGCATGGCCTGCCGGTTTCCCGGCGCGCCCGACCTGGACGGCTTCTGGCGTCTCGTGGAAGCAGGCGAGAACGCGGTCACCGACGGGCGCCGGGACCCCGGTCCCTGGAACGGCGCCTCCGGGGACCCGGACAACCCGGATCGCGGTAACCGGATCGGAGCGTTCGTCGAAGGCATCGACCGGTTCGACGCGGGTTTCTTCCGGATCAGGCCGATCGAGGCCCGCACGATGGACCCCCAGCAGCGGATGCTGCTGGAGACGACCTGGCAGGCACTCGAGGACGCCGGCATCGATCCGACCGGCCTGAAGGGAAGCCGCACCGGGGTGTACGCCGGTATCGGCGGCAGCAGCGAGTACCGCAGGGTGATCGCCGCGGCCGGCCGGGGCGACAGCTACTTCGGCACGACCTCGAGCGTGGCCGTCGGGCGGATCGCATTCACTCTGGGCCTGGCCGGCCCGGCGGTGCCGTTCGACCTGGCCTGCGCGTCATCGCTGGTCGCCATTCACCACGCGGTCACCGCGCTGCAGCAGGACGAGGTGGACATGGCACTGGCCGGAGGGGCCAACGCCGTCCTGTCCCCGTCCATCGCGAAGTTCCTCGAAGAGACCGGCATGCTGTCGGCCAGCGGGCAGTGCCGAACCTTCGACGCCGGCGCGGACGGCTACGTTCGGGGCGAGGGCTGCGGCATGGTCGTGCTCAAGCGGCTCGACGACGCCATCGCCGCCGGCAACCGGATCTGGGGCGTGGTGCGAGGCACCGCAGTGAACCAGAACGCCACCGGCCTGGGCCTCACCCAGCCCAACGGACCAGCGCAGATGCAGGCCATGGAACAGGCCCTGGAGCGGGCGGCCGTAACGCCCGCCGAAGTGGACTATCTGGAGGCCCATGGGCCGGGTTCGCCGTTCGGCGACGCGGTCGAGATGAACGCGGCCGCCAACGTCTACGGCCGCGGCCGCGACCCCGGCGAGCCCCTGCTGGTCGGTTCGGTCAAGACCAACATCGGCCATCTCGAGTGCGCGTCGGCCGTGGCCGGCCTCATCAAGACGGTGCTGGCCATGAACCGGGGCACGATCCCCAGGCATCTGCACCTGACCGAACCCAGCACCCAGATCGACTGGGAGCGGCTGCCGGTACGGGTCACCACAGAGGCGACCGGCTGGCCAACGCCTGATGGCCGGCCGAAGCTGGCCGCGGTGAACTCCTTCGCTATCTCAGGGGCCAATGCGCATCTGGTTCTGGAGGGACACGAGGGGTCCAGCGAAGCCCCCCGCCCGGGACCGCCCGGCGAGGCACAGCCGGCGCGCCGGAGACGGCTCCTGCCGCTCTCGGCGCAGTCCGATGAAGCGCTGATCGAGCTGGCCGGCCGCTACCTCTCATGGCTCGACGAGCACGCCGACCAGCTCTCTGCCGGCCCGGCCGGAGAGCTGCTGGCCGACATGGCATGGACCGCCAGCGTGGGACGCAGTCACTTCCCGTGCCGGGCCGCGGTGCTGTTCAGCGACACCGCGACCCTGCGCGAAGGCTTGCAGGCCGTGACCGCCCCGGACGGGCACCAGGCGGCGGGAACATCAGCGTCCGCCGATGGCGCCGACACAGTCGAAGCCGCGGCAGCCACCTACGAGGCGGGCGATGACGTGTCCTTCCGAGAGCTGTTCGAGGGCGAGATCCGATCCCGGATCTCGCTGCCGGGCTACCCGTTTCAGCGCCGCCGCTACTGGGTAGACCCGGTGCAGCCCTAGCTCCCGGCTTCAGTCCTTGTCGAAATTGCCGTCCTTGTCGAAATTGCCGTCCTTGTCGAAATTGCCGTCTTTGTCAGGGTTGCCGTCGTCGACCCGGTGACCTAGATTTCGCGGGTCCCTCACACCCAAATCCATGCAAAGGACACCCCAACCATGTCATCCACCGAAGAACGGATTCGAGCACTTGTGGACGCGAACCTCCAGATCGAGGGCCGCGCCGCAGGCTCGCCGCTGACCCCGGATCTCAACATCGTCGACGCAGGAGTCAGCTCCACGGATGTGGTGGCGTTCTGGAGGCTCGTGTGCGAGGAGTTCGGCGTCGACATCCCGGCCGAAGAGTTCGCTGAGCTCTTGACGCCGAGCGACTTGATCGCGTATCTGGACGCCCAGTAGGGCTGACACGGAGGTCTCCTGACTCCTCTCCCGTCCGGGAAGCTCCTCACGCCGGTTCCCCCGGCAGTTGAGGGGTCAGAGCATTGGTGCAGCCCGCACCGCGCCCTCGATGGCGTTCGGGTACTGCACGTAGACCTGTCGACCGGCGATGGGCGCGAGCAACGCGCCCTGCGATGGCTCGACGGCACCGAGCAGCGCCGGCGAGAACGGTTCGTGTACGACGCGCCCCGGCACCGGTTCACGCTGTGCCGGGCTGCACTCCGATCCGTGCTGTGCCACCAACTCGGCTGCAGCAACGAGCATCTCGCCTTCGGGACCTCAGAACACGGCAAACCGTACGCCATCGTGCGCGGGCGGCGCGCTGCAGTCAGCTTCAACGTGAGCCACAGTGGCGTCCACGGGCTGATCGCCCTGGCACCCGGGGGGCGGGTCGGGATCGATGTCGAGGAGCGGGTTCCCCACCGGAACCTCGACGAGTTGATCGAGGCGGTGTTCGGCCCCAACGAGAAGCATGAGTTGGCCGCCGCGAACAACCACGATCGGCTCGACCTGTTCTTCAGGCTCTGGACGATGAAGGAAGCACTGAGCAAGGCCCACGGAATGGGCCTGTCGTTGGACGTATCCCGCTTCGAGATCCCGCCGGACATGCGGGCCGGCGCAACCAGCGGCTTCGTCCGGTTCGCCGGCATGCCCGGAGCGGGATGGCGACTCGAGGACATCAGCACCGACCGCTTCGCGGCCGCGGTCGCCTACGAAGGCGACGGTCGATGACCGCCGCCCCTCCCCTGAGAGAGGTCACCGGCGCCGAGATCGAGGCGTTCCACCGCGACGGAGCGGTGCTGCTCGAAGGCGTGCTGGCCCCCGAGTGGGTGGACTTGGTCGCCGACGGCCTGGAGGAGTGCTTCGCCGAGCGCGACCACATGTCCAGCGAGGTGGTCGCCCAGGGGGCGACCGTGCGGGCCGACCAGCTGCTGGCCGCCCGATCCGCCAGCCTCCACCGGTTCGCCAACGACTCGCCCGTCGGCGGACTCGTGGGCTCGGTGCTCAGCGCTCCGGTGCGCTTCTACATGGACCAGATGTTCTTCCGGAGGGCAGGGTTCATGGCCCCGACCCCGTGGCACCAGGACACCAGCTATCACAACGTGGAGGGCCACCACCTGGTGCGGGCCTGGGCATCACCGGACCGGGTGCCTCGCCCGGCCAGCCTCGAAGTGGTCCGCGGTTCGCACCGCTGGAACGTCACCTACCGGCCGATGGTGGGCCGAGACCCCGACATGTCCGACGAGGAGAACGCTCTCCGGATGGCACTGGCCCGCAAGCGCGGCGTCTACGAGAAGGGGGGATCGGGGTTCGCCTACCGCGGCGTGGTGATGGACAAGTCGCTGCCGCCCACCCCCGACGTGCCCCGCGATCGCGGATCGTTCGACATCATGGGATGGGACTACCGACCCGGTGACGTGATCCTGTTCCACGGCAACCTCCTCCACGGAACGGCTGAGGGAGTGACCCTCGACCGCGACCGGCGGGCCTACGCCGCCCTCTACGCCGGCCCCGAGGCGCGGTACATCCAGCGAGTGGGGCAGATGGTGCCCGATCCACCGGGACTGGCGGAGCAACAGCCCCAGACGGGCCAGACCCTCGACTCCTTCGACGACGTGTTCCCGCTGGTGTGGTCGCCGGGAGACTGGAACTGATTCGCCCGACCAACAGGCGCTCGATGGGCGCGCCGGGGGCAGCTTGGCTAGGAGCGAGCTCGGACAGGTCAGAGCACGTGGCGTCGCAGCGGGGTCATTACCGCTCTTGTTCGCTGCGCTCACGGGCCGCTCGGGCCACGGCCTAGCCCGTATGAGGCGGATTCGCTCGCCTTTTCGCTCGGCCTCTATCCGCAAGCCCCGTCCCCGACTACGGCGCGACTCCGGCGTCGGTGAGGGGCCTGCGGGTCGGGGTGACCGACGGATGGCTCCCCGAGGTCTCATCGCCGGGGGTGGACGCGGCCCTTTCCGGCGCGCTGGAGAGCCTGGAGGACCTCGGCTGCGCGGTCGAGCCGGTCCCATTCCCCCACGCCGAGCTCGCTGGCATCATCGCCTGGGTCATCACCGTGGTGGAGTTCGCCGCGCACCATGTCGGCAGCCTTCACCGCGCACCATGTCGGCAGCCTTCACCGCATCGGCGAGTTCACCCCGTCCGCGGCATGCCGGCTGGCGGCCGGGGCCCGAACCAGCGCCGCCGACTACCTGAGGGCGCTGCGGGCCCGCAGCCTGGTCCAGCGCGACCTTGATACAGCCTTCGAGCGGGTGGACGTCCTGGTCACCGCAGCCACGCCCACGTCGGCGCCCGATCCAGCCACCTTCTTCGACGACGGCGACCGGCTCCGGCTCGACAGAGTGGCCCGCAACTTCCCGCCGTTCAACGTCACCGGCCATCCCGCGCTAGTAGTGCCGGCCGGGCTGGACGGGGACCGACCGGCCGCAGTCCAGATCGTCGCCCCGCACCACCACGACGCCCTGTGCCTACAGGTCGGCGCAGCCCTGCAGACAGCAACTCAGTCTTGGTGAGTCTGAAATATATTTCCATCACCTATATTGCATTACAAGCCAGATTAGTATCGTATGAGCGATGTTCGCATCCGGGTAGGAAGGGTTGACACATGACAGCAGCAGACGCATCCTTGCCAGCCGTACCGGCGGACACCCTGGCCACAACCAAAGACTTGCAGGTTCTCAGGTCGGATCTGACGGCCGTAATACACAAGGAGATCGCGGAGCTGACCAAGACGATGATGAGGGTGGCGTTGATGATGGTGGCCGCGTTCGCGGGGGCGCTGGTCACCGTCGCCCTCGTCGTCTAGGACGGGCTCCCTCCCACCCGCGAGGCTGCCTCTCCCGATACGAAGCAGTCCGAGCCAGGCAACTAGGTTCAGCGCGAATGAGTCACTCCCGCACGCGCTCGGACCTCGGGGAGGGAACGCCGTGACTGTGCTGACCGACGAACTGCCGGCCAGCTTCGACGATTCGGTGGGGCCGGTGGACGAGGCCCGGCTGCTGCCACCGGTGCTGTACACGTCGGCGGAGTTCTACGAGTTCGAGCGGCGGGCCGTCTTCCAGCGGGAGTGGCTCTGCGTGGGCCGGGTCGACCAGTTGAAGGAGCCGGGCGACTTCCGCTGCATCACCATCGCGGGCGAGCCCCTCATCGCGGCCCGGGACGCCGGTGGTGAACTCAGGGTCATGTCGGCCGTGTGCCGCCACCGGGGGATGGTCATCGCGGAGGGCTCCGGCAACTGTCGCCGCTTCACCTGCCCGTACCACCATTGGAGCTACGGGCTCGACGGTGCGCTGCTCGGCACGCCGGCCATGGAGCGCGCCGTGGACTTCGACCACAGCGATCACAACCTGCCCGAGTTGAAGGTGGAGATCTGGCAAGGATTCATCATGGCCAACTTCGATCATCACGCCCCGCCCTTCGGCCCCACCCTGACCAAGATCGACGACATGCTCACCAACTACGGGCTGGAGTCGACCACCACGCTGGAGGGCAAGACGATCCCCGACCTTCCATGGAACTGGAAGGTCATGATGGAGAACTTCAACGACCCCTACCACGCCAGCCAGCTGCACGGTCCCCTCCAGACCTTCGCGCCCAGCCACATGAACGACTTCCTGCCCTGGGACGACGCCGACGGCGCCATCGGGCGGATCCAGCACTTCACCGACATCGACAGCTCGTTCAACCCCACCCAGCGCTGCATCCTGCCCGTGTTCTCCAACCTGACCACCGAGCAGCGCAAGCGAGGCGGCTTCGTGCTGATCCCGCCCACGCTGGCGCTTGCCATCGTCCCCGACGAGATCGCCTACTTCATCATCAGCCCGCAGGACGCCGGCCACATCACCATCCAGATCGGCTACTGCCTGGAGCCGTCGGCAAAGGACGCCTACAACAACGCCATGGCCAGCGGCGACTTCGTGGTGAACGTCACTACCGAGGTCTTCCGTGACCGGATCGAGACCGTGGCCATGGAGGCGCCGAGCGACGTGGACGAGTACGAGCTGGCCGGCTGGACTCCGGTGCCGGCCACCAAGGTCACATCGCCGGCCATCGGTGAGGCTCTGGCCCGCCTCGAGTGCGAGGTGCGCAAAGTGGTCGACCTCGGAACACCGGGAAGGATCTTCAGCGAGGTCCACCTAGTGATCGCCGAGGTGGTGTGGGTGGCCTACGACACCGCTATCTGCGACCCCGACGGCCGCATCGACCCGCTGAGGCTGGGACCCATCGGTCGGCTCGGTTTGCGGACCTATCTCCGCACAGTGGACGATGGCGCCTACTTTCTGGCCCGCACCCCGTGGTCGGAGTTCATCGAGAGCGACAAGGAGCTGTAGTGGAGACGTCGACCTTGCTCGGCCTGTACCGGGACATGTGGCTGATACGAGCCTTCGAGCTGGGCCTCGAGCGCGAGTTCGAGAAGGGCAACGTGCCCGGCATGCTGCACACCGGGCTCGGCCAGGAGGCCACCCAGGCCGCGCTGGCCTGGCACCTGGAGGCCACCGACGCCTTCTTCCCCGACCACCGCTGCCACGGCATAAACGCCCTGGCCCAGCAGCGTCACGGCGGCAACGGCGAACGGATCATGGCCGAGCTGTTCGGGAAGGCCACCGGGGTGTGCAGCGGCAAGGGCGGCAGCCTGCACTCGGCTGACCCCGCCGTGGGGAATTTCGGCGACAACGCGGTGGAGGGCTCCTACATGGCCACGGTGCTGGGGGTGGCGCTGGCGGCCAAGCTGCGGGGCGAGCCGAACGTCGCATGCGCCATCATCGGCGACGGCACTGTCGGGCGCGGCGAGTTCCACGAGAGCCTCAACATGGCGGCCATCTGGGATCTGCCCGTGCTGTACGCCTGCGTCAACAACGGCTACGCCATCTCCATGCCGGCGGGCGAGGGCCACGCCTCGGCCGACATCGTCGACATGGTGCAGGGCTACGGGTTCAGTAACCGGCAGGTGGACGGGAACGAGATCGTGGAAGCCTGGACGGCGGTGGGAGCGGCGGTCGAGCACATTCGCTCGGGAGCCGGCCCCTACTTCCTGGAGTTCAAGACCTGGCGCTGGCAGGGGATCTTCGCCGGCGAGTTCCGGCCCGAGGCGGAGGTCAAGTACTGGAAGGAGGAGCGCGACCCGATCATGCTGGCCGCCGAGGCACTGGCCGAGCAGGCGGTGAGCCAAACCGACCTCGACGCCATCGAGAACGAGACCCGGGCCCAGATCGAGGAGTGGATCGACTTCGCCCTGGAGAGCCCGGCGCCCGATCCGGCCAAGGCAACCGCCGACGTCTACGTCGGCTGGGAGGTGGCGTCGCGATGACCGCCGCCGACACCGCCCCTCCGGCACGCACGGCCCGCACCCCCCGCAAGCCCCGCGACAGGGTCCGCAAGGCCAGCTTCACCCGAGCCCTCAACAACGCCTTGGACCTGGCCATGGACAAGCATCCCGAGATGTTCCTGATCGGGGAGGACATCGCCGAGATGGGCGGCGACTTCGGCGTGACCAAGGGGCTGCTGGCCAAGTACGGGCCCGAGCGGGTGCGGGACACCCCCCTGTCGGAGGCGGCCATCATCGGCACCTGCGCGGGCGCGGCCATGGTCGGCATGCGCCCGGTGGCCGAGATCATGTTCGCCGACTTCATCGCCGAGTGCTACGACCAGGTCGTCAACAACGTGGCCAAGCTCCACTACATGTTCGACGGGCAGTTCAAGGCTCCCCTGGTGATCCGCACCGCCTGCGGGGGCGGGTTCGGCGGCGGGCCGCACCACTCCCAGAGCGTGGAGGGCTGGTTCCTCAACGTGCCCGGCATCGTGATCGTGGCACCGTCGAACCCGGTCGACGCCAAGGGCCTGCTGCTGGCGTCGATCGACAGCGACGACCCTGTGCTGTTCCTGGAGCACAAGGCCCTGTACCGCAGCCGGGCCGAGGTGCCCCCCGAGTACTACACCACCCCATTGGGGAAGGCCTCGATCGCCCGCGAGGGCACCGACGTGACGGTGGTGGCGGCCATGCGCATGGTACCGATGGCGCTGGAGGCGGCCGAGCGGGCTGTCGCCGACGGCATCTCGGTCGAGGTGGTGGACCTGCGGACGATCCGGCCCTACGACGCGGCCACCGTGCTGGCCTCGGCATCGAGGACGGGCCGGGTGGTGGTGGCCAACGAGGCTCCCAGGGTCGGCGGGCTGGGCGCGGAGGTGAGCGCCCGCATCAGCGAGGAGTGCTTCGCGGAGCTTCGGGGTCCGGTGGTGAGGGTGGACGGCCTCGACACACCCATCCCCTTCTCGGTGCCCCTCGAGGACGTCGTGCTCCCCGGCGCCGCCGACATCGCCGCGGCCATCAAGACCGCCGCCCAGTACTGATCCCGACAACCCCGACGGGGCACCTACACGACAGAGGGAATCCGATCGTGCAGATCTCCATTGGTCCCTCTCCCCAAATAGTGCAAGTTGATCGAAGGGGTCGATCCTAAGGCCGAACTGCTCCTCGTCTACTTCGCTGCCGTCGCCCCGTATGTGATGGACCGTCGTCGCGTTGTTGTGCAGGTGCAGCGCGCGAGTGATCAGCAGTCGACGATGGCAGTCTGTGGGGTCTTCCTCGCTGCACATCATTGCCACGCGCCACTGCGATGCTCCCTCCAACAACCGCGACAGTCCGTCACGGAAACGTGGGACCTCTGCCAAATGCCCGTACAGCACTCGGCCCTCGCTGTCATAGAGTTCAGGCTCGTCAGGTCGACCGCCGAGTTCCCGACCCAGGAACACGTACTGCAATCCTGCGTCGGCCAGCAGCTCTCGCAGCGGGCTCTGGCTGAAATGGGAGGCGTAGCGGGCGTACGGCTGTGATCTAACGTCCGCCACCACGTCGATGCGGAAACTCCTGAGCAGCGTGATAAAGCGTTCACCGGAGTGGTTGGAGTGACCGATGGTCCACAACTCAGTTCTGCGGAGCCCTGCTTGTTCGCCCACCTCCGTCACTCTACGCCGTGCCTACGACGCACAGCCCGTAACCAACCCGACCTATGCAGGAATACGCCGATACATCGTGGAGGGTCGCCCACCGATGGCCTGCATGCTGACGGTCGTCCGACATTCGGCTTGCATGGTATTCGGTGCCGCGTGGGCCATTGAGACGGCGCTGGGGTAGGAAGTGCCCCGCAAACCCGTTATCTCATCAACACAGCCACCAACGTGTGAGGAGATGGAATGGCGACCAATGTGATCCTGCCCAAGTGGGGGCTGACCATGGAGGACGGCACCGTTGTGGCCTGGTACGTCGACGAGGGCGACCATGTGGTCAAGGGCGAGGTGATCGCCGAGGTGGAGACCGAGAAGGTGGAGACCGAGCTGGAGGCGCCCTGTGCCGGGGTGGTGGCCCGGATCCTGGTCGACGAGGACGAGACCGTGGACGTGGGCACCGTTCTGGCCGTGATCGCCGACCACGAGGCTGAGGCGGCGACCATTGCGGGGGGCTAGCCGTGAGACCTGATCGCTTCGACGGCGACACCGCGCTGATCACCGGCTCGTCCAGGGGCATCGGCGCGGCAACCGCCCGGGCGTTCGCAGCCGAGGGCGCCCGAGTGGCGGTCAACTACCGCAGCGACGCCGACGGCGCGGTCACCACCCGTCAGGCCATCTCCGACGCAGGCGGCACAGCCGAGGTGTTCCAGGCCGACATCGGCCGCGAGGACGACGTGGCCCGGCTCTCCCGCGAGGTGGAGACTTCGCTGGGGCCGGTGTCGATCCTGGTCAACAACGCGGCTCTCATCGACCGCTCCTCGATGTCCGACCTGTCCCTGGAGTCCTTCGACACGGTCTGGCACGCCAACGTGCGGGGTCTGCTTCAGTTGAGCCAGCTGGTGGCGCCAGGAATGGTCGAGCGGGGCCGCGGCGCCATCGTTCACGTCAGCTCGATCCTGGCCCGGCTCGCGGTGGTCAACCGCTGCGCCTACATAGCGTCGAAGGGCGCGGTCGAGGGGCTGACCCGGGCCATGGCCCTGGAACTCGGCCCCAAGGGAGTGAGGGTCAACGCGGTGGCGCCCGGGCTCATCGCCACCGAGGCTCTGCTGGCCGGGATGCCGGACCCCGACCTCCAGACCGCCATCCAGCGCCACATACCCGAGGGCCGCTTCGGGCGGCCCGAGGAGATCACTGCCGCCATCCTGTTCGCGGCCTCGCCGGAGGCGAGCTACCTCAACGGCGCGATCATCCCCGTCGACGCCGCTCTGGGCGCCCGCGAGTCCACCCCCGCCTGACAGGCTGTAGGCATTCTGAGCGAAGAAACCAGCCGTATGGGCCAATAACCGCAAACAGAACGGCGAGGGAGCGAGTGGTGATCAGCGTCAACCGTGAGGCCATGAAGACGGTACGGCTCATCCTGGAGGCGGCCGATGCGCTGGGCGTGAACGTCGAACGGCTCGACAACGGCGCCACCGTCGTCGACATGGGACTCGAGGCCGAGGGCGGCTGGCGGGCCGCCCAGCTCTACACCCTGGCCAGCCTGGGCGGGCTGGGCATCGTCAGCTACGAGCCCTTCGATCTGGACGGGCGGATGCTCACCGCGGTGCGGGTGATGATCGACCGCCCCATCGAGGCCTGCGTGGCGTCGCAGATCGCGGGATGGCGGCTCCAGGCTCCCGGCACCGAGCACGCCGCCATCCTGGCCGGGCCGGGCCGGGCCCTGAACCGCGACAGCCTCGACCACTACTTCGAGTGGATCGACTACCGCGACGACCACCACGAGTCGGTGGTGGCCATCCAGACCTCCGAGCCGGTCCCGGTGGCGATGGCCGACATGATCGCCTCGGCGTGCCGGGTCGACCCCGGCGACCTGTATGTGCTCTTCGCGCCCAACCGCAGTCTGGTGACCGCGGTGCAGGTGGCAGCCCGGATCGTGGAGCAGTCCATCCACCGGCTGGCCGAGGAGGGCATGGACCTGCGCGGCCTGCGCTACGCCTACGGCCTGGGGGTGGTGCCGCCCCTGGTGGACGACGACCTGATCTCGATGGGCCGCATCAACGACAGCCTGCTGTACGGCGGCATCTCCAACGTCACCGTCGAGGGCGACGACGCCCAGTGCGCCGAGATCGTGGAGCGAGTGGTGTCCGTCGCCTGCGAGGCCTACGGACGGCCGTTCATCGAGATCTACGAGGACGCCGGGCGGGACTTCTACGAGATACCCATCGAGATGCACTCCCCGGCCGAGATCCACCTCACCAACCTGGCCAGCGGCCGGACCTTCAGCGCGGGGCGCATCAACTACGAAGTGCTGACCGCCTCATTCTTCGGCTAATGGTCGGTGATACGCTCAAAGATAATGTGTTGCATTGACTTATCCTGCCGATTAGGGTGACAGCATGGCGGCATCAGAGGCGTTCATTGCTCAAGGCGAAGGCCCGTCGACTGCTGCCAGTCCGGTGGCCATGGCGTCTGGACCGGTCGCCGCGTCGCCGCTCTGGCCCCAGCTCATCCCGGTCGCGCAGCTGCTCGCCATCGTCCTGGGAGTGCTGGGGATCATCTGGCATCAGCAACAGACCACCGACAGCCTCCGCAGCGAGTTGACCGCCGACATCAACCGCGTCGAGACCACACTGACCGCCGACATCAACCGCGTCGAGACCACACTGACCGCCGACGTCAACCGCGTCGAGACCGGACTCGACCAACTGCGCGCCGACCTGACGGCCGAGATCAACGGCGTCGAAACCGGATTGCGGACCGAACTCGGCGGCGCGATCGAGGAACTGCGCGCCGAGGTGGCCAACAACGGTCAGCGGCTAGCCCGCATCGAAGGCTTCCTCGGGACCGACATCCCGGACGATCCGACACAATGAGACGGTGACATCGCAGCCGACCCCAGTGGCGATCATCACGGGAGGCGGATCGGGCATCGGCTTGGCTTGCGCAGCCGCCTTGTCGACAAGAGGCACGCGCTGCGTGCTCGTCGGGCGACGAGAGATGAGACTGCGGGCTGCGGCCGAGAGCCTGGCCTCCCCTGCTGTCCCGCTGGCTGCGGACCTCACCGAGCCTGGAGAAGCGGAAGGTGTGGTCCAACGGACGCTCGCGGCCCATGGCCGGATCGACGTGATGGTGCATAGCGCCGGGGTGTTCGAGAAGGCGCCGGCAGCCGAGGTCGCGCCGGACCATTGGCAGCGGGTGCTGGACATCAACCTGAGTGCGGTCATGGCTTTGACCCGTGCGGGCTGGGAGGCGCTGAGCGGCTCCGGCGGCCAGATAGTGCTCATCAGCAGCATCGCTGCCGTTCACCCCTTCGAAGGCAACGCGGCCTACGCGGCGTCCAAGGGAGGGCTCGACGCGCTGGGCGAGGTGCTGCGGCTGGAGGGGCGGGACCGCGGCATCAGGGTGATCACACTGTCCCCCGCCCAGATCGACACAGAGCTGTGGGATGGCAGGGCCCCCGATTCTGTCCGGGCCCGGATGATGCCCGCGTCCGGAGTGGGAGAGCTGGTGGCGAGCCTGGTTGGCGCCGACCGTCGAATCGACATCGGACCGGTCGTCATCAGACCCGTACACGATCCTTGGGTCGAGCCCGAACGGTGACCGCCGGCGAGCTTGCGCTCGGCCTTCAGATCGTCCCGACGATGGGCTCGGCCGAGCTGATCGACACCATCGTCACCGCCGAGGAGCTCGGCTACTCATACTGCATGGTGGCCGACGAGGGCCTGATGCTCGACGTGTACGCCGTGCTCGGTGCGGCAGCGCAAGTCACCAGCACCATCCGCCTGGGAGCGGTCACCAACCCCTACACCCGCCATCCGGCCGCCACTGCGGCCGCCATCGCCACCGTCGACGAGATGAGCGGGGGCCGAGCCTTCGTGACGCTGGTGGCCGGCGGCACGATGGTGCTGCATCCGATGGGGCTCGAACGGTCCGCTCCGCTGGCGATGATGGCCGACGCCATCGAAGCGCTCCGGCTGCTGTGGCGGGGCGAGCCGGTCACCTGGCGGGGACGCAGACTCTCGCTGGAGGGCGCCCAGCTCACCACCGGCACCCACTCGATCCCGATCTGGGTCGCGGCCCGCGGCGAGCGGATGCTGGCGGTGGCCGGCGCCCACGCCGACGGCCTGGTGCTGATGGTGAAGTCCGACCTGGGCGACGCGTTCGGCCTGGCCGAGCAAGCCCGAGTGACGGCCGGCGCCAAGCCGCTCACCCGCGTGTACCTCGACCGTCTGGCGTACAAGCGCGAGATGATCGCGGAGGCCAAGCACCTCTACGGCTACGCCATCATGGACAGCCCACCCCGGATCCTCAAGAACCTAGGCCTGAACGAAGCCGAGGTCGCCGGCCTGAAGCAGGCCTTCACCGATGGAGGCCCCGAAGCCGTCGGCCGGCTGGTGACCGACGAGCTGGTCGCCTCATACCAGATCGCGGGCACGCCGGCGGAGTGCCGCAGCCAGCTCCAGCACCTGATCGGCGCGCACCGACTCAACGCCTTCTTCGTCAACATCATCTCGCCCGGCCTGGCCGCCAATCGCGAACTGCTGTCCGAAGTGGTCTCCATCGCCGCCAAGCGTGCGTGAACTCGCCGGGAGCGATCTCGCGCGCCGTCTCGGCCCGAACCATTTCCATCACGTGCGCGGAGCGACGCTCCCACAACGCGGCCGGCCCGACGTGCAGGAACGGGGAGCGCAGGCTCTCCATCAGCACCGCGATCATGTCGGTGTCCTCGGTGTTGGTGCGGTCGATATCGTCGAGAGGCTCCTCGGCCGCGGCCTCATCGCCGTCACTCGTGCAGACCCGCGTCACCAGCCTGGTCGAGGTCGGTGTCAACGGTTCGTTGCGCACCGTCACCAGCTGCCCCGTGGACGCGGACCATCTCCCGCTCGAAGAGTTGTGGATCGAATACCTCGCGGGGCTCGAGCAGCGGCGTGCCCGCGGTCACGGGCACGAGACCTTCGGCATCGTCGTGGGGTGTCGGCGTGATATTCATCGGATTCCTCGCACGAAGGGCCGGGAGAGCGCATCCGGTGCCCGCACTCGCTTGGCGAACAGGGCCATGCCCGCGATCGTCAACAAGAACGGCGCCGAGGTGACGATCTGGTTGTTGATCTGGTAACCGAGCGCGGGCAGCGAGAGACGGAAGGAGACCACCGTGCCGAACAGCAGGCAGCCCGCGATCGAGCCCCGAAGCGTCCAGCCTCCGAAGATGACCGCGGCGATGGAGATGAAGCCGCGCCCGCCGACTATCGAGTCCTCGAACGAGCCGACCACCGCGAGGCACAGATAGGTGCCGCCTGCGCCGCACGTGATGCCGGCGACATAGATGGCCTGGCGGCGTCGACGATTGACGTGGATGCCCGACGCGTCGGCCGACTGCGGGTTCTCGCCCACCGACCGCGCCTCGAGCCCCCAGCGCGTCCTGTAGACGAGCCAACAGCACGCCGGGATCAGCGGGTAGATGAGATAGAGCAGCCACGATTGGTCGAACAGCGCCCGGCCCACGAGCGGGATCTCGGAGAGCAGCGGGATCGTGACGGTGGGAGCCCGGCGAGTGGCCGGGTCCAGTTCACCGTCCAGGAATCCGGCCAGACCGAACACCAGGATGTTCAGGGCCAGCCCCACCACGAACTGATCGGCCTGGAGGCGATGACTCATCTGGGCTTGCACCCCCGCGACCACCAGGGCCGCTCCGATGCCGAACAGGAGCGAGACGAATAGGTTGTTGGTGAGATCGAATCCCGCAGCCGCAGCGAAGGCGCCCGCGAGCAGCATGCCCTCGATCGAGATGTTCAGTGTCCCGGCACGCTCGGCCACCCACTCGCCGACCGCGCCGAAGGCGAGGAAGGCGGCAAAGCTCACTGCCGAGACGTAGGACGATTCGCTCGTCAGGATGTCGCCCAGGGCGTTGAAGAATCCGCCCATGTCAGACCCTCACCCGGCGGAGCGCGGCGGCCCGGCGGCGGGCTCGGATGAACAGCACGGCCGGCGGGATGAGCAGCGCCAGTACCAGCGACGCCTGGACGACATCGGTGATGCGCCGCTCGACGCCGGTCGCGGCGAGGAAGCCCGATCCGGTCCACAAGCAGGCGAACACGAACGCCACCACGACCGCCGCGCCGGCTCGCTCGCGAGCGACCAGCGCCACCAGCAGTCCTGTCCAACCGAAGTTGATGGAGAAGCCAGGTGAGAACCGGTAGCCGCCGAAGTCGCCGCCGGTCAGCATGAAGACCCCGGCGAGTCCGGCGAACCCGCCCGAAATGAGCATCGCGGTGATGCCGTACCGAGCCGGCTTGACGCCGGCGCGGGTCGCGGTCCGCGGGTTGCTCCCGAGCATCCGGAGGCGGAACCCCCACACGGTGCGCGCCAGGACGAGCGCGACCACCGCGGCCAGAATCACCGCGACGAAGGCGGCGATCGGGAACTCGTTGCCGAACAGGGTGATGCGGGGAATGCGGGCTCCCTCAGGAACCCGGAGCGTCTGCTGCACCTGGGTTCCCTGGCCTTCCGAGAGCGGCGCCAGCAGCAGCCTCTCCGACGAGAACCCGAAGGCGATCACTTGCGAAGCCACCGCAACCAGCAGCAGCGTCGTCAGGACCTCGGGGACGTCGCGCCAGTAGCGCAGGGCGGCCGCCAGCCCCGCCCAGACTGCGCCCCCGGCGACGCCCGCCGCGGTCAGGGCGAAGAACAGGAGGGCACCGGGCGCGTCGAGATGGACCGCCACGATGGCCGCGCAGGCCCCGCCGAGGAGCAATTGGCCCTCCTGACCGATGTTCACCAGGCCGGCCTTGGCATTGACGATCGTTCCCAGGGCAATGGTGAGCAGGGGGATCGCCCCGCCGATGGTGGTTCCCCAGCGGCCCGGATTGCGGATGCTGCCGTCGATGAGCGCGGAGGCCACGCTGCGCCACGATCCACCGGTGGCGGAGACCAGTACCGCCGACAGGGCGAGCGCGCCCAGGATGCTCAGCACGTACAGGCCGACGATCTCGGAGAGTCGGCCGGCCAGAGCGTCCCGCCTCGCCCGAGTCGGCCTCAACGCCCGGACGATCGGCGCCGTCATGCCTGGTGGCCCCCCATCAGCAGGCCCAGCCGTTCCATATCGACATCGTCGCGCGCCATCGCGCCCGCGGTGCGGCCCTCCGACAGGACGACGATGCGATCGGACAAGTCGAGGATCTCCCCAAGCTCGGACGAAACGAGCAGCACTCCGACACCGTCGGAGGCGGCGCGTCGGATCTGTCCGGTGGTGTACTCGATCGCCCCAACGTCGAGGCCGCGGGTCGGCTGGGCCGCAACCAGCGCCAGCGGCCGGCTCGACAGCTCGCGCGCCAGCACGACTCGCTGCTGGTTGCCGCCCGACAGTGACCACATCCGGCTGTCGGGACCCTCGCACTGGATCTCGTACTCGTCTATGAGCTGCCGGGCGTGCTCAGACATCATGCTCGGATCTAGCAGCCCCCTGACCGAGACCTGCTCGGGATGCACGAGCAGCAGGTTCTCCGCAACCGTCATCTGGAGCACGATCCCGGAGTCGTGGCGGTCGGCGGGGATGACGGCAATGCCCGCCGCGGCCATCGCGCCGGACTTGCCGGTCGGCACTGTTCGACCGTTCACGCGGACCGCTCCGGAGTGCAGCCGCGTCAGGCTGGAGAGCACATCCACGAGAGCGCTCTGCCCGTTCCCCTCGACGCCGGCGACCCCGACGATCTCGCCGGCGAATACCTCGAGGTCGAGATGATCGAGTTCATGCTGCTCGCCAACTCTCACCGTCGCCGATTCGATCGTCAGCACGGGCTCGTCATGCTCGATCGGCCTCTCGCCGCTCCGCGGCGCGGCTTGCAGGGCTCCGTCGGATCGCAGCGCGACCGGCCGGCCGACCATGGCCCGAGCCAACTCGGCGGCATTGGTCTCGGCAGTGACCAGCCGTTCCACGACTGCGCCCCGACGCATGATCGTGGCGGTGTCGGTGGCCTGCAGGACCTCGTCGAGCTTGTGGGACACGAGAGCGACGGCACGGCCTTCATCGGTCACCACTCGCCGTAGAGAATCGAAGAGTTGGAAGGACTCTTCCGGGGTGAGCACGGATGTCGGCTCGTCGAAGATGAGCACCGACGGGTCGCGCCGCAGGCACTTGATGATCTCGACTCGCTGCTGCAACGCCGCCGGAAGGTTGCCGACGGTTGCGTAGGGGTCGATGTCGAGACCGAAGTGGTCGCTGATCTCGCCGACCCGGGCCCGCACGGCGCGCGGATCGAGCCTCCCGGGCTCGCCCAGGGCCACGTTCTCCCAGACGGACAGTGCATCGACCAGGCTGAAGTGCTGATGCACCATGCCCAGGCCGAGGGTCGCAGCCTCGACGGGGTCGAGGATTTCTTGACGCTCGCCGTGAACGTAGATCTCGCCCGCGTCAGGGGTCACCAAGCCGATGAGGATCTTCATCAGCGTGGACTTCCCCGCCCCGTTCTCGCCCAGCAAGCCGTGGATCCGGCCCCGCTGAAGGCTGAAGTCGACACGGTCGCAGGCCACGACCGCGCCGAAGCGCTTCATGACCCCGACCATGCGAACCGCGACGGGAGGGTCCGCCTCGGTCCCTCCCGCCGCGTCGAACGTCCGCGCCTGCACCAACTCAGCCGCCGGGGTAGGCCTCCGCTTTGATCTGCCCGATGGCGGCGGCCAACTCGCCGCTGGCCACCGTGGCGAACGCGGCGTCAAGGGCTCCCTGCAACTCCGGCGAATCGCACAGGGCCGCGCCAACGACGTCAGGATCGGTGGCGGCCGTGAACACCCGGACCGATCCCTCGGGGAAGTCGCCCGCCACGATGTCCGTGAACACGATCCGGACGTAGTCGCCGGGGTCGAAGCGAACGGTCATGTCGTAGGGGATCTCGCTGTCGCAGGCGCGCGGCGAGCCCGGGTTCGAGACGATCAGCCCGGCGTCCACTGCCAGCTGCGCCACCGGCTCGAGAGCGCCGCCCAGGAAGGGATAGACCGCATCGGCGCCTTCGGCGACGGCTGCGTCGAACGCGGCGGTGGCGTTGGCCACGTTGTCGAAGTCGAACGGGAAGTCCCCGGTCTGGGTGTAGGTCACCGTGTAGCTCTCGTCGACCGCCGCCATTCCGAGCTTGATCGCCAGGACCATTTCCTTCTCGAAGCCGAGGTCGCAGCATCCGATGATGGCGAGGCTGTCGCCGCCGCGTGCCTTGAGGAGCTCGCCGAATGCGACGCCTGCGGTGTAGTGGATGCCGCTGCCCTCGTCCTGAGTCTGCGAATAGAACTCGGACTCGGTGAAGCCGGCGCCGCAGTTGCAGTACCAGTAGATCTCAGGGTACTTCTCGGCCACCTCGGGCAGGTTGCCAGCCAGACCGCTCGCGCCGACCATGATGATGTCCACAGGCTGGTTCGCGAGGTTCTCAAGTTCGACGGCTGCCTCCTCGAACGTGATCTCGTCAACGACGATGACCTCGCCGAAGCCGTTGGCGGCGGAGAGTTCCTCGGCCTGATCTACGAGGCCCTGGTAGTACCCGCCGTCGTCGCGGGGCCCTTGGGCGGCGATGCCGATCCGCACCACGCCGTCGCCGTTGGCGTCGAACAACTCAACCAGGGGGTCGACTTGCTCCTCCATCGGCTCCTCGTCAGCCATCGGCTCCTCGTCAGCCATCGGCTCCTCGTCAGCCATCGGCTCCTCGTCGACCATGGGTGCTTCGTCTTCCTCGGCGGCCGTAGGCGCCTCATCTGTTGGGGCAGGAGCGGCGTCGGTCGCCGCGGCCGGCTCGTCAGCCGCGTCGTCATCGTCGCCACAGGATGCGGCGATCAGCCCGAACACCGCCATCACGGCCACCAACCAGTTGATCGTAGATCTCCTCATGGGTTTCCCTCCCGTGTTTGAAACCGTGTTGCGCGCCGTTGTCTGACAATCAGACCCATCGACGCGCGAACGTTAGCATCGGCCCATCTTGACTGTCTCGCCGGGTCGGCGGCACGCCTTCGACGTCGGCGAGGGCCACTACCCGTCCAGCGCGGCCTTCTCGGTGAGCAGGAACTTGCGGATCTTGCCGACGCTGGTGCGGGGCAACTCGTCGATCAGAGTGATGGCCACTGGATGCTTCGCCTTGGCCAGGCGCTCGATGCACCAGGCGTCGAGTTCACCGATGGAGGGAGGCGCCGAAGCGTCGGCCGCGACCACGAACGCCACCGGCACCTCGTCGCGGATCTCGTCGAGGCGGCCCACCACCGCGGCCTCCAGCACGGCAGGATGCTCGGCCAGGGTGGACTCGACCTCGACTATCGAGACGTTCTCGCCCGACACCTTGAGCACGTCCGAGCGGCGGCCGTCGAAGTAGTGGCGTCCGGTGTCGTCGCGCGCCGCCCGATCGCCGGTGAGGAACCAGCCGTCCCGGAAGCTGGCCGCGGTGACGTCGGGCGCGTCGAGGTAGCCCGCGAACAGGGTGAGGCCCGGCTCGCCCCCCACGACCACCTCGCCCACAACCCCCGGATCCACCGAGTGCCCGGCCGCGTCCTGCACATCCACCGCACAGCCCTCAGAGACCCGGCCCATCGATGCGTGGTGCGGGTCGGCGGCCTCGTCGGTGAGGACCGCTGGGATGGTCTCGGTCATGCCGTAGAGCTGGCGGGGCCGGCAGCCGAACCATCCAGCCACGGTCTCGTACTGGTCGGCCGCGATGTTCTGTGCATACCAGCAGTGACGCAGGCGCAGGCCGTCGACGGGGCTGCCGCGGGCCAGGATCATGCGGATGGGGGCGGCAAACAGGCTGGCACAGGTGGCCGAGTGGCGGGCCGCGGCGGGCAGGAACCCCGACGCGGAGAAGGCCGGCATCAGGGCCACGCTGGCCCCGGTCCAGACGACCGACGCGAACGAGTAGTACTGCGCGTTGGCGTGGAACAGGGGCAGCACCACCAGCTGGCGATCGTCGGGAGCGAGCCCGGCCGCCTCCGCCATGACCTTGCCCGCGAACGCGTAGTTGGCCTGGGTCACCTCCACACCCTTGGGCCGTCCGGTGGTGCCTGACGTGAACATCACCGCGGCCCTGTCTCGCAGACCGGCCTCCGGTCGCTCAGCGGCGGCCAGGGGCGTGGCGTCGAACGGCGCCAGCGTGGCGTCGGCCTCGTCGATCTCGATGACGGGCAGATCTCTCTGGCCCGCCGCGGCAGCCGCGGCCCGGTAAGTGCCGGCCCTGGCCCCGGCGCACAACCCCACCGCGGGACGGGTGCGCTCGATATGGCCGGCCAACTCGAGGGTGCGCCCCATCGGGTCCGACGGCACGATCCACGCATCCAGCCGGGAGGCGGCCAGCCACACCGCCACGAACGTCGGCGAGTTGGTCAGGGCGAGATGCATGGCCGCACCGGGCTCAGCGCCCAGCGTGGTCAACGTCCCGGCCACCCGGTCCACCACCTCGTCGAAGTCCCCGTAGCTCCAACTGGCCGCGGCTCCCGACGGTGGTTCGAAGACCAGGAACGTCTCGTCGGCGTGTGCGGCCACCGCCCGCTCCCACGCCGACGCGAAGGACACGGGCTCAGCCCACCTGCTCACGGCACCCTTCGAACATTCTGTGTGCAGATACGCCGCCCACAGCGACATGTCTGCACAGAAAACGCGTGGGGGATCACGAGTCCGGCTGCCCGTAGCCGCCGCCTCCGGGCAGTTCCAGGCGCACGGTGTCGCCGGGCTGGAGCGTTATGCGGGTCTGGGTGGTCACCGGCTCGCCGTTCACCTGGAACGACCCCGGCGCGCCCGGCGCGCCCCCGAAGATGCCCTGGGGCGGCTCGGTCAGGCGGCTGGTCACCGCGTTGAGCTGCCAGGGCCGGGCCGTGTCCACCTCGAATTCGATCACCTGGCCCAGCCCGCCCGGCTGGGCTCCGCCGCCGCCCGAGCCTGGGCGCAGCGCCTTGCGCAGGAACCGGACCGGGGCCGACGCCTCCACCACCTCGATGGGCACCGCCGACACCCCGGTGGGGTACGAGCAGGCGTCGAGACCGGGCTTCGTGGCCCGGGCGCCCACACCACCCGCGTAGGTGAACATGGCGGTGATGAACGGCGACCCGTCGTCGTGGTGGCCGTTCACCTGCATGGTCCACACCGCGCCTGCGCCCTCGGCCATGGCGCCTGAGGGCTTCACCCGGGCCAGAGCCTTGAGCAGCGCATTGGGCAGGAACATCCCCACCACATGACGGGCCGTGCCCGGCTGCGGGGGCGCCGCGTGCACCACCGATCCCTCCGGGGCCCTAATCTTGATGGGCGCCAGGCTGCCGTGGTTGTTGGGTATGTCGGGGTTGAGGACCGAGCGGACCGTGAAGGTGGTGTAGGCGTGGGTGTAGTTGCGGACCACGTTGATCCCCCAGGGACTGGCCTCGCTGGAGCCCTCGTAGTCCACCGTGATCTCCCCGGCCTCGGGGTCGACATGCATGGTGCACACGATGTCGACCCGGCTCCCGTCGGCCAGATCGAGCACCGCCGACGCGTCGTAGGCGCCGGCGTCCAGCTCGCGGATGGTGGCCCTGGTGGCGGCCTCGGACCGCTCGATGATCTCGTCGGCCAGATCCTCTATGTCGTCGAGGCCGTGGGTGTCGCACAGCGTGGCCAGCCGCTGCGCCCCCACCTCGCCCGAGGCCATCTGGGCATGGAGGTCGCCGGCCATGTGATCCGGCTGGCGGACATTCGACAGGATGAACTTCCAGACGTCGGCGTTGCGCTCCGAGCCTCCGGAGCCGTCGCCCCGCATCAGCCTGCATATCGGGATCCAGAGCCCCTCCTCGAAGCAGTCCCGACCACCGGCGCCGATGCCGTAGCCACCGACGTCGGTGTGGTGGATGGTGGAGCCGAACAGGGCGATCAGCCGGGGCTCGCCCCCGCCCGCCGGTACCCGCCAGGCCGGCACCAGCACGGTCACGTCGAGGAGCTGGCCCGCGGTCTTGTACGGATCGTTGGTGATGAGCACGTCGCCGGGCACCAGCGACTCGACCGGATACTCCTCGAGCATGGCGGCTGCGCCGAGGGCCAGGCTGTTGATGTGGCCCGGTGTTCCCGTCACCGCTTGGGCCACCATGCGACCACGCCGGTCGAACACCGCGTTGGCCAGATCTCCGGCCTCGCGCACGATGGGGCTGAACGCGGCCCGCTGAAGAGCTCGGGCTTGCTCGTTCACCGTGGAGATCAACGACTGCCACAGGATCTCCAGCTCCACCGGATCGAAGGCGCGAACCTCAGTCACCGCTCGGCCTCCTGCGCCAGCCCCGCGGACAGGTGCAAGCGCCTCGCGTCGCAGCGTGGTGTTTCCCGCTCTTGTTCGCTGCGCTCACGGGCCGCTCGGGCCACGACCTCGCTCGATGTCTCGCGGAGATTCCCATGGACTGCCTACTACCCGCTCGGCCTCCTGGTCGCCACCAGGCTCCCGTCGGACGCCACCTCCGCTTCCCAGCCCGGCCGGATCACGGTGGTGGTCTCGCGCTCCTCCACGATGGCCGGGCCCGCGAACGTCGCTCCCACGCCCAGATCCTGCCGCCGGTACACGGGCACATCAACCGCGGCGGCGCCCCGCGCGAACACCACCGGACGCCACGACACGGGCTCGGCCGCGCCGGCCTCACCGGTGGCCCCGGCGTCCGGGCGCACCTGAACCTTCTCGGCGTAGGCCGACAGCCGCCAGGTCACCGCCTCGACGGCCACATCGGGAATGGTCATGCCGTAGATCCGCCGGTATTCCGATTCGAAGGCGGACCGCACGTCTGTCTCGTCGGCGGGCCAGGCCTCGCCCGTGCCCACCCAGACCGTGATCTCGTTGCCCTGGCCCGAGTACCGGGCGTCGAGCCCGTAACGGAAGCGCACGTCGGCCGCCGGCACGCCGGCAGCCGAGAGGACCCTGCGCCCTTCGCCTCGCAGTTCGTCGAGGAGCCCGTCCCGCTCGGCGATGTCCACGCCTTCGAGCAGGCGCGGCATCGAACGGGCCAGATCGATGCGCACCGGCGACACCAGCGTCCCGAACGCGGAGAGCACGCTGGCGTTGACCGGGAAGATCACCCGGTCGCTCTCCAGAAGATCGGCCACACCGCAAGCGTGAACCGGCCCGGCGCCGCCGAAGGCCAGAATGGTCACGCCGCGAAGATCCACCCCCTGCTCCACCCCGTGCATGCGGGCGGCAGCAGCCATGTTCTGGTTGACGACCTCGTGGATCCCCGCGGCCGTGTCCACCGGTGACAGTCCCAGACCCTCGGCCTGACGAGCGGTCGCGGCAGACGCCGCGGCCGCGTCGAGGGGCATGTCGCCTCCGAGGAAGGCGTCGGGATCGAGCAGTCCGAGCACTACGTCGGCGTCGGTCACCGCGGCCGTGGCGCCGCCCCGACCGTAGGAGGCGGGACCGGGGTCGGCCCCGGCGGACTCCGGCCCGACTTTCAGCAGACCGAACCGGTCGAGACGGGCCAGCGATCCACCGCCGGCGCCGATCTCGACCAGGTCGACCGACGGCACCGAAACCGGGAAGCCCGACCCCTTCTTGAACCGGTAGATCCTGGCTACCTCGAAGGTGTTGGTGAGTGCAGGCTCGCCGTTCTCGATCAGGCAGGCCTTGGCCGTGGTGCCGCCCATGTCGAAGCACAGCAGCCGCTCGGAGCCGAGGCGGTTCGCGTACCACGTGCCGGCCAGGGCCCCCGCGGCCGGCCCCGACTCCACCAGGCGGATCGGGCCCCGGGCCGCGTCGTCGGCCGACACCACGCCTCCGTTGGACAGCATCATCAGCACCGCCCCGCCGAAGCCCTCCGCCGACAGCCACTTCTGCAGCTCGTCGAGGTAGGGGCCGATCACCGGCATGGTGGCTGCGTTGCAGGCCGCGGTGATCATGCGGGGGTATTCGCGGATCTGCGGGGAGATCTCGGCGGAGATGCATACCGGCACCCCGAGTTGGTCGCGGAGATGCTCGGCCACGGCCTGCTCGTTGGCCGGGTTGACGTAGGAGTTGAGCAGGCACACCGCCACGGACTCCACGGCCGCGCCGGCCAGCTGCGAGCCCAGCCGGTCGAGGTCGGCGGCCGACGGCTCGGCCAGCACGGCGCCGGCAGCCGACGTGCGCTCGTCGATCTCGAAGGTGAGATCCCGACCGATGGGGGGATCGGGGAACTCGATCTGAAGGTCGTACATGTCGTAGCGGTGTTCGTCGCGGATCAGCAGCGTGTCGCCGAAACCCGTCGTCGTCACCAGCCCGGCCCGACCGGTGCGGCCCTCGATCAGGGCATTGGTGATGAGGGTGGTGGCGTGCACGATGGGCGCGGTGATCTCCGCCGGTGTGACCTGCGCCTTGGACAGGAGCTGGGCGACGCCGGCCCGCACGCCCTCCAGGGGCGCGGCCGGGGTGGTGAGGGTCTTGTCCACCACCACCCGGCCCGACCGGGTGTCGAGCAGCACCACATCGGTGAAGGTCCCGCCAATGTCGACGGCCAGCCGCCAGTCAGCCATACCGGAGGCCGAGCTTGCGAGGCCCCATGGGCCTGAGCGGCCCGTGAGCGAAGCGAACAAGAGCGGGCAACAGGCCTGAGCGGCCCGTGAGCGAAGCGAACAAGAGCGGGCAACAGGCCTGAGCGGCCCGTGAGCGAAGCGAACAAGAGCGGGCAACAGGCCTGAGCGGCCCGTGAGCGAAGCGAACAGGAGCGGGAGACAAGCGGCGGTCAGCCCGTGTCGGCCAGGTCGGAGCGGGGTGGGGCGAACACGTCGAGGATCCAGCACTCGCCGTAGACGTCGTCACCGATGAACACCGAGTCGCCGTGCCACACCGAGCGGGGCGCCAGGTAGGAATCGCCCTCGCTGAGCACGGTGCGCTCGTCGTTGGCTCCGTCGGGACCGATGCGGAAATCGAGCTTGCCCCGCATGATGACGCCGAGTTGCTCGTTCTCGGTGTGGTTGTGCAGCACCGAGCCGGTCGCACCCCCGGCGATGCGCCAGAAGCAGAGTTGCAGGTGCTCGCCGGTTATCACCCGGCGCCTGAAACCGGGGCGGGCGGTCTCGACGAAGGCGTCGTCGTCGAGGAAGTAGCAGTAGGGGTTGCCGAGGCTCTCGGCGACGCTCATGGTGGGCGCTCCTTTAGATGCACGGGAGAGGAGTCATCCGAGGGCGGCAAACCGCTCTCGGTCGGCGTCGAGGTCGAGCGGGCGGATGATGGCCTCGTGCTCCTCGTCCCCCCAGTACTGCGAGGGCACCAGCCACATCACCTCGAATTCCAAGCCGTCGGGGTCCTTGGCGTAGAGGCTCTTGTTGGGGCCATGGTCGCTCTGGCCCACCAGGGCGTCGGCCGCGATCAGCCGCTCACGCATCTCGACCAGCTCGTCGAGGCTGCCGACCTCCCAGGCGATGTGGTACAGGCCGACGGTGCTCTGGCCGGCCTGGGAGGCGCCCGCACCCTCGCCTATCGAGAAGAACACGATGTCGTGGTGGTTCTCCGAGAGCGGCGCCCGCATGAAGACGTAGGCGCCGGGCCCGTCGATCACGGTCGTGAAGCCGAGCACGTCGGCGTAGAACCTCTGGTGGCGGCGGGCATCGCGCACGTAGAGAACCGCGTGGTTCATTCCGGAGATCATCGCTTCGACGATACGTCCGGACTGCAGCCGTCAGCCAATGTGGCGGGCCGGGCACCAATTGAACTCGGAAAGGACCATCCCGTGACCCACCGGGCCGAAGGCAGTGACCGACGCCAGGCTCACCCGCAGACGCATGATCATCTCCGGGGTGCCATCCAGCAACCATGCCACCGCCGACTTGATCGGAGTGGCATGGGTCACCACCACGATGTTGCTGGTGGCGGCCTCCTCCGCGATCTCGGCCACTGCCTCGCCCACCCGCTCATGCAGGCAGGCCATCGACTCGCCGCCGGGCGGCACGTAGGAGACGTCGGAGGCCCAAGCCGCTCCGAGCTCTGCCATGACTTCGCCGATGCGGCGGGCGTCGTAGGTGCCGAAGTCGATCTCCATCCACCGGTCGTCGATCGTGGTGGGGAAGTCGCCGAGCCCCGCGGCCCGAGCCGTCTGCCGGGTCCGGCGACGCGACGACGTCACCACCCGATCCACCTGCCAACGCTGGAGAAGGGCCTTCCCGACCACCGCCGACTGCTCGAAGCCGACCTCGTCGAGGGGCGAATCGAACTGGCCCTGGAGCCGGGCCTGGGCGTTGTTGGGCGTGCGGCCGTGCCGCAGGAGGATCAGAATGCCCCGATGGTAGACGGAGCACCCGCCGGCCCGCCGTGGCGCGGGCCCGCAGCGAACGCTGTCAACCGCGTCTGGTGGTGGACGCCTGGGGGCGACGGTTGCCCGCCGTGCAACGGTGCAACCGGCGTGCGTGAGGCGCGAAGTCGTTGGGGCCGCGGTGGGCGGTGCGGTGCTCGTCCCACACGGCGACATCGCTCGACCTCCAGCTGCGGCTGAAGTACCCTTCGAACCCCGACGTCTGGCATCATTCCGGTATGGCACTCGCGGATGCCACTCAACCCGGTCCCGACGGCGACCGCGTCGATCCGGAACTCACCGACGCGCCGGGCTCCTCGGTCTCCACCGAGGAGTTGTGTCGTGTGGTGGGGAGCCGGGTCCGAGAGTTCCGCCGGTCGCTGAACATGACGATGTCGGAGTTCGCGGCCGGCGCCGAGATCTCCCTGGGGATGCTCTCCAAGATCGAGCACGGCCAGAGCGCACCGAGCCTGTCGACCCTCGTGCGGCTGGCGGCCACCGCCCGCGTACCGGTCACCGCCCTGTTCCGGGGCCTGGACGAGGAGCACGACCTGGTCATCGTGAAGGCGGGCGAGGGTCACGAGATCCATCACCAGGGAGGCGGACCGGGGCGGCTCTACCAGGATCTCGGCGCTCTGCGCGGCCCCAACCGGGTGATCGAGCCGATGATCACCACCATCACCGAGCCGGGCGGCGTGTTCCCCCTCTACCAGCATCCCGGGGTGGAGTTCATCCACGTGCTGGAGGGATCGATCGACTACGGCTACGGCGGGCAGGCCTACCGCCTCGATGCGGGCGACACCATGCAGATCCACGGCGAGGTGGCCCACGGCCCGGTCGAGCTCGTCAAGGTGCCGATACGTTTCATCTCCATCAAGGTGTACCCGGCCGGCGAGCCCGGGACCGTCGCGGGAGGATGAGTCCATGGGCCTGCTGATTGTCGTGGACTGGGTGAGTGAAGGCGGAAGCGAAGCGAGCCAGAGTGTGGTGCTTTGGATCCTGTTGGCTGCCGCGGTGGGGCTCACGGTCTGGGAATGCCGGGAACGCGGCTACCGGGTCCACGTGATGCTCTGGTGGGTTAGTGTCGTGGCCATCACGCACGTGCTGGGGTACATAGTTCTGCGCTTCTTGGTGCGACCGCCCGACAAGGCCTGACCCCCCTCCCCCCCAACGCCAGGACCGTGACGATGACCGACCCGACACCCGAGGAGAGGCCCGCAAGTCTGCTGGGCCGAATCAAGGCTATGCAGGGACGCACCAAGTTGCTGATCGCGGTTGGACTGGCGCTGGTGCTCATCTCCGTGTTCGCCCCACAAAGCTGCGGGGGCAGAGATGTTGAGGAGGACGAGGCCATCGCAACGGCCAGCGCTGCCCTGGCCGCCGCACCCGGCGCCTTCGCCCCGGAGGAGACCGAGGCCAGGCTGCTGCGTCAGGGCTTCCCGGCCAAATTGATGTGGGTGGTGGTCTTCACCGTGGACGATCCCGAGGGCGGCCCCGAGGATTTCCTGCACAAGGCCGACATCTGGGTCAACGCCAGCACCGGAGAGCTCGAGCAAGTCATCGTCCACGGGCCGGCCGAGGAGTAGAGGCCGGGTCGCGAATTCTGGGAAAGGTTCGTGAACCCTTGGAAAGCGCCCAATAGAAACGACGGCACGGCTTGTGCTATTGTCGGCGGGTCCGGCCGACCGGTCGGAGCGGACAAGAAGAATTGGGGGTGAGTCAATGGACACGTCTGTTGTGTTCACCGAGGCTTACTACTTCTTCACCGTCGCCATCATGTGGCTCTTGCACGTGGGGTTCATGACGTACGAGGCCGGCGTCAGCCGACGCAAGAACGTCATGTCGACGGCGATGAAGAACATCATGACGATCGCCGTGGTGACACCGACGTTCTACTACTTCGGCTGGTACGTGTACTTCTGCATGCAGGAGGGCCTCAAGTTCACCGTCTCGGCAGACGGTGCAGGCGGTGCCGCCGCAGGGGACTACTACTGCGGCGACGGCTTTGGCCTTCCCTGGGACGGCTCGATGGGACCGAACCTGGGTGACAACATCAGCGGGGTCTTCTGGGCGGCCTTCGTGCTGTTCTCCTGGACGACGGGATCGATCATGTCGGGCTCGGTGATCGAGCGCATTCGCATCTCGGCCTACCTGTGGCTGACCGCCCTCATGGGCGGAATCGTCTGGGTCGTCGCCGCGGCCTGGGGATGGAGCTACGGAGGCTGGCTGAGCGTGCACTTCGGCTACCACGACTTCGCGGCTTCGATGGTGGTCCACGGTGTGGCCGGCATCTTCGCCCTGGGAGTGCTGTACAACCTCGGTCCACGGATCGGGAGGTACGACAGCAACGGCGGCACGAGAGCGTTCAAGCCCCACAACCTGCACCTCACGCTGATGGGGCTGATGATCATCTTCACCGCGTTCTACGCCTTCTACGCGGCGTGCCTGGCCATCACGGCCGACACCACTCCGGGCTGGGCCAACATCTACTTCAACCCGGCCACGCTGTCGGCCATCACCTTCACCATCACGATGGGCTTCGCGGGCGGTTTCGCCGGCGGCTACATCTTCTCCAAGGGTGATCCGTTCTGGACCATCTCCGGAGGCCTGGCCGGCGTGGTGGCGGTATCGGCGGGCGCCGACATCTACAGCCCCAACCTGACGCTGCTCCTGGCCTTCTTCTCGGCCGGAGCCTGCTACCACATCGGTGGCTGGCTGGAGTCCAAGGCCCGTGTTGACGATGCCGTCGGCGCGGTGTCTGTTCACGGCTTCATGGGAATGTGGGGCGCGTTGGCCGTTGGCATTTTCGCCAGCGGGTACCCGACAGGAGCGGCCGGCGTAGAGACCTCGTTCCTCGGCCAGTTGGTAGGGGTGACAGCGATATTCGCGTTGTCCTTCGTCACCGGCTACGTGGCATCGTGGATACTCAAGAAGCTGAACCTGCTGAGGGTCCCGCCCGAAGTGGAGGTGGAAGGCCTCGACGTGGCCGAGTTCGAGACGGACTTCTATCCGGAGTTCGGCCGGGCCGACGAGCCCATCATCCATGCCGACGGCTCGACGGAATCCGCCGCAGCCACGCTCAGGGCGGACCTGGTCGCCAACCGGTAATCGGTGTCCGCCTCATGGCTGCAGTTCATTGGCGCCATGGCCCTCATGTACCTGCTGGTCGCGGCCGCCGGGTACTGGGGTAAGCGCAAGCGAGCGCAGTTGGAGACCACGGACCACCGAAACGACCCCTGACAATCGTTCAGGACTAAGGAGAACTGAATGAACACTTTCCCCTACGACAGTTGGGCAGATGCCCTCGCTGCTGTCGAGAATCCCGAGACGGGTGAACGTCTGTGCGAAGCGTTCTATAACGCGTGCCCCGGCTACTTCACATGGGGTCCGGGCGGTAACACCGCCTCGATCGTGCTTGCCGTCCTCGGGATCGCGGTCTCTGTGATCGCGGCACTGCTCGTAACCGTTCGCGAGGACAAGCTGCTCAACCACGCAGCCGACCGGCTCGCCGACAAGTACAGCTCGGAGGACTGACATGGCTCGTCGCAAGCAAATCGAGTTCCAGGGCAAGCAGGGACACGACAAGGGCATCGAGAAGGCGTTCATCGTCTTCACGATCGCCTGCATCGTCTTCACGATCATCGCCATCCAGGCTTTCTGACACCTGACTCACCCCATTCAAGGAGGCTGGCGCCGCGCCGCACTGAGCGGTGCGGCGCCAGCCTCTGCACCCGGGCCTCTAGCCTGACGCCGTGAGGATCCCTCGTAAGCGGATCGCGCAGGCTTGTGCGGTCGTTGCGGCCGCGGCGATGTTCTTACCGTGGCACACGACTGCGACAGCGAGCGGCACGGAGTCGGTGCAGGGGATCGCTGTCAATGACGGCCAGCTGGTCCTTGTCGTGAGCCTGATCAGCGCAGTGCTCATTCAATTGGGTTGGCGACCGGCCTGGATAGGTACCGGTCTTGCAGGTGCCATCATGGTCCGGCGAATGCTTGAGGGCGAAACCGACGCGGCATCGGGTCTGTGGATCGCGACCACAGCCTGCGTCGTGGCCGTCATCCTGCTGGTGTGGGATCTGTTTGCTGGCATCTCCGCAGCCAGCGGCGACGACAGGCCCCCGGGGCGTGGACTCTCAGGCCCTTTGGGCAGACGGCGACGATGACACTATGACCACGACTATGCCGGACCAGCCGACAGTCCTGGTGCCGGGGCTGTTGATGCTCGGACCGGGGGTCGAGCGCTACCGGGTGACCGGAGGAGGCGCCACCGTGCTGGCGCTGGACGCGGGTGACGAGCTGGAGATCGTCGATCCCGAGGGACGCCAGCCTTGCGAGCTGGTCGCATTCGACGCCGACGGCCGATCCGATCCCAGCCTGCTCGGCCTCGCCGGCGCTCCGGGGAGTAGCAACGGGCATCGGGTCGGGTCCACCGACCAGCCGGCCGCGGTCGGCATCCTCTCCGCGGAGCTTCAGGACGCCCGCCGGGTGCGGGTCGGGCTCGAACGCATCGGCGTGGACCTGGCCGCGCTAGGGGCTGCGACTCCGTTGAGAGTTCTGGGCGACGACACCGCGCCCGGCGCCCGGACCAGGGTGGTGGCCCATACCGGCATCGCCTGCGTGATCGTCGCGCCGGGCGGACCGATGCCGGCCCACGGCGGCTCTCCCCCCACCGACCTAATCGTCTACGTGCACCGCCGGGATGAGACCCGCTCCTCCACCGAGCCTCTGCTGCCCGCGCCGCTGGCCGATCCCAGCCAGGACTTCATCGTCAAGCACAGCACCGCCAGGGCGTACGAGGTCGCCAAGGGCGACTGGTTCCAGGTCGTCGATGTGGAGGGCCGGCAGTGCTCCGACTTCCAGTGCTTCGCAGCCGCCGATCTCGACGCCGGGCTCGACGTGAGCCTCGACGCCACGATCACTCGCTCCCTCATGGGAGCTACCTGTCCGGCGCCCGGCCTCTACTCCAAGTTCTTCAACGCCAGGATGCAGCCGCTGGTCGAGGTGATCCAGGACACCGTGGGCCGCCATGACACCTTCAACACCGCCTGCAACGCCCGCTACTACGAGGAGCTGGGCTACCCGGGCCACGTCAACTGCACCGACAACATCAACACCGTCCTCGACCCCTACGGCGTGGCCCGCCGCCGAGGCTGGGAGGCCATCAACTTCTTCTACAACACCAACCTCGACGACCACAACCAGATCTACCTCGACGAGCCGTGGTCCCGTCCCGGCGACTACGTCCTGCTGCGGGCTCTGGAGGACCTGGTGTGCGTGTCCACCTCGTGCCCCGACGACATCGACGCGGCCAACGCCTGGAACCCCACCGACATCGCGGTGCGGGTCTACCCCTCTGCCAACCGGTTCAAGAAAGCGACAGCGATCCGCATGACTGCAGACTCCGAGGCACAGCTGACGAAGGAGACTGGGTTCCATCCCCGCACCTCGGCCCTCACCCGTAGCTTCAGCGAGTACTGCGGCTACTGGCTGGCCGATTCCTACACGGCCCACGGTCCCATCGCCGAGTACTGGGCCTGCCGGCAGGCCGCGGCGGCCATCGACCTCTCCCCGCTGCGCAAGTACGAGGTCACCGGCCCCGACGCCGAGCTGCTGATGCAGACCTGCGTCACCCGCAACGTCCGCAAACTCGCCGACGGCCAGGTGTCGTACACGGCCATGTGCCACCACACCGGCGGCATGATCGACGACGGCACCGTGTTCCGGCTCGGGCGCGAGAACTTCCGCTGGATCGGCGGGCAGCTCGGGTACAGCGGCGTCTGGCTGCGGGAGCAGGCCCAGCGCCTGGGGCTGCAGGCATGGGTGCGCAGCTCCACCGAGCAGCTCCACAACCTCCAGGTCCAGGGGCCCAACAGCCGCAGCATTCTGGAGCAGGTGATCTGGACCCGGCCCGACCAGCCGACGATCACCGAGCTGGAATGGTTCCGGTTCACCATCGCCCGGATCGGCGACCACGACGGGATCCCGCTGGTGGCGTCCCGCACCGGCTACACCGGCGAGCTCGGCTACGAGGTGTTCTGCCACCGGACGGACGCACCCGCGGTGTGGGACGCCATCTTCGAGGCCGGCGCGGAGCACGGCCTGGTGCCCATGGGCCTGTCCGCGCTCGACGTCCTGCGCATCGAGGCCGGCCTCATCTTCGCCGGTTACGAGTTCTGCGACCAGACCGACCCCTACGAGGCCGGTATCGGCTTCACCGTGCCGCTCAAGACCAAGGAGGACGACTTCATCGGCCGCGACGCCCTCCTGCGGCGCCGTGACAACCCGCAGCGGCGGCTGGTGGGCCTGGAGGTGGACGGAGGCGAGCCCGCCGCCCACGGCGACGGCGTGTACGCCGGCCGCAACCAGGTGGGCGTCGTCACCAGCGGCGCCATCTCCCCCACACTGCGAAAGAACGTCGCCCTGTGCCGCATGGCGGTGGAGCATGCCGAGATCGGCACGGCCGTGGAGGTCGGCAAGCTCGACGGCCACGAGAAGCGGATCGCGGCCGAGGTCGTGCGATACCCGTTCTACGACCCCGACAAGACCCGCGTCCGCGGCCTTTCCTGACCTTTCGGGCCCCTCGCGTTGCTCCGCTAGTGTCCTGAGTCTTCTGGCCGCGATTTTGTGAACCTTCCTTGGGCGCGGTCAGACCGGCGATGCGGCCCACTACCGGCTTGTGCATGTGGTCGCGGGCGTACTGGGCGGCCTGGGGATGCGCCCCCGCCGACGTCGAGGAAGTTGGCCGGCAACCACGAGCGCGAATGTTTGTTGACAGCCCGCGACTAGAAGGTCAGGAACTCCTGTTCTCAATGGCCCCGGCCGTCTCGACCACGTTGCGCGCCATCCGGGCCGACGCGGCGTCGATCATCCGCCCGTCGAGCTGGGCCGCGCCCCGGCCGGCCGCGGCAGCCTCCTCCAGCGCCCCGAGCACCCGGCGGGCCTGGTCCACCTCGGACTCCGGAGGCGTGAACACCTCGTTGGCCAGATCGATCTGCGCGGGATGGATGGCCCACTTGCCCTCGTAGCCGAGGGCCGCGGCCCGGCGGGCCCCGGCCATGAAGCCGTCCGGGTCGCCGAAGTCCCCGAACGGACCGTCGATGGCCCGCAGACCGTTGGCACGGCAGGCCACCAGCATGCGAGAGAGGGCCGAGTGCCACTGGTCTCCCGGATAGTCGGGGTTGAGCCCCCCGATGGATATCGTTCTGGCTCTGCATGAGGCTGCATAGTCGGCCACGCCGAAATGCAGCGCCTCCAGCCGCGGGCTCGAGGCGGCCACCGCCTCGACGTTGGCCATGCCCAGGGCGGTCTCGACCAGCGCCTCCACCCCGATCCGGTGGCTGAGTCCCATCGCCTGCTCGAGCTGGGTGAGCAGGGCGTCGACCGCATAGACGTCACCGGGCACGCCCACCTTGGGAACGAGGATCGTGTCGACGTGGGCTCCCGCCTGCTCGACCACATCGATCAGGTCTCGGTACATGTAATGGGCGTCGAGCCCGTTGACCCTCACTGAGATCGTCTTGTTGGAACCGCGCCAGTCGATGTCGCCCAACGCCTCGATGACGTTGCGTCGGGCCGCTTCCTTCTCGTCGGGCGCCACCGCGTCCTCAAGGTCCAGGAACACGTAGTCGGCCTCACTGGCCGCCGCCTTCTCGAACAGTTCGGGCCGCGACCCCGGCACAGCCAGCTCGCTGCGGTGCAGCCGGCGCCTCGCCTCGGTGATGGGATGGTTGCTCATCGTGCCTCCGTGCGGTGCTCGAGCGACTGGCCTTGCGTGCTCGGGGAATCGCTCCACTAGCCTGACGGAAGGTACTGCCGATCTTGCGATCGCGCTTGCCGATGCCGGGGGCAGGTTTTACTGTAGATATAGACACACCTAACCACAGGGGGGTCACGATCATGACACGAGTGGCTGTCATCGGCGCTGGGCCGTGCGGCCTGGCACAGCTGCACGCCTTCGCCAGCGATTCGGGGGCGGGCAGCCCGTCGGCGCCCGAAGTCGTCTGCTTCGAGAAGCAGAGCGACTGGGGCGGGCTCTGGAACTATGACTGGCGCACCGGGCTCGACGAGCACGGCGAGCCCTGCCACGCCAGCATGTACCGCTACCTGTGGTCGAACGGTCCCAAGGAGTGCCTGGAGTTCGCCGACTACGGCTTCGAGGAGCACTTCGGCAAGCCGATCGCGTCGTTCCCGCCCCGCGAGGTGCTGTACGACTACATCATCGGGCGGGCCGAGCGCAGCGGCTTCCGCGACCAGATCCGCTTCAACCACCCGGTGCGTCGCGTCAGCCGGTCCGCCGGCGGCGGCTTCACCGTCACCGCCCACGACCAGGCCGACGACGCCGACGTCAGCGAGGACTTCGACCACGTGGTGGTGTCCACCGGCCATTTCTCCATCCCCAACATGCCCCACTACCCCGGCTACGAGACCTTCGGCGGCACGTTGGTGCACGCCCACGACTTCCGCGACGCCGTGCAGTTCAGCGACCGGAACGTGCTCGTGATCGGATCGAGCTATTCGGCCGAGGACATCGCCTCGCAGCTCTGGAAGTACGGAGCCCGCTCGGTGATCTGCACGTCGCGCAGCGGGCCCATGGGCTTCGACTGGCCCGACGGCATCACCGAGAGGCCCATCCTCACCCATGTCGACGGCCGCACCGTTCACTTCGCCGACGGCTCGACCGCGGAGGTGGACGCCATCGTCTCCTGCACCGGGTACCTGCACTACTTCCCGTTCATGGACGACGAGCTGCGCCTGGTGACCGCCAACCGCCTGGCCACCTCGATGCTCTACCGCGGCGTGGTGTTCCAGCCGGAGAACCGGATCCTCTACCTGGGCATGCAGGACCAGTGGTACACGTTCAACATGTTCGACGCCCAGGCCTGGTACGCCCGCGACGTGATCCTGGGCCGCATCTCCCTGCCCGGCGCGGACGAGCAGGCCCGCTGGATAGAGGCGGCCCAGGCCGAGGAGGACGCGCTGGCGGACGACTACGCGTGCATCGACTTCCAGGGCGCCTACACGCAGGACCTGGTGGACCAGACCGACTACCCCGACTTCAACACGCCTCTGGTCAACCAGATGTTCTACGACTGGAAGAAGCACAAGAAGCAGTCGATAATCGGCTACCGGGACCACGGCCACACCTCCCCGCTCACCGGCACGGTGGCGCCCATCCACCACACCGCCTGGGAGGACGCGCTGGACGACTCGCTGGAGTCCTACCTGACCGGCTCCGCCTGACGGGCCAGAGGCCGTGCGGGTGACGAGGCCCCTTGGGCCCGAGCGGCCCGTGAGCGAAGCAAACAAGAGCGGGAAGCACGGCCCGAGCGGCCCGTGAGCGAAGCAAACAAGAGCGGGAGTGACGGGGTCCGCGCCGAGCCTCCAGCGGAGAAGTTGGAACACCGCGGCGGGAGTGCTTGGATACAGGCGCGTGCGTGCCGGATTGCTTGATATCGCCCCCCCGCTCTACGACTTCATCGCGGTCGAGGCCCTGCCGGGGACCGGCGTCCGGATCGACGAGTTCTGGGGAGCCCTCGAATCCATCCTGACCGACCTCGGGCCACGCAACGCAGCCCTGATGGCCCGGCGCGACGAGCTCCAAGCCCAGATCGACGACTGGCATCGAGCGGCCCGGGCCGACGGGCGCGGCCATGACGGTGAGGCCTACGCCAACTTCCTGCGGGACATCGGGTACCTGCGCTACATGGACGGCACGGTCGCCATCACGACCGCCAATGTCGACCCTGAGATCGCCGAAGTGGCCGGACCGCAGCTGGTGGTGCCCGTCGACAACGCCCGCTATGCGTTGAACGCGGCCAACGCCCGCTGGGGAAGCCTGTACGACGCGCTCTACGGGACCGACGTGATCAGCGACGCGGACGGCTGCAGCCGCGGCCGCGCCTACAACCCGGTCAGGGGTGATCGGGTGATTGCTGCGGGACGGGAGTTCCTCGACAATCACTTCACCCTGGACTCAGCCAGCCATGCCTGGGCGACCGGCTACTCGGTGCAGGACGGGACGCTGAGGATTCGCAGCGGCGACGGCACGGTGAGCACGCTGCTGCGACCCGAGCAGTTCGCCGGCTACCACGGTGGAGAGGACTCGCCTGCATCGGTCCTGCTGCGCAAGAACGGCCTGCACTGCGAGTTGCTCATCGACAGGGACCATCCCGTGGGGCGCCGGGACCACGCCGGCGTCTACGACGTCCGCCTCGAGGCCGCCGTCACCGCGATCATGGACTTCGAGGATTCCGTGTCGGCCGTCGACGCGGACGACAAGGTGGCCGTCTACCGGAACTGGCTCGGGCTCATGCGGGGCACGCTGGAGACCACCTTCGTGCGCGACGGCGCGACCGTACACCGGGCACTGCGGCCAGACCGCGACTTCACTGGTCCCGACGGCTCGGTAGTCACGCTGCCGGGACGCTCATTGATGCTGGTCCGCAACGTGGGACACCACCTCACCACCGACATGGTGAGCATCGACGGCGAACCGGCCTACGAGACCATCGTCGACGCCATGGTGACCGCGCTGTGCGCACTCCACGACGTGCGGGGGATGGGACGGGTGGAAGGCAGGCCCATTCGCAACTCGGCAACCGGCTCGGTCTACATCGTCAAGCCCAAGATGCATGGGCCGGACGAAGTCGGCCTGGCCTGCGAACTGTTCAGCCGGATCGAGGCTGCGCTGGGTCTGGTGCCGCGCACCCTCAAGATGGGGATCATGGACGAGGAGCGGCGCACGTCGCTGGGTCTGAAGGAGTGCATCTCGAGGGCCCGTGACCGGGTGGTGTTCATCAACACCGGCTTCCTTGATCGTACGGGCGACGAGATTCACACCAACATGGAGGCGGGACCGGTGATCCCGAAGAGCGAGATGAGGGCGGCAGCCTGGCTCGGCGCCTACGAGAACTCGAACGTCGACACCGGCCTGGCCTGCGGGCTGCGGGGACGAGCCCAGATCGGCAAGGGCATGTGGACGATGCCCGGCGAGATGGCGGCGATGGTCAAGGCCAAGATCCAGCATCCGATCGCGGGCGCCGGCACGGCCTGGGTGCCCTCCCCCACCGCGGCGACCCTGCACGCCATGCACTACTTCCTGGTCGACGTGGCCGACCGCCAGAGCGACCTGGCCGACCGCACGCCGGCCCGCCTGGCCAGCCTGATCGACATCCCCGTGCTGCCGGTGGGCCGGGAACTCAGCTCCAACGAGATACAGCGCGAGCTGGACAACAACGTCCAGGGCGTCCTCGGGTACCTGGTTCGCTGGGTGGGCCAGGGAGTGGGCTGCTCGACCGTGCCCGACATCGCCGACGTCGGGCTGATGGAGGACCTCGCCACGCTGCGAATCTCCAGCCAACACATCGCCAACTGGATGCATCACGGGTTCGTGTCCCCGGACCAGGTACGCGAGACGATGCGTCGCATGGCCAATCTGGTCGACCAGCAGAACAGCGGCGACCCCGACTACGAGCCCATGGCCCCCGACTACGACGCCAGCATCCCGTTCACGGCGGCCGTCGAACTCGTGTTCGCGGCCCGGGACGAGCCCAGCGGCTACACGGAGAGAGTGCTTCGCTCATACCGCCGGCAGGTCAAGGCCCGCGCGGCGCGATAGCCGGCCGGTTCCCTGTTGAACCCAACCACAACTTGTACGATCCGCGTCCATGCGCACCATTCCGGCCGAGGCCGACGTCATCGTGATCGGTGCCGGGGTGTCGGGAGCCAGCATCGGCTATCAGCTCGCCCGGCATTCGAACCGCCGGGTGGCGGTGGTGGACGCTCGACCGCCTGTGGGCGGCATCTCGGGGCGCACCTTCGGCCAGATACGCCAGCACTACTCCAACGAGCTGATGGTGCGCATGGCACTGCGGGGCTTCCACTGCATCCGCAACTGGGGCTCAGAGGTGGGGTACGGCGATCCGGGCTACCTGCGCCTCGGCTACATGCTCATCGTCACCACCAATCAGATCGAGGGCTTGCGGCACAACGTCGAGCTGGGCCGCCGCCTCGGTGTGGACACCCGCTTCGTGGGCCCCGACGAGATCGCGGCGATAGAGCCTCTGGTGAACGCGGCGAACCTCGCGGGCGGCGCCTACGAGCCCGACGGCGGTTACATCGACGTCACCAAGATGGTGTTGAGCTGGCTGGGGGCGGCCCAGGCCCACGATGCCGACGTTCTCGCCCCGCTGGCGGTGGAGGAGATAGCAGTGGCCGGCGGAGCGGTCACCGGCGTGGCCACCGCCCGGGGGGAGATCTCAGCTCCAGTCGTCGTGGTGGCTACCGGTGCGTGGGCCCGGGATCTGCTGGATCCGCTGGGTGTGGATGTGCCGGTCGAACGGCGGCGGCTCGACCTGGCCATGCTGGAGGTGGAGCCCGGATCCCGCTCCCTGCACACCTTCATCACCGACGGGAACTCCAACCTGGTGATCCGTCCCGACATGGGCCGCCGCGTCCTGGCGGTGGCCTACCCGCCCCAGATGCCCGAAGTGGACGATCCTCTCGAAGACGCGGGGGACGACGGCCACGCCGAGCACTCCGTGCGGATCCGCCGGGCTGTGGCCGAGCGTCTCCCCGCTATGGCAATCGCCAGGACGGTGTCGGCGACCAGCGGGGCCTACGACGTCACTCCGGACTACCATCCCATCCTCGGATGGGCTTCCGAGATCGCCGATGTGGCCGGTTTGTACCTCGCGGTGGGGTTCTCCGGCCACGGGCTCAAGCTCTCGCCATCGGTCGGTGAGATCGTCGCCTCCCATGTGCTCGGGGTCGAGCAACTCGGCAGTGCCCCGCCGCTCGACGCCGGCGCGCTGAGACCCGGCCGGTTCGCCGACGGCGATCTCATGCACCTGACCTACGGCCCCAGCGCACGTGCGTGAGCCACGCCACAGCCTGCGGGGTAGTATCCACCCGACCATCACAGGTATTGACTGAGGAGCGATCCGATGGAGATCAGCGCTGAGAGAGAGGGCGGAGCCGTTATTGCCAGGGCCAACGGCCGCATCGACAGTTCCAACTCTCGGGAGTTTCATTCGGGCTTGGAGGCGGTTGTCAACAACGACGACTCTGCAGTTGTGTTGAACTTCGAAGACGTCTCCTACATCAGCAGCGCCGGGATGAGAGTGATCCTTCTGACAGCCAAGGGCCTCCAGAGCAGCGGTGCGAAGCTTGTTCTTTGCTCAATGAGCGAACCCATTCGTGAAGTGTTCAAGATAAGCGGTTTCGACAAGATCATTCCGATCCATGGCTCCCAGTCCGAGGCGCTCACAGCAGTCAGCGGATAAGTGGCCATCTCCAATCGCTAGAGAGGACTCAAGGTGACAATGACTGAGTCGTCGCACAAGCACAAAATCCTCGTGGTGGACGACGAGCCCGACCTCGAACCCCTCATGCTGCAGCGCATGCGGCGCTACATCAGGACCGGTGTCTACGAGTTCGTATTCGCCCACGACGGGGTTGAGGCACTTGAGGCGCTGGACGCGGATGAGAGCATCGACATGGTGCTGTCGGACATCAATATGCCCAAGATGGATGGCCTCACACTTCTTGAGAGAATTCCCGATGTAGCACCAGACATACGGGCCGTCATTATCTCCGCTTACGGCGACATGAAGAACATCCGGATCGCTATGAATCGGGGGGCCTTCGATTTCGTAACGAAGCCGGTCGACTTCGATGATTTGAAGTTCACAATTGATCGAACTCTGCAACACATACGTGAATGGAAGGAGGCGCTGAGCGCCAGAGACAAACTCGTAGTGCTTCAGAACGAACTCAACGTTGCGAGCATGATGCAGCAGTCCATTCTGCCCAATAAGTTCGCCCGCAACGACAACTACAAGCTGTTCGGCACCATGCAACCGGCCCGGAACGTGGGGGGCGACTTCTTCGATGTGATCGGTCTCTCCGACGACAAGGTGGGCTTGGCCATTGCGGACGTGTCCGGCAAGGGCGTGCCGGCCGCCTTGTTCATGATGTCGAGCCGCACGCTGCTGAAGGGCGCGGCTATGAGGGCCAACGGCCCCGGCGAGGCCCTCTCGGAAGTGAACGACGTGCTCAACGAGGACAATGACGCCTGCATGTTCGTCACCATGATCTATGCCGTGTACGACCCCGCGACCGGTGTGCTGACCTACGCGGACGGGGGCCACGATCCGCCTCTGGTGGTGCACGCCGACGGCAGCAGCACCCAACTGCCGGTGACCGACGGCCTAGCCCTCGGCGTGCTGCCGGGATTCGACTTTCTCCAACACTCCTACGAGCTGTCACCGGACGACACCGTCGTGCTCTACACCGACGGCGTCACTGAGGCCATCAACGCTGATGAGGAGCAGTTGGGCTTGTCCCGGTTGCGTGAGGCCTTCGCGGCCAATCCTCCCGGCGATGCAGAGGACGCCGGCCACCGGGTCATCGACCTGGTCAATGAGTTCGCCGGTGATGTGCCGCAGTTCGACGACACGACGTGCCTCGTGCTGCGCCGGGAGAACTGACCGTCGCCATGCTGTTCTTGACCACCAACGCCAACGGCGAACAGGTCCGGGCCGGCTACGAGGAGTTGCCGGAGCTGGTCGCGGCCGTCGAGGCCCTGGGAGAACGGGACGGCTGGTCGGGCGAACTGACCTTCCGGGTCAGCCTGGTGATCGACGAGCTGGCCCAGAACGTCGTGGACTACTCCCACGAGGGCGGGCCCGGAGACGTCGAGGTAGAGGTAACCTCGCTACAAGAGGACATCGTCATCGAGATCGTCGACGAGGGAATCCCGTTCGATCCCCTGACCGAGGCGCCCCCGCCTGACCTGACGTCCGCGATCGAGGACCGGCCGATCGGCGGTCTGGGCGTGCACTTCACCAAGACCCTGATGGACGACGTGGAGTACTGCCGGGGATCGGGAAAGAACCGCCTGAAGATCGTCACCCGCAAAGTGAGATGACCCAGCACCCGAGGCCGCGTCACCGATGGACTGCCGGTCTCTGGTGGGCGGTGGCGGTTGCGATCCTGGCGGCGGCGTGCGCTGCCGATGACGAGGCCGTCGAAGCGCCCGAACCGGGCGGCTCGGAGTCGCCTGAGCAGGTCGCCGAGTCGGAGACGCCCTCCCTGGGCATATCGGACGAACAGATCCTGTTCGGGCAGTCCGCCGCGCTCAGCGGACCGGCCAAGGAGCTGGGCAGGAACATGAGACTGGGGATCCTGGCCGCGTTCGACGAGGTGAACGCGGCCGGAGGGATCCACGGGCGCGTCCTGGAACTGCACTCCCTCGACGACGCCTACGAGCCCGAGGACGCGATAGTGATGACGCGCAACCTCATCGAGCAGGAGCAGGTCTTCGCGTTGATCGGCGCGGTGGGCACCCCGACCTCGCGCTCCGCCACGCCGATCGCCCGCGACGCCGGGATCCCCTACATCGCACCCTTCACCGGCGCCGCCTTCCTCCGCGACGACGAGTGGGACAACATCATCAACCTGCGGGCCTCCTACAACCAGGAGACCGAGGAGATGGTGGCCCGCCTCACTGAGGACCTCGGGATCACCCGGATCAGCGTCATGTACCAGAACGACTCCTTCGGGCGGGCCGGGTTCCGGGGCACGGTCGCGGCTCTCGAGCGACGCGACATGGAACTCACCTCGATCGGGATCTACCCCCGCAACACGACCGCGGTGAAGACGGCCCTGCTCGACCTGCGGCAAGGCGACCCCGAAGCGGTGATCATGATCGGCGCCTACGAGCCGGTCGCGAGGCTCATCCTGTGGGCCCGCCGCACGGGCATGGACGCGGTCTTCATGACGGTCTCCTTCGTGGGCAGCAACGCCCTGGCCCAGGAGCTCGGGCCCGACGGGGCCGGGGTGCTGGTTACCCAGGTCGTCCCGTTCCCGGAGGACGACTCCCTCCCCGTCGTCCACTCCTACCTGGACGCCCTGGCCGGCCACGACCCGGAGGCGGAGCCCGGGTTCGTGTCGCTCGAGGGCTACCTGGCGGGACGCATGGTGATCAAGGCTCTGGAGCACTGCGGATCGGACGTGGAACGATCCTGCCTGCTACAGCAGTTGATCGATCGGGGCGATCTCGACATCGACGGCTTCCCGCTGCAGTTCGGCCAGGGCGACAACCAGGGATCGGACCAGGTCTTCTTGACGGTGATCGGCTCCGACGGCGAGTACCACCCCGTCGAGACTCTGCATGAGACCAGTCGCTGGGTCGCGCAATGAGTTCCTCGATCGACGACCCGATGGTGGACGATTCCACGACTGACCCGCCCGACGCAGAGGCGGTGGACACTGCTGCACCGCCTCCCGACGAACCGGTGGCCGCTGACTCCGACGGGTCGTCGATCACAGATGTGAGCGCCGACGACGAGATGAGACCTTCGCTCGGGCTCTGGTCCCGCATCTCCACCAAGCTCTACGCGGGCATCGGCGGAGCAGTGGCCCTGACGCTGGCCGCCAGTCTGGTCGGATGGTTCTCCTTCAACCGTGTCGGCGACGTCCAGAGGCGGGTCAATGAGGGAAGCGTTCCCGAACTGGCTGCCGCCTTCGGCGTCGCGCAGTACGGCGGGATCCTGGCCAACGCGGCTCCCAGCCTGGCCGCCGCGGCCACGCAGCTGGAGCTCTTCCAGCAGAGCCAGCAGATCGAGGAGACCGTGCTGACGTTCGAGGAGGAAATGGCGGACCTGGAACAGAGCGACAGTGACCCCACCAGCGTGGCCCGCATCCGCGAGAGCGCCGACACGCTGATCGCCAACATCTCCGAGATCGGGACCGAAGTCTCCGAGAGGTTCCAGATCAGCGAGCAACGGGCGGTGCAGCAGGCGGAACTGGTGGATCTGAGGGCTCAGGTCAGCCAAGTACTGGTGCCCGCCCTCGACGACCAACTCTTCTACACCCTCACCGGCCACTCCGAGCTTGATGCGTCCCCGGTTCCCCGATCCGAGCACTTCTCGGAGGACGAGGTCATCCGCTACCGGCGCCTGGCCGAGCTCGAGGCCGACGCCAACATCACCTCCGACCTGCTGGCCAGCGCCTTCGCTTTGGACGACGAGAGCCTGCTGGAGCCGCTGCGGGAGCGCTTCGAGGCGGCCGCCGGCCGGATCGACCGGAACCTGCTGACGTTGCAGGGAACGCAGTTCCATGCCGACGCGGCCCCGATCTTCGCCCGCCTGCGGGAACTCGGACTCGGCGATGAGAACTCGTTCGACCTGGCAGCCAGCGAGTTCACGATCATCGAGCACCACCAGGAGCTCCTGGACCAGAACAGCCAACTCGCGCTCACGCTGGTCAGCGAGGTCGACAGCCTGGTGCGCACATCCCAGGATCGGGCCGCGGAGGCCACCACCGCGTCGGAGCAGGCCATTACCACCGCTCGCACGCTGCTGCTGGCCATCAGCGCGTTCAGCATCGTGGGCGCCCTGTTCATCATCTGGTTCTTCGTCGGGAAGTCGCTGGTGCAACGCATCGCCCTGCTGTCGGACTGGATGAGGCGCATGGCCGGCGGCGACCTCGAGGCCACCGCCCCGATCAGCGGCCGGGACGAGGTCGCCGACATGGCCGCCACCTTGGAGGTCTTCCGGCGCCACGCCCTCGAGGTCCAGCGCCTCAACCTGGTCGAGCAGCTCGCCTCGGAGCTTCAGGGCAAGAACGAGCAGCTGGAAGGGGTCTTGGCCGAACTTCAGAAGGCTCAGGACCAGATCGTCACGCGGGAGAAGCTGGCCGCTCTGGGCGAGCTCACCGCAGGCGTCGCCCATGAGATCAAGAACCCCTTGAATTTCGTGAAGAACTTCGCCGAGGCCTCCGAGGAGCTCATCGACGAGCTCAAGGAATTGCTGGAGGACATCGGTGACAACATCAGCGACGACAACAAGGACTACGTCAACGAGATAGCGAGCGATCTGACCGGCAACATCGAACGCATCCGCTCCCACGGCGAACGGGCCGACCGCATCGTGCGCGACATGCTGATGATGGGACGCGACTCCGGCGAGTGGCAGCTGACCGACATCAACGGCCTGCTGGAGCAGCACGCCCAGCTGTCGTTCCACAGCGCCCGGGCGCTGGACTCCGACTTCCAGCTCGACATCCAGCAGGACTTGGACCCGGATGTGGGCTCGCTCAAGGTGATCGCCCAGGACCTGGGGCGGGTGTTCCTGAACATGGTGACCAACGCGGGCCACGCCACCAACGACCGCCACCGCGCCGAGATCGCGGCCGGCAACGCCGGCTTCCAGCCGACGCTGTGGCTGAAGACGACGCGGTCCAACGATCACGTCGAGGTCCGCATCCGTGACAACGGCACGGGCATGCCCCCCGATGTGATCGAGAAGATCTTCAACCCCTTCTTCACCACCAAGCCGACCAACCAGGGCACCGGCCTCGGCCTGTCCATCTCCAGCGACATCGTTCGCCGTCACGGCGGCAACATCGCAGTCGAGTCCGAGCCCGGCGAGTACACCGAGATGTGCATCACCCTGCCGGTCGAGGCGCCCCTGGAGGCCGAGCAGACCGGCGCTGGCGACTCCTGGCTCTGAACGCTTACCGCCAGCCCGCTTACCGCCGGCCCCCTACCACCAGCGGGACTCCTCGGCGTACACGTGGTCGGGCAGCTTGTAGTCGATGTCGAGCTCTTTCAGGGCTGACACATCCAGGAGCGTGTTGAACGCGGCGAAGTTCGACTCCCGGGTCAGTCTCGGGAGCCGCCTCCTAAGGAACCGGTGGTAGTGCCGCTGCATGCGGAACCACGGCAGCACGCCGAAGATGCGGTTGGGCGGGTACTGCAGCTGGTCGGCCATCGGATTGCCGATCATGGCCCGAGACACCAGGAAGACGTACTTGGCCAGTTTGCGGCGAGCATCCGGATCGGTGATCCCCGCCACCAGGGGGGCGGAGTTGACCAGCGAGTTGGCCAACACGACGGACTCCGCGCCGGGGTCGGGCTCGCACAACCCGCCGATCCTGAAGAGTTCCAAGGCGTCGTCGTAGTCGCGGTACAGGATCGTCTCGGGGATCCCCATCAGATAGCCGGAGTACCGCCAGACCGCCATGAAGCCGTCGCGCTCGCTGTCGTCGTAGGAGGCGCCGAGGCTCTTCATGTGCTGGAGCATCCTCGCGGAGAAGGCGGTGAGTGCATAGCCGACCTGCGCCGCGCTGAGCGGCGTGCCTCCTGCGCCGGCGTCCCATTCATCGGAACCGTTGAACAGCTGCCTGACCTTGGCGTGCACCAGCCGGATCCGCACCGACAGCCTCCAGCCGTCGCCGCGAGTCTCCAAACCCCCCGGCAGCAGTATCTCGATCATGTGGCGGTTGTTCTGCCGCAGCCGCCTCACGCCCTGATCGCGCAGCCGTCCGGTGATGAAGAACGACTTGGCGATGGTGGTCGAGAACCCCTCGACCAGCACGCCCCCCAGCATGGCGGCCAAGCACGCCGACGAGTCCCGGTGGAAGGCTCGGATACCCCCGGTGAAGTCGTCGTAGTCGACCCAGTCCGGGACGGTCTCCAACTCCTCGACGAACGTGTGCAGCGCGGCCGGGGCGTCCTTTAGCGACGGGTCGTCGGGATCCTCGATGGCCGCCCGTATGAACCGGTCTGCTTCCCGCAACGGAACCTCGGCGAGTTGCACCATCATCTCGTCGCACACCGGATCCCCGATCATCGTGTGGACGATGTAGTTCCTGGCCCTCTCCGGGTCGGCAGCCCGGGCTCGTTCATACGACGCGACGTAGTCAGAGGGTATTGTCAGTGATTCAGGACACTCAGAAGAGTCGGTGCTGGGCTTGGCCTCCCGATCATCCTGTCCCATCGAGGACGCGCCTTTCTGGTAATTGCCCCAGCCCAACCCCGGCAATCGTAACCGCTGCATGCCGGACGGCACGCAGCGGAGCCGGCGAACTCAGCTCCAAGGGTAGGGCGAGTTGCTGACCGGATGCAGTCTGCCCTCGGCGTAGCGCGACCACCGGAAGGGCTCCAGCAGCCCCTGGGGCTCGCCCAGCAGTTCGGAGGCCACCAGCGTGCCGACGCCGATCATCTTGTAGCCGTGGTTCGAGTCGGCGATGAAGTAGACGTTGTCGCGGAACGTGTCGAACACCGGGAAGTTGTCGGGCGAGAAGCTGCCGATGCCGCCGGAGGGCTCGGTGCTCATGAGATGCGACTTGCCCTCGAAGCGCTTCTGGCAGTGGGCCAGCGCCGCGGTCCATGTGCGGTAGAAGTCCTCGCCCACGATGAAGTCGGGGGAGTCGGGTCCGTAGGGGTCGACGGCCACCTCGTCCGCCGGCTTGTCCACGACGTAGGGCATGTAGCCGCCCTGCACGCCGCCGAAGCTGAAGTCGGGCTTGTAGTAGACTCCCCACGGGCCCTCGGTGACCAGCCCGTCGGCGTCGTAGAGCGGGACGTCGGTGTCGATGTGGACTACGGGCGGCATGTTGCCGTCGTTGTCGGTGAGGTAGCCGGGATCGACGGCGAGGGTGCCCTCCTGCAGGCACATGTACGTCCAGGTGGGCCGGCGATGGAGCCGGCCGTCGCTGCCGAGCACGTCGACGCTGAACGGCAGATCGAGCATGGCCCATATCTGCTGCACCCACGGACCCACCGCCACCACCACCTGCTCACAGGCGACGGGACCCTGGTCGGTCAGCACGGCGGTGACCGCTCCTGAGGCGTCGCGGTCGAAGCCGTTCACGGTGACGCCGCCCGCGACGGCAACCCCCTGGGCCTCGGCCTTGCCGAGCAGCCCCTTGAGCGACGCCATGTTGTTGGCATAGCCGCCGCGGTGCTCGTGCAGCACGCTGGTGACGCCCCGGGCCTGCCAGTCGTCGAAGATCCCCCGCATGTAGCGAGCCGACTCCTCGGCGCCCTCGATGAACGTCGACGAGTAGCCGATGGCCTTCTGCTGCTCGTGGATCGAGGCCACGTCGGACCGCATGGCCTCGTGGCTTATCTGCAGGTAGCCCACCGGATGGTAGGAGAAGGCCTCCGGATCGCTCTCCCAGACGTCGACGCAATGAGCCATGAGCTCGCGCATGGCCGGCTGGAAGTAGTTGTTGCGCACGACGCCGCAGGCGATGCCCGACGCGCCGGCGCCGACGCCAGTCTTGTCGATGACGACCACATCGTCGCCCGACCCGCGGCCGGACGACTTCAGGTCACGGGCCAGGCTCCAGGCGGTCGACAGACCGTGTATGCCGGCGCCGATGATCACATAGCGCGCCGCGCTGGGGAGTCCCATGGCTGCCAACCCTCCTTCTGCTCAACCCCTCTAGTGGCCGGCGGGGGCGGTCCAACCCTCGAGCACCGGCTGCTTCCAGTCGGTGCCCACAATCTTCGAGTCTTCGACCCATGGGCCCAACTCGACCTGCGGAAACTTGCAATGGACGTCCTTGAGGGTGATGCCGTAGGAGTTGCCCTCGGTGAGGTGCTTGATGAGCACCTTGCGGGCGATCTCGTCCTCGCGCCCGGTGGGGATGTCGAAGTAGATCTTGAGGAACGAGTTCGAGTAGCGGTCGAACACCGCGGGAACCCCGTCCTCCTCCAGCAGCGTGACGTCCTCGAGCCAGTTGATGTCCTGACCTGGGGTCGCTGCCAGCAGGTCGATGTCCTCCACCAGGGACATGTCCTCCTGGTATCCGAAGCGCTTCCCTGCCAGGACCTCTGCATCGATGGCCACCGTGCGGGTCTCGCGCGGGCTCTCGCCCGTGCTCGCCGATCCAGCCATTCTCAGGTCCTCTCTATTCTTCCGTATCCAGCCATGTCACATTCCTGCGTCGATCACGTGCTTGTCGAACAGGTCCCGGATCTCGGCGAGCGTGCGCTCCTCGGTGACGCCGGGTATGTAGTTGGTGCCGGCCAGGGGCACCTTGGCCATGGCCGCGGCCTCGTGGGTGAGGGCGGCCAGGTCCTCGGGCTCCAGCGAGTGGACGTCGGTCTTGCCGCAGGCCCGGGCCAGCATCTGCACTTCCATGGTCAGGGTGATCAGGAAGTTGTAGACCCGCAGGGCGGCCTCGTCGACGTCGAGACGCTTGCGCAACTCGACGTCCTGGGTGGCCACGCCGACCGGGCAGCGACCCGTGTGGCAGTGGTAGCACTCACCCGCGGGGACGCCGATAGTGCCCTCGTAGTCGGTCACGCCGGGAATCTCTTTGTTGCAGTTGAGCGCCATCAGCGCAGCGGTGCCCAGCGCGACCGCGTTGGCCCCCAGGGCCAGGCACTTGGCCACGTCGCCGCCGTTGCGGATGCCGCCCGCCACCACCAGGTCGATGTCGTCGGCCAGACCCACGTCCTCGAGGGCCCGGCGGGCCTCGGGGATGGCCGCCATCAGCGGGATGCCGGTCTCTTCGGTGGCGAGGTGGGGGCCCGCGCCCGTGCCGCCCTCAGCGCCGTCCAGATAGATCACGTCGGGGCCGCACTTGGCCGCCATGCGCACGTCGTCGTAGACCCGGGCCGAGCCCAGCTTCAGCTGGATCGGGATCTGGTAGTCGGTGGCCTCCCGCACCTCCTGGATCTTCAGCGACAGGTCGTCGGGTCCGAGCCAGTCGGGGTGCCGGGCCGGGGAGCGCTGGTCGATGCCGGCTGGCAGCGACCTCATCTCGGCCACCTGCTCGGTCACCTTCTGGCCCATGAGGTGGCCGCCGAGGCCGACCTTGCAGCCTTGGCCGATGAAGAACTCCACCGCGTCGGCCAGCATCAGATGGTGCGGGTTGAAGCCGTAGCGGCTCTGGATGATCTGGTAGTACCACTTGGTGGACAGGTCGCGCTCCGGCGGGATCATGCCGCCCTCGCCCGAGCAGGTGGCCGTGCCGGCCATGGAGGCGCCCTTGGCCAGGGCCATCTTGGCCTCCAGTGACAGCGCGCCGAAGCTCATGCCGGTGATGTACACCGGGACGTCGAGCTCCAGGGGCTTGGCCGCGAAGCGCGAGCCGATCACCGTCTTGGTCTCGCACTTCTCGCGGTAGCCCTCGATCACGAACCGGGTGAGCGTGCCCGGCAGGAACACCAGCTCGTCCCAGTGGGGGATCTTCTTGAAGATCGAGAAGCCCCGCATCCGGTAGCGGCCCAGCTCGGACTTCACATGGATGTCGTTGATGACCTCCGGAGTGAAGATCCGGCTCTTGCCGAGGACGTCGGTGCTCTTGTTGACTTCAGCCATGTTCCCGTCCCCTCAATGGATCACGAGCTTGCGCTCGGAGGGCTCCAGCGCGTCGTAGTTGTGGAGCTGCTTGCCGCACACGAACTTCTGGAACTCGGGCGGGTTCCCGAGCCCGTGGATGCGGAACTTTCGCTCGATCAGCTCGGCGTCGGCGTCGTCCCACTCGCCGGGCACGCAGTCCACGCCCAGGGAGCGCACCTTGCCGGCCACGTAGATGGCGCCGTCGTACATCGAGTCGCCCAGGTTCATGCCAGCGTTGCCGCAGATGATCTGGCGGCCCCGCTGCATCATGAAGCCGGTGTTGATGCCGACGTCGCCCGTGACGATGATGGTGCCGCCCTTCTGGTCGATGCCGGTGCGGGCCCCGACGTCGCCCTTGACGATGAGGTCACCGCCGCGGATGGCCGCTCCGGTGAGCGACCCCGCGCTGCGTTCAATGGTCACCACGCCAGACATCATGTTCTCGGCCACCGACCAACCCACCCGGCCGTTGATGGTCACCTCGGGACCGTCGATGAGCCCGCAGGCGAACCAGCCGGGGCTACCCTCGAAGTGGATCCGGCAGCGCTTGAGGATGCCCACTGCCAGCGAGTGCTTGGACGACGGGTTGAGCACAGTCACGTCGGTGACGCCGTCGTTGTAGATGAGCTTGCGCAGCGCCATGTTGATCTGCCGGATGGTCAGATCGGCCGCGTCGAAGCGGGCCCGGCCCCCATCGACCTCGATGTTGGTGGGCATGTCGGCATGGGGTTCGACCAGCCCCCGGGCGTCGTAGCTGACGCCGCTGCGCGAACCTGAACCTGGCATTAGACCTCTCCTCTCTTGTCGGGACGCGAGAAGGATCCCCGTACCAAACCGGTCCCTTCGGCGCTCGCGAGAGTGCCGGCCGTGGAGCGCGCCGCGACCTCTCCTCCCCGTCTGCAGTCCGAGATCAGACCTGCCATACCAGCACCTCCCGCTCGTAGGGGTCGCGGGTCTCGACCTCGCGCTTGACCAGGGCCCGGATGGCGACCTCCTCGGTGGCCACCGCCACCAGGGGATCGGACTCGAACAGCACCAGCGGCTTGGCCGCCATCTCGTCCTTGGCGACGCCGAGTTCGTTACCGGTCACGCACACGTACGTGAACACGCCGTCGAGGTCGTCGAGGCTGTGCTTCATGGCCGTCTCCAGCGACAGGCCCCGGGCCATGTACTCCGCCAGATAGACCGCGATGATCTCGGAGTCGCACTCGCTCTGGAAGCGGTGGCCGTGCTGCTCCAGCCGCCTGCGCCACTGGTGGTAGTTGGTGAGCTGGCCGTTGTGGACCACGGCCACATCCGCGAACGGGTAGGCCCAGTAGGGGTGGGCGCTGGCCAGGTCGACCTCGGACTCGGTGGCCATGCGCACGTGGCCGATGCCGTGGGTACCCCGGAACGAGCCCAACTTGTACTGCCTGCTGACCGTCTGGGCGTCGCCGAGATCCTTGATGATCTCCAGCGAACTGCCCAGCGACAGCACCTCGCACCCGGGCACGTCCTCCAGGTAGTCGGCCAGAGCCTTGAGGTCGCCTCCATATCGGATGGTGGCCCGGAAGGCGTAACCGGTGTCGCTGCTGACCGTGGCCACCTCGGCGCCGATCTTGGCCAGGCGCGACTCGACCTCGGCCCGGTTGCGCTCCAGGCGCTCCTCCATGCCGAAGCCGGTGCTCTTGTTGGGCTCGGCCAGCACGAACCGGATCACGACGAGGTCGTCGGCCGGCCCGTAGACGGCGTAGCCGGTGGAGTCGGGCCCGCGATGCTTCATCGACTGGAGCATGGCCGTGAGCTCCGCGCCGATGTCGGCTGTGCCGTCGCGGTGGATCACCCCTGCGATGCCACACATGGTGCTACTCCTTTGTTCTAGGAGACTGTTGAGTAATGCGATTTTGGAGCAGCATGCAAGCCTCTGACCTGGGGTTTTGCAATTGAGATTTGCGCGATTTGGGAGTTGCTCATCACTCTCCTAGGCGTCTTGAGTTCTGTCGGCTGGTCCTTTGGCCGCTACGGGAGGACGTCCAGGTACTCCTCCACGTCCCAGTCCGTCACGGTGGCCAGGAACCGCTCCCATTCGTCTTCCTTGTAGTGGAAGAACACCTTGCTCATCTCGCCCGGCAGGGCCCGCATGACAACGTCGTCGTTGCGCAGGTCCTCGAGGGCCTCACCCAGGGTGAGCGGGATCTTCTTGACGTCCTTGCCGGCCTCCATGGCCTCGTAGATGTTGCGCTCCTCAGGCTCGCCCGGGTCGAGGCCGCGGTCCAGGCCGTCGTCCATGGCCTGCAACAGGCCCGCGAACGACAGGTGGGGATTGACCGCGCTGTCCACCGAGCGGTACTCGAAGCGGCCCGGGGCGCTGACGCGCAGGGCGGTGGTGCGGTTCTGGAAGCCCCAGTCCGCGAACACCGGCGCCCAGAAGCCCGTGTCCCACAGCCGGCGGTAGGAGTTGACCGTCGGCGAGGTGAGGCAGGTCAGCGCCCGCACATGCTCGAGGATCCCGCCGATGGCCTTCATGCCGACGGGCCCGGGCAGTTGCGGGTTGTCGCCCTCAGGCATGAATTTGTTGTTGCCGTCGGCGTCCCACAGGGAGATGTTGTGGTGGCAGCCGTTGGCCGACACCCCCATGAACGGCTTGGGCATGAAGCACGGGAAGGCCCCGAGCTCCCGGCCGACCTGCTTGCAGACCTGGCGGTAGGTGGTGAGCCGGTCGGCGGTGAGCTCGGCCCGGTCGAAGTTGAAGTTCAGCTCGAGCTGGCCGGGGGCGTCCTCGTGGTCGCCCTGGATCATGTCGAGGCCCATGGCCTCGCAGTACTCGATCACCCTGTGGATCAGGGGCTGCAGCTCGGCGAACTGGTCGATGTGGTAGCAGTTGGGCTTGGTCATGCCCTCGACGGTCGGCTTGCCGTCGGCGTCGGCCTTGAGCCACATCATCTCGGGCTCGCAGCCGGCCCGCAGGTGCAGCCCGTGCTTGGCCTCGAACGCGGCGTGCTGGCGCTTGAGGTTGCCCCGGCAATCAGAGGTCAGGTAGGCGCCGCCGTCCACCTCCTCCTCGCGGCCCCGGAACAAGGTGCACCACACCCGGGCCGTCCTGGAGTCCCAGGGCAGGGGCATGAAGGTCTCGGGCTCGCCGATGCCGACCAGCTCGCGGGCTTCGGGGCCGTAGCCGATGTAGTTCCCGTGGCGGTCGATGAAGAGGTTGGCGGTGGAGCCGTACACCAGCTGGAAGCCCTTGCGGGCGATCATGCCGAAGTGCTTGGCCGGGATGCCCTTGCCCATGATCCGTCCCGTCACCGAGACGAACTGGCAGTACAGGTACCGGATGTCGTCGGCTTCGATGCGGGCCTCCACCTCTCGGATCTGCTCCTCGCGTCCGTCGGCGTTGACGAACATCTCAAGATCAGTGGCCATTTTTCCCCCTACGGGTGTGGTTGTCGTGCGGCGAAACCGTAGCGCTCGGTGCGCGGCTCTTGCCAACGTGCCTCACGCCTGGTGCAACCCTACCACTTCGCGCGCTTCAATGCCTAATCTGAGTAGAGACAGTTTCCCCATAGTAGAGCCGCCGGTGGGCCTACATCGGTCCGCACCCGGACCGATCCGTAGAGTTGTCCGCCATGGAACGGGTCCCCCGGTCGGCCTGGCTGACGCTCGCCGTGGTCTCCGTGGCCGTGTTCATGGTGGCCATGGAACTCACGATCATCGCGTTGGCCCTGCCCGAGATCCGCGCCGGGCTGGTGGGCACCACTCCTGCCGCGCTGTCGTGGGTGGTGAACGCCTACTCGATCGTGGTGGCCGCGCTGCTACTGCTCTCAGGCTGGCTGGCCGACCGCTACGGCCGGCGCCGCATCTTTCGCCTGGGACTGGTGATCTTCGCTCTGGGGTCGATAGCGGCAGGCGCCTCCACCAGCATCGGCATGCTCATCGCGGCGCGGGCTCTGCAAGCCGTGGGCGGATCCATGCAGTACCCCGCCGGGCTCGCCCTGCTCCTCGACGCCTTCCCTCGGACGCGTCACCAGACCGCTATCGGGATCTGGGGCGCCATGGGCGGTCTGGCCGCTGCGCTGGGCCCGACGCTTGGGGCGCTGCTGATCGAGGCCTTCGGTTGGCGGGCGGTGTTCTACGTCAATGTGCCCGTTGCGGTGGCGTCTCTGCTGCTGGGAGCCCGCATCCTCCCCGAGAGCCGGCTCGACCGCAGCCGCGGCCGAGTCGACGTGATCGGAGTGCCTCTGGCGTCGTTCGGGGTGGGCGCTGTCATCCTCGGGATCGTGCAGGGAGAGGTGTGGGGGTGGGCAAGTGCGTCCGCTCTCGCCGCGTTCTCAGCCGGAGCCGCCATGATCGCCGGTTTCGTGGCTCGCAGCCTCCGACATCCGGCCCCTCTGTTCGACCTGGGACTGCTGCGGATCCGCACTTTCGTGCTGGGCAATCTGGGCTCGCTGTTCTTCTCCTTCGGATTCTTCGCCCTGATGGTGCCGCTGCCGACGTTCATACAGGACCTGTGGGACTGGTCGGTCGTGGAGACGGGCCTCGCCTACGCGGTCGGGCCCATCGTGTCGTTCCTGGTCGCTCCCTGGGCCGGGCGCCTCGCCGACCGGATCGGCAACGCTCCCCTTCTCACGGTCGGATCGGTCTGCGGTGTGGTCGGTGTGCTGTGGCTCAGGTTCACCATCTCCGACGAGCCCGCGCTGGGCCCGCTGCTGGTGGGCACGGTGCTGGTGGGAGCGTCGGCCGGTACCGGCTTCTCGCAACTCGTGGGGGCCGCGCTGCGGGACATTCCCGCGGAGCGCTACGCCATGGCCACCGCGGGGCGCACCACCTTCTTCCAGCTGTCGGTGGCGTTCGCCATCGCGGTGGCGTTCACCGTCATCGGCCAGCCCGTCGACGTCGCCGGCGAGCTGGAGGCCTACCGGACGACGTGGATGCTGTGCGCGGGCGCCTACTCCTGCAACCTGGTGCTGTTCGGGGTCGTCTACCCCCGCCGCCGCTTCGCTCGAAGGGCAACCGCACCTGGGTGACGGGCCGTCAGCTCGCAGCGGCGTCACCCCAGCCCAAGCAACCGGCTGCCATCTGTTCACGCTGGCCCGTAGAGTCGTAGCCGTGAAATTCGGGATCTTCTACGAGCACCAGCTGCCGCGGCCCTGGCGCGACGGCGACGAGCAGAGGCTCTTCAACGAGGCTCTGGAACAGGTCGAGCTGGCCGACCGGCTCGGCTTCGACTACGCCTGGGAGGTGGAGCACCACTTCCTGGAGGAGTACTCGCACTCCTCCGCGCCGGAGGTGTTCCTGGCCGCGTGCAGCCAGCGCACCCGGCGCATCCGGCTGGGTCACGGCATCGTGCTGATGCCCCCCGGCTACAACCATCCCGCCCGGGTGGCCGAGCGGATCGCCACCCTCGACCTGGTGTCGGGCGGGCGGGTGGACTTCGGCACGGGCGAGTCGTCGTCGATCCTGGAACTGGGGGGCTTCGGCGTCTCCGTGGACGGCAAGCGCCCGGCCTGGCAGGAGGCCGTCGAGCAGTGCTGCAACATGATGGCCATGGACCCCTACCCGGGCTACGACGGCGACTTCTTCTCGATGCCGTGCCGCAACGTGGTGCCCAAGCCGGTGCAGAAGCCCCATCCCCCGCTGTGGGTGGCCTGCTCCAACCGGGAGACGATCAAGCTGGCGGCCAGGCTGGGCATGGGCGCGCTCACGTTCTCCTTCGTCGACCCCGGCGACGCGGCCGCGTGGGTGCAGGACTACTACCGGATCCTGGAGACCGAGTGCGTGCCCATAGGCCACGCCGTCAACCCCAACATCGCCATGGTCACCGGGTTGTCGATCCACCCCGACGAGCAGGAGGCGAAGCGCAGGGGACTGGACGGCTTCCAGTTCTTCGGCTACGGCCTCGGCCACCACTACATCTTCGGCCGGCACAAGCCGGGCCGCACCGACATCTGGGCCGACTACCTCGCCGCCCGGCCGACCATCGTCGATCGGGGCGCCCAGAGCGGCATCGGCACGCCCGAGCAGGTCCGCAAGCACCTTCAGGGCTTCGCGGACGCCGGCGTCGACCAGGTGGTGTTCATCCAGCAGGGCGGCAACAATCGCCACGAGCACATCTGCGAGACCCTCGAGCTGTTCGCGAGCGACGTGATGGGCGAGTTCGCCGAGGCCGAGGCCGAGCGGGAGCAGGCCAAGCTGGAGCGCCTGGCCCCCGCCCTCGACGCGGCCATGGACCGCAAGGTGTCGCTGCCGGCGCTCACCGACGACGAGATCCCGGTGTTCGAGGCGCTGGGCCGCCGCATCGTGGCCACCCTGCCGCCCGAGGAGGCCTCCAAGGTGGCCAAGACCGTCAAGGAGTGGGCCGAGACGGACATGCCGATCCACGTGCCCGACGACTTCGGCTCGTAATCCGATCTTTGTGGCGTTCTGTGACAGTGAACAGTCGCTGTCACCAGCCATCACGCCGTTGTACGAGCAACATTGACACAATGATATATTTAACATTGCATTATATGCTACTATTATCTCTATGTGCTCCGCTGTCTACCGTACGCCGGAACCAGATAACGCTGACCTGATCGTCATTGAAGAGATCGGTCGGCTCCGGCGCGAGCTGTCCCACTATGTGACGTACCGGCCCCGAAGATGGGCGGGGCACCTGCGGCGCATGAGCCTTGCCCGGGCCGTACGAGGATCGAACTGGATCGAGGGCTACCGAGCATCGCTCGACGACGTGCTCGACGTCATCGAGGACGAGGAGCCGCTCGATACCGCCGAACAGACGCGTTCGGCCCTCGCCGGCTACCGGGATGCCATGACGTACGTCCTGGAACTCGCCGAGGATCGAGTCACGATCGATGAGTCGCTGCTCAAGTCGCTCCATTACATGATGACCAAGCACGAACTCCGTATCCGGCCCGGCCGCTATCGCACCGGTGACGTCTGGGTGGAGGACGAGGCCGGCGCCCGCGTCTACCAGGCACCCGACGCACAGTTGGTCGACCACCTCATGGGCTCGCTGGTGGAGTCGCTCGACAGCAGCGACCCGGTCCCGGTGATGTTCCGCGCCGCGATGGCTCACCTCAACCTGGTGATGATCCATCCATTCCGCGACGGCAACGGGAGGATGGCCCGGGCCCTGCAGACGATGGTCCTGGCCGGGGAGGGCATCGTCTCGCCCGTGTTCTCGTCGGTGGAGGAATACCTCGGACGAAACACCAACGACTACTACGAGGTCCTGTCCGAAGTCGGGCAGGGCGCCTGGCAACCCCACAACTCCGCACGTCCTTGGACGCGGTTCATGCTTCGGGCCCACTATCGACAGGCATGGACGCTGCAGCGACGCATCCACGAGACCGAGCAACTCTATGACGGTCTGTCCCAAGTGATCGCCGACCGCGGCGTTGCCCCACGATCCATCGGAGCACTCGCCGATGCAGCCCGCGGCCGGAGGCTCCGGCGCTCGATCTACTCGAAGCTCGTGGAGATCACCGACGGCGATCCGATCTCCGACCTCAGCGCCAGTCGCGACCTGAGGGCCCTAACCGAAGCCGGCCTGCTCGATGCTGTCGGCGCGGGTCGGGGCCGCACATATCACGGCTCGCAGGATGTGCGCGCCCTATGGGCCGATATCCGATCGTGCCGCCCACCGAGAACTGCCGACGACCCCTACAAGACGCTCGCCCAGCAGCAACTGCCGGGCATCGACGCGAAACCGCTCTGAGCGGCACGACCGCCAACGGCACCGACCCCGACGGCGACCCTCGCCGACTACGCGCTGGTGGTGCTAGCACAGCCGGCGCAGAGCACCGCACCGACGCCCGGACCCTGGCCTATTCTGGGGGTGTTGTGGGCTATGACGCGCTGCTGTACGCGCAACCCGGCTATCGGGCCAGGAGGTCCGGTGTGGGGTTGTCGATCCCGAGCAGCGCGGCCAAGGCGGCCGTCACCTGGTTGCCCACGGCGGGGTTCCGCTCGGGCGGCATGAAGCCTGCCGCGGTCAGCCGGTCACCGAGGCGGATGAAGATCGTGCAGAAACGCATGGCCGCGAACACCTCCCAGTAGTGCGACTCCCGCACGGTCAGGCCCGAGACCTGCTCGTAGCGGGCGATCATCTCAGCTCTGGTGGGATAGCCCTCAAGACGCTCGACGCCCATGTCGTCGAAGGACATCCGGTCGAACATCAGCCACCATCCCATATCGGCCTCCGTGGGGCTGAGGGCGCACGCCTCCCAGTCGAGCACGGCCGCGGCCCGGTAGTCCTGCAAGATGATGTTGCCCAGCCGGGCGTCACCCCAGGTCAGCCCGACCCGGTCGTCGCCGGAGTCGTTGGCCTCCAGCCAGTCGAGCGCGGCGTACAGCACGGGATGCTCCCTGCCCGCCAACTCCGAGGTGACATGGTTGCGGTAGAGGTCGATCTGGAGTGCGGTCGTGGGCCGGCCGGTTCCGCTCGGGTCCAGCCAGCCCAGGTCGGCGGAGCGCCAGTCCAGGCTGTGGACGCCGGCGATGGCGTCGATGGCCGAGAGCACCATCCGCCGGCGCTCCTCCGGCGTCGCCTCGTCCACCACGAAGCCCGCCTCGGTGTAGCGGGGCACATCGGCGGGTATGCGGCCGGGCACGAATCCCATCACGAAGAAGGGCGCGCCCAGAACGTCGGGGTCGGGCTCGTAGCCGAACAGCGGCGGAACCGGGGCTGCTCCTGCCTCCGCCACTGCCTCCATGGCCCGGTACTGGAGTCCAACCGACACCGCGCAATGCGGCGTCTGGGGCGGGAACATGCCGCCGTCGGCGGGCTCGATCCTGACGGCATAGCGCTCCCGGCGGTCGGTGCCGTCCTCGGTCCAGGCCGCGTCGAGGATCACCGTCTCGTTGGAGAACCCGGTGCTGACCGGCACTTCGATATCTACAACGGTGAGACCCTGCCTGGCCGGAAAGGCCCGCCGCATCCACCGTTGGAGGTTGGCCTGATAGTGGCTGCGATCAGTGCGAAATTTCGGCGCGCTGGGCAGACTGCTCTCCGTCGGGTCGCTCGTCACACCGCGTAGTGTGCCGTAGATGGCCGGCAATTCGCCAGACATCCATCCCGCAACCGGTTCCTGCGGCCGGCTAGTGGCCTGCCGGAGCCCCGGGGTCGGTCCAGAACCCTGGGGCCCGGGATCGAGACTTGGATCAGATCTGGGTCTGCTGGCTCAGGAACGACCGCTCGGCCAGGCCGTGCCACTCCGCGACGCCGTCGCGGAACTCGCGCCACGGTCCGAGGATCCGGGCGAAGTTCGCATCCTCCGAGGCCTTCGCGTCGAGCACGTTCTCGGTCTCAGCCTTGAATGCGGCCATGAGTTCGGGCGAGAACTCCCGTATCTGGGCGAACCCCTTGACGGTCTGCAGGTCCCTCTGGTTGAGCACATCGTAGGTGGCCATGGTCCTCATGTTGGCGTCGGCGGCGGCGGCCTGGACGGCGGCCTGGTACTCCGGAGGCAACTCGTTCCACCTCTCCAGGGAGATCTGCACCTCCAGTGCGGTGCCCGGCTCCCACCAGCCCGGGTGGTAATAGAACAGGTCGCCCTGGAACTCGTTGAGACCCAGGATCAAGTCGTCGGTCGGTCCGACGAACTCGGCTCCGTCGATGGCGCCGGTCTGGATGGCCTGCAGGATCTCGCCGCCGGCCAGCGTCACCTGCTCACCGCCGAGGTTCTCCAGCACCTGGCCGGCAAGGCCGGGAATGCGCATCTTGAGGCCGTTCAGGTCGGCGACCGTGTTGATCTCGTTGGTGAACCAGCCGCCCATCTGGCAGCCGGTGGCGCCCCCGGGGAAGGCGATGATGCCGTGCTCCTCCGCGTAGAACTCGTTGAGCATGTCGATGCCGCTCCGCCTGCCCTCGTTGTCGAAGGTCCCGTACAGCCAGGCGTTCTGCTGGCGCTGGTTGAGCCCGAAGGGGACCGCCGTGCCGAACTGCTGCACCGGGCTGATGCCCACGTAGTAGTACGACGCGGTGTGGCCCATCTCCACACCGAGGTCGCGCACCGTCTGCAGCACCTCGAGGCCGCCCACGATCTCGCCCACTGGTCGTGGGTTGATGACGAAACGTCCTCCGGTGAGTTCACCCACCCTCTTTGCAAAATACTGCGCAGAGCCGAACAGGGTGACCAGTGAAGTAGGCCAGCTAGTGGCCATCTCCCAGGTCAGTTCCGTACCGCGCCCATACGCCTGCGACAGGTCCTCCTCCTCCTCGTCGTCGCCTGCACACGCGGCCAAGACGGCAGTGGCGGCTGCGAACCCGGCTACGCCAAGTCCGCCCTTGATGAACCCTCGCCTGGCCAGACTCGAAGAGCCGGCCCCCTCGGGGATCGAGTCGACAGCATGACCGTCGAGCCGGTCCGAGCTTGCTTCTTGAGTCATGAGAATCCCTCCATGTTGAGCGCTTGTTGCTCCGCCATCGACTCCTCCGCAAGGGACGGATGACTCCGAGGCGTCGGCGGGCGAGAGAATACACCACTTGCCCGCGGCCTGCCCAAGAAACGCCCACAAATGATCATGCGGACTACTTTCTCTCAATGGCCGCCCGCGTCGGAAACCGCCTTGCCCGGCGTCAACCGAACCGGAACGTCTCGATCGACGTGTAGGTGATGGCGGGAAAGACGGCCAGGATCACCAGGGCCAGCGCCTGCAGGCCCATGAACGGGAAGGCGCCCTTGTGGATGTCGGCCGTCTTCACCTCCGGCGGCGCGACGCTCTGCAGGTAGAACAGCGAGAACCCCACCGGCGGCGAGATGAACGCCATGTTCAGGTTGACCGCCATTAGCACCGCGAACCAGATCTTCTCGTCGGGAGTGAACCCGAGGAAGTCCATGGCCGGCACGAAGATCGGCACCACGATGAAAGTGATCTCCAGGAATTCCAGATTGATGCCCAGCAGGAAGACCGCGACCATGGCGATGACCACGAAGCCCCACTTGCCGCCGCCGATCGAGGTCAGCCACTCCGAGGTCTGGTCCGACCCGCCGAGCTGGAAGAACATGGCGCTGAAGAACGTCGAGCAGAACAGCAGGGTCATGACCAGCACCACCACGTTGGTGGTGGAGTGGGCCGCGTCCTTGACCGCCTGCCAGTCGAGCCGCCATCCCTTGGTGATGTGGGTGGCGCCCCCCTTCACCATCAGATCATCGAACAGCCAGTTCAACACGGCCAGAACCAGCGCCCCGAACACTCCCACCGCGCCCGACTCCGACGGGGTGGCGATCCCCGCGAAGATGGACAGCAGCACCCCGAAGATCAGCGCCAATATGGGCACGATGGCCACCAGCACCTCGGCGGCCAGCATCCGGGTGCGCAGCAGGATGGCCAGGAACACACCGAAGTGGATCACGGCCACCACCAGCGGCGACCATCCGCTGGCCAGGAAACCGATCCCGCTCGCCCTCGCCAGCAGCGTCACCGCCCCCACCATCAGAGCCAGGATCACCGCGATCAACAGCTTCGTCCGCAGTGACGGGTCGCCCGAGAGCGTGCGCTGCTCCTTGGGCATGGCCGGGCCCGTGGAGGGCCTCAGCCACGCCAGCACCAGCACATAGATCACGTAGAGCCCGCTGAGCAGCAGGCCGGGCAGCAGCGCGCCCGCGAACAGCCCCAGGATGCCCACGCCCAGCTGCTGGGCCAGCAGGATCAACACGATGCTGGGCGGCAGCAACTGGGCCAGCGTGCCCGAGGCGATGATGGCGCCGGTGGAGAGCTTGTTGTCGTACCCGAGCCGCACCATCGCCGGCAGCGACAGCAGGCCCATCACGATCACCGTGGCGGCCACCACACCGGTGGCCGCGGCCAGCAGGGTGCCGACCACCACGACCGCGGCCGCCACGCCGCCCCGCAGCCGGCCCATGAGCATCCCGAAGGCGTTGAGCAGCCGTTCGGCCATGCCCGACCGCTCGAGGATGGCGCCCATCAGCACGAACAGAGGCACCGCCAGCAGCGTCGGGTCGCTGACCGCCTTGTACCACCGCCCCGGCAGCGTGTTGAGCGTGTTGGGATCGAACACGCCCATCCAGTCGCCCACGAAACTGAAGAACAGAGCGGTGGCCGCGAACGAGAAGGCCACGTTGTAGCCCGACAGGATCACCAGCATGAACACCGCGAACATGGTCAAGGCCAGGAACACGCCCGCGTCCATGCCGAGGATCGTCTCGAGCGCCAGCATCATCGGCGTCTACTCGATTCGCCGGGCGAGACCCGCGGCCGCTTGACCGGCGCCGACATGCAACCTGCGTCCCAAAGTCCTCGCTTGGAGCAGCCCGACCACCGTCTACTCGATTCTCTGCGGGACGTCGCGTTCGACGATGTCGCCGTAGTCGTCACGACCGATCAGCACGAACCCCGTCTTGATCACCTCGGCCAGCAGCTGGAGGCCGAACAGGCAGAAGCCGACCAGCAGCATCGTCTTGATCGGACCCACCGCGAGGCCGCCCGCGTCCACGGCCTCCTCCCAGCTCTGCCACACCCGCCATCCCGCGGGCCATTCGCCGGTGTGGCGCCGCCCGAGGGCGGCCGCCGCGTAGTGCTGCAGGATGCGGACGCTCATGAAGATGAAGGGGAGCAGCAGCACCGTGTGCATGGCGAAGTCGAGGGCCGCCTTGGTGCGGTTGGAGAAGTTCACCCACCAGAAGTCGATGCGGGGATTGACCCCGTCGCGGACGCCCATGTTGATGGCCACCAGGAACATCAGCCCGAAGGCCTGCCACGCCAGGCTGACCACCTCGCCGATGAGGATGTCCTGTTCCACGTACTCGTTGCTGTAGCGGGTGACCACGTTGAAGAACTGGAGGATGAACACGGCCCATGCCAGGATCATCGCGAGCTTCAGCGTGACCTTGGGGATGAATTCGATCCCCAGACGCAGGCGGTGCAGCCCGTCGTGCCACGCCGAAATGGCCACGCCGGCGACGAGAAGTATCCACCACCACCACTCGAAGTGGCCGATCAGGTAGGACGTGTCGGTGAACAGGTGGGCAACGACGGATCCCAGCAGCGTTGCCACCGCCACCCACCCCGACGGGTGAAGGGTCCTCCAGCCCTGCACCTGCCGGCCGGATTCCGGCGCGGTCGTCACCGACATGGCTGCGACACTAGCGGCCCGGCCGCTTCTGCTGCTAGCGGCGGCGCAGCGCAAGCCCCGTGGACGTAGGGTTGGAGGGTGACAAGCAACCTCTGCACCGTTCACGAGATCGATGTCATCGACGCCTTGCGGAGTGTGGACGACCCGGAATACCCAGGGATCAGCGTGGTCGACATGGGCATGATCAGCGCCGTCGAGCTCGCAGACGGGCGGGTTGCGATCGAGTTGATCACCACCTTCAGCGGCTGCCCCGCCCTGGACGTCATCTCTTCGGAGATCGCCACCACAGTCGGGACGCTGGACGGCATCACCGGCGTGGAGGTGCGTCGCAGCGCCGAGGCCTGGGACGCCTCGAGGCTCAGCGAGCATGCCCGGGCCGTCATGGCCCGCGACTTCACGGTGGCCGTCGCCGTCCCCGGCAGGCCGGCCGAGTGCCCCCGGTGCGGTGCGGCCGCGCTGGTGGAGCAGTCACCGTTCGGCCCGGCCCGCTGCCGGTCAGTGCATCGCTGCACGGCCTGCGGCGAGGTGGTGGAGGTGCTACGAGCCTGAACGGGCCGTGCCGCAGTGGCGGCACCTCGCTGCCCAGCCCGCGGGACTGACCGAAGTGGCCAGCCACGCGCCGCACAATCCGCAATAGCGGGGCGGATCCAGTTCAGGCAGGCAGCCGGCACAGTCTCGGTGCCCGCAGCCGTGGCAATAGAGTTCCTGGCCGCTCAAACCGCGGCGGACAGGCTGCCGATAGGCATGCGCAGGTCGGCGAGCATGTCCAGATCCTGCTGGGGCGACCGCCCGAGGGTGGTCAGGTAGTTGCCCACGATCAATGCGTTGATCCCCGACGTCATTCCCATGGCCTGAAGGTCGCGCAGGGTGATCTCCCGACCGCCGGCGTAGCGCAGGATCACCGCCGGCAGCGCCAGCCGGAACAAGGCGATCCAGCGGATGGCCTCCAGGGCTCCCACCGGCTTGCGGATCTGCAGCGGGGTGCCCGGGCGGGGGTTCAGGAAGTTGATGGGCACCTCGCAGGGCTCCACTGCCCTGATCTGCTCGATCAGCTCCAGGCGCTGCTCGACGGTCTCGCCCATGCCCAGGAGCACGCCGCAGCACAGCTCCATGCCGGCCTCACGCACGTAGGTGCAGGTGTCCACCCGCTCGTCGAAGCTGTGGGTGGTCACCACCCGGCCGAAGAACGACCGGGCCGTCTCCAGGTTGTGGTTGTAGCGGTGCACTCCGGCCGCGGCGAACTCGAGGGCCTGCTCCCGGGTGAGGATGCCCGCGCTGATCGCGACGTTGAGGCCGGTGGCGGCCGACACCAGCCCGGTCAACTCGATGAGCCGGTCCATGGTTCGGCGGTCCGGGCCGCGCACCGCCAGCACCATGCAGAACTCGCCGGCCCCGAGCGCCGCCGTCTCGCGGGCCGCGGCCAGCACCTCCTCGGTGTCGAGGAACGGGGTGGCCTTGACCTGGGTGTCGAACGCGGCCGACTGGCTGCAGAAGTGGCAGTCCTCGGGGCATCCTCCCGTCTTGGCCGACAGGATGCCCTCCACCTCGACGGTCGGGCCGGCCCAGGCCAGCCGAACCTCGTGGGCCAATGCGGCCAGCGACGGGACCGACTCATCCCCGATCGCAGCCAGCTCTGCGAGTTCGCCGGCGGTGAGCCGGCGGCGCTCGTCGAGCAGCGCCACCGACGCGCCAGCAATGGCGGGCTCGGTCACACCGGTGATCCTACGTGGGCGACGTCCTCACTCCCGCTCTTGTCCGCTGCGACCTGAGGGCCGCTCGGGCCCAGGGGCGGCCGGCTCATTCGGCGGCGGACGCGTCCAGTTCCGTGCTGCCGAGATAGGCCGCTATCACGTTGGGATCGCGCTGCACCTCCGCCGGAGTCCCCTCTGAGATCCGGCGACCGAAGTCCAGGACCATCACCCGGTCGGCGATGTCCATCACCAGGCCCATGTCGTGCTCCACCATCAGCAGGGTGATGCCGAACTCGCGGCGGATGTCGAGAATGAACCGGGCCATGTCCTCGGTCTCCTCGAGGTTCATGCCTGCGACCGGCTCGTCGAGCATGAGCAGCTCGGGGTCCATGGCCAGCGCCCGGCCCAGCTCGACCCGCTTCTGGATGCCGTAGGGCAGCAGCGCCACCGGGTGCTTGCGCCATCCCTCGATCTCCAGGAAGTCGATGATGTCCTCCACCTTGCGCCGGTGCTCGATCTCCTCGCGTTTGGCCTTGCCCACCCACACCGCGCCGGCCAGGAACGATCCGGTCATGCGGATGTGCCGCCCGGTGAGCAGGTTGTCGAGCACGGTCATGTGCGAGAACAGCTCGATGTTCTGGAACGTGCGGGCCACCCCGAGCTGGGCCACCCGGTCGGGCCGGGTGCCCATGATGGATGTTCCCTTCCAGCGGATGTCGCCCGACTGGGGCCGGTACACCTGCGAGATGGAGTTGAAGATCGACGTCTTGCCCGCGCCGTTGGGACCGATGATGGCGAACAGCTCAGCCTCCCGGACCTCGAAGGACACCGAGTCGATGGCAGTGACACCGCCGAAGCGCAGGGAGATGTCGTCCACCTCCAGCAGGGCGTGCGTCGACTCTGCGGGGGGACTCACGACAGCCAGCGCTTGCGGCGCTTGTAGTGCTTCACGTCGCGGAACGACTTGCGCTCGCCCTCGGCACGCAGGCCCAGGTAGAACTCCTGCACGTCCTCGTCGGCCAGCAGCTTCTTGGGCTCGCCGTCCATTACCACCTTGCCCCACTCCATGACGTAGCCGTAGTGGGCGATCGACAGGGCCATCACCGCGTTCTGCTCGATCAGCAGCACGCTGGTGCCCTGTGCGTTGATGTCGGTGATGATGTCGCGTATCTGCTGGATGAGCATCGGCGCGAGTCCCAGCGACGGCTCGTCGAGGATCAGCAGCTTCGGGTCGGCCATCAGGGCCCGCCCGATGGCCAGCATCTGCTGCTCGCCGCCCGACAGGTATCCGGCGGTGTCCCGCCGGCGGCTCTGCAGCAGCGGGAACAGCTCCATCACCCGCTCGTAGGCCTCCTCGTTCTCCTTGCGGTCCCGTACAGTGAACGCGCCCGCGTTGAGGTTCTCGTCCACGGAGAGCTCGGCGAATATCCGGCGACCCTCCATCACCTGGGTGATCCCGGCCTCGACGATGCGCGACGGCTTGTAGTTGGAGACGTCGGTGCCGTTCCAGACGACCGAACCCTTGGTTATATCGCCTTCATGGACGTCGAGGAGGCCTGTGATGGCCCGCACCGCAGTGGTCTTGCCCGCCCCGTTGGCGCCGAGCAGCGCCACGATGCTGCCGTCGGGCACGTCGATCGACAGCCCGCGCAGCACGAGGACCACCTCGTTGTAGACGACCTCGAGATTGGCGACTTCGAGCATGGTCAGCGCCTCTGGTGGGCGGGAGGACCCGAACGGCCCTCAGGTCGCAACGAACAGAGCGAAAATCAGGACCCGGCGGGGCGGCCTGCTCGCGCAGTGCCGCCCCGCCGGCAGGCCTAATGGGCTAGGAAGCCACGAAGCAGGGCTCGTACTCCCAGTTCAGGGCCGTCTCGGAGGCGTAGGGCCCCTTGATCAGCGAGAAGCCGCTGTTGCCGTCCTCGTCCGAGATGGTGGCACCCGGCGTGTACAGCGACAGATCGACGTCGTACAGGTAGGTCTCGCGCACCACGTTGTCGTTGGGATTGCCCACCCAAGACTGGTCGGGAGCCAGACCGTTCAGGTCGGCCGTGATCTGGTTGGCCGCGGCCAGCACGCCGGCCCGGGTGATGTTGCCGTTGCTGATGGCCTGATCGAGGATCTGATGCACGACGTAGCCCTGGATCCAGCTGATGATGTAGAAGTCGTCCCAGCTGGCGTCGGGGCGGTACTCGCGCATCACGTCGAGCAGCTGCTGCATGCCTGCGGCCTCTCCTGCCGTGCCGGCACCCGCTCCCTCGCCCAGCAGCACCGTGTAGGTGGAGTGGGTGTAGGAGGCGTCGGCAATCGGGGCCACCGGTGACAGGAGCAGTGCCGGGTTCCAACTCGGCGCGCTGCCGATCCACTGACCGGTGTAACCGGCCTGGGCCGCACCACCCATGAGTTCTGCGGTCGTGGGGGGATTGAGGGTGACCCACACCCAGTCGGCGCCGGATTCGGCGATGCCGGCGATGACCGGAGTCTGGTCGGCGCCGGGGATGACCTCGCCCTCGCCGTCGTAGACGACGTTGAGGCCCAGTGCCTCGGCCGCGATCTTCACGCCCCGGGCCGCGTCCTGGCCGTAGTCGCCGGGGAAGGTGGCGATGGCCACGTTCGGACCGTAGGTCTCGGCCATGTAGGTCGTGCCGTTCATGGCCTCGATGCAGTAGTTGGTCTGCACCTCGAACAGGTTCTTGCCGATCGAGGGGTCGGCCCAGCCCGAGTACCACGACAGCGGGATGGCGGCCATGTTGTCCTCGATGAGCAGCTGGGCGGTCGACGCGGAGTGAGGCGAGCCGGTGGAGGTGGCGAACATCACCACGCTCTCGGGACCGTCACCCGAGAAGACCTCGTAGTTCTCGAGGTGGGTGGGCACGTCGTAGGCGTTGTCGAGCACGACCGGCTCGATCGTCCAGCCCTGGATCCCGCCGTTGTCGTTGACCCACTCCCAGTAGGCCAGGTGGGCGTCGGTGATCTTGGTGGTGAGCGGAGCGAAGATGCCGGTCAGGTCGGTGTTGAGACCCACGCGGATCGTCTGCGTCTCTACGTCTACGCCGATGTCGTGAGCTATGGCGCCTTCGGCCGCGGCCAGCGCCTCCTGGGCCGCGGCGGCTTCACCGGCGGCGGTCGCGGCCTCGGCCGAGGCCGCCTCCGCGGCAGCCAGAGCCGCCTCTGCCTCGGCCTGGGCTGCCTCCAGCGCGGCCTGTGCCTCAGCCTGCTGTTCGGCGCTCGCCTGGGCGGCAGCCGCCTCGGCTTCCGCCAGCCTCGCGGCGGCTTCCTCTGCCGCGGCTTGGGCTGTCTCGGCGGCGGCTTGGGCCGCGTCGGCATCTGCCTGCGCGGCGGCCCTCTCAGCTTCAGCCGCAGCGGCTTCCGCCTGTGCCGCGGCAGCCGCGTCGTCCGACGCGGAGGTGTCCGGCTCATCATCGCCACAGGCCGAGGCGACCAGGGCCAGGGCGCAGACGACTGCGAGCAACCATCTCGTTCGTTTCACGGTATTGCCTCCAAGGGTTGTCTATTGGTCTAGGAAACTTGGACGGGGCCTACATCTTTACGGAGGATTGCCACCTTTTCAATAGCGGACCTCAATAACTGAATGGCCATCTCTTCCAGTAGTTGCGCACACGAACCCAGATTCCGAAGATCCCGAGCGGCTCCACGATCAGGAACACGACGATGAGCGCGCCGAAGAGCACGATGTTCCAGTCGAACACGCTCAACGTCCATCCGGGCGTCTGGATGGCGGTGTTGATGATGCCGAAGTCGTCCCCCTCGGTGAGCAGGAACCGGGCCAGCAGCTCGGTGGGTCCGCCCTCGGCACGGTCGAGCCACTTGGTGAACTCCTCCACGAACTGGGGCACCATCACCACGAAGAACGTGCCGATCAAGGTGCCCGATGTCGTCCCGGCTCCGCCGATCAGCAGGATGGCGATGAACTCCACCGACAGGAACAGGCCGAAGTCGGTGGCCAGGATCCGCTGGGACAGGGCCGAGAACAGGGCTCCGGCGACGCCCGCGAAGAACGACGACACCGCGAAGGCGATCACCTTGTAGCGGAACTCGGGCACTCCCATGACCTCGGCCGCGATGTCGCGGTCCCGGATCGCCTGCAGGGCCCGGCCGGTGCGGGTGCGGGTCAGGTTCTTGGCCACGAGTGTGAACGCGACGGTGAGCACCAGCAGGAACAGGTACCGCTTCTGGAGGTCACTGACGTCGAACCACAACCAGCTGCCGTCATCCTCCACATTGATGAACGGGGTCTCCTCCTTCCACAGCCGCACGTCCAGTCCGGGGAACTCACGGCCCAGCGCGGGCGGTCCGGCGATCTTGCGGCCCCAGCTGGTGTTGCCGAAATGGATCCCCAGGAAGACCAGGCCCAGGGTGACGATGGCCAGGTAGAGGCCCCTGAGCCGCACCGCCACCGGAGACACGGCTACCCCCACCAGGGTCGCCACGATGCCCGCGCCGGGAAGCCAGATCCAGATCGGCAGGCCGTGGCCCCAAGTCTCCTGGCCGCTGGTTCCTCCGAGGTACACCGCAGTGCAGGCGCCCACCCCCATGAAGAAGGCGTGGCCCAACGACACCTGGCCGGCCACCCCGGCCAGCAGGTTGAGGCCGAGCGCGGCTATGGCCAGCACCATCATGAGGGCCATGGGCCGCATCCAGTCGTTGTCGCCCAGGAATCGCACGACGGGAATGTGGCTGATGACCGGCAGATCGAAGGGCATCAGGAACAGCACCGCCACGAACAGCGTGCACGTCACCTTCTGGGTCCACGTCGGGAGCAGCTGAGCTTCCTGACGGTATGCGGTGTACAGGCGGGGCCGACCGAGCACTGCCGTCACACCCTCGGGGGCAGTCGATCGCCCGGCATGGTCACACCCGTTCGATCTCAGGCGTGCCGAACAGGCCGTAGGGCCTCACCAGCAGGCCGATGATCATCACGATGTACGGCACGATCAGCGGGTACCCGGCGCCGAGCCAGGAAGTGTTGGCCGCGGCGTACTGCCCGGCGTAGATCTCGGCCACGCCCACGATCAGACCGCCCAGCAGAGCCCCGGTGACCGAATCCAGCCCACCCAGGATCACCGCGGGAAGGGCCCGGAAGGCGATGTTGGCCGTGCCCTGGTCGACAGAGACGGTCTGCCCCACCGGGGGCTGGGTGGCGAAGATGCCGCCGAGGGCGGCCAGGACCGCGCCCGCAGCCCAGGCGATGGCAAAGACGCGGCCCACGCTGATGCCTTGGGCCATGGCCGCCTCCTGGTCGAAGGCGACGGCCCGCATGGCGATCCCGAGCCGGGACCGGAAGAAGAAGTACACGGCCAAGAAGGCGGCGGCGGCCGTGATCATGGCCGCCACGAAGCTCCAGTTGATGAATGCGTCGCCCACTTTGAAGCCCTCCAGCTTCCAGGGCACGCCGATGGGGCGAAGCTCGATCTCGACCGCGTCGTTGTTGAAGATGCGGAACATGATCTCCAGGCCGAGAGTGATCACAGCCACCGAGAAGAGCGGCTCGCCGATCATGGGCCTTATCGCCAGCCGCTCGACCACCAGTCCGACTGCCGCTGCGAACAAGAGGGCCACTACGACGCTGATCGACCAGTGCAACCACACCGGGCCGACCAGGCTGTCGAGGGGGTTGCTGATGCTGGTGAAGGGGATGTGGCCGTCTCGCTCGACCACACTCTGGCCCTCGGAGAACACGCTGCGCTTCTGCACCAGGAACGCCAGGAACAGCGCGCCGGTGGCCGCGAGGGCGCCCTGGGCGAAGTTGACGGTCTGGGTGGCCTTGAAGATGAGCACGAAACCCAGCGCGATCAAGGCATACACGGAGCCCAGCCCCAGCGACTTCATCAGCGTCTGGAAGAACAGGGACGGATCGTTGGCCAGTTGCACCATGCCGAAGATCAGCGACGCGCCCAGCGCACCGATCAGGAAGCCCACCGGCGCGCCCCGACGCAAGTCGATCGTCGAGAGCCTCGCACCGACTGCGCCGGCCATCAGCAGTGTCCTCCGGCTCGGATGAGGGCGCGGTCCATCAGTACATCGACTCCACGAGGTCGCGGAACATGTCCTCCATGGCGCTGCGCTTGAGCTTCTGGGTGGCGGTCAGCTCCCCGTCCTCGTGGTCGAGCTCCTTGGGCAGCATCTTGAACTTCTTGATCTGCTCGACCCGGGCGAACTTCTTGTTGGTCTCGTCCACCACTCTGGAGACCAGTTCGATGACCTCGTCCTTCTCGGAGAGGTCCCGGTAGGTGGTGTAGGGGATGTTGTTGCGCTGGGCCCAGTCGCCCACCGTCTCCAGCTCTATGCCGATCAGCGCGGTCACGAACTTGCGGCCGTCGCCGATGACCATCGCCTCCTTCACGTAGGGCGACGTCTTGAGGCTGTTCTCGATCTCCGACGGCGAGATGTTCTTGCCCCCGGAGGTGATGATGATGTGCTTGATGCGGTCGACGATCTTGATGTGGGTCCCGTCCACCCACTCGCCCACGTCGCCGGTCATCAGCCAGCCGTCTTCGGTGAACGTCTCCGCGGTCTTGTCGGGCTTGTTCCAGTAGCCCGCGAACACGCCGGGATGCTTGGTCTGGATCTCGCCGGTCGTCTCGTCGATGCGCAAGCCGATGTCGGAGTAGGGCTCGCCCACCGTGCCCAGCTTCATCCGGCCCGCGAAATTGCAGGTGGCCACGGCCGAGTTCTCGGTCATGCCGTACAGTTCGTAGACCGGCACGCCGACGCCGATGAAGAACTCGAGGACTTCGGGCGCGATGGCGGCCGCGCCCGAGCCGGCGTGGCGGCAGCGTCGCAGACCGATCCGCTCCTTCATCGCCCGGAACACCAGCGGCTGGCCCAGGGCATAGAGCAGCCGGCTGGTGAGCGTGTGGCTGCCGCCGTTGGCCACCTTCTGCCTGCCGATCACCTGCGCAAGGGCCATGGCGACCCGCAGGCAGACCCGCTTGAAGAAGGTCGCATCGTTGCCCTTGATGGTGACCAGGGCATGCAGGCGCTCCCAGATCCTGGGCACGGCGAAGAACAGCGTCGGCTGGATCTCACGCAGGTTCTCGGTGACGGTCTCGATCGACTCGGCGAAGTTCAACGACGGGCCCGACCCGACGAGCGTCCAGGTGGAGAAGATCCGTTCAGCCACGTGGCACAGCGGCAGGTAGGTGACGATCAGGTCCTTGGGATTGGGGCCGGTGCGGTCGGGGAAGCGGTCGGTCTCGTTGACGATCTTGTCGATGCAGTAGCTCGCGTTGGAGTTGGTCAGCATGGCGCCCTTGGGCGGGCCGGTGGTCCCCGAGGTGTACACCAGCGTCATCACATCGGCGTCGGTGGCGGCTGCCATCCGCTCGGCCACCGCGCCGGGATGGGCCTCACGGTGACGGCGGCCCATCTCCAGGAAGGCGTCCCAGAACAGCAGCCGGGAGTCTTCGTAGTCTCCGAAGCCCCTCGGCTCGGTGTAGATGATGCGCCGGACGGAGGCGGCGGTGGAGGCCGGGACCTCTAGCACCTTGTCGGCCTGCTCCTGGTCCTCCGCAAAGAAGACCACCGGCGTGCAGTCGCCGATCAGGTACTCCACCTCAGCGGTCGGGTTCGTCGGGTAGAGGCCGACCGTCGTCCCCCGCACGGCCACCGTGGCCAGGTCGAGGATGACCCACTCGGGCCGGTCCTCGGAGTGGATCGTCACCCGATCACCGACCTCGACTCCCAGCTCCAGCAGACCGTGGGCCGCGGTCTCGATCAGGTCCCAGGTCTGGGCCCAGGTGTACTCCTGCCAGATGCCGAAGTCCTTCTCCCGCATTGCGACCTGCTGGGGGCGGCGCCGGGCCCAGTCGCGGGCCAGCGATGCCACCGTGGTGGCGCCTTGCTCGCCGCCGGCGAGCATCGGCACGTCGGGGCTGGGTCGTTCTGAGGTGATGGTCACGCGTCCGTCTCCTGTGAGCGTTCTCCCGCCCGGCGAACGCTACTTCAATTCCAGGCTGCGTGGACGGGCGAGAGTTGCTCGCGTCAAGACGGGGCAACTCCCGCTCCTGTTCGCTGCGCTTACGGGCCGCTCGGGCCACGGCCTCGCTCCGCGCCTCGCGAACATCATGACTCGTCGATGCCTACCCGCTCGGCCTCTCGCGGGTCAACTGCCGCTGCCGTGCCTCCTCGGCCGGATCACCGAGTCCTTCGTGGGCGGCCAACTCCGCCCGGGCCACCACGAACCAGTGCACCTCGTCGGGTCCGTCCGCCAAGCGAAGGGTTCGCTGGTTGGTGTACATCTGAGCCAGCGGCGTCCACTGCGACACGCCGGCGGCGCCGTGCATCTGGATGGCCTGGTCGATGATGTTGCAGACCCGTTCGGGGACCATGGCCTTCACCGCGCTCACCCAGATCCGGGCCTCGGCGTTGCCGAGGGCGTCCATGGCCTTGGCCGCCCGCAGCACCATGAGCCGCATGGCCTCGATCTCCACCCGGGCCCGGGCGATGATCTCCATGTTGCCGCCGAGCTGGGCCAGCGGGCGCCCGAAGGCCTCGCGGCTCCGGCCACGGCGCACCATCAGGTCCAGGGCCTTCTCGGCCGCGCCGATGGAGCGCATGCAGTGGTGGATGCGGCCCGGTCCGAGCCGCAGCTGGGAGATCTCGAAGCCGCGGCCCTCGCCCAGCAGGATGTTCGACGCCGGCACCCGCACATCGTCGAGGCGGATGTGCATGTGGCCGTGGGGCGCGTCGTCCTCGCCGAACACGTGCATCGGGCCGATCACCTCCATGCCCGGGGTGTCCATCGGCACCAGGATCTGGGACTGGCGGCGGTGCGGGGGGCCGTCGGGGCTCGTCTGCACCATGCAGATCATGATCTTGCAGCGCGGGTCCCCGGCCCCTGAGATGAAGAACTTCTCGCCGTTGATGACCCATTCCTCGCCGTCGAGCACGGCCTGGGTGGCGATGTTCTTGGCGTCCGACGACGCCAGTGTGGGCTCGGTCATCGCGTAGCAGGACCTGATCTCCCCGGCGAGCAGGGGCTCGAGCCACTGCTTCTTCTGCTCGGGCGTGCCCACCCTTTCGAGGACTTCCATGTTGCCCGTGTCGGGTGCACTGCAGTTGAGGCACTCCGGGGCTATGGGGTTCTTGCCGAGCTCGGCCGCTATGTAGGCGTAGTCGAGGTTGCTGAGGCCCTCGGTGCTGGCCGCGTCGGGCAGGAAGAAGTTCCACAGCCCGGCGTCCTTGGCCCGCGCCTTGATGCTGTCCAGCAGCTCGAGCTGGCCGGGGCCGTAGCCCCAGCGCTCGGCCCGGCGCTCGCCGAGCCTGAAGAACTCGGCGGTGACCGGCTCCACCTCTGTGGCCACGAAGTGGACCACCCGGTCATAGAGCGGCCGGGCCTGCGCCGACATCGCGAGGTCGAGCGCAGCAGGATCCACATTGCCGACCAATGCTGAGGGTGTCATGCGGCTGGCCTCTCATCCCCGCTCTTGTTCGCTGCGCTCACGGGCCGCTCGGGCCGTGACCGCCGCTCCTGTTCGCTACGCTCACGGGCCGCTCGGGCCCAGGGGCTTCGCAAGCTCGGCCGCCCGGTGTTCAGGACGACAGCAGTGATGCTACGGCCCATATGGCGGCCGCCGAACCGACGATGATGTAGAGAATGCTGCGGCCCAGCGGAGCGCGATCCAGATCATCCGGGTCCCGACGCTGCGGTCTCGGCCGCAGCAGGGCCGCGAGGTTGCCGGCGGCCATCGACGCGCCCAGGGCCAACACCAGCCACGCCAAGAGGTTCTGACCCAGGAACACCGGCTCCGGCCTCAGACTTTCCCGCTCTTGTTCGCTGCGCTCACGGGCCGCTCGGGACGGGCCTCCCGCTCTTGTTCGCTGCGCTCACGGGCCGCTCGGGCCCCGGGCCTCGCTCCACGTCTTGCGAGGACTCGCACAACCACTGTCTATCCGCTCAACCTCAGATGCCCTGCCGGGCCGCGAAGTTGGCGAACGTGGTGAACCGCGACAGGAAGGCCAGCGTGGTCGTCGCGGTCGGACCGTTGCGGTTCTTGGCCACGATCACCTCGGCCGTGCCCGCGGTGTCGGGGTTGTCGGGGTTGTAGACCTCGTCGCGGTAGATGAACATCACCACGTCGGCGTCCTGCTCGATGGCGCCGGATTCCCGCAGGTCGGCGAGGATGGGGCGCTTCTGCTGGCGCATCTCGAGGTTGCGGGAGAGCTGTGACAGCGCCACGACCGGGCATTCGAGTTCGCGGGCGAGGATCTTCAGGCCACGGGAGATCTCGGCCACCTCGACCTGGCGGTTGTCGGCGCTCCGGCGACCGGTCATCAACTGCAGGTAGTCCACGACGACCATGGCGAGGTCGCCGACCTGGCTCTTGAGGCGGCGGGCGCGGGCTCTGATCTCCATCACCGTCACGTTCGGGTTGTCGTCGATCCAGATGGGAGCTTCCGCCAGCCGGCCGATGGCCGCGTTGATCCCGTTCCAGTCGTCGTCGTCGAGGCGACCGTCGCGCATCTTGGTGGAGTCGACCCGGGCCTCGGAGCAGAGCAGCCGCTGGGTCAGCTCCATATGGCCCATCTCCAGCGAGAAGACGAGCACCGGCCGATGCTCCCGTATGGCCGCATGCGCGGCCATCCCGAGCGCGAACGACGTCTTTCCCATGGACGGTCGGGCGCCGACCACGTACAGCGAGGACGGCTGCAAGCCCGACAGCAGCTTGTCGAGGTCCTTGTAACCGGTGGCCGTGCCGGTGATGGTCCCGCCCCGTTCGTAGAGCTCCTCGAGCCTGTCCAGCGTGCCGTCGAGCAGTTCCGAGAGCTGGACCGTGTTGTCGCCCACCTGGCCCTGGGCCACCTGGTACATCCGATTCTCGGCCCAGTCCACTGCCTTGGTGACGTCGTCGGGGCGGCCGTAGCCCAGCTCCGCGATCTCTCCGGCCACCTCGATGAGGCGGCGCAGCGTGTGGTTCTCCTGCACGATACGGGCATAGGAGGCCGCGTTGGAGGTGGCCGGGGTGTTCATCTGCAACGACAGCAGGCCGTCGAGGCCTCCGATGGCCTCCAGCGTGTCGTTGCGCTCGAGGATCTCGGCCACCGTCACCGCATCGGCCGGGTCGCCCGCGCTGTAGAGGCTGTGCACCGCCTCGAAGACCCGGGCGTGCGCGGGCCGGTAGAAGTGCTCCGCCGTCACCGTCTCCAGCACGTCGGCGATGGCGTCGCGCGACAGCAGCATGGCGCCCAGCAGGGACTCCTCGGCCACCAGGTTGTGGGGCGGAACGCGCACGTCACGCCGTTCCTGAACCGTGGCAGGACCCCCGTTGCGCCACTGCGCGCTGTCAGTGACGCTCATGTATTGACCCCATGACTACCAGCCCCTGCAGCCGTACCGCTGTGACGCCACGACGGTACCGAGGCCCTGTGACGTCCTCCCGCTGACGCTGGGCATTGCCTTGGGGAATTCGCGCTGCTCCCGGTGGGTAAACCGGGGATTTCGTGCGGCCGCTGTTGAAGGCTGTGGGCGGCTCAGTCGGCCAGTGCGGTCACCTCGACGGTGACCGGTACCTCCACGTCGGCGTGGAGCCGGAACAGCACCGTGTGGGAGCCCGTCTCCCGGATGGGAGCCTCCAGGGCCACCGCCTTGCTGTCGACCACCGCACCCACCTGGGCCTCGACCGCGGCCGCGATGTCGGCCGGCCCCACCGAGCCGTAGAGGTGCCCGGACTCCGCGGCCCGGACCGACACCGTCAAGACGGCCGGAGCCAGCCTCACCGCGATCTCCTCAGCGTCGGCGCGGTCGGCCGCCCTGCGCATCGCGGCGCTGCGCCGCATGGCCCCGGCCTGCCGCTCCGCGCCGGGCGAGGACTTCAGGGCCAGGCCCTTGGGCACCAGATAGTTGCGTGCGTAGCCCGCAGCAACCTCGCAGACGTCTCCCTTGCGGCCCAGACCGTCCACGTCGGCGCGCAGCACCACCTTCATGTCTGGTCCTCGTCCACGACGGCGGCCATGACGTCGACTAGGTCCTCCTCGACCTCGACGGCATGGTCCATCTCGTCCGGCGACGCACCGGCGGGAGGAGGCGTCGAGGGACGCGGCACCGGACCGGCCGCCCGGGAACGGCCGTCGCGGTCCTTGTTCTGGCGCTGGGTCGTGACCCGGTTCGAGTAGGGAACCAGGGCCATCTCACGGGCCAGCTTGATGGCGTCCGCGACGAGCTTCTGCTGCTGGGCGTTGTTGCCGGTGACGCGCCGGGCCCGGATCTTGGCCCGCTCCGACATGAACTTCCGCAGCAGCTTCTCGTTCTTCCAGTCGACATAGGTGATTCCCTCGGTGGTGAGGAAGCTCACCTTCTTCTTCGCTCGGCGGTTGTTGTCGCGGTTCTTGCCCCGCACCTTTGTCTTCGGCACTCGCCTCTCCTCTCCTGCCCGCTCGGCCCCTTAGAACGGCTCGTCGTCGGAAGCGGCACGACCGGCCGAACCGCCATTGGGACCGGCATGACCGGCCGAATGGCCGTCGCCGCGGCTCGGCGCAGGCCTGGGACCGCTGTCGCTGCCGCCGCCGCGGAAGCCGCCGCCGCGGCCGTAGTCGCCGCCGGAGGACCGCTCGTTCTTGGTGACCGCGGCGGTGGCCCACTTCAGGCTGGGGGCCACATCGTCGGCCAGGATCTCCACCTTCGAGCGGCGGTCGCCCCCGTCCGTCTCCCAGCTGCGCTGCTGAAGGGTGCCGTAAATCACCACCCGGGCACCCTTGCGAATGGACTCGGCGACATTCTCCGCGAGCTGACGGAAGCAGGTGACGTCGAAGAACGAGACTTCGTCCTCCTGGTCTTGCCGACGCCGATTCCAGGCCACGCCGAACGAGGCGATAGCCATGCCCGATTGGGCGAATCGCAGTTCAGGGTCGCGAGTGACGTTGCCCACGACGGTCACGGTGTTGTCGAATCCCATTGAGGAACCTCCGGATCTCAGCCGGCGTCAGCCGGCGTGGCCTCCGTGAGCAGGCCGCGGCGCTCAGCCTCGGCCTCGGGAAGCCGGAACAGTTTGTGGCGGACGATGTCGTCCGCGAGCCGCAGCCGCCGTTCGGTGTCGGGAAGACCGGCCGTGTCGGTCACGATCTCCCAGACCACGTACGTGCCCTCGGTCTTGTGGTTGATCTTGTAGGCGAACTTTCGCCTACCCCAGTTGTCGGTGGACACGATCGTCCCGCCCTCGCCGGTGACGAGGTCGGCAACCTGGGCGATCACCGAGTCGGCGTCGGCCGTGCCGACGTCGGAGTCGATGATGATCATCAGTTCGTAGGCCCGCAGCACGGGGCAAGCACCTCCCTCTGGACCCGGCCGGGCCGGGGCCCCTCGCCGGGGCAGGGTTGGAGAATCCTGTGTTTGTCGAGAAGGGACCGGCTCCGACCAGAGGATCAGGGACCGGTCACATCGTCGCCGCGCAGGGTATCGGCGGCTCGGTCCATCCCAACCGGCCGATGTTCCATCCCCAGCCATCCACAGAGCCATCCCCAGACGTCACCGTGGGTGCAGAATTGCAAGAGTCTCTAGAATCCGGCGACTCCGAGCGCGGCCAGTTCCTCCTCCGACAGGTGATACGACTCCTCCAGCGCCGGGAAGGAACCGGAACGCACGTCGTCGGAGAAGCGCCGCACAGCCGCCGTGGCCGTGTCGTGCAGGTCTGCGTAGCGGCGCACGAACCTCGGCGCCAGCCTCTGCTCGAAACCCAGCAGATCGTGGTACACGAGCACCTGGCCGTCACAGTGGGGCCCGGCGCCGATGCCGATCGTGGGTATCTCCACCGCGGCGGTGACCATCTCGGCCACTTGCACCGGAACGCCCTCGAGCACGAGCGCATAGCAGCCTGCGTGGGCCAGCGACTTGGCCGCCTGCACCAGCCGGCGAACGGCCTCGGCCTTGCGGCCCTGAACCTTGAAGCCGCCCATGGCGTGCACCGACTGCGGCGTGAGGCCGATGTGTCCCATGACCGGTATCTCGGCGTCGCAGATGCGCTCGATCATCATCAGGCGTTTGCGGCCGCCCTCCAGCTTCACCGAATGAGCGCCCGCACGGATCAGCCTCGCCGCGTTGCAGACCGTCTCGGAAGCCGACACGTGGTAGCTCATCCACGGCAGGTCGCCCACGATGTGGGCATCGGGCTTGGTCCTGGCCACCGCGGCGACGTGGTGGGCCATGTCGTCTACCGTCACCTGAAGCGTGTCGTCGTAGCCGAGTACGACCATGGCGACGGAGTCGCCGACCAGGATGAGGTCGGCGCCGGCCTCGTTCACGATCCGGGCGCTCGGCGCGTCGTACGCCGTCACCATCACCAACCGATCGGCCCCATCTCGAACCTTCCGTACCCGTATGGATGGCGCGGTGAGCGTGCCCATGGGATGCTCCTTCCCGTCCAGCGCGCGGCGGCTGCCAGCGGTGACCGCAGACTACCGCCCGGTGCGGCACGGCCGCAAGCAGGCGTCAGGGGTCGTCAGACCGAACGCCGGCCGCCCAGCGCCCGTCAGACCCAGCGCCCGTCAGACCCAGCGCCCGTCAGACCCAGCGCCCGTCAGACCCAGCGCCCGTCAGACCGAACGCCGGCCGCCGAGCGCGTACCGGCGCACAAGGTGGTTCCAGCCGCAGCCGGTGCAAACCTCGACCACGTAGCCGGTCGACGAGCCGGCACGGTGCTGCAGACGCTGCATCTCCGCACGGGTCGTCACGCAACGGCCGTGCTTGGGTAGTCGCGTACCGAACACGTACGTCACCTCAACGAGGGCCTCGATCTCGCACACCGGGCACTGGCGCCCGGTGGGCTGACCGCAGAACTCCGCATTGCGGTGCAACTCACGCTGAGCATCGCAGACTTCGTGCCGGCCCAGCTGCCCCGACTTCCATGCCTTCAGGGTGGCCGCCCGAGCCAGCCGGTAGTCAACGGTCGCGCCCACCGATCCGTCCGGCACGACGGTGCTCTCGCCGGCGGCCGCCAGGCTGAACGGATTCGGCTTCACGATCAGCCACAGTAGTTCGCGGCCCGCCATTGCTCCAGGGCTTCCACCGCGTCGGGCTTGCTGGGCAGGCCGTGCTCGAAGGCTCGCTCGCGCAGGAAATCAAGGGCCCGACCGACTTCGGGGCCGGGCTCGAGACCTAGCACCGCCATGACTTCGTCACCGTCGACAGGTAGCGCGAAGTTGTCGACGTCCTCGTTTCCTCGCAGTTCGGCGAGGGTGCTCGCGAAGTCGAGCAACCGATCCTTCGATTCGCCGGACGCCGTGGCCACCGCTTCGGCGAAGGCGAGCGCGGCATCCACCGGCACCCGGCAGGTGTGGACGAACCGGCGCACGTCGCCGCGGCTGCCGGAGGTCTCCGCCAACCGGGCGCGAGCCGCTAGCATCCCGGTCGACGACGAGACCAGAGCGTTCGAGCAACGCAGTCCGCGCAGGCAGGCGGCCGCGGTGGAAGCCGAGCCGCGAACGAAGAGCGAAGCCCACCGATCCGCCGGCACGGCCGGCACCGCCGCGGCGATGCGGCCCACTTCGGACGGGTCGCGATGGGTCAGCCCGGGAATCACCCGCCCGATCAGGCCGGTGTGGAACAGGAAGCGGAAACCCTCCGACGGGTCGTCGAGCAGCAACAGCTTCTCGAACTCGTCGCGGACCCGCTCCACCGAGACGATGCCCAGCCGATCAGCCATGGCCCGCACCGCCGCGACCAGAGCATCATCGGGCGCCAGCCCGTGGCCGGCGATGAACCGGGCCGCTCGCAGCATGCGCAGGGGATCGTCACCGAACGAGACGGCGGGATCGAGCGGCGTGCGCAGCACTCTCGCCGCCAGGTCGTCCTGCCCGCCGTAAGGGTCGATCAGGGTGCCGGCGGCGGCGTCGACGGCCATGGCGTTGACGGTGAAGTCGCGACGGGCAAGATCCTGGACCACGTCGTCGGAGAAGGCGACCGCGGGCTTGCGCGAGTGCGCCTCATAGCGTTCGGCGCGGTGGGTGGTGATCTCGAAGGCCTGCCCGTTCACGACGCAGCCGATGGTGCCGAAGCGTTCGCCCTGGGTCCACATGGACGTGGCCGCGGGGCCGACGATCAGCCGCACCTTCGCCGGGCGGGCGTCGGTGGTGCAGTCGAGATCCCCTCCGGAGAGGACCTGCCCGGCGACAGCCTCGCGCACTACTCCCCCGACGAGGAACAGCCGGTGTCCCGCGGCGTCGAAGAGCCGCTCCAGGCCGGACACGGCCGACAGCACGTCCGAGAGTGCTTCGCGGGCCGCGGTGCTCACCGCGAGAGCATCCGCAAGTAAGCGAGAACCCGTCGCGTCGCAGCGGTGTCATTCCCGCTCTTGTTCGCCGCGCTCACGGGCCGCTCGGGCCACGGCCTCGCTTGGCGCCTCCGGCGCTGCCTCATGGGTCGCTGCCGATTCGCTCGGCCTCTGGGTCGTCGCGAGCCGCGAGGCGGGCCGCGGCTCGCACGACCTCCATGCCCGGGCCGGCGCGGCTGGCAGGCTCGGGTCGCAGGTCCAGTCCGAGCAGAGCTCCGGCCACCGCGTAGGACGAGGCGCGTGTCGCCTCGAGGTCATAGCCGCCTTCCAGCACGGCCACCGTCCGCGGCGCCAACGGCATCAGCCGGCGGACGAAATCACCGTAGTCCGACGACGAATAGCACAAGCCGGTGAGAGGGTCGGCCCGATGCCCGTCGTACCCCGCCGATATCAGCAACCAGTCGGGGGCGAATCTCTCCACCACCGGAATGATCGCTTCGTCCAGCGCGGCCCGGGCCGTCTCGCCGGTGGCGCCGGGAGGCAGAGGCACATTGACCGTCAGGCCTTCGCCCGGCCCGACGCCCCGCTCGCCGAGCACACCCGTGCCCGGATAGAGCGGGTACTGGTGGATCGACGCGTAGAGGACGTCGTCGCGCCGCAGGAACACGTCCTGGGTGCCGTTGCCGTGGTGGGCGTCCACGTCGACGATGGCCACTCGCCGGCCGGCCGCAGCCAGCGACGCCGCGGCCACGGCCACCGAGTTGAACAGGCAGAATCCCATCGATGTGGACGGCGTGGCGTGGTGCCCCGGTGGCCGCACGACGCAGTAGGCCTCGGTCTCGCCGCGGGTGCCTCCGAGTTCCTCTGTGGCCGACAGCACCGCTCCGGCCGCCAGCAGCGCCGCGTCCAGGCTGGCCCCGCCCATGGGAGTGTCGGCATCCAGGTGACCCCCGCCGTGCTCGGCCAGCGTCACGACCCGATCGATCATCTCCGGACGATGCACCAACTCCAACTCGGAGCGCTCCGCCGGGCGGGGTACGAGACTCTCCGAGAGCAACTCGGCGTCCACCGCAGTCACCCCGGCCAGCGCGGCTCTGAGGCGGTCAGGCCTCTCGGGATGCCGGGACCCGGTGTCATGGTCGAGGAAGCGTTCGTCGGTGATCACCAGCACGGTCCGGATCGTACCCGGTGCCTCCTCATCGAACCGGAGGCCGAGCGAACAGGTGCGCATCGCTTGGTGCTCTGGCGACACGCCGAGCGAGGCTGTGGCCCGAGCGGCCCTCAGGTCGCAGCGAACAAGAGGGGGCAGCACGGCGCACCGACCCGGGGCGGAGACCACAGCCGCTACTGGCGCGTATCGTGACGGTCGTGCGACGTCTGAGTTCGTGGCTCTGACCTCGTTGAGGGTCGGCCCGGCGCGGTTCCGCGCCGGATCCTGGCAGGGCCGCCATGATGTGGCGTATCTGGCCCCCGTCAGCGCCGCCCCCACGCTCGGGCCCATGGTGCTGGCCGCTCTGCGCGATCGGCTCGAGCATCTGGGATATCAGGCCGTCATCACTGCTGCGGTTGCCCCGTCGGCGCGTGACCGGCTCGTTGCCGACGGTTTCAGCATCCGGGCCGAACTCACCGCTCTGAGTCAGGAGCTTGCGGAATCCCCCCGGCTCTCGCACCCCGGTCAGCGCACCAGACGGGCTCGCCGGCGGGACGCCGACGATGTTCTGCGGATTGACGCCGAGGCCTTCCCCCCGTTCTGGCGACTCGACGCCGACGGGCTGCGCGAGGCCCGCATAGCCACCCCGTCCAGTCGATGGCGAGTGATCCGGAGCCCGGAGGTGGCGGCCTACAGCATCACTGGACGGGCGGGACCGATGGGATACCTGCAAAGACTGGCGGTGGCCGCCCACTGCCAGGGGCAGGGCCTGGGCACTGCGCTCGTGGCGGACGCTCTGGCGTGGCTGCAACACCGGGGAGCGCGGACCGCTCTGGTCAACACGCCACCCGACAACGAGCGAGCGCTCGCCCTGTACCAGCGGTGCGGCTTCCGTATCGAGGCCGACCAGCTCGCCGTTCTGCACCGCGACCTCACTTGAAGAGAATACGGTGCTACCGTCGCTTCACCGGTTCCAGCGCCGCCGAGGACCGAAGCGGAGCTGGCAGCCGACCTTCCACAACCGGCGACACGAGGATCTGGCATGACCGTTGGCATCGTCACCGACAGCTCCTGCGACCTGCACGACGACGAAATCGACAGCACGGGGGTCGAGGTCGTCCCCCTGTTCATCCGCTTCGGTACCGACGAGTTCGTCGACCGTGAGCAGATCACGGTGGAGGACTTCTACCGACGGATGGCTTCGGCCGAGCATCTGCCGCAGACCGCAGCCCCGTCCCCCGGGCGGTTCGAGCAGGCCTTCCGGCGACGCCTGGACGCCGGCTGCGAGGCGGTCGTGTGCATAAACCTGTCTGCGGCCATCTCGGCCACGATGCAATCGGCGGTGCAGGCCGCCGGCGCCATCGCGGCGGCAGGCGACAGTGCCGACATCCGGGTGCTGGACAGCCGGTCGGTCACGGCCGGGCTGGGCACGCTGGTCTTGCAGGCGGCCCGCATGGCTTCCGACGGCGCCGGCGCGGACGCGATCGAGGCCTTCGTGGCGGATGCCTCCGAGCGGACTCACGTGTTCGGCACCCTCGACACGCTGGAGAACCTCCGCAAAGGGGGCCGCATCGGCAGCGCCCAGGCTCTGCTCGGCTCGATGCTGTCGATAAAGCCCATCGTCGACATTTCCAGCGGCGAGGTGGCCGAGGCCGCGAAGCAGCGGACCCGTCGCAAGGCGCTGGGCTGGCTGCGGGACACAGTGCGAGCGGCTGAGCCGGTGGAGCATCTTGCCGTCATGCACGGCGAGGCAGCCGACGTGGACGACTTCTGCGGGATGCTCGCCGAAGTGCACTCCGGCGATATCCGGGTGTGCAAGGTGGGGCCGGTTGTGGGCGCCCACGCCGGTCAGGGGGTGCTGGGCATGGCGTACCAGGTTCCAGCCGCCTAGACGAGCCCGCGGCGCCGGGCGGACGACAAGAGCATCCAGGGATCCGACGATTCGCAACGACCTCGACGGCGCCAGGCTCATCCGAGCCGCACAGGCCGGTGACCGGCGTGCCCTCGAGCAGTTGCTGCGCCGCCATCACGATCAGATCCACGCCGTATGCCGGCGTTTGGCCGGCAACGACGCCGACGGGCACGACGCCACCCAGGAAGCGCTCATTGCCATCGTCAAGGGGCTCCCCCGCTTCGGTGGCAAGGCCAAGTTCTCCACCTGGGCCTACCGGGTGGCCACCAACGCCGCGCTCGACGAACTGCGGCGGCGCAGCCGCCGTCCGGTGCCCACGGTGATCGAGGCCGGCGACCGCTTCGCCGGGGCGCCCTCCGCGGACGACGCGCCTGCTGTGGTCACGCGAGTCGACTTCGACGCCGCTCTGGCCCAGCTGCCCGAGGAATACCGAGCACCGGTCGTGCTTCGGGACGTGGCCGGCTGTGACTACGCAGAGATCGGATCGATCCTGCAAGTCCCGCCGGGAACGGTCAGATCCCGTATCGCGAGAGGCCGGGCCCGGCTGGCGGAGGCGATGCGAGCAAACGGCGGGAACCACCACGGCGCTCCAGAACGTCGTAACGACGAGGCAACCAACCATGAGTGACGAACAGTTCCGCGAAGACGAGCTGGTCTCGGCCTATCTCGACGGCGAGGCGACCCCGGCCGAGATCGCTGAGGTCGAGCAGGACGGCGCGCTGATGGCTCGGGTCGAGCAGCTGCGAGCGGTTCGCGACGCCGCGGCGGCGCCGGTTGCCCCCATGTCCGCAGAGTTGCGGGACCAGATGATCGGTACCGCACTCGCAGTGGCCGACGCCGAGAGCGCCCAACGACGGGAGGCCGGCATCGTCCCGATCCACCGTCGCCGCGAGACGCTGCTGGCGACGGCCGCGGCGGCCGTCCTTCTGGCTGCCGTCGTCGGTGCGGGCTTGATTGCCAGCCGGGGCGGGGACGACGACGAGACAGCCGCAGACGCGTCCGCCACGGTAGAGCCCGCCACGGCCGCCGCCGATATGGCCGCGCCGGCCGAGGAAGCACCCCTGATCGAAGAGGAACCGATGGCCGAGCTTGAAGCCGCGCCGACCACTGCTGCCCATGCCGAGATGGCCGAAGAGGAACCGATGACCGAGCTGGATGCCGTCATGGCCGAGACCACGGCCGGCGAGCCCGATGAGGCCGCCATGGCCGAGCTTGAAGCCGCAACGGCTGAAGCAGAGTCCGCCATGGAAGCACCTGCGGAGGAAGCCGCGGACACGGCGCGAGAGCCGGACGCCGACCTGGAGGATGACGATGGACGGCGCACGGCCGAAGACACAGCCGGGCCGGTCGTCGACCTGGGCACGTTCGAGGACCTCGAGTCGCTCTTCGACAACGTCGTGGCGCGCTGGTCCTCCGCACTCGAAGAGGGAGCGACGGCGGACTCCGGGACATGCTCCGAAGCAGTACGCGAGCAAGCGGGCGAATTGGACGTCGAGACAGGGCAACCGTTCGTCGCCACGGTCGCAGCCGAGGATTCCCGGACCCTCGACGCCCAATTCGCCCGCAGGGCCGACGGCACCGCCATCATCGTCTATGCAGCCCCATCCAGCTGCGAGACCGGTATCCACGAACTGGGCGAGCCCGATGGCTCTTGAACCCCGCACCCACCGGCGCTCGCTCCCTGGGCCCGAGCGGCCCCGTGAGCGCAGCGAACAAGAGCGGGGAATGTCACCGCCGTGATGCAACAGGCCCGCACCCACCGGCGCTCGCTCTAGGCTTCACTTCATGGCCGATGCCGAGTCCTCCCCCCGGGACCGGCCAGCGTTGAGCCTCGGACCCGACGACTGGCCGTCAACCGTCGCCGACAAGATCGTCGAGGTCGTCGATGCAGTGCGGGTGCAGACCACCGATCGGGCCGTGTTCGTGCTTCGGGCCGCCGTGTATTGCCTGGTGGCCGCGGTGGCGGCCATCGCGGCCGTGGTGCTGCTGGCCATCGTCGCCGTGCGCCTGGCCGACGCCTACCTGCCGATTGGCGCAGGCGTCGGTTCGGCTACATGGGCGGCCCACGGATTCATCGGTTTGCTCGTCTCGATCATCGGATTCGGCGCCTGGCGTGCCCGGACCGGGTCGGCAAGGCCCGTCTACATTGCGATGATCATCGACGCCCTCGTCATCGTGAGCGTGGTGGTTTACGGAGTGATCGAGGCGGTGGCCTGAGACCACAACGACGCCTGTTCGATGATCGAACCGCGAAAGGAGCAATGCTGGCATGAGCCTTGACGATCCCGCCGGGCGCGAAGTGGAGGTGGCCATCATCGGGTCGGGCCCAGCCGGGCTGACCGCGGCCATCTACGCCGCCCGGGCCAACCTCCACCCGGTGGTTCTCGAGGGCGAGCCGAGCTCGACGAGTGATCAGCCGGGCGGGCAGCTCATGCTGACCACCGACGTGGAGAACTATCCCGGATTCCCCGGCGGCGTGATGGGACCGGAGCTCATGCAGCGGTTCCGGGAGCAAGCGGTCCGCTTCGGGGCCGAGATCCACACGGCGAAGGTCTCCCGAGTGGACTTCTCGCAGCAGCCCTACGGCGTCTGGATCGGCGGCGCCACGGATGACAACCCGACGCTGAGGGCCTGGACCGTGATCGTGTCGACCGGCGCACAGGCGATCATGCTGGGCCTTGACCGGGAGATCGAACTGGTCGGGCACGGGCTCTCGACCTGCGCAACCTGCGACGGCTTCTTCTTTCGCGACCAGCACATCGCGGTGGTCGGAGGGGGCGATTCGGCGATGGAGGAAGCGACTTTCCTCACCCGATTCGCCTCACGAGTCACCATCATCCACCGCCGCGACGCCCTTAGAGCATCCAAGATCATGCAGCAGCGCGCCTTCGACAACGAACGGATCGACTTCATGTGGAACAGCGTTGTGGAGGAGTACCTCGGCGAGCCTGCCCTCACCGGTCTGCGGATCCGCGACACCAAGACCTCCGAGACGTCGGTCCTGCACGTGGCGGGGTGTTTCATCGCCATCGGGCACCGGCCCAACACGGACCTCTTCGCGGGCCGGCTCCAAATGAAGGAGAACGGCTATCTCATCACCGAACCGGACTCCACCAGGACCGCAGTCGAAGGCGTGTTCGCCTGCGGAGACGTGCAGGACGACTACTACCGCCAGGCTGTCACCGCGGCCGGTACGGGATGCATGGCCGCGATCGATGCCGAGAGGTACCTCGAGAACCTCCACTCGCGGGTCGCGTCGCATAGTGGCAGCGGCCGCAAGTAGGGTGACTGAGCCACTACGGCTGCACGACAGCCGGTCATTCGTTCTCGAGGACGCCGGAGAGGAAGAGGGGACAAGCCGTGTCAGGACCGATCATCACCCTGAGCGCAACCACATTCGACGAAGAGATCAACGGCTCAGCCACGCCCGTCCTCGTGGACTTCTGGGCCGAATGGTGCGGCCCGTGCAAGATGATCGCGCCGATTCTCGAGGAGATCGCCGCCGAGCAGGAAGGCAAGCTGACGGTTGCCAAGCTCAACGTGGACGATGCTCCCGACATCGCCCGCAGATTCGGGGTCATGAGCATCCCGACCATGATCCTCTTCGACGGCGGCGAGCCCGCCAAGCGAGTCGTGGGAGCCAAGCCGAAGGCAGCCCTGCTGGACGATCTCGCGGAGTACGTCTAGTGCTGTGTCGTCGAAATGGCTAGGGCAGCGCAGCAGGACCGAGACCCTGCTTGAGAGCGCTCCGGACGCCCCGATCATTTCAGCGACGGACCACTAGTCAGGATCCGGGGCCGCGGCAGCGTGCCAGCTCCAGCACCATCTCCAAGCGGCCCATCCGGCGCGGCGCGGCGGCCCCCCGGGGCCGGCCCACCTCACGGGCTGCCGCTGCGGCGAGGCGACGCCGGTGACGCCGTGCGCGATCTCCAACATCGGCTGGCCCTGATCGGTTACGGCACCGACGGGGACCTTCGGGAGTTCGGCACCGAGACCGAGGCTTCGCTGCGCCGCTTTCAGAGCGACAGGGGCCTGGTGGTTGACGGGATCTGCGGGCCGCAGTCCTGGAACGCTCTCGTGGAGGCCGACCACCGCCTCGGTGATCGGCTCCTCTACTACCGCGACCCGATGATGCGGGGCGATGACGTGGCCGAGCTCCAGCGCCGTCTCGGCCAGCTCGGTTTCGACCCGCACTGGGTCGACGGCATCCACGGTCCCCGGACCCACAGGGCGATCCAGCAGTTCCAGCAGAATGTCGGTCTTCCCGACGACGGCATGGTCGGCCGTTCCACGATCGACGCGCTCGACAGGCTCACCAGACGCACCACCGGCGGCGTCACCATCGCGGAGGTGCGTGAGTACGAACGGCTCCGCCACCAGCCGAACCGAGTTGAAGGCAGGCGGATCGTGGTGGGAGACGCCGGCGACCTGCCCGTGATCGCCCAGGCGGTCGCTCGCCGCTTGCGCCAACTAGGGGCTGACGTCTTGTCGTTCAGCACCCCCGACCTCAGCCATCAAGCTCGAACTTCCAACCAGTGGAACGGCGAGATCTACCTGGGCGTGACGCTGGCGGTCGACAATTTCGGGATCTCATACTTCGCCATGAGCGGATTCGAGTCGGTCGGAGGTCGGGCCCTGGCCCAGCATTGCTCGACCGGGCTTGCACCCTTGCTCGCCGAACCCGCCCCGACCAAGGCGATGCGGCTGTCCATTCTCCGGGAGACCAGGATGCCGGCCGTGTGGTGCCGGATCGGGCCCGGAGCCATCGTGGTGCCTCGGGCCCCGCACATCGCGCGAGCCCTTACCGATGCCGTCACCGACTGGTGCCTCGACCCCGGACTACAATGACTTCTCCTCAAATACAGTCTGTTAGCAACTCTCTATCATATGATCAGGTGATAAATCCGCTCCAGATCGGGGAGCCCGCTGAACTGGATTGTGATCTTGCCCCGGCTCTTGCCCAACTTCACCGAGACCCTCGTATCGAGTCTGGTCGATAGGAGATCCTCCAACTCGAGAATGCCGGCCTTGACCTCATCGGCGGTCGGTTCGGAGTCATCGCGGCGGTCGGCTGTCGCTCCGCGCTCCCACGTCGAATGCATCTCGGCAGCCCGGTGCTCCGCCTCCCGCACCGTCAAGCTCTCTCGAACGACCTCCTCGGCCAGAGCCTGCTGCGCCTCCTCGTCGTCGAGGGAGAGCAGCGCCCGGCCGTGCCCCGCTGAGAGGCGGCCCTCGACCACCAGACGCTGCACTGCCGGGACCAGGTTCAGAAGCCTCACCGTGTTCGCCACCGCAGAACGAGAGCGTCCGACTCGAGCAGCGACGTCCTCCTGAGTCAAGCCGAAGTCGTCCATCAACTGCCGGTAGGCGGCCGCTTCTTCGAGTGCATTCAGGTCCTGGCGATGCACGTTCTCGACGACCGCGGCTTCGAGCGCTCCCTTGTCGTCGGCATCGCGCACGAGCGCGGGAACATTGCGCAGGCCGGCTCGCTGTGCAGCTCGCCAGCGGCGCTCTCCTGCAATGATTTCATATCCTTCCAAGGCTTTCCGCACAATAACCGGCTGCACAACCCCTACTTCAGCTATAGAGGCAGCCAATGAAGCCAGCGTCTCCTCGTCGAAGTGTTCCCTCGGCTGGTAGGGATTCGGAACGATATGGCTGATGTCGATCTCCTGGAAGACCGACTCCTCCAGAACCGGATCGGACGGGATCAGGGCCCCCAGACCCCTCCCAAGACCACTACGACGTGCCACGGAGCACCTCCTTTGCCAGGTCGCGGAATGCTCTTGCGCCGTTGGACGAGGAATCGTAGAGAATGATCGGTTGACCGAAGGACGGCGCCTCGCTGAGCCGTACGGTGCGCGGCACAACCTGCCAGCAAACCTTGTCCCCGTAGTGTGCTCGAACCTCCTTGGCCACATCCCGTGAGAGATTCGTGCGGGCGTCGTACATCGTGAGGATCAGCTTCGTCAGTTCCAAGCTGGGGTTAAGGCTGCGCTGTACCATGCTTATGTTCTTGACCAGCTGAGTCAGTCCCTCGAGCGCAAAATACTCTGTCTGTACGGGAACGATGACCTCGTCGGCCGCGGTCAGGCCGTTGATCGTCAACAATCCGAGCGAGGGCGGGCAGTCGATCACGATGAGGTCGTAGGCCGCGAGTACTGCCGACAAGGCGTCTCGGAGTCTTCGTTCCCGGCTGAGGGCCGGCACGAGTTCGATTTCCGCCCCGGCCAGATCCAAGCTGGAGGGCGCAATGTGCAGTCCCTTGATCACTGTCGGCTCGATGATCTCATCGAGCTCGACGTTCTGAAGCAACACGTCGTAGATCGACGTATCGAGGCTCCGCGGATCCATTCCCACGCCAGTGGTTGCGTTCGCCTGAGGATCGAGATCGATGATGAGCGTCTTCAGACGCTTCTCGGCAAAGCACGCTGAGAGGTTCACGGTTACGGTCGTCTTCCCCACCCCGCCCTTCTGGTTGGCGACCGCGAAGACGCGGGCGCGACTACCGTCAGCTTGTCTCGATATGCCCAACGACCCCAGCTTCCTGTGCTAGCAGCGATCCCCCGGTACAGTTTCATATCGCCTACAGGAAGTCAAGGATCCCTCATGTTTCACATGAAACATCCGGTCCTGGAAGCCGAGCAGGTCGGCAGCGAACCCGCTGCATACGAACGAGGTCGTGGCCCGAGCGGCCCGTGATCGCAGCGAACAAGAGCGGAATACCCCCACTCCGACGCGATGCATCTGCACCTACTGGCGCGCGTTCCTTGGGGCCTCTACCCCAGCGGAGCGCGGTTTCGAGCAGCTCGGCGGCGAGGAAGCCCTGGCGGAATGGGCCCTGACCGCCGGACAGAGAGGTAGTTGCCGTGCGGATTCGTCCAACGGCCCGATATCTCACAGCCTGTCCGCTCGAGTGGCAGCCGCAGCCAGCGTTCCGCGGTTGACTTCGAAACAGAGACAACTAGCGATCCACCTGCCTTCAGCAGCGGCAGAGCGCACTCAGCCAGTTCCGGGGCCGGACCGAATGAGCGTGCCGCCACCCCGTCGAACGCGCCGCGATACTCCCCGCGGGCCATCTCATCCACGAGGGCATGCTCCACCGTCACCCTCTCCGTGAGTCCTGCCGCCGCTACTGCGTGCCGGGCCATCTCGCATCGTCGCTCCCTCGCATCCAGCAAACACCATCGGGACTCGGGCAGCTCAAGCGCCAGGAGTACCCCCAGCACTCCCGCCCCGGTCCCGCAGTCCATGAAGTGTCCTTCGGTCAGTTCCCGCCATTCGTCCAAGACGTAACCGCCAGCATGCAAGCGCAGGGCTTCGATTGAGGCGTCCCCCATGACGCCGGCGGCCCGCGCCGGCGACCACGATCCGTCTAGCCGGTCCAGAAGTCCTGGATCTACCAGGCGAGAGCGCGAAGCCTTCGTCACACGATCACTCAGAGACGGCCGCAATGACCACCCGACGGTGCGGATCCTCTCCCTCGCTTCGACTCTCCACTTTGTCAATACCCGAAATCACGTCATGGACAATCTTGCGATCCATCCGGTTCATCGGCTCAAGGGCGATCTCCGTTTGTGTTTCGACGGACTCCTCGGCAATTTTGCGAGCGAAAACCGCTAGCGCCGATGCTCGGCGGGATCGAACACCGCCGACGTCCACGCGGATCTTGCCCTCCCTTGTCGTTCCACCGGATCGCTGCAGCACCGTTCGAACCAGTTCGTCTATCGCCTGAGCGGTGCCGCCCCGGCGGCCGACCAGGACCCCGACGCCTTCTCCGTTGGCCTCGATGCGCATGATCCCGTTCTCCAAGTCATGCCGCTTGAACGTGATGGCAATGTCCAGCGCTCCCGCAATTCCTCGGACGAAGGACTCCGCTAGATCGGCTTGCTCCAAGAGCGAAGGACCTATATTTTCACTTATTGTCATAGCTTTTGCATCCTCGGTCGTGGGTCGGGCAGTGCGGCCTCGTTCTCGAGATTGGGCTCTCTGGCGAGCACCCTTGTCGGCGCCGGCCGAGGGAACAGGCGGTCGGCGATCTCGAGCCGCGGAGCCCTTGCTTCCGGAACGAGGGGTCGATTCTGGTTTCGCCTCGCCGAGGGCTCGGGCCGACGCCGACCGCCTAGACGAACCCGCTCTGCGGCCGGTTTGACCTCTGCCTCTGCCGTCCTTCGGCCGTACCGGGGCGGGGAGCACACGTGCCCTTACGCGTGCCTCCTGCTTGATCCTCCCGAAGAGACCCATCCTCGGTTCCGAGAGCACCTCGAACTCGGCGTCCGACTCGTCGACTCCAAGATGGACGAGCGCCTGTTCCTTGGCGCTCTCCACCGTCGTTGCTCTGATCTCCAACCATTCCATTTGAACTAGGAACTCCTTCGTGCGGCGCGAAGCTCAGCGCCTCTTCTTCTTGCTGCGACTGCGGTTCTGGCTGGGACGCCTCGCGCCCGAGCCGGGTGGCGTAACCCGTCCGCTGCTGGACCGGCTGCCGGAACGACCCCGGGTCGGTGCCTTGCCGGTCCGTCCTCCTCTCGGCGCCGGGCCGGTTTCTGCGGCCGTCTCCTTCCGGCTGGGCGCCCTGGCATCACCCTGACCTCGCTTCCGCGCCGGCGCCTTGGCATCGCCCTGACCTCGCTTCCGCGCCGGCGCCTTGGCCCGCGCCGGCTTCGCATCCCTCTTCGGCGTGGGAGCACCCTTGCGCTCAGTGATCGACTTGGGCGAGCGGGGCTTGCTCTCGGGCGCGTCTTCAGTGGTCGCGGCCGCAGCTCGTTGCCTGGCAACCTGGACCCCCAGCGAATCCTCCCCCCGGTAGAAGGACCGGGTGATGTAGGCCTGCTGCGCGATCCGGACCAGGTTCGAGACAATGAAATAGGTCACAACAGCTGCGGGCATCACGTACGAGAACACCGGCAGCATGTAGGGGATCAACTTCATCATCATCTGCTGCTGCGGATTGACCGCCGCGCCGCTCTGCCGACCCTGGATCTGGCGCTGCTGGTAGAGGCTGGTGACCAGCACGATCAGAAGCATCAGCAGATAGGGGAGTGCCGCAACGATGTTCTCGGAGATCACAGCACTCGCGCTGCGGGACAGATCGACTCCCAGCGAGACCATCTCGACGTCTGTGCTCAGACTCTCATAGAGATCGCTGTCCCTCGACAGGAAGTCTGGATCAAATAGCAGGTCACCCCGGGCAATCGGGGTCTCGGCGTAGGCGGGCGCCCCGCCGGACACGCCGTCGACGTAGCGGCGCGATGTGAAGCCGAGCTGGGTCCCTATCTCGGTCGTGCGTCTGGTGAGCCCGTCCACGACTCGATACATCACCAAGAAGATCGGTCCCTGGACCAGCATCGGGAGCAGACACCCGACCGGATTGATCCCGTGCTCCTTGTAGTACGCCATGGTGAGCTCGTTCATGGCCTGCCGGTCACCCTTGTGCTGGTTCTGGAGCTTCTTCAACTCCGGCATGTGCTGCTGCATCTGCAGCATGTTCCGTGTCATCTTCAACGTGAGTGGCGTCACCGCGACTACGGCCGTCAACGTCAGGAGGGCTATCGCCGTGCCGTAGGACGGCGCCAGGGCGTAGAACCAGGCGAGGATCGCGGTGACGACGTCGAACAGGGGATCAAACATCGGCCGTCTCCCGCCGCCCGGCTGGGACCGGATCCCAGCCCCGGGCTCCCCACGGATGGCACCGGGCCAAACGGCGAGCGGCCAGCCACACTCCCCGCACCGCGCCATGTTCCTGCACAGCTTCCAGCGCGTAGGTCGAGCAGGACGGGACGTACCGGCACATCGGTGGGCGACCCGCTCGAACCAGCTGGTACTCGCGGATCGCACGGCAAGCGAGCCGCGTTGCCATCCCTCTCATCGGTGAACGTCCTTCAACAGTCCGCTCACGGTCGCTCGCAGCTCCGACGCCGACAAGGCCTCCAGCGGTGCGTAGATGCCCAGGCGATACTCCCCATCGGAAAGCACCACCTCCCGGTCGCGCACAAGCTCCCGCAGTACGCCCCGCACGCGTCGGCGGGCTCGGTTGCGCGCCACCGCAGTCCCCACCGATCTCGGTACCGCGAACAGCACGCGCGACATCCCGGGAGCGGCGCGATGAGACACTCTCAGCGCGCCGCTTCGAGCGCTGGTAGTTCGGCGTCCGTCGCTCACGCTGGGGCTGCTCGCCGAGCCACTCACGCGGCCAGTCGACTTCGCCCCTTGCGGCGGCGTGCGCGCACCACAGCGCGCCCGCCACGCGTCCTCATCCTGGCTCTAAGACCGTGTTTCATGTGCCTTTTCCGGATATTCGGTTGAAAAGGGCGCCTCATGAGATCCTCCTCGGCCTGCTCCGGCTCGAGCACGCTACAAGAGCCGCCATCCGGGTTGATGCTGTGGATGAACGGCGGGTACCCGTCCACCGTAGGGCTGACCCTGCATCACGACAACCACGACGCCCCCCGAGCCGCCGGCGGCCATCGACCGCGACCCCACCCCGCGACCGGACAAAGAACATGGGCGTCGTATATCTTACATCAGCGTGGTTGACCCAGTCGTAATCCAGTCTGAACTAGTCGTTTACCGGGCCTCTGAAGTCAGACTTGCGACCGATGCGGATGCTGCTACGTTCCGCAGGCCACCACCGCTATCTGGTCTGGGTCCGGTCGTCCTCCACTCGGGCCACAGAACTCTCTGTCCACAACTGTGGATCAATCTGTGGAGAAAGGAGATCGATAGGTGAACACCGACCCCGAAGCAGAGCGGATCTGGGCTGGCTGCGCTCAGAGCATCCGCAGCCAGGTGAGCGATGCTGTCTGGAGAACCACCTTCAGCGGCGCCCGAGCGGCGGCCTTCGACCAGGGTTCTCTGACGATCGTGGTGCCCACCAGCCTGCAGAAGGCCCGCATCGAACGCCGCTACTTCGATCTCCTCACCGACGCTCTGGACGAGACCGAGCCGGACATGATGGTCCGTATCGAGATCGACCCGGACTGGGACGAGAACGACAACTTCCCCGGCGCCGAGGCTGTGGCTCCACCCGACGAAGTGCCGACGTTGCGCGACACCCACCGGGAGCCCGGAGCCATGGGCGCCAATGGCGACTCCGGACCCGATACCCGCCTTACTTTCGAGCAGTTCGTGACCGGCACCTCCAACCGGTTCTCGCACGCCGCCGCGCTCGCAGTGGCAGAGACTCCAGCCGGGCCTTACAACCCGCTGCTGATCCACGGAGATTCCGGGCTCGGCAAGACCCACCTGCTGCGGGCCATCGCCCACTACGTGATCAACCACTACCCGTCCTACAAGGTGCGCTACGTCACCAGCGAGACCTTCCTGAACGAGTTCGTTCAGGCGATCCGCAACAGCACCCAGCCGGAGTTCAAGCTCCAGTACCGGAGCAACGACGTGCTGCTGGTCGACGACATCCAGTTCATGGGGGGCAAGGACGGTCTCCAGGAGGAGTTCTTCCACACGTTCAACGACCTCCTTCAGAACGGCGCTCAGATCGTCCTCTCCTCAGACCGCTCTCCCGATGCGATGCCCACTCTCGAAGACCGGCTCCGGAGCCGGTTCAAGTCAGGGCTCATCACCGACATCCAGCCTCCCGATCTGGTCACCCGCCTGGCCATCCTGGAGAAGAAAGCCGAATCCGCAGCCATCGAGATCCCCGGCGAGGTCCTCTCGTTCATAGCCGAGAACATCACCGACTCGATCCGTGAACTCGAGGGCGCCCTCATAAGGGTCACCGCATACGCCAACATCAGCGGCCAACGATGCTCCTACGATCTCGCCAAACGCGTCCTGGCCGACCTCATAGACAACACTGTCAAAGCACCGGTCACCGTCAAGAGCATCCTCGAGGCCACCGCTCAACTGTTCAACTTCTCGGTGGAGCAGCTCACGGGAGGCAGCCGGCGTCGGCCGCTCGTCGACGCCCGTCAGATCGCTATGTACGTCACCCGGAACATGACCGATCTGTCGTATCCGGAGATTGGCCGAGCCTTCGGCAACCGTGACCACACCACCGTCATCCACGCCGTGCGCAAGATCGAACACCACATGACCGAACGCAAGGACATTTTCGACAAGGTTCAAGACCTGCAGAAGCGGGTGGGGGAGATCTCATGAACCCGGCACACCGGCACAGGGGAGAACCATGGGGACCACTCCATCGCCACCTCTGGACAGCTGTGCCCGAATCCACCGAGATCAACACCCTGTCGGCGGCGCCGGAGCAGCCCACTGGCCGGCACGGCAAACCTGGGTATAGCCAGAGCACTGTGATTCCAAGGCACGGTGACCCATATCCCCAATCCACAGTGCCTAGTGTCCTCTACGACCTTACGAATCCAGCCAAAGGAGACGCAACAAGACCATGGGCATGAAGTTCCGCTGTGAGCGAGACACCCTGTTGGAAGCCTTGATGGTGGCGGTGCGGGCCGCGGCCGGCACCAGTTCGAGCCGCGCCGCGCTGACCGGAGCTCATCTCGACCTGACAGAGGGCGTTCTCACCGTCATGGGCAGCGACCTTGATCTGACGCTGTCGACGACCGTCGAAGTGCTGGGGACTTCGGGCGGAGCCGCGGTGACGCCCGCCCGTCTACTGACCGACGTGGTCAGAGCTGTCCCGCCGGGAGCCGTGGAGTTCTCGGTGGATGAGGGCGAGGCCGCGATCGTGGCCGGTTCGTCGCAGTTCTCGATCCGATTGATCCCCGAGGAAGACTACCCGCAACTGCCGTTCACCCAGGACGGGAACGACAGCGGCAGCTCGGTGGCGTTCAGTCCGGCGGTGGCGTTCAGTGCGGGCGAATTTCGCGACGCATTGAGTCAGGTCGTGCGGTCGGCGTCGTCCGATGACTCCCGGCCCATTCTCACCGGCGTGTTGATGGCTTCGGAGGGTGAAGGCCGGCTGCGACTGATTTCGACGGATTCTTACCGGCTGTCGGTCCGGGATCTCGAGGGCTCGTCCATTCTTGGTGAACACCAGAAGGTGCTGGTGCCAAGCCGTGCCCTCGGCGAGCTCCATCGCCTGATAGCCGATTCCGACGAGGTGACTCTCAAACTGGCCGAACACTATGCCCAGTTCGTGGTGGGCAACGTTCAATTGACCACGCGGCTGATCCCGGGGGATTTCCCGAACTACCAGGGGCTGATCCCGAGCGATCACCCGAATCGCCTGACCGCGAGCCGCGAGCAGCTGCTGGAAGTAGTCCGGCGGGTGCGGCTCCTGGCGCAGGACTCGACCCCGATCCGGCTGGTAATGAGCGAGGGGCATGTTGAGGTCATCGCCATAACCCACGATGTGGGCAAGGCCAATGAGTCGATGGAGGCCACCTACACCGGCGAGGACCTCACTGTCGCCTTCAATCCCGGCTATCTCATCGATGGCATCGAGGCCACGACCGGCGAGGAAGTGACCCTGGACACTGCCGATGCGGTGAAGCCGGCCCTCCTTCGTTCGGTTGGAGAGGAGAGTTTCCTCTACCTGCTGATGCCCGTGCGAGTGACCTGACCCGCCTGTTGATCGGCCGGGGACCAGAATGCCGTGCGTGTCTGCTCGTTGTCACTTCTCGACTTCCGGTCCTACACCCAAGCCGAAGTCGACTTCGCACCGGGGCTGACGGCAATCGTCGGACCCAACGGCCACGGGAAGACCAACCTGCTCGAGGCGGTGGGCCTCGCTGCCGGGCTGGGCTCGTTCAGGGGCGCCGCCGACGCAACTCTCATACGTGACGGCGCGCCGTCGGCTGTCATTCGCTGCACCGGCCTGGGAGAGGCCGGGCGCCGGCTCTCGGTCGAGGTGGAACTGGCCCGGGCCCGGCCGAACCGGCTGCGAGTGAACCAGCAGCCGGTGGCGCGCCGCCGGGATCTCCTCGGCGTGTTGACGGCGACCGCGTTCTCGCCTGAGGACCTCGAGTTGGTGAAGGGCGAACCCGCAGTCCGGCGGCGGTGGATGGACGACGCGCTCGCGGCCGTGCGACCGTCCTGGGGGGTGCTGCGGAGCGAACTGGATCGGATCCTTCGCCAGCGCAACACCCTGTTGCGCCAGGCACAGGGCCATGCTGACGGCGATGTTGCCATCACCCTGGACGTGTGGGACGCCAAGCTGACTGCGGTGGGCGACGAGCTTCGAATGCGCCGTCGGGACCTGCTGATCGCCATGGAACCCGAGATCCGCCGCCACTACGGCCACATCTCCGGTGGACAGGACGACGCCGGCGTCGGCTACGTTTCCTCCTGGAGCGACGAATCGCTGGCTGAGGCCTTGGCCGCGGCTCGAGGCGAGGATCTGAAGCGCTCCACGAGCACGGTGGGTCCCCACCGGGATGACATCGTGCTGAGAATAGGGGAACTGCCGGCTCGGAGCCATGCTTCCCAGGGTGAGCAGAGGTCTTTGGCCCTGGCTCTGCGGCTGGCGGTGGACGGCGCGGTGCGTCGTCGGGGCATCGAACCTGTGCTGCTGCTCGACGATGTGTTCTCCGAGCTCGACGCCGGCCGTGCGGCCGCCTTGTTGGAGACTCTGCCGCCCGGCCAGACGGTCCTCACCACCGCGTCGCCCGTGCTGCCGGTGAGCGTCCGGCCCGACCAGCTGATCCGCGTGGCCGATGGCACTGCTCGCGCCGTCGCCGGGCCGGAGAAGTGATGACGCCGGACGAGGAACCCATCAAGTTCGCCGACGCTCTCGAGCGTGTCCTGGGCTCGCTCGGCGTCCCGTCCTCCGATCTGCTGTCGACAGTGTTCCACCGCTGGGAGGAGGTGGTGGGGGCCGACGTGGCCCGCCACTGCCGCCCGGTCGCGGTGGAGGGCGAGCGCTTGGTGGTGACGGCCTCCGATTCGATGTGGGCCAGCGAGGTGAGATGGCTCGCCGACCAGGTGCTGGCGCGGGTCAACGAGCTGTCGTCGACCGATCGCTTGAAGTCGATCACAGTGCGGGTGGCGCCGGTCGCAGGCACAGTCGGATAGCGCGCCGTTGGCCCGTGCTCGCTGGTAGAATGGCGGGCGTGATCGGTGGCTCGGCGAAGGGCTCTGTCCCGGTTCGGCGCCCCCGGCTCGCCCGGTCCTTGTCTGCTGTGGCCGAGTCGTGCCAGTGAGTGCCCCGCACCGCTGGAGTGGTACCCCGGCAGACCCTGTGTTGAGCCTCGCCGTTGACAGGCGGGGCCGTGTGAGGAAGGCCTGTTCGGTGTGACTTCTGAGATGACTACCAGCGAGCCGGTCATCGGGGCGCCTCCCGGCGCCGACCCTTCGTACGGCGCGCTGGAGATCACTGTCCTCGAGGGTCTCGAGGCTGTTCGCGAGCGGCCCAGCATGTACATCGGGTCGACCGGGCCGACCGGTCTTCACCATCTCGTCTGGGAGGTCGTGGACAACTCGGTGGACGAGGCGATGGCCGGGTACTGCTCCCGGATCGACGTGACGCTCCACGCTGATGGCTCCTGCGAGGTTGTCGACGACGGTCGAGGCATTCCCACTGAACCGCATCCCCTTCACGATCAAGTTCCCGCAGCCGAACTGGTGATGACGTTGCTGCACGCGGGCGGGAAGTTCGGGGGCGACGGCTACAAGATCTCAGGCGGTCTCCACGGCGTCGGCGTGTCGGTGGTCAATGCCCTGTCCAAGCGTTTGGAAGTCGACATCTGCCGCTCCGGGCAGCGTCACCGCATGACGTTCGTCGATGGCGGCCAGATCGAGGAGGCCCTGTCGGTCGTGGCTCCCGCCCCGGAGGTGGACGGCAGGGTCAGAACGGGGACGACCATCCGCTTCTGGCCGGACTCCACTGTCCTGGAAGATGTGTCCTTCCGGTACCAGACGGTGGTCGAACGCCTGGAGATGGTGGCATTCCTCAACCGCGGCCTGGAGATCCGGGCCCGCGACCTCAGACCCGGTCCGCACGGGCATGCGGAGTGGAGGTCGTTCCGGTACGACGGCGGCATCGTCGACTATGTCAGCCGCCTCAATCAATCGAAGGTGCGCCTCTTCGATGCGGTGGGCCATTTCGCCGACGCCGAGACCATCGACGGCAACCCGCATGAGGTTGAAGTGGCGTTCCAATGGAGCACCGGCTTCAACACCGACGGTCTGCACAGCTTCGCCAACGGGATCTCCACCATCGACGGCGGTATGCACGAGCAGGGCTTCCGTTCGGCGCTGACCCGGACGGTCAACGCCTACGCCCGCGAGAAGGGGCTGCTCAAGGAGAAGGCCGAGAACCTCCACGGAGAGGACATCCGCGAGGGCCTCACCGCGATCGTCAGCGTGCGGATCGGCAAGCCGCAGTTCGAGGGCCAGACGAAGGCCAAGCTCGGCAACATGTCGATGCGGTCGTTCGCGGAGCGGGTCACCAACCGCCACCTGGCCGAGTGGCTCGAAGAGCACCCGGCCGAGGCCAAGCGGGCGGTGTTGAAGGCCGTGGCCGCCTCGGCGGCTCGGGAAGCCGCCGCCAGGGTGCGCTCGGAGGTTCGTTCGAAGTCGCTGCTCGACGGCGCGGGCATGCCCGACAAGCTCAAGGACTGCACGGCCACCGACTCGTCGCGACGGGAGTTGTTCATTGTGGAGGGGGACTCCGCGGGCGGCTCGGCGGTGAGGGCTCGTGATCCCGAGACCCAAGCAGTGCTGCCGATCCGGGGCAAGATCCTCAACGTCGAGCGGGCTCGCATCGATCGGATGCTCAAGAACAATGAGATTCAGGCCATCATCGCGGCCATCGGCACGGGGATAGGCGACCTGGCGGGCGCCAACGGCAACTCCAACGGCGCCTCGGCGAGCGGCCGCGAGTCCGCCGACTACGGCTGCGACATCGAGAAGGCCCGCTACCACAAGGTGATCGTGCTGGCCGACGCCGACGTCGACGGGAGCCACATTCGTACGCTGCTACTGACGTTCTTCTACCGCCAGATGCGCCCGTTGGTAGAGGCCGGCTACGTGTATGTGGCCCAGCCGCCCCTGTACTCCACCAAGGTGTCGAACTCGAAGACGGTCTATCTGCTCGACGACTCCGCCAAGGAGGAGTTCCTGGCTTCGAGACCCAACCACAAGCGGGAGTTCCAGCGGCTCAAGGGACTCGGCGAGATGGATTGGGACGAGTTGCGGTCAACCACCATGGACCCGCGGACGCGCAGCCTGCTTCAGGTGTCGGTGGAAGAGGCCGCCATTGCCGACCAGGTCATCTCGGTGCTCATGGGCGACGATGTGGAACTCCGCAAGAACTTCATCGTCACGAACGCCCGAGAAGTCCGCAACCTCGACTTCTGATCCACCACGGAAGCACGACCATGAGCGAAGTCACAGGCGGAACCAGCGGAGCCGGCCCCACAGATTCTGAGTTCGGCGACACCTCCGGGGTGACCGTCGTCGAGATCCAGGAGGAGATGGAGAGCTCGTTCCTGGATTACGCCATGTCGGTGATTGTCAGTCGGGCACTGCCCGACGCCCGCGACGGGCTCAAGCCGGTGCACCGGCGGATCCTCTGGTCGATGTACGACCAGGGCTTCCGTCCCGATCGGGGCCACGTGAAGTGCGCCCGGGTCGTGGGTGACGTGATGGCCCGGTTCCATCCCCACGGCGACGCCGCCATCTACGACGCCCTCGCCCGGATGGCCCAGCCCTTCTCGCTGCAGCACCCCCTCATCGACTTCCACGGCAACTACGGCTCACCGGAGGATCCGCCGGCCGCGGCCCGTTACACCGAGTGCCGCCTGGACGCGCTGGCCATGGCGATGCTGGCCGACATCGGTGAGGACACCGTCGACTTCGTCGACAACTACTCCGGTGATTTCACCGAGCCGGCCGTCCTGCCGGCCCGCCTGCCCAACCTCCTGGTGAACGGCAGCCAGGGCATCGCGGTCGGCATGGCCACCAACATCCCGCCCCACAACCTCGCCGAAGTGATCGGCGCGGTGGTGCTGCTCCTTGAGGACCCCGACGCCGGCACAGAAGAGTTGATGGCCCGCGTCCACGGCCCGGACTTTCCGACCGGAGGGCAGATTCTGGGTCGCACCGGGTTCGAGTCGGCCTACCGCACCGGACGCGGTTCGGTAAAGATGCGGGCCGACGTGTCCCTCGACGAGATTGCGGGCCGCAACGCGCTCGTAGTCTCAGCGCTTCCCTACCAGGTGTCGGCCGGCGCGGTCGCTCGCAAGATCGCGGACCTGGTCAACGCCCGCGAGCTCGAGGGGATCGCCGACGTCAACGACGAGTCCTCCGGCGACGAGACCCGCTTCGTGATCAAGCTCAAGCGGGACGCCAACCCTGAGGTGGTGCTCAACAACCTCTGGAAGCACACGCCGCTGCAGTCCAGCTTCGCCATGAACATGGTGGCGCTGGTGGACGGCGTGCCGCGCACGCTCACCCTGCGCGACGCGCTGGCCGCGTACGTCGCGCACCAGGTCGAGGTGGTGACCCGGCGTTCAGAGTTCCGCCTGGCCGCGGCCCGGGCCCGTCTCCACATCTTGGAAGGGCTGCTGCGCGCTCTGGAGGCGATAGACGAGATCATCGCCACGATCCGCGCCAGCGACGACACCGCCGCGGCGCGGGCCTCATTGATGGCCGAGCCGTTCGAGTTCTCGGAGGCTCAAGCCAACCACATTCTCGAGATGGCCCTATCGCGCCTGACCCGCCTCGGCCGCACCCAGCTCGAGGCCGAGGCCGCCGAGAAGCGCAACTTGATTGCCGAGTTGGAGGCGTTGCTGGCCGACGAGCATCGGGTTCGTATGGCGATCCGCGACGAGTTGAGGGAGATCTCCGGCAAGTTCGGCATCGAGCGCAGGTCGGTACTCGAGATCGATCCGGGTGAGCTCGACATCGAGGACCTGATCGATGACGACGACCTGGTGTTCACCATGTCAGCGTCGGGTTATGTCAAGGCGGTGCCCACCGACGAGTTCCGTCTCCAGGGCCGTGGTGGCCGCGGGGTGGCCGGCGCAAGGCTCAAGCAAGCCGACAGCGTCATGCACCTGATCCACACCACGGCCCACTCGTACTTGCTGTTCTTCAGCAACCGGGGCCGGGTCTACCGGCTGAAGGCCCACGAGGTGCCGGTGGCCTCGCGCACCGCTCGGGGCATTTCGATCGCGAACCTGCTGTCGCTGCAGGACGGCGAGCGGATCCAGGCCGTGATCGACACCCGCGACTATGAGATGAACCGCTACCTCCTGTTCGCCACGGCCAAAGGCCTGGTGAAGCGCACGAAGTTCACGGCCTACGACTCGTCCCGCAAGGCAGGCCTCATCGCTATCCGCCTGCGCGACGAGGACGAACTCGTGGCCGTGGTCCCGACCGACGGCATGCACGACATCCTGCTGTCGTCTCGGCTCGGCCAGACGATCCGCTTCGCGCAGGACCAGGTACGCGAGATGGGCCGGGCCGCCGCGGGGGTGATCGGACTGAAGTTCAAGCATCCTGGCGATTCGGTGGTGTCGTGCGCGACGGCTCGTCCGGGCGCGGCGCTGCTCTATGTCACTACTCGAGGCTTCGGTAAGCGAACACCGGTGGACGCATTCAGCTGCAAGGGTCGCGGCGGGCAGGGATTCATCGGATCCAAGCCGACGGCGGAGAAAGGCGAAGTGGTCGGAACGCTGGTCGTAGATCCTGGCGACGAGATACTGGCCGCGACCGCCAACGGGGTCGTGATCCGGATTCCGGTGGGTGCCGTGTCTGAACGGAGCCGGATGGCGTCCGGCGTCACGGTGATGAGCCCGGACTCCGGCGACGAGGTGGTGGCGATTGCCCTCGTCGGCGACGACATCAATAGCAGCTCGGACCGGGATCCTGAGGTACCCCCAGAAGCTGAGCCGGACGCGCGGTGACGTCCTCGCCGGGACCCGCGGTGACGTCCTCGCCGGACGCGCGGTGACGTCCTCGCCGGGACCCGGGGGCCGGGAGCGGGGACAGGCCGCGCCGTTGATGATCGTGCTGCTGCTGGTGCTGATGGTGGTCGTGTTGGCGACCGTCGAGGTTGGTCGGCTGCTCGACGAGAGCGCCCGGGCCCGGACCGCGGCCGACGCCGCAGCCCTGGCCGGCGCGGCCGCGGGCCGCGACGAGGCGGCGGCCCTGGCCGGCGCCAATGGCGGGCGGCTGCTCTCCTACACCGAACAGGAGGCGTCGGGCGATGCCGATGTGCTGCTGGTCACCGTCGAAGTGCAGGTGGGTCGGGCCAGCCAGACGGCCCGAGCCGAAGGGCTGGTCGAGTGGGACCGAGCCCCGTGACAACAGGGACCAGTGTCCCGCTCTTGTTCGCTGCGACCTGAGGGCCGCTCGGGCCACGGCCTCGCCCGGATGGACCGGATTCGCTCGCCTACCCACTCGGCCTTTTAGACTGGGTGGTCGTCGGAGGGGCCAGGGACACCTATGAGCGAAGAGTCGACGTCCGGTGCCGGTGATCAGCATCCTGGCACGCCATCCTCCGACGCCGCATCCCCGGACCCTGTTCCTGGTCCGGGTCCCGGCGGCGATGCCCGGCTCGGGCCTCGCCCGAGACCGGCGCCGCGCTCCGCATTCGGCCGTGCCATGCGAGCCAGGGCCAACCGCCGCCTGCGCGCCCGCCGGGTTCGTCGGCTCGTCAGGCACATTGAGCCCTGGTCGGTGTTGAAGGTGTCGTTGGTCCTCTATTTCTGCGCCTGGGTGATCATGCTGTTCGTGGGGGTGACGCTGTGGAACTTGGCGGTGAATTCCGGCCTGGTGTCCAACGTCGAGAACTTTGTGGTGGAGTTGTTCGCGCTGGAGTCGTTCAAGATCAACGCGGACCAGATTTTCAGGGTTGCCGCCGTGGGCGGGCTGCTGATGGTCCTCGCGGGCAGCGGCCTGACCGTGCTCGGAGCGGTGCTGTTCAACTTGATCAGCGACGTCACCGGGGGAGTGCGCCTGACCGTGGTCGAGGAGGAGACGGCCCGCCCGCGCCCGCGCCGGGCTCGGAGGCGGGTTCTTGTGGCCGCCCCGCCTCCCGTTGCCGCCCCGCTCGCTGAACGCAGCGAACAAGAGAGGAGATGACAGAGGCCGAGCGCGCGAGCCCGTGGCCCGAGCGGCCCTCAGGTCGCAGCGAACAAGAGCGGAAATGACAACCCCGCGGCTAGCGTGGTGCGCCGCTGGGGCTATAGCTCAGTCGGTTAGAGCGCACCCCTGATAAGGGTGAGGTCGCTGGTTCGACTCCAGCTAGCCCCACACTCCAGCCCGACAGCCTGACACTGCACGGAGGCCGTCTTGGCCGCAGGATTCATCACTCTGGTTCGCCGGACCTTCGTTGCCGTCGTCGTCGGGATGGCGGTGGCCGCGGCCATTCGGGTGCGCGGCCGTGGCGGCGTGCCCCCCCAGACGGGAGGCTGGCGCGAGCTGCGGGACGACGAGTTGATCTGATGGCGGTGGATGGCGCCGCCGCGAGCGTCGTTGTGCTCGGGGCCGGCGCGACAGGGGCTCGGATCGTTCGTATGCTCGCAGCCAGCCGTCGGGTCGGCTCCGTGGAAGTACGGGACGCGGATCCGGATCGGATGCACAAGGTCGCCGGCTCGTTCGATGACGCCGTGACCTTCGGTGAAGGTCTGGCTGTGCCCGATTCCGCAGACTTGGTGGTGGTGGCCACCAGTGCCGGAACCCAGACTGCAGCGGCCCGGAGCGGGTTGCGAGCGGGTGCCCGAATCGTTACGACCACCAACGAGATCATCGAGACCCGCGACCTTCTGGCCCTCGACCAGCAAGCCAGGCGCCACGGCTTGCCGCTGGTGGTCGGCGCCGGTTTCATGCCCGGTCTCACCTGCCTGATGGCTCGCGTGGGCGCGGCAGAGTTCGACTTGATCGACGAGATCCATGTCGCCAAGGCGGGCACGGGCGGGCCGGCCTGCGCCCGCCAGCACCACCGTGCCCTCAGCGGCCTCGCCATCGACTGGAGGGACGGTCGCTGGACCCGTCGGCCCGGTGGATCGGGTAGGGAGCTCTGCTGGTTCCCTGATCCTGTGGCCGGGCGGGACTGTTACCGGGGTGCGCTCCCCGATGCGCTGCTGCTCGTGCCGGCGTTCCCCGGCGTCGACCGGGTCACGGCCCGGATGGCGGCCACCCGCAGGGACCGCTTGACGGCGCCGCTGCCGATGATGCGCCGCCCCCATCCCGAGGGGGGCGTCGGGGCGGTGCGCGTCGAGCTCCGCGGCCGGCGCAGCGGCGGACGTCATGTGGTCGTGCTCGGCGCCCAGGCCCGTCCGGCCGAGGGCGCCGCCGTGGTGGCCGCTTCGACAGCTCTGCACCTCCTCGGCAACCGGGTCGAGCCCGGTGCCGGCGGGCTGGCGTCGATCGCCGACCCGGAGGGCTTGTTGAGGGAGGTGGCGGCTCGGAAGCTGCGGCCCTGCCGGTTCGAGGGGTTTGCGCTGTCACGCGGCGCCGTTGCCTGAGACGGCCCACTGGGTGAGAGCTTGCCGCGTTGCCTCGTTGTCGGCCTCGCTCTTGTTCGCTGCGCTCACGGGCCGCTCGGGCCACGGCCTCGCAAGCTCGGCCCCTGGTTGAGACAGCCCAGCAGTTCGTCATGCAAGGCGCCGTTGGTAGCCACCGCTGAACCGCTCCGCCAGTCGTCCACCCCTGCGGTGTCTGAGAAGCGGCCCCCGGCCTCGGCGATGATGACGGGCATCGGGGCGACGTCCCAGTCGAAGCACTCGGGATCGACCATGGCCTCGGCCCGTCCGGTGGCCACCAGGGCATAGCCGTAAGCGTCGCCCCAGGTTCGAATCCGGGCTCCCGCGGAGCGAACCGTCTCCAAGGCTCTGGCGGGCCAGTATGAGAGGCCGCTCGTGCACACGTAGGACTCCTGGAGGCCGGCATGGGCGCTGACCCTGCACGGCGCGCCGTCCCAGCGGGCCCCGAGGCCTCGGCCGGCCCACACGCACTCGTCCAGGGCGGGCAGGCAGATCACGCCCACCGCCGGCCCGCGATCGTCGACCAGGGCCAGCAGCGTGGCGAAGAGGGGGACCCCCTGAGCGAAGGCCTTGGTGCCGTCGATCGGGTCGATTACCCACGTCCGTCCGGTATGACCGGCCACCTCGCCCTCCTCCTCCCCCCGGATCGTGTCGTCGGGGTATGTCGCTGAGATCTCCGACCGCAGGAACCGCTCGGCCGCGTAGTCGGCCTCGGTGACGGGCGATCCGTCGCGCTTGGCCGTCACCGAGAGACCTCGCGACTGGTACCAGTCCAGGGTGAGTTGACCGGCCCGGCGGGTCGCATCCACCGCAAAATCGACAAGATCCTGCTCGATCAACTCCTCACGACCCCCGTCTGCCGACATCCAGGCCACCGTCCTGTTGTTGTTCGATTGAATTGCATTATATTCTACCCTATGTCAATCAGCGATCAGCTCTTTCGCCAAGCGACTCTCAAGATGCTGCGGGCCGAGAGATGCCACTCGGTTGCCACGGTGCTCGACCGCCGCCGGGGTGCGTTGACCGAGCGCCATCGACCGGTGTCCGCCCTGCACCATGCAGAGGTCTGGCGGGGTCGAGCCGCCACCGCCAGCCGCACCAGGCTGCACCGTGTCATCGGCGCGGCACTGTATTCCCTGGGCTTCGACCTGGCGACCGCCAGCCGGGCGCTGCGCAGCGAGGCCTCCAGGCTCGAGCAGGAGGCAGCTGCGCTGCAGCGCCGGGCGCGCGCGAGGCTGTCTCGGGATCCCGGCTGACACGCACGGCCCGCTCGCGTATTGTCGCGCCCATGATCATCGACACACTCAGGTCGGTCCTGCGATTCCGCCGGTTCGAGTTCAGCGCCGCGAAGCGGCGGCTTCAGAAGGCAGCCAGCATCGAAGACTTGCGCCGGATCGCTCGGCGGCGCCTTCCCGGCGGCGTGTTCGACTACATCGACGGAGGGGCCGAGGACGAGGTTGCGATGGATCGCAACACGCGCGCCTTCCGCGAGTTCGAGTTCGTGCCCCGCGTGCTGCGCGACATGGGAAACGTGGACGTCACCGGCACGATTCTCGGCCACGAAGTTCCCTTCCCGCTGATACTGGCGCCTACCGGCTTCACCCGGATCGCCCACCCTTCTGGCGAGTTGGCCGTGGCCCGGGCCGCGGAGCGAGCCGGGCTGCCCTACTCGCTGTCCACGATGGGAACCCGCTCGGTCGAGGAGGTGGCCGCGGTCAGCAACGGCTCGAAGTGGTTCCAGGTCTATGTCTGGCGCGACAAGGGCCTGCTCAGGGACATGATCCTGAGAGCCGCTGAAGCCGGTTTCGAAGTGCTGTGCATCACGGTGGACGCGGCCATGCTGGGCCGCCGGGAGCGCGATGTGCGCAGAGGCTTCACGCTTCCTCCCAAGATGGGGCTCGACATCCTGGTGGAGGGAATGATCCGTCCCAGCTGGAGCCTGCGATTCGCTTTCTCTGAGCCGATTGAGTTCGCCAACGTGGCCGGCAACACCGACATAGACGGTTCGACTGCGGTGGACCTGGCCGCGTTCATGAACGAGCAGTTCGATCCGACGTTGTCGTGGGAGGACGTGGAGTGGATGCGCTCGCTGTGGGATGGACCGGTGCTGATCAAGGGCGTCCAGAGCGTGGCCGACGCGGTGATCGCCCGCGATCGGGGGCTCGATGGCATCGTCCTGTCCAATCACGGCGGCCGCCAGCTCGACTCGGCCCCGTCGATCGTCGAGCTCGTGCAACCGGTGGCTGAAGCGGTCGGCGGCGACCTCGACATCGTCTGCGACGGCGGGGTTCGGCGGGGCGGCGACATCGTCAAGGCGCTGGCCCTCGGAGCGACGTCGTGCATGATCGGGCGGCCCTACCTGTACGGGCTGGCTGCGGCGGGGGAAGATGGCGTGGACTGGGTCATCGAGCACCTTCGCACCGGCATGGAACGCGACATGGCTCTGTGCGGCGCAGCCAGCGTCTCCGAGCTGACCCCGGAACTCGTCTACCGGCCCGCGAAGCACGGCTGAGCCCTCGAGGCCGTCAGGACCCCCGCCGCGCTGGGGCCCGATTGTCTTTGGTTAGACACCCTCTCGTTCTTGTTGCATGCTCTAATCAAATCGCTCTAACATCGCGCAAGGACGCGAGGAAGGCTCGGATGGGAGACCGGGAGCAGGCTCGGGATCACCTACTGCCCCACTTCACGCGCGGTGACGCCTGGCGTCGGGACGACCTTGTCGTGATCGACCGGGGCGAAGGCTGCTACGTGTGGGATGCGGAGGGGAACCGGTATCTCGATGCTCTCGCGGGCCTGTTCTGCACCAATCTCGGTCACGGCCGCAGTGACCTCACCGCCGCCGCGGCCAAGCAGATGGACCGGCTGGCCTTCTACCCGAACTGGGGATTCGCCCACCCCTCGGCTATCGAGGCCGCATCGGTGATCGCCGCAGTCGCGCCGTCCGACCTCGACCGGGTCTTCTTCGTGAGTTCCGGCTCGGAAGCGGTGGAGTCGGCCCTGAAGTTCGCCCGCTGCTACCACCTCGCCAACGGCGACGCAGACCGCACCAAGGTGGTGGCCCGCCAGTGGGCCTATCACGGCACAACCCTGGGAGCCCTGTCGCTCACGGGCATTCCGAGCTTCCGGGATCCGTACCTGCCGATGCTCGCCAACAATGTGGTGCGCGTTCCCAACACTCTGGGATCCGGGGCCGAGTCCGGCCGCCCCGTCCGGGAGTTGACCTGCGTGAGCGCGATCGAAGAGGCGATCGTTGCCGCCGGTCCGGAGACCGTGGCCATGGTCATCGCCGAGCCGGTGCAGAACGGCCGAGGCGCGCTCGTTCCGCCCCAGGGGTACTGGCAGGAGCTGCGCCGGATCTGCGACACGTACGGCGCGCTGCTCTGCGCCGACGAGGTCATCAACTCTTTCGGGCGGCTGGGTCACTGGTTCGGCAGCGAGCGTTTCAGCGCCGAGCCCGACATGGTCACCTTCGCCAAGGGCGTCACCAGCGCATACCAGCCCCTGGGAGGGCTGGTGGTGCGCGGACCGCTCGTGGACCGGGTGTGGGATTCACCGCTTGCGATGTATGTCCACGGCTCCACCTTCGGCGGCCATCCCGTGGCCACTGCGGTTGCGGTGGCCAACATGACCGCCATGCGCGATGAAGACGTCTTGGCGGGCGTACTGGCCAACGAGGATCGTCTGGGCGATGGGCTGCGGGCGCTGATGGAGTCCCACGCCTGTGTGAAGGACGTGAGGGGCGCCGGCTACTTCTATTCCGTCGAGTTGATACGCGACCGGGACTCGGGAATGGAACTGACCGAGGCGGATGCGGCCGAGCTGCTCCCGGGAGGCGTCCTCGACGGGCTGGTGCGATCGGCACGTGTGCTGGTGCGGCCCGACGGCAGGGGCGCAGTGATGCTCGCGGTGTCGCCGCCGCTGGTAGCCGACGAATCCGTGATCGACGACCTGCTCGGTCGTCTCGACCAAGTGCTCGACCGCCTGGGCGGTTGGCTGAAGACCTCGACATGAGGCTTCGACATACCCGACGAATTGGAGGGATCCCATGAAACGACTATTGGCCTTACTGGCCGTACTGGTGCTTGTTGCCGCCGCCTGCGGCGACGACGAAGAGGCACCCGCACCTGCCGCCGACGTCGAGGACGCCACGGCTGCGGCCACCACCGACGACGATGCCGCACCAGCACCCGCTGACGACACGATGCTGGATGAGTTGAATGTGGCGTACTTCTTGGAGTGGCCGACGGCGAATCAGGTGGCCCAGGCCGAGCAGACCTATGACGAGGCTCTGGGTATGAAGGTGAATTGGATCTCGTTCCCCAACGGCAATGACATGGCGGTGGCGATGGAGGCCGGCGACATCGACATTTCCTATTCGCAGGGGTTGACGCCGTTCGCGAATTTCGTGACGGCCGGCGCGGACCACCTGATCGTGGGCGTGGCGGTGTCCTACGCCGACGCGGACAACTGTGTGGCTCATCCCGACTATGGAGTGACCGCGGCGAACGCGGCTGAGACGCTGGCGGGTCAGAGCGTCTACACGCCTTTGGGGAATGTGACCCATTACAAGCTGCTGAAGATGCTGGACCATCTCGGGGTGGACGCGTCCACCATGGAGTTCATCCAGTCCGAGGGCGGCCCGGCGGCGGTGGCCGCGCTGGACTCGGGCGCGGTGGCGATGGCCTGCGCGTTCGGCGGGGCGGTCAACGAGATGATCGACAACGGCGGCAACGTGGTGATGACCGGCGCCGAGCAGGAGGCCGTGGGCATCTTGACCTTCGACGTGATCAGCACGACCCGGGACTTCGCTGAGGCCTATCCGAGCGTGGTGACGGCGTTCCTGCAGGTGACCGAGGACGCCAACCGGGCCTACAACGACGACCGGGCGCCGTTCATCGACACCATCGCGGGGGCTGCGGGCATGGACCGCGAGGCGACCATCGCGCTGCTGGACGCGTTCACGTTCCCTGAGAGGGACGAGCAGCTGTCGGCCGTGTGGCTGGGCGGCACCGTGCAGGACAGCATGAAGGGCCAGATGGACTTCTTCGTCGAACAGGGCGAGAACGAGTCCGCCCTGCGGAGCTACGACTCCTACGTCGACACCAGCTACCTCGAAGCAGTCGAGGTCCGGCCAGGCGGGTCCATGGCTGCTGAGGAGATGATGCTGGATGAGTTGAATGTGGCGTACTTCTTGGAGTGGCCGACGGCGAATCAGGTGGCCCAGGCCGAGCAGACCTATGACGAGGCTCTGGGTATGAAGGTGAATTGGATCTCGTTCCCCAACGGCAATGACATGGCGGTGGCGATGGAGGCCGGCGACATCGACATTTCCTATTCGCAGGGGTTGACGCCGTTCGCGAATTTCGTGACGGCCGGCGCGGACCACCTGATCGTGGGCGTGGCGGTGTCCTACGCCGACGCGGACAACTGTGTGGCTCATCCCGACTATGGAGTGACCGCGGCGAACGCGGCTGAGACGCTGGCGGGTCAGAGCGTCTACACGCCTTTGGGGAATGTGACCCATTACAAGCTGCTGAAGATGCTGGACCATCTCGGGGTGGACGCGTCCACCATGGAGTTCATCCAGTCCGAGGGCGGCCCGGCGGCGGTGGCCGCGCTGGACTCGGGCGCGGTGGCGATGGCCTGCGCGTTCGGCGGGGCGGTCAACGAGATGATCGACAACGGCGGCAACGTGGTGATGACCGGCGCCGAGCAGGAGGCCGCGGGCATCTTGACCTTCGACGTGATCAGCACGACCCGGGACTTCGCTGAGGCCTATCCGAGCGTGGTGACGGCGTTCCTGCAGGTGACCGAGGACGCCAACCGGGCCTACAACGACGACCGGGCGCCGTTCATCGACACCATCGCGGGGGCTGCGGGCATGGACCGCGAGGCGACCATCGCGCTGCTGGACGCGTTCACGTTCCCTGAGAGGGACGAGCAGCTGTCGGCCGTGTGGCTGGGCGGCACCGTGCAGGACAGCATGAAGGGCCAGATGGACTTCTTCGTCGAACAGGGCGAGAACGAGTCCGCCCTGCGGAGCTACGACTCCTACGTCGACACCAGCTACCTCGAAGCAGTCAACTGACCTTGGCGGCGGGCGGGCGCCTGAGTCCGGAGCGCCCGCCCGCTGACGGCTTCGCAGTCGAGCGACTACCGTCAGGCTGAGTCGACATCCGGGCCGAAGGGGGAACCGCATGGATTCGATCGTTCAGGGTTTGGCCGACGTCTACGACGCCATCACGCTCGTAGTGGCCCGGGGCGCGTACTGGCTGTCGGTAGCGCTGCTCGTGGTGACCGTCGTCGCTGCGCTGGCGATGGCGTTGGACCTGCTGGTCACCCGGTCGGACCGCTTCCGGGGAGCGGACCGCGCCTCCCAGCCCAGCGACGGCATCATCCTCATCGGGCAGATCATGGCCGGCGTGTCGGTGGCCGGGGGCGTGGTACTGCTGTTCCGCGACACGGCGTCGGCCTGGCAGCCCGTCGCGGCTCTGGTGGGGGGCGCCGCGCTGATGGCCGTCCTAGTGCTCTACCGGCGCGCCGACGAGGCTGGGCAGGCCTCCATGGCCCGCATTGTGTGGCTCGCTCTGGCGGCCACCTCGGTGGTCGCAGTGGTGCTGGCGTTCATGCAGCGCAACGACTCCGCCATCCCCTACTTGGGTCTGCTGGCCGCCGTGTTCGCCTTCACCCGGGCCTGGTTCGTGCTGGCCCGTCCCGAAGTCCACTTCGACCCGTCCAAGGTCGAGGTTGCCCGGGAGTCCAGAACCGAGAGCCCCCTGGTGGTGGAGAACCTCGGGATGGTGTACGAACTGCCCGACGGTGGCAGCGTCGAAGCCCTCAAGGATGTCACGTTCACCCTCCAGCCTGGTCGCCTGCTCACCCTCCTGGGACCTTCCGGCTGCGGCAAGACGACGCTGCTCAACATCATCGCCGGCTTCTTGGCGCCGACGTCCGGCGAGGTCAAGCTGGGCAGCAACCCGATCACCGGGCCCGGCCAGGACCGCGGCATGGTGTTCCAGCGAGGGGCGCTGTTCGAGTGGCTCAGCGTCAACGACAACGTCGGCTTCGGGGCCCGCATGAACGGCCGCTCCCGTCCTGCGTCGCGCGAGGCGGTGCAGGACCTGCTCCAGATCGTCGGCCTCCGGGACTTCGGCGACAAGGCCGTCTACGAGCTCTCCGGCGGCATGCAGCAGCGGGTGGCGCTGGCCCGCTGCCTGGCCAACGATCCCAAGCTCATCCTGATGGACGAGCCGCTCGGCGCGCTCGACGCCCTCACCCGAGAGAAGATGCAGGGGCTGGTGCTGAACCTGTGGGACGAGACCGGCAAGACCATCGTGCTGGTGACTCACAGCGTGGAGGAGGCGCTGTATCTGGGCGACCAGCTGTTCGTGATGGCGCCCCGGCCCGGACGCATCGAGCGGACCTACGACCTCCCCTTCGCACGGCAGGCGCTCACCGCGGACGCCCGCGAACTCAAGACCTCAGCAGAGTTCATCCGGGTTCGCGAGGAGATACTCACGATGATCTGGGAGATGGAGGAGCAGATCATGGGAACGGCAGGGGGTCAGTGATGGTGGAGGGTCCGGGCGGTCACGCCCTCAGGGAGAATGTCGAACAGCAGAACCGGCTGGTGAACTGGCCCTTCAACTGGCTGTTCCGCGGGCGCGGCGGCTCGAGTGCCCGCAAGACGGTGACCTTCGGCGACGCCGCCGAGGTGAGCGGCACCCTGTTCTGGTCTGTCGTGAGTCTGATCGTGATCCTGGTGCTGTGGTTCGTGGCGACGAACGTCTGGGGACTGCCCCAGGAGTGGTACGACTACGCCGAGGAGCGGCGGGCCGAGCTCAGCGCGGACGAGAGTTACGACCAACGCGACCTGCTGCGCGACTGCGAGAGCTCAGTGGACAGCCCGGAGGATTATCCTCCGGGCCTGCCCCCGTGCTCATTCACGCAGTGGCTGAGCGAGACAACCCTTCCGAGTCCGGTGCGAGTGGGCCAGGCGACTTGGGACTTCGCCCGCAACGGCTACAGCGGTTTCACGCTCTGGGAGCACCTGTGGAACAGTTTCAGCCGTTTGGCCAAGGGCCTGTTCTGGGGCGTGGCCATCGGGGTGCCCATCGGCTTGGCCATGGGCCTCTCAAGCCGCTGGCGGGGCATCTTTGACCCCATCGTGGAGTTGCTGCGCCCGATCCCGCCGCTGGCGTTGATCCCGCTGTTCATCGTGTGGTTCGGCATCGGCGAGGAAGGCAAGGTCAACCTGCTGCTGTTCGCGGCCATCTGGATCATGGTCATCGCGGCCCGCTCCGGGGTGCTGGCCGTCAACACCACCAAGGTCCACGCCGCCTACTCGCTGGGCGCGTCCAAGGCCCAAGTCCTGCGCCACGTGATCCTGCCCAATGCGCTGCCGGAGATCTTCACCGGAATGCGGGTCGCTATAGGCGTGTGCTGGGGCACGCTGGTAGCGGCCGAACTGCTCGGAGCCAGCTCCGGGCTCGGGTTCACCATCTTCAAGGCCAAGAACTTCTTCCTGCTCGATCTGATGCTCTCCGCGGTGATCCTCATCAGCATCCTGGGCGTGACCATGGACGTGGCCATGCGCATGGCCGAGAAGCGGCTCATCCCCTGGCGAGGCAAGGGGTGAACCACCCCCCGCCCGCGACGGCGGGGCAGACCACCATCGTCGACTCATGGCATCGTCGGGCTCGCGCCCGCCGGGCCCGGGTAGTGCTGGCCGACGGCCGCGATGACCGGGCCGTGGCCGCGGCCGAACGTCTGGATGCCGACGGCCTGGCCGACCCGGTGCTGGTAGAGGACGCCGGCACCTCTCGCTCGGCCGCGGTCTGCGCGCAGGCGGAGGCCTCGTCATGGCGCGACCGCATCGATCTGGACGATCCACTCCATGTGGCCGCTCTCATGGTGGCTGCCGGAGAGGCCGACGCGTGCGTGGCGGGGGCTTCACGTCCGACGCCCGACGTGGTCCGGGCCGCTCTGTTCTGTATCGGCCAGGCCCCGGGCGTCGACCTGGTCAGCAGTTGCTTCTTCCTTGTGCTGCCCGACGGTACGCCGGTCACCTACGCCGACTGCGGGGTCGTGCCGGAGCCGGACGCCGACCAGTTGGCCTCCATTGCGGTCTCGAGCGCGGCCACCCATCGGGAACTGGCCGGCACCGAGCCTCGGGTGGCGATGCTGTCGTACTCCACCAAATGCAGCGCCGATGGTCCCCGGGTCGATCTGGTCCGATCGGCCACCGAGATCGTGCGCCGCCGGGCCCCCGCGTTGATCGTGGACGGCGAATTGCAGTTCGATGCCGCGTGGGACGCCGAGGTGGCGGCATCGAAGGCACCGGGATCGCCGGTCGCGGGTCGAGCCAACGTGTTCGTATTCCCGGATCTGTCGTCGGGCAACATCGCCTACAAGATCACTCAGCGCCTGGCCGGCGCCCGCGCCTTCGGACCCCTGCTGCAGGGCACCGCGGGCGTGATCCACGACTTGTCGAGAGGATGCGACGTCGAAGATGTGGTCAACGTGGCCGCCATCGCGGCCTGCCAGGCCGCAGGGAGAGACGGGCTTGTCAATCAGACCTAACGCTGCGCTATACCTGCTAACTTCCGGTTACGGCGGGGGCCGTGCGACAGAACGATCTGGGAGGCATGGTGTGACTCTGCGTGACGCTAAACCGGGCTCGGCTCGGCGATCGCTGGACAGCGACGCCGTGATCACTGCCGCGGCGCGGATCGCCGACAAGGAGGGCCTGGACAAGCTGACGCTGACCCGGGTGGCCGACTCTCTAGGCGTCCGCCAGCCCGCCCTCTACCGGCATGTGGGCGGCTACGACGACCTCATCCGGAGCTTGAGCCTCCTGGGCCGGGAGATCCTGGCCAAGAGGCTCTCCGATTCGGCCGTCGGGCTGGCCGGCCATGACGCGGTGGCCGCGGTGGGCCACGCCTGGCGAGCCATGGTCCGGGACCATCCCGGCATCTACGCCGCCACCGATCGCTACTCCTGTGCCGGCGATCCAGAACTGGAGGACGCGGTGGAGCAGGTGCTGGCCGTGGTGGGCCAGGCTCTCAGGTCCTACGACCTCACCGACGAGGAGCGGGTCCACGCCGCTCGCACCCTGCGCAGCGCCTTCCACGGGTTCAGCCACCTCGAGTCGGGCGATGGCCATCCGCTGCCCCATGATCCCGAGGAGACGTTCCGGCATCTCGTGGAGTTGCTGTGCGCCGGCATCGACCGGTTGTCCCGCAACACCGGCGCTCGCGGGGCTGCCGCCTAGTGGTCCTCCTGCTCCGCCGCGGCAAGGGTGTGGTGTGACTCGGCTCGGGTTCCTTCTCGACAGCGACAGCTGCATCGGCTGTCATGCCTGCACCGTCGCGTGCAAGAGCGAGCACGACGTCCCTCTCGGCGTGAACCGCACCTGGGTCAAGTACATCGAGACCGGCACATTCCCCAACGTCGACCGGCACTTCTCGGTGATGCGCTGCAACCACTGCGACGACGCGCCCTGCATCACCATCTGTCCCACCGGCGCACTGTTCCGGGCCGCCAACGGTGTGGTGGACTTCGACGACGGCAACTGCATCGGCTGCAAGGGATGCATGAACGCCTGCCCCTACGACGCCATCTACATCAACCCGGTCACCAACACCGCCAACAAGTGCAACTTCTGCAACCACCGGATCGAGGTGGGCCTCGAGCCGAGCTGCGTGGTGGTGTGCCCCACCCACGCCATCAAGGTGGCCGACCTCGACGACCCGAACGATGAGACCACCAGGATCATCGCCCGCAGCGACACCGCGGTGCGGGCCCCCCAGCAGCAGACACTGCCCAAGGTGTACTACCGCGGCGCCGACCAGGCGTCGCTGGATCCGCTGCGCACCGCCATCGCGGCTGACGGCATGATCTGGGCCGACACCACACCGCAGCATCCGACGGCCGAGCCGGAGGGCCGCGGCGTGGTGGCTCGGACCGCCTACACCACCGCCCACCAGACGACCTGGAAGGCCAAGGTCTCCAGCTATCTCGTCACCAAGGCGATCGCCGCCGGCGTGATGGCCGTGGCCGCCCTGCTGGCGCTGCTGGGCCACGGCGGCTCGCAGGCTGCGGTCGGAGTGATGCCGCCGGTCGTCGCGGGGCTCTTTCTTGCGGTCACGGGCGGGCTGCTTGTCGGAGACCTGCGCCGGCCGGAGCGCTTCTACTACCTCCTCACCCGCGGCAACCGGCGCTCTTGGCTGGTCAAGGGCGCATGGGTGCTGGGCGCCTTCGCCACAGTCTGCGCGGCCTGGTTCGTGGCCGGTGCGGCAGGCTCGGCCGGTGCTCTCGCCGGCTTGGCCGTACCCGCCGTCCTGCTGGCCGCAGCCACCGCCGGCTACACCGCCTTCCTGTTCGGCCAGTGCGAAGGTCGGGATCTGTGGCAGACGCCGCTGCTGCTGCCGACGCTGCTGGCCCAGGCCGCGGTGGCCGGCGGCGCGGCCTACTCGCTCGCCGACCTCTTCATGGAGATACCCGCAGTGACCGCCGTTCGTTGGACGATGCTGGGCGGACTCCTGGCCGCCGGAGTGCTCATCGGGGCCGAGACGACGTCTCAGGGCACCAGCCACGTCGAAGCCGCGGTGACGGCCATGACCCGCGGCCGCTACGCCCGCCGCTTCTGGGCCGGCGGGATCGTGCTGGGCCTGTTCCTGCCCGCCGTCCTGACCGCAGCCGCCCTCGCCGCCGGCACCGGTCCGGTACTGCCCGCGGCGGCGGGGCCGGCGGCGGTGGCCGGCATGTGGTTCTACGAGGACGCCTTCGTGCGAGCCGGCCAGTCGGTCCCGCTGTCATGAGCGGTCCCCGGCGAACTGTTCGCGCTTCGCGGTCCATGCGGCCACTTTGTGCACACAGTTCGGTTGGCCGGCCGTAGGGAGGGTCGCACCGTGGTCGAGCTGCACAGCTATCCCCCCCACGAGACCTGGCACGACGCGGTGACCCTCGACGCCAAGGCGTGGCCCCGCCGGGTCGAGAACCACCACACGCTGGTGCCCACCACCTGCTTCAACTGCGAGGCGGCCTGTGGCCTGGTGTGCTACGTCAACCACGCCACCGGCCGCATCGATCGTGTCGAGGGCAACCCGCTGCATCCGGCCAGCCGGGGCCGCAACTGCGCCAAGGGCCCGGCCACCCTCAACCAGATCGACGACCACGAGCGCATCCTGCATCCCCTGCGCCGCGCGGGGGAGCGAGGTGGGGGCCGGTGGGAGCGGGTCAGCTGGGAAGAGGCCCTCGACGACATCGGCGGCCGCATCCGGGCTGCCCTGGCCGAGGGTCGCCACAACGAGGTCATGTACCACGTCGGCCGTCCCGGCGAGGACGGCTACGCCGAGCGGGTCCTGCAGTGCTGGGGCACGGACGGCCACAACAGCCACACCAACATCTGCAGCTCCAACGCCCGCATCGGCTACCAGAGCTGGATGGGCCACGACCGCCCGTCGGCCGATTTCGCCAACGCCGACGTGATCTTCCTGATCTCGTCGCACTTGGAGGCGGGGCACTACTTCAACCCCCACGCCCAGCGCATCGTCGAGGCCCAGGGCCAGGGCGCCACCGTGATCTGCGTCGATCCCCGGCTGTCCAACACCGGCGCCAAGGCCGACTTCTGGCTGCCGGCGTGGCCCGGCACCGAGCCGTTCCTGCTGCTGGCCATCGCCCGCCTGCTGCTGTCCGAGGGCACATGGGAGCGCGACTTCGTGCGGCGCTGGACCAACTGGGAGACCTACCTCCGGCAGCGCCACCCGCAGCGGCCGGTCACCTTCGAATCGGTGGGGCCGGCCCTGCTGGAGGACTATGCGGCCTACACGCCGGAGGAGGCCGAGCGGGTCTGCGGCGTGCCCGCGGCCCAGATCACCGAGGTGGCGCGGGTGATCGGCGCCCACCCGACGAAGTTCGCCTCCCACAACTGGCGGGCGGCGGGCGCGGGCAATCTAGGAGGCTGGCAGACGGCCCGGTGCCTGTTCTTCCTCAATGTGCTCACCGGATCGGTGGGCACGGTGGGCGGCACCACCGGAAACGGCTGGAACAAGTACAAGGCGCCCCACCCGCCGGGCGCTCCGCCGGTGCAGCGGTGGAACGAGCTCAACTGGCCTCGGGAGTACCCGCTGGCCTACCACGAGATGTCGATCCTGCTGCCCCACTTCCTGCACGAGGGCCGGGGCCGCCTCGAGGTGTACTTCAGCCGGGTCTACAACCCGGTGTGGACCAACCCCGACGGGTTCAGTTGGCTGGAAGCACTCAAGGACCCCGACAAGGTGGGGTGCCATGTGGCGCTCACGCCCACCTGGTCGGAGACGGCCGTGTTCGCCGACTACGTGCTGCCCATGGGGGTGGGGGCCGAACGCCACGACGTGGCCAGCTTCGAGACCCATGCCGGGCGCTGGATCGGCTTCCGCCAGCCGGTGCTGCGCCGCTTCGCCGAGATCCGCGGCGAGGCGGTCGATCACACCACCCGCACCCACGAGTTCAATCCGGGCGAGGTGTGGGAGGAGAACGAGTTCTGGATCGAGCTGTCGTGGCGCATCGATCCTGACGGCGCGCTGGGCATCCGCCGCTGGTTCGAGAGCCCCGCGCATCCTGGAACTCCCATGTCGGTGGACGAGTACTACGCCACCATGTTCGAGGGGGTGCCCGGCCTGGCCGCCGACGCGGCCGCGGCCGACCAGACCCCGCTCGAGTTCATGCGGGACCGGGGCGCATACGCATTGCCGGGTGACATGTACCTGCCGTACGAGCGCGAGGTGGATCGCGCCGCGCTGGAGGGCTGCCACATCGACGAGTCGGGCGTCTACCGGCGTCCCGGCACGCCGGGTGCGTGGTCGGGCGAGCCTGAAGAGTTGAGTGCCCTCAAGCTGGCCGGCCTGGGCGACGGCTCGCCCGCGGTGGAAGTGGACGGCGTCGCCCGGGAGGGATTCCCGACGCCGTCGCGCCGGCTCGAGCTGTACTCGCAGACCCTGGCCGACTGGGGCTGGCCCGAGTACGCCACCCCCTCCTGGATCCCGTCTCACGTGCATTGGGAGGACCTCGACCTCGAGGGCAATGAGCGCATCCTGCTGCCCACGTTCCGCATCCCGACGCTGATCCACACCCGGTCGGGCAACAGCAAGTGGCTGTCGGAGCTGAGCCACCGCCACCCGCTGTGGATACACCCGTCCGATGCCGAGGCTCTGGGCATCGACGTCAACGGCCTGGTTCGGGTGACCACCCGCATCGGCCACTTCGTGATCGGGGCCTGGCGCACCGAGGGGATCCGTCCGGGCGTGGTGGCCGCGTCGCACCACATGGGCCGCTGGCGCCTCGACGCGAACGCCGGCGGCTCATGGGCCGGGGGCGACGCCGACATCACCAGCGAGGGGACGGTTTGGCGGCTGCGCCGCAAGGGCCGGCCCGAGAGCCACGCCAGCGCCGATCCCGACACCGAGCGCATCTGGTGGAGCGATACCGGGGTGCACCAGAACCTCACCTTCTGCGTGCAGCCCGATCCGGTCTCGGGCATGCAGTGCTGGCACCAACGGGTGAGAGTGGGTCCCGCCGGGCCGGGCGACGCCTACGGCGACGTGGTGGTGGACACGGCCGAGGCCCGCCAGGCCTACCGCGAGTGGCTGGCCATGACCCGTCCCGCGCCCGGTCCCGGAGGCCTGCGCCGTCCCCTGTGGTACGCCCGCCCCCTGAAGCCCGCCCCCGCCGCCTACGCCCTGTAGGCCATTCGTCGCCACTCGGTACAGTTGACGGCGCGCCGAACGACAATCTATTGGAGGTGCCGCCAATGAGCCTGAACAACCCCACTGAGGGGGTCGACACTTCGAACGCTCCCTACGTGATCGTGTCGAGCGACACTCACGCGGGCCTGCAGTGCGAGGAGTACCGCCCCTACCTCGACTCTGCCCTGCACGACGAGTTCGACGCCTATGTGGCCGGCCGTCACGAGCACCGGCGGGTGCAGGAGGAGGTCAACGCCGAGTTCTTGGCCGAGTGGGAGGGCGAGAACGCCGAGGGGCTGCGGGGCGCCTACGACCCCGAGGTGCGCGACAAGGAGCTGGACGCCGACGGCATCGCGGGCGAGGTGATCTTCGCTGACGGCGACGCGGTGACCGGCCAGGAGTCCCCGCCGTTCGGCGCGGGCCTGTCCGCGGGCCAGATAACCGACCCCCGCCAGGCCTTCGGCGGGGCCCAGGCCCACAACCGCTGGCTGGTCGACTTCTGTGCCACCAACCCGCCTCGCCGCGCCGGGGTGGGCCTGGTGCCGATCACCCACGACGTGGACAGGTCGGTGGCCGAGATCGAGTGGCTGGCCGGCAAGCCGGGCATCGCCGGGATCATGATCCCCACCATGTGGCACGGCTTCCCGCCCTACGGGTCCGACCACTACGACCGGGTGTGGGCCGCCTGCGCGGAGACCGGCCTGGTGGTGCACACCCACTCGGGCGAGGCCGACTTCCCTTCGTACGGAGAGAACACGGCCATGTACGTGTCGGAGGTGCCGTTCTGGACCCATCGGGCCTTGTGGCAGCTGCTGTTCTCGGGCAAGTTCGACCGGTTCCCGGGCCTGCGCTACGCGGTGGTGGAGTGCGGCTCCTACTGGATCGCCGACCTGCTGTGGAAGACCGACGTGAACTTCGGGGCCAGCAACAAGATCAAGAAGCTGGGCTCGCGCATGAAGGGCCTGATCTCGCGGCTGCCGTCGGAGTACTTCGGCACCAGCGTGTTCATCGGGGCGTCCACCATGAGCAAGGAGGAGATCCGCCGCCGTCATGCCAACGGCATCGACGCGCTGATGTGGGGCACCGACTACCCCCATCCCGAGGGCTCGTGGCCCCACACGGCCCGGCGCTTGGAGAGCGACTTCCGCGACGTGTCCATCGAGGACGCCCGGCTGCTGCTCGGCCTGAATGCGGTGGAGTGCTACAACCTCGACCTCGACTCCCTCACCGAGATTGCGGCCCGAATTGCTCCCACTCCCGAGCGGCTCCATCAGGATCCGGCCCTTCGCACGCCGCCCGACGCCAAGCGCACCGCTCGCTGGTGGATAGACGAGTACGGCTGCGAGCTCCAGTACTGAGCGAGAGCAGGGGAGGCAACGCCGCCAGTGAGCGGGTCTGGGCGATTCTCACTGCTGGTATATTTTCTGGTATATTTTCTGACGAAATCCAGTGCGGATCGTAAGTCGGTCGCTGCGGCGGAGGTAAACGAGTGGAATCCGAGCGCCTACAGACTCTCCGACGCAAGGCTCGAGTCCTTGAAGAACTGGGCGAGAAGGTATTGGACGCTCTCGCTGACGCAGTCGACGCAGCCAGAAACGACCTCCGTACGTACTGGACGACTTTGCCAGGCATCGCCGCGCAGTCGTCGCCTCGCGGGATGGCGAACTGGATCCACGACCGGGTCTGGTCCCACGCATGCCGCCTGTTGGATTCGATCGATGATGCTGTCTGCTACGAGAAGGGACCCTTCAGGGAGATCATCGTGCGGGATCGGTACCGCATGCGCCTGAAGCGACATCGGCCGCTGGCTGCCGTCGCCACATATCCAACGCAGGGCGCGCTCGACTTCATGGAGCAGCCCGACGGCCAGCTCGTGCTGGCGGGGATGGAGCAGCTCCGTTTGATCTGCGGCTACGTGTGGGAGGACTCTGGTGAGGTGGGACCAGCGGTGCTGTCCATGAGGCACGGCATCAAGAACGTCCTGTGGGTTCACGAACTGTCGAGCACGGAGGGGTCGGCGACGCCGCTGCCGGGCCGAGAAGGACCAACTCCGTCTGTCGTGCGGTCCCGACTCGACGACATGGTTGAAGAGGCGCAACGCATCCGCCGATCATGAGCCTTGGCGAGGCCCTGGTCACGCTTCGGCGGGCTCGGGGGATGACACAGGAGGCGTTGGCGGAATCGGCTTCGGTTACCCAGGCGGCGCTGTCCCGTTATGAGAATGATCTCCGAGACCCCAGTCAACAGATCCTCGGATCGCTGGCAGCGGCGCTCGGGGTGACACCGGAGTTCTTGCGGATGGCCGATCGGGCTTGGGGGGCATTCATGGTGGATGCTCACATGCGACGCCGTCGTACGGCCAGGCCGACCGTCTGGCGCCGGCTTGAGGCGCGCCTGAACGTGTACAGGATGCACATCAGCCTGTTAATGAGGGAAGTGGAGATAGAGCCGGTACTGGCGTTGCCGCTGTTCGATCCGCTGGAGTATCCGCCCGAGGATGCAGCTCGACTCGTTCGGATGCAGTGGCGGATGCCGTCGGGGCCCGTGCGCGATCTGATCGGCTGGCTGGAATCGGCCGGGTGCGTGTTGGTTGTCGAGGACTTCGGTTCGATGACCGGAGGAGGGAGGGTGGACGGGTTGTCACAATGGGTAGCCGACCCGCCTGTGATGTTGGTGAACAGCCGTGCGCCGACGGATCGCCTGCGGCTCACGTTGGCACATGAACTCGGCCATATCTGCCTGCATAGCAACGAACTGGGTGGTGACCCTGAGGAAGAGGCGAACACCTTCGCGGCTGAATTCCTCATGCCGGCGGATGAGATTCGTCCCGAATTGCGCAACCTCAACCTGCGCAAGCTCCATGACCTCAAGCGGTACTGGGGTGTGTCAATGCAGGCACTTATCGAGCGTGCCCACCGGCTCGGGACGCTCTCAGCTCGACAGCGCACCGGCTTCTACAAGACCTTCAGTGCCCGCGGTTGGCGTACGAACGAACCGTTGAGCGAGCAGCTGCCCCCAGAGCGCCCGCAACTAGTTGAACGTGTCGGCCAGATTCTCGTGGATCGAGGTCTCAGCGCGGAAGAGACGGGCGCCATAGCTGGTGCAATACCAGGCCGCGATTATCCGTTCTTTCTGCCAAGACCCCGGCTCGCCGCTGTCTGAGTCTGCGACGAGGGCCAGTGGCACCGCTGGCTTGCTCTAGGGATAGCGTCACGGCTGTGAATGACGTGAGCTACGAGCCGAGTCCTTGGCAGCCGATCGCCGACCATGTGGACCGCTATCTGGCCACTGACGGCGGCGACGGCTTCGAGTGGGAGGGCGCCCAGTGCGTGATCCTCACCACCGTGGGACGTAAGACCGGCAGCCTGCGCCGCTCCCCGCTCATCCGCATCCGTGACGGCGATCGCTACCTCCTGGTGGCCTCGATGGGGGGAGCGCCACGGCATCCGAACTGGTACTTGAACCTGGTCGACAACCCCGAGGTGACCATCCAGGACCGGGGCGAGTTGCACCGCTTGAGGGCACGAACGGCCACACCGGAGGAGAAGGCTGAGTTCTGGCCTCTCGCGGTGAGCCAGTGGCCCGACTACGACGACTACCAGGCCCGCACCGACCGCGACCTCCCTCTCGTCATCTGCGAACAGCGCCCCGGAACGCACGGGTCCCTTTCTTGACCTCAACAGCGGCGGGTGCCGCCGAACGCACCTGAGATGGGACCCTGACTTGAGTCGCTCGTGAGCGTTTACCGACTGCTGGAATCGGCTGTTGTAGCCGCGTGCGTGACTCCCGGCAACTGCCTTCAGCCGGCTGCGGCAGGCGCGTAGAGCTCGGATACCACGTCCAGGGCTTGGGCCACCAGGGGCAGCGGCTCCCCGGTGCGGGTGAGCAGCAGCAGCGGCACCGAGGCCCATTCCTCGAGCAGTCCCACATAGCTCAGGCCGGGCGGCTGGAACGTGCGGACGCTGGCCGGCACGATGGCCACTCCCTCGCCGGCGGCCACGAAGCCGAGAATCGTGGCGTACTCGGTCGCCTCGATGATCGGGTCGTAGGTCACGCCCTCCGCGCCCAGCATCCCGGCCAGCACCGCGTGAAGGCTGGGCGAGACTCGCCGGTCGAATCCGATGATCGCCTCCCCGTCGAGGTCGCGCAGGTTGGCCTCCGGTGCCGCAGCCAGCCGGTGGGACGCGCCCGCTGCCACCAGCATCCGCTCCTGCATCACCAGGGTCGCCTCCACCCGCTCGGGATCGGCCGCGGCCCGGGCGATGCCCAGATCGATGCGACCGGCTCGGAGGGCCTTCACCTGCTCGTCGGAGCTCATGGTGTGCAGCTCGTAGTTCACCCGGGGCCGGCGGCGCCGGTACTCGCTGAGGGCTCTGGGCATCACCTCGTAGGCGGCCGAGTCCACGAATCCCACCCGCAGGGTGCCGGCCTGCCCGTGGCGCCGCTGGTCCATGAGGCGGTCGACGCTGTCGGCTTCGGCCAGCAGTCGCACTGCCTCCGGGTACAGGAAGGCGCCGGCGTCGGTGAGGCTCACCCTGCGGGTGCTGCGGTCGAACAGTGCAGTGTCGAGCTCCCGCTCGAGCAGACGGATTTGCTGGCTCAGCGGCGGCTGGGACATGTGCAGCCGCTGAGCCGCTCTCCCGAAGTGCAACTCCTCGGCCACGGCCACGAAGTAGCGCAGCCGCTGCAGATTCATTCCACAATCATATTCGAAGCCACTTAATCGATCCATTATTGATACTCTGAATCGCTGAGGAACCCTGCGGCAGCGCCTACGATGCCGTGGCGATGACCGGAATCGGGCGCCGGCTCCGGCGCCGTCCGCCCAAGTACTCCGCAGCCGCCCTGGTGTGGCGGGGCATGCGTGGCGACCAGTGGCCCCGCGTCTGGCGCGACACCGAGCTCAAGTCCTCGTACGACGCCGTCGTGATCGGCGGGGGCGTGCACGGCCTGGCCACCGGCTACTACCTGGCCCGCAACCACGGCATCCGCAACGTGGCCGTGGTGGACAAGGCCTATCTGGGCAGTGGCGCCTCGGGCCGCAACACCGCCATCGTGCGGGCCAACTACCTGACCCCCGAGGGTGTGGCCTTCTATGACCGGTCGCTGCAGCTCTACAACTCCATGGCGCTCGACCTGAACATCAATGTGATGATGAGCGAGCGCGGCCACCTCACCCTGGCCCACAACGACAGCTCGCTTCGCACCATGAACTGGCGGGCCGAGGTCAACAAGCTCCAGGGCGTCAACTCCTCCGTGATCGGCCCCGACGAGATCAAGAAGATCGCTCCCAGCCTCGACACGTCCTCCCATCCCCGCTACCCGATCCTGGGCGCCCTCTACCACCCGCCCGGCGGGATCGTCCGCCACGACGCGGTGGTGTGGGGCTACGCCCGGGCCGCCGACCACATGGGTGTCGAGATGCATCAGAAGACCGAGGTCCTCGACATCCTGTGCGAGGGCGGCGACGGGCCCGACGGCAAGGGCTCCGGCGGTAGGGTCGTCGGCGTACGCACCAACCGGGGCGACATCTCCACCCCGGTGGTGGTGAACTGCACCGCCGGCTGGGCCGGCCTCATCTCGGCCATGGCCGGCGTGCGCCTGCCCATCACCACCCACCCGCTCCAGGCCGCGGTGACCGAGCCGGTCAAGGTCTTCCTGCCCACCGTGGTGGTGTCGGGTTCGCTGCACGTCTACATCAGCCAGACCGACCGGGGCGAGCTCGTCTTCGGCGCCGCCGTCGATGCGGTGGCCACCTACTCGATCCGGGGCTCGCTGGAGTTCACCGAGGAGCTGGCCGGCCACGTGCTCGAACTCATGCCGAGCGTCTCCCGAATGAGGCTGCTGCGCCAGTGGTCCGGCCTGTGTGACATGACCCCCGACTACTCGCCGGTGATGGGGTTCACCCCGGTGGACGGCTTCCTGGTGGATGTCGGTTGGGGCACCTACGGCTTCAAGGCCGCGCCGGTCTCCGGTGAGCAGATGGCCGAGGCCGTCGCCACCGGCCGGACCCCGAAACTGATCGCACCCTTCGCCCTCAGCCGCTTCGACACCGGCGAGCTGGTCGGTGAGAAGGGCGCCGCGGCGGTGGGTCACTGATGGGCGCCTCAACCTTCCGCCCTCCCGCGCCGGCGGTGGGTCGCTGATGCTGCTCGTTCCCTGTCCCCACTGCGGGCCGCGCAATTCTGCGGACCTGCGGTACGGAGGCGAGTCCCACCCCCGCCCCGACCCCGCCACTGCGACCCCCCAGCAGTGGCGGGGCTATCTCTACCTGCGCGACAACCCGGCCGGCTGGCTGCGGGAGAACTGGTACTGCCGGTCCGGCTGCCGGCGGTGGTTCACCGTCGAGCGCAACACGGCCACCAACGAGTTCCGCCAGCCCCCGATGCCCGGCGACAAGCGAGGCGGCAAGGCATGACCATGAGCCGCCTTGCACGAACGGAGGCCCCGGCATGACCATGAGCCGCCTGGGCCCGCAGCCCACCGAGGTCATGGACCGCGCGGCCCGATTGAGCTTCCGCTGGAATGGCAAGCGCTTCCACGGCTTCGAGGGCGACACCATCGCCTCGGCGCTGGCCGCCGAGGGAGAGCACGTGTTCTCCCGCTCGATGAAGTACCACCGGCCCCGCGGCATCCTCACCGCCGACTACTGGGACCCCAACCTGATGGTGCAGGTCGGCGACGATCCGAACGTACGGGCCGGGCACCGCCTGCTCGAGGCGGGCATGGACGTGCGGCCCCAAAACGTGTGGCCGTCGCTGCACCGCGACATCAAGGCGGCCAACGGCCTGGTGGGGCGCTTCCTGACGGCCGGCTTCTACTACAAGACGTTCATGCGCCCGGCGTGGCTGTGGCCCACCTACGAACGGGTGCTGTCCACGTTCGCGCCGGGGGGCAAGATCGACCTCGACACCCCCCACCGCTACCACGACAAGCGGTACATGCACCCCGCCGTGGTGGTGGCCGGGGCCGGACCGGCCGGCATCGAGGCCGCCCTTGCCGCGGCTGCGTCCGGTGCTGGCCGGGTGCTGCTGGTCGAGCACGAGCACGCGGTGGGCGGTCATCTCCGCTACAGCAGCCGCGACTCGGATCAGGCCGCGCTGGCCGAGCTCCGGGCCGCGCTCGACGCCTCTAATGTCGAGGTTCTCACCGACTCCACCGTCACCGGCCGGTACGAGGACAACTGGCTCGGCATCGTGCAGCGGAGCCACCCGATCGCGGTCGAGCGGCTCATCAAGGCCCGGGCCAAGGTGCTCGTGGTCGCCCCCGGCCTAATCGAGCGGCCCTACGTGTTCTCGGGCAACGACCGGCCCGGCGTGGTCACCTCGGGCGCAGCCCGTCGCCTGGTCAACCTGTGGGGGGTCAAGCCCGGTGAGCGGGCGGTGGTGTTCACGGCCAACCCCGACGGCGACGCCACCGTCGCCGACCTCGAACGGGTCGACGTGGAGATCGCCGCGGTGATCGACGGCCGCGAGGGCCAGCGCGTCAGCTCGGCCCAGGGTTCGCCGAAGGCGGTGGAGACCGTGATGGCGGGCGGGACCCGCATCGATGCCGACCTGCTGGTGGTGGCCGCGGGCTGGACCGCTCCCACTTCGCTGCTCAACATGGCCGGCGACCGGCCGGTCTACGATCCGGCCGCGGCCCGCTTCTTCGGTTCGGATCCGCCCGGCAACGTTCTCGCCACCGGTGGGCTGGCCGGCGACGGCAGCCTCGACGAGTTGCGGGACCACGGCGCGGCCACTGGACGCCTGGCTGCACAGCGGGCTGCTGCGGTGGCCCACCGCCTCCAGGCCTTGACCGCCCGGGCCCGACCGGTCGAGGGCGACGAACCGGCATGGGCCGCCGACGAGCGCTCTCCGCTGGGCCGCGACCCTCATCCCGAGCTGTACCGCTCGGACACCCACGGCATGGTCGACTTCTCCGAGGACGTCGGATCCAAGGACCTGGTCGCCGCGGCCCGGGAGGGCTACGACTCCGTGGAGCTGGCCAAGCGCTACACCACCGCCACCATGGGACCCTCGCAGGGCAAGCTCGAGACGGTCAACACCGTGGCCGCCATCGCCGAGGCTCGGGGCGAGACCATCGCCCAGGTGGGCACCACGGTGTGGCGCCCGCCCTACGCGCCGCTCACCCTGGGCGCGCTGGCCGGGCGGGTGTTCGAGCCGGTGAGGGTGTCGTCGATCCATCCGTGGCACGAGGCCAACGGCGTGAGCACGATCATCGCCGGCCAGTGGATCCGCCCCGACCACTACGGCGACCCGGCCACGGAGGTGCGCAACGTGCGCACCAACGTCGGGCTGATCGACGTCACCCCGCTGGGCAAGCTCGACCTGCGCGGCCCCGACGTCCCGAAGCTGCTCAACCTGCTCTACACCAACAAGTGGTCGAAGCTGCCGATCGGCAAGGTGCGCTACGGGATGATGTGCGCCGAGGACGGCGTGGTGCTCGACGACGGCGTCACCGGCCGCCTGGATTCCGAGCACTACCTGATGACCACCACCAGCTCGGGCGCGGGCGGCGTCTGGGAGTGGGTCGAGAACTGGCTCCAGACCGAGCGCCCCGACTGGAGGGTGCACGTCACCCCGGTGACCACCGCCTACGTCAGCATCAACGTGGCCGGCCCCAAGGCGCGTGAGCTGGTCGGCCGGGTGACCGAGGGCGTGGACCTGTCGCCCGAGGCCTTCGAATACATGGAGGTCCGGCTGGCCACCGTCGCCGGGGTTTCCGACTGCTTCATGTGGCGCATCGGCTTCACCGGCGAGCTGTCCTTCGAGATCCACGCCCCCTCGGGTCACGGTCTCCACGTCTGGGAGGCGCTCATGGACGCCGGTCGGGACCTCGGCGTCGGGCCCTTCGGACTCGAGGGTCAGCGCATCATGCGCCTGGAGAAGGGCCACTTCATCGTCGGCCAGGACACCGACGGGCTGACCCTGGGTCCGAGCACCGGCCTGAGCCCGCTAATCAAGCTCGACAAGGACGACTTCGCGGGAATGCCCGAGCTGGCCTGGGCCGCTGACCGTCACCTTCCCATGATCGTGGCCATACAGCCCGATGACCCCAATGTGGTGCCCGACGAGGCCGCCCAGATCGTGCGGGGCAACACCAACGAGATCCTGGGACGCATCACCTCGGCCCGGATGTCGCCCACCCTGGGACGGTCGATCTGCCTGGGCCAGGTGGAGCCCGATCTGGCCGCCGGTGGCACCAAGGTGACCGTGCTGTTGACCTCCGGGGAGCGCATCAGCGCCACCGTGATGGACCACCACGCCCATTTCGATCCAGCGGGGGAGCGTCTCCGTGGCTGAATCGCCTGCCTTCGAGAGTCCGGTTGTGCGGAACTACGAGTTCTCCTCCGGTGGCCCGCTCATGCTTACCGATGCCAGCCCCACCACCAAGTGGCTGGTGCGGGGCGAGGTCGGAGGCGAGGCCGCCGAGCGGATGGACGCGCCGTTCGGGTCGTCCCGGGACGCAGGGGGCGGCGCGTGCGTGCTGGGCTCCAGGCCCGGAGAGTGGATCGTCTTGGGGCCCGCCGACGCGGTGGCCGAGGTGGTGGCCGGCCTCGACGGGTTGGACTCGTCCGAGTTCGTGACCGCTCTCGACTGGACTCACGGCCGGGCCCTCTTCCTGGTCTCCGGGACGGACGCGCCCCGGATGCTCGAGAAGGTGTGCAGCCTCGACTGGTCCGACGCGATGACGCCCGACGGCGCAGTGGCCTCCGCCTCGGTGGCCAAGGTCACCTGCGACATTGCCCGCTGCGACGGTGATAGCGCACCCTCGTACATGATCTTCTGCGACCGCTCTCTCGGCCAGTACCTGTTCGATGCTCTCATCGACGCAGGTGACGAGTTCGGGCTCGCCGTCGGCCTCCCCAACGGCCAACCGGCTCCCGGCCGCAAAGTGTCCTGAGTCAGGAAGCCATTGCAGATGTCGCCGCCAGTTTTCTCGGGCGGTTTGTGTGCACTGAGTGTGCAGAACCAACCCAAGATTTCATGGAGGTCTGAACAAGCCGCTTGAACTTGCGACTCAGGACAAAAGCCGGCTTTCGCGTATCTTCCGCTCTTGTTCGCTACGCTCACGGGCCGCTCGGGCCACGGCCTCGCTCAGTTCCTCGCCTGCTTCTCGGCCCGGTCGGCCATTCGCTCGGCCTCCGGGGCAGCCAAGCGCGGCGAGACCGCCTATCCTCATGTCGCCGGGGCTCGCCGCTCCGGCGTCGTCCGGTCCGCCCCTCACCGCCGATGGAGACGCTAAGTGGTCGACGTACCTGAGTATCTGCTCGAACGGTCGCGTCAGCGACGGGCCGAGCTGACCGGTACGGAACCCTCAGACGCCGGCGACGCCGCGCCCGCTGGTGAAGCCCCGCCGGCCGCGGCTCCTGCGGCGGCCGTGCCCGCCCCGGCTGCGCCCGCTCCCATTCCTGAGGCCGCCCCCCCGCCGCCGCCGGAGCCGGACCCGGCCTACGTGCAGGCCGCCCGCGCTCGCAAGCGGATGCCCTACTGGGCCGCGTCGGTGATGGTGTTCCTGCCCATCTGGGCCATCTTCTACGTGGGCATGCTGGAGCCGCCCGACTCCGAGGAGCTGGTGCTGGCCGACAACGGCGCCACCGTGTACAGCACGTGCGCTTCGTGCCACGGCGCCGACGGCTCCGGCACGGCCACGGGCCGCCAGCTCAACGACGGCGAGCTGCTGCTCACCTTCGGCCCGGCGCCCGGCTTCGACGGGCTGGCCCACCACCTGTCCTGGGTGTATCTGGGCACGGCCGACACCAAGCGCCTGGGCCTCGACTTCTACGGCAACCCGGACCGGCCCGACGGCCAGCGTGAGGTGGACAGCTTCGCCAGCGGCATGAGCGGCTTCTCCAATCTGAGCCTGGAGGACCTGGTCTCGGTGGTGTACTACGAGCGGGTCGTCCACGGCGGCCTGGACGCTGAGACGGCCGCGCTCGAGGAGGAGATGCTGCTCGCTCTGGTGGCCGATGCTCCGACGTTCGAAACCGGCTCGCCCGACGAGATCAGCGCCCTGCTAACTGAGTCCGCTGTGGGTCACGGCATCGATCTCGCCGCCGGCGAGTAGCCGGCCCGGCCACCGGAGGCCCATCGAGTGGTCCCCGGCGACACCGCTTCCGGCGACGTCACGGCCACTTCCGAGTGGGCCGCGCTGGCCCGTCACGCCCGTGAGCTGCAAGCCGCCGGCGTGGATCTGGCGGCGCTGTTCGAGGTCGACCCCGACCGGCCGGGGCGCTGCACTTCGACCGCGGGCCAACTGGTGATCGACTGGTCCCGGCATCTGGTCACCGATACCACTGTGGAGCTGCTGCTGGCCCTGGCCGAGCGGGCCGGGGTGGCGGCGCGGATCGAGGCGATGCTGGGGGGCGAGCCGGTCAACGTCACGGACGGCCGAGCCGCTCTGCACACCGCCCTGCGGGCTCCGGCTGGTGAGGCCGTTGTGACCGGAGGGGTTGACGTGGCGCCGGCCATTGCCGCCGAGCATGACCGGATGGGCGCCTTCGTTCGGGCCCTGGTGGCGGGGGAGCGGCTCGGGGCGACGGGGCTGCCGATCCGCACGGTGGTGAATATCGGGATCGGCGGCTCGCAGTTGGGGCCGGCCATGGCCCACGAGGCGCTGGCCGCGTTCCGCTCCAGCGGCCTCGAGTGCCGGTTCGTGTCGAACATCGATCCGGCCGCGCTGGCTTCGGGCCTGGACGGTCTTGATCCGGCCGAGACGCTGTTCATCGTGGTGTCGAAGGGCTTCGCCACCGCCGAGACGCTGGCCAATGCCCGCGCCGCTAGGTCCTGGGCCGCGTCGGCGCTCGACGCTGGGGCCGCCGGTGATCACTTCGTGGCGGTGACCGCCAATCGGGACGCGGCGGTTGAGTTCGGCGTCGAGCCTGGCAACGTCTTCGCGACGTGGGACTGGGTCGGCGGCCGCTTCTCGATGGGGTCGGCCGCGGGTCTGGCCGTGATGGCAGCTGTCGGCGAGGAGAACTTCGCCGCGATGCTGGCTGGGATGCGCACTATTGATGAGCACGTAGCTGCCGGGCCGGCGGACAGTGTCCCCATGCTGCTGGGCCTGCTGTCGGTGTGGTACCGCGACTTCTGGGGGTTCCAGACGCGGGCGGTTGTGCCGTATTCGGAGAGGCTGCGGCTGTTCGGTGTCTGGTTGCAGCAGGTGATCATGGAGTCCAACGGCAAGCGGGTCCGTCTCGACGGCAGCCCGGTGGGCTGCGAGACGGCCGAGATCGTGTGGGGAGGCCCGGGAACCGACAGCCAGCACTCCTTCCACCAGTTGTTGCACCAGGGCACCACGGCCGTGCCCACCGACTTCATCGTGATGGCCCGCCCGGATTCAGACGTCGCTGGTGTCGCCGGCGCCGCCGAACGCCACGAAGTCCTGGTGGCCAACTGTTTCGCCCAAGCCGCCGCGCTGGCCTTCGGCACGCCGACGGAGGAGGGCGACCCCCACCGCGAGCTGCCCGGCAATCGCCCGTCCACTGTCGTGATGGCGCCCGAACTCACCCCGTCGGTGCTGGGTCAGCTAGTAGCCCTATACGAGCACCAGACGGTGGTGCAGGGCGCGGTGTGGGGCATCAACAGCTTCGACCAGTTCGGCGTAGAGCGGGGCAAGACCCTGGCCGACGCCATAGTCGACGACTTGCAGGCCGGCACCGCCCCAACCGACACCGACCACGACCCGTCCACCAAGGCGCTGCTCGCCCAATACCACCGCCTGTGGGAGCAGTAAGCGGCCCGTATGCCGCGGACTTCAGGCGGACTCGTCGTTGACGGCTTCTGAGGGCGGCGGGATCCCCATGTGGCCCTCCATCCGGCCCAGGCGCTCTCGTATATCACCGACGCTGCCGCTCAGTTCCCGGTAGTTCCTGTCGATGAGGTCCCGAGTCTTGGTGCTGCCGAGGTGTTGGTAGCGCATGATCGCGACCGCAAAGACCAGTATTGGCCCGAGCACCGCCGCGATGATGGGCGCCAGGTCCGCGAGCGTAATCGTCTCCACGCCCCGACCATAGCGTCGGATGTTCTATGATACAACTACAATATATTCTCGATAATTCTGAACACCAGAGGGCCGGAGGACAGACGGCTTCAGGACCAGAGCCGATCAATTTCGAGGGCTTCGTGTAGACGATCAAGAGACCACACGTCGATGCCGTCCTCGGTCCTGAAGGAACGCTGGCCGCGGTAGACGAGGATGCGGCGGGTCAGACCACCGAGATCGGCCACGGCTCGCAGACCCTTGAGCATTGCGGTGTTGTACCGTTCGGCCGCCTTGACCTCTACGGCCAGATGCTCGCGATCTCGGGTGAGCATGAAGTCGACCTCGGCGGCGGACTCGGCGGCGGACCAGTAGCCGATGTCGTCGTAGATGCGCTGGTGCTCGTTGTGGGCTCGTATTAGCCCCAGCACCCAGCCTTCCAGCAGGGCGCCGCGCTCCTCGGCGGCCACCGGTCCGAGTTGGCGCTTGACCGCTCGCACCAGACCGGGATCGACCCAGTACAGCTTGGGACGGCGCCGCTCCCGCACCCGGAGCTTGGCCTCGAAGGCCGGCAGTTGCACGGCCAGCAGGGTGTCGTCGAGGATCTCGAGGTAGCCGTTGACCGTGGTGCGGGCGATGCCGGCGTCGCGTGCCACCGAAGCGGCGTTCACGGTCTGGCCGTGCATCACCGCGGCCACCGGTAGGAACCGTACGAAGCCGGACAGGTTCCGTACGGCGGCCTCGGCCCTGATCTCCTCTCGCAGGTACAGCTGGGTGTAGCTACCGAGGGCCTCTCGGCGGTCGGGTGCGGTCCATACCAGCGGGATGGTGCCGTACTGGAGGGCGTCGTCGAGATTGAAGTCATCGCCGAGCTCGGCCGCCGTCAGCGGGTGCATGGCCTTGCGCAGGGCCCGGCCGGCGAGCAGGTTGGTGCCCGCGGTCTTGAGCTTGCGGGCGCTGGAGCCCAGAAGGGCGAAGCGTACGCCTCGCCTCTCGATCAGCCGATGGACTTCGTTGAGCAGGCTGGGGATGCGCTGGACCTCGTCCACTACCACCCATTGGCCCGGGCCGATCCCCGACAGCAGTTGCCGGAACAGCGACGGGTCGGCCAGCAGGTCGGTGAAGAGAGCCTCGTCGAGCAGGTCCAGTCGCAGAGCGTCGGGCAGGGCCCGCCGGGCCCAAGTGCTCTTGCCGACGCCCCTCATGCCAAGCAGGAAGAAGCTCTGCTCCGGCACCCGAGCCAGCCGTGTGTAGAGCACGCCGTCAATAATAGCTGAAAAGTGACGACTATATGATCATGAATCGATTGTCTGAGTCAGTCAGGTGGTGACAGGTCAGGCCGGGGCCGGGATCGAGCATCCCGCCGCTGGCGAGCTGCCCGTCCTTCACTGCCTGCACGACGGCTTTCTTGAACTTGTATTCCTCCTCCATGAAGTTGACGAGGTACGGCCCCGACTTCCAGTACTCCACAGGCTCGTGGTGCTCTACGGCTTCGGCGAGGCCGCCGAAGCGCAGATAGGCGCTGAGATCGGGGGGCTTCACTGCCACCCGTGTGTCCGCCTTGCCCAGCATCCCGTCGCGGTCGGGCGTGGCCGCCAGCCGTTCCGTCCGCGCCATCACGGCGCGCAACTCGTCCTCGACTCCTCGGCAGGCGTTCTCGGCTACTTTGCCTGGGTCGGCGGAGGTCAACGCCGTCCGCAGAGCCCTGAATCGATCCTCGAGCCGCTCAACCCTGGCCGGGTCCTGGAACAGGAACGAGCAGGTGTTCAGGAAGTCCTCGTAGTGGTCGTCTCCGATCTCGTCGCTGATCGTGTACATGCGGTAGGGCGTGGCCGAAAGCAACAGCGTCCGGGTGGCTCGTCCCGTCCTGCCCGGGCTTCGATGCTGGCCGCTCGCCGTCGGGCTTCGGCGCGCCCCGCGTCGGTGATGCGGAACCCGCCCTCGATGTGCTCCGCGAAGCCTTGCTTCACCAACGTGTCGTGGGATTTCAGGTTGCGGACCTTTTGAGAGAAGAGATCGTCGTTGCGGCCCGCGAGGATCAGCAGATCGTCTCCCGTCGGGTTCAGCAGCGTCTTCAACCGAGCCGAGAGTTCGGTGGTCGTCATCGTTCCGTCCGCCGTCTGGTTCAGCAGCACGAGCGAAGGCAACACCAGTTGACGCTCGCTGACACGGCTCAATAGTTCATCACCATTGCGTGGCGGGTGTCGCGTGAGAAGCGGCCCTTGATGTTGAACCGGTAGTTGGCGTCGTACTCCAACACGGTCAGGCCCTTATCGAAATAGAGGTCTTCGATGAGGGGTGTGACCTTGCACACCAGCATGAACAGTCCGTCGAATCCGAGCAGTGCTTCCGCGAGTCTGCGCTGGTCGTCTGTGTTGAAGCCGCCGCCGACGTAGTTCGAGAAGGCCGTGTCGTAGGGGGGATCAACGAACATGAAGTCACGCGGCCCGAACTCGTGCTTGCCCAAGAAGTCCGCGAAGTCCAGCGATGACAGGTTCAGGTGCGCGAGTTTGGCCTGCACCGCCGGGCAGGTCAGGCGGCGGATCTTCGTCGCTACGGTGCCGTTGCGGCCGTAGGCGCGACCGAACGGAACGTTGAATTCACCCTTGGAGTTGAAGCGGAACATGCCGCCGTAGGCCAGTTCCCTCAGCACGAAGAAGTCAGCGGCCCGGCAGGCATCGGTTCCGAGTTGCGCGTTGTAGCGGCTCCGGCATTCGTAGTACAGGTCTTCTCGCTGGTCGAGCGTTGAGCGCTCCCACGCAGCCAGGAAGCCGTGTATGGCGTCGAGGAAGTCGTCATCCTGGACGGCGACCAGTTCGTGCATCAGGATCAGGTCCGGGTGCAGGTCGTTGCCCCAAGCCTCACAGTCGATGAGTCCGAAGAACACGCTGCCGCCACCGAAGAACGGCTCGAAGTAGCGGTCATGGTCAGGCACCCGCGGCGCGATGGCGGGCAGTTCTGAGCGCTTGCCTCCGGGCCACTTGATCAGAGGAGCGCACGGCTCTCCCACGAACTGCCCCTAGGCGGCTTTGTCGTCGGGCGGGACCGTGGCGGCCGTCCGCTTGGTCCGACGAATGAGACGCTCTGTCATTGACGTATCACCCCTTGAGGCTTGGCCCCTATGGCCAGACTAACATGCATGTAACTTGAGTAGCGGCCTAGTCGGCCGACGCGGCATCGAAATCGAGCCAACCGAGCAATGACGCCGGTGCGTAGTTGTTCACTTGTCACAGTCAAGCACTGACATGCGACACGCGGGCGCCGACCCGCTGCAAGCAGCCCTTGTCGTGATGTTTGATATTTATTCATAGGTTGTTGTCACACCCCCTGTCTAGTGTGGCAGGCATGGAATCGAGGATCGAATCGGGGGCGGCCACCGGCACCGGATGTGTCGCGTGTGCTGGGGATGTGGAGGTCTCGGCTCTCAGCGATGACGAGTTGTTGGAGCGGATGACGGCGCTGGGGCGGCGGCGGTGCCGGTTGGATGCGATGTTGGCTGAGACAGCGGCGGAGATGCATCGCCGTGATGGCGGTCGGGCGGTGTCGGCTCCAATGCGTGAGAGGCTGCATGTGTCTGCCCGTCAGGCCACTGCCGAGGTGGAGCTGGCTGCTTCTTTGGGTGAGTTGCCGGCCACTTTGGAGGTTTGGCGTGCTGGGGAGATCACTGCGGGCCATGCCCGCGTGATCGCTCGGGTGGCCGTTGATCCCGATCATGTGATGAGCCGGCGTTGTTGGAGATGGCTCGGGGCTATCCGGTGGACATGTTCGCCCGCATGTCCCGCCAGTGCATGAAGCCCGGCGTGTCATCTGAGGAGCGCAACCGCCAGCACGCGGGTGAAGAGCAGCTGGAACTCCATGATTCCGTGGTCCTCGACCGACACGACCACGGGTGCGGTCGGTGCGGTGACGCCGTAGTCGCTGAAGACCACGTCGCTGGAGCCGACGGCCACGATGATGTCGCCCACGAGCTGGGCCTGCAGGTCGAAGGCGACCCGGTTGGTGACGCCCTTGATGGTCAGGTCGCCCTCGGCCGATCCTGAGAACGGCTCGCCGTCGGCCATGCCGGCCGGCAACTCCACCGGCTCCGCCAGGGTGAATATCGCCTTGGGGAACTCGCTGGTGTTCAGCGCCCCGTAGATTCTGCCGTCGCGGAAGCTGTTGTCGGTTCGAAGCGTCGACATGGTCACCTCCACGGTGGCCGCCACCAGCGCCGTGTCGCTCAACTCGATCGAGCCCGCAACGTCGGCAGTGCGGCCCACCGCGGTGAAGTCGCCGATGCTGTTCAGCACCTCGTCCACCCGGAACCCGGCGAAGCTCACCGTCGGCTCGCCCTGGAGGTCGCCGGCGTCGTCGGCCACCTGCACGGTCCACACTCCGCCCAGGCCACCGTATGAGCCCGCCGTCTGATCCTCCGACGCTGCATCAGCGTCGCTGTCGGTGTCAGCCGCGCCTTCGACGGCGGTGTTCGTTGTGGTGACGGTCTCGTCTAATGCATCACTCGATGTGCTGCTGGAGTCTTGGCCCTCATTGGTGGATGTGCCTGTCGACGATGCGTCAGGGCTGTCGTCGGTGGATGTGTCTGCCGAGGGCGTGTCGGCGCTGTCGCCGGTTGCGTCGGCTGCTTCGATCCGAGCCACCGTCGTCTCCAGGTCGACCGCCTCGGGGGCTTCGTCCCGGGTCAGGAGATACACCGCCACCACGGCAACAACCAGCACTACAACGGCCACCACTGCGCCAATGACGATCTTCGTTCGTTTCATCCTTCTGAGCCCTCCTGCATCTCCAGTGCGGTCTCGGCCGTGGCCGCCACGGTTGCTTCGATCTCGGTGTCGGTGTGGGCAAGCGACGGGAAGATCGCCTCGTAGGCACCCGGCGCGAAGGCCACACCCCGCCGCAGCATCCCGTGGAAGAACGGCGGATAACGACCGTTATCGGCCGCCTTGCGGGCCTCATCGAAGTCGCGGGGAGCGTCCTTGGCGAAGAACAGGCCCAGCAGGGGCCCGACCCGCGGCAGCACCGCGGTCACCCCGGCCGCGGCGAAGGCTTCGGCCATTCCCTCCTGCAAGGCCGCCGCAGTGGATTCCAGCTGCACGTAGGCGTCGTCGTCGAGCAACCCCAGCACCGCCAGCCCGGCCGCGGTGGCCAGGGGGTTTCCCGACAGCGTCCCCGCCTGGTACACGCCGCCCAGGGGCGCCAGCCCGGACATGATCTCCGTCGACGCACCGAAGGCGCCCACCGGCAGCCCGCCTCCGATGACCTTGCCGAAGCACCAGATGTCGGGCCGCACCCCGAACCATTCGGCGGCGCCGCCCCGGCACAGCCGGAAGCCGGTGATCACCTCGTCGAACAGCAGCAGGGCACCGACCGCGTCGCAGGCGTCGCGCAGTCCCTGGAGGAAGCCGGGCTCCGGCGCCACCAGTCCCATGTTGGCCGCCACCGGCTCCACGCACACCACCGCCACCGACTCGTCGAGTTCGGGCACCACGTTGTAGGGGGCCACGATGGTGTCGGCTACCGCGCCGGCGGTCACGCCCTCCGACCCGGCCAGGCCCTGCTGGGCAACGCCCGATCCGCCCGCCACCAGCAGCGAATCGCTGTGGCCGTGGTAGCAGCCCGCGAACTTGACCACCGTCGGCCGGCCGGTCACGCCCCGGGCGAGCCGTACCGCCGACATCACCGCCTCGGTTCCGCTGTTGGTCAGCCGCACCATCTCCAGGCCGGCCACCCGGGCGCACATCTCCTCGGCCATCAAGACCTCGTCGCGGGTGGGCGCGCCGTAGCTGGCGCCCCGCCCGGCCGCCTGCCGCACGGCTTCGACCACCGCCGGGTGGGCGTGGCCGCAGATGCCCGGCCCGTAGCTCTGCACGTAGTCGATGTAGCGGCGGCCCTCCACGTCGTAGACGAACGGACCGGAGGCCTCGGCCACGAAATAGGGGGTGCCCCCCACCGACCGGAAGGCCCGCACCGGCGAGTTCACCCCGCCGGGGATGACCCGCTGGGCCCGCTCGAACAGGGCCTCGTTGGTGAGCGCCTCGTCGCTGCTCACAGCCGAGCCTCGTTGGTGTTGGCGTCCCGTCTCCCGTCGTTCATTGCAGGGCCTCGGCCAGGCGGCGGGCGAAGTAGGTGAGCACCACGTCGGCGCCGGCCCGCCGGATGGCGAGGACATGCTCAAGGGCCACCGCGTCGAGATCGAGCCAGCCCCGCTCGGCCGCGGCGCACACCATGGAGTACTCCCCGGACACGTGGTAGGCGGCCAGCGGCACATCGAAGGTGCGTCGTGCGGCCGAGATCACATCCAGGAAGGCGAGAGCCGGCTTCACCATCACCATGTCGGCGCCCTCGGCCAGATCCAGGCGGATCTCCTCAAGGGCCTCCCGGGCTCCGGCCACGTCCTGCTGGTAAGTCCGGCGGTCGCCCCCGCCGGCGATGGTCACGTCCACCGCGTCGCGGAACGGCCCGTACAGCGCGGTGGCGTACTTGGCCGAGTAGGCGAGGATGGCTGTGTTCTCGAAGCTCGAGCCGTCGAGTGCGGCCCGGATGGCGCCGACCTGGCCGTCCATCATCCCCGACGGGGCCACGATGTCGGCCCCCGCGGCGGCCTGGGCCAGCGCGATGCGGGCGTAGATCTCCAGGGTTGCGTCGTTCTCGACGTCTCCCCGCCCGTCGAGCACGCCGCAGTGGCCGTGGTCGGTGTACTCGTCCATGCACAGATCGGCGATCAACACGATGTCGTCGCCGAGGTCGGAGCGCAGGTCGGCCAGTGCCACCTGCACGATCCCGTCGGGATTCCAGGCCTGAGAGCCGATGTGGTCCTTGTGCTCGGGAACGCCGAACAGCACCACCGCCCCGATCCCTAGGGAATGCAAATCCTTGACCTCTGCCCGCAGCGATCGCCGGGTGTGCTGGAACTGGCCGGGCATCGAGACGATGGGTTGGGGCTCGTCGATGCCCTCGCGCACGAACAGCGGCGCGATGAAGTCGGCGGGGTGGAGCCGGTGCTCGGCCACCAGTCGCCGCAGGGCCGGGGTCAGGCGCAGCCGGCGCATGCGCCGCTGCGGAAAGTTCACCCTGCGAGGCTATCCATCGCCGTCGGGCGCCGACCACGGGCGGGCGTGGCCGACCAGGGTGGCCACCACACCGTCGATGGTGTGCTCGGATGCCTCCACAGTGACTTCGAGCCCATGGGAGGCTGCCGTGGCTGACGTCGCCGGGCCTATGGAAACCACCAGCGGCGGGACCGACTCGGCGCCGACCTCGTCCACCAGACGCGTGACCGTGGACGACGAAGTGAACACCACACCGTCGGAGGCGGCCACCGCCCGGCGCTGGTCGTCGGTCAGGCGGGCAGCCACGTTGCGGTAGGCGGCCACGTCCAGCACCTCCCAGCCGGCGTCTCGCAGGCTGTCGGGCAGCACCGGGCGGGCAACTGCGGCCCGGGCCAGCACCACGAGGCTGCCGCTGCGCCCGGCGCCGGGAGCCGGGAACGCTTGCACCAAGCCTTCAGCGATCGATCGGTCGGGCACCAGCCGCACGGTCAGCCCCACCGCCGCGGCCCGGGCCGCGGTCCCCGGACCGATGGCTGCAACATTGACGCCGGTGGCCAGCGGCCCGGCCGCGGCCGCGCGCTCGGCCCCGTTCGGGCTGGTGACCACCAGCCAGTCCCCCCGTTCCAGCCGGGCCAGCGCCGCCTTCAGTCCGGCTCCCCCGTCGGCCGGATCGGTGATGGCGATCACCGGGGCGCTGACCACCTCGGCGCCGGCTGCGGCCAGCCCGTCGGTCAACGGCTGGGCCTGGTGGTGCGGCCGGCAGACCACGATCTTCAGCCCGGCGAGCGGCTCGGGTGCGTGAGGCCGGGGCCGTGCCGGACTCATCGGGCCGCTCCCATGAGCTCCCGGCCGCCGCGTTCGTCCAGCAAGTGCCGGGCCACAGACCGGCCCAGCGTCTCGGGATCACGGCCCCGGCGGGTGTGGCGGATGAGTTCCCGACCGTCGAGCGACGCCACCAGCCCGGTCAACTCCAGACCGCCGCCGGGCGCCTCGCCGGCGTGGGCGCCGGCCGGCAGGCTGCAGTCGCCGCCCAGTTCGGCCAGAAAGGCCCGCTCCGCGTCGACCGCCCGGCGGCTCGGCCCGTGTTCGGTGGCGAGCAGCGTCTCGAGCACGGCCCGGTCATCGGCTCGGCACTCCACCGCGATGGCTCCCTGCCCGACCTGGGGCACGAAGACGTCCGGTTCGAGCACGTCGAGCACGTCCGGTTCGAGCTCCAAGCGCTGCAAGGCCACCGCAGCCATGACGATGGCGTCGAAGGCGGCGGCCTTGTTGAGCCGGGTGGCGATGTTGCCCCGCAGCTCGGCGAAGACCAGGTCGGGTCGCATCCAGGCCAGTTGGGCCTTGCGCCTGACCGAGCCCGTGGCCACCGTCGCGCCGGCAGGCAGCTCGGCCAACCGGCAGCCCACCAGGGCGTCCCGCGGGTCACCGCGCCTCGGCACCGCGGCCAGTACCAAGCCCTCAGGAGTCGACGACGGCAAGTCCTTGGCCGAGTGCACTGCGATATCGGCTCGCCCGTCGAGCACCGCGGCCTGCACTTCCTTCACGAACGCTCCCTTGCCGCCCATGGCGTGGATCGGGTCGTCGGGTCGTCGGTCACCGGTGGTGGACACCACGACCGGATCGGTTGCCACCCTGCCGGCCTCGGCCAGCAAACCGGCCACGATGCTGGTCTGCCGGCGGGCCAAGGCACTGCCCCGGGTGGCCGCTCGCAGAGGCCGGGCGGATGCAGGGCGATTCACGGGGAGCTTCGTGATGCGTCGAGCGAGGCACCCGGGCCCGAGCGGCCTGTGAGCGCAGCGAACAAGAGCGGGAGTGTGGCCCGAGCGGCCTGTGAGCGCAGCGAACAAGAGCGGGAATGACGCCGCCGCGACGCAGCAGGCTCGGTCCCATTGGCGCTTGCTCCAAGAGGCCGGGGGGCCATGGTGCCGGTCGCCTACAGATCGAACAGGTCGCGCAGCGCTTCAGCCAGGCGGTCGCCCCGTGCGTGGCCGGCCGCGTGCTTGAGCCGGACGGTCGGCTCGTGGAGCAGCTTGTTCACCACGCCGCGCAGCAGGGACTCCACCGCGGCGCGCTGGGCGGGCGAGAGATCGGCGAGCCGCGACGCATGGCGGTCCAGCTCGCTCGCGCTGAGCAGCTCAGCCCGGCCCCTCAGCGCCGCGATGAGCGGGGCGACCTCACGGGCCGATGCCTCGGCCAGATAGAACTCGACCTCTTCGTCGATGATGGCCTGCACGGAGTCGATCTCCTGGGTGCGACCGGTCCGTTCCCGTTCCACGAACTCGCCCAGGTCGTCCATGTCGAGCAACCTCACGCCGGGCAGTTCCCGAGCATCCGGGTCCACGTCGCGGGGCACGGCCACATCGACGATCAGCAGCTCCGCGCCCGCTCGTCGGGCCATCACCGCATCGATGTCGCTGTGCTCGAGGACGATCTCGGTGGCCCCGGTCGTGGTGATGGCCACATCGGCGCTCGCCAGAGCAGTGTCCAGCTCGTCCAGGGCCACGGCCCGCCCGCCGCACAGTTGCGCGGCGGCCACGGCCCGCTCCGGTGAGCGGCTGGCCACCGCTATGTCGGCGGGGCCGGCGTCGGCCAGGGATCTGAGCGTGCCCGCAGCCACCTCGCCCGCGCCCAGCACCAGCACCCGCCGGCCGGCAAGCCCCCCGAGAAGCTCGGCAGCGAGCGCCACCGCGGCGTGGGAGAGTGAGGCGATGCCCCGGGAGACGCCGGTGTCGGTGCGGGCTCGTTTGCCGGTCGAAACCGCCCGGCGGAACAGGGGCTCGAGCACCGCGCCGACCGTGCCCTCGGTGCGAGCGGCCTGCCACGCGTCGCGGACTTGGCCCAGCACCTCGTGCTCGCCCACCACCACCGAGTCGAGCCCGGCAGCCACGGTGAACAGGTGCCGCACCGCGTCGGCGTCGTGGTGGGCGTACAGCTCGTCGGCCACGGTCTCGGGTGGCAGGCCCGAGTGCCGGGCCAGCAGCTCCCGGATGTCGGCGTAGCCACCGTGGAAGCGCTCTGCGTAGGCGTAGACCTCGATGCGGTTGCAGGTGGACAGCAGCACCGACTCGCTGAGGTGCTCAGCGGTTGCGAGGTCGTGCAGGGCCTTGGGAAGATCGTCGGGCGCGACCGTCATCCGCTCGAGCAGGCCGAGCGGCGTGGCGCGGTGATTGCACCCGACCACTACCAGCGACATTGAACCGGATGCTATCGCCGCCAGAGGCCGAGTGAATAGGGAGCGAGCATGTAGATCGCCGCGAAGCACCGAGCGAGGCCGTGGCCCGAGCGGCCCTCAGGTCGCAGCGAACAAGAGCGGGAATGCCCGCGCGTCACAGGCAGGGTCGCGGCGTCGTTATCGGGCGAGGAAGAAGAGCTGCAGCACCCCGGCCACGACGATGATGGCGAGCAGTGCCACGATGGCGATGGTGGTTCCCGGTCTCATGGCTGGTCCCCCTGATCCTTCGGGCCGGTGGCCGCTCCGGTCCGGCGGCTCAAGCCCACCGGCGTGACCACCGACGGCCTTCCAGCCCGGCGGTCGCCGGCCGCGGCGGTGGCTAGGCGCACCTCGGATCCCTCGTGCAGCCCGAGCTCGTCGGCCGCGGAGCGTTGGGGCAGGGCCAGCGACACGAGCCCGCTCGAGTCGGTGACGAGGCCGACGCGCCCCGGTGGCACGTCCGCATAGGCCCGGGCTCGCTCGGCCGTCCGCAGGTCTTCTCCGACCGTCACCTGCAGTGACGTCCCGGTCGCGGCCATCCCGTCCACTTCGGCCGGATCGACGTTGAGCTGGCAGTTGCCGAAGCGGTCCACCCACAGCACCTCGGCTACCAGGTCGTCGCCGTCGCGCCGGCTCACCGGCAGCATTCCGGGAGTCAGCGTGGCCACGTCGACGGCCGGCCCCAGATTGCTCAACGGCACCCCGCAGCAGAGGTGGGCGGCCGCCGGTGCGAACATGTCACGGCCGTCGAAGGTCGAGCCCAGCTCACCCGAACTCTCCAGCCGGTAGTCGGCGTTGGCCAGCTCCACCGCCCGCCCGGCGCCGCCGACGAGAGCCACCACGGGGGCCAGCAACCCGTTGTCCGGTCCGACCAGTACTGAGGCGCCGTCGCCCACCTCCACCGCCACCGCCCGGCGATCGGTGCCCACTCCGGGGTCGACCACAGCCAGAACCACGCCCGGCAGCAGGTACTGGGCGGCCCGGGCCAGCGCCAACCCGCCGGCTCGCACGTTGCAGGGTGCGATGCCGTGGGTGACGTCCACCACCCGCACATGGGGCGCGATGGCCGCGATGACCGAGTGGACCACCCCGACGAACTCGTCGCCGTGGCCGTAGTCCGACAGGAACGAGATCGTGTCGTAGCCGACGCCGGAGCTGGCTGGCGACGATGAGCCCCCGGTCATTGGCCCAGCTCGCGGGAGCGGCGGGTGGCTGCTTCGACCACCCGGTCGATGAGGCCCATGAAGCCGGCTTCGTCGAGCGCGGCCAGGCCCGCGGCGGTGGTGCCGCCCGGCGAGGTGACGTTCTCGCGCAGGCGGCCCGGGTCCTCCCCCGACTCCGCCAACAGCGTGGCTGCCCCCAGCAGGGTCTGGCGTACCAAGGCGTCGGCCACGGCAGGGTCGAGGCCCTGGGCGATGCCGGCGGCCCGCAGCGCCTCGGCCAGCCGGAACAGGTAGGCGGGGCCGCTGCCCGACAGGCCGGTGACTGCGTCGAGGTCGGCTTCGGCCACTGCCGCCACCGTTCCCACCGCTTCGAGGACGCTGCGGGCCCATTCCAGGTCTTCGGGTCCGGCCGCCGATCCAGGAGCGATGGCGGCCGCGCCCGCCCCGACCAGCGCCGGGGTGTTGGGCATGGCCCGCACCACCGGTGTTCCCGCCGGCAGGCCGGCTTCGATGGCCTCCGTGCGCACCCCCGCCGCGATGGACAGCACCCGCGCAGTTGCGGCCGCGGCCAGCGCGGGCAGCACCACGGCCACCACGTCGGGCTTCACTGCGATGACAGCTCCGATCCCGTAGAGGGGCTCGGTGGAGACCGACACTCCGGGTATTGCGGCCGTGACGGCCTGCTGCCGGGCCGGGTCGGGCTCCACGACGTGGAGTTCGCTCGCGCCGGCCCAGCCGCGCGACACCAGACCGCCCAGCAGGGCCTCACCCATCTTTCCGCCGCCGATCACCTGCAACCGGGCCATGGAGCCATGCTAAGAGGCCGAGCGGGTAACTGAGGTCAGCCGATGCCGGTGCTGTTGCGGGCGGTGATCTGGAGGTCGCGGCGGATCACCCCGGTCAGCGCCGCGATGACGATGATCCCGCCGACCACCTGGGCGACCTTGATCGGCTCGTCCAGGAAGGTGGCCGCGAGGATCATGGTGATGGGGGGCGCGCCCAGCAGGGCCATCGACGAGACGGTGATCCGCACATGCTTGTGGGCCCAGTTCATCAGCAGATGGCCCGATCCCGGAACGGCGACGAGCGCGGCCACCCACAGCCAGGCGGTCGCATCGGGCCAAGACAGGCCGTCACCGGTCAGGACGGCCGGCGGGGTGACCACGACCATGGCGACGATCCACGCCACCGCCTGGAACTCCAATGCGCCGACCCTCTGCCGGGCCTCCTTGGCCAGCGCCATCTGCGCAGAGAAGAACAGCAGGGCCAGCACGGCCAGCCCGTCGCCCCGCAGGCTCCAGGTGGGCACCGAGGCCGAACCGAACAGCACCAGAGCGGTGCCGGCCAACGCGGTCGCCACCATCGCCAGCAGTTTGAGCGAGACCGGTTCGGCGAACCGGCGCATCGCCGGCCAGATCAGCACGACAGGCACCAGCGACACGATCATGGCCACGTTTGTGACGGTCGTGGTCTTGATGGCTTCGTAGAACGCGATGTACCACAGCCCGAGCATCACCGCGGCCGGCAGGCAGGCCCGCACTTGCGGCCACGTCACCCGGCCCCGCCGGGCCAGCACGACCCCTCCGTAGACGAGGGAGCTGAGCGCCAGCCGCCAGAACGCCACCTGCGCGGAGGCCAGATCCACCTGGCGCACCAGGATGTTGCCGGTTCCCCAGCACATCACCGCGCCCATCACCGCGAACAGGCCCAGGGTGTGCCAGTCGGTGGCCTGTGTCCGTGACGGCATGGCGGCAGTCACAGACGGCGAGTCACCGAGCGGGCCGGAGTTCAGGCGCCCACGGCTCGGATGGCCCGGCCGGTGGTGCCCGCGGGCAGCCGCCCGGCGTGGGCCTCCGCGTCGGCCCGCAGCACGGCGTACAGCTCATCGCCCATGGGGGACACCCGATCGATGCGGGTGTCGACGTGGAGAATCATCGACTCCTGGGTGGCGGCCAGGGCCTCATCGCCGCCGCGGCGCAGCTCGTGGAAGAGGTGAACCCGCTTGGGGTCGGCCCCGGCCACCGTGGCGTCGACGGCCAGGGCGGTGCCTCCGGCGAGCTCGTCGATGAAGGCGATGTGGGTCTCCACCGTGTAGAACGACCCGCCGACGGTGGTCCGGTAGTGCTCGTCGAAGCCCATCCGGGTGAGGTACTCGTCGCTGGCCATGCCGAACACGACGCCGTAGAAGCCCTCGCTCATGTGGCCGTTGTAGTCGATCCACTCGTCGAGGACGGCGCCTCGCCAGATGCGCAGCGGCGCGCCGTCAGCCATCGGCGTCGAGCCTACGAACCGGGGTCGGATTCAGAACAGGGTGAGGTACTGGTCGACCTCTCCTGCGGTGACCACATGGTGGTGGGCCAGGAACTCCTCGCGCTTCACCTTCACGTAGTAGTCGCGGTATGGGCCCTCGGCGGTGTCGCCGAGCCCCCGGGCGATTACGTCATTGGACGCGAGCCGGTCGGCGGCGTGCAGCAGTGTGGGCGGCAGGGCCTCGATGCCCTTGGCCGCGATCTCCTCGGCCGACAGCGTGTACAGGTTGTCGGTGTTGGGCTCGCCCGGGTCGAGGTCGCGGTCGATGCCGTCGAGGCCGCAGGCCAGGGTGGCCGCGAACATCAGGTACGGGTTGGCCGCGCCGTCCCCCAGGCGGATCTCGATGCGGTCGGGCTCGGGCACCCGGATCATCTGGGTGCGGTTGTTGCCCCCGTACACCGCGTAGGCCGGAGCCCAGGTGGCCCCCGAGGTGGGCGCGCCCACCCCCATGCGCTTGTAGGAGTTCACGATGGGGCACATCACCGCCACCAGCGACGAGGCGTGGTCGATGATCCCGGCGGTGAACTTGTAGGCCGTGTCGCTCAAGCCCAGGCCCTTGGTGTCGGGTCCGCCGGCGCCCCCGCCGATGAACAGCGGCTCGTCGGTGTCGGCCGACCACAGGCTCGCGTGGATGTGCAGGCCGTTGCCGGTCTTGTCGGCGAACGGCTTGGGCATGAACGTGGCGTAGCGGCCGTCGCGCTGGGCCAGGGTGTGCACCATGAGCCGGAACAGGATGAGCCGGTCGGCGGTGGTCAACGCGTCGGAGTACTGCCAGTTCTGCTCGTACTGCCCGTTGGCGTCCTCGTGGTCGTTGGCGTAGTTGCCCCAGCCCATGGCGTCGAGGTTCTTGGACACCGCGGTGAGGTGGGGCAGCATCCGGGTCAGGCCCTTGGCGTCGTAGCAGGGCAGCGACATGGTGTCGCGGTCGTCGGCCACCGAGATGGAGCCGTCGTCGTTGCGGACCACCAGCGAGTACTCGGCCTCCACCCCGCACTTGAACACGATGTTGCGCTCGGCTGCCGCCTCCATCGCCCGGCGCAGGATCACCCTCGGCGCGTACGGCCACAGCTCGCCCTCCACAGTGGGGTCGCACTGCATGGCGGCCACATTGGGCTGCCATGGCAGTTGGGTGTACGACGCCGGGTCGGGAAGGGCCAGGATGTCGGGGCTGGAGGGGTCCTGGCCCATGGGGCCGGCCGCGAAGCCCGCGAACCCGGCCCCGTCGCTCATCAGTCCCTCGAGGGCGCCTACCGGCACGAGCTTGGCGCACGGCTTGCCGTGCATCTCCACGAACATGGCGTAGATGAACTCCACGCCGTCGGCTTCCACCCGGCTCCGGATCTCGTCGAGCGCGCTCATGTGGTTCCCCCTGTGGTCGTGCCGTCATCGGCTGGGTCGCGGCAGCCGAGAGTAGTCAACGATCCCGTTGCTAGGGAATTGGCGCGCGAGACACGGCTCGAGTCGCCTGGCCCAGAGGCCGAGCCTGCGAGGCCGTGGCCCGAGCGGCTCGTGAGCGAAGCGAGCAGGAGCGGGGATGATGTCGCCCGGGGGCGCGCCGGGCGCTACCGTGCGGGCCGGACCGAGCGCACGAGCCTTGCGGGTGCGTGCCATAGGCGCCGGGCGCTACCGTGCGGGCCGGACTTTGCCAGGTAGAGCACTTCGGGGGACAAGCGGTATGTGCGGGATCGTGGGCCTGTTCTGCAAGACCGAGACCCATCGTCACGAGTTGGGCCGGCTGACCGCGGTGATGCTGCGGGAGATGCGTGACCGGGGTCCTGACAGTGCCGGGTTCGCGTCGTATGACGCGGGTACGCCGGACCGCACCCGTATAACCGTGCTGGCCGAGGGCGTCACGGTGGACTGGGGTCCGGTGTCGGCCGCGCTGGAGGGCGTGCTGGGCGCCGAGGTCACCGTACGGGCCGTTCACGACCACGCCGTGTTCTCCACCGGCGGTGACGGCCGGGCCGCCCGCCGGTGGATCATCGACAACGTGGCCGGGGCCACGGTGTTGAGCTACGGCTCCCAGATCGAGCTGTACAAGGCGGTCGGCGACCCCGACCTAGTGGCCGAGCGCTACGACCTGGCCTCCCGGACCGGCACCCATGCCTTGGCCCACACCCGGATGGCCACCGAGTCGGCGGTCACCACCAACGGCTCGCACCCGTTCGCCACCGGCGCCGACACCTGCCTGGTGCACAACGGGTCGCTGTCCAACCACAACCGGCTGCGGCGGTTCCTCGAGGGCCACGGCGAGTCGTTCCAGACCGAGAACGACTCGGAGGTGGCCGCCGGCTACCTGTCGTGGAGGATCCGCTCCGGCGACACGATCTCGCAGGCGCTGGAGGGGGCCCTCAGCGACCTTGACGGGTTCTACACGTTCGCCATCGGGGTGGCCGACGGGTTCGCCATCTTGCGCGACCCCATCGCCTGCAAGCCGGCGGTGGTGGCCGAGACCGGTGACTGGGTGGCCATGTCGTCTGAGTACCGGGCCATCGCCCGCCTGCCCGGCGCGGCCGACGCCGAGGTGTGGGAGCCGGAGCCGGCCCGCATCTATACCTGGAGCCTGGCCGCGTGACCGGGCTGCGTCTCGTTCTGTTCGCGTATTCCCGGTGTATGCCCGAAAAAGCGCACACAGACCGCGGGGACCTGGACGCGTGACCACGTTCGACCTGTCGACGGCAACCCGGCGAGACCTCAACCAAGCCCTGCACGACGCCGCCGACGGTGATTCCTTCGAGGTGACCAACCCCCGGGGGGCCCACGCGGTGGCCTGTGGCGTCACCGCCGAGATCGACGTGGTGGTGCGGGGCTCGGTGGGCTACTACTGCGCGGGGATGCACCAGCGGGGCCGCGTCCTGGTGGAGGGCAACGCCAGCACCGGGCTGGCCGAGAACATCATGTCGGGGAGGGTGCACATCACCGGCAACGCCACCATGTCGGCCGGCGCCACCGGCTGTGGCGGCTTGGTAGTGGTGGGCGGCAACGCCGGCGCCCGCTGTGGAATCTCCATGAAGGGGGCCGACATCGTCGTCGGGGGCAATGTCGGCCACATGAGCGCGTTCATGGCCCAGGCCGGGAACCTGGTGGTGTGCGGCGACGCCGCCGCGGACTTGGGGGACTCCATCTACGAGGCGCAGATCTTCGTGCGGGGCGCCGTCGAGTCCTTGGGCGCCGACTGCATCGAGAAGGAGATGCGTCCCATCCACGTCGACACGCTCACCCGGCTGCTGGCCGCGGCGTCCCCGGTAGGGGACGGCGTCGACGTGTCCGATTTCCGCCGCTACGGCTCGGCCCGCCGCCTCTACAACTTCACCATCGACGACGTGGACGCCCTTGAGGCCGAGCGGACGGGAGCGGTGGGATGAGGACTCGTGAGATGCCGAGCGAGGCCGCGGCCCGGACGGCCCGTGAGCGCAGCGAACAAGAGCGGGAAGCCTTTGAGGCAGTCCAGGAGGCGGCCTGATGGCCACGCCACCGCCGGACGGCCCCGAGCCCTTGGAAGTATCGGATCCCGACTTCTGGCACCTGCGGGAGTCCTACAGCTTCGACCGCAACGTGATCGCCGAGATCCGCCGGGCGGCCAACACCGGCATCTACCGCATCCGGGGCTGGGGGGCCAAGCGCCACCTGCCCACCCTTGACGATCTCGTGTTCCTGGGGGCGTCGATGTCGCGCTATCCCCTGGAGGGCTACCGGGAGGCGTGCGGCACCGATGTGGTGATCGGCGAGGACCGGGCCGAGCGCCCGGTGCACCTGAAGATCCCGGTGACCATCGCCGGCATGAGCTTCGGCTCGCTGTCGGCCCAGGCCAAGGAGGCTCTCGGCCGGGGCGCGTCGGCGGCGGGGACGTCCACCACCACCGGCGATGGCGGCATGACCGACGAGGAGCGCCGGCACTCCGCCACTCTGGTGTACCAGTACCTGCCGTCGCGCTACGGCATGAACCCCGACCATCTGCGGGTGGCCGACGCCATCGAGGTGGTGGTGGGCCAGGGGGCCAAGCCCGGGGGCGGCGGGATGCTGCTCGGCCAGAAGATCACCGAGCGGGTGGCCGAGATGCGCACCCTGCCCGAGGGCATCGACCAGCGCTCAGCCTGTCGCCACCCCGACTGGACCGGCCCCGACGACCTCGAGATCAAGATCGGCGAACTGCGGGAGATCACCGACTGGCAGGTGCCGGTCTACGTGAAGGTGGGCGCGGCCCGCCCCTACTACGACACTGCGCTGGCGGTGAAGGCCGGCGCCGACGCGGTGGTGGTGGACGGCATGCAGGGCGGCACCGCGGCCACCCAGGACGTGTTCATCGAGCATGTCGGCATTCCCACCCTGGCCGCCATCGGCGAGTCGGTGCGGGCTCTGCGGGAGCTCGGCGTGCACCGCCGCGAGGTGAAGCTCATCGTCGCGGGCGGCATCCGCTCGGGCGCCGACGTGGCCAAGGCGTTGGCTCTCGGCGCCGACGCGGCCTCCATCGGAACCGCCGCGCTGATCGCCATCGGCGACAACGACCCCGCCTACGAGGCCGAGTACCGGGCTCTGGGAACCTCGGCCGGGTTCTGGGAGGACTTCCAGGCGGGCAACGACCCGGCCGGGATCACCACCCAGGATCCCGACCTGTCGGCCCGGTTGGACCCGGTGCTGGCCGGTAGGCGGCTGGCCAACTACCTGCAGGTGCTGACCATCGAGACCCAGATCCTGGCCCGGGCCAACGGCAAGTCGCATGTCCTGAACCTGGAGCCCGAGGATCTGGCCGCTCTCACCGTCGAGGCCGCGGCCATGGCCAAGGTTCCCTTGGCAGGAACCAGCTGGGTGCCCGGCGTAGACTGACCTATCTGGGCCGGGCTGTCCGGGCCACTCAACCGACGGAGGGGCTCCAATGGTTCAACCGCTGCCCGACCGGGCCCAGGTTGTGGTGGTTGGCGGCGGCATCGTCGGCTGCAGCGTGGCCTACCACCTGGCCCGCCGGGGCATCACCGACGTGGTCGTGCTCGAGCAGAACAAGCTCACCGGCGGCACCACCTGGCACGCGGCCGGGCTGGTGGCCCAACTCAAGTCGACCTTCAGCCTCACCAAGCTGGCCACCTACTCGGCCCGCCTCTACGAGGCGCTGGAGGACGAGACCGGGCAGGCCACCGGCTGCCGCACGCCCGGGTCGATCTCCGTGGCCGCCGACGCCGAGCGCTGGGAGGAGATCAGGCGGGGCGCGGCCATGGCCATGTCGGTCGGGGTCGAGACCCGCGAGATCGACATCGACGAACTGCGGGAGCGCTGGCCGCTGATCCGCACCGACGACATCGTGGGCGCGCTGTACATCCCCCGCGACGGCCACACATCCCCGGTGGACACCACCATGGCGCTGGCCAAGGGGGCCCGCAGCCGGGGAGTGCGCATCGTCGAGGACATCGCCGTCACCGGACTGCGCACCCGCGACGACGCTGTCGCCGGGGTCGACACCGAGCAGGGCAGCATCGAGACCGAGACCGTGGTGCTGGCCACCGGCATCTGGACCCGCCAGCTCGCGGCCCAGATCGGCGTCAACGTGCCGCTGCAGGCCTGCGAGCACTTCTACATCGTCTCCGAGTCGCTGGGGCTCGACGCCGACACGCCTGTGCTGCGCGACCCCGGCAACTACACGTACTTCAAGGAGGAGACGGGCAAGCTCATGGCCGGCTTCTTCGAGCCCCGGGGCAAGGTGTGGAGCCTCGACGGCATCGGTCGCGACTTCTCGTTCGGCACCCTGGGCGAGGACTGGGACCACATTGGACCGATCTTCGAGCGGTCGATCCACCGGGTGCCGGCGCTGGGGGAGTGCGGCATCCAGCTGTTCCTCAACGGCCCGGAGGCGTTCACCCCCGACGGGGTGTACTACCTGGGCGAGTCACCCGAGGTGGACGGCTGCTTCGTGGCGGCCGGGTTCAACTCGGTGGGCATCCAGTCCGCAGGCGGGGTGGGCTGGGCCCTGGCCGACTGGATCGCCGACCGCCATCCCCCCATGGACCTGTCGTCGGTGGACATCCGCCGAGCGTTTCCGTTCCAAGCCGACCCCGCCTACCTCTCCGAACGCGTGCCCGAGAGCCTGGGGCTGCTGTACGCCATGCACTGGCCCTTCTACCAGTACGAGAGCGCCCGGGGTCAGCGGGTGTCGCCCCTGCACGACCGCCTGGACGCGGCCGGGGCGGTGTTCGGCGAGACCGCCGGCTGGGAGCGGCCCAACTGGTACGCCACAGGTGGCCAGGCCCGGGAGTACGTCTATAGCTACGGCAAGCAGAACTGGTGGGCCGACGCGGGTGAGGAGTGCCGGGCCGTGCGGGAGCGGGTGGCGCTGTTCGACCAGACCTCGTTCGCCAAGTTCACCGTGGACGGCCCCGACTCGCTGGCGGTGCTGGACGAGCTGAGCACCGCCCGCATCGACGTGCCGGTGGGCAAGGCGGTGTACACGCAGTGGTGCAACGACCGGGGTGGCATCGAGGCCGACCTGACCGTGACCCGCCTCGGCCTGGACCGCTTCATGGTGGTGACCGCGGCCGCGGCCCAGACCCGTGACTGGGCCCGCCTGCGCCGGGCGTGCCGGGGCCGCAATGTGGAGATCTCCGACATCACCGGGCACTGGGCCATGATCGGGCTGATGGGTCCCAAGTCCCGCTTCGTGCTGGCCCCGCTCATCGACGCGTCGCTCACCAACACCGACTTCCCGTTCGGCACGTCCCAGCGCATCGACGTCGCCGGCATCGACGTGCTGGCCCTGCGCATGAGCTACGTGGGCGAGCTCGGCTGGGAGTTGTACCTGCCCAACGAGCACGCGGTGGAGCTGTACGACGCTCTGATGGCGTCGGGCGAGCCCCACGGCCTGACCCTGGCCGGCTATCACGCCATGAACACGCTGCGTCTCGAGTCGGGCTACCGGCACTGGGGTCACGACATCACTGACGAGGACACGCCGATCGAGGCCGGACTGGGCTTCACAGTCGGCTGGGACAAGCCCAACCCCTGGAACGGCCGGACCGCGCTGGAGAACCAGCGGGAACAGCCCCGCAACAAGCGCCTGATCCAGTTCCGGCTGGAGCACCCCGAAATGCTGTGCTACCACGACGACCCGATCCTGCGGAACGGCGAGCCGGTGGGCAGCACCACGTCTTCGATGTGGAGCTACGTCGAGGATCGTTGCCTGGCCATGGGCTACCTGCACCGGCCCGGCGACGAGGGCGTGGTCCAGGACTGGCTCGACGCCGGCGCCTTCGAGATCAACATCGGCGGCGAGTTCGTGCCGGCCACCCCGTCGATCCGCAGCTTCTACGATCCCCGCAACCAGAGAGTCCGCCTGGAGGACGGCCCCTAGCCGTCACGCGGTTGCGGCCGGGGGCAGCCTGGACTTGTAGGCCTCCATCAGGCGCGGGAACCACCTGTTCCAGAACTCGGTCGATGTCTCGCCCAGGGAGCGGTCGATCTCGATGGCGAAGGACTGCATCAGCTGGGAGTTGGCGAACAGCTCGCTGTGAGCGCTGACCGCCGAGTGGGCCGCCATGAAGGCCCGCCGGGCCCGCTTCTAAGCTGACTGTCATGACCGCAACCAGAGTGGCTTTCGATCCACAGCACGCGCTTCCCAATGCCTTCTACCGCGACCCGGTTGTCCACGCGGCCGAGATGGCCGGCATCTGGCACGGCGACTGGGTGTTCGTCACCACCGAGGACGCCATCAGCGCACGTGGTGACCAGTTGCCGGTCATCGTCGGCGATCAGCCGGTGCTGCTTCTGCGCAGCCAGGAGGGCGAACTCCGCGCCTTGTCCAACCTGTGCGCCCACCGGGGCACGTTGTTGGTGGAGCGTCCGGCCAAGGCCAAGCGCATCCAGTGTCCCTACCACGCCTGGACCTACAACGACCGCGGCCGGCTGCTGGCGGCGCCGTTCACATCGAAGGACGACGTCGACAAGGCCGCGCACTGCCTGCCGGAGTACCGGGCCGAGTCGTGGCACGGGCTGGTCTTCGTGAGCCTCAACCCGGCGGCAGAGCCGCTGACCGGGCGGTTCGCGGCGGTGGAGCCCCACGTGGCCGAGCGTGGCTTCGACGAACTGCACCACTACTCGGGCTACCAGGAGACGCAGGAATGGGACTGCAACTGGAAGCTGGCCATCGTCAACGCCATGGAGAGCTACCACCTGTTCCAGGTCCACCCCAAGACGCTCGAGCCGCACACGCCCACCCGGGACGCCTACTACATCACGGGCTCGGCCCGGGCCACCGCCACCGGCGGCCGCGTCGAGGGGGCGGACGACTATCTGCTCGTCAGCCTGCCACCCAACTTTGTCGGCGTGTTCACCGCGGGCAGCTTCCTCTGGCAGGCGGTGCATCCCATCGGCATCGACCGGTGTGCGGTGCGCACCGGCGGAGCGTTCAGCTCGGTCCCGCGGGGTTCCTCTAGCAGCCGGTTCGCCAAGTGGATCAACCGGACCATGGGTTCGGGGTACTCGCTGCCCGACTTCCTGCCGGAGGACAAGGCCATCTGCGAGCGGGGCCAGAGGGGCGCCTCCGGCGACTTCTCGCCCGGGCGGCTCGTCCCCGCCGAGCGGGTCGTCGCCGACTTCGGCCACTACCTCGACTGGCGGCTCAACCACGTCGAGCCGCCCGACGTCCACACGGAGGCAAACCGACTCCCTTCCGTTCCGGCTACCTGAGGGGCTGCGCCGCAACTACACTCCCGGTTCGCCGCGGCGGACCGACGCGGCTCGGGTGCGCACACTCTCAGGAGGGGCCGTGACACAACAGGCGCGGTGCGTGATAATCGGGGGCGGGGCCATGGGGGTCGGCCTGCTGTACTACCTGGCCCACGAGGGCTGGACCGACACCATCCTGCTGGAGAAGGGCGAGCTGACCTCGGGGTCCACCTGGCACGCGGCCGGGCTGATCCCCAACTTCATCGGCGACCTGAACATGGCCAAGGTCCATGAGGAGGCGGTGGCCCTGTACCCCCGCCTCGAGGAGGAGACCGGGCTGTCGGCCGGCTGGCACGGATGCGGAGCCATCCGGCTGGCCCGCACCGACGACGAGGTCGACTGGCACCGCTACGTCCACGCCATGCTCACCCAGATCGGCATCGAGTCGCACCTGATCTCCCCCGCCGAGATCCGCGAGCGGCACCCGCTGCTGGAGGACCTCAGCGACATCCAGACCGGCTTCTACACCCCCAACGACGGCTGGACCGACCCGTCGGGCTGCACCAACGCCATGGCCCGGGGCGCCCGCAACCTCGGCTGCGAGATACGACGCCACACCATGGTCACCGACATGAACCATCTCCCCGACGGACGGTGGGAGATCATCGCCACCCCCGGCGGCATGGGCGGCAAGGGCGCCGGCGACAGCTACCGGATCGTGTGCGAGCACGTCGTGAACGCGGCCGGCCACTACGCCCCCCAGCTCGGGGCCATGGTGGGGCTGGACGTGCCCATCGTCTCGGTGATCCACCAGTACCTGGTCACCGAGCCCCTCCAGGCCATGATCGACCTCGGCTTCGAGCCTCCCGTGACACGCGACCCCCGGTCCTCGTGCTACTACCGCCGGGAGATCGACGGCCTGCTGGTCGGCCCCTACGAGATGTCCGACTCCAGGGTGTACGGGGTGGAGGGCATCGACTGGGCCCACGACTTCCACCTCACCGGCGAGAACGTCGACGTGCTCGAGGAGTGCCTGGAGTACACCGTCATGCGTATCCCCGCCTTCGCCGAGGCCGGCATCAAGCAGATCGTGTCCGGCCCGATCACCCACACCCCCGACTCCGGCTATCTGATGGGGCCCGCGCCGGGGCTGCGCAACTACTGGCACTGCAACGGCGCGTCCATCGGCATCACCCAGGGGCCCGGCGCGGGGAAGTACCTGGCCCAGTGGATGATCCACGGTCAGACCGAGATCAACGTCCGGAGCATGGACCCCCGCCGCTTCGGCGACCACAGCGGGCCCCGCTCGACCTTCGCCATAGCCAAGGCCCACGACGAGTACCACGAGATGTACCAGGTGCGCCTGCCGGGCGAGTTCCGGGCCGCGGGACGGCCCCAGAAGACCAACCCCATCTACGACCGCCTCGACCGGCTGGGCGCCCAGTGGCAGGAGGTGTACGGCTGGGAGCGGCCCCAGTACTTCTCACCCAACGGAGCGGGCGAGCGGCACTCGTTCCGCCGATCCAACGCCTTCGACCCGGTGGGCGACGAGGTGCGGGGGGTGCGTGAGCGGGTCGGCATCGCCGACATCACCGCCTTCGCCTCCTTCGAGGTGACCGGGGCCGGCGCGGCCGCCCTGCTCGACCGCCTGTCGGCCAACCGGCTGCCGGCCCGCGACGGAGGCATCCGGCTGACGCACATGCTCACCGAGCTCGGTGGCATCGAGTGCGAGATGACCATCGCCCGCCTGGCGTCGGACCGCTTCTACCTCACCTCGGCCATCATGGGCCAGAGCCACGACCTCGACTGGCTGGTGCAGCACATCGCTGACACCGAGGATGTCAAGGTTGCCGACGTCACCGACTCCACCGGCCTCCTGGCGGTGACCGGCCCCCGGGCCCGCGACGTGCTGGCACCGCTCACCGACGCCGACCTGGGCAACGAGGCGTTCCCGTGGTTGACCGCGGCCGAGATCACGATAGCGGGCGTGCCGTGCCTGGCCCTGCGGGTGTCGTACGTGGGGGAGCTTGGCTGGGAGCTGCACTGCAGCATGGACCGTCTGGCCGAGCTGTACGACGCGGTGGTAGCCGCGGGCGAGCCCCACGGCATGGTCCACTTCGGCAGTTACGCCATGAACGTCATGCGCATCGAGAAGGGCTACAAGGCCTGGGGCTCGGAGCTCACCACCGAGATCACCCCGATCGAGGCCCGCCTCGAGCGCTTCATCGACCTCGACCGGCCGTTCATCGGCCGCGGCGCCACCGTGGCCCGGCGCGACCAGGCCGAGCCGCTGTCGATGGTGCTGGTGTACTGCGAGGTGGACGCCACCGACAACGACGTGCGGGGCAACGAGCCCGCCTTCGACGCCGACGGCAACGTCATGGGCATCGCCACCAGCGGCGCCTGGGGCCATACGGTGGGCCGCAGCCTGGCCTTCGTGTATGTGGCCCCGGAGTTCGAGGCGCCCGGATCGACCTTCGAGCTCGACCTGCTGGGGGAGCGCCGGGTGTGCACCGTGCTGGCCGAGCCGGCCTACGACCCGGCCAACCTGGCCCCCCGCGCATGACTCGGTCGATTCTTGACGTAGTTGTCCTCATCACGGCGGCACAACTACATCAAGAACGAGGAGACGGCCGTGCTGGAGGTGGTGGCTGTGGCTGATGACACCCGAGGACGTCGGCGCGGCGGCGGACGGGCCGGCCGCATCGCGGCCCGCCGAGCGCCGCTGGAGGCCGATGCCCGGCCGGTGCGCCCCGGACTGCCCGGCGGCAAGTTCGCCCCCTTGAGGGAGTCCGACATGCAGCAGGTGTACGACGCCGCGCTGGCGCTGCTCGAAGACGTCGGCATGGGATCGCCCATCGAGGAGTTCGTCGACGTTGTCACCGCAGCCGGCGGCCATGTCGACGACGCCGAACGCCTGCACTACCCGAAGGGTCTGGTGGAGGGCGCCATCGCCACCGCGGCCAAGGAGTGGGTCTGGCACGGCTTCGACGACGACCGGTCGATCACCGTGGGCGGCGACCGGGTCCACTTCGGCACCGCCGGCGCCGCCGTCCTCATGTACGACCACGTCGCCGGGGTCTTCCGTCCCTCCACCGCGGTGGACGTCTACGACTGCGCCCGCCTGGTGGACGCCCTCGACAACATCCACTTCTTCGTGCGCACCGTCGTGGCCCGCGACATGGAGGACGCCCGGCTGCTCGACCTCAACACCGCCTACGCGGCCATTATGGGCACCACCAAGCCCATCGGCACGTCGTGGTTCGAGCGCGAGCACGTGTACGAGACGGTGGACATGTTCGACATGGCCATGGGCGGGCCGGGCGAGTTCCGCAAGCGGCCCTTCGTGGCGGCCAACAACACGTTCGTGGTGCCGCCGCTGCGCTTCGCCGAGGAGTCGGCCAAGGCCATGGTGGCCCAGGTCGAGACGGGCATGCCCATCAACCTGCTGTCGGCCGGGCAGGCCGGGGCCACCTCGCCCGCGGCGCTGGCCGGGTCGCTGGCCCAGGCCCTGGCCGAGTGCCTGGCTGCGCTCACCGGAGTGAACCTGCTGAGCCCGGGCCATCCGTGTGTAATGGGCATGTGGCCGTTCGTGTCGGACCTGCGCACCGGCGCCATGAGCGGAGGCTCGGGCGAGGAGGGCATCCTCAACGCGGCCGCCGCCCAGCTGCTCAACTGGATCGGCCTGCCTTCGGGTGTGGCCGCCGGCATGGCCGACTCCAAGGTCCCCGACAACCAGACCGGCTACGAGAAGGGCATCAACATCACGCTGGCCGGCCACGCCGGGGCCAACCTGGTGTACGAGTCGGCCGGGATGCTGGCCAGCATCCTGAGCTGCTCACTGGAGGCCCTGGTGATCGACAACGACATGCTCGGCTCCATCAACCGCACCGTCAGGGGCATCGAAGTCAACGAGGAGACGCTGTCCGCCGAGTTGATCGCTGAGGTGGTTTCCGGCCCGGGTCACTTCCTGGGTTCGCCGCAGACCCTGGAGCTGATGCAGCGCGAGTACGTCTACCCCGAGATCGGCGACCGCGACACCCCCGACAACTGGCTCGACGCCGGAGGCAAGGACTCGCGGGCCCGGGCCCACGAGTACGTGCAGCGAGTGCTGGCCGAGCACCGTCCGACCCACATCAGCGCCGAGACCGACGCCCGCATCCGGGCCGCCTTCCCCATTCACCTGCCGTAAGCTGCGCCGTGGAGTGCATACAGAAGGGACGGTGCCCATGAGAGTTCGCGTCGACCGGGAGGCCTGCCAGGGCCACAACCGCTGCTACATGCTGGCTCCGGAGCTGTTCGACGTGGACGACGAGGGCGCCGCCTTCGAGATCGGCAACGGCCAGGTGCCGGTTGAGTTGGAGGAGAAGGCCCGTCTGGCCTTCGACAATTGCCCCGAGTACGCGGTCGAGCTGATCGAGGACTGATCCCGCACAACCTGCCGCGTCTTGCGCTCCTGTTCGCTGCGCTCACGGGCGGCTCGGGCGGCTCGGGCCACGGCTCCGCTCCGCTTCGCCTCGGGCGCACTAGCCGTTGACGGCGGACCGGGTTAGTGTCGGCGTCCCTTGCGTGCGCAGGCCTGCCAACAGGAGGGATAGTCAGCGTGTCGTCGCATTCCATCAGAAACGTCGTCCTCGTCGGCCACAACGGCAACGGCAAGACCACCCTGGCTGAGGCCATGCTGTACCGGGCCGGCGTGGTCGGCCGGATGGGCCGTGTCGACGACGGCACCGCCCACTGCGACCACGACCCCGAGGAGAAGGCCCGCCATCAGAGCCTGAGCGTGTCGTTGGCGTCGTTCGACTGGCACGGCAGGCGGATGAACATCATCGACGCCCCGGGCTACACCGACTTCGTGGGCGAGGCCGTCAACGGCATGCACGCAGCCGATCTGGCGGTGTTCGTGGTGGACGCGGTATCGGGCGTCCAGGCCCAGGACCAGGTGATGTGGCGCCACGCCGAGCGGCTGGGCCTGCCCCGGATGGTGTTCGTGAACGGCCTCGACCGGGAGCGCTCGTCGTTCGAGCGCACGCTGGACGCCCTCCAGTCGCACTTCGGCTCACGGGTCGAGGCGGTGGAGCTGCCGTTGGGCGCGGAGGCGTCCTTCCATGGCATCGCCGACCTGGTGGGCGACAGCGCCCTCGACTACAGCAGCGGGCAGTCGGCGGCCGCGCCCATCCCTGACGACATGGCCCCGGCGGCCTCCGACGGCCACACCCAGCTGGTGGAGGACGTCGTGGAGGCCGACGACGAACTGCTGGAGCAGTACTTGGAGGGGGTCGAGCCCGATCAGGAGCAGCTGGAGCGGCTGATCAGCGACGCGGTGCGCGACCGAACCGTGTTCCCGGTGCTGTGCGGCTCGGCGGCCAAGCCGATCGGCGTCGACCATCTGCTCGACTTCATCGGCCGGGTCGGCCCCACCGGCGGCGCCACCCGGCCGGTCGCCGCGGTGCGGGGCGGCGAGTCGGTGGAGTTGGACATGGACGCGGCGGGTCCGCCGGTGGCGTTGGTGTTCAAGACCCGCATCGACGACTTCCTGGGGCAGATCTCGTTCATCAAGGTGCTCTCGGGGACCATCCGGGCCAACGACACGCTGGTCAACAACCGCACCGGCGACAAGGAGCGGCTCCACAATCTGATGTCGTTCACCGGGGCCGACCACCAGAGCACCGATCACGTCGCGACCGGCGACATCGCGGCCGTCACCAAGCTCGGCAATGTCCGGACCGGCGACACCCTGTCCAACGACGTGGCGCTGTCGGTGCCGATCACCCCGCCGCCGACGCCGGTGTACGGGGTGGCGATCCACGCCTCGGCGCCGGCCCAGGAGGACAAGCTGGCCTCGGCGCTGCGCCGCTTCGCTACCGAGGACCCCAGCCTTCGGATCCGCCAGGACCCCACCACCCGTCAGACGGTGCTGTCGGGCGCGGGCGAGGCCCACATCCGGGTGGTGCGCTCCCGCCTGGAGCGCATGGGCATCGACTTCGAGGTCGAGGACATGCGGGTGGCGTACCTGGAGACGCTGGCCCGGCCGGCCGACGTGGAGGCCAAGCACAAGAAGCAGAGCGGCGGCCACGGGCAGTTCGCGGTGGCCATGGTGCGTTTCGAGCCGCTGCCGCGCGGCGGCGGCTACGAGTTCGACACCGAGGTGAGCGGGGGCGCCATTCCCCGCAACCTGATCCCCGCCGTGGGTTCGGGCATCGAGGAGGCCATGGCCAACGGCGGCCGTCACGGGTTCCCGATGGTGGACCTGCGGGCGGTGTGCTACGACGGCAAGCACCACTCGGTGGACTCGTCGGAGATGAGCTTCAAGATCGCGGGGTCCCTGGCGCTCAAGCAGGCAGTGGAGCAGGCGGGCAGCGCGGTGCTCGAACCGATCAGCGAGATCAGTGTCGAGGTTCCCGACAGCTACCAGGGCGACGTCCTTGGCGACTTGAACTCCCGGCGGGGCCAGGTGTTCGGCACGGAGCCGGGCTCGACTGCGGGCACCAGCGTGATCCGCGCCCACGTGCCCACCTCTGAGATCCTCAGCTACGTGATCGATCTGCGGTCGATGACCGGCGGGACCGGCACCTTCAGCGCCGAGCACCACGACTACCAGCCGCTGCCGCACGCCCTGCTGGCCAAGGTGCTGGTCGCGTGACGACTGAACGGGCGTGACGACTGAACGGGCGTGACGACTGAACGGGCGTGACGACTGAACGGGCGTGACGACTGAACGGGCGTGACGACTGAACGGGCGTCTGGGGCTGGCGCGCTCGAAGGGACTCGAACCCCCAACCTTCTGATCCGTAGTCAGATGCTCTATCCAAATTGAGCTACGAGCGCTGGGGACCGCCAGTCTAGAGCGTCCCGTCATCAGGGGCTACGGCGTACCGCCGGCGTGATGCGGCGGTCAGGAGCCCAGTGGGAGCGGCCGAAGCAGTAGCCCACCGAACTGATCGTCTGGATCAGGCCGGCGAGTCGACGTTGCCCGAAGGCGATGGACCGCACCCAGCGGTGGTCCTGATCAGCGGCAGCGGCGACCAGGCCAGGGACTCCGAGAGCTCTCAAGTGGTTGGGGTCTCCAGCTTCACGCCGTTGAAGCTCAGGAAGTCGGAGTCGTAGGACACGACTGTGCAGCGGTGCTCGACAGCGAGGGCGGCCAAGTGGGCGTCGTTGACGAGGTTGCCGCCCGTCTCGAGCGGAGCGAGCAGTTGCTGGACAACGCCGAAGTGGCGTGCCGTGGGCTCCACGACGACGGCGGCGGGTTGGGCCAGCCAGTCCTCGGCTTGCGCGATCGCGTCGCTCACAGACAGCGGCTCATCGAAGATCCGCCTGTTGGTGGACAGCCGCAGGAACGCCAGCAGCACTACCCAGCAGAACGCCACCCGGGCACCGCCGCTGAGCGCCTCGTCGAGCCAGTCCCTCGCCGATGCATGCTGGGGCGCGTCCCGGTTGACCGCATACAGCAAGACGTTGGCGTCTACGAGCTTCAAGGCCCGGCCTCCAGCTTGGCGGCGAGCTCGCCGTCGTCGAGTTCGCCGGCAAGGCGCAGCGCCTTGTCGAGGTCGATCTTGGCGCGCCCCATCGGCCGGGTCGTCGTTCTGAACGGGTGGAGCCCGTCAGCAGAGCCCCGGCCCTCGCGGACCAAGTCGTTGAGGGCTTGCTTGAATGAGACCCGCCGTTCGGCCATGCGCTGGCGGACGATCTGTTCTGTGTCGGAGTCGAGTGTCACTGTGGTACGCATATTGACAGCATAGCATCAGATGATGCCTTGCTGTCAATGCTGGTCTCGAGGTCCCCCAGCAGGCGCCCGGGGTCGGCGTCCAGCGCGGTGGCAACGAAGGTCTTCAACGTGGAGTCCTTCGCGCTGTTACCGCCTTCGGGCAAGACGACGACGAGGTCGACATCCTCGGAGAACCTCTGGATGATCCGATGGGCCTTGGACAGGCTGGTGCCGCCCTTGAAGATGACCGAGCAGCCAGTGGCCTCCGATGCATTGGATAGGGCCAGCTATACCTCATTCGATGTTCTAGTGGGTCGCTCGGTGGTCCACAGACGAGAGATCGGCAGGGCCAACAAGCGGTCCCCGAGCCGATAGGCACGTCCGCCGGAGTGCAGGACGACGCCACAAACGAAGTCGTCGGGCACCCGGTCACGCAGCCAGCGCAGGTGCCGTGCGTCCTTCGCGTCTACGGCTGGACCCGGCTTGACCTCGATCGCCGCTAGGCGGCCGTCGGCGGCTTCAGCGACAACGTCTATCTCACGGCCACCGCGGTCTCGGAAGTGATGCAGCGCGACGCCGCCACGCTGCCAGGAGGCTTGACGGTGCAGTTCGTTCACGACGAAGGACTCGATGAGTTGGCCGCGGGCCGCGTCGGTGGGACGCGCCAGCGCCGTCGGGTTCTTGCCGAGAAGGTGAGCTGCGAGACCGCTGTCGGTGATGTGGACCTTCGGGCGGCGGGCCGCCTTGCTGGTGAGGTTGCGCGACCAAGCCGGCAACAGCAGCACCAGATAGGTCATCTGCAGGTACCCGAGGTATGCCTCGGTCGTGTGCCGGCTGCCGAACCCAGCGTCGTCGTGGAGGCCCTCGACCACCAGTTCGCCGGCAGTGCGTGCTGCCAGCAGTCTCAGCAGCTTGGGGAGATCACGGGTCCGGCGGGCACCGGAGAGATCCTTGATGTCGCGTTGGGTGACGGTCCGCACATAGTCGTGGTACCACCTCTGGCGGGCCTGCGGTGCCATGGCGGTCACTTCGGGGAAGCCCCCCGTGCAGACCCGGTCGAGATAGTCGCCCATCTCCAGCGGCGGCGATGCGGTCTCCAAGAGACGGTCGGGGTCTGCGAGGGCTGCTTCGAGGAACCCGTCCGGTGTCTGGTGTGTCTCGCCTTGTGTGAAGGGCCACAACTCCAAGAACGCAGCCCTCCCGGCGAGGGATTCTGAGATGGTCGGCACGGTCAGGAAGTCCGCTGAGCCGTTCAGCAGGAACTGGCCTCGAGCGGGGTCTTCGTCCACGATGGTCTTGATGGCCCGTATCAGCGGGTCGCTGGCTCGCTGGACTTCGTCGAAGGCCCGCGGGGGTTCTCCGAACGCCGCGAACCCGTCGGGGTCAGCAAGCGCGGCCTTCAAAGTCGCGGCGCGGTCGAGGCGCTCGAATGTGCCTGCACCGCCGAGCACGCGGCGCACCAGGGTGGTCTTGCCCGCTTGGCGCGGGCCTGTGACCACGACCACTCGGAAATCGGCCAGCGCCTGGTGTGTGACCGGTTCGAGCCGTCGAGGCAGATCCCCCATCGGCGACCCCCTTCTACTGACAGTTGCGTCCCAAGACTAATGCCAGAAACGTCTAGAAACAACTGCAAGGTTCGTCTACATCTCCGATCACGGCAGCGCTGCTCCCAAGTGGCTAACAGGGTGGGCCTCAGCTGGCTGAGACCCCACGGCGGGGACTTCGCCAGTTTCTCGGTGCTTCGTTTGAGGTCGGAGTGGAGGCGGTAGGGGTCCGCGGCTGGACGCGAGGGATCCTCCAGACGGTGTGCCGCTGGGGCTCTGCGCTGCTGGCAGCCGACACCGAGCGCATCTGCGATGTGGCCGCGCTCGGCGTCGACGAGCACCTGATGTGGCGCCGTGGCCGGTTCGGGGCCAAGGCCTGGGCCACTGGCGTCGTCGACGTCGGGCGGGGCCGGCTTCTGGACATAGTCGAAGGCCGCACCGCCCAAGCGCCCACAGCGTGGCTGCTTGCGCGGCCCCGCCGCTGGCTCGCCGCCGTCCGCTGGGCGGTGCTGGACCTCTCGGGCCCCTACCGCTCAGCGTTCAACGAGGCGCTGCCTGACGCGAAGCAGGTCGCGGACCCGTTCCGCGTCGTGGGGTTGGGCAAGCGTGCTCTCCTTCACCTCGTCGCCGGACTACGACAGCCCGTCGGACAGCAATGCGGACAATGTATATGAGTTGTTTGTCGACGCATCCACCGACACCTCCCTAGGCTTCCTGCCCGTAGGCGTGATCGTAATCGAAGTGGTCAATACCCCGGCAACGGGCGCGCCCACCATCACCGGCACAGCGCAGGTGGGCCAGTCCCTTACGGTGGAAACGTCCGGCATCTCCGACGCCGACGGGCTGGCCAACGTGAGCTACAGCTACCAGTGGCTGGCTGACGATACCGAAGTCGACGGCGCGACGAGTTCCACCCACACCCTCCAGGCAACCGACAACGGCACAGTCATCAAGGTGCGGGTCACCTTCACCGACGACGCGGGCAACCATGAGCGGCTGACCAGCGCGGGAACGGCTGCCGTGGTGATGGGAGGGTTGTAGGGAGTTGAATCGATAGACGCGATGCTGTTCTACTCCAGGCTCACCGCGGCACTATTCCTAGTAGCACCGATGCTGTTCGTCGCCTGTGCAGAAAGCGATGCAGGGCTGTCCCGCGCCGCCGTCGAGGAGATAGTCCGTGCGGAAATGGCCGTATCTACGGCACAGCTTCAGGCCGAACCAGGACTCACGGCGGCTGAGGTGGAGGAGGCTATCCGCAGGGCGTTGGATGGCATCTCGCAGCCGGACTCGGAGCTGTCCAATAGCGAGGTGGAGCAGATAGTCAATGCTGCCCTCGCAGACCTCCCCCAGCCTCAGCCACAGAACGGCCTCACGTCAGCTGAGGCCGAAGAGATAGCCCGCGGCGTGGTGGCCTCAATCCCTCCCAAGTCCGCTGCCGCCGAATACACCAAGTTCGTCGTCGACAACGCAATCAGCCGCTATGAGACCAAGGGCCTAGACGCCACTCTCGCCTACTACAACCGGGAACAGAGCGTCGACGGTCAGTGGTACGTCTTCATCATCGACGAGAACGACAGGGTAATCGGCCACTACGAGTCGGGAGTCTTGGGCCTAGACCGTTTCCTGCGCGTGAAACGCCCCCTGCGGTCACGGCGATGCTTGGACGCGTCAAACCTAGAGGATGGGGCCACATCCCCACAGTAGCGGGGTGCGACGAGTGCGCCCGTCTGAGGCTTGCCCAGCCGTGCAGGACTGAGCGCATTTCCTCGATCGCTGCTTCTGCGGTGCTGGCGAAAGCTAGCGCTTCGCCCAGGGGCAGGGCGAAGCTACGGCTGCACCGGCGAGACCGGGAGGTCGTGGCCGCGTTCGACTCTGAGGCTTGCCCAGCCGTGCAGGACTGAGCGCATTTCCTCGATCGCTGCTTCTGCGGTGCTGGCGAAAGCCAGCGCACCGGGGGCCGCGTCGCATTCTGCTACAAACCCAGGCGGCGACTCGATGGCCTCCACGGCGGTGTGCTCATGGGCTTGGGCCACCCACTCGCGGATTCTCCCGTCATGTCCCGCTAGGGACAACTCCGACACGGGTGGGCCAGACCGAACGACGGCAGGCCGTCTCAACTTGGATGGCATCACCTTCGCTGCTAACCCGGCTACATCCACGGACACCTCTTTGGTCTCAGCTGCTCTTGCGATTGCAAGCATACAGCAGCCCTGTAGCTCCTGCCGTCGTGTCACGCCGGTCGTATCGAATGGACGAGAAGAAACCACGGCGGGCAGGCACTTGCAGGCTCCCGTCATATGGGCCCAGCCGGGCCGGGTCCAGTGTCACGTCCAGCGGCGGAGCGCTGGTCGCCGATGCGGGGCGGCGTTGCGCCGTCAGCCCGCCCTCGAAGGCGCAGTGGTCCTCCAAGCAGCGGCTGTCGCAGTTGTCGCTGACCACCCGCCGCCGCGTCCACACCAGCGTCGTGCGCCGCCCCGACACCTCCAGGTCCCGGATCTGCTTGGCCCGGCGGTCATGCACCCTGTGACACTTGAACCCGCACATCGGGCAGCGTAGACACCTCAACGTCGACTCGACCTCCACGCGCAGCTCGCTCGGCGTGTCGACCTGCACTCTCAGCACGCGTGTCTCACGCAGGTGCAGCCGCACCCGCATAACATCGGAAGCCATCGGGGCCCTCCTGGATCAGTGTTGTGTACATCACCGATCCCAGCAGGGCCTCGACCCCTACTCAGGGACCCTCAACCACCCCGCCTCCCCACGAATCCGCGAAGGCTCACAAAGTCAGATCGGAACATGGCCAAGAACGGTCCATAGGTGGGTGCCGCCATCGGGTTGCCCAAGCCATGGAACTCGTGTTCGCGGATCCCATTCTGAAATGACGATCCGCTCAAGGCGTCAGCGTCATCGTCGAGGTAGTACGCCTCGACGAGGTCGATTAGCAGGGTGGGGCTGTATTGGGCGAGCGCGCTTCCCGCCAGCGGTTCCTCGACAGCGGCCAGGAGAATAGAAGGGTCATGTTCAGCCACCCGGCGCAATAGCGCCTCGCCCGAGGAGCCCAGATCAGACCCGAGGAGTGCGAGGAACCGCATCGTCGATTTCTCCCTCAGTCCCAGCGGAAGTTGTTGCTCGCGTCGGCGGCGACCAGACCGGATGCTGGCCACAGCACTGAGGCGTCGGGCTCGCTCTTGGTCGACCGCGATGTCCTCGGGCGTCCGTGCCGCGAAGTGTTCGGCGGTCTCTTTGAGGCGTTGCGGTTCGCGATGCTCACCGATTGCGACCTTGTGCTCCAGCAGGCTCCGAAGACCCACGCGGGTTTGGTTGCCGCTAGGCGCTGCGCTAAACGCTAGGCCACGGAGCCACGCTGCCAAGAAGTTCTCCACCGCGTCCTGCAGCCCCGCTGGCCAACCCCGCTCAACCAGCAGTGAGGCCACGGGAGCAGCTCCGCCGCTGGTTCGACCGCCGCGCCAAGTACCGCTACTCCGTCGACGGGCCGGCCGCGAACGGCGGCGTCAGGATGATGTGCCCACAGTGCGCCGGACGCATCCGCAGCAACCTCAAGACCCGCAACCCCAAAGCCAGACCCAACCGCAAGGCTCCCTACATCACCCGCACCGACGGCGCCGAGTACTGCTGCCCGGGCCGTGTCACCATCCCCGTCGAGCACCTCGACCGCTACCATCCGATCCCCCACAGCACCACAGCGCACAACAAGTCCGTGAACCGCCGCAACCAGATCGAGAACCTCAACGGCATCCTGCGCGACAAGGGCGGGCTGGCCGACCGATGGTGTCACGCCCTCGGAGACGCGGCCAGGTTCGTCGGGTCGGTGATGATGGGCGTCGCGTACCTGCTGCGCGAGACCAAACAGGCCTGGCTCAACAACAACGGCAACGCCGACCACAGCCCCGAAGCCTCCGACAGCAACGATGAGGCCGACGGCGGCGCCGACGACGAGCCGGCGCCCCGGTCCGAGGGGCACAACTCCGCAGACCGTTCCAGAGACGGACCCGAATAGCCACCCCAGAGGGTCTCCCCATGTGAGGCCGACGGCCAACTAGTGCTGTGTCGTCGAAATGGCTAGGGCAGCGCAGCAGGACCGAGACCCTGCTTGGGAGCGCTCCGGACGCCCCGATCATTTCAGCGACGGCCAACTAGGAGCCGTCGGCCTCGACGCGCCCGGCAGCGGCCACCAGCCTGCCGCGCAACAGCCCCGACCCGCCGAACACGGCGAATGGAAGCCGCCGCGCACCATCCGCAACGCCGAAACGCGCCTGGACGGCGATTCGGGGGCTGGTGGCTAACAAGATGGGCCTCAGCTGGCCAAGACCCCGTGGCGGGATGTCAGCCACCTAGCGTTTGTGCTGTTCAGACGGAACGAAAATCATGGCCTTGGAAGCTGTACCCCACCGGGGAGAGGATCTGTACCCCATTGGGCGTTCAGGGCCCGAGGGCGGTGATGGGCACCACGGCCACGCCGTCGGTGCGCTCGTAGGCGAAACCGGTGGCGGTGATCACCACCAGCCGGCAGGGGGCGCCTACTTCGGCCGGGTCGATCCGCTCGTCACGGAGCCTGGTGAGCGAGGCCGCGGCGGCTTCGACCGCGGCCCGGCCCCCGAGCTTGATCTCGGCCGCGATCCATTCACCGTTGCGTCGCCGGATGATCGTGTCGACCTCCAGGCCGGTGTTGTCGCGGTAGTGGCTGAGCTCTGCTCGCAACATCTGGCAGTAGACGCGCAGATCCCGCACGCACAGCGACTCAAACAGGAAGCCGAGCGTTTCGAGGTCCGCCAGCAGGCGCCCGGGGTCGGCGCCCAGCGCGGCGGCCGCCAGGGAGGGGTCGACGAGTTGGCGTTTCGGAGCACCCCGGAGCCTGGAGCGCGACCGCAGCTGGGGACTCCACGCAGGCACGTCCTCAACGACGAAGAGCCTCCGCAGCGCCGACAGATAAGCGGCCGCGGTGCGGGGGTCGATCGGCCGCTCACCTCCGGTGTCGGCCGACAGGGTGCTCACGGCGGCCTCGGTGGAGATGTTGCGGGCCAGCGAGACCAGTAGGCGGGCCACTGCGGCGGGGTCGCGCCGCACGCCGTCCACGGTGGAGACTTCGCTCTGGGCGAGTTCATGGAGGTAGTCGCCGATGAAGTCCTGCGCGTCGGCGGTGTCCATGGGGTGGCACAGCGGCCAGCCGCCCCGGCAGATGGCGTCGGCCACGTCGCGCAGATCCTGTGATGGAGCTGGCGCTGAGCACTCGGTGCCGTCAAAGAGCGCCCGCAGCGACACCGCTCCGGTGGACAACCCCGACTCAAGCAGTGACAGAGGACGCATCTGCACCCGGGCCACGCGGCCCACCCCGGAGTGCTGCTTGACGCCGGCAGGGGGGTCAGCGGAACCGGTGAGGATGAACTGGCCCGGGATGCCGCGGCGATCGCACGCGCGCCGGACCATGTCCCAGATGTCGGGCACGAGATGCCACTCGTCTATGAGGCGGGGCGTTGCCCCCTCCAGCAGGGCCAGCGATCCCGGCGAGGCCAACTGCACCGATGCCATTGCTTCTTCGAGCAGTATTTCGCTGGAAGCGATCTGACGGGCTGTGGTGGTCTTGCCGCACGCTCGCGGCCCCTCGATCAACACCGCAGGCGCAGACCGCAGCCGGCGCTGCAGATCCTCGTCGGCGACTCTGCCGAGATACTGTGCGCCTAGATGCGTTGATGCCATGGGTGCTGTCCGCGTCGGGGGTACCGGACCCTTGTTCCAGTATCCGTGGATGCACCCATCGTACACCCAGGATGTCGTAGTTGCAACGTCACAATGTCTGTATTGCAATACCACAGTGATGCATGGGCACCACATCCAATGCTGGTCCTGCAACATCGCTGATGCTGGCCCTGCAATATCCGCGACAACGGATGCCGCGCTTGGTGGCTAACAACACGGGTGCTAAGCCTGGATCCACCGGTGCGGTGAGGTCTGTGGGGTGGCCGCGTCCACCAGAAAGGCCTCCTGAGGTGGGAGTCTGTTGATGTCCTAGGTCAACGGACCCGCCACGACGGGAGGCACTTTCTATGAGTGGATCATCTCATAGTATCGACCGGTTGCAAGTGACCTTTGATCATGGGGGGATGGTGGCTTGTGCGGGGCTGTTGGCACCGGCGACGTTGATGGCGCGCCTGGGGCTCGGGGCGCTGGTGGAGAGGTGGGTGGGGACCGGTTCGGCGAACCCGGGCCGCAAGGTGTTGACGCTGGTGGCGGCGATGCTGGCCGGGGGGACTTGCATCGACCATGTGGGCATGCTGCGCGCCGGGGCCACCGAGCGGGTGCTGGGGTTTCGGGTGGCGGCGCCGTCGACTGTGGGCACGTTCTTGCGGTCCTTCACGTTCGGCCACGTCCGCCAGCTTGAGGCGGTGGCGTCTCGTGTGCTGGCTCGGGCCTGGGGCCTGGGCGCGGGTCCGGGGTCGGGGCCGCTGGTGGTGGACTTGGACTCCACGGTCTGTGAGGTCCACGGCAAACAGAAGCAGGGCGCCGCCTACGGCCACACCGGCGAGCTGGGCTATCACCCGCTGCTGGCCACCCGGGCGGGCACCGGTGAGGTCCTGTTCGCGAGGATGCGCAAGGGTTCCGCGCATACCGCGAGGGGCGTGCTGCGCTTCGTGTCGGAGGTCCTCGCCGTCGCCCGACGCGCCGGCGCCGCCGGCGCGATGACCGTGCGCGCCGACTCGGGGTTCTGGTCCTGGAAGCTCATCGACTGCCTCGGCGCCCACAACGTGAGATGGTCGATCACCGTGCGCCAGATCCCCAAGGTCAAAGCCGCTATCGCCGCCATCGCCGAGTCCGACTGGCAGGCCATCGCCTACACCGCCGGCGGAGAGGCCCAGGTAGCAGAGACCACCTACACCGCCGGCGACGAGCGCGAAGTCCGCCTTGTGGTGCGCCGCACCCGCCTGCGCGGCCAAGCCCAGCGCCGGCTGTGGCCCGACTGGCGCCACCACGCCTTCATCACCGACCGCGACGACCTCGACACCGTCGCCGCGGACGCCTTCCACCGCCAACACGCCACCATCGAGCTCGCCATCAGAGACCTCAAAGACGGCGCCGGGCTCGAACACGTCCCCTCAGGGCACTACGGCGCCAACTGCGCCTGGCTCGCCTGCGCCGTGCTCGCCCACAACATCAGCACCTGGACCAGCCTGCTCGCCCACCACGCCCCCACCACCTCACGCACCCGACGAACCCGCCTGTTCGCCCTCCCCGCAGTGCTCGCCAACCGATCCGGCCGACCCACCCTGCGATTCGCGGCCCGCTGGCCATGGGCCGACCAGTTCCACACCACCCTCAAAACCCTGCGAGCACTGCCGGGCCCCTCAGGCTGAACCCGCCCCACCAGGGGCCCGACGCACCCCACAACAGCCCAGCGCCACCAACCCGACACCCACCCCCCGGCCCCACCCGGCACGCCCCGACGCGCCCCAACCCCCGACCGCGGCCACACACAACACCAAACCCGCACCACCAACACCACACCCCCGCCACCAAAACCCAAAACGGTGGATCCAGGCTAAGAGCGAGCGCGGATTGATCATGGGTGGGGGTTCCATCGGTCGCGGTGGTCGATGAGTTTGGCTGTGATAATGAGGGTTATGGCGAGGGAGAGTTGGGCTCGTCGGTGCTGGGGGCGGCGGTCTGTGTTGCGGCGCATCTGTCCGAAGTTCGACAGCCACGAGTTGGTGCGCTCGACGCTCCAGCGCAGCCCGAGGGGAGCCGTGTTGGGTTTGCGGCGCTTGGCGTGGCGGGGGCGCTTCTTCGCGCACACGACGTCGTCGATGCCCATCGCGGCGCACACCGCGCGCGCCGGCGCGTTGTCATATCCGCGGTCGAGGTGCAGGGTCTCCACGTCGGCTAGCAGCCCTTCGGGGGCGGCTCGCAGTGTGGGTTCCAACAAGATGGTGTCGTGTCGGTTGGCGCCGTCGGCGACCGCCGCGACCGGCACCCCGGCCCGGTCGGCCAATATGGACCACTTCCAGCCCAGTTTGGCCCGGTCAACAGGGCTTTTGGCGGTGCCTTCGCCGCCGCAGGGCGCCTTGTGGATCGACCCGTCCACCGACACCTCGGACAAGTCGAGGCCCACGATGCGGTCATAGGCGCGCAGCGCCTCAGACTCCAGGCCCTCAAAGACTCCGGCCTCGACCCACTCGTCGCGGCGGGCGCGCATAGTCGTGTCAGACACGCGCCCGCCCAACAGCCTCTCCGCGGTGACCCACGAGCAGCCCGTCACCAACCGGATCAAGATCCCCCAGAACACGATCTTGTCCGGTATCCGGCGCCGGTGCCCGCCGGTGGGATGGTTGTCCACAGGCACCGGCACAAGCGGCTCGATCGCCGCCCACACCGGATCCACCACTTCCGACTCCAACGCGCGCATGATGTGTCTGACCTCCACGGTCGTCTCGTTGACAGGACACCCGACATTCCAGTCGGGACAACCAGACGACCCGTGGATGGTCAATCCGCGCGGCCTCTAAGTGGATAACACCCCGTGGCGGAGACGGTGGGATTCGAACCCACGAACGACTTGCATCGTTACTTCCTTAGCAGGGAAGCGCCTTCAACCGGACTCGGCCACGTCTCCAGAAGCTCTGAGCGTACCGGCGTGACCGCTATGAGCAGTCGACGCAGGTCACGTCGTCGACGTCGGTGCCGCCCAGGAACGCGGTGAGCCAGTCGAGGAAGGCCACCCCCTCCACCTCCTGGGTGTAGACGAGGTCCCGGAACAGGATCGTGTGGTCCCGGCCGGGGGCCATGTAACTCGCCTGGTTCACCCCGGCGTCCTCGATCTTGGCCTCGTTCTGGTACATGAGCTGGTCGATGCTGCCGGCGTCGAACCCGGCCAAGGTCGCGAAGAACTCCTGGGTGCTGTCGAAGGCGTTGTCGTAGCGAGCGAACCGTACGTGCGGCGCATGCAGGCCCGACCGGATGAACAGCTCGGGCAGGCCGTACTCGGCGATGGTGACCCCCTCGTTGACCGGCCAGTCCGGCACCGATCTGGTGGTTCCCCACAGACTGCCGATGTAGCTGTTGATGCCCGGGTCGCTGGGGTAGGCGCCCGAGGCGTCGGCCACCACCGCGACGCTTGCGCCCGGGAACAGGTCGGCGGCCAGCCCGCCGTACAGTGCGGCCGAGGCCGAGCCCGCGCTCGAGCCGGCCACCACTACCTCGGTGGCGCCGCCGAAGCGCTCCACCGCGGCATCCAGCGCGGTGTTGGCGTTGACGAAGCCGTTGTGGTGCACGATCAGGCCGCCGCCGTAGTCGTTGGTCCGGTTGCCGAGGTGCACGTCGCCGGTGCAGTACAGCGCCACCACGAACGAATGGTCCTTCACCGGGTTGAGCGGGTTCTCGAAGTCGAAGATGCCGCCCCACATGCTGGGGTTGTCCCCGATCTCGGTGATGTCGGTGGTGACGTCGTACGAGTTCGAGTCGCCGGTGAACGCGCAGTTGTCCCGGGTGAAGCACGCTCCGCCGCCCTGCAGGTAGAAGACCACTTTCTCCGGGTCGCCCTCGCGCACCCAGTAGTGGTAGTCGCTGCCGTCGGCGCAGGTGCACTCCTCGCCGCCGTTGTAGGCCTGCCATCCTCCCGCGGTCGCCACCGGCTCGAGGCCGGACGGCTCGACGACTGTGAGCGTCTCAGCCACCGTCGTGGTGGGTGGCGCCGTGGTGGTCGGGGCCGTGGTCGTTGTGGGCGCGGCCGTGGTAGTGGGAGCCGCAGTGGTTGTCGGCACCGTGGTGGTCGGGGCCGCAGTCGCCTCGGTGGTCGGGGCCGTGGTCGTTGTGGGCGCGGCCGTGGTAGTGGGAGCCGCAGTGGTTGTCGGCGCGGTGGTCGCAGTCGCCTCGGTGGTGGTCGGGGCTGTCGTGGGCGCGGCCACTGCCTCATCGTCGGCGCCGCAGCTGGCGGCCGCAAGACAAGCAAGGACGAGGACGGCAAGCAGGCGGGCGCGGCTCGTCAACGCTTCGAGAACGGGCGAGGCAGACACAGCTTCGGAGCCTACTCGTCTGCTGCACAAAGACCGGAGGGAGTCAGGTGCTAAGCCGTTCTGATGATCGCCGGGTGCGCCCGATGCTCGGCCGGGTGGCTCAACAGTCGGGTGGTCTGCTGCCACGGATGCGACACGACCGGTGCCTGCGCCGCTGAAGGTCGGGCTCGTTGGTTGCGGCGTGATCAGCCGTACCTACCTCGAGTCGGCCGCGGTCGTCGAGAGGTTCGGCATCGTGGCCTGCGCCGACCTGCGAGGCGAGGCGGCCCAGCGCACCGCGGCTTGCAACGGCCTTGAGTCCCTCGGGGTCGACGAACTCGTCGTCAGTCCAGCCATAGGGTACAGACGTCGTACTCAACCTGACGACTCCGGACGCCCACGCGCCGGTCGATCTGGCCGCGCTTGCCGGTGGCGGGCACGTCTACTGCGAGAAGCCGTTGGCCATCACGGTCGACGACGGGGACGCGATTCAAGACACGGCGGCTCGCAGCGGCCTGCTGACGGGCTCCGCGCCGGACACCTTCCTCGGCGGCAGCCACCAGACCTGCCGCCGGCTGGTGGACGACGGCGCCATGCCGGTCGATCTCCACGACGAGGGGCAGGTCAGCGACCGGCGCTACTGCTCAGAGGACTCCATGAGCCAGCCCTACCCCCAGCGCGACAGTCTCGCCACAGCCGAGCTCACAACCGGCAACTAGCCCTGAGTCAGGAATCCATTGCAGATGTCGCCGCCAGTTTTCTTGGTGCGGTTTGTGTGGACTGAGCGCGCAAAACCAACCCGAGATTTCACGGAGGTCTGAACAAGCCGCTTGAACTTGCAACTCAAGACACTGATCGCCGAGGCTCGACCCCAAAGTCCACCATGCCACGGGGCGCCCCCATGGATGGTTTCGGCAGTGCCCTGCTTTCCCACGCACATCAGCAGCAGCCTCGCGGCCTTGCGGCGCGCATGATCAACAATAGTCTAGGACCGTAGCTACGACTACTGATGCAAACTGCAACTGCAACTGCAACGACGACTAGCAATGGAGCGCGCTGTCATGAGGACCCTTGGCACGTTCTGCGTGGTGGCGATGGTGATGTCGGTCCTGACGGGGACGGCGACCGCTCAGGCCTCCTGCCCCGACGCCACGGACACGACTGCCGTGCTCACATCGCGCTGCCTGGTCGACGGCAACCTGCGGGCGGCGATCGAGGATGCGCTCGGCAAGGGCTCCGGCGACGACATCACCGTGGGCGAACTCGCAGGGCTCACCACGCTGCGGGTGTGGGGAGAGGACATCGCCGACGCCCGCGGGATCGAGTACGCCACCGGCCTCACTGAGCTGGATCTGCGCTGGAACGACCTCACCAACATCGACGTCTCCAACAACACCAACCTGACACGCCTCCTCCTCGGCGAGAACCAGCTCGCGACGACCGACGGCGTGTTCCCCGTCACCGGGCTCGACCAGCTCGCCGGCCTCGTCGAGCTCGGCCTGGCCGACAGCGGCCTCACCTCCATCGACCTCACCTCCAACACCGCGCTCAAGAAGGTCAACCTGGCCTCCAATCAGCTCTCCGCCATCGACGTCTCCGAGAACACCGCCCTGAAGACGATCATCCTGGACGACAATCAGGTCACCTCCCTCACCGTCTCGGGGCTCACGGACCTCCGCACCCTGTTTGTGGACGACAACGAGCTGACGAGCATCACCGGGCTCGCCGATGCCACCAGGCTCAGTTTGCTGAGAGCGAGCGGGAACGCTCTCGAGTCCATCGACCTCTCCAACAACACCGCTCTCTACGTTCTCGAACTCAACGACAACCAGCTCGCGCCCTACGACCACGACGACGACGACGAGACCGACGAGGTGTTCCCCGTCATCGGGCTCGACAAGCTCACCGGACTCTCGCGGCTGGGGCTGACCGACAACGAGCTCACCTCCATCGACGCCTCCAAGCTCACCAGGCTCATCGGGCTGCTCCTGAACCGCAACAGCCTCGACTCCGTCGACGTCTCCAACCTCTCCAAGCTCGGCGGGCTGGGCCTCGACGGCAACGATCTCACGTCCATCGACGTCTCCGACCTCATCCGTCTCAAAGGCCTGTATCTGGACGACAACGCACTGACATCGATCACCGGCCTCGGCAACCTCACCCTTCTCCAGAGGCTCTACTTGAGGAACAACAGCCTCACATCGATAGACCTCGCCGGCCTGAACAACCTCAATGCCCTCCATTTGTGCGGGAATCCCGACCTCGGTGAGGACGACGTCCAGAACGCGCCCATCTCCTTCAGCGTCGGCACGTGCACATCCGGTGGCCTCTGACAGAGACTTAGCCTGGATCCACCGGTGCGGTGAGGTCTGTGGGGTGGCCGCGTCCACCAGAAAGGCCTCCTGAGGTGGGAGTCTGTTGATGTCCTAGGTCAACGGACCCGCCACGACGGGAGGCACTTTCTATGAGTGGATCATCTCATAGTATCGACCGGTTGCAAGTGACCTTTGATCATGGGGGGATGGTGGCTTGTGCGGGGCTGTTGGCACCGGCGACGTTGATGGCGCGCCTGGGGCTCGGGGCGCTGGTGGAGAGGTGGGTGGGGACCGGTTCGGCGAACCCGGGCCGCAAGGTGTTGACGCTGGTGGCGGCGATGCTGGCCGGGGGGACTTGCATCGACCATGTGGGCATGCTGCGCGCCGGGGCCACCGAGCGGGTGCTGGGGTTTCGGGTGGCGGCGCCGTCGACTGTGGGCACGTTCTTGCGGTCCTTCACGTTCGGCCACGTCCGCCAGCTTGAGGCGGTGGCGTCTCGTGTGCTGGCTCGGGCCTGGGGCCTGGGCGCGGGTCCGGGGTCGGGGCCGCTGGTGGTGGACTTGGACTCCACGGTCTGTGAGGTCCACGGCAAACAGAAGCAGGGCGCCGCCTACGGCCACACCGGCGAGCTGGGCTATCACCCGCTGCTGGCCACCCGGGCGGGCACCGGTGAGGTCCTGTTCGCGAGGATGCGCAAGGGTTCCGCGCATACCGCGAGGGGCGTGCTGCGCTTCGTGTCGGAGGTCCTCGCCGTCGCCCGACGCGCCGGCGCCGCCGGCGCGATGACCGTGCGCGCCGACTCGGGGTTCTGGTCCTGGAAGCTCATCGACTGCCTCGGCGCCCACAACGTGAGATGGTCGATGACCGTGCGCCAGATCCCCAAGGTCAAAGCCGCTATCGCCGCCATCGCCGAGTCCGACTGGCAGGCCATCGCCTACACCGCCGGCGGAGAGGCCCAGGTAGCAGAGACCACCTACACCGCCGGCGACGAGCGCGAAGTCCGCCTTGTGGTGCGCCGCACCCGCCTGCGCGGCCAAGCCCAGCGCCGGCTGTGGCCCGACTGGCGCCACCACGCCTTCATCACCGACCGCGACGACCTCGACACCATCGCCGCGGACGCCTTCCACCGCCAACACGCCACCATCGAGCTCGCCATCAGAGACCTCAAAGACGGCGCCGGGCTCGAACACGTCCCCTCAGGGCACTACGGCGCCAACTGCGCCTGGCTCGCCTGCGCCGTGCTCGCCCACAACATCAGCACCTGGACCAGCCTGCTCGCCCACCACGCCCCCACCACCTCACGCACCCGACGAACCCGCCTGTTCGCCCTCCCCGCAGTGCTCGCCAACCGATCCGGCCGACCCACCCTGCGATTCGCGGCCCGCTGGCCATGGGCCGACCAGTTCCACACCACCCTCAAAACCCTGCGAGCACTGCCGGGCCCCTCAGGCTGAACCCGCCCCACCAGGGGCCCGACGCACCCCACAACAGCCCAGCGCCACCAACCCGACACCCACCCCCCGGCCCCACCCGGCACGCCCCGACGCGCCCCAACCCCCGACCGCGGCCACACACAACACAAAACCCGCACCACCAACACCACACCCCCGCCACCAAAACCCAAAACGGTGGATCCAGGCTTAGAGCGGAGGGAGGGGGATTCGAACCCCCGGGACCCGTGAAGGCCCAACGGTTTTCAAGACCGTCGCAATCGTCCGCTCTGCCATCCCTCCGCAGGCAAGGATAGGCGGGGCGGAGTCCTGCCCTGCGGCGTGCTCAAGCGAGGATGCGGCCCCTGAGGTCGTCGATCCAGGCGGCCGCCTTGCGCACCTCGACCTGGCTCATCACGTGGTCGTGGTGGTCGGCCGAGGCCGACGGGTAGGAGCCGAGGAACTTCACCCGGGAGGTCTTCATGTTGAGGTTGCGCAGGGCGTCGGCCACCACCTCGTCGGCGATGTGGCCCTCGCAGTCCAGCAGAAAACAGTACTGGCCCAGGCTGGCCTTGGTGGGGCGGCTCTGGAGGCTGGTCAGGTTGATGGCCCGGGCTGCGAACTCGCCCAGGATGCCGATCAGCGACCCCGGCACGTCGGTGCTCTGGTAGACGACCATGCTCGTCTTGTCGTGGCCGGTCGGCGCGGCGATGACGTCGGCTCCGACCAGCACGAAGCGGGTCTGGTTGTCGGCATGGTCGGCGATGTCGGCGGCCAGCACGTCCAGCCCGTACACCTCCGCTGAGCGCAGCGGCGCGATGGCCGCGGTGGTGCGGTCGCCCGACTTGGCCAGGCTGCGGGCCGCTTCGGCGGTCGAGTTGGCCGCCTCGAAGACCGCGCCGGGAAGGTGGGCGGCCAGGTACTCGCGGCACTGGGCGTGGGCCACCGGATAGGACCGGACCCGCTCCACCGACTCCAGCGTCATGCCCGCAGGGCCGAGCAGGTTCAGGTTGACGTCGATGATCACCTCGCGCTGGATGAACAGGTCGGTGTCGAAGGCCAGCGCATCGAGGGTGGCGGTCACCGACCCCTCGATCATGTTCTCGATGGCCACCAGGCCCAGGTCGACCTCGCCGCTGCCGACCGCCCTCAGCACGTCGATAATCGAGTTGATGGGGCGGTGGTTCATGGCAGCCAGGTCGGGCTGGGAATAGACGGCCTGCTCGGTGAATGTCCCCGGCGGGCCCAGGTATCCGACGGTCGGGGTGCGCGACTCCTCGGGTTGCCCCATCCACCGCAGGTTACGGCCGATCTGCCCGTTCAGCGCCGTTTCGGCGGCCCGTTGGAGGCCGAGATGTGCGAGGCCGTGGCGCGCGAATAGCCCTATGGACTACTCTATGGTCTATGGCTTCTATGGTCTATGGCTATTCGCATATCCTAGGTATTCGCTGGAGGATCTTTGGCGCGTGCTGCACGATCATGCTTGTGATGTCGATGTTGGCCGGGACAGCGCCCGCGCAGGTCACCTGTCCCGAGGCCTCGAGCACCAGTACCGTGCTCACGTCGGACTGCCTGCCCGACACCGGGCTGCGGGCAGCCATCGAGACGGCGCTCGGCAAGAGCTCGGGCGACGACATCACTGTGGGCGAACTTCAAGGACTCACCATACTGGATGCGAGGGATCGAGGAATCTCCGACGCCACCGGGATCGAGTACGCCACTGGTCTCACTCTTCTCGGGATGAGCAAGAACAACCTCACCTCCATCGACCTCACCTCCAACACCGCCCTGGAGCGGATCGGCGTAGGCGAGAACGATCTGACCTCCATCGACGTCACGGGGCTCGGCGAGGTCGAGGTCCTGTATCTGGACGACAATGAGCTGACGGAGATCACCGGCCTCGACGATCTGACCAAGCTCGGCTATCTGAAGGCGGACGGGAACGACTTCGAGTCCATCGACCTTACGGCCAACACCGCTCTGTACTACATCAGTCTGGACGACAACGAGCTCGGGCCCTACGACGACGACGACGACGAGATGACCGACGACGTGTTCCCGATCATCGGGCTCTCCAGCCTCCGGCGACTCACGGAGCTGTCGCTGACCGACAACGATCTGACCTCCATCGACGCCTCCAATCACACCGAGCTCTTCCGTCTGCTCCTGAACCGCAACAGCCTCACGTCAGTCGACGTCTCCGGCCTCTCCAAACTTGTCGCTCTGGGCTTGGACGACAACGATCTGACCTCCATCGACGCCTCCGACCTCACCCGTCTCAGCGGCCTGTATCTGGACCGCAACAGCCTCACGTCAGTCGATGTCTCCGGGTCCTCCAATCTTCGCACTCTGGAACTGGACGACAACGATCTGACCTCCATCGACGTCTCGGGCCTCTCCAATCTTCGCACTCTGAACATGGACAACAACGAGCTGACGGAGATCTCCGGCCTCTCCGACCTCTCCAACCTTGTTCGCCTCTACTTGGGGAACAACGAGCTCACGTCGCTGGACCTCAGGGGCCTGTTGAGCCTCAAATATCTTCGCCTGTGCGGAAACCCAATAGAATCCCGCTATTCGGACATCATTCAAGAACCCTCCACGCCGACGATCTACCCCGGCCTCGGCCCGTGCCCTTCCGGTGGCCTGTGACAGGGACAGCGCGGAGAAGGGAGGATTCGAATCCCGGGGGCCGGTGAAGGCCCAGCGCCGCACGGCCGGCTCTGGCCCGAGTGGCCCTCAGGTCGCAGCGAACAAGTGCGGGCAATAGCGTGACTGCCGTGGACGACCGGCTCTATTTCCGGCAGCTGCTGTCGGGGCGCGACTTCGCAACTGAGGACGGGCTGGCCCGCCAGATGGTGAACTTCGTCTACGCCATCGGCGACCGCGCCACCGGCCAGGCCGTGCTCGTCGATCCGGCCTACGACGCCTACGGGCTCGTCGACCTGCTGGAGGCCGACGGCATGGCCTGCACCGGCGTGCTGGCCACCCACTACCACCCCGACCATGTGGGCGGCCACATGATGGGCATCACCATCGAGGGCGTCAGCCGGCTGCTGGAGCGGGTTTCGGTGCCGATCCACGTGCAGGCCGAGGAGGCCGATCTCGTCAAGAAGGTGACCGGCGTGGACGACGACTGCCTGGTCAGCCACGCCTCAGGAGACGTGGTGATGGTGGGTGCGGTCGAGATCGAGCTCATCGCCACGCCGGGGCACACTCCGGGCAGCCAGTGCTTCCTGGTGGACGGCCGGCTCGTGGCCGGCGACACGCTGTTTCTCGAGGGATGCGGTCGCATGGACCTGCCCGGCTCCGACCCGGCCCAGATGTACGAGAGCCTCACCACCCGGCTGGCCCGGGTGCCCGACGAAGCGGTGCTCTACCCCGGGCACCGCTACTCGGTGGAGTCGTCGGCCACCATGGGCATCACCCGCGAGCGCAACTACGTGTTCCGGCCCACCAGCCGCGAGCAGTGGCTGGCCGCCTTCGCCGGCTGAACCGCCCCCTAAGGCCTCATGCTGCGAAATTGATGACGAATTGGGCCTTGGATACCCACTATCGCCATCAATTTGGGCGGTGAGCTAGACCCAGGGGCAGTTGGAGTTGCGGTCGCCGAAGGTGGCGCCGGTGCGGTAGCGGTCGAGGGTGAACGGCTCGAGCTCGTCGGGCTTGTCGCCGTGCACCATCATCTGGGCGGTCAGCTTGCCCACGCCGATCATCTTGAACCCGTGGTTGGAGTCGGCGATCACCCAGGCGTTGTCGCCCAGGTAGTCGAACACGGGCACGTTGTCGGGAGTGAACGCACCGATCCCGCCGTTGCGGCGCTCCTTGAAGAACGGCCGCAGGTTCTCCAGGCGCTTGAAGAGCATGCCAAGCGTGGCGCAGTAGTAGTCGGCGAACCACTCCTCGGCCTGGTACTGGTCGTTCAGGTGGCCGTAGGGCTCGACCGCCGCCCTCGGTCCGATCTTCACCGGGATCGTCCCGCCCTGCAGGCCGGGGGCGCCCACCCGCTCGGCCGCGTAGCGCACGTAGGTGTAGAAGTGGTCCTTGAGGAACCGGCCGTCCTCGGAGTACACCGGCGTGTTCATCAGCTCGACGTGCAGGACCGGCGAGTCGCGGTGCTGGGCAGTGCGGAAGTCGACGCCGGCGGGCAGCAGCACCTCACCCTCCAGCAGGCGCCAGTAGGTCCACATGTCCATCTGCTCGGCGACATGGCCGTCGGGGTAGACGACGTCGAGGTGGGAGGGTCCGCCCAGCCACTCCCAGTGCTCAGGAGTCCACGCCCCCGCGCCCACCACCACCTGGTCGCAGGAGATGGAGCCCTGGTCGGTCTCGACCGCGGTCACCGAGCCCGACGCGTCGAGGGTGTAGCCGGTCACGGTGGCGCCGTACACGCGCTGCACGCCCCACTGCCGGCACTTCTGGTCCAGACCCCACACCGCCATGTGGGTGCCCGCGTAGCCGGAGCGGTGCTCGTGCAGCACCACGTCGCAGTTCTCGGTCTTGAAATCGGGCCACAGGTTGGTTAGGAAGGCCCTGGCCTCGGAGCCGGTGTACACGTCGGACGGGTACCCGCTGGCCGCCTGCGACGCCTGCAGCCTCAGGTAGTCGTCGATCTGGTTCGACTCGCCCACCGACACGTACCCGACCTGCTGGAAGCCGAAGTTCACCGGGTCGGATTCCCATACCTCCACGCTGGCTCGCAGGATGGCGTGCAGCGGGCCGGTCATGTACATGTTGCGGATGCAGCCGCAGGCCAGACCGGTGGCGCCCGCGCCCGGACCCTGCTTGTCGATCAGCACGACGTCGGAGCCGGACCCCTTGCCGGTGCGCTCCAGGTACATGGCCAGGTGGTAGGCGCTCGACAGTCCGTGCACGCCTGCGCCGACCACCACGAACCGGGCGCTCGGCGGCAACCGCACCGCGTCGAACACCGGGATGACGGCCGGGTTGACAGTGCCGCCGGCCACCTCGGGAGGCAGGGGCCGGTTGGCGAACGGGTACCACTGGTTGTGCTCGGTGGGGTTGGGGACGTCGATGGTCATCGGTTCTCCTTGGGATTCGGGTTCAAGTCTGGCCGCCGGCGGGCTGGAGCCGGTAGTCGGCCCCCAGGGTCCGCCAGATCAATGGGACGCCCGGCCGGTAGGCGAGGTGGTGGCGGCTGGGCGCGTTGAGGATGGTCACCTGCGCCGGGCCGCCGGGCACGATGCGGCCCACGTCGCGGCGGCGCAGCGCGGCCGCGCCGCCGGTGGTGACCGCGGCCACGGCCTCGTCGATGGTCATGCCCATGTCGCGCACGGCCAGCGCCATGCAGAACGACAGCGAGCTCGTGTAGCTCGATCCGGGGTTGCAGTTCGAGGCGATGGCCACCCTCACGCCTGCGTCTATGGCCCGCCGGGCGTCGGGGTAGGGCTGGCGGGTCGAGAAGTCGGTGGCCGGCAGGAAGGTGGCCACGGTGTCGCTGGCCGCCAGGGCCTCGATGTCGTCGTCCGAGAGGTAGGTGCAGTGGTCCACCGACGCGCAGCCCATCTCCACACCGAGCTGCACGCCGGGCCCGTGGCCCAGCTGGTTGGCGTGGAGCCGCAGGCCCAATCCAGCGTCCCGGCCGGCGGTGAGCACGGCCCGGGACTGGTCGGCGTCGAAGGCGCCGGTCTCGCAGAACACGTCGATCCAGCGGACATGGCCGTGGACGGCGTCGAGCATCGGACCGCACACCAACTCGACGTAGTCGTCGGCGCGCCCCTGGTACTCGCCGGGCACCAGGTGGGCGCCCAGGAAGGTGGCCTCCGGCGTGGCTGCCGCGGCCAGCGAGGCCAGCTCGGTCTCGGAGTCCACCGACAGCCCGTAGCCGGTCTTGATCTCCACCGTGGTGGAGCCGGCCCGGTGCGCCTCGGCCAGGCGCCCGTCGAGCGCGGTCTCGAGCCCGGCCCGGCCGGCGGTCCGGGTGGCGTCGGTGGTGACCCGGATGCCGCCCCCGTCGTAGGGCTCCCCGGCCATCCGCCGGCTGAACTCCTCGGCCCGGTCCCCCGCGAAGACGAGATGGGTGTGCGAGTCCACGAACCCGGGCAGCATGCAGCGGCCGCCCGCGTCGAGGCGCTCATCGGCGACGGCTCCGGCCGGACCCACCGCCACCACGGTGTCGCCGTCGACCACCACCGAAGCGTCGCCGACGATCCCGAGTGGCCCCCGGCCGAGCGCGGGATCGTTGGTGACCAGCTCGGAGATGTTGTCGATCACCAGCGTCATGGCGCGATGGCCGCGGCGAGCACCGCGGGGGTGGGGCGGATGGCCGACGTTGAGGCGGTGGCCGGCGCGGGAGGGGCGTTTGTCGCAGTCGTCATCGCGCGGTGATCTCCGTGATGGCTGCGGCGAGTTCCGCGGCGACATCGATGGCGGTGTGCCGTCCTTTTCGCACGACAGCTCTCCCGCCCACGACCAAGTGGTGAATGTCGGCGCTGGTGGCCGCGAAGACCGCCGCAGCCAGCGCGCTCTCGGCGTCGGCTCCGGCCGTTCGCACCGAGTCGAGCCTCAGCGTGGCGAAGTCGGCCAGGGCGCCGGCCGCCAGCCTGCCGCCCTGTGGCCATCCGAGTGACCGGTAGCCGCCGGACGTGGCCGCCGCGGCCAGGGCCGCGGTCGAGAACACGCCCCGGTCGCCGGTGGCGGCCCGCTGGTCGAGTTCGACCGTGCGGGCCTCTTCAAACAGGTCGACGGTGGCATGGGAGTCCGATCCCAGGCACAGCCAGGCCCCTGCACGGGTCAGGCCGGCGCTCGGCCCGGTGCCGTCGGCCAGATCCCGTTCAGTGGTGGGGCACAGGCAGCAGCCGGTGCCGGTCTCGCCGATGAGCGACAGATCGCGGCCGGTTGCGTGGGTGGCGTGCACCAGCGTCGTGCCGGGCCCCAACCCGCCGGCCTCCGCGATCACTTCGACCGGGGTCCGGCCGTGCACCGCGAGGCACTGCTCGTTCTCGGCCGGCTGCTCCGAGGCGTGGAAGTGCAGGGGCGCGTCCCGGTCGCGGGCCCAATCGACGGCCACCTTGATTGAGGCCGGGTCGACGGCCCGCACCGAATGCACCGCCGCGCCCACCTTCACCTCCGGTCCGGACGCGCCCGCGGCCAACTCGGAGGCCCGCTCGACCCAGCGTTCGGCGTTGCCGTCGCTGAAGCGGGCCTGCTCGGGCCTCAGCGGGCGGTAGCCGTGGGCGGCGCCGGCGCCCAGGCCGGGATCCAGGCCGCCGTGCAGGTAGAGGGTGTCGAGCAGGGTCAGCCGGACACCGGCGTCGCGGGCCGCGGCGACCAGCGTCAGACCCATCGAGTTGAGATCGTCGTAGGCGCCGCCCCCGGGTCGGTGGTGGACGTAGTGGAACTCGCCAACCACACCGACGCCGGCCAGGGCCATCTCCGCGAACACCGCCCGAGCCAGCCGGTAGTAGAGGTCGGGATCGAGGCGGGCCGCCACCCGGTACATGAGGTCGCGCCAGGTCCAGAAGCTTCCCCGCCCGCAGTGGGTCCGGCCCCGCAGGGCCCGGTGGAAAGCGTGGCTGTGGACGTTGGCCGGCGCCGGCAGGGTCAGGCCCGCCAGGGGCACGGCGGCCTCGGGACGGGTGCGCACCCCGGCAGCCACCGAGCCGATGCGGTCGCCCTCCACTTCGATCAACACCTCTGGCTCGGCTCGGGGTCCTCCCAGCCACGCCAACTCGCACCAGTAACGCGCCGGCATGCTCACGGCTCCCCGGCATCGTGCGCCCTTGAGGGCCGCGCGAGGGGGGACTCTCCGGACTTCTGTCGGTTTTCCCACATATGCGGTGGTTTCTTGACAGAAGTTCGGCCGGGGAGTCCCTCAACGTCCCGGGCCGTCATGATCCGACTAGCTCCACGAACTTCGATATGCGCTCGACGAAGGCGTCGCGGTGGTGCCGTTCGAACTCGTCCCAGGTGCTCAGGGTGGCCGGGTCGGCCCGGTCGGTGATCAGGATCCCGTCGAGGTGGTCGCACTCGTGCTGCCAGGCGCCCGCGGCCAGGCCCCGAGCGTCATGGCGATGCTCGGCGCCTTGACGGTCGAAGTAGCGGACCCGGAGATTGACCGAGCGGACCACATCGCCGCGCAGCGGCACCGACAGGCAGCCCTCGTTGATCACCAGCGTCTCGTCGTCCAGCACCTCCAGCTCCGGGTTGATGGCGACGGTGAGCGGGATGGGCGGCTTGTAGGGATAGCGGGGGTTGTCGTTCACTTCGATGACGACGACCCGGCAGGTCTCGCCGATCTGGTTGGCGGCCAGGCCCGCCCCGTTGGCGTGGCGCATGGTGTCGATGAGGTCGTCGACGATGGCTTGCACCCGCTCGCCGCCGATCTCGGTCGGTGGCACCGCGTCGGCGGGGGTGCGCAGCGCGGGGTGGCCGATGGAGAGAATGTCCCGGACGGTCATCGGCCCAGAGGCCGGGCGGACAGGGCGCGATCCATGCGAATCCGCACAGGGCGCCGAGCGAGGCCGTGGGCCCGAGCGGCCCGTGAGCGCAGCGAACAAGAGCGGAGAACACGGCCCGAGCGGCCCGTGAGCGCAGCGAACAAGAGCGGGAGTGGCACCGCTGCGGCGCGACGGTCGCTCACCGGTCTGCGCTCGTTCTCGCAGGCCGATCCGCGGGTATGCGCACGCCGCGGTCGGCGGCCACCTCCCAGGCCCGGTCGTAGCCGGCGTCGGCGTGGCGCATCACGCCGGTGGCCGGGTCGTTGAGCAGCACCCGCTCCAGCTTCTGCGCCGCCAGATCGGTCCCGTCGGCCACGCTCACCTGCCCGGCGTGGATCGATCGGCCGACGCCGACGCCGCCGCCGTGGTGGATGCTCACCCACGACGCCCCTGAGGACGTGTTGGCCAGCGCGTTGAGCAGGGGCCAGTCGGCGATGGCGTCGCTGCCGTCGAGCATGTCCTCGGTCTCGCGATAGGGGGAGGCCACCGAGCCCGAGTCGAGGTGGTCGCGTCCGATGACGATGGGCGCAGACAACTCCCCGGAGCGGACCATCTCGTTGAACCGCAGCCCCAGCCGGTGGCGTTCGCCGTAGCCCAGCCAGCAGATCCGGGCCGGCAGGCCTTGGAAGGCGACCCGCTCGGCGGCCAGCGTGATCCAGCGCTTGAGGTTCTCGTCCTCGGGGAATTCCTCGAGCACGGCCCGGTCGGTGGCTGCGATGTCGGCCGGATCGCCCGACAGGGCCACCCAGCGGAACGGCCCCTTGCCTTCGCAGAACAGCGGCCGGATGTAGGCGGGCAGGAAACCCGGGTAGTCGAAGGCTCGCTCGCAGCCGCCGAGCGCGGCTTCGGCCCGCAGGCTGTTGCCGTAGTCGAAGACCTCGGACCCGGCGTCGAGGAAGCCCACCATGGCCTCCACATGGGCGGCCATGGCCGCCCGGGATCGGCGCACGAACTCGGCCGGCTGGCTGCGGCGCAGCTCGTCGGCGGCCTCGGGCGACAGATCGTTGGGAACGTAGGTCAGGGGGTCGTGGGCCGAGGTCTGATCGGTCACGATGTCGGCGGCCACACCGTCGGCCAGCAGCCGCGGGACTATGTCGGCCGCGTTGCCGACCAACCCCACCGACAGCGGCCGGCGGGCGGCGCGTGCCTCCTCGCAGCGGCGCAGGGCGTCGCCGTAGTCGTCGGCGACCACATCGAGATAGCGGGTCTCCACCCGGCGGGCGGCCCGCACCGGATCGACCTCGATGCACAGGGCCACCCCCTCGTTCATGGTGACGGCCAGCGGCTGGGCGCCCCCCATCCCGCCCAGCCCGGCGGTGACGGTGAGGGTCCCGGCCAGCGATCCGTCGAACCGCTTGCGGGCGATGGCCGCGAAGCACTCGTAGGTGCCCTGAAGGATCCCCTGGGTGCCGATGTAGATCCACGAGCCCGCCGTCATCTGGCCGAACATGGTCAACCCGAGATGCTCGAGCCGCCTGAACTCGTCCCAGGTGCCCCACTCTGGTACGAGGTTTGAGTTGGCGATGAGCACCCTGGGAGCCCACTCGTGGGTTCGCAGCACGCCCACCGGCTTGCCCGACTGCACCAGCAGGGTCTCGTCGCCGGCGAGGCCGGTCAGTGCCCGGATCATGGCGTGGTAGGCGCCCCAGGATCTCGCCGCCCGTCCCGTCCCGCCGTAGACCACGAGATCGTCGGGGCGCTCGGCCACATCGGGGTCCAGGTTGTTCTGCAACATCCGGAAGGCGGCTTCCTGAGGCCAGCCTCGGCACGTCAGGGCGGCGCCGGTCGGGGCTCTCACCCCTCCGGCGGGGGCGCCCGCGGTGTGCTGCGCGGTGGTGGGCATCGCGAACCTCGTGCCGGTGGCTCGGTTGGGCTGGTTGCAGTGTAGAGGCTGATGACCTAATGTGTCAATATGCAGCAAGAAGTTTCAATATATGAAACCACAGTCGCTCAGCCTGCGCCTCCCCCACCGCTGCACAAGTCGCGCTCGGCCGAACGGGTGCTGGCTCTGCTCGATGCCGTCGTCATCGAGGGCACGCTCAGCCTCACCGCGGCCGCGGCCAGAACGGGCATGCCGGCCAGCACGGCCCTGCGCCACCTGCGGGTCCTCACCGACCGCGGCTATTTGGTGAAGAACGACATGGGAACGTACTCGGTGGGCACCTCGTTCCTGCGCGCCGCCCTGGCCTCGCTGCAATCGGGCCCCTACGCGCGGCTCATCGCGGCGGCCCAGCCCCAGCTCGAGAACCTGGTCGAGGTCACCGAGGAGTCCGCGTACCTGGCCGTGCGCGACGGCGACGAGGCGGTCTACATCGCCACGGTGGAGGGTCGCCGGGCCATTCGCCATGTCGGATGGGTCGGCCGTTCGGTCCCCATAGACGGGACCGCGGTGGGCGAGGCCCTGCTGTCCGAGCCGCCGGCGCGGGGTGCTCGCCCGGCTGCCCTCTTCAACACCGGCGCCATCGAACCCGACGTCACCGCGGTGTGCGCGCCGGTCTGCGACGCGTCAGGCCCGGTGGCGGCCCTGTCGGTGCTGGGCCCGGCCGACCGTCTGGCCGGCCGCCGCCTCGAGACGGCCGCCGTCGCGGCGGTCGATGCGGCCGTGGCGACGTCGTTCGCCCTCTCACCGGAGGGCACGGCCCTGGCGCCGGCACCCGCGGCGCCGGCGTGACGGTTCAGCTCCACGGCGCGGGCGTCAGCGTCGCCGATGTCGTCGCCGTCGCCCGCCATGGCGAGGAGCTGCGATTGAGTGACGCGGCTGCGGCCCGCATGGCCGCATCCCGAGACGTTGTCGAGACCCTGGTGGAGGGGGAGCCCGTCTACGGGATCTCGACCGGCTTCGGCGCCCTGGCCAACACCGCCATTCCTGCCGGTCGGCGGGCCGCGCTCCAGCAGTCCCTGATCCGCTCCCACGCAGCCGGGCTGGGGCCGCCCGTCGAGGTCGAGGTGGTGCGGGCCATGATGATGCTGCGGGCCCGGACGCTCGCCTTCGGCCTGTCGGGAGCTCGGCCCACCGTCGCCGAGTCGCTGGTGCGCCTGATCAACGCGGGGATCGTCCCGGTGGTGCCCGAGCACGGCTCGCTCGGTGCCAGCGGCGACCTCGCGCCGCTGGCTCACGCTGCCCTGGTGCTGATGGGGGAGGGCGAGGTGATGGACGGCAGCGCCACCCGCGACGCGGCCGCCGCCCTCGCGGAGGCCGGCATCGAGCCACTGGAGCTGGTCGAGAAGGAGGGTCTGGCCCTCACCAACGGGACCGACGGCATCCTCGGGACGCTGTGCCTCGCCGTCCACGATGCCAGACGTCTCCTCACGGTGGCCGACATCGTGGCCGGCTGCAGCGTCGAGGCTCTGCTGGCCACCGACCGCGCCTTCGCGGCCGACCTGGTGGCGTTGCGGCCCCATCCCGGCCAGCAGGCCAGCGCGGCCAACCTGCGGGCCGTGCTTGAGGACTCGCCGATCGTCGCCAGCCACCGCACCGACGACGACCGGGTGCAGGACGCCTACTCCGTCAGGTGCACCCCCCAGGTTCACGGCGCAGCTCGGGACACCCTCGACTTCGCGGTCTCCACGACCGACCGGGAGCTCGCCTCGGCCATCGACAATCCGATGGTGCTGCCCGACGGCCGGGTGGAGTCGTGCGGCAATTTCCACGGAGCGCCCGTCGCACTGGCGGCCGACTACCTGGCCATCGCTGCGGCCGAGGTCGGCGCGGTCGCCGAGCGGCGCATCGACCGCCTGCTCGATCCCGGCCGCTCCCACGGTCTGCCCCCCTTCCTGGCCGACGACCCCGGGGTGGACAGCGGCCTGATGATCGGCCAGTACACCGCGGCGGCCCTGTGCGCCGAGAACCGGCGCCTGGCCGCCCCGGCCTCGGTCGACTCGCTGCCCACCTCGGCCATGCAGGAGGACCATGTCTCGATGGGCTGGGGCGCGGCCCGCAAGCTGCGCCGGGTGATCGCCAACCTGCGACGCATCCTGGCCGTCGAATGGGTCGCGGCGGCGCGCGGCGTCGAGCTGCGGGCCCCGCTGCAACCGGCGGCGGGAACCGGAGCGGCGGTGAGCCTGCTGCGGGACCGGGTGCCGGGCCCCGGGCCCGACCGCTGGCTGTCGCCCGAACTGGCGGCGGCCGAGCAACTGCTCGCCGACGAGGCGCTGGTGCCCGCGGTGGAGGCGGTCTCCGGCCCTCTGGCCTGATATCTCCAGTGGATGGGCAAATCCATACCTGAGAATCCGGTTTCGCGGCAGTCTGCGTGTCTCGAGCATGACGTCTCCCCGCAGGTCGATCCGCGGAGAGCCCGGCGGTGTGTCACTGAGTACTGCCCCGACCTCACGCCGTCAGCTCCGCCACGGCCGCGCGCAACTCTGCACGGCGCCGCGAACAACTCAACGACACCCGTCGCGTCTCGAGCCGGGCCCCTGGCTGCCGTCGTGCCCCCGAACAGGGGCATTCCGCCTTGGCTTGGATCGATGAACGGCGAACCCTTGATGTTCGGATCGACCCGGTAGGTGCGCGAGGGGGGACTTGAACCCCCACGTCCTTTCGGACACAGGAACCTGAATCCTGCGCGTCTGCCAAATTCCGCCACTCGCGCGTGGCCCCGACCTGCCGCGGGCGGACCGGACACACGAGGTTAGCGGCCAGCCACTTGAATCACCGCCCGCCGGCCCGCGGCGTGGGCACAGGGCCGTGATCGGCGGCCGTTAGCATCGCCGCAGTGCGTTTGGACTACGGGGCCGCCACCCACATCGGCCTGCACCGCCGGGAGAACCAGGACCGCTATCTCGCACATGGGGCCGTCTTCGCGGTGGCGGACGGGCTCGGGGGCCACTCGGGAGGGGGGACCGCGGCCGGCATAGCCACCGAGGTCCTCGCCCGCGACGGCTGCGTCGAGTCGCTGTCACAACTCATCTCTGTCGTGGGTTCGGCCAATGCGGCCATACTCGAAGCCGCCCGGGACGATCCGCGACTGTTCGAGATGTCCACGACCCTGTGCGTGTTGGCCGGCGTCGGCAGCGCCGCCGACCCGTCGCGGCTGGTCGCCTGCAATGTCGGCGACTCCCGGCTGTACGCGCTCACCCCGGACCGCTTCAGCCGGATCACCGTCGACCACACGATCTCCGAGAACCTGGTCCGCGACGGGGTCATCTCCGAGGCTGAGGCGGCCGTCCACGTCGACCGGCACATCCTCACCCGGGCAGTGGGATTCGAGCGCCGGGTGCACGTCGACGGTTGGGAGTTGGCCCCGACGGAAGGGACCCGCTTCCTGCTGTGCAGCGACGGGCTGACCAACGAGGTCGCCGACCCCGAGATCGCCGAGATCCTGCGATCCGCCGCCGACGCCTCCGCGGCGGCCGCCAGCCTGGCGCAGCGAGCGGTGCGTCCCGGGCACGGCCGCGACAACGTCACTGCCGTCGTCGTCGACGTCATGGACGGCCCCGAGCCACAACCCGGCCGTCCGGACCGGTTGGTCGTCGAGTCCCGGACTGCCGTGCCGATCTGATCGCGGGGGCCCGCCGCCTCGGCTGCCTCCGCCGCCATCCGCCGGGAGTCGTGGCTCGATTCTCGGCCGGGGGGCGCCCGTTACACTGATCGGCCGTGGCAGATGAGGGACTGACGGTCTTCAACGGCCGCTACGAGTTGCTGCGCCGCATCGCGCGAGGCGGCATGGCCGATGTCTACCTGGCCCGCGACGCCTCGCTCGACCGCCAGGTGGCGGTTAAGGTCCTGTTCCCGGAGTTCGCCAACGATCCCAGCTTCGTCGAGCGCTTCCGCCGGGAGGCCAAGGCCGCCGCCAACCTGAACCACCCCAACATCGTCGGAATCTACGACTGGGGCCAGGAGCAGGGCACCTACTACATCGTCATGGAGTACGTGGTGGGCCGCAGCATGGCCGACGTGATGCGCTCCACCGGGCGCCTCAGCCCCGACCGGGCCGCGGAGATCGCGTCGGACGTGGCCGAGGCGCTCAGCAGCGCCCACCACGCCGGGCTCGTGCACCGCGACGTCAAGCTCGGCAACATCATCGTGAGCGACGACGGCCAGGTGAAGGTGGCCGACTTCGGCATAGCCACCGCCCTGGCCCGCAGGACCGGCGACAACCTCACCCATATCGGGTCGGTCATGGGCACCGCCACGTACTTCTCGCCCGAGCAGGCCCAGGGCAAGGCCCTCGACGGCCGGAGCGACCTGTACTCGCTGGGGGTCGTGCTCTACGAGATGATCGTGGGCAAGCCCCCCTTCACCGCGGAGACCTCGACCGCGGTGGCCGTCAAGCACGTGCAGGAGCGTCCGCTGGCGCCGTCCCTGCTGGGCGTGAGCATCGTGGAATCCCTCGAAGCCATCATTCTCAAGCTGCTGGCCAAGAACCCGGCCAACCGGTATCCGAAGGCCGAGGATCTCCGCGCCGACCTCCAGCGCTACCTGGCCGGCGCGCACAGCATCCCGGCCCGGACCGCCGAGTCTCCCCGGACCAGTACCACCGAGAGTCCCGCGACCCGGCCCCAGGCGCCGCCGGCCGCGGCCGCGGCGCCCGACCCGCCGCGCACCGGCCCGGTGGCCGCGGCGCCGCCCCGCGGCGGCCCCCCCACCGGCCCCAGCGCCCGGGCGCCCGCCGCGCCCGGGCCGGGGTCGGGCACAGGTCCTCCCCACCAGTACGTTCCACCGGCCTACTACTACGAAGAGGTTCACCGTTCCGACGGCTGGAAGCGCGCCGTGCTCATGTTCTTGGGCTTGGTGGTTCTGGTGGTCGCTCTCGGCTTTCTGGGGTGGACCTTCTATGACTCGCTGGGCCTGGGCGACGGCAACGGGCCCGCAGAGCCGACTACCCCCGACGGTCCCGCGCTGGTGGACGTGCCCGACGTGTCGGGGCTGAGCTACGGCGAGGCGGACGCCCGACTGCGGTCGGTCGGTCTGGTGCCGGAACCCAGCTACCAGGTCAACACCGGGGTGCCCGAGAACACGGTTTTCGCCCAGAGCCCGCCGGCCGGCCAGCGGATCGAGGAGGGCGAGACGGTCGCTCTCACCGTGAGCCAGGGCGAGATCCCCAGGGTTCCGCCCGTGCGGGGCCGCAACCGGGTTGATGCCACCGAGATCCTCCGGAGCGCGGGCTACCAGGTGATCGTGATCGAGGGTTCCAGCCAGGCCGAGGCGGGCATAGTGGTGGGCCAGGAGCCCTCCTCGAACACCGAGCTCGCGGTGGGTGAGGCGGTGACCATCACCGTCTCCACCGGGCCGGGGCAGGTCTTCGTGCCCGACGTGCGGGACATGACGCTGAGCCAGGCCTTCCAGACCCTGATCGGGCAGGGGTTCCGCGTCGGTGAGCGGCGTCAGTCCTCGAACACGGTCGAGGAGGGACAGATCATCGACACCGATCCGCCCGTCGGATTCCCGGTGTCGGCCGGGCTGGAGGTGTTCGTCATCATCTCCGACGGTCCGCCGCTGGTGGCCATCCCCGACGTCAAGGGCCTGCTGTTCGACACCGGGAAGCTGGCCATCGAGCGGGCCGGGCTCGTCATCGGCATCGTGACGTTCGAGCCGGTGGAGCCGGGATCGACGGACGTGGGTCGGATCCTGGCCCAGACGCCGCCCCCCAACCTCGAAGTGTCGGCCGAGACCCCCGTGGACGTGGTGGTGGGCGAGTCGTCCGAGCCGGAGGCGGACCAGCTGGAGCCCGAGCCGACGCAGGGCGAGGGCGGCGAGACCGAAGGCCTCGACCAGACCGGCGCCGGCCAGGGCGAAGAAGACGCTGCCGCCGCGTCCTGATTTCCGCTAGCGGCAGCGGGCCAGGAAGTTGTCGAGCAGGTCCCGGCCCGCGTCGGTGAGCACCGACTCGGGATGGAACTGCACCCCCTCGGTCGGGTGGTGCCGATGGCGCAGACCCATCACCAGGCCCTGATCGCAGGTGGCGGTGACCTCCAGGACGGAAGGGATCGACGCCCGCTCGACGATCAACGAGTGGTAACGGGTTGCGGTGAAGGGGTTGGGCAGACCCTCGAACACCCCTGAGGAGCCGTGTTCGATGACCGACGTCTTGCCGTGCATCACCTCCGGAGCCCGGATCACGGTCCCTCCGAACGCCTGGCCGATGCACTGCATCCCCAGGCACACCCCGAGGATGGGCACCTCGCCGCTCAGCGTGGCCAGCAGGTCGTTGCTGACGCCCGCGTCGTCGGGTGTGCCCGGCCCGGGACTGATCAGGATCCCGTCGGGGTTGAGGTCGCGGACCTCGGTGGCCGTGACCGCGTCGTGTCGGTACACCAGCGGCTCAGCTCCGAGCTCTCCCAGGTACTGGACCAGGATGTAGACGAACGAGTCGTAGTTGTCGACCACGACGATCCGGCGTCCCACCGGAGGAACGCTACCGGTCGGGTGCCACCTCGCCTAGAAGGGACAGACGATCGCCGGGTGTGGCATCATATGTGCGCAAGTATTGACAAACAGACACAGGAGGCGCGATGGCCCCCTCCGACAGTGACGCCATCTTCTCGGCCCTCGCCGATCCCACCCGACGGGCCATCCTCAGCCTGATCGGTGAGCATGAGGAGTTGACGGCGGGCGAGATCGCCGCGCACTTCGATTCGCTGGGACGCACCGCGGTCTCGTCGCACCTGCGAATCCTGCGTTTGGCCGGGCTCGTGGCGGAACGGCGCGACGGCCGGTTCCGGCACTACTCGGTCACCTCCACCCCGGTCGACGCGGTGGTGGCCTTCCTGACCTCCGTGTACCAGAACTCCTTGGAGCAGCTCGCGTCGGCCGTGCAGGACGCCTCTGCATCGGAGGACGTCGCGGTCGGCCGGGTCGAAGAGCGCAGCGCCTAGCCGCGGTCTCATGGGTGAGCTCGTCCTGAACAACGAACTGCGGCTGGAGGCGTGCCCCAGCGAGCTGTTCGCACTCTTCGGACAGGGCGACGGGGCCGTCGGGTGGCTGTTCGGGTCGGAGGCGCCCCTGCTCACACCCGGCGCGCTGGTCCGCTTGGCGCTTCCCCTCGGCGGCCTGGCCCGGTCGCCGGGCACGGCCCGGGTGCTCTCGTGCCAGCCGAACCGCCGTATCGACCTGATGCACGAGACACCCTGGGCGGGCCGCGTCGTCTGCCGCTTCGACCCGTTGGACAGCGGAGGCACGCGGCTGCGGGTCCGTGTGACGATCGATCACCTCGAGGTGGCTCGCCTCGGCGCCGAGCTGGGGCTGCTCGGCGGCTACGAGACGGGATGGTGGGAGGCGCCCCTGGGACTCCTGATCTCCCTGTCGGGCCCAGCGGGGATCCTGGGCCGCTCCACTGCGAACTGCGCGCAGCTCGCGGTCGAGGAGATCAACGCCGACGGTGGTGTGATGGGCCGGGCCGTCAGGCTGGTCGTGGCCGATGACGCCACCGACCCGGGCGTGGGCGCGATCGCCATGCGCCGCCTGTGCCGCACACCGGGTCTGGCCGCCGTGATCGGGATGCACTCCTCGGCCACTTACGCGGTCACCGCCCCCATGGCGCTAGCGGAGGGCATCCCCTACCTCTACACGCCGACGAGTGAGCCGACCGCAGAACATCCACTGCTCGTCCGTTTCGGCGAGACGCCGATGGACCAGCTCCACCGGGCCCTGCCGCGCATGGCTGCACAGACGGGCGGGTCGCGCTGGTTCCTGGCCGGCAACGATTACTCGTGGCCCCGAGCGGTCGGCGCGACGGCGAGGGCCGTCATCGAGCGCATGGACGGCCACGTCGCCGGTGAGGGCTACCTGCCGTTGGGATCGCAGAACTTCGAACCGCTGCTGGCCGCCATCCAGCGGAGCGGCGCCGACCATGTGGTGTCGAGCTTCGTCGGCCAGGACCATGTCGGCTTCCAGCGCGACTTCGCGGCATACGGCCTCAGAGACAGCATCCGGACGTTCGCCCCGCTCATGGACGACGCCGTGGTCGAGCATCTCGGCGAGTCCGGTGAGGGCACCTGGAATGCGCTGGGCTACTTCGTCGCGCTCGACACCTCGGAGAACCGCGAGTTCCTCCGGCGCTACTCGGACCGGTTCGGGTCGTGCTCCCCACCGGTCTCGGCCGCCGCGGAGGGCGTGTACGAAGCGATCCACACCTGGGCCCGCTCCTGCCGGGCCGGCGGGGGCGTGGAGCCGACCGCACTGTTGAGCGGCCTGCGCAGATCCAGGTTCGACGGTCCCCGGCGCTGCGCCCGGGGCGGCTCCCTCAAGTCGCTGCTGCTGGGCGAAGCGACCCGTTCCGGCGTGCGGGTCCTGGACGAACTCCCCGCCGCCACCCGAGCCTCCTAGCCGGCGAGTGCGAGATTCCCGGGCTACTGGGGGTCGTGCACCGCGTAGTCGTAGTCGGTGGTTCGTCCGTCGAACACCGAGGGCGTGACCGTGGTCCCGCCGAGGGACTTGCCGACGGCCGAGACGGCGTTGATGGCTGTCTCGATGGCGCCTTCGCACCATCCTCCGCTGAACGAGACGTCGTCGCCGGCCAGGTAGACGTTGATGTCCTTGGATGTGCCCGCATTCTTGAAGAAGGTGTAGGACTCTTGGAGCAGGCGGTCCTGTTTCGGATAGTTGAGCTTGAACGCGCCGTGGTAGTTCGATTCGGCCATCCAGTCGATGAAGATCGTGTTGTTGTCGTAGTCTCCGTCCAGCGGGACGAGCTTGGCCGCGAAGTCGGCGTCGATCTGCTCCACGTCCTCGACCAGGCGCTTGATCCGGATCTCGTTGTCCGACGGCAGCGCGATCTGCTTGGCAGAGTCGTCCTGCCAGGTGTAGCTGATCAGCACGACACCCAACCCGTCGGGGCTCTTGTCCGGCGTGTAGTCGAGGCAATAGAGGCCGCGGATGATGGATCCCTCGATTGCCGTCCCTAGGAATTCGATCAGGTTCGTGTTGGCCTGGCTGGCCCATTTGGGTGCGGCCCAGATGACCCTGTTGTAGACCCGTTTGGCGTCCACGTTGCTGGTCAGCTCGATGGTGGACTGCTTGTCGTCTACGTACTTGATCTTCACGACGTATTCGTCGATGTGGCGAGCGATCACGTGGGTGCCGCCGACTTCCTTGTGAGCCATGGCGTCGAACAGCGAAGCGATCCCCGTGGGGATGAACTGCTGGTCCGTTTCGAGTTCGTTCACGAACAGCCGGAAGATCTCGAGGAACTGGACTGAGTAGAGCGGCCCGAAGCCGCCGCTGCCGACGCCGATCGTCCCGAAGATGGCCATGTCGTCATCGGTCCACCTGGTGCCGCCCGGAGCGTTGGGGTTCAGCTGGAAGATGACGCTGAGCCCGGCGCCGAAGGACAGGTGCTCGAAGTGGGTGATCCAGTCCTGCCATGCCGACTGGGCAGAGTCGAAGTCGGCATCCATCATGTAGCCGGTGATCGCCTTGGGCGACTTCAGAACGGTCCCGTCGGCGAGGGTCGTGTCCTCACCGATCAGGGCGTCGAGTCCCTTGGTCACCGTGTCGAACAGCGACGGCGCCGGCTGGCCCGCCTTCCAGTCGAAGGACTGGCCGTTCACGTACAGTCGCGTGGTGACCTTGCCCGGATCCGGGAAGTTGTCGTTGTACTTGATGTCGAACTTCGACATGTAGAAGAACATCCCGGCCTCCGAGGGCGGGAACCGCATGGCGCCCATCTCCGCCAGGTACTGCTCGTTGCCCGGGAACGGGTGGCTGAAGGCGCGGCCGTAACGGTACGACGCGTGGTCGCCGGAGAATATGTCGACGGTCACGCCCAGGCGCAGCAGCTCGTACGCCGCGACGATCCCCGCCGGACCGGTGCCGACGACGGCCACCCGGTGCGAGCCGGGGTCGTCGATGCCGGTCACGAGACCCCCCGCCTCCTCCGCGGCGGTCAGGACGTCGTGGTAGTTCACCAGAACATCGATCTTGGATTGGACATATTCCTCTTCGGGCCGCTTGGTCCGAAGATTGGGCACAAAGGACACAACAACCTCCACCGCTCAAGTGTGCGAAAGATCAGATCGGAATGTTCGGATAACCAGAATTATGACATATATGTCAAGACATGTCAACTAGTAGAAGGATTGTGAGCGGCCTTGGCCGCGAGAGTTCCCCGTCCACGGCGGTGACGGTGCCGGTTGGGGTTAGCCGGCGACTGTGAAGGACATCTCGAGTGTTCCCAGTTCGGTTCCGTGGAGGTTGTTCTGCGAGTAGGCGGTGGCGGTGATGGTGTATTGGCCTGCGGGCAGTGCCTCGCCGTCGAGGTGGCGGTCGCCGCCGCTGGGGTGGTCGCCGTAGAGCGAGAACGGGGCGTAGCTCTCGGTTTTGGGGCCGGCGGTCTTGGGGCCGGTGAGCTGGAGGCGCACGCTGCCGGTGTGCGTGTCGTCGGTGATGTCGGCGCGGATGGCGTAGCTTCCGGCGTCGGGATCATCGAGCGTGACGGTGGCTCCGTCGGTCAGTTCCGCGATCAGGGTCTGGTCGGAGGCGTCGATCAGGCTGAACCCGGCTAGGGGCCCGGCGGTTGCGTCGGTGCTGGTGCCCGGCTCGGTCAGTCCGAAGGCGAGGCGGTAGCTGGCTATGCCGTCTTGTGTGGCTTCGACGCGTATGTAGTAGGTGCCGGCGTCGATGGTTGCGGTGAGCGTCTCGATCCTGTCGTGTGGTGTCGACTGGTCCACGGACTGTGCCAGCGTGTCGCCGGCGGCGTCCTCGAGGGTTGCGTCGATGTCGATGCGGTCGGTTCGCACCTCGAATGACACGTCGTGGCGGGCGGTGGTGGTGAAGGTGTAGTAGTCGACTGTGTCCCCGCCGCCCTGATGCAGTGTGAGACCCTCGTTGTTGGCGTCGCGGTACAGGTACTGGACGCGGTCCGCTGCGGCTGTGGCGTCCAGCGCGGCGGCTCCGTCGCGGGTGGCGTCGGGGTCTGTGGGCGCGGCCGCGGTGTTGACCGACACTGCTGTGCTGGTGTGCAGCGTCGAGCCCATGTAGGCCCGGATGTAGTACCGGTAGCTCTGGGCGGGGTACAGGCCCGTGTCGGTGAAGGTGTAGCCGGTCGTGTCGCGCTGCCACTCCACCATGCCGGCCTGCGCCGCCCCGCCGCCGTTGCGCTCGCGCATCACCCACAGCGACACCGGCGCCGACACCCAGGCGGGCTGCTCGGGCACCGTCCACGCCAAGGTGGCGGTGTCGTGGGTCGCGGTCACGGTCAGACCCTCGGGCGGCGACGGGGACACCGGGGTCGTCACCTCCAACACGTCGGAGTGCACGTCGCCGTCGCCGGAGGTCTCCAGCCGCACCCGGTAGCGGTAGGTGCCGCCGGGCTCCACGAAGCGGTAGTCGCGGTGCACCCAACTGGAGGCCTCGCCGCCGTCGACGTCGAAGTCGAAGTCGACCGACCGCTCGACCCCGCCCTCGTCGTCGAGGCGCTCGAGATACATGTCCGAGATCGAGACGTTGCCGGGCTGCGCGGGCACGTCCCAAGAGACGGTGACCGACCGGTCCGACGCAGCCGCGGCCAGGTTCGACGCGGCCACCGGCAGGGCGGGCAGCTGCGCCAGCCCGTACCCGTAGTCCGTGTTGGGGGTCCTGAACGACACCGTGACGGGATGGGCGCCGTCTCGGATGTAGTCCGTCACCTGGACCGGGCCCCAATCAGGGAACCTCTCCAGCACCAGCGCGGCCATCCCCGCCACGAACGCCGACGACTGGCTCGTGCCGTGCATCTCGCCCACCGAGCGGGTCTCGCACCCGGCGTAGGAGAAGACCTCGTTGATGATCGATGCGTCGTAGTTCCAGTCGCGCTCGAGGCCGAGGCTGAAGCTGGTCCACTTGAGGGCGGGGGGGTGGCCCCTGGAGCTGTATCTCGCCAGGGCCTTGTTGCGGAAAGCCCAGACGGAGTTCTCCAGCTCGATCTCGGCCCAGACCTCCTCGACGTCGCACGAGAAGGCGGCCTGCACGGCGATCATCCCCTTGTTGCGGCTCTCAGCGGGGTTGCCCAGACTCCACTCCTGGTACCTGGTGTAAAGGGGGTGGCGACCTTTGAATAGCTGCAGCTGGAGCCAGATCGGCTCGTCGTCGCCGCTGTCGAGGTGCACCACCGCGCAGGAGATCCCCTCGTGGGGCGAGACGTAGGTGATCTTCTCGTAGGGGTCCTGACCCCTGCCGCCGTCCTGCGTGTCGCTGCTGTGGGCGAGTATCGGGTCGTTCGCGAGGTCGAACTCGTACAGCTTGTTGTGGTCCTCGTCGAAGAGGGGCCGGCCCCTCATGTCTATGAGATACAGGTCCAGGTCTATGTCGGCGCTGCCCCAGTCGTCGTCCCAGCGCAGCTGCAGCACCAGCGTCTCGCCCTCGTAGAGCCACACGCCGTTGCAGTCGTCCCCCCCCACCGCCGAAGTCATGGAGGTCGTTGTCGTTGACGTCCCCGTATCTGAACAGCCATTGCGACCGGCCGGCGTTGCCGGCGCCCTGGACCCAGGTGATGCCGGCGTCGACGGCCCTGTCCACCGCGTTGAGCGGGCTGTCCCCATAGGGGGATGTGCCGTCGCCGGGGCCGTCGTAGATGTAGCCGAGGGAGACGTGGACCACGTCCACGTCCTGCTCGATGAGCCAGTCCACCACCGAGTGCAGGTCGCCTTTGGAGAGCGGGTTGGCGATGTAGTAGGAGGCGCCGGGCGCCATGTCGAACACCGCCTCGGCCACCGCGGTGCCGTGGTCGTGGTCGTGGGCCGACGCGCAGTCGGCGAAGTCCGCGGTGTGCACCCCCACAGCGCTGTAGCAGCGCGCCGTGACCGTGGAGGGCACCTCGGTGCCGCGCAGCTCGTCGAAGCTCAAGAAGCCCCAGCTGATGACCGCCACCTTGACGCCGTCGCCGTCATAGCCCGCGGTGTGCCAGTCGTCGGCGCCGACCCCTGCCACCGCCGCGCTCGTCACCACCCCGTCACCCGGGGCGCCCGCCGCGTCCAACGACCCCGCAGAGTCGACGCGCGCCACCGCGGTGAGCCTCACGCTGTCGACCCCGGCGTGCGCGGAGACCCGCCCCAGCAGGTCTGAGCGCACCCGCGCCTCGACATAGCCCACGCCGGTGTTGAGCACCCGCGCGCCCAAAGCCTCCAGATGCGACGTCACCGCGGCCACGGCCCCGGGCCGTGCCCGCACCGTCACCACCGCCACAGACTGCATGTGGCTTCCATGGGCGACACCCCCAACGGCGCCGCCGAGGAGGTCCGGCACCGTCTTGGCCGCGCCGGACTTCGCGCCCCACGCGGCCGCGTGGGACGCCGCCGCGGCGGCACGCGCCGACGCCGCCATCTCGCTCAGACCCGACCCCAGCTTGGCATCGGACGGCGCGTCGAGCTTGGCGCCGACAGGGTCGCCAGCATACTCGAACACTGGCCCCTCCGACTGCGGCTGCGGAACCCGCCCCTGCTGCGGCTGGGCCCCGGCCCCGGGCCCCGCCACACACAGCGCCGACACAACCGCAGCCAACACCACCACCGCCAACCAGGGAAAGCCCCCCACCCGGCGTTCCCGTTCAACAGCCGAAGTCACCACAGAACCTCCTCACAGACCGGGCGCACTGCCCTCGATCGTTACGAGTCGAACGGCAGCGGAACGTCAACCCTCTGCCGATCGGACGGGTCGCCCCTGACGCCGTCGACGACAGCAGAACCAACCTTCCGAATATGCAAGTGTGAAGAAACAAGAACATACAGCGCCCACACTCACATGTCAAGAGATTCTGACGCGTCTTCTTGGAGGGGCCACGTCAACGCGCGGCCTCCTCAGCGTTTCGGGACTTGACCGCGCCCCTCCTATCCGACAATATGTCAATAACTGCTCACATATAGGAGGGCTTTGTCATGAGAACAGTATCGGACTCCCGCTCGCGGTCTCGCTTGTGGTTTGTGGCCGCGCTCGTCGCGCTCCTGGCTCTGATCGCCGGGGCCTGCGGAGATGACGACGAGGCGACTCCGGCTGCTCCCGCTGAGCCGGCCGCGACCGACACGGACGCCACCGAACCGAGCGACTCGGACGCGCCCGAGCCTGAGACCACCGAGGCGCCCGACGAGCCCGAGCCGCAGGAGCCGGAGACGACCGAGGCGCCCGAGCCTGAGACCACCGAGGCGCCCGACGAGCCCGAGCCGCAGGAGCCGGCCGAGCCCACGGGGGAGCCGGTGCGCATCGGGATCCTGTTCTCGAACAGCGGACCGGCGGGTTTGTTCGGGCCCCCGACAGCCAACATCGCGGAGTTCATCGAGGAGGACATCAACGCGGCCGGAGGCATCAACGGCCGGCCCGTGGAGACGTACCTGGCCGACGACGCCACCGATCCGGCCGTCGGCCGCCAGGCCATGGAGCAGCTGATCGACTCCGACAACGTCGACGTGGTCCTCGGCACCCATTCCAGCGCCACCCGCCAGGCCGCCAAGCCCCTCGCGGAGGACGCCGATGTGCTCTACATCTATACGGCCCTGTACGAGGGCGGCGAGTGCTCGTCGGTGATGTTCAACACCGGCGAGGTGCCCAGCCAGCAGCTGGCGCCGGTGATCCCGTGGATGATGGAGCAGACGGGCGGTCAGACCTGGTTCCTGCTGGGCAACGACTACGTGTGGCCCCGCCGCAGTTTCGAGCTGGCCCGGCAGTACATCGAGGCCGCCGGCGGCGAGGTGGTCGGCGAGGAGTACGTCCCGCTGGGCACCCAGGACTTCTCGTCGGTGGCCCAGATCATCGCGGGATCGGGCGCCGACCTGATCTTCCCCGCGCTCGTCGGCGGCGATGCCATCGCCTTCGAGACCCAGGCGGTGGACTTCGGCATCGGCCAGGACGCCATCCCGCGTCTCGCCAACATCTACGAGGAGAACGTGCTGGGGGCCATGGGTCCGGCGGTCACCGCAGGCATGCGGGTCACCCTGGGCTACTTCAAGGAAGTCGACAGCGCCCTCAACAACGAGTTCGTGAGCCGCTACTTCGAGCGCTTCGGCGCCGATGCGCCTCCCCACATGACGTTCAGCTCGCACATCTACGACGCCGCGCTGCTGTACGCCGCCGCGGCCAACGCAGCCGGAACCACTGACACCGCGGCGGTGGTGGCCGCCATGGAGGGTCTGTCGCTGACGACACCGACCGGTGACATCGCGATCACCGGCAGCCGCCATCTGGCCCAGCCCATCTACGTGGCTGAGATCCAGGCCGACGGCTCGCAGTTGATCGTCCAGTCGTTCCCCTCGGTTGAGCCCGACGAGACCTGCAACCCGGCCTAACCCCCGCTTAGGCCCTTCCCAGCCGGTTGAGAGAGTCGGTGCGGGCGCAGCGTCCTTCCAGCGCCCGCACCGGCTCAGACCCTGAGCGCCCCAGACACTGGAGCGAGAACACTTGGACGCGCTGACACTCCAACTGCTCAACGGCGTCAGCCTCTTCGCGATCCTCGCCATCGTCGCGCTCGGACTGGGAATCGTCTTCGGCCTCATGGGCGTGATCAACCTGGCCCACGGCGAGTTCGTAATGCTCGGCGCCTACGTGGCCTACGTCGTGCATACCGTCGGCCTCAACCACTGGCTGAGCGTGCCGCTGGCCGCGGTCGTTCTGTTCGTGTTGGGTGTGGTGATCGAGGTGGGCCTGATCAGGCGCATCCATCGCCAACCCGAGTTGACGATCCTGGCCACGTTCGGGCTGTCGGTGTGCCTGCGGCAGATCGCGGAGCTGGTGTTCAGCAAAGACTTCCAGAGCGTCCCCAACCCGGTGCCGGGCGCCACCGGGGCCTTCGGCGTCCTGTTCCCCACGTACCGCTACCTGCTCATCGCGATCGCAGCCGTGGTCGTGGCGGTCACCCTGCTGGCGTTCACCCGGTCCCGTTTCGGTCTGGTGGTGCGGGCCATCGTCGCCGATCGCGACCTGGCCGAATCGGCGGGCATCCGAACCGGAGTGACCAATCTGTGCGCGTTCGGTGTCGGTGCTGCCACCGCGGGGATAGCGGGAGCGCTGGTGGCGCCGCTCGGTGCCGTCGAGCCGCAGACCGGCCTCGCCTATCTCCCGGGCGCCTTCCTGGTGGTGATCGTCGGGGGCTACAACCGGCTCTGGGGCGTGGCAGCGGGCGCGCTGGTCGTGGCCGCGGTCCAGACGGGCGTCATCCACTTCTACGACGCGGTGTGGGCCCAGATCGCGTCCCTGGCACTGGCGGTGCTGGTCCTTCAGTTCCGGCGTCCCGCACCGGCGGGGGCGGTGGCGTGAAGCGGCCGCTCGGCTACGGCGCGACTGCGGCGGTGGCCGTCGCGGTGGCCAGCGTCACCCTGGGGGACTTCCGGGCCGGGCAGCTGTCGCTGTTCCTGAGCCTCGCCGTGCTGGCCGTGAGCCTCGACCTGGTCTGGGGCCACGCGGGGATCCTCTCGCTGGGCCAACTCTTGCCCTTCGGGATCGCGGCCTACACCACCGCCCGTCTTGCGGAGGCCGCACCGGCCCTGACCCTGCCCGGGTTGCTGGTAGCGACGCTGGTCGGTGCGACCGTCGCGGCCGGCGTGGGCGTCGCCGCGTTCCGGCGCCGGCCCACACCGGTCGTCATCGGGCTGCTGACGCTGGTGCTGTCGCTCACCCTCGAGCAGGTCGCGGAGCAGTGGCGCGACGTGACCGGCGGCTTCAACGGCCTGACCGACGTCCCACGCATCACTGCATTCGGGTCGGAATGGTCCGACAGCGCCCAGGACCTGTTCATCTCGGTGGTGGCCGTGGCCGTCATCACCCTCGTCGGCCTGTTGGCGACCAGGCCCATCGGAGCGGTGCTCATCGGCATCCGAGACAACGAGCGCCGCATGGAGGCGCTCGGCTACGACACGGTGGCCCTCAAGGTCTGGGTCTTCACTGTCGGAGGGGCCGTCGCCGGCCTGGCCGGCGCCCTCTACGTGCACCGGACCGGCTTCGTTTCGCCCCAGATCTTCGGCTTCGCCCTGGCGACCAACGTGGTGCTGTGGACGCTCGTCGGCGGGCGCGGCACGATCATCGGACCCGTCATCGGCACCCTGGCCATCAACTTCGCCTCAGCGACCCTCGCCGACGTGTGGCTGCAGTACTGGACCCTGGCCACCGGCGTGATCTTCGTCGCAGCGGTGGCCCTCGTCCCCGAGGGGCTGGTCCCGAGCCTCCTGCGAGCAGCGGGACGCCCGGCGAGGCGCAGCCGCGACGTTCCGCTGTCGACGATCGCCCACGCCACTGCCGCCGGCAACGGTTCAGCGGTTTTCGAAGCCAACGGCGTGGACAAGACCTTCGGGTTCTTCAAAGTCCTCGACGGCGTCACCCTCACCATGGACGAACCGGAGCTGCGCTGCCTCATCGGCCCCAACGGCGCAGGCAAGTCCACCCTCCTGGACATCCTCTGCGGCCAGCAGGACTGCCAGAACGGCTCGATCACCATGCTCAGCCGGGACTGCACCGGCCTGAAGGCCTGGGAGTTCGCCCGCCACGGTGTTAGTCGCAAGTTCCAGTCGCCCCAAGTCATCGGCTCGCTGTCGGTGGCCGAGAACATCGCGGTGGCGGCCTGGGGGGCCGACCCTTCGCCCTGGCGATTGACCTTCGCCGCCTTCCAGGCCCGGGTGCCGCCGGCGTCGCTGCGGATCCTCGAGCGCACCGGACTCGACGCACGGGTCGACCCCGGCGCCGGGGGGCTCTCCCACGGCGACAAGCAGTGGCTGGAGATCGCCATGGCGACGGCGGGCCATTGCCGCGTCCTTCTTCTCGATGAGCCGACCGCCGGCATGACGGCGGCGGAGAGCCTCGCGGCCGCCGAGCTCCTGCGGGAGGTGCACACCGACTACCGGCTGCCCGTGCTGATCGTCGAGCACGACATGGCGTTCATCCGGGCAGTGGCCGACCGGGTGACCGTGCTGGCCAGGGGGTCGCTGCTGGCCGACGGAACCGTGGCCGAGATCGAGAACGCCCCCGAAGTGGTGGCCGTGTACGGCGGAGTCGACCGCTGATGCCTGCCGACCAACCCGTCCACGGCGGCGTCCGGCTCGTGGTGGCCTTGTGCACCGGAGTGGCCCGCTGATGCGCCTCGAAGCCACCGACTTGCGCTCCGGCTACGGCACGGTGCCGGTGCTGCACGGCGTGAGCTTCGGTGTGTCGAGCGGCGAGATCGTCGCGCTGGTGGGCCGCAACGGCGCGGGCAAGACCACGCTGGTGAAGACCGTCCTCGGCGTGCTGCGCTCCACCGGAGGCGTCCTGCACCTCGACGGTGCCGACATCACCCGGATGCCGCCCTCGCGGCGGGTGCGGGCCGGCCTGCGCGCGACCTTCCAGGAGCGGGCCCTGTTCGGCGCGCTCACGGTCGGCGACAACCTCCGTCTCAGCGGCTTCGGATCCGAGAGCCATGATCGGGTGCTCGACGCGTTCGGTCCCGCACTGTCGGGACGCGGCTCCCAGAGGACGGGAACACTGTCGGGCGGCGAGCAGAAGATGCTCGCCGCCGCCATCGCGCTGGCCACCAACGCGTCGCTGCTGGTGATGGACGAGCCCACCGAGGGATTGCAGCCCTCCAACGTCGCCCTGCTGGGCGATCACATCGAATCGGCGAGAGACGCGGGGCGGGGAGTGCTCCTCATCGAGCAGCACCTCGAGCTGGCCAAGCGGCTCGCCGACCGCTTCATCGTCCTCGAGAAGGGCGAAGTCGTCGACCGCGGACCGGCCGCCGACCCCGACCTGGCGGCCCGAGTCGCCCGGCGATTGTTGATCTGAGGAAGCAGCACGAAGAAAGGAAGGAAACCCATGACCGACCTGACACAGATGAGCCTCATCGAGGCGGCCGAAGCGGTGAGGTCCAAGGCAGTGACCGCCTCCGAGTTGCTGGAGGCGTCCCTGACTCGGATCGAGCAGACCGACGCAGCGGTCGGCGCGTTCGCGTCGGTCCAGGCCGATGCGGCCCGAGCAGATGCGGCCCGTCTCGACCGGGGCGAGGCGACCGGCCCCCTGCACGGAGTCCCGGTCGCGCTCAAGGATCTCTTCTTCACCCAGGGTGTGGCCACGGAGGCCAACTGCGAAGCGCTCAGAGGGTTCACGCCCGACGTCGACGCGACCGTGGTCAGCCGCCTGCGCAGCGCCGGAGCAGTCATCGTCGGAAAGACCAACACCCATGAACTGGCCTACGGCGTGTCGTGCCCGGCGTCGCGCAACCCGTGGAACCCTCAGCGGATGACGGGAGGATCGTCGGGGGGAAGCGCGGCCAGCCTGGCCGCCCGCCAGGTGTTCGGCGCGCTGGGGACCGACACCGGGGGGTCGGTGCGGATCCCGTCGAACTGCTGCGGCACGACCGGCATCAAGACCACCAGGGGAGCGGTTCCGCGAGACGGCGTCCACCTCATCTCCTGGACCTACGACACCGTCGGCCCGATGGCCCGCACGGCCGCCGACTGCGGGGTGCTGCTCGACGTCGTGGCCGGCTTCTCCCGGCTGGATCCGTACTCGGCCACGACCGCGCTCGCGCCGGCCGAGGCACCCGGCGGCCTCGTGCTGGGAGTGCCCGACGAGGGCTTCTTCGAGGGGTTCGAGACCGATCCCGAGGTGCGGGCGGTGATGGAGGAGGCCGTCGACGTGCTCGGGTCCGTCGTGGCCGAGGTGCGCACCGTGCGGGTGCCCCACACTGCGGAGCACTTCGACGCGGGCGCCGCCATCGTGTTCGCCGAGTCGGCCGCCCTGCTGGAGGAGCTGCGGTCCTCCAGCAACGAGCTGATCGGAGAGGAGCCCCGGGCGATCATGGATTCCGGAGCTGCGATCCCGGGCACCGCGCTGGCCGGCGCCCAGGCCCAGAGGATGTCGTTCGAGCGCGCCTATCTCGACGTGTTCGACGAACAGGGTGTCGACCTGATCGTCGCCCCGGTCAATCCCAACCAGGTGCTCGACCACGGCGCGGTCGAACTCGGCGGCGTCCCGCTGATCCCCGCGACGACGCAGTTCACGTTCCCGGTCAACGCGGCGGGACTGCCGGCGATCGCTCTTCCCGGGGGGTTCGCCGGCGACGGGATGCCGATCGGCTTCCAGATCATCGGGCGGCCCTTCGCCGACCGCACCCTGGCGGCGGTGGGCGAAGCCTTCCAGCGCATGACCGACCACCACGCGCAAACCCCCACCCTGTAGCCAGAGGCACCAGCCTGGAGGACCCGCCGGCCGGGAAGGCTATGTCGCAGCCGCGGAGTCCCGGGCCTCGACCGCCTCCAAGACATGGAGAGCGATATCCGCGACCTGCACCGAGTCCTCCTCAACGCCGGCCGCCCGCACCCCGTCGTCCATCATGATGTAACAGAAGGGGCAGGCGGTGGCGATGCGCGACGCCCCCGTGTCGAGCAGTTCCCGGGACCGCTCATCGTTCACCTTGGCGCCGATCGTCTCCTCCATCCACATGCGGGCCCCACCCGCGCCGCAGCACATCCCCTTGGTGCCGTTGCGGGGGGCCTCCACCAGGTCGATCCCGCCGAGCGAGCCCAGCACCCGCCGGGGCGCCAGGTACACGTCGTTGTGCCGCCCCAGGTAGCAGCTGTCGTGGTAGACGACCCTCTCAGCGAGGGTGGCCCCCTCGAGGTCCAGGCGGCCCTCGGCCACCAGCGCTTCCAGGAACTGGCTGTGGTGGACCACTTCGTAGTGCCCGCCGAGCTGCGGGTACTCGTTGGCCAGCGTGTTGAAGCAGTGGGGGCACTGGGTGACGATCTTGCGCACCCCCATCGAGTTGAGCGTGGAGATGTTGGCCGACGCCAGCATCTGGAACAGGTACTCGTTGCCTGAGCGCCGGGCCGAGTCGCCGGTGCAGTTCTCGGCCGGGCCGAGGATGGCGAAGTCCACGCCGGCCCGCTCCATGAGCTGGGCCATGGCCCGGGCCACCTTCTTGTTCTTGTCGTCGAAGGACCCCGCGCACCCGACCCAGTACAGGTATTCGGCGTCCAGAGGGTCGCCGCCCGACAGGACCCGCACGCCGTCGAGGTCCCGGGCCCAGTCGGCCCGCTCCGTCTGGCTCAGCGACCACGGGTTGGACGAGTTCTCCATGCCCCGGAAGGCCTGGCCCAGCTCGGAGGGGAAGTCGCTCTCCATCAGGGTGAGGTAGCGGCGCATGTCGAGGATCTTGTCGAGGATCTCGATGTTGACCGGGCAGATCTCGTCGCAGGCCCGGCACGAGGTGCAGGCCCACAGCTCCTCGGTGCTGATCCGCTCGAACATCCAGTTGGCCGGCACGTCGACGGTGGCCTCGCCGCTGCTGAGAGGGGGTGACGTGGGCGGGCTGCCCGTCAGGGCCATGACCTCGCCCGTCTTGAGCACGATCTCCCGGGGGTCGAGGGGCTTGCCGGTGGCGTGGGCCGGGCACACCGACGTGCAGCGGCCGCACATCGTGCAGGCGTCGGTGTCGAGGAGCTGCTTCCACGAGAAGTCCTCGATCACCGACGCTCCGAACGTCTCCAGCTCGGTGTCGCCCTCCACCAGGTCGGGCATGGGCCTCATGGCACCCTTGGGACGGTCGTGGTGGCGCAGGTACATGTTCAGAGGCGACGTGAACATGTGGCGCAGCATCGTCGTCGGCAGGATCACCAGGAACGCCATGAAGGCGACCACGTGGGCCACCCACCACGCCTGATGCCAGCCGTGCGCCGAGCTCGAGCCGTCGACGAGGGTGGCCAGCGGGTAGCCGATGAAGCTCCAGCGCTCGTGGTCGGGCAGGCCGTCGGCCGCGATCCGGAAGGCCTCCGCGCCGAAGCCGGTCACGCCGATGGCCAGCATCACCCCGCCGATGACGGCGTGCTCGGGCCGGGTCTTGATGCGGATGCGGTAGGGCCGCCACGCCGGCGGTCCGAAGCGGCGCAGGATGGCCCACAGCATCCCGATCACGAACACCGCCCCGGCCGCGTCGCCCACCGCGGAGTAGGCCCGGTACACGTCGCCGTGCAGGAACTTCGCTCCGTCCGGGAGCTGGTGGTCGACCTCCAGGGTGGTGGTCACCCCCAGCAGCACCAGGAAGCTGAAGTAGATGAGCGAGTGCATCACCCCGGCGCCGGGCTCCCGCAGCAGCGTCTGCATATAGACGCCGGCCCGGAAGTCGGCCATCCGGTGGTGGACGTTCTTCGGGGTGGTGCGGCGGTTGTCGGGCCGTCCCCGCTCCCAGTTCTTGACCCGGTTGGCGAACAGGACCGCCCCGTACACCAGCAGGATGGGAATGACGGTGTAGAAGGCGGCCTTCAGCGGGGCCGGGATGTTGCCGAACACCTCGCGGGTGACGGGTGAGTCGCTATGGAAGCCGGTGATCCCGGCGACGATCCCCGACAGGGCGGTGAACAGCGCGATGGCGACGCCGAGCGCGACGACGATGTGGTGGGGCTTGATCCGCATGGCGGCCGCGACACTACCCGTCGCGGCCGCCAGCGAGGAGGCAGCGATGCTCGGCTGCGTCAGCCCGAAGGTCATCCATGGTTGGCATGCGACAATTGGCGCTAGCCATCGCTGTAGTCTTGGCGACGTGGCAGCCTCCCGTCCCGACCACCGATGAGCACGGAAGGACTGCCGGACTTCGAAGCGCCGCCTGTGGTTGAAACGGTACTGGCGGTTCGATATCGCGATGTCCCGGGGTTTGACGCGCCTCGTCTAGTCAAGTTCTGGGACGATTGTCTCTCGGCTGATCTGCCGACGATCGAGGAGAGGCCACCCTACGAAGCGCCGGTCGAGCAGTTCGGCCAGGAAAGCGGGACGTCCCCGGTGGCCTTGCGGATCGGCGGCTCTATTCCCTCGCCGAGGTTCTTCTGCTCCAGTGGGAACGACCTCATCCAGCTTCAGCAAGACTGGTTCGCGTACAACTGGCGCAAGACGCCGGAGAACCCCGACTACACGCGATACGAGAAGGGTCGGGCGAAGTTCGAGCGCTGGATGACGGAACTCAGCTCCTTCGTCCACGAGACCCTCGGGGCGGAGTTGGTGCCGACCCAGTGTGAAGTCACCTACATCAATCACATCGCGCTTACGGCCGATGATCTCGCATGGGGGCCGTTCGGAGCCGTCCTGCGCGACATCCAGCCACGCTCTGGGGCGTTCCTGCCGCTGCCGGAGACATCGAGGCACGTCTCAGCCTATGTGATCCCTAGTGACGAAGGGTCCCCGATGGGTCGTCTCCATGTGGCCGTCGATCGAGCGTGGGCGGGCGAGGAACGCGGGCCGATCGTCCTGCTGAGCCTGACCGCGCGGGGTGCCCCACGCACGAGCGAACTCTCTTCAGTTCTTGAATTCCTAGACCTGGGCCGCCGCTGGGTCGTCAAGGGATTCGTCGACATGACCACGGCCTCGTTCCATCAGCGATGGGGCCTTTCCCCCGATCAGGAGACAAGATGACACTAGTAGAGACCGCCGTCTTCGGTACTGCGTCACCGGCGTCGTCCCTAGACGAGTCGGCACTGACCTTGCAGAGGATGCACTTCGCAATCCCCGGCTCTCTCTCTCCGCAGTCCTCCTGGATCCATGCGGTCGATATCGAAATCAAGGAACTGCTCTTGCTGTCCGAGGGTTGGGACGGGGCCGCGGCCTATCCGGTGTCCACCGAGGCGGTTAGCGGCGCACGCACGTTGGCGGCAGAGATCTGCAATGCTCTGTCGGCGCTGCGGCGCCCGACGGTAACGCCGTCAATTGACGGCTGTGTCGTCCTCGAGTGGGATTCGCCTGGCTGCCACATTGATTTCACCGTCGGACGAGAGTCGATCGAGGTCTTCTACGAGGATGATGCGCAGGGCTTGGACTGGGATGGCCCGCTTCTCGAATCCCCTCTCAACCCTCTCGCCTTTCTCGCGGCCCATAGCTGGTAGGCGGCTCGGGGATACATGCCGGGCGGGAGCCCCTACGAGGACGACCCAGTTGGAATCCCGCCCGGCGCACGTCTGCTCCGACGGGTCAATCCGAAGTTCTGTGACTGGAACGCTCTTGACGCTGCCGGAAATCCTCGGGTGACCCGGCAGGCCGTCCAGTTCTACACGGAGGAGATGGCTGCCAGGGTTGGATGTCCGGGGCCCGCCCTGTCGGTGATTGTTGAGTCGCTCGCCGATCCGATCGAAGTCCTGATCAATCGCTACGCGGGTGACGGGCTCGCATGCATCGCCGCAGACGTGATCCGTGGCGACTCTGGCGAGTGCGGTATCCAGCTTTGGCCCACGCTCGAAGAGCCGGCTCACGCAGTGGTATTTCGCGTTGACGGGAGCAGAGACCTTCCGAAGAGCGTCAAGAGACGGTTGGCAGAGCACCTGAGCCAGAACTGGGTCACACCACCTCAGCGCTAACGCGTCAGCCGCTCGATTAAGGCGTCTGACGGCCACCGGCTTCCGAGAGGTGGCAAGTCGTCCGGGCGGAGCGTCCCGTTGATGATCTCTCTGTGCCTCGTCGCAGAGACCAGGATGAGGACTGGTCGTCGGTTTGGGCGGCCACTTCGGCTGCGGTCGCGGCGGCGGCCTTGGGTAGAGGGCACGCTCCAGCGGATGCTTGGGCTCTAGCGTCGCTAGGGTGCCGTTTGCTCGATGGAGCGTAGGCGCAAACTTCTTCTGGAAGGAGACGGAGTCGTGGCTCGACGCGGGGGATTTCTGGCTGAGGTCAATCGTCAGATGCAACAGGCAGAGAGGCGCCGTGAGCAGGCCCAGCGCCAGGCGGTACGTGAGCAGGCTGCCGCGCAACGAAGGGCGGAGCAAGCGGCGCGCCAGGCGGAGAGGGCCAGGGTCCAAGCGGAGAAGGCTCGCGCCGCCGAGCAGAAGAAGGCCGAACAAGAGGCGAAGCGCTTCCACATTGCGGCGATGGAGGCCTTGGCGTCGGCCCGGAACGCAGAGCTTGCGGCCACCTATGGCGAGATCGACAGCATCCTCGCCGACACGCTTGATGTCGACGACTACGTCGATCTTGAGACGTTGCGCCGGGTTGTCGAGCATCCATCGTTTGAGCCGGGGGAGCTAGCCACTGCCATTCCGCGGCCTGATCCCATAGAGGCGCCGATTCGTCCCGAGTTTGTCGCGCCACCGGGCGAGCCGAAGAAGTTCTCTCTGGCGCCCGGCGCCAAGAAGAGGTATGCCGCATTGTTGGCTCAAGCACAGGCCGACCACGCCGAGGCGACCGGTGCGTGGGAGGCGGAGATCGCGAGTATCCCTTCGCGGCAAGAAGAGCAGGATCGCGCGTATGAGGATGAAGAGAGTCTCCGTCTACAGCAACTCGACGCCGCGAAGGCGGCCTACGACGCGGAGTGCCGCCAGCGCGAGGACGAGGTTGCTGAGTCGAATCGCGCCCTTGACGAGCTCATCGCGAATCTCGGGTATGGCGTTGAGGACGCCGTGCAGGAATATGTGGCGATCGTCTTGGGGAATTCCGTGTACCCCGAGTCGTTCCCTGTAGCGCACGAGTTCTCCTTCGATGCTGCGCAGGGCGAGTTGACCCTGAAGGCCGCTGTACCCGCGCCGTCCTCGATGCCGGGCATCCGCCAGTACAAGTACATCAAGGCACGCGACGAAATCACCGAGACCCCTCAATCCCAGAAGGAGCAGAGGGAGCGCTACGCCAGTGCTGTGGCCCAGGTCGCCGTCCGGACGCTGCATGAAATATTCGAGGCTGACCGGGCGGGCCGCATTCAGACGATCTCCCTTACGGTAGGAACCGAGGCGATCGACCCTGGAACGGGTCATATGACCGACATCCCATTCGTCGCTGTTGCATCGGACCGAACGACATTCGAGGCCATCGACCTCTCGAACGCCGTGCCAGCCGCCACCCTTGTGCACCTCAAGGCCACCGTCTCGAAGAACCCGTTCGCCTTGGCGGCGATCGACACGTCCAAGGGTGTGCGGGGCTAACTCGCATATGAGCGACCCCGTCTTCAATCCTCCTCCCAACTGGCCCAAGCCGCCAGACGGATGGGCCCCTCCAAGCGGTTGGAAGCCTGACCCGTCGTGGCCTCCACCGCCAGACGGGTGGGAACTCTGGATCACACCTGACGCCGAAACCCCCGCCGCACCCGCAGATTCGCCCGATCCCACCGGTGCGCAACCTTGCCCTGCGCCGCTCACGCCGCAGTCGGCGGCTCCGGGCGCACCGCACTCTGGCAACGACCAACACGACGCCGAGGCGCTCGCTGAAGAAGTGCGCCTGCTACGAGCCGAGGTGGAGCTACTCCGGGATCGAGCCTCCCTGGATGGCGACAGCCTCGTCGATCTTGACGACGAGCGCGTCCTCCAAGAAGTCGGCATCTACAACTACCACCACCCCCTAGAAGATGCGGCACAGTACCGATCCAGGCTCACCGTCATCAATCAGAGCATCAAGGACATGGTGAAGGCCGGGGATGCCATTCTCGCCTCCGACATGTTCACGTACAACAACTCGCTGGCCAAGGGCCGCAAGATGACCGCTGATCTCTCAAAGCTGATGCTGCGCGCCTACAACGCCGAAGCCGACAACTGCGTTCGCGCGCTACGAGCCGGCAACATCGTCACGGCCAAGAAGCGCCTCGACCGCGCCGTGGGAGCCATCGCCAGGCTCGGGGCAATGATGGAGATGCGCGTAAACCCCCGCTACCACGAACTCCGATTCGAGGAACTGGAGTTGACGTCGGACTACCTCATGAAGAAACAGGAGGAGAAGGAGGCCGCGCGAGAAGAACGCGCGCGGCTTCGTGAAGAGCGGCGGGCAGAGCAGGAACTTGCCGCTGAGCGAGAACGACTCGACAAGGAGCGTTCCCACTACATGGCAGCCCTGGAGGCGCTTCGTCTCAAAGCCGACGCGGAGGAAATCGCCGAGATGGAGCGCCGGCTCCAGGATGTCGACACCGCTATAGCGCAGAACGACTATCGCGCCGCGAACATCCGTGCAGGCTACGTCTATGTGATCAGCAACCCTGGCTCCTTCGGCAAGCGGGTGGTGAAGATCGGCATGACTCGACGGCTCGAGCCCATGGACCGTGTGCGTGAACTCGGTGACGCGTCGGTGCCCTTCCCATTTGACGTGCATGCACTGTTCTTCGCAGATGACGCCGTTGCGGTGGAACAGGAGTTGCACGACGCATTCGCAGAGGCGCGAGTGAATCGCGTCAACACGCGTCGTGAGTTCTTCTTTGCCACGCCCATCGAAGTCCGAGAGGTGCTATCGGAGAAACTCGGCGCACTTCTTGAGTTCACCGAACAACCCGAGGCGACGCAGTACCTCCAGAGTCGCAAGTACTGGCCCACGGAGGCACCAGCCGCTGGTCCGTCTCGCTGACAGAGACTCCTTCGGGGAGGCACTCGGGGTCCGGGACGAGTCACTCCGAGGTCCGGGTGAATCTTGATAGCCCGGACAACTTGGAACCAAACCTCGGGCGGCCACAAGCCCCGGCCCAGACGCAGCTATGGAGTCTCAGGCTGTGCACAAGGCCGCCGCCGAGGGTCTTCTCGACTGAGTGCCGGCCTTGTCTGTCAGCTCCCGGAGGGGCCTGACGCTTGGGCGGCTACTTCGGCGGCTGCGGCGGCTGCGGCGGCTGGATCGAGGGCACGCTCCAGGGGATGCTTGGACTCGGTCGGGAACATGTCGGAACCCAGCGCGTAGTGCAGCGGCATCCCGGTGGGGATGTTGAGGGCGCCGATGTCGTCGTCGGAGATCCGATCCAGGTGCTTGGCCAGGGCGCGGAGGCTGTTGCCGTGGGCCGAGACCATCACGGTGTGGCCGCGGCGCAGGTCACCGACGATGGCGTCCTGCCAGTAGGGCAGCAGCCTGGCCAGAACGTCCTTGAGGCTCTCGGTCAGCGGTACGAGTCCGGGCGCGAGGTCCGCGTAGAGCGGCGAGCCGTTGGGGTTGAACTCGTTGTCGCTCCGGATGGGGGGCGGCGGCGTGTCGTACCCCCGGCGCCACCGTTGGAGCTGCTCATCGCCGTGGGCCCGGCGGGTGGCCGCCTTGTCCAGCCCGGTCAGGTCGCCGTAGTGACGCTCGTTGAGTCGCCAGCTCCTGCGAACCTCCAGCGAGCTGAGGCCGAGGTCGTCGAGCACGATTCTGGTCGTCTCGGTCGCTCGTCGCAGCACCGAGGTGTGGACCGCGGTGGGGATCAGGCCGGCTTCGGCCAGCATCTCGGCGGCCCGGCGGGCCTCGGCCCGGCCGGCTTCGTTCAATCCGCAGTCGTACCAGCCGGTGAAGAGGTTCCTGTCGTTCCAGGTGCTGCGGCCGTGGCGCAGAAGGATCAGGTCGTGAGCCATGGCCGCCAAAGGTACCCGGCCTGGCTCCGAGAAAGTTGATAAAGATAGACTCAAGTTTTTGTTGCAATCGGGAATGAACTTCATTACCGTGTGCGTTCTAGGTTAGGCAAGACATAAGTGAAAGGAAGCCTCACCATGCCAAAGGCCGTCGGTATCGATCTCGGTACCACGAATTCTGTCGTAAGCGTCCTCGAGGGCGGCGACCCCGTCGTCATCCCCAACGCGGAGGGATCGCGCACGACTCCCTCCGTCGTGGCGTTCAGCAACGACGGCGAGGTGCTCGTGGGCGAGGTCGCCAAGCGCCAGGCCATCACCAACCCCGATCGCACCATCCGCTCGGTGAAGCGGCGCATGGGCACGACCGACAAGTCCAAGATCGACGACAAGGACTACGCCCCCCAGGAGATCTCCGCTCGGGTGCTGATGAAGCTCAAGCGCGACGCCGAGGAGTACCTGGGCGACACCGTCACGCAGGCGGTGGTCACCGTGCCCGCCTACTTCGACGACGCCCAGCGCACCGCCACCCACGAGGCCGGCAAGATCGCCGGGCTCGAGGTGCTGCGCATCATCAACGAGCCCACCGCGGCCGCCCTCGCCTACGGGCTCGACAAGGAGTCCTCCGATGAGATCATCCTGGTGTTCGATCTCGGCGGCGGCACCTTCGACGTGTCGGTGCTCGAGATCGGCGACGGCGTGTTCGAGGTCAAGTCCACGAAGGGCGACACCCAGCTCGGCGGCGACGACTGGGACCAGGCCGTGATCGACTGGCTGGTGGCGTCGTTCAAGGGCGACCACGGTGTCGACCTGTCCGCCGACGCCATGGCCATGCAGCGTCTCAAGGAGGCGGCCGAGAAGGCCAAGATCGAGCTGTCCCAGACCTCGTCCTCGCAGATCAACCTGCCCTTCGTGACCGCCACCGACAAGGGTCCGCTGCATCTCGACTACACGCTGAGCAGGGCCAAGTTCCAGGAGTTGACCGCCCACCTGCTTGACCGTTGCCGCGGCCCCTTCGAGACGGCCATCTCCGACGCCGGCATCTCCAAGGGCGACATCCACCATGTCGTCCTGGTGGGCGGGTCGACCCGCATGCCGGCGGTGGCCGAACTGGTCCAGGAGATGACCGGCCGCGAGCCCAACAAGACGGTCAACCCCGACGAGGTGGTGGCCGTCGGCGCGGCCGTCCAGGCCGGTGTGCTCAAGGGCGAGGTCAAGGACGTGCTGCTGCTCGACGTGACCCCGCTGTCGCTGGGCATCGAGACCAAGGGTGGCGTGATGACCACCCTCATCGAGCGCAACACCACCATCCCCACCCGCAAGAGCGAGATCTTCACCACCGCCGAGGACGGCCAGCCGTCGGTGGAGATCCACGTGCTCCAAGGCGAGCGGCAGATGGCCTCCTACAACAAGACCCTGGGCAAGTTCCAGCTCGTCGACCTGCCGCCGGCGCCCCGGGGGATGCCCCAGATCGAGGTGACCTTCGACATCGACGCCAACGGCATCGTCCACGTGAGCGCGCAGGACAAGGCCACCGGCAAAGAGCAGTCGATGACCATCACCGGCCAGTCGTCTCTCGACTCCGACGTCATCGACCAGATGGTCGCCGACGCCGAGGCCCATGCCGCCGAGGACCAGCAGCGGCGCGAGGAGGCCGAGATCCGCAACGCAGCCGACACGCTCGTGTACCAGACGGAGCGGCTGCTCTCCGAGCAGGCCGATGCGGTGTCCGACGACGAGAAGGAGACCATCAACTCGAAGCTCGCCGATCTGCGCAGCGCGCTGGAGGGCGACGACATCGAGGCGGTCAAGTCGGCCACCGAGGCGCTCATGACGGCCAGCCAGGAGTTCGGCCAGAGGCTGTACGAGGCGACCGCCGCGGCCGAGCGCCAGCAGGGCGCGGCCACCGATGCGCCCGACGATGACGATGTGGTCGAGGCCGAGATCGTCGACGACGACCGCGAGACGGCGTGAACGTATCGTCGCCCGACGGCAGCGAGCTCGAGGTTGTCTCCGACGGGCCCGACGAGTCCGATGCGTCTGGCGCCGATCGCGGCGAGGCGGTCGAATCCGTGACCGCTGAGCCGGCGCCGGTCGAGGGCCAGACCACCGGTGACGCCGCGCCTGACCTGGATGCCGTCGTGGCGGAGCGGGACGCCTACCTGGAGGATCTCCAGCGGGTCACCGCGGAGTTCACCAACTTCCGCCGCCAGACGATGAGGCGCAACACCGAGTTGGTCGCCCAGGCCGCCTCCAGGCTGGCCAGAGAGCTGCTCGTAGTCCTCGACGCGTGCGAGGCTGCCGTCGCCCAGGGCGTGGAGGGCATCGAAGCTCTGCAGTCGCAGCTGCTGGGCGTGCTGTCCGCGGAGGGTCTCACCGTGCTCGGAACGGTCGACGAGCCCTTCGACCCCGGCTTCCACGAGGCCGTCATGAGCGAGGAGTCCACAGGTGACGGCCAGGACGCTCCGACCGTGTCCGAGGTGCTGCGCACCGGGTACGCGTGGAACGGCCGGGTGCTGCGGCCGGCCATGGTGAAGGTGCGAGGCTGAGCCCAGGCCCGAGCGGCCCGTGCGATAGCAGCGAACAAGAGCGGGAACAGCGGAGAGAGATGTGACAGTGGAGCCCCAGCGGGAGTGGTTCGAGAAGGACTACTACAAGATCCTCGGCGTGGCTGAGGACGCCTCGGCCGCCGACATCACCACGGCTTACCGCAGGCTGGCCAAGAAGCTGCACCCCGACGCCAATCCCGGCGACCAGGCCGTGGAGGAGCGCTTCAAGGAGGTGGCCTCGGCCTACGACGCGCTGGGCGACGCCTCCAAGCGCAAGGCCTACGACGAGGTGCGCCGGCTCGGCCCCATGGCCGGGGCGTTCGGGCCAGGCGGTCCGGGCCAGGCGGGCGGCTTCAACGTGAACTTCGAGCAGACGGGCGGTCTCGGGAACCTCTTCGGCGACCTCTTCGGGCGCCGCCGCGGCGGCGGAGCCCAGCGGGGCGCCGACATCAAGACCGAGGTGAAGCTCGACTTCGCCGACGCCGTGTCGGGAACCACGATCGCGGTGCCCGTGACCGGCGAGGCCCGCTGCGGGACGTGCGGGGGCCTGGGAACCAAGCCCCCGGCCAAGCCTCGCCCGTGCCCGACCTGCTCGGGCACCGGAGTGAACGACGAGAACCAGGGGCTGTTCTCCTTCAGCCGGCCCTGCACGGCTTGCGCGGGCCGCGGCACCGTCATCGACGATCCCTGCGGGACTTGCGGCGGCCGGGGCGTGGAGCATCGGCGCCGCGAGGTCAAGGCCCGCATACCGGCCGGGGTGACCGACGGGCAGCGGATCAAGATCAGCGGCCGCGGCGCTCCCGGCCAGGGGATCGGCAGCAAGCCGGGCGACCTCTACGTGCGGATCCATGTCAAGCCGCACCGGCTGTTCGGGCGGGACGGCAAGAACCTCACGCTGAGCGTGCCGGTCACGTTCTCGGAGGCCGCCCTGGGCGCCGACGTGCCCGTGCCCACCCTCGACGGCTCGACGGTGACCATTCGCATACCGCCCGGCACCACGACCGGACGGCGCCTGCGCATCCCGGCGAGCGCCTCAACCGGGGGCGCCGACCTCATCGTCGAAGTCGATGTGGTCGTGCCCCGGAACCTGTCCGACGAGCAGCGGGCCGCGGTGGAGGCCTTTGCGGCCGCCGGAGGCGAGGACCCCCGGGCCCACCTCAAGAAATGATCTCAACCGCAGACGCTTCAGAAACGACTCAAGACATGGGCAACCGCCCCGAGACCGGAGAATGACGATGACCGACGACCGCTTCAATCGAGCCGTATACGTGATATCAGTGGCCGCCGAATTGGCGGGGGTCCACCCCCAGACGCTCCGCATCTATGAGCGCAAGGGACTGCTGGCGCCGGCCCGGACCGCCGGCGGCAGCCGCCGCTACAGCGACGCCGACCTCGTGCTGCTGGAGCGCATCGCCGAGCTGACCGACGAGGGCCTCAACCTCGCCGGGGTGCAGCGCGTTCTCGAACTCGAGCAGACTGTCGCCGAGTTGAAGGCCCAACTGGATCGAACCCGCCGGGCCCACGAGCGCGAGCTGGCCGAGCTAGCGGCGCGCGGCTTCAATCCCGGCGGCCTCGTGCCGGCCGTTCCCACCAGCAGGGCGGTGACCATCTACCGCGCCACCCGTGGACCGGCCTCAGTGGTTGAGCCGGTCACGAAGGACGGCTGACCATGGCCCTTGACCCCAATCGCTGGACCCTCAAGACGACCGAGGCGTTCGCGGCCGCCACCGAGGCGGCCCGGGCCGGCTCGCACGCCGAGGTCACGCCCGACCACCTGCTGATCGCCCTGCTGGCCCAGACCGAGGGACTGGTGCTGCCGATGCTGCACACCGCGGGCGTCGACCACACCGCCGTGCTGGACCGGTCCCAGCAGGCGGTGGCCATGCTGCCACGCGCCTACGGGTCCGACGTCGGCGTCTCCCGCGAGTTGCACGAGGTGCTGACCAGCGCCGACAAGCTGCGCCTCGACCTCGGCGACGACTACCTGTCCACCGAGCATCTGGTCATCGCCCTCGGTGGTCGCCTGGACCTCGACCGCGAGCTGCTGCTGAAGGTGCTGCACGACGTGAGGGGCAGCCATCGGGTCACCACCAAGGCGCCCGAGGACCAGTACCAGGCCCTGGAGCGCTACGGCCGGGACCTCACCTCCGAGGCCCGGGCCGGCAGCCTCGACCCGGTGATCGGCCGCGACGACGAGATCCGGCGGGTGATCAGGGTCCTGGCCCGGCGCCGCAAGAACAACCCGGTGCTGATCGGCGAGCCCGGCGTGGGCAAGACCGCCATCGTGGAGGGCCTGGCCCAGCGCATCGTCGACGGCGACGTACCCGACAGCCTGGCCGGCAAGCGCCTCGTAGTGCTCGACCTGGCCGCCATGGTGGCCGGCGCCAAGTACCGGGGCGAGTTCGAGGAGCGCCTCCAAGCGGTGCTGGCCGAGATCGAGGAGGCCGGCGGCGAGATCGTCACCTTCATCGACGAGCTGCACACCGTGGTTGGCGCGGGCGGCGCCGAAGGAGCGATGGACGCCGGCAACATGCTCAAGCCCATGCTGGCCCGAGGCACGCTGCGGATGGTCGGCGCCACCACGCTCGACGAGTACCGCAAGCACCTGGAGACCGACGCGGCCCTGGAGCGCCGCTTCCAGCCGGTGCTGGTGGAACCGCCCTCCGTGGAGGCCACGGTGGCCATCCTGCGAGGCCTGCGGGAGCGCTACGAGGTCCACCACGGGGTCCGCATCAAGGACGCGGCCCTCATTGCCGCCGCCGAGCTGTCGGACCGCTACATCTGTGGCCGGTTCCTGCCCGACAAGGCCATCGACCTGATCGACGAGGCGGCCGGCTCCCTGCGCATCGAGATCGACTCGGTGCCCACCGAGATCGACGTGGTGGAGCGCCGCGTTCGCCAACTCGAGATGGAGCGGGTCGCGGTCGGCGCCGAGAGCGACGCCACGTCCAGGGCGCGTCTCGAAGACCTCGAGCGTGAGATCGCCGACCTCACCGAGGAGTCCTCCGCGCTGACGGCGCGCTGGCAGGCCGAGAAGGAGGCCATCGGCGTCATCCGATCCCTCAAGGAGGAGCTCGAGACCAGCCGGTCCGATCTCGAACGGGAACCCGACCTGGAACGGGCCGCCGAGCTCCGCTACGGGATCATCCCCGACACCGAGCGCCGCATCGGCGAGGCCACCGGCCATCTGGCGACGCTCCAGCGCGACTCGTCGATGCTCACCGAGGAAGTCGACGCCGACCACATCGCGGCCGTGGTCAGCCGGTCCACCGGCGTGCCGGCGTCGCGCCTGATGGAGGGCGAGGCCGCCAAGCTGATCCGGCTGGAGGAGCATCTCCACGAGCGGGTGGTGGGCCAGGACGAGGCGGTGAGCGTGGTTGCCAATGCCATCCGTCGCAGCCGCGTCGGCCTCAGCGACCCCCACCGCCCCATCGGCAGCTTCCTGTTCCTCGGCCCCACCGGCGTGGGCAAGACCGAGTTGGCCCGCTCGGTGGCCGCGTTCCTGTTCGACGACGAGCAGGCCATGGTGCGCATCGACATGTCGGAGTACCTGGAGAAGCACTCGGTGTCCCGCCTCATCGGAGCGCCGCCGGGATACGTGGGCCACGACGCCGGCGGCCAGTTGACCGAGGCCGTCCGGCGCCGCCCCTACGCGGTGGTGCTGCTCGACGAGGTGGAGAAGGCCCATGCCGAGGTGTTCGGCGTGCTGCTGCAACTGCTCGACGACGGCCGTCTCACCGACGGGCAGGGCCGCACGGTGGACTTCAGCAACGTCGTGCTGATCATGACGTCCAACCTCAAGGGCGAGCCGGGCAACTTCTTCAGGCCCGAGTTCGTCAACCGCATCGACGACATCGTCCGGTTCCGCGCCCTGGAGCCCGACGACCTCGTGCCCATCGTCGACATCCAGCTCAGGCAGCTGGAGGACCGCCTGCAGGCCCGGCGTCTCGGGCTTCAGGTCACCGGCGAGGCCAAGGCGCATCTGGCCCGCGCGGGCTACGACCCCGACTTCGGGGCCCGGCCCCTCAAGCGCCTCATACAGCGCGCCATCGGGGATCCTCTCGCGGTGGCCATGCTGGAGGGCCGCTACACCGCCGACGATGTGGTGGTCGTGGACGTGGACCGCCCCGGCGAGGCGGACGGGTCGATCATCCTGAACTAACCAGAGGCCGAGCTTGCGAGGCCGTGGCCCGAGCGGCCCGTGAGCGAAAGCGAACAAGAGCGGGAAACCAGTACAATCGCACGGTAACGCCCGCCCCTGAAGGAGAGCGCCGTGCCTGCGACCGTTGTCGTCGGTACCCAGTGGGGTGACGAGGGGAAGGGGAAGTTCACCGACCTCGTCGCTGCTGAGATGGACATGGTCGTCCGCTACCAGGGCGGCCACAACGCCGGACACAGACTTGTCGTGGACGGCCAGGCTTTCGCACTCCAGTTGGTTCCTAGCGGAGTGCTCTACCCCCACATCACTCCGGTAATCGGCAACGGCGTCGTCGTCGATCCCAGGGTGCTCATCGCCGAGATGGACGCCCTGGAGGCCAGTGGGGTCGATTGCAGCGCCGTGCGGCTGTCGGGCAACGCCCACCTGGTCATGCCCTACCACCAGGAGCTCGACGCACTGCACGAGCGCCATCTCGGCGACGCCAAGCTGGGCACCACCAAGCGGGGCATCGGGCCGGCGTACGCCGACAAGTCGATGCGCATCGGTCTGCGGGTCCAGGACCTGCTCGATCCGCGGATCTTCCGGGCCAAGCTCGACGTGTCCCTGGGCCACACCAACAAGGTGCTGGCCAAGGTCTTCAACCGCCTGCCCATGCGGGCCGACGACATCGTCGCCGAGTACTTGGACGAGTGCGCGCCCCGACTCGAGGCCCACATCTGCGATGCAGTGGCCCTGCTGCACGAGGCCCTCGAGTCGGGCCGGCAGGTGCTGTTCGAGGGGGCCCAGGCGACCTTCCTCGACCTCGATCACGGCACCTACCCCTTCGTCACGTCGTCCAATCCGGTGGCGGGCGGCGTCTGCATCGGCGCAGGGATCGGTCCCCGCCATGTCGACCGGGTCATCGGCGTGGCCAAGGCCTACGTGACTCGGGTCGGGTCGGGGCCGTTCGTCACCGAGCTGTTCGACGAAGTCGGGGACCACCTCGTCACCGTCGGCAGCGAATTCGGGACGAACACCGGCCGCCGCCGCCGCACCGGTTGGCTCGACCTGGTGATGCTGCGCCACGCGGTGCGGCTCAACTCCCTGACCGAGGCAGCTCTCACCAAGCTCGACGTGCTCGACGGGCTCGACCGCCTCAAGGTGTGCGTCGCCTACGAGCTGGACGGCGAGCGCTACGAGCACATGCCCTATCACCAGTCGGTGATCCACAAGGCGGTGCCGGTGTATGAGGAGCTCGACGGTTGGAGCACCGACCTGAGCGGCATCACGTCGTCGGCCGAGCTGCCGGCCGCGGCCGCCGACTACATCACCTTCCTGGAGGAGGGCGTCGGTGTGCCCATCCGGCTCGTCGGGGTCGGCCCGGGCCGCAGCCAGTACCTCTACTGGCAGGAAGCCGCCTAGGGGTCCAGAGGCCGAGCGTATGAGCTGCCGTACACGAGGACTTTGCAAGACGCGGAGCGAGGCCGTGGCCCGAGCCGCCCGTGAGCGCAGCGAACAAGAGCAGGGCTCATAGTGGAGGCTTCACACCCCAACGTGCTGGCGGGCCGCTACGCCGGCGAACGGATGCGGGCGCTGTGGTCCCCGGAGCGCCGCGTGGTGCTGGAGCGCCGGCTGTGGCTGGCGGTGCTCGAAGCTCAGCGCAAGCTCGGACTCGATGTCGATCAAGCCGTCGTCGACGCCTACGAGGCGGTGGCGGAGGTCGTCGACCTCGAGTCGATAGCCGCCCGTGAGGCTGTCACTCGCCACGACGTGAAGGCCCGGATCGACGAGTTCTGCGCTCTGGCGGGCCACCAGTCCATCCATTTGGGCATGACGTCCCGAGACGTCACCGAGAACACCGAACAGTTGCTGATCCACGACTCGCTGAAGGTGATCCGCGACGACCTGGTGGCGGTTGTCTCCCGGTTGGCCGATCTGGCCGAGGCCCATGCCTCGACGGTGATGGTGGCCCGCACCCACAACGTGGCCGCGCAGGCCACAACCCTGGGCAAGCGCTTCGCCGACGCCGCGGCCGAGACGATGCTCGGATACTCCAGGGTTGCGGAGTTGCTGGACCGGTACCCGCTGCGCGGCATCAAGGGACCGGTCGGCACCCGTCTCGACCAGCTGGACTTGCTCGGCTCGGCGGGAGCGGTCGACGAATTGGAGCACCTCGTGGCCGAGCATCTCGGTTTCGGGGGCGTGCTCGACGCGTCGGGCCAGACCTACCCGCGCTCATTGGACCTCGACGTGGTGGCCGCTCTGGTGCAGGCGGTGTCGGGCCCCGCGTCCTTGGCGACGACGGTGCGGCTCATGGCCGGGCACGGCCTCGTTTCGGAGGGGTTCCGCGCCCGCCAGGTCGCCTCGTCGGCTATGCCGCACAAGGCCAACGCCCGTTCCTCGGAGCGCATCGGCGCCCTGGCGGCCGTGTTGGACGGTCATCTCGCGATGGCGGCCTCGCTCGCGGGGCGCCAGTGGAACGAGGGCGATGTGAGCTGCTCGGCCGTTCGGCGAGTCATGCTTCCCGACGCCTTCTGCGCCGCCGACGGTCTGTTGCACACCGCGCTGGGGGTGTTGGAGGAGCTCCAGATCGACAAGGCAGCCCTCACGGTCGAGTTCGAGCGCTTCCTGCCCCTGCTGGCGACCACCCGTCTGCTCACAGCCCTGGTTCGGGCCGGGATGGGACGGGAGGCGGCCCACGAGGTGCTCGCCGAGCCCACCCGGCGGGCCGCGCAGCAGGTGGCCGGCGATGATGCCGTCGACCTGGACGGACTGCTCGATCAGCTGGCCGCCGATGAACGGGTGCCGCTGGGCCGCTCGGACTTGGCCCGGCTCGCGGCCGACCCTGAGCGCTTCGCTGGCACCGCGCCCCAACAAGTGGAACGGGTGGTCGAGGCGGCCCGTGAAATCACGGCTCGTTACCCGGAGGCCGCAGGTCAGCCCGCCGAAGTTCGATTGTGACGTTCTCGTCGCCGCGGTGGCGACAAGGACTCGTCGGGAGTGTCAGGTACCGCCGCGGGAGATCCCGGCTCGCCGGAGCGCTGCGGCCGGAACACCTACCTCTCGCCATGCCGCGTATGTGATGCCCTTTCGACCGCTGTAGGAAACGGCAACCGCCACGAATGCATCCTCGAGTTCGCTTATGTCAACTGTCTCGGCAGGTGCGTTGAGGGCACGCTCGAGATCGATGCGCTCTTGGACGAGCTGTACCCGCCGTATCGGAGCTGCCGACTCAAGAGCTTCGCTGATTGCTTCCATTCGCTTCCTGATGGACTCAGCAGTACGCCTGCGACCCGGTCGGGGACGGTTCGATTCCAAGCCTTCGAGATACGCGCTTACTGCTCTGTTCTCGGCTCGGGCCTTGGCGTTGGCGGCCTTGTGTTCATCTGACATGTGTCGTACCACTGGTCGTTTCCTTTCAACGGTTCAGAGTTCGATCGTGCATGATAGTTACGTCATGAAGCAGCCACAACTATACAATTCGCCGACTGCTGAAAGGAGAAGTTGAATTGGATACACCGACCCCCGCCTATTCGATCTCCATCAAGGTGTCGCTGGGCAACCGCCCCGGGACGCTGGGCCGCTTCGCGACCGCCATCGGTGACGCCGGGGGAAATATCGCGGCCATCCCGGGCTTCGAGGCCAAGGGTCCGGTCGTCATGCGGGAGATCGACGTCCTCGCCGATTCTCCCGACCATGCTCGTCGTATCGTGGCCGCCGTCAGCGACCTCGACGGTGTGACCGTGCTCGACTGGTGGGACCGCACGTTTCGCCTCCATGAGGGCGGAAAGATAGAGGTGAACGCCCTTTGTCCGGTTGGCGACGCCCATGACCTGGCCATGGCGTACACGCCCGGAGTGGCCCGTGTTTGCAATGCCATCCGGCAGGAGCCGATGCTGCGCCACACTCACACGATGGTCAAGAACATCGTCTCCATCGTCACCGACGGGTCGGCCGTCCTCGGGCTGGGAGACATCGGTCCCGCCGCGGCGCTGCCGGTCATGGAGGGCAAGGCGCTGCTGTTCAAGGAGTTCGGAGGGGTCGATGCCTTCCCGGTCTGCCTGGACGTGTCCACTCCCGATGAGCTTGTCGAGACCGTCGTGCGCATGTCCCCGTCGTTCGGCGGTATCAATCTGGAGGACATCGCCGCGCCTGCGGCCTTCGAGATCGAAGAGCGGCTCATCGATGCGCTTGACATTCCGGTGTTCCACGACGATCAGCACGGCACAGCCATCGTCACCATCGCGGCGCTCTGGAATGCCTTGAAGCTTGTCGACAAACCGATCAACGACATCTCGGTTGTTGTCTCGGGAACGGGTGCGGCCGGGCTGGCCGTCGCCAAGATGCTTCATGACGCGGGAGTCGGCGAAATAGTAGGCGTTGATCGTGCCGGTGCCATCCATCCGGGTCGAGGCGATCTGAACTTCGCCAAGCAGTGGTTCGTCCACAACAGCAACCCGGGCAGAAAGATCGGGTCGCTCTCCGAGGTCATTCGCGGGGCCGATGTTTTGGTGGGCCTGTCGGCTCCTGGGCTCCTCAGTGCCGACGATGTGCGTTCCATGGCACGCAATCCCATCATCTTCGCAATGGCCAATCCCGATCCGGAGATACGTCCCGAGCAAGTCGACGGTCTGGCTGCGGTGATGGCCACCGGCCGATCCGACTTTCCCAATCAGATAAACAACGTTCTGGCCTTTCCCGGCGTATTCCGCGGGGCTTTGGACGCGGGCGCAACGCGCATCACTGAACGGATGAAGGCAGCCGCAGCCAGAGCCATCGCGGCCGTGATCGACGATGAGGACCTGGACCGCAACTACATCGTGCCGTCGGTATTCGATCGCAGAGTCGCCGCCCGGGTGGCGACCGATGTCGCCGCGTGCGCCGTGGCCGAGGGTTGCGTTCGTCCCGGCGCCCCGGCGGTCCCCTCCGACCTGCTCTGATCAGCCCGCCGGTCTGGCGGCCCTAAGGGACAGCGCGGCTAGTGCTGTGTCGTCGAAATGGCTAGGGCAGCGCAGCAGGACCGAGCCCCTGCTTGGGAACGCTCCGGACACCCCGACCATTTCAGCGACGGACCACTAGGTGCAGGCCCGCCGCGTCCGGGCGGAATGTCTCCCGCTCATGTTCGCTGCGACCTGAGGGCCGCTCGGGCCACGGCCTCGCCCGTATGCAGCCGATTCTCCCGCCTACCCGCTCGGCCTCTGGGTGTGGAGCCGGCCGACGTCGCGCACGGCGCCCTTGTCGGCGGAGGTGGCCATGGCAGCGTAGGCGCGGAGCGCGGCTGAGACCTCACGCTGGCGGTTCCGGGGTCTCCAGCCGTCGGAACGGGCGTCCTCTTCGGCTCGCCGCCGGTCGAGTTCGGCGTCGTCCACCCTCAGGCTCACCGTGCGGTCCGGAATGTCGATGTCGACGATGTCGCCGTCGCGGATCAGCGCGATGGCGCCCCCCTCGGCTGCTTCCGGCGAGGCGTGGCCGATCGACAGGCCCGACGTCCCTCCCGAGAACCGGCCGTCGGTGAACAGCGCGCACTGCTTGCCCAACCCGCGGGACTTGATGTACGACGTCGGGTAGAGCATCTCCTGCATGCCGGGGCCGCCGCGGGGACCCTCGTATCGCACTACCACCACGTCGCCGGCCTCTATCCCGTGCTCTTCGTCGAGGATCCCGTCGCACGCCTCGTCCTGGCTCTCGAACACCCTCGCCGGTCCGGAGAACCGCAGGACCGACTCGTCCACGCCGGCGGTCTTGACGATGCAGCCGTCGGAGGCGATGTTGCCGTAGAGCACGGCCAGACCTCCGTCGGCGTTGTAGGGGTTGGCCACCGAGCGGATGCAGCCGTTGTCGCGGTCGGTGTCGAGCGTCGGCCATCTGGTGGACTGGCTGAACGCCTCCTGGGTGGGGATGCCGGCCGGGCCGGCCCGGAAGAACTCGACGACATCGCTGGAGGGGCCGCGCATCACGTCCCACACCTCGAGGGCGTCGGCCAGCGTGGGGGAGTGGACCGTGGACACCGACGTGTCGAGCAGCCCGCCCCGGTCGAGCTCGCCGAGGATGCCCATGATCCCCCCGGCCCGGTGAACGTCCTCGACGTGGTACTCGGCGGTGGACGGGGCCACCTTGCAGATGTTGGGCGTGCTGCGGCTGAGCCGGTCGATGTCGGCCATGGTGAAGTCCACCTCGCCCTCGCGGGCTGCGGCCAGGATGTGCAGCACCGTGTTGGTGGAGCCGCCCATGGCGATGTCGAGGCGCATGGCGTTCTCGAAGGCGGTCACCGTCGCGATCGAGCGGGGCAGCACCGACTCGTCGTCCTTCTCGTAGCAGCGGCGGGCCAGATCGACCACCCGCCGGCCCGCCTCGCAGAACAGCTCCCGGCGGTCGGAGTGGGTGGCCAGCACCGTGCCGTTGCCGGGCAGCGAGAGACCGAGCGCCTCGGTGAGGCAGTTCATGGAGTTGGCGGTGAACATGCCCGAGCAGGACCCGCAGGTCGGGCAGGCCGAGCGCTCCATCTCCAGCAGGTCCTCGTCGCTGACCGACGAGTCGCCGGCGGAGATCATCGGGTTGATCAGGTCGAGCTTCACACTCACCCCGGCCAGCTTGGTCTTGCCCGCCTCCATGGGCCCGCCCGACACGAACACGGTCGGGACGTTGAGCCGCATGGCCGCTATCAGCATGCCCGGGGTGATCTTGTCGCAGTTGGAGATGCACACCAGCGCGTCGGCGCAGTGGGCGTTCACCATGTACTCGACCGAGTCGGCGATGAGGTCGCGGCTGGGGAGGCTGTAGAGCATCCCGTCGTGGCCCATGGCGATGCCGTCGTCCACCGCGATCGTGTTGAACTCCTTGGCCACCCCGCCGGCCGCCGCGATCTCGTCGGCCACGAGCTTGCCGAGGTTGCGCAGGTGCACGTGGCCGGGCACGAACTGCGTGAAGGAGTTGGCTATCGCCACGATCGGCTTGTTGAAGTCGTCGTCGGTCATGCCGGTGGCTCGCCACAGGGCGCGGGCGCCGGCCTGGTTACGGCCCTGCGTGGTGGTGTGTGATCTCAGCTGCCCCATGGGTCAAGACTACCGAAATCTCCCACGGCGGGCGCTGCGGGTGTTCGCTTGCTCGCACGGGCTTCGCCCTACTTGCTCGCAAGTCGAACGCCCGCATCTCCCGCCTGGCGCCTGCTGCCTGGCGGCCTCCGTCTGGCTGCCATAGTTCCGCTGGAGTGGGTTGCAATGTCTGGCGGATTGAGTTAGCTTGAAATATATGGAAAAGAGTTGGAGAATGTGCAATGGGCACCTTTGAACGGCCGCTGCGGCTAGAGACTTTGGACGGTCGAGGCTCTCTGGAACTGAAGGCGTTGGTGGACACGGGCTCTGCCTTCACAGTCGTGGCGGCGAGCCGACTGCGAGAGCTGGGAGTCACGCCGTTCGAGAAGGTGCACCTCGAGATGGCCGACGGGCGCCGCGACTTCTACGACATCGGGCGGGCCGTGGCCACCGTCGACGGGCGCAGCGAGGCGACCCTGGTCGTCTTCGGGGAGGAGGGCGCGTGCCCACTGCTGGGCGCCTACACGCTGGAGGGGCTGAGGCTGCAAGTGGACCCCGTTCACCGGAAGTTGGTCCCGCTGATGGGCCGGATCTGAGCGGATCCGCTACGGCAGGCGGTACCAGGTCCGGGCGGTGTCCGCGAATATGTGCTGGCGCTCGGCGGGACTGAGGCTCCCGACGAGGGTCATGGCCGTTTCGACGGCCTGCGCCGTCCTCGACGATGCCGGTGCGGTCAGGCTGTGGCGCCTCGGGGCCCCGTCGGCGTGAACTCGGCGGGTAGGTGCTTTATGCCGTGGATGAAGGCTGACGAGAGCAGCTCGGGCTCGCCGGTGGCCTCGATGTCGCCGATGCGGGTGAACAGCTCGCGGAACATCACCTTGATCTCGCGGCGGGCCAGGTGGGCGCCGAGGCAGTAGTGGGGGCCGGGACCGCCGTAGCCGACGTGGGAGTTGGGGTCGCGCCGGACGTCGAACTCCAGCGGGTCGTCGAAGACCGTCTCGTCCCGGTTGGCGCACAGGTAGTGCATCACCACCTGGTCGCCCTCGTCGATCCTGACGCCCTCCAGCTCGGTGTCGCACAGGGCGGTGCGGCGCATGTAGGTGACCGGGCTGGCGATGCGCACGATCTCCTCCACCGCGCGGTGGGCCACGCCCTCGAAGTCCTCGGCCCAGATGCTGCGCTGTCCGGGATTGTCGGTGAGGTACACCAGACCCCAGCTGATGGCGTTGCGGGTGGTCTCGTTGCCGGCCACCACCAGCAGGATGAAGAAGCTGGCCAGTTCGGCCCGGGTCAGCCGCTCCCCGTCCACCTCCGCGTTTACGAGGACGCTGGTCAGGTCCTCGGACTCCACGCCGACCTTCGACTCGGCCACGTCGTCCATGAGCTGGCTCAGGCGCTCCCCCGCGGTGAGGATGGCGGTCAACAGGTCGTCGAACTCGGGCACGTACTCCTCGTCGGCCGCGCCCAGGATGATGTTGGACTGGTCGAACACGAAGTCGTGGTGGGAGGCCGGGATCCCCATCAGGTCGCAGACGATGCGCAGCGGCAGGCGGGCGGCCACGTCGGTGACGAAGTCGCACTCGCCCCGCTCGCAGACCTCGTCCACGATCAGCCGGGCCTGGTCCTGCACCGAGTCCTCCAGCCGGGCCAGCATCCGGGGGGTGAAGCCGGCCGACACCAGCCGTCGCAGCCGGGCGTGGCGGGGGTCGTCCATGGCGATGATGGAGTTGAAGTACTCGTTGAACTCCGGCGGGAAGTCGTTGATGGTGACTCCCCGGGACGAGGAGTAGATCTGCGGCTTGCGCGACACCTCCAGGATGGGAGCGTGCCGGGGCACGACCCAGGCGCCCGGCGTCTTGATGCCCGCCAGCTCGTCCACGAACTGGAACCCGGGAAAGAACGTGAGCGGCTCGGAGCGGAGCCTCCTCAGGTCCTCCTCCACCTCGTCGCGGTGCCGCCGCCAGAAGACGTTGTGGATCGGGTTGCGAGGATCCGCCTTGTCGGCCGGAGGGGGCTTGGTGGAGGGGTCGGGGGTGACGACGGTCATGGCATCAGGATGGTGGGCGGTCCGCCGCTCAGCGGATCCGCGCTGGCACTCTAGTGGTCGGGCGCGGCGTCGATCCGCGGACCTTCCGCTTTTCAGGCGGACGCTCTGCCAACTGAGCTACCCGACCGGGGTTGTCGCCGGCCCCGGAGGGCAGCAACGCGGTCCTGACGGGATTTGAACCCGCGGCCTCCACCTTGACAGGGTGGCGATCACTCCAGACTGATCTACAGGACCGGGCGCACGACGAGCGTGCGGACTCCGAAACGCTAGCGAGCCGTGGAGATGCTCGCACCCCCAACGGGATTCGAACCCGTGTTACCGGCGTGAAAGGCCGGCGTCCTAGGCCGCTGGACGATGGGGGCCCGCCGGCCGTCGCCGACCTGCTCAGACTACCGGTCGCGACAAGCGGTCTCCCCACCTGCCGAAGTAGACTTACCTCGTGCTGCCTGGGGTGAGAACGACTACCATCCGCGGCGTGAACATGAGGAAAAGTCCTCGATGAGTTCCACAAGCGGTGTGATGACCAAGCCGCTGAGCCTGATCGACGAACTCGTCCTGACGCTCCTCAACGAGGAGAGCGGCTACTTCCGCCAGGTTCCGGGCTGGAACCTGAACTGCGCCGTCGTCGGCGCGGCCCTGGCCGAGCTGTCGCTCATGGCGCGTATCGACACCGACATGGAGTCCCTGATCCTCCTGGACGGGACCGCGACCGGCGATCCCGCGCTCGACCCGGTCCTCTACCGGATCGCGTCCGAGCCGGAGCAACGCAACGCCCAGTACTGGATCGAGCGGCTCGCTCCCCATGCGGAGTCGATCATCGACATGACTCTCGACCACTTGTGCCACCTGAAGATCCTGCAGCATCACGACGGCGACTTCTGGTCGCTGGCCGGGTCCGCCTGGAGGATGGGAGTCCACACGGGGTCCGAGGTGGGCACGGCCGTCGAGCACGTCAAGACCCGTATCAGCAGGGCCATCTTCAACAACGAGATCCCGGACCCGAGAGACATCATCATCATCTGTCTCATCGACACCTGCGACGTCCTGCGGTTCATCTTCGAGCTCGACGAGGAATCCGAGCAGCGGGTCGAGGACGTCTGCAGGATGGACCTGATCGGGCGGGCCATCGCCGACGCCGTCGGACAGAACATCACCGCGCGGTTGTTCAGGCAGACCGCCCTGACCAAGCAGATACCCGTCATCCCGCTGCGGCGGCTGCTGCGCAGCAAGCATGTCCGCACCCGCAACCTGCCCGCGTTCTTCGCGGAGCTCCAGGAGGAGTTCGGCCCGGTCTTCGAGATCAAGCCGCCCTTCGCTCAGGACATGATCTGTCTCGTTGGCCCGGAGACGAATCACTGGGTGCATCGTCACGGCCGCATGCACCTGAGAGCCAGGGACTATCTGGAGGACTTCGAGAAGGTCTACGGCGGGGTGGGGCTGCTGCCCGCCCTCGACGGCGCCGACCACTTCCGGTATCGAAAGTCGATCCAACCCGCGTACTCGCGCACCAGGCTGGAGGAACAGCTGGGCGAATTCCTCTCCCACGCGCGGAACGAGATCGCAACCTGGAGGGTCGGGGACACCCGCTCCGCGGTGGACATGTGCCGGAAGCTGATCAACGCCACGATGTCGCCGCTGTCGGTCGGCATCGACTCGCAGGACATCGTCGACGACATGCACAAGTTCAAGGACCGCGCCCTCAAGACTCACATCGGCAGGACCCTGCCCAAGTTCATGCTGAAGACCCCGAGCATGAGGCGCCGGTCGAAGCTGGTCGGCGAGGTGGTGGAGCGGGTACTGCATGGCCATACACCCGCCCAGCGGGCCGGATGCCCGCGAGATCTGGCCGACGACCTGCTGACCATGCACAACAACGATCGGCAGTTCCTGCCGGAGTCGAATCTGCGGTTCGTGCTCTCGGCTCCGCTGATCGCCAGCATGTACGTCGGCGACCAGCTCAGCTTCATCGCCTACAACATGCTGGCGCAGCCCGAGTTCTACGACAAGATCCGTGATGAGGCCGATGCCGTGTTCGCCGGCGGCGACCCGGACCGCGAGACGCTCACCGGGCCGGCGACCGATGTCACCCGCCGGTTCATCATGGAATGCATGCGCCTCTATCCGATCGTCCCGCTGTCGGTCCGGAACGTGGCGAACGCCTGCGAGGTCGAGGGCTACGAACTGCCGGAGGGCAGGCGCGTCTTCATCATCCAGACGGCCACGCACTACATGGAGGACCTCTTCCCCGATCCCTTCAAGTTCGACATCGACCGCTATGAGGCGCCCCGCAAGGAGCATGTCGGCACCGGGTACGCCCCCTACGGCCTGGGCACGCACACCTGTCTCGGCGCCCGGTTGACCGAGATGTACCTGGCCACCAACCTGCTGATGATGGTGCATCACTTCGAACTCAAGATCGCCCCCAAGAACTACAAGCTGAAGATCAGCCCGTTCCCGTCGATGTCACCCAGCAAGAAGCTGAAGTTCCACATCTCCGAGCAGAGGCGCGAGCTACCCGTCTGAAGCGCCCTCTTGCGCGGTTTCCCGCTCTTGTTCGCTGCGACCTGAGGGCCGCTCGGGCCACGGCCTCGCTCAGTGTCTGCGGTCTCCGGGAATCGGTGCCGCCTAATCGCTCGGCCTCTGGGCGTGGCGCTGATGTATCTCCTCGACGGCCACGTCCAGGTCGTCCCACATGCGCTGCACGGTCGAGCGCAGGCGCATGTTCTCGTAGGCGCCCCACACGGTCATCGCCGGCGGTACCACCAGGATCGAGACGAGCAGCGAGTACGCGATGGAGATGGCGGCCGTGACGCCGAACTGCTGGATCCCGGCCAACGGCGAGAACATGAGCACGCCGAACCCGAGCGCCGTCGTCAGCGCCGAGCCCAGCAGCGCCGACCCGGTGGTCGCCAGCGTTCGCACCGCCGCTTCCTCCGGGTTGCGCACCCGGGAGAACTCCTCCCGGTAGCGATGGATCACATGGATGGTGTAGTCCACCCCGATCCCGATCGAGAGGGCGGTGATGATCGAGGTGATCAGCCCGTAGGGGATGTCCAGCAGCGCCATCGTTCCCAGGATCCAGATGAGGACGAGCACGATCGGCCCGACCGCGATGGCCCCCAGGGTGGGCCGGCGCAGCGTGACCCAGAAGAAGAGGACGAGGATGCCGAGGGCGACGGCCACCGTCGAGCTGATGGCCTCCGTCTGGCGGGACGTGATCTGGTCGGTGACCGTGACCGACAGGACGCTCGTGGACGTAACGGTGATGGCGTCGTCGTCGCCGGACCACAGCGCTTCGATCTCCTCCTGGAGCACAGCGGTGGCTCCGGGGTCATCGGTGTAGGTCGGGAACTGCAGCAGGATCGCGTCGATGCCGGCGGGATTGTTGGCCAGGAGGTGGCTGAGAGCCGGATCCATCTCATCGAGCCTGTGCAGCAACAGTCGCATCATTAGCGGATCGAGCTGGACTCCGGCCGACGCCTCGGAGAAGATCGCGGCCAGTTCGGGGTCGTACTTGTCGCCGGGCTGCCCGCTGTCGTTGGTCCAGTCGTTCAGGAGCGACACGTAGGTTGTCTCCATGGGCCCCGTGGCCGCCTGGGGGCGCCGCTGCGGGTCCGCGAAGGCGTCGGTGAGTTCCTGCACGTTCAGCAGCGTGCGGGTCTCGGTGGCCTCGGCTCTCACCAGCACGCTGGCCAGTTCCGTCGAGCCTCCGACGGCCGCGTCGAGGGTCTCCAGGTCGTCCATCACGGTCCCGCCGCGGGGAAGGATCTCGCGGATGCTGAACTCCGAGTGGAGGCCTGTGGCCGCGATCCCCATCCCGATGGTCACGGCCAGCACACCGATGAGGTAGGGCGCCGGCCGGCGGGCCACGCTCGCGCCGAGCAGCTGGGCCACCCGCTCGATCCCGGGCAGCGCGCCCGAGACCGGCCGGGCCGGCCGCAGCTTGCCGCGGGCCTCGCGCCGCCGGTCGATGATCGTCCGTCCTGCCGGGACCAGTGTGAGCATCACGATCAGGCTCAGTCCGACTCCGAGCCCGGCGACGATGCCGAAGTCGCCGATCACGTCGATCGGGGAGAACAGGGTGGCCAGGAAGCTGGCGATGGTGGTGACGGCGGCCAGCGTGAGCGGTACGGCGACGTTGCGCAGTCCCGTCCTGACCGCCTGGATCACCGGCTCGCCCTCGACCCGCTGCTCGCGGTAGTGCGACACGGCCTGGATGGCGTAGTCGACCGTGAGGCTGATCACGATGATCGGCACCATCGCGGTGAGCGAGCTCGGAGGACCGATCCAGCCCAGCGCGTCCGGCCCGAGCCAGCCCTCGGCCCCGACGATCCAGACCAGCGAGAAGATGAGGCCCGTGAGCGTCAGCAGCAGATCGGACAGCGTTCTCAGGAAGAGCACTATCAGCGCGGCGATCAGCAGCAGGGCCAGCCCGACCAGTTGCCCCATCCCCGTCTCGATGGCGTCGGAGTACTCGTCCTCGATCACGATGGTCGAGAGGCTGCTGACTCGCAGGGGGCCGGCCGAGTCGGCCGCCAACTCGTCGATACTCCTCTCGACGTCCTGGACTCTGGCGTCGCCCGTGTCGGTCAGGCGGATGCCGGCGACGGTGATGGTCGTGCCGTCCGTGTCGCTCCCGCCCATGGCGGCCAGGGCGCCTCCGATCTCGGGGATGCTGAGGAGGGAGTCGATCTCGGCCTGGGTGGCCGACGCGGCGTCGACCTCGCCCAGAGCCTCGATCACAAGTGTGGGCGCGATTATCGGATCGGCCGGCGCCAGCAGTTCCGCCACGCCCGGCCCGGCCAGGATGCTGTCGAGGAGGGCGTCCATCTGGGCGAGCCCTCCCGGGGTGAGTGCTTCGCCGCGGAATACCAGCGTCACCACGCTCACGTCGCCGGACTCCCCGAAGAACTCGTCCAGTTCCTCCACCGCGGTGGCGATGGCGCTCCCCGGGGGAAGGAACGCCACCGAGGCTCCCTCGACCGGGGGCAGGCGGCGGGTCGCCCCGGCGGCCAGCACGACGGTGATCAGCAACAGGACGATGATCGTGATGTACGGGCGGGCCGTGACCAGCCGGCTGAACCGGTCGAGCGGGCGGCTCATGGCGCGTCACTGTACCTTCCGGGCCGCGACAGGCCCGTAAGGCTCTATTGCGCGGCCGGTGCCCGTGTCGTCATGACGCGACCTTGCGGAACCGTGAGCCGTGCAGGATGCTGCCGTAGAAGTTGAACGACCGCTTGGCGGCGGGATCGCCGAAGGGATAGTCGGCGCCGAGCTGGGTCGCAGCCGCCAGCCCCGTGACGAAGCAGGTCTCCTGGCTGTTGATCAGCGTGTGGGCCCCGCAGTGCCAGGTCCGCCTCCTGCCCTGGATGAAGCGGAACAGGTTGACGAGCACAGCCATGTGGCGCACGTCGTGGACGATGTGCTGGAACCACCACCGCTTGATGACCTTCGTCTCGTCGATTCCGCTGATCGGGTTGTAGGTCACCAGGCAGGGCTTGTCGGACCGGCCCGCCCATGGCTGCTGGTTGTGCATGATGTAGGTGATCTCGTAGTTGTCGGGTCTGGCCCCGTACTGCTCGATGTGGTTGCTGCGAGTTGTGAGGGGCTTCACCTCGTTGTCGGGCAGGACTGAGGCGTCGGAGTGCACGACCGTGTGGTTGTGCAGCTCGCTCTCATACCGGATCGACGACAGCAGGTAGCGCTCGAGGGCGGTGGGCATGTCGAGCATCATCAGCGTCTGGTTGGCGTTGCAGGCGAAGATCACCTCGTCGAACGTCTCGCGCTCTCCGCCTGCGTCCTCGACCACGACAGAGGACTCCGACCGGTAGACCTTCTGAACCGGCCGGTTCAGGTAGATCTTGTCGGTGAAGCCGGCCGACAGGTGCTCGTAGATGCGCCGGGTTCCCTGGTCCCAGGTCTGCATGGGCGTGGCCGACTCGATGTCGAAGAACTCGAGGTAGCGCGCGAAGAGCGCGGCCGGCATGTCGAACACGTTCGTCGCCATGAGGAAGTTGACGAACATGGGCTTGAGGATCTTGTACCTGAAGTCCCCGGAGAAGCCGCCCAGATTCAGCAGCGTCCCCATGCTCACGTAGTTGAACGGGTTGAGGGCGTTGAGGATCTTGGACTGCGAGCGGGTCAACCAGCCGAACCGGTGCAGGCGCTGCAACAGTCGCTGGAATCTCTCGATCTCGGGTTGCAGTTGCTCCCTGATCTCGGAATCGAAGTCGTGGGCGTAGACGCGCCCGCCGTACTTGACGCTGTAGCTGAACCGGGTGTCGAGCAACTCGATGCCGAACTGCTCCATCAGCAGCACGATGTGGTCGTACACGGACGGGATGCAGGCGGTGACCGAGATGTCGAAGGGGATCGTTCCGCCGTCGTCCTGGGGCATGTCGGCCGTGATGGCGTTCCCGCCGATCTGCTCCTGCGCCTCGAAGAGACGGAAGTCGAAGCGGTCCGGATGATGGTTCAGCGCCCATGCGGCGCCCAGTCCGGAGATTCCGCCGCCGACGATCGCCACTCGCCGCGGCCCCGCCCTGAAGCCGTTGATGGTCACTGTCTGCCGGCCGGGGTCGATCCCGGCTCAAGTACGGATTGGGGCCGCCATGGGAGCGATTGGGTTGATGCCCAGTTCGTCGAATCCTTCGACGTACACGTCGATGGAACGGCGGAACTCCCGCTTGAGGCCCTCGACATCGGTCGCCTCCGCGTTTGCGATCGGGTAGGCGCCGCTGTTGACCACCCTGGCGTGCAGTGCCTCGGCCTCATCGTCGTAGACGACCTCACCGACGTAGCCCTTGTACTCCAGCATCATTGTGCTCCGGTGCGCTCGATGAACCTGACGATATCACGGACTGTTTCCCGCCTTGTCTCGGGTCGGGGGTGCGCCGGCGCCGTCGCCTCATCCTGCGATTGCTGTGACGGGCCTCAGTCGCCGGAGCCGGGTGGGAGGGTTCCGGCTGCGGTTGCGACCAGCTGGTCGAGCAGGCCGCCCAGCCATTCGTAGAGCATGTAGCGGGCTGCTTCCTGAGGCTGGTCGCCCGGTCGGGGCGGATCGAACGTGGCCGCTCCGACCTCCAGAGTGTTTCCCAGGTAGAGGCGCAGGCTGTTGAGAGTCTGCATCCAGGCCGAGACTGCTTCGTCGTCCAGAGGAGCGCCGGCCAATCCGGCCTCCACGATGTCGAGGGCCTCCAGGCGGTGCCGCAGCAGGGGTCCTGCGGCCATCTCCCAGAACTCGTCGGAGGCCTTGTGGTCGTGGATGTGCACCGGCGGCTGGAAGCGCAGCATCGAGGCGTCGGTGCCCTCCAGGAGCAGTTGCCGGAACTGCTCGAGCACCGCCGCCAGCCCCGATCGCTCGGCGTCTCGCAGCGTCACCGTGATGCCGCCGGGGCCCGACCGGAACTTCCCGCGCGCCATCAGGCCGCTCAGTCCTGCTCGAGGATGGCCCAGAGGCCGTGCTCGTGGAGCCGGTACACGTCGAACTCGGCCTTCTCCCGCTGTCCCGACGCCACCACGGCCTTGCCCTCGGTGTGGACCTGCATCATCAGGCGATGGGCCTTCTGCTGCGAGTAGCCGAACAGCTTGCGGAACACGTAGGTGACATACGACATCAGGTTGACCGGGTCATCGAGGACGATCACCTTCCAGGGCAGGTCCGGTCTCCGATCGGTCTCGTCCACTGGATCCAGAACTGGTGACGTGACCGGTGAAGTCATGACCTCGCTCCGACCATCGGCATGCCGCCGGCCGGGTCGGGCTCCAGCGACTTCGCAGATCCGGCCGTTGGGTCGTGGGCGGCCTTGACGATCTCGATCCAGGTGATCGACGCCAGGGCCACATGGACTCCCACCAGCAGCACGGGCACGCCGGTGAAGTACTGCGTGTAGCCGACGGCGCCCTGCACGACGAGGAGTGTCGCGATCCGTCCCATCCGGACCTGCCCCTCCGAGCTCGATGCCCGCAGCCGCCACCACGTCCACAACACCATCCCTAGCAGGGCCAGCGCGACGATGCTGTGGACTCGGGCGACCTCACGCACCAGCAGCGGGAGCCGTTCGGCCCGGCTGTCGCCGGCATGGGGTCCCGCGCCGGTTACCAGGGCGCCGGTCACCAGAAGCGCCCCGCCCACCACCAGCACGGCCCACTGCATCAGCCGGGTCGTTCCGTCGGGCGGCCCTTCATCGGGGCTCGAGCCTTCGGGTTTCCCTGGGGCGCCCGCGGCATCGGCGCCATGGCGGGCTCTGACGTCGAGCACGGCCGCGTTCTGTAGCAGCACCATCGACAGCAGGAAGTGCCCCATCGTGAACCGGGGATCGAGTTCGCTCAATACCAGCAGTGCTCCCAGCCCGACCTGGGCCAGCACCCCCGCCACCAGGCCCAGGGACAGCACGATGAGGTCGGTTCGCCGCGGCCGCCGCCTCCAGGAGCCGAGCACGGCCGCGATCACCGCAATGGCGACAACCCCGGTGAAGAGCCGGTTCACGAACTCCACCAGGGCGTGGTATTCGAGGTCGGCCACGAAGCGGTCCTCGGAGCAGGTGGGCCAGTCCTCGCAGCCCAGACCCGATCCCGTGAGGCGGACGGCTACACCGGTCACGACTATCGCCGCGAGCGCCCACAGGGCGAAGCGGGTGAGCCGGGTGTAGGCATGCGGTGCCACACATCGATGGTAGAGGCCGAGCGGGTGGGCGCGATCCCGGAGGCATCGGCAAGACGCTAAGCGAGGCCGTGGCCCGAGCGGCCCGTGAGCGCAGCGAACAAGAGCGGGAACACTGCGCCAAATGAATGGCGTGAGATTCGAGCTGCTGGCTGTCGTATGGGCCTTCCGATGTCCTAGCCTGCGGGGGTGACCGGAACCGTGACCGGCGGGGTACGCGCGCCTCGCCGAGCCCGCGCCGCGGCCTTCGTGGCTCTTACCAAGCCCCGGATCATCGAACTGCTGCTGGTCACCACCGTCCCATCGATGATTCTGGCCGCCGAGGGCCTGCCGTCGCTGTGGCTGATCGCAGCCACGGTGGTGGGTGGAGCGCTGGCCGCGGGCGGCGCCAACGCGCTGAACATGTACGTCGACCGCGACATCGACCGGCTCATGCACCGGACCCGCAACCGTCCCCTGGTCACCGGGGCCGTCCGCCCAACAGAGGCGGTCGTGTTCGCGGCGGCCCTCACCGTGGGTTCCTTCGTGTGGCTGTGGGCCTTCGTGAACCTGTTGTCGGCCGCGCTGGCCGCGGCCGCGGCCGCGTTCTACGTGTTCGTCTACTCGCTGTGGCTCAAGCGCACGTCTATACGGAACATCGTGATCGGCGGCGCGGCCGGAGCGGTGCCGACCCTGGTGGGCTGGACCGCGGTCACCGGCTCGCTCGACTGGCCGCCGGTGGTGCTGTTCGCGGTGATCTTCTACTGGACGCCGCCCCACTTCTGGGCCCTGGCCATCCGCTACCGCAGCGACTATCAGGCCGCCGACGTTCCCATGCTTCCCGCGGTGGCCGGACTGCGGGCCACCGCCCGCCGCATCGTCGCCTACACGGTCGTGCTGGCAGCGCTCTCACTGCTGCTCGTGCCGGTGGCTCAGATGGGCGTCCTCTACCTGGCTGTCGCCCTCGCCGCCGGAGCCGGTTTCGGCGGCCTGGCCCTCGATGTTCTGCGCCGCCCCGATGCGGCCCGGGCGATGCGGTTGTTCAACTGGTCCAACGCCTACGTCGTGCTGCTCTTCGGAGCCGTCGCCGCCGACGTGCTGATCCGCAACGGGCTGTGAGTTCCCCCTACCTTCCGCAATCGAGTCCTTCGGTGGCGCCGGAGCTTCTGCGCCGGTTGTCGGTGGCGCTGGTGGCAATGTGTAGCATCGCCTCCCGATGACGCTGACCGAACCGGCGATCGCGGACTCCGGGGCTGCCTCCGGCGCCGGCGGCGCAACCGCGCCGGAATCCTCTGACGAGACGGTCGCCGCGCCCGGCATCCTGGCCCAGCCCTTCGTCACCAGCGACGCGGCTGCCGTCGGCCGGTTGTTCGTGTTGACGTCGCTGCTGCTGGCCGCGGGCACGTCCGTGATCGGGGTGCTGCTCTCGCTCGGGCGGACCGAGGCCGTCGCTCCCTGGGACCTGTTCGGCGGATACAACGCCTATTTCCGCATGTGGACCCTGTACCGGGTGTCCTTCATGTTGCTGGTGGTGCTGCCGCTGCTGCTGGGCGTGGCCCTGGCCGTGGTGCCGTCGCAGGTCGGTGCCGGCAATGTCGCCTTCCCCCGGGCTGCGCTGGCGTCGTTCTGGTCGTGGCTGATCGGTGCGGTGATCATCGTCGTGTCGGTGTTGGCCGGCGGGGGCTGGGGCGCCATCGACGGCGTGACCGGCAACGAGAGCGACGCCATGGCGCTCACCCTGCTCGGAACCGGCATGGTGATCGTGGCCCTGCTGCTCGGTGCCGTGACCGTGGCCACCACCGTGATCTCGTTGCGGCAGACGGGGATGAGCCTGCTGGACGTGCCCCCCTTCTCGTGGTCGATGCTTGTGGCCGCCGCGGTCTGGCTGTTCACGCTGCCCGTCGCGGTCGCCAACCTGGTGGTGATCTATGCCGACTTGCGGGGCAGGCCCGCCATCGCCTTCGGTCGGGCCGAGAGTCCCGACATATGGCTGCAGCTCGACTGGCTGGTGGAGCAGCCCGCCGTCTACATCATGGCCGTGCCGGTGCTGGGCGTCGCCGTCGAGGCGGTGGGCGCCACCGTCGGGGCCCGCTCCAGCCGCCCGGAGGCCATCACGGTGATCGTGGGGTTGTTCGGGCTGCTCGCCGTGGGCGGCTGGTCGCAGGACTACTTCACCGCCCCCCAGGACCTCCGCGACGGGCTGGTCTACGTGGCTTTCGGCCTGGCTGCGGTCCTGCCGCTGGTGGCGCTGGCCGGCGGTGCGGCCGAGCTGGTGCTGAGGGGCGCCAAGACGCCGGACCGGCTCCTCGACGCCCGGATGCTGGGCGCGGGCGCGGCCCTGAAGCTGTTGGGCGCCGCCGCCCTGGTAGGGGCTCTGCGGGTGATCGAGCCGCTTGATCTCCTCGAGACCACCGCCACCTGGGCGGTGTTCCACGGCGTCGTCGCTGCGGGCCTCATCGCCGGCGTCGTCGCTCTGCAGAACTGGTCGCACGAGCTGCTGGTCTCCCGGCTGCCGGTGGTTGTCGGCCGGGGGGCGGTCGCGCTGCTGCTGGGCGGCGGCGGCTTGCTGGTCGTCTCCGATCTCATCTCAGGGTTCCTTGCCGATGCCCCCGACCTCATGGCCCTCGCGCTCGACGGCAGCGCCGCGCTGAACGTGGTGGCCTTCGTCGGATCCATCCTGGTGGCTCTGGGCGCAGCCGCGGCCGCCGTCGGAGCAGTCTCCGCTCTGCGGGCTCCGCTCGCGGCAGAGGGCGACGCCACATGAGAACGACGGCGCTGCCCGCCGCGGAGGCGACCCGGCCCCGCACCGTCGTCGTCGGCGCCCTGCTGGCCACGGGAGCGGTCTTCATGGCCTTCGCCGCGCTGGTCGCGGTGTACGTCCAGCAGCGCCAGACGGCTCGGGCCACCGGCCAGGAGTGGTTCCCGGAGGGCAGCGTCGAGCTCGGCCCGGCTGGGATGATGATGATGACGCTGGTGCTGTCGATGGTGACGGTGCAGTGGGCCGTCCAGGCCGCTCGGGACGAGGACCGGCCCCACGGGTTCATCGCGCTCGGCGTCACCTTGATGTTCGGGGCGGCGGTGATCAACCAGTTCTGGTTCGTGTACCAGGACACCGCCTTCGCCATCGACGGCGGTCGGGCCGAGTTGCTGTTCTACGCGGTCACCGGCTCGTTCATCGCCATGCTGATCTCCGGGATGGCGATGCTGGCCGTCACCACCATCCGCTCGCTGATGGGGCCCTTCGGGCGGGACCTGGCCCACGGGGTGCAGGCTGCCGGCGCCTACTGGCACATGTGCGTGCTGTGCTACTTCCTGGTCTGGTACGTCATTTTCATTACGAAGTAGGCCCAGCGTGTTCACTACCGGATTCAAGTTCTTCTTCGGACTGTTCGCAGCCTTCTGTGCCGCCGCTCTGGTCTACGGCTACACCACCGGCGGCAATCACGTCGGGCCCCTGTCGCTGGGATGGAAGGGCGGCGTCGGCGACCACATCGGCTACGGCGTGCTGGTTGCCCTGGCCGGGGTCTCGCTGACCATCAGCCTCGTGCTGGTCTCGTTCCGCGACGCCGACGCCGCCGCCCAGGCCCATCTTCAGAATCTGGCCGAGGTGCTGACCGACCAGCCCGTTGCCGCGAGCTTCTGGCCGGTGGTCGCCTCCTTCGGGGTGGGCGCGGCGGCCGTGGGCCTGGTGCTGCACCCGATGGTGTTCGTGCTCGGCCTGGCCGTGATCGTCCTGTCGATGGTGGAGTGGACGATGGACGCCTGGGCCGACCGGGCCACCGGCGACGCCGCCGTCAACCGCGAGCTCCGCAACCGGATCATGGCCCCTGTCGAGATCCCCGTCGTCGGTGCGCTCGCGGTCGGGGTGATCGTGCTGGCGGCGTCGCGGATCCTGCTGACCGTGTCGAAGCTGGAGGCGGTGGCCGTCGCCGGCGTGGTGTCCGCCCTCATCCTGGGCGGCGCCTGGGTGTACGCCTCGCGGCCCGGCCTCGGCCGCCGTCTCATGCGCATCCTGGGGACCGTCGGTGCGCTGCTGCTGCTGCTGGGCGGGGTACTGGCCGCCGCAGCGGGCGAGCGGGAATTCCACCACCCCACCGACGACACCCACGAAGAGTCCGGCGAGCCGGCTGGCACGACCACAGATCACGGTGGCTGAGATGCGCAGAGGCCGAGCGAACAGGCATGCCGATGCGGCTCATACGGGCGAGGCCGTGGCCCGAGCGGCCCGTGAGCGCAGCGAACAAGAGCGGGAGTCGACGCCTGCGCGCCGACTGCTCTCCGGGGCGTCGGTGTTGCTGGGCGCGGCCGTGGCCACCGGCTGTGCGTCGGATGCGGAGCTCGACACGTTCGCGCCTCAGGGCCCGATCGCCAGGGAGCTGCACAGCCGGGGCGTTCTGCCGGTGTTCTGGATCGCGGCGGTGGTGTTCGTGGGCATAACCATCGCCATGGTGTGGCTCATCTGGAAGAACCGGGTCAAAACCTACGAAGGCGACGACGAATGGCCTGCGCAGACCCACGGCCATGTCCCGCTGGAGGTCGGCTGGACCGTCGGATTCCTGGTGACCATGATCGCGGTGGCCGGCATCATGCTGTGGTCGCTTCCCACCGTGGACGCCACCGAGGACAACACCATGGCGGTCGCCATCGACGGCCACAGCGTCACCTGGGAACCGACCATCGTGGTGGTGGGCAACCAGTGGTGGTGGGAGTTCCGCTACTACTTCTCGGACCAGGTGGACCTGGCCGACCTGCGGGCCCACGGAGACGCCAAGACGCTGCCCCCCGCCGACATCGTCACCTCCGGTCAGATGGTGATCCCCACCGGCGAGGAGGTCGAGTTGATCCTCACCTCGCGCGATGTGATCCACTCCTTCTGGATTCCGGCGCTCAACGGCAAGCGCGACGCCGTTCCCAACCGCTTCTCGCCCTGGAAGATCGAGGCTTCCGATCCCGGCTTCTACTTCGGGCAGTGCACCGAGTTCTGCGGCCTGTCGCACTCGCGTATGAGGATGCAGGCGGTGGCGCTCAGCCCGGCCGACTTCCAGGCGTGGGTGGATCGCACCACCGTCGACGCCGTCGAGCCAACCGATCCGGAGGCGCTGGCGGGCATGGAGGTCTTCGCGGGCATCTGCACCTCGTGCCATCTGATCGAGGGAGTGAACGACGACGTGTACGAGGGGGCCGACCAGGCCTCTGGAGCCGCACCCAATCTGACCCACTTCGCCGGCCGCAGCACCTTCGCGGGCGGGATCTTCAACACCTACAACGCGGACGGGTCACTCAACCGCACGGACCTGGAGGCCTGGCTGCGCGACCCCAATGCCCTCAAGGAGAACTACACGGTGCCGGGCGAGCAGTACCGGGGCATGCCCGACCTCGATCTGAGCGAGCAGCAGATCGACGACCTGGTGGCCTACCTTTCAGGCCTGGGAGCCAAGCCCGCCGGCTGGATAATCGAAGCGACCCAGGTGGAGTGACGCCATGGCGATAGTTGAGAAGACTCCGCTCGAGCTCGGCCCCGGCGATTCCGTCCGCTATGCCGAACGGCCCCTCGGCGTGTTCACCCGCCCCCAGGGGGGCCGAGGCTGGCGCGACTGGCTCAGCACCGTCGACCACAAGCGCATCGGGATCCTGTACGGCGCCTCGGCCATGTTCTTCTTCCTGGTGGGTGGTGTCGAGGCCCTGCTGATCCGCCTGCAGCTGGCCGCACCGGAGGGCTCGGTGCTCAGCGCCGACGTCTACAACCAGGTGTACACCATGCACGGCGTCACCATGGTGTTCCTGTTCATCATGCCGCTGGCTGCGGCCTTCGCGAACTACTTCATCCCCCTGCAGATCGGCGCCCGCGACGTCGCCTTCCCCCGCCTCAACGCGCTGTCGTTCTGGATCTGGCTGTCGGGAGCCATCTTCTTGAACACGTCGTGGATGGTGGGCGGCGGCGGGGCCGACTGCGGCTGGTTCTGCTACTCCACCAACAGCGGGGTGGCCTTCTCTCCCAGCCACGGCGTGGACTTCTACGCCATCGGCCTGCAGATCCTGGGCATCGCCTCACTGGTGTCGTCGGTGAACCTGATCGTCACCTGCCTCAACATGCGGGCCCCCGGCATGACCCTCATGCGCATGCCGGTGCTCACCTGGATGCTGCTGATCACCCAGTTCCTGCTGCTGTTCGCGCTGCCGGTGATCACGGTGGCGCTGTTCCTGCTGATGTTCGACCGGCTCTTCGACGCCCAGTTCTTCAACCCCGACGCCGGCGCCGACCCGCTGCTGTGGCAGCACCTGTTCTGGATCTTCGGCCATCCGGAGGTGTACATCATCATCCTGCCCGCGTTCGGGGTGGTGTCCGAGGTGATCCCCACCTTCAGCCGCAAGCCCCTGTTCGGCTACGAGTTCATGGTGTTCTCGGGCATAGCCATCGGGTTCATGGGCTGGGGCGTGTGGGCCCACCACATGTTCGTGTCGGGTATCGGCCCCATCTCGGTGGCCGCCTTCTCGTTGTCGACCATGTTCATCGCGGTGCCGACGGGGGTGAAGGTCCTCAACTGGCTTGCCACGATGTGGGGCGGGAAGCTGCGGTTCACCGTGGCCATGAAGTTCGCGGTGGCCACGGTGGCCATGTTCACCATCGGCGGCCTGTCCGGCGTGACCCACTCGGTGGCGCCGGCCGACACCCAGCAGACCGACACCTACTACATCGTGGCCCACTTCCACTATGTGATCTTCGGCGGCGGCGTGCTCGGCCTGTTCGCCGGCGTCTACTTCTGGTGGCCCAAGATCTGGGGGCACTTCCTCAACGAGCGGCTCGGCAACTGGCACTTCTGGATCATGCTGGTGGGCTTCAACCTCACCTTCGGTCCGATGCACATCCTGGGCCTGCAGGGCATGTCGCGCCGCATCGACACCTACGCCCGGGGCTACGGCTTCGAGTTCTGGAACATGGCGGCCACTGTCGGCTCGCTGTTGATCGCGGTGGCCGTGGCGATCTTCATGTGGAACGTGGTGAAGTCCAAGCGCGACGCGCCCCACCTGCCGCCGCCTGGCCCGGACCCCTGGGACGGCCGCACCCTCGAATGGTCGATCCCGTCGCCTGTGCCCGTGCACAACTTCGACACCGTGCCGCAGGTGCACGGCCGAGACGACTGGTGGCACACCAAGTACGCCACCGACGACGAGGGCAAGGTGGTGCGGGTCGCCACCGTGGAGGAGGCCGCCCAGACCGGCGAGGCCACCGGCGTGCACCTGCCGTCGCCGTCGTTCTGGCCGCTGGCGGTGGCGGTCGGACTGCCCCTCATCGGCTACGGCCTGATCTTCAACCTCTGGCTAGCCCTCATAGGCGCCCTGCTGACAATCGCATCGCTGTACTCCTGGGCGCTGGAACCAGTAGACGACCCCGACGCCGCCCACGACCACCACGACGACGACGCTGACCACAGCGACGACGACGAGGGCGACCAGCCATGAGCGCCGAAGCCGCGATAGCCGACCCGGGCCATGCGGCCGAAGATCATGGCCACGACGAGCACGCCACCACCACCGGCCTGTCGCACACCAAGCTGGCCATGTGGGTGTTCCTGGGCTCGGAGTGCCTGCTCTTCGGCGGGCTGATCTCCACCTACCTGCTGTACAAGACCCGCGGCAACGGCCGCACGCTGCCCACCGACGTGTTCGACATCCCGTTCACGTCGGTCAGCTCCTTCGTGCTGCTGATGAGCTCGCTGACGATGGTGCTGGCCCTGTCCGCCGTGTCCCGCGGCGAGGAGGAGGAGGCCGGCCGCACCTGGCTGCTGGCCACCGCCCTGCTGGGCGGCGTGTTCATCGGCGGGCAGGTCTACGAGTTCACCAGCTTCGTCCGGGAGGGCGTGGCCTTCACCACCAACCCGGCCAGCAGCGCCTTCTTCACCCTGACCGGCTTCCACGGAGTGCACGTGAGCCTCGGCATCGTGATGCTGATGTCGCTGTTCGTCGCCTCGCTGAAGGGCAAGCTCACCCAGCGCAACGCCGAGACGGTCGAGATCGTCGGCCTCTACTGGCACTTCGTGGACATCGTGTGGATCTTCATCTTCACCGTCATCTACCTGATCCCCGCCGACTGATCCCATGAGCGACACCGGCCCCATGAGCGAAACCATCCCATGAGCGACACCGCCACCTCCGAGCACTCCGAGTCCGGCGCGGCCGACGAGCATCACGACGAGGGCCACTCCCATCCCTCGGACTGGGCCTACGTCAAGATCGCCGTCGTGCTGGCCCTCATCACCGCGCTCGAAGTGTTCACCTACTTCGAGACCGTGCTCGACTGGGGGGTGGCGCTGGTGCCGTCGCTCATCTTCATGATGATCGTCAAGTTCTATTTGGTGGCCACCTGGTTCATGCACCTGCGCTTCGACAGCAAGCTGTTCGGCCGGATGTTCACAGCCGGACTGGTCCTGGCCGTCGGCGTGTACCTGGTGACCCTCACGGTCTTCGAGTTCTGGGTCTAGCCCAGAGGCCGAGCGGGTAGACAGTACCCATGCGAGTCTCGCGACGAGTTCAGCGAGGCCGTGGCCCGAGCGGCCCGTGAGAGCAGCGAACAAGAGCGGGACATAATGGGCGCGCTGGCCGCCACCGACGCCTGGCGCTTCCAATTCCACCCTGAGGTGTGGCTGATGGTCGCCGCGGTGGTCGGCCTCGGCTTCTATGTCGTGCGGGTGGTTGCCCCCGTCGCCGGTCCTGGAGGAGGCGCCGACGCCGTGACGGGGCGTCAGCGGCTGTGCTTCATCGTTGGCGTCGTTCTGCTGTGGGTCTCGGCGGACTGGCCCATGCACGACATCGCCGAGGAGTACCTCTACTCGGTGCACATGGTGCAGCACCTGCTCATCAGCTTCGTGGTGCCGCCGCTGCTGCTGATGGCCGTGCCCGAGTGGCTGGCCCGGCTCATCGTGGTCGACGGCTCGCGCTCGGCCAAGGTGATCCGCCGGCTGGTGCATCCGCTGGTGGCCGGCGTCGTCTTCAACGCCCTGCAGGCGCTGATGCACTGGAACACCGTGGTGGAGCTGTCGGTTCGCAGCGGCCCCTTCCACTACGCCATGCACCTGCTGATGTTCGCCAGCGCGCTGGCCATGTGGACGCCGGTGGTCGGTCCGTTGAGGGAGTTGCACCTGTCCGAGCCGATGAAGATGGTCTACCTGTTCACGATGTCGATCATCCCCACCGTGCCGGCTGCCTGGCTGACCTTCGCCGAGGGCGCGGTGTACCCGGTCTACGACCACGCCCAGCGCCTGTTCGGCATCTCGGTGGCCGCCGACCAGCAGGCCGCCGGAGCGGTCATGAAGGTGCTGGGCGGCCTCTATCTGTGGACCCTCATCGCCATCCGGTTCTTCCGCTTCTCGGCCGCCCAGCGCCACGCCGACGCCACCGAACGTCGCCGGCGCCTCGCGGCCGACACCCTCACCACCGCTGATGTCGAGGCCGAGTTCGAACGCCTCGGCCCCCCGCCCTCAGAACCGAGCCTTTGACTTAACCGCTGGAGAGCCCAGCCGCGGTCGGGGGGCTCACCGCGCCGCGGTCGGCGCTAGGCGCCTGCGTCGACCTCGTCGGGAGTCTCGGTGCGCATGGCTAGGTAGCCCTCAATGTGCGCTAGTCGCTCCCGGGCGTGACCGAGGCCTGAGTTGATCTGACCGAGCTGTTCTTGCGTGGTGCGATGGTCCTCTTTGAGATCTGCTAGTTGCTGGCTGTGGGCGGCGCTGGTAGCGGTGAGCCCGGCGACCTGGGTGTTGAGGTCGGTCATCTGCTCGCCGAGCCTGGTCAGTCGTTGGCCGTTGTCGGCCAGTTGCTGGCTGTGGGTGGTGCTGGTGGCGGTGAGCCCGGCGACTTGCGTGCTGAGGAGTCCGATGGCGTCGCGGGTCTTGGCGCCCTCGCGGCGCTGGTCGAACACGCTGGCCAGCACTGCCGCGAGCAGCGCCGAGATCATCGCCAAGAGGGCAGCATCCATCAGTGCGGACACTAGCACATCGATAGATGCGATACAACTCCAATTCAGAAAAATGAGTGAAATATAGTGTTATCTCTCATACCGACCAGCCAAGGCCGGGATCCGATCCGCTCGGCCTCTAGGCTTGAGTGAATGTCCAAGCTGTCACGAGTGCTCACCGGACTGAGGGCGGCAGACCGGGTCGAGGGGGGAGTCGCCCGCCGGATACGGCGCTTCGACGGTTGGCTCGACCGGGCGTCGGGGCGGGGTGCCGACGCGGCCGACTACGACCACACCGAGACCGTCAAGGAGTACTACGACATCAGCAACGAGCTGATGGTCTGGGGTTGGGGCGAGTCCCTGCACTTCGCGCCGCTGTCGCCCGGCGAGAGCGTGAAGGACTCCAAGGTCCGTCACCAGCGGCTGATGATCGACAAGCTGGAGCTGCGCGAGGGCATGACGGTGGTCGATATCGGTTGCGGGGTCGGCGGCCCGATGCGCCGGGTCGCCTCGGAGGCCGGCGTCAGGGTCGTCGGGGTCAACATCAATGAGATCCAGATGGACAGGGCGAGGTCGTTGATCGCCGAGGCCGGGCTCGACCACATGGTCGACTACCTGGTGTGCAGCTTCATGGACATGTCGGCCGTGGCGGACGGCACATTCGACCGCGGCTACGCCATCGAGTCGACATGCCATGCACCGGACAAGGAGGGCGCGTTCGCCGAGATCTACCGCGTGCTGAAGCCCGGAGCCCTCTTCTGGGGCCAGGAGATGTGCATGACGGACCGGTTCGATCCCGGCGACGAACGGCATCTGGCCATGAAGCAGGACTTGATGCACGGGATCGCGCTCAGGGAGATCGCGACGTTCGGCGAGGTGGACCGGGCACTCGAAGCGGTGGGGTTCGAGCTCATCGAGGGGATGGATCGGGGCGCCGGGGAGCACGGCTCGACCACGCCGTGGCACCAGCCCCTGGAGACGTGGAGCAGGACGTTGGGCATTCCCCTGCATGGGGTTCCACTGGGCCGCAAGACGGCGATCGGGGGATCCAGGCTGGCCGAACTGCTGCGGATCTTCCCGAAGGGCTCCGCCGACGTCGTCAAGATGCTGGATCAGACCGCCAGGGCCTACGCCGCGGGCGGCCGATCAGGGATCTTCACGCCCCTGTACTGCTTCCTGGCTCGCAAACCTCTCTAGGTCCGCAGACCCGCCCGTCCAATTCCCGGAAATGTTGATCGAATATGTCGGGATTTCGACGGCGCGCCCCTAGATTGCACTGTCACCGTTGCAATCGCGGTTCGTGACCCGGCCCCGCAGCTCCGGTGAATCAGCGCCATCAACACAGGAGGCAGCAACCCGATGACCAGCGCAAACGTCGACAACGGCGTGAACGTCGAACATCTGCTGGGTGCCCGCAACGCCCTCACCGAGGCACGTGAGGCGGCCCAGTTCACCTGGAAGGCCACCAATGAGTGGTTGAACGGCACTCACAGCCGCTCCTCGGTCGACAGCTACCACGGGCTCGGCGAGGAGCACCAGCATCGCTCGACCTTCACCTTCGAGGCCGATCATCCCCTGGTGTTCGGAGCTGAGGACAACGCGGCCACGCCCGTCGAGCTGGTCCTCGCCGGGCTGGCCGGCTGCCTCACCGCCGGGGTGGCCGCGGTGGCCCAGAACCGCGAGATCCAGCTGCGATCGGTCAAGGCCACCCTGGAGGGCAGCATGGACATCCTGGGCATCCTCGGCGGCGACCCGGACGTGCGCAACGGGTTCAACGACGTCAAGGTGTCCTATGACATCGACGCCGACGCCACTCCCGACGAGATCAGGGCGCTGGTGGCCCAGTCCCAGAAGCGGTCGGCCGTCTACGACATAATCACCAACCCGACCAACGTGAACGTAGAGGTCAACTAGCCCGGACCCGGCCGCCTGCGGGTCGCCCGGCGAGTTCATGAAGACGACAACTGTCGTTGTGGGGGCCGGGCACTCCGGCCTGGCCGTCAGCCGTCGCCTCACCGAGCGCTCCATCGATCACGTCGTGATCGAGCGGGGCGAGGTGGCCAACTCCTGGCGGACCCAGCGCTGGGACTCCCTGCGGCTGCTGACCCCCAACTGGCAGAGCCGGCTGCCCGGCTACGACTACCGGGCCCACGGCGGCCGCGACCCCGACGGCTTCATGTCTATGCCGGAGGCCGTCCGGTTCATTTCGGACTACGCGCGGCTCGTCGACGCTCCGATCAGGACCGGCACGACGGTCACTTCGGTGCGGTCGGAGGGCGCCGGCTACATCGTCGAGACCGACCGGGGCCGCTGGGAATGCAAGACCGTGGTGCTGGCCTCGGGCGGGTTCAACGTCGCCAAGGTGCCGGAGCTGGGCGGTGCGCCACCGGCGCCGGTGACCGCTCTGAGCGCGTTCGAGTACCGCAACCCTGCCGCGCTGGCCTCCGGCGGGGTGCTGGTGGTGGGCGCCTCGGCCACCGGCGTCCAGATCGCCGACGAGGTGCACCGCTCGGGCCGTCCGGTCACCGTGGCGGTCGGCGAGCATGTGCGCATGCCCCGCCTCTACCGGGGTCGCGACATCCTGTGGTGGATGGAGCGCTCGGGCCTCTTCGACGAGCGCTACGACGAGATCGACGATGTCGTGCGGGTGCGCCGCACCCCGTCGCCGCAGCTGGTGGGCACCCCCGAACGGGCCACGCTCGACCTCAATGCACTCACCGATCAGGGCGTGAGGCTGGTGGGACGGCTGGCGGCCCTGCGGGGCACCGACGCGCTGCTGTCGGGATCGCTGACCAACAAGTGCGAGTTGGCCGATCTCAAGCTGGGCCGGCTCCTCGACGCCTTCGACGAGTGGGCGGCGGAGAGCCGCGTCGATGCGGTGGAACCGCCGGAGCGGTTCGCGCCCACCCGGGTTCCGCCGTCACCGCCGCTGCGTCTGGACCTGGCCGGGGGGGAGATCCGCACCGTCATCTGGGCCACCGGCTTCAAGCCCCAATACTCTTGGCTCGACGTGCCGGTGCTCGACCACAAGGGCCAGATCCGCCACGACGGCGGCATCGTCACCGAGTCGCCCGGCCTGTACGTCATCGGGCTGAACTTCCTGCGTCGACGCAAGTCGAGCTTCATCCACGGCGCCGGCGACGACAGCTGGGACCTCGTCTCGCACCTGGCCGGCCACCTCGACTCGCTGGCGGCCGCCTGATCACCTCTACCTAATTCGATGATGTGCGGGGCTGGACCGGAGCTCGGTGCTTGTGGATCTCCTCGTCGCGATGGCGCTCGGCCGGAGTGCGGCGATTCTGTCCCGCGGAGCCCGACGGATCCCGGACGACGGGTATCTGCACCCTCTGGGGCCGCTGGAAGTTGAACAGGCCGGCTTCGTCCACGATGACCCTGTCGTCGTAGTCGTCGAACCAGAGGGCTTCGGGGTTGCGCCCGACGATGGCCGTCTTGCCCCGGTCGCTCGCACCGGCCGGGCTGCGGAGCACCTTGAACACCACCACCCCGTTCTCGGCGCCTGGCAGGCCCGGGATGGGCTCGTCGGTGACCGCCGCCACCTCTGTCTTGCCTTTGAAGTGCACCACGGTCAGCCGGGCGTGGGCCTCCACTCCCGACAGTCCCCGCTGGGACTCGTTGAGGATGCGCCAAGCCGTCTCGATGGGCACGTTGAACGCCTTGTAGGCGACGATGTTGCGCCCGCCGAAGAAGTAGTGGTTCTCGATCCGGGCCGCCTTCAAGGTCCGCTGCAGGATCCTGAGGGCGTCGGGATCGTCGTTGACGCCCCGGATGATCGGCGACTGGTTCTCGACGGAGATCCAGCCCCTGGAGGTGACCGCGTCCACGGCGCGCTTGACGCTGGGATGCCACTGGTACTGGTCGTTCTCGCCCCTGACGTAGTCGCCGCCGCCGGTCTTGACCAGCAGTTCGTCGGGATGGTTGAAGTGGACCATCAGACGGAGCGCCACGTCGGGGTAGACCTCGTGGAACCGGTCGAGCATCGACATGAACGCGTCGTCGAACCGGTCGGGATGGAAGGCCAGCTCCTTGGTGCCCACGCGGATCACCTCCACCCCGGTCTCGGCCAGTGCCGTGAACCAGCCGGCCAGCTTGGAGTTGGGCAGCACCATCGGATCGCCGCCCGAGAGCAGCACCTCGCGCAGCTTGGGTCGCCCGGTCTCGGGGTGTGCGCCCCCGTTGGTGGTGACCGCGGCGTTGTGGGCCCTGATGTAGTCGGTCACGTCCCTGAGCTGGGCGAGGCCCTTCTTCTTGACGGTGCCGTCGGCCCGCGCGATGTCCTTTCGGGCTATCAGTTCCTCGCGGTAGCAGAACCGGCAGTGGGCCGAGCAGGTGGAGATCACGTACAGCAGCGCCATCTCGTACTTGTGCAGCAGCCCCTCGACCGGGCTGTAGTCGAGCTGCCCGGCAGGGTCCTCGTCGCCCTCGAGGTTGGCGGTCTCGTCGGCCGAGGCCTTGACGAGCTTCTGGAGGGCCGGACTGACCCTGGCCATCTCGAAGTAGTGGCGGGTGACCTTCACCGGCATCCGGGACTCGACGTCGCGGTCGGTCCCGCGGAGTTCTCGCAGTCCAGCCAGCTCCTCCGGCGTGTAGAAGCCCTCCATGTCGGCGGGCGCGCCGTCGTCGATGAACGGGTCCAGGCCGTTGACGATCTGCCGGTCGTAGCGCGGGTTCTCGACTTGATCGAGGACTGATCGCTCCCGATCAGTGGGCTCATACTTCGGTCGGCGGGTCTTGGTCTGGTCTGTGCGTGCCATGTCAATTCTCAGGTCCCTTCAACTGGTGCCGGAGGGCAGTCCACCGAGCGGGCTGGCGCTGGGGCCGTGCCTGACGGAATGTCGGTCCGTTACGGACGCCGATTGGGGACTAGTCATCATGCCAGCTATTCCACAGCTGTGCAAAACCATGCTGTCAAGTGCAGAGAAACGCGGGGTGAAGTTCTCGCGAAGAGGCCGGGCCGGCAGGCGGGCGGATCCGGTCCATACGGGCGAGGCCGTGGCCCGGGCGGCCCTCAGGTCGCAGCTAACAAGAGCGGGAGACGCCCCGCCCGGACGCGGCGGGTTGCATCCACCCGCGCAGGTTCTGACGGGTCGAGCCACGATGATCCGGCGCAGGATCCGCTTGTAGTGGCGGGTTGCATCCACCCGCGCGGGTTCTGACGGGTCGAGCCACGATGATCCGGCGCAGGATCCGCTTGTAGTGGCGGGTTGCATCCACCCGCGCGGGCTGTGACGGGTCGAGCCTCCCGCCAGCCCTACCCCGACGCCCGGCGGGCCGTTGCATCCACCCGCGCGGGTTGTGACGGGTTGAGCCGGTACCGTCTGCGGTGTGCTCGACCTACGCCTGCTGAGGACTGAGCCCGACACTGTCAAGGCCGCCGTCGCCCGGAGGGGCGAGCCCACCGCGCCCCTGGACCAGGTCGTGGTCCACGACGAACGCCGGCGGGCCGTCGTCAGCGAGGCCGACGAGCTGAGGGCGGAGGTCAAGCGCATCTCCGCCGAGGTCGGCGCCATGCACCGCGACGGACGGGCCGACGACGCCGGCGAGTTGCGGGCCCGCAGCCGCGAGCTGGGCTCCCGCATCGACGAGCTGTCGGCAGAGGCCGACCAGTTGGAGGAGTGGATCAGGCGGATCCTGCTCTTCGTCCCCAACATGCCGGCCGACGACTGTCCCGACGGCTCGGGCCCCGACGACAACGTCGTGATGCGCACGGTCGGCTACGACCCCGGCTCCTACGGCGACCACCACCGGGTGCCGCACTGGGACATCGGCGCCGAACTCGGCATCCTCGACATCGACCGGGCCGTGCGCATGTCGGGTGCGATGTTCGCCATGTACCGCGGGCTGGGAGCCCGGCTGGTGCGGGCCCTCATCGACTACGGGCTGGATCGCAACCGCGACCTGTACGAGGAGATCCGGCCACCCACGTTGGTGCGCACCGAGACGATGACCGGCACCGGCCATCTGCCCAAGTTCTCCGACGACGCCTACCAGCTCGAGCGCGACGGCCTGTGGGCCATCCCCACTGCCGAGGTGCCGCTCACTTCGCTCTTGTCGGGTGAGATCGTCGACGAGGCCGACCTGCCCACGAGGCTGATGGGTCACACGTCCTGCTTCCGGCGCGAGGCGGGCTCTGCCGGGCGCGACACCCGGGGGCTGCTGCGGGTGCACGAGTTCGACAAGGTGGAGCTGTACGGGTTCTGCACGCCCGAGCAGGCCGCCGACGTCCACGCCGAGATCCTCGACCGGGCCGAGCGGGCCATCGTCGACCTGGGTCTGGCCTACCGGGTGCTCGACCTGTGCGCTGCCGATCTGGGCGACGCCTCGGCCCGGACCTTCGACATCGAGGCCTACGCGCCCGGATCGGACCGCTGGCTGGAGGTGTCGAGCGTGTCTTGGTGCCGCGACTACCAGACCCGCCGGGCCGACGTCCGCTACCGCCCGGCGGCCGGGGGGCGCACCCGGATGGTGCACAGCCTCAACGGCTCGGGCCTGGCCGTGCCCCGGGTATGGGCCTCGCTGGTAGAGACGCACCGCCGGCCCGACGGCTCGATAACGGTTCCAGAGGCCCTGCACCCCTACATGGGCGGGATCACGTCTATCGGCTCACGCTAGATGGCGGGGTCGATCACCTGGCTCGAACCGGCGCGCGAGGTTGTGCAGCCGGCGCGGTTCGGTTCCGACCACCCGATGCGGACCGTCACGGAGCAGATCGGTTCCGGCGACGGCTGGTCGCCGGAGCGGGCGTCGTTCGTGGCGGGCATCTTCGACGAGTTGAGCGTCGACTGGCACGCCGATCACAGCAGCGACCTTCGACTGGCGCCGCTGGAGGACGCACTCGACCGGGGCGATGTTGGACGGGGCCGGTTGGTGGAGATCGGCTGCGGAACCGGCGCGGCCACCGAGCGCATCGCGGCCCGCTGCCCGGTGGCCGCCGCTCTGGACCTGTCGCCGAGGATGCTCGCCCTCGCCGATCCGGCGGTGGCGCCGTTCGTGCGGGCCGATGCCAGCGCGCTGCCGCTGGCGACCGGCTCGGTCGACGCGATGGTGCTGGTGAACATGTTCATGTTCGCGGCCGAGTACGACCGGGTGCTGGCTCCCGGCGGCCGGTTCGTGTGGATCAGCACCATGGGCGCTGAGACGCCCATCTACTTGCCTCCCCAAGACGTGATGGAGTTCCTGCCGGGCCGCTGGACCGCCACCGGCAGCCATGCCGGCACCGGCTTCTGGGTAACAGCTCAACGCGCTTAACCGGCGGCCAGTCCGGCGGCGGCCGCTCCGATGCCGCCGATGAGCGTGGCCCCGATGTAGCCCACGGCCTTCGCGGTGCTCGCCGTCCACAGGTTTCGGATGTCGTCGGCCAGCGTCGAGTAGGTGGTGAGCGCGCCCAGTCCTCCGGCTCCGGCCACCGTCGCTACGGGGTCGGCGGCACCGGTAAGCAGTCCCAGGGCGAAGGCACCGATCACGTTGACGGCCAGCGTGGCCAGTGGTCGGGGCAGCATCCGCCCCGCCTGCCACCGGAGCAGCGCGCCGGCACCGGCGGCCAGTCCGAACAGGACAGCCGTCATGAGGCGCGGCTCCCGGCAATCCGGCGGGCCGTCACACCGCCCGCGGTCAAGGCAATCACTGCCGCGGCGACCGACAGCCCCATGAAGGCACCGGCCGCAGCCACATCACCGTCCCTGCCCAACTCGGCGGTGACCACCGCAAAGGCCGAGAACGTCGTAAAGCTGCCGCAGAAGCCGACCCCCAGCCCCAGCCGCAGGGACTCGCGGCCACCGTCACGGCTCGCGAATACGACTAGGCCCAGCACGAACGATCCCACCGTGTTCACCGCGAGGAGGGCCCAGTCGAAGCCGTCCGGGCCGGCTTGCAGAGTCTCGGTGACCCCCAGCCGGGCTGCTGCGCCCACCACGCCCCCGCAGACGACGACGAGGACCGGGACGGCGCGCACCGGGGCAAGCTACTGGAGCAACCCTCGCGCCCCTAGATTCGGGGCGTGGACCTTGCCCACATGCGCGAGCAGTACTCCGAGGTGGGGCTGCGCGAGGCCGACGTCGCCGACGATCCGATCGTCCAGTTCAAGCGCTGGTTCGATGAGTGGCTGGCGGCCAAGCCCTACGACGCCAACGCATTCATCGTGGCCACCACCGACGCCGACGGATGGCCCTCGGCCCGGGCGGTGCTCCTCAAGGGCTTGGATGAGCGGGGCTTCGTGTTCCACACCAACCGCCGCTCGGCCAAGGGGCTGGACCTGGAGTCCTCGGGCCGGGCCGCGCTGTGCTTCCTGTGGCACCCCCTGGAGCGCCAGGTGCGGGTAGTGGGCACGGTCGAGCACCTGCCTGACGACGAGAGTGACGCCTACTTCGCGTCGCGGCCCCGAGGTGCTCAGATCGCGGCCAGCGCCTCGCCGCAGTCACGGGTGATCGCCGACCGGGCCGAGCTGGAGCGCCTGACGGCCAAGACCGAGGGCCGCTTCGCGGGTGACGAGATGGTGCCAAGGCCCCCGCACTGGGGCGGCTATCTGGTGCGGCCCCGAACCGTGGAGTTCTGGCAGGGTCGACGCAGCCGCATGCACGACCGGCTGCGCTACCGCCGCAAGGACTCCCCAGGCGGCGTCAACTGGCTGATCGAGCGCCTCGCCCCCTAATCCAGTTCCTGAAGGGTCCAGGCGTGGACGGCGTCCACCAGGGCGTCGATCAGGGTGCCGACCTGCGGAGCTCTAGGCGTGCCGTCGTGGTCAGACCAGTTGCGGGCTTCCTTGTTCCAGCGGATGGTTGGGGGCAACTCCAACTGCACGCCCGCGCCGGACGGCAAGTTCACCGGGTTGGCCTCGTGCAGGCCTCTCAAGCCGCGCGGGATGTCGTCGAGATCGTCGATGACGCCGAAGGCATTAGGAAGCGCGGCTCGCAAGTGCTCTGCGAGGTGGATGGCCAGCTCCCGGTTGCGTCCGCCCAGGAGGACGTTCCAGAACTGGGTCTCACGCCCGTAGCCGTGCACGGCGATGACCGTGTCGACGTGGTCGAGGAACTGCCGGAGCATGGTGGAGTGCTCGGGCCGGATGGTGATGGAGGGAACGTGCTCACGCAGCGGCGCGTGCTGGATCACCGCGTAGAGGGAGGCTCCGGTGCGGGTTGCGACTTCTCGGGCGATCACGTCGGTGGTGCGCTCCAGGTTGCCGCCGTGGAACGCCATGATCCCGAACGGGTCCCGCAACTCACACACCTCGTCCACATCGGGGTGGGCGAGCAGCGCTTGAAAGTTGCTGGTCAACTTGGTGGGCTGAAGGTGATCGGCGCGGGACGCTCCCGGTGCCGGACCCGTCTCACGACCCGCCAGAGGATCCAGACGATCACCGCGGTGAACAGGATCTCCAGCGGCACTCCGTAACGGGCCGGATCGGTGAACCAGTGGCCCATGCGCAGAGGCCATCCCGCCACGAAGCGCACCACCGGCAGGAGCACGAACTCAGCCCGGTTGAAGTAGAACTCGACTACCAGGTACAGCGCCACATACGCCCCGATCACCGTGCGACGCAGCAGCGCTCTGGTCTCGCCTTGGTGCCAGCCCAGCACCAGCACGCCGAGGACTCCCAAACCGCACAGTACGCCGATGCGCTCGGCGGTGGCGTCATCGATCCAGTTGCTGACCGCCGCCTGGAACTCGGTGAACTTCTCGACGAAGACGTTGCCGGCCAGCGGATCGTCGATGACCTGCAGCTCCCACCAGCCGTAGTTGGCGACGTAGATCCCCGACGCGATCAGCACCAGCCCCGAGACCGGGTTGATCCAGCGGAACATCTTGCGCATCGCGCCGACCACGCTGGAGCGGGCCAGCGCCAGCGCCAGGGTCAGGAACGTGATGACCGCCCCCATCCCGACGCCGTAGGCAATGAAGTTCGCCGTGCCGTTGGCCACGCCGTCGGCCGAGAAGCTGGCCGCGACCGCCGCGATGAACAGCCCGATCGTGCACGACAGCGACACCACCGCGTAGCTGACGCCGAACATGAACACCGACGCCAGGCCCCGGCTGCCGGTACCCCGGTTCATCTTCGGCAGCCGCAGGTTGACGGCCCGCCCGGCCAGCAGCCACACGCCCAGCAGGGCCATGATCACACCGATGGCGATGGTGACGTAGCCGATGCGGTCGAGCACGGTGCCCTGGCTGAGCACCGTCTCGAACAGCGCCCCGAAGGCGCCGAACACGACCACGAAGCCGGCGGTGAGCGTGAGGGCCACCACCATGGCCCGCAGCATCGCGCCCAACGCCTGGGCGCCCGATGACGGCCGTGCGTCGTCGGACTGCTCGACACCGATGAAGTACCCCAGGTACGCGGGCAGCAGGGCGAAGCCGCAGGGGTTGAAGGCGGCCACCAGTCCCAGCGAGAAGGGGTAGGCGAGTGTGGCCAGATCCATGGTCCTAGCCTCCGGTCACAGCGTCGAGATCCATTGCCCTACGGTCTAGCCGCTATGCCGAGCCCATCCTCGATGAACCCGGTCAGCGACTCCGCGTCCAGTGCTCCGGCGAAGGTGTCGACCAGCTCTCCGGAGGGCGAGACGAGGGCAGTGGTGGGCATGGCGATGCTCCCGGTCGCCTCGTACACCTCCAGGTCGGGGTCCCAGCCCACGTCGTAGGTGACCCCGGTTCTCTCCACCAAGTCAAGAGCGGCCCGCGATGACGAGTCCTGGGACAGTCCGAGGAACGCCACCTGTCCGTCGAGTTCCTCGAAGACTTCCTGGAAGTCGGGCATCTCCCTGACGCAGGGCGGGCACCACGACGCGAAGAAGTTCACCACCAGCGGTGTGCCCTCGTAGTCGGCGATGGCGCCGGCGCCGCCGTCGAAGCGGTCGAAGGTCAACTCGGACAGGTCGGTGCTGTCATCGGCGCCGGGCTCCAGGACGGCCTGCGCGACGAATGCGATCCCGGCTGCAGCCAGCACCACGGCAATGCCGGCGAGGAGGCGCGGTCGGATGCTGCCTCGCGGGCCTGGCTCGGCTGTCGTGGCGCGGCCATCCGCGGCGGTTCCGGAGTCTCCGTGGTCAGGCACGCGGTGGGGACCCCGCCCGTTCGGGCGCTCGCAGTTGGTAGTGCAGCAGGCCGTCGGGATCGCGGCTGCTGTCGGCCTCGCCGATCACGCGGAGGTGCTCCAGATGGGCGAACGTCTCGCTGGCGGCCATGTCGCCCCAGGCCCGCTCGCCGAACAGCTCCTTCATGTAGGCCTCCACCGGAGCTCTGCCCAGCGCGGCCGCGGCCGCCCGGAGGGTGTCGAGCCGCTCGCCGTGGTGGCGGCGGATGCTGGCCGTGCGGCCGCGCAGATCGGTGAAGGGATGACCGTGGGCCGGCAGGCATACCTTGACGCCGCTGAATGCGCCCACCCGCTCCAGGGACTCGAAGAAGGCCGCCAGCGGGTCCTCGAGCTCGGTCGAGCCCGCGATGTGTGGTGTGATGGTGGGCAGCACGTGGTCGCCCGACAGCAGCACGCCCTCGGTCGGATCCCACAGACACAGGTGGTCGGTGGTGTGGCCCGGTGTGTGCACTGCGAACCAGTCCCGCCCGGCCAGGTGCACGGCGTCGCCGTCGGCGACCCGGATGGTCGGCTCCGGCACCCTGAAGCGGGGCAGGCTGCCGGCGACGTCGGTCTGGATGAAGAGCCTGATCGCCTCATCGGGCGGCGGCTCGCGCGGCGTTCCCCAAGGGGTGCTGCCCCGGTCTTGTAGCTTCGCCTTCCACAGCTCGATCAGCGCATCGGGGTCCAGTTCCCGCAACTCCAGGTCGATGTCGGCGTTGGCGTCGTCGGCCGCGGGGCTGGACGTGAACGCGGCGTGGGCCAGCAGTTCGGCGCCGGTCTCCTCCCGCAGTTGGTGGCTGCCGCCGTAGTGGTCCGGGTGGGAGTGGGTGACGATGGTGGTGTGCACCCGCCCCATAGGTATGCCGGCCTGCCGGAGCCGGTCGCCCAGCGCGGCCCACGACTCGTCGCCGGGCAGTCCCGGGTCCACCAGCGCGACGCCGTCGGAGTCGACCAGGGCGTAGCAGTTGACATGACCGAGGCCGGGCATGCTTATGGGCAGCTGCATCCGCAGCACGCCCGGCGCCACTTCGGTCACCTCCGAGGATGCGGGCTCCTGCTCCTGCTTGGTGTACGTCCCGGTCGTCATGGCCGTCCCTATGGCCCCGCACCGAGGAATCCGGCCCGCCGGTACCAGCGCAGTTCCTCCAGGCTCTCGGTGATGTCGTCGATGGCCCGATGGCCCCCGGCCTTGGCCGGTGCACTCTCATACACCGATGGTTGCCAGCGGCGGGCCAGCTCTTTCACCGTCGACACGTCGATCGACCGGTAGTGCAGGAAGTTCTCGATCTCCGGGAGGTGCCGGGCCAGGAACCGGCGGTCGGTGCCGATGGAGTTCCCGCACAGCGGGACGGTGCGGGGCTCGTCGATGTGCTCCCGCAGGAACCCCAGCACGGCCGCGCCGGCGTCGGCCAGGGTCACGGTCGAGGACTCGATCTCCTCCAGCAGACCGCTGTCGGTGTGCATGGCCCGGACGGTGTCGTCCATGCGGGCCAGCGCCGCCTCTGGTTGGTGGATGACGAGGTCGGGCCCGGTGGCCACGATCTCCAGGCCGTCGTCGGTGATCAGGACGGCGATCTCGACGATGGAGTGGAGCCCGGGATCGAGGCCGGTCATCTCCAGATCCATCCAGGCGAGCACTGAGGCAGGATAACGAGGCCCACAGGCGGTGCGGGATGGTCGCCCATCCGCTCGACCTCTTGGCTACTCTCGGCCGGTGCTCGATGTTCCCATACTGCGGCTCGACCCGGACCTGCCCCTGCCGGGCTATGCCCGCCCCGGTGACGCCGGCATCGACCTGATGGCCCGAAGCGCAACGGTCCTGCCGCCCGGAGGGGGGCGGGCGCTGGTGCCGACCGGCGTGGCCGTGTCGTTGCCGGAGGGGTGTGCCGGTTTCGTTCTCCCCCGCAGCGGGCTCGCTCTCAAGCACGGTGTGACCTGTCTCAACACTCCCGGCTTGATCGATTCCGGCTACCGGGGAGAGCTGAAGGTGATCCTGGTGAACACCGATCCGTCCGTGCCGTTCACCCTGCAGCGGGGCGAGCGGATCGCCCAGCTGGTGGTGATGGCGGTGGAGCAGGTGCGCCTGGTGGAGGTCGAGAGCCTCGAGCCGTCGACACGCGGCGACCAGGGCTTCGGATCGACCGGCCGCTAGTTCCTAGTCCGTCCCCCAGGCCAGGAATTGGCAGCCCGGAGTTCCCAGAACGGCCTCCACCGCTGCCAATTCGCGAGCGCGCTACGCCACAGCCGCGAATTGGCAGCCCGGAGTTCCCAGAACGGCCTCCACCGCTGCCAATTCAATGCGGCGGTCGGGTCAGTAGACGCTGGCGCGGTCGGCGGGGTCCTTGTCGAGTTCGAACGACTCGTGCAGCGCGCCGACGGCCCGCTCCATGTCACCGGCCCGGATCACGCAGGAGATGCGGATGGCGGACGTGGAGATCATCTCGATGTTGATGCCGGCCGCGGCCAGCGTCTCGAACATCCGGGCGGCCACGCCCGGGTTGGTCTGCATGCCCGCCCCGATCAGGCTCACCCGGGCGATGCCGTCGTCGGCGGAGACGTCGTCGGCTTCCAGCTCGCCGATCAGTCCCTGAGCGACGGTCCGGGCTGCTTCGAGCTGCAAGCGGGGAACGGTGAAGCTGATGTCGGTCACGCCCTGGCTCGACACGTTCTGCACGATCACGTCCACGTTCACATCGGTGTCGGCCAGCACCCGGAAGAGCCGGCCGGCGACGCCGGGCTTGTCGGCTACTCCCGAGACGGTCATCTTCGCTTCGCTGGCGTCGTGGGTGACGGCAGAGATGATGGCATGTTCCATGGCTTCCTCCCCGGTGACTGTCGTGCCCGGCATCCAGCTGAAGGCGGACCGCACATGCAGCTCGACGCCGTACGTCCTGGCCAGCTCCACCGCCCTCATGGCCGGCTTGGGGCAGCCGCTGGCGGTCATCTCCAGCAACTCGTCGAACGAGACCAGGTCCATGCGCCGTGCTTCGGGCACGATCCGGGGGTCGGCACTGAACACCCCGGGCACATCGGTGTAGATCTCGCAGTAGTCCGCGCCGAGGACGTGGGCCAGGGCCACCGCGGTCGTGTCGGATCCGCCGCGGCCGAAGAACGTCACGTCCCCGTCGCCCGACACCCCCTGGGAGCCTCCCACCACCGGAACGAGGCCGCGGGCCAGGGCCTCGGTGATGCGGCCCGGCGTTATCTGGACGATCTTGGCGCCGGTGTGGCAGGAGTCGGTGCGGAACCCGGCCTGGCTGCCGGTGAACGACGCGGCCGGAACCCCCAGATCGCTGAGCGCCATGGCCATCAGGGCGCAGGCCTTGCGCTCGCCCCCGGTGATGAGCATGTCGACCTCGCGCCCGGGCGGGTCGGCGGCCACATCCGAGGCCATGCGCAGCAGTTGGTCGGTCTCGCTTCCCATGGCCGAGACGACCAGCACGACCTCATCGCCGCGGCTGCGACGGCGCGCCACATGGTCGGCCACGACCCGGATGCGGTCGGGGCCGGCCACCGAGGTGCCACCGAACTTCTCTACGACGAATGCCACGGCTGATCAGGCTACCGGCGCCCCCCGAACAGCCCGGCTCACGAGATTGAAGAGATTCATGGCGAGGATGCCGCAGGAATCCTTGCAATTCGTGGCAATCTTGGGATGTGAGCGAGGTGCTCGCCATCGACGAGATCGTCCTGAGGGTCCCGGCGTCGGCCGACTACGCCCGAGTGGTGCGGGTCGGCGCGGCCGCGGCGGCCCTCCGGCAGGGAATGTCGTTCACGGAGATCGACGAACTCCGGGCAGCCATGGACGAGGCCACCGAGCTGCTGCTCGTGCGGCCGGCCGCGGACGGCGCGGCCATCGAGTGCGTGTTCCGGGCGAACGGCGGATGCCTGGAGGTGGAGGCCCGGCGCACCGACGAGGCCAGCGTGGCGGCGACGGACGCGGCCCGGTTCAAGAAGACGGTCGACGCCTCCAACGTCACCGCCACGGTGGAGTCCGACCGGGGCTGGCTGCTGATGCGCAAGCCCGTCGGCCGCCCCGGCAGCCGCCCCGCAGCCTGAGCGTTCAATCAGTCAGTCAGCCCAGCCCCGCCGTCAGAGCACCGTGTTCGGGAATTGGCAGCGTTGTGCACGGTATGCGTGCATTGTGCTGCCAGTTCGGCAGCAGTTAGGGCCGTGTTCGGGAATTGGCGGCGCTGGCGCGAAATAGAAAAGTCCCGTCTGACCTCTGTAAACATATGGGCAGGTTGGGTGCGTCGGACGTGTTTTGCCGAAGTATCGGACGACTTTTTTGGTGCCTACTGTTATCTGAGGTCAGAGCGGCGCGAAGCGCGAATCGTGTAGCTGAGCTTATCTTGCCGTATCGCTGTACCTGGCTCTCCTACGGGTCACCCTGCGTTCACAAAACCCCAGGTCAGAAGGCTGCGATGACCCTCTGGAACGGTCGCACTCTGGTTCTCGAACGCTGATTGCGTGGTGATCCATCCCACCAGCACGACGTGGACGGCATTTCCAGAGGTCAGAGCGGCGCGAAGCATGGCGGAGCGGAGCTGCCAGTGGAGGCCCCGGCAAAGCAGGGGGCACGCTGTTAGCCGAGGCAAGCTCTACGTGGTGCCAGAGAAGTCGTCGCCATCGGTAGTTGTCCCCGTGGAGACTCGGGACGCGTGGCTTAGGAGAATGCGAGGTCGTTGCGGTATTGGTAGAAGTTCGCCTGCATCCGGTTCATTAGCTCCGCCGTGTCAGATGCAGGTGATGGTAGGCCCCAGTGTTGGGACAGCCTGGTGAGGCTGAGGCACATGACATGTGAGGCCATCCCAACGGGTGCAAGGTAGCGATCCACCGGGATGTTGAAGTCACGTCGATCTTCGTCAAACGGCCTCTGAACCAGCAGTCCCGCAACGCCCGGATGCACGACCGTGCATAGGTAGCCGTAGACGGTCGTTCCGACACCGGGGATGCCCAGGGCCGCGTCCATTGCCTCGGCTACGACCTTGCTGATAGCGGGGTAGGACTGTCGCTGTGGGTTCGGTACTAGACGCCGGGTAACGGCTAGGTCGGCTTTGATGTGCTGCATGGTTTCTTGGAGGCCGCGGATGCTGTCGTCCAGAGCTTCTGCTTGCTCTTCGCTCGCAGGATTGACTGCTCTCTCGGCTCTGCGGTTGCCGAGAAGGTGCTCGGTGCTCTTCTTGTGGTCTTGTGCACCGCGCAGGGCGCGCTGTTGTCCCGTGATCCGGGGGTCCAGTATCCATGCCGCGTAGGCGAACCCTTCAACGGCAGTGCGTGCTAGCGGGAACACCGAGTAGAGCGATGTGCCAGCTTCGATGCTGGAGACGATTCCCTTCATGCAGTCCATCGATGCCAGCATCCGCAGGTGTGTCGAGAGAGTCGCATGGGTCAGGATCGAACCGCTTACGCCGGGCCGACGCGTGGGTGGCAATCCCATGTCCTCCTCTGCACGCCAGGGCGAGTCAGGCGTGGGGCTTACCTCACGCCTAGCGAGTTCGTAGCTTCCTAGAAACGCTCCCAAGAGTTGACCTACCTCTGCCACGGCAGGGTGAGGGGTTCGCGCTCTCATGACGATGGCTGCTCCTGACAGCCTCCGGGAAGGGCAGCCCGAAATGACTTACTGGCCATCGCCTTCCTCCGGCTCGCTCAGTCGGTGCTCGGCGTGCCACCGGTCTCCGATGTCTCCAAGGAGTTGATTCCGGCCAAGCGGTAGGGGATCGAGCGAGGTCTTCACAGTGTTCGGGTCTGATCCCAGAGCGCCTAGCAGCGACGTGCCGCAGGCCGCATCATCGCTCAACGCCGGGATCACACCTTCGACATGTTGTGACGAGACGATGGTGGTGGGTATGGATGCAGGCTGGACAACATCGGTGAGGAACGGCAGAGGCAGATTGAAGTACGGCTCTCGGGTGACGACGAGGCCACGCATCGGGCGACCTGCCAAGACCGGGAAGCGGGGGTGCCCCTGCTCGATCAGCGAAGCTGAGTTTGTGATCTGACGGCACGCCTTGTCGATCTTCTTCTGTACTTCACCGTCCTCCGGGAAGATGCCTGAGCGAGTGTCGATCTCGGGCGCAGCGGACTTGACTTCAACAAGAACCAGAACCTCTGGGGTCTCGATGATGTAATCGACGCTTCGCTTGCCTGAGTCGTAGACGATCTCAGGATGAATCTGGGCGTGCTGAATGAAGTCGAGTTGTGCTCCGACATAGCGCTGGAACCGGTCGCCCAAGGCGATTGTGAAAGCCCCGCACTCTTTCCGACCAGCAACCTCATCCTCAGCACTTTGACGGATAGAGCGCAATCCGATGAAGTAGAGGCCCTGCGGACCTAGGCGCTGCAACACTCCCAGAGGGCTGGGGGTGACGTAAGTGCCGTCGTCCATGATGGCTATGGGCCATTCGTAGAAGGGGTTGAATCTCCACAGATCGTCAGGATCAGAGGTCATCTCTCGGCCGAGCTGGGCAAGGTCGTCTACAGGGCGGGCAAGCCAGGAGTCCACGGCCTGCAATGCCCGATCTACACCGACCCGCTCAAAGGCTTGTCCTACTCGTTCCATGAAGAACGCTTCGCGTGAGATTCCGCCAGGTTTGTGGATCGCAGTGCCATACATGATGAAGGCGATCATCAGGAACTCCTCCAGTGACACCCCGAGAATCATGTCCCACCGGTCATCCTCGAACACAGGCTCCCCGAATCTGGGGTCGTTACCGAACAAGCACAGCGTCCGCGCCAACGGCTCAGCCTGAGACATCTGGTATGGCATCTGGGTATAGGCGACCCGTGACAGGATGCGCTGCCAAACCTCCTCACCGCTCGCTCGGTCCAGTTCGGGCGACCAGATGTTGAAGAGGCCGTTGAGGAGGTCTCCGACAGCGGCTTCGTCAACGGGGTTGTTGCGGTAGTTGTTGCAGTTCGTGACACAGATTCCGGCGAGCTGGAACAGGTGGCCCTCCATGATGACGCTGTGCCGGTCGTCATCCATGCCTTCTGTCCTGTCCCGTCTGCGGGTCTCCTGGGCAGCCAAGTGCGCGATACTCCTGAGCAGCGCGTCCCGCGGGAACCGGCGCACACGTCGTCGGAACTCATCCGGTCTGACCTGTTGGTTGCGTCGGTGGTGCATGGTGAGGCCCTCAGGCTGATGGCTGGTGCCGTCTCCCCGCTCCGGCTGGTCGGGGTGATCTCGGGTGCGATCCGTCCGCCGCTATGCCTGCCGTGGGGGTAAGACCTTGGGGAGCCTGTCACACCGTAGCCATAAACTACAAGTATGAGACTTGCTGCAATTGAGGGCGTCACCTCCCCGTCCCCGACCTGCCCGATCTCGCTGCTGAACCACCCCATGGAGGTACTGCCATGAGCCGCAAGCGAAAGCGCCCGAGCCGTCGCCGTCGTGGGGTCGAGCCCGTGGACATCCAAATCAGGGATGCTGGCCCCGATGCCTTGGAGGAGTTCTTCCGGTTCGGTGGCCCCTCGGTGTTCGCGTGCGGATGCTCAGCCCGTGACGCCGTGCAGATCAGCCTGGACGATGTGGACAGCCCCGCCTACCCAGTAGGCGACGGGTTGGACCGCTCCGACATCGAAGAGTTCCGTGAAGCGATAGGCGATGAGCCGGTCCTCTGGTGGCACGACTGCGCCGACAACGAGAACGTCGTCGTTCGCAGCCCCGTCGTTGCGGGTTGAGACAGCAAGCTTCGTCGTAGCTATGCAACAGATCACCACGCTGATAGCGACGTTGATTCTGCCCGCCACCATCACAACCGTCCCGATCTGCTTCGTCGTCTACGCCCTGGGGGGCCGCGAGCGGCCCTTGCGTACGGCGGTGGACACGGCGCAGAGATTCGTGACGAGCGGGGCAGTGTGGCTCGCTTTGGTTCTGGCGAGCTTGTACGGCGTCCTCGAATCGTTGGACCGGTGGGGTGCCGGGACGTTCTTGGTGCTCATGCTCGGGCCATCCGCGGTGCTCGGCGCTGTGCTGGCAGTCGTGATGATCTGGCGGAAACAACGACGTGAAACTGACCCACCAGAGTCCAGTAACTCTCAAAGCACAGTCGGAGAAACCAGATGATGAACGAATTCCAACAACAACAGGAGGACGCAGAACTGGCGGGCTGCAAGGTCGCCTACGAATCCGGGGTCCACTGGCTGGATGCCAACATAAGGGCGCTGGAAGCGTTGCGAACACGGTCGCTGGCTCTCGTATCGGTCGTTCTCATAGCGGCCACGCTTGTGGCAAGCCTCGCTCCTGATGCGGTCAAGCAGGATGCCTTGGGAGGCTGGGGTCGGGCTGGAGGTGTGATCTTCGCCGTTGCCATGGCGGTACTGTTCATCACGAGCGCATGCGTGTCGTGGCCTGTCAAGCTCGTCACAGAACTTGGCCCTCTGAAGATCATCAACGAACACATAAGGCCCCGCCTGACGTGGCCTTCGGCCAGGCTCTACAAGGCGCTGGCGACCGATCTAGACGGATATGCCAAGAAATCGCGAAAGAAGCTCCGCACGCGGGCACGGCTCTACTCAGCGAGCCTCATCGTCACACTCATGGCAGTAGGTGGGGCTGCGCTATTCTGGATTGATGCCACCTTCTGAGACTGAACCCCGACGCCCGTCCCGGCTGAAGCGCAACGGCAACGGCACAGGCGAGGAAGACACGCGGGGTCGCCGCAAGCCTGCCTCCAAGAAGATCACCTCTCAGAGCGATGTCCGCGGGGTTGGCGAGGCCGAGGTACGTCGGCGTCCCGAAGGCCCGATCCACACCCGAGAAGCAACGGACGGCTGAATCGAACCTCTCGGCAGAGCCGTGGACCGCGGGTAGGTAGCCTCGCCTGCTGTGACTGAGGACGATTCCACAGTCGAAGAGCGGCTGGCTGTTCGCCTCATCCGCGAGTTTGAGGACTTGACCAATGTTGAGCGCTTGGAGCCTCCGGGCAGCGACCCCATCGCGGACTGGAGGGTGAAGACAGCGGACACACGGGAAGCCGATGTTGAGGTCGTCTGGGCCACCAACGAGGCCGGACGGAAGTTCGAGAGCCAGCTAGCTGAAGAACACCCAGACGATGACGCTCTGGTACGGCGGCGCTCGCGCAAGAAGTGGCCCGAATCTCGGCTGTCGCTGGTGTGGGACGCAGAGGTCTACGACCACGCTCCATGCAACAACAAACGTCCCGTAGGGGGATTGGTTGAGGCACTCATCGACGTGCTGGTTGACGTGGAGGCTCGGGGAGGCACACCGAAGCAGATGTTGGAGGCCGTCGAAGCGCGGCTTGTAGACCCTCGGGACCATTTCGCCAGTCACAATTGGGGTGCAGAATGGCAGAGGGCATCTGCTCGTGGCGTGAGTTTCGAGGAGTTCCTGCTTGATTGGGGCCAACTGACCGGCTACTGGTACCCGCAGCTTCTCGTGGACGACGGAGTAACGCTCGCTCGCCGTGTGTGGGTATGGCGAGTTTCTGAGCCGGAAGGCTCACAGGCCGGGATGGTGCGAACTAATCCAGCGGTCTCTGACGCCGCTGGAGGTGAGTATGAGCATCTGTTGGCCACGTTGCAGGATTGCATTGATGCGAAGACCGTCAGAGATCAGATGAGGAGCGCGCCAGATCGGAGGTGGCTGTTCGTGGTGCTCGACAGCAACATGGCCGCTATTCAGCTTGACGACTACTTCGGCCCTGCGTGGCTAGCTTCCGACGCGCCTGAACCCTGCCCGTACCATATTTTCGACACTCTCACCTTCGACTACTTAGATCAGGTGTGGGTCACTGGCAGGGCATTCCATGAGCGGGCCGACATCGTGTTGCGGCTGTTCAAGACGGGTGACGCTCCACAGCACAAGATCGTGCGTCGTGCTGAGGTGCTTGCTGGCTGACCGTCAGCGTTGCGTTGCTGTCGCACCGTCGAACTAGCTTGCTGGCGATGTCACGCAGACGGTCAAGCAGAAGAAGTCGGGGGAGTTCACGCCGCAGGAGTCCATCCCGGAGCGGTTCATCCCGAGGGCGACCGGTGCGGGGCTACACGATCCGTGGTAGGGGCGGCAGGGTGAAGTACGTGGGGATCACGAACAACCCTCGCCGTCGCGCTGCTCAGCATCGGCGTGCAGGCAAACGTGGACGGCTGAAGGTGGAGACGGGCGGGATGTCCAGACAGAAGGCCCGACGCTGGGAAGGTGCCAAGCTCGCCTGGTTCCGCAGGAGCAACAGAGGCCGCAACCCGACCTACAACAAGACCAGGAGCGGCGGCTGGCAGTCTTGACTGCTGGAGCCAACGCAGCGTGCGCGTCAGCGTCGTCTCACTCCTCTGCCATCAAGTCCCATATCTGTGGCGTGACGTGTAGTTCATCGACAAGCTGGTCCACTGCTTGGAACAGCCTGGGCAGTTCCTGAGAGCGGGTTTGGTCAGTCAGGCCGTAGGGATCATGCATGGTGGCGTTGCCGCGCTTGCGGATGGCTGTCAGCCCCTTCTTCAAGGTAGGGGACAGCGCAAGATGTTCGACGGCCTGATCGATCAACTCCTCCAGTCGCTTGTCCTTGACCGGGCGATCCGCAGCCGCTAGATGACGCTTCAGAAGCGCCTCTAGCAGAACACGCACCAAGGCGCTCGCCGCTCTGGGTGATATTCGAGCGACCGCAGCCGCCTCTTCGTAGAGCTGGGTCTCATTGTCCTCCAGCCCTTCTGCGGGTGGGATGCGGACACCCGCGTGCGGATACACCAACTCGGTCTCGCTCCCTGCCGCGGTGGGATGCTCTATCCAGAGGCTCAGGGCCTTGCACTGCTCGGACATGCAAATGGATACGAGCAACTTGCCTTGGCTGCCTTCCATCAGGTGTCCGACATCCCTGTCCATCTCGCGGTCATAGACCTCTGCCGTGACCTCACCGAACCAGATGTGATCTGTGACAACGCCACATGACGGGCACACGCCCGGTGTCTCCCAAGCAAGCTCTTGGTTGGACAAATCGCCCTCCCATCTTCCTCGCGTTAGCAGCGGACGCCTGGAACCCGGCTTAGCGCCCCACCGCTCTTCGACGGCGTGCAGGCTATAGGTGTCCGTGAGAGCATCTGCGGCTCGATGGCGGCTGTGTACGACTGGAGATCAATCGGGCTGCGTGTTGCCGATCTCGTTGATCTGGTCTACCACGAGGTCGCCTGCCCAGCCGAGGATGGCTGTGCCCCACCTGGTCGCCCACAGGACGCCGAACACCAGCAGAAGCACGACGATCCAGAAGAACTGCACGGCGTCTCGCGACACACCGGATCGGTAGCTGTGGTGTCTGCTCATGAATCACGCGGTTCCTGCTAGGACGGCCACCCTCAGAGTCAACAGTTCTCCCGCCTTCCGCAAGAGCGCGAACTTCTTGAACGAGCGTTGCAGCACGACGCCGATCACCCCTCCCATCACGATCAGTCCGAGGAAGCCGTCAACGGAGACGTGCTCAATCCCTATGGAACGCACGGTGATCAAGGCGAGCAATGCGAACGCTCCGACGCCTGCGAGGAACGCCCGGATCGTGCGGAGCACGAAGCGCAGCAGCCATCGCCCCAACCACTGGAGGCCACGGGAGAGGCGGTCGAGCATCTTGCTGGCTCTTGTTTGCTTCCAGAGGGTCGCGATGCGACTCATCCCCGACGCAGCTTTGCCCACGTCTTCCGTCGTCGTCGGCTCGGCGTTTGTTGGAGATGGCGAGTTCTTGAATTCTGTAAGGGCGCTCACGGAGGCTTCACGCGTGGAGCTACCTTCCAATTCCCGCAGGCTCTCGGGGGTGAAGTCTGGAGATGGTAACTCCAGCGGGCCACTGTCCGCGGAGATGCCGTACCTGACTCGCGCCACCTTCCACAGTGCCCTGAGCATCTGGATGGTGAGGTAAGTGGACGGAACCGCGTGTTCTTTGCGAATCCAACGTGTGGTCACAAACCAGTCGCGTCTGCCGTCGATCCAACCCTTGGTGGAGAGATGAGCCAGCCGGTCGCCGTAGGCGATCTCGTGCATTCTGTCCGGCGAGACCCCGATGCGGAGGTTCGCTTCGCCTGGGATGGCCGTCAACCCGTGCTTGGTTGCGTTGTAGGACTTCGCTTCCTGCAACCAGTCGTTCGCGAACAACCGCAGGAACCGCGCGAGGTTGGAGCTGTAGTTCAAGACCTCCTCACTGGCCGTCGTCAAGTTTCCCGAGTGTCCCAAGATGACGAAGGCGACATCTGATTGAAGCGCCTCCCGCCTGGCGTTCACGATGAGCGTGTCAACGGTCTCCTTGAACTTGCGGAAGTCAAGCTCCTTCGATATCTCGAACCAGGGGCATTCTGGAGAGTCCTTGTGGCCTAGGAACAGCCGCAGCAGCGTCTCGATGGCTAGGTGTTTGAGGTGGTGGGTCTCGATTCGTAGGTAGTGCTGCTGGAAGGCTCGATCAGATTCGACCTCAGTTGGGTCCGGGTCGTCGGTCGAACCGACAAGCGAGAGGGTGCTTCCCGCGAACTCGACTCCCTCAGCCAAGATGTCCTTGAACGGCTCATAAGCGCCTCCGATCACGCAGAGCGCGTGGAAGCGCATCAGCAGGAACTCGCCGGGGCCGTCCTCGTGGTAGAACTGCCGATTCAGGTCGTCGTAGTCGGGTGCGATCAGCTCTTCATCGACGGTCATCCCTTGCCTCCTCGCCATGGGGTGGGGTCGAGACCTGCCATCCCATCACGGGGGTGCGACAGCGTGGTGCATCTAGGAGGGCACTGGCCTCTGTCTAGAGTCCGGCGATGCGACCAGCGGCGGGGTTAGCAGGCTGAGCCTCAGAGATCAGAGCATCGCGAGGTTGATCAGCTCCCATCCGTTGTGCACGAACGCTAGTTCGCTAATCGGGGTGGAACCTTGCCCCCGGCCACGTAGGGTGACAGCACCAAATGACAGGCGTGAGATTCACGGGAGGCGGCATGGCTGATCACTTTGACTCCGAGGAGTGGAGAAGCATCAACGGCAGGCTCGATGAGGCTCCGGAGCGGTACGGCTTCCCGGAGCGGCGCGACGGCTCGGTGTTGCTTGGTTCGTTCAACATCCGCAAGCTCGGTGACCCCGACAACCGCACAGACGGCGACTGGGGGTTCTTGGCGAGGGTGTGCGCCCAGTTCGATCTGCTGGGTGTGCAGGAGATCATGTCGGACCTCAGCGGCCTACGCCGTCTGCGTGAAGAACTCGCAAAGCACGTCGAGAGCGGCAGCGAAGGCTTCGCCGCGGTCGTGTCCGACGAGACCGGGGCGTTCGCGGGTGAACGCGGCCTCAGGGAGCGCCTCGGGTTCATCTACCGATGGCCCGTTGTGGAGCGCATGGAGATCGCCAGCGACCTCACCTATGACAGGACCAAGACGTTCAAGACGCTCGTGGACAATGCCGAGAATCTGATCGAGGCGCTACAGGAGTGCGAAGGCGACGCGAGGCAGTTCCATCTGTCCTTCTTCGTGACGTTCGCGCGCCAGCCCCACGGCGTTGCCTTCCGCATCAGGGATGTTGAGCCGTATGAGTTTCTGGCTGTCAATGCTCATCTCATTTTCGGTGACCGGATCGGTGACCGCCGCCGAGAGTTCACCGCGCTGATGGAACTCCTGAAGAGCCGCCTCGCTGACGACGACAGCATCAACCTGATCCTGACGGGCGACCTCAACTTGGACTTCGATGACCCCGTGAAGGACCGTGCCCGTGTTGACAAGGACATCAAGAACCTCAACGCCGCTCTCACCGACAGCGGCTCCCACATCAACTTCCCGTTCCTTGACAAGCACCAGGGTCACGATGAGGTGTTCCGCACCAACGCCCGCCTGAACCAGACCTATGACCACATCGGACTGTTCGCACACGACCCGCGGCTGCCCAGCTACGACCTGAACGAGCACATGCCCCAGACCCCTGACGGTCCTGACTACGGCGTGTTCGACTTCATGACCCTGTTCAGCGAAGCCATCTACGACAAGGCATGGCCAGAGCTAACGAACGCAGAACGAAAGGCTCTCTGGAAGAAGGCCGAGTTTTCCGTCAGTGACCACATGCCGCTGTGGTTGCGGCTGCCCCTCACGGCCTGACAGTCACCGTACTCAGTCGTTGAAGCCACTGACAGCCTTCTTGGAGAGGAGCGACATGGCAGGAAGGAAACGAACATCGTGGGTGGGGGCGATGCTGCCGTTGCTCATAGGACTGGGGATCGCGTGGCAGCAAGGGTGGCTCGGCTGGTGACTTCTCAGCAGCGATAGACCAGAACGAGGCTCACCGCTACAAGCAGCGCTCCGGGGCTAGCAGAACGCTGCACCCCGATCATCTTGCGATCCCGCGAAGCAGGGTGGCCTCGCCTACGCTGGTTCCCACTCGGGGATCGGGTAAGAGTCATATCCCGGCCACCACGGTGGGCGGACACGCCAGAACGATTCGTTGATGTCGTTTGTGGCGGGATCGTCGGTTGGGTAGGTGAAATGCTTGGACCATCCGTTGGTTACGTTCCCAGTTGTGGCGTCAGGGATGCCGTATAGCCCAAGGTGTTTGGCAGCGATGGAGCCTTCGAGCGTGAAGTTCGGGCAGGTGCCACCACACAGGAGATACCACTCGCGGGCGTAGACAGCGCCGTTGGGAGCGAGAATAGCGACGTTGGTGAGGGTGAGGTTTGTGTCTGGGGGGCCGCTGCACTCGGGAGGGGTACCGCTGCTGGGGTCAAGGATCACGTTACGCTCAGCTATCAAAGCGACGACGTTCGGCCCGTCTGCGTCGTTCGGGCCGGAGGCTTTGATGTCTCCACGAACGATGATGTCGCGTTCCGAGTAGATAGTGGCCGATCCATCCATGCAGAGGCGCTCGATAGTGACATCCCCATTGGAGACGGTGGTGTCCCCGACGATGATGTCGCCGTCAAGGATCGCGTGGTCGGGCTGGCCTGGTGCCCCTGGGCAGGTGCCGGGATTGGATTGTCTGAGGTTCTTGGCGGTTAGGTCGATGTTGTGGTCGTAGTTCACGGTGCTGAGGGCGCATCCGGTTGGGGCTGAGATCACCGGGAGGGCCAGCTCGTCGCCTTGCACCACGAACCTGTCCGCATCGAGGGGGTCTGTGTCGGAGAGGGGCCATTGGCGGGTTGTGCCGTCGTCCAGCATCCACGATGGCTGCGACGGGCAACCAACAGCGGCGCGGGTTGGCCGACTCGATGACTTGGATTCGATGAGTTTGAACGTGGGGCTGCCGCAGTAGAGCACCTTGTCGTTGCCGCTGTAGCGGAGCGGCCCATTGAGTGTGTCCGCGGATGTGAACACGATGATCCTGGGGCCGTCGCAAAGAGAGGCGTCGGCTGGGGTGGCCGTGAGGCAATCAGCAGGGTCTTCCAGCCCATCGGGGCCATCAAGCGCTTGATTGGGCCTGTCGCAGAGGGAGGGGTCGGCTGGGGTGGAGGTGCGACAATCAGCGGGGTCCGCAATCCCGTCAGGGCCATTGAGCGCTTCTTCGGGGAGGTAGTTGCTCTCGTAGTGGAGCTGATACTGGGCGAACACGGCCCTCTCGTAGGTGCGGGTGGCCTCCGTTGTGCGCTGGCATCGCTCGATGTCTCCAACGCAGCCGCTTCGGATTTCGACGGTGATGTCTCGGGTCTCTTGGAGTGCCTCACCACCGCGCAGTGGGTTGCTCGTGGTAGGGCCGATATTGAACTTCCAGCACGTAGTGTTCGGCGGTGACGGGCAGTCAGGATCGGGGGTGCCGTCCGGGGTGCGCCACACGGGGAGCGGATCGTTGGGGTCCAGGGGGTTGGTTTCTTGCCAGCCGTTCGAGTCCACCGGTCCTGTTGTGATGTCCTTGGAGAACTCAGGATTGGCCATCCAAGCGTCCATGATGTGTTCAGCGTTGCGGGAAGTGAGCCGTTCCTCGATGATGAGCCGTTCCTGCATCGAGGCTCGAAGCTGCACCCCGAACGTGCGACCGGTGAGCAGCGCAGCGAACGCCATCAACGTGATCGTCACGAGGGTCATGGGCAGGATGTAGCCCGAGTCGTTGCGTTTCACGGGCCTGTCGGGGGTTGAAGGACGGTCTGCACATAGGAGCGGGACGCATGACTCCGGGTGTTCCATTCGACTGTGATTGTGAGCTTGGCTGCACAATCAGCGTCTACTGCCGGATCGCACTGAGAGGCGGAGCCGGTGAGGGGTGGGGGCCATTTGATGCCGGTAGCGTCACCACAGGCGACCCTGAACCCGTCGTGGGGAAGCACCTTGCGCCCGGCCAGGTCCGGCACTGTCGTCGTGGGAGTCTGGCATCCCTGCTGTTGAGCTTCCGCCGAGTGCCACGCTGCCACTGCGGTTGCTTCCTGGAGAACGCGTCCGTTCCACATGGCTGCGGTGCCTTGGGCATATCCCGTAAGCATCGCTGTGAAACAGACGCCGAATATCACCATCGACACGATCACCGATGGGAGCGACGACCCACTGTCCCGCCTCATGAGAACACCCTCAGAGTCGGCATCGCGTAGCCCTCGATGGTGCCCCAATCGTTCGGGTCGTGACTAGGCCGATAAGAGCCATCGGAGAGCACTACCCCCGCGGTGCCGTCACAGAACGGCACCTCATCAAGAGCCATCAACTGCCGCTGATTCGGGCGGATCGCGGCACAAGAGATCAGTTCCACACGGGCAGGACCGTCAGCGAAACTGCGAGTGCAGGAATCAGGTGGAACAACCAACGCAGGATCGGCAACTTCGGCTCCGGTGAGACATTCCCAACCCAGTGCTGCCAGCCCTGACGCTCTCGGCAGGGTCTCTTCGATGGGGTCGCTCCACAAAGCGATGTTGAGGCAGTCCGAGGCCAACCCTTCTGAACAGATTCTTGGCCAGCCCTCTGGCAGAGGGTCAGGCGGTGTGGGTGCTCTGATGTCAGGTGCGTAGCGGTACGCCAGGAGGTCGCCCTGAGGCAGGAGCTTCCAGCATTCAAGACGGCGACCGTCATCGTGGGGTGGTGACGGTGGCTGTTGGGCGGTGGCCACCGCCCAACAGAGATCGCCCTGATGCGGAGTCAAGGTCTGCGGAGCGCTCGCTACTTCCACACAGTCTTTCCGGGAGTTGACCCCTGAAGGGTTGGCACATGTCAGGTCGGCTGTGGCTGAACCTTCGAGGCGTGCAACCGCCGCGGCGACCGCCCCGAACGTGTGCGGGTTGGTGTCAGGAGGGGCGGTGTTGACGAGCTTCACCGACAGGAACATCGTGGACAGCACCCCACCAAGCAGCATCGCAGAGATCGTCATGGAGACGACCGTCTCCGCGAGAGTGGTACCGGCGTCGTTGCGGTTCATGCAGCCACCGCCACAACAGACAGCCTCCCGCTCTAGAGTCCGTAACCGCTGTAATCCGGCAAGAGCACCCACATCGACGCGACGATCAGCGCCATCAACACCAGATACACAGCCCCTCGTCTGGTGAGACGGAAGCTCCAATCGATGACATGGCGTCGTCTACTTGGCTGGTCGCTTGTCGGCATCACATCCCCAAGCTGGTGCCTATGGCCCCGCCGAGAATGAAGGCGTCTACCAGCAGTCCAACGCCCACAATTCCCAACACCACATACATGACGATCTCGCCTATGCCGGAGGTGTAGCTATTGTCCTTCATCTCAACTCAGGAACCCCGGCGACGTGTCGTCATCGGTGATGGTGGCCGTAGCCGTTGAAGTGCCGAGTGTGGCGTTGGTCGGGTTGGAGATCGTGATGGTGAACGTTTCGTCGGGTTCGGTGGTCGTGTCGTCGGTGATGGCGACTGAGACGGTCGCCGTGGTCTCTCCCGGCAGGATGATCACCGTTCGCGACGCGATGGCGGTGTAGTCGGAGCCTGCTGTTGCTGTGCCGTCTGATGTGTTCACGTCAACCGAGACTGGGTTGGGGCTTGCAGTGGACAGTGAGACGGTGAACACAGCAGAACCGGCGTCCTCGCCCACGGTCAACGCTGTAGGGGACAGCGACACCGAAGGAGGCACCGGACACACCGACGCCAGGTCGCCTGAACTGCCGGGGATAGTGATGCTCACAGCCGCTACGTCAGGCTGGTTCGGCAGAGAGAACTCGTAGGTGGTCGGCTCGCCAGAGAAGGCATCTCCGTAGAGGTTGCCCGGTGTTCTCATCTTGGCGAACGTCACGAACGTCCCTCCAGTGGGGTTGGCTGTGGTGCCCCAGTTGAAGCCGGTCAGGGTTGACCCCTCGGCCAGATCGTCATATGTGTGGAACACATCTGAGTAGAGGTCGAAGTTGGTGACCCACACATACACATCCTCAGACCCCAAAGAGGCGTCCCAGTTGACGCGGAGACTGATGTCGTCGCTGCCGCTGGTGCTGATGCAGGTGACGGTCAACAGGTCCAGCACATCGCCGCACTCGGCGGTCGCGACGGCCCGTGTTCTCGTCCCATCGTCAAGCCTCCATTCGACCGACACTGCGTATCTGGCTTCCTGGGAGACCGTCGCTGTGGACGTGTGACCCGAAGGTAAGAGGTCATGACCAGCCACCGAATAGGAGCCGTCGGAGTTGACACGCAGGAACCAGACCTTCTCATCTGCTCCGGCGAGGGGACCGTGGGGGGTGCCTTCCCAGGTGGCTGTCAGCGTGAACGGCGCTGAACCAGCCGAGCACACCAGAGCGACGTTCTGGGGTGTGGGCAACTCGTTGTCGGTGATGGTGACATCTGCTGATGGAGTGGCACTCAACGTAGCCATTCCGGTCGGGTTGGAGAGCGTGACTGTGAACGTTTCGTCGCCCTCGTAGGTGCTGTCATCCAAGATGGGGACGTTCACCAGTGCAGTTTGTGTGTTGGCGGCTATGGTCACCGTCTCTGTGACTGCGGTGTAGTCGCTGCCCGCGGTGGCGGTGCCATCAGATGTTGACACATCGACATCCACGTCCGATGTGTAGAGATGCGACAGCACAACACGGAACACCGCAGCGCCGCCGTTCTCGCCAACGTTGGTCGGACCGGACACATAGATCACAGGCGGTGTGTCGCTTGCGGGTGGCAGGCACCAGCCGTCAACGTCGCGGCCGAAATCGCAACTCGGGGGACGGCAGCCGTCGTCGTCTGCGGAGACATGTGCGGCCATGACGATGTAGCCGCCGACACTGCACGGAGACGAAGGCGAAGGAGGATTATAGGTATAGACGGGCGGGTGGTAGCCGGGATTGGGCGGGTCGTCCAATATGCCCAAGTCCTCTATCCTGTTGAGGAACGATGTGACCTGGCCTATCGACAGATCATCTCCTGCGCCAAAGTCGTCTATGGTGCCCGTCCCTGTATAGCCAGTGGAGATGCCGTTGTTGAGCAGCCACTGGATGGCTGTGTCGCCGGTCTGTCCACCGCACGACGGAATACCCGCACACAGAGCATCAGCCATATCCCCCCGGTCGGGTGGTTGGTCCGCATTGCTTATGGTGGTCTCAAAGGCGTCGTCGTCGAAGTTCGGATGGCTTTGCCCAAAGTCGTCGCCAATCGTTTCCAACTCGTCGGTGGTGTCAACGGGTCTCTCAATTAGAGTTACTTGCCCTTCTTCTACCCAGCCTTCATCCAAGGCTTGCTGGCAGTTGTCGTGGTGGACCCCATCGGTGCTACCGCACGGGTCTGGTGGGGGTGGTGGGTTTACACCACCCGAGTCGCCGTCGTCGCCGGGGTCTCCACCGTCGTCACCGTCGCTGTCGTCGGGGTCCGGGGGGTCGGGATCAGGTACAACGAGAACGTTTGTGTTCTCAATGAACTCAGTATCACTGTGGTCGTGCGGCACTGGACCACACCCACCGAAAATGCAGAATTCCCTGCTGTCCGCAGCAACAGGAGAGATGTCAAAATTCAAGGCTGCACCTGGATCGGTGATGAGTTCGTCCGGCTCAGGGAACCAGACTATTCCATAGACAGCCACAAGCAGTGCCACACCGACCAGGGCGAGACGTGCTGGGCTTGGGTGCATGAACCGGGGCAGAAGGACAGATACCTTCCTACCGAGTGATGAGTGCTTGTCAGTCATTCCCCTTTCCCTCCTCCTATGAGGTCAGCAAGATATGCGCCAGTAGCGTTCAGGCATTCCGAAGTAGTGCTCCAGCCATTCCTCAGCCAGACGAGCAGACCGGTCACAAGCCGGATAGCTGACGCGGCGGGCTTCCACCCAGGCTCCCCACTCGTCGCAGTCCAGCCCATCACGGATGACTCCTCCACTGATGCGTTCTTCTAGTTCCACGTCTTCGGGCAGAGCCGCGCGGCAGCGTTCGGCCATCGGTGTGTCATTGGGAGCCAGCAACAACAACCCAGGTACGATCTCCTGAATGAAGGAGTCTGCCACCGTGGGTTCGCGGGGGTCTATGACCGTCGGGCAGCGATGCCATCCGTACCGGTCTTGGTTACCGGGAGCGCCGGTTCTTGAGATTTTTGCGTAGTAGTTGGCTATCACGCATCTTTCGTCAGCACCCATATAGTCCACCGCCCATACCATCACGAATAGGAGGTAACCATCGTCGCAGACTCGCCCACACCAATCGAGGAAGTCCTGCACTATCGGGGTGATCCGCGCCCGGTCATCAGGTAGACCGCCGCCGATCTCCCATGTGCCTCTGTCCCACGAAGTCTGCGGCGTGTCTGGATGTATGGGCGGCGCGTCGTCTGCCACCCAGACGTTGCCTTGCTGCACCGACTCAACGAACGTGTCATAGGTGGTGGGTTGTGACTGCCTTCTCTCGCTGGCGTCTTCCCACTTGGCGAGAGCGACAGGCCATTTCTCCCATCTCTCGTCCTCTGATGCCGCTATTCCGTAGCGTGCTTCATGGGCGTTCGCGATAGAGCGAGCCTCAGCGACCAGGACGCACGCACCTGTAACGTTGCCTGACTCCCACAACTCAGTCGCATCAGAGAGCAGATCACTCATGGCGAAGATCGCTACTGTGGTCGCGTCGTGAAGGTTGGTTGCCTCGTCGCCGCCGGGTTCCGGTTCTGGTTGCGTAGCTGCTGTTCCATCGAAGAACACGACAGCTCCTGCGGACTGGGTGTCGTCGTCGTCCCCTGCTGCCCACATGAAGCTGGCTTGAACGATTACGTCGCGCTCGATGGTGAACGAGCCGTCAGAAGAAGTATCCACGGGCTGTGCAGTGGACAGATCGCAGTCGGCTGTTTCAACTGAGTCCATCGCAGCCGCCACCTGATCCGCGGGAGAGTCAGGCGACAGAGAAGCCCCCGGCAGAGAACACAGCAGCGTCCATATCGTCAAGCTCGGATCGAAGTTGGCTCCTGTGATGGTGAACGTGGTGAGGCCCTCAGACACCACATCCGGATCAACAACAAGGGTCGGCGGCTCCGGTTCGGGTGCGGGTGCGGTTGTTGTGGTGGTCGGCTCCGGTTCCGGCTCGGGTTGTGGTGCCGCTGTGGTAGTGGTCGGCTCCGGCTCGGGTTCTGGCTCTTCTTCTTGCGGCGGAAGCGTCGTAACCGGCGTTTCTGTCGTATCGGGTTCCGTGCTGTCGTCACCGGGGCAGTCCATCCCGACACACGACTCAGCTACCGCAACCAGCATCGCGTCGCACTCGCTGGCCTGCTGATCGGTGAGCACGATCTCAGGGTCAGCGATCCAAGCGGTGCAATCGGCCAGACTCAGCTCCGACTCGGGAGCGGCCTCCTCAGCGATTTCTTGTTGAATCTCAGCTACCTGATCCTCCGTCAAGGCAACGACAGTCGTCGTGGTTGTGGTCACAGCCAGCGGTTCTTCAACCGCTTCTACGGTGGTAGTCGGTTGGTTGACTGTTGTGGTTGTCTCTGTTACCGGTTCGGGAGTGGCAGTTGCATCATCACTCCCGCACGAGGCGGCGATCAACGCCGCGACTGTGATAGCGGCGACAATGTTGATGATTCTGAATCTGTGAGCGGATCGAGCAATCATGGCTGTTCCTGAAATGTTGGCGTGTCCCCCGCCTGGTGCACGGGGCTGTGTATGAGCAAGACATATCGGCTTGTTCATGGGTATCTAGTGTAACCTCAGTGTGTGACATAAGTCAATAGGTATTGGATGCATTGGCAGAGTCGAACGACTTCAGTTACGACATCCAAGCTGGACGCCATCAAGAGTCTCTTAGGGAAGACTCCTGAGCCAGCAAGCCGTTACACCTAAACGGAGGTGTATGCGCTGACCTCTCTAGAGGCGGGCAATCCCGGTCGTTCAGGGCCGGGAAAAGTCACCTGCTGCGATGATGGCCTGTGTGGTTCTTCGGCAGGACACAATAGGCACGGGCTATCGGCATCCAGGCACCGCAGGTGGTTCGGCGTGATAGTGCTGAGAGCCTGTAGTGCTCATTATCGTCTCTCAGCGTCAGGGTCTTGGTGGCTTGCCGCCACGCCGTTTGGGACGACTGCATCTCCAGTGAGCGCCTTCGGAGATATGCCAAGACTTCCTCTTCGAGGTCTTGGAACACACGATCAGCCTGGAGAGTTCCGGGTTGTTCTAACAAATGAATGATTCTGTCTGGGATTCTGCTCGCCTGCGATACCCCGTACCGCTCGGCATGAAACAACATTCCGTCTTCGATTCGGTGCATCCCGGACTTGTCTATGGCTGCTATATCTATGTAGTCACGCAGCTTGGGACGATGCATGATCACGTCCAACTTCATGGCCAGAAGATCAGGCAGGGAAGCCACTCGCATTCCATCCACAACCAAGGGACTGCGTAGCTGTCGGAAGTTGTCGGGATTGCTACTCTTGGGTTGAGAGAACACTTGAACTAACACGCCATTGACAACTGCGTGCATCGACCCGTCTTCTTCGTCTTCCACCTCACAGGACAGCCCAGACAACTCTGAGAGCCTCTTCAGTTTGAGATACAGGTTTTGCCCGGAGAAGCTCTGGTGAGCCAGAAAGTCCAAGTCAAACGACTCACGGTGGCGGAGGTAGATCGTCAAAGCAGTTCCCCCGACCAGACTTCCTTTGAGCGTTGCCGTCGCTTGCGCCATGACCGGCCAGACCCGCCGCATCTCGGGCGACAGGACATCGCGGTAGTCGTCAAGATCGGACACGGGAACGTTCACAGATAGCAGAATCGAGCGCGTCAGCCAAGACGCCGGTGTCATAACCGCGCATCGTCCTCAATTCTTGCAGTGTCTCAACCGGCAGGTGTGACAATGCCCAGCGTCGAGCACGAAAAGACGGCCCGCCAATCAGAGCGTCAGCGATCTGCAAGCTGTCTTCGGGGAGGCGCAGGTCAGCAGCAGACGTTCCCGACCAGAACAACCACCAATACTCGGGCGGAACCCCACCGTGGGGCGGATCGGACACTGGTCGCCACGGCAATCTTGGCAGAGCGTCAAGGGTCCGTGTGGTGAGCTTCAGTTCCCAGAGCCGCACCATGCTGTGCCTGTACCCCCAAGAGATGTTCACTTCCTTGCACCGCACGAATCCCTTGTCTCGCAACTGACGCAAACACCGGCGAGCGTGACTGACAGACACCTCTGCGTCCTCGGCCACCAGCGCAGCAGTCGCTCCGTTGTGCCTAGCACGCACGGCAGCCAGGATGCGTCTGTGGGACTCTGGGCTGCCTGCGAGAGGATCACGACGCGTGATCAGTTCCCTTACACCAGTCGGCTTCGACGTTCTGCGACCATGCGAGCGCCGGGGCGCTGCAAGCAACGCCGCCAAGCGGCGATCACCAGGAGCAACAGCAACACTGCGGAGAATCCCACTCACCCGCCTAGCTGTAGCGGCAGAAACCCCCAGCAGCGCAGTAATCCCAGATGGGCTGTCGTCTGAAGCCCGCGCCGCAGTCTCCCACGCCGACAGCCCGAGCTTGGAGGAGTGAAGCGCGGTGCCGGTAGTGACGGTGAAGTCCCGCCCGCATACGCAGCGCCACATACGCAACCTCCGGCGCTGCTTCCTCTCGACCACCTCGGCGCTGCCGCAATTCGGGCACACGACGCCTTCGGGCCAGCGCAGCAGCACCATCCGATTCTCTGCCGTGGCCTCTACTGCATCGGCTTGCACGGTACCAGTATATCCGTGGGGTACTTTCCTATCAACTATGCTCGCAATAGTAGCCAAAGACCTCTTGGGCAACTAGCTGGACGCTCCCAACCTACCTCAATCGAGAACCTGCACCTTCGCCTCGGCTCGACGGCGCTCCAGCTCTCCACGGACATTGGCTTGTATCTGATCAGGATGCAAGCAGCGCTTCGCGCGTGACCTGGGAGAATGGAATCGGCAGAACTCGTCACAGTATTGTGCTTTGTGTCCAGGAAGTCGCCGTTTCACCAAGAAGATCACTCGGAAGCACAGCTTGCATCTCAACCGTTTGCGGCGCTCAATGTCGTCAGCCTTGGCTTTCTCTCGCTCGGCACGAGCGGCTTCTCTCGCCTGCTTTCGCTCTTCTCTGGCATCGATCTCTGCGGCTCTTGCTCGTTCCCTCGCCTCACGAGCGGCCTTCCTAGCCGCTGCTCTCGCAGCCTTCTCAGGGACTCGTTGGTACTCGTAACAAGTGCTGCACAAGCCGAGAGATTTGATCAGCCTGGTCTCGCCGCAGTTTTTGCACTCAGCGATCCTCTTGGGGAGTTGCCGTTTGTAGCATGGTTGGCACAATCCGCGGGCGTAGTGAGGTTTCGTCTCACCGCAACTGCGACATTCGACCAATGCCGTGGGTCGCACCTTATAGGAGCATGGAGTACACAGCCCATGCCCGGCATGGGGTTTCTCCTTCCCACAGTGTTTGCACTTCACCAATTTGGGGGTGCGTTGGCGGTCGTAGCATCGACTGCACAACCCAAGCGCAAAAGAGCGCTTCGTTTCGCCGCAGTTTTTGCACTCAATCAAATGAGCCATCCAACGCAGTTTAGCCCGTCACACAATAGGTGTCGGGGGTGAGGACATGACACTCAAAAAGTATCTACTGGCGTCAGAGGCGATGCCGGTCGGTTCGACCATTTTTTATCTCTGTCGAACCTACCGGCACTCTTGGCTGGGGAGAGTTGGCCAAGCGACATTTGAACATAGGCTTTGAGCCTGAACCCTGCGACTCCGAGGCTGACAGAAGCATAGGGCCTTAGATATGCGACGGTGCATCGTCCTTAGCCGCGCTCCACTTCAGGCTGAATAGATTCGCTCTGGCCGTTGCGATGTTCCGCTTGGTAGTGCCTTCACGCTCTTGTTGCTACCTGGACGAGCCTACGATATGTAGTGCTCATAGGCGTCACGGAACAGTTCTTGTAGCAACTGTCTCGATTCTTCGGACGCTTCACCTTCCACGACGACCTTGTATTGTCCATACGTCCTGTCATATCGGTTCAGCCTAAGTTCCGAGTCATCTATCAGCGAGTCATAGGCGTCGGTCCTCGGGAGCTTGATCTCCACGTTCAACTGTTTCCTCTTGGGTACGAACGACACATAGTTGGTAGCGCGTCGGTCGTTCATCAACCCGACATACTGCTGGTTGTAGTTGAGCCTTACAGAAGGGTCAGTCTGATGGATCAACGTCAGCAGATCATCCATCAGGGCCATGATTGCAGGATTCGATGCCTTCTCCCAATACTCCCGATCAGCCACAATCCCGGAATCCTCATCGTCGCCAGCAACTCGCACATGATGATCCAACACCCTGGTGAACATCAGCGTGACGTTATTTTCCCCTAGGTCAACCGCAGCAACGCGGATCGCAACAATGGGTATGAAGCCGTTGAACAGGCTGATGACGTTGAAGAACCTGGCGGTGATGTCCTCAGCGACGATCACGGCCACATGATCGTCATGGGGGTAGCGGCGCTTCTCGATGTCCCAGTATTCGAGCGTGCGGATGATATGAGATTCGTCGGTAGCTCCCAACTGCAACTCGACTTCGTAGCGGATGTCCTTGTCGTCATCGATGAGCAGCAAGTCGAGCCTTCCACGTCCTGGAAGCGACTTCTCCTGCGCGATGACACGGAGGTCACCAAATCCCAGAAGGCTCGGGTCTTCAACGATCTTGCCTTGAAGCCATTTCTCCGTCAGCGCCGGATGGCCCCTCATCGGAACCTGAGAGCGCTTCTGGTACCTCATCGTCGCCTCACCCGGCCTAGCTCAGCATCCCGTCCTGGGTCGAGCAGCATACGCAGCGCGCCGGACGAAGGCACGGCCACCAGCTTGGCAGCTACCTGTCGGCCCGACGAGCCACCGCGCGTGAGGCTGCCGGTGCAGGATCAGCGCCACACTCTGGTGATGTCCACCTGGTACTTGGGCGGGTCGTCGGATGTCCGATAGACGGTCACGGCGGTCTCTGCCAGACACAGCGATCTTCGTTTCTTGCGGAAGAACATCAGACAGGCACCCTGTCGGGCATATCTGATCGGAGTCGCCCAATGACCGCCGAGAACGAATAGGGGCCTTCACCGGCAGGCCACCTCGATACGAAACGCTCCGTTTCGGCTGCCCACATCACTTTGTCCTTCTCAACGGTGGAATCACCCAAACGCTCAACGCTCACGCTTCTGAGATTTGTCATGGCGTGATCCCATGAGAGGCAATCGCTAGCACCGAATGAGCGGGCTGCGTCGAGCAGGGTCGCCTCCCCCCAGTTCAACTCCAACCGCCTGCGGTTCGGGCGATACACGTAGATCGGCGTGATCCCCTGACGGAACATCGCAGGTGGCTTGATCCCACGCACAGGGACAGCCACCGAGTACCGGAGCGGAAGTTGCGTCGTCCACCCCAGAGCCGATAGCGCCGACCAGTCAGACCAGCCCGATCCCGCGGGCGCAACCGCCACAGCCACCGGAGTGGTCGGCAACGCGCCATAGAGGATGTGCTCAGGAGGGTGCTGCCGCCAGTAGATACCTCGCGCTGCCCTACCGATGATCGGGTACTGCTCAGCAAGCATCCGGTGCAGCATGGTGTAAACCGCTGAACGTGGCCCAGGCACCGACGAAGCTTTGAACCATGTGCCACCAGGCAAGTCCACGATCCAGTCCTCTGAGTCTGCGGTGACCGTCGCCGGACGCACGTATAGAGCATAACGCAAGCCAGGAGGCGTCAAGATTCCTTACAAACATATTCTTGGCAAGTGACTCCCAATCGCCGCGAAACCCTTCAGAGGGCAGCACGCTTCCTTGTCAGGTTGTGGACGCTGGGACCAGCACGAGCGGACGGCCAGCGGCCCAGCGGCCTGCTCACGCGGTTCCTGTCTCTCACCGACGACCAGCTCGCCTCTCTGCCGAGTTAGCCAGCCGCAAACCTGCTCCACCTCGTGAGCGTCCACCGCTCAGGGGGCTAGTCAGCAGCACCCGTTGCAGCCTGACGCAGGGCGCAGCCGAGACCGCAGCACCTCGGTAGCCTCATGCGTCGTGAACCGCGACAAGCAGCGCTGTCGATGAACGAGGTAAGCTTTCTTGTTATTTCAGCCTTTGTTGTGGCGCTGATCGGTCTTCTAGGCTGGCTTCTTCGGAAGTGGCTCGGAACCAAGATCGAAGCGACTTATCAACAACAGAGTGAATCCCTTCTTGCCACCATTCGGCGGGACCATGAAGCTTCTCTCATCGCCTTCAGGGATCAGTTAGAGAAGCAGGCACAGTTACAATCGTCGGCGTTCTCGTCGTTTGCCGCGGCTCAGCAGGCTGCAATGAACAGGCGACTGGATGCTGCTGAGAAGCTGTGGAATGACCTGCTCTCATTTCGTAGCTCTCTCCCAGCAGTCTTTGACTATATGGATATCTTGACGGAAGATGAGTTCCCAGATGCGATGAACAACCCGAGAGGACGAGAACTGTTCGATGAACTATCTGAAGACGAATTCGGCTCACTCATAGCGTCTCACGGACTACGTGGAATCATGGGGCAAGAACTGGACTATGGCGCTGAGAGGGTGAGACCCTATGTCGATGAGTACCTTTGGGTTGTTTTTGAAACTTACAAGAAGATCATGTTCAGAGTATGGTTTAGATTGGTACGGTTCAACACCCAAGGCGGCGATGCCGTTTTCTGGTATAGAGACAGCCACACCAGGTCGCTTATTGCATTCGTCTTGACGCCTGATGAACTGGCTGACTTTGACCGAACTGACTTCGGCAAGATCGCTCACTTGCGGTTCACGCTCGAACAGAAGATAGTGGACGAGCTGCGCCGGATGATCTCTGGAGAGACATCGGGATCGGATTCTTTCCAACAAGCGAGGGCGTACCAACAACTCGCTCGTGAAGGACTCCGGGAGCCATATTCTTGAATGCTCCAGGAGGCCGGTTACGAGTCGTGACGGTCTAGACCGCTCGGCCTGTCCATCTCGTCCTGTGTCGAGTAGCGCGTCTCGTGGCTTCTGATCGAGACGGCGACCTACTTCCAACCCCCGCTGGCCTGGCGATGGCAGCGCGATAACCCCGACGCAGACAACCGATGCAGTGATCGTGTGTAGCGGGTCGGCTGTCCGAATTCGCTAGAGGGGCAGACGGTGGCGAGGAACACCGGCCTCCGGCAACGACGGTCATGGCCCCTCAGCTCTCCAGGCGGATGGCCTCAGGGGGTCAAAGGGTTCCAGCCTGTCGGTAGGCTCGCCCGCTGTGAACAGCGACAGGAGCGGGCCACTATTCTCGGAACGGCACGACCCCGAGACGCGCGAACAGTTCGAGCACATTCATGAGGGCATACCTGACTTCTTGTTCCCTTCGCTTCTCCATTGGGCCGTAAAGCACTACTCGCGCCGTTCGTCGGGAAAATATGTCGCTGATCGACAAGCCATCCTCCGCTTGGAGCGAAGGACTAGACGCAGCCTGCCACCCAAGGCCAGAGGCGACCTCAATGAGTTGGTCCGCGCATTTCGGTCGGATCATGCGCTGTTTCTCAGCGCAATCGACTTGGTGCTGACGGCGACCGAGCACGAGTTCTTCGAGGGTCCGAATCCGTTAGAACTAGCCGAAATCCTCGAAGAGGCCGGAAGCGAGTTTTGTGTCGGAACGGATGAGGACGGGAACTTTCAGCTACAGTATCGCCAGTCTCAGGAAATGACCCAACTCATCCAAAGTGAGGCCGACCAACCGGAAAGGGCCGCTGAGCATCTTCGCCGGGCTTGGGTCAAGTGCTTCCGTGTGGACCCCGCCCCCGATCCAAACGCGGCTTGTAGCGAAGCGGTAAGCGCTGTCGAAGCTGCTGCCAAACCTGTAATCAGTCCAAGGAACAAGAAGACAACCCTCGGAACGCTTCTCCGAGATATGAAGCCCGACCCGGACAAAGAGCCAGGATACAAGTGGGAGACTGACTCAGAATTCGATGGCAGCATGGAGACCGTGTTCAGCATGATGCAACTCGTCTGGAACAATAGCCGCTACCGACACGGCGATGAAGACGCTCCATTAGAAGCATCACAGGAGTCAGCCGAAATGACTGTGCACACAGCAGTGCTTCTAGTCAACTGGTTCAGATCGGAACGGATTCGGCCAAAGCAGTAACGCTGCTAGCCCTACCCTAGCAGGCTGCCACCACCTATCTGGAATGAGGTTCCGCTCGCGCTCTGGTGAGAGATCGAGTGTCGATTGACGCTCGATCAGAGGTCTACGAGTCTCGCTTGATTGAGCAAAGCTATCCTTCTCAGGGTGTTGCTATTGTCATCAATGAATGCTTGACACAGTGATGTTAATACGACAGACTTTCATGCATCCTTGACACTCAACCAAAGGACCACCATGAATAGCGAAAGCAAGCTCGGTCGATCCCTGCCGAAATGGATCACATTGAAGCGGAGACGTTCAGCCGAGGACGGCACATCACGCAACAACAAGGGTATCGGCCCGACAGGTGTTGTCGTCACCATCGTCATCTTGGCGATCCTCGCCGGTATCGGCGGGCCTCCGTTGTGGAGGCTCATACGAGACGCACGCGAGCACGCTGTGAACACTACACTTCAAGAAGCTGCTCAGGTGGTTCAGAACCGACTCACACTTCAACCGGAACTGGCAGACAGCACAAAGTTGCAGGAGTTGGAGAACGCGCTAATTGAAGATTTTGATGTGGACTGGAACATTGATGGGCACGGCGGTGCCACATACGCGTTCTCATCTACTGTCGGAGACGAACGCAGCATCCATGTGCAGTTCATAAAAGAAGGAACTTCTGCTGTCGCTGCGAGCGGAACCGCGCCGACCGTGGATTGGCTGTTGGCCGACGATAAAGGAGTCAGAATCCAAGCCCAGAATAGTGACGGTGCGTGGGCTTGCGCTCTGATTGTGTTGCGTCCAAACGTAGACGCAGACGAGGCTATTGACAATGATCGTTTCATCCAAGTAACACAACCCGCTGGGAGCGATAAGGACAATGCGCGAGTCAAGATCAATGCATGGCTCGGTGGGATTTGGTATGACAGCGAAGAGACGCCGCTGGACTCCAACGGGTTGCACGCCTGCTCACCGGCGCTCACTATAGGCTCGTCCGGCACGACGGTAGGAGCAGCCCTTCCTACCAGCGCCTCCGAATGGCCCGTTGGTAACCCTGGCTCGGCTGGTTCCGGCACGGGGGCAGTCACCGCTGAGACTGCTGTACGCACTTTGCGTAACGCCCTCTAGGGACAGTTCGTTCTCGATGAGGCGGCGGGATGCTGGCATGATCCGTTGGTGGCCCGCCCCCTTCAACGCTCGTAGGCAAACCCTCCGGCAGTGGTCGGAGGGCGACCACTCATCAAGTGGCTGAGAAGTCGATGGCGGACACGGCCACTCTTTCTGCGCGCCCTGCTTCTCCGATGCTGACTAGGGGAGAAACGTGCTTCTCCTGGACACAAACCTAGTTACAGGCAACTCTGATCGGCCCCGGCATTCATGAGAGAGATTTCCTGTGGAGGCAGAAGCTCTCGATGAGGAGCGTCTGGATGGTAGCGCCTGTCGTGTGGGCGGTATTGCTGGTGTTCGGGGTGGCCATGTTCTTCGGGCCGATGGATGGCTCTTGGGACGTTGCCGTGTCGCTGTCGGAAAGGATGTGGTCGCAGGAGCGACCAGCGTGCGATCCGGTACGCCAGGAAGCGGGGGTTCCCCCTCCGACGACCGGCTTCACGGCACAAGGCAACAAGTTCATCGTTGCGGTGGAGAACACGTCGTGTGCGTGGATCGACTTCAACATCGATAGAGGCTGGGACATTCACTACGTGTGGGAGTTCGACAATCTGCTTGATTATCGACGTTCTAAGACGTTGTGGACTTCGGTGTCTTATGACGCACCCTGGAGCCTGACAGCAGTAGGCCCAGGAGGGATAGTCACAACCTCCGGGGTGTTTCGGGTGGAGGCAGGAGGAGCAAGAAGTTGAAGTCTCTTCAGGCGCAAGCCCGATAAGTGGCGATGGTGTAGTGAGGTGGGGCGTAGCCGCCTGATTGTGTGCCCTGAATGCGGCAGGACGCGCCCTTATGGTGCCAACGGGTTGTGCGGTGCCTGCTATCAGCGCAGTTGTCTGGTTGTTTGCTCAGAGTGCGGACGGACACGCCCCTACGGTGGCCGGGGATTGTGCGGTGCTTGCTATGGACGCGAACGTAGCGGCTATGGCCCGAAGGAGCGTGTGGTGTGCTCCGACTGCGGCAACGAACGGTCGCTGGTGGGGAACGGTCTGTGCGAAGACTGCTACCGGAGCAGGAATCCCGACAGCAACCAGTTGATCGAGTGCAGCGAATGCGGCAGGACACGCATTCATATCGCTCGCGGTTTGTGCCGGAGCTGCTACGTGAAGTCCAACGTAGTCGAGTGCGGCGAATGCGGAGAGACAAAACCTCACGCCGCGCGCGGGTTGTGCCATAGGTGCTACAAGCGACTCCATCGCGATCCTGGGATAATCGAACGGGAAGCCGCTCGGGAAGCCGACCTCGAAAGGGTCTTGGCTCAGCAGCTAGCGGCGCAGACTCAACGAGAAGCGGAAGTCGCTGCCGAACTGCGGCGACGACGATGCAAGACATGTCGCAGGCTGCTCATCCTTGTCCAAGCCAAAGCCTCTTCTCATCGACGTTCTCACCACTGCGACAACTTCTGCTACAGCCATGACCCCGACCAACGAGCACGCCGGGGAAGCACTCGTTGGTTTCCCGCTGTCAAAGCGAAGATCGACGCTCGGAAGGCGGAAGCTGACCGGCAGATGACCGAAGAACTTGAACTCTCGTCGGGCGCAAGCTCGACAAGTTGAGGGTATGCGGTGAGCATTCCGAAGCACCGTGCCGGGTGTTGCCCCCTTCCTGGCGGAACTCGACCCGACACAAGCAGCGAAGGAACGTCGCTGCTGCACCCGGCAAGCCCTCAACCATCTGGTCACACCTGATCGGCTTGGCGAACTAAAGCCTCATTAGACATCGGGCGGCGTCCCCGATGGAGATATCTTGTGACGATTACTGGCAAGAACTTCGGCTGGCGTAAGATGCGCCGCCGTGTCGGAGATCGAGCACGGCAAGCGCCAGACCTACGTCCACCACGGGTGCCGATGCGACGCGTGCAGAGCAGCGAATCGGGAGTACCTGCGGGAGTACCGGGCAGCGAATAGAGACTCGATCAGAGCTTCCCAGGCTCGCTATTCGGCCAAGTTGAAGAAGTCCAAGGACATCCCACACGGCACCCGCTACGGCTACTCGGACTTTGGATGCCGATGCGACAGGTGCAGGGCGGCGAACACTGCCTACGCCAGGCAGTATCGAGAAGGCACGTTGGTGGGCTAGGCGCATGACTCCTGGAACGACAGCCGGTAGGCGTGGTACGCCGCGCTGTCGGGAATGGTCGCCGCCAGAGCGTCGAGCAGGGCAGTCTTGGCCCAATCGACGGCCTCGTTCAGCGCGGCGATGGTGTTCCCCTGCTGGAGCTGGGCGTTTGCGAGGGCGTTGTAGGCAGCAGCTTCCGCAGCCGCGGCCGCTTGATACTCGGCCTCCCTTGCTTCGCGGGCTTCGGTATCGAGCTTGTTCCCATAGTCACGAAGGGCACCCCGAAGGGCATCACTACGGGCTTCTGCTAGCTGCCTAACGGAGTCGCTCCAACGGTTGATTGCCTCAACCCCGTAGTCGGCTTCACCATCGTTCTCTATGGGTGCGACGAGCGGAATGAAGGTATCGAGAACGGCGTCTGCTTCGTCTGCGTATTCCAATGTGTCGAGGGCGTCCTCGATCCTTAGCAGCGCAGCTTGCCAAGCTTCCGATATCTCTTCGGCGCTCTGCCAAGAAGTAGGGGGAGGAGGGCCGAGCGCTTCGACAGCGGCGTAGTGCTCGGCGTTGATGGGGGCCTGCAACTCCAAAGTCGGGCCGAAATCAACATAGATGGGTGCGTTGCGGATGGACTCCATTTCCGCAACGGCGCTCTGATGGGCTTCTCTGGCTTGCTGCACATCCTCCTCGGCTTGGGTTCCGGCATCGAGAGCAGCCAGGGCCTCCTCGTAGCCGTCGATGGCAGCCAAGGTGGGTTCGTCGGCATGGTCAACGAACGCCGACCACGCTCGCTTGTAGGCCACCCCCTGCGGATGTGTCGAGCCGCCACTTTGCAGTTGGTATGTCCAGGCCACCCCGTTGGCTGCCCGATGCCGACCGGAGTCATGGGCCTCTACCGCTTCCGGGAAGATTCTCTGTGCCTTCTCCAATTCGATGAGCGCCTCAGCGCGGTCGAGTTCGTCTGTGGCTGAGCCGTAAGCATCCTCGGCCTCCTGGAGGGCCGTCTCAGCAGCGAGCATCTTCGCCCGCGACCGGTCGTAGTCATCCCAGGTTGCCTGCACTTCAGCGCACCACCCGAACCTGTCACCCAACTGGATCGGCACATACTCGACCACCGTGTCCGGCTCGGCGGGTGCTTCCGGCTCAACCGGTGATGTGGTGGCAGTCTCCGAGGGAGCGTCCTCTTGCTGATCAGAGTCCGTCATGACTGGCACTTCGGGGGATGTGTCTTCTGAGGCATCCGCATCGGACGCAGCCGCGGCCGGGTCTGCTCCCCCAGCAGCATCGGCAGGGTCGCCGTCCTCACCGCCCCCACAAGCCGCGGCCACCAGCGCCAAGGCGATCCCTGCGGCGAAGATGCACGGCCGGGGCATGGTGGCTCCCCCTGGTTGGTTGGCGCTGAAGCCACTCAACACCTTGAAACCTGGCCAGGGAGAGCCATGGCAGCGCGACGGCCAACACATGGCCTGGTTTCATGCGGGACTTTCGGCTAGTCCCGGTGTTGAGTGGCGGGCCGAACCGTAGCCGTACCCATTCGACCGAATCAACCGCAGGCCGGAAAGGGGGTCCGCCCCGGCCTCAACCGAGCCTCTTGGGGAAGTACCTCTTGCGTGAGTCCCCTGCCATGCACCCCTCTGACCTCTACAAATGCATCACGGATGGCGGATGGGCCAGAGGGGTGCTCCCCCGACAAGCGCAGACGGCTTTGGTATCATGTGGGGGACAGCCATCAACGCCCCTAACCGTCCGTCACCATGTTCGTTCCCAACATCACCGCCGATCAGATTCCTCGTTGGATGGCCGACAACGATCATCGTGGCCGCGTCGTTGAACTCCGTGAACTGTGCAAGCAGTGGGCGCACACCGACCACGCTCACCGTGTGGCCATGGTCGCGCGAGCGCCCCGACCTCATTGTTGGTATCACCGTTTCACCCGTCGTCGCCACGACCTGTCGCGCATAGCTGCGGTGGTGCACGCCTTGTGCGACCGTGACGGCGTTTCTGTCCCTGATTGGGTTTGGCGGCATCGCAGCCGTCGCCCCATAGGTGTGCTCGCCTCGCTTGACCCGAACTCCAAGTGGGGCCGCGCCGCTCTTGCCGACGCTCCCGATGCTTGCGCCTACCATGATGTCTGGTTCGACCAGAGCATGATCGAGAACATCACGGTGCACGGCTTCGGAGACTGACATGTCATCTTCGGCGGCTGCCGGGGGTTTTGAGCACGACAGCTTCGGCGGGGAACGGTTGTGGCGTCTGTTTGTAGAACTGGACGCTGAACTCGCTGCGGAGAATCTCAGCAGCCCTTGCCGCATAGTGATCGTAGGTGGTGCTGCGATTGCTCTTCGGGTGCCCGGCAGAGTGACGGGCGATGTTGACGTGGTGTCAGAGGGACTGCCGCCAGCCCTTCGTCTCGCCGCGGAAAGAGTCGCCTCACGTCACAACCTGCGACCGGACTGGATCAACGATGCGGCCAAGATGAAGACGGTCTCAATCTCAGCAGACTCCGAGCCAGTGTTCGAGGGGGCCAGGCTCATCGTGGAGTCAGCCAGCCCCCGATACATCCTGGCGATGAAGTTGGTCTCGGCCCGCCCTGTGGACAAGCCAGATTGTGTGGCGTTGGTCAAGGAACTCGGAATCGACACCACTGACGCTTTGCTTGACCTAATCGAGGCGGCAGTTCCGTGGGGTCCGCGTCGGACTGTGACCACGCGGTACTTCGCTGAAGAAGTGCTCGCGGAAGCAATCGAGGGCGAGGCCAAACAACGTTCGGGACTTTGGCGACGAATGCGTGATCGCTGGAAGCGAACGACAAGCAGCAGCGACGGACCAGACGGAGGGCGAGGCGCTCGCACTCAACCGCTCCTCGAACCTGAGGTGCACCATACGTGCGGGAAGTGGATGCCCCGAGCGAAGAAGCGCTGTGTATTGCCGCGTGGCCACACCGGGCAGTGTCGTTCCAAGAGACACTGAGCATGAACGCCATCCGTCAGAAACCAGTCTGTAACCGTGGCGGGCCTGGCAATGCCAGCCCGCTCCAGGTGGACGCTGCGCCGCTGGGCATAAGCACTGAGACGACACCGGCCCCGAGCACCCAGGAACCACTGGTCAAGGGCCATGCCAGTCGGTCCCAACCGGGGAGCGCCCGCCCCGGTCACCATGTGCTGCGGCGACTAGACTGAAGGTGTGGAAGCTTCGTCCGACCTCGCCATAAAGCAGGCTACGCAGCCGTCGTTGCCCCCACCTCTGCCGGAGCCTCAGGTCACTGCTGCTGATCTTCCCTATTGGATGAGCCGCTACGACGGACGAGGCCGCATCACAGAGTTGATCCAGCTAGCCAAAGACTGGGCGCGGATGCCGACGTTGCGCGACGCCATGATCTCCGAACCCCCGAAACGACGACGCTGGTGGCACAGATACACCCCACGGAAGAGAGACTTGGCTCGCATAGCAGCCGTCGTGCACGCGCTGTGTGACCGTGACGGCCACCCTGTTCCTGACTGGGTGTGGGAGCATCGCAGCGACAAAGCTATCCATATCGATTGCCGACCTTGTGATGACAACCCATATAGCGAACATGTTCGCAGCATCGCTCCAGGAGCTTGTACCTACCACAATGTCTGGTTCGATCCCCCCAGCATCGAGGACATCCGTGTCCATGGGATCGTGGATAAGTGCGGCATCGTAGATCACAGTGAGACATTGCGAACCTGATGGGGGCAAAGGTAACCCGTAAGCCCCCCTACAGCCGCCGCCAACTCCGTCGATTTCTCAAAGAACTCGACCAGGAACTAGCCCGGTCAGGAGAGGATCACCACACGCTGATCGTCGGTGGTGGATTCGTGATAGGGCGAAGGTGAACGACCAGGCGTGTTGACGCCAGTCCGAAGAGGTGTCAGTCCGGCGTCTTGGCAGCTCCGGCTCCTCAACCTTCGCGCCGCTCCGACCTGACCAAACGCGGGGTTCTGGATGGCATCCCGCCTGGCCCGCCTAGCCTCTACGGGGCGTGCATGGAGGTGCCTTCTGTGTCGGATGATTACCGAATCAAGCCTGTCCCGACCAGGTACAAAGGAATCCTGTTCGATTCAAGGACGGAGGCTCGCTGGGCAGCGTTTCTTGAACGACTGGGAGTGGACTGGAGCTACCACCCGTTCGATCTGGACGGCTGGTTCCCTGATTTCCTGCTGACGTTCCCTGCCGTGCAATACAGCAACGGTGACGGCGAGACGGCGGTCACCACTAGGCGGGAGTTCTTGGCTGAAGTCAAACCGATCACCGAGTTCGACCCGACGACAGCCGAGAAGATGTTGGCTGCCCACCAAGGGGCGATGATCCTGTTGGGGAGCGAACCCGCGGCTGACGAAGACGGCGACCACCTGCGGATCGGATGGTGGGTGGACGACTTCCCAGACGGGGAGGACTTCGGGGACTCGTGGGATGACACGACAGAGATTCCGGGCGATGAGGTCATCCTGGGCAGGTGCTCCACCTGCGACCAAATGTCTCCCTGCTCAGCAGTTCACTCGTACCATTGCAGAAGATGCCGAAGCAACCCCGGCCACCCCGTGGAAGAACCTGACGGGTGGAAGGCGTTGTGGGCCGAGGCGGGCAACATCACGAAGTACCGGCCACGGAGTTAACCAGCTCCACGACGCGTGGAGGATGCTCCCTCAGGAGTGCCCGTGACGCTCAATTCATCCGGTTCTGACGCGCTTCCAAGAAGTCGCCCAGGTCTCTTGCGATCAGTTCCGGTGTGTTGTCCTTTCTCGCGATCTCCACGATGGACGTGAAGCTCCTCAACAGACGGCTGATGTCGTCGTGACCGTCGTCGCTTCCTGGCCAGTCGGCTATGTCTTTCAAGTCAGAGGCGAGGTTGTCGATGGTCCAGAGGTTCTGGACACATTCCTCGCAGGTGACCCACTTGCCGTTGGCCTCACCGGATGGTGAGTGGTGCTCGAAGCACGGGGCATGACTCCTGTTCTTCGTCGTGTTTTCTGTGACAGTCACAGTTGCTCCTTGGTTGTTCTAAGGGACAACCAAGCATGACATGTTGATTCGTGATTACTGGCAACAACAAGTGCAAAGCAGGCTAGAAGAATCTCTCTTGGGCGGGTACGCCTAGGTATTCGTCCTCTATGGACACGAACGGCGTCCGGGAGTCAACGAAACATTGACCGAACTCTCTCGCAGGTCCGATCCGCCACAGTCGCAGGATGAAGCGCACTGCTCTTTGCAATGCCTCCGTATGCTTCTGAGAGAGATACGAATACCAGCTTTGGCTCCACAGGTGATTGTTGTGCTGCTTTAGTTCGATCCACTTTGGATCGTCGTCGTGAAGTGACTGTTCTAGCTTTTCCCAGCGTCGAATCGGATGATCTGTTTGCGAACGACTGTCCAGGATCATGTTGAGATTGTGATAGCGGCCCCGTGTGCCGAACTCTTCCAAGACTTCTACCATCCCTCTGAAGTGTCTATCCGATGCACAGAAGTCGATGTCGTCCCTGAAGGCTCTCCACTTCATGAGGAATGCATCTTCTCTCGCCTTGCCGAGGATATCTTCAAGGAGTCCCCTGAGACGATGACCGTAGGCGTTCTTGAAGTCCTGTGACGAGGGCTGTGCCCCCTCTCCATGCAGGATCAGTGTCATTGTCAGCTTCAGGAGTCGCTCGAAGCCCAGTGAGACGAGGAACAATCCAAGGATTCGGTCCTCGCCGCCGGACCATCCCCTACCGCGCCGTCTCCATCGCGCGATGCACCAGATGCCCTCCTCCAAGAGCATGATGGCCGTTCCCTGCTCGTCGATGAGAGACCGAGTTCGGTCGAAGTTGAAGCCTTCCTCCACGCTCAGGGATGGTAACGGTCGAGAGGCTGCGTCTTGTCAGGCGTAGCGGCGTCTGAGGTGCCCAAGGGCACTCTTGGGTGTCGGTGTCACTGTTCGTCAGCGTTGCGCTTCTTGTATTCGGTGAGGCTTGGAAGCCGGTGCGTAGCGACTTCTCTCACGGCCTCACGGAACTGCGGCCAGCTATGGAGCAGACCCTCAGCGACCCTGGGGCCGGGGTCCGTCGATTGAGGGAAGAGGGCGAGCGACCCACCGCTCACATCATCATGGGGAGCGTTGACGGTGGCTACCAATGCCAAATTAAGGTAACGGATCACAGCTACCGCACCAGTCTCGCGCTCGGCTATCTCTATCTCGGCGTACCAGTCGCGACACTGCTCCTTGTTGAGCCTTACTGCCTGCGGCAGCCTTCCCATTGGGAGACTGATATGAAGGAAAGGCGCGACCATTCCTCCAATGGGAGGTTCTCCCACCCGGACCTCCGCATCCTGACGCCAGGGTTCGACGGAGTAGGCATCACCATGCAAGTAGGGGCGTGAGAGCCAAGATGCGAGTGTGTCTCGTTCCGCTTCCACCGTTCGGCGTGCTTCCTCAGCTCTTCGACGTTCCTCCTCAGCGTCATCCAAGCGCCTCAGGAGACCACTCACTCCCTCGGGCACACGGCGAGCGAACCAGGACAGAACGACCGTAGCAATGGAAGCGATCAAGGCTGCGGCTACGGCGAGCCATCCTCTCAGCGCCCCGGATGTGCCCACACTGCTCGACGGACTCGGAGTGGCCTCCCACGCGGTAGCCAGCCAAACAAGAACAGCCACGCCAACAGCGAGCGCGACGGCTGCGATCACCGCACCAACAGCCTTGACGCCATTGCGTCCCGGTTTCGTTGGGGGCTTGGATCGGATGATGCCCACACGTCCAATGTAGGGCGAACGGTGCAACCCTCTTTCTCAGACTGTGAAGAAGGTTGCGGCTGGGGACGCATCAGTGCTTGTGCTACCTCGCCAGGTGTGGCACCGATCTTGAAGCGCTTGCCCCGCTCGGGATGACCTCCGAGGGTGAAACGGTCGCTTCGGTGCGGCCCTTCAGCGAACGGTTCGCGAGGCGTCCCGCTAGTTCACGAAGATCGATCCAGGCTTCCACAGCCGTAGGCCGACTCTACGCGCAAGGGCCTCGTCCTCACGCTCCACCCTGGGCCGATCCCGCCTTACCTAGCCTTGGAGGGCGGCTGGTACGGCGGCGGGATTTCACATGCCTGACGGCGGCGGTACTCCGCAGAGGGATTTGCACGCCTTCGGAAGCCCCGCTGGGGATTCTTCCGACCCTTCGGTATCACGAGATCGATATGGTCCTTGGTCCAAAGATCAGCCTCAAAGTACATTTCGAGGTTGGCGATGGTCTCCACCGTCGGCCAGGTTTTTCCTTGGATCAGGTCGTTGATGGTGCGGAGAGAGAGGCCGGTGTCCTTCGCGAGCATTCGGTACGTGATGTCCTTGTGGTTGGCTGTCCGTCTGCCTCGACTCATTCTGTCCATAGAGTCCAATCCCGTGCGGAGCCTCAGGCTGATGTTCTGAAGGAGGACGACCGTTCCGGGTGTATTCGGTCTGAGTCTGCCGCCCCCGTAGATGACCTGCCCGTGCTTTCCCCGTGCGACCCTTCCGTCGTGGTCTACCGCTTCCGAAATCCACAAATGCCCAGGTTCCAGGTAGTCCCGCGGCTTGGGCTTCTTGCGTCTGGTGCTCATGGCAGAGCGATGGTAGGCGCAGCGTTTCGGGGCTTGCAGGCGACGAACTTGAATTGCCACGCCGTAACGAACGTCTATGCGCCGCGGATTTGTTGGGGCAAGACACAACAACAGCGGGACGCCTAAAGCCAACCCGTACCCGGAGTCCCCCCACGGTAAGTACAGATCATTAACCCCTAACCGGGGAGACCGTGCGTGCAATGCCTCGCTCTCCACTCTGTGCCAATCATTCCCCACCCTCTCCTGATGGAGGATGCTCTCGGCGTCGTCAACAGACAAGGAGGTCTCGCCGTGAGACACACGACACAATCATTGCCCCACACGGATCGGTGGGCACGTCACCTAAGGGATCGGCTTGTTCGGCCGCTGATTCCCGAGGAGGTCGAGCAGCTTCGTGAGGCTGAGACATCTTGCCCCAACGGAGCATCCCTGCCGGTCTGTGTGGAGCTGGCCCTAGCAGGGGGGACAGCATCCGAGATAGCGGAGATTCGGCGCAAAGACATCGACCTTGGCACGGCAACCGTGTCGTTCGGTGGCTGCGATGCTCCGAACAACGCATTGGATGCCCGGACCAACCCCCTGGATGAGTGGGGCCTTGCCACCATAGAGAAGGCCCTGCGGTGGCGGCACGTCGCAGTAGACGAACGTGTCTGCGTGCGCCCCACCGTCTCTTCGACCAGAGCGGCACCATCGGTGACGGTGAGGCTTGCGATGGCAATTCGGCGCGCGGGTCTCCATAGACGGCCAGGTGTCACTGCCAAGTCCATCCGGCTCGCCGCGGGCTTGGAGGTTCTCAGGACCGAAGGCGTTGTAGCTGCCGCCAGGTTCCTCGGATATCAACGACTGGACATCACAGCGCGAGCGCTGCATCACGACTGGTGGAGGGACGGCGATGTCTGAGAGCAACCACCCCAAAGTACCCAGGAGAGTTCGGGCAGCGAGGCATCACTACCCCTTCGCTCAATTGGTGGAGGCGACTGCCTGCTGCAAGCCGCTGTGGAAACTGGCGTTGAGACTCGATGCGCTCATCGACACACAGAGCGGACCACGACCGCCACACGGGTCGTTCGAGGCGCTGCTCTTCGAGGTGGCTGCCCAGGGGTTCGGCTCCTATCGGTCGGTGGACCGATTCCTCGCAGACGAGGGGGCCTGGAACAGGCTTCGCTCGACAGTGAAAGCTGCACACCGGGGCGATCTCAGGATGCGGCTCCCGGAGAAGCCGATCACCAGGGGCCAGCACGACAAGTTCCGCAAGCGTTTGACGGATCAGTTCATCGAAATGATGCACCACGGCATCGATGAGGCCGCTGTCAAAGCGGCCCAGTCGATGGGGATGCTGGTGCCCGGCCTCGGGTCTTCATCTGCCCCGGACATGCGCTCGCTCGTGGCAGCAGACGGATGCTGGATGAGCGCCGAGCGGTGCCGCAGACCAGTTGGTCTGCTGGTGCCGGTGGTTGCTCGCAACCCTCATGACCGGGATCGAGTGGTGATATCCGCACGGGCAAGGTCCGTCCGAAGCGATGAACCGCCTCCCCACGACGCGACGGTGGCCGTGGACACCATTCTCGACTTGGTAGAGAAGTTCCCGCACTTGCGTGACGGTCTGAAGGGTGTCGTCTACGACAGGATGCTCGACAGCGACTCTGACCGGCTACTAGATGCAGGCATCATCCCGCTGACGCAAGTGCCACGCGATGATCGTCGGCTCTCTCAGGCGCGTGAGCTACGCAACGACTGCGAGCTTCTGAACTGGCAGATAAAGCGCAGCCTGGGTAGGACGACCTACTTCGACCTCCGCATCGAGTTCAAGGTCATCGCGTTCCAGGCTCATGCGCTGGTTACAGCACTGATCGCACACCACGACCGCACCGGCGCTGACATGACCCCATGGTTCGGTCAGCACCAGTTGCCCACCGGAGAGAGGTTGCTCGCATGAGGACCGCTGCGCGTGGCTGGGTAGGTGAGCTTGCCAGCCGACGCTCAATCGCTGCTGGGCGGCGGTGGGTTATCTGCCGGATGGTTCCGCCTCTTCTGGTGCTCGTCCCTGTGGGCCGATCCCCATAGTGGCGTGTCAAGGGCCATTTCGAGACGGGCAACGGTTTGCAGGTTCGGCCAGGACTTGCCGTGCTTCAGGTCGAACACGGCACGCGTCGAGAGACCAGTGTCCCTGGCGAGCCTCCGCAGCGACCACGGTTTGTCATCAGTGCCTAGGTGCTCCCTGGCGAGTTCCTTGCCGTCGAGCGCTTGGCACAATCCCACGCTGATGGCTTGGACGAGATGAACCTCAGGCGGTGCGTCCGGTAGGAGGGTGCCTCCCTTGTAGGTCACGCTCTCCTCTACGACCCAAGTGCCTCGATGCTGGAACCGTGCCTGCTCTCCGGTGACCCATTCCTGACCGGGCGCGAGCCAGTCCATCGGTCGGAGCTTCGACTTGTCGGTGGCGTCCATGGCGTCATGACGCTAGGCCCCGAACGGGTGGACTGCCAGTTGTCCGCATCAGCACCGACCAGAAGGCTGCTCGGCCAACTTGGAAATGTCACACCACTTCGCTACTGTTGTGGGCAATCACAACACCGTTTTGTGATTCACAACATAATCCGACAGTTCGATTGCTTCACAGCAGTGCGCTAACGCGATGATCAAGACTCCCCAAAAGTGCAGGCCACGCGGCCTTTCCAGGAACACACGAAGTTCCTTCGGCCTCTTGTCCACATGTCTGGATCGTTGCCAGCCGTGAACTCAGATCAACCAGGAGGTCGAAACTCGACACCTTGATTCACCCGACCCAACAAAGCGTCGGAGCACCCCATGTCCTGCCAGACGGTGAGGGTGCCCCGACGTGAACCCGCTCCTGAAAGGACCGGCTCACTATGCATTGTAACCGATCCCACGACCCTGACTCCCAGCTTCCCCCGGCACTGCCCATCAGCGGCAACACGACTCTCGCTGAACTGGAGCCGCTGGTCATCAACGCGCTCAGACAGCGGCTTGAAGATCGTCCGACCCTAGGGAAGGTTCTATTTGAGACGCGCTTCCTGTTCGAGTTCTTCAAGCTGCGAAAGGTCAAGCGCATCAGAGATGTGACAACAGCGCTCGTCACAGAGTGGATTTGGGATGCACGTCTCAACCAATCGAACAACTGGTACCGACCTGCCCCTGGTACAGCCAAGAATCGGCAGTCGATGGCACTCTCGATCTTTATAGAGGCAGCACAGTTGGGTGCACCCATAAATCCTCTCGGCCTGATCGGGAAGCGCATCCCACGGTCTGTGAAGGCCGTGCCTGTCCGGCCGCTCACAGACCACGAGTTGCACCTAGTGGAGATTCACTCTGACATCGAGATTCTCGGCCTGTCACGCCGCCCGCTCCTAGTCGCGTTCGCCAAAGCTGGAGGCAATGCTGGAGCAATCTCAGCGGTTCGGGTGTCCGACATTGACCTAGACTCAGGCACCGTCGCCTTCCGCGGGAAAGCAGCCAGAATCGGCCCACTCGATGATTGGGGCAGACGCGTCGTGCGGGAGTTCTTCGATAGCAGTCCTCCCCTTGCCGCTGACAACTTGGTGTGCCTTACACCCAGGATTCAACCGTCAAACGCCATCGGGTCCGTTACGCAGCGTCTCAGGTTCGTTCTGATCGACGCGGGACTCATGGGACTCCCTGGCGTGGCAGCCCGGTCGATTCGTCTTGCGGCTGCCCGCCAAGTCTTTGAGGCCCAAGGCATAGAGGCAGCAGCGCGATTCTTGGGGTCTCGTTCGCTTGATGTAGTCGCGGAATCCGTGGGCTACGACTGGAGGAGTGACCATGCCTAGGCCACCGTCACGCCGCCCAGCCGCGAAGCTGTTCACGGACCTCAAACCCGTTCTCCGAACGGACATCGACACAATCATCGGTGATCTCTCAGCGGCAGAGCGCAAGGACGGGCCGTCATCAAAACCGAACTCTTCGGCTAGCAGCAACAGTCCACGCAACGTCAAGGGCCGCAGATGGGATCGGTCAGTCCTAGAGTTCCTCGAACTCGTCGCGTCCTTCGGGCCGCTGTGGGAATTGTCCGAACAGGTCGAAGCTCTAATCGATGCCTCCCCTGGACCTCGGAAGCCAGGCCGTGAACGTGAATATCGGGTCATTGAGGTGCTCATCTTCGCTGTCGCTGTTTGGGTCTACAGGTCTCACACAGCCGCGCACGACAACTTCTCAGACCCCAAGAACTGGGAACGGCTCCGTTCGGCAGTCAGGGAGCGATGGGGAGCACTCCATCCCGACCGTGAACTGTCCCCCCACCCTATGACCCGGCACAAGCACTACAGGTTCCGCAAACGCTTCAAGGGCTACGTGGACGATCACCTGCTCGTGGTTATGAAACGGCTCATCACCGACATGTCAGTCGAAGGAGCGCTGTTCATCGGCTTGTTCAACCCCGAAGCCGGTGACTCTCTCGCTCACCCCGACTCGACGCGGATGTTGACCGGTGACGGAACGTGGTTGCGCGGTCCCTACAACGTGGATGCGTCGATGATCGACCCACGAACCGGCCAAGTCAGACGCCGCGATGCCACTGCTGTGCTATACCACGGGAACGACACGGGTTTGCAATTCAAGCCGTGCCATCAGGCGGTGATCGTCTCAGGTCGCAATCTTCATCCCAACGAACGGGTCGTCCTCTTTGCGGGTGTCATGCCCCCCGAAGGGGTCTCGGGGACTAGAAGTGATGCGACGATGGCTGTCCAGGCAACCCTTCAACTGCTTGACGAGTACGAAGCGCTGAAGGCAGGGGTGCGCGGCATGGCGTATGACATGCAGATGGACAGTGAGGACAAGGACGACTTGTTGGACTCTGGCCTTACCTACACGGTCAAGAGCCGGATCACTTCACGTCGTAAGGCCGCGTCTAGGGTTCTCGGTCCCTTGCGGTTCGTCCACAAGGACGGAACGAAGTCCAAACATGTTGTGACCGCCATTGCGGACACGCCATGTCTGTCCCGCCTGGTGGGCAACAAGCAGGTGGTTCAGCCGCTTAGACGGGTCACCTTGGAGAGGAAGCGCCGCAAGCGAGAGCGGGCTTGGACGATCTACGGCATCTTTGAGGTGCCGGACACCGAGGTCGTGCCCAGGGAATTGGTAGGAGCGTGTGTTCGCATCCCTCACAACAGCACCAAGACGGAACGTGAGACCGTCCCCCACCACACCCGACGCACCCGTGCTCTCAGCCCGATCCCGGAGTCCGATCCGTGGTTCGATGAGATTTACGGCATCCGTGAGGACTCTGAGTCCATCAACAGTGACATCAAGAGCCGTCTCCCTCACGGTCGGTGCAGAACCCCAGGGGCAGAGAACCTGACGTTCGAGCTTCTGGCTTACCAGTTGATGGTCCTTATCAAAGCCTTGAACTCGTATTGCCGACGCACCGGCGCTGACTCCACCCGATGGTTCGGGCAGCAGCCCCCAACTGCGAGAGCAGGGCCTCTGCCACTAGCGGCGTAGCAGCCCGGAGACCCTGAGGGGTCTAACCTCGCGCGTCCCCGTTCAGCTTGGGGACGCCAACACGATTGCTAGTGAGCTACCTTTCTTGGATTAGTGCTGCAAATGACCCCTACAGCCTCATTTCAAAGAAAACTTCACTATTTCGCGCCGGTTTCAGCGCTGACCCCGAATTGGCAGCGTTGTGCACGGTATGCGTGCATTGTGCTGCCAATTCGGCAGGCTAGGTGACGGACGGGCGGCGGTAGCCTGCCCGTATGAACGTAGGAGTCGTCGGCGCGACCGGTCAGGTGGGCGGGGTGATGCGCGCCCTGCTGGACGAGCGCGACTTCCCGGTGGACGATCTGCGGTTCTTCGCCTCGTCGCGCTCGGCCGGGCGCACCCTGCACTGGCAGGACCGGGCCGTCGTCGTGGAGGACGCCGCCACCGCCGACTTCAGCGGATTGGACGTGTGCCTGTTCTCCGCCGGAGCCACCACCAGCCGGGCCCTGGCCGAGCGGGTGGCCACCGCCGGAGCGGTCGTGATCGACAACTCCTCGGCCTGGCGGCGAGACCCCGACGTGCCGCTGGTGGTGTCCGAGGTCAACCCTCATGCGCTGGAGGTGATCCCCAGGGGCATCGTGGCCAACCCCAACTGCACGACGATGGTGGCCATGCCCCCGCTCAAGCGCCTCGACGCCGAGGCGGGCCTGGCCGCCATGGTGGTCTCCACCTACCAGACGGTCTCCGGTGCGGGCCTGGCCGGGGTGGACGAGCTGCACGAGCAGGTGCAGAAGGCGGGCGAGGACGCGCCGTCGCTGACCTTCGACGGCGGCGCGGTCGGCTTGCAGGCGGGCGAGAAGTTCCCCGAGCCGATCGCCTTCAACGTGATCCCGCTGGCCGGCTCGCTGGTCGACGACGGCACCGGCGAGACCGACGAGGAGCAGAAGCTCACCCACGAGAGCCGCAAGATCCTCGAGCTTCCCGATCTGGCCGTGGCCGCCACCTGCGTGCGGGTGCCGGTGTACTGCGGGCATTCCCTGTCGATCAGCGCGTCGTTCGACCGCCCGATCAGTCCCGAGCGGGCTGTCGAGGTTCTGTCCGGCGCGCCCGGCGTGGTGGTGACCGACGTGCCGACGCCTTTGAAGGCGGCCGGCGCCGATCCGTCCTATGTGGGCCGCATCCGCCGCGACCCCACCCGCCCCAACGGCCTGTCGCTGTTCGTGTCGGGCGACAACCTCCGCAAGGGCGCCGCCCTCAACGCCATCCAGATCGCGGAGACCATGGTCGCCCGCGGCCTCCTGCCTGCGGCGGCCTGAGCCGACCTCCTAGTCCGGCTCGGCGTCGGGGCGGCTCGCCACGATGGCTGCGATCACCAGGCCGATGCCTAGGGCCTCCTGGCCGTCGGGCACTTGGGCCAGGACGGCCAGACCAACCACTGTCGCGGTCGCCGGCAGGATCGCCTGGAGCAGGGCGAAGCGGTGCGGGTCCACCCGGCGCATAACCGTCTGGTCGATCCGGTAGGGGATCACATTGGACAGCAGACCGGTGGCCGCGCCCAGGACGAGCACTAGAGGCGAGTCCAGCGCGCCACCCACCGCAGCTGCGCCGAATCCGCTGATGGCCACCGCGCCGACGAGCATCCCCAGGCCCAGCCCGTCCACCGAGGCCGGACTGCGGGCCACTCGATGGCCCAGCAGGATGTAGCCGGCCCAGAACGCCGCGGCCAGCAGTGCGAATCCGACGCCGGCCGCGGTGCCCTCGGTCTCCACCCCGGCCAGGACCAGCACCCCGGCGATGGCCAGCACCAATGCCCCCGCGGAGCGCAGGGTGCGTGCCCCGATGGCCGCCACCACCACCGGTCCGGTGAACTCGATGGCCACCGCGTTGCCGAGCGGCAGCCTGTCCAAGGCCAGGTAGAAGCACAGGTTCATGGCGGCCAGCGACACACCGAAGGCGGCGGCCCTCCCCAGCACGGCCAGCTCCCAGCGACGGCGCCACGAGCGTCGCAGCAGCACGATCATGGCGCCCGCGCCCAGCACCCGGAGCAGGGCCACCCCGCTGGGCGCCAGTTCGTCGAACAGCGTGGCGGCGACGGCTGCGCCCAGGTACTGCGAGACCGCTCCGACCATGAACAGAGCCTCGGCAGGGAGCGCTCGGAGGCGCATCACGACCCCGGATAGGGTGAGGTCATGGCACTCGACGACCAGCTCGTGAACCGGCTCACCTGGAAGATCCCCAACGCGCTCGCCCTGATCGGGTCGCGCTCAGGCGACGAGCGCAACGGCATGACCGCAAGCTGGATCACGCAGTTGTCGATGGAGCCGGTGCTCATAGGTGTAGGGGTGGACAATACGGCAGTGACGCACCGTCTCATCTCCGAGGGGGGCTCGTTCACCGTGAACCTGTGGAACGCCGAGGACACCCGGGTGTTCGTGAAGTTCTCCAAGCCCGCCACCTACGCCGACGGAACCCTCAACGGGCGGCCTGTCAAGGAGGCGACCACCGGAGCGCCGGTGTTCACCGAGGCCATCGCCTGGATGGACTGCGAGGTGCGCCACGCCATCGACCTCGGCACCCACACGCTCTTCGTCGGCGAGCTCGTGGATGGCGACATCCAGGTCGACGAGGCCCGCTCCGCGTCCATGAGCGACACCCGCATGAAGTACGGGGGCGTCAAGCGCCACTAAGCCTGGATCCACCGTTTTGGGTTTTGGTGGCGGGGGTGTGGTGTTGGTGGTGCGGGTTTGGTGTTGTGTGTGGCCGCGGTCGGGGGTTGGGGCGCGTCGGGGCGCGCCGGGTGGGGCCGGGGGGTGGGTGTCGGGTTGGTGGCGCTGGGCTGTTGTGGGGTGCGTCGGGCCCCTGGTGGGGCGGGTTCAGCCTGAGGGGCCCGGCAGTGCTCGCAGGGTTTTGAGGGTGGTGTGGAACTGGTCGGCCCATGGCCAGCGGGCCGCGAATCGCAGGGTGGGTCGGCCGGATCGGTTGGCGAGCACTGCGGGGAGGGCGAACAGGCGGGTTCGTCGGGTGCGTGAGGTGGTGGGGGCGTGGTGGGCGAGCAGGCTGGTCCAGGTGCTGATGTTGTGGGCGAGCACGGCGCAGGCGAGCCAGGCGCAGTTGGCGCCGTAGTGCCCTGAGGGGACGTGTTCGAGCCCGGCGCCGTCTTTGAGGTCTCTGATGGCGAGCTCGATGGTGGCGTGTTGGCGGTGGAAGGCGTCCGCGGCGACGGTGTCGAGGTCGTCGCGGTCGGTGATGAAGGCGTGGTGGCGCCAGTCGGGCCACAGCCGGCGCTGGGCTTGGCCGCGCAGGCGGGTGCGGCGCACCACAAGGCGGACTTCGCGCTCGTCGCCGGCGGTGTAGGTGGTCTCTGCTACCTGGGCCTCTCCGCCGGCGGTGTAGGCGATGGCCTGCCAGTCGGACTCGGCGATGGCGGCGATAGCGGCTTTGACCTTGGGGATCTGGCGCACGGTGATCGACCATCTCACGTTGTGGGCGCCGAGGCAGTCGATGAGCTTCCAGGACCAGAACCCCGAGTCGGCGCGCACGGTCATCGCGCCGGCGGCGCCGGCGCGTCGGGCGACGGCGAGGACCTCCGACACGAAGCGCAGCACGCCCCTCGCGGTATGCGCGGAACCCTTGCGCATCCTCGCGAACAGGACCTCACCGGTGCCCGCCCGGGTGGCCAGCAGCGGGTGATAGCCCAGCTCGCCGGTGTGGCCGTAGGCGGCGCCCTGCTTCTGTTTGCCGTGGACCTCACAGACCGTGGAGTCCAAGTCCACCACCAGCGGCCCCGACCCCGGACCCGCGCCCAGGCCCCAGGCCCGAGCCAGCACACGAGACGCCACCGCCTCAAGCTGGCGGACGTGGCCGAACGTGAAGGACCGCAAGAACGTGCCCACAGTCGACGGCGCCGCCACCCGAAACCCCAGCACCCGCTCGGTGGCCCCGGCGCGCAGCATGCCCACATGGTCGATGCAAGTCCCCCCGGCCAGCATCGCCGCCACCAGCGTCAACACCTTGCGGCCCGGGTTCGCCGAACCGGTCCCCACCCACCTCTCCACCAGCGCCCCGAGCCCCAGGCGCGCCATCAACGTCGCCGGTGCCAACAGCCCCGCACAAGCCACCATCCCCCCATGATCAAAGGTCACTTGCAACCGGTCGATACTATGAGATGATCCACTCATAGAAAGTGCCTCCCGTCGTGGCGGGTCCGTTGACCTAGGACATCAACAGACTCCCACCTCAGGAGGCCTTTCTGGTGGACGCGGCCACCCCACAGACCTCACCGCACCGGTGGATCCAGGCTAAGGCCGCAACGCAGTCCTCTGCCAGTAGCTGCTTCAGAACTCCGGTGTGCCGGGCTCCGCGCTTGAATGTGTCGTGATGACTGGGCCTGAGACGTCGCCGACCGCCGCCAGCGTGCAGCGTTACGCCGAGATCGACGTCACCGACTGGCCATTAGTGGGTGATGAGATACGAGGGACGAAGCCGAAGCGTTGGTTGCGAAACCCCGAGACGGGTTCCCACTGGCTTATGAAAGACACAACGGAGAACGTCTACGGCGACGGGACTCGCTACCGGAAGGGAGATGACTGGTCGGAGCGCGTCGCTAGCGCAGTGGCTGTTCGTCTTGGTCTTCCCGCCGCGCGCGCCGAACTCGCCGTCCGGGATCAGGCCAAGGACCCTGCGTTAGGAGTGATCAGCCTGTCGGTGCTTGCTGCTTCCGGTAACGACGTTCCCGGCAGGGAGGAATTGATCGACGGCAATCAACTGCTGAGGCACCCCGTCGTGGGGCGCGATCGCTCCCGCTACACACTTGCCGCGATTGCCGATGCCCTGCGGGGCGTCGAGGCGCCCGCTGGCCTTGAAGGGGATCTGAGGGACTTGGGGGTATGGGATGTCTTCGTTGGATACTTGGTCTTGGACGCCGTCGTAGGGAACACCGATCGGCACGAGGAGAACTGGGCCGTCATCGCGCGCGGCGATGACCGCAGCCTTGCTCCGACCTTCGACCATGCCTCCTGCCTGGGGTTCATGCTCACCGACGACCAGCGGCTGTCACGCCTGAGAACGCGCGACCAAGGCTTCACGCCGGAGGCGTACGCGGCTCGAGCAAGAACTCCCTTCGCGGCGAAGCCTCATCCTGTCGTCGTCGCCAAGCAGGCCATGGAGATGGGCGGCACACGTGCTGGCGACCTCTGGCTGGATCGGTGCAGCGATGCCGACCACCTCGCAGAACCCCTGTCGTTGGTTCCCGAGCATCGGATGTCGGGGTTGGCCCGGCAGTTCGCGGAGCGGGTCCTGCGACAGAACTGCCGACAGTTGCTCACCGGATCCAACTAGTGTTGATGTCGCACCCCCTGCCTACGGTGACGCCCATGACCCAGCACGGCGAACGCTGCCTCTACGCCACTTGGCGCAATCCCGAGGGCCTCATCCGCCCTGTGGGAATGTTGACGCGCCTGCAAACGGACGAAGGGGAATCGTACCGGTTCGTCTACCTGAAGGCCGCCGAGGCGTTTGGCGGGTTCCGCAGTCTGCCCGGCCTGGACGACCTGCATCACCGATATGAGAGCGCGCACCTGTTCCCGGTGTTCCGCAGCCGGCAGATGCCGAGAACCCGGCCCGACTACGTCGACTTCGTAGGGAGGCTCGCGCTTGATGAGGAGACGGATCCCTTCGAAGTGCTAATCCGAAGCGAGGGCTGGAGGGCGACCGACCGCATTGAGGTGTTCGCCCATCCGGAGCGGACTCCCGAAGGCGACCTGACCACGCTGTTCTTTGCACGTGGCATCCGCCATATTGGCGGCGCGGCTGAGGCCGTCGACGACATGCGGGCGGGCGACGGGCTCGAACTTGTGGACGAGCCCGAGAACCCCGTGAATCGTAGGGCCATCCTGCTGAATACCCGCACAGGTCGCAGTGTCGGCTATGTCCCCAATTATCTGGTCGAAACGATCCACGAATTGCGCGACCTGGGATCGGATGTCAGCGTCACCGCCGAGCACGTCAATCCCGGAACTGCGCCGCCTCACATGCGGCTGCTGTGCCGCCTTCGGGCACCGTGGCCCGACGGCTACAAGCCCCTGTCGGGTCCCGAGTACCAGCCCATCGCCGCCTGAGGGAGGGCTTGGCTTACGGAGGCACTCTGGCGCTGGGACTCAGGAGGCGGTGGAGAGCGTTCCCTCCAGGGCAGCGATGCGCTCGCCGTGGTCCATCATCCGGTCCAGTTGCCTGCTGTGCGCCTCCGGAATGGCAGTGTGCGAGGCGAGGATCGCCTTGATCTCTCCCAGCGTCTCCTTGATCCCCGATATCTCGCCGTGGATCCCCGATATCTCCTCGCGGTGGGAGATCTCCAGCCTGTCGATGCGGCTGGCGAGGCGGCGGATGTCGGCCCGCAGGCCCTGCAGGAAGTAGCCGAGCAGGCCCAGGAAGCCGATCCCCAGCACACTTATCACCGCCGCAGTGGCTGACATGTCCATCAATGTATCTCCTTGTTCCACATCATGCAAAATGCATTTGCAACTCGGAGACCCTCGTGCGGCGGGTTCACAAACCGGCGTACATCATATACCAGAAGATACTCTGTCAACACCTAGGTAGCGCTCAAACGGCTCCGGCTGGCGGCGAGGAGGCCCAGCAGGGCGCAGGCTGCGGTGACGACCCCCACCGCGACCAGGGCGGTGCGGCTGCCGAAGGCGTCGACCATCCAGCCCAGGATCGGGCCGCCCACGGCGCGGGCCCCCACGAAGACGACCCCGTAGGCCGCGGACACCCGGCCCTGCAGGAGCGGATCGGCCGCGGTCTGCACCGACCCGTTGGACAGGCTCAGGAACCCGCCGCCGAAGGTGCCCACCACGAAGATGACCGCTACGCCGGCAAGCAGGTGGTTCACCGCAGACAAGGCGACCATGGTCGCGCTGAACACAACCAGCAGGATCGCCAGGCTGCGTGATCCCTCCAGCTTCGATGCCGCCATCATCACCGAGCCGATCAGGCTGCCCACGGCCATGACCTGGGCCAGGATCGCGAACGTGCCCGCCCCGCCGGCCAGCTGCTTGTCGGCGACGACCGGCAGCAGTACAGCCAGATTCCAGCCGAACAGGGTGAAGGAGCACAGCAGGACCATCGGTATGGTCACTGCCGGGGTGCGCAGCAGGTAGCCCAGCACGCGGCCCCCGGCGGCTCGGGCTTCTTTCGACGCGGTGGCGGTGGTGGTCACCACCCGGAGCACCAGCATGGCTGCGAGCAGTGATGTCACTCCGTTCACTGCGAAGCAGGCCCATGCCGCGGACAGACTCAGGAAGAGCCAAGCGGCGCCGCTGCCCAGGAACCGACCGATCGACATCACTGAGGTGTGCAGTCGGGCCGCCCGGTCGATCCCGTCGGCGAGGACGACATCACGCACGAAGGCCCGCCGCAGCGGCGTGTCGATGGCACCGACCACGCCCAGAACCGCGACGGCGCCGAACAGCACTGCCAGCGGCAGGTCTTCTCCCATCGCAAGCGCGAGGAGCGCCAGCGCACCGGCGACGACGGACTTCGAGGCCTGTGTGGAGGCCAGCAGCCGGCGCCGGTCCATCCGGTCGGCCAGTGTCCCCGCCAGCGGCGCGAGAACGACGGCGGAACCCGACCGGACCGCCACCGTGAGTCCGACCGCGAAAGCGCTGCCGGTGATCTCATACACGAGCCACACTTCCGCTAGGTGGTGGGCCCACATCCCTGCGCCGTGCAGGAACTGGGCGCCCGCGTAGCGGCGGAAGTTGGGGTTGCTCAGCGTGCCGGTCAGCCGGCCCAGTGCGAGCCTCACGCGCTCATCACTCCGACAGTTTGACATCTCAGGCAGGTTGTCAGACAATCTGCCATGAGGACGGGCGGCGTGGCGCGGCCTTCGTCGTTCTCCTGGAGGATGAATGCGCACTGGGGACAGCTATGTCGAGTCGTTGCGAGACGGTCGCAACGTGATCCTCGACGGTGCCCCGGTCGACGACGTCACCTGCCACCCGGCCTTCGCCGCCGGTGTGCGCACCGTGGCCCAGCTCTACGACTTCGCGGCCGACCCGGCCAACCAACAGCTCATGACCTATGAGTCGCCCACCGACGGGCGTCCGGTGAACCTCAGCTGGCTGGTGCCCCGCTCGGTGGACGACCTGCGCCGCCGCAGGCTCGCCATCGAGGCCTGGTCGGAGCTCAGTTACGGGTATCTGGGCCGGTCCCCCGACCATGTGGCCTCGTTCTTCGCCGGCTTCAGCGGCTCGCTCGACACCTTCGCCAAGGCCGGCGACCGTTACGCCGAGAACGTGCAGCGCTTCTACGAGTGGGCCCGGGACGAGGACCTCTACGTCACTTACACCATCATCCACCCCCAGATCGACCGGTCGAAGGGTCCTCACGAGCAGTACGAGCCCAACCTCTATGCCTCGATCGCCCGCTCCAGCGACGACGGCGTGGTGGTGCGGGGCGCGCAGATGCTCGGGACCGGCACGCTGATGTCGGACTACCTGTTCGTCAGCTCCATCCAGCCCCTGCCGCCCGGCGCCGACGACTACGGACTGTCGGTGGCGATCCCCGTGAACCACCCCCGGCTGCGCATCTACCCCCGCCGGCCCTACGGCCGCGACGTCACCGCGGCGGGCGACTACCCGCTGTCGGCCGTCTACGACGAGACCGACGCGCTGGTGGTGTTCGACGATGTGGACGTGCCCGCCGAGCACGTGTTCGTGGACCGCGACCGGGACATCACCTTCGCCCAGTTCAACCGCACCCCGGCCCATCTGCTGGGCAACACCCAGGCCCAGATCCGCTACGCGGTGAAGATGAGGTTCCTGGCCGGGCTGGCGTCGCAGCTGGCCGAATGGTCGGGCCAGGCCGCCGACCGTAACTTCCAGCTGGCGTTGGCCCGGGTGGCCGCCGACGCGTCGGTCCCCTACGGGATGGTGCTGGCCGGGGAGCACAACGCCACCATCGACGGCAACGGCGTGGCCCGGCCCGATCCCGAGATGCTGTACGCAGCCATGACGCTCCAGCCCGCGCTGTACCGCGACATCACCTTCGCACTGCGGGAAATGACCGGCGGGACCACCATCCAGGTGCCGTCGTCGGTGAGTGCGTGGCACGACCCGGTCACCCGCGCCGACCTGGAGCGCTTCGTGCGCTGGCCCGAGGTGAACGCCGAGCACCGGGTGGCATTGTTGAAGCTGGTGTGGGACGCCATCGGATCGGAGTTCGCCAGCCGGCACTTCCAGTACGAGATGTTCTACGCCGGATCGGGGTCGGTGGTCCAGGGCCGCCTGTACCGCAACTACGACTGGGAGCGGGCCCGCTCCATGGTGCTGCGCTGCCTGGCCGAGACGCCTGGCCCGCACCAGGAGCCGGAGATCGAGGTCGAGCGGGAAGGCGGCAGTGCATGAGGATTGCGACGAAGCGCGCCGCGAGGCTGTGGCCCGAGCGGCCCGTGAGCGAAGCGAAGAGGAGCGGGAAAGGCTGCGCCCAGTGACTGCGTCCGAGCCGATCGGCGTTCTCGACACCGGTTTCCGGACCGCTCTGAGCCGTCTCGACCGGGCCGGGCTGCTGGCCAGGGTGTCGCGCGCCGTCGATTTCGACCTCGAGGCCGCGGCCATGATGAAGCACCACGACGCCGGCGCCGCGCTGCTGTTCGAGAGCGTCAAGGACCACGACATTCCGGTGGTCGGCAACGTGTTCGCCACCCCGGAGTCGTCGGAGGCGGCCATGGGCCTCGACCGCGGCGGTCTGCGGGCCGCGCTGGCCCGGGGCATCCGCACCGACATCGAGCCCGCCGCGGCGAGCGACCCGCCGGCCCAGCAGAACGTGTGGCGCTCGGGCGAGATCGACTTGGGGGCGCAGCTTCCGGTGCTCAAGCACGCCCCGGGCGACGGCGGCCGCTTCGTCACCGCCGGAGTGCTCATCGTGCGGGATCCGCGCACCGGTGTGCGCAACGCGTCCTTCCACCGGCTCCAGCTCATCGGCCCCGACACCGTCGCGGTCAAGATCGACCACGGACGCCATCTCGGCCGGGCCCTCGACCATGCCGCCGAGATGGGCCAGGACCTGCCGGTGGCCGTCTGCATCGGCGCCGACGTGGCCCTGATCTACGCCGCCTCCACTATGGGGGCGCTCATGCCCGAGAGCCGCGACGAGCTGTGCGCGGCCGGTGGCTGCCGCGGCGCGCCCCTGCCGGTGGCGCCCGGCGTGTCGCAGGACGTGGACGTCCCCGCCGACACCGAGATCGTGCTGGAGGGCGTGATCCGGGCCGGCGAGACCGTCACCGAGGGCCCCTTCGGCGAGTTCGTCGGCTACGCCTCGCCCGCCGGCCCGGCCCCGACGATGCACCTGACCGCGGTCACCGCCCGCGACGAGCCCGTCTACCACGCGATCAACGGCGCCGGCCGCGAGACCGTCGTGCTGCGCAAGCACGTGCTGGAGGTGGCCGCGCTGGAGGCGGTCCGGCCGGTGACCCCGATCGTGAGCGACGTGTGCATGCCGCCGGGCGGGCTTCACCGGTTCCATCTGGTGATAGCGCTGTCGAAGCGGTCCGAGCGCGACGACGGCATGGGTCGCAACGCCGCGCTGGCCGCGTTCGGCGCTCTCAAGGACCTCAACATGATCGTGCTGGTCGACGACGACATCGATCTGCACGATCCCGACGACGTCGCCTACGCGTTGGCCACCCGCTTCGACGCCGCGTCGGATCTGGTGGTCCTGCCCGGAATGCGGGGCCACGAGTACGTGCGCACGTCGCAGGCCGGGGTGGGCACCAAGGCCATCCTCGACGCCTCGGCGCCCTTCGAGAGCCGCGCCGACTTCGAGCGCATCTCGTTCGCCGCACCCTTCGGCGAGGGCGCCGAGCTCGACGCGGCCTACTCCGGCACGACGGTGTTGAGCTGGCTGGGAGACCAGAGGCCGAGCGGATGAGGCGAGTCATGGGAAGTTCCACGAGACGTCGAGCGAGGCCTTGGCCCGAGCGGCCCGTGAGCGAAGCGAACAAGAGCGGGAAACACCCATGAAGCTCAGCCGCGAGACGCTCGCCGACCGGCTGCAGGAGCAGCTCAAGCGCCAGATGCTGTCGGGCCGCCTGGCGCCGGGCGCGGTGATGCCGTCGGAGCGCGAGCTGCGAGAGGTTTTCGGTGTGGGTCGCACCACGGTGCGTGAGGCGCTCCAGGGCCTGGTGTCGTCGGGCTTCCTGACCCGCGAGTCGGGCCGGCTTATCGTGCAGCACCCCACCGACATCAGCCCTCGGATGCTCGACCTCGCGGCCCGGGCCTCCGACGCCTCCGTCCAGCAGGTGTTCGACGTGCGCAAGCTGCTGGAGATCCACGCGGCCGGCCTGGCCGCGGCCAACCGCACTACCGACGACCTCGCCGAGATCGCCGCCTGCCTCGGGCGCATGGACACCCAGGACGAGGCCCAGTACCACACCGCCGACCGCAGCTTCCACTGCGCGGTGGTGCGGGCGTCCCAGAACACCATCCTGGCCGAGCTCTATGAGGCGGGCATCGGGCTCTTCTTCCGCAAGCCGGCCTTCTGGCGGGTGTTCACCCGCGCTCCCGAGCAGCGCCACCGGGTGGGTTCGGGCTACGAGGGCCACCTGCAGATACACGATGCCATCGCCCGCCAGGACGCCGATCTGGCCCGCGAGCAGATGCGGCGCCATCTGCAACAGGTCGAACACAGCCTCCTGGCCGTGATGCACGAGACCGTCGATGTGGCCTACGAGATCCCCGCCGTGACGCACGAGACCGTCGATGCGGCCTACGAGATCCCCGCGGTGACGCACGAGACCGTCGACGCGGCCGAGGATCCGTCGCCGGAACCGTCCCCTACCACCTCCCCCGCCGAGGAGACAGAGAGGAAGCCATGAGACAGGGATACCGGGTGATCGACGCCGACACCCACGTCACCCCATCCGTCGAGGTGCTCGTCGACTACGGCGACCGCGAGCTCAAGGACCGGGCCGACGAGCTGACCCCTTATGTCCGGGTGACGAAGCCGACCGCAGGACGGGGCCATCCCACCCATCCCTACGGAGTGGTCCGGGTAAACCCCCAGCCCTACAACCGGGTGGCCGGGCACAAGCCCGACGCCGCCGTCGACACCCGGGGCGCGGGGGCCAAGGGGGCCCTCGAGGGCCGGGTCCAGAACCTGGCGGTGAAGCCCATAGCCGACGGCATCCAGCACACGAACTCCGAGGGCCGTCTGGCCAACATGGACGTGGAGGGGGTCGACATCAACTTCATCATCCCGGGCACCTGGGCGCCGGGCAGCACCGCGCTGGATCTGAGCCTGGCCAAGGCCATGTACCGCTCCTACCACCGCTACATGACCGACTACTGCTCGGCCGACCCTCGCCGTCTCAAGGGACTGCTGCTCGCGCCAGGCGCCGATCCGCAGTGGGCCGCCGACACGATCCGCAAGCACGCCGGCGAGGAGTGGCTGGCCGCGGTGTGGCCTGTGCTGCCCGAGGGTCTGCCGGTGGACGATCCCGACCTGGAGCCGATCTGGCAGGCGATGGACGAGGCCGACCTGCCCATCATGCACCACAGCTTCTTCTACGAGGCTCCCTACTTCCCCGGCTACCGCGACATCTGGGGCAACGTGGCCGTGGCCCGCACCGCCGCCCATGTCTGGGGGGCCCAGAGGCTCATGGCCTACGTGCTGGTGTCGGGGATGCTCGACCGGTACCCGAACCTGCGGGTGGCCACCGTGGAGACCGGCCACGGCTGGCTGCCGCACTGGATCATCCGCCTCACCAGCCAGATCGACTACGTCAAGGGCGCCGTGCCCGCCGACCTGAAGCACACCCCGCTGGAGTACGTGCAGATGGGCCGGGTGTTCTGCGCCATCGAGCAGCACGAGGGAGCCGAGATGACCAAGGCGGTGATCGACATCCTCGGCGACGGCGTGCTGATGTACGAGTCGGACTTCCCCCACCCCGAGTGCTACTACCCGAACAGCACCGACAACGTGATCTCGTGGGGCCCCGTGATCGGCGAGGAAGCCCTGCGCAAGCTGATGGCCGACAACGCGGCCCGCTACCTGCGGCTGCTGTCGGACCCCTTCCACGACGGGCCCAGCGACAATGGACGGCACAGCAATGGACGTTGAGCAGGCGCTCGAGCTGGTGCAGCAGGCCCGGGCCATCGGGGCCGAACGGGGCGTCAACGCCACCGTGGCCGTGCACGACGACGCCGGCCATCCCCTGGTGGTCGTGCGGGGCAAGCGCTGGCACGGGCCCTACATGGCCATGGGCAAGGCCCGGCTGGCGGCCGCCTTCGCCAAGCCCACCAAGGACCTCGTCGCGCAGTGGGCCGACCGGCCCCTGTTCGGTACCAGTCTCGTGGAAATCATCCCTGGAGGGGTCACCGTCAATCCCGGCGGTGTGCCTCTGTTCTCCGACGGCGTCTGCGTGGGCGCCATCGGTGTGGGCGGGGGCTCCCCCCAGATCGACCACGAGATCGCGGCTGCGGCCGCGGACCATTTCCATCGGTCCCAGGGGGCCGAAGACCACTAGGTCTGATGAATCTGATACACAGAGCCAAAGGAGGAAACAGCAACATGAGACACATCTGGCAACAACTGAGGATGCCGCTCGCGGCGCTCTTCGTGCTGGCGCTGGTGGCCGCGGGCTGCGGCGGCGACGACCCCGTCGAACCGGTGGTCGACACCGCCGCCCTCGACGCGGCCCAGGCCGAGGCCGACACCGCTCGGGCCGAAGCTGAAGCGGCCGCCGCGGCCGCCGCCGATGCCGAGGCGGCGCTGGTCGCGGCCGAAGCTGAAGCGGCCGAGGCGAGCGCCGAGCAGCAGGCTGAGGCGCAGGCTGCGCTGGAGGCGGCCCAGGCCGAGGCGGCCGCCGCTCAGGAGGCTGCGGCCGCGGCCGAGTCGCGAGCCTCGGAGGCCGAGGCTGCGGCCGGTGAGGCCGCCGCCGCGCTGGAGGCGGCCACCGCCGAGCCTGAACCGGCGGCCCCGACCGGAGATCCCGGAAGGGTCGTCATCGCCGTCACCACCGAGCCGTCAACCCTCGATCCGCAGGCTGTGAACGACCGCAGCTCGCGGGTGGTGACCGCCAACCTGTTCGAGTCACTGCTCGGACGGGACTCCTCGACGGCCCTGGTTCCGGTGCTGGCCACCAGCTTCCCCGAGACAGTGGACGACGACACCTGGCGCTTCACCGTGCGCGAGGGTGTGACCTTCCACGACGGTCAGGCCCTCAACGCTCAGGCTGTGGCCGACAGCCTGAACCGCATGCTGCACCCGGACTACTCGACCCAGCGAGACTCGTACATCCGCAACATCAACTCCGCGGAGGCGGTGGATGAGTACACCGTCGACATCCACACCGACGGGGTCAACGCGGTGCTGCCGCTGCAGATCGCGCAGCTGCCGGTCATCGCACCCGGCACGGGCGAGACGGTGGGCGAGAACCCGGTGGGGACCGGTCCCTACGTGTTGGAGTCCTGGGACCGCGGCCAGCAGATCACCGCGGTGCGCAACCCGGACTACTGGGGCGATGCGCCGTCCATCGACGCCTTCACCGTGCGGTTCATTCCCGACAAGCAGGCGTCGTTGGCCGCCCTGCAGGCCGGCGAGGTCGACCTGGTGCTCGACATCCTGCCCGAGCAGGTCTCGTTGGTGCCCCGGCCGCTCAGCGTTCCCGCCACCGAGTACAGCTACATGACGATCAACGCACTGCGGCCGGAGCTTGCTCCGCCCGAGGTCCGCGTGGCCATGAACCTGGCCGTGGACAAGGACCTGATCGCCGAGACGCTGTACGAGGGCTTCGCCGCTCCCAACAACGCCCAGCACCTGTCGGCGGGGATGCTCGGCTTCAATCCCGACATCGGTCCGTTCCCGCACGACCCGGATCGGGCGCGCGAGCTCATGGCCGGGCACGGCTGGAACGAGGACAACCCGTTGCCGGTTGAGATCTACGCGCCGATCGGCCGGTACCTGCGCGGCGTGGAGACGGCTCAGGCAGTGGCTACGGCACTGAACGACGTCGGCTTCGATGCTGAGGTGCGGCTGGCGGAGTGGACCCGCTTCCGAGCCGGGAGCCGGATCAAGGGCGACCAGCCCGGCGCCTACGACCTGCGCTACGGCTGGAACTCGAACGAGTGGTTCGACGGGGCCCGCACCCGCAGCCACGTCACCTGCGACGGCTCGTCCTCCAAGCTCTGCGACGAGTACGTGACGGAGCAGTTCGAGCAGGCCGGGTCGACCACCGATCAAGACTTGCGCAACATCCTCTACCAGAGGGCCTGGGCGCGGCTGCACGAGAACCCCCATGCCATCTACCTGCTGCAGCAGGACCTGATCTACGGCGCGACCGAGCGTCTCGTCTGGCAGCCCCGGCTCGACGACGAGTACCTCGTGTCCGAGATGGCCCTCAACTAGGCGTCAGGCCAGAGGCATTGCTGTTGACCTGCCGGCCTGGCTCGGTCCGACCATCCGGACCGAGCCGGGCCCCGGCAGGGCTGAGCGTCCATGGGTGTAGGTAGGTATGCAGACGACGACGGCAACTGCAACCGGCACCGTGAGCGGCCCGGCGCATGATCCCGACTGGTGTAGTTAGGTATGCAGACGACGACAACTGCAACCGCGTCGCCGCGGTGGTCGCTGCGCGGTCTGCTGCTGCGGCGGCTGCGCGACGGCGTCGTGGTGCTGCTGCTCGTGGTGACGGTGATCTTCTTCTTGGCCCACGTCGTGGGGAACCCGGCCCTGGTGTTCGCCCCGGTGGACGCCGACGACGAGCACATCGCCAGGATTCACCGCCAGTTCGGTCTGGACCGCCCGGTAGCCGAGCGCTACTGGGAGTATCTCGCCGGGCTGGCCCGCCTCGACTTCGGGGAATCAACCTGGCAGCAGCGGCCCGCCATCGACGCGGTCGTCGAGGCGCTTCCCTCCACCGTCTATCTCACCGTCGCCGGCCTGGCCGCGGCTGTGGTGCTGGGGGTGGTGCCGGGGGTCTTTGCCGGCGCGCGCGCCCGCAAACCGTTCGACAAGGTCTCGAACCTGGCATCGGTCACCGCGCTCTCGGTGCCGAACTTCTGGCTGGGGCTGCTGCTCATCCTGCTGTTCGCGGTCCAACTCGGGTGGCTCCCCACTTCGGGGCGCCTCGAGACCGCCAGCGTCATACTGCCCGCGGCCACTCTGGGCATCGTCCACGGTGGCCGCATCTACCAGCTGGTGCGCTCGGCGACCTACGAGGAGATGTCCAAGCCTTACGTCACCGTGGCCCGCAGCAAGGGGCTCACCGAGTGGGACATCCTGCGCCGCCACGTGGTGCGCAACACCGGGGTCACCACCGCCACCATCGTCGGCTGGGAGTACGTGCGCATGTGGGGAGGCGCGGTGTTCGCCATCGAGTACGTCTTCGCCTGGCCGGGGATCGGCCTGCTGACCATCGACGCCGCCCACCGCCAGGACTTCTTCGTCCTCCAGGCGGCGGTCATCATCGCGGGCGCCTTCGTGATCTTCAGCAACCTGTTGATCGACATGGGCTACCAGTTCATCGACCGAAGGATCACGGCGAGCTGATGAGCGTCACGGTGGCCAAGCGTGCCGGCGCCGACCCGGGCCGCACCTCGCAGCCCCGCGCCTGGGGCCGGCTCGTCGACAAGCTGGGGAGTCGGGGCTGGATCCTGCTGGTGCTGTTCCTGCTGCTGCTGGTGGCGGCCTCGATCGTGCCCGACGTGGTCGCCCCCTACGACCACGAGGCCCAGAACCTGCGGTTTCGCCTGCTGGGACCGGGAGAATCCTCTCCGGAGGGTCTTCACCTGCTGGGAACCGACAGCCTGGGCCGGGACCTCTTCTCCCGCATGGTGGTCGGCACCCGCCTCACGCTGTTCATCGCGATCACCGCCACCCTGATCGGCGCGGGGGTGGGCGTGTTGTTCGGTCTTCTCGGAGGCTATTTCGGCGGGCGCACCGACCGCCTGCTGATGCGGCTGGGCGAGGCCCAGACGGCCATGCCCATGTTCCTGGTGGCCATCCTGCTGCTCAGCCTGCTCGGGCCGAGCGTCATCATCCTCATCCTCGTGCTGCCGTGCCTGGTGTGGCCCATCTTCGCCCGGGTGGTGCGGGCCGAGGCCCTCCGGCTGCGGGAGGAGACCTTCATCGAGGCCTCCATCGCCACCGGCTGCTCGACCGCGACCATCCTCGGGCGTCACCTGCTGCCCAACGTCGCGCCCCGCATCCTGGTGCTCTGCGTGGTGGAGATCGGCCACGTGATGCTCTCGGAGGCCGGTCTCAGCTTCCTGGGCGTGGGCGTCCAGCCCCCCGACACCACCTGGGGGCTGTTGATCTCCGAGGGCCGGCCGCTGCTGGCGGTGGCCTGGTGGCTCACGATCCTGCCCGGCGTGCTGCTGGGCGTCTCGGTGCTGGTGCTCAACCTGCTGGGCCGCTACTGGGAGGCCCGCTCGGGGGCGGCCGGATGAGGTCCCGAATCCGCTGTCCGGGGGCGGCCGGATGAGGTCCCGAATCCGCTGTCCGGGGGCGGCCGGATGAGCCGCCTGCCCCTGCTCGAGGTGGAGGACCTTCACGTCACGTTCCAGACTGCCTCGGGACCGGTGCACGCGGTCGACGGGGTGAGCTTCACCATGGCGCCCGGCTCGTCGCTGGGAGTGGTGGGCGAGAGCGGCAGCGGCAAGAGCGTGACCGCCCGGGCCCTGCTGCGCCTGTTCGCCATCACCGACGACGTGCAGATCTCCGGGGCGGTCCATTTCGGCGACCAGGACCTGTTGCGCATCGACGAGCGCAGCCTGCGGGATGTGCGCGGCGGGCAGATCGGCATGATCTTCCAGGATCCGCTCACGTCGCTCAACCCCCTGATGGCGGTGGGCGAGCAGATCGCCGAGTCGTTGCGGCTGCACCGGGGCATGGGGCGGTCCGAGGCCGCCGCCGAGGCGGTCGAGCTGCTGGCCCGGGTTGGCATTGCCGATCCCGAGCAGCGGGCCACCGAGCTCCCCAACAGCTTCAGCGGCGGCATGCGCCAGCGAGTGATGATCTCGCTGGCCATCGCCTGCCGGCCCCGCCTGCTCATCGCGGACGAGCCCACCACCGCCCTCGACGTCACCGTGCAGGCCGAGATCCTGCTGCTGCTCGACGAACTGCGCCGGTCCGAGGGCATGGCGCTGATGCTCATCACCCACGACTTCGGGGTGGTGGCGGCCACCTGCGACGACGTCCAGGTCATGTACGCGGGCAAGCTGGTCGAGAAGGCCTCGATGGCCCACCTGTTCGACCGGGCCAACCATCCCTACACCGAGGGGCTCCTGCGGCTGGTGCCCCGCTTCGATGACGCCCACACCGGGCGACTGCACCCCATTCCCGGTCAGCCCCCCATAACCGGCGGGGGCGGCTCCTCCTGCGCCTTCGCGCCGCGCTGCAACTACGCCATCGACCGCTGCCGCACCGAGGTGCCTCCCGAAATTGCCGTGGGCCCCCAGCACCTCAGCGCCTGCTGGCTGGCGGCTGAGCGGGCCAGGGACACCGCCGAGGCGGGCCGTCCCCGGAGGCGGGACCGGTGAGCGAGGCCGCCGCCGTCGACGCGACGCTCGAGACAGGTGCGGCCGATGCGGACGCCCCGCCGCCGAGCGTGCTCGAAGTGGACGACGTCGTGGTGGAGTTCGACACCGATGCGGGCCGCATCACTGCGGTGGACGGGGTGTCCATGCATCTGGCCACCGGCGAGACGCTCGGTCTGGTGGGTGAGAGCGGGTGCGGCAAGTCCACCCTGGCCCGGGCCATCATGCAGCTGGTGCCGATGCAGCGGGGCTCGGTGCGCCTCGAGGACACCGATCTGGGCTCGCTGTCGTCGCGGGAGCTGCGCCGTATGCGCCACCGCATCCAGATGGTGTTCCAGGATCCCCGAGGCTCACTCGACCCCCGCATGAGCGTGGCCTCCCTCATCGGCGAGCCGCTCAGGGTCCACGGGATCGGCGACCGGGGCAGCCGGTCTCGGGCTGTGGCCGAGGCCATGGAGCTGGTGGGTCTGCCCGCCGCGGTGGCCGACCGCCTTCCCAGCGAGCTGAGCGGTGGCCAGCAGCAGCGGGTCGGCATCGCCCGGGCCATCGTCACCGATCCGGCCGTGCTGGTCTGCGACGAGCCGGTGTCCGCGCTCGACGTGTCGATCAGGGCCCAGATCATCAACGTCCTCGACGAGCTGCGCGACGAACTGGACCTGGCCATGCTGTTCATCGCTCACGACCTTTCGGTGGTGCGCCATCTCAGCGACCGGGTGGCGGTGATGTACCTCGGCCAGATCGTCGAGACGGGCACCGCGTCCGAGGTGTTCAGCCAGCCCCGCCATCCCTACACGCAGGGCCTGATCTCGTCGGTGCCCCGAGCCGACGCCGAGAGCGCGGCCCGGCTTCAGACCGCCCGCCGCCTGGTGCTGGGCGAGCTGCCCAGCCTCCTCGACCCGCCTTCGGGGTGTCGCTACCGCACCCGCTGCCCGTACGCCACTGCCCAGTGTGCCGAGGCTGTGCCGCCGCCGGAGCCGGTCGGTCCGGGCGACGGCCTCCACGCGGTTCGCTGCCACCACCACACCGCCATCACCGCAGGAGACCACAAACCTTCCTCTAGCAGTCAGGAGCAACCAGCATGAGCGATCGCGCTGCCATAAGCACAGACGGAGCGCCCACGCCGACCGGCCCGTTCAGCCAGGCCGTCCGGGTCGGGAAGCTGGTGTTCACCGCGGGACAAGCGGGGCGCAACCGCGACACCGGCGAGATGGGCGACATCGGCGAGCAGGCCGACTGGGCGCTGCGCAACATCGCCAACATCCTGGCCGCGGCTGGCGCCTCGATGGCCGATGTGGTCAAGACCACCGTCTACCTGAAGGAGGGCACCCCCACCGGACCCCTCAACGAGCAGTGGGTCAAGCATTTCCCCGAACCCCTGCCCGCCCGGTCCTCGGTGTTCGTGGCCCGCCTGAAGAACCCCGAGATGCTCATCGAAGTCGAGGCGGTCGCCGTTGTCTGACCCCACCGTGCCAGAGGCCGAGCGGGTGGGCCGCAGTTCGCGGGTGACCCGCAGGGAGCCGAGCGAGGCCCCGGGGCCCGGGCGGCCCGCAAGGGGCCTTGCGTCAAGCTCGGTCGGGTCTCCCTTGTCGAAATCTGCATGGGTTCTGTTCTTGTGTGGCGCGTTTCTCTACAGAGTTGGCACCGGTGGCCCGTGAGCGCAGCGAACAAGAGCGGGAACCAAGCTCGGCCGTGATCAGCGCGGGCTGTCGGGAGGCGGCCGACGCGGGCGCGGCGGTGCTGGCGTCGGGCGGCAACGCGGTGGACGCGGCCGTCGCCGCCTCGGCGGTTCAGTGCGTGCGCGAGCTCCCGTGGTGCGGTCTGGGCGGTGATGGCTTCGCGCTCGTCTCGAGACCCGATGGCTGCGTCGAGGCACTCAACGGTGCCGGCGCGGTGCCCAGGGCCCTGGCTTCCGCTGCCATCCCCGGCGGCACCCTGCCCCGCTTCGGTCCGCTGTCGGTCTCGGTTCCTGGGCTGGTGGACGCCTGGTGGCGACTGTGGGAGCGTCATGGGTCCCGGCCCTTCGCCGCCCTGATCGAGCCGGCGGCCACCCTCGCCGAAGACGGGTTCGCCCTCGACGGCGCCTTTGCCCGGGCCCTCGACCGTGTCCGCGGCGCGGTCGCGGGAGATGATTCGTTCGCGGCCGAGTTCTGCGACGGCAACGGCACGGCCGCCGGCGAGGGTTTCAGGCTGCCGGCTCTGGCCCGCACGCTGCGCGAGATCGGCGCCGGCGGGCCTCCGGTATTCTACGAGGGCCGCCTTGCCTGCGCTGTCGTAGACACGATGGACCGGCTCGGCGGCCTGCTCTCGGCCGAGGATCTCCTGGAGCATTCATCCGACTCCGAGGTGCCCATCACCGTTCGCTACGGCTCGGCCGAGGTGTCGGTGACGCCTCCGGCGTCGATGGGATGGGTGCTGCTCCAAATGTTGCTGCTCTATGACCGTCTGGAGGGCCGGCTCATCGACGACGAGACCGACCGGATCGACCTGATGGTGCGCTGCAAGCATGCCGCCTTCACCGATCTGGGACAGATGACCCGCTGGCAGGAGGCGTCGGATGTTGTTCCGGTCCTCAACGGCCACAGGCTCGACCGCTGGTGTTCCCGCATCGATGAGCATCGCCGTTCGTTGCTGGCGCCGGCCGCCGTGTCGGCTGCTCCGGTTGCACCTGCGGGCACCGACACCACCTGCCTGTCGGTGGTCGACGATCAGGGCCTCATGGTGACCTTCATCCACAGTCTCTTCAACGAGTTCGGCTCACGGGTGGTGGTGCCGGGGACGGGGATCGTGCTCAACGACCGGCTGGCGAAGCAACCGGCCCGGGTGGGGCGGTCGCCGGAGCCGCCGCGGTTCCGCCGCCCGCTTCACACCCTCGTGGGCTATCACGTCGCCCAGCGCGGCCGGCGGTTGGTCGGAGCCACTCCCGGCGGGCGAGGCCAGGTGCAGACCAACTTCCAGGTTCTGCGGGCCATCATCGACGACGACGCTTCGCCGCAAGCCGCGGTCGACGCCCCTCGCTGGCTGTCGGGAACGCCGCGGCTGCCCGACTCCGAGGATCTGCTGTTCCTCGAGCCCGGCTTCCCCGCCGGCCTCGACGCGGAGCTGGCCCGCCGCGGCCACGCGGTGGCCGGCGACACACCTGCCGACGCCGACCTGTTCGGAAGCTGCACGATCGTCGGTCGTCGCACCCAGCCGGCCGGGTCCTTCGCCGCCGCCGACCACCGCCGTTCCGCCGCCCTGGTGCGGGTCGATCCGTCCACTCGTGCCGGCGACGCCGGTTTCGCCAACGACGATGTGGCCCCTCAATCGGCGGGCCGCCTGGGAAAGGAGACCCCATGACCGATGTCATCTCCGCCCCGAAGTTCGGGCCGAGGGCAATCACCTACCCCCACCGGATCAACCACGACTGGTACGACTGGCCGACGTTCTCCGAGGCCGAGTTCGAGCGGCGCCACAACTTGGTGAGGGGCTTCATGGCCGAGCACGACCTCGACTGCCTGCTGGTGGCCGGCGCCGCCCACCTGTGGGACCGCGGCTGGGCCAACGTGCGCTGGATCACCAACTACATGGGCACCATGGAGCTCGACAGCTTCGTGATCTTCCCGGCCGAGGGCGAGCCGACGCTGGCCATCCTCGGCCTCAACGCCCGCCTGCCCGACCGGGTCACCCGGTCGATATTTCCCGACGTGCGCGGCGCCCTCAACACCCGCACCATCCTGGTCGACCGGCTCGACGAGCTGGGCCTGCGGCGGGGCCGGGTGGGCATCGTCAATCCCACCCCGTACCTGTCGGTGTCGCGGGACCACTGGGCCGCCCTCACCGGGACCTGCCCGGAGATCGAGTTCGCGGAGTTCTCCGACGAGTTCTGGCAGATGCGGCTGGTGCTGTCCGACGAGGAGGTCGCATGTCTGGAGGAGGCGGCCCGCATCGGCGACGCCACCCAGGCAGCGGTGATGGAGCAGCTCCGTCCCGGCATGACCGAGCATGACCTGTTCCGGATCATCTACTCCACCATCGCCGCCGAGCGGGGCGAGATCCCATGCATGGTGCTGGCCGGCAGCGAGTCGATGAGCAGCCCCACCAGCGGCTTTCAGCGGCCCCGGCCCATCGGTCGCACCATCACCGAAGACGACGTGCTGCTGATGGAGGTCGGGGCCCGCGACCCGCACGGGTACGAGGCCCAGACGGGCAAGGCGATGGTGTTCTCCGAGCCGCCGCCCGACTACGCCGACCTGCTGGACGTGATGCTGGAGGCCTACCGCCGGGTGGTGGCCGAACTGAAGCCGGGGTGCACCGCCAAGGAGCTGCGGGCCGCGGGCAGCATCATCAACGAGCGGGGCTACACCATCGTGGCCCCGCTGGTGCACGGCGTGTTCAACCCGATCGACGCCGGACCGTTCGTGGGCACGTCGCACCGGCCCGACAAGGATGTGGTGCTGGAGCCCAACATGGCGCTGTGCGTGGAGATCCACCCCTGCACCACCGACATCATCAAGGGCGTGTTCATGGGCGACACCTACGTGATCACCGAAGACGGCGCCCGCAACATCAACCACCGCCTCGAACCGAAGGTCTACGAACTGGGGTGATTGCTTATGGCTTCCAAACCTGAGCTGGAGTTCCACATTCCCGACGGGTCGTGGCGCCCCGCGGGCGGTCCGGTGGAGGGCATTGACGAGATGATCCTGTCCACCGACGGCCGGCCCGACGGCGCCTACACCCGTCTGATGCGCTTCGCGCCGGGGGTCGACTCGTCACCCAACGGCGTGCTCACCCACCACTTCTGGGAGGAGGTGTACATCGTGGAGGGCGACCTCACCGACCTGCGGCTGGGCGAGACGTTCACCGCCGGCATGTACGCCTGCCGCCCACCGGGCATGCCGCATGGCCCGTGGCGCAGCGAATCGGGCGTGCTGATGGTGGAGTTCCGCACCGGCGGCTACAACCCGTGACCGCGCCGCCGACTTCGAGGCCGAAATTGGTGACGAAGTTGGTGTCCAGTGCCCAATACGTCGCCAATTTCAGGCCGGGCCGGGTGTTCGCGCGGTGAGGCTGTCGGTTGCCGGCACCGAGCGGGTGTTCGCGCCCACCGCGCTGGTCGTGATCGGTTACGCGGGCCGGGACCGGGCCGCGGTCGAGCACCACATCGACGAGTTGGCCGCGTTGGGGGTGCCCCGGCCGGCCAGCATCCCGCTGTTCATGGTGTTCCCGCCGTGGCTGATCTCCCAGACGCCGTCGATCGAGGTGGCCGGTTCGCAGACTTCGGGCGAGGCCGAGATCGCGGTGGTGGTCGACGGCGACGAGGCCTTCGTGACCCTCGGGTCCGATCACACCGACCGGGTCCTGGAGGCGGTCGACATCGTCGCGTCCAAGGGGGTGTGCCCCAAGCCGGTGGCCTCGCCGGGCTGGCCGGCGGCGGATGTGGGCGACCGCTGGGACGACCTCGTGCTGCGCAGTCGCATCGACGGCGACGTGCCGTACCAGGACGGATCGGCCGCTGCCAACCTTCACCCGCTCGAGCTGGTGGCGGCCATCCCGTGGACGGCCCGGCCGCCTCGTTGCTTCGTGGCCTTCACCGGCACGGTGCCGGTTGTCGGCGGCATTCGGCCCAGCAACAGTTTCCACGCCGAGTTGACCGGTCCCGGTCTGCCGCCGATCGAGTTGAGTTATCGGGTGGAGACGGCGCCGCAGCTGGCGGGCTGAGAGGCCGCGCCGCCGGCGGGCGCGCCGCGTCGCTGCCATCAGGAGTCGCTGCCGGCAGCGCCGTCGGTGGGCCTGCCGCGATCCCGACCGCTACAGATCGCCGCCGGGAGCGCCGTCGCTGGGCGACCAGCGGGTGTCGATCCACGCCTTGGCGTCGCGGGCCCGCTGCTGCACGACGGCGATGGGATCGTCGAGTCCCTGCTCGCGGCGCCTGGCGGTCCAGCGGGCCCCGAGGGCCCCAGCCACCGCCCCGGCGACCAGCGCGACCAGAGCCGCGGTTGCCGCGGCGGCCGCCGCGAAGGTGAGCGCGGCCACTATCCGCCGCGGCCCGAGGATCCTCGCCGGGCCGACCGACAGTGTCCGGTTGCGCCCGGATCGCTCCGAGCGGAAGGACACCCGACCTTCGAGTAGCAGCTCCCTCACGCGGCCGTCCCCCGTCGGATTGAGTGTTGCCCCTTCGAGGCTACTGCCCGATCAGGGTGCGGAGTGTGCGGCCGGGGTAGCGTCGTCGGATGCGATTGCTCGTGCTTCAGCACATCGACTGCGAGCATCCTGGCCGCCTGCGCGACTTCCTGGCCGACGACGGCATTGAGTGGACCGCGGTGGAGCTCGACGAGGGCGAGCCCATCCCGCCGCTGGAGGACTACGACGCCATGTGGGTGATGGGCGGTCCGATGGACGTGTGGGACGTGGAGGAGCACCCCTGGCTGGTGCCGGAGAAGCGAGCCATCCGCCGCTGGGTGCGGGAGTTGGAGAAGCCGTTCCTCGGGGTCTGCCTCGGCCATCAACTGCTGGCCGACGCCCTGGGAGGGACCTGCGGCCCGCAGCGCCCGCCCGAGATCGGGGTGCTGCCGGTGGAGTTGACGCCGGAGGGCCGCAGCGACCCGATCTTCGACCAGATGGCCGAGCAACAGCACGCGCTCCAGTGGCACTCGGTGGCCGTGGCCCAGCCGCCGGAGGATGCGGTGGTGCTGGCCAGCTCCCCGGTGTGCCGGGTGCAGGCCATGCGGGTGGGCTCGTGCGCCTGGTCGATGCAGTACCACGTGGAGGTGGAGGACGACACTGTGCGCAACTGGGGCGCCATCGACGCCTACCGCCAGGCCCTGGAGTCGACTCTGGGTCCCGGCTCCATCGACACCCTCGCGGCCGACGCCGACCGCCACATGGAAGGCTTCGTCTCCGACGCCGAGCAGCTCTACCGCAACTTCATAACCGCCGCCTCGTAGTTCGTCCCAAGCCTGCTCCCGGGCGCCGGACCCATCGGCGGTGCCGACCTAGCGGTGCATTTTGCGTTATGGGCGGGGTGTTTCTTGCGGTATCACTTGTCAGTCAGTGGTGGCTTTGTCAGTTGTCTTGATCTCGTTGTTTGCTGCTCCTTCGACAAGCGGTGCTTGAGAATCTGTTGCTGGTTGCCTAATTCTGGAGAGGTCCGCGGGCAGCGCTGAAGGCGCTGAACCCTGCCTTGACCTCCGGGTTTGGCCGCGGCGAGGTCAGATGCTCCCAGATGTGGATCGGGCCGGAATAGAGGCGCGTGGTACAGCCTTGGTCAGCGCGGCTGTCGGCGGATACCCCGGCTCGCTGTGCTCGTCCGCAGGCTGCTAACTAGATCGGCTGCCTCTCGGTGGGCCGTAGGTATTCCGCCGTTTCTGGAGCGAAGGAAAGCGGAATATTCGACTGAACCATGACCGAGGCGGCGCATCGCCCGGTTGAGATGCGAGCAGCCGTTCCCGCTCGATGTACGCGTATTCGCCATGGCGGTCCAGATCGATCGGTTCTGCCCAAGTGACGGTGTTGTTCCGTATGAAGTAGTGGCTGCCGCAGCCGGAACTGGCCCAGACGGACCCGCCCGTGGGACCGTCGAGCGTGACTGTCTTGCCATCGAAGTGAACGTGCCACCGGCTCGGATGCAGAGTCAGGACGGTCAGGTGGCCGCAACCGCATGGGCAGCGCAAGTTGACCACCCGGTGCTTGTGGCTGATCCAGAGTTCACCATCCTTGATCGAATCTGTGTCAGGCAATAGCTCTACGAAGATGGGACGGAGACTCAGAGGTGTCACTCCTTGGGGGGTGTGACGATGCGAGGGCCTTCAAGCCGGAATCGGTGGAGGAAGGAATCGGATTCTGAGGTGTATTGCCCTGTGCGTCGCCGCCATTCCATCACGGCGAGGGATGCCGCCATCGCATTCACTTCCGGGAGCTGGACGTTTCGATAGCCGGGAAGATCACCCCGAGCGCGCGCATTTGGTATGGCATCCTTCCACTCCATGGAGCCCGCTGGGTAGAAGCTCGTGGTTATTGCACCACTGATGGCGGTGCCGTCCACCGTGATGCTCACCCCAGAATCTATGAACGGGATCCCTGCCTCCGAGAGTGCCTGGTAGACAGCATCCTGGCGCGGCGAATCGCTGTCAGGCAGTTGGTCGATACACACGAAGGCAAAGTCAATGGGGTGAGCTTGGAGGAACTCAGCGAACTGGAGCGTGCTGTCCACCCGGATGGCGTGGGCATCGATGCCCTCCCGGAGGGACGAGTACTTGGCGTGGTAGTAGGCGACCTTGCTGAGTGGCGCGCTGTGTTGCGACCTAATCTCGTCGGTGGTCGGGGCGCCCGGTGCGCGCATGAAGTTGTGCCAATCGAGGTCGTCGGAATCTAGAAGATGGATCTCGACGGGCGTCTTGGCCAGGAGGTCCAGGATGTAGGCACCCGTACCGCCTGCGCCGATGATGGCGATGCGATGACCGCGGATTCTGTCCTGAACGGGGCCGATGCCGGATCGTTCCTCAAAGGTGTTGCCTATCTTGAAGGGGTCAGGGGCTGCATGAAACGGTGTGCCATGACTGGCCTCGAAGACGGCACCCACGATCCGCTTCGCGTATCGATGGACCACGTCCCTCGCTGACTTATCGTCTTGATCCTTTTTCTTGATGGAAATGTCAGACCATGTATGTTCATCACCGGCAAGCCAGCGCTTAAGGGGTGTGCCATCTGCGTAGTAGACACGTCCGTCCTGCGCTTCATCAGTCCTGATGCGGACCGCATGGACAGCACCCCCTATCCGGTCGTTTGGTCTTCCGCTCCCGGGGTCACGAGATTTCTCGATTTGGCAGGAACCGATTTCCCCGTTCTTCAGCAGGCAGGGAACATCAAGTGCGCGAATCGCATTGTGGTCTTCTACGACCGTGAAGCCGACCTGATTAGCGAACGCGTCGAGGCGGTCCATTACGAGACGTGTTCAGGGTCCACTGAGAAGCTGGTCCCGTCCTTCACGTCGACGGTCTTCCTCGGCAAGAGGACTCCGTCTTTGCCCTTCAGATCGTCTTGGTAGTCGATGCCGGGGGTACCGATGATGTGGATTCCTTCGGATTCGTGAAGCTTGTTCCAGATCTCGACGATCTCCTTGTAAGTGACAGTGGGGCCTTTGACTTTGTATTCGCGGCCGCTTACGATGATTTCAGTGTCACCGTTCATTGGTTGAACCTCCGTTGATTTCAGGGTTGGTTGCTGGTAGCACAGGTTCTTGTCTGCCGACGCGATCAGATGCCGCCCCTGCTCGTTCCGCGCACCGCTCAGGGGCTGTGATCACGGAAGATTCCATGGTCACAGCCCGGGTCCGTACTACACTGCGACCCGATGCATGTTCAGTGCGGAGCGCGAGGACGTGCAAGCCTTCGGGGGTGCACACGGCGGGACGCCTCGCCTTGGAGGCTCCGCCCGCACCCCCGAGGATGCCATTCTGACGACAAACTTCTCGCATGGCTTAATCTTATCACATGCTATTCTTTCTATGCGCGTGACTGTTGACCATATTTTCCGGGATGACCCCTCACCTGGCAGATCTTGGTGATCCAGTTGGCAGCGACAGCAGCATGAACGGGGCCAGGTGACGCAGCGGCCGTCCGCGGAGTTGCTGGAGATGGCCCGGAGCGTGTCGCCGGTGTTCTCCGGATCGCGACTAGTAGCGATGCGAGAGCTGCTTGGGCGGACGCAAGGTGACGTGGCTGCTGCCACCGGGATCAGCCCATCGGCCCTTAGCCAGGCCGAGCGTGGGGACACGACCTTGTCTGCGGCCAACATCGTCCGGGTCGCGTCGTTTCTTGAGGTGCCGCCCGCCGCCTTCGTTGAGCAGCCTGAGCCACGTGTGGACCTCGCGCCTCAGTTCCGGCATCTGCGCCGTACGCCCAAGCGCGAGCAGCTCAAGGCCAAGCAACTCGTGTACGCCACGGCACAGGTGGCCAAGGTGCTTCAAGAGTACGTTCAATTCCCTGAGCCGTTCGAGTGCGACGAAGCTGTCGATCCCGACCTACCCATCGAGGAGGCCAAGAAACAGGTCGAGCGGGCCGCAGCCCAAGCCAGGGAGGCCCTGGACGTACCGCCCGATGGTCCCATCGGTGACGATGTCATGGGCCTCCTAGAGGCCGGCGGGATCACCGTCGTAAGAGATCCAGACACCGGCGAGGACATCGACGCATACTCCGCGATAGTTGATGACCTGCCAATCATCGTGCTCTACGGTGGAGACGACTGCGTTTGGGATCGTGACAATTACAACCTGGCCCATGAGCTAGGGCATCTTGTGATGCACCGCGGAACTCGACGCGACCCAGGCACACGAACTGTCGAAGCGCAGGCCCATCGCTTCGCTGGAGCATTCCTCGGTCCAAAGAAAGCAATACGGTCGCAGCTACCCACTGATCTGGACTGGGGCCGTTACCTCCAACTAAAGCGCACCTGGGGTCTGTCGATGGCGGCACTCGTACGCCGGGCGAAAGACCTCAAGGTGATCGATGACGCGACCTACACGCGAGCGATGAAGCAGCGCAGCTCGTACGGCTGGCGCTTCAAGGAGCCGGGATCTAGTGACCGCGCTGTGCCAGAACCGCAATACCTAAAGCTTGCGGTGTCTCTATCCGGTATGTCCGCCGAGCAGCTCGCGGACCGCACCTGCCTACCCACACGAGTGGTGAAGCGGATCATCGGCAAGCCGCTCCCCTCGCTAGTGACCTGACGATCGTCGGTTCAGGAACTCCGTCAACGCGAGTGCGGCGTGAGCCGCCCCCGGGGCCTTGCGGTACTCCGTGCCCTACCGGTTCGTGTCGGCTGCCTCGCAGTGTTTTGGCGCGAATCGGGGTCTACTGGTAGTTGATCGGACCCGCACAGACTGGATCGCCTGGAGCGGCCCGTCGCCATCGCTCATTCGCAATCAGAACAGAGTCCGCGTCGTCTGGTTCTACCCTCACGACTCTGGTGGCTATCCAGGAGCCCTTGCGGGGAACCTCGATCTTGAGACCCTCGGCGAGACCTGGATGGCTCCCCTGGTGCCCCAGCACGACGATCCCCTCTGGTTGGAGGAGCCTTCGGGCATCTCGGACGCGTTTCGGTCCATCGTCTTGCTGCGCGACGGTGAGAACAACCTCGCGCCGTACGACCTGGTTGTGCACGCGGCGGAATAACTGGTTCACGCGCTGTTGGCCGCTCAAGTCGTAGTCGAGGATCGCGGAGCGCGTCTCCTCGCTCAGGTGCAGGAGAAGGTTCTCGGGGAGGTTGCCTGGGTTTGCCAGCCAGGCCATGGCCGCGATCCCCTTGTCGTTGAACCGCCGCTTCTGGTCCTTGTTGGTACTCGTTCCAAGGTGCATCTCGTCGGCTCGGACAATCCCCACCGAGAACGTCGAATTGTCGTCGTCGGCGGTCATGCACAGACAGAGTTCTCCCACCGCCTCGGTTGGGATCATCCACCCGCGCGACCTCATCGACCACTTCGCGTCCACTTCCTGACCGTCTATGAGGTAGTCCATCTCGTCGCCTCGCTGAAGGCTGAACTCGGCCTGGATCAGGATCTCTACCTTTGTGCCGATGTAGGTCTTCTCTACTTTCGATAACTGGTTGAGCGAGTAGCGGCCGGTCCTCTGTCCGTCGAGCACTTCGTCGAAGCTCTGACGGATGGCATCACCGAACCGCTCCACCATCCGCGGCTGCGAACGGAACCAGCTCACTGCACGTGCCAGTGATGGGTCCAAAGGCATCAACCTGCGCAGGGCGCGAACGCGTGCTCATGGAGGTACCGCGCGATGGCCAACCCGAGCAACGGTGGCACCGCGTTCCCGATCTGACGGGCGATCTCGATCTTGGTTCCCTCGAACACGAACCAGTCCGGGAAGGACTGCAGCCGGGCGCCCTCACGGTGCGAGATCACCCGGTCCGCTGTTGGATGCAGGTACCGGCCCTTCTCGGGCTTGAAGAACTCGGTCCGGATCGTCGTTGAGGGGCGGTCCCACCAGAGACGGCCCATGACATCGGTCGTGCCGGTCGGCTTGTTGGCCCAACACGGAGGCGTGATGTCCGGACGATTCCGCATCAGGTCGAACCGGTTGCCGCCGGGCGGAATGGCCCTGTACCGCTCCAGGGATTCCGGACGCGGCCGGCGGCCGAAGTGGAGGTGCTGGCCGTCCTGCGTGAAGTAGGGCTCAGTTCCACTGGTACGGGACGGTAGGTCGCCAATTGCCTCTCTCACCGTGACGTAGGGGCGGCCATCGGCCGAGTCGGGCCCCCGAAGCGGATCAGGGGGCCAGGGCAGGTCCCCTTGATGGTCGCGGACGGCGACCAAGATCCCACGATGCCGAATCTGAGGAACGCCGTAGTCCGCCGCGTTCAGCACGCCGAACGCTGGCGTGTAGGCGTTGAGTTCCGAGTCGGTCTCCAGCAGGTGGATCAGTTCGGCGAACTCTGCTGAGCGCTGGAACTCGCGGACGTTCTCGATGACGAACGCCTTCGGGCGGATCGTTCGCACAGCATCGAGAAAGTACTTCCAAAGACCGTTGAGCTGCGCCCGGCTCAAGTCGTCACGGTCCCGACCGAGTGGACTGAACCCCTGACACGGCGGCCCGCCGACGATCAGGTCGGCCTCGGGATAGTCGGGTCCGCACTCGATGTCACCGTCGAACACTTCGCACCCGAAGTTGCGAGCGAACGTCGCTGCAGCTGCGCTCTCATGCTCGACAGCGAACACGGGCATGTAGCCCAAGTCGGCGAGATGGAAGCCAAGGCTGAGTCCGCCCGCCCCTGCGAATAGGTCGATACTCGTGATGGTCCGGTTCGATGGCCCCGCCGGATGCGACGCATGCTCATCGACGGTCGGAACTTCTTTCAGCAGCGTCACTTGCCTAGTGTCCCTGAGTAGCGGCATGATCCCTCCATATAGTTGTGATGTCGTCTCAGTTGGCGAAACGACAGTACATAGAGGGTGTGACAACGAGAGTTGTCTATAGGGCTCTCGATCAAGCATGACAGAGAGCGTGCTGGCCCATTATCAGCACCTCGGACCAGCGGCTTCTGGGCCGATGGGGTCACGGTTCGACTGTAGGCGCGACACCGTGCCATGTGGTGGTCCCTGACGGGAATGGCACAGCGGGAAACCTAGGACTGCGACGGCGTCGCGCCCACGCTGTCAGATCGCGTCACTAGTCGCCACGCCGCCTTGAAAGGGTCGACTGCACGGCTTCCTGGACTCTGTCGGCCACGGCCTCGGGATCCTCGTGCTCCCAGAAGCGCAGCACCGTCCACCCGGCCTGCTGCAGGTATGCGGTGGTCTCGCTGTCGCGCTCGATGTTGCGGGCGATCTTGTTCGCCCAGTACTGGACGTTTGTGGCTGGCTTGGTGTGGTGGTCGGGGCAACCGTGCCAGTAGCAGCCATCGACGAACACGGCGATGCGGGTCTTTCGCAGGACCAGGTCGGCAGTGCGGGCAAGCTCGGGCTGGGGCCGCGCCGACACCCGGAACCTGATGCCTCGTCGATGAACGGCGGAGCGCACCGCCATCTCGGGTTTGGTGTCGCGGCTGCGGTTGCCCTGCATCGACTTGCGGGTCGCCGGCGACGAGGCCCACGACTCGTTGCCCGAGTCCGCTCCCACACATCGGACCGTAACTGCCGAGCGCCGCCAGCGCCGACGCCAGCCGTCCGAGTCCTGCAGGCCACCGGACCGTGTGGCTGACGGGAGGGTTGTCACACCTCTGCGGGAAAATGGCGTCTGCAGTTCAGAGGAGGCAGCGCCATGCCATAGTGACAAGGACATCGCCGGGATTGGGGGGTGTCTGGCGATAGGCACCCCGTTGGGCGTCCTGCCTGTTGATGATTTCCTTTCCGGGCACCGCCGAGCAAGGCGCAAGGATCGTGCGCCTGCGCCCATCAACCCAACCCGGCACCCCCGGAGCAACGATGCCGGGGTGCGTCGGTTATGCCGGCGCCGCTGAAGAACCCGTCCCACCACCGGGGCGGGTTCTTCCGTTTGTGGGTACTTCGTGAGTTGGTCTGACCTTGATGTTTGCTGACCTGTCGGACACCCCTGCCCAATTGGAGGGGGTGAGGCTGCCCAATTCTGAATGCATCATGATCTTCCAGAATTACATAACATAGGATCAGAGCGGCGCGAAATGATCTCGATTTCGCCAGTGCGTGTCAAGAAGGGTCCACTGCACCCTGAATAGAGGCTCCGTTGCCCAAGACCAGGCGCAAAGGGGTGGCGAACGGGTCGCGCGATCAATGAGTGTGACATCGAAAGGTCAGCGCCTATAAATGCAGGAATTACAGCTATGTAGGTCTCGGTCATAATGGTCCTATGAATATGGACCGAGAGGAGACCTTCGTGGCGACAGGACTGCGGCTGTACGGGCCGGACTACAGAGAGGATGAAGGCGGGGCGGTCGCAGTCGTGGAGTATTGCGATGAGACCAACAAGTGGCGGAGGACCGGCATCGTCGTGACCGGCGACTACACAACTGCCCATGCCCCCCGTGACGGGGTTGAGCAGTTGGTGGACGACATCCAGCACCGTCGCGGATTGCGGTCGCGCGTGGGGATCGAGCAGGTCAAGTCCGAGACCTACGACTCCTTTGAAGACGCCGACTCAGCCGCGCGCGGATGGATGGACTATCACGCTCACTAGACGACATTCCCAGGACGCAGCGGAGGGTCTGATGACCATGAGCAAGAAGAAGCAACGGAAGAAGCAGAGACGGCAGCAGCAACGCGACGAGGCCGAACTGGTAGGTAGCAGGCTGGCCTACGAATCCGGCGTGCACTGGCTGGACGCCAATGTGCGAGCGCTAGAGGCGCTGAGAACACGGTCACTGGCCCTCGTGTCCGTTGTCCTCATTGCAGCGACCGTCGTGGCGAACCTCGCTCCCGATGCAGCCAAGGAAGGCACCTTGGGCTTCTGCGGGTGGGCTGGAGTAGTGATCTTCGCCCTAAGCACGGCGGTGCTATTCGTGACGAGCGCGTGCGTATCGTGGCCCGCGAGGTTCACCGCAGAGCTTGGTCCTCTGAGGATCATCGAGAAGCACGTAGAACCCGTCCTGACGTGGCCGTCAGCAAGGCTCTACAGGGCACTAGCTACAGACCTTGACGGATACGCGAAGGACTCGCGCGAGAAGCTCCGTAAGCGAGCACAGCTATACACGGCAAGCCTCATTGCGGCGGGTACGGCAGTGGTCGGCATCGCGCTATTCTGGGCCGATGCCACCTTCTGAGACTGAACCCCGACGCCCGTCCCGGCTGAAGCGCAACGGCAACGGCACGGGCGAGGAAGACACGAGGGGTCGCCGCAAGCCTGCCTCCAAGAAGATCACCTCTCAGAGCGATGTCCGCGGGGTAGGCGAGGCCGAGGTGCGTCAGCGTCCCGAAGGTCCGATCCACACCCGAGAAGCAACGGACGACTGAATCGGACTTCTTGGCAGTATCAGCCGTGGACCGCTGGTAGGTAGCCTCGCCTGCCGTGTCTGAGAACGATTCCACAGTCGAAGAGCGGCTGGCCATTCGCCTCATCCGCGAGTTCGAGGACTTGGTTCACGCCGAGCGCTTGGAGCCTCCGGGCAGCGACCCCATCGCGGACTGGAGGGTGAAGACAGCGGACACACGGGAAGCCGATGTTGAGGTCGTCTGGGCCACCAATGAGGCCGGACGGAAGTTCGAGAGCCAGCTAGCTGAAGAACACCAAGACGACAACGCCCTGGTACGACGGCGCTCGCGCAAGCAGTGGCCCGACTCGCGGTTGTCGTTGGTGTGGGATGTGAGGGTCTATGACCACTCCCCGGAGGACAACAGGCGGCCCGTAAGGGGGCTGGTGGAAGCACTCATTGAGGTGCTGGTCGATGTGGAGGCTACCGGAGGCGAGCCGGAGCTGATGGTGAAGGCCGTTCAGGAGCGGCTTGTAGACCCGCAGGATCACATTGATGGCCACGATTGGGGCACCGCATGGCAGACAGCGGCCTCCCGTGGTCTCTGCTACGAGAAGTTCTTGCTTCGGTGGGGGCGACAGACCGGCTACTGGTACCCGCAGCTTCTAGTGGATCGCGATGGGGCGTTCCCTCGGCGCGTCCTCGTGTGGCGGGCTTCCGAGCCGGAGGGTTCAGGCGGCGGAATGGTGCGGACAAGCCCAGCGGTCCCTGATTCCGCATGGGGCGAGTACGAACACATGCTGGCCACGGTGCAGGACTGCATCAAGGCCAAGACCGACCAGCGTCAGATGGAGAACGCCTCCGGTCTCAGATGGCTGTTCGTGGTTCTCGACAACAACATGGCCGCAGTACAGCTTGACGACTACTTCGGACCCGCCTGCGAGGAACTGGACCCATCAGAACGCTGTCCGTACCACGTCCTGGACAAGCTCACATTCGACTACTTCGATGAGGTGTGGATCACCGGCAGAGCGTTCCAAACCGGCGACCACATCGTGTTGCGGCTGTTCAAGACGGTTGACGCCCCACAGCACAAGATCGTCCGCCATGCAGAGGTGCTTGCTTGTCGGCGGCCATGAGATCCTGCCCAGTGGCGGCCATGTAGCTGCCCGCTGGCGGCCGACAGTTCTGCCCAGCGGCGGCCAACAGAGCTGCCCGCGTTGAAGTCCGTCTCCCGTCGGGGTCCACCTTGGCGGGGTGCTCCTCCTACTCGAATGGCCGGTCACGACGACTGTGGCCATCGAGCAGGAGGAGCAAGTGAAGTCTCGCGAGGAAATCATGAACATGTTGGAAGCGTTCGATCTGTGTGGGTCGTTGCGTGGTGCCGGTGAGCTGGCTGGGGTGTCTCATCACACCGTGGCCGCCTATGTGGCCAGACGCGACGCCGGCGCGCTGGGTGGCGTCGGGCCGCGTCGCCGGGAGCGGATCATCGATCCGTGGATGGGCAAGATCGAGGAGTGGGTGGAGCGGTCGAATGCGAAGATCCGCGCCGACCGGGCCTTCGACAAGCTCCGTGCTTTGGGGTTCTGCGGTTCGGAGCGCACGGTGCGCAGGGCGGTGGCTGAGGTGAAGGCCAACCATCGCCGTGGTAGGCGGCGGGTGTATCGGCCGTGGATCCCTGAGCCGGGGATGTGGGCGCAGTGGGACTGGGGCACCGGTCCGGTGATCTGTGGTCGGGCGACGAGTCTGTTCTGTGCGTGGTTGGCGTGGTCGAGGTTCCGGGTGGTGGTGCCGTGTTGGGATCGCCGGCTGGCGACGGTGATTTCCTGTGTGGACCGGGCCATGAGGGCCTTTGGTGGCGCGCCGACGTATTGGTTGACCGACAACGAGCGCACGGTCACGATCGATCACGTCGCAGGGATCGCGGTGCGCCATCCGGAGATCGTCGCGGTCAGCGGGCATTATGGGATCACGGTGGCGACGTGTGTGCCGGCGGACCCCGAGTCCAAGGGCGGCTCAGAGGCGACCGTGCGCGTCGCCAAGGCCGACTTGGTGCCCACCGAGGCGAACCTGCGCGACGGCTACGCCAGCTGGGCCGAGCTGGTCGAGGCCTGCGACGCGTGGATGGCCCACATAAACAGCCGCGAGCATCGGGTGACTCGGCGGGCGCCAGCCGAGATGCTCATCGAGGAGCAGCAGCGGCTGCACGCGCTGCCGGTGACTCCTTACACGGCGGTGTTCGGCGAGACCCGCAAGGTCTCCTGGAGCTCCACGATCAGCTTCGGCGGGGTGACCTACTCGGTCCCGCACACCCTGGTTGATGAGACGGTGTGGGTGCGTGTCGACGGCGACCACATCGTCGTGGTGCACTGCGCATCGGCAGGTCCAGTCGAGGTGGCACGCCACCAGCGTTCGACACCTGGGCGTCCGATGATCGACGACGCCCACTACCCGCCGCGCCCAGCAGGGCCGCTCGGGCGGCAGCCGAAGCCGGCCAGCGCGGCCGAGGCCGAGTTCTTGGCGCTGGGTGAGGGCGCCCGGCTGTGGCTGGTCGAGGCCGCCTCCGCGGGCACGTCGCGGATCAAGACCAAGATGGCCCAGGCCGTTACCCTGGCCCGACTGCATGGCCAGATGCGGGTTGATTGGGCGCTGGGCCACGCCGCCACCTACGCCCGCTTCGCGGACGGTGATGTCGCGTCGATCCTCGCCGCGCATCCCGCCGGGGAGCGCCGCAGCGCCGACGAGGACCACTCCCTGCAGTCGGGCACACGCGCCTGGGAAGGCTTCGGAGACAACCGATGACCACCACCACCTCACCAGTCGAAGAAGTCGTGGAACTGTTGCGCGAACTGCGACTGCCCCACATGCGCCGCACCGCGCCGGACCTGCTGGCCACCGCCAAGGCCCAGCGCTGGGACCCGGCCGAAGCAATGCGGGCACTGCTGGCTGAGGAGCTCGCCGGCCGTCAAGCGTCCTCGATTCGGGCCCGGCGCAAAGCCGCCGGGTTCCCCACCGGCAAGACCTTCGACGCCTGGGACGACACCGTCAGCTCGATCCCAGCACCCACCCAGCGGGCGCTGCGCACCCTGGAGTGGATCCAACGTCACGAGAACCTCGTCGTGTGCGGGCCATCGGGCACCGGCAAGACCCACTTCTGTGAAGCGCTCGGCCATGCCGCCGTCGACGCCGGTCACAGAGTCTCCTGGTTCAGTCTCGAGCACCTCGGCGCGCTCGTTCGCCGCCACAGCGCGGATGACACCGCAGCCAAAGCCATCCGCCGGATCATGCGCGCCGACGTCATCGTCATCGACGACATCGGCCTGCTGCCAGTCACCACCGACACCGCCGAAGCGCTCTACCGCGTCGTCGACGCCGCCTATGAGAAACGCTCCATCGCCCTATCCAGCAATCTTCACCCCGCAGGGTTCGACGAATTGATGCCCAAGACCATCGCCAACGCCACCGTCGACCGCTTGCTGCACCACGCCCACATCGTGCTCACCGCCGGTGACAGCATCCGTCTCACCCAAGCCACCGCCGGAAAGGGGGTGACGCCACTGACCAACTAGTGGTCACGCGCGTAAGTTCTGTGGCTGTTGGTTTGGGTGGTAGGTCCATTTGAAGGGTTTGGCCCGGTTGTTGTAGTCGTCGATGTAGTCGAGGATGGCTCCGGCGAGGTCGCTGGTGTGGGCGAACTCGGCTGTGTCGAGGAGTTGTCGGGTGAGGATGGAGAACCACATCTCGATCTGGTTGAGCCAGGATGCGTGGGTGGGGGTGCGGTGCAGGAACACGCGGTGGTGGCCGTCGAGGAACTCCTCGACGGCGGCGGTGCAGTGGGTGGCGAGGTTGTCGACGATGCAGTGCAGCTCGAGGTGGGCGGGCGCCATGGAGTCCAGCTCGGCGAGGAACGCCACGAAGTTGTCCGAGCGGACCGAGTCTGTGGGCGCGGCGACGACTTCGCCGGTGGCGCACTCGAACGCGGCGAACAGTGCCTTGGTGCCGTGGCGGCGGTACTCGAACTCCTGTCGGGCGACCCGCCCGGCGGCGGCGCCGTCGGCGGGCCGCGCCGGGCGGGTCGCGCCGACGCGGCTCTTGGCCTGTATGGCGGTCTTCTCGTCGACGCTGAACACCGCCCAGTTGTCCCGCGGGTCGAGGCACAGCCCGCAGACGTCGGCGGCCTCGGCGTCGAAGTCGGGGTCATGGGAGGCCGTCCACGAGCGCACCTGCTGCGGCTTGAGGCCCATCGAGGTGCAGATCCGCCACACCTGCGAGTCCGAGATCGCGATGGCGAGGTCCTCGCGCATGATCCGGCCGACCTCGGGCATCGACATGCGGGCCTTGAGCCGCCGCCCGCCGAGCCGGCCCGCCTCGGGGGGCCGCGTCGTGATCGTCTTGACCAAAGCCAGCCTCTCCGCGGGCCCATACACGCGCGGCCGGCCCGAGCGCGGCCGGTCCGCGAGCCCGCCCAGGCCCGCCTCGCCGTAGCGGCGCCGCCACACGTCCACCTGGTTGCGGTTCAGGCCCACCGCCTCACCGATCACCGGAGACGACAGCCCCTCAGCGGCCATCAGCACCACCTTGGCACGCTGCCAATCCCGCCGCGGCGTCGTCGACGCAGCCACCCGCGCCTCCAGCACCGCCCGATCAGCCCCGCACACCTCCAAAGTCCTAGGAACAGTCATAACCCGACCCTAACACAGCCATACGACTACCGCGAGCATGCACTAGACGGTGGGCAGAACACCTGGCCGCCAGCGGGCAGTTCTGCTGGCCGCCAGTGGGCAGATCCCACTGGCCGTTGACACTTGCTGACTGACCGCCAGCGCTCGCGGCTGCTGTCACACCATCGAACTAGCTTCCTGGCGATGGCACGCTACAGACGATCAAGCAGCAGAAACCGGGGGAGTTCACGCCGCAGGAGTCCATCCCGGAGCAGTTCAAGCCGAGGACGACCGGTGCGCGGTTACACGATCCGTGGCAGAGGCGGCAGGGTGAAGTACGTGGGGATCACCAGCAACCCCAGCCGTCGATCCGCTGAGCACCGACGCTCAGGCAAGCGCGGGCGGATGAGGGTGGAAACGGGCGGGATGTCCAGACAGAAGGCCCGACGCTGGGAAGGAGCCAAGCTCGCCCGATTCCGCAAGAGCAACAGAGGCCGCAACCCGGCCTACAACAAGACCAGAAGCGGCGGCTGGCAGTCTTGACTGCTGGAGCCAACGCAGCGTGCGCGTCAGCGTCGTCTCACTCCTCTGCCATCAAGTCCCATATCTGTGGCGTGATGTGTAGTTCATCGACAAGCTGGTCCACCGCTTGGAACAACCGGGGCAGCTCCTCAGAGCGGGTTTGGTCAGTCAGGCCGTAGGGATCATGCATGGTGGCGTTGCCGCGCTTGCGGATGGCCGTCAGCCCCTTCTACAAGGTAGGAGACAGCGCAAGATGTTCGACGGCCTGATCGATCAACTCCTCCAGTCGCTTGCCCTTGACCGGGCGATCCGCAGCCGCTAGATGACGCTTCAGAAGCGCCTCTAGCAGAACACGCACCAAGGCGCTCGCCGCTCTGGGTGATATTCGAGCGACCGCAGCCGCCTCTTCGTAGAGCTTGGTCTCATTGTCCTCCAGCCCTTCTGCGGGTGGGATGCGGACACCCGCGTGCGGATACACCAACTCGGCCTCGCTCCCTGCCGCGGTGGGATGCTCTATCCAGAGGGTCAGGGCCTCGCACTGCTTGGACATATATATGGATACGAGCAGCTTGCCTTGGCTGCCTTTCATCGGGTGTGCGATCTGCCTGCCCACCTGGTCTTCAAAATACGACAGAACCTCACTGAACCAAGTGTGATCTGTGACAACCCCACATGATGGGCACACGCCCGGTGTCTCCCAAGCAAGCTCTTGGTTGGACAAGTCGCCCTCCCATCTTCCTCGCGTTAGCAGCGGACGCCTGGAACCCGGCTTAGCGCCCCACCGCTCTTCGACGGCGTGCAGGCTATAGGTGTCCGTGAGAGCATCTGCGGCTCGATGGCGGCTGTGTCCGACTGGAGATCAATCGGGCTGCGTGTTCCCGATCTCGTTGATCTGGTCGAGCATGAGGTCACCTGCCCAGCCGATGACGCTTGTGCCCCACCCGGTTGCCCATAGGACGATGGACGCCACCAGAAGCACAACGATCCAGAAGAACTGCACGGCGTCTCGTGACACACCGGATCGGTAGCTGTGGTGTCTGCTCATGAATCACTCGGTTCCTGCTAGGACGGCCACCCTCAGCGTGAGGAGTTCTCCTGCCTTCCGCAAGAGCGCGAACTTCTTGAATGAACGTTGCAGCACGACGCCTACCACGCCTCCCGTCACGAGCAGTCCGAGGAAACCATCAACGGAGACGTGCTCAATCCCTACGGAGCGCACGGTGAGCAAGGAGAGCAATGCGAAGGCTCAGACGCCCGCTAGGAACGCTCGTATCGTGCGGAGCACGAAGCGCAGCAGCCATCGTCCCAACCACTGGAGGCCACGGGAGAGGCGGTCGAGCATCTTGCTGGCTCTTGTTTGCTTCCAGAGGGTCGCGATGCGACTCATCCGAGTCGCAGCTTCGTCCACGTCTTCCGTCTCCGTAGGCTCGGCGTTCGTTGGGGATGGCGGGTTCTTGAACTCTGTAAGGGCGCTCACGGATAGTTCGTGCGTGGAGCTACCTTCCAACTCCCGCAGCTTCTCCGGTGTGAACTCTGGAGATGGCAACTCCAGCGGGCCGCTGTCCTCAGAGATGCCGTACCTGACTCGCGCCACCTTCCACATCGCCCTGAGCATCTGGATGCTGAAGTAGGTGGACGGAACTGCACGTTCCTTGCGAATCCAACGGGTGGTCACAAACCAATCGCGTTTGCCGCCGATCCGACCCTTGGTTGAGAGATGAGCTAGCCGGTCGCCGTAGGCGATCTCGTGCATCCTGTCCGGCGAGACCCCGATGCGGAGGTTCGCTTCGCCTGGGATGGCCGTCAACCCGTGCTTGGTTGCGTTGTAGGACTTCGCTTCCTGCAACCAGTCGCTCGCGAACAACCGCAGGAACCGCGCGAAGTTGGAGCTGTAGTTCAAGACTTCTTCGCTGGCCGTCGTCAAGTCTCCCGAGTGTCCCAAGATGACGAAGGCGACATCTGATTGAAGCGTCTCCCGCCTGGCGTTCACGATGAGCGTGTCAACGGTCTCTTTGAACTTGCGGAAGTCAAGCTCCTTCGATATCTCGAACCAGGGGCATTCTGGAGAGTCCTTGTGGCCCAGGAACAGCCGCAGCAGCGTCTCGATGGCTAGGTGTTTGAGATGGTGGGTCTCGATTCTCAGGTAGTGCTGCCGGAAGGCTCGATCAGATTCGACCTCAGTTGGGTCCGGGTCGTCGGTCGAACCGACAAGCGAGAGGGTGCTTCCCGCGAACTCGACTCCCTCGGCCAGGATGTCCTTGAACGGCTCATAAGCGCCTCCGATCACGCAGAGCGCGTGGAAGCGCATCAGCAGGAACTCGCCGGGGCCGTCCTCGTGGTAAAACTGCCGATTCAGGTCGTCGTAGTCGGGTGCGATCAGCTCCTCATCGACGGTCATCCCTCTGCCTCCTCGCCATGGGGTGGGGTCGAGACCTGCCATCCCATCACGGGGGTGCGACAGCGTGGTGCATCTATGAGGGTGGCTCGGCTGGTGACTCCTCAGCAGAGATAGACCAGAACGAGGCTCACATCTACAAGCAGCGCTCCGGGGCTAGCAGGACGTTGTACCCCGACCGTCTTGCGATCCCGCGATGCAGGGTGGCCTCGCCTACGCCGGTTCCCACTCGGGGATCGGGTAAGAGTCATACCCCGGCCACCACGGTGGGCGGGCACGCCAGAGTCGGTGGGGTAGGTGAAGTCTTTGGACCATCCGTGGGTCACGTCCCCGGTTGCCGGGTCGGGGATGCCGTATAGGCCGAGATGTTGGGCGGCGATGGAGCCTTCGATGGTGAGGAGGGTGGGGCCTCCACTAGCGGCGTGGGGCAGGTGCCAGCGTCGGGCGTAGACGGCTCCTTCGGGGGCGAGGATCGCGACGTTGGTGAGGGTAAGGCTGTGGCTGGCGTTGAGTTCGGCCAGGGTGTCGTCGGCGCACTTCGGTGGGGTGGAGCCGCTGGGATTGAGGATCACGTCTCCTTGGGTGATCAAGGCGATGACGTTCGGCCCGCCTGCGGGGTTCGTGTCGGAGGCTTCGATGTCGCCGCAGATGATGATGTCGCCTTCTGCGTAGACGGTGACCGACCCTTCAACAACGAGACGTTCGATGGTGGCCGATCCGGCAGAGATGATGATGTCGCCGTCGTTGATGGCGTCACCAGTACCAGGGTAGTGAAAGTCGTAGTTCACGCTGCTGAGAGTGGTACCTGTTGGTGGGGTCAAGAGTGAGAGGTCAGGGAGTTCCAGATCGTCGTCTTTCTCCTCGAAGCGCTGGTCAGCGCGCAGTTCGGCGTTTGTTGTTGGCCACTGCGCCGGGGCTGACAACCAACGGGGCTTCAATAGACAGGTGGCGTCGTTTGCTGGGCGAGGCAGGTTGCCCTTCGTTTCGATGCGTTTGAACTGTGGGCTGCCGCAATAGAGAACGCCATCGTCGCCGCTGTATCGCAAGGGTCCGTTGAGTTTGTCAGCGGACGTGAACACGACCCGCAGTCCTCGCAGTTGGGCTTCTGGTGGGTCGTCGCAGACGGTGCCTGCTGGGACGGGAGGGGTCTCGCAAGCTGCGGGGTCGCGGATGCCGTCTGGCCTGTTGAACGTAGGACCGTTGAACGCCGTGTCAGGGGCGGTGTCGTTCTCGTAGTGGAGCTGATAGTGCGCGAACACGGCCCGTTCGTAGCTGCGGGTGATCTCAGTTGTGCGCTGGCAGCGGTCTATGTCTCCTACGCAGCCGCTTCGGATTTCGGTGGTGATGTCTGTGATGTCTTGTTCGGCTTCCCTGCCTCGCAGTTTGGGGTTGTCCGCCGTGGGGTCTGTGACTGTGAACTTCCAGCACACGGTGTCTGCCGGGGGAGAGCAAGGCTGCGACCCGTCCGGTGTGCGCCACACGGGAACGGTGGGGAGTGTGGGGTCCAGGGGGTTTAGCTCTTGCCAGCCGTTGACTCCTGGCCCTCCCTCTACGATTTCTTTCGAGAAGGTCGGGTCGGCCATCCATGCGTCGATGATGTGTTCGGCATTGCGGGTGGTGAGCCTCTCTTCGATGATGAGCCGTTCCTGGATGGAGGCTCGAAGCTGCACCCCGAATGTCCGGCCGGTGAGCAGCGCAGCGAACGCCATCAACGTGATCGCGACGAGGGTCATGGGCAGGATGTAGCCCGAGTCGTTGCGTTTCATCAGGTTGTCGGGGGTTGCAGGACCGTCTGGCCATAGGAGCGGGAAGCATGACTCCAGGTGTTCCACTCCACAGTGACCGTGAACGAATGAAACTCACCCGCGCCTGCTGTGCCGCCCGAGGTCAACGCCGGAGGCCAACCCATAGCGCTGCCCTCAGCGCACAGGACAGTGAACCCTTCGTGGGGCATAACGGCTCGCCCATCCAGTTCGGTGACAACCAGACCGTCCGCAGGGATAGAAGAGCAGCCGTGCTGTTGGGCGCAGATGCCGAATATCACCATCGACACGATCACCGATGGAAGCGACGACCCACCGTCTCGTCTCATGAGAACACCCGCAATGTCGGCATCGGGTAGCCCTCGATGCACACCCACCGCTGCGACACCGACACGTCGCCTGGGGTCGCTACCTCCAGCTGAAACGCACCTGGGGGATGTCGATGGCGGCTCTCGTACGCCGGGCGAGAGACCTCAAGGTGATCGATGACGCGACCTACACGCGAGCAATGAAGCAGCGCAGCTCGTACGGCTGGCGGGGAAAAGAGCCGGGATCTGGTGATCGCGCTGTGCCAGCGCCGCAGTATCTCAGGCTTGCGGCATCTCTGTCCGGTATGTCCGCTGAGCAGCTAGCGGACCGCACCTGCCTGCCCACACGAGTGGTGAAGCGGATCATCGGCAAGCCGCTTCCCTCGCTAATGGCCTGACGATCATCCAGCAACCCGTCTAGCCAGATCAGGCCTCAGGCTCCTTGCCGCATGCTGCGCGTGCGCCCGTCATTACATCGGCACCTCGCCGTTGATCCCAGACCTTATGAGCTCGCCGCCGCTATCAGGCTGGCGGTTGCGTAGGCGACGACTGAGGAACAGCGTGTCCCCGGTCCGAAGACTCGGGCTTACCCCTTGGGGGTGCTCGGCTCCACTGGCGACACTCACTGGGCCCGACGTTGGATCAATGAGCGTCACCCATCCGCTACCTCACCATCATTAATTTGCAGAAGCAGTTCCGCGTGCTCGCGCACCCAAGCGAACGGTATCGACTTCCGAAAGCGTTGTTGCCTGTCGTCGGAATAAGGCTTCTCCGCTTCCCATTTGTCGAAGAACTCATGCAGTGCTGACCCTGTGCAGAAACGCACCTCAACGAGCCTCAGCCAATCCTCGTGGGAGATGAAGAGGTGCCCTGCCGCCCGATCCTTCGCGAGTTTCTCGCGCCATGAGTTGCGGTGGTATTGGTACTCGAACGCACTCCGGTAGCTGGCTGACTTGACCTCGTAGCCTTCCAGGTCCAGTCCGCTCTGGCCGGGCGAACCGCGGTCGCGGACGAGGATGGAGGCGAACAGTTCCCAGTCTTCTGACATCGCGACCCGCGGAGAGACCCCGCGAGCCTCGTAGAGCCTCAACTTGCCACGGAGCGGTCCGTACATGTAGGCGTGGAAATAGATCAGCGCCTTCTCGATGTCGAGATCATCTGGAAGGGTCATGAGCTACCTCCATGGACTTCGACACCGTTCGGGACATTGTTCACCTGGTGGCCCATCGCCATACGCTCCACGACATCGGCGACCCCTCGGAGATCGCGGGCGATCACACGGTCGGTAGCGCGAACGACCCTCCAGCCATCAGCGCAGAGCGCATCATTGACGCGGGCGTCGCGTTCGACATTGCGATGAATCTTGCGTCGCCAGTATTCAGGCATCTCGGCGAGCCGTTCCGCGCTCAACTTCTTGCCGTGCCAGAACTCACCGTCGACGAAGACGGCGACGCGCCGGCCCACCATGGCGACATCGGGTCTGCCGGGCGCTCGCGCATAGTCGACGCGATAGCGGATCCCCCTGCGGGTGAGTTCACGGCGCAGTGCGAGTTCGGGGCCGGTGTCCTTGCGGCGCACGCGCCGCATCGCCGAGGAGCGCTGTTCGGGGGTAAGCGGATCTCTGCGCACGGCCAGGGGCACGTTACTCCGTCGTAGTTGAGCAAGGAATGGACGCTGTGGTTGCAGTCGCTGACGGCGTTCTCATCAGCGAGTTGGTCTAAGCGCCTGGAGCACTCCCAAACGCTGTTACAGAGTGCATTACCTCTAGGGGGTGGCGTGCGGCACCGCCATCTCCTAGTCCTCGCTGACAGTCATCGGCGCGCACTAGGAGATGCCTCATGCGGCTTGGGCTGCTAGTGCAGGAGCGTTCGCTGCAGGCACAAGGACGTGCTGGGCTAGCCACCGGATGAGGGGCACGCAAACCGCATCGCCGAACCCGTAGAGCGCCTGTGCCTCCGTGACCGGTGAGAAGCTGAAGCTCTCTGGGGCGCCCTGGAGCCGGGCATATTCCCTGGGGGTCATCCACCTCACACGAACGGTTCCGTTCCCGGCTTGAACGAGCGCCTGCTTTGACGAACCTCCTCGGGCGGTGCGCAAGCACCCCGCGATCTCATCGTCACGTATCTCCCAAACAGCGGTACCGGCCCTGGTACGCCGATAGGCCGTGCGCCAGGCCAACCGTCGCCCGCGGCGCAAGACATCCAACCGCCGTGCGTTCAATGGTGACAGCGACTCGATGAACCTGGTGCTCCTGTCCGCCCCCCACCAGCGAGAATCGCGCGGATGCATCCGCTCGACGATGTCGCTCAGGTCCAGGTCACGCTCCGGAGGCGCGGGTAGCGGCAGCTGTTGGAGAAGGAGGTCACGGTTGGAGCGCGCGAAGGAAGCCACCGGCTCGGGGTGGAGACAACTCGCTTCGGAGGAGCCCAGAGGTGCGAGCCTGCCTCTGGTGCCGATAATGAACAGCCGGGGCCGCGACTGGGGCGTGAACCACCGGGCGTCCGCGACAACCAAGTCACACACATACCCGAGTGAATTCAGTTCTGCGACGGCAGACCGTAGATCCTGGCCGTTGCGTGACGAGACGAACGATGCAACGTTCTCGACCAACACGAGCCGTGGAAGCCTGTCGTTCATCTCCCGCAAGATTCGTGTGAACTCGTAGAACAGCCCGGACTGCTCACCGCCAAGGCCCCGGCGATGACCAGCGAGAGACAAGTCCACACAGGGGAAGCTGGCCGCCGCGAGATCCACGGTCGGGACCGACTGCGCGGCGATGCCTCGGACATCACCGAGGAGGTACTGCGAGGCATCGAAGTTGGCCGCATAGACATCCCGCTTCATTGGCTCGATGTCGTTGGCCCAGACCACCTCAATACCGGCCTGCTCCAGGCCGCAACGTACGAGGCCGATGCCGGCGAAGAACTCGGCGGCCCTCAAGCGTCTTCCGCCATGCATGCGGCTCCCAGATGGGGTCTGAGCATGCCCGCGCGCATGAAGAACGCTGTTGGTGGTGGTCATTGAGCGTCGGTCTTGGAGGGGTCGCCGGTCCAGCGCCGATCGTAGTGCGGGGATCTCCGGGGCCCGCGGACCCGGCGGCTCAGGTGGGCCACGCGTGGGTGCCGCTGATCATCTGTGTCGGCCGGCATGGGAGCAACTTACTGATGGGGTGAGACGCTCGGCCAGGACGAAAATCAGATTGGTTTCTGTCGGGCAGGCGGGATTTGAACCCACGACCTCCTCGTCCCGAACGAGGCGCGCTACCAAGCTGCGCCACTGCCCGTGTGCAGCGGCGGAAATGCTAGCCGCGGTCGATGCTGCCCACTCAGGCGGATGCGGGCGCCTCGGCCAGGGTGGACGCCACCAGGCGGGACAGGTGCATCGGGTCGACGGGCTTCACCAGCCAGGCGTCGGCCTCGCTGCGGCGGGCCAGGAACTCGTCGGCGTCGCGGTCGAGCAGCATGATCACCGGCCGCCGCTCCAGCCGGCCCATGCCCTCCTCCTGGCGGACGGCCAGGCAGGCGGCCATCCCGCCCATGTTGCCGAACTGCAGATCGAGCAGCACCAGGTCGGGCTCGACCAGCTCGATGGCCTCCAGCGTGTCCGCGCCCCTACTCACCCGGTGCAGTCGGTGGTCGCCGCCCAGCGCGGCGTCGCACTGATCCGCGATCCAGTCGGCGTCGGTCACCAGCAGCACCTCTCCCACCGCGCAGATCGTACCGGTTCCCCGAGGCCGAGCGGGTAGGCCAACCAAACGGGAATCCTCGTCAGACGCAGCGAGGCCGTGGCCCGAGCGGCCCTCAGGTCGCAGCGAACAGGAGCGGAAGCCCCGCCCCTCCCCGATCCCGGCGGCGGTCGGGTATCCTCCGGCCATGCTGGACATTGAGTCGTTCCGCCGCGACGACGACGGCAGCACGGGACCGTACCACCTGCTGCGTCCCGTCGGGGAGCTCGACGCCTACACCGTCGCCCAGTTCCGCGAGGCGCTGGCCGAGCACGCCACCGCGGGGCGCCTGGTGGTCGATCTCTGTGGCGTGCCCTTCATCGACTCGGCTGGTCTCGGCGCTCTCATCGGCGGGATCCGCCGCATCCGCGAGCACGAGGGCCGGGTGGTCGTGCACTGCAACGGTGCCACGCTGGTCCGCCTGCTGCACACCACCGGTTTCGACCGCATAGTGCCTGTGGAGGAGACCCTCGAGGCCGCCGTCAGCGCTCTCGACCGCGATCCGGGCATCTAGCGCCCGCGACCGCCCCCTGTCGTTGCTGCGCTGTCCGATGAGGCTCACCCGGCGGGTCGCGGGTTCACTCGCTCTGGCGCTGGGGTGTGTGCTGGCGCTGAGCCTGCCCGCAGCCGCGGCAGTCGACGGTGCCAGCGAAGTCGACGGCGCCAGCGAAGTCGACGGTGCCGGCGATCTGGTTGCTCAGGCCGAGCCGGGAGTGGTCGACGTCGTCGAAGTCTCGGGCTATCTCGATCCGATCATGGCCGACTTCATCGAGCGGTCCATCGACAAGGCCTCAGCCGACGGCTCGCTCGGCCTGGTGCTGCAGATGAACAGCTCCCGGGCCACCGTCGACGACCAGCGGCTGCGACAGTTGGCCGACCGCATCCTCGGATCGGACGTGCCCGTCACGGTGTGGGTGGGCCCGTCGGGCGCGGCGGCTGCCGGGCGCGTGGGTCAGCTGGCCGGCCTGGTTCCCGACCTGGCCCTGGCCCCCGGATCGAGATTGGGCGAGCTCGGTGCGCTGGTCCTGCCGGCCGGGCAGCTGACCGAGGCCTTCGCCCGGGCCTACCCGCGCCTGCAGACCCAGAAGGTCTCCTTCTCCGAGGCGATCGAGCTCGGGCTGGCCCGGGAGGCCCCCACCCTGCCGTTCTTCGTGCTCGACCTGCCCGGCTTCCAGACCGAGTTCGACGACTCAGGCGACGAGCCTGTGCGGATCCCGGTCAGCCGCGTCCGCTTCGCCAAGCTCGCCCCGGCCGACCACTTCATGCATGTGGCGGCGAGCCCCGCGGTCGCCTACCTGCTGCTGCTGGCGGGTGCCGGGCTGCTCGTGTTCGAGCTGTACACCGCCGGCGTGGGCATCGCGGGAGGGATCGGCGCGATCACCTTCCTGCTCGGGTGCTACGGGTTGGCGGCCCTGCCGGCGCGGGGCTGGGCGGTGGCGCTGCTGCTGGTGGCCATGTTCGGCTATGCGGTGGACATACAGATCGGGGCGCCCAAGGCCTGGACCGTGATTGCCACCGTGTGCCTGATCGTCGGATCGCTGACGCTGTTCGAAGGGTTGCTGCTGTCGTGGATCACTCTGCTGGCGGGGATCGTCGGGGTGTTCGCCGGGATGGTGGCCGGCATGCCCGCCATGGTGCGGACCCGCTTCGGTACGCCGAGGATCGGGCGCGACTGGATGATCGGCGCACGCGGCGTGGCCCGGGAAGCTGTGGACCCCGAGGGCGTGGTGGTCATCGACGGCGCTCCCTGGAGGGCTCGCACTCAGCGGGCCACCCCCGTCTCCGAGGGCGAAGCCGTGCGCGTGATGGCGCTGGAGGGCCTGATCCTCACCGTGGAGCCTGCCGACGATCCTGACGATCCCGACGGCTCCGGGGACTCCGGTGGTCCCGGCCCCCGCTGACGCCTCCGGCCCCCGCTGGCGGGCCCGGCCCCCGCTGACGCCTCCGGCCCCCGCTGGCGGGCCCGGCCCCCGCTGACGCCTCCGGCCCCCGCTGGCGGGCCCGGCCCCCGCTGACGCCTCCGGCCCCCGCTGGCGGGCCCGGCCCCCGCTGACGCCTCATCCGCATCGCCGTCGGGATGGGCAAGAAGCTCCGAAAAAGCTCCGGCGCGGCCTTGTATCTGCCGGTGGGCATGTGGTAGTGCGTCAGTAGGGAGGAGAGTTGTAGGTATGAGACTTGCTTCACGAGATCGGGTTGAGTGGCAGTTGCGAGCCGCTTGCCGGGGACCCCACGCCTCGGTGTTCTTCCCGCCCCCACACGTGGAGAAGCGCGACGAGAAGCGGCGCCGCGAGCTGCGGGCCAAGGACATCTGCGCCTCCTGCTCCGTTCAGTCCGACTGCCTGCAGTACGCGCTCGACATAGGCGAACAGCACGGCATCTGGGGCGGCCTCAACGAGATCGAGCGGCGCGACCTGCTGCTGCGCATGGCCCGAACCTGACCTGCGGCGACTGTCTCGCAGTTCTCTCGATCTCGATCTAGACCTGAGGCAGCCGGGGCCCGGCGATCCGCACGTCCTCACGCCTGCGGGTGACGCCGGTGCTGTCGAGCCTGGCCAGCAGCGCCAGGGCGTACTTGCGGGTCGTGCCCCAGGCGTCGCGGACCTCCGCCACCGTCACCCCTTCGGGCTTGCCGGCCAGCAGCCGGGCCACCGCCTCCGCCGCCCGGGTGATGGCGGTCGCCCCGAAGTGGATGCCGCCGCTCTCCACCAGCCGGCCCTGCCTGACCAGCAGGCGCAGCTCGTCGCTGGAGACGCCGGTCGGCGCCGGCGGCGCGAAGGGGGCGGCCTCAGCCAACTTGACGAACGGGTGATCGGCCAGAGGGTCCTCGCGGCCGGCCGGACGGATCCGTCCCTCGACCGATTCCATGCCCTCGATGGTGGAGATCACGGCTCGCTCGAAGTCGTCGAGGGTGGCTAGATCGAGACCGAGCGCCCCGGCCGCATTCACTGCTTCGACCAGCCGTTGCCCGGTCTGTGCCAGGTGCTCGGGTGCGACCGCCCACCGGCCCACATCCGGGGGGCGCGGGGTGCCGGTCAACCTCTCCAGGTGGGCGGCGTCGATGCGGCCCCGCTCCGCGATGATCCGTCTCACCGTGCGGTCGGGCCGGGCTCGGGCCGCGGGCAGCACCGGTTCGACGTCCAGCACTTCGCCGCCGCCGACGGTCTCCGAGCGCCCTGACTCACGCAGGATGAAGCGGTCGCCCATGCAGAGCGGCAACCTCAGCGGAAGGTGCAGCCGGACGAGGCCGCGGCCGTCTGGCTCGATGGCTGAAGGCCCCAAGACCCGCAGCCGCACCGGATGCTCGCCCGACCCGATGTAGGCCACGTAGGCGCCCCTGCGGGTGACCGGATGGTCGAGCGAGGCCAGCACCGAGAGTTCGGCGTCGATGGTGTCGGTGGCCTGCCATTGCCCGGTCCGCACCAGCGCGTCGCCCCGGGCCACGTCGCGGTGCCCCGCTCCGGTGATGTTGACCGCCACCCGGTTGCCCGGACCGATCTGGTCGCATTGCCGGTGCAGGCTCTGGAGGGCTCGAACCCGGATGCTTCGCCCGGCCGGAAGCAGGGCCAGGGTGTCGTCGGCGGCCAGCCGTCCGCCGGTCAGGGTCCCGGTCACCACCGTCCCGGAGCCCTTGATGGGGAAGGCCCGGTCCACCCACAGCCGGGGCCGGCTGCGATCGGTCGAGGTGGGGGTGAGGGCCAGCAGGCCGTCCAACTCGGCAACGAGGTCGTCCATGCCGGTTCCGGTCACCGCGTCGGTGGCCACGATCGGCGCATCGGCCAGGAACGTGCAGGCCACATGCTCGGCCACGTCGAGGCGGGCCAGCTGCACCAGATCGTCGTCGGCTTCGTCGGCCTTGGTGAGGGCCACCATTCCGTGGTCCAGGCCGAGGAGTTGCAGGATCCGCAGGTGCTCTTCGGATTGCGGCTTCCATCCTTCGGTGACGTCGACCACGAACACGCAGGCGTCCACCCCGCTCACGCCGGCCAGCATGTTCCTGAGGAAGCGGACATGGCCCGGCACGTCGATGAAGGCGATCCGGCGTCCCGACGGCAGCGGCATCGATGCGAAGCCGAGGTCGATGGTGAGGCCGCGCTCCTTCTCCTCGGCCAGCCGGTCGGGGTCGGTGCCGGTGAGGGCCCGCACCAGCGTGCTCTTGCCGTGGTCGACGTGGCCGGCGGTGGCGACTACGTGCACGGCTTGGAGGAATTGGCAGCGGTGGCGGCCGTTTTGGGCGTTGTGGGCTGCCAGTTCGGGTTGAGACCGCTCATGGCTGGCCGGCGACGGCGTGCAGGGCTGCGGCCACCTCGGTGTCGTCGTCGGGGTGAACGGTGCGAAGGTCGACCACGGTGGCGCCGTCGACAACCCGGGCGATGATCGGACGGGGCCGCGACCTCAGCCGGCTCACGTGGTCGCCGGTCGCGGCGACGCCCACCGACTCGATCTCGACGCCGGGCAGGGTGCCCCCTCCGGGAGTGGCCGCGGTGGTCACCTCCTGGAGCCCTTCGTAGGGCCCGAGGCGCTGGCGAAGCTGGTCGGAGGTGAGCGCGGCCATACGCCAGAAGTCGATGGCCTCGCCATCGTGGCGCAGGTAGGCCAGGGCGGTGTGCTGCAGCGCGGCCAGTACCAGCGAGCCGGGCCGCAGGGCTCGAGCCAGCCGGTGCCGGCGGCAGGCCTCGACCAGGTCGGCCCGCCCGGCGATGACGCCGGCCTGGGGCCCGCCCAGGAGCTTGTCACCGGAGAAGGTCACCAGAGCCGCGCCGGCCTCCAGGGTCTGGCGGGCGGCCGGCTCCCGGTCCAGCCAGGGCGGCGGCCCGCCGTCCAGCCACGGGCAGCGGCTGTCGAGCAGCCCCGAGCCGATGTCGGCTACCAGCGGCGGGCCGAGGTCGGCCAGCTCGGCCGTGCGGGTCGCCTCGGTGTAGCCCACCACCCGGAAGTTCGACTGGTGGACCTGCACCACCGCGGCGACGTCGTTGCCGGGGTCGGCCACCGCCGCGGCGAAGTCGGCCCGGCGGGTGCGGTTGGTGGTGCCGACCTCCACCAGCCGAGCCCCCGACCATGCCATGACGTCGGGCACCCGGAATCCGCCGCCGATCTCGACCAACTCGCCCCGGGAGACCACCGCGCCGCGGCCCTCCGCCAGAGCGGCCAGCACGAGCATCACTGCGGCCGCGCAGTTGTTCACCACCACCGCGGCCTCCGCCCCGCAGGCTCGGGCCAGCAGCGCGGGCGCGCCGGCCTGGCGGTCGCCGCGCTCGCCGGTCTCTAGATCCAGCTCCAGGTTCGAGTAGCCGGCGCTCTGCGTCCAAGCCAGCGGCGCCCGCCCCAGGTTGGTGTGCAGCAGCACGCCGGTCCCGTTGATCACCGGCGCCAGCAGCCGCCGGCGGATACCTAGGGCCCGAGCCGCGGCCGAGTCGGGGTCGCCGGCCGCGATCGCGGCCCGGGCCGCGTCCACGAGCAGAGGCTGGGGCAGGTCGATGCCGGCCAGCGAGCGGGCTAGCCGGTCGACTGAGGGCGGTCGATTCTGTGGCGGCACGTCAGTCACAAGGCTACGCACGCGCCGCGGCGGCCAGGTAGCCGTTCGCTCCATTCTGTGTGCAGGAAAGCCGCTCTGTCCGGCAAATCTGCACAGAGAAAGCTGCGGCGATTCAACCCTACGTACCCGCCCATACGCTGGGGGCGTGTTCGTCGTGCTGCTCCTGCTGCTGCTCTGCGTGCCGCTGCTGGAGCTGTATGTGATCATCCAGGTGGCCGGCGGGATGGGCAACGGCCAGACCATCCTGCTGCTGATCCTGGTGTCGGTGGCAGGGGCGTGGATGGTGCGCCGCTCGGGGCTGGGCGTGCTCAACCAGATCCGCAACCGCCTGAACCTCGGTCAGCTTCCCGCCACGGAGCTCGTCGACGGGCTGCTGATCCTGCTTGCGGGCGCGTTGATGCTCACGCCCGGCTTCATCACCGACGCGGTAGGGCTGCTGCTTCTGTTCCTGCCCACCCGCGTACTGGTGAGATCCCTGCTGATGCGCCACTTCTCGAAGAAGATCACCGTCGGGGGATGGTCGACGGGGCCCGGCGGGCGAGGCGGCTTCGGCTTCGGCTACAGCTCGGGCGGTCCCGGCGGATTCGGCGCCGGCGGTCCCGATGTCCGCGACGTGAACGAGGTGCGCGAGATCCGCGACCACCGTCGAACCAGTGAGGATTCAGATGGAGATTGACCCCGCTACGACCGCGACGGTGGACGAGGTGCTCACCACCACCCGTGCGGTGCGACGGCGCCTCGACCTCGAGAGCGACGTGGACGACGAGATCATCCTGGACTGCATCGACGTTGCCGAGCAGGCCCCCACCGGGGGCAACCAAGGCAGCCGGCGCTGGCTCATCGTGCGTGATCCCGAGCTCAAGCAGAGGTTGGCCGACCTCTATCGCGACGTGATCGGCAATCGCATGATCGAAGCTCGCGAGCGTCTGGCCGGCACCGGAGACCCGCGGGAGCGGGCCATGCTCTCCTCGGCCCATCTGGCCGAGCATCTGGGCGAGGTGCCGGTCATCGTCATCCCGGTGATCCTCGGTCGCCACGACGGCAGCGGTCGCCCCGGCCTGTTCGATTCGGTGATTCAGAGCGGCTGGAGCTTCTGCCTGGCCCTGCGGGCCAGGGGCCTGGGCACGGCCTGGACCACTGCCGGCCTGGCCAAAGCCCCCGAAATCAAGGAATTGCTCGGCATCCCCGACGATGTGACCGAGATCGCCATGTTCCCGGTGGCCTGGACCGTCGGCACCGACTTCAAGCCGGCTCGGCGGCATCCGGCCCGCGAGATCGCCTACTTCGACGGCTACGCCCGCACCTACGAGCGAGGACCCAGCGACCCGGTGTGCATCGCCGACGGTCCCGGCACCGTCGTGGAGGTGGACGTCCGGGCCGAGCCGGCCGCGGTGTGGGCCGAGGTGACCGACATCAACCTGCCGGCGCGGTTCTCCGAGGAGTTCCAGGGGGCCGAGTGGACCGACGGCGGTGACGGTCCAGCGCTGGGCGCCCGTTTCGTGGGCCGCAATCATCACCCGGCCCGGGGTGACTGGGAGGCTCAATGCTTCGTGGACGTGTTCACCGAGCTGGTCGCGTTCGGCTGGTGCACCAGCGACGTCGGCAATCCCGGCGCCCGCTGGCGATTCGAGCTCGAGCCGGTCGTGGGCGGCACCCGGCTGCGGTTCCGGGGCATCCTCGGTCCCGGCCCGTCCGGGCTCGACGAGATCATCACGGCCCGGCCCGACCTGGAGCCCCGCATCATCGACCGCCGCATGGCTGAGCACCGGGCCAACATGCAGCGGGTGGTGGAGGGGATCAAGGCCCACATCGAGCAGGCCGCCCCAGAGGCCGAGCGGACAGGCCGCGATCGGTGACGAGTCGGTGAAGGGTGTAGCGAGGCCGTGGCCCGAGCGGCCCGTGAGCGAAGCGAACAAGAGCGGGAGTGACACCGCTGCGATGAGACCGGCCTTCACCCAGCCGCGCTCGCTCCATGGCCCCTGACCGTATGAGGACCTCGGTCCAGCTCACTGCCGACGCGGGCTCGTGGCCCGAGTCGGTCGACTTCGTGACGGGAGCCGAGGCCCTGGGCGTGGATGCGGTGTGGGTGGCCGAGGCGTGGGGGTCCGACGCGGCCTCCCCGCTGGGCTACCTCGCGGCCCGGACCGAACGGGTGACGCTGGGCGCGTCCGTGTTCCAGGTCGGGGTCCGCTCGGCGGTGATGACGGCCCAGACCGCGCTGACCCTCAACGAGCTGTCGCAGGGACGGTTCGTGCTGGGACTCGGAGTGTCGGGACCGCAGGTGATGGAGGGTCTGCACGGGGTGGGCTTCGCCGATCCGCTGGGCCGCATGGCCGAGACGCTCGACGTGATCGCGCAGGCCTTCGCCGGTGAGCGCATCGCCTATGCGGGCCGCCATCTGCGGCTTCCCCTGGCCGGCGGGGAGGGCAAGTCGCTGCGCCTGTCGATCCGGTCCGGGACGGCCCCGCCCGTGTATCTGGCCTCGATGCTGCCGAGGATGCTGGAACTGACCGGCGAGCGGGCCGACGGCTGGCTCGGCACCAGCTTCGTGCCCGAGGGTGCCGAGGACGCCTATTTCCGTCACCTGCGGGCGGGCGCGGGCCGGGCCGGGCGGACCCTCGACGACATCGATATCTGCCAGGGCGCCGAGGTCGCCTTCGCCCGCGACGAGGCTGAGCTGGCTGCCATGATCGACGCCCGCCGGGCCGGGCTGGCCTTCAGCCTCGGCGGCATGGGCTCGGGCCGCTCCAACTACTACAACTCCGCCTATTCCCGCCAGGGCTTCGCCGATGTTGCGGCCGAGTCGCAGCGCCTGTGGCTGGCCGGCGACAGGCAGGGCGCGGCCGCGGCGATCCCCGACGAGATGGTGCTGGCCACCACCCTCATCGGCACCGTCGAGATGGTGCGGGACCGTTTGGCCGGGTGGGCCGCCGCCGGGGTCGACACCGTGCGCCTGTACCCGGCCGGCGACACCGTGGATGAACGCCTCGACACTCTGGGCCGGGCCCTCGACCTGGTCCCGTAGCCGCGAGGGGTGTCCGGCTGCGGGTCGGTGCGCTGACATACTGGGTCCGGTGCGAGATGGAAGCTGACCGCGGTTCCAGGCCCGTGATGGGGATGTCGCTCGGGTTGGCGGTAGCGAGGCGGGCGCTGTTGCTGGCCCTGGTGGCGCTGCTGGTCGCCGTGGTGGCGCTGGTGGCCGCCTTCGTGGCCGACCCCGGCAGCGACGACGCGGCCGACGCCGTCGACAGCGCCGACCTTGCCGAGGCGCGAACCGCGGCGGCTGCTGCTCAGGCCAGTGCCGAGGACGCGGCCATCATGTCTGCCGCGTCGGCGGCCAAGGCCGACGAGGCGGCTGTCGTGGCCCAGGAGGCGGTCGTGATGGCCCAGCAGGCCGCGTCTGCGGCCGAGGCGGCTGCTGCTCAGGCTGCCGCGGCGGTGGAGGCCCTCGCCGCGGCCCAGGCCGCGGCCGACACCGGGGACGATGCGCAGCCGGTGGAGACGTCGGGCGAAGCGACCGAGACTGAGATGCCCGCGGCCGGGACCGACACAGCCGGCGCCACCGAGGAGGCCGCCGACACAGCCGAGCCCGCCGACACCGAGACGGATGCCGGCGACACCGACTCGGCCACGGACACCGAGGACGCCGACGCCTCCGACCCCGGCGGCGACGAGTCCGGAGAGGCGTCGACGGACGGAGCCAGCGGCCCGCCGGACGACGCGCCCGAGCCGGCTGTGTCCCTTCCCGGCGAGCCTTACGAGTTCGGCCCACCCGCAGGCGCGCCGCTCGCGGTGGTGGGCGTCTCCCACGACAGCGTGCTGAACGTGCGCGACGTGCCTGCGGGCGAGATCGTCGCCGTGCTGGACAACCTGATCAACGTGGCCGGCAGTCCGGCCCTCAACGTTCGTCAGCCGGGCTACTTCGAGCTCATCGCGACTCTCGACCTGAATCGGGGCCTGTTCGCCACCGGCAACACCCGCAAGCTGCCTACGACGGTCTGGCACGAGATCCGCATGGCCGACGCGGTGGGATGGGCCAGCAGCGCCTTCCTGTCGCCGTTGGGCGCTACCTCGGACGCCACCGCCGAGATTGTCGCCGTCCTGGGCGAGACGCCCGCCGCGCCGACGCTGGAGGAACTGGCCCGGCTCGTCGCTGAAGCGGTCGCCTCCGACGATCCGCCGTCTCGCATCGTCGTGTCGGGCGCCCCCGTGACCGGTGATCTCGCCGAGATCACGGTCGACGTGCTGGGCCTGCCCGACGACGCCGTTCGCGGCTTCCGGCTGCAAGTCTTCGCCCAACAGGATTCCGAGTCAGATCTGTTTACGCTCAGGACCGTGGAGAGCACGACGATCTGCGACAGCCACCGAGGCGTAAGCGAAGAAGGCCTCTGCAACTAGTGGCAGTGGCAACCGGGGTCGGCGGCGGGCCTTCGGGTCCGGTGATTCCTGCTCACGGCGATCGGCAGGTCGACGATCCGTGGCAGGCCATCGAGGCCTGCTACACCGCCGGCTGGACCGACGGCCTGCCCGTGGTTCCACCCACCGAGACGCTGGTCGCCGCCATGCTGGCCGGCGGGGTCTGGGCTGCCGACGAGGTGCTGCTCGACGACCCGTGGCGGGGGATGGCCGTCACTGCCCGCAAAGCTGCGGTCAACGCGGTGATGGCCGGCTGCTTGCCGGAGTACTTCCCGGTCGTGGGCGCCGCGCTGCAGGCCATGAGCGCCCCCGAGTTCGCGTTGCACGCCGTGGCGGCCAGCACCGGCGGGGCTGCGGTGCTGGTTGCGGTCAACGGGCCGATCCGTGACGAGATCGGGATCCACTGCAAGGAGAACCTCTTCGGGCCCGGGTTCAGGCCCAACGCCACCATCGGCCGCACCGTCCGGCTGGTGCTGCGCAACTGCCTCGCGGCCATACCGGGTGCGCTGGACAAGAGCACTCAGGGCTGGCCCGGCAAGTACGCCATCTGCTTCGCCGAGGACGAGGCGACGTGCCCCTGGGAGCCTTTTCACGTCTCCCGGGGATTTGAGCCGTCACAGAGCACGGTCACCATCATGGCCGCCGAGTCCGGCCACAACGTCGTCAACCACGCCTCCTCGGACGTGTCCGAGCTGCTCGGAACGTTCGCCGACGCGATGGCCGCCTTCGGTTCGCTCAGCTCGGGCCGCTCGCTGATCGTGTTCGCGCCCGAGCACGCCCACAAGATCTCGGCCTCCGGGTGGAGCCGGTCCCAGGTTCAGCAGTACCTGTTCGAGCACTCGGCCCGCTCGTTCGCCGACGTCAAGCGGGGTGGCAAGGTGGAGCCGGCCGGCTTCGTGGAAGGGTTCGACCCGGTGTGGTGGATGAGGTCGGACCCGACCGTGCATCCCGGCGATGAGAACATCCTGGTACGGCGGGGGACCGGCCCGGACGACATCGCGCTGATGGTCGGCGGCGGCGACGCCGGCGGGCACTCGGCGTTCTTCCCGACATGGAGCCGGGACCGCAGCGTGCCGCTGATAACGCAGGAGATAATCAACCCATGACGGTCACCCTCATCGACCCGACCCTGGCTCCGGCCGGCGCAGGCCGAGATCTCGCAGCCCGTCCCGCCAACCTCGACGGGGCGGTGCTCGGTCTGGTCAACAACGGCAAGACCCGCGGCCGCGAGATCCTCCAGCGGGTGGCGGACAACCTCGCGGCCAGGCACGGGGTCCGGGGCACGATCCTGGTGACCAAGCCGGACTCGAGCTTCCCGGCCGCTCCGGAGGACGTCGAGATGCTGGCCGCCGACGCCACCGCCATCATCGCGGCGATCGGCGATTGAGGCAGCTGCTCGTCGGGCAGTGTGCTCGACGCCGTCCGGTTCGAGGAGCGCGGCCTGCCCGCGGCCGCCATCGTGACCGAGCCCTTCACGACCACCGGCAAGGTCATGGCCGAGCTGCAGGGCTTCGCGGACTACCCGTTCGCCACCGTGCCGCATCCGATCGGCAGCCTCTCGGAGGATCAGGTGACGGCTCTGGCCGACGCGGTCACGCCCGCGGTCGAGAGTCTCCTGCTGCGCGGTGAGGCCGGCCCCGTCGCCGCGGCCGCTGCCGAACCGGGGAGCCTCGACGAGGTGGTGGAGTCATTGGCTGTAGCCCTCCGGGCTGACCGCGCCGATCTGACCGCCGAGCAGTCCGGGAGCCGCATCACCTTCAGGCTCCACATTCCCGACGAGGCGTGCGCCGAATGCGTGATGCCGTCTTCGATGCTGATCCCGATGTTCCAGCACCGTGTCGACCAGGAACTCGGTCCCGGATTGACCGTTGAGTTGGAGGACCCGCGAACTTCTGTGAATTAGCCACCCGTGAGGTGGATAATCGACAGAAGTTCCTATGGGCAGCCCGTCAGGCGTCGGCGGCGTCCACCGCGTCGAGCGCGGCTACGGCGGCCTCCAGCATTCGGGCGCTGCAGCCGGCCATCTCCACCGGCGGCACATGCTCCTCAGACAGGGCTTGGGCCGCTGCCTTGAAGGCCTCCGCGGCCGGGCCGTCGCCCAGCACGGCGGGCTCGCCCGTGTCGAAGCCGTCGGCCACGGCCGCCTCGAGAGGAATGCGGCCCAGCAGCGGCACCCCGACCTCCGCGGCGAGCGCCTCGCCCCCTCCCGAGCCGAACACGGCGTGATGCCCGCCGTCGGGGGTGGCCAGGTAGCTCATGTTCTCGATCACGCCCACGATGCGCAGGTAGTTCTTGCGGCCCATGTCCACCACCCTGGCCGCCACCTTCTGGGCGGCCGTCGCCGGGGTGGTCACGATGATCATCTCGGCTCGCGGCAGCATCTTGGCCAGTCCCATCTGCACGTCTCCGGTGCCGGGCGGCATGTCGATCAGCAGGTAGTCGAGGTCGTCGCTCCAGCGCACGTCCTCGCAGAAGTGCTGCACGGCCCGGTTGAGCATCAGCCCTCGCCACATCAGCGCCGAGTCCTCGCGGTCGACAAGGAAGCCCATCGACACCACCTCGAGGCGTCCTTCGCCGACGGTCCGGGTGAGCGGGATGATCTTGCCGTCGAGGGAGCGCAGATCGCCGTCGACGCCCAGCATGCGGGGCACTGAGTAGCCCCAGATGTCGGCGTCCATCACGCCGACGTTGAACCCTTGCGCGGCCAGTGCCGCGGCCAGGTTGGTGGTGACCGTGGACTTGCCCACGCCGCCCTTGCCGCTGGCCACCATCAGCACCTTGGTGGTAGGCGGGATGGCGGTGTCCGGCGCGCGCTGCGACACGTTGAAGCGGGCCTTGGCCATGGCCGCGGTCTTCTCGTCGGCGGTGAGCTCGGCCCATACGATGCGCACCTTGGTCACGCCGGGAAGGGACTCGAGCCGGGCCTTGACGTCCTTTTGGATCTGGGCCCTCAGGGGGCAGCCCGAGGTGGTGAGAGCGATCTCGATGCGGATCACGCCGTCGTCGGACACCTGCGCCCCGCGGGCCATGCCCAACTCCACCAGGTTGCTGCCCAGCTCCGGATCGACCACGCCCCGCATCATGTCCATCACGGCCTCGGCCGTCGGTACGGTCGTGGTCACAGCCCCGATGCTACCGTGGTGCCTGTCGGGCCGATCCGGCCCTCCGGTAGCCGCGCCGGCCGCCGCTCGCTAGGTTGGCACCAACCCAGTCGCCCGCACCCACCAGCGCACGGGGAGCCATCATGATCACACTCACCGATAAGGCGTCGACCAAGGTATCGGAGCTCATCAAGGCCGAGGGGGAGGATGGCCTCGCCCTACGGGTGGCCGTGCGCCCCGGCGGCTGCTCGGGATTCTCCTACGAGATGTACTTCGACACCGACATAGTCGACGGCGATACCAAGGCGACCTTCGGCGACGTTCAGGTGGTGGTGGACCCGTCGTCGGCCATGCTGCTCGACGGGGCCACGCTCGACTACTCCGACGGGTTGCAGCAGGCCGGGTTCTCGATCGACAACCCCAACGCCCAGCGCAGCTGCGGCTGCGGCCAGAGCTTCAGCTAGCAACCTCATTCCCCGGGCCGATGGGCCCCGGGCCCGAAATTGATGACGCTTCAGCCCTCTGAGGCCCAAGATCCGCACCAATTTCGGGAGAGTTTCGAGATCGTCGTGGACGGCACCGAGGTGACGGTGGCCGATGAGGGCCTGACGTTGCTGGACGTGTTGCGCGAGCAGCTTGGTCTGCGCTCGGTGAAGGACGGGTGCAGCCCCCAGGGCCAGTGCGGCTGCTGCACCGTGCTGGTGGACGGGCAGCCCAGGGTGGCCTGCGTGACCCCGGCCCGGCGTGTGGCGGGCCGCGCCATCACCACCCTCGAGGGCCTCGACGCCGATGTGCGAGACCGCTGGGGTCGGGCCTTCGCGGCCACCGGAGGCAGCCAGTGCGGGTTCTGCACGCCCGGGATCATCTGCCGCTTCGCCGGGCTGCACGCCAAGGGCGCCGACCACGATGACCGGAAGGTCGCGGCCCGGGCGCTGGCCGCCCATCTCTGCCGCTGCACCGGCTGGCAGCCCATTCTCGATGCTTGGCAGGCCTACCCCGGGTTCGCCGCGGGAACCGCTGACGCTGCTACCTACCCGGATCCCGACCAGAGGGCCGCGGCCGACTTCCGGGCGACGATCGAAGGGCACACACCTCAGTGCACCGGTTCCCAAGTGTCCTTCGGGGCAGGCGGCTTCGCGGACGACATGGCTCCGGCCGGCGCCCTCGTAGCCGTGCGAGCTGGTGTGGATTCGGAGGCTGCCGACGAGCACGGCTGGGTCGTCGCGGATACGGCTGCCGAGGCGCGAAGACTCGCCGGTCAGATTCCAGGCCGACGCACCACGGCCAGTTGGGAGCCGCCGCTGGAGGTGCCGCCGGGTGACTGGGCCGTCACCCTGCGCACCAGCTGGATCGAGCCCGGCTACCTGGAGACCGACGCGGCATGGTGCGCACCAGGCGGCGAGCCGGCCTCGCCGCTCGGCAATGGCGGCGCGTTCGGAGGGAAGCTCCACTCGCCGGTGGCTGAGGCCGCCCGCCGCCTGGCTGACCGGCACGGCCGGCCGGTGAGGGTGCTGTGGTCTCGCCCGGACACGGTCGAGTTCGGCCCCAAGCGGCCCCCGATCGCGGCGGGAGTGCGGTCTGACGGCAGCGGAGAGATGGTCGTGGCCCGAACCCCGGGAATCGCCGAAACGATCCGGGCCTACGCACCGGACATGGCCGTGACCGAGGTCGACCTGTCAGGCCCGCCCACCTCTGTGCAAGTACGGGGTGCGGGTTGGGCCGAGGCTGCGGTGCTGCTGGCCGCGGCCGGGGGCGAGACCGGTTGGATTGCAGCACCCGATGGGGGATCAGCTACGGCTGCGGTCGAGCTGGATGGGACGATCGCGGTGCATGTTCGGGCCGGTCGCGTCCTCGATGAGACGGTTTTGCGCTCCTACTGCACGGGTGCGGCCCACATGGCCTATTCGTGGGTGACCAGCGAGTCACTCGGGGTGGATCCGGACGGAAACGTTCACGACCTGACCGTCCGATCCTTCGGCATCGTGAGTGCGGCCAACATGCCGGCGGTGCAGGTCGACGTCCTCGACGACGGCTCTGAGCCTGTCAACGGCAGTGACGCCGTGTTCGCGGCGGTGGCCGCCGCGGTGTGGATCGACCGCGGCTGCCCGCCTATCTGGCCGACCGGATCCTCGACTGGAGCTTAGAGCGCAGCGAGGGCGGCTCGGGCCGGTGCGGGTAGCCGGTCTCGGCCTCCTTGCGGGCCAGCTCCAGGTACTCGTTGGCGCCGTCGCCATCTCGGTTGGCCGCGTCGGAGTCGACCTTCAGGAAGCTGCCCAGTGCCGCGGCCAGGATCCCGCTGCCGATCAACACCGCCACCGGGAACACCACCACCAGCACGATCACCATCACCACCGCTCCGGCCACCGCGCCAGCATACGCGCCCAGTCGGTGCCGGGCAGGACCGGTGCTGACGATCACGCCGAGCGCGAGCCGGAGACCGGGTGAGCCACCGTTTAGCCCACGCGGGCCATGAACCACCGCCGCCGTGCTGCGACCGCGTGCCCATCGGCGGTCGGGCTGGGGTCGAAGGGGATGTAGGTGTCCCGAGTGATCTTCCACATCATGCCGAAGTCGGACACTTCGGCGAGAAAGAAGTCCTTGCCGACGGCCAGCCTTACCGAGATCCTCCTGCGGGGATCGACGCCAAAGGCCTCAGAGGCGGGCTGCCACTCGAAGGCGTCACCGTCTGTGGACCAGCCCAGCCAGAGCTCGTCCGCCCGGTAGTCGCCGTGGCCACCGTGGGTGTAGGTGCGTCCTGCCTTTCGCACCCTTGTCCTCATGAGCCCTGGCTCCTCCTTTGCGCTCCTGCCCGTCAAGCCCGCGACCACTACTCCCGCTCGCCCGGCCGCGAAGCTGCTGAGATCCTTGACGTCCTCTTTGAGTGCGACTGTTGCTTGGCCGTCCTGGTAGCGGATGCGATCGATCCGCATTCCTTTGCGAGTGCGGCCCGCGGCCCACAGGGCTCCGTCGCCGCCGCCGGCGGCCCAAAGTTCCACGGAGCCCAACGGTTCCTCGCCCCATGTCAGCCCGTCGGCAGAGGTGAGAAGGGTCTCCCATTCGCCCTGGGTGGCCAGCACGATGCCCTCGGCTGAGGCTGTGCCGGTGATCTTGTAGACCCATCGTTCGTACTCGGCGGTCATCGGCAGGGAGGGACCGTCTCCCGCATAGATCCTGATGACCGTGTCACGTCGCTTCTGCAGCAACTCCTGCTGCCTGATCGAGAGCCCCAGGTCCTCGTGCGACACATCCTGCTTGTGCTGGCGCCAGCGACCGCGACTGGGCCGAACGGACTCGCCCTCCGACGGGAACTCCTCGATAAACGTCAACGTGAAGCCGTGGCGTGACGGTTCCCAGAAGTTCAGCAACTTCCCAGTGGGCATCAAGCCGCGATCGGCGAGCAGAGCTTCCAGATCCAGTCTCGTGGAAGTCCGCACGACGACGACGAGACAGCTGCCCCAGGCCAGCGCTTCAAGAACGGCCGATTCCTCAATGGCATACGGTGGTAGCGGCTCGGACCTCTGCGGTGCCTCGACGTTCACCTCGGTCCAGCTTGAACCCTGATCGTCGGAGAACCAGACCTCGCGCCCGACGTTCTCATGGGGGTCACGAGTCACATCCCAGCCGAAGGCCACCCAGCGGTCACCGGCCAGATCGATACTCGCGCCGGCATCGGAGCCGAGGTCGGCCACGTGAAAGCCGTCCGGGAGTGGCAGCTCGGACCACTCGACGCCGTCCGCGGTCATGATTAGGCGGATCGGCACGTCCGGCCCCCGGTAGAGGCTCTGCAGCACCCGGCCGCCTCCGGCGGATTCGAAATGCTGGAACTCGTCGAACTTGCCGAGGTCGGGTCTGAACTCGGTCCAGATCAATGGGCTCACGGCTGGGAGCGTAGGCGGGACGCGATGCCGCCAATGCCGGAGCTGTCTAGGGTGCGGTGATGCATCAACTCATCGGGGGACAGCGCCGTCCGGGGCGGGGCGTAGAGCCGATGGCAGTGGTCGAGCCGGCCACCGGTGAGGTGCTGACCGAGATCGACACCGCCTCACTTGCCGACGTGGATGATGCCGTGGCCGCCGCCAATGAGGCCGCGCCGGAGTTGGAGCGGCTGAGCTTCTTCGAGCGGGCCGATCTGCTGTGGGCCACCGCCGAACGCCTCGAAGCCGGCGCTGCGCCTCTCGCCGAGCAGTTGGCCCGGGAGTCGGGCAAGGCTCTGGCCGCCGAGGCGGTCGACGAGCTGGCCGAGGCGGCCGACATCTTCCGGCTGGCGGCCGAGGAGATCAAGCGGCTCGAGACCCATGTGCTGCCCAGCGTCGATCCCCGCAAGCGGGTGTTCACCCATCGCAAGCCCAACGGCGTGTATGCGCTTGTCACGCCGTGGAACTTCCCCATGAACATCCCCGCCGAGCTTCTGGCCGCCGCGCTGGCCGCCGGCAATCCGGCCGTGATCAAACCCTCGGAGAACGCCCCGCTCTCCGCGCTGGCCCTGGCCGAGGCCGTGGCCGGCGCCGGCTTCCCGGCCGGGGCGGTCTCGGTGGTGATGGGCCGGAGCGACGTCGGAGAGGCTCTGGTCTCGCACGCCGGCGTCCACGGCGTGGGGTTCGTGGGCTCTCAAGCCACCGCCGCGGTGATCGTGGCCGCGGCGGGCATGAAGCGCACCATCATCGAGGCGTCCGGCAACGGCCCCCAGGTCGTGTTCGACGACGCCGACCTGGAAGCCGCGGCCGACGCCGCGGTGTTCGGCGCCCACTTCGTGTCGGGCCAGTGCTGCGTGGCAACCGAGCGCCTGCTGGTGCACGATTCGGTGCATGACGAGCTGGTCGACCTGCTGGTGGACCGGGCCGCCGCCGTCACTCTCGGCGACCCGCTCGACGATGCCACCTTGATGGGTCCGCTCAACAACGAGGTCGTGGCGGCCCGCATGGACGCCCATGTGGCCGGCGCGTCCGCCCAGGGTGCCCGGGTGCTGCTCGGCGGGCGCCGCGAGCCGGACCGCCCGACGGGCCTCTTCTATGAGATGACCGTCATCGATGGGGTGACCCCGGCCATGGACGTGTTCCGCCAGGAGACCTTCGGGCCGGTCATACCGGTGACCTGCTTCGGCTCGGACGACGAGGCCTTCGCGCTGGCCAACGACTCCGACCTCGGCCTGCAGGCGTCGGTGTTCACCGCGTCGCTGGCCCGGGCCTACCGGGCGGTCGACGAGCTGCGCACCGGCACGGTGCTCGTCAACGAGGGCACCGCCTTCTGGGAGCAGCACCCGCCGTTCGGTGGGGCGTCTCGCACCGGCACCGGCTGGGGCCGCATCGGCGGCAAGTACACCATCCTGGACATGACCGATCTGCGCACCGCCATCATCGACGCCGGCTAGTGTCCTGAGTCAGGAATCCGTTGCAGATGTCGCCGCCAGTTTTCTTGGTGCGGTTTGTGTGGACTGAGTGCGCAGAACCCCCGAGATTTAACGGAGGTCTGAACAAGCCGCTTGAACTTGCGACTCAGGACATTGGAGGCCGAGCTTGCCAGGCCGTGGCCCGACGGCCCTCAGGTCGCAGCGAACAAGAGCGAGGCAGACAAGCCCGGCCGAGTTCGCTCTAGCTGTCGGGAAGCGCCAGCGTGTCGGCGATCAGCGCGTCGACGACGGCCTTGAGGGCCTCGTCCTCGGTGGCGCCCTCCTCGAGCGCACCGCGGTACACGGCGAGTTGGCGATCGGCCGAGGTGCCCCGCTTGCAGATCGTGCGGGTGTGCTCGATCTCCGCCACACAGTTGAGGGCCTCGGCATCGGGCCGGAGCAGCTCGATCAGTTCCTCCAGCAGGTCACCGAAGGGCACGAGCACGCCCCGCCCGAAGTCCATGAGCTCGCCACCGGTCCCGTAGCGCTCCGCTCGCCACAGGTTCTCCGAGAGCAGGAAGTTGGCGTAGCTCCGCCAGCGGCGGTTCTCCTGCCTGAGCCGCCAGAGCATCCTCATCAGGCAGACGTACATGGCGGCCAACGCGATGGTGTCCTCCATCCTGGTGGGCAGGTCGGTGACCCGCATCTCCACGGTGGGGTAGCGCTCCGACGGGCGGATGTGCCACCACACCATGGTGGAGTCCTCGATGATCCCGGCTCGCACCAGTACGTCGATGTGGCGCCTGAACTCGGACCACGAGGAGAACTTCTCCGGGAATCCGGTGCGGGGCAGAGCCTCGCCCACTGTCAGGCGGTAGCACTTGAGGCCGGTGTCGCGTCCCTCCCAGAACGGCGACGACGTCGACAGGGCCAGCAGATGAGGCAGGAAGTACGCGGCCTGGTCCATCAGATCGATCCGCAGATCGGGATCCTCGATGCCGACATGGACGTGCAACCCGGATATGAGCAGCCGTCGGGTCACGGCCTGCAGGTCGGCGGTGAGGACCCGGTAGCGCTCCTTGTCGGTGTACTGCTGCGAGAGCCACCTCGCGAACGGGTGGGACGAGGCGGCGATGGGCGCCATCCCGTATTCGGCGGCAGCCTCGGCCACCGCGTGGCGGAGCACCGAGACATCGGAGCGAAGCTCCTTCAGGTTGGAGCAGACGTCCGTGCCGATCTCGATCTGGGAGTCGAACAGTTCCCTGGCCACCAGGCCGTGGCGCACGTTGGTCACTGTCTCCATCAGGCCGGGAGGCTGCTTGGTGATGAGGGCCCCGGTCTCGCGCTCCACGAGCAGGTACTCCTCCTCGACGCCCATGGTCCACGCCGGCTCGTTCATTGCTCCTGCTCCTGTCTGACTGTCGGCACGAGACTAGCCGTGCGCTTCAGCCCGCGAAGACGGCCTCGGTGGTGAAGGTGATGCCTCGCTCCAGTGTCTTGTGCACCGGGCAGCGGCGGGCGATGTCGGCCAGGCGGGAGCGCTGCTCCTCGTCGAAGTCGCCCTCGATGAAGACCTGGCTGCGGAGCCGGTCGATGTAGCCCGATGCTTCCGACTCGCAGTCGTCGCAGTCGTTGGCGTGGACCCGGTCGTGGGTGTAGCTGGCCGAAACCGAGTGCAGGTTCCAGCCCTTGCGCCGGCAGTACATCGACACCGTGATGCAGGTGCAGGCGGCCACCGACGACAGCAGCAGCTCGTAGGGGTTGGGCCCGGCGTCGGCCCCGCCCACGTCGGTGGGCTCATCAGCGCGCCACAGGTGCGAACCGGATCTCAGTTCAACCGAGAACTCGGCGCCGGGCTCGATCTTGACGTCCGCAGTGATTGTGGTCATGGCGAAAGCGTACGGCGCGGCCTGAACACCCCGACCAAGGGAATTGGCAGCGGTGGGTGCCGTCTTGGGCGTTCTGGGCTGCCAGTTCGTCGGGCTGCGATACTGCAAGCCATGCCAGCGGCCACCTACGAGCGCGACGGGCACGTCGCCACCATCACCTACAACCGGCCCGAGGCCCTCAACGCGGTCAACGGGGCTATGCGCCGGGCCCTCGATGAGGCGTGGGTTGCCTTCCGTGAGGACACCGAGGCCTGGGTGGCCATCGTCACCGGGGCGGGCCGGGCCTTCTGCGCGGGCGCCGATCTCAAGGACTCCGAGGGCTCGACGGGGGACTGGCCCGGCTCGTTCTGGGAGTGGCCCACCATCACCACCTTCGAGTCGGGCATGGAGATCTGGAAGCCGACTGTCGCCGCGGTCAACGGCCCCTGCGTCGGCTACGGCCTCACCGCGGTGCTGGCCTGCGACTTCGTGCTGGCCAGCGACCGGGCCACCTTCGCCTACCCGGAGGTCCGCATCGGCGTGCCCACCATCGTGGGTGCCCTGCGCCTGCCCGACCGGGTGGCGTGGCCCGACGCCCTCGAGTTGCTGCTGACCGGTGAGACCATCGACGCGGCCAGGGCCAAGGAGACGGGCCTGGCGTGGAAGGTCATACCCCACGACGATTTGATGGCCGAGGCCCGCACCCTGGCCGACCGCCTGTGCGCCGGCGCGCCCCTGGCCGTACGGGCCACCAACGAGATGGCCCGCCGGGGCCGCACAATGCCCTGGACCGAGGCCGTCCGGATGGGCGAGACCATGCGCCGGGTGGCGTCCGGCACCGCCGACGCGGCCGAGGGCATAGCCGCCTGGAAGGAAGGCCGCCCCCCGACCTGGCAAGCCCGGTAGCGCGCCGGTCGGGACGTCCCGCGAGGGGACGCCCCGACCGTGCGGTGTTTGAATCGATCTGTTGTGCCAGTTGTCGCTGCTTGCCCAGGACGTCCCGACCGTGCGGCGTTTGAGTGCTAGCTCTTGGCTTGGCTGTGCATGTCCTGGATTAGCAGCGCCATGTCGCCCGCGTGGGGGATCAGCTCGAGCCGGGCGTCGACCTCCGGCGGCGGGTAGATGCCCGGGTCCTCCAGGATCTCCTCCAGGATGTAGGGCGTGGAGGCCGCGTTCGGACTGCCGTAGTAGGTCCAGTTGGTCAGCGTGGCGCCGTTCTCGGCGTCGGTCAGGAAGTTGATCATGGCGTGCGCCGAGCAGATGTTGTCGGCGTTGTGGGGGATGGCCATGTTGTCGACCCAGCGGACCCCGCCCTCGGCCGGGATGGTGTAGACGTAGTCGTCGTAGGCGTCGGCTTCGAAGAACGACAGGAAGAACCCGCCGCTCCAGCCGTGGGCCACGTCCACCTCGCCGTTGACGAGGTCGTCGCCGAAGGTGACCGAGTCGTACTTGAGCAGCCGGTCGTTGGTGGCTCTCAGCAGCTCGCCGGCCTCGCGCACGGCGTCCTCGTTCCGGTTGTTGATCACGTCCTCGATGCTGTAGCCGAGGTACTTGAGGGCCGCGGAGACCGTCTCGGGAGCGTCGTCGAGCATCGAGATGCTCCCCGGTACCAGCGCGGCGGTCTCAGGATCGAAGATCACCGCCCAGGTGGACTCGCCGCCCAGCAGGTCGAGCACCTCGTAGGTCATGCCGATGCCGGTGGTGCCCCACTGGTAGGCCACGCTGTACTTGTGCTCGGGGTCGAACGGCGGGTTGGCGAACTCGGGCGCGATGTTGGCCGCGTTGGGTATGGCGTCGAAGTTCAGCTCCAGCAGCAGCCCCTCGCGGCGCATCGTGTCGACCATGTAGTCCGACGGCACGACCAGGTCGAAGATGGCTGCTCCGGACTCGACCTTGGTGAGCATCTCCTCGTTGGACTCGTAGGTCGTGTACTCGACGTTGATGCCGGTCTCGGCCTCGAACGCGGCCAGCAGCTCGTCGTCGATGTACTCGGCCCAGTTGTAGAAGGCCAGGTCGCCGTCGGTCTCGCCGGCCGCGCAGGCCGCCGCTCCAGTCGCTTCCTCGGCCGGGGCTTCGGTGGTGGCCGGCTCCTCGGCTGGGGCTTCGGTGGTGGCCGGCTCCTCGGCCGGTTCCTCGGCCGGCTCCTCGGCTGGGGCTTCGGTGGTGGCCGGTGCTTCGGCCGCAGTCGGGGCGTCCGGTTCGTCGTCGCCGCAGGCCGCGGCCAGCAGGCTGGCGATGCCCACAATTGCCGCGATCTGCACGAGACGGCTTCCGCGTGGTCGCCGTCGTGAGACAGCGGATGTCGCTCTGGTCATGGATTCCTCCCTCCAAGGCTCCTTGGCGAGCCAAAGAAATAGCGAGAGAACTATAGAAGCTGACTCTGCTGTGATGCGCCGGCTCGGCGTCGCTGAAGCGCGAGCGAGCCCAGCACCAGCGCGATCGACGCAGTGAGCATAAGCGTGGAGATGGCGTTCAACTCGGGCGTGACGCCCCGGCGGATGCTGCTGAACACGTACACCGGCAACGTGGTCGAACCCGGACCGGCCACGAATGCGGAGATCACGACGTCGTCGAGCGACAGGGTCAGCGCCAGCAGCCCTCCGGCTGCGATGCCGGGCATGATCAGGGGCAGGGTGATCCTGCGGAACGTGCGCCAACCCGTTGCGTAGAGGTCGCGGGCGGCCTCCTCCAGCCTGCGGTCGAACTGGTCGAGCCTGGCCCGAACCACCACGCACACGAACGAGATGTTGAACGCGATGTGCGACAGGGCCACGGTCGAGATGCCCAGTGTGAACCGCGGCCCGAACGAGTCGATGAACTTGAACGCTTCCGCGAAGAACACCAGCAGCATCACCGCCATGGTGATGTCGGGGATCACGATTGGCAGGTAGACCGTGCCGTCTAGGGCGCGACGGCCCCGGAACCGGTAGCGGTCGAGTGCGAGGGCCACCGCGGTGCCCAGCACCACCGACACGACGGTGGAGACCAGCGCCACGATGAGCGACACCCGTATGGCCGAGGTGATCACGTCGTTGCGCAAGGCCTCGCCGTACCACGCCAGCGAGAAGCCTCCCCAGATGTTCACCCGGGAGGAAGCGTTGAACGAGAAGACCACCAGCACGACGATGGGCACGTACAGGAAGGCGAAGACCATCCAGGCCCATGCAGCCAGCCAGCGCCGGGTGCGGTGCCCGAGACCGACTTCGACGACGCCGCTCACGGCGCCACCGCCACCGGTTCGGCCTCATCCGGGGCGCGCCGCCGCCTTCGGGTGCGAGGCCGACCTCCGTCCTCCGCGCCGCTGCCGGATCGCTGGTTCAGCGCGACGGCCACCAGCATCGCAACAATCAGCAGCACGCTGAGAGACGCTCCGAGGGGCCAGTTGCGGGCGTCGCGGAACTGGCGGGCGATGTATGAGCCGACCAGAAGGGTCTTGGCCCCGCCCAGGATGTCGGGGACCACATAGGAGCCGAAGCTGGGAACGAACACCAGCACGCATCCGGCCACGATCCCCGACCGGGTGAGGGGCAGCGTGACCTTCCAGAACGCCTTGGCGCCGCTGGCGTAGAGGTCGCGGGCCGCCTCGGTGAGGCTCCAGTCCATGCGCTCCAGCGCCACGTACAGGGGCAGCACCATGAACGTGAGGAAGCTGTAGACCATCCCGATCGTCACCGCGGTGGGGGTGAACAGGATCCGGAACGTCCCGAGGCCCAGGCTCTCGCTGAGTGCCGAGACGGGCCCGTTCGACCCCAGCAGGAAGCGGATGGCGAAGACCCTCACCAGCGCGTTGGTCCAGAACGGGATCATCACCATCACCAGCAGCACGGCCCGCACATGGCGCGGCCGGGTGGCTATGTAGTACGCGAAGGGATACCCCACGGCCACGCACAGGACAGTGGTGAGGGTGGCGAGCCACGCCGACCGGCCGATGATCCCCACGATGATGTCGTCGCCGAGGGCCCGGTAGGACTCGACGTTCCATCCGCTCAGCGACGTCCGGCCGGTGGAGGTGCGGGTGGCGAAGGAGTAGACCGAGATCAGGCCGAGCGGTACGACGAAGAAGATCAGCAGGTAGAGGGCTCCTGGCGAGGCGAGCAGCATCCCCTGGCGACGGCGTGCGAGGGCTGCCGCCTCCTCGCCGGCCGATCCGGCGGTCGGTGAGGATCGACCGGCGCGCCGCATTGGCGTCAGTCCGTCACCACTGCGGCCGCGCCGCGGTCCCATGCGACGGTCACCTCGTCGCCGGCGGCGAACGGCTCCCCGACTTCGCCCTCCACCCGGACCTCGATGGACATCGGGCCCGCAGCCACCTCGTACACCACGGCGTGGCCGAGATAGGTGATGTCGCGCACTTGGCCGTCGAGGCTCGAGCCCCCGGCTGCGGTCGTGCCACGCGGCTGCAGGCGGACCCGCTCAGGGCGCAGGCTGACCGCCACCCGCGAGCCCGCCGGCGTCGAGGTCTCGGCCTCGATGCACACGCCGCTGTCCAGGCGCACTGTGGTGGCCGACTCCACCGAGGCCTCGATGATGTTGGTCCGGCCGATGAAGTCGGCCACGAAGCGGCTGGCCGGACGGTCATAGATCTCCCGGGGAGTGCCGACCTGGAGCAGGCGGCCCTCGGACATGACCCCGATCCGCTCGCTCATGGCGAGGGCCTCCTCCTGGTCGTGGGTGACGAACACGAAGGTGATGCCCACCTCGCGTTGCAGGGCTTTCAGCTCCTGCTGCATCTCTTGGCGGAGCTTGAGGTCCAGCGCTCCCAGCGGCTCATCGAGCAGCAGCACCTTGGGCTGGTTGACCAGGGCCCGGGCCAGCGCCACCCGCTGCTGCTGGCCGCCGGAGAGCTGGTTGGGCCTGCGGTCCTCCATCCCGGCCAGCCGCACCATGGCGGTGGCTTCGTCCACCCGCTGGCTGAGTTCGGGATTCTTGACCCTGCGCATCCGCAGCCCGAACTCGATGTTCTGCCGGACGGTCATGTGGGGGAAGAGGGCGTAGGCCTGGAAGACGGTGTTGACAGGCCTGCGGTCGGGCGGCGCCATCCCGACTTCGGTGCCGAAGATGCGCAGGCTCCCCTCGGTGGGCAGATCGAGTCCGGCGATCATGCGCAGCGTGGTGGTCTTGCCGCATCCCGACGGGCCGAGCAGGGCGAAGAACTCCCCGTCGCCGATGGCCAGGTCGATGTCGTCGACCGCCACGACCTCGCCGAAGCGCTTGGTGACGCCCTCGATCTCTACGGCCGCTACCGGTTCGGTCATAGCCACCTCCTGCGGGCCAGATTATGGCCGCTATCCGAGAGGCCTGCCGGAGAGAAGGCTGCGACAGGCGCAGCAGGTCCGCCCGGGGCGAGATCCGCTCTCGGCCCGGATCTCGGTTGAGTTCTGCGACGCGTAGCCATAGGACTCGACTGTTCGTCAAGGAGCGGTCCGCTGCCCGCCAAGCGGAGATTCGCCGAGTGCCGGTCAGGGCGCTGACTCGTCAGTCCCGGTTAGGCGTCGGTGCGGGGGTCAGGCGTGGCCGGCAAGGGCGGCGACCACGTCGCCCAGCAGGCTGGAGGCGCCGAAGCGGAGAAGGTCGGGGGTGAGCCATTCGGGGCCCAGCACGGAGCGCACAATGTCGACGTAGGCGAGCGCGTCGGCCGTGGTGCGGACCCCGCCGGCTACTTTGATGCCCACCGGGCGGCCCCCGCGGGCGCAGTGCGAGGCCACCGTGGCGGCCATCACCCGCACGGCCTCGGGTGATGCGCCGGAAGCGCCCTTGCCGGTGGAGGTCTTGACCATGCCGGCCCCGGCGTCTATGGCCAACTGGGTCGCTTCGCTGATCGTGGCGGCCGAGCCGAGTTCGCAGACCTCCAGGATCACCTTGAGGCGGGCTCTGCCCGCGGCCTCCTTGAGCGCCCGAAGCTCTGCCGTGGCCTCGTCTCGGCGCCCGGAGAGGAACGCTGAGCGGTTGAGGACGGTGTCGATCTCCTGCGCACCCGCGGCCACCGCGGCCTTCACCTCGGCTACCTTCACCTCCAACGGCGACAGGCCGCTCGGGAAGGCTCCGGCCACGCTGGCCACCGCCACCGGGGTCCCGGCCAGCAGCTCGGCGGCAAGCGGGGCCAACAGGGGGTAGACGCACACCGCAGCCACCGGGCCCACGGTCGGGTCGGCCGGGTCGGGGCGCAGCGCCATCGAGCAGAGCGCCCGTATGCGCCCCGGCGTGTCGTCACCCTCCAGGGTGGTCAGGTCGGTGCAGCGCACAACCAGCCGCAGGTCTTCTGCCGGCAGCGGGTCTTCTGCCGGCCGCGGGTCTGCGACTCGGGATCCTCCCGGAGGCTTCGCGCTCTGCATCCCGGCTGCAGTCTTGCCGGTCGCCACCGCGGAGTGGGCGTGCCCGCGTCGCTCGGGATCGGCCACGTACCGCACGGTCGCGTCGAGCAGCTCCGCCATCCGGGTCCTGGCCTCTGCCTGCGCGGTGCGCAGCCGGCTGCCGTCTCCGTCGTCCTCGGTGGTCGGGGCGACGACGACCTCGGCGTAGACTTTCATCTTCGGTTCTGTCCCGCTCGGTCTCGCGATCACCCTGGTCTCGGCGCCGTAGAGCTCGAGCACTACCACGTCGGCCGGGGGCAAGTTCTCTGAGCCGCCGGCCAGGTCGTGCACCGCGGTCACCGCGGCCCCGGCCAGCTCCGGAGGTGGACTCCTGCGCAGGGCCTCCATGGCCCGGGCCATCGGCCGGTCGTCGCCGGAGGTTCTTTCGAAGCGGATGGAGCGCTGTCCGGTGGCGTACGCGCCGTGGCGGCGGTGCAGGTCGTCGAGCAGGTCGATCAGAGTCCGACCCTCGGTCTTCAAGCGAGCGACGAGCTCGGCCATGACGAGGGCTGCGCCGATGCCGTCCTTGTCTCCGACCGCCTCGCCCACGGCGTAGCCGAGAGCGTCCTCGTAGCCCAGCACCAGGTAGTGGCCGGGCCGCTGCGAGTGGGCCTTCATGATCCACTTGAAGCCGGTGAGGGTCTCCGCCCAGTCGGCACTGTGACTGGCCGCGACGCGGGGCAGCAGGCGCGACGACGCCACGGTGTTGACCACCAGCCGTCGCTGCCGGGCGCCCGGGTCGGTACCGGCGCCGGGGTCCGGTCGGCTGAGCAGGGACTCGGCCAGCAGGCAGCCCGTCTCGTCGCCGGTGAGCAGCCGCCACCGGCCGCCGGCGGGCACGGCCACCGCCAGCCGGTCGGCGTCGGGGTCGTGGGCGAGGGCCACGTCCGCAGCTGTGTCCGCGGCCAGCCGCAGCAGCTGGTCGAGGACTCCGGGCTCCTCCGGGTTGGGGAACGGTGCGGATGGGAACTCGGGGTCGGGTTCGGCCTGATGGGCCACGAGCCGCGGTGGGTCGAATCCCGCTCGGGACGCGGCCCGCAGGAAGGTGCGGGCACCCACCCCGTGAAGCGGTGTGTAGGCCATGCGAACCGAGCGCGGCCCTCCCGGCTCCAGCAGGCCGACGATCGCGTCGAGGTAGGCCTCGACCACCTCGTCTCCGGCGGTGGCGATGAGCGGGTCGTCGACCGGTGCCAGGTCGGCCGGGGCCGGTGGGGCGGTGCTCTCGATGATCTGGCTGATCTCGCGGTCGACCGGCGGGGCCAGGAGGTTCCCGCCCCGCCAGTAGACCTTGTAGCCGTTGTCGGAGCGCGGGTTGTGGCTGGCGGTCACCATCACGCCGGCCGCCGCTTCGAGATGCTTGACGGCGAAGGCCAGCACCGGTGTGGGCGTCGGCTCGGCCAGCATCCTCACCTCGATGCGGTGCCCGGCCAGCATCCGTGCGGTGTCGGCGGCGAAGTCCCGGCTGCGATGGCGGGCGTCGTATCCCACGATCACGCCACCGTGCGGACGCCCGTCCTGCAGCAGCCGCTGGGCGAGTGCCGAGGTCGCGATCCTCACTAGCACGCGGTTCATGCGGGCCGGGCCCGCGCCCATCGGACCCCGGATGCCGGCCGTCCCGAAGGTGAGCCGTTCGGTGAAGCGACGCTCTAGTTCCTCCGGATCTCCATCCAGCAGCCCCTTCAGTTCAGTCGCGGTGTCGGCGTCGGGGTCGGCGGCCAGCCATCGCCTGGCCTCGTGGAGGATACGTGCTGCGGGGGGGTGTCGCGTCAAACTTCAGAGGTCGCCTGCTGGGAGGTCGCCGCGGTCGCCTCGAGGGCCATCTGGAACGACTCCAGCGCGTTCATGATGTGCCTGCGGGTCATCTCGCGGGCCCGCGTGGCGTCGCCGGCCGCGATGGCGTCGCAGATGGCTTCGTGCTCGTCCCAGGTGATGTCGCCCCGGCTTTCGGCCACTACCGAGAAGACCAACTCGGTCTGCTGGCGGAGCGGGTCGAGCAACTGCTGCAGGAAGGGTACTCCGGCTGCGTTCTCCACCGCGATGTGGAATTCCCGGTGGAGCGCCGCGGCGGTTACCGCGTCCCCCCGCTCGGTCGCCCGGCGACCTTCCGCGATGCATTGGCGGATCCGTTCGATGGCGTCGAGATCCTGGAGCATGGCGGCCTGCTCGACGGCGTATCCCTCTACCAGGATCCTGATCTGCTGGATGTGGTGGACCTCGCACTTGTCGATGACGCACACATGGGCGCCCCGTCTGGGCGCCGCCACGATCAGGCCGGTCGCCTCCAGTGAGCGCATGGCCTCGCGCACCGGGTTGCGGCTCACTCCCAGCCGCTCCGCGAGTTGGCCTTCGACCAGCCGCTGACCCGGCTTCAGCTCGCCGTCAAGAATCATCAAGCGCAGCCGGCCGGCCACCACTTCTCGCAGCGGCTGCTCGCCGCCGTTGTCGCCCAAGATCAACCCTCCATTCTGGCTGGCGATGATACATGTTTGCCCGGTGGCACACTGGCGCAGTGAGGATCTGCGTGGTCGGTGCGGGCGCGATCGGCGGGATGATGGCGGCCCGCCTTTCCGCCGGCGGGCACGACGTCAGCATCATCGCCCGGGGCGTGCACCTTGATGCCGTCCGGCAGGACGGGCTGAGGCTTGTCGAGGTCGACGGCTCCACCACGGTGGCGTCCGGGATGGCGTCGTCGGACGACTTCGGAGCCCTGGGCGCCCACGACACGGTGATCCTGGCCCTCAAGGCCCACCAGATCGCGGCGGTGGCCCACCAGCTCGAGCGGCTGTGCGACGACGGCACCGTGATCGTGCCGGTGCAGAACGGCATCGGATGGTGGTACTTCGAGCGCCACGGCGGGCCCCACGACGGGCACCGCCTCGCATCTCTGGACCCGGACGGCACGATCGCGGCTGCCGTGCCGCCGGAGCGGATCCTGGCCTGCATCGCCTACCCGGCCGCGGAGAAGACCGCACCCGGCGTAATCACCCATGTCGAGGGCGACCGCTTCCCCGTGGGCGAGCTCGACGGCACCAAGTCCGACCGGGCGAGGGCGCTGGCGGACGCGCTCGTCTCGGCGGGGTTCAAGTCCCGGGTGCTCACCGACATCCGCTCGCACCTTTGGGTCAAGGCATGGGGCAACCTCGCCTTCAACCCGATCAGCGCCCTGACCGGCGCGACGCTGGCTGAGATCTGCCGCACGCCGGCCACTCGCGACCTGGCCGGCCGGATGATGACCGAGGCCGGCCACATTGCCGAGGCCCTCGGGGTGAGCATCCGCATCAGCGTGGAGCGTCGCATCGCCGGCGCCGAGGCCGTGGGCGAGCACAAGACCTCGATGCTCCAGGACGCCGAGGCCGGGCGCCGGCTGGAGCTCGACCCGCTGGTCGGCGTGTTCGTCGAGCTGGGCGAGCTCACCGGCGTGCCCACCCCGGCCATCAGCACCGTCTACAGCCTGACCTCCCTGCTCAACCACCGGCTGGAGGCCGAGCTTGCGAGGCCGTGGCCTGAGCGGCCCGTGAGCGCAGCGGACGAGAGCGGGAGACTTGAGGCGCCGCACTGATGACCGGTTCGAACACGCTGCGAGGCCTGCTCGACGCTGGAGCCGACCACGCTCCGGCGATCGTGGCGCCCGACGGAGGGGTGCTCACTCACGGTGAGCTGCGGGCCGAGGTGGACCGGCTCGCAGGCCGGCTCCGGAGTCTCGGCTTGGGCCCGTCCGATCGCATCGCCATCGTCGTTCCCAACGGCCCCGAGATGGCCGTCGCATTCCTGGCCGCGGCCTGCACCGGCTGCGCCGCGCCGCTCAATCCCAGGTACCGCACCCCGGAACTGCGCTTCTGCCTGGAGGACCTGGACGCTCGGGCCCTCATCACCCGGCCCGACGAGTCGGAATCGGACGCCCGCGACGCGTCCCGCATCGCCGGTACCGGCGTTGTGCCGGTGGCGCTGACCGGCTCGGGCGACGGCCGCCTGGGCTCGATCGACCTGCTCGCTTCGTCGCCTGACGGCGAGCCGGCGGCACCGGACGGACCGTCCCCCGACGATGTGGCTCTGGTCCTGCACACTTCGGGAACCACCTCGAGGCCCAAGATCGTGCCGCTGCGCCAGCGTAACCTGGTGTGCTCGGCGGCCCGGATCGCCGAGTCGCTGGTCCTCACTGCTCAGGACCGGTCGTTGCAGGTGATGCCGCTGTTCCACATCCACGGACTGCTGGCCGGGTTGCTGGCGCCGTTGTCAGCCGGCGGTGCGGTCGCTTGCACGGAGGGTTTCGACGCCTTCCGCTTCTTCTACCAGATCGAAGCGCTGCAGCCCACCTACTACACCGCGGTGCCGACCATGCATCAGATGGTGCTCTCCCGCGCGGCCCGGCGCCGGACCGCGGCCCGGGCCGCCGGCCTGCGGTTCGTCAGGTCGTCCTCGGCGTCGCTCCCGACCCCGGTGCTGACCGAGCTCGGCGAGTTGTTCGGCGCTCCCGTCATCGAGGCCTACGGCATGACCGAGGCGACCCACCAGATGTGCGCCAATCCTCTGCCCCCCGCCGTGGCCAAGCCCCGGTCGGTCGGGGTTCCCACCGGGATCGAGCTGGCGGTGCTCGACGACCGGAACCGCCCGCTGCCGCCGGGTGAGCGGGGCGAGGTGTCGGTGAGGGGACCGACCGTGATCGACGGCTACGAGAACGACCCTGACGCCAACGCGGCCGCGTTCACCGGGGGCTGGTTCCGAACCGGCGACGAGGGGTTCCTCGACGATGACGGCTACCTGTTCCTCACCGGCCGCCTCAAGGAGCAGATCAACCGCGGCGGCGAGAAGGTCTCCCCGCTGGAGGTGGACGAGGCCCTGCTGCACCATCCGGCGGTGGCCCAGGCGGTGACGTTCGCCGTGCCGCACCCCAAGTTGGGCGAGGAGGTGGGCGCCGCGGTGGTGGCTGCCGGCGGGAGCCACATCGACGAGCGGGACCTTCGGCGTTTCCTGGCGCAGTCGCTCGCCGCGTTCAAGGTTCCCCGGCGGATCGTGGTGCTCGATGAGCTGCCCAAGGGTCCCACCGGCAAGCTCCAGCGCATCGGCCTGGCCGAGCGCTTGGGCCTCACCCCGGCTGGTGGCGAGTAGCGGCGCGCTCGGCACTCGGCGCACTGTCTCGCTAGGTCCGTGACTTGATGCCGCTGGGCGGTCGCCGCCGCCGGGACCGGACCTCGCCGCGGCTGCTCGACCGGTTCGAGTTGCAGGTCATGGAAAGGCCTTCAGCCACAGCGAGGAAGTGTCCTGATAGCGCTGTATCGACGCCTGATCGAGTTCCGCTCGTTGAGCAAGCGTACGCCGGCGGGCATGCCTTGCCGGGGCGGTTCTGGCCGCGGCAAGGCCCACGGGACTTGCCTCTCGATGTTCTAGGGCGCGCCCTCGATCCCTCAGGACGATGGCGACATGGGCGCACGGGACCTGGCCGGTCACAAGATGCGACTGCGTCTTAGACTGCCGCGTGTGGCCCAGATCGAGTTGCTCACGCTGGCCAATCATGCCGAGGTGCAGAACGGGCTGCTGTACTTGATGGGGGCCGGTTGGGACACGGTGACCCGGTCCTACAAGGAGGGCAAGAAGCCCCGGCCCCAGCACTTCGCCATCGCGCTGTCGGTGCTGGTCCCGTGGATGGAGCACAACCAGCGCCATCAGGTGGTGATCTGCGTCGAGGACGAGGACGGCCACAGCAAGCTGATGGAGGCCACCGCCAACATCGAGGTGGGCCGCCCGCCGGGAAAGGTTCCCGGCACCGACAGCCGCTCGCCCCTGGTGGTGACCGGCATCGTCCACTTTCCCAAGCCCGGCGGCTACCGGGTGCGGGCCACGCTGGGCGACGCTCAGCGCGACTACGCCTTCCGGGTCATCGACAAGGTCACTTAGAGGCCGCTCCGATGGTGACCGGCATGGCCAGAGACCTGGTGGCGCTGCCCCGGGCGACATGGCCCCGTGCCGTGCTGTTCGCGGCCATCGCGGCGGTGCTCATCGCGGTTCCCTCCGACCTGATCGACACGCCGGTATTCGGCCGGCCGGTGGAGGTGCGCTGGATCGACTACCTGATCCTGGCGGTGACGTCGGCGCTGATCGGGCTGATCTTCGCCATCCGCCCCGAGCCGGCGTCCTCGACCGATCTGGCCGAGGCCACCGAGCGCCAGGGCACCCGCACCATCTGGGGCGGGTTCGTGTCGTTCCTGGCGGTGGGCTGCCCGGTGTGCAACCAGGCGGTGGTCGCCCTGGTCGGTGTGGGCGGCGCCCTGTCGTGGTGGGCGCCGGTGCAGCCCTTCGTGGGCCTGCTGGCCGTGGCGCTGCTGCTCTACACCCTGCGCAAGCGCCTCAACACCTTCAAGCTCACCGCCTGCCCCGTCCCCGCCTAGAGGCCGGCGGGTAGGCGAGCGGAATCCGGCCCATACGGGCGAGGCCGTGGCCCGAGCGGCCCGTGAGCGCAGCGAACAAGAGCGGGAAGCACCGGCCCCGACGCGACGGTCAGGCTTGCGGTGAGCGACCTCGCCGGGCCCCCGGCGCAGCAACTGTTCAAGTGGCGCGAGACTCCCGGCGTCATGGTCCGACAACGCCTGCGCGAGGGGGTGGGGCGGCTCGCGATCAGTGGAGGGCACCACGCACACGGTGTCCCAAGATCCGAGTCGGTGCGCGAGCGATTCGTTGTGTTGGATGAAGAACCGTTCGATGAGCGCGGCCACCTCCCGGCTGAGTCGCCGGCGCGTCGATGCGTCATCGCTGTCCTTCTGAGGAGCGTGTAGCCGACCCGGGCACCGAACGCGCCACCAGCGCTCAAGGCCACTGATGTCTGTTCGAAGGCTGTCCCCAGGCGATTCGCGAAGTCTGACATGGGCTCAGTCAGATCGACTGACGGGTAGCTGTCTCCAGTGACTGGCTTCTCATCGGGCGGTGACCCCGCAATGAACAGGCGACATGGCCGACAACGTGCGATCATCTGCTTGAGCAGCATCTCGAGCAGCGAGACTCCGGGCGGGGGGATCGGTCGCCGCGCGCGGGCTCGCCGTGAGCACGCTCACACCCTCCCGATGGCCTGCGATGTCATGTCGGCTGGGTGAGCTCGTGGTCGATGCCCAGTTGGCGGAGGCCTTCTTTGACGGTCAGATTGAGCGTGTTGCGGGGGATGCCCTCGGGGCGGGAGGCGTCGATCGTCAAGTCAACGGTGACCGTCGCGCCGGCGGCGACTAGTGGTCCGTCGCTGAAATGGTCGGGGCGTCTGGAGCGCTCCCAAGCAGGGTCTCGGTCCTGCTGCGCTGCCCTAGCCATTTCGACGACACAGCACTAGGTGTTCTCGGTGCGACCGACCACCTTGGATAGCCGTTCGTACATGTCGCTCTCCCGCGTGTATCGACGTCACCCCCGACAGTGCAAAGGTCGCGGCCAGTGTCATCCCCAGGCCGGTGTCGCCGATGGCGAACTCATCCTTGATGTGGCTGCCCAGCGCGCCGGCCAGGGATCCCGGCATGACGCCGGCGGTGAGGCAGGCAACGGAGGCGGCAACCGCCCGCACCGGGACCGCGTCCGGACTCGGGCGCGGCTGGCGCAACGTCGGCCACGGCCAACCCGCGCTAACTGACTGGCTTGCTCGTCAGCGCCACCGGTTGGGCGTCGGGGCTCCCGATGGCCCGGGCCTGCTGGCGGAAGCGCTCGACGTTGGCCAGCTTCACGTCCTCGTAGCCCCGGATCACGTCGGGGAGGCCGGCCAGCTTCACGGCCCGCTCGTACCTCTCGGGGGTGAGGGCGTCCAGTTCGGCCTCCATGAGGTTCCGGTACTCCACGATCAGCTCCCGCTCGAGGCGGCGGACTCCGGTGTAGCCGAACAGGTCGAGGGGCGTGCCCCGCAGCCGGCGCATGGCCTTGAGCAGCCCCAGGGCCGGTCGCTGGAAGGGCCCCAGGGAGATCTTGCGCTTGAGGCCCAGGGCCCGCAGCGCCGGCGGGTGGAGCAGGATGCGGTAGCCGGCGTAGTCGCCCACCGCCTCTCGCACGGCGCCGTCCACGCCCGGTCGGAGGTGCAGCCTGGCCACCTCGTACTCGTCCTTGTAGGCGGTCAGCTTGTACAGGTAGCGGGCCACCTCCGAGGCCAGCTCGGTCCGGTCGCCCATCACCTCGCGCTCCCGGGCCGACGCCGCGTCCACGAAGTCCACGTAGGCGGAGGCCAGCGCCGCCGACTGGTAGTCGACCAGGTCGGCCGCCCGCCGCTCCACCAGTTCGGCCAGCGCTGTGCCCGCCTCTCTGTTCAGCTGCGCCAGCCCCGACTTCTGCATCAGCGACCTGGCTGCGGCCCTGGCCCGGGCCGGCGCCGAGTCCAGCCCCGGGCCGGGCGCGGTGGCGGGCGCGTCCGAAGAGGCCGGGACGGACGCCACGCCGGCCAGGCTCACCGGGCCGTCGGCGCCGTCGCGCCCATACACCCGCCCCCAGCGGAAGGCGGCGATGTTGGCCTTGACCGCGACCCCGTTCAGCTTGATGGCCTGCTCTATGGAGGCCGCCGACACCGGGATCCCGCCCGCCTGGTAGGCCGCTCCGAGGACGAGCACGTTGGCGGGCATGGCCGTGCCACAAAGGGCGTCGGCCATCCTGTCGGCGTCGAGGCGGATGCCGGCGCCGGCCCGGGTGGCGCCGTCGATGGTTGCCAGCATGGCGTCGACGTCGGGGTAGGTCTCGTCCACGTGGGCCACCATGTCGCCGGTGGGCAGCTTGCTGGTCGACACCACCGCCAGCGTGCGGTCGCCGTCGGCCCTGGTCAGGTTCTTGGGATCGGACGCCACCAGCAGGTCCATGCCCAGGTAGCAGTCGGCGCCGCCCGCGCCGATCAGGTTGGCGCCGGAAGCCTCGTCGGCGAAGAAGCGCAGGTGCGACACGACGGGCCCGCCCTTCTGGCTGAGGCCTGTCTGGTCGAGGCCGAGGACGTCGAGGCCGTCCAGCAGGGCCGCGGTGGCCAGCACCTGGCTGACGGTCACCACGCCGGTGCCGCCCACACCTGCCATGAACACCGCGTACCCGTCGGGGCCGCAAACGGGCCGCTCCGGCTCCGCGATGTCGGCGGGAGGCTGGGCCGGCGCGGTCCGGACCGCTCCCGCGGCCGGTGCGTGGCCCGGCCGGGTCCCGTCGGCTCGTGTCCCGGCTGGCCGTGTCTTGGCTGTTCGTGTCCCGGCTGGCCGTGTCTTGGCTGTTCGTGTCCCGGCTGGCCGTGTCTTGGCTGTTCGTGTCCCGGCTGGCCGTGTCTTGGCTGTTCGTGTCCCGGCTGGCCGTGTCTTGGCTGTTCGTGTCTTGACCTGGATGAACGACGGGCAGTCGCCCTCGATGCAGGTGTAGTCGAAGTTGCAGGAGGACTGGTGTATGCGGGTCTTGGTCCCCAGCTCGGTGTCCACCGGCTGCACCGACAGGCAGTGGCTCTTGGCCCCGCAGTCGCCGCACCCCTCGCACACCGCCTCGTTGATGAAGATGCGCTTGGTCGGGGTGGGACGCAGCCCCCGCTTCCGCTCGCGGCGCTTGGAGGCCGCGCATTGCTGGTCGTAGATGAGCACGGTCACCCCGGGCGTGTCCCGCAGCAGCAGCTGCGCCTCCTGGAGCCGGTCGCGGCTCCACACCTCGGCTCCGGCGGCCAGCGGTGTGCCGGTGGTGTGACGGTCCGGGTCGTCGCTGCACACGATGATGCGGGCGACCCCTTCGGCGGCCATCGACTGGGTCAGCTCGGGCACGCCGACGGCCCCGGCCACGTCCTGGCCGCCGGTCATGGCGACCGCGCCGTTGTAGAGGATCTTGTAGGTGATGTCGATGCCGGCGGCCACCGCGGCCCGCACCGCCAGGCTGGCCGAATGGAAGAACGTGCCGTCGCCGACGTTCTGGAACATGTGGGCCCGGTCGGTGAACGGCGCCCGGCCGATCCAGGTGGCTCCCTCCCCGCCCATCTGGTGGACGATCCCGGCCCTGTCGTCGATCCACAGAGCCATGGCGTGGCATCCCACCCCGGCGCCCGCGAACGAGCCGTCGGGCAACTCGGTGGAGCGGTTGTGGGGGCAGCCGCTGCACCAGTACGGCGCTCGGGCCACCGCCGCGGCGCCCGCCTTGGCGGCCGCCTCGATGAGCGCCAACCGGGCCTCGACCGCCACCGGCAGCGCTCCCAGCTCGCCTCCGAGCACGCCCGAGCGGAACCGGTCGGCCACTACGGCTGCGATCCGGTCGGCGCTCAGCTCACCGTCGGCGGGCACCAGCCGCCGGCCGAGTTCGTCGGTCTTGCCCACCACCCGGGGTGCGCCCGCGCGGCCGTAGAGGACGTCCCGGATGAACAGTTCGATGAAGGCCCGCTTCTCGTCCAGGACCAGGATCTCGTCGAGTCCCCGGGCGAAGCGGCGCACGATGTCGGGCTCCATCGGCCAGACCATGCCGAGCCGCAGCAGGCGGATCCCGAAGCGGCGCAGGTCGTCGTCGTCGAGACCCAGGTCGCCGAGGGCTTGGCGTAGTTCGGTGAACGTCCGGCCTGCGGCCGCGATGCCGAGGCGGGCCGCTCCGGTGGCCCCGCTGATCTCGTTGAGGCCGTTGGCCGCGGCGTAGGCCACCGCCGCGTCCAGGCGCCCGTAGGCGATGTCCTTCTCCTGTTCGAGGCTCGCCGGCGTCACCAGGCCGGGCCGTTGGGAGTGGCGCCAGGGCCGGCCGTCGATCTCGAGTTCGGGGTGGACCGGCACGACCCGGTCGGGCGACGCCTCGGCGATGCCGAACCCGTCGGCGATGGTGGTGACGACCTTGAACGCGACCCACAGGCCGGAATACCGGGAGAGCGCGATGCCGTGCAGGCCGAGGTCGATGACCTCCTGTATCGAGCCGGGGTAGAGGATGGGGATCTGGGCGTCGTAGAATGCGGGCTCGACCTGGGTGGGCAGGGTCGACGACTTGGCCATCGGGTCGTCCCCGGCCAGCACCAGCACCCCGCCGTTGGGGGCGGCGCCCTTGAAGTTGCCGTGCTTGAACACGTCGCCGCAGCGGTCCACGCCCGGACCCTTGCCGTACCACATGCCCACCACGCCGTCGTGCTGCGCGAGGGGTCCGAGCAGCGGTTCCTGGCTGCCCCACACCGCGGTGGCGGCCAGCTCCTCGTTCACGCCCGGCACCCACACCACGTCGTGGGCGTCGAGCAGGGCCTTGTTGCGCTCGATGGTGAGGTCGACGGTGCCCAGCGGCGAGCCCTGGTACCCGGAGATGAAGGTGGCCGTGTGCAGGCCCCGGGCCGCGTCCGCCCGGTGCTGGTCGATGGGCAGGCGCACCACCGCCTGGATCCCGGTCAGCAGCACCCGTCCCCGTTCCAGCGTGAACTTCTGATCGAGATCGAAGTCCTGCAGAGGTGACTTCGGCGGGTCAAGCGACATCGCGGCTCCTAGTGGTCCGTCGCTGAAATAATCGGAGTGTCCGGAGCGCTCCCAAGCAGGGTCTCGGTCCTGCTGCGCTGCCCTAGCCATTTCGACGACACAGCACTAGCCCTCGTACAAGTACTCGAGGTCGGAGTCGCTATGCCCGAACGCTTCCAGCAAGCGCCTGCATCTCAGGGCAACGTCTCTCGCTGACACGTTGATGTCCACGTAGTGCCCTGATGGGATCTGCACCCTGCGCTTGTCGTACACTCGTTGGGGATCGAGAGACACGTACTGCCGTTTCGTGCCCTTTAACTGCTCGATGACCTTGTCGAAGCCGTCGGGGTGCCGCTCGTAGAGCTCCGCGACAAGCGTTGTCAGAATCTCGTAGTGCCGGTTGACCTGGTAATGCTCGTCCCAAAGACGGATCGCGGCGGGACAGGGTGTAGGTCCCTGACCGGGTGGCTTCTTGGTGGCCTCGTACAGGAGTTGGAGGTCTGATTCGTTGTAGCCGAAGGCTTCAAGCAGCTTGACCCAACGACGCCGCTGTGCATCGGCGGTGCCGTGAACCAATAGGTACAGGCCCGATGGAGTCCGCTTGGGGTTCGTTCCAGCAATTCGTTGACGATCGGTCGACACATACTGGTGTCCCTCGTATCTGAGTGATCCGGCCGTTTGCTCGAACGTGTCGCGGTGCCGCTTATGAAGCGCTTCCACAACCGCAACCAGGATGTCGCTGTGGAGCCTCACGGGATAGCGCGCTCCCCAGAGTTCTACTGCAGTTGGATTCGACGGAGGCGGTGGGTCGGGAACTAGGGGTTCAGGCGTGCCGCCCCGCTTGGGGGGGATGGGTCTGCTGCGCATGGCCGCGATGATCTGTTCGCGTCCAGGCCGCAGGTTGAGTTTGTCGTACACTCGCTGTCCGATCAGCTCGATCAGCTCGTCGTCGGGCTCGTCGAGCATCTGCCGCCAGATCGATGGCATCTTCTCCTCGAGCTTCTGAGCCTCCCGGAGCGCTTTGAGAACCTGCTCGGCCCGCCTCTCGGCGTGGCCGCTGCGCAGCGACTCCCGGCCGAGGAAGCTGTTCAGGTCGTCACATAGCTGTTCAACGGGATCCCTGTCCACGTTCAGAACGGCGAAGCGGCGCTTCTCGGGTTCACCCTTCTCCCGCGGGAGGTAGAGCCACCACTGCAGGCCGTCGGTGAGCACACAGACGTCCACGCCCTCGCGGTATGCGTACATCAGTACCTGGTCCACATGTTGGCTCAATTGTGCGCCCGGTGCCTTGGCCTCGATGAGCGCCCGGATACTTCCTTCGGCCTTGAGCGCGATGTCCACTCTGCCCCCGCCCTTGGTGGCGCCGACAGAATGCTCCCAGAGAATCTCCAGTCCGAACGGGTCCCAGCCCAGTTCTGCCAGAATCGGCGCCAGAATCTGGAACTTTGCCGCCTCCTCGTTGGCGGGCTTGGGATTCGAGCGAATCTGTTCAAGCTTCTCGCGCAGAGCCATAGCGCTAGAGGCTACTCCGAGGGCGCTGGCTGCCTTAGGGTCGGGCGGGCGGTGTCGGACTGGGATCACACTCTCGGGATCAAGCGCGACGCAAGCGATCAACTTGGACGGTTCCGGCTCCACGTGAGCTGACTGAGGTCGGCGGCGTAGCTCGTCTCCAATAGCTCTAGCGACGTCTGGGCGCGTGTGCCCACGTCAATGACTGTGACGACACCTAGATCTGAGTTGATGCGTGTTGCTACGTCGGCTAGCCAGACGCGCACAGCTTCTGGGCTGGCGTCATCAGCGATCACGCCGAATAGCGCAACATGTACCGGTTGGGCGCTGTCATCGAATTGCATCAGAACGTCGTGAACCTGCTCGCTGATCGTCCTGCCGCTGCCGCCGGAACACCTTCGTGCGACCTCACGCGCCAGCTCCACAAGGTGCTCCGGCACTGCGGGCCTGTCGTATCGGAGTCCGAGCCAAGTCTTGAGTGCTCTGGACCGTGCCTCGTTCAGCGCTGCTGCGCGGCCGGGGCGCATCGTGCTTAGAAGTGCCGGAGTCACGGCACACCGAGGTGCGTCGGCGTCGACGTAGGCACCTTCGTACAGCAGGAAGCGCCGACTGCGGATGCCCCAGTCAGAAAGAGGATCCTCGTGCAGCACTGGCCTGAGTTCGATCATTGGCCGATGTGAATCGGTGCTCGCGGATCGGAGGTCGCAGTCTTGGGTGCAGACGACCCAGCAGCCATACGACTGCGAAACTTCTTGTATTCGGCCTTCGGAGGATGTCAGGTGAGTTGCCGTCAACTCACAGGAGACAATGCTTCCCTGTCTCCACCCTTCGGTGTGAAGGTCGGACATAGCGTCGGAGCCTCACACCGGGTCTTCTGTCAGATCGACTGTGGCATCACCCGCTCGTGCTGGCCAGATGCTCGGCATCATGGGCTCGACGCGACGAGGACGCTGAGCATCCAGAGCGGCCAGATATGCCTCGGCTGGCCGCCGTTGCGCGAGCAGGCTGCTTGCGCTGTCGCCGGATTCCGACGGCGTGCTCAACAGGTGGCTGGTAGTTGAAGGGTCGCGATCAGCGATCATGTACACCCTCCTGACGACCTCATGCGCCTCGACAAGCCGGTCGAAGAGATCGCCGACACGGGCTGGCGATGTCCCCTGCTCCAAAGCCGACACCGTCGGATGCGAGATCTCCAACACGTTGGCCAGGCCACGGTGAGACCAACCCGTCCACACGAGAAGCTCCTGCGTGAGTTGCTGTGCCTGAGGCGCTGGCCGACTCACGATCTCGGGCGTCTCGATCCACAGATCGAATAGCTCGTATCGGTCCTTTAGAGGCTGCAGTCGAACTGTGGCTTCTCGATGCGTGAACTGCCAGGGATGCCGTTCGGCCGACGCCGGATCAAGAACGCTGGTCCTCGTCGGTTTGAAGCTAGTTGACAATCCCAAAGTGCTCTGCTCCCTCTTGCGTCAGAGACCAATAGAAGAAACCGTCTATCTGCGTGTGGAACATCTCGAACTGCTTGAGGATCCTTGCAGGGTCGAACGGCTGGTGCCCCGCCACGTAGACATCGAGGTCAAGGAGGTACGCCGGGTGCGGTACCTGAAGGGGCGGAATGCCCGGGACGTCGGTCCCGGCCGGCACAGCACCGTGACGCACGGTTGCCTGGACATCGGCCGGAGGCCCAGCCAGATCGCCAGTGGGCGCGTGCCTCAACATCACCTGGTTGATTGATGTTTCAAGCACTCCGTCCGCAACAGTGTCCGATCCCGCCCATCCAAGCAGTTCGGGCCTGAACCAGCGCCGCCACGAGCGGTCTTCGCCGGGGAGTTCGGCGGCCAACGACAGGTAGCGGACTCCGAGACGGTCACAGCGCGGCACGCCCACCGACTCCAGGGCTCGCAACGTGCGCTCAAAATCGTCCGAGAACTCCTCGACGGTGGTGTAGGAGGCACCCGCCGAGAGTGTGGCGCTACCGGCGCCGATCACAACAAGGGTTCCAGCGTCGTTCGTCAGGTTCCAGGTGACCGACGCAGCGCCGGCGCCGCCCGCAGGGCCGGCAGGCCCGATCACGAGCGAGACCTCCTGCACCCGCTCCTGCTCCATGTAGGGGAAAGCCTCCCGTAGCCTCTCTTGTAGCGGTGCGACGCCAGGCATCGTCTCAAGCGCGGCGATGAGCGGGTATCGCACCTGCGCGAGCGCCTGCACCAGGGGTGCCCGTTCCAGGCGATACCGTGGTGCTTCAGGGACTTGGAGCAAGGGCAAGGGGTGGCACTCTCCCTGAGTTTTCCACTAGCTTTCCACTACTCTAACACCGCTTCCAAGAAACTGGTTGATCTCCGTTGTCCGCTCAGCCGATGATCGCACAGCACTCCGGGAAGGTTCAGGTTGCGGCGGCGAAGGCCGCGGCCGCAACCTGCGAGCAGATCGCGGCCTCGGCGTGCTTGGCGCCCGAGATCCCGAGCGCTCCGATGATGGTGCCGTTCGAGGTGGGAAGGGCGCGCCGCCCTCCCACCGCCAGGATGTGGTGGCGGGCGGTCATGGGCGGGCCGCGCACGGGGTCCTTTTCCTTGCGGTTGGATTGGCTTGGGGGTCGGTCAGTGCTTGATCTGGAAGATGGCCTCGACTTCCACCGAGGCGCCCAGGGGCAGCTCGGCCACGCCGATGGCGGATCGGGCGTGCCTTCCGGCCTCGCCGAACACTTCGATCATCAGGTCGCTGGCGCCGTTGATCACCTTGGGCTGGGCGTTGAAGCCACTCTCGCTGGCCACGTATCCGGTGAGGCGCACCACCCGCAGGACCTCGTCGAGGCTGCCCAGATGCTGGTGCACCGACGCCAGGATGGCCTCGGCCGCTCCCCGGGCGCTGGCCTGCCCGGTCTCGATGTCCATGTCGCCGCCGAGGCGGCCCACGAAGGCGATCCCGCCGCCTCCGGGCGCCAGCGCGATCGAGCCCGACACGAACAGCACGTCGTGGACCTGTACCACCGGGTCGAAGTTGCCCGGCCGCAGCAGGGTCATGTCGAGGTCGACGCCGGCGTCGCGGGCCGCCTGCTCGTAGGACATGTCGGTTCCTCCCGGGTCCTCCCGGTTCCTCCCGGTTCTTGTATACCGACCCTACCTGACCTGGAGGGCCGAGCGAACAGGCGGCTGGTACCGGGCTTCAGGCCGCGGCACGGTATACAGGCGCCGTGCGAATCGCCGTTCTGGTGAAGCAGATCCCGGCCCCGGTCGAGTTCCGGATGCATGAGGGCCGCCTGGTGCGCGACGGGGTGCCGCTGGAGGTCAACGCCTACTGCCGCCGGGCCAACGCCAAGGCGGTGGAGCTGGCCGGCCCCGACGGCGAGGTCGTGGTGTTCACCATGGGCCCGCCCGCGGCCGCCGACGCCCTGCGCGAGATGATCGCCTGCGGCGCCCACCGCGGCGTCCATCTCTGCGATCCGGCCTTCGCCGGCAGCGACACGCTGGCCACCGCAGTAGCGCTGGCCGCGGCCGTCCGGCGCGAGGGCCCGTTCGACCTGGTGCTGGCCGGGCTCAACTCGCTCGACTCCGACACCGGCCAGGTGCCGGTCGAGGTGGCCGAACTGCTGGGCCTGCCCTTCGCAGCCGGGGTCCGGGGCTTGGAGGTGGCCGGCGGTGCCTTCACCGCTCGTCTGGAGACCGACGACGGCTACAGCACGGTCGCGGGAGACCTGCCCGTCGCGCTGTCCACCGCCGAGCGGTTGTGCGCCCCCTCCAAGGCCCCGCCGGAGGAGTGCGCCAGGGTGGCCGACGACCTGATCGTGCGGCTGGCCGCGGCCGACCTGGACGTGCCCGCCGGACAGCTCGGCGCCAGGGGCTCGCCCACCTCGGTCGGGCCGGTGCGGGTCCTCACCGCCACCCGCCGAGCGCTGCGAGCGTGCTCGGTGGCCGAGGCGGTCGACCTGCTCGAGGAGTTCGGCGCGTTCGCCGACGACCCGTCCCCGGACGAAGGCGCTCCGGAGCCGGCCAGCTCGACCCTGCTGGCCAGCGGCCCCGACGGGGCCGGCCCCACCCCGGGCGAGAACTCCGTCTGGTGCTTCTTCACCGAGCTCGGAGTCGGCTCCGAGTTGCTGGGCGAGGCCTCCGAGCTCGCGGCCTGGATCTCGGGCACGGTGACGGCCGTCACCAACGTCGTCGACGAGTCGGAATGGTCCGGGTTGGCCGCGGCGGGCGCCGACCGTCTGCTGGTGGTCCCCGGCGCGGCCGAACCGTCCGAGCAGGCCGAGGCCCTGGCCGCGGTCGCGGCCGAGCGGCTCCCCTGGGCGCTGCTGGTGGAGGGCACCCGATCGGGCCGGGTGGTGGCCTCCATCGTGGCTGCTCGCTGCGGCTGGGGACTCACCGGCGACGCGGTCGGGCTGGAAGTCGGTCCCGACGGCCGCCTGGTGGCGTGGAAGCCCGCATTCGGCGGCCGGCTCCAGGTGCCGATCCTGTCGCGCTCGCCGGTGCAGATGGCCACCATCCGGCCGGGGGTGCTGGCGGCGCGGCCGCCCCGCCGCGACCCGCCTGACCTCGAGGCTGAGATGCTCACCGCTCCGGGGCCGTCCCGGCTGCGCACGGTCTCGGCGGTGCGAGACGACGACGACTCGGGCGAGCTGCGCCGGGCTCGCACCGTCGTGGCGGTGGGCGTCGGGGTGGAGCCCGGCGGCTACGGGGTGATCGACGAGCTGCGGGCGGCCCTCGGGGATGCCGCGCTGGGCGCCACCCGCAGGGTCACCGATCAGGGCTGGGTGCCCCGCGGCCGCCAGATCGGCGTGACCGGCCACGCGGTGTCGCCCCGCCTGCTGGTGGCGGTCGGCTCCAGCGGCCGTTTCAATCACACTGTGGGGATCCGCAACGCCGGGGTGATCCTGGCCATCAACTCGAACCCCGAGGCCGAGGTCTTCGATCAGGTCGATGTGGGCCTGGTGGGCGAGTGGCAGTCGGTCGTCCCCGAGCTGACGGCCGAGCTGAACGACCGGGGCGTCGCCGACCGCATGCGTGCTGGCCGCATGGGCATGGACGAACCCGCGGCGGCTCCGGTGGCGGGGATCGTCGTCTAGAGGCCGAGCGAGCAGGCGAGCGAGCCCGCTGCATACGGGCGGGGCCCCGGGCCCGAGCGGCCCGTGAGCGTAGCGAACAAGAGCGGGGCCTCGGGCCCGAGCGGCCCGTGAGCGTAGCGAACAAGAGCGGGGCCTCGGGCCCGAGCGGCCCGTGAGCGTAGCGAACAAGAGCGGGAGGCACCCCCCCCGCCCCGACGCGGCAGGCTTGTACCTCCCCGCGCACGTTTCTTGGCGCCGCGGCCGGTCTGCACTGCCTGCGACCTCATCGGATCGAGAATCCGGTAGGTAAGGGCCTGGCCTCGTAATCGCGCCGTGAATGCGCTTGAATAGGTGCATGAGGCTCCGGTCGTGGGGCTCCGTTCATGAGGCTCGATTCATGAGGCGGCCTTTGCGGGCACGCGTCGTTGCGCTGGTGCTGGTCGTGGGGCTCCGTTCATGAGGCTCGATTCATGAGGCGGCCTTCGTGGGCACGCGTCGTTGCGCTGGTGCTGGTGGCGATGGCAGTCGTGGCCGCGGGGTGCGGACGGTCGGGCTACGACTACGTCGAGAACGACGACGAGACCGTCTTCATCAAGATTCCCGAGGAATGGCAGATTGTGTCCGAGGGCAACGTGGACTTCGCCATCACACCGGACGGCAACTACCCGCAGATCCTCCCAGGTGAGGACGTCCTGGCCTGGCGGGCCCAGTTCACGGCCGCCCCCGACGTCGACTCGCTCGACCAGGTGGCCGGGTTCGTCGAGGTCCAGCCGGTCGATCGGCGGATGCGGTCGGATCTCAATCTGGCCACGCTCTTCCCGTTCGACGCGGCCGCCGGCGCCGGCGAGATCGAGGTTGTGCGCCACGATCTGGTCACGGTGGGCGATGTCTCGGGGCACCGGATCGCCTGGAAGCAGACCACTGATGACGGCCAGGAACTCATGGGTGACCGGCTGGTGATGACCAACAGCCTCAACAGCGTGGTGTACACCGTCGGTGTGGGCTGCACCGTCGGCTGCTACGTCGACAACGCGGCCGAGATCGACGAAGTCATGCGGACCTTCACGGTGGAGGACTAGGGCATGGTGGAGGACTAGGGCATGGTGGAGGACTAGAGGCCGAGGGGATGGGAGTGAGTCATTAGGATTCCCACAAGGCGCCGAGCGGGGCCATGGCCGAGCGGCCCTCAGGTCGCAGCGAACAAGAGCGGGAGACAGCACTCTTCGACGCGAGGCGTGCACACCGACCCGCGGGGTCTCTGAGAGCCGTGAGGCTGGGGCGCGCCCGCAGAAAGTCGGCATCGGCCGAGCCGACGCTGACCTTGGGCTCGACCGCGTCGCGGCCCCGCGATGCCGACCGCAGGACCCGCCGCCGCCTCGACCCGTGGGACCGGTCCAAGTACCTGATCCTCGGGTCGGTGCTGTTCGGGTTCTTCTGGTGGCAGAAGCTCAATGCCAACCCGATCAAGTCGGTGGTCGACGGGTTCTGGGAGACCGTCGAGCAGCAGGCCTGGGTGTGGATCCTGCTGGGGCTGGAGGTGTTGCGCCAGCTGCACTTCGTGGTGGCCGAGCACTGGTCGGGCTACTACCGGTTCTGGAAGTTCAAGGTGTTCAAGCGGGTCGAGAACCGGCAGTCCCGCATGGATCCGTGGGTGCGGTTCCGCATCGGCCGGGTGTTGCGGATCCTGTTCTGGCTGCTGCTGTTCGGGGTGATCATCGGCCAGTTCGTCGACAAGAACCCGGTGGCCGCCCTCATCGGCCTGCCCGGCATGCTCAACACCTGGTTGCCGTGGGCGGCCCGTCTGATCATCTACCCGCTGCTGCTGATCAGCCAGTTCGTGCTGCTGTTCTGGTTCTTGTCGCGCGGCGGCGTGGAGACCTACTTCCCCGACGACATCGACACCCGTTTCGACGACGTGTGGGGCCAGGACCCGGTGAAGGAGCGGGTGCGGGAGAACCTGATCTTCCTGGAGACCCCCGAGTCCATCGAGGAGGTGGGGGGCTACGCCCCCGGCGGCGTCCTGCTGTACGGCCCGCCCGGCACCGGCAAGACGTTGCTGGCCGAGGCGGCCGCGGGCGAGACCGGCAAGCCGTTCGTGTTCGTGGAGCCCGGCGCGTTCATGAACATGTTCTTCGGGGTGGGCATCCTCAAGGTGAAGGGCCTGTTCCGCAAGCTGCGCAAGCTGTCGTTGCGCTACGGGGGCGTGGTGGCCTTCTTCGACGAGGCCGACGCGCTGGGCAACCGGGGCGCGGCGGTGGGCGGCGACGGCGGCTTCCGCTCGGAGAGGTTCGCGTCGTTCCTGCACGACGCCACCGAGCCGGGATCGTCCTACCCGTACCTGTCGTCGGGCGCGCAGAGGGCCCTTCAGGAGGCCGCGCTCAGTGGTTTCGACCGGGCCGGCTCGCTGGGCGCCTACGGCGGGGATCCGTGGACCGGTCCCCGGCGGGAGTCGATCATGATGATGGGCGGAGGCGGGGGCGGCATGGGCACGCTTCAGGCTCTGCTGGCCGAGCTGTCGGGACTCAAGAAGCCGCGGGGGTTCTTCAACCGGATCGTGCGCAAGATGCTGGGGATGCGGCCCAAGCCGCCCCCGAAGTACCGGATCCTGGTGATGATGGCCTCCAACCTTCCCGAGGCTCTCGACCCGGCCATGCTGCGGCCTGGCCGCATCGACCGGATCTACAAGGTGGGCTACCCCACCCAGGAGGGCCGCAAGCGCACCTACCAGGGCTACCTCGACAAGGTCGACCATGTGCTGACCGACGACGACGTCGAGAAGCTGGCCACGATCACTCCGTACGCGACCGGGGCCACCATCAAGGACATGGTCAACGAGGCGTTGATCACTGCCATCCGCGACGGCCGGCGGGTCATCACCTGGGCCGACATGATCAAGGCCAAGCAGCTGAAGGAGCACGGCCTGGCCGACGACTTCGACTACGTGGAGCATGAGCGCCACGCCCTGGCCATCCACGAGGCCTGCCACGCGGTGGCCCTGCACCGGGTGAGCCGGCACCGCATGATCGATCTGGCCACCATCGAGCGCCGGGGCAACGTGGGCGGCTTCGTGTCGCACATCCCGCCCGAGGACCGCTTCACCCACTGGCGCTCGGAGTACGAGGCCGACCTGGAGGTGTCGCTGGCGTCGCTGGCCGGCGAGCGGATGTTCTTCGGCGACGACAACTCCTCGGGGGTGGGCGGCGATCTGCGCAACGCCACCCAGCTGGCCGCCATGATGGCCGGCTACTGGGGGATGGGCGAGACCTTCGCCAGCCACGCGGTGCAGCAACAGTTCGGGATCGGCGGCGGGAAGCGCAAGGGGGACGACGACGATCCCGAGAAGGAGTTGCTGGGCACCGCGCTCGGCGACCAGATCGAGCAGCGCCTGGCCGACCGCTACAACGCGGCGCGGGCCTTGCTGGAGGCGAACCGCATCGAGGTGCTGGCGGTGGCCCACGCTCTGGAGACCCACAAGACGATCACCGGCGAGGACGTGAGCGCCATCGTGGAGCGCAAGGTGGGCCCGTTCCTGGACGGTAGGGGCTACTACATGCCCGACGCGATCAGGCTGCTCGAGGAGTACCACGCCGCGGTGCTGGAGTTGCGCCGTTCGGGCGGGATGCAACTGCCGCCGCTGCCCAAGATCAGAGGCGTCTCCGGCCGGCTGGTCGAGGCGGTCGCGGTCCCGGTCGGTGCGTTCGCTGCCGCCAACTCCGGGGCTTCCAGCTCCGGCTCCGTCGGCTCCCGGGCCGCCGGCTCCGAGCCCTCCAGCTCGAACGGGGCGCCGGATCCTCCCGTACCGGGAGTTCAGGTGCTCGTGCAGCCGGACAAGCGGGATGAACGAACCCGGCCGAGCAAGGCGAGCAAGCCGAGCAAGGGAAGCCGTCCGGGCCGCAAGAGCCGTGCAGCCATCCGGAGGCGCAGCGCCAGCCAAGAGTGAGCAGCGCTAGCCAAGAGTGAACCGCGGCTCGTGCTGCCGGTGTCTTTCCGGCCGGCGGGTCCTGCCGTCGAGCCCGTTCGACCGACGGGCCTGCGGCCCATTGCCGGTCGGTCGGGCTTGTCGCCACTCCCCGGTCTGGTCGGTCGGTCGGGCTTGTCGCCACTCCCCGGTCTGGTCGGTCGGTCGGGCTTGTCGCCACTCCCCGGTCTGGTCGGTCGGTCGGGCTTGTCGCCACTCCCCGGTCTGGTCGGTCGGTCGGGCTTGTCGCCACTCCCCGGTCTGGTCGGTCGGTCGGGCTTGTCGCCACTCCCCGGTCTGGTCGGTCGGTCGGGCTTGTCGCCACTCCCCGGTCTGGTCGGTCGGTCGGGCTTGTCGCCACTCCCCGGTCTGGTCGGTCGGTCGGGCTTGTCGCCACTCCCCGGTCTGGTCGGTCGGTCGGGCTTGTCGCCACTCCCCGGTCTGGTCGGTCGGTCGGGCTTGTCGCCACTCCCCGGTCTGGTCGGTCGGTCGGGCTTGTCGCCACTCCCCGGTCTGGTCGGTCGGTCGGGCTTGTCGCCACTCCTCGGCTTGGCCGGTCGTACCTCCGGAGTGGTCTGGTGCTGTGAGCGGCGCCTTTGGGTGGTTTCCGGCGCTTGCCTCAGGCCATAGCGAAGAGCGGTTCGCAGGTGGGGCTTGGCGGGCTGCCCGGTTCTGCGCGTGGTGGGGAGCGCCCTGGTGGGGGAGGGGGTGGGTCGGGGTCGTGTTGGGTGTCGGGCTTGCACAGCAGCGGCGCGTGGTCCGGAGCCCGCGCTGGTCCGTGGTGGATGCGGTCGGGTGGGTGGAGGGTGTGCCATCCGTCGGGGTTCTTGTGGATCCGCCAGTTGTCGTGGTGGATGCGGTGGTGGCAGCTCCAGCAGGCCGGCACGAGGTTGTCGAGTTTGGTGGGTCCGCCCCGCGACGCCGGTTCGATGTGGTGGCCTTGGCAGATTCCGGGGTTGGCGCCGCAGTGGAAGCAGCCGCCCCATTTGGCGATGAGCAACTGCCACTGGGATTCGGTGACGGTGCGGCGCGATTGGGTGCGCCAGATGGGTTTGCCGCAGCGGTCATAGACGACGCCGGTGAGCTTGGCGTTGCAGGAAAGCTGCTCGAGCACCGCGGTGGGGAGCCGTTCCCCGTCGGGGAGCTCCGCGATGAGCTCTCCGGTGGCGTCGTCGACATGGGCGACTACGCAGATGTCGGCGAAGGGCTTGCCGCCGCCCAGATTCGTGGCAGAGGTGAGGTTGTAGAGGGCGTCGGCCATGCACTGGTCGAAGCTGCGCCGCTCGGAGCCGTGCTCGGCAGCCGCCTTATCGGCATCGTGGAGGCGGCTGGCTTCGGCGCGGAGCCGGTTGGCGATGCGGTTGCCGGTGACCGGGTCGAACTGGCCCCGCAGATGCACCATGCCGTCGTCATCGTCGTTCCAAATCCGCACACAGCGCCGGGCCCGTTGGCGCCTGTATTCGGACTCCCCGCCGTCGGTTTGGTGGTCTGCGGTCCAGCGGCGGGCCTCGCGGGCGAACTGCTCGGGCCGCATCGACTCTGCCTTGGCCAGCAACTCGCCGTCGGACTCCACCGCTTCTGTGCCTGCCCGCTCGATGGCGTCGGCGAGCCGCTTGGCGTTGGCCTGTGACACCCGCCCCGACTCCACCGCCTCTCGCACCGCGGGAACCGCCCCGAGCGTCTCGGCCGTCTTGACCTGGCTGTGAGCGTCACGCCGCGACAGCCCGGCTGTGTCCGCGAGCACCTGGGCGCCGCCGTCGCCGTGGCGTTCGGCTTGGGCGATGATGCGGGCCGCGCCGGCCTGGAACGCCGAACCGGCGGCCATGAACGCCTTGCACACCGCCAGCGCCTCACGCAACTCCACACACGACGCCGAGCCGTCATTGGCGTACGCCAGCATCTCGGTGGCGGCGGTCTCGGCCCGTCGGGCGCTATCGATCAGCATGAAGACAGTATCTCACACCGGTGTGACAACTGTCAAGTAATTCTATGCTTATTGAGATATTTTTATTTCAGGAGTGACTGGACTTCGAGGACGGAGTCGACGGTGTGATCGGGGCGAGGCAGATCGCCCGGGAACTGGTGGCCTCGCCGGACCCACGCGGTCTTCATGCCGAAGCGCTTGGCTCCGTCGATGTCGGTGCGAGGGTTGTCCCCCACGAACATCACCCGCTCCGGCCGCCCCAGCCCGGTCGCGTCGAGGGCGTCGCGGAAGATCCTCAGGTCCGGCTTGGCGTAGCCGACCTCCTCCGAGACGATGATGAACGGCGCAATCTGGTCCAGGCTCAGCGCCCGGCACTTGTGGCGCTGCATCTGGCTCGGCCCGTTGGTCACGATTCCCCAGGGCACCTGCCGCTCATTCAGCTGGCCAAGGAAGCGGTTGACCTCCGGATCGGGCTTCATCCGCCGGTCCATAGAATCCTCGTACCATCCGGTCAGCGCGGCGATGTCGAGGCCGGTATCGGGCCACTCGCTCAGCCAGCGAGCGAACCGCCGTTCCCCCAGGTTGGGTACGTATTGCGTATGCGTAGCGGCGTGGAGTTCGTGGTTCCAAAGGATCATCCTCGCCACTGCGTCAGCGCGTGCGACCGACGTCGTTGGACGAACGTGCTGTTCGTAGAACTCGGAGGCGACCCCGGCGAAGGCTCTGTCGAAGTCGAAGAGCGTGTTGTCCAAGTCGAACACCAGGCCGTCAATGGTGAAGTCCACGGGTCTGTTCTACTCCTGCGGGGGCGCGGCGCGGGCTACGTTGAGGGGCGGTGCTGGCGGCGGAGGGTTCGGTGCAGGTGGCGGCCACCCCGCGGGAGGTGCTGGAGTTCGTTTGCGACCTGCGGGTCTACATGCTGCTCGACGGCAAGATCGTCAACGTGTACGAGGAACCGTCGATCGACTCCGACGGCAACGGCTTCGCAGTCATCCGGGGGTCGGTGCGGGGTATCCGCAGTCCCAAGCAGCGGCTGGCGGTGAGGCTCGACCGGTGGTGGTCGGTCACCTTCGAGAGCGCCGGCCCCTGGCTGACCGACCGTCTGATGTGGTTCCGGGGAGGCTTCGTGGCCCAGCCGTCCCATGGCGGGTCGTGGGTCACGCACTCCTACCGCTTCCGGTTCAAGGGTCCGCTCGGACCGCTGTTCGAGCTCTATCTTCGCGGCTGGCTCGACCGGGACGTCCAGGACGAGCTCCAGCGGATCAAGGCCTACTTCGACCGGCGGGCCGCCGGGCTACCGCCGCTCCAGCCCGCCCCCCTGCGACCCGCCCGCACCAAGAACCGGCAGACCCGGGCCGGCGCCTGGAGGGACTTCATCGGCGGGGGCGGGGTGTAGCCGGCCGGTCGGCGCGGCGCGACGGTCAGGGGTTGCGCCGATACACCGCCCGAGAGAACCACCCGAATTGGGCGGCCGGTCGGCGCGGCGCGACGGTCAGGGGTTGCGCCTCTCGCTCGGGCTCTCAGGCGCTGGTGCCGAAGTTGTGGCGCAGCACCATTCCGGCTTCGGCGATGGCGCCCAGGTCGGTGGCGTCGTGCATGTTGAAGATCAGCCCGTCGAGCCCGGCGTCGAACAGGGCGGCCACCTGCTCGCACACTTGATCTCGGTCGCCCTCGGTGACGTAGCTCCGGTACGTGTCCATGCTCATGTTGCGCCTGGACCGCAGCTCGGCCCCGAGACGGGCCGCTTCGGCTGCGGTGTCGGCCATGATCAGCGCGCCCAGCCGGGTCTTGGAGATCTCGGCCGGGTCGCGGCCGGCTCGCTCGCAGTGGGACTCGAGCACGTTCAGCTTGTGGCGGATCTCGGCCGGGTCGCCGAAGATGTTGCAGGCGTCGGCGTCGCGGGCCGCGATGGCCAGGGTGCGCCGCTCGCCGCCCCCGCCGACGAGTATGGGCGGCCCGCCTGGTGTGAGCGGCCGGGGCCGGTTGAAGGCTCCGTCGATGCGGTGGCGCTCGCCCGTCACCGTGGCCGGCCCTCCGCCGAACATGGCCCGGCAGATCTGCACGGCGTCCTCCAACCGGTGCATGCGCTCGTCCACCGGCAGGAACTCGTAGCCGTAGGCGACGTGCTCGGCCTCGAACCACGCCGCGCCGATGCCGAGCACCGCCCGCCCGCCCGACACGATGTCGAGGGTGGTGACCGTCTTGGCCAGGAGCGCGGGGTTGCGGTAGGTGACGCCGGTCACCAGCGCGCCGAGCCGCGCGGTGCGGGTCCAGGGGGCCAGCGCGGCCAGCAGGGTGTAGGGCTCCAGCATGGGTTCGTGGGCCGGGCCCATGGGCGGGATCTGGTGGAAGTGGTCCATCACCCACAGGGAGTCGAACCCGCTGTTCTCGGCGGTGGTCGCAGCCGCGCAGACCGCGCTGAACATGTCGGAGTCGTCCACGCCGGGGTAGCTGAAGCTGGGAATGTTGAACCCGAACCGGGTAAGCGTCATGATTCCTGTATACCGCATCCACAACGACGCCCGAGCGGATCCGGCCAGAGGCCGAGCGAAGAAGGAGCGATTCATGAGAATCTTCGCGGGGAGCCGAGCGAGGCCGTGGCCCGAGCGGCCCGTGAGCGCAGCGAACAAGAGCGGGAGTGACACCGCCGCGACGCGACAGGCTCTCACCCGCTTGCACATTCTGCCGTGACGACCGCTCCGCAGAAACTCGATCAGCTCCCCACCCCGAGCCTGGTGGTGGAGCGCCGCCTCTTCGACGCCAACGTGGCCACCATGTCGGCGGCCTGGCCCGGCTCGTCGCTGCGTCCCCATGTGAAGGCGTTCAAGTCCACCGCCATCGCCCGGGTCCTCGCCGGCGCGGGCCATGAGAACTTCTGCGCGGCCACCGTCCGGGAGATGGAGGGCCTGGCCGGGGCCGGACTCGGGCGCGACCTGCTGCTGGCCAACGAGGTGCTGGACGCCTCGCGCCTGGGACGGCTCGTCGATGCCGGTCACCGGGTCACGGTGGCCGTCGACTCGGACGCCACCATCGCCGCGGCGGCCGCGGGCGGCGTGACCGAGGTGCTCATCGACGTGAACGTGGGGCTGATGCGCTGCGGGTGCGAGGTGGCCGACGCCGGGCGTCTCGCCGATGCGGCCCGGGCAGCCGGGCTCGTGGTACGGGGCGTGATGGGCTACGAGGGGCACCTGATGATGGTCGACGGTGCCCGCAAGCCCGCCGCGGTGCGGGCCTCGATGGAGCTGCTGGTGGAGGCCCACGCCCTGGTGGGCGGCGACGTGATCTCTGGTGGGGGCACCGGCACCTATGCGGTCAACCGGTGGGTCACCGAGCTTCAGGCCGGCTCGTACTGCCTGCTCGACACCGACTACGCCCGCCTCGAGACCCCGTTCCGTGTCGCGGTGTCGGTGCTGGCCACCGTGGTGTCGGTCAGCTCCAGGGGTTGGGCGGTGGCCGATGCCGGCCTCAAGGCGTTCGGCATGGACCACGGCCCGCCGTCATGGCCCGGCGGCGAGGTGGTGTTCGTGTCCGACGAGCACACCACCCTGGTCGGGAAGGACGGCTCGCTGCGGGTCGGCGACCGGGTCCGGCTGCTTCCCGGGCATCTCGATCCGACCGTGGCCCGCCACGAGCGGTACTGGGTGGTCGACGGCGACGACGTGGTCGACTGCTGGCCGATCGACCTGCGCCACTGGTAGCGGCCGTGTCACCCGCAACTTCCCGGCGATTCTCGCCCACCGCGGTCATCCGCGGCGGGCGAGTTCTCGGGCGCCCCGGTGGTGGGTGTTTCCGATGCGGGCGCCCCGGTGGTGGGTTGGGCGTCTTCGATCGAAGCGAGGATCTGTTCGAGAGTGCTCAGGGCCTCGGGGCTGTGAGACGACGGCAGCGTGTCGATGTCGACCGGGTCGCGCTTCTGCAACTCCTCGATGAGATCGACGTCCCCCGAGACGTCCTCCGCGGCGCCCTCCGCGGCGTCGTCGCGGTCGTTGTCCGGTTGTGCGTCAGCAGTCATGTCTCCTGCCCGCGGTCTCTTCCATGGCCAAATGCCCCCCGTCGGTGTCGGTTCAGCGGTTGCAGTCCTCAGTGAGCCTGTCGATCCGGTCGGCGAGACGCTTGCGGGCCCGGTGGACCCGGATGGCGACTGCGTTGGGTGTGATGCCCATGGCGTGTGCGATCTCGGCATGCGACAACTCCTCCCACGCCACCAGCATCAAGAGTTCACGGTCTTGTTCGCGCAGCTCGCGCATGGCGGGGAGCAGCGCGTCGGCACGGTCCGAGACGTCGGCCCAGCCGTCGGTCCAGAGAGGACGGGTCGTGCCGCGCAGCTTGCCGTTGAGTGCGGTGCGGCGCCGGGCGGACCGGGCCGCGGTGAGGATCGTGTTGCGGGCCACTCCGAAGAGCCAGGCCCGCTCGAAGCCTTCGGGGATCTCGTCCCGCCGGCGCCAGGCCACCAAGAAGGTGTCGGCGACCACTTCGTCGGCTGTCTGTTCATCCACACGTCTCCTGGCGTAAGCCAACAGCATCCGGTAGCTGTCGTGATAGAGGCTGGTAAACCAATCCCTGTCTCGGCTGCTTGGCTTCTCGACGCCCATCAATGCTTGCTTGTCCACCTTCCTCTCTTCCTTTCTCCCCCCATTCGCGGCAGATGCGCCCGACGTCTGCTCAGATGGCCCGCGCCCGGCCCTCCCACTCTTCCTTTCTCCCCCCATTCGCGGCAGATGCGCCGGCTATTGGCGCACCTGGTCGAGGCTTTGCGAAGGGTTTCCGCGTGCCCCCAGTCGAGGCATTCGGGCCGCGGTGTTCGCCCGGCTCCCGGAAGCAACGTCGAGAGGGGCGTGTGTCTTGCGTGCCCTCAGTCTTTCTGCTTGTCGACCCTCTGTAAACGTGCCATCGGTCACACCGCGAAACGCCGGCGCGGCCCGGCTGTCAGTCGTTCAGCGGCAGGGCAGTGACGTCTGCTGGGTCGTGCTCGACGGCGTCGTGCCGGCGGCCGCCGGTGATCAGCGACCTCTTGACCGCTTTGGCCGCCAGTTCCTCCAGGTCGTCGCGGCGCGGGTCGGTGAGGTAGGCGTCGACCGCGTCGGTGTCCGGGAACGACAGCACCAGCACCGCGTCGGGGCGGCCCGGCCCTCCCTCCACCTCGCTGGCTCGTCGCTCGGCCCGGCCGCCGTGGCTGGCCGCCAGCTTGAGCAGCCGGTTGATGTATCGCTCGAACTGGCGCTTCGATCTGCCCCGCCAGAGGCGCAAGGTCAGCTCAATCCGGGTCTGGCCGCTCACAACGTGATTGTAGGTCGGGCCTCCGACACGGTTTCGGCGCTCGGCTTAGAACGTGCGCGGGCAGGTGCAAGCCCGTCGCGTCGGGACGGGGTGTTTCCCGCTCTTGTTCGCTGCGACCTGAGGGCCGCTCGGGCCACGGCCTCGCCCGTATGGACCGGATTCGCTCGCCTGCCCGCTCGGCCTCTTACCGGCGTGCCGCCCTCCGTTCGGCGCCGGCTCGCTCGTGCTCGAACTGTTCCGGGTCGAGCCGCCGGCCGAGCTCGGCGATGCGCAGCCCGCGGGTCTCGATGGGGGCGACCCCGGCATCGGTCTGGCCCTGGTAGCGGGCCGCCAGCGCCACCTTCTTGCGCACCTGGTGGGGCTGGAAGTCGTCGAACTGCCGGGGCGTGATCGCGCCGGCCACCACCAGTTCCCCGGCTTGCACCGCGGTGGCGACGAGTTCCTCGCCGACCTGGGTGCGCACGATGATGCCGTTGAACCCCTCGTCCTCGCCGGTCGGGGCTCCGCCCGGCCAGACGTCGGCCGAGGCCACGTCGGCGGCCTCGCCGAGGGCGTCCGGGCAGAACTTGCAGCGGGTCTCGACCTGCCAGCCCGATTCGTCGGCCCACATGTCCCGGTAGCTCTTGGTGAAGCGTTCCCCGGCCCGGGTCTCCACCACGGTCGCTCCGGGGTTGCCGTGGCCCCGGTACCGGAACAGCGCGACCTCGGTCTCGTCCAGTCCGAACTCGTCGAGCACCGCCTGCGACTTGGTGAGCCGCGACTGCCCCCCGCACACCAGGGCCAGCCGGATGATGCACCGCTCGTCGACGCGGCGGTCTGTCTTGGAGAGCGAGTGAACTGTTCCGAGGTCGCAGGGCTTGGCGATGAGGGCGAAGGGCTGCCCGCGGTCCAGCGCGGCGTCGAGGCCGGCCAGCGGGGCGGTGGGCCCGTAGCGCGACGCAGTGTTGGCCTGCACCGATTCCGGGGTTTCAGAGACAACCCAGCGGCTGCGCATGGGCTGGTCGGGGTCGGCTCCGACATGGAGCACGAAGTCGACCCGGCCTGTGCGGAGCGCGTGCATGCCCAGAGCAGTGAGCACCCCTCCGGTGGCGCCTTCATAGCGCACGTCGGGATGGCTGGCCCACGCTCGAGCCATCGACCGGTAGGCGCCCCAGACGGGGTCGGACTGGCAGCCGGCCTCGACGCGGGCTTCGGCCACCGCGCCCGGGCAGGCGGTCACCAGCCGGGCCTCCTCCTGCGGGGTGAACCCGTCTGCCGGAGAGGGCCGCAGCGATCCCGCAGGGGTCATGACCATCTGGACCCGTCCGCCGGTGAGCGCCTCACACAGCCCGCAGCCGATGCACAGGTCGTTGTCGACGATCTCGGCGATGGTGCGGGTCATGCTCCTCCGATGCACAGGTCGTTGTCGACGATCTCGGCGATGGTGCGGGTCATGCTCCTCCGATGCACAGGTCGTTGTCGACGATCTCGGCGATGGTGCGGGTCGTGCTCCTCCGATGCACAGGTCGTTGTCGACGATCTCGGCGATGGTGCGGGTCGTGCTCCTCCGATGCACAGGTCGTTGTCGACGATCTCGGCGATGGTGCGGGTCGTGCTCCTCCGATGCACAGGTCGTTGTCGACGATCTCGGCGATGGTGCGGGTCGTGCTCCTCCGATGCACAGGTCGTTGTCGACGATCTCGGCGATGGTGCGGGTCGTGCTCCTCCGATGCACAGGTCGTTGTCGACGATCTCGGCGATGGTGCGGGTCGTGCTCCTCCGATGCACAGGTCGTTGTCGACGATCTCGGCGATGGTGCGGGTCGTGCTCATCCCAGCGTTGCCGGGAGATGGCTGTAGCGGGGCGCAGCCAGCAGTCCCAGGTGCTTCAGCATGCGCCAGTCCCGGCCGCCTCCAGGTAGGCGTTGATTCCCGCGGACCAGTCGGGCCGGAAGTACCCGGCGGCGATGGTGATGGTCTCGGCGCCGATCTCGTGCAGACCCTCCACGATGGCCTGGTCGGCCATTGCGAACGGAGCTCCGGCCCTGGCCGAGACGCCGGCGCAGATGCGCTCCATGCCGGCGGGGCTGGTTCCGGTGCAGTGCGCCCAGTTGGTGCCGACCTGGCCGGTGGTCTGGCAGTGCGAGCGACCCAGGCAGATCGTCGACGCCTCCGGCGCGCCGAAGTGGCGGGCTCGCCCGTCCAGCGTGAACGCGTAGCCGTCGATGTGGTTGACCCGCTGGATAACGCCCACTCCGGGCGGGGTGACAGTCACGAACTGGGTGGGGGGAGTCATCGAAGAATTGCGGCGTGGTCACGAACCCCGCATAGGCCCGGCACTGGCGGCGCACGGCCTCGATCATGGTTGGTTCCTCTTGCTGGGCACCGGCAGTCGGCGGAACCCTAATCGTGGCGCGGTGCTCCTATTCGGACCTGTCGGGCCCCGCCCTGCTTTGGAGGCGTCCAGCCCCGTGCTCGTTGACCGCTCCCTCAGATTCGATTCATGCTTACGAACCGATTGAGTCTGTTGCGACTGTTGTTGCGATGGCTCGCTTTCGCGGTGGCAAGTGTTGCTGCGAGAGAAGGGGCGCCGGGGAGAGGTCGGAATCCCCGGCGCCCGCAACCGCATACATTACTGCGACCCTGCATTGGACTCCAAGTCCGGTGCGCTTCCCCGATCTTGGTGCGGATTCGGGCACGGGAGGGCCATTGTCCGCATCAATCTCGGCGGATGGCCGCTAGTCGCCTTCGTCCAGCAGGGCCAGCGCGGCGTCCAGGTACTGTTCGGCGGCCTGGGTCATGCGGATCAGCCCGTAGGCGTCGAGCACGGCCCGCTTGACCCGGTCGGGGCTCGCTCGGCGCAGGGTCGCCTGCCGGATGACGTCGGCCACCGCATGGGCGGGCTGGTCGCCGGCGCCGGAACGGCCCAGCAGTTCGTGGCGCTTGTGGGCCGCGAGCTCGGCGACCTCGTTGAGGGGCACCTCGTAGAGGGAGCGCTCGCCCAGTGCTCGCACCACCACTGCCGGCGTGCCGGCCAGGCGCAGCACCTGCTGGGGCTCGCCCGCGTTGTCGAGTGCGTCGACGTCCACTTTGCCCCGCAGCGTCAGCCGGCCCAGGGCCTGCTCCATCGGGTCCCGGGCCCGCTGGGTGACCTTCGACGATCCCGCTCCCCGGATGTAGAGCCGGTAGGCCCGGTCGGCGGTGATGGGGCCCTCCGCGGTCACGATCTCCAGCAGGTGGGCCACCACCTGGGCGACGGGGGCGGTGCGAGGGTCGGGCAGCCCGCCGCCCTGCCAGGCGACATGCGGCCCCGGCCCGGCAGCCGGGTCGTAGGCGGGAGCGGTCGTCTCGCCGCGCCCGTCAGGCGCGCCCGATGCCCGGTCGCCCGATGCCCGGTCGGGCTCGGGCCGCAGCTCCATCCAGCGCTCTGGCGCGGGCGGCTCGGTGAAGCCCAGCGACCGGTACAGCTCGTGGGCGTCCGCGGTCCTGAGCAGTATCCGCTTGACGCCGGCCGCCGCCGGGTGCTCGCACGCCGCGGCCACCACAGCCCGGCCCAGGCCCAGGCCCCGGTGCTCGGCCAGCACGTACACGTCGGTCAGCCAAGCGAAGGTGGCCTGGTCGGTCACGATCCGGGCTCCGCCCACCATCGATCCGTCCGGGGCATATACGCCGAGCACCACGCTGTTGGCCGCGCCGTCGGTGGTCTGCTGCCGGCTGCGCCCGGCCGCCCAGTAGCCCTCGACCTCTAGGAAGTCGTGCATGGCGTCCGCATCGAAGAGCGCCGGATCGTCTGAGATCACGTACTCCCCGCACTGCCACTGCCGGGCACCCCCCTCGCTCATGACGCCCGACGCTATCGACACCGCCGCGGCGGGCGGCGCCGTCGTTGCAATCTACTACTAATTCTGACAGAATTAGTAGTAACCCTGAGAGTGTGGAACGAAGAGCAACACGATGAGAAAGCCGCTGAAACCTCCAGACATAGCGGAAGTGTTGTCGGAGATTGCCGACGGCAGCCCTCAACGCATGCTCGACCTGTTCGCGCACGGCCGCCCAGTAGACGACAAGGGCCGCTACCTGCACTGGGACCAGATGCGGCACCGGCAGCCTCCCGAGGGACTGACGCCAAAGGAGTGGTGGGTAAGCACAGCTGCGAGCCGGGCCAACAACGCCAGGGTGCTGCCCTTCGCTGGAACGGACGGCAGTCCCTTCCGATTCACCAACATCGATCGGATCCAAGAGATGGTCCACCGCATCGACCAGCAGGCCAGCGGCCGCATCCAGACCGATGAGGTCGTCGCCAACGTTGGTTCGAGCGATCAATACCTGGTCTCGTCGTTGGAGGAGGAGGCGATTGCATCCAGCCTGTTGGAGGGTGCGGCTACCACTCGGCCCGCCGCCAAGGAGCTTCTCCGGTCCGGCCGCAAGCCGCGGGACAGGAGCGAGCAAATGGTAATCAACAACTACCACGCGATGTTGAGTGCTGAGGAGCTTGCTGCCACGGAAGACCTGCTCCAGCCGCATCATGTCCTGGAACTGCATCGGATCGTCACCGACGGCACCCTGGACCACCCGTCTGAGGCTGGACGGCTTCAGCAGCCAGGCGATGAGCGAGTAGCGGTCGTTTGGGACGATGGCCAGATACTGCACTTCCCCCCTCCCGCGGAGGAACTTCCCGCTCGGCTCGAACAGCTGTGTGCGTTCGCCGACGGGGAGGTGGGCGAGGGATTCCTGCACCCGGTCGTGCGGGCTGTGCTGCTGCACTTCTGGCTCGGGCATGACCACCCCTTCTCAGATGGCAATGGACGGACCGCTAGGGTGTTGTTCTACTGGTCGATGCTTCGGTCCGGTTACTGGCTGGCCCAGTACATCTCCATCTCGACCATCCTTCGGAAGGCGCCCGCGAAGTACGCCCGCTCGTATCTCCATACGGAGACGGACTCCAACGACGTCACCTACTTCGTCATTCATCAACTTGAAGTGCTGGAGCGGGCCATAGCTGCGCTGCGGGAGTACCTGGGACGCAAGGTCGCTGAGATCTCAGAGGTTGAGCAGCTCCTCCATGGCCTTCCAAAGCTCAATCACCGGCAGGTTGCGGTTGTTGGGACGGCGTTGCGCGATCCCCACGCACGCTTCACCATCGCTGGACAGAAGCGCCTGCACCGTGTGGCCTATCAGTCCGCCCGTACAGACTTGCTGGGCTTGGAGAACCTGGGCGTGTTCCGCAGGGTCCAGTCAGGCAAGAGGTTCGAGTTCTTGCCTATCGACGGACTCTCGGATCGACTCCGGGCGTTGGCCGCAGAATCACACCGGTGAGATACTAATTTGGGGAGTTATAGACGTGAGTGACAACGGGCGACCAGCCACGACTCAGTCGTCCTCCTGGAGGTAGCGCCACTCCTCGCGCTTCTTCGGCGGCGTGCTGACAATGGCCCGCATGACGTCTTCGGGGTCGGCGTCTATGGGCTCGGGCATGGTCCGCTCGGCCGGTCGGCCGCGCTTGCGCTTAGCCATGGTGGTGGTTCCTCTCCGTGGTGGTGCCCACGACGGTAGCACCGGGGGAGGGCATCACTTGCCCCAGCCCGTGTCCACGCACAACTGGGCCTGCTCGTCCGTCAACTCCATCAGGCCGTCCCACCACAGGCCGCAGTACGCCTTCATGTCCTCCACGGCCCGCCTCTCGTCCTCCACGGCCCGCCTCTCGTCCCTGACCTCTGCCGGAGTGGGCTCGGGCGGGCGATCGCCGGCCAGCACCGACACGCAGCCCCACACGGCCAGCACCAGCAGCACCAGCACCAGCGCACCGAGGCCCCCGGCAGCGGCTGGCGACAGCTCCGGTGTCGATGGAGTTGGCGGCGGTGTGCCCGCGCCCGGCCCGTATCTCTGCACCGGCATGGTGGCTCCCCTCCGGTTCGGAGTCTGGGTGTTGTGCCAGCAACGCCCGCTCAGCCGACCCGAAGGGAAGCCATGCAACAGCACAGACCCCGGTCTTGTCGATTGAGCACAGGGGCGTTGGCGAGCCCCAGGCGTTGCTGGCAACCGTCACCGTAGGGGCTGGAGTGAGCACCTGTCCAGCTAGACTCCTGCGCCCTATCAGCACGCCGAGAGGAACCGCCGTGCGTACATACATCGTCAACGCGAGGCCGGACAACAAGGGCTTCCACGAGGTCCACGTGATCGCCCCGACGGAGTGCGGTCGCCTGCCCGACGAGAAACACCGGATGCCGGCGGGGCGGCACTCCACCTGCCAGGGAGCGGTTGCTGCTGCCGAGGCCACCGGCTACGAACCCGCGGACGGCTGCGCCCGCTGCTCCCCGGACTGCCATAGGGGTTGAACCAGATCAAGGGCGGCGTCGAAAGTCTCCCGGTCGGGGAGGATCATCAGCCATCGGCCATCGGCGAGAGCGATCTCGCCAGGACCCCGCTCGTGTCCGCAGCAACTCATCGTGGTCTTCGTGGAGACGGAGCCAGCATTGAGGGCGGCGACCAGCTTGTGGATGCAGAAGTCGATGCAGCGGACGACGCCGTTGAGGGGCATCAGCACCTGGTTGGCGTAGGTCACGGCTCCACCCGGGCCGTCGCACTTGTCGCATTGCAGGGGCCGCACGACCGGCGCAGGGGGCGTCACCGGCCATCTCCTACGCCAACTCGAACTCCTGCTGCCCCGGCTCGCCGGGCTCGGCCGTCAGCTCCGCGTAGGTCAGCGTCCGGCCGACCATGCCCCGCACCGACTCGGCCATCATGTCCTCGGTGTCGAGGGGCCGGCGGTTGTGGCGTCCGCAGAACTCGGCCACGTAGCGGTCGAGGTGCTTGGCCGACATCCAGTGGTGCGTGCCGTGGTAGCCGCGCTTGAGCCCGGCCCAGAACGACTCGACGCCGTTGACGTGGGCCTGCCCGTTCACGTACTCGGCGACCGAGTGCTGCACCGCCTGATGCCGTGGCAGTCCCCGATAGGCGCGGGCGTCGTCGGTGTAGACCATCGCCCCGTGGACTGAGTGCTGCGTGACGAACCCCCGCAGCGTCGGCCCGTCCGTCGCCGCCACGACCTTCGCGGTGACCTTGCCCGTGGCCCGGTCCCTGAGCCCGGCCACCGCCGTCTTGTCGACGCCGCCGCGGCCGTGGATGCGCTGGCGGCGGACCTTGGCGTGCATGTTCTTGGCGAGGCCCCCCACGTAGGTCTCGTCGGCCTCCACCGGCCCCTCGAAGGGCTCGCCAGCGAGGTCGTCCCAGCACTGCCGGATGCGGTGCGCCAGGTGCCACGCCGACTTCTGCGAGATGCCGAGGTCCCGGTGCAGCTTCATCGACGACACGCCCTTGAGCGACGTGTTGAACAGGTAGACGGCTATGGCCCACTCCTGGTAGCCGAGCTTGGAGTCCTGCATCACGGTGCCGACCTTCACCGAGAAGAACTTGCGGCACCCGTTGCGGCGGCACCGGTAGGGCATCGTCCTGTGGGCCGTCGGGTGCTGGACGTCGTCGTGGTCGCAGTGCGGGCACCTCGGGCCGTCGGGCCAGCGGATGGAGGCGATCCACTTCTCGGCTGCCGCGTCGTCGGGGAACTTGCGGATCAGCTCGACCAGCGTGAGGCCCTTGCGCCAGTGCTTGCCGGGGGCTCTCGTCTGTGGCTTCTGTGTTGTCTTGTTCATACCCCCATTCTCCCACGGGGGTGTGACACGGGGGTGCTCCGAAATGCCCTCTGACCTCGGCTTTGTCACTGAGGGTTATAATTCCCCTAATTTGCTACTAATAGCTACTAAATTAGCCTGGATCCACCGGTGCGGTGAGGTCTGTGGGGTGGCCGCGTCCACCAGAAAGGCCTCCTGAGGTGGGAGTCTGTTGATGTCCTAGGTCAACGGACCCGCCACGACGGGAGGCACTTTCTATGAGTGGATCATCTCATAGTATCGACCGGTTGCAAGTGACCTTTGATCATGGGGGGATGGTGGCTTGTGCGGGGCTGTTGGCACCGGCGACGTTGATGGCGCGCCTGGGGCTCGGGGCGCTGGTGGAGAGGTGGGTGGGGACCGGTTCGGCGAACCCGGGCCGCAAGGTGTTGACGCTGGTGGCGGCGATGCTGGCCGGGGGGACTTGCATCGACCATGTGGGCATGCTGCGCGCCGGGGCCACCGAGCGGGTGCTGGGGTTTCGGGTGGCGGCGCCGTCGACTGTGGGCACGTTCTTGCGGTCCTTCACGTTCGGCCACGTCCGCCAGCTTGAGGCGGTGGCGTCTCGTGTGCTGGCTCGGGCCTGGGGCCTGGGCGCGGGTCCGGGGTCGGGGCCGCTGGTGGTGGACTTGGACTCCACGGTCTGTGAGGTCCACGGCAAACAGAAGCAGGGCGCCGCCTACGGCCACACCGGCGAGCTGGGCTATCACCCGCTGCTGGCCACCCGGGCGGGCACCGGTGAGGTCCTGTTCGCGAGGATGCGCAAGGGTTCCGCGCATACCGCGAGGGGCGTGCTGCGCTTCGTGTCGGAGGTCTCGCCGTCGCCCGACGCGCCGGCGCCGCCGGCGCGATGACCGTGCGCGCCGACTCGGGGTTCTGGTCCTGGAAGCTCATCGACTGCCTCGGCGCCCACAACGTGAGATGGTCGATCACCGTGCGCCAGATCCCCAAGGTCAAAGCCGCTATCGCCGCCATCGCCGAGTCCGACTGGCAGGCCATCGCCTACACCGCCGGCGGAGAGGCCCAGGTAGCAGAGACCACCTACACCGCCGGCGACGAGCGCGAAGTCCGCCTTGTGGTGCGCCGCACCCGCCTGCGCGGCCAAGCCCAGCGCCGGCTGTGGCCCGACTGGCGCCACCACGCCTTCATCACCGACCGCGACGACCTCGACACCGTCGCCGCGGACGCCTTCCACCGCCAACACGCCACCATCGAGCTCGCCATCAGAGACCTCAAAGACGGCGCCGGGCTCGAACACGTCCCCTCAGGGCACTACGGCGCCAACTGCGCCTGGCTCGCCTGCGCCGTGCTCGCCCACAACATCAGCACCTGGACCAGCCTGCTCGCCCACCACGCCCCCACCACCTCACGCACCCGACGAACCCGCCTGTTCGCCCTCCCCGCAGTGCTCGCCAACCGATCCGGCCGACCCACCCTGCGATTCGCGGCCCGCTGGCCATGGGCCGACCAGTTCCACACCACCCTCAAAACCCTGCGAGCACTGCCGGGCCCCTCAGGCTGAACCCGCCCCACCAGGGGCCCGACGCACCCCACAACAGCCCAGCGCCACCAACCCGACACCCACCCCCCGGCCCCACCCGGCACGCCCCGACGCGCCCCAACCCCCGACCGCGGCCACACACAACACAAAACCCGCACCACCAACACCACACCCCCGCCACCAAAACCCAAAACGGTGGATCCAGGCTTAGTAGTCAATCGCCCCTAAAGGGTCGGGAGCAGCTCGTCGAAGAGGGCGCTGAAGCGCTCCGACGCGGCGGCCGCGGTCTCGATGACCTCGGTGTGTGACAGCGGCTGGTCGGAGATGCCCGCGGCCAGGTTGGTGCACAGCGAGATGCCCAGCACCTGCGCTCCCATGTGGCGGGCCGCGGTGGCCTCGGGAACGGTCGACATGCCCACCATCGACCCGCCCAGCGTCTGGGCCAGGCGGATCTCGGCCGGGGTTTCGAACATCGGGCCCCGGAACCAGAAGTAGACGCCCTCCCGGAGTGTCTGCCCCAGCCGGGCCGCAGCCTCGTGGGCCTTGGCCCGCAGCTCGGGCGTGTACACGTCGCTCATGTCGGTGAACCTCGGCCCGAGACGCTCGTCGTTGGGTCCGGCCAGCACGCTGATCCCGGCCAGGTTCACATGGTCGGTGATCACCGCCAGGTCCCCGGCGGCCATGCCCTCGCCGCAGGCGCCGGCCGCGTTGGTGAGTACCACCACCCGGCATCCGGCCGTGATCGCGGTCCGTACCGCGAACGTGATCGACTCCGGGTCGTGGCCCTCGTAGGCATGGGCCCGGCCCGACAGCAGCAGCACCCGGTTGTCGCCCATCCGGGTCGAGTAGGCGGTGCCGGCGTGCCCGATCGCGGTCGGGATGGGGAACCCCGGCAGGTCCCGGTACGACACCGCCACCTTGTCGGCGATCCGGTCGGGGTAGCCGCCCAGCCCCGACCCCAGCACCACGCACACGTCGTGGCGTTCGCACCCGGTCCGCTCGGCCAGCATCCCCGCCGTCCGCTGCAGCCGCTCGTACAGATCGCTCATGTGTTGTCGCCTCCGCTCGTGTGCTCGTTGCCAGCGCTCATGTGCACCTCGTCGGCGTTCATGGTGGTCATGTGCACCTTGTCGGTGTTCATGGCCTTGCTCCTGCCAGTCTCCGGGCTCGGGCCCCGGCCTCGGCTACTGCTTCCGGGTTGGCGTTCATGGCCTTGCTCCTGCCAGTCTCCGGGCTCGGGCCCCGGCCTCGGCTACTGCTTCGGCCATGTCGAGGGTGAGCACCCGGCCGCTGTCCGCCACCTTGCGTCCGGCCACCCAGACTGCGCTGATGGCGCTCGGCGAGCCCGACCACACGATCCGCGACAGCGGGTCGTCCTCGCCGGCGATCACGGGGTGCAGCGCGGGCTCCGACGGCGACAGCGCCATCATGTCGGCCCAGCATCCGGGCGCCAGCCGGCCGAGATCGCTGCCTTGGCCGATTGCCTCGGCCGCTCCGGCGGTGGTCATTCGCAGCGCCTCGGCGGGCCCGAGCGTCTGGGCGTCGCCCGAGCGGATGCGGGCGGTGCGGATGGCGGTGCGCATCTCCTCGAACAGGTCGAGGCGGTGGTGCGACGCCGGCCCGTCGGTGCCTATGGCCAGCCGCAGCCCGGCCGCCTGCATCTCGGTGAGCGGGGCCACCCCGGAGGCGTGCTTGGCGTTGGAGCACGGGCAGTGCACCACGGCGGTGTCGTTGCGGGCCAGCACCTCGATGTCGTCGGGGGTCAGCCACACGCCGTGGGCCGCGATCACGTCGCAGTCGAGCAGCCCGAGCGACTCCAGGTACTCGGGCGCGCCCAGCCCCCCGGACCGTTCCCGCACCGTGGCGTCCTCCCATTGCTGCTCGGCCAGGTGGATGTGCACCGGCATGCCGGCGCCGGCGGCCCGTTCGGCGATGGCGGTCAGGCACTCTGCCGACACCGAGTAGGCGGCGTGGGCCGCCATCCCCACGTCGATCAGGTCGCTCTCGGCCCAGCGGTCCCGGAGGGCGACCATCTCGTCGAGCTGGTCGGGCCAGGGCCCGGTCAGGGTGAAGCCGGGGTCCTCGATCACGCCGGGGGTCACCAGGCAGCGCATCCCGGCGTCGGTGGCGCCCTCGGCCATGGCCTGGCCGCTGAAGTACATCTCGACCGATGCGGTGATGCCGTTGGCCAGCATCTCGGCCGCCCCCAGCCGCATCCCGGCCCGCACGTCGCCACCGGTGAGCTTGGACTCCCTGGGCCACATGACCTCGCGCAGCCAGCGGTCCACCGGCAGCCCCTCGCCCGCGCCTCGCAGCAGCACCATCGGTGTGTGGCAGTGGGCGTTGATGAGGCTCGGCATGAGGATTCCGGTGTTGTGCACCGCGGTACCGGTCTCGGGCGCGGGCGCGTCGGCGGCGGGTCCGCACCAAGCGATCCGCCCGTCATCGCCGACGTCCACCGCTCCGCCGGCGATCGGCGCGGGCACGGCGCCGGCCGGCCCGTCCATGGTGACGAGCACATCGCACAGGTACCGGTCCATCACGCCCAACCCTAGAGAGCGCCCTGCCTTTCCCGAAATCTGCGTGAGAGCGAGTTGGCAGCAGGGTGCGCGCATACCGTGCATGGTGCTGCCAGTTCCGGAGGTTCTGGGCTGTGCTCGGCGAATTGGCAGCAGGGTGCGCGCATACCGTGCATGGTGCTGCCAGTTCTGGAGGTTCTGGGCTGTGCTCGGCGAGTTGGCAGCAGGGTGCGCGCATACCGTGCATGGTGCTGCCAGTTCCCTTGCGTGGACGGAAGCGGCCAACAACTAGCCTCGACGGACCATGGACGGCGGCAGTTTGCGGACGCTGGACTGGGCCGGCGGCCCAGACGGCGTGGTCGAGATGGTCGACCAGACTGCGCTGCCCGGCGCCTACACCGTCCTGCGCATCGACAACGTGCCCGACATGGTGGCCGCCATCCAGCGTCTGTCGGTGCGGGGCGCGCCCGCCATCGGCGTGGCCGGCGCGTTCGGCGTGGCCCTGGCCGTGCGGGCCCACGGCACCAGCGGCCCGGCGTTCGACGAAGCGGTCGCCTCCCTGCGCCAGGCCCGCCCGACTGCCGTGAACCTGGCCCGGATGGTGGACCGGACCGCGGCCCGGGCCTCCGAGGGTCTCCAAGCGGTGCTGGCCGAGGCCGCCGCCATCCGCGACGAGGAGCTGGCCGCCTCGCACGCCATGGGCAGCCTCGGCGCCGACCTGGTGCTCGACCTGGTGGGCCGGTCCGATATCCGGACCATGACGATCTGCAACACCGGAGGCCTGGCCGCGGTCGAGCGGGGCACGGCGCTGGCCGTGATCCAGACCCTGCACGAGCGGGGCCGGCTGGCCGAGGCCCTGGCCCTGGAGACCCGCCCGCTGCTCCAGGGCGCCCGTCTCACCGCCTGGGAGCTCGATCGCATGGGTGCCCCGCACCGCCTGCTGGTCGACTCGGCTGGTCCGTTCCTGCTGGCGAGGGGCGAGGCCGACGTGGTCCTCACCGGTGCCGACCGGGTGGCCGCCAACGGCGACACCGCCAACAAGATCGGCACCTTCTCGCTGGCATTGGGCGCCCGCCATGCCGGTGTGCCGTTCATCGTGGTGGCACCGGAGTCCACAGTGGATGCCGACGCCCCCGACGGCGCCGGCATCGCCATCGAGGACCGGGGCAGCGACGAGGTGGTGTCGCTGGCCGGCGTGCCCACCGCCCCCGGCGGCACCGACGCCGCCAACCCCGCCTTCGACGTCACCCCCGCCGAGCTAATCACCGCAGTGGTAACCGACCAGCGAGTAGTCCGCCTAGACCACAACCAGACCCCCGCCTGAGCCGTGACTGTGCGGTATGCGTTTGTGGACTTGCCGACTCGGGTGGAGGTTGCGGTGGCCAATGCGGCCCGGGCCGAGGCGGCCGGACTCGACCGCTACATGGTGGCGCAGGTCGAGCGGGCCGACCCGATCGCGGTGCTGGCCGTGGTGGCCGACCGGGTACCCCGTATCGAGCTGGCCACCAGCGTGATCGCCATCCAGTCGACGCTGCCCGGGCTGCTGGCCCAGCAGGCCCGCACCGTCAACCAGATCAGCGGCGGCCGGTTCACGCTCGGCATCGGGGTGTGCCATCAGCCCATCGTGACCGAGGCGTTCGGGCTCGAGTGGCGCCGTCCCTACAGCCACATGGTCCAGTACCTCGACGCTCTGCTGCCGCTGCTGACCGATCAGGCGGCGGATGCCGTTGGCGACCTGGCGTCGCACCGGGGCGAGATCGAGGTGCCCGGTCCCGTTCCCAGGGTGATGCTGGCGGCCATGGGGCCGAGGATGTTGGCGCTGGCCGCGGCCCGCACCACCGGCACGATCCTGGCGTGGACCGGGCCCCGCACCATCGAGGAGCACGTGCGCCCGACCATCGGCGACGCCTTCGTCTCGGCCGCCGTGTGGGTGTGCGTGACCGACGACCCGGACGGTGCCCGGGCCCGGCTCGGTGAACTGCTGGCCGGTTACGGGACGCTGCCGTCGTATCAGGCCATGGCCGCACGGGAGCGGGTGGCCGACATGATGGATCTCCTCGTCATCGGCAACGCCGACGATGTGAGGGCCGAACTGGCTCGCTACGCCGCCGCGTCGGCCGACGAGATCGCCATCATCCTCCAGGGCACACGCGCCGAGCGAGAGGCCGGCTGGGCCATGATCGAGGAAGGCTTCGACTGAGGCCTGCGGGGGGCGCTCAGCTGGCCATGCGGGGCGCGTCGCGCCACGGGCGGGGCGAGTCGCTCTCCGGCTGGGGCATGCAGCCGGTCGCATGCTCAACCTGCTCGAGGCGCTCATGCAGCAGGCGAATGAGGTACCCCATCGACTGGGCGGCGCTCGCGGCGCTGGCCGCGTTGGCGGCGACCTGTCTCGCGGTCCCGTTCGCTTCGCTCTCCGCGGCCCGCTCCAGTTGCGCTCGCGCCACCGACAGGTCAAGTTCGGCCGCTCGCAGCATGTCGCTCCAGGTCGCCGGCGGCCCCGTGCCGACTCGCCTGCTGGTCCCCTGTGCTGTCGCACCGGTTGGGGGATGTTTGCGGTAGTCGACGGCCGACCCGCTCACGTCCCCGATGCTATTCCCCCGCCTCAACCCGCTGGTGGATGGCCGCGAGGGGACATCGCAAGCTCCAGCGCTGCTTGGGTGTTCCAGCACCGGTTCGGGCTCGGGTTCCGTGCGCGGCTTGGCCCTATTGCTGCGTATAGCCTCCCGAGCCCATGACCGCCCCAACCACAAAGGAACTCCCACCATGGCCGACCAAACGGACATCATCCAAGCAATCCAAGGAGCAACCGACGCCATCTGCGAATGCCTCAAAGCTCTCACCGCGGTGATCGCAGCCACGGCGTATTTCGAGTACTACTCCGAAGGCACCTCCGGTTGGCGAGTTGCCTTTGACACGTTGGACCAGCATCTCCCCCGCGTCCCCGGCCGTAGCTAACACCGACCTCCGCACGCCTCACATACGGCCCTCCCCCAGCAGCCCCAGCCCCCGCGGATGGCTGCACGCCCACAAATCTGTTGGACGGTTGGCGTTCATCAACCCCGCGACCCCCGCGAGGCTCCCCCGCGAGTTGGGCTGACCTGCCGGTTTCGGTGCCCCCTGGACAAAGTTGTCCATCGCGTTTCTCTTCGTAGCCCAACGGCCTTCCGTAGCGGTACTGAACCGCCCTGGTATTCCTGGAGGGTCGGTTTATTGGTTTCCAACCGTTTGGTGGTCGGGTCTTCGGGCAGCGTAGCCCGCCTCGAACTCTGTGGGCGGGACGTCGCCGAGGTGGGTGTGGACCCGCTGGCTGTTGTGCCAGTGGACCCATCCCAGCGTTGCCAGCTCCACGTCGGTGGCGCTGTCCCAGGGGCCCTGGTCGGGGCCGCGGATCAGCTCGGCCTTGTAGAGGCCGATAACGCTCTCGGCCAGCGCGTTGTCGAACGAGTCGCCCACTGACCCCACAGAGGGCGCCGCGCCGATCTCGGCGAGGCGTTCTGTGTAGCGGATCGAGGTGAACTGGCTGCCGGCGTCGGAGTGGACCGTGAGGCCCTCGATGCGCGCTCCTCGGCTGTGTCGGGCCATCTCGTGAGCGGAACCGGTCGATGCCGGCGACCTCGGCCATGATCTTGGCTGCTGACAGCACGCCGCAGCCGGGCATCGCCAACAGGGTTGGCGCAACCCGGGTGACGATGGATCCGATCTCAACTTGGAGTTCGTTGGCCCGCTTGGTGAGTTCGCGAATGCGTCCAACGAGCTCCAGGGCGATCTCAGCCACGGGCCCGCTGTGATGTTCGAGGCGTTCCTCGAGATCGGCCAGGACGCTGAAACGGCGCAGCGCCTTGGGAGCAATGTGGTGCATCGCCATCGTCGACCGTCTCCTGCACCACGCCCACATCGTGCTCACCGCAGGCGACAGCATCCGGCTCACCCAAGCCACCGCCGGGAAGGGGGTGACGCCACTAACCAACTGAACGGTGGGCAGAACACCTGGCCGCCAGCGGGCAGATCCCACTGGCCGTTGACACCCCCGGTGTTGTGCGGCAGCGGCCGTTACCAGCACCGCGTTGCTTGCGGAACTGAGGGGATTGGCACAGAGACGCGACGCAGAGCCACCCTCAGAGAGCGGCTCTGCGTTGCCGTGCCGTGACTCGCGGTTCCAGGTCTCGCCGGGCCGCGCCTTGCCTTGGCTCCGTGCAACCTATCGACCGGGCTGTGGCTACGCGCTCACCTGCTGCGATGATGGCCGCGATGCCCCTTCGACAGGCAGCAGTAGGCGCGAGCCACAGGCATCTCCGCACCGCACCGTTGCTTGGCCCTCGATGCTGCCAAGTAGTCGGTTGTGGTGTCGCTGTCCAAACCGGTAGCGCTGTCTCGCCACGTCCCGAGCCACGCTCGCGCTTCGGCTGCTCGCGTGCGCAGATACCGCAGGGTGTCTGGCCCTTGGGCAGCAAAGACGCGATCCTCGGCTAGACGTCCCGGGTCCTCCAGCAGCCTCAGGATTTCTTCTGGGCTACGACTGTGTGGCTGCACGCCGTAACGCTCAGCGTGGAACCTGATGCCGTCCTCGATGCTGTAGCGGCCGTGCGCGTCGATGGCTGCGATGTCTATGTAGTCGCGCAGTTTGGGACGGTACATGATCACATCGAGCTTCGTGGCCAGCAGGTCCGGCAGGGAGGCGACGCGCATTCCGTCGACGACAGTCGGCTTGTGAAGCTGCTTCACATAACCGGGGTTGGAGCCCCTTGCTTCCGGCCGGAACACCTGCACCATGACTCCGCCGACGTCTGCGTGCATGGATTCTGTCTCGCCTTTGATCAGCTCGCAGGGCAGGTCCGTCGAGTTGTCCAACTTGCGGAACAGGTGGGCTCCCGAGAATGTCTGCTGCGCCAAGAAGTCCAAGTCGTAGGACTCGCGGTGGTGAAGGGTCAACGCGAGCGCGGTGCCTCCCACGAGGCTGCCCTTGAGGCGTCGTGTGGCCGACGCCACCACGGGCCACGCCGCCCGCATCTGCGGCGACAAGACATCGCTGTACTTGTCGATCTCAGCCACGGGACCGTTCGCGGAGGGTGGAATCAAGCATCCCGGCAATCTCGCCGGTGTCATAGCCGCGCATCGTCCGCAGTTCTTTGAGGGTCTCTACTGGCAAGCAGCTCAGAGCCCACGCCCGGGCGCGGAAGTCCGGTCCGCCGATGAGGGTGTCCGCAACCTGCAGGGCGTCTTGGGGCAGCCGCAGGTCGGCGGCGCTGGTGCTCGACCAGAACAGCCGCCAATGCTCCGGCGGAATACGGCTAGGGCATTCGCGGGGTGCTGGCAGCCTGGGCAGCCGCGGCAGAGCGTCAAGGGTCTGCTCGCTGAGCGTCAACTCCCACAGCCGGACGGTGCGATGCCGGTATCCCCACGGCATGCGGACACTCCGGCATCGCACGAAGCCCTCGCCTTCCATGCGGCGCAGGCACCGGCGCGTGTGGCTGGCTGACAGTCCGCTGTCTTGCGCTGCGAGAGCGGCGGTTGCCCCTCTAAACCGGGCGCGCAACGCCGCAAGGATTCGCCTGTGAGCCTCTGGACTGCCCGCGAGCGGATCGACGCCATCAAGCGGTGCCCGCGCCTGCCGAGAAGCCAAGGGCGCTGCGAGAAGACCAGCAAGACGTCCCTCTCCGGGCGGCGCATCGACAGACCGGAGAGCGCGGCTGACCCGTCTTGCGGTGACCGCCGACACACCCAACAGCGCGGACACGCCCGCGGAACTGTCATCAGCCGCATACGCAGCCGCCTCCCAGTCGGCCAGCGGAAGCTTGGAGGCGTGTAGGGCCGTGCCGCTGGTGACAGTGAAGTAGCGTCGGCATTTGCGGCAACGCCAGCCCGGCACGGCCCGCTTCTTCGTCCGGGTGACCTCGGTGCTGCCACAACTCGTGCAGGTCACACCGTCCGGCCAGCGCAGAGCCACCATTCGGGCATCCACCCCTTGTGCTCGCGCCGTGTCTTGCATAGTTGCAGTCTAGCGTCTATGGAGAATTTCGTATCAATATTGCACGCGCTTTCATCCTACCGCCTACGCCAGATGCCCCTCGTCGCGTTCGGGCCACCATGCGATGTCGGCGGTGGCCCATGCTCCGGTGTCGGTGGAGAGGCTGCTCAGGGCCGATATTGGCCCTGAAGTGGGCTTTTGGTGCGCTGCTCGCGAAGTGTCACACGGTCAACTCGCGAAACCACCACGGACGGAGGGTGTCCCGCGAGTTGGGTTGACCTTGCACTCTTGGCGCTCCTCACACGGCGTAGTCCAACGCGTTTCTGTTCGTAGTCCAACGTCCGCGCGTAGCGGGACTTCTGAGTGGCGCGAAAGTTGCGAGGTGCGGCCGATGCCCACGATTGACGCGTTCTTGTCCAACTTACGTTCTGACCTTGTGGTTTCGTGCGGTCTGCGAGATTACGCAATTTGGGCGTCTGAAAGAAACCACAGGTCGGAGCGGCGCGAAATGCCTTGGACGCTTGGACGTCCAAGCGTCCAAGGGGGTCCGGCGGAGGTGGTCCAACCTCATGTGACCTATCCACCGCGGGCGGACAGCGCCGTAGTAGAGAGTGCTCCATGCCTTGCTTTAGCTGCCGCGCTCAGCGGATTATCAGTCAGTTGATACAGAGGGGCGGGCATGGCTTCGTGCCTCTCGGCTCGGGCAGAGTCATTGAAGTCGCTATCGCCGACGGCTTCCGGTGCCGTTGCGATGATGGCCGTCAGCCCCATCGCTAGACACTGACCCAGCCACCGCCCGCCCCCATGCGTGACGCCAACGCGGCGTCTTCATAGCATCGTCTTGGTGCGGGCGCGTCTGAGGTCTCTGTTCCTGTGGCTTGCTGAGCTATGCGAGGCGCGCACAGAGAGCGACCCCGACCCGTCGGACGAAGACACCAGCGGTAGGCCATACCAAGGACACGAGCACAGAGTCGCCTACCGGTTGGCCTACGAAGCGGTCTTGGACTGGCGGGACGGCTCATACACCAAGCTGGAAGCGTTCAGGAACCGAGCAGCAGGGCTCCTCTCCGCCGCTGTCATCGTGATGGCCGCAGGCATCGGTGTCACTGCGGGTGAGGATGCATCCCGTGGCAGCCTCACAGGGGTCGGTGTAGCCGTAGCGGTACTTGGCTTGCTGCTGAGCCTGGTAGCGGCTTGGGCGCTGATGCGACCGCTGGAAGGCCCTTTCGTGGTTGAACCCGAGAAGCTCGCCAAGAACTTCGGTGACAACCTCGGGAGATACCGAACAGATGACGCCACGTACCGGTCAATAGCGGTGTTCGGGCAAGGGAAGTGTTCCGACCTCGCTGATGACGTCCAGCGTCGCTGCCGGTGGCTCTACGTGAGCCTGACCGGCCTTCCCGTGACCGCCGTTGGTGCGCTACTAGTGTGGGCTGATGCCATCTAAGGACGAGGGGTCAAGCTCCCCACCGCCTCCAAAGAGTGACCCGCCCGCAAGCGACGACCCCTTCAAGTCGGAGGCTCGTTCACGCCCGAGAGACGAGGGCCGCACCGTCCAACGGCGGTAGCTGACAACTCCGGGGTTGACGCTCCGGCCGAGCGGGGCATTGAACGTTGGGCGTGGCCGCCTGATACGTTGCCCCCTGCCACCCAAACGCCGGGGCTTTACCGAAACCCCGTCTATGACCTGGCCATGTGTTGGCCACAGCGCTGCCATGGCTCTCCCTGGCCAGGTCAGAAGGCGTTTGGGTGGTACCAGCGCTAGCGCCGACCAGGGGGAGCCACCATGTCCCGCACCGCTCGTTTCATCGTTTCACTGCTTGCTGCCGCGGTGTTGGCCGCAGGATGCGGCGGCGATGGAGACTCCGCAGAGGAACCCGCAGAACAGGCGTCGGAGGTCACTACAAGCGACAGCGGGACCACCGACAGCGGGACCGCTGAACGGGCTGACCTTGACAGCGACGCTGCACCCACAACGGCACCAGCTCCGCTAGGAGAACGGTTCCCGTGGTGCGGCGAGGTGCAATCCGTGCTGGACCGGCAGGCACAAGCCAAGGCTCAGGACGACGCTGCTGTGGCGGAACATGTCGCCGCGTGGGAAGCATGGAACGCGGCCACCGACGAGTTGGACAAGGCCGAAGCTCTGCCCGTCTTGGAGGCGGCTGAGCAGGCTTCCGAGGATGCCTGGACCGCTCTCACCGCTGCCTACAAGGAGGCAGCATGGCTGTTGAAGCCGGACTACATCCCCAACCCGGACACCTTCGCCATCGCTCTTGAACGAGCCCGTACGGAGTATCGCCAACACGCCGACCCTGCCGTGCTGGACCTGCTGGAGTACGCCTACTCCGCCTCGGGTTCAGCACCCTCTGAGCCGGAGCCACAGGAGACGGCGACGGCAGCAGACTCTCAGGCGGCGGAGCCAGACAGCGAGCCGCGCAACCTTGAAGACACCCTCGCAGCCGTCGCCGTTATTCAGAGCGAGCTAGACGAGCTGGCATGGACCGCCTACGAGGCCGTTCAGGAGGCCGACGATGCGCTGGCATCGCTCTACGCAGCCGCGGACGCCCAAAGCGCGATAGACGCCCACAAGAAGATGCTTGACGCGCTCCAGCGGGCAGATGAGAGCGACCGGCAGCTTCGTGATGCTGGTGCCTATCACACGCTCAGAGAGCGACTTGAAGTGCCGTATCGCGTCTACGCCGAAGCGGCCCTAGCCGCCGGTGAAATAACGGCAGATGAACACCAAGCAGCCCTCACGGCCATCCAAGACGCCATCACTGCCGTGGCGGGGAACGCCCTCTCCTCGGGAGCCGAAACCAGCGAATTCAGATGGCTCGCTCAGACAGCCATACAATACACCGCGCACTCGTTCATACTCGCCGACACAGAAAGCATGGCAGCGTTCCAAGCGTCGCTCAGCGAGTCATGCCAGCAGTGAGCCGGTGAGGGTCGCACAGCGCAAGCCGACCTGCGCCTATGCCCCGTCACTCGCCGTTCCGTTGCGCCTTCTGTTTGGCTCGTTTGCGGGCGGCGTAGCGGCGCTGAGCGGCACGAACCTTGTCCCGGTTGCCGGGCCGGGCCAGCCACGCTTCACGGGTTGCCTTCCCCCGCGGGGAGCGGTGATAGGCGCTTGTGTATGCGCGGTGCTTTTCTTTCACTTCGGGGAGCCGGGCGTAGCAGTACTTGGAGCACACCCGCGCGCCGCGCTGCCGGTCCGAGATGTCAGCCCCGCACGCCTCGCACGCCCGGGGGGGTAGCGGCTGCTTGCACTTAGGGCAGCACTTCATCGCTTGGCGGCCTTCTCAGCGGCTCGTTTCTTGGCGACGGACTTGCGGGACCACTCTCGGGCCTTCGCCCGGCCTTCCTCGGTGGACAGCCGTTCACGGGTCCGTTGCCGTGCCCGTTCCATCATGTCCGGCGACCGGAAGTAGCAGTACCGGCTGCACACCGTCGCGTCGGAGCGCCGGTCGGTGATGTCCGCCCCACAAGTAATACGGCTCTTCGCGAATCAGGTCGGAGTGAGGGTGTCGAGCAGTGTCCAGTTGGGTCTGCCGGCGTAGAGGAGGGCTCGGATTCGGTAGTTGGCGAAGTTGGTGAACCCGAACGCGGCGCGTTTGACGCGTTTGATGAGGTTGTTGGCGGCTTCGGCGGCGGCGTTGGTGACCCGGGCGGTGTGCCAGTTGGCGATCTGGGTGCGCCAGCGCCACAGGGTGCGGCCGAGCCGGTTGATCTCGGCGGGCATGGCGGGGTCCTGGAGGTCCTGGGCGAGGCGGGCGACGGTGGCTGCGCCCACTTCGGTGTCGTCGATGTCATAGTCGAGCGGAGGGTCTCTTCAGCGGTGCCAGGCGTCGCGGACCTCGCCGTAGGGGTCTCCTGCGTCGAGCAGGCCCCGCAGCCGGACGCGGCCTTGCTCGGTGATCTTCTCGGACGCGGAGACCAGCAGCTTGCGGGCCCGATACAGCGGGTCGTGTTTGTGGCCGCGGTGGCCGAGGGTCTGCTGTTGGACTCTGCGGCGGACCTCGTCGAGGGCGTCGTTGCCCAGCCGCACGACGTGGAACGGGTCCGCGACCTGCTCGGCGTGGGGCACTGCTGCGTCGAACGCGGCTCGGTAGGGGCCTGAGAGGTCCAGCACCGCCCAGCGGACGCCGGCCAGCCAGCGGCGGGGCCGCGCAAGCAGCCACTGTGTGGGCGCCTGTGCGGTGCGGCCTGGGACTATGTCGAGGAGCTGGCCCCGGCCGATGTCGACGATGCCGGTGGCCCAGGCCTTGGTCCGGAACCGGCCGCGGCGCCACATCAGGTGCTCGTCGAGGCCGAGCGCGACCACATCGCAGATGCGCTCGGTGTCGGCCTCGAGCAGCGCAGAGCCCCAGCGGCGCACCGACTCGTTCACCGGGTGCCAGCTGCACCCGAGCTCTGTGGCGACATCGCTGTGGGGCCGGCCCTGCCCGGACTGGCGCGTCGCCCAGCGCCCCGCGCGCGTCGTCAGTCTCTCGCGCTCGGGCGCGATCTCGCGGTCCTGCTCGGTCACGGTCCCCGCCGCGCAGTCGGGATCCCCGCAGCGCCAGCGGCGCTTGTGCCACACCAGCCGCGCCGGCCGGCCGAACACCGGCAGATCCACCAGCTCCACCTCCCGTTCGCCGTCAGACCACAGCGCACCGCCGCAACGCTCACAGCCAGGCCGCGGCGCCCGACAGCGTATGTGCACCCGCAGCGGCGCGCCCGCCTCGTCGTCGACGCCGAGCACCTCCACATCTCCCAGTCCCACCAACAACTCGCACACGCGCGTAGGGTCGCACTCCACAGGGATCCTCCAGACCTCGGCTGTTCGGAAGCGCCGATTCTGGGGGATCCCTCGCGTTCAGCCGCGGACCCCTACCGCCCCCACTCCGACCTCAAACGCGAAGCGCCAGTAATACAGAACCGCGGCGGGATGACCTGTCCGCACTCGTCGCAGAGTCTCTCGGTGCTCACTGCCCCCATGTTCCCTTTTTGGATGCCCAACTACGGGGAGGCAATGCCTTGACGGGCGGCTAGTAGCGGCCCGCTTGGAGGGCTTGTTCGCCGGTGATGACGGTGGTGCCTCCGGGGCCGACGGCTGTCACTGTGACGGGCAGTGTTTGGGTTGAGCGGGTGGTCAGTTCCAGGTATCGGATTTGTCGGTAGGGCGGCGAGAAGTCGTCCCATTTGTGGTGAAGGTCGGGGCCGCGTTGGTGGACGGCCACGGCGACGCATGTGGCGTTGCGGGCTTGCACTCCGAGGAGGCTGCCGTCGGGACGCAGCGCGACGGTCGGAGCGTTCAGCCCCGCCATCGGAGATTCCCGTGTCGGGGGTTCACAGACGGGTTGGGTGCCGGTCGCTGCCTGCCAGGTCCGTTCGGTGAGACTGCGGCCGTCGGCGTACATCTGTTCCATCTGCCCCTGAAAGTCCACGAATCGCGCTCTCCCCGCGGCGGGGAACGCGTCAGCGGGAACGGCTGCCAGGCCTACGGCCAGAAGCAGCATCGCCGCTGGCAGCCCCAGACACAGGGCCACCAGCGGCGACGCTTGAGCCCTCACAGCTCTTTTCTCAGGAGGGATGTGAGGTCTAGGCGGATCAGGCGTTGCTATCCAGTTGGCCTATCTCGCCGTGAAGGGTGCGAGTGTTGCGTGAGGTCCCCAGAGTGGACGATGGGTCAACCCAGTCGGCGTTGCGCACGGGAATATTCCACGAGTTCGCGTTCTCGGGGAGGCATGTGTCCTTAAGGGCCGCTGCCGCGGTGCCAGCCGTGCATGTGTTGAGGTCGTTTTCTGCAGATGGGGAACAGTCGTGGAGGTGATCGTAGGTGCTACCAGCGGCGGGACTGCCACCATCAAACCAGAGCCCAGAAATTTCTGCGGCTGCCAACTTCGCGTTGGTTTCGGTGTTGGTGGAGCTAGCCGTATCGTAAACTCTGTCACCGCCGCTGTAGTACTCGTTGGTGGTGGCATGGACGCCGAGCACGCTAAGGCTGGGCTTCATCACCACCAGAGCGCACCGCCACTGGTTTTCTGCGTTGCGGATATGCAAGCGCACCGCAGAAGCATCGTCTACTACCCAATCAACAACCGGGCCGCCGGACGCTCCGGTGGTAGGTGCAGCGGTAATGGCCACACCGGTCGCTGCCTTACGGAGCCATTGGAACCGCACCACGGCAGCGTCGCCGCCGACGGCAGGAAACGCGTAGGCGTCGTGTATCCACACGAAGTTCGTGCGGTTGGTCATTTCCGCTGCCAGCGCCGCAGCTCGTGGCTCACCAGCCAGTGTGGGGTCTACAGAAAGCACTCCCTGTAGCTGTTCTGCCGCGGTGGTGATGTTGGTGTCTAGCACCGTCCCCCTGGCTTCGTCGCTGATGCCCTGATAGATCGCGAACCCGATGCCGCCGAGTATGCCGATGACGACGACGACCATGATGAGTTCCAGCATGTTGAACCCGCGGTCGTTGCGGTCGGCTTTCTGCTGTCTGAATAGTTCCCCAAGCTTCATGTTGTTTGTTCCCTCCTACGAGTGTCCGTCTTAGATGCTCGGTTGTGAGCGGTCGAAACGTAGAACGAAAACCTGTCAAGGTGGCGGAGCTTTAACCAGCAATAACTAGTTCACGTACGATGTTGTCAACAGCCGAGAAAGCGCCGTGACAGACAAGCGTCACCTATCGGCAGGAAGACGCCGCGTAATACCACTTCAAACAGGGTTTTGTGATGAGGTAATGACCGGGAGGGTTCAATCCTCCGGCGTCTCTTTGCGCCCGCTGAAGAAGACGCTGCAATCAGACAGTCAGGCGCCAATAGAGCGTCAGCAGCCTCGCACGAAGCGATGCCGGGGAGCGTTGGAGGGTGTCAGCTCACTGTGGTCAGCGCATCACCCGCACAATTCTGACCCGTTCAGCCGTCGGATGAGCGGCCCTCCAATGGGCTTCCGTTCGGGGTTGCTGTTGTTTCAGCTCGTTGACCGCGGCCTGTAGCTCATCCAGCCGGTCGTTGATGCCGTCTTCAGGCTGTCGCTGTCTTGTCAGACCGGCAGCGACATTGGCGGTCACGACCCCGAACGCGGCTATCCCGGTGACCATGAGCACCGCAGCGATGATGCGGCCCTCAGTTGTCACCGGGGCGATGTCGCCGTAGCCGACGGTGGTAACGGTTGTGATGGCCCACCACGCGGCGTCTCCGTAGTGGTCAATCGCACCGTTGCTGTCTTTCTCGACCAGCCACACTCCAGCCGAACCGGCCGCGATGATGACCGGTATCACCACTATCACGGCACGCCCTACTAGCCCTCCCCAAAGGCGCAGAGCCGCGTGCCAAACGCTGGTGGCGTAGACGGTTACGCGGGCCGCTCGGAGGACTCGCAGCGCTCTCGCGGACCGCAGTATCCGAAGCGGCCTGAAGTACGGCAGCACCGACAGCACCACGATGCCGACGTCATACCAATGCGAGGCCAAGTACCTCTTGCGGTGGCCGCGAGCAAACCACACCCTGACGGCAAGGTCCACCGCAAACAAGCCCCATATCACCCAGTTGGCGATGACCGCGGCCAACACCACTGCGCCGTGCGCGAGGTCTTCCAGCACAACAAGCGGGATGCTTGCCACAGCGAGAACGAGCAAGGGGACATCTGCGGCCTTCTCCCAGCGGGCTATCACGCCTGGCGCGCGGCTCTCTGAGTCATCGGTGGTCATGGTCCGTCTCCTTCGTTAGGCAACCGGAGGCCAGATGACCGCTCCGCTATCGGTCAGGGCACTCGCACAACAACTCTGACCCGTTCCGTGGTCAGGTCTCCTTAAGGCGGGCGCGCAGGTAATCCATTGACCTGTTCCCCTTGATGCTGTTGCAGTTGTGGCACAGCAACTGAAGGTTGGCGGTCTCGTTGCCGCCGCCTTTGGAACCTGGCTTGATGTGGTCCAGGGTCAGGTCTTTGGGCTTGTAGTCGTTGCCGCAGCCGTTGCACCGCCCCTGCTGCGTCTCGTATAGCTGCCTGCGGGCGTGGGGCGATACGGCCTTCTCCATGTCGGGCTTGCGGTGGCCTATCGCACGGCGGATACCGGCACCCGCGGCTTCCGCTCCCGCTGCCACGCGCTTGCCTACCGACGGACCCGATGCAGCGATGGCCTCACCGACTGCCGACGCGCCTTCCGCCACGCGTTTGCTGACCTCAGGAGCAGCCTTAGTAGCCGCGTCTTTTGCGGCCTTGGCGGCCTTGGCAGCGGCCTCATCTACGGGCACGCCGAGACCCTTCAACGCGAGGACAGTTCCAGCGCCGACGAGCGCTCCACCCGCTATAACCGGACCCGCTGCCACTCCGACCGCACCACCGGCCATCGCCACTCCGACCCCACCAGCGCCGGTAGCCAACGCTGCCGCTGCGCCGCCCACCGCGCCACCTACTGCTGCGGTGGCCGCTGCCGTAGCCGCGGAATCGCCAGTGTCGCCGTCGGGCTGGGCTTCCATGTCGGCATCGGACGCGGACTCTGAGAGTTCCGAATCCTGGGAGTCGCTAGCGGACTCGGGTGGTGTCGCATCGTCCGGGCGTTGGGGGGAAGACATGCCCGCAAGAATAGCTGTTGGCAGGTTCTCAGAACGGGGGGACGTGCGAGTCTACGCCTCGTCGGTGGTGTCTGACCGGTCGGGCCGTTCTGCCTGTTCGTCCGGCTGAGACGCTTCTGCTGCTATGCGCTCGGCGATGTGCTGTTCGGCTGCCAGCTCCGCCGATCCGGGGTCTTCAGCGGTGCCGCCTTCGTCTCGTGTCCAGCCGTCGTCGGTGAGTCGCGACAGTTCCCACCGCCACTCGGCGGACGGGTTCGCTGGGGAGACCACCATCTCCCAGTCGTCTAGGTCCACGAACCCGATGACGGAGGTCGCCCGGTCGCGGCGGCGGAAGTGGCGTGGTTTGGTGCCTCGTATCTCCTCCGGCAGCTCAGGGTTTATCCACAACTGGTCTTGGACCGCTGCCTCTAGCCGGTGGATGGTGATGAGGTCGGGCCAGGCAGTGCCGTTCAAGACGTTGTAGATGGCTTGACGAGACGCTCCGGCCTCTTCGGCGAGCGCGGTGACAGTCAGCCGGGGCGTGGACCTTCGCATGATGGTCCGCAACCGCTGGCAGATTGTCTGCGCTTGTTTGGCCGCTGAGAGTGTCTCCTCTAGGTCTTTTGGTGCGGATTCCGCGCTTATCAACTTCCCCGACGGCCAATCCCCGGTTCTGTTCTTCAGGTGGTCACGGGGAGCAGGCTTCTTCTTGCGGGGCATGGGCCGCAAGCTACTCAACGGGGGCGCTTCCCCGCATTTCTGCCGATTTCTTGGTCGTGGACGTTGCGGCGGGCCGGGTCGGGCCGGTATGTACAAGGTGTCAACCAGAAAGACGGGGGGTTTGGCTTGTTTGCCCGTCGCTACCACAATTCCGGGAATCTGCATGATTTCTTCGTGACGCGCATTCCTGCAGGTCACACGTGGTTTCTTGGCTTGCAGCGGACGAGCGGTGTGGGCCGCTCCCGCGGGATTGTCGCATCGGGGTACTGCCATGTGGCTGCTCTCCGGCACCCGGCCGGGGACACAACCACACGGAGGTTCCGATGCGGAACACCAACCCCAACCAACAACCCGACGAGCCGCTGCCGCCGAGCGCAGCAAGCGGCGAGCCAGGGGGCCAGCCACCCCGACCACCGGAGCGTCCGGCCCCGGACGAAGAACCGGACGAGGAGCCGTTCCCGCCGGAACAGTTGCCGCTGCCGTTGGAGGTCGCCAAGGTGATTGAGACTTGGTGTCCTCGGTACCCGCGGTCCGCGGATTCCGCAGTCAGCTCTTGGCGTCCCCGGTTCCCTCGGCCGGACGACAAAGCTGCCATTCCAGTGGTGCTACCCACGGTGCGGAAATGGGTGGCCGCGGCCATGCCGCCGTCACCCAAAGCAGCAGGATTGCACATGTACGTGGTCACCGACTACGCGCTGTGGGGATTGAGCGCGACCGGAGGCTTGCAGGAATCTACATTGCTCATCCCGGACAACATTGAGCACTACATCCATGTGGTGAATGAGCAGAAGCCACAACGATGGAAGAAGTACACACGCCCGGTTCTGCGTCGTGTGGCGCGCGCGGTCAACCCCGATGCTTGGCCGCTGGCGGCACCGTCCATCGGAACGAGTGCCCTCAAGCCGCCTTACCTGGCTAGCGACGAGAAGAGAATCATCGCCGTAGCGACGCTGCCGGGGCGTAGCGACTTCTTGGCTCGCATGGCGGCTGTGTGTTTCTCGTTGGGGGCGGGGATGAAGGCTGTTGAAATCGGCCTAGTGCGACCCGACGATGTGCGGGAAGCACCTGGCGGGCGCTTGGCGGTCGTTGTCAGCGGGCAACATCCCCGGCTTGTTCCAATCCGTTGCGACTACACCGAGTTGATGCGGGAGATGCTGGAGGTGGCGCGGACAACTGGGGCCAACCGGTTCTTTAGGCACGCCCACCATGTAAGCGTCGTGGGTCACGAGTTGTTCGGTAAACGCCGAACGGACCCCAACGTGGAGACGTTCAGCTACGTCCGCGCCCGCACCACCTGGCTGCTCGCTCATCTGCATGCAGGCACGCCTGTTCCGGTGCTGCAAAAGCTTGGTGGGCCGGTGTCTCAGCGCACTCTTGAAGAACTCGGTCGGTCCATTGCCGATGACCTTGACCCGTGGGAGGCAGCAGAGAGGGGGCTGGCAGCATGAGCAGCGCAAGATTTCATCGTGCTGCGCAACGCCGAGCGGAGCGGGCACACGCCGCCCAGGGCGACATCCCCGACACCGAGCGCCACCTGACAGCAGACAATCCCAGCCCGAGCCGACGCCCGGTGTTGACCACCAAGACCGAGGGGTTGCGGATGCTTCATCTCATCCGCAACTCCGGTGTGGTGGACCCGTTGGAAGCAAGGCTGAACGGCCTTGTTGACAACACCCGGGAGCGGCGGCTGCTCGGGCCGCGCCCCGGTCAGCGGTCACGGGTGACGGTGGCGATGATGCTGCTGGCGATTCTGCTTTCCGCGCTGTGCGAGCGCAGTTATCGCCGCAGCGACCTGTTGCGGGTGCTGTCAGGGTTGCACGCTGACGTCGCCCGACGAGTCGGGCTGATTGACGCTGACGGGAACCTCGTCGTGAGGCACTACAAGACCGTCTTGCGCCAAGTCCACCGCATGGAGAGCGTGCTGCGCGACGGCTGGACCGTAGTGGAGCACGAAGGCACACCCGCCGAGAAGCGCACCGTCTATGACATGAGATGGTTCGTGCGGTCGCTCATCCGAGCCAGCGTCCCCGAGTCTGTGCTCGCACAGGTCCGCCATGTGGCCGTGGACTCCACCAACATCAACTCGTGGGCGACCTTTCTGCCCGGACTTGGCCGCAAGTCCGTGCGGCGAGAACCGGTCGCGGCTCGCGCCAAGAAGGTGGCAGAAAGGGACAGCGACAAGATTGATGAGCCGGACTTGGAGGCGTTTGAGCGCAAGGCACGGAAGAAGCATCCGGGGTTGAAGTTCGGCCTGGACGGGCGGCCCATCTACACGGCGGACAAAGACGTCCGGGTAGGGCATCGGTCCTCCAACTCCGAGGGGCCAGCCGGGTTCTTCCTCGGATTTGACTTGCACGCTCTAGTCGCCGCTCCCACCGTCATCTCCAACGGCAGCCGCAACAAGGTCACCCTGGAGAAGCTCCCGCCGTACGTCGTAGGGATGGACCTCGCCCCGGCGTTGACGAACGGTGGCCCCATCGCGTCCCGGTTGGTGCTGGAGACCCGCGAGCAGTGCCCCAACATCGTGGATGTGACCGGCGACCGCGGCTACAGCCCTAAGAGGGAGACCTACGCCCGACCGCTGCACGCCGCTGGCATCAACGTGTTCATGGACTATCGGACGGACACACTGGCCCGGCCGGACCACCCCACCATCGGCAAGTTCAAGCACCAGGTCTACGTCCACGCAGGGACGATTCTGTCGGCCGACACGCCCAGCGACCAACTGGTGCTGCCCGACCCGCCTGCTGAGCTAGCAACCGCTGAAGAACGAGCGGAGTGGAGGGAGGGCTGGTATAGCGAGCGTGCCCGACTGTGGGGTTGGTCTTCCAAGCATCACTTCGGTGATGGGCGTATCCAGCTCCGGTCGCCGTCCGGCGCTGGCCGCGTCGCTAGCAAGCGGGCTACCGCAGCTTCCGGGAGCTTCAATACGCTCTACCGCCCCTCTAGAGACAGCGCCACCGCAACTGCTCTGCTGGACGAACTGGACACGTGGCAGAGGCTCCCGTACGGGACGAGCGCGTGGGCGCGGGCGTACTACTCGGGTCGGAGCGCGGTAGAGAGCCTGTTCAGCCGCCTGAAGGAGCACGGAGCGCTCGCGAGCGGAACCTGCCAAGCGTTCGGTCTTGCGGCTAACACCATCGCCGTGCTGGCCCGCATCGTCATCTACAACCTTCGCAAAGCCGATGTAGATGACAGCGCCGACGGAGACGATGACAGTGACGGCAGTGACCTAGCGCCGTCCAGCGTCACGCCGCAGCCTCCCGACTCCCGGTTGGGGCCGGATGACGCGTCTGCGGCGCTGAGAGCACCGCCGTAGCTCGGGCTGACTCTCCGAGTTGAAGCTGACGGCTTAGGCCGTCGGCTTCAGCGCGCCCACGCGTAAGTCTGCGAAGTCGCGGCCCGTCTCCGGGCCGATACGGCGTCTCCTGCGCCCGTCAACAAGGGCGTGAAACCCCAAGATTGGGCCGGATAACCGCGTCTCGACACAACTCGCGGAGCCGAGGCATGTCAACTCGCGGAACAGCCACGGAGCGGATGACGAGAATCGAACTCGCATTCTCAGCTTGGGAAGCTGATGTTCTACCATTGAACTACACCCGCGAAGGGCACGAGCGTAGCCACGGAGTCGCTCGCTGCACAGCCGACGGATTCTCGGGTCGGTTGTGGGTAGTGAGTGCCTGTGACCGCCCCGAGATTGCCGGCTCGGATTCTCGGTGTGGTTGTGGGTGGTGAGCGCGTGTACTCGCCCCGAGATTCTCGCGGTCGCTACGAGTAGCGCACGTAGACGGGGCGGTCGGTGTCGGATCGCTCGGGGTCGAACCGGTAGCCGAGCCCGTCGAAGTCCCGCAGCCCCCGCACCGACTTCACCCGGCTGCGGATGATCCAGCCCGCCATCGACCCACGGGCCCGCTTGGCGAAGAACGAGATCATCTTGGGCTCGGCGTCGCCCCGGCCGTCGAGGAAGGCGGGCGTCACCACCCGCCCCTCCAGCCGCCCCGCGTCCACCGAGCGGAAGTACTCGTGCGACGCCAGGTTCACCACCACCGCCGGCCCCGGGCTGGCGGCCAGGTCGGTGTTGAGGGCGTCGGTGATGCGCTCGCCCCAGTAGGCGTACAGGTCGCGGCCCCGGTCGGTGGCCAGCTTGGAGCCCATCTCCAGCCGGTACGGCTGCATCAGGTCCAGCGGGCGCAGCACCCCGTACAGCCCCGACAGGATTCGCAGCACCTTCTGGGCGTGGGTGTAGTCCCGCTCGGTGAAGGTGGCCGCCGCGTCCATGCCCTGGTACACGTCGCCGGCGAAGGCCAGCAGCGCGGGCCGTGCGTCGGCGGTCGTGAACGGCGCCTCCCAGTCGGCGTAGCGGTCGAAGTTGAGTTCGGCCAGCTCCGCCGAGATGCTCATCAGCTTGGCGATCTCGTCGGGCGTCTTGCGGCGCATCACGTCCACCAGCGGCCCGGCTTCGTCCAGCATCCGGGGCTGGGAGTGCTTGCGGGTGGGCAGCTTGGAGCTGTAGTCGAGCGCCTTGGCCGGCGAGACGACGATCAGCACCGGACCGTTATACCCCCACTAGCCCCGCTCGCCGAAATTGATGCGCTCATGGGTGTCCAGTACCCGTTTGGTCGCCAATTCCGGACGGGCTCAGGCTGCGGCCCCGGTCTCGGCCCCGGTCCCGGTCCCGGCCTCGGCTCGGGGCTCGAGGTCGGGCAGGCAGCGGCGGAGGTTGCGGATGCCCTGGTTGATGCGCTGGCGGTTTTCGATCAGCGCGAACCGCACGTGCCCCTCGCCGCCGGGCCCGAACCCCACGCCGGGCGACACCGCCACGTGGGCCTCGCGCACCAGCTTCGACGCGAACTCGATCGAGTCCATGTGCCGGTAGGGCTCGGGGATCCTGGCCCACACGAACATCGTCCCCTTGGGCGGCTCCACTTCCCAGCCGATGCGGTTGAGGCCCTCGCACAGGGCGTCGCGGCGGCGCTCGTACACCGCGCACGCCTCCAGCGGGTAGTCGGGCTGCTCCCGCAGCGTCACCGCGGCCGCGATCTGGATGGGCTGGAACGATCCGTAGTCGAGGTAGCTCTTGAGCTTGGCCAGCGCGGCCACCACCTCGGCGTTGCCCAGCATGAACGCCATCCGCCACCCGGCCATCGAGAACGACTTGGTGCACGAGTAGAACTCGACCGCGCACTCGGTGGCCCCGTCCACTTGCAGGATCGACGGCGGCACATAGCCGTCGAAGCCCAGGTCTGCGTAGGCGTTGTCGTGCACGATCAGCATCTCGTGCTCCCGGGCCCAGTCGACCACCTTCTGCATGAAGTCGAGGTCGACGCAGGTGGTGGTGGGGTTGTGCGGGAACGAGATCACCGCCACCCGGGGCTTGGGCCGGCTGTAGTGCCAGGTGAGCTGCATCCGGTGGACGAACTCGTCGCCGTCGGCCAGGGGCACCTCCCTGATCTGGGCGCCGGCGAACAGCGGCCCGTAGATGTGGATGGGGTAGCTGGGGGTGGGCACCAGGCAGGTGTCGCCGGGCTGGAGCAGCACCCACATGAGGTGGCTGAAGCCCTCCTTGGCCCCGATGGTGTTGATGACCTCGGCGTCGGGGTCGAGTTCCACCCCGAAGCGGTGCTGGTAGAGGGCGGCGATGTTGCGGCGCAGCGCGGGCAGGCCCCGGCTGGACGAGTACCGGTGGTTGCGGGGGTTGCGGGCGGCCTCGCACAGCTTGTCCACCGCGACCGGCGGCGACGGCAGGTCGGGGTTGCCGAACCCGAGGTCGATGATGTCGGCGCCGTCGTGGCGGAGCTTGATCTTCAGGTCGTTGATGATCGTGAAGACGTAGGGCGGAAGGCCGTTGATGCGCCGGAATTCCATCGACCGAAGCTAACAGGCCGCGCCGGGCGAGCAAGTGAAATTTGTTCCGCGTCCCGCGGTCGGCTGCGGGTCGGCGGCCCATCGGCTCGCGCGCTGACCTACGCTCCTGGCATGGGCCGTGGACCGATGCTTGCCGGGCAGGAGGCCGCGCCGTGATCCTGTCGGACCGCTCGATCCGTGAGGCGCTGGCCGAGGGCCGCATCGTGATCGACCCGCTGGACGACGACGCGGTGCAGCCGTCGTCGGTGGACCTGCGGCTGGGGTCCAGCTTCCGGGTGTTCCGCAACCACACCCTGGGCCACATCGACGTCAAGCAGGACCTGTCGGAGCTGACTTCGCTGGTGGAGGCGGGCGACGACGATCCGTTCATCCTGCATCCGGGCGAGTTCGTGCTGGGTGCGACGCTGGAGCGGGTGGCGCTGCCCGATGATCTGGTGGCCCGCCTGGAGGGCAAGTCGTCGCTGGGGCGTCTGGGGCTGCTGATCCACTCGACGGCCGGCTTCGTCGATCCCGGCTTCGACGGCCAGCTCACGCTGGAGCTGTCGAACGTGGCCAACCTGCCGATCACGCTGTATCCGGGGATGCGGATCGGCCAGATCAGCTTCCAGCGGATGACCACCCCGGCCGACGCCCCGTACGGCTCCAGCGAGCTGGGCTCGAAGTACCACGGCCAGCGGGGCCCGGTCCCGTCCCGCTACTGGGAGAACTTCAAGTAGCACGGTCCTGCCTCCCATCCCGGATTCCTGCAGTTGGGGGCCTGACAGGTCCTTGAGGACAGGAATCTCGGGTAGGGACGGTCAGTCCGTGACTACCGGCAGGGTCTCCCAGCCCCGCACGGTGGACGTGCGGGCCTGTACCGCGTTGTCCCAGTCGACGTCCCAGGCGGGCCAGCGCTCGAGCACCTCTTCGAGGGCGATGCGGCCCTCGATGCGGGCCAGCGCCGCGCCCAGGCAGAAGTGGATGCCGTAGCCGAAGGCGAGGTGGAAGTCGATGGTGCGGTGGATGTCGAAGGTGTCGCCGCGGGCGAACTTGCGGTCGTCGCGGTTGGCGGCACCGTTGAGCAGCAGCATGACGCTGCCGGCGGGGACGGTGTGCCCGCGGTGCTCGACGTCGGCGGTCACCCAGCGGGCCTGCACGGGGGAGGGCGTCTCGTAGCGCAGGATCTCCTCGATGGCCTGGGGTATGAGCGAGCGGTCCTCCACCAGGGCGCGCCGCTGGCCGGGGTGCTCGGCCAGCAGTTTGCCGGTCCAGCCGATGAGCCGGGTGGTGGTCTCGTTGCCGGCTCCGTTGAGGAGCGAGATGAAGTTCATGATCTCGCGGCGGGTGAGCCGCCGGAGTGTGCCGGTCTCGTCGGTGAACTCGGCGTAGAGCAGCTCGGTCATGAGGTCGTCGGCGGGGTGGTCGGCCCGCCAGTTGATGTACTCACGGAGAAAGTCGATCGAGCTCACGTCGCCCGAGGTCTGGTAGGAGAACTCGGGCATGGTGCCGTCCTCGAGCTTGAGGGTGTCGTCCATCAGGTCTCGCAGGGTGGTCTGGTCCTGCTCGGGGATGCCGAGGAGCATGCCGATGGCTCGCATCGGCACCTGGGCGCCCAGGTCGGCGATGAAGTCGAAGCGGCCGGTGCCCACGTGGGGATCGAGGCTGCGGGCGCAGAACTCCCGCAGCTTGGACTCCAGGGCGTTCATCTTCTTGGGGGTGAACACCCGCGACACCAGGCCCCGGTGGTAGTCGTGGACCGGCGGGTCCTCGAAGATCATGAAGCCCGGCGGGACGTCCATGCCGCTCTTGATGATCTCGAGGACGGTGCCCTTGGCCGAGCTGTAGGTGCGCCAGTCCTTGAAGGCCCGAGCGACGTCGTCGAACCGGCTCAGCGCGTAGAAGTCGTACCGGTCGTTGCGGTACAGCGGCGCGTCGTCGCGCAGCCGCCTCCACGTCGGGTACGGGTCGGCGTCGATCTCGAAGTCGAACGGGTCGTAGTACGGGGGTTGGCTGCTAGACATTGGCCCGGTCACGCTAGGCAGGAGGGCTGATCGGCGCAATGTCGCTGTCCGACGGGTTCAGGTTCGACGGCAAACGGGTGCTGGTGGTGGGCGGCGCTACCGGCATGGGCGCGGCCGCGGCCGAGTTGGCCCTCGATCTGGGGGCCGAGGTCGTGGTCATGGACCGGGCCGAGGTCACCCTCGGTGGCGTGACGGCCGTGGGGCTGGACTTGGCGTCGCAGGAGTCCATCGACGCGGCGGTGGATGGCTGCGGCGGTCCGGTGCACGCCCTGCTGGCCTGCGCGGGCGTGGCCGACGGCACTCCCGGCATCGAGCGGATCAATTTCGTGGGCCACCGCCATCTGGTCGACCGGATGCTGGGCGCCGGGATGCTGCCGGCGGGCTCGGCCATCGGCTTCATCTCGTCGACGGCCGGTCTCGGCTGGGAGCGGAACCTCGAGGAGTTGAGCGAGGTGCTGGCCATCTCCGATTTCGACGAGGCCGCGGCCTGGTTCGTCGACCACCGCAAGGCCGACTACTTCCACACCAAGCAGGCGATGTGCGCCTATGTGGCCATCAGTGCCTTCTCGTTGCTGCGGCGGGGGGTCCGGGTCAACGCCATCTGCCCGGGCCCGACCGTGACCCCGTTGGCTCTGGCCAACCGGGAGCTCTGGCTGGAGTTCGGCGCCGACTACCGGGCCGACGCCGGGGTGGAGGCGTCCACGCCGATGGAGCAGGCCCACCCGCTGCTGTTCCTGTGCAGCGATGCCGCGGCCTACATCACCGGCGTCACGCTGATCGCCGACGCCGGCTTCATGAGCGCGGGACTCACCGGCGCGTACCCGGCCGCTACCGACGCCGCCAGGTTCCTGGCGGGCCGCTTGTAGCTGCTGCGTCTATCCTCTGGACCATGCCGAGACCCACCAAGCGCCGAGTGCCGCCCGGCCGGGTGACCGCCAAGGGCACCCGCCCCGACAACTACATGCCCGACAGGCAGACCCACACCGGCTTCGATGAGCAGCCTCCGAGCCCGATCTGGGTGCCGATCACGCTGTTCAGCCTGCTGGGGCTGGGCGGGGCGACGATCATCGTCAACTACCTGGGCGTGTTCTGGGACACGTCGAACGTGGTCCTTCTGGTCGGTCTGGCCTTCATCTTGGCCGGGATCGTCACCGCCACCCAGTACCGCTGACAGGGACTCGCCACTGATCACACAAGTGTAATTTCCCCCAGATTCGTCCACATCCTGTGGATAACTCGGGAGGCCTCACTCGATGGGTGTCACCAGGTCCATCTCGTCCTGGCAGTGGCGGGGCGGCTCGGGGTCCTCATCGGGGGCGACCGTCATGCGCACCTCGGCGCCGCAGATGGCGCAGCGGTACTCGATCTTGACCTTGCGCAGGATGCCGGGGTCGGGCGGCTCGGGCAGCGGTCGGGCCAGGTTGCGCAGCATTGCCAGGCCCACGCGCAGCACCACGTAGCCGATGACCACCGCGATCAGCACCTTGAAGACGTCGGCCAGGATGGCGCCCACCACCAGTCCCCCCAGCGCCAGCACCAGCAACCCAATGTTGACGGCCCTCTCCGACTTCACCTTCACGCCAGCCTCCCACCGCCGACTGCCCCGATGTTATGCAGCCGTCTCGTTACCTCCTTGTTCGCCTTCATGTGGGCCTCCCTCAGAGGCCGAGTTCGGTGCCGCCGGCGGATCGGGAGCGGGTGGTGAGACCGGAGGCGCCGGAGGCTGAGGATCGACGAGGGATCCGGCACGGGCCAGCGCCATGATGAGGTCGTCCACCTTTGCTTCCAGCCTGTCGAAGCGGGCATCGACCGCTGCGAACTGTGCGCTGGTGGTTGTGGTCTGCTCTTCGAACCGGGTGTCGACGTGGTTGCGCAGGTCGCGGAAGTCGGAACGCAGCCAGCGGAAGCCCGCGCCACACGCTGCGACGATGGCGGCGAGCGCAACTCCCAAGAGTGTGGCGAGGACTTCTACTTCCATGAAAATGAATGTATCACCTTGCTATGACATAAGCAACTGAAAGTGACTCAAATATCTGTATGCCACACGATGGCCGTCGATCCGGTGGGGCCTGCGCTGATGGTCAAGAGCAGTCGCTCGCCTGCCGGGACCGCCAGCCCGTCGGTGATGAGGCGCAGTTCCTCGGCCGCCCCGGCGTTGCCGGTGGCCACCGCACCCCCGTCACGGTTGATGCGCTCCGCGTCGATGTCCAATGCGCAGGCCACCAGCATCGCCGTGGCCGCGTTGTGCTCGACGACGTAGATGCTGTCCACGGCAGAGAGCTCGACCCCGGTGCCACCCAGCGCCCGACCGACCGCCACGGCCACGTTTCCGACGGGGTCGAACGGGTCGCCCGCGGCCCGGCCCATCCCGGCCACCGTGGCAATCCCGCCCGGCGCCCGAGCGACCGCGACCGCGACGTTTCCGACGGGATCGGACGGGTCGCCGGCCTGCTTCGTCCCGGCAACTCCGCCCGGCACCGAGGCCTCGCCGGCCTGCAACAGCACCGCCGCCACGCAGTCGGCCGGGGGAGCGAACGTGGCCGCGGTCAGCAGTCCGTCGTCGTCGAAGGCAGGGGGCAGCTCGGCCGCATCGCCCCAGTCGCGCACCACGTCCGCGGTCACCGGGTCTCCCCGGTACACGCCCCGCCCCGCAGCGTCGCCCGGTCGGGCCGCCACCGCCACGATGGCCGGGCTCGCAGCCCACCCCGACCCCGACCCCGAGCCCGATCCTGCGCCCGATCCCGATTTCGAGCCCGACCCTGCGGCCGACCCCGACCCTGCGGCCGATCCCGATTTCGAGCCCGACCCTGAGCCCGACCCTGCGGCCGACCCCGACCCTGCGGCCGACCCTGAGCCCGACCCTGCGGCCGAGCCCGACCCTGAGCCCGACCCTGAGCCCGACCCTGCGGCCGACCCCGACCCTGCGGCCGACCCTGAGCCCGACCCTGCGGCCGAGCCCGACCCTGAGCCCGACCCTGAGCCCGACCCTGCGGCCGACCCTGAGCCCGACCCTGCGGCCGAGCCCGACCCTGAGCCCGACCCTGCGGCCGACCCTGATTTCGAGCCCGACCCTGCGGCCGACCCTGATTTCGAGCCCGACCCTGCGGCCGACCCTGATTTCGAGCCCGACCCTGAGCCCGATCCTGAGCCCGACCCTGATTTCGAGCCCGACCCTGCGGCCGACCCTGATTTCGAGCCCGACCCTGCGGCCGACCCTGATTTCGAGCCCGACCCTGAGCCCGATCCTGAGCCCGACCCTGATTTCGAGCCCGACCCTGCGGCCGACCCTGATTTCGAGCCCGACCCCGCTGCCAATCCTGCCGTCGCACGCCGGCGCCGGGACTCCTCGGCCGCGGCGTCGAGCTCGGCCCGACCGATGCCCACCGCCCGGGCGGCCCTCTCCGACAGCCGGGGCGCCGGCAGTAGCCCCCCGACCTCTTCGAACCGCTCGGCCACCCCGCCCCACGGAGCCCCGTAGGTGCGGTTGAGGGCGGCCGCGCCCGGCGGCACCACCGAGCAGAGGCCGAGGCCGACTACCAGCACGGTCCGGGCCTGGCCGGCCCGGATGGCGGCCACCGCCGCCTGCACGGCCGCGGCACCACTGGTCTCGCCCCGATCAACCACCGAACCGCCTACCGAGACTGGCCACCCGGCAGCCAGAACGATCGCCCGGGCCGCGTCGGCCCCGGCCGCCCCCACCGGATCGCAGCACCCCACCACCACCTCGTCGAGTACGCCCGCGTCGAGCCCGGCGCGCTCCAGCACCTCTCGGCCCACCACGCCGGCCAGCAACACCGGGTTCCAGCCGGCCAGTTCGCCGTCCACCGGCCGCACCGCCGTCCGGGCTCCAGCTACCACCGTCACAGCCGTTGCCGGGGTCGCACCCACGGCGTCAATGTCTACTCCCCGCCAGCCCCGCCAGCGTCGCACTCTGCCACCGGCGGGTGTTCGCGCGCCGGTCGGTGCTCGCGAGGGCGCCACTGGAGCTACGTGCGGATGGTCGTCCACGATGAGCGCCGGTCGGTGCTCGCGAGGGCGCCACGCCCGATCAGCGTGATGGGGGTCGTGGCACCGTGTCTACACTCGCACCGACCGGGCGTTGGACAGTGAGACACAACTGGGAGGTCACGGTGAGCAAGCGCACGACCGACATCGTCATCAGGTTGCTGACCGCAGTGACCCTGCTCGCCATCGTGCTGTCCGTGGTGTTCTACGAGGATGTGTTCCTCGAGAACCTGCTCCCTGACGCCAGACCCGCCCTATTCGACGGCGCGATCAAGACCGAGGGCGACTACATCGAGGTCGGCTCGTTCAGGATCTACGACACCGCCCTGCTGATCCTGCGGGCCGCTCTCGGGATGATGATCTTCGTCCACGGCTACAACAAGGCGTTCCGGGGCGGGAAGCTCGCCGGCACCGGCCGCTGGTTCCAGTCTATGGGGATGCGGCCGGGCAAGGTTCACGCCGCCCTGGCCGCCGGCACCGAGATGGGCGTAGGCGTGCTGCTCGTCCTAGGCCTTCTCACCCAGCTGGCGGCAGCCGGGCTCATCGCTCTGATGGTGGTGGCCTTCTGGACCGTCCACCGCGACAAGGGCTTCATGATCACCGGCGAAGGCTGGGAGTACGTGGCCCTTATCGCGGCTATGAGCCTGGTGTGTGCCATTCTTGGCCCGGGCGCGGTATCCCTCGACGCCGAATTCGAGATCGCCCACCGCCTCGACGGCATGACCGGCCTCGGTGTCGCGCTGCTGCTCGGCGTGGGCGCGGGCGCGGCCCAGCTCTTGCTCTTCTTCCGTCCCCCGAAGCCCGACCCCGCCGCGGATGGCTGACCCTCCCGAAATCCCTGTAGTGGTGTGTCGCCAAAATGACTAGGGCAGCGCGAAAGGCCCAAGCCCAGCTCGAAGCCGCTCTAGGGCGCTCGATCAATTCCGCGACGGACCAGCAATCAGGTACCTGTGAGGTCCTCGGCGACAGGGATTTCGCTCCGGAACAGCCCGACTCCCTAGTGTCCTGAGTCAGGAATCCGTTGCGGATGTTCCGCCGCCAGTTTTCTTGGGCGGTTTGTGTGGACTGAGTGCGCAGAACCAACCCGAGATTTCACGGAGGTCTGAACAAGCCGCTTGAACTTGCGACTCAGGACACTAGATTCTCGGGCGGGTTCGGGGGCGCAGCCAGGGCCGGCTGACCCGGCCGGCCGACAGGTCGGCGCCGGTGTGGCCGAAGATGGCGCCCAGCACCATCAGCCCTCCGACCACGGTCACCAGCGGCGGCGCTTCGGCCAGCACGACCCACGCCAGCAGGATCGAGAACGGCGTCTCGCTAGACGCCAGCAGACCGGCCTCCGCGGCCGGGATCAGCCGCACCCCCTCGGTCCACAGCACCAGCGACACTGCGAACACCAGCCCGAAGAACACCAGGAGCGGGAACTGGTCGGCGGCCACACCCAGGGGGTCGGCCACCACCAGCGCCACCACGAACAGCAGCACCCCGGCCGAGCTCAGCGCCAGCACTGCGTCGGCTCCCGGGAAGCGGCGGATCAGCACGATCAGCAGGGCCAGCAGGAACGCGAGCGCAACGGCCCGCAGGTTGCCGTCGAGGTCGCCGGGCCCGAGATTGCCGGCCACGGTGAGGGTGACGCCGGCGAGGGCCACCGCGGCGGCCGACACTGTCGACCGCCGCAGCCGCTCCCGCAGGATCAGCCACGCCAGCCCGGCGGCCAGGAACGGCACGGTGGCCGATATCACGGTGACGTTGGCCACCTCGGTCCTTTGCAGAGCGTCGATGTAGAGGATCATCGACAGCGCGGCCGGCCCGAGCAGCAGCAGACCCTGCGGGCCGAGGGTCGCACGGATCCGCAGGCCGGGCGGCGGGTTGCCGACCCGGCTCCTCCCCCACACGTAGATGAGCGCGCCCGTTCCCCCGATCAGGCCTCGCCAGCTGGCCATCTGCCAGACGTCGGCGTCGATGCTGCGGGAGATGGCGCCGGTGGCGCCGAACCCGAACCCGGACACGAGCATCATCGCCCCGCCGAGGCGCCGGGACTGCGGGGGCTCTTGGGCGGGTTTCTGGTCGGCTGTCGTCGCGTCGTCGAGGTGCGGGGACTGCGGGGGCTCTTGGGCGGGTTTCTGGTCGGCTGTCGTCGCGTCGTCGAGGTGCGGGGACTGCGGGGGCTCTTGGGCGGGTTTCTGGTCGGCTGTCGTCGCGTCGTCGAGGTGCGGGGACTGCGGGGGCTCTTGGGCGGGTTTCTGGTCGGCTGTCGTCGCGTCGTCGAGGTGCGGGGGCTGCGGGGGCTCTTGGGCGGGTTTCTGGTCGGCTGTCGTCGCGTCGTCGAGGTGCGGGGGCTGCGGGGGCTCTTGGGTGGGTTTCTGGTCGGCTGTCGTCGCGTCGTCGAGGTGCGGGGGCTGCGGGGGCTCTTGGGTGGGTTTCTGGTCGGCTGTCGTCGCGTCGTCGAGGTGCGGGGGCTGCGGGGGCTCTTGGGTGGGTTTCTGGTCGGCTGTCGTCGCGTCGTCGAGGTGCGGGGGCTGCGGGGGCTCTTGGGTGGGTTTCTGGTCGGCTGTCGTCGCGTCGTCGAGGTGCGGGGGCTGCGGGGGCTCTTGGGTGGGTTTCTGGTCGGCTGTCGTCGCGTCGTCGAGGTGCGGGGGCTGCGGGGGCTCTTGGGTGGGTTTCTGGTCGGCTGTCGTCGCGTCGTCGAGGTGCGGGGGCTGCGGGGGCTCTTGGGTGGGTTTCTGGTCGGCTGTCGTCGCGTCGTCGAGGTGCGGGGGCTGCGGGGGCTCTTGGGTGGGTTTCTGGTCGGCTGTCGTCGCGTCGTCGAGGTGCGGGGACCGCCCGGCCGGGCCCGCGCCGGACTGTTCGGCGTTCGGGTCGGGTGCGGCCTGGTCGGTGGTCAATACCGGACTGCTAGTGGGCTGTCAACAAGCATTCGCGCTCGTGGTTGCCGCCCAAACAAGTAGAGAAACCTGTCGTATGCGGGCAAGACTGGCAGAGAGAATCTCGGCTCAACCCCGACGATCGTTGGTGGACAGAGCACTAGCCCGTTGCGGCCGCGGCGGGCTCGTACCCGACCTGGCAGAAGCCGTGGCTGCAGTACCCGTAGGGGTTGCGGGCCAGGTACTGCTGGTGGTACTCCTCGGCGTAGTAGAAGGGTCCGGCGTCGACGATCTCGGTGGTGATCTCGCCGAAACCCTTGGCCGTCAAGGCGGCCTGGTACCGGTCCCTCGACGCCGCGGCAGTCTCCCGCTGGGCTTCGGAGTACACGTAGATCCCGCTGCGGTACTGGGTGCCGACGTCGTTGCCCTGGCGCATGCCCTGGGTGGGGTCGTGCATCTCCCAGAACACTCTCAGCAGCTGCTCGTAGGGCGCGGCCGCCGGGTCGTGCACCACCAGCACCACCTCGTTGTGGCCGGTGCGCCCGCTGCACACCTCCTGGTAGGTCGGGTTGGGTGTGACGCCCCCCGAGTAGCCGACCGCGGTGGTGTGCACGCCGGACGTCTGCCAGAAGAACCGCTCGGCGCCCCAGAAGCACCCCATCCCGAACATGGCCCGCTCGCAGCCGTCGGGGAACGGCGGCTCCAGCGGGGCGCCGAGCACGAGGTGCCCGTAGTCCTGCACCGGCATCGCCTCGATGCGCCCGGGCAGGGCGTCGGCGGCGGTCGGCATCCGGGTCTTGTCGCGTCGCAGCAGCATGCAACGACTGTATCGCCGGCCGCCCCGAGGTTTCAGCCGTGTCCCAACACCGCCGCCGCCCTCCCGGATTTCTCGGGTTGGTTTTGCGCGTTGACCGTGTATAGCCGCCCCGAGACTTCCCGGCACCCTGCCACGGCTACCCTCTGCGCAATGCTCGACACACTGATCGCCGGGGGCACGCTGGTCGACGGCACCGGCTCGCCCGCCCGTCCCGCCGACGTCGGCGTCTCCGACGGCCGGATCGTGGCCGTGGCCGACCCCGGAGACCTCGCCGACGCCGACCGCGCCGACACCGTCGACGCCACAGGCCTGGTCGTGTGCCCCGGCTTCATCGACCCCCACACCCACTACGACGCCCAGATCTTCTGGGACCCGAGGGCCACCCCGTCCAACACCTTCGGCGTCACCACCGTGGTCGGCGGCAACTGCGGCTTCTCGCTCGCCCCGCTCAGCCACCCGTCCGACGGCGAGTACCTCAAGCGCATGATGGTGAAGGTCGAGGGCATGGAGCTGGCCGCCCTCGAACAGGGCGTGCCCTGGGACTGGGAGAGCTTCGCCGACTACCTGCGGGCCGTTGAGAACCGGGGCATCGGCGTGAATGCCGGTTTCATGGTGGGACACTGCGCGCTGCGCCGGGCGGTGATGCGCGACGACGCAGTCGGCCACGAGGCCAACGACGACCAGATCGCCCTGATGCGTGCCCTGCTGGCCGAGTCGCTGGCCGCGGGTGGCCTCGGGTTCTCCACCGGCCGCAGCTACACCCACAACGACTGGGACGGGCAGCCGGTGCCCAGCCGCTGGGCCTCCGAGCACGAGGTGCTGGAGCTGTGCCGGGAGACGGCCGGCCACCCCGGCACCACCCTCGAGTGGGTGGCCGACGGCTGCATGAAGGGCTTCAGCGACGACGAGATCGACTTGATGACCCGCATGTCGCTGCAGGCCCAGCGCCCGCTCAACTGGAACGTGCTGACCGTCGACTCGGCCCGCCCCGACGACTACCGCAACCAGATCGCGGCGTGCGAGCGGGCCGCCGACGCCGGGGCCATAGTCATAGCGCTCACCATGCCGATCCTGGTGGGGATGAACATGAACCTGGGCACGTTCTGCGCCCTGCACATGCTGCCCGGCTGGCCCGACACGTTCGGCCTCCCAATCGCCGAGCGCATGGAGGCCCTGCGCCGCCCCGAGACCCTCATCGCCCTCGAGAACTCAGCCGCCAGCCCGGAGGCCGGCGTGTTCAGCCGCCTCACCGGCTGGTCCGACTACGTCATCGGCGACACCTACTCGGCCGCCAACGAGGGCCTGAAGGGCCGCCGGGTAGGCGATATCGCCCGGGAGCGGGGCCAGCGGGACTTCTTCTGCCTGGTGGACGTCTGCCTGGCCGACGACCTGCGCACCGTGCTGTGGCCCGCCCCCACCGACGACGATCCCGAGAGCTGGCGGCTGCGGGCCGAGGCCTGGGAGCATCCGGCGGTGATGATCGGCGGCAGCGACGCCGGGGCGCACCTCGACCGCATGGCCGGCGCCTGCTACACCACGGCCTGGATCGACGACTGCCTGCGGGGTCGCCGGCTCACCACTCTCGAGAACGCGGTGCACCATCTCACCGAGGCCCCGGCCCGGCTGTTCGGCATCAAGGGCAGGGGCCGCATCGCCGAGGGCTATCACGCCGACGTCGTGCTGTTCGACCCCGACACGGTGGGCGCGCTCGAGCCGGTGCTGGTGGCCGACCTGCCCGGCGACGGCAAGCGCCTGTGGTCGGAGGCCACCGGGGTGCGCCGGGTGATGGTCAACGGCGTCACCACCGTGGTCGACGGCGAGGCCACCGACGCCCTGCCGGGCACGGTGCTGCGCTCGGGCCGCGACACTGAGACCGTCCCGGTGGGCGGCTAGTGGCGGCCGGGTCTTGTGAGCAACGAAGCCGCTCCAGGCGGCATGTCTGCTCACAGAGAACCGCGGCCGGGTTTAGCTAGGAGGAACTGAACCATGGCCGAAGGCTCGATCGAGATCTACGAGACCGAGGACCGCACGTTCCCGCCGCCGCCGGACTTCGCGGCCGCGGCCCAAGCCAGAGACCGGTCGATGTACGACGAGGCCGCCGCCGACTACGAGGCGTTCTGGGCCGGCCAGGCCCGCGACCTGCTCGACTGGCACACCGACTTCCACACCACCCTGGAGTGGGACCTGCCGTTCGCCAAGTGGTTCCTGGGCGGCAAGCTCAACGTGTCGTACAACTGCCTCGACCGCCACGTGGCCGCGGGCCGGGGCGACAAGGTGGCCTTCCACTGGGAGGGCGAGCCGGGCGACACCCGCACCATCACCTACTCGGAGCTGCTCGACGACGTGCAACGCTTCGCCAACGTGCTGCTGCGCCTGGGTCTGCGCCGGGGCGACCGCATCGCGGTGTACATGCCGATGATCCCCGAGTTGGCCGTCACGATGCTGGCCTGCACCCGCATCGGGGTGGCCCATTCGGTGATCTTCGGCGGCTTCTCACCCGACGCCATCACCGACCGCTGCGCCGACGCCGAGGCCCGGCTGGTGGTCACCGCCGACGCCGGCTACCGCCGGGGCGCCCCCTCGGCCCTGAAGCCGAACGTCGACCTGGCCCTGTCGGCGGGCGCCCCGTCGGTGGAGCAGGTGGTGGTGGTGGACCGCTGCGGCACCGACCCGGTGATGGTCGAGGGCCGGGACCTGTGGTGGCACGACCTGATGTCGGAGGCCGCCCCCGACTGCCCGGCCGAGCCGATGGACTCCGAGCAGCTGCTGTACCTGCTGTACACCTCCGGCACCACGGCCAAGCCGAAGGGGATCATGCACACGACCGGCGGGTACCTGACCCAGGTGGCGTTCACCCACCGCTACGTGTTCGACCTGCGGCCCGACACCGACGTGTTCTGGTGCGCGGCCGACGTCGGCTGGGTGACCGGCCACAGCTACATCGTGTACGGGCCGCTGGCCAACGGGGCCACGTCGGTGATGTACGAGGGCACGCCGGACACGCCCCGCCCCTCCGAGCGCTCCGGCGACCGGGCCGGATGGGCCAAGGACCGCCTGTGGGACATCATCGAGCGCTACGGGGTGACCCAGCTGTATACCGCCCCGACGGCGATCCGCACGTTCATGAAGTGGGGCGAGCAGTGGCCGGCGGGGCGGGACCTCTCCAGCCTGCGGGTGCTGGGCACGGTGGGCGAGCCGATCAATCCCGAGGCGTGGATGTGGTACCACCGCCATGTCGGCGGCGAGCGCTGCCCGATCGTGGACACGTGGTGGCAGACCGAGACCGGCGGCCACATGATCACGCCGCTGCCGGGGATCACCACCACCAAGCCGGGCTCGGCCACCCAGCCGCTGCCGGGGGTGTTCGCCGAGGTGGTGGACGATGGCGGCAACGTGGTGTCCGAGGGCGGCGGGTATCTGACCATCGTCCGGCCGTGGCCGTCGATGCTGCGGGGCGTCTGGGGCGATCCGGAGCGCTACCACCAGACGTACTGGTCGGAGTTCGAGGGCCGCTACTTCGCGGGCGACGGCGCCCGGGTGGACGCCGACGGCTATCTGTGGCTGCTGGGCCGGGTGGACGACGTGATGAACGTGTCGGGACACCGGATCTCGACGACCGAGGTGGAGTCGGCGCTGGTGGACCATCCGGCGGTGGCCGAGGCCGCGGTGGTGGGCGCGCGCGACGACATCACCGGCCAGGCCATCGTGGGCTACGTGATCCTGGTGGGCACGGCGGTGGCGTCGGACGAGCTGCGGGAGGAGGTCCGCCGGCACGTGGCGGTGAAGCTGGGGCCGACGGCCAGGCCGAAGGCGGTGTTCCTGGTCCCCGACCTGCCCAAGACCCGTTCCGGCAAGATCATGCGCCGGCTGCTGCGCGACGTGGCCGACGGCCGGGATCTGGGCGACACCACCACGCTGGCCGATCCGGGCGTGGTGGCCGAGATCCGCGACCGGGCCGCGGAAGCCGCCGACGAGGAGTGACCAGCACGCCCGACAACTCGCACCGCCGCTTCCGTTCTTGGGGACCAAGTGGGTACTGGACACCCGTTTTCGGCACCAATTTCGTGAGAACAGGTTGGACGTGACCAGCACGCCGGACAACTGGTACTTCCGCCACGGCGGGGCTGACGGCGGGGCGCCGGCCGGCGGGCGCCTGGTGATCCTCGACCTCGACGGCATCATCTCGAACGCCACGCACCGCCAGCACTACCTGCGAGGCGCCTTCAAGGACTTCCGCGGCTTCTTCACCGCCGCCCCCGACGACCCGCCCTACGAGACCGGTCTGGCCCTGGCCGCCTCGATCACCGACGACCACACGGTGGCGATCCTCACCGCCCGCCCCCACTACATGGTCGACGACACCCGCGCCTGGCTGGCCGCCAACGATGTTCGCCACGACCTGCTGATCCTCCGCCCCGAGCACGGCCGGGGCAGCCGGGGCCCGTCGGCCGACTTCAAGCGCCACGAACTGAACCGCCTGCGGGCGGCCGGCTACGAGATAACCGCGGCCATCGACGACGACGAGCGGATAATCGAGATGTACCGCTCCGAGGGTGTATTCGCCCTATACGTCCACTCCGGCTACTACGAGCGAAACGACGCGGCGAGGACCATTTAGGAGCCCAAACCGGCTCTTGCCTTCGGGCGGTAGGTTGGGGGCGCAAGCGGAGGTGACGGACCATGTTCAACGCGGCGAAGACGTTCACGCTGCTGGCCCTGCTGGGCGGCCTGTGCATAGTCATCGGCGGCGCCCTCGGCGGCCAGGGCGGCCTGGTGCTGGGCCTGATCCTGGGCATTGCCATTGCGGGCGGCAGCTACTGGTTCAGCGACAAGCTGGCGATCACGTCGGCCCGGGCCCAGCCGGTGACTGCGGCCGACATGCCCGAGTACTACGAGATCATGGTCAACCTGTGCATGAGGGCGCAGATGCCCATGCCGAAGCTGTACATCTCGCCGAACCCGCAGCCCAACGCCTTCGCCACGGGACGCAACCCCAACAATGCGGCGGTGTGCATCACGCAGGGCCTGACCCAGGCGATGGGCTGGGACGAGATCCGGGGTGTGCTGGCCCATGAGCTGGCCCACATCCGCAACCGTGACATCCTGATCGGCTCGGTGGCGGCGGCGGTGGGCATGGCGGTGACGTTCATCGCCAACATGGCCATGTGGGGTGCGATGTTCGCCGGCGGGCGCGACGACCGCCACGGCAACGTGTTCGGCCAGCTGGCTCTGGCCATCCTGGCGCCGATCGCGGCGGCGATGATCCAGGCGGCCATCAGCCGCAGCCGTGAGTTCCAGGCCGATGCGTCGGCGGCGAGGCTGATCGGCGACGGCCGTCCCCTGGCCCGGGCGTTGGAGCGTCTGGAGACGTATTCGCAGCGGATCCCGTCGGGCGTGAATCCGAGCCAGGCGTCGAACTACATCATCGACCCGCTGAAGGCCCAGGCCCGCGGCGGCGGTGGCGGGGGAGGTTTCGGCCGCATGTTCTCAACGCACCCGCCCACCGCCGAGCGCATCCGCCGCCTACAGTCCCGCGACTGGGAGTAACCCCAGCCAGCCCGACGATCAGGGGTCCTTGAGGATCTCGTGGTTGCCGCAGCGGCGCCAGATGATGTGTCGCTGACCGGGGTGCTTCTCCTCACCCCACGAGAAGGTCGCCCTACCGTCCGGCGCCCACCGCATCTCCAACACGCCCGGATAGCCCTTCACCCCCTTGACGCCAAGGCCCCGACGAAAGCGGCTGCGCCGTCCCGCCTCCATCTCCTTCAGGTCGTCGATGAACTCGTCCTTCGATGTCAGGAAGAGATCCCGCTCATTCTCGGTAAGGCGCTTCCAGTCTCGGCGGAAGCGGCCCTCCGAGTAGTAGGTGGGCATGACCGGCCCCAGCAGCCGCAACGGGCCGACTAGTGCTGTGTCGTCGAAATGGCTAGGGCAGCGCAGCAGGACCGAGACCCTGCTTGGGAGCGCTCCGGACGCCCCGACCATTTCAGCAACGGGCCGACTAGTCACGTACCACCGGGTCTGCGAGCATTGCCAGGTGTGCGGCGAGCATCTCCGCACCGCTCAGGAAGAGGACACCTCGGCCAGCGGCGATGTCGGCGTCCGGGTCGGGGAAGTCGTCATCGTCGAGGTCCTCTGCCGCCAGGGCTCTCGACCTGTCAACCTTCTCCCTAAGGTCCGGGAACAGGCCGCCGAGCGCGGCGACGAACTCGTCGGAGCTGTCGCAGCGGACGTGCAGCCGCCTCATGTAATAGACGACATCGTCGTAGTGGGCGTCGGGGTCCTCGAACCAGGCCTCATCGGGCTGGTCGTTCGCGCCGCGTCTATCCGGGCCGGCGATCTGTGCCAAGTTCAACGCAGTCGACTCAGCGGCGCTTCGGAAGCAAACCCAGGGACCTGGGCCGAGTTCAGCGACCGCGTCGGCCTCGTCGTAGTGGCCGAAGGAGATTTCCGCTCCGGCCTCGATCCGGGCGAACTTGTCCTCCAGGTCGGGGAACAGGCCGTTGAGCGCGGCGATGAACTCGTCGGAGCTGCCGCACCGCCGGTACAGCCGCTTCAGGTAGTCCTTGACTTCGGTGAAGTGGGCGTCGGGGTCGTCGAACCAGGCCTCGTCGGGTTCGGTGTGCTCCACAAGGGTCACGCTATCCGCACCGCGTTGGATGACGGAGACGGTGGATGGTCCCGAGCCTTCGAGAGTGTCTTGCAATGATTCAACATTCATGGACAATAATGTAAAGGTCCGAAAGTTGCCTTGCAGCCCCCCACTGGCCAGCAGCCCCGGCTAGTCGCGAAGGTTCCCGCTAGTCGCGGAAGTTGACGTATTGGAGGGGGAGGTCGAAGTCGGCTTCCTTGAGGGCGGCGATCACGGCTTGGAGGTCGTCTCGCTTCTTGGACTGCACTCGCAGCTGGTCGCCCTGGGTGGAGGACTGCACGCCCTTGATGCCGAGGCCCTTGATGAACTTGTTGAGCTCCCGGGACCGGTCCGACGAGATGCCGGCCCGCAGGGCGGCCACCTGCCGCACGGTGGCCCCGGCGGCCTCCTGCACCTTGCCGTAGTCGAGGGCCTTGAGCGACACCTTGCGCCGCACCAGCTTCTCCTCGAGCACGATGCGGGCGGCGGCCAGCCGGTCCTGGGTGGAGGAGTTCATGGTGATGAGGCCCTCGCCGAGCACCACCGAGGTGCCGGTGTTGCGGAAGTCGTAGCGGGTGCTGACCTCCCGTGCCGCCTGGTCCACAGCGTTGCGGACTTCCTGCATGTCGAGTCGGCTGACTACGTCGAAGGTGGGCATGGGTTTCGATTCTCGGGGACCGGGGGGATGGGCATGGGGCTCCTAGTGGTATCGTGCTGGCCCGTCTGGGTCGGTGCCCGAGCGGCCAAAGGGAACGGGCTGTAAACCCGTCGGCTAAGCCTACGGAGGTTCGAATCCTCCCCGGCCCACACAATTCACCTAGGGCGTGCGCGGGTAGGTGCAGATCTGTCGCGTCGGGGCGGGGTGTCTCCCGCTCTTGTTCGCTGCGACCTGAGGACCGCTCGGGCCACGGCCTCGCCCGTATGCAGCGGGTTCGCTTGCCTACTCGCTCGGCCTCCTAGCCTGCATGTGGCTCTCCGCAGAGTCCGGGACTTGTAGTAGCAACTGCACAGCGGCAGGGAGGCTGGACATGGCTGGTAGCTGGGGTCTTCGTGTTGTGGGTGTGGTGGCGGCCGCGGCGGCGGTATGGGCGGCGGTGGCCGTTGCAGCCGCCGCGCCGGCGGGTGCGCAGTCCGGGGGGTTCGGCGATGTGGCCACCGACGCCTATTACTCGGTGCCGGTGGCGGCGCTGGCTGAGTTGGGCGTGTTCGTCGGCACCGAGTGTGCTGAGGGTTTCTGTCCCGACGATCCGATCGACCGCAAGACGATGGCGGTATGGGTGGTGCGTGTCCTCGACGGCGAGGACCCCCCGGCGGTGAGCGAGTCGAGATTCGATGATGTGGACGCGTACAGCTTCTCTGCGCGGTTCATTGAGCGCTTGGCCGAGTTGGGGATCACCGGGGGATGCGGCGACGGCAGCGGGTTCTGTCCCGACGGTGTCGTGAGCCGTGCTCAGATGGCGGTGTTCTTGAAGCGTGCCTATGGGCTGCCCGCAGGCGCTGATCCGGGCTTCTCAGATGTTCCCGGCGATGCGTGGTATGTGGCGGCGGTGTCCAGCCTCGCTGCTTCGGGGATCACCGGGGGCTGCGGCGATGGCAGCGGGTTCTGCCCCCGACAAGACACCAGCCGCGCCGAGATGGCGGTGTTCTCGCACCGCGCCGAGAACCGAGCCGACCAGCCGTCGAACGGCCCTCCTGCCTCGCTTGGTTTGCACCGGTTCTACGAGAAGTATGTGGATGCTGGCGGGCTGCCGATTGTTGCTTCCGCCAGGGTGCCGGACGCCGCGCTGTACCGCGCCAGAGACATCGTCACCGAGATGCTGTCGGGTCGGCCAAGTCTGAGAGCCGCGATGGAGCGGCGAGGTGTGAGAGTGGCCATCATGGCCCGCTCCTCGGTCGCCTCCGACCTCCCCGAGTTCTCCTATGAGAGCAGGTTCTTTGACCAGAGAACCAAGGGGGGTGGCTTCCTTGGGTATCCAGTCGTCGTGATCGCAGAGGAGAACCTCCTTTGCTACCACGACGACATCTTCCCCAATGAAGACATCAGCGTTCATGAGTTCGCCCATGCCGTTCACGCCGTCGCGGCGCAACAGGCCGGCAGCAGTCTCGATTCGCGTCTCAACACCGCCTACGCACGAGCCCTGGGTGCCGGACTGTGGGCCGATACCTACGCCGGCACGAACGCAGCGGAGTATTTCGCTGAGGGAGTTCAGTCCTGGTTCGACGTGAACGATCCGCCGGGGTCCATACACAACGAAATCGACACTCGAGCCGAGCTCGAGGCATATGACCCTGCCCTCGCAGGTCTAATCCAGGACGTACTCGGCGATGCGACCCTCACCTCCTCCTGTCACGACGCCTTCTCCCGTCCTCAAGACACCAGCCGCATCCAGGGGATCCTGCTCAAACCTGACAGGGTTCCCTTGGAAGGGGTCGGGCTGTGGGCTTGGAGCGGCGAACGGACCAACAGCGGATTCAGCAGAACGCGATCCGATGGGACATTCACCGTCGTGGTCCCCGACGGGGTCTTCACCTTGGACGTCTACCTGCCCGGCGAAGGCTGCACGTTCGTGGGTTGGTACGGCCCTGACGGATTCACCACCAGCTACGCACTCGCGACAAGGGTCGTGGTCGACGGTGCGGACGTAGTCGGCGTCGAGATAGTGCTGCCCGCAGATCCAGGTGCATTGCCGTTCATCGAGTGGTGCGCCTAAGAGGCTGAGCGAGCAGGCGAGCGAATCCGCTGCATACGGGCGAGGCCGTGGCCCGAGCGGTCCATGCCCGCGGACTGCTGGGCGGAGCCTGCTCAGGCGAGCATCCGCTGCATTACCACCACGTCGAGCCATCCGCCGAACTTGCGGCCGATCTCCTGCTCGGTGCCGACGACGGTGAACCCGACGGCCTCGTGCAGCTGGACGGACGCCTGGTGGCCGCCGGCGACCCGGGCGATCATGGTGTGGAAGCCCCGGGCCTGGGCCAGCCCGACCAGCTCCCGCATGAGCCGCCGGCCGACCCCCCGGCCCCGCGCCGCCTCGTCGACGTACACGCTGGACTCGACCGAGGTCCGGTAGGCGGCCCTGGGCCGGTACTCGCTCAGCGACGAGAAGCCGACCACCTCACTGTCGAGCTCGGCCACCAGCACTCCGTGGGCGCCGGCCCGTTCCTGCAGCCAGGCCTGCTGGTCCTCGAGGGTGCGGGGCACCAGGTCGAAGGTGTGGGTGGTGTGCTCGACCTCGTAGTTGTAGATGCGCTGGATCGCCTCTGCGTCGTCGAGGGTGGCGAGCCGCACGACCACATCGTCCATCCCCCGAGGCTACGAGCCCCTGCCGCAACAGAGGGCTGCGGCGGGTGGTGAACGGCACAGAGATGCAGCAGTGGCGATACGAGGTCACCGCGGGCGGAAGAACCTGGTACTGCATCGACGACCCCAACCGAACGGTGTGGATGACCGCCGCTCACACGAGCCACCCCAAAGTGACCGAGTAGAACTCTCGAACGTCCGGCACCGTCGCCCTCGGCGTGCCAGCGCGCTGCTGAAGGCCGGCGGGCTGTTGGAGGCCCCGCAAGCCGACTTGTTGCACGCGCTGGTCCACCAGGCCCGCGCCTCGGTGGCGCTCGACGTGCTGGTGGAGGGCCAGTTGGTGGTGTCCGAGGGGGTCTCCACGCTGGTCGACGAGTTCGAGCTCATGATCGACGCCGAGTGGGCCCGCGACCCCTGGCGTGACCTGCCCGCCGGTCCCGGCGGCGAGTGGTTCCCGCCCTCTCCGCCGCAGGGCTGGTAAGGCTCGGCCCAGTGGGCGCGAGGCGGCCAGAAGCTTGCGGGGGCTTCCACCGGGCCAAAAGGAAAGGGACCCCGTGCGTTCCGGGGTCCCAGACACCTGGGGCGTACGGTCGTGTTCAGCCGAAACCTACTAACCGGAGCCGTCAGGCCGCTTTGATGATAGGCCGCTTGCCACCGCGGTTGCAAACGAAACTCTGCTTCAGATGACGACGATTTGGTTGGTCCAGGGACGGTGGGTGTGTGTGCGCTTGGCGGTGAGCCCCTGGGCTCGCAGGCTCGCGAGCTGGGTGTTGAGGACGTGCATGCCGGGGGTGCCCTCGATCGTACGGCGCCGGGCTGCTGAGATCAGGTCCGCGGCCTGGGTCGGCTCTGAGGTCATGGAGTCGACGTAGTGGACCACAGGATGCAGCGGCAGGCTCTTGGAGGTGACGTAGCTAGCGACGCAGTGGCTCGCGTGGGCGTCGAGCCGGTCGTTGGAGCGGTCCATGACGACGATGCCGATCTCTTTGCGGTGCCTTCGGTTCCGCCGGCCCTTGGGTGTGAGCAGTTCGGTGGATTTCAACTCCCAGGAGGAGGGCCGGCCGCGCTCGGGGAAGTGGTGGGCCTTCGCGCCGGAGATTCGGCGGGTCAGCCTGGGGACCTTCGCTGATGAGCGGGAGACTTGCCGGAAATGCACGTACGCCATGCCCCCACGGGTTACTTTGTGTCCCGTGACGGGTAGTTGCTCCGCGCGATGCCGACGAGTACGATGCCGAGACGTGTTCGACGAAGAGGCGCCGCTCCTTGGCGCCCGGGGCTGTGGTGTCAGCTACGTGCCGGAACTGGGATGTGATCGAGGATGATTGAACGCGTTGAACAGCCCGGCGTGCTACACTCACGGATCGTTACGGGCCCCACCGTCGTGGTAGGGTTCTTGAAACGTCCCGGACGAGAGATCGAAGGGGGTGCGGCCGTTGAACAGCGCGTGTAGCGTGGTACAAGTTGCATCCTGGACGGTCTGCATGTGCGAGGCGTACATGTCCGTCCGGGCCGAACTTGCCACAGATGGAACACAGGTATAGAAAGGAGGGGCGCATGCCCCATTTGAAGGGGCCTGTGCCCCAAGCACAAGCAAAGGAGGGGCCGATGCCCCAGCTAGTGAAGAAGCGGCGCTCGGGTTGGGCAGTGCTGGCCGCGGGCGCCATGGTCGCATCGCTCCTCGCGGTCGCTGCGAGCCCTGTTGGCGCCGAAATCGACAAGGCCGACCACACGGCGTCGGCGTCGGCATGCGTGGGCGACGCTCTCGGCGACCAGATGTACACCGACGTGTCCGACGAGCACGCCTTCGCCGATCACATCAACTGCATCGCCTACTACGGGGTCACCAACGGCACCGGTGACGGCTCTACGTTCTCCCCGAACGACGATGTGACCCGGGCTCAGATGGCCGTGTTCATCGCCCGGGCCGCCGGGGTGGCCGGCGTTGACTTGGGCGACGCAATGGACGAGGGCTTCACCGATATCGACGACATCTGGGCGGAGGCCCAGGATGCCATCAACCAGCTCGCCTCCAAGGGCATCATTGACGGGGGCGGCGCTTTCAGGCCCGATGACGACATCACCCGGGCCGAGATGGCTTCGTTCCTGATCGGGCTGCTGGCCAAGGCCTCGCCGAGCGTGACGATCGACTCCGCCGGCGCCATCCAGTTGGGCGACGGCGCCACGACGATGGAGGCCGACGACCACTTCGGCGACGTCCGCGCCACACAGACACGCGCCGTCGATGCCGAGACTGCGGCGCTCTACGAGTTGGGCATCACCAAGGGTGCCAGCGCGGCTTCGGGCGCCAAGGACGGCGAGGCGCCGCTGGACTACAACTACGAGCCGGACGGCTCCGTCGACCGGGGCGAGATGGCTGCGTTCATCACCCGGGCCCTGGCCCACACCTCGGTTCGTCCCGAGGGCGTGTCCGCGCAGCACGACGGCACCAGCGTGGTCATCTCGGTACGCGACGAGAACTTCGCACCGAAGGCCAACATCGTGGTGGACGTGTTCAAGATCGACACCGCCGGCATCGACTTGGCCTTCCAGGGCGACGGATCCTGCGGCGAGGTCGACAAGGTGTCGGCTTCGGGCACCCACCTGTGCGAGATCGACGGCACAGACGCGATCACCCGCGGCGATGGCGACGTGAGCGTGCCTCTCGGCGACATCGATACCGGCGGCACCACCGTCTGGGTGTGGACCGGCGACATGGGCGACACCGTCGACGAGGACACCGACCCGTTCCAGCTCGACGTCGCTGAGGGAGACGCGGCGGCGTCGGAGGCGACTCTGGCGAGGGTCAGCACCGAGTTCACCGCCGACAAGGCGCACCTGGGCTCGTCGGTGCTCTACACCGTGCAGCTCGAGGACGCCAACGGCGCCGTGACCGGCGGCACCCCCGACCCCGAGAAGCCGGCCGAGTACCTGGTCGTCCTGTCGACCACGGCGATGGTTCCGGACCCGTCAGACACCGATCCAAGTGACGGCGTAGATCTGATGCTCAACCCGCAGGGGCCTTCGGTGGTGTCGACGCTGCCGCTGCCCACTGACGACGAGGGCAAGGCGACCTTCCCGGTCTCCGGGCTTCCCGACCAGGCGCCGGACGCGAAGATCGACAAGTACCAGGTCAAGATCGAGATCCAGGCCAGGCCTGGTGGCAACGCCCCGGCTGCCATCCACATCGGCGATGCCACTGCCGCAGCGACTCCTGCGAACGGCCGTGTGCTTGTGGGTAACGTCACCTTCAGCACTGAGGCCAGTTCGCGGGCTGCGGGCAGTGTCTCTGTCGAGCCTGCTGCGAAGTACATCGTTGCGGATGCTCGCGGAGCCAGCAGTCGTGTGACCGTCACAGTGACCGACCAGTACGGCGACCCGATCTCGGGCGCCGAGGTCTCGCTGGCCAGCACCGGTGCGGGCACCATCACGATCCCTGGTCCCAGGGCGGTGGGGCGCGACGGCTCCTACACCTTCAGCTACATGCGAGAGTCGGCTGACGCAGCCGCCGAGATGCTCACGGCCACCTGGGACCCCGACGGTGACGACACCAACTCGAATAACATCACCGGCATGACGACGGTCGAGTGGGCCGTAGCAGCCAGCAGCGCTTCAAGTGGCACGGTGATCCAGGAGTTCGATACTGAGACCAACACGATCTTCGCCGGCGGTACCGGTACAACGGTGGTGGTCACTTACGACTCGAACGACAGGTTCAACGTTGGCACCACCGGTTCTCAAGCGCCCAGCACCTACGCCGGGTTCGAGAAGGCCCTGGCCAAGGGTCTGAACCTCGGTTGGTCGGAGATCTCCTCCGGCCGCAGGGCAGTCAACGTGTTCACGCTGACCACGGGGTCCTAGCAACCAACCCGTAGCGGTCGGCAGCTGACCGCTACTGACAACCGACCAACTCCAACAACGGGGAGGCCCCGGCCGAGAGGCCGGGGCCTCCCCGCGTTTGCGCACACGTTGCGGCCGCGCCATGGACCGAGCTATCCACAGCTCGCGGGGCTCGCCCGCCGGGTCGAGCGAGGAAGGTCCTGCGGTTCAATATTCGCCCCGTGAGCACGGCGTTCGCGCGGTGGCGGCCCGGTCACAGCCGCGCCGGGTCGCCGCCTGTCCGCTCCGGCTCTGCTAGCCGAACGAACTATATTGAAAGAGCCTGACGACGCGGTCACCCGGGCCGAGATGGCGACCTTCCTGATAGGGCTGCTCGTGGAGGCGACCAGCAAGGTCTCGGTCGTTGACGGGGGCACGGTCCTGCTGACCAAGGGATCGCTCACCGCCGCGGCCGACGACTATCTCGCCGACGTCCGAACCGAAGTCTCCGATCCGGCCACCCGCAGCGCCATCAGCGCCCTGTACGAGCTCGGTGTGACCGAGGGCACGGGTCCGACCCCGCTGACCGGTGATGACCAGCCCGGACTCGACCTGTTCTATTCGCCCGGCGATACGGTGACCCGCGGCCAGATGGCCGCCTTCATCACACGGGCCCTGTCGCACACCGGCCTCCGTCCCGGCGGCGTCAGCGCGCAGTACGACGGTGCTGAGGTCGTGGTGTCGGTTCGCGACGACAACCTCGATCCCGTCGCCGGGGCGACCATCGACGTGTTCTGGGCGCCGACCGCCGATGCGGGCCTCGTCTTCACCGCCGACGGGAGCTGCGGCCAGGCCACGATGGCCGACTCGTCTAGCGCCCTCTGCACCATCGATGAGACCGACGCTGTCACCGGAGACGACGGCGATGCCAGGGTGGCCGTGATCGGTCTCCGCCGGATTCCGGAGGGCGGCGCCACCGTGTCGGCCAGGATCGCCTACGAGTACACCGGGCTGGGCGGCGAGGCGGAGGTCCTGACCGCCTCCTACCGTCTCGGGACCGCCGACCCGTCGTCGGTCACCGAGTACTCGCTGGGCTGACCGCGCGTGGCGCTCCCCCTTCCCGCAGGGAACCGCCTTTTGTGCCCGCAGGTTGCGCCTGCCTCGAGCGTTGGGTGACTAGGCTGGGCCCCGCGGGGCCTTGAACAAAGGGGTTGCCGATGCTCCAGCGATTCAGCAGGCGTAGGACGGGATGGGCCGCGCTGGTGGTCGGCGCGCTGGTGGCGTCGCTGCACGCCGTCAGCGCGACCTCGGCGACCGCGGTCACCGACACACCCGACGAGCGGAGCAGGGTGAACGTCTGCGTCGGCGAGGCCCTGGAGGACTGGGACTTCACCGACGTGTCCGACGACCACCTCTTCCACGACCACATCAACTGCCTGGCCCACTACGGGGTCACCATCGGCACCGGCGACGGCTCGACGTTCTCGCCCGAAGAGCCCGTGGAGCGCTGGCAGATGATGCTCTTTTTGACCCGGGCCCTCGTCCCGGCCGGCATCAACCTCCGCCCCGCCCGGGCCCAGAACTTCACCGACCTCGGCATCCTGAACGATGAGGCCCGCGACGCCATCGACCTGTTGGTCAGCAACGGCATCGCCACGGCCGCATCGGGCCGGACGTTCGAGCCGTACGCCCTCGTGGACCGGGCCGAGATGGCGGTGCTGCTGGTCCGTCTGCTCGAAGCATCCGGGTCGGTCGTGACGTTCAACAACGCCGGCGAGATCCTGCTCGACGCCAACGACGACGGCGTCCAGACCGAGCCCGACGACTACTTCGCCGACGCCCGCGACCTGGTGCCGGTGGCCACCGACCAGGCCATCAGCGCCGCCTACGAGCTCGGCATCACCACCGGTTTCGATCCCACGCCGACCTTCGGCACGGCCCAGCCCGGCCTCGATTTCTTCTACCGGCCGCGGGGCTCGGTGACCCGGGGACAGATGGCCGCGTTCATCCTCCGAACCCTGGGCCACACCATGGCCCGACCCAAGGGGCTCAGCGCCCAGTACGACGGCAGCGAGATCCGGGTGTCGCTGCGCGACGACGACTTCGAGCCCATAGACGGCGCCCCCATCGATGCGTTCTTCATCGAGACGGAGGACGCCAACCGGGCATTCACATCGCGCGGCCTCTGCGACGAGGTCGAGTTCGTCGACGGCGCCTACCTGTGCGAGATCGACGACGCCGACTACGCCACCGACAACGACGGCGAAGTCTCGCTCACCGTTCCCGACACCGTCTTCGACGGCGCCGACACCACGGTTTGGGTCTGGACCGGCCGCGACGGCGACGAGGTCGACCGGAACACCGACTTCTTCCGGCTGGACATCGAGCCGTCTCAACAGGCGCAGGGCGCCACCAAGGCCAGGATCTCCACCGGGTTCAGGGGATCGAAGGCCCGGTTCGGCGACACCGTCACCATCACCGTGCAACTCCAGGACTCCCGGGGCAACGACGTCAGCGTCGGCGAGGACGGCGAACGGCCCGCCGAGTGGGAACTCGTCGAGGAGGAACTCATCGAGACGACTGTTGACGGCGATAGTGACGATGCGAATGAGAGCCTCGTAACGAGATCACGTCCCAGGACGGAGAGGTCGGACTCCCGCGGCCGGATCACCTTCTCGCTGAGGGTCACGGATCCCACCCGGGGCACTATCGGGGAATCGCGCACCCGGACCTTCCTGCTGACTCCGAGAACCAACGCGCCGGCGACCTTAGAGGCAGACAAGAACCTCGAACAGAGCAAGAGTCAAGGTAGAACCGACGGCGACAGGTACTACCTGGAGTTCAGCGACGCCGATCCCGTCCCGGGGAACGCAGTGGTGACTATCACCACGACCGATCGCTACATCAATGCGCCTGCGAGTGGCACAGCTCGCAACACTGCGGAGGTCTCCGCCTACAACGAGTACGGCGAGCCTCTCTCGGCGGCCACGTTCACCCTCATGAGCGACAAGTCAACCATCACCACTTCGTCCTTCACCTTCAGTCGGGGCGTGCGCCGGGTCGCCTACAGCTATGACGGCACCGGCAGCGAGATCGAGACCCTCACCGCCACCGTCGATCCCGACGGCTCGACCACCACATCGAACGACCTCCCTCCGGTGAATGCGTACGTGTTCTGGCCCGACCTCACCAACCACTTCAATTCCAGCGACGTCAGCACCTTGACCAACGAGCCGAAGAGGGCGGTCATCCTGTTCGGCGACTTGGACCGCGACGAGATCATCGTCGACACCAACAGTGCTATCGCTGAAGCCGATTGGCCCGTGAAAACGCCCGACACTCCCGAGACCGTGCCAGAGAGGGTGGAGTACGACGAGAACGACCGGTTCGACGTGCAGGGCCCCGGCGACTCCGAGCCGAAGGCCGTGCGCAACATGGAGGAGTTCGAGAGGGCACTGGCCCAGTACCTCGCCAAGACCCCCACGGCGGACGCCGGCACCGGCGCCTGCCTCGAGTGGCGTGACTTCCGCCGGGAGCGGGACACAGCCGTAATCAGGCTCTGGACCACCTGCTCGTAAGGGCCCGCTCGGCTGGAGGCGGCCGGCAACGTCCACCGCAGGCAGATCGTGGTCGATGACAACGGCCCGGTGCTGCTGGTATACGACGACAACGACCGGTTCGACCCCAATGGCGCTCCCCACGACCCTCGCCGTCTTCGAGGACAACCTCAACTTGGTGTCCCGCAAAACTCCACGACTGGGACTCACCCCACAGCGTCTATGCTGCCCTCTGTCGCAACGACCGGTAGAGCTTGCCGGCATATGCGGTCTTCAGGCAGTCCTGGAAGACTTCTCCGGCAGCCCTAAGCGTCGCCCTGCCACGGGTCCGGTTTCAGAGTCCTGTCGTATTCGCGGAGGGGATGCCGTTCGGGGTCGAGCCGCTCGCCCGTGTCCCACGGTTCGAACGCGTTCTTGATATTGGCCAGTCCTGTGGCGGCGAGTTCCGGGTAGTGACGGAGGATCACCGTCTTGAAGTCGCTGTCGTCGATCCAGGCGAGGCCCTCCCTCGTGTACGTCTGCTCGTTGTAGCAGTCGGTGTAGAACCGGTCCGCTTGCAGTCTGCGGGTCGCGTTGAGGATGAATATCTGGAACAGCGTCTCGCCGAAGCCGAATCCGGTCGGCCGATGCTGCTCGGCCAGCGTCCCGATCATCAGGTCGAGCTTCTCCACGTCGTCCGGCTCGTTCCCGTACACCTCTTCAAGCTTGCGAACATGCTCTGCGTCGTCGGTGAGGTCGCTGAATCTCCGGATCGGGTTGAGGCCCAGTTGGCGGCGGAACTCGTTGTATCGGGGCACGCCCCGCTCTCGGGCCCGGAGTATGTCAACCGCTCCCATGTCGAACACCGGGTTGCCCGGGACGCTCAGTTCCCGCATGAAGTCGGGGTAGTTGTTGAGCACTAGCTGGCCGGGGTGCTGGACACCGAACGAGAAGAACAGATCGGCCATGGGCGTTGTGCTCGTCAGCTTCGCGGAGCCTGCCTGCCGGGTCTCGGTGAACGGCACCTCGCGCACGTCGTCGGCGGCGTTGGTGCTCCTGACCCGGATGGTCTCGGGGAGCAGCGAGTGCAGGCGGTAGACCTCCACGAACTCTTCGGTGAGGCCGTAGGGCTGGCCGTGCTTGTTGATCGGGTTGCCGACCACGCCCCCCATCTCCGGGTTGCGCACGTTGATGGGGGCGACGGTCCTCTTGTCCTTGCCGGTTCTGAACAGGTTCGTCAGCAGGCCGTACCAGTTGGCGTTCAGTGCGGCGTCGAGGCCGCGATTCGGCAGGATGGCGGGAGTCCATTCGACGGTGTGGATCTTCGCCATCACGGCGGCATTGATCAAGCGGGCCACGTTGAAGAGGCGGGTGTCGTCCCAGTCGGGATACGACTCCTTCAGCCGGTCGCAGATCGCGTTGTGCTCCCTCGTGAAGAGGGTGTGCAGCATGGAGAGGCCCACCCACCAGCTCCGCGTGAATCCGGTCTGCTCAATCCCGTTCCGGTCGAGGGGCAGCTTGCCGGTGTCGTCCAGCCTGAGCTTTCCGTCGGTCCCGGTTCGGAGCCGGTCGACGGTCTCCTGATCGCTGCCGTATATCTGTGAGCCGTCCCACCAGTGGGTGACCTCGTTGATGAACGTTGCGGGTGCCTGGTCCTTGCCGGGCATGCGGGTCGGGTCGGCCTGGGTCTTGCCGATGAAGATCTTCGTCTGCCAGTACTTCCTGCGGGCCGGGTCGTCCTCCGCCAGCGGTATCTCGTGCACCTCGTTGATGAGCGGCTCGCCGTGATGCACCCAGTCGTGATTCTGGAAGTTGATCCATGATGCCGCGAGGAGGTTGAGGAAGGGCACCTCCTTCATCTCGCCCTGCCTGGCCAGCAGCACACGGCTGATCTCTCGCGGGTTCGGCGTCATGAGCGTTTCGCCGGTCTCGGGCCGTATGGCCGAGTTCGTGACGTTGCGCGGGAAGCGGGTGCCTGCGGCGCCCTCCTTGGGATCGGCGAGATTGTTCCAGCTTCCGTCGGCGGTGCGGAAGTGGACGGCCCCCGGCGGCGGCCGGCGTCCCTGCGGCTGGAAGCCGATCAGGCTGCCGGCCGGATAGGTCGTCTTGAGGTTGTTCCGGTTGAGCTTCTCGCGCATGTAGGCGAGCGTCAGTATCCCGATGACGAAGGGTCTGCGATACCAGTTCGTCCAGATGTCGTCGCGGTATCCGGCCACCCTGCCCACGAACCGGCTGAGCGCGCCCATGAACACCGACGCGACGCTGCCCATGAGGTTGCCGATCAGGTTGCGCAGCCGCCGCAGCATCCCGGTTCTCGGGGTGGCCATGGGCGTCGACGGCATGGCGCCGCTGTGCACGACCGGTTCGGCGAGCAGCGCCTCGCGCTCGAAGAACCTGATGTCGGGCACGTACACACTCACCTCGGCGGTGGCGTTCGCGCGGCACTGGGCCAGCATCTCCTGCCACAGTGGATGGCCGGGATTGCGTGCCAGGGCGTGCTCGTAGTCCAGTGCGGCCTCGCCGTACTGCTCGAGGTGGTAGCGTGCCGCGCCGGCGAGTGCCGAGAGTACCCCGCCGGGGTCGTCTGCCCCCAGCCCGCTCAGAGCCTCGAGCGCCCCGGCGTGATCGCCCGCCTCGATGAGGCGTTGTACAGCCGCAGCCCGTTGTTGGAATGTCTGCTCGTCGTTCATGGTCTCCTCTCCTCAGGCGTGGGTCCGCTTCCGTCGTCCGGGTGATCGCCGCCGGTGCCGATCTCGTACCGGAGGCCGCATGCGGGGAACGAGCGCGGCATCGGGTCCTGCGACAGCGCGCGGCACCGGGTCCGTATGCGACCGTGATCCATCAGGGCACATATCGCGGCCTTGCACACCGTCAGGATCAGATCGCGGCCGGGACAGGTCCGCGCCCCTCCCAGGAAGAGGCTCGGATACGCTTCGTCCGCCTCGCCGCCCGGTTCGAGCCACCTCTCGGGCCGGAAGTCACCGGCGGTGGCATCCGCGGCGGTGTTCCTGTGGTGTTCTGTGAAGCAGTGCAGCATCTCTGTCCCGGCCGGCACACGGCCGCCGTCGAAGAGGTCCTCACGGCCGGTGACGACGAATGTGCGCGTCACCGGTGGGAACAGGCGGCAGACTTCCAGCAGGCACGCATTCAGGTACTCCCATCTTCGTCACCGCGGACGCATCATTGGCATAGTCATGCTCGACCATCTCCGCACGGACACGGGCGTAGGCGTCGTCGCGTGATCCCAGCACGCCGAGCGTTCGAGCCAGGAGGTCCGTACCCGACCCTGTGAAGGTGAACATCCAGTGCGGAATCTGCTGAACCAGATCCTCCTCGGAATGGTCCCCGCTGCTGGCCAGGGCCTTCGCCTTGTCGATGAGGCTCGCACCGTTGGCTGCGGGGCTGGCGGCCCAGCGTGCTCGCAGCGCGCCATAGAACTGCCTGCTGCGCCCGGCCTGGCACCACCCGAGCAGCATCCTCCTGCCCGGATTCTGCACGTAACGGTTCAGCCGCTCGACGTCTTCGAGCAGTTGCGCCGGCGCGGCGCCGGGTCCGAAGACCACCGTGCCCATGGTTTCGCGCATGCACGCCCTGATGTCGGCGATGCCCGACACTGGTCCCTCGAAGGCCTCCCGGACGGCCGCGACGGTGAATTGCGTGTCCGGCTCGGAGTTCGCGGTCCCGAGGACCGACTCGTTGACCGCCCGCAGGCTTCGCCACCTTTCATCGTGGGCTATCGTCAGCGCTTTCGGCGCAAGGAACGACATCGCCCGCACCTTCGTCGGGCCGGCCGCATAGCCGTGCTCACGGGGCGCTTGGGTCGAGACGTGTTGTGAGAGCGCGCGTCCGGTGACCACCAGGAACGTCTTGAAGCCGAGGTTGAGGTAGAGATCCTCGCTCCCGGCGCGGCGTGCGGTCCGCCGGTACCACTCTCGCAGAACCAGGCCTGCATCGAGCGAGCGGCCGTTCCTTGCGATGCCTGCCGCGAATCGGGCCGTAAGGCGCACAAGGTCCGCGAACCTGATCGAAGGGTAGCTCCGGTGGTCGCCTGCTGACCGGCTCACGGGCCTGCCTGCGGCGCCGCTCGACATCCCGGAGGACGCGGCGGGCCCGAGAGCCGATCTTCCCCACGAGTCCGTACGCTCACCGGCGCGCTCACTGTCCCTTCAGGTACTCGATCAACGCCTTCTTCTCCTCCTCGTCCAGATCGATGCCGTAGAGATGCCCCTGGTTTCCGTTGCCTCGCTCTGTCGTGTCGAACCTGAAACCCGACCTCTCGGCCACCGCTCCGCTCGAGACGAACCCGACGTTCTCGTAGTCGTAGGCAGGGAGCCCTCGATAGAAGACCTTCGGGCGGCTCTCCGGCGGGGCCAGCAGGTCTCGCAGCGTGGGCACCGATCCGTTGTGCAGGTACGGTGCCCGCAGCCAGATGCCGTCGAGGGGCATGTTGGCGTACCCGTTCGTCGCACGGAAGCGGGAGAACCGCCACGGACGGCCGCTGCCCAGCGTGTTCATCTGCTCGGCGAGTTCGGCAGTGAAGGATTCGACCCGCTCCGGGTCGGTTCCGATCTCTCCCAGGTCGGCCACGGTGCCCACCAGTTCGCCGTCGAATGAGTGGCATGCGGCGCAGCGCTGCGCATAGATGCCCGCACCGAGCCGGGCCAGCCCGTCATCGATGTGGGAGTCCGGGAATGCGGGCGGCTGGAGCGTGGCGATCCAGTCGGCTGTCCGATCGAGGCTTGCCGTGTCCAGAGACTCCGGCGACGCGCCGGCGCCGATAGCGGCGCTGCGGTTGCGCTCCATCACCGAGTCGTTGTTGCCGTCCCAGTGCAGCCACATGCCTTCCTTGAGCGCCTGATTCCACAACGGCTGGAAGTCTGCGGTGCCGACATGCGGATCATCGCCCTCCATCTCGAAGATGTTGAACCTGTACGGGTTGAACGTGTCGACCCTCCCCGGCCCGAATGCCGGGAATGCGTCCATCCATGCGAACATGTGCTCCTCGTCCAACAGTTCTTCTCTGGTCCGCGGGATCACGATGAGCCGGTAGAACTGCGACCTGAACCATCCGAAGTCGGGGTTGACGTCCTTGATGGCCGGAATGAGGTTGTCGGCATCGAACCGGCTGTCGCCGGCGACGGCGAACAGGAACCTCAGATACTGTTGAAGGTCGAACTGGTTCGCCGGCATTCCCAGTATGGCTCGCGGCTCGCCCTGCCCGGGATCCTGGACCAGGCCCGTGTGGCAGACCGCGCAGTTGAGTCCGACCTTCGGTATCGGATCCTCCCGATAGCTCGTGCCGATGGGCCTGCCTCTCGGTGCTTGCTCCTCGTAGATGAACCCGAATCGCTCGTAGCCCTCGCCGGATCCGTCGGGCAGATGTTCCGGGAACACGTCGGGCAGGACCACCCAGATCCAGTAGGGGATCCCGGCTCGGGCCTCCGAACCGATCGAACCGTACTTGAAGTGAGCCGCCGGATCTCCGTACACGTCCGGGATGTCCCTCCGCATCCAGACCAGCAGGGTGAGCCCGATCGTCGCCAGGATCGCCAAAGCAACGATGCCGATCCCAACCAGCGTTCTCTTGCGCTTCGTCATGAGACGCCACCGGCTCCTGAGCTTCCTCACGGGACGCCACCCGCTCCTGCCGCTGGCCTGCGCCGGCCGCTCCCGGCACCGCCGGCAGGGCCAGCATCGACCGGGTGAGCTGCTCTCCGATGCACAGCTCTACTCGTAGGGCCGCGGCTCGAACACCGACATGATCTCGTTGATCATCTCGGTGTGCGAGTCGAACCGGGCATCCTCGTAGCACCCCAGTGGATTGTTCGGCGTGTTCACCAGGCACTTGTTGCAGTAGGTGCAGGGTCTCGGGGGCTGGTCGTGGCCCTCGGCGAACAGCTCGACGAGGTCGTTGTTGGCGATAAGGGGCCGTGCGATGCTCACGGCATCACACTTGCCGGTGGTGATGGCGTCCCGTATGACCGAAGCCGTCTGGAATCCTCCGGTACAGATGACGGGTATGTCGACTGCTTTCCTGATGGCGGCCGCGTCGGGCAGGTTGATGCCCTCGATGTTCCCTCCATGGGCGCGCGTCCATCGCCACCGAAAGATGCTCCTGAAGGGCCATCTGCGGAACATCCAGAGGTTTCTGTACGTGTGCTTGCCGCTCGAGAGCACGCTGCCGTAGTTCTCTACCAGGGCCTCCACCGGCATGTCCCCGGCAGGGTTCCGGGGATGCGGGAACATGTTGCCTGCGGAGACGTGGATGGCGTCCACCCCGTCCGCTTCCAACCACTTGCACACTTGCACGGAGTCGCCGATGCCGTTCCCCTTTGACTCCCAAGGAAAGACATCGTTGCCGTACTCGGTAGTGCTGATCTTGACTTGAAGATGGAAGTCGTTGCCGACTTCGGCGCGTATCGCAGCGACGACCTCGCGCAGGAATCGTGCGCGGTTCTCCAACGACCCCCCGTAGTCATCCTTGCGGTCGTTGATGGCCGAACTCAGGAATTGCGTGATCAGGTAGCCGTTGGCGCCGTGCAACTCGATGCCGTCGAGCCCTGCTTCTCTGGCTCGTCGGGCACCGTGAGCGAACGCGTCGACAGTCTGCCGGATCTGTCCGGCAGACATGGTCTCACACTCGAAGCCGTGCAGGGTCTCGGGCTTGGCCGTCGAACTGAGACTGAGCGCGTGCTCTATGCCACGAATATCACGCTGGCGGCCGGAATGACTCAGTTGCATTATGTACTTGCAATCGTGCTGGTGCACACGTTCGCCCAGTTCACGCCAGAATGGAATGTGCTCGTCGCGATGGATGGTCGCGTAGTTCGGCACGATGCGACCTCGTATGGCGACCGGCACGAACGAGGAGATGATGGCACCGACACCCGATCGGGCGAACTTCAGCTCCCAGTTGATCCTGGCCCGATTGCCGGAGCCGTCATAGTTGTCGAACCGGCCGGCTATGTTCGACCGGAGGATGCGATTCTTGATGGTGAGGTCGCCGACATCAAGCGGCTGAAAGATGATGTCCATCTGGAGATCCTCTCTCGCTTGGGCCGAATCTCGGTGCGCTTCGCATTGATGCGCAGTCAGCCTCGACGGTCGGATGTGGGAGGTGGCGCCGCGTCGCGTGTACTGAGTCCGAAGTGCAACAGGATGCCCTTGACGGTTCCGAGCGACGCGTCGATGATGAAGAACCACATGAACGCGTCCGGTTTGTCGGACGAGTCGAGCGTGTCGAGCACCCATATCTCCAAGAAGAACAGAGCCGCGATAAATCGCCCGATGACGACGAGCCAGGCGAAGAGCTGGTACCGGCGAGGGTCGGCTGCCGCGGCGGCGTTGGTGATGGACACCAGCAACAGCACCATGCCGACGTTGCGCAGCCAGACCGTGTAGTAGTCGGGATCGAATCCGAAGATGTCGTTGATGACCTGCGGCGCGAAGAGCGCGGGCACCCAGAACGCAGCATTGACGAGCACACCGAGGAACACAACGATCCGGAAACCCGTGAGCGCGGTCAATTATCTACGACCGGTCCGCGTCTTGACGTAACCCAGTCCGCATAGCTGCATGACAGCTTCGGCGCTCTGCATTAGCAACGATAGTCGAAATGTTCGTACTGCACAGCGTACAGTCTAGCCTCGGCGAACTCTACCGGTCGTTGCGACAGAGGGCGGCATAGACGCTGTGGGCTGAGTCCCAGTCGTGGAGCTTGCGGGGCATCAAGTTGAGGTTGTCCTCGATGACGGCGAGGCGGACTTGGCCGATGTTGAGGTCGGTGCTGTTGGGCAGCCGGCGTCGCAGCAGGCCGTTGGCGTGCTCGTTGGTTCCGCGCGGCCACGGCGACTGCGGGTCACAGAAGTAGACCTCGACTCCGAGCGCTTGCTACCTGTGCTTCGTCGATGAGTCTGGAACGCACGGAGGCAGTCCCGTGCTTGTGGTTGGCGGGATCATCGTCCATGAGGAGGACGCCTGGCACCTCCAGCAGTGTCTTGACTCGTTCCTGTTCAAGAAGCTCCATCCCTCGGGCATGACCACACCGAGTTCGAACTCCACGCCACCGAGCTTCGACGAGGCACCAAGCAGTGGGCAAGTGTCGGGCAGCCCGACCGCCACCGGATCCTCGCCGGTGCGTACGGTGCGCTGGCTGGCTACGCACCCGTCAACCCGGCCTTGGGGACTTCCCGGCACTACCGGCCGGCATCCTACTGGCTGGCGTCGGCACCGGTGCAGGCACGGGTGCCGCCACCATACAGCGCCCGGTTCGGCTAGCCGCGACGGCCGGCGGTGGGGCTCAGCGAAGTGACGGCCACGCCGATGATCACCAGGCAGATCCCGGCCAGCAGCGCCACGGTGACCGGCTCGGACAGCACCGTCATGGCCAGCGTGGCCGCCACCGCCGGCTCGAGCAGTCCCACCACCACCGCCACGCTCAGGGTGAGCCGCTTCAGGCCGAACCCCCACAGCGAATGGGCCAGCATGATGGTCACCAAGCCCAGATACAGCACCGTCGTGGTGGAGGCGGCCGAGGCGAACACGGTGCCCCACGAGCCCAGCGCCGCCGGCAGCATCAGCACCGCACCTGAGGTCAGCGTGGTGGCCATGGCGGTGGCGATCGGACGGTCCCTCATCAACTGTTGGGCCGCGAACCCCTGGCTGGGGATGCCGCAGCCCGCCAGCACCGCGAAGGCCACCCCGCTCCACACCACATCCTCGGCCCCGCCCGACAGCAGCACCACCCCGCCCATGGCCGCCGCCACCCCCAGCAGCCAGCGGCGGTCGGGCCGGTGCCGGTACGCCAGCCAGTCGATCACGCCCGCCATCAGGGGACCGACGCCGATGGCGACCAGGGTGCCGACGGCCACGCCGGTACGGGCCATCGCCTCAAAGAACGCCAGTTGGCTGGTCGCCACCCCCAACGCGCCCAGCAGCACCCAGCGGACCGGCAGCCGGTACCGCCACACCGCCTCGCCCCGGCTCGTCGACACCACCACCAAGCCGACGGCTCCGATCACGCCCCGCCACGCCCCGGTGGCCACCGGGCTCAACGAGTCCGGCCCGAGCTCGGCTGCGGTGCCGATGGTCCCGATCAGCGACGTCGCCGCCGCGACCGCCGCCACCCCCCAGAACGTCGAGCCCCGAGATCGCTGCAGATCACGCTCGATCAACGCACACCTCGGGACGCCTCGCTAGTGGTCCGTCGCTGAAATGATCGGGGCGTCCGGAGCGCTCTCAAGCAGGGTCTCGGTCCTGCTGCGCTGCCCTAGCCATTTCGACGACATACCATTAGTGCCCTGTCCACAAACGTTCGTCGGGTTGAGAGTGCCGCAATGTGCCGTCTTGCCAGGTCGCAGCGCCCGCGACCCGCGCGCGAAGGCTAGTCGAGCACCTGTGCTGCGCGGCGGTTCGGCCTGGGCGCCGCGGCGACCGCGGCCGAGGTGCACCGCGGCCGTACGGTGGTGGTGGTCGAGCGCTACGACCGCCGCCGCGGCCCGGCGGGATGGTCGCGGGTGCATCAGGAGGACATGTGCCAGGCGCTGGGCGTCGCGGGGCGTCTGCGCCGCGAGCAGGACGGCGGACCGGGCATGGCCGCCATCGGCGATCTGGTCGCGGTCCACTGCACACGAGCTCCTCGACAGGCTGCGCCGGCGCTGCGACTCGGTCGCCCAAACCGCGTCCACCAACCGGCACCGAGCGGCCGCGCCGCGAGGACCGCTCTGAGCACCGGCGCGAGGCAAGCCGCGATCGGCATCACCCCAAGCAGCGTCGCAGCGAGGACGACCCGCGTCCTCGCAAACGACACGGGCCGGTGTCGTCGGACAAGTGAAGCCAACTCGGTGAACTCCACGCATCCTCATCGGGCGCCGGCACCCAACCCGGTTTGTCCCCTGGTTTGTCCCCCGGCAGGCCAACGGCGCCCTCGGCGCCGGCCCGAGCGCCGCCGCTCCGGCCTGCCATCGCTGCACCCCCTCTGAGCAGGGCGTTTACGCGATGGCGGCCCCGTCATCGTCGCCTGGTCGCCGCCTGTCCGGTTTGCCCGTCCCAACCAAACCAAATATATTGAAAGAGCCTTCCAAAGCATGTCATCCTAGTACCTGCGCTCGGGTTGGGCAGTGCTCGCCGCGGGCGCCATGGTCGCGTCGCTCCTTGCGGTCGGGGCGGCCCCTGCGGGTGCCGACCATCCGAACACCCAGAACTTGAGAGGCGACAAGGCGCCGGGTGAGGCGCCGTGGAACGTGGGGCCAGTGTGGCCGTGGACGTCGGCGTGTGTCGGCGACGCTCTCGACGATCACATGTTCGGCGACGTGTCCGATGCGCACACCTTCAAGGACGACATCAACTGCATCGCCTACTACGGGATAACCAACGGCACCGGCGACGGCTCCACGTTCTCCCCGAACGACGATGTGACCCGGGCTCAGATGGCCGTGTTCATCGCCCGTGCCGCGACCGCGGCCGGCGTCGATATGGGCTCGGGCTCCGGCGGGTTCACCGACATCGGCGGCGTCTGGCAGGAGGCACAGGACGCGATCAACCAGCTGGGCGCCAAGGGCATGATTCCCAGCGGCGGCGCCTTCAGGCCCGACGACGCGATCACCCGCGCGGAGATGGCGACGTTCCTGTTCGGGCTGCTGTTGGAGAGCTCACCGGTCGTGTCGCTCGCCGACAAGGACGACCTGAACAGGCCGTGCACGGGAGTGAGCGAGACATGCGAGATCCGGTTGGGGGATGGCGCCTCGGCGGAGCCGGTCGATGACTGGTTCCCCGACGCACGCGACTCTGAGTCCTTCGAGGTCGACAAGCACATCTCGGCGATGTGGGAGCTGGGCGTCACCGGAGGCGCAGAAGCGCTTCCCCCCGGCCCGAGTCGGCCTGATGTCCTGGTCACCCTCACGACCCGTTCGTTCGTAGAGGGCACGCTCAGTCCGCAGGCGACGGTGGTGCAGCAGGTGCCGCGGTCATTCGACGAGGACGGCCAGGTGACCTTCAACGTCGCCGGGCTCCCCGACGGGTCGCCGCAACTCAAGGGAGACAAGTACGACGTTGACGTCACGGTCCAGGACTTCCCACTCTCAACCGCGAGGGGCCCCTACCCGCTGGAGTACAACTACGACCCGGCGGGCACCGTCGACCGCGGCCAGATGGCGGCGTTCATCACCCGGGCTCTGGCCCACACTACGGTGCGGCCCGCCGGCATCACCGCGCAGTACGAGGTACACGAAGGCAGGGTGATCGTCTCGGCGCGCGACGACGACTTCCAGCCGGTTCCCAACACCGTGGTGGACGTGTTCTACACCGACACCCCCGGTGTCGGCTTGGCCTTCAGAGGCGACGGATCCTGCGACGAGGTCGAGAAGCTCCAGGGCAAGTACTCGTGCGTGATCGACAAGACGGACAACATCACCGGAGGCACCGGCGACATCGGACTGACGCTGACGGGGACGGACTTGGACGTCAACGGCACCACGGTCTGGGTCTGGACCGGCGACGACGAGGACGAGGTGGACGACGACACCGAGCTCTACACGCTCCCCATTCCCGTGGGCATCTTGGAGCCTGCCGCGCTGATAAGCGTCACCAACACCCACGGCGGCTCGAAGGCGCATCTGGGTTCGTCCGTGGTCTTCACGCTGCAACTCCGGGACAAGTACGGCCGCCCCGTGACCGAGCAGTACCTCCCCGGGTATAAGTTCGTCGGTGGCAACATGGCAGGCCTGCCGGAAATCCCAGACCCGCGTGATAATTCGAAGGGCACGGGAGTGTTCCGCGTGCTTCACACAGATACAACAACCCCAGCCAATAGCGTCAATAGCGGACGCTTCACTGGGGTCTTCAGCACCGAGGACAGCCTCGCGAACACCGCAGCGGACGGCATGTCGCCCGATGTCGCAGTTCGGGTCGGGCCTGACCGGTCGTACATCGCTGCGGACTCGCGCGGGGCAGCCACCCGGGTGAAGGTGACGGTGGTCGACCAGTACGGCGACCCGCTCCCGGGCAGAGAGGTCAGGCTCAGAACTTCCCGGACGACGCCCGCCGCCCAACGGACAGTGGACACCGATGGTGATGACATAGAGGACATCATCGGGATCGCCAACGACGCGTACTTGGCTGTGGACCGCAGCGGTTCCTACACCTTCGGCTACGAGCGAACAGGACTCGCCACTGCAGAGTCCGACGACCTCGCAGCCAAGGTGGAGCCGTGGGACCACGACGGCGACGGCGACACAACCCCACTGGCTCCGGGCGACGGAGGGAACACGATCCAGTGGGCGTCCGAGGCCGAGGGCTCGAAGTTGATCGACGCCGCGAAGCAGATCCTCGCGTTCGACACGGACACGAACACGATCTTCGTGGGCACAGTCACCATCTCAGGCAACACCGCCACCATCACGGACGGCAGTGTGGAGGTGATCCGCTACGACTCGAACGACCGGTTCAACATCGACAGACCTGCACTGGACGGTGGCACGGATCCCGATCCTGAGGCTGCCGGATACGCCCAGTTCGAGCGGAATCTGTTCAACCTGGCGGGCTTCAAGTTGGCATGGGATATTGCCGGCACCGGCAGCAGGGACGTCAACGAGTACACGTTGGTGGTTGCTCCCGACGCCGATACTACCGATGCGGACGGACACCAGATCGATCCGGTGATCCGCTGGCCTGGTAGGTAGGTCGGTCTACTGGTAGGCACCAACCCGATTGGAGGCCCCGGCCCGATGTGGCCGGGGCCTCCCCGCGTCTGCGGCCAAGGGCTGCGTCGCTGTTTGCAGCAAGGAGGGCACCCCTATGATCCAGCCACAAGGAAGGGCAGCGATGGTTCAGCCGATGAGGAGGCGTCGTTTGGGCTGGGGTGTGCTGGCGGTGGGTGCTCTGGTCGCGTCGGTTCTGGCTGCCGGGGCTGTCCCGGCCGCGGCGGTGACCGACAGGGCGGATCGCACAACTCGCCTGTCGGCGTGTGTGGCGGCCGCTGCGGAGGATCGCATGTTCACCGACGTGTCCGAGGATCACGCCTTCGATGATGCGATCAACTGCATCGCCTACTACGGGATCACCCGCGGCACCGGCGACGGTTCGACGTACTCCCCGGACCGGGACGTGACCCGGGCGCAGATGGCGGTGTTCGTCGCGCGCGCCGCGGCCGCCGCGGGCGTCGGTCTCGGCTCTGGCAGCGGCGGGTTCAACGACATCGGCGGTATTTGGGCCGAGGCTCGCGACGCGATCAACGGGCTCGCTGTGAGCGGGATCATCCGCTCGGGCGGCAATTTCAGGCCTGACGACGCGATCACCCGGGCTGAGATGGCGACCTTCTTGGTCGGGTTGTTGGCCAAGGCCTCCCAGAACGTGACGATCGACCCGGACGGCGCGATCCTGTTGGGCGCGGCGGGCTCGCGAACAGAGGCCGACGACTACTTCGCTGACGCGCGGGCGTCTGTGCATCCCACCAACGATGCGGAGATCTCGGCTCTGTATGAGCTGGGCGTCACCAAGGGCGCCAGCGCGGCCGCGGTGCGCGATCACACCGAGCCGCCGCTTGATTTCGACTACGAGCCCGAAGGCACCGTGGACCGCGGCCAGATGGCTGCGTTCATCACTCGGGCGCTGGCTCACACGTCGGTGCGTCCCGCCGGGGTGACCGCTCAGTATGACGGCGCCGATGTGGTGGTGTCGGTGCGTGACGGCAGGTTCCAGCCGGTGCCGCTGGCTGCGGTTGACGTGTTCTGGGCGACTGCGGACCGAGCGGGCAGGGCCCTGCTTGCCAACGGTGCCTGCCGGCTGTCGGCGGTCACCGGGGCCGACGAGTCCGTGTACCCGTGCGAGATCGATGACGACGACCCCGTCACCGGACGTTACGGCGACGCCAGGGTGGCGGTGGAGGGCCTGCGGCGGGTGCCGGCGGGCGGTGCTGTCGTGTGGGCGTGGACCGGCCACAACGAACAGACCCTGGACGCGGGTGTCGACGCCTACAGGTTCGATGTGGCCGAGGGGGCCGACGGCCGCTTCGCCACGACCGCGGTGGTCACCACGACCTTCGATGCCCAAAAGGTGCGCTTCGGGGGTGCGGTCACCTACACAATCCAGCTGAAGGACCCCACCGGCAACGTGCACCGGGGCGTCGACGGCGCCGAACCGGCTCGATGGACCCTCTCTGTGCTCGTGACCGGCCACCCCGACGCCCCCGAACCCGACGAGGAGACGATCGTGTCCGACTCGGCGGGAGAGGCCGTCTTCACAATCCCCTTCGCCGGCATCTTCGACGACCCCAACCCCGCCACCGGCGGCGACGAACTCACCGCCACCTTCACGCTGATCCCGGCCGGCAACGCGCCGCCCGGCTTCGCCACCGTCGACGCCGACGGGCTACGGGCCACCACCGCCACGGTGGTCTTCAGCGACGAAGCCCCCAGCATCGCCACGGTCACCGTCGACACGCCCGACTACATCCACGTGTCGGGCCGCGGCGAGATATCCAACCGTGTGACCGTCACCGTGCTCGACCAGTACGGCTCGCCCTATTCGGGCGCCATGGTCAGGCTCCAGAGCAGCGGCGCGGGCGTCACACTCGACAGCACAGGCGCAGTTGACGGCCGCGGCTCGCGCCAGTTCTCCTACCGCTACAGAGGCGCGGGCCGTGTGACCCAGACCCTGACGGCCGGCTACGGCGCCACCAGCACCACCGACGGCAGCGAGACCAAGACGGTGTACTGGACCGTCGACGCCGGACCCAGCGGCGCCGATGCGGACGTGCTGGCCGGCGACGTCCACCGCAGACAGATCGTGGTCGACGACAACGGCCCGGTGCTGCTGGTATACGACGACAACGACCGGTTCGACCTCGACGGCGCTCCCACGACCCTCGCCGTCTTCGAGGCCGAACTCGCCGAGGCGCTCGAACGCGACAACCCCGGCCGGGAACTGACGTGGAGCAACTACAGCACCGACAGCGCCCGACGCGTCACCGAGTACGACCTCAGCTGAACGCCCATCGCGTGGGACTGAGTATTCCAGTTCCGCGTCCGGGCGTTCGAGCTTGCTTCGAATTGGCTGGCGTCGGTACTGGATGCAACCGCTGCATTCCAGTTCCGCGTCCGGGCGTTCGACGCTGTTCGACATATGTGGTCTTCAGCGAATACGCCGGAGGGTTCGGTCCTCGCGGCGGGTCCTCGCGGCTGCGGGCGCGGCGGGTCCTCGCGGCTGCGGGCGCGGCGGCTGCGGGTGTCGGCTACCGAGCCGCAGCGCCGGAGCAGCCTGACAAGGAACGCACCGGCCTGCCCGAACCCGCACCCGCAGTGCCCGCAGGTACGCCTGCCCGCACATCGGCGCCATGGGTGTCGATGAGATCACCACCGCCGACCTGCTCGACGGCCTCGGCGAAGGTGGGGGCGCTGCGGTTGGGCCGCAGGGCGGTGGGGTCGCCGCCGGATCGGGCCAGTTTGCGATACTGGTAGGCGATGTCGCGGGCCTCCGCCAAGGAGGTGTAGGCCACCGCCCCCAGCCCCAGATCACGGCGCCGGCCCCGGACCGTGCCCCGCCACACCCACTGCTTGGACCCCCCCGGGCGCCACCCTCAAGATGAGACCGTGCTGGTCGTGATACTTCCCCGGCGATCTCAGCGCCCGCACACGTGCAGCGGTGAGCCTCCCCATCCCCGTAGCACCTCCATCATCTCAAGCGGAACGGGCGGTTGGTTGCATGCAAGCAGTGACCCTTCACCCAGCCCCTCCAACCGGGCAACTGTCCGCAGCCGCAAAGGGAACAAGTGCAATCAACTCAGGCTGAACTCGGTGACGCGAGCGTCGTTGCCGGGCCGGTAGTTGCTCCATTCAAGTCTCGCGTCCGGACTGGCCGACTTGAGCTCTTCGGCGAGCACCGACTGGAACACGGCGAGCGAGACCGGATCGCCGGACAGGTTGAACCGGTCGTTGCCGTCGTATTCCAGCAGTACCGGAGTCACGCCAGGTTCGCCGTCGTCGACCACGATGTGCCGGCGCCCGACGTCGCCGGTGAGCACCGGGCGGGCGAGGTCGTCGTCGTGCGGTCCGGCGTCGGCGGCCCAGTACACCGTTGCGGCGACCCCCGACGAAGTGAGGCTGTCGACTCCGTGGGAGACGGTCAGGGTCTCGGTGACGCCGCCCGGCCCGCTGTACTCGTACGCGAAGCGGTACGAGCCGCGGCGGCTCACCGCGAACGCTCCGCCGCCGCCGGGGAGCACGCCCGGCAGGCTGCTCGACAGCCTGACCCTGGTGCCCGGGAAGAAATCGCCGTACTGGTCGAGCACGGTGACGGTCGCGGCGTTGGATGCGCCACCGCCCAGCACGTGAACGTAGCGGGGCGCGTCGATGGCTACCGTGGCGCTGTCGCGGGCGATGCTGGCGGCGTCGTCGCTGAAGGTCACCTGGCCGGCGGCAGCTCCCCGCCCCCGGGCGTCGACGGTCTCGCTGCGAGGCGGAGCGTTGGCAACGGTGGCCAACACGTAGCTGACTGTGACGTCGGGGCCGTCGGCGCCGGGGCTCGGATCGTCGGGGCCGACGATCGTGAAGACGGTCCTGCCGGTCGGGCCGGACATCAGCCGATGCACGACGGGTTCGTGGCCGGGGACCCGCTCCGACAGGTTCCACTGGGCGGGATCGATGCCGTTGACGCCGGCGTCGACGTTGCCGACGATGTCCTGCAGCTGCACGGTGTACACGATCGTGCTGCCGAAGCGGGCCTTGCGGGCGTTGAACGTCGTGGTCACGAGGGTCGACGTGGCGAAACCGCCCCCGGCGCCCTCCGCCACCTCGAAGCGGTACAGCTCCTCACCGGCTGCGAGGGTGGCGCCGTTGTGGCCGGTCCACGCCCACACCGAGGCGCCTCCAGCCGGGACGCGGCGCAGGCCGGAGACCGCGACGGTGGCCTCGCCGCCGCGTCCGGTGGACGGGTCGGTGGCGTCGATCTCGCACGGGAACAAGGAAGCGTCGGCCTGGGTGACGGCGGGCAACTCGCAGGCGCCGCCCGGCGAGACGGCTTGGTGCGCCTCGTCCGCGGGCGTCCAGAAGACGTCGACCACGGCGCCGGGCACCGGCCGGTACCGCTCGTCGCGCACCGACACGATCACGTCGGCGCCGTCGTACTGGGCGGAGACTCCCGCTGGCCGCACCGGGGTGTGGGCCAGCGCCCGGGTGATGAACGCGGCCATCTGGCCGCGGTCGACGGTGCCCTCGGGCTCGTAGTTGAGGTCGAGCGGAGGCTCGGTGTCATCCTGCACCGCAGCCGAGCCGGCGCCCTTGGTGACGCCCAGTTCGTAGATGGCGGCTATCTCGGCGCTGCCGGTGTCGGGGAAGCGGTCGTCGGCCGGCGACCCCGAACCGGGCTTGCCCAGCAGGATCGCGCCGCTGGTGGAGTCCCTCGTCACGTTCGGCGCGGCCTCCAGCAGCAGCCCGATCAGGAACGTGGCCATCTCGGCCCGGGTGATGGCGTCATCGGGCCGGTACGAGCCCCCTGCGGGGATCATTCCCTTCAGAGCGAGCCGGTTGATGGCGTCCTGCGCCTCCTCCCAGAGGTCGGCGATGTCATTGAAGCGGGCGTCACCGGCGGGGCCGAGGTCGACGCCGGCGACCTCGGCGGCCCGGGCGATGAACACGGCCATCTCGGCCCGGGTCACGTCCTGCTCAGGGGAGTAGGCGGAGCCGTCGCCGATGCCCCGGGTGATGCCGTAGTAGGCGATGCAGTTGATGGCGCCGCGGAACGCATGGCCCGCCGACACGTCGCTGAACGACCGGTCCACCGCGGCGTCGCCCACGCACGCCGACAGCGGCGTGGTGTGGTCGGCCCGGTCGGTCACCGCCCCAGCCGGGACGGCCCCGGCGGCCAGCACCGATGCGATCAGCGAGCCCGCGGCGAGCACCGCCCATCGGGAGTGCCGCTTCTTCACTGGCTGGATCATCGCAAGCCTTCCTTGCTGGAGCCTCGGGGCAAACCTTGCGGGGCGTGGATGTCTCGGTCGGTGGCGCCGACGTGATGTGTGGTGAGACAGCGGGGAGGCCCCGGCCGAATGCCGGGGCCTCCCCTCCGGGTCTGGTTCAGCTGCTAGCTGATGTTGGATCAGGTGCTAGCCGGGATGATCAAGCTGAAGTGGTTGGTCGCCCTGCTGCCACGGCCGACGATCACCCACGTCAGCGTGTAGCCCGTGTCCTTCGACAGCGCCTTCTCGAACTCATTGTAGGTGGCAGCCGCGTCCGGCGGATTGTCCTCAGGGCCGGCACCGTCGGGATCAGGACGGTCAATGTTGAACCGATCGTTCGAGTCGTAGGTGACGAACTTCACGTCGGAGTTGCCGCCAGCGAAGATCGTGTTCATCTCCGTGTCGAACGCCCGGATCTGCTGGGGTGTGGCCTCGGTCTCGGTGGCCGTTACGGCCCACTCGACCCTCGCCCTACCAGCTGCCACCAGGGCGTCCAGAGCAGCCTTCGCTAGAGCGGTCTCCAGACCTCCGGCGTTGGGAACATCGGCAGTCGGCACCAATTCGACTGTCGTCTCGTCGCCGTCGTGGTCGTATTTGTTGATGGTAGCCGTGAGCGCCTCGGTCGACGATTCTTCGATGAAGCTCTCGTAACCGAACGAGTAGGAGCCGTCGCGACCCACAGTTAGGTACCTACCGGCAGGGACGATCTTGGTGGTGTCGGCCTCCGCATCGTTGGTGTTACTGTCGTCCACGCTGTCGAGCCGGACCTGGACGCCCGGAATCGGATCGCCGTACTGGTCGGTCACCGTCACCGTCGCCCGGTTCGTTGCCCCGCGCTCATCCACAACCACGAACTCCGCGGCCGACTCGACCTTGACGAAGATGTCGGTCGCATCGTTGACGCCGTCCTCGGTACTGAGGATCACAGGACCGTCAGCATCCTTGGCGTCGATCGCGGCTCCGGCACCGTTGTCTGCAGCGGCATCCCAACCGCCACCGCCTGTGCCGGTGGGAGGAGTGAGGGTGCCGTCCGCCACGGCGAACTGGCCGAGGGGGCGGTTGGTGCTCAGGTCAATGGGGGCATTGTTGTTCGCCCGATACGCCGGAAGCCTCTTGCTCTTGCTGTCGACGAAGTGCAATCCCCGTGAGTAGCCGAGCGCAGGGTCGCCGTTCTTGTCCACGAGCTGCGCCGTGTAGAGCACCGACGAACCCAGCTGGGCCTTCGCGCCGCCGTGCTCGGTGCTGACGCTTATGGCCACGGCAGGCTCCTTCGCCTCGTCCTCGGAGATGTCGAACTTGAACTGCTTGGTGGGGGAGATGTCGCCCTCGCGGTACTTGTCCTCGTTGTCGCCGGTCCAGACCCAGACGGTCGTGCCACCGGTGTCCACCTCGTCGCCCAGGCTCACCCTGGTATCGCCGTCGCCTCCGGTGATCGGATCTGTACCGTCGATCTCGCAGGTGTACCCGGCGGTAGCCGTCGAGTCCATCTTTCCGACTTCGTTGCAGGAGCCGTCGGCCCTGAAGGCCAGGTCGTCGACACCGGGGGTGTCGATGCGGAACAGGTCCACCACCGTGTTGCGCACAGGCGCGAAGTTCTCGTCGCGGTGCGAGACGATTATCTCGCCGCGGGAGAACTGCGCAGTGATGCCTTCGGGACGGGCCGGGGTGTGATCCAGCGCCCGGGTGATGAACTCAGCCATCTGGCCACGGTCGACCGCGTCATGCGGTTCGTAGTTGAACCCCAGCGGCGGCAGGTCGGTGCTTTCGGGGTCCCCCGGTGGGGGAGTGTGCTGGATCCTGATGTCGTACTCGTACTTGTCGCTCTTCACGGCTGGGGCGAGGTCGGGAAGCCCGGAACCGCCCACGGAGAAGGTCGTCTTGCCTTCGTCATCGAAGGTCAGCGGAAGCGTCGTCACTAGCGACGCCCCCTGCGGGTTGCGGGTTCCCTGGAAGCCGTCGTCGACCTGGTTGCCATCGATCATCGCATTGAGGTAGGTGGTGACCAGGACCTGGGACCCCGTCGCACCGCCAGGAACAGCGCTGGCGCCCTTGGTCACGCCCAACTCGTAGAGCGCGGTGATCTGCTCATCGACGGCGCGAGTCACCTCGTCGCGGGCGTCCTTGAACCAGTCGGTGCCCTCCTTTGCGCTGCCGCCGACGCCGAGCAGGATGTTGCCGTCCTTGTCTCTCGTCACGTTGGGCGCGCCCTCAACGAGCAGCCCGACCAGGAACTCAGCCATCTCGGCCCGGGTGATCACGTCGTCGGGCCTGAACTCGCCGCCCGCGCGGATCATGTCGTTGCCGGCGAGCTGGTTGATGGCGTCCTGGGCCTCTCCCCAGATGTCGCCGATGTCAGTGAAGCCCTCGTCCATGGCGTCGCCCAGATCAACGCCGGCCACCTTCGCGGCACGGGCGATGAAGACCGCCATCTGGGCCCGGGTCACATCGTCGTTCGGGGAGAACGTGGAGCCGTCGCCGGTGCCGTTGGTTATCCCGTAGTAGGCGATGCAGTTGATCGCATCGACAAAGGAATGCTCATCCTGCACATCGGCGAACTCCTGATCGTCGAGAGCGGCGCCCACGCAAGCCGATGACTCGGCCGATTCGTCCGGCTCTCCGTGCACGCTGTCGGCAGCAGCCGGGCTCGCGGCAACTGCGAGGAGCGATGCGACCAAGGCGCCCGCGGCGAGCACCGCCCAACCCGAGCGCCGCTTTCGGCAAGAAAAAATACAGGTCAGAGTGGCTCTATGGCTTCGCTAGGGGCAACTTGTCCCCGGCTTGTCCCTCATTACGGATCGGCGCGGTGTTGTCGAGTGACGCAAGACATCTGAGAGAATCCTTCAATCGCGAGGGGCCATATGCACATCGAAAGGCCATATGCGCATCGAAGGTTGGTTGCGGCCGCGCCGCCACGGCGCCAGGAGCGCCCGGAGGGGCCTCCTCGCACGCTCGTGAACGCGACGCCCCGGAGCCTCCGGCTACGTGATGTAGCGGCCCCAGGTCTCCATGACCTCCCGGCGGGCGGCGAGCAGATCCGAGCGCTGGTAGGCGCGCGCCAAGGCTCCGGCCGAGTGTGCCAGCGCGGCTTCGGCGACCTCCCGGGGGACGCCGGTCTCGGCCGCCCACGACCGGAACGAAGCCCGAAGCCCGTGAGGGGTGAACCCGTAGGGCCGGGTGAGCTTCGACATGGAGCCGTTGCTCAACGCCTTGCCCGCCGGCGAGGCGAACACCGGCCCGGAGCCGTCGCAGTAGCGGCGGGCCTCCTCGAGCGCGTCGAGCGCCGCCGACGACAGCGGCACCACATGCTCCCGGCTGGTCTTGCTGCGCTCAGCGGGCACCGTCCATGTCCGGGCCTCGAGGTCGATCTCGTCCCAAGTGGCGAACCGGGCCTCGCCGGAGCGGGCCGCGGTGGCCGCCAGGAACCTCAGACACGCCACCGTGGGCCGCCACGCCCTCGGCAGCGCATCGAGTTTGGCGAGGGCCGGAGCAACCTCAGCATGGGGCAGGCTGGCCAGATGCCTGGCCGGGGCGGTGTGGCGGGGCAGCGCCGCCGCGAGGGCCGGCCCGGCGGGGTCGTCGGTGCGGTGACCGGCGGCGATGCTCCAGCGCATCACCACTCCGAGGCGGGTCTTGAGCTTGCGGGCGGTCTCGGCTTTGGTGTGCCAGATAGGCAGCAGCACCCGCACCAGGTCGGCGGTGGTGATCTGATCGACTGGAATGGTCCCGAGAGCGGGATAGATGAAGCGCCTCAGCGACGACCGCCAGTTCTCCTCGGAGCGGCCGGTGTCCTTCCAGCCGGGCCGGTAAGCCTCGATGACCTGCTCCACCGCCTCGGCGAAGGTGGGGACGAGGTCGCCGGACCGCATCGACTTGGGGTCGATCCCGGCCCGGGCCAGCTTGCGGAACCGGTAAGCGATGTCGCGGGCCTCCTCCAACGACGTGTACGCCACCGATCCCAGGCCGATGTCGCGGCGGCGGCCCTGGACAGTGCCCCGCCAGATCCATTGCTTCGACCCTCCGGGCGCAACCCTCAGGATCAGCCCGTGCTGGTCGTAGTACTTGCCCGGTTTGCTGGTTGCCCGGACGGAGGAAATGGTCAATTTGCCCATCGTGCGACTCCCCTTCGACTCGTGCAAGCAAACAACATTTTGGCGTGTGTGTTCACTCATTTTGTGGCTGAGATGTGGAACTCCTTTCCTCTCATCCCACGCGCCGCCAACTGGGCGCGTCCCCATCTTGTCCCTCAATCACAGAACCGCACACCCGCAGGGTCGGGGGGCCTGCGACTCGTCCGCGAGCCGGTCCGGGCCGGTGGCACGGCGGCACAACAACGATCTATTGCATATATTGAAAGCGACTGATATAGCCGAAGTTGCCTATTGCAAGCCGAGGTTCCGGCTCGCCTACCAGCACTGCGACGGGAGCGGAGGCGCCTGCGACATGGAACCTGAGACCATCGTCATACTGATCGCAATCATGGGATCGGTCCTCGGATCGACTCTCACCACCATTGGACTGCTGCTGAATCAGATGGGCAAGTTCGAAGGCCGGCTCTCCGCCAGGATCGACCGTCTAGTGTCCTGAGTCGCAAGTTCAAGCGGCTTGTTCAGACCTCCGTGAAATCTCGGGTTGGTTCTGCGCGCTCAGTCCACACAAACCTCCCAAGAAAACTGGCGGCGACATCTGCAACGGATTCCCGACTCAGGACACTCTGCCCAAGAGCACCGACCTCAACATCGGCCAAGTCCGCCTCGCCGTCATCGAGGACAACCTCAACTTGATGCCCCGCATCGTTAGTGGACAGAGCCGGCTAGCCGGGACCGGCCGTCTGCTCAGCCGGCGGTTGCGGTTGCTATGGCGGTGGGCGGCAGGACGGGGTCGATCCCCAGCGACTCGTGGGTCGCCATCGGGTAGTAGGCGATCCCTCGCTCCCCGAACTGCGGACCGGCGAGGCCGCTGCGGTCCACCAGCGTCACCGCGGCCACTGTCTGCGCTCCGGTCTCATCGACCGCATCGAGCGCCTGCAAGATCGACGCGCCGGTGGTCACCACGTCCTCCACCAGCAGCACCCGGTCGCCGGACCCGAGCCGGGCCCCCTCGATCAACCGCCTCGTTCCCCGCTTCTTGGGCTCCTTGCGCACGAAGAACCAGCGACAGTCGCTCACTGCGGCGATACCCACCGCCAGGGCGTCGGCGCCCAGGGTGAGGCCCCCCACCGCGTCGAAGCTGTGGCCGTCGGCGCCGACCGCCTCGGCAATGGCCTCGCAGGCGAGCCGCAGGTGCCGCCACTCGGCCAGGGCCTCCTTGCCGTCGACGAAGTCCGACGACATCGCCCCCGACGCCAACTCGATCGGCTCATCGAGCCTGCGGTGGCCCCGCTCCAGCAGGATCCTGATGAGTTCTTGACGCAGCGGTGTCAGTTGCATGGGTGCCGCCACCATACAACGCCCGGTTCGGCTAGCCGCGACGGCCGGCAGCGCGGCTGCCGGCGCGACGTGTCAAGGTCGGAATGACCGACGAACACATCACCGAGATGATCCGGCTCCTGCGGGACAAGCAGGTTCTCATCCTCAGAGCCGGTACCGGAACCGGCAAAGTCGACCTTCGTTCCGTACCGGCTCGTGGACAGGAATTTCGTGAATAACGTGGGCGCATGACTTCTCGGGTCCGTGCCGTGGGCGCCGGACTGGCGCTGCTGGCGGCGGCCTGCTCGGGCGGTGACATGGACGCTCCCTCCTTCACCGGCGGCTCGGTGACCGGGGCTGAAGCCCCTGCGGCCGACACGCCCGACGCCGACACGCCCGACGCCGCCGCCTCGGACGCCGCCGCCTCGGACGCCGCCGCCTCGGAAACCGCCGCTCCCGACGCCGCCGGCGCCCCGGACGCCGGCGAGCGGGACCAGCTCGCCCCACGCGAGCGCGGCGCCCTGCGGAACTTCCTGGGATACGAGTTCCCGCCCGCCCCCGACACCCCGACCGGCCCCATCGACCAGGCCGCCGTCGATATCCTCGAAGTCATCTGGGCGGGCCTCGAACTGGGCGGCTTCGACGGCGCCCTGGTCGCCGGCCTCGGCAACACCGGCGACGCCCGGCTGGCCTGGATCACGTCCGACCTGCTCCGGTTCTTCGTCTTCGGCGACATCCACGACGGGTCGATCTCGGCGTTCCAGAAGCTGACCGGCGCCAGGGTGGCCGACGACCCGGTAGCCGCCCGTAGCTCGTGGATGTCGGTCACCGACCACCTGATCGCATGGGACCTCCCCGCCTTCCCCCGCTACGCCGAGTACAAGGAGCGCCTGTTCACGCTGGTCGAACCTCGCTGGCAGCCGTTCTTCGACGACCCCGACGCCGACATCGACTGGCGCATGGTGAGCTGGGGCGGGGTGTACATCGACGACCGCGCCCTCGGCGACCAGAGGGGCTGCCCCCGGGGCTGCATCCCGGCCCTGGACGATCCGGCCGTCACCGACGCAGCCGGCGGCTCCTGGTACTCCGACGACGGCATCGTCTTCGCGGTCGTCGTCAGCGACGAGGCCCGGGCCTACCCCCGCCACATGATGGAAGTCCACGAGATGGTCAACGACACCCTCGGCGGCCGCCGGATCGGCATGCCCTACTGCACGCTGTGCGGCTCGGCCCAGGCCTATTTCACCGATGACGTGCCCGACGGCGTGGAGACGCCCGTCCTGCGCACCACGGGGCTGCTGTCCCGGTCCAACAAGGTCATGTACGACCTCAACACCAAGTCGGTGTTCGACACGTTCACCGGCGAGGCGGTCACCGGGCCGCTGAGAGAGCGGGGAGTCGTCCTCAATCAGGCCACCGTGGTCACCACCACCTGGGGCGAGTGGAAGGCCGCCCATCCCGGCACGACCATCCTCGCCGAGGACGGCGGGATCGGGCGCCGCTACCCGCTCGACCCGCTGCGGGGCCGCGACGACGACGGTCCCATCTTCCCGATCGGCGGCGCCGACGCCACCCTCGGCGTCCACGAGCAGGTCTTCGGCGTGGTGCTGGACGACGGCACCCCCGTGGCGTTCCCGGTCGAAGAGGCCGCGGCGGCTCTCAAGGCCGGTGGGGATGTCGCGCTGGCCGGGGTGACGCTGCGCCTCGACGGGGGCGGGGTGCGGGCCGTCGACTCGGCCGGCGACGAGATCGAGGGCCACCAGTCGTTCTGGTTCGCCTGGAGCCAGTTCATGCCCGACACCCTCCTCTGGCAGCCCTAGAGGCCGAACGGCAGACGAGCGAACCGGTTCATCCGGGTGAGGCCCCTGGGCCTGGGCGGCCTGTGAGCGGGGTGAGTGGGAGCGGGTGACGGGTGTGGGCGACCTGTGAGCGGGGTGAGTGGGAGCGGGAAACAGCCACTGGGGCCGCTCTAGGTATTGTCCTATCGGGACGGCCTGAGAGGAGGTTCCAGTGAGGAAGGTGACCGAGACCGACCTGCCCGGAGTGGGGATCCGCTTCGACCTGCAGACAGACGCCGGCCGCTGCGTCGGCGTTGTGGCCCACCAGACCGGCCGGCGCGACCTAGTGGTATACGACGAGCGGGACGTCGACCGGGCCTGCGAGAGCGTCCAGCTGACCGAGGACGAGGGCCACACCCTGGGCGAGCTGCTGGGCGGCAGTACCGTGCTGGAGCATCTCGACGACGCCGTGCACCGCCTGGAGGACCTGGTGATCTCGTGGGTTCAGGTCGCGGCTGAGTCGTCGCTGGCCGGGCTCACCCTGGCCGAGGCGACCCTGAGAACCCGGACCGGGGCCGGAGTCGTCGCCCTCGTCACCGAATCGGGCTCCATCCCCATACCGGCCGGCACCGAACGGCTCGAAGCGGGCGACACCGCGGTGGTGGTGGGCGTCCCGGCGGCGGTCAAGGCGGCCACCAGGCTGCTAAGGCGTCCCGCTGAGCAGACCGGCTAGCCCGGGCCAGTCCGTGCACACCGGCGCCCCAGGCGATCTGTCGATCAGATCGGGTCAGTCCGTGCACACCGGCGGCGATCCGCCGATCAGACCGGCCGAGCCGATGCACACCGGTGGCGACCTGCTGGTCATCGAGCTCGGCGCGCTCGTGCTGGCGCTGGCCGTCGTCGCCCGCCTGGCCCGCCGGATCGGCCTGCCCGCACTGCCGCTGTACCTGCTGGCCGGGCTCGCCCTCGGCGAGGGCAGCCTCTTCGAGCTGGACGCCTCGGAGGACTTCATCGAGGTCGGCGCCGAGATCGGCGTCATCCTGATGCTGCTGATGCTGGGACTGGAGTTCTCGACCCGCGAACTGATCGACAACCTGCGCCGGTCGACGCTGGCCGGTGCAGTCGACTTCGGGCTGAACTTCCCGCCCGGGTTCGTGGCCGGGCTGATCCTCGGCTTCGACCCGATCGTCGCGGTGCTGCTCGGCGGCGTGACCTACATCTCGTCGTCGGGCATCGTGGCCAAGCTGGTGGCCGACCTCGACCGGATCGGCAACCACGAGACCTCGGTCATCCTCAGCGTGCTCGTCATCGAGGACCTGGCCATGGTGCTGTACCTGCCGATCGTGTCCGGGGTGCTCTTCGGCGGGTCGGTCCTCAGCACCACTCTCACCGTGGCGATCTCGCTGGTGGCGGTGCTCGGGGTGCTCGGCGTCGCCTACCTGCTGGGCGACCGGCTCAGCGCCATCGCCCTGAGCCAGTCCAGCGAAGCGCTGCTGCTGACCCTGCTGGGCGGCACCCTGCTGGTCGCCGGCCTGGCTGGACGGCTCAACCTCTCGACCGCGGTCGGGGCGTTCGTGGTCGGCGTGGCGCTGTCGGGCGACATCGTCTCGCACGCCCGGGGGCTGCTGCTGCCGCTGCGCAACCTGTTCGCCGCGGTCTTCTTCGTGTTCTTCGGGCTCCGGGTGGACCTCAGCCGCATACCGGATGTGGCCGTCGCCGCGCTGGCCATCGCGGCGGCCACGGTCGCAACCAAGATCGTCTCCGGCTGGATCGCAGCCGCACGGGCCGGCATCGGCAAGCCCGGCCGGCTGCGGGCCGGGGCCGCCCTGATCGCCCACGGAGAGTTCTCGATCGTCATAGCCGAGCTGGGCATCGCCCGGGAGAGCGACCTGGGCGCGCTGGCGGCCGCCTACGTCATCGTCCTCACCCTGGTGGGAGCAGTGCTCTACCAGTTCTCGGACTCGATCACCCTGCCCACCCGAAGGCGTCGCCGCGCCCTCGCCTGAACGTCCACAGTTGATGTAGTCACAAAGAGTGCTATTGTGACTACATGACGGTTGGGATAAGGGAACTCAAAGCCAAGCTGTCCGAGTACGTCAGACGGGCAGCGAACGGTGAGCGGATTGTGATCAGCGACCGGGGCAGGCCGGTGGCCCACCTTGTCGGCCTCGGGAGCGTGTCGACGATCGAGCAAGGCATCGAGGAGGGCTGGATCACGCCGGCGTCCCGGACCCGGTTGGAGCCGGCGCATCGCTTCTCTGCACCCAGAGGCACGGCCGACGTGCTCGACGAGGACCGCGGATGACCCTGTACGTAGACACCAGCGCGCTGCTGAAGCGCTACATCGCTGAACGCGACTCCGAAGTAGCCGACGAGTTCATGGCCACCGATCCCGTGCTGGTTACGTCGCGCCTGACCGAGGTGGAGCTGCGTCGCAACCTGGCCCGGTTGCTTGAAGGCGACGAACTGCTCGCCGCCCGCAGGCAGGCGCAGGCCGACCTGGACGCGTTCGCGCTGGTGAGCCTCGACGGCGTCACCTGCAATGAAGCCGCCCGCATAGCCGAGCAGACGCTCTGCCGTTCTCTCGACGCGCTCCACGTAGCCGCGGCCCGCCGCGCCGGCGAGTCGACCACGTTCCTCACCTTCGACATCCGCCAGGCCCAAGCCGCCCGCTCCGCGGGCCTCACCGTGATTGGAACCTGATCGACTCGCGTCGAGTCACGTGCGTGACGCGGCACCATTGCACGTGGCCTCGCCATGCAGCGGTACCGTTGTGCGCTCAGTCCTGGGCCAGGCGGGTGACCAGCAGGACGACGGCGAAGCCGGCGACGGCCGCCACCGTGGGGGCGGCCCACTCGCTGGCGGCGGGCCAGGCCAGGCCGGTGCCTGAGATCACCTCGTGCTCGTGGCGGCTGATCACGCCCACGCCGTTGGGCCACGGCCACAGCACCCTCAGCGAGCCGAACATCAGCCCCACCAGCACCGCCATCACCCGGTTGCGGGCCTGATCCAGCAGCCGCCCCAGCACCGTCGAGAACAGGCCCAGCCCGACCGCTGCCCCCGCTAGGAACACGGCCGCCTCGGCGTAGCGCAGATCGGTGACGATGTTGATCACCGCCCCGTACATACCCAGCATCAGCAGCAGGAACGCCCCGCTGATTCCCGGCAGGATCATGGCGCAAATTGCTATGGCCCCGGCCCCGGCCAGCACCAGCAGCGACGGATCGGCCACCGGGCCCGACTGAAGGCCCAGCAACCCGAACGTGGCCGGCGCGGCCACCGCCATCAACACGATCTGGACGGCGCCCCGCCACTCGAACAGCCGGCACGCCGACACCGCCGACGCCAGCACCAGACCGCAGAACAGGCCGGCCATCGTCTCGGGACGCTCCTCCAGCTGGGTCTCGATCACCGAGGCCAGCAGCAGGATGGTGCCCAGGATCCCGGCCAGCAGCGGCACGATCAGCCACCAGTCCACCCCGGTCAGCCGCCGCCCGGCCCCCCGCCAGTCGCCCCGCAGCAACCGTCCCGCCGCCCCGGCCACGCCCCGGATCGCGCCCAGCAGCCGCTCGTAGATGCCGAGCACCACCGCGATAGTGCCGCCCGACACGCCCGGCACGACGTCGGCCGCGCCCATGGCCACCCCCCGGGCCAGCCCCAGCGTCAGCCGCCGCCCCGGACCCCAGCCCGTCTCACGCCCCCCGGTCACTCACGCCCCCTGCCTGCCCCGAAAATCTCGGGTGGGTTTTGGGTGGTATGTCCACAGAATCCGCCCGAGATTTCCGGCTCGGGCCGGCCCCGAGATCTCGGGTGGGTTTTGGGTGGTATGTCCACAGAATCCGCCCGAGATTTCCGGCTCGGGCCGGCCCCGAGATCTCGGGTGGGTTTTGGGTGGTATGTCCACAGAATCCGCCCGAGATTTCCGGCTCGGGCCGGCCCCGAGATCTCGGGTGGGTTTTGGGTGGTATGTCCACAGAATCCGCCCGGAATTTCCGCTCCGGCCCGGCCCGGCTCGGCCTGCCCCGACCGTACCCGGTCAGACCTGGGAGGCTAGGCGGCGGTTCTTGACCTTGGCCTTCAGGTAGTCCCGGTTGAGCACAGCGATGAAGTCGAGGCTGATCTCCTTGGGGCACGCCTCGGTGCACTCGCCGTGGTTGGTGCACGACCCGAAGAACGACTCCATCGTCTCCACCATGGCCTCGGCCCGCCGCCACCGCTCGGGCTGGCCCTGGGGCAGCACGTTGAGGTGGCCGAGCTTGGCCGCGGTGAACAGCTGGGCCGCCGAGTTGGGGCAGGCGGCCACGCACGCTCCGCAGCCGATGCAGGCCGCCGCGTCCATGGCGAAGTCGGCCACGTCCTTGGGCACCGGGATCTCGTTGGCGTCGGGGGCGGTGCCGGTGGGCGCCGAGATGTAACCGCCCGACTCGATGATCCGGTCGAAGGCCTGCCGGTCCACCATCAGGTCCTTCACCACCGGGAACGACACCGCCCGGAACGGCTCGATCACGATCTCGTCACCGTCGCGGAACTTGCGCATGTGCAGCTGGCAGGTGGCGGTGGCCTTCTCGGGACCGTGCGGGCGGCCGTTGATCATCACCCCGCACGTGCCGCAGATGCCCTCCCGGCAGTCGTGGGCGAACACCACCGGCTCGATGTCGTCGTCGATGAGACGCTCGTTGACGATGTCGAGCATCTCCAGGAACGAGCAGTCCTCCGGGATGTCGTGAGCGTCGACGTCCAGGAACGCCCCCGGCTCGTCCGGCCCGGCCTGGCGCCAGATCCGCAGCTTCAGCCGCAGGGTCGCCTGGTGCCCGTTCCCCGAGCCGTTCCCGTTCCCCGAGCCGTTCCCGTTCCCCGAGCCGTTCCCGTTCCCCGAGCCGTTCCCGTTCCCGGCGCTCACTTGTAGCTCCTCCGGGTGAGCTTCACGTTCTCGAACTCCAACGGCTCCTTGACCAGCTCCTGCGGCCGGTCCGGACCCTGCCAGTCCCAGGCGGCCACATAGGCGAAGTTCTCGTCGTCCCGCAGGGCCTCGCCCTCGGGGGTCTGGTGCTCCTCCCGGAAATGGCCGCCGCAGGACTCCTCGCGGTGCAGGGCGTCGCGCACCTTCAACTCGGCCATCTCCATGAAGTCGTCCACCCGGTTGACCTGCTCCAGCGACTGGTTGGTGGTGTCGGCCGAGCCCAGCACCTTCACGTTGGCCCGGAACTCCTCCCGCAGCGCGGGGATCTCGGTCAGCGCCTTCTCCAGGCCGGTGCGGTTGCGGGCCATGCCGCAGTACTCCCACACGATCTTGCCCAGCTCCCGGTGGTAGTGGTCCACCGACCGGGTGCCCCGCACCGCCAGCCACCGGCGGGTGCGGTCGTCCACCTCGGCCACCGCCGCCGCGAACGCCGGATCATCGACCGGCACCGGTGCCGCCCCCAGCTTCGGCGCCAGGTAGTCGCCGATCGTGTAGGGCAGCACGAAGTAGCCGTCGGCCAGGCCCTGCATCAGCGCCGACGCGCCCAGCCGGTTGGCCCCGTGGTCCGAGAAGTTGCACTCGCCCAGGGCGTACAGCCCACCAACGTTGGTCATCAGGTTGTAGTCCACCCACAGCCCGCCCATCGTGTAGTGGGTGGCCGGGTAGATGCGCATGGGGGAGCGGTAGGGGTCCTCGCCGGTGATCCGCTCGTACATGTCGAACAGGTTCCCGTACTTCTCCCGCACCACCGCCTCGCCGTCACGGGCGATCACGTCGGCGAAGTCGAGGTACACGCCGTTGCGCAGCGGCCCCACCCCGAGGCCCTGGTCCACCACCGTCTTGGCGTTGCGGGACGCCACGTCCCGGGGCACCAGGTTCCCGAACGCCGGGTACTTCTCCTCCAGGAAGTAGTACCGGTCGGCGTCGGGCACGTCGGCCGCGGCCCGGGCGTCGTCCATGTTGCGGGGCACCCAGATGCGCCCGTCGTTGCGCAGCGACTCCGACATCAGGGTCAGCTTCGACTGGAACTCGTCGCTGGCCGGGATGCACGTGGGGTGGATCTGGGTGTAGCACGGGTTGGCGAACGTCGCCCCCCGCCGGTGGGCCCGCCACGCCGCGGTCACGTTGCAGTTCATGGCGTTGGTGGACAGGTAGTAGACGTTGCCGTAGCCGCCGGTGGCCAGCACCACCGCATGGCCGCTGTGGGCCCTCACCTCGCCGGTGAGCAGGTCCCGCACGATGATCCCGCACGCCTCGCCGTCCTTGACCACGATGTCGAGCACGTCGGCCCGGTTGTGCAGGGTGACCGCGCCCGCCGCGATCTGGGCGGCCATGGCCTGGTAGGCGCCCAGCAGCAGTTGCTGTCCGGTCTGGCCCCGGGCGTAGAAGGTGCGGCTCACCTGGGCCCCGCCGAAGGACCGGTTGGCCAGCAGGCCGCCGTACTCCCGGGCGAAGGGCACCCCCTGGGCCGCGCACTGGTCGATGATGTTTAGCGACACCTGGGCCAGCCGGTAGACGTTGGCCTCCCGCGACCGGTAGTCGCCACCCTTGACCGTGTCGTAGAACAGCCGGTAGACTGAGTCGCCGTCGTTGCGGTAGTTCTTGGCCGCGTTGATGCCGCCCTGCGCGGCGATGGAGTGGGCCCGCCGGGGCGAGTCGTGGAAGGTGAACGCCTCGACCTTGTAGCCGAGCTCGGCCAGCGACGCCGCCGCCGACGCCCCGGCCAGCCCGGTGCCCACCACCAGGATCTTGAACCGCCGCTTGTTGGCCGGGTTGACCAGCTTCACCGAGAACTTGTGGTTGTCCCACTTGTCGGCGATGGGACCTGTGGGGACCCCGGCATCCAGCGCGACGCTCATGTGGCTGCTCTTCTCATGCGGCCATCGGTGCTCATGTGGCTGCTCTTCTCATGCGGCCATCGGTGCTCATGCGACCACCCCTGCTTGGACCATGATCGGGAAGCTCAGGTTGCCGACCAGGACCGTCCCCGCGATCACCGTGGCCAGCCCCCGCCGCAAGTGGTTGAACCGGGGGTTGTTGACCCCCAGCGTCTGGAACGCCGACCACATGCCGTGGTAGATGTGCACCGACAGCGCCACGTTGGCCACGATGTAGATGATCGCCACCGGGATCGACGACAGCGACTCCACCACGTTGTGGTACACGTCGCCCCGGATGTAGTCGTCGCCCAGCCACCAGCCCCAGGTCAGGTCGGCCAGGTGGAACAGCACGTAGAGGCCGACGATGGGACCGGTCCAGCGCATGGTGCGGCCGGCGAAGTTGACGGCCACGTAGTCCTGGCCGCCGGCGTAGCGCTTGTTGCCGCTCACCCAGTTGGCCCTCGGGCTGCTGCGCCGGCTGATCTCCTTGAGCGACCAGGCGCTGTGGATGTGCAGCACGAACATGGCCAGCAGCCCGATGCGCATCACCCACAGGATCAGGGTGCGGGGCACCAGGTGGCCGCCCAGGTCCCGCAGCGCCTCGGCGTACTCGTTGATCTGGGTCGGGCCCTCGTACAGGTGCAGGTTGCCGATCATGTGAACGATCACGAAGGCCAGCAGCCCGACGCCGGTGACGGCCATGACGTACTTCTTGCCGACCGCGGTCTGGTAGATGTTCAGCGGCCAGGGAAGCTCCCGCCGTCGACGCCTCAGCGGCGGCACCCGTTCAGCGGTCTCGGGGGGAGCGACCGTCTGCGCCATCCCCCAAACCTACTGGCTCCTCCGAAATTGATGCGGTTGTGGGTGCCTAGTGCCTATCTCGTCCCCAATTTCGGGTGCCCGGTTCCGGCTCCCCGAAAATTGGTGCGGTTGTGGGTGTCTAGTGCCTGTTTCATCCCCAATTTCGTTGGGCGGGCCTGGTGGCAGGCTGCCTCGACGGTGGCGCAGAGCTTGCGGGGTTCGTGCACGTAGTGGTTCCAAGTGAAGTTGAGGACCGTCCAGCCCAGAATGGTCAACCGGTTTCGGCGTTCGGGGTCGTTGTCGAATGACACGCGGTTCAGGTGCCAGCGCCTACTGTCGAGTTCGATGGCCACCCGGCACTCCGGATAGGCGAGGTCGACCTGGGCGACGAACTCGCCACTGGCGTTATTGATTCGGTGTTCCATCACAGGCCGGCTGAGGCCGGACTCGACTAGGAGTTCGGCCACCATGCGACTCCATGCGCTGAGCGGTACCGCCTCGTCGCCGCGGTCCTCGAGCGAGTCCCGGAATGCGGCGCAACCGTTCCGACCTCGGCGCGCATGCGACACCAAGATCCTGTAGAGGTCTGCGAGACGCAGCCGACCATCCCGAAGGACCGAATCGACGGCCTGGTCGAGACGCTGCCTGCTGACGACCGCGGACACGTCAAGCAGCGTTCTCCCGACTCCGGTGCAGGGCACTCCCCGGCAGTCGGTCGGATCGGCTAGGTCGAATTGAGTCGACTGGTGGAGTATCGCGCCCCTCATGGGCCTGGCCTTACCTCGGGGCACGACTACCTCGATGCGATCGAGCCGGAAGCCATCTATGCCGTGGAGGGCGGCCGCCGAGCGGTGGCTGGCCAGCGCATCGCGTGTCAGGCAGGCCGCGAGGAGTCGCGCCAAGCGGCTGTCAGGCGTCGACTGGTGCCGGTAGACGCCGTGGGCCACGCGCACCCAGCTGCCGGTACGGATGCGCCACTTGACCTGCGTGTCGGTCATGCCCGCCTCCCGAGCCTGTCCTCTGGTGATCAGGCCGTGCTGTCGCTGCATCTGCTCGTGGATCAGTTTGCCGCCCATCTATAGCGATATAGCACGAAATATACTCAATTGGTCAACCAATCGGAATTGGTGCGAATATTGGGTGTCCAGCGCCCACTTCGTCACCAATTTCGGGATGGCGGGTAGCGTCGGCGGGTGACTGGCGGCGGGCCGTTGCAACTGTTGGGCAACCAGGAGTTCGTTGAGGACTTGCACCGGGCGTTGGCCTCGGCCGAGCGGCGGGTGCTGATACAGGTGATGACCTTCGACGGGGACGCCTCGGGCTTGGCCGTGGCCGACCTGCTGGCCGGGGCCGCCGGCCGGGGCGTGGACGTGAGGCTGCTCGTCGACTGCTTCGCCCTGCGCTACGTCAGCGACCGCAAGGACACCGACCCGTCCGTGCGGGAAGAGGTCGCCGAGACGAAGGCCATGTTCGACCGGCTGAGGGCAGCCGGCGTGGCCGTGACCTTCACCCAGCCCTTCGGACTGGTGAAGTTCTTCGGACTCAGCCGCAACCACAAGAAGCTCTACGTAGTGGACGACCACGCCTACCTCGGCGGCATCAACATCAGCGACCACAACTTCGCCTGGCGCGACTTCATGATCCGCACGGTCGACCCCGCCATCGTGGACGCCCTCACCGAAGACTTCGCCCGCACCGAGCGAGGCGACCGGCGCTCCGTGAACACCACGGTCCTGACCAACAGGGAGATCGAGCCGGCGTTCACCGAGGTCATCAATGGCGCGAACCGCAGTCTCGTGCTCGCCTCCCCCTATTCCATCGACGTCGGGATCGTCAAACTGCTCGGCCAGGCCAGGGCCCCGGCCAAGACCGTCATCACGGCCCGGGAGAACAACTACCGCTGGCTGCGGCTCGTGGAGCCGTACATCTGGAGCCGCCTCACCCGCGCCGGCGTGGCGTTGCGCACCTACCCGGACTTCTTCCACGCACGGTTCCTGCTCGCCGACGACGACACCCTGCTGGTGGGGTCGTCGAACTTCAGCCGCCACAGCTTCCGCTGCAACCAGGAGATCTGTCTGCTGATCACCGCCCCCGAGTTCATCGACGGCTTCAAGGCCCGGATGCTGGCGGACACCGGCCCCCTGGAACCGGCCGACCGGAGTCGCAACATCGCATCCGCCGTCGCCGGCGCCGTGGTGGCCCACTTCTACTTCCACGCCGTCATCGGTGCGGCCCGGCTGGTAGCGCCCTTGTCGCCTGTACTCGCTCGCCGCTGACCGTCCTCGCCCCGGTCCGGCCTCGGCCCCCGGTGCGGCTACAGCTCCGGACCCGGCTACGGGACCGCGGTGGTGTAGCGGTTGGTAGCGATCACCTCGGGCTGATCTTCCGGGCCGCCGCGGCCGGTAAGGGTCAACTCCACGGCTAGCTGACCGGGACGGGCAACCACCGGGACCACCGCCGAGAGCCGGCCCACCAGTACGCAGTCGTCGGCCCGGGCCGTGCCGGCCCAGCGGTGCTCGCGGACCACCCGGCCGTCGGGACCGAGCACCCTGGCATGCACCTGCAGCTCGCCGGTATCGGCCCTGGCGTCGTTGACCACATGGACCGCCAGGTCGAGATGGTCCCCGGCTCGCACGCTCCCGGGCAGCTGATCGGCAACCACGATCAGCGGGCGGCACGTCCCCACCAGCGCCCACCATCCTGGCTTGGGCCGGCGCAACCCGTCCAACACGCCGAAGCCACCTCCGGCCCCGGCTGTGGTTGCGGCCCCGACCCCACCTGCGGGCTGCGGCTGCGGGCTGCGGCTGCGGCTGCGGTTGCGGCTGCGGTTGCGGCCCTGTCTGTGGTCCCGGTTGCGGCTGCGGTTGCGGCCCTGTCTGCGGTCCCGGCTGCGGCTGCGGTTGCGGCCCTGTCTGCGGTCCCCGGCTGCGGTTGCGGCCCTGTCTGCGGCCCTGTCTGCGGTCCCGGCTGCGGTTGCGGCTGCGGTTGCGGCCCTGTCTGCGGTCCCGGCTGCGGCTGCGGTTGCGGCCCTGTCTGTGGTGCCGGCTGCGGTTGCGGCCCTGTCTGTGGTGCCGGCTGCGGTTGCGGCCCTGTCTGTGGTGCCGGCTGCGGTTGCGGCCCTGTCTGTGGTGCCGGCTGCGGTTGCGGCCCTGTCTGTGGTGCCGGCTGCGGTTGCGGCCCTGTCTGTGGTCCCGGCCGCGGCGTCGGCGGCTCCCACATCGGCCAGCGCGTGCAGCAGGAACCCCCCGGCCGGCCGGTACTTCAGTCGCCGCAGCGTCTCGATGGTGGTCTTCACCACCTCGGGCTGGTCGTCGGCCACCGGTGTCCCGAATGCCGACACGAAACGGCCCATCGCCGGCACCCGGGCCAGCACCGGACCCAAATCGGCGGCCCGCCCCCCGTGCAGGCCGAACCAGAGTTCGCTGGTGGTGCCGTCCAGCAGCGGGAAGCGGGGCGGCACGCCGGTGTGGGGCACCACCGGGCGGGAGCCGTCGCAGCGGTCGAGCACCCGGCCCAGCCGCCGGTCGAGCACATCGCGGTTCCAGGACGGCCCCTGGCGGCTCACCACCGCTGGCGTCCGGCCGGGCCGGCGGAGCCTGGAGAACGGCTGGTCGTGCGCGCACCACACCGCCACTGAGGGACGGTGGCCCAGCAGGTCCACGGCCTCACGGGCCTGCCGCCGGGCCTCGGGTGCCACGCTACGGTTCATCAGGCCCCGGATCGGCAGGTCCTGCCATACCAGCACGCCCAGCTCGTCGGCCGCGTCGTACAGCTCGGGCCTGGCGATGTGGGCGACCGGCCGCACCAGGTCGAGGCCGGCGTTGCGGGCCGCCCGGATGTCGTCGGCCACCTCCGATGCGGTGGCCGTGCCCGGCAGCGGCCGGACGGGCAGCAGGTTGGCGCCCTTGGCGAACAGCCGCTCCCCGTTGACGTGCAGAACCCAGCGTCGCATGGCCACCGACCGGAACCCGATGCGGAAGTGCCGCCGGTCGTGCACGCCCTCGACCGTCAGGGCTTCCATCGTGAGGTCGCACAGGTGCTGGTCGCCCAGCGCGTGGGGCCACCACAGCGGCGGATCGTCGATGTCGACGGTCCACTCCACCCGGTTCTCCCCGCCGGCGGCGTGGTGGCTGTGAACGTGCTCGGTGCCGGCCACCCGGGTGCGCAGGTCGACCGGGCCGCCGCCGGGCACGTCCAGCACCGCCCTCAGCTCCACCCGGGCATGGGTACTGCCCTGCCGGGTCAGTTGGGTGTCGCGGCCCCCGCCGATCGAGACTTCGGCGCACACCGCCCGGGCGTGGCGGATCGCGATCCGTCCGGTGGGCCTCAGCCGGACCGGTCGCCACACCCCGCCCACGATCAGGTCCTCGACCCCGCACAGCTCGGGATCCTGCAACGCCCCGGTGAGCAGGGTGCGGTTGTCGGGGTCGCCGAAGCGGCGGCAGGTGGCCTCGATGGCCAGCAAGTGCTCGGACCCGGCGGCGAGCTGCTCAGTCACCTCGAGCTCATGGGGCACGAAGTACCCGTCGGTGTGGCCCAGGTAGGAGCCGTCGAGCCAGACGTCACCCTGTTGGGCCAGTCCCTCGATCCTCAGCCACCACCGCCGACCAGGGCTTTCGGCGGGATCGTCGGCCTCGTCCCCGCCGCTGGTCGCGTTCTCGTCGCCGGCGTCCCCGCCGTTGGTCGCGTTCTCGGTCCCGGCGTTCTCGGCGCCGGCTTCGGTTGCCTCCGGCGGTCCCTCGAAGCGGTGGCGGTACAGCACCGACTCCTCGAGGGCCAGGTCCGTGCCCTCGCCATCGGGTGCACCCTGCGCCCAATGGCCGGGCACCGGCATCTGCCTCCAGCGCGAGTCGTCGTGGTCGAACTCGTGGAACGTGCGCCGCCGTCTTTCGGTGGCCGCCGCGACCCGCCACATCCCACCCAGGTCCACCGCCCCAAGCTACCGCCCACCCCATCCCCAAGCCCCAGCGCTCGCCCCGCTGCCGTCGGGCCCTATGGGTCTCGGGTTGGTTTGGGTGGTGGGTTCCCGGAATCGTTCGCGAGATCTTGCGCCCGTCGGGCCCTATGGGTCTCGGGTTGGTTTGGGTGGTGGGTTCCCGGAATCGTTCGCGAGATCTTGCGCCCGTCGGGCCCTATGGGTCTCGGGTTGGTTTGGGTGGTGGGTTCCCGGAATCGTTCGCGAGATCTTGCGCCCGTCGGGCCCTATGGGTCTCGGGTTGGTTTTGGGTGGTGGGTTCCCGGAATCGTTCGCGAGATCTTGCGCCCGCGGCGAGTTCTCGCGGCCGCACCGCGCCGGCCGGACGCCTCGCCGGGCGCAAGGAAGGACCCGGACGGGGCGCCGCTAGGGTTTCCGGCGATGTCCGGGTCCAGACCGACCACGCTCGGCGAGCTGCGGGCCTCGGGCTGGAAGTCCGTGCCGGTGCGCCAGGAGCTGCGCCGCAACGCCACCGAGCGCATCCGCTCCGGCCGGCCCCTGTTCGACGACGTGCTCGGCTACCACAACACCGTCATCCCCCAGGTGGAGAACGCCCTGCTGGCCGGCCACGACATGATCATGCTGGGGGAGCGTGGACAGGCCAAGACCCGCATGATCCGCGGCCTCGTCGGCCTGCTCGACGAGTGGTTGCCGATCATCGCCGGCTCCGAGATCAACGACGACCCCTACGCCCCGGTCTCGGCCCAGGCCCGGGCCTTGGTGGCCGAGCACGGCGACGACACCGGAATCGCCTGGATCCAACGCGACGAACGCTACGGTGAGAAGCTGGCCACCCCGGACACGTCGATTGCCGACCTCATCGGCGAGGTCGACCCGATCAAGGTGGCCGAGGGCCGGTACCTGTCCGACGAGCTCACCCTGCACTACGGGCTGGTGCCCCGCACCAACCGGGGGATCTTCGCCATCAACGAGCTGCCCGACCTCGCCGAGCGCATCCAGGTGGGCCTGCTCAACGTGCTGGAGGAGCGCGACGTCCAGATCCGCGGCTACAAGGTCCGCCTGCCCCTCGACGTGGTGCTGGTGGCGTCGGCCAACCCCGAGGACTACACCAACCGGGGCCGCATCATCACGCCCCTCAAGGACCGTTTCGGGGCCCAGGTCCGCACCCACTACCCGCATGACGCCGGGACCGAGATCGCCATCGTCGAGCAGGAGGCCTATGTCGGCTCGTCGGGGGCCGGTCCGTCCGGGGCCGGTCCGGGCGACGGCGACAGCGATGGCAGCGACCCGACCGGCGTGGACCGCGACCCGACCGGCGTGGGCAGCGACCCGACCGGCGTGGACCGCGACCCGACCGGCGTGGCCGTGACCGTGCCGTCGTTCATGACCCGCATCGTGGTGGCGCTCACCCGGGCGGCCCGGTCCAGCTCCCATGTCTCGCAGCGCTCGGGAGTGTCGGTGCGGCTCAGCATCTCCAACACCGAGACGATGGTGGCCAACGCGGTGCGCCGCACCCTGCGCACCGGCTCCGACCACGCAGTCCCCCGGGTCACCGACCTCGAAGCGCTGGCCTCGTCGACCGCGGGCAAGGTCGAGATCGAGACGCTGGAGGAGGGCCGCGAGGCCGAGATTCTCCAGCGGCTGGTCGACTCGGCGGTGCTGTCGGTGTTCAAGGACAGCGTGCCGCCCGACCTCCATCGGGCTGTGGTGGACGCATTCGAGGAAGATCTGGTGGTGGATGTGGGCGACGACGTGGCCGACGCCGACTACGCGGCCCTGCTGGCCGAAGTCCCGGCCCTGACCGCCCCCGTGCAGGCCCTGCTGGCCGACGACGAGGCGGCCGAGTCGCCCGCCGTGGTCGCCGCCGCGGTGGAGCTCGTGCTGGAGGGCCTGCACCTCTCCAAACGCCTCAACAAGGACGCCCAAGGCCCCCGAGCCCAATACCGCGCCCGCTAACGTCGTGCTTTGCGCCGTTTGAGGTTGATGCGGGATCTGGCTCTGTGGGCCGATTGTCGGCGTCAGTGTCGGGGAGCTAGTGGTCCGTCGCTGAAATAATCGGGGTGTCCGGAGCGCTCCCAAGCAGGGTCTCGGTCCTGCTGCGCTGCCCTAGCCATTTCGACGACACAGCACTAGTGTCCTGAGTCGCAAGTTCAAGCGGCTTGTTCAGACCTCCGTGAAATCTCGGGTTGGTTCTGCGCACTCAGTCCACACAAACCGCCCAAGAAAACTGGCGGCGACACCTGCAACGGATTCCTGACTCAGGACACTAGCGGCTGGCGGCGTCAGAGATGGCGGCGGCGAGGCGCTGGGCTGACGGCTTGACGCCCCGGTCGCGGCCGATCAGGCCCCGGGGGGCACCGAAGCCGAGGGCCCACTCGTAGCCGTCGACCGCGCTGTCGTGGAAGTAGCCCCGCAGGCCCGCGGCCCGGGCGTCGGCCACCACCGCCATGGACGCGTCCAGCAGCTTGTCCCGCCAGTCGTCGTCATCGGTGGCAACCCCGTGGGCGGCCACCACCACGCCCCGCCCCGGCACCGCGTCCAGCGCCCGCGCCACCGCCTCGCCCAGCTCGGCCGGCTCCGGAGCGAACCCCGCGGCCGAGCGACGGGCCGAGGCCGGCCAGCTCACCAGGCGGCCCGCCTCAGTCACCCCCACCGGATGGTCGTGGCTCAACCCCACCAACTCGGGGCCCTTCTCGAAGCACGGCGCGGCCACCGGCGCCCGTCCCGGCACCTCCACCGCGCCCTCCCGCAGCGCCCGAGTCCATGTGCCCCACAGCAGCCCGTCCCAGCGGCGGGTCTCGATGTCGGCCGCGTGGGCGTGCTCCCGCTCGACCGGCGCGGCGTGCAACGTCGGCGCGCCGAACACCGCCATCACCGGCTGCGCCCCCGACTCCAGCAGCCGGCACGCCTCGTGCAACGCCAGCATCGCCCCCTCGGCCGCCTCGGCCGTCGCTTCTGGGCTGCGGAGGCCCGGGGGCCGGGTGCCGAGCCCGTAGCTCCGAACGGCACAGCCGATCGGATCGTCGATCGGGCACCAGCCCGCAGCCCGGCCGTCGAACGCCTCGGCCATGCGATCCACATGGCGAGCCCACCGGCGCCGCCGGGCGACCTCGTCGGCGTGGCCGCCCTCGTCGTCGGTGTACCAGCCGGGCAGCGACGTGTGCTGCAAAGTGATCCACACCCCCAGGCCCTCGGCCGCCGCCGCGTCGGCGATGTCCAGGTAGCGGTCGAGCGCGTCGCTGTCGGGCCGCCCGGCCGCGGGCTCCACCCGGGCCCATTCCACTGTCAGCCGCAGGCTGTTGAGCCCGAGCCTCCCCAACTGGGCCAGGTCGTCGCGGAAGTCCCGGGCGAACCCGGCGCCGTCACCCGAGCGCGGCGCCTGCCCGTCCCGCTCCCACACCGACCAGTCGGCCGCGGGCGCCACCCCCTCGGCCGACACCGACGACGCCCCCGCCCCCCACAGGAACCCGTCGCACCCGCCGGTCATGGCCACCACCGCGTCATCTCACCCCGATGCCAGTGGGACGTCCACACGAACCTCCGCACGGGCCTCCCCCGACGATCTCAGGGGAGCATGGGTGGCTCATCCACAAGACTCGCACCGAGATTTCCGACACGCTCCCGACGAACGATAGCGGGCGGCTCAGATTGCCGGGGGCGCTCAGCGGGTGGTGAACACGCCTGCGTCGAACACCACCCGGTCGCCCACCCGGGTCTGGAACAGCGTCGTGTCGCCGTCCACCCACATGTGCACGTCGAGCCGTTGCCCGGGCAAGACCGGCGCCTTGAAGCGGCCGGCCATCGACCCGAACCGGGACGGGTCGCTGCCGCACAGCGTGTGCAGCAGGGCCCGGCCGGTCACCCCGAACGTGCACAGCCCGTGCAGGATCGGGGTCTCGAAGCCGGCCATGGCCGAGAACGACGGATCGGAGTGCAGCGGGTTGCGGTCGCCGTTGAGCCGGTAGAGCAGGGCCTGGTCGGTTCGGGTGTCGTAGCCGGTCACATGGTCGGGCTCGCGGTCGGGCTGCCGCCAGGTGTTGGACGGCCCGCGGTCGCCGTCCCAGCCCCCCTCCCCGGAGATGAACAGCCCGGCTCGGCTGGTCCACATCGGCTCGCCATCGTGGCTCCGGACATTGGTCTCGAGCACCACCAGCGCAGCCTTGATCTTGTCGTAGATGGCGGCCACCTGGGCCTGGGCCACCGCCGATCCGGCCGCCGGCAGCTCTTGGTGGAGCTCGATGTGCTGGTCGCCGTGCAGCAGCGCGGCCAGGTTGAAGTCCCCGTAGTCGGGCATGTTGCCGGCGCCCAGGACCACCGCCTGGGTGGGCAGCGCCCTCTGGGGCGCGCCCCGGGTGTTCTCGGTGGTGAACTCCAGCTCGAAACCGGTGGGATCCGATGCCCCGGCCCCCACGCCCAGGGCATACAGCAGGCTGTCCGTGGAGGTCCAGTTGATCTCGGTCTCTTCTCCCACCGCGCCCACGGCATCAGGATTGATGGGCATCACACCTCCAGAGTTCGCTGACGGCCACGCTAACGTCCCTAGGCTCTCGCCGACCCGACCCACGGCGGTTTCTGGGGTTGGTTGTGTGGATTGGGTGCGTGTAGCCGGCCCGAGTTTCCGGGGGCCGGGCGTATGGCGGTTTCTGGGGTTGGTTGTGTGGATTGGGTGCGTGTAGCCGGCCCGAGTTTCCGGGGGCCGGGCGTATGGCGGTTTCTGGGGTTGGTTGTGTGGATTGGGTGCGTGTAGCCGGCGCGAGTTTCCGGGGGCCGGGCCCACTGCCGTGCTGGCCGGCCGCGTAGGATCGACAGGGTGAAATCCGGTCGCGGGGCCGCGTTCCCCTCACGTCAGGACTGCGATCTCGACGCGTTCGCGACGCTGGTCGAGCAGCCCACCGATCCGGCCGACTACCCGCTGGCCACACGGATCACCCAGGCCGTCCCCACCTACGACGCGGCCCCACTGGCCCACGGCCCCACCGGCGACACCGAGCACCGGACTGCGCTGCGGGCCGAGTTGGCGGCAGCCCTCGTCGACGGCCCCGGCATCGTCCTGCTCGAAGGGGCCGTGCCCCCCGAGGCGGTGGACCGGGCGTCGAGCGTGTTCTGGGACCTGATCGCGGCCCAGCGCGCCCAGGGCGGGCTCGCCGGCGACCACTTCGCCAAGCCCGGCGCCAACGACCGGGTGTGGAACGCGCTCGAGAAGCTGGCCGTGGCCGACCCCGACGCCTTCATCGACTACCACCGCTCCGACGCGGTGGCGGTGGCCTGCGAGGCCTGGCTGGGGCCCCGATACCAGCTGACCGAGCAGGTGAACGTGGTCAATCCCGGCGGGGAGGCCCAGCACCCCCACCGCGACTACCACATGGGCTTCCTCACCGACGACGAGGCCGAGCAGTTCCCCCTCCAGGCCCACCGGCTGTCGCCGCTGCTCACCCTCCAGGGCGCCATCGCCCACTGTGACATGGGCACCGAGACCGGCCCCACCATGTACCTGCCCCACTCCCACAAGTACGAGCTGGGCTACCTGGCGTGGCGCCGCCCCGAGTTCATCGAGTACTTCTCGCAGCACCGGGTGCAGCTGCCGCTGCGCACTGGCGACGCGGTGTTCTTCAGCCCGGCCATGTTCCACGCCGCCGGCCACAACCGCACCGCCGACGTGCACCGCATCGCCAACCTGCTCCAGATCTCTTCGGCGTTCGGCCGGGCCACTGAGGCCGTGGACCGGGCCCGCATGGTCAACGCCGTGTACCCGACGCTGCGGGCGCGGGTCGGCTCCGGCCTCGACCGGGCCTCGGCGGCCAACGTGGTGGCGTCCTGCGCCGAGGGCTACGCCTTCCCCACCAACCTCGACCGCGACCAGCCGGTGGACGGCCTGGCCCCGCCGCCGCAGGCCGACCTGATGAACCGCGCCCTGGACGAGGACTGGCCTCCGGAGCAACTGCGCCAGGAGCTGGACCACCACGACGAGCGCCACCGCAGCGCAGTGGGGGAGGACGACTGGTACCGCGTCGCCGATGCGGTCGGCGGTGATGTTGCTGCTCGGTTTGGGGATGCGGTCGGCGCCGCCGCCGTCGAGCGGGCCGGTGCGGGCACGGCTCTGGTCGGCGGCACCACCGGCGAGGCCGGCCGCCGCCGCACGACGGTGAACGAGCTGCTGGCCGAGGCCCGCCGCGGGCTGCGTCGATTCGGCCCCGACGAGCTGGCCGCCGCCATGGAGGCTGCTCCGGACGAGCCGCCGCTGGTGATCGACATCCGCGACCGCGACGACCGGGAGCGCACCGGCATGATCCCCGGCTCGGTCAGCATCCCGCTGCTGGTCCTGGAGTGGCGCTGCGATCCCACCTCGGGCCACTCGCACCCCGCGGTGCGCTCGCTCGACCAGCCCGTGGTGACGGTGTGCAACGAGGGTTACACGTCGAGCTTCGCGGCTGCCTCCCTGAAGCGTCTCGGTTTCGGGCGGGCAGCCGACCTGGAGGGCGGCGTCGAGGGCTGGGCCGCAGCCGGCCTGCCGCTCGTCCAAACCCCACGCCCGGCCTAGTGTCCTGAGTCGCAAGTTCAAGCGGCTTGTTCAGACCTCCGTGAAGTCTCGGGTTGGTTCTGTGCGCTCAGTCCACACAAACCGCCCAAGAAAACTGGCGGCGACATCTGCAATGGATTCCTGACTCAGGACACTAGCCCCTTCTCCGGCCCCCAGCGGTCCGGCGGCCTCGCCAGCGGATTCTCGGTTGGGTCTTGGGTGTTGTGTGCCCATAACCGACCCGAGATCTTGCGGCAGGGGCCCTGCGGGCTAGCGGCGGGCGTGGACCAGGCTGCGCTTGTGCTCCACGAAGTCCACCAGCACGTAGTCGCCGAGGTTCTCGTTGGTGGTGAAGAACGCCCGGCCGCCGTTCAGCTCGGTGATGCGCTCGACGAAGTTCGTCAGATACGACGTGGCGTCCAGCATGAACGTGTTGATCCGGATGCCGTCGCGGGTGCACCTGCCCACCTCGGCCAGGGTCAGCTCGACGGTCTCGCGGGTGGGCGGGTAGCTGAAGAAGGGCCGCCCCGACGCGGTGATGTGGGCGGTGGGCTCGCCGTCGGTGATCATGATGATCTGCTTGGTGCCGGTCTGGCGGTTGAGCATGCGGCGGGCGAGCATGAACCCGTGCTGCATGTTGGTGCCGTAGACGTAGTCCCACGACACCTCGGGCAGCTTCTCGGGACGGAACTCCCGGGCGACCTCGCTGAACGACACCAGCCCCAGGTAATCCCGCGGGTACTGGCTCGAGATCAGCGAGTGCAGCGCCATGGCCACCTTCTTGGCCGGCAGGAAGTTGTTGCGCATGGGCATCGACAGCGACAGGTCGAGCATCAGCACGGTGGCCGAGCGGACCTGCTGCTCGGTTCGCTCCACCTCGAAGTCGTCGGGATGGAGTTGCACGGGCACGCCGCCCCCGGTGCGGGTGACGGCGTTGCGGATGGTGCGGCCGATGTGCAGGTTGAACGGGTCGCCGTAGGTGTAGGCCTTGGTGTCGGGCTCCCGCTCGTGGCCGAGACCGCTGCGCCCGGTGGCGTGGCGGCCGAACTTGTCGGCGTCGAGCCGGGCGAACAGGTCCCGCAGGGCGCCCTGGCCGATCTTGCGGATGGCACGGGGAGTCAGGTCGAAGCGCCCCTCGCGGTTCTCGATCAGGCCGGCCTCCTCCAGCATGCGGGCCACTTCGGCCATCCGCTCGAGGCTCTCGGCCGCGTCGTCGCCCAGCAGGCGGCGGACGGCCTCGGTGTCGGCCTCGGCGAGAGCCCCGGGGCTGGCCGAGCCTCGTAGCAGGTTCTCGAGCTGGTCGATGTCACCCAGCTCGGCCAGCATGTCGGCGGCCTGGCTGAAGTCGAGGGGGTCGACGCCGCCGAAGTCGTAGCGCCGGTCCCAGCCGAGGTCACCGAACTCGTTGCGCAGGTGCTGGGCCAGCTCGTTGACCTGCCAGTTGAGGTCCATGTCGGCCAGCAGCTGGTCGGACAGCTGCTGGAGCTGGTCGCGCTGGGGTGGCGTCATCGAGTTGAGCAGGGCCTGGGCGGCGGCCATGCGGCGGGCCATCGCCTCCAGCAGCTCGTCGAGGGTCTTGGGGTTCTCACCGAAGAAGTCGCCGTAGCGCTCCATGAACCCCTCGAAGTCGGGCTCCTCCCCCCGGGCCCGCTGGGCCAGCATGGCGTTGAGCTCGGCCAGCATGTCCTTGAGCCGCTGCATCTCCTCCGATGTCGAGCCGCTGCCGTCGCCGGTGGCGTCGTCGACCGCGCCCGCCATCCGGTCGAGGAACTGCTGCATGAGCTGCTCCCGCAGGCGCTCGGCCAGCTCGGCGAACTGCTCGCGGGCCTCGTCGCTCTCGAAGTCGTAGTTGTCGAGGGCCTTGAACTGGCCGGCGAGGTCGGGGGGCATCATGTCGAGGTGGGCGTTCTTGGTGGCCGCGGTCTGGGCGGTGAGATCGGCCCGGCGCTCGTCGCCGGTGGCCCGGGCCTGGGCCGCGGCCATGTCGAGGTCGTCGAGGGCCCGGCGCTCGGTGCGGTCCACGTCCCGCAGGTCCTCGGCGATGTCGTCGTAGACGCCGCCGAGGTCGTGCTGCTCCAGTAGCTCGCGGCGCCGCTCCCGGAGGCGCTCGAGCATGTCGCGGAGACCCTCGAGCTGGTGTCCCGAGCGGTCGCGGAAGCCCTCGGCCATGAGGCGGCGCAGGGCGCTGGCCAGGTCGCCGTGGTAGAGCAGATCGTCGGCGAGCTCGTCGAAGATGTGGTCGGCGTCGAGGTCGAAGCCGGCCTGGGCGCCGTCCCAGCGCGAGTAGGCGAAGTGGGCGGGCTCGGGCTGCGCCCGCAGACGTAGGCGCCGGCGCTTGCGCAGAGCCATGCCCCGACCCTACCCGGGCCCGAGCGGCCCGGTGAGTGCAGCGAACAGGAGCGGGAGACCCGGGCCCGAGCGGCCCGGTGAGCGCAGCGGACGAACGCGGGTTGCGTGGTCCGGGCGGCCCGGTGAGCGCAGCGGACGAACGCGGGTTGCGTGGTCCGGGCGGCCCGGTGAGCGCAGCGGACGAACGCGGGTTGCGTGGTCCGGGCGGCCCGGTGAGCGCAGCGGACGAACGCGGGTTGCGTGGTCCGGGCGGCCCGGTGAGCGCAGCGGACGAACGCGGGTTGCGTGGTCCGGGCGGCCCGGTGAGCGCAGCGGACGAACGCGGGTTGCGTGGCCCGAGCGCCCCTGCCGGCTCTGTCGCCGGGGGTCATGCCGGATGAATGCGGACGTCCTCGGCGTGCTGAGCCAGTGCGCGGAGGTCTTCGAGATCGCCGGTGAGTACAGTCCCGCCGGGCTCGGCCATGGCCACTACGAGCGCGTCCACCGCTGACCCGCGGCCGGCCAACGCCCTCAGCGTGCCGGCGCGCCGGGCGACGGCCTCGGGCACTTCCTGCGTCTTGGTGCAGGCCTTGAGGAACCGGTTCACGGCGGCGTCGGTGCGAGGGCGACCCGACAACGACTCGGCCAGCACGACCGTTGGAACGACCGGCGGCCAGATCCCGTCCCGTTCGAAGACCTCGATGAGTGCCGCGGTCCGAGGATTCGGCCGGGCGAGCCGGCTGAGTCCGCCAGAATCGAGAACCAGCCGGGTCACAAGTCGAGGTCCACGCCGCCGGACCGGCCGGTCCGGCTGACAGTGCGGTCCTCCACTTCGTGGTAGGGGTCGAACGAGCGCTCACCGGCCCGGCGGACATCCTGGGAGAGCCTCTCGGCCCATTCGTAGTCCTCTGCGGAAGGCTCGCCGAAATGATCGACGATCGCGGCGGCATAGCGGAGCGCCTCCTCGATGGCCTCGCGCCGCCCGAGTTCTCGTCTCACCGCGTCTTGCAGCAGCCTCGACGCGGGGAGTTCGTGCTTCTTCAGCGCCTCGTAGAGATCGTCGGGCAGATAGAGCTGAACCCGTGGCATACGCCTACTATACGCATAGTCCGGTGCGCCCATGCACGGGTTGCAGTACCAAGCAACGGTAAGGCCCCGTGCCGACTTGACCGGCGCCGTTGTGAGCGAACAGTCGGCGCTGCCCGTGCCGGTGGGAGTGCGGCCTCCCCGGGTGATTGACCTCAATGGCGTGCGCTAGTCTCAAGAGCGATGTCTGGCTTGTTGAGGTTCTGTTCGCGGTGCCTGCGGGCCGTGAGGAGCTTGTTCCTGTGGCGGATTTGTTGGTTGGTGGCCTTGGTCGCGGTGGGGTGCGCGTCGGCGCCGTCTGGGTCTGTGGTGGTGACCTCTGAGGGTGGCGACGACGGCGGGGCGCCCGCAGGCGAGGTTGTGGAGCCGGTCGCTTCGGACGGCGGCGGGATGCCGGTGGGCGCGACCCGCGATGAGGCGACGCCGGTGGGCGGGGCTCGGGGCGGGTTGGTGTCCGATGCCGGCGGGGTGTTCGCGGTGGTCGAGGCGGATGTGGTGTCTGCTGGGGAGATGGTGATCACTGTTGATGCCGGCGGCGGAGTGCTGGTCTTGGTGTCGGCGGGGATCGAGTCGTTGACGGTGCGCTGGATAGAGTCGTTCGCTCCCGATGCGGCCGGGTTCCGGTTGCGCTGGCGCGAGCGCCCCGTCGGAGAAGGCGAGGAACTGGCGTGGTCGAGCGTGGATCTGGACGCGTCGGTGCGCTCCTACACCATTGACGGGCTCGCGGCGGGGACCCGCTACCGGCTGCGGGTGACCGCGCTTGACGAGGACGGCCGCGAGGGCGACTCCGCGGTGGCGGGCTTCGAGACGCTCGCCCCGCCGGTGCGTGACCTCACGGGCGCCGCCGTCGCCCACGACGCGGTCCGGTTGAGCTGGGACGGCCCCGCGGGCTGGTCACCGGTCGGTTATGTGCTCCAGTGGCGCCGGCAGGGCTCCGATGAGTTCCTGGGCCGTATGGAGCTGCCGCCGGGGCGGCGCAGCCAGACCGTGGAAGGCATCACCGGCGGCGTCAAGTACGTGTTCCGCATCACGGCGCGCACCTCCACGGGCTGGCAGAGCAGACCCGCCTCCATCGGCGTCACCCCACCGGCCGCCCCCGACAGCGACCTAACCCTGGAAGTCAGCGTCCCGGGCTACTGCCTCGCCTACGAGGGCCACCGCGAGGGCACCATGCGCTTCAACCCCGACACCGAACTCTGGGAGAACGTCTACCAGCGCACCCTCGTGGCCGCGGTGCCGCTGCAATGGCGCATCACCGGCGGCAAGGCCCCCTACACCCTCACCGTGGCCGGAACCCAACACACCGGCGCCAGCGGCGCCACCGAGGTCACCTGCGCCCGGGCGGGCCTCGACTTGATGGACCTCCCCAGCCACGAGACCAACGTCATCGAGGCCGGACCCAAGACCCTCACCATCGAGGCCACAGACGCCACCGGCGACACCACCACCAGAACCGCCACCATCGAGATCATCGAACGGGCCGACACCGCCAGCGACTGGCCCGAAGGCCCCTACCTCGAACCCGGCCAGACCTACCACATGTTCGATCTGTTCATCGAGATCCCCGAAGGAACCCGCGTCGCCTACGTGGGCTCCGACTCGACGGAGTACGCCACCTACGAGGCGTTCATCCAACCCGTTGAAGGGTCACGCACCACCGATCTGCTTGTCCATGCGTCTACCGGTGAAGAAGCACCCGAGGACCTCAGCCGCAGCGTTTATAGAGATGTGTACGGAACAGGCGGGATCAACCTCGACCTCGGGGCGTCGCCCACCGACGCCGAGAACGCGTTCTGGGACCGGTTCCTGGCCCACATCCGCCTCACGCCGTTCCCCGAGGGCGACCTGCGAAACGAGGAGCCGCCCCCTTTATCCCCTAGCGGCGGCCGCGGCACCCGGCAGCCGCCCAACACGCTGCCGCAGTGCAGCGACGACGGCACCACCCTGATGGACTTCACAGGGGATCGGTGGCGGCCCTACGGGCGGGTTCCCGGCACCACCCCGGTGCTCCACGGCCTGTCCTGCGACCGGAAGGTGGCGGCGCACCCGTCGCTTCTGGTCGGGGATCCGATCACCGTGTGCGTGGAGGGCAGCGCCAGTCCCGAAGCCGGCCACCTGAGCCGCTGTGTCACTCACGTCTATAACTCCCGAAGTTTGGGTCGCGTTGGAGGCTGAAGAGCGATGTCTGGCTTGTTGAGGTTCTGTTCGCGGTGCCTGCGGGCCGTGAGGAGCTTGTTCCTGTGGCGGATTTGTTGGTTGGTGGCCTTGGTCGCGGTGGGGTGCGCGCCGGCGCCGTCGGGGTCTGTGGTGGTGACCTCTGAGGGTGGCGACGACGGCGGGGCGCCCGCAGGCGAGGTGGTTGAGCCGGTCGCTTCGGACGGCGGCGGGATGCCGGTGGGCGCGACCCGCGATGAGGCGACGCCGGTGGGCGGGGCTCGGGGCGGGTTGGTGTCCGATGCCGGCGGGGTGTTCGCGGTGGTCGAGGCGGATGTGGTGTCTGCTGGGGAGATGGTGATCACTGTTGATGCCGGCGGCGGAGTGCTGGTCTTGGTGTCGGCGGGGATCGAGTCGTTGACGGTGCGCTGGATAGAGTCGTTCGCTCCCGATGCGGCCGGGTTCCGGTTGCGCTGGCGCGAGCGCCCCGTCGGAGAAGGCGAGGAACTGGCGTGGTCGAGCGTGGATCTGGACGCGTCGGTGCGCTCCTACACCATTGACGGGCTCGCGGCGGGGACCCGCTACCGGCTGCGGGTGACCGCGCTTGACGAGGACGGCCGCGAGGGCGACTCCGCGGTGGCGGGCTTCGAGACGCTCGCCCCGCCGGTGCGTGACCTCACGGGCGCCGCCGTCGCCCACGACGCGGTCCGGTTGAGCTGGGACGGCCCCGCGGGCTGGTCACCGGTCGGTTATGTGCTCCAGTGGCGCCGGCAGGGCTCCGATGAGTTCCTGGGCCGTATGGAGCTGCCGCCGGGGCGGCGCAGCCAGACCGTGGAAGGCATCACCGGCGGCGTCAAGTACGTGTTCCGCATCACGGCGCGCACCTCCACGGGCTGGCAGAGCAGACCCGCCTCCATCGGCGTCACCCCACCGGCCGCCCCCGACAGCGACCTAACCCTGGAAGTCAGCGTCCCGGGCTACTGCCTCGCCTACGAGGGCCACCGCGAGGGCACCATGCGCTTCAACCCCGACACCGAACTCTGGGAGAACGTCTACCAGCGCACCCTCGTGGCCGCGGTGCCGCTGCAATGGCGCATCACCGGCGGCAAGGCCCCCTACACCCTCACCGTGGCCGGAACCCAACACACCGGCGCCACCGGCGCCACCGAGGTCACCTGCGCCCGGGCGGGCCTCGACTTGATGGACCTCCCCAGCCGCGAGACCAACGTCGTCGAATCCGGACCCAAGACCCTCACCATCGAAGCCCGAGACGCCACCGGCGACACCACCACCAGAACCGCCACCATCGAGATCATGGAACGCGCCGACACCGCCGCCGACGCATATGACGGGGACTACCTCGAGCCCGGCCGAACCTACCAGTACTTCGGGCTGTTCATCGAGATACCCGAAGGAGCCCGGATCGCCTACCTCGGCTCCATTGAGGCAGACTACGGCTACGAGGTGTTCACCGCGCCTCTCGAGGGCTCGCGCTGGACCGAGTTTCGCGTTGCCGCGCGGTCCGGCGCTGAGGCTCCCCCGCCCATCGGGCGCGTTGTCGTCCTCCGCGACGAATACGGTGGAGTCATGGGCCACTACAGAGTGCCGTTCACCGCAGCGGAGAATGCGTTCTGGGACCGGTTCCTGGCCCACATCCGCTTGATGCCGTTCCCCGAGGGCGACCTGCGAAACGAGGAGCCGCCCCCTTTATCCCCTAGCGGCGGCCAGGCTGCCCGGTAGCCGCCCAGCAGGGTGCCGCGGTGCAGCGACGACGGCACCAACCTGGTAGGCTTCAGGAGCCGCTTGTGGCGGCCCTACGGGCAGGTTCCCGACACCATCCCGGTGCTCCACGGCCTGTCCTGCGACCGGAGGGTGGCGGTGCACCCGTCGCTGCTGGTCGGCGATGCGATCACCGTCTGCATCCGTGGCGGCGCTCGCGACGGCCTGCTGGTGCCGGCTGTCGCGACCGCGGCCGGCGACTGGAACGACCTGCTCGCCCCCGGCCACGCCAATCCCGACCCGGCGTTGCGCCGGGGTCTCGGCTACGCCCCGTTCGCCTTCGACACAGCGAGCCCAGACTGTCCAAATGGCACCTCTGGAACCGACACCGAGTACATCCAGGTAGTCGACAGCCGTTCCTGCTACCTCGACACGACCACCACAAAATGTGCAGGGGGCGGAACACCTGCGACCGCGGACACACTGAAGTCCCTCGATCCCCCGAGGATCACGCGAAACGTAATGCAGATCCTCGTAGGCGAGGGTGACGACGATGCTCAGATCCAGAGTGAGCTCGAGCGGCTGGTGCGTCACGAGTTGGGCCATTTCTTGGGGTTGGCGGACTACTTCGCGGGGTGTTGGCGGGTGGTGGACAGCGCGGGCGTGGTGCAGCCTTCGGCGATGAGCTATGGGCAACTCGCGGGCGACACGCCCGACGGTACGCCGGACCCGGCGGGTTGTCGCTCCGATGATGCGATCACTGCCCGCGACTTGGAGGATCTGCATGCGATCTATCACCCGCTGGCGGTGTCGGGGTTGAGGTTCGAGCAAAGCGCGCTCGCCGGCCAGTGGCAGCTTCGCTGGAGGTCCTCGACGGTGACGCCGCCTGCTTTCAATGCTGTGTATCTCGGGGTGGCCCGGCGCGAGTTGTCGGCCCGTGATCCGCTGAGTGGCGCACCGGTGGGTCCGGCGGGGTGGGAGTTGTTCGGCCTGCAGCAGCCGGGCGAGAAGCTCTACCCCTTGCCTGCCTCTGCGGATTTGCGGGGCTATGAGTACGCGGTGGTGGGCTTGACGCGAGGCGATCACCGCCGCGGCGAGGGCACAAACGTGGGATTGGGCCTGGAGCATCGGGCTCTGTCGTGGGCCGGGGGACGGGCGTGGACTGTGGGCGGTGTGTCCGATTCGGTGTCGGCGACGCCGGCGCGGGTGGCGGTTGCGGGGCCGGCCGCGGCTATTGCCGAGGGCGCGTCTGCGGTGTTCGCGGTGAGCCGCGCCGGCGCGACCGGTTCGGCTCTGGTCGTCGGTGTCAGTGTCTCCGAGACGGGCGATGTGGTCGCGCCGGGCGATGAGGGTTCTAGGTCTGTGACGATCCCCGTCGGTGCGAGCAGCGCCGTCTTCGAGGTGGCCACTGTGGACGACGGCGACGCCGAGGTCGACAGTGTCGTCACCGTCACCGTCGCCGGCGGGGCCGGCTATGAGGTCGTGCCCCCCGGCGCGGTCGGTGTGACGGTGCGCGACGACGATCTCCCGCGGGTGGCGGTCGCCGCGGCCGGGTCTGCGGTCACCGAGGGCGATGCCGCGTTCTTCGCGCTCAGCCGGACCGGTTCCACAGCCTCGCCGCTGACGGTCGATGTGACTGTGTCGGAGGCCGGCGGCGATATGGTCGCGGCAGCCGATGAGGGGCCGAGGTCGGTCACGATCCCCGCGGGCGACGGCAGCGTCTCGTTCAGCGTCGCCACTACCGACGACAGCGTCGATGAGGGCGACAGCACCATCACCGTCAGCGTCGCCGGTGGGACCGGCTACGGCATCGTGTCGCCCGGCACGGCGAGCGTCACGGTCAGCGACGACGACGAGGCGCAACTGCCGTACGTCTATCTTCGGGGGCGGTCGACGCTGCCGGTGACGGAGGGCGCTTCTCTGATCTTCGAGCTCTCCAGCGGCTACCGCGACCCGATGACGACGCCCGTGGCGGTGAATGTGAGGGTTAGCGAGACCGGCGGCGTGGTCGCCGCGGACGACATCGGGTCCAGGACGGTAACGATCGCGGCGGGCGACCGACGGGCGACGTTCGCGGTGGCGACATCCGACGACGGCGTCGCCGAGGACGACAGCATCGTCACCGTCGAAGTCACCGCCGGGACCGGCTACTCGTTCTCCCCGTTCTTCGGTTCCGGGAGCGTCGCCGTCTACGACAACGACGACACGCTGCCGACGGTCGCCGTCCGGCCAGTGCGGTCACCGATTGACGAGGGCTATTCTGCCGCGTACACGGTGATCCACACGGGAGCGACGACCACGCCGCTCACCGTCGCGTTGACCGTTACCCAGAGCGGCGACATGCTCCACCCGTCGGAGACGGGGACCAGATCGTTCACGATCCCCGCAGGCGCCAATCGCTCCACGTTCAGTCTGGACTTCATCGACGACACTGCCGACAAGTGGGGCGGCACCGTCACGGTGGCCGTCGCGAGCGGGACCGGCTACAGAGTCGGCTCGCCCAGTTCCGCGGCCGTCATCGTCTACGACAATGAAGACTACTCCGAGATTGATGTTCGTCCGGTCGCTTCGCCGGTGAGCGAGGGCGCTGCCGCCGGCTTCACGGTCTCCCGATGGCGCCCTGCCGGCGAACCGGTGACCGTGGAGTTGCGCGTCAGCGAGACCGGCGACATGGTCTCGCTAGCGCCGCAGGCGTCGGTCATCATCCCTGCGGGCGACTCCAGCACCATCCTTGAGGTGCCGACCGTCGACGACGGCGACAGCGAGGCCGACAGCGTCGTCACGGCCGCCGCCGTCAGCGTGGACGGCGACTTGTCCGCTGTCCACCCGTCGAGCTACGGCGCGTCCGCGAGCGTCACCGTCCACGACAACGAGTACACCGCGCCGCGGGTCGTCATCTCGTCGTCGCGATGGTCGCCGTACGAGGGCCGCCCGGCGACCTTCACGGTCAGCCGCAGCGGCGACACGTCGTCAGCGCTGACCGTCGCGCTAGAGGTCACCGAGACTGGTGACGTGATGTCGGGCGCGGCGCCAACAGCGGTGACGATCCCCGTCGGAGCGGCCAGCATCGACTTCGACGTCGCCACCACCGACGACGGCCTGGACGAAGACGACAGCGTCATCACCGCCAGTATCGCAACCAGCACCGGCTACGTGGTCGGCACGCCCGGCAGCGCGAGCATCCCGGTCGAGGACGACGACTTCAGCAGGCTGCCCGAAGTCGAAATCGTGCAGGGAGCGTGGGACGCGACCGAGGGCGGAGCATTGAGCTTCACGGTCAGTCGCACCGGCCCGCGTGACCGGCCGCTCACCGTGGCGCTGGGCGTCAGCGAGACCGGTGAGGTACTGTCGGCGCCGGTGCCCGTGTCGGTGACGATCCCCGCCGTCGAGGCTCATGCCACCTTTGAGGTCGCCACCGACGACGACGGCGTCGAGGAGGACGACAGCGTCGTCACTGCCGCCATCGTTTCCGGTGCCGGCTACACCGTCGGCACGCCGAGTTCGGCGCGTGTCCCAGTGTACGACAATGATGCCCCGCCCACGGTCTCAGTTCGGCCGGAGACGACGGCGGTCACCGAGGGAGCCCTCGCCCGCTTCACCGTCCACCGCACCGGCCCGACAACCGGTTGGCTGCGCGTCGAGTTGAACGTCACCGAGACCGGCGACATGGTCGTCTCCGGCGACGAAGCACCCGTATCGGTCACGATCCGTGCCGGCGAGGCCAGCGCCACATTGGAGGTCGCCACCGTCGACGACACTCTCGACGAGGACGGCAGCGCCATCACCGCCGCACTCGCCCGCCGCCGCCAATACGCGATCGGCACTCCCGGCTCTGCGACCATCACCGTCGACGACAACGATCCTTAACGGCCCCGAGCCGTCAGAGCCAGGCGGGAATAGGGCGGACCGGCGGAAATTTCTTGCCGCCGGACTTGCAATTGTCGCATAACAGTGGTGTAATTACATCGATGGCACCGGGCGGGGACCGAGCCTGAGCCCCAACGCCGGGGTTCGTAGGTCGTCATGGAGGAGTATCGAATGGAGTTACACGGCATCTTTCCGGCCGAGGACATGTCCTGGCAGCGCGAGGCCAACTGCCTGGGAGTGCATCCCGACCTCTTCTTCCCGGAGCGGGGCGCCTCCACACGCGAGGCCAAGGAAGTGTGCAAGGGCTGCGTGGTGCGCGAGGAATGCCTGGAGTTCGCCCTGAACAACGGAGAGAAGTTCGGTATCTGGGGCGGCAAGAGCGAGAGGGAGCGCCGTGGCCTCCGGCGGGCCCGCGGGCTGCAGCGCCGAGCAGTCGTCAGCGCTTGAGCACCCAGAAACCGGAATCCTGTTCCACAGCCCGGATGCGGCTGTGGACATAGCGCGGTATGATTGCCAGCGATGCCAAACATCGGTGCACCTGAACTCCTCATCATCCTGGTGCTCGTCCTGCTGGTGTTCGGCGGGGCGAAACTCCCGAAGCTCGCCCGCTCGTTGGGCCAGGCGCAGCGCGAGTTCAAGGACGGTCTGTCCGAAGCCGCCCACGAGGGCGAGTCCTCTTCAGGCGGCGGCCAAGCGGCCGGCGGCGACAACTCGGGCGGAGGGGCCTCGGGCAAGAACGGCTCCGCCTGAGAGCCTCAGGACGGGGTGAGACCTAGATGACGCTCGCGGACGTCGACCTCGAACCGGTCGACGAGACGCCGGTAGGCCAGGCCACCATCACATATCTCGGGCCGGTCGCGCCTCACTGGGAGATCCGTGCCGTCTACGGGGACGTCGACTTCATGAACGCCTTCCAGGACCGGGTCCACGCCCGCCTGCTGCTGCTGCCCCCCCACGATCCACAGTTCCGCCGCAACCGTGAGCGGGTCAACCGCGACGCCGAGCGCGAGCGCATCATCGTGGACTGGGACCTCGGCTACCCGGAGGAAGAAGACGAGTATCCCCGCCGGGAGCGGACCTGACCGCGGCCCGGCCCGGTAGCGGGGGTACCGGGCCCGAGCGGCCCGTGAGCGAAGCGAACCAGAGCGGGGGTACAGGACGATGATCAGCGTCGGTGGATGGTCCAAGCCTCTAACCGACTACCTCAGCCGGGAGATCTCGTGGCTGGCCTTCAACGCCCGCGTTCTCGCCCTCGCCGACGACGGCGACGTCCCCCTGCTGGAGCAGGCCAGGTATCTCAGCATCTTCGCCACCAACCTCGACGAGTTCTTCCAAGTCCGGGTGTCGGGGCTGGCCGACCGGGTTGCAGCCGAACTGACCGAGCGCACCCTCGACGGGCACACGCCCGCCGAGCAACTCCACGAAGTCCGCCGGATCGCCTCAGAGCTCTGCCAAGAGCAGCAGCGCCTCTTCCTCGAGAAGGTCAACCCGGCCCTGGAGGCCGAGGGCATACACCTGCTCACCCCCGACAGGATCAGCCCCCAAGAGGCCGCCCACCTCCGCGAGCACTTCGAGCAGCGGGTCTTCCCGGTGCTCACGCCCTTGGCCGTCGACCCCGGGCACCCGTTCCCGTTCATCTCGGACCTCTCGCTGAACCTGGCCGTCCTCATGCGCGACCCGATCGACTCGGAGCGGCGGTTCGCCCGAGTCAAGGTTCCCGCCACCCTCGACCGCTGGGTGGAGACCAGCGAGGGCTCCAGCCGGTTCGTAGCCCTCGAGGATGTGATCGCGGCCCATCTGGACATGCTCTTCCCGGGCATGGAGGTGCTGGAGCATCACAGCTTCCGAATCACCCGCAACGCCGACCTCACCCTCAACGACGAGGACGCCGACGACCTGCTGACCGCGGTGGAGATGGAGCTGCGCCGGCGCCGCTTCCAGTGGGCCGTCCGCCTCGAGGTGGCCGACTCGATGTCGGACGAAGTGCTCGACCTGCTGCTGCGCGAGCTCAACCTGACTGCGGACGCCCTCGTGCGGGTGCGGGGTCCGATCGACTTGGGCGGCCTCAACGAGATCGCGGACCTCCCCCGGCCCGAGCTGAGGTGGCCCCACTGGCGCGGCATCACCGAGCCGGAGCTGCTGACCGAGGACGGCCCGGCCGACTTCTTCAAGGTGCTGCGCTCCGGCGACCTGCTCGTGCACCATCCCTACTCGTCGTTCAGCCGCTCGGTGGGCGCGCTCATCCACCAGGCCGCCAGAGATCCGGCCGTGCTGGCCATCAAGCTCACGCTGTACCGCACCTCTGGCGACAGCCCCATCATCGACGCTCTGGTGGCCGCGGCCGAGAGGGGCAAGCAGGTGGCGGTGCTGGTGGAGTTGAAGGCCCGCTTCGACGAGGCCCAGAACATCGGCTGGGCCAGGCGGCTGGAGCAGGCCGGCGCCCACGTGGCCTACGGCCTGGTCGGCCTCAAGATCCATGCCAAGATCGCCATGATCGTGCGGGAGGAGCCCGACGGCATCCGCCGCTACTGCCACATCGGCACCGGCAACTACAACCACCGCACCGCTCGGCTCTATGAGGACTTCGGCCTGCTCACCGCCGATCCGGAGGTAGGAGCGGACGTGGCCGGCCTGTTCAACCAACTCACCGGCTACGGCCACAGCCTCGACCACGGGCACCTGATCACCGCGCCCGAGCAACTCCGGCCCCGCATCTCCGAGCTGGTCGAGCAGGAGATGCACGTCCCCGGCGGCGGGCGCATCATCATGAAGCTGAACTCGCTGGCCGACGGGCCGATGATCGATCAGCTCTACAAGGCGTCTCAGGCCGGCGTGGAGATCGACCTGATCGTGCGAGGCCTGTGCAGTCTGCGGCCGGGTGTGGAGGGCCTGTCGGAGACGATACGGGTGCGATCCATAGTGGGCCGGTTCCTGGAGCACTCCCGCATCTACCACTTCGCCAACGGGGACGGCCTGGGCCGTCCCGCCACCTACATCGGCTCCGCGGACATACTCACCCGCAACCTGGACCGGCGGGTGGAGGCGCTCGTGCGGGTGGACGAGCCGCGGCTGGCTGCCCGGGTGATGGAGGTGGCGGAGGTGAACCTCACCGACGAGCGCCTGGCCTGGACGCTGGACTCCCAGGGCGTCTGGACCCGCTGCGACCGCGGCGCCGACACCGACACCCACGTCAGGCTCCAGCAGCTGGCCTTGAACCGGGCCCGTCCCGGCGAGCGCGTCCTCCCCTGAGCCGACGCCGAGCTTGCGAGGGCCCTTGGGTCCGGCGGCCTGTGTGCGCAGTGAACATGTGCGGGAAATGACACCGCTGCGTCGCGACTGGCGTCCAACCGGCGGCCTGTGTGCGCAGTGAACATGTGCGGGAAATGACACCGCTGCGTCGCGACTGGCGTCCAATTCGCGTCCTACCCTGAGCCGGTGGGCCAGGACGGGGTGAGCGATCAGGGCCAGTCCGTTCCCGCGTACAGCCCGTTCCAGCGTCTGGCCCGCGTCCACGCCGCGGCCACCGCCACCGACGCGGTGATCGCGGTGGCCCTGGCCGGGTCGATCTTCTTCTCGATCAGCCCCGACGCCGCCCGCGACCGCCTAGCCCTCTACCTGGCCCTCACGGTGGCGCCGTTCGCGGTGGTGACGCCGCTGATCGGCCCGGTCATCGACCGGATGCCGGGCGGGCGCCGAGCCATGATCCTGGTCACCAACCTGGGCCGGCTGGTGGTGGCTCTGCTGATGGTCCGCCACCTCGACACCCTCTGGCTGTTCCCCGAGGCCTTCGCACTGCTGGTGCTGCAGAAGTCCTACGCGGTGGCCAAGAGCGCGGTGGTGCCCCGGTACGTGACGTCGAAGATCAACCTGATGCAGGCCAACAGCCGCCTGGCCCTGATCAGCGCGGTCATGAGCCTGGTCGGGGCGGGGATCGGTGCGGCTCTGGCCTTCCTGGGGAGCCCGGCGGTGGCCGCGGGAGCGGCGACCGTCGGATACCTGGTGGCCGCAGCGATCACGCTCCAGTTGCCCCGCATCCCGGTGGCCAGGCAGAAGCCCACCGAGACCGAGCGCTCGGCGTTGCGGGCGGCCACCATCCTGCTGTCGGCATGGGCCATGGCGGTGATGCGCGGCGCGGTGGGGTTCGTCACCTTCATGCTGGCCTTCGAGCTGCGCGGCGGCGAGGAGGGGCTCGACGTGAGTGCGGCCGGCGCGGCTCTGGGCGGCGCGGCGGCCTCCGAGCGCGGCATAGACATCGTCGGCGATCCGAGCGCCCCGTTCTGGCACTACGCAGTGGTCGTGGTGGCGGCCGGTCTGGCCGCATTCACCGGGGTGCAAGTCGCTCCCATGCTGCGCCGCAGCCTGGTGGAGGAGTTGATCCTGCTCGGAGCGCTGGCCGTGGTGCTGTCCACCGCGCTGCTGGGGTCAATGTCGGGCGGGCTGATGGGCATGACCCTGCTGTCGTCGGGGGTGGCCGTCTCTGCCGCCGTGGGCAAACTCGCCTTCGACTCGCTGGTCCAGCGAGACGCCCCCGACGCCAACCACGGACGGTCGTTCTCCCGCTTCGAGGCCCGCTTCCAGATCGCCTGGGTGGTCGGCGCCTTCGTGCCGGTCATCCTGCCCATACCGGCCCGGGCGGGGTCCGTGCTGGTGGCACTGGTGGCCGCCGTCGCGCTGGTCTTCTTCGTGATCAGCCAGCGCCGCACCGCAACTTCCTAGTGGTCCGTCGCTGAAATGATCGGGGCGTCCGGAGCGCTCTCAAGCAGGGTCTCGGTCCTGCTGCGCTGCCCTAGCCATTTCGACGACACAGCACTAGTGTCCTGAGTCGCAAGTTCAAGCGGCTTGTTCAGACCTCCGTGAAGTCTCGGGTTGGTTCTGCGCACTCAGTCCACACAAACCGCCCAAGAAAACTGGCGGCAACATCCGCAACGGATTCCTGACTCAGGACACTAGCTCTCCGCGTTTTGTGAGCAGATATGCCGGTTGAGGCGGCTTCGTTGCTCACAGAACGCGTGGCGGCTATCGGGGCAGGTCGATCCGGGCCAGCCACAGCCCGGCCGCGTCGACCTCGGCCGGGGTCGGCAGGTTGTCGGGGTGGCTGAACAGCCGTTGCAGCCCGTCCGTACCGGCCCGCTCCACCACCCCCGCAGCGAAGGCCGCCCCCCGTTCGTACTGGGTCTGGTCGAGTTCCAGGCCGAGCAGCCGCTCCACGAACCGGTCCGATGCGCTGGCGTCCACCCGGTGGCGCCGCAGCGCCTCCGACAGGCGGTCGTACGAGCCGATCAGGTCGGCGCCGATGCGGTCCATGGTGTGATCGACGTAGCCGGTAATGGCCGCCACCAGCGCGGTCATCTGTGGTAGCAGAGCCTCCTGGGCCGGCGAGCGCACCGCTCCTAGGAGGGCTTCGGGGCTGCCCAGCTGAGACTGGAGCGCAGCGAAGGCTTCGGGGCCGGCGGAGACCGGGTCGAAGTCGCCGAGCAGCTCCTCGATGCGCCTGGGGTTGCTCTCGAAGGCAGACGCATGCCGCACCAGCCTCTCGCTGACCGCCCTACGGACGTGATCGACCCCGAACACCGCACAGTAGACAGCTTCGTGGAGGCACACCCACAGGCGGAGATCGTCGGGATCCAGCGACCACTGCCGGCCGAACTCGTCGACGTTGGGCAGCGCGATCAGCATCGGCTTGCCGGGCGGTCGGGGCACCGGCAGCACGTAGCCGCCGAAGGCGTACTGGGCCAGGCGGCCCATCATGGCCCCCGTGGTGAGAGCCAGCATGGTGGGCCCGATCATCTTCGTGAGGCCGGCCATCATGGCTGCCATGGGGTCGTCGGGCCCGTCGTCGAAGTCCGGCTCCATGGTTGCCGCCATCGACTTGTTGAGCGCGCCGAACAGCTCGTCGTAGTCGCTGACGGTGCGGTCCGACCAGCCGGCACGGTTCACCACCTCCACTCGCAGGGCCGCTCCCCGGGACGGTTGCAGACCGGTGGCGTCCGCCACCCGCAACTCGGCCACCCGAACCAGTTGCTCGATGGCCATGCGGGATGACGGATCGATGTTGGGCTCCGACACCCCGCCGCAGGCGATGGCCCGGGCCACCTCGCGGGCGTGGTTGGCGCCCGGTGCTGCGCCCTGAAGCACCCGCATCAGGTCCCCGATCACCGGAATGTCACCCAGGCCGCCGATACCGCCCGGTCCCGGCGGCTGCGACTCCTCGCCGAGGTCGCCGAGGTCGCCGAGGCCCGCCAAGTCCTCTAGGCCCTCCAGGTTCTCCAGGTCCTTCGGGTTCTCCAGGTCGTTGCGGTCCTTCAGGTCCTCCAGGTTCTCCAGAGGATCGTCGGGACCGCCCTCTGTTGGCGGATCGCCGCTCATGAGGGCATCGTAGGGGGGTGGAGCCCCGATTGTCCTGCCCGCCCGCCGCCGGCCGGCCCACCGGGCGGGGAGCGCCCATAGGCCGACCCTCCCGCCGAGCGAATCCGGCCTGTACGGGCGAGGCCGTGGCCGGGCGGCCCTCAGGTCGCAGCGAACAGGAGGGGGAGACGCAACGCGGCACCGCGAGGCGGCGTCACCCAACCGCGCACGATCCAGCGCGATGAGGCGGGTGGTGGTGACCGGCGCCCACGGCTCGGTGGGGCGGCGGGTGGTGGCCCGTCTGGCCGAGCAGCATCCGACGGTGAGCGTGGTCGCCATCGACAAGCACGCGCCCCCCGCCCCCTACGCCTCGGTCACCACCAAGCAGGCCGACCTGGCCGACGCCGATCTGGGGGCGCTGTTCTCGGGGGCCGACGCGGTGGTGCACCTCGCATCGGTCGTGGCCGCCGGCACGCTCAAGGAGGCCGAGGTCGAGCTGGAGACGGCCTTGCTGCACCGGGTGCTCGACGCTCTCAGCGCTGCCGTGGTCCCCCATCTCGTGGTGATGTCTTCGGCGATGGTCTACGGCGCCTGGAAGGACAACCCGGTCCCCCTCACAGAGGACGCCCCCGCCCGCCCCAACCCCGACTTCGAGTGGGCACTCCACCGGCACCGTCTCGAGAAGCTGGCCCAGCAGTGGGGGCAGGGCCCGGGCCGGTCCGTCACCGTGCTGCGGCCGGCGGCGGTGGTGGCGGAGGACCGCCTGAGCCGGGCGGCCCACACCCTGCGGGCCGCCCGGTCCGGTGTGACCGCCGACGGCGACCCGCCGGTGCAGTACCTCCACGCCGACGACCTGGCCTCGGCCGTGGTGACGGCGGTGAGCGGGTCCTGCGACGGGATCCTCAACGTCGCGCCGGACGGCTGGATACCTCCCGACACCCTGGCCGCGCTGGAGGGGCCCCGCCCCCGGCTGCGGGTCCCGTCGCACCGGGCGCGGGTCCTGAGCGCGTTGCGCTGGCGCTGGGGTCTGGCCCCGACGCCGCCGGGAGTGGTGCCCTACACGACCCACCCGTGGGTGGTGGCCAACGACCGGCTGCGAGCGCTGGGATGGAGGGCCGCGCACAGCAACGAGGAGGCGTGGGTGGTCTCGCACGAGCCTCACCCGTTGGAGTCGCTGCCGGCCCGCCGCCGCCAAGAATTGCTGCTGGCGGCCGCGGTAGCGCTGGTGGCGGGAGTCCTGGTGGCGGCCGGCCTCGCGATCAGAGCCCTCCACCGACGGCGCCGCACCAACCGCACCTGACGCGCTTGCACCCCTGACGCCCGCACGGGAGACGCTCGCACCGGCACGCACGCGCCCGATGCGCCCCGTGTCCGATATCTGTCTTCACTACTACGATGTCGCGTAGTGCTGGCACCCCCTGACACCGGCGACACCTGGCTCGGCCTGTCACCCGATCCGCTGCCATCAGCGGAGGCGGCGGAGTGGGTGGTGCTGCCCGAGTGCGGCGCCGTCGTGCAGTTCAGCGGCACGGCCCGCGATCACTCCACCGGCCGAACCGGAGTGGATCTCCTCCAGTACGAGGCGTACGAGGACCAGGTCGAGCCCCGCCTGCGAGCCATCGCCGCCGAGATGCGAGGCTGCTGGGACGGGCTCGGGCGCATCGCCATGCTCCACCGGGTGGGGCCGGTGGCCATCGGCGAACCCGCGGTGGTGGTGGCCGTGTCGTCTCCCCACCGGAACGCAGCCTTCGAGGCCGCCCGCTTCGCCATCGACGCCCTCAAGGCCACTGTTCCCATCTGGAAGAGGGAGCGATGGCAGGGAGGGGAGAGCTGGGGTTTGGAGGCGCAGCACATCATCGAGGTCGGCAGGCGTCACGAGGCGGACGCCAAGGCCTGCCTCGACCGGCAGCCGGCCACTGCCGAGGGGGCCCGGTGAGGGGCTCGGTGCTGCTGGTGGCGGCCTCGCTGGGTCTGGCCACGGTCGTCTCGACGCTGCTGTGGGTGGCCCGCAAGGTCACCTGGCGCCGCCCGGTCTCGTTCCTCCGGCAGCTCGAGGCCGTGTCCGGGGCCCCCGAGCGAGCCGGCCCCGCCAGCGGGATCTCCAGGCTCGATCCCATGAAGCCTGACGACTCCTCGGACGTGGCCGGAGACACTGCCGCGGACGCGCCATCGGACGAGCCCGCGGTGACGGAGCGCTGAGCCCTGCCCCGCGACCTGGCTATCGATCTGGGCACGGCAAACACTCTGGTGTACGCCCGCGGGCAGGGCGTGGTGCTCAACGAGCCGTCGGTCGTGGCGCTCAACACCAATACCAATGAAATGCTGGCCGTGGGCCACAAGGCTCGCCGGATGCTGGGACGCACGCCCGGCTACATCGTGGCCCGCCGGCCGCTGCGTAAAGGCGCCATCACCGACTTCGAGATCACCCAGGACATGATCCGCATCCTGCTCAGGCAGGTGGGGGTGAGCAGGATCAACCGGGCCCGCGTGGTGGTGTGCGTGCCGTCGGCGATCACCCCGGTCGAGCGGCGGGCCGTGCAGGAGGCCGCCCGCCGGGCCGGCGCCATCGAGGTCCGGCTGATCGACCAGCCTGTGGCCGCGGCCATCGGCGCGGGGCTGCCGATCGACGAGCCGGTCGGGTCGATGGTGATCGACATCGGGGGCGGCACCACCCAGACCGCCCTGCTCAGCCTGGGTGGGATCGTGGCTCTGGAGGCGGTGAGGGTGGGCTCCTTCGACATCGATGACTCCATCCAGGCCCATATGCGGCGCGAGTACGGCATGGCCGTCGGCGAGCCCACCGCGGAGCACACCAAGATCGTGGTCGCCTCGGCGGCGCCGACCCGCAACGAGACTGCGGCCGAGATCCGCGGCCGCGAACTGATGTCGGGAATGCCCAAGACCACGGTGGTCACCCCGGACGAGATCCGCCGAGCCATCGAGGAGCCGGTGAGCGCCATGGTCGACTCGGTGCTGAGCTGCCTGTCGCAGTCCCCCCCCGAACTGGCTCAGGATCTCATTGCCCGGGGCGTCTACCTCGTAGGCGGGGGAGGGCTGCTCAGGGGGATGGACATCCGGCTGTCCCGGGAGATGTCGTTGCGGGTGCGGCGGGTCGACGCTCCGCTGGAGACGGTGGTGCGGGGCGCGGGCCGGTGCCTGGAGCAGCTCGGGATGGACTTCTCGATCTTCAGCGACGACTTCGAGTAGCCGGGGGGCTTAGCGAGGCGCCCCAGCCGTCCACGGGTGACTAATGGGTCGTGGGATGGGTCGTGAGACCACCACAAGTCACCTGAGAACTCGCCGGGCGGTGCAGCTAGCCGCCCTGAAGCTCCGCGGCCGCGGCCCGGACCTGGCGGTCGCGATCAGCGGCAGCCCTCAGCAGGGCGGCGTCGACTTCGGGCCCGTCGAACGGGGCTAGCGCGATCACCGCCCGGCGGCGGACTTCGGGCTTGTCGTCCAGCCCGCCCAGGATCGCCGGCAGTCCGGCCGGATGGGATATCGCGCCGAGGGCCGCGATGGCCGACTCGCGGCACAGCGGGTCCTCGTGGGATCGGGCCACCCGCACTAGGGCGCTCACCACCGCGGCCGTCTCGGAGCCGCCCGCGTCCGCGGGTTCTGGAGACGCGCTGTGGTCGGCTGACACCTTCTCGCCGCAGGCCCAGGCGGCGGCCTCCACCACCCGCGGGTCATCGTCGACGAGCGTCTCCGCGGTCGCGGCCGCAGTGATGTCGCCTCGGCCCGCCGCGAGTTCGAGGGCGGTCGACCGGACCGCGGGCGCGGGATCCCCCAGAGCGGCCCCGAGCTCGCGGGTCGCCAGGTCGCCAGCCCGCTCCAACGCCCGCAACGCGCTGGATCGCACCGCCGGGTCGTCGTCGCGGAGATACCGTCGGGCTCCGGCTGCGTCGCCCGCATGGCCGGCCGCCGCCGCGTCCCGCCGCCGCACCATGGCCCCCTCCGCCGCGGCTACTGGTCCGTCCCCTCGTGCCTCGGCGTCCACCCGTTCGGCCTCCTCTAGGAGATGGCTTGCTCGAGCAGGAAACCGGCCACCACGACCAGGAGGCCCACCAGCGCGGCGACCGCCAAGCCGATGACCACCACCAGCGCGGCCAGCACCAGCAGAGCGACGATCCGCTGCCACCATTGCGGGTAGGCCCTGGGGCCCACTACCGGGCGGGGCACGGCGCGCCGGGCCAGGCCCAGAAAGCGCAGCACGTCGATGAGGTGGATGCGGTGCCAGGACCGGGCTTCCCACGCCGATCGAGGGGCCGACCGCTCCGAGGCGGCCACCGCCCGTGCCGACCGGCGAGCAGCGCGGGCGATCCAGACCCGCGGGTTGCGTCCGGTCGGTGTGGTCTGGGGAGTGTCGCCGGTGGCCGTCTCAGCGCGAGCGGGCATAGATGCAAGTCCGTCGGGCTGCAAGGGCGCCGTTCCCGCTCTTGTTCGCTGCGACCTGAGGGCCGCTCGAGCCTCGGCCTCGCAAGCTCGGCCTCTGGGTCGCTTCGCCGGTGGTCGGGGCTGTCGCCATGGCGGTACCTTGGTGTCCGGACGGCGCATGAACGGCGCCCGAGTGAAGACGACTGGACGGTCCGCCACGCTAGCTTCCCCACCGCCGACTTCCCCGGTGCAACCCCCGCCACGCCGCCGGTTCAGGCGCGGGCTCGTGCTGGCCCTTGCCGGCAGCGTGACCGTCCTGGCGGCGGTTGCGACCGGGCTGTACTTCATGCCGGCCCAGTGGGCCGGTCGACTGCTGCCGGGCGACTCCCTGGTGGACGACGACGCAGTCGCCTTCCTGCCCGGCACTGCTATCGCCACTTCCGGCCGGGTCGAGGCCGAAGGCATCGAGGTGTTCGATCCCGACGGCGAGATCCTGCTCCTCACCGTGGCCGTCGACAGTGAACTGACCGTGTTCGACTGGGTCAGGTCCTCCATCGACGACACGATCGAGCTGCGCAGCCGGGAGTCGGTCTTCGGCCACCGGTCGGATGCCGAACAGCGCCGGCACAACCGTCACCTGATGGACAGTTCCAAGGACGCCGCCACGATCGTGGCCCTCGAGCACCTCGGCGTCGACGCGGCAGACTTCACCGGCGTCCTGTTCCTGGAGACGGTGGCGGGCGGCCCGGCCGACGGCCTGCTGGAAGCCACCGACGTGATCCTCTCCATCGACGGCACGGCGGTCACCACCGTGGCGTCGCTGCGAGCGGTGCTGGCAGAGATGGAGCCGGGCGCGAAGACCGTGATCACGGTGGAGAACTTCGAGACCGGCGACCGGCGCGACGTGGAGTTGACGCTCGGCGCCCATCCTGACAGCGGCGGCCCGTTCATCGGCTTGAGCGGGATCGCCGAGCGCGTCGAGCGTTCCCCGCTCCCGTTCGAGGTCGACATCGCCTCAGGCGCAGTAGGGGGACCGTCGGCCGGCTTGGCATTCACGTTGGTCATGCTCGACGTGCTGACGCCGGGCGAGCTCACCGGCGGCAAGCGGATCGCGGTCACCGGCGCCATACGCCTGGACGGATCGGTGGGCGATGTGGGGGGCGTCGCCCAGAAGGCGGTGACGGCCCGGAATGCGGGCGCCCAGATGATCATCGTGCCCGAGGCTTCGGTGGACGACGCCCGCGCGGGTGCGGGCGACGTCCCGGTGGTGGGGGTTGCGAATCTGGATGATGCGCTGCAGGCTCTGGTCGTCGCCGGAGGCGAGCCCGTCATGCCCCTGCTCGGCTGACCCGCACCCCTGCCCGGCTGACTATCGTTAGGAGTTGACCGCAACCAGCGTGCCGGCAGGAACAAGCGCGTTCGTGGTGGCCTCGGAGGAACAATGGAGAACGGCGAGGGATCGGACCCCGTAGTCGGGCTCGCCCCTGAAGCGGTGGAGGAGACCGACTTTGCCAAGGTGCGCCGCGGCTATGAGCCCGGATCCGTCCGCGCCCGGCTGCGCGAGGCCGCCGAGGAGATCCGCCGGCTGAAAGCTCAGGTCGACTCGCTGTCGAACCGGATCGCGGAACTCGAGGCCACCCCGGCTGAGGTGCTCGAGTCGCGCCGGGTGGCCGAAGCTCTGGGCGACGAGGCGACCCGCATCCTGCAGTCGGCCACCGACGCGGCCCAGGAGCGGATCGAGCGGGCCGAAGCCGAGCGCGCCCAGATCGTCGGCGAGGCTCAGGCGACGGTGGCCGCCACCATAGAGGAGGGCCGCGAGCAGGGCAGGAACATGGTGCTGGAGGCTCGCAACGTTCGGGAGAGGATCCTGGCCGACCTGGCCGGCAGGCGCCGCGAGTACCAGATCGAGGTGGAGCAGCTGCGAGAGATGCGTGAACGCCTCCTGGAAGCCCTCGGCATCTTCCGCGAGGGAATGGACGGCTGGATCGAGGAGCTGGCCCAGGCCGGGCCTCGGGCTGAAGCTGCGGCCGAGCAGGCCGGACTGCGGGTCAGCACTCAGCCGGAGCCCACCGTCGTCCAGATCGAGGCCGAGATCGGAACGGCCCGCCTGGCGGGGATGCCCCTCGGCGGAGCGCCCGCCACCGAAGACCCTGCGGGCGAGGATGGGTCTGCCACCGACCATGCCGCCACCGACGATGCCGGCGCTGACGCCCACGCCGGCGGCGACGCAGGACCCGAGCGGCCTCCAGAGGATGAACAGGCCGACCCTCCGGCTCGAACCGGGGTGCGGCTCTATGACGTAGAGGCCGAGACCGACGTGGAGTTCGACGCCGGGGCCGGAATCGGGGAAGCTCTGTCCGCGGTTGGCGGTGACGCTCCCGTCGCCGCATCCGCGGAGGCCGGGTCCGGTGCCGCGCCGGCATCGGACGCGGAGGCCATCTTCGCCCGGCTGCGGTCGATCACGTCCCAGCCGGTCAGTGAGCCGCCTGCACCGATCTCGACCGAACCGATCGCAACCGGCGGCGGCACCTCCCCGGAGCCGGGCGCAACGACCGGCGAGCCGGCCGAGTTCGCCGACGAGTTCGCCGACGAGCACGAGGCCGCCGCCCGACCGTCCGATCCCGACGATCTCGTCGGCGCGGCGCGGGCGGTCGCGGTGGGCGGGATCGCTCGCAGGCTCAAGCGGCTCATCGTGGACGAGCAGGGCGATCTGCTCGACGGCATACGCCGCAACGGGGCCCGTGCCGTGCGCTCCACCATCGCCGGCGACGCCAAGGTCTACACCCGTGCCGCTCGCGTGCCGATGCAGGACTTCGCGTCCGACATCGACGTGAGCATCGACGACGTAGACCTAGACGCGGCGGGCGCCGCCATCCTGTCGGTTCTGGTCGAGCCGGTGCGGGCCCGTCTCGGCGCCCTGATCGAGGACACCGACGATCCCGACGAGCTCAGCGGCGCGGTGCGCTCGATCTACCGGGAGTCACGATCTCGCCGGGCGGATTCGGCCGCGGAGGCTGCCTTCTCCGCTAGCTGGCCAGAGCCGATATCGTGACCGTCGGTGCGTACTGTAACTCCCTCATCCTCCGGCGGCCGATCCCGCTTCGGCTCTAGAAAAACTCGCTTCATCGCGATTCTGGTAGCAGGCGGCCTGCTGGTCCTGCTGCTGTCGCTGCGAGGCATCGCCCGCTTCTACACCGACTACCTGTGGTTCGACTCGCTGGATCGCACCGACGTGTGGGGCCGTGTGCTGCTGGCCAAGATCGCCCTGTTCCTCATCTTCACGGTCCTCTTCTTCATCCTCATCTGGATCAACCTGCTGATGGTCGAACGCCTGAAGCCCGCCGTCCGGCCGCCCGGTCCCGAAGAGGAGATGCTCAGCCGGTTCCACGACATCATGTCGGGCCGCACCCGGCTGATCCGCCTGATCGTGTCGGTGGCGTTCTCGCTGCTTGCGGCGTCCGGGGTGTCGAACCAGTGGGAGGAGTGGCTGCTCTTCGTCAACCGCAAGGACTTCGGCGTCGTCGATCCGCTGTTCGAAACCGACATCGGGTTCTACGTGTTCCGGCTGCCGTTCCTGACGTTCCTCGTGAACTGGGCCTTCGCCGCCTTCATGATCATCCTCGTAGTGATCGGCATCGCCCACTACATCAACGGCGGCATCAGGGGCCAGGTCCCCCGGGACGCGCCCCGGGTGCTGCCCGCAGTGAAGGTGCACCTGTCGGCGATCCTGGCCGCGCTGGCCTTGGTGAAGGCGGCCGACTACTGGCTGTCGCGCTACGAGCTCACCGTGTCGGACCGGGGCGTGGTGGACGGCGCCCTGTACACCGACGTCAAGGCCAAGCTGCCCGCTCTCAACCTGCTCCTGCTGATCTCGCTGTTCGCGGTGGTGCTGCTGGTGGTCAACCTGCGCCGGCGGGGCTGGGTGCTGCCGGTGCTGGCCGTGGGCCTGTGGGCCTTCACCGCCCTGGTGATGGGCAACCTGTACCCCGCGTTCGTGCAGAGGTTCCAGGTAGACCCCAACACCACCGCCCGCGAGTCCGTGTACACGGCCGACAACATCGCCGCCACCCGGACCGCCTACTCGCTGGTGCCCGACCACGACGTGGCCCTCGAGGTGTTCGACTACCGGGAGAACCCCACGCCCACCCAGCTGCAGGCCGCTGCCCAGACCGTGCGCAACACCCGGATCCTCGATCCGCTCACCCTCACCGACACCTTCGAGAAGGACCAGGGCGAGCGGGACTTCTACCGTTTCTCCTCGGTGCTCGACGTCGACCGCTACGAGGTGGACGGCGAGCTGACCCAGGTGGTGCTGGCCGCCCGCGAGCTCAACCTGAGCGAGCTGGGTTCGTGGGAGCGCCAGCACGTGGCCATCACCCACGGCTACGGGGTCGCCATCGCCCGGGCCAACGTCACCGACGTGCGGGGCAGCCCGGTGTTCATCACCGGTGGCCTGCCCGTCGATGTCGACCCGGCCATAAACCTTGAGTTCGAGGAGCCCCAGATCTACATCGGTGAGAACCTGGAGGGCTACGCGCTGGTGGGCGCCACCCGCGACGAGGTCGACTACGTCGACGGCCAAGGCCGCGAGGAGAGCTTCCGCTACACCGGCGACGGCGGCGTCAACATGGGGTCGTTCCTGCGCCAGAGCGCCTTCGCGCTGCGCTTCGGGCAGCTCGACCCGCTGATCTCCAACTTCGTGAGCAGCGACACCAGCATCATCTACATCCGCGACGCCCAGGACCGGGTGAAGAGCATCGCCCCGTTCCTGGAGTTCGACTCCGACGCCTACCCGGTGATCTTCGACGGCCGCATCCACTACGTGCTCGACGCGTACACCACCACCGACCGCTACCCCTACTCCCAGAGCGCCGACACCAGCGGGCTGGAGATCGGCGCCGAGCTGGCCGAAGGCCCGGTCAACTACATACGCAACTCGGTCAAGGCCGTCGTCGACTCCTACGACGGCGACGTGACGCTGTACGTGATGCCGGTCGCCGATCCGATCGTGGCCGCCTGGCAGGGGGCCTTCCCCGACCTGTTCACCGACTTCTCCGAGATGCCCGAGGAACTGCGCTCCCACCTGCGCTTCCCGACCGACCTGTTCACGGTGCAGACCAACATGTGGGCCTCCTACCAGGTGTCGGACCCCGAGGCGCTGATCATCGGCACCGAGCGCTGGGCGGTGGCCCAGGATCCGGGCCGCAGCGTGCAGGCCGGGGGCACCGCCGAGGCCGTGGTCGGGGACCGGGGGCTGCTGACCCGGCGGGAGCGGCGGGTTCCGGCCTACTACTCGCTGATCCAGCTGCCCGGCGAGGAGGAGGCGTCGTACGTGGCCCTGCGCTCATTCGTGCCGATCTCCGACGACGACAGCCGCAAGGAGCTCACCGCCTTCATGGTGGGCGAGACCCGCGCCGACGGGACTTCGCGGCTGGTGTCCTACGAGATGTCGAACCTGCTGGCGCCGGGCCCGGCCATCGTGGCGTCGAACATCTCCACCAACCCCGACATCAGCCGGGAGCTGACCCTGCTCAACGACCAGGGCTCGCAGGTGGACTTCGGCGACATGCTGCTGCTGCCCGTCGAGGATTCGGTGCTGTACGTGCGACCCATGTACGTGCGGGCCCAGGGGACCCAGATCCCGCTGCTGGCCGGCGTGATCGCCTCGGTGGGCAACCGCACCGCGCTGGGCAAGACGCTGGGCGAGGCGCTCGACGACCTGTACCCGGGCGTCGACTTCGACGACGTGGTGCTGCCCCCGGTGGTGACCGACGGCGACGCTGTGGTGGTTGAGGAGCCGGACGAGCCGCCCGAGACCGGCGAGCCGTCCGAGACCGATGCACCGGACGTCACCGTGGGCGAGCTGACGCCGGCGGAGACTCAGCAGCTGATCGACGAGCTGGCCGAGCTGCGCCGCCGCCAGGACGAGATCCTGGCCCGCCTGCTGGAGGAGCTGGAGAACTAGCTCCGGGCCGTCCCCCGGCCCGCATCGAGGATCTCGGGTTGGTTATGGGTGGTATATCCCCAAGAACCGACCCGAGATTTCTAGGCGTTCGCGGCCGCCGGGCCCGCATCGAGATCTCGGGTTGGTCTTGGGTGGTAGATCCTCATTGCCACACCGAGATTTCTGGTGACGGCTCCGGGCTAAGCCTCCGCGGCCACCGTGTCGGCGAAGACGCGGGCCTCCCGGGCCACGTCTCCCAGGGAGACGCGGGCCTCCTTGGCCTCCTCGGAGTAGCCGACGGCGTCGAGGATGGGCAGCAGCTCGCCGCGGCGGATGCGCATCTCCACCGCGGCCGGGTCCACCAGTGACGGATGCTCCTCGCCCATGGCCTCGGCCAGCATCCTCAGCTCCTGCCGCAGCCCGGCCAAGTAGTTGGCCACCCGCACCGCCTTAATTGTCGGGTCGAGCCCCCGGGTGAGCCACTTGCTCTGGGTGGCCACCCCGGTGGGGCAGCGGCCGCTGTGGCAGCGCTGGGCCTGGATGCAGCCGACCGCCATCATGGCCTCCCGCCCGACATTGATCAGGTCGACGCCCATGGCCATGGCCACCATGGCGTCGGGCGCGAATCCGAGCTTGCCCGAGCCCACGAACACCACGGCCTCATGCAGGTCGGCGTCCGCGAAGGCCTGGTAGACCTCGGCGAAGCCGACTCTGAAGGGCAGCGACACGTGGTCGGTGAACGTCAGCGGCCCCGCACCGGTGCCGCCCTCGCCCCCGTCGACGGTGATGAAGTCGGGTCCCCGGCCGGTGCGGGACATCTCGGACGCGAGCTCGGTCCAGAAGCGCCGGTCGCCCACTGCCGACTTGATGCCCACCGGCACCCCGCAGGCGCCGGCGATCCTCTCGGTGAAGTCGACCAGCCCGGCCACGTCGTCGAACTCGGGGTGGTGGTTGGGGCTGCGAACGGTCACCCCCACCGGCACGCCCCGGGCCTCGGCGATCTCCTCGGTGACCTTCGCCGCGGGCAGCACCCCGCCCAAGCCCGGCTTGGCCCCCTGGCTCAGCTTCAGCTCCACCGCCTTGACGGGGGCCGAGCCGAAACTGGCCAGGAAGGTGTCCATGCAGAAACGCCCGTCGGCGTCGCGGGCCCCGAAGTACCCGGTGCCCAACTGGAACACCAGGTCTCCGCCGAGGCGGTGGTGGACGCTGATGCCGCCCTCCCCGGTGTTGTGCAGGCATCCGGCTATGGCCGAGCCGCCGTTGAGGGCCTCCACCGCCGGGCCCGACAGCGAGCCGTAGGACATGCCCGAGATGTTCACCACCGACTCGGGCCGGAACGCTCCGGGCCGGCCGCGCCAGGCGCCGAGCACCTTGGCTGCCCGCAGCTCGCCGTGAGAGGCGTCGGAGTCGCACGGGAACGCCGAGTGCCGGAAGAACACGTGGCCGTCGTCGTCGAGCCGGTTGTCGGAGCCGAACCCGAAGTAGGGGTTCTCCTTCTTGGAGGTGGCGTACACCCAGCGGCGCTGGTTGCGGTTGAAGGGCCGCTCCTCGTCGTTGTCGCTGACGATGTACTGGCGCAGCTCGGGGCCGAACGACTCCAGCAGGTAGCGCAGGTGGCCGATTATCGGGAAGTTGCGCAGGATGGCGTGGCGCTTCTGCACCACGTCGTAGATCGTGGTGATGACGAGCAAGGCGCCGATCGCGGCCAGTGTCCAAAGCCACCAGTTCATGCTTGAACGCTAGCCGTGGCCGATCCCACCGTCGGCTGTCCCCGCGCCTCTGCGGTTTCTCGGGCCGGTTTGGGGACTGTATGCGCAAGACCAACCCGAGATTTCCGGGGCGGTGGGGGAACGGCCACCGGTGTGTTGAGCCAGGGGAGCGGGCCGGGTTAGGTTTGGGGATGGCCCGGCCGGCGACAGGAACATGAACGATCGCGGCACCGGCGGGCCCTTGGGCGGGCTGACCCGCTCGCTGGGGCTTCGCCATGTCTTCGTGCTGTCCACCGGCGCGATGCTCAGTTCGGGCCTGTTCCTGCTGCCCGGGTTGGCCGCGGCCGAGGCCGGTCCCAGCGCAGTGCTCGCTTACGCCCTTGCCGGGGTGGTGGCCGTGCCCGCCATGCTGAGCGTGGCCGAGCTGTCTACCGCCATGCCCCGGGCCGGGGGCTCCTACTACTTCCTGGTGCGGGCCTACGGCCCGGCCGTGGGCACGGTGTCGGGCATGGCCACGTGGCTGTCGCTGGTGCTCAAGGACGCCTTCGCCCTGGTCGGCATGAGCGCCTACCTCAACATCGTCCTCGACGTGCCGGCCAAGCCGCTGGCCATTGTGTTGATCGCCGGGTTCACCGCGGTCAATGTGGTCGGCACCCGGGCCAGCGCGCTGGTGCAGATGCTGCTGGTGGGCTTCGTGCTGGCGGTGATGGGCTGGTACCTCGGGGTCGGGCTGCCCCAGGTGGGCCGTGGCGCCGGCAGCCTCGACGGGTTCTTCGCCGACGGGGCGGGCGGGTTGATCAGCGTGATGGGGCTGGTGTTCGTGTCCTATGGCGGGCTGACCAAGGTGGCCAGTGTGGCCGAGGAGATCAACGACCCGTCCCGCAACATCCCGCTGGGGATGGGGCTGGCGCTGCTGGTCAGCACCACCCTGTACACGCTCGGGGTTCTGGTTGCGGTGGCGGTGGTCCCGTCCGCGGAACTGCACGACGACCTGGCCCCGATCTACACCGCGGCCGACAGCGTGCTGCCCACCGCGGGCGCGGTGCTGGTGGTGGTGGCCGCGCTGGCCGCGTTCTCATCGGCCACCAACGCGGGGATCCTGGCCGCGGCCCGCTATCCGCTCGCCATGAGCCGCGACCGCCTGGTGGGCCAGAGGCTCGGACGGCTGAACCGGTTCAACATTCCCGCCTGGGGGGTGACCGTGACCGGCGCCGGGATGGCCGCGGTGGTTCTCGCCCTCGACGTGGCCGCCATCGCCAAGGTGGCCAGCGCCTTCGTGCTGCTGACGCTTGCGCTGGTGAACTCGGCGGTGCTGGTGCTGCGGGCGTCGGGCATCGCCTCCTACGCCCCGGGCTTCACCGCGCCGCTGTTCCCCTGCCTGCAGCTGGCCGGGGTCGCCATCGACGTGTACCTGATCTTCGAACTGGGCGCGGCGGCGGTGCTGCTCACCGGGGCGTCGGTGGTGGTGGGGGTGCTGTGGTACGTGTTCTACGGCCGGACCCGCTCGATGCACGGAGGGGCCATCTACCATGTGTTCGAGCGCTGGGGCAGGCTGGTCGACCGGGGACTGGACCGCGAGCTCAGCGCGGCAGTGCAGAGCCACGGGGTGCGGGCCGCCGACGAGTACCCGAACCTCATCGCCCGGGCCGCGGTGGTGAGCATCGGCGACGGCGAGGACATCAACGAGGCCGCGCTGCGGGCCTCGGAGGTGCTGTCGAGCCAGACCAACGTGGACCGGACCACGGTGACCGACCGGTTCCTGGAGTCGGGTTCGCTGTGGATCCAGCCTTCGGAGCTGCACCCCACCGCCACCCCGATGGCTTTCCTCGACACCGACGACGACTACCTGGTGATCGTGCGGGCCGCGGGCGGCATCCGCATCCCGGCGGCCTGGGGCGGCCGGGACGAACAGGTGAAGGCGCTGTTCTTCCTGGCCGGCTGCAGCGGCGAGCCGGGCCGGGTGCTGCGGCTGGCGGGCGAGCTGGCCGCCTACCTGCACTCGGACCGGGCCGAGGCGGTGGCCGAGGCCGCTTTCGAGGCCGAGGTGAAGGAGGCGCTGCTGCCCGACCTCTCGATCGGCCAGTACCCGCTGCTGCCGGAGCTGTCGACCTCGGTGCTGATCGGCCGGCGGGTGGACGCGCTCAGCATCGATGCGGGCTTCTTCTTGGAGGCGGTCAGCCGGGAGGGCCGGGTGCTGCGGGCCCAGGCCGGCCTGGTGCTGGAGGCCGATGACCAGATCACCGTGCTCGGTCCGCCCGGCGGCCTGCCGGACCTCGACAACGTGGCCCGCGTGCTGGCCGACTAGCGCGGCTGGTTCCGAGTTGTTGCAGTTGTGGCCGTCAGTGGCGCAGGGTTCGCATGAGTTTGGGGCTCAGGCGTGCCTCGGGAGGTGAGAACTGCGGGCTGGCGGTTCGGCGCCTATGTTGTGCGGGTTGGCCGGGTTTCGACCGAAGGGGACCGACATGGACTTGGCAGGGGCTGCGGCCATAGTCACCGGAGGCGCTTCGGGGATCGGACGGGCGTGCGCACGCCAGTTGGCCGAGAGGGGCGCCCACTGCGTGATCCTCGACATCCAAGCGGCCAAGGGCGCGGAGGCGGGTCGTGAGGTCGGCGGGGTGTTCGTAGAGGGCGACGTGGCCGAGGAGGTGCCGGTGCAGGCCGCGGTGGAGGCGGCCGGCGAGCTGGGTCCGCTGCGGGTGCTGGTCAACTCGGCCGGGATCGCCTCGGCGGTGCGCACGGTGGACCGCCACGGCCGGCCCATGCCGCTGGACCGCTTCGAGCGGGTGGTGGCCACCAACCTGACCGGCACGTTCAACTGCATCCGCCTGGCGGCCGCGGCCATGGCCCGCACCGAGCCGGTGGACGCCGACGGCCAGCGGGGCGCGATCGTGAACATGGCGTCGGTGGCGGCCTTCGACGGCCAGACCGGCCAGAACGCCTACTCGGCCTCCAAGGGCGGGGTTGTGGGCATGACCCTGCCCATCGCCCGTGACCTGGTGCCGCTGGGGGTGCGCATCAACACCATCGCGCCGGGCCTGATCAACACGCCCATCTACGGCGCCGGCCCCGAAGCCGAGGCGTTCAAGGCCCGGCTGGCCGAGGGCGTGCTGTTCCCCAAGCGTCTGGGCACCGCCGACGAGCTCGCCTCGATGGTGATGGAGCTGCTCACCAACGACTACATGAACGGCGAGGTCATCAGGGTCGACGCCGGCATCCGCCTGCCCCCCAAGTAGCCGCTCGGCCTCCGGCCCGGGGTGTTGCGGGCCGGTCGCCGCTCCCGGTAGGATCGCTCTGCGGGGTGGAGCAGTCTGGTAGCTCGTCGGGCTCATAACCCGAAGGTCGTAGGTTCAATTCCTACCCCCGCCACCAACAAAAGCCCAAGTCAGAGCATGTGCCCTGACATGGGCTTCACCGCGATCAGGCCGATCTTCCAATGGATTCTCTAATATGCGGTGTGCTGTCCCGGGACATGCTTGACGCGTTGGCTCCGGTAGTCCAACGGCCTGCGGTTGTGGCGTCCGCAGAACTCAGCCACATAGCGGGCGAGGTGCTTGGCCGACATGTGATAGTGCGTGCCGTGGTAGCCGCGCTTGAGTGACGCCCAGAAGCTCTCCAGGCCGTTGACGTGGGCCTGCCCGTTGACGTACTCGGTGACCGAGCCCTTCACTAGACAACGGCCCAGCCGTCACGGTTAGGAGGGAGTCGTTAGCCGATCTTGAGTGATCGTAGGTGGCGGCCGTCGGTTCGGTCGTAGACGGTCAGGCATTCCCGCTCGCCTGCTCGGTGGGCTGCCGTGGCTGAGCCTCTCTCGCCATGAGTCGGTCGCTTCAGCAGTCGGGGAGATCGTCGAGGTTGTTGCGCGGGGTGTGGTCTCGGTCCGTGCGCAAGTACTTTCCGTTTGGACCCTGCACGACACGGATCTCGGTACGTCCGTCCGTCCACGGCACGTGGTAGGTGTGGGTCCTGGATTCGATGTGCCAGATCGCGGTCTCCTTGGAGACGGGCGACCAGCTTGCGTGCGGGTTGCACAGCCGGATGATGTCGCCGTCGACATCCTTGCCGGATTGGGCCACTGCTCTGTCCATCGGAACTCCTTAGCCTGGATCCACCGTTTTGGGTTTTGGTGGCGGGGGTGTGGTGTTGGTGGTGCGGGTTTGGTGTTGTGTGTGGCCGCGGTCGGGGGTTGGGGCGCGTCGGGGCGTGCCGGGTGGGGCCGGGGGGTGGGTGTCGGGTTGGTGGCGCTGGGCTGTTGTGGGGTGCGTCGGGCCCCTGGTGGGGCGGGTTCAGCCTGAGGGGCCCGGCAGTGCTCGCAGGGTTTTGAGGGTGGTGTGGAACTGGTCGGCCCATGGCCAGCGGGCCGCGAATCGCAGGGTGGGTCGGCCGGATCGGTTGGCGAGCACTGCGGGGAGGGCGAACAGGCGGGTTCGTCGGGTGCGTGAGGTGGTGGGGGCGTGGTGGGCGAGCAGGCTGGTCCAGGTGCTGATGTTGTGGGCGAGCACGGCGCAGGCGAGCCAGGCGCAGTTGGCGCCGTAGTGCCCTGAGGGGACGTGTTCGAGCCCGGCGCCGTCTTTGAGGTCTCTGATGGCGAGCTCGATGGTGGCGTGTTGGCGGTGGAAGGCGTCCGCGGCGACGGTGTCGAGGTCGTCGCGGTCGGTGATGAAGGCGTGGTGGCGCCAGTCGGGCCACAGCCGGCGCTGGGCTTGGCCGCGCAGGCGGGTGCGGCGCACCACAAGGCGGACTTCGCGCTCGTCGCCGGCGGTGTAGGTGGTCTCTGCTACCTGGGCCTCTCCGCCGGCGGTGTAGGCGATGGCCTGCCAGTCGGACTCGGCGATGGCGGCGATAGCGGCTTTGACCTTGGGGATCTGGCGCACGGTGATCGACCATCTCACGTTGTGGGCGCCGAGGCAGTCGATGAGCTTCCAGGACCAGAACCCCGAGTCGGCGCGCACGGTCATCGCGCCGGCGGCGCCGGCGCGTCGGGCGACGGCGAGGACCTCCGACACGAAGCGCAGCACGCCCCTCGCGGTATGCGCGGAACCCTTGCGCATCCTCGCGAACAGGACCTCACCGGTGCCCGCCCGGGTGGCCAGCAGCGGGTGATAGCCCAGCTCGCCGGTGTGGCCGTAGGCGGCGCCCTGCTTCTGTTTGCCGTGGACCTCACAGACCGTGGAGTCCAAGTCCACCACCAGCGGCCCCGACCCCGGACCCGCGCCCAGGCCCCAGGCCCGAGCCAGCACACGAGACGCCACCGCCTCAAGCTGGCGGACGTGGCCGAACGTGAAGGACCGCAAGAACGTGCCCACAGTCGACGGCGCCGCCACCCGAAACCCCAGCACCCGCTCGGTGGCCCCGGCGCGCAGCATGCCCACATGGTCGATGCAAGTCCCCCCGGCCAGCATCGCCGCCACCAGCGTCAACACCTTGCGGCCCGGGTTCGCCGAACCGGTCCCCACCCACCTCTCCACCAGCGCCCCGAGCCCCAGGCGCGCCATCAACGTCGCCGGTGCCAACAGCCCCGCACAAGCCACCATCCCCCCATGATCAAAGGTCACTTGCAACCGGTCGATACTGTGAGATGATCCACTCATAGAAAGTGCCTCCCGTCGTGGCGGGTCCGTTGACCTAGGACATCAACAGACTCCCACCTCAGGAGGCCTTTCTGGTGGACGCGGCCACCCCACAGACCTCACCGCACCGGTGGATCCAGGCTTAGGTTCAGAATCAGGAACATGGTTGTTTGCGATAACGAACATAGCGCCCCGGACCACCAGCGTCAACTATCACGCGCAGAAATGTTTGACATCGCGAACAGCGGGGGCCATAATGGCACATGGCCACGAACGACTCCATGGGAAGCCGGCTCCGCAATGCGCGTACTGCGCAGTCGCTCTCGCTCACGGAGGTCGCAACTCGCGCTGGGATCTCCAAGGCGTACCTATCCCAGCTTGAACATGGTGCCTCCACCACGCCGAGCCATGATGTGCTGCGTCGCTTGGCTACGGCGTTGGGCACCTCGATTGCTGGTCTGACGGGCACCTCTGAGACCTGGCAGCCAACCGAAGCTGACAAGTTGCCGGCGTCGCTTCGAGCCTTCGCCCGCAGCGCCGAGATCCCCGAGGCCGACGTCAAGATGCTGGCGGGGATTCACTACCGAGGAAAACAACCAGGAGAACCCGACGACTGGGCCCATATCTACGAAACGATCAAGCGCACAGTCCGCTAACAGGGGGAGTAATGACACTTCGTGAACACATTTCCGGCGTAGAGAGCGTCGCGAGTCTGACTGGGCTGGGGAGGCTGGCTGATCAAGCGGCTTTGGCAGCACATCGGGCTGAGACCGGCGCGCTCGCCGCGGACGATCGTGCGGCACTCACTGCCGCCCGCGCTCTGCTCGTTCAGTTACAGAGCTTCGCGGGGGTCACAGTGCCGAATCGCGCGGCCTTGCAGACGATGGGCCCGATCGCAGTTCTCGAAGAGACGTTCGGCGCTGTGTCGCGAACGAACGACCAGGACGATGTCGGCGCGTTTGTTGAGAGGCTGATCGCGTCAATCGACTCGATCCTCGCCGGATCGGGGACCACCGACCAGATTCACAGCGTCGCCGCGTTCTTCGACGGCCTCGGCGCGGCAACCCTCAATCGAACGGCGTCCATGGCACGGCGCGGTCCCGAGCGGAGACAAAGATGGATGAGCGAAGTCTTGGGCTCGTCCGGAGCCTGATCGCTGGCCACATCGAGAGAGCGCGTCTAGGCCAGCCAGCGAGCCACTCCGGCCGCGGTGCCCGCCTCTTGGACTTGCATCGTCGCGTAGTCGAACAGGCCGAAGAGACGGTTGCAGACGTCGACGCTCAACTTCAAGCCAGCGATGACGACAATACGCGGCACTACGCGGAGCGGACGCTGCATCGCACGCTGACAGAGGTCGAGGCCATTCTGCCATTCCTACGTCCGCTGATGGAGAGCGTTCGTCGAACCGATGTACCGATCGGAATGCTGGTAGTGCTCGATTCGGCGATCGAAGCGTTGTTACCCGCGGGCGCGGACCCTGTCGTTCATTTTGATGACGCCCACATGTACTCGACGCTCGACCTGTATCAGGCGCTTAACTGGCCACGGGAGAACGAACCAACACCTGTGGCGTTCTTCGTGCCTGTGTTGAGCCCGTTCAACGCTCTCATGACCCCGCTGCTTGTCCACGAGATCGGACATACTGCGATCCTTCAAGCGAACCTGGGAAGTTCTACGATGAGTGTCGCGAGTGACCATCTGAACGCGTTACTTGCTAGTCACTTCGCCGATGCAGATCCCGCGACCCGCTTCAAGGTCCAGACCCATCTCGTGGGCTGGGTTGATGAGTTGCTCTGTGACAGTCTGGCGACAGCGATTTGTGGTCCCGCGTACCTTTTCGCTGCGGCCTCCTTCCTTCCGGCCACGGCGCGCGACGATCCGGCTAGCAGCCACCCATTTCCGAGCGACCGACTCCGGTTCTCGCTGGCGTCGTTGGAGTCCACCGGTTGGAGCGAATTCGTGTCGGCCACATGTCCCGAGACTGTCGGATGGCTCCGGCAGCGGGCGACTCCTCGCACACCGATCTCGGCGCAAGAGCGGTTCCTGCGTGAGGCATGCGAGGCACTAGCGCCGGCGATCGAGTCGACGGTGGCGAACCATGTCTCGGACGCGACGATTGACGCGGGTCGATACGCCGCGATTGTTCCGCAGGCCTTGGATCAACTGCGCATGCGCGTGCCAGCCAGCGAGATCGACCAGGAGCCGATCGGACCGTGGCAGATCCTCGTGCTTGGGTGGCAGCGGTCCTTCGAGCTGCACGGCGACTCACCGGCAACGCTGGCTCGAGCGCCAAACGACGCAGAGTTGAGCCGAGTTCTGCTACGAGCCATCGAGATGGCACAGATCCGTCGGCTCTGGAGCGAGCACGATGCTCTCTGACCTAGCCATTCGTGCCGTCCTCAATCATGACGATGCGGTCCAGCGGCTTGTCGTGTGTCCACTGCTCGACGCCGAGCAGATCGGCTCGGCGTCGATCGATCTTCGTCTCGGCACAGAGTTCATGGAGGCGCAGAGGACGAAGCAAGGTGTTCTCGACCCGTTTGCTGTTCACAACGAGCACCGTTTCAACGTCGCGTTTGGCAACGAACTCATTATCCACCTGGGCCAGTTTCTGTTGGGGTCAACTCTCGAATACCTGCGAATACCGCGCAAGCTCGCAGGTCAAGTCCTGAACCGGTCTTCATGGGCTCGCTTCGGCCTACTTGTCGCTACCGCAGTGGCCGTGCATCCGGGGTTTACTGGTGCTTTGACGCTTGAGTTGGTCAACAGCGGAACCGTTCCTCTAAAGCTCGTCACCGGTACACGGATCTGCCAACTCGTCCTCTGGGAACTGGACCAGGAGACCTCACAGCCATACCCCGAGTACGCCAAGTACGACCCATCTCTCGGCCCCCAGCCATCGAGGCTCAGCCGAGAGGCCAAGGAACAAGAACGGATCGCGGCTGTCGGAGATCGGCTCCGGGGTCTCCCGAAAGCAAGTGGGACCGATACTCAGTCAGGATGAAGGCGAGGGTCCCGTAAGAACGTCACCGTACCCCTACTCGCTGTCACGTGAGCTGGAGCCGGTACCCACCTAACCCGTCACCCGTTGGTCCAGGCCCGGCATGTGCCGCCGGGCGTAGAGGACGCACTCCTGCGCCGTATCGGTCCGAGCACAACGCCGAACCGGGTCTTGTGCGCCTACGTGCACCTCGTCGAGGGCGTCGTTGCCCAACCGCACGACATGGAACGGGTCCGCGACCTGGCGGGCGTGGGGCACCGCGGCGTCGAACGCTGCCCGGTAGGGGCCTGAGAGGTCCAGCACGCCCCAGCGGACGCCGGCCAGCCAGCTCCGGGGCCGCTTGCGCAGCCACTGTACGGGCGCTTTGGCGGTTCTGCCTCGGACGATGTCGAGGAGCTGGCCCCGGCCGACGTCGACGATGCCGGTCGCCCAGGCCGTGGCCCGGAACGGGCCCCGCCGCCACATCAGGTGCTCGTCGAGCCCGAGCGCGGCCACCTGCGAGATCCTCTCGGTGTCGGCGGCCAGCAGCGCCTCGCCCCAGCGCCGCACCGACACGTTCACCCGATGCCAGCTGCAGCCCAGCTCCGAGGCGACCTCGCCCACCGGGCGGCCGCGGCCCGCCTGACGGGTCGCGCTGCGGCCCGCCCTCGTGGTCAGCTTCTCCCGCGGCGGCGCGATCTCAGGCGCCTGCTCCGTCACCGTGCCCGCCGAGCACTCCCGCCGGCCGCAGCGCCACCGCCGCTTGTGCCACACCAGACGGGCCGGGCGGCCGAACGCCGGCAGGTCCACCAACTCCACAGCCCGCTCGCCGTGGCACCACAACCGAACACCGCACGCCTCACAGCCCGGACGCGGCGACCGGCAGCGCACATGCACCCGCAGCGGCCCGCCGGCCTCGCCCTCCACGCCGAGCACCTCGACATCGCCCAGTCCCACCAACAACTCGCACACGCGCGTAGGGTCAACCTCCACAGGGATCCTCCAGATCTCGGCTGTTCGGAAGCGCCGATTCAGGGGGATCCCTCGCGTTCAGCCGCGGACCCTCACCCTGCCCACTCCACCCTCAGACGCGAAGCGCCAGTTTCGCTTGCCCGGGTGCCGGTAGCGTTTGGGACGATGGAACCAACCTTGCAGTGATCGTCTTTGCTGGTCGTTACAGTGATCGTCTTGGTGCTGCGGCTCGCATCGTGGCCGGGGGAGTCCCGCGACGAACCACAGCCGCCACATGTGGCGGGAGCGTGGTGATGAGCTTCTCGACTAATGCTCGGCGACACCGGATGGTCGGCCGTTCCCTGGCGCCGCTGGTGCTGGTCGCTCTGGCAATGAGCGCCTGCGGCACAACCGCACCGCCCGAGGCTTCCTCCGGCCCCACCACCACCGGTGCCGGCCCCACCACCACCGGTGCCGGCCCCACCACCACCGGTGCCGGCCCCACCACCACTACAGCCGGCCCCACCACCACCGGTGCCGGCCCCACCACCACTACAGCCGGCCCCACCACCACCGGTGCCGGCCCCACCACCACTACAGCCGGCCCCACCACCGGTACCGGCGAGTCTTCTGGCACGACCACCGATGACTCCACTACGGGCCCAGGTACAGGTGCTTCTGCGGTCGCGGGCTCGCAGCTGCGTCAGTTGACGTTCAATATGGTTGACGACTGGAACCACGGATTCTCGCCCGACGGCTCCCGCATCGCGTTCAGCAGCGACCGAGACGGCGACCGCGAGATCTTCGTGATGAACGTCGACGGCACCGGCGTCGTCCAGCTGACCCACAACTACACCGACGAATCGGGTGGGTCCTGGTCGCCGGACGGCTCCCGTATCGCGTTCAGCAGCGACCGAGACGGCGACTTCGAGATCTTCGTGATGAACGTCGACGGCACCGGCGTCGTCCAGTTGACCCGCGACGACGCCCTGGACCGGGACCCGCAGTGGTCGCCCGACGGCTCCCGCATCTCGTTCACCAGCGACCGAGACGGCGACTTCGAGATCTTCGTGATGAACGCTGACGGCACCGACCCGCTGCAGCTCACCGACAACGACCACAACGAATGGACCGCGTCCTGGTCGCCTGACGGCACCCGCATCGCCTTCGACAGCGACCGAGACGGCGACTTCGAGATCTTCGTGATGAACGTCGACGGCACCGGCGTCATCCCGTTGACCGGCAACGACAAACCAGACTATGCGCCGCGATGGTCGCCTGACGGCACCCGGATCGTCTTTGGGAGCGACCCCGACCATATCGGCGGCAGGGATGTCAGCTACCACGGCGCCCTCGAGGTGATGATCATGAACGCCGACGGCTCCGGATTGAGACCCCTGACCCGGCACACCGCCTACGATTGGGGTGGCTCCTGGTCGCCTGACAGCACGCTGATCGCTTTCACCAGCGACCGCGACGGCGACCGGGAGATCTTCATCATCGGCGCCGACGGTTCCGACGACACCGGTTCCGGCGACACCGGAGGCGGGAATCCCGACCGGGAGCCCGACAGCACCGGCCAGGCGGAGGCCGGCGGCGGTGCCGGGGCGTCCTCACCGGGAGCGACAGTCGACTTCTTGGGCTACTGGCCCGTCGACGAGACAGAGAGCTGCGGTTCGTGGTTCCGTTACCCGGCCCCCGGGGACTCGGTCTGGATCGGCGCGGAGGGCTTCGCGCCGAACTCGGTCGTGGAGTTCTTGGGCGAGGCCTTGTCGCTGCAGCCGCCACAGGGCAAGCCTCTCGAAGCGCCGCAGCTGCCGGCCACCGAAGCCGACTTCGAGGGGGCCGTCCAGGTCTTGTGGACCATTCCCGCCGCACCTCCGGCCGACGAGGACAGCGCCCCGCGCGTTTACGCCTTCCAGGGGACCGGAGTCAACGACGCCGGCGGCACCCACACAGCGAGCATGCTGTCACCGGTGGTCGCCTACCCGGCCGCCGCACCCTGCGCCCAGGATGACGAGGCCTCGACAACGTTCGGCGAGCCTGTCGAGATCGCGGTCCTCGACAACGACGTCGAGGCCACCGCCAACACCGAAACCCGCCTCGAGAGGACCGAGCGACCCCACGGGGGAACCTTCAGCGCCGACACGGCGACCGGCATCGTGACCTTCCAGCCGAAGCCCGGGTTCACCGGCACCGCCAGCGCCCACTACTTCGCATACGACAGCTGGAACATAAGGACCCGAGGACGCATCGAGGTCGAAGTGCGGATCGTGTGCTCGATCGACGGCTCGGCCGCCGGGGCGGTCATCGTGGGCACCGGCGGCGACGACGTGATCTGCGTTCCGGACCGCCGCGACGACGATGCCTACGACTTCTACAGTCCGGGCCGGGCCTTCGACTACGTGGTCGACGCCGGGGGCGGGGACGACATCGTGTTCGGCGGGGACGGATCCGACCTGATCTACGGCGGCGAGGGCGCCGACACCATCTACGGGCATGGCGGGCGAGACACCCTCGTCGGGGGCCCCGGCGCCGACACCATCCACGCCGACGAAGTCGAGGACCTCGTCTACAGCCTCGACTCCGAGGACACAATCACCGACGTGCTGGAATTCCAGATCGTCGACGCCCCGTTGACGGAGATCTACTGGCCGGCCCCGTTCACCAGGAATGACTGGGCGTCGGCGGCGGCGTCCGAGACGATCATCATCGACGTGCTCGCCAACGACTACGACATCAACGGCGACATTGACGCGCCCTCGCTGAGGGTGCTGTGGCTGCCCCTCGGCACTGCGACCGCGGTCCGGGGTTCCGGCGGAGGTGTCGTGATCTCCTACACCGCACCGGACCGCGTGCCCGACGAGCCGCCCTACGAGGCGCCATGGATCCCCGCGCAGAGCGGCCTCGACAACTTCCAGTACGAGATATGCGACGCCCGCGGCGCATGCTCATACGGCGCTGTCTTCATCAGGATCAGCCGACCTCGAGGCAGCTAGCCCCAGCACTGTATGGTCTGGTCGTGCCGGACGCCGCAGGCGTAGTAGGGGCCTACTGAGATCTGGGTGAAGGCCCCCGGTGGGGGGTCGGCGCGGCCGATGGTGCCGCCCCAGCATTGGATGCGGCCGCCGGTTGCGAGCCCGCATGCGTAGCCGCCGGTGACCGACACCGCGGCGAAGGCGCCTTGGGGCGGCTCCGCGGGGGTTCGCAGTCCTCGTTCGGTGAGGACTTCGGCGCGCCAGCCCCAGCAGCGCAGCCCGGCTCCGGTTGTCACCGCGCAGGCCCGCCCGGGACTGACCGAGACCTGGGTGTATGCGCCGGCCGGCGGGTCGGCGGGCCAGCGGTCGTCGCTGCCCCAGCAGGCGAGTGTTCCGTCGGTGCGCACGCCGCATGCGTAGCCGCCGGCGGCCGACACCGAGCTGAAGCGGTCCTGAGCCGGCGGCGAGGGCGCGGTGTCGTCGTCGTCCCAGGCCCAGCATTCGATCCCGCCGCCGGTTCGCAGCCCGCAGGTCTGGTCCCGCCCGACGGACACGGCGCGGAACGCACCGCCGGGCGAGGCGACCGGTCCGCTGTAGTCGAAGCAGGCAACGGCGCCGTCGGCGCGGACTGCGCAGGCGACGCTGTCGTCGTAGCGGACCCCGCCCACCGACACTTGTGTGAACCGCCCTTCGGGCATCTCTGAGGGGTCTGGTGGCCGGTAGCCCTCCACCGCGGGGGCGGGTCCGCGGTAGCGGCGGTCCCAGCACTCGAGGCGCCCGGCGGCGGTGATCCCGCAGGGGTGGGTGGCGCCCACCGACACCTGGGCGAACGCTGCCTGCGGCGGCGCGGGCCAGTCGCCGTAGCCGCGGCCCCAGCAGCGGACCCTGCCGTCGCTGCGCAGAGCACAGGCATGGAAGTCTCCCGCGGAGATCTGGATGTAGTGCCCCGGCGGGGCCTGTTCGGGCCGGTTGGCGAGGCTGTATTGGCCCGTGCCCCAGCACATGATCTCGCCGCCGACGGTGATGCCGCACAGATCCGATGTCTGGGTGAACGTGCCGCCGGGCGGTTCTGACGGATCGGGCGGGTTGGCGCCCCAGCAGGTGACCGAGCCGTCGCTGCGCACGCCGCACAGGTCGCCGACATGGGTGAACACCCCGGCGAGACCCTCACGCGACCCGGTGGCGTCGGGATCGTCGCCCGACGTCCAGGGGCTGCACACCAGGGTGCCGTCGGCTCGCAGGCCGCAGGAGCCGTCCTCTGACAGGCGCTTGATGCGCAGCCCCGGCGGCGACTCGCGGCCGCCGTAGCGGCCGCCCCAGCATGTGAAGCTGCCGTCGGCGCGCAGAGCGCACGACGTGAGGTCCTCGGCCGTGACCTGCACGAAGGTGCCTTGGGGCGCGGCCGTCTGCCCGTAGTAGCCGTCGCCCCAGCACTGGACCTCACCGGCCACAGTCAGCGCGCAGGTGTGGTTGTTGCCTGCGGCCACCTGCACGAACTCCCCCGGCGGCGGGCTCGCCTGACCCCAAGTGTTGTCATAGCCCCAACACTCGATGCCGGCCTCGTCGGTCACCCCGCACGCGTACCGGTCACCGACTGAGATCTGAACGAACACCAAATCGGTCGGTTCAACCCCTTGCTTGGGGTGGCGCGCCGGAGGCTCCAGCAAGATCCCGCCCACAGTCAGCCCGCCGTCGCTGCCGGTGCCGTCGCTGCCGTCGTCGCTGCCGGTGCCGTCGCTGCCGTCGTCGCTGCCGGTGCCGTCGCTGCCGTCGTCGCTGCCGGTGCCGTCGCTGCCGGTGCCGTCGCTGCCGGTGCCGTCGCTGCCGGTGCCGTCGTCCTCGCGGCTGCTGCCCGTCAGGGGGGATTCGTTGCTCAGCACCACGGTCCATCGGCTCGACGCGGTCACTTCCAGCGTGAACGCCCCGGGTTCGCACCAGGCGTCGTCGGTGTCGGCCACCACAACAGGGAGACCGGTGCGCACCGTTACCCCGCCGCGCTGCTCGTCGGTGTCGGCCAGCACAACACCTCGGCCCTCGTTCCAGCACCGCGGCCTCGAACTGCCGGGCGGGCCGACGAGATGGACTATGAACTGCCCCGAACTCTCGCCGTGAGCGTGCGATTCCGCAGTCCAGAGCCCCGCGTCGAGGGTGACAGACGTCGTCGTGTGCCCGGCGCCTTCGACCCAGACCACCGTGCTGTCGCTCACCACCGGCGATGAATCGGCTTGCACCGCGTCGGCATCGATGATGAAGATCTCCGGGTCGCCGCCACGCATGCTGGTGAAGGCGATCCGGGCGCCGTCGGGCGACCAGGCGCCTCGCGACTCGTGACCGGGGTTGGTGAGCCGTCTCACTCCGGTGCCGTCGGCGTTCATTATCACCACGTCGGGCGAGCCGTCGAGGGGATCGCTCTCGAAGACGATGCGGGTGCCGTCAGGCGACCACTGCGGGGACCAGTCGAGGGCGTCGTCGTGGGTCAGCTGCACCACGCCGGTGCCGTCGGCGTTCATCACGAAGATCTCCCGGTCGCCGTCGCGGTCGCTGTCGAAGGCGATGCGGGCGCCGTCGGGCGACCAGGACGCGGTCCACTCCCGGTAGTCGTTGTGGGTCAGCTGCACCACGCCGGTGCCGTCGGCGTTCATCACGAAGATCTCGAAGTCGCCGTCACGGTCGCTGCTGAAGGCGATGCGGGTGCCGTCAGGCGACCACTGCGGGGACCAGTCGAGGGCGTCGTTGTGGGTCAGCTGCACCACGCCGGTGCCGTCGGCGTTCATCACGAAGATCTCCCGGTCGCCGTCGCGGTCGCTGTCGAAGGCGATGCGGGCGCCGTCGGGCGACCAGGAGCCGCCCCAGTCGAGGGCGTCGTTGTGGGTCAGCTGGACGGCGCCGGTGCCGTCGATGTTCATCACGAAGATCTCGAAGTCGCCGTCGCGGTCGCTGTTGAAGGCGATGCGGGCGCCGTCGGGCGAGAACCCGGAGTTCCAGTCCACATCCCCATTGAGCGTGAGCTGGCTCCATCGTGCGTCCGCGGTGGCAGTGCCGGTGGTGGAAGTGCCGGTGGTCTCGGGTGGGGTGGTGGTTGTGGTTGCGGTCTCGGGTGGGGTGGTGGTTGTGGTCTCGGGTGGGGTGGTGGTTGTGGTGGTGGTCTCGGGTGGGGTGGTGGTTGTGGTTGCGGTCTCGGGTGGGGTGGTGGTTGTGGTCTCGGGTGGGGTGGTGGTGGCGGGGGTCGCCGTGTCGGTTGGCGTGGTCGTGGCGCAGGCGCTCATGGCCAGCGACACGAGCACCAGCGCTGCCAGGGAACGGCCGACCATCCGGTGTCGTTGAGTCTGATGGGAGGAGATCATCAACCCCCGCCTCGCCCGTCGCGCTTCGTGTTCGTCACCCGTACTCTGCAGAGAAGTGTCTTCGCCGGCGAGATTCGAGAGAACTTTAGCATCTCTTCGGGCCGCCTGATCAGCCAATCGCTGTTCATGATCGCTCTTGGCCTTGCTCTGGTGCTGCTACGCCCGCGGCAAGACGCCGTACCGAGATGAGCTTCAACACGTCGGCGGCACGTATCAGCGGGCCACGAACAAGACACTGGTGTCGCCGTTGACGGTGACGGCGTACTCGCTGCCGGTCTCGAAGCCGGAGCCGAGCGGCACCAGAGTCTCGTCGGTGATCCAGTCCATGGTGCATATGCCGCCCAGCGGGGCGTGGACGTAGTGGAAGACCTCCACTGCGATGCCGTACGGACCGGTCCGCTGCACCTCGTAGCCGCCGTAGCCGGTACAGCTGCTGCTGGACCTTCCCGAGATCACCAGCAGCCGGTAGTTCCCCGATCCGCCGGGCGGTTCCAGCACCCGCACGGCTGCGATGGCTGACGGCCTGACGGCGGTTGCGCCCGCAGAGCCGAACAAGGCGCCGGCCCCGGGTCTGGCGGGTTCCGGCGCTTGGGTGGTTGTGGCGGGTTCTGCCGGTTGGGTGGTTGTGGCGGGTTCTGCCGGTTGGGTGGTTGTGGCGGGTTCTGCCGGTTGGGTGGTTGTGGCGGGTTCTGCCGGTTGGGTGGTTGTGGCGGGTTCTGCCGGTTGGGTGGTTGTGGCGGGTTCTGCCGGTTGGGTGGTTGTGGCGGGTTCTGCCGGTTGGGTGGTTGTGGCGGGTTCCGGGTGCTCCCGCGTCGGGGTCGGCTCAGGCGCCGCGGCTGCGGTGGTTGCGGCCGGCGGCTCGCCGGCCTGCCCGGCGCTGCCGGCCGTCCCTCCGGCCGGCCTGCCGTTCCCTCCGCAAGCGGCGGCGACGAGCGCGAGCGCCGCGAGAACCGCCGCCGTTGCGGCTGCGGGCCCCCGGACCGGGGACATGACCGGACGCGACACGGCGCCGACGATGTGCACGGAATCTGCATAGCAGATCACCGTCGGCAGAATCCAGGCATCGCCGACGGGCCTGCGGCCCGCAGCAGAGCGGGAACCTGCAGGCGTCCCAAGCTGCGATCGAGGAAGATGTCAGGCAGCCCGGCAGGATGCGACACGGAGGACGTCCAGCAGATAAGGGCAGAAATCGCGAGTAAACGCCGGAGGCGGGGGACGAACCGGGTTATCTGAGCCCGAAACCGCACGTCACAGGGGGCCATCACGGCCGTCGCAGCTGCTCAACGTGAGTCTGACCACCGAGGAGCGACTGAACGCTGCGAGCGCCATCGCCGGCGCCAGAGCCCCGGATTGTCCTCGGCGGACGCTGCGCCGGTTCGCTCGCAGTCACAACGAGTGGGTGCGCCGCGGTGTCGCTCAACACCCGAACTGCTCGCCGGACGCTTCACCGCCTTGCCGATGACGACGCCAAGGGCGTGCGTGTGGAGGTCGCTCGGAACTCGAACTGCCCTGCGAAGCTACTCCTCCCCGTCGCTCTCGGCGAAGACCCGGAAGTTATCGTGCGGTCGTCTCTGGCGGGTAGCACAGCGTGCCCGCCAGAGACGTTGACGTGGCTCGCCACTGATCCGGAACCCGCAAGAACAGAGGGACGCGCCGACGCTGCCCGCAACCCGAAGTGTCCCCCTCTGGTCCTCGCCCAGGTCGCCCTGGATGCGCATTCCTATCCCCGCCAGGTGGCTGCCGCTAACCCGAACACCCCCCAAGATGCCCTCGCCGTTCTCGCAGAGGACGATGTGGAGGGCTGTCGCCAGGCCGTGGCCGGCAACCCCGCCGCATCTGAGACGCTGCTGACACGACTGTCTGAGGAGCCGGACCCTGAGGTGCGCGTCGGCGTGATCGACAACCCAAACGTGCCAGCCGAGATCCTGGAGCGCCTCCGGGACGACGACCGTCCAGAGATCCGGGCGCGGGCGCGTCGGCGGCTCGCGATCTTGGCACACAAGGCGCAGCAACGGCAGGTCGGCTAGTCGAGTGTTTTGATGGCAGCCACCGCATCTGCGAACGATGCCGGCTTACGGCCCCACACCAGGTCGAGTATGTTGTCGTAGGCCGCCTTGAGAGCGCCGTACTGCGGTGTGCCGGGCTGAAAAGCCGGGCTGGTCGAGAACCCTTCGTCAGGCCGGGGGTGAGGCTCTTTGGTGGCGCCTTTGGCCTGGATGTGGCGGGCCAGGATCGGCAACGCGGCGCGAGTCTCCGCGGCGTGGACCGGCGACTCAGCGATGCTCCACAGGTCGTAGATGTCACGGCCGCGTTTCTGCAGCTGTTCGAGGGCGTCATGGTCTGGTTTGGCCATGGCTCGCTTGTGCAGGGCGAAGAACTTGTTGGCGGCGGTGAACGGCACGCATAGCACAGGGACATCGAAGGCAGCGAGTTCCGGGTAGGCGGCGACTGTGGCCGGGTCGGCGGCGCGTCCCATCAACGACTGGCAAGACGCGACACGGGCGACAGCGAATGGCCGGTGGCATGCGGTGTCGAGTTCGGTCTGGAGGTCTTCGTCGAAGGGTCGGATGATGCTCGACTCAGCGACGAGATAGTCGGGGGTGTCGCCGACGGTGATGACCCGGCGGCCGACGTCGCCGCCGGTGGTGCGGGTGTTGTGGGCAGTGTCGGGTAGGTCCGGTGAGCATGCTCTCGCGGTGTCGATGACAGCGAGCCGACGGATACGGCTCAGCGCGTTCTTGGCCTCGGGCTCGGCTGTGAGTGCTATGGAGAGGTCGATGTCCTCAGAGATGCGGTCCGCCAGTTGGTAGGCGTTGGTGAGAGACGATCCGCCGGTGAACACCAGCGAACCGACGGGGTTGGAGACGGGCCGGTGCTTGTGGTCGTCGTAGCGATCCTCGAACTGTGCGCCGGGCGGGTGCTGAGCGAACAGCACTCGTAGCGTGCGGCACATGTGGTAGTCACGAACGATGCTGTCCTCGTCGACCGCGAACCGGTCGAATGCTGCGTTGAGCACACCCCCGAAATCGGCGACGTTGTCGCATAGACGGCCACCTGTGCGGGCGGCCACGCCCGGCCAGAGAGCCCCTGGACCGGTGCCGGCAGCTGACCCGCCGCGAGGGCTGCTGGTCATGGCCGTCATGAGGCCCAGAGACCCGGAAGAAGCGGCTGGCCGCAAAGATGCGGTGTTGGCGGCCGGCCGTTGCGAGGCCGAGCTAGCGGCAGCTGCAACAGGTGGATCCTCCTGTTGGCCGTGGTTGTGATGGGGGCATGACCCCTTGGGATTCTGGCAGCGGCCCCGTCGCGCCGTGTGAGCGAGACACTTCGGGCCGTCCTGCCTGCGCCGCCGAGAGCCTCGTCCGGGCATGAGGGAATCCTCTAGCTGTCGCTGGTGACCGTAGCGGGCATCGCTTCTGTGAGGCTGCGCAGCCGGTACCGGAACCTGGCAGTGACGCGAGGTTCGCGGCCGCCCACATCGCGGAGCGCGTCGCCGCGTACGTACGCGTCCGGGCCGAGCCGCCTCATCGCAGAGCCGTCTGTGATGAGGTTGACGCATTCGTCCCAGTCCCATCCGGCGAAAGCCGAGTAGCGCAAAGCCTCCAACACTGTCACCTCGGCCCATGTCAGCTCCCGGCGTGCCTCGTTGGCCCTAGACGAGAACATGCAACCCCTGACGTTTGTGCGCGGGGCCCGTCCGACCACACATATCCGCAAGCGGACGGTCGGCTGCCAGTTCCATCCCAACTTGTTGACTGCGGTCAGTCCCCCGTAACCGGAGCCTGGGCCTGCGATGGCCATTGCGGCTCGGCCGCGGTCGTAGACGAGAATGCCTTTGCGCCAGGGATTGTTGACCTTGATATAGACCCCCTGAGCGACGCGTTCGAGACGGATGTCTCGGGCGACCATCTGGCTGAGGGTCTTGGCCACCACCTGCTGCGGCCCGGGCACGTCGCCGGTTCTGAAGATCGACCAGTCCGGCAGCGCAGCCACCCAGTCACGCACGGCCGCAGCGGCGGAGCCGTCTCTGTAGGCGATCGGCGCGAGCGCTGTATCAGTCATGTCCCCACTCTACCACGCCGATATAGCTACCTCGTTATGACGCTGCGGCTGGCTCGTGCCCAAATCGCAAGCAAACGGCGGAAGCGGAGACCTGATCGGGCTACTCGGACGCGAAATGCCACGTCACCGCAGTCGCTGGCGGCGACCCGGCCGCGCTAGGCGGCCCGGCGACTATGTGCGCTCATCCGCAGCGGCTGCTCACACTCGGCGGACCGGGACTCCGGCTGTCGATCCAAGACGGCAGTGCCACTCCCCTTGCAGGCATTGCCGACGACATTGGCGAAATCAAGAGGGCGATCGAGCAGCTATGCGGTGGGATCTTGGGTCTCGAATACAGCGCCCACCCCAGTCAGCGCCCTCAGCTGGCGATCTGGCGTGGGTCGTGCATCACAGCCTTAGCGGCGCACCAGGCATCGAGAAACTGATCGAACAGGGCAAGGCCCAGCGGTCTGTCGAAGCCCGCTGCGCTGAAACCCTCTGCACCTTCGCTGCCACCAGTCCAGGCACAGTTACCACCATCCTGCTGCGCCCGGTCGACGTCGGCGCCGGCACAGTTCACCTCTGGCCTGGGGTCGTCACCGTCGACGATTGCGTGCTCGACACCACCGGCACCTCATGGGCTCCCCAGCCCGTCGAACTGCCTGCCGGCCGCTACCTGGTGCGAGGCGCTCCGCACCAGGTAGATCATCGGCAATCAGATCCGATGGTATTCATCCCCGATCCCTCGATCGAGCCCGAGACCACAGCCAGCATCAAGGTAGGGGAGTGGGGCCAGGACAGCCGCTTTGAAGTGCGCGCTCGCCCGGACTGCATCATTCGACTCCCACACGACGAGCCCGCTCTACTCGCCTGTTGGGCGACCGCTTTGGCGGCTCTCCGCGTTTCAGGTCGGGGTGAGGGTGTCGAGCAGTGTCCAGTTGGGTCTGCCGGCGTAGAGGAGGGCTCGGATTCGGTAGTTGGCGAAGTTGGTGAACCCGAACGCGGCACGTTTGACGCGTTTGACGGGGTTGTTGGCGGCTTCGGCAGCGGCGTTGGTGACTTTGGCGGTGTGCCAGTTGGCGATCTGGTGTCTCCAGGTCCACAGAGTGCGGCCGAGCCGGTTGGCCTCGGGCGGCAGGCCGGGGTCCTGGAGGTCCTTCGCGAGCTGGTTCACGGTCGCGGCGCCCACTTCGGCATCGTTGATGTCATAGATGCTGCGCAGGGTTTCTTCAGCGGTGCCGGGCGTCGCGGACTTCGCCGTGGGGGTCGCCGGCGTCGAGCAGGCTCCGCAGCCGGACGCGGCCGGAGTCGGTGATCTTCTCGGACGCGGACACCAGCAGTTTGCGGGCCCGATACAGGGGGTCGTGTTTGTGGCCGCGGGTCCGCTGGTGGACTCTGCGGCGGACCTCGTCGAGGGCGGTGTTGCCCAACCGCACGACGTGGAACGGGTCCGCGGCCTGGGCCGCGTGGGGCGGCGCCTCGTCGAAGGCCGTGCGTTAGGGGCCTGAGAGGTCCAGAACAGCCCAGCGGATGCCGGCCAGCCAGCTGCGGGGCCGCTCAAGCAGCCACGCTGCGGGTGCTTTGGCGGTGCGGCCTGGGACTATGTCCAACAGCTGGCCTGCGCCGACGTCGACGATGCCGGTCGCCCAGGCCTTGGTCCGGGACCGTCCCCGTCGCCACATCAGGCGCTCGTCGAGCCCCAGCGCGACGACGGCTGAGATGCGCTCAGTGTCGGCCTCGAGCAGCGCCTCGCCCCAGCGCCGCACCGAGGCGTTCACCGGGCGCCAGCTGCACCCGAGCTCGTCGGCGACCTCCGCCACAGTGCGGCCCAGCCCGGCCTGGCGCGTCGCCCAACGCCCCGCCCGCGTCGTCAGCCTCTCGCGCTCGGACGCGATCCGCGGGTCCTGCTCGGTCACGGTGCCCGCCTCGCAGTCCCCGTCCGAGCAGCGCCACCGCCGCCTGCTGCACCAGCCGCACAGACCGCCCGAACGCCGGCAGGTCCACCAACTCCACCCGGCTGTCGCCGTCTGACCACAGCCGCCCGCCGCAGCCCACACAGCCCGGCCTCGGCACCCGCAGCCGCACATGCACCCGCAACGGTGCACCGGCCTCGTCGTCAACGCCCAGCACCTCCACGTCGCCCAGCCCCAACATCAGCTCACACACGCGTAGGGTCGCACTCCACAGGGATCCTCCAGATCTCGGCTGTCGTGAAGCGCCGATTCTGGGGGATCCCTCGCTTTCAGCCGCGGACCCCTACCGCCTCCAATCCGACCTCAAACGCGAAGCGCCGCATAAACTCGAGGTGCCGCACCCAGCCGGCGCGCGCTCCGGGGGGCCGCTTCGCCAAGGACCGCTTCGACGTCGATCTGCTCAACGGCACAGTCACCTGCCCCGCGGGGGTCTGCGTCGCTGTCCGCTTCGGCCGCGACGCCCGCGTCGAGAGCGGCGACGCCGGCTGGACACCCGTGCGGGGGTTTGCGTCGCTGTCCGCTTCGGCCGCGACGGCTCGGGCGCGGCCCGCTTCGGGCCGGCGTGCGCGAGCTGCGAACTGCGCGACCGCTGCACCAGCGCAGCCGGCGGAAGGACTGTGCGCGTCGGACCCGACGAGGCCGTGCTCGCCGCGGCCCGCGAACGCCAACAAGACCCACAATGGCGCCGCGACTACCGCGCCGTGCGCCCCAAAGTCGAACGCAAGCTCGCGCACCTCGTGCGCCGCAAACACGGCGGCCGCCACGCCCGGGTGCGCGGCCGGCCCAAAGTCGACGCCGACTTCAACCTGCTCGCCGCAGCCGCCAACATCGCGCGCCTCGGCATGCTCGGACTGCGCTCCACACCAACAGGATGGACCCTCGACTGACCCCGCCAAAGCCCCAACCCTCCCCCGACACGACCAACCAGCCGCCCCCGACACGACCAACCCTCGCCCAACCCGCCGACCCCGGCCACCACCCACCACAACAGCCCACCGAACACCAATTTGGCACCAGCCACCTAGGGGTGCGGAACTCCGGTCGAGCAACTCTCCGTGACGGGAAGCGAGAAGATGCCACGGTAAGCGCTCCGAGGCCGTGCCCACTAGCAAAGGGGCCTGTAGATCATTCGCGAGAACCGAGCAGATCGACCCGAAGTGGGGCCATGAGGTACTAGTGTCAGCGTGCTGTCCATGGTATGCTTACGAGTTAGGGTGCCGACGTTGCAGAACGGTGGCGACAAGATGGAGACCTTGGGAGGATCGCGTTGACGCTGTTTGGGGTTCCCGACGCACCACGGTACCGCCTCAGGCAGGCTCCTCTAGCACAGGCTCTGGCGCAAGTGCGATTTCCGCTGCTCGCCACCCTAGAGACGATGCACGGCATCAGACCCCTGCAAGAGGAACTCCGCGCGGAATTCCCCTACATGGAGCAGGAGCGCGTCCAAGAGGTAGCTCTAGTCGTAGGTCCAGCCGGACCAGCCGGTGGAATGGCTAGCTCGGAGTCAGTCACTTGGAAGCTAGCAAACGATGCCGGGACGATGATCGTGATAGGCGCTGGAAGCGCCACCCTTTCAGCAGGCACCTCCTACACGACCATTGAGGACTTCTCTAGAGACTTCCAGCGAATGCTGACTGCTCTTGACTCAGTAGATATCGCTCGATGTGACAGGTTTGGTGCTCGGTATCTTTCGTTGGCAACAAACTTGCCCGGTGAAGACCGATCATGGAGACGATGGTTCAGACCTGATTTGCTTGGGTGGGCTGGTTCTAGTTTCATCGCAGACTACGCTCTCGAAAACGCGGTAAACCAAGTGACCCTTGGATACACACCCGAAACTAAGTCAGGTCCACTGCCGACAAAAATTCAAGCTACCGTGCGGCATGGCGCGCTACCTGCAAATACAGACTTGCCGGGCATTCCGCCTCTGCATGTATCGGAACCTTCATATTTTCTAGACCTTGATGTCTATTCTCTTGGCTATCAAAGCTTCGATCCTAAAGCGATACTTGAACAGTTCATGATCTTTCATCAACAAATAGATCGGTTCTTCTATTGGTCACTATCAGAGGAAGGTAGAGAGCACTTTGGCATCACTAATCACGGCTAACCCCACCTTGGGATCGACTCGCGGCCTACCTTGGCCCAGTATTGTTCCGTACGAAGCAACAGTCACTAGTACCAGATACCGCGAAGTCGCCCCCAAGGAGGTCTATGATCCGTGGGTTCGGACTCCTGTTCTTGAACCGCAATATGAACCACCTGCCCCGGTGCAAGCTCTTGTGAGGGCTATCACTGAATGGACCAACTGGTCTCATGTGGAATTGGCGCGTCTCTTGAACAGTACCAATTCACGAGTTCAGGAGTTGGAGGATGGACTTCCAATCCCACGAAATGATGAGCTAGCAGAAAGACTTCATGAGATGCATGAGGTTGTGGAACGCGTCTTTCTTGTCGCAGGTGGAGACACCACAAGGGCGAGTCACCTTCTCGAATCAAAGCCCGATTCTCGACCCAGCGCGGTAGAACTGTTGTCTGAGGGCCGCCCATCGGAGGCGTATCTTGCCGCGCTTGAAGTGCATCGTCCTCGTCGCAAGGGTCCGATGATGGAGAGCATTTGGCCAGCCAAACCCAGTGAAGCTACGGTTGCGATGGAGGATGTTTGGACGGCTCACGATTAGGCGTGAGCCTAGTTGGCAATGTCCAAGCTATATGAGCAGGGGTGGCTCCAAGGGAGTATTGTTGCCTTCCGACTAGAGGCAACCTACTTGACAACTGGTGGCCAAGAACAGCGCATCAGCACCCAGAAAGAGTCGTTTGAACGATGGATCGTCTGCACACAAGACTGTGATCTTGCGCGCGTGAGCATCGAATCAGATGAGCCGATAGTTGAACTTAGGCCAATTCTGACAGGCGGTCACCAGAAGGCGTGGGGCATTAGAAGCGCCATACTCCGCTTGACGGAAAACTCCTATATTGATGCATACTCCCCTAGGTGCTTCACGACACCCAGAGTTCTACACAAGCTGGAACCATACCGTGATAACGCTCTTGATCTTTCGCGCCGACCGCATTTCAAGACATGGCTTGGAAGACGGTACGACAGACCAGCCGTTCCAGAGACTTATTTGCCACTTGCGGTGGCTATCGCAGAAACGTGCAGAAAGCGCAGACACCGGGAGTTTCATGATCGGATTCATGAGATTCTCATGCAGTTTAATCCTTCAGCCCAACCACCTGAAGCGGCGCTCTATGCCGTAATCAAGCGTCAGACTGATTCCAGCGATGTGGAAGAATGGTTAGGTACTGTGTCAAGGGAGATCGATGCCAGTTTGGGTTTCGTAGGAAGGATCGAGGTTGGCACGCGTTCACAAGCTACTTTGCAGTTGCTGGAAGATAGCTACGCCGCTGATCTTTCTCAACTAACTTGGGGCGGACATCCCCTAGCATAGGAACTGCGAGGCATCATCTTGGAATATCCTGCCCCGGCTAGGACTCTGCTGTATCGTTTGCAGCGTCGAAGTCGTTCGTAGCATCCATAGCAGATTGGGACGGCCCCCTACATGAACGCCAACACGCACAGCCAGCTAGCCAGCTTCATCTGGAAGATATGCAACCTGCTGCGAGGCCCCTACAAGCGTAACGAATACCGGAAAGTCATTCTGCCGTTGACGGTGCTTCGGCGTTTTGACTGTGTTCTTGCTGACACGAAACAAGCAGTGCTTGCGGCTGACAAACAGCACGCTCATCAGCCAGAGACTTTCCGCCATGAGCTTCTTGAAGCTGCCTCTGACCGACCGTTCTACAACACTTCCAAGCTCGACTTTGAACGGCTGTTGGATGACCCGAGCCTGCTGGCGCAGAACCTCAACGCCTACATTCATGGTTTCTCAGAGAACGTCCAAGAGATCATCGAACGGTTCGGTTTCAGTGATCACATCGCCAGGATGGATGAACGGAACCTTCTATATGAAGTCATCAAGGCGTTCGCTGCGGTGGACCTCTCCCCAGAGCGCGTTGACAACATGCAGATGGGCTATGTCTTTGAGGAACTCATCCGTATCGGGGCTGAGCAGTCCAACGAGGAAGCCGGTGAGCATTTCACGCCGCGTGAAGTGATCCGTTTGATGGTCAGTCTGCTGCTGTCTCCCGAACCTGACCTGGGCAAGAGTCGTGTCGTCAAGACGATCTATGACCCTGCCTGCGGCACCGGTGGGATGCTCTCGGTAGCGGAGGACTACCTGTTGGAACACAATCGGACAGCACGCCCGGTCCTCTTCGGTCAGGACATCAACGACGAAGCCTGGGCGGTTTGCAAGTCCGACATGCTGCTCAAAGGACAGGACGCAGAGAACATCATCCTCGGAGACTCGTTCACCCGCGACGGTTTCCGCCTACGCCCCAACGGTCAACGCTGGACGTTCGACTACATGCTTGCCAATCCTCCCTTCGGTGTGGAATGGAGGCAGCAACAGGACCACATCAACCATGAGCGTGACACGCTCGGCTACGACGGACGTTTCGGAGCAGGGCTGCCGCGGATCAACGACGGGTCGCTGCTGTTCCTGCTGCACATGCTCTCCAAGATGCAGCCCGTTGAGGATGGCGGCTGGCACCGGGTACAGGCAGGCGGACCAGGTGGAGGCGGCTCCATGCTCCAACTGCCGCCTACTAGTGGCAGCCGCATCGCCATCGTGTTCAACGGATCACCGTTGTTCACCGGGGACGCCGGGAGCGGCGAGAGCAACATCCGCCAGTGGATCATCGAGAACGACTGGCTAGAAGCGATTGTGGCGCTGCCTGACCAGATGTTCTACAACACCGGCATCTCCACCTACATCTGGGTGCTGACCAACCGCAAGGAACCACACCGCGTCGGCAAGGTGCAACTCATCGACGGTCGCCAGTTCTTCACCAAGATGAGAAAGAGCCTCGGCAACAAGCGCCACGAACTGTCACAGGCCCAGATTGACGACCTCACCACCCTTCACGGCAACTTCACCGATGGCGAGACGCGTGACCTCACCGACGAAGACCCCGTGACCCACCAGCCCCGCACTCGGCCTCGGGTTGTGAGCAAGGTGTTCGACAACGACGACTTCGGCTACCGGAAGATCACCGTTGAGCGGCCTCTACGGTTGAACTTCGCTGCCACCCCGGAACGGATCGCGCGCATCGAAGATGAAAAGGCGTTCATGAACCTTGCCAAGAGCAGGAAGCGCCCAGGCCCCGAGCATGACGCAGAGGTAGCCGCAGGCAAGTCCCATCAGGAGTTGATCCGTGCTCTGCTAGAAGCGCTTGCGGATGAGATGGACGGCGAAGTGGTAGGTGACCGTGACACGTTCCTTGGGGCGCTCTCCGGGATTGAGACCACAGCAGGCGTCCGGCTTGCTACGCCTGAGCGCAAGGCAGTGCTCTCAGCCCTGAGCGAACGTGATCCTGATGCCGTGATCTGTAGGGACAAGAACGGCAACCCCGAACCCGACACCGAGCTACGCGACACCGAGACGGTGCCACTGCTTGAAGACGTTGACGACTACATGGCCCGAGAGGTTCTGCCCCACGTCCCCGACGCATGGATAGACCACTCCAAAACCAAGACCGGCTACGAGATACCCCTCAACCGGCACTTCTACGTCTACGAACCACCCCGACCCCTAGACGAAATCGACGCCGACCTGCACGACTTGGAGCGCGAGATCATCGGGCTGTTAGCCGACGTAACCTCATGAAGCAGCCGTACCCCACCTATCGGGACTCTGGTGTGGAATGGATAGGGGACGTGCCGAAGCACTGGACGGTCGCTCAGGTGCGTAGGTGGTTCGACATCGTTAACGGAGGGACACCATCTAGCGGTGAGGAGTCCTATTGGGATGGCGAAACGGTTTGGTTGACACCCGACGATTTGGGCCGCAACTCGGCAGTTTGGATCAACGAGAGCCGCCGCAGGATCACCGAAGAGGGAGTCCGCAACTGTAGTGCCCGAGTCAGTCCTGAAGGCTCCATCATCCTGTCCACGCGTGCTCCCATTGGTCACATCGCGATAGCGGCTGTGCCTGCTGCTACAAACCAGGGATGTCGCACACTGGTACCGAATCCCGAATCCGACAGCATCTTCGCGTATTACTCACTCATGGCGAGTCGCCAACCGCTCCAATCGCTCGGGAAGGGGACAACGTTCATGGAGCTGACTCCGACTGAACTCGGCGGTTTCGGAATGGCTCGTCCACCGCTTGATGAGCAGCGTTCCATCGCAGCCTTCCTCGATGTTGAGACTGCGAAGATCGACACGCTCATTTCAAGGAAGCAGCAGTTGATTGAACGGCTTGCTGAGTATCGGACAGCGTTGATCACCCAAACAGTCACGAAAGGGTTGCCACCCGAAGCAGTTAGAGAAGCGGTACTTGGCCCAGCACCATCGCTCAAAGAGTCAGGAGTGGAATGGATAGGAGACGTGCCGGAGCATTGGGCCGTTCAGCCGTTCCGATGGGTGCTTCGCGAGTCTCTGAAGTACGGTGCTAACGAAGCGGCGGACTTGGACGATCCTGGCCTCCCCCGCTTCATCCGTATCACGGACATCGACAACACTGGGCACCTGCGCGATGAGACCTTCCGTTCTCTGCCAGTCGATGTCGCTGCTCCGTATCTCCTACAAGCCGGTGACCTACTGTTTGCTAGAAGCGGGTCCGTAGGGCGGACGTTTCTCTACGACAAGTCTTGGGGGCCATGTGCCTACGCCGGTTACCTCATTCGCGCTCGGCTCGATCCTGCGCTCGCCTTGCCGGAGTTCATCTCGTACTTCTCAGCGTCCCATTCATACGCTAGTTGGCTCCGCACAGAGGCGATTCAGTCAACCATCGAGAATGTCAACGCAGAACGCTACTCACGAATGCCCATACCTCTCCCACCTGTTGGAGAACAGCAAGCCATCATCTCGTTTCTCGACCGTCAAGCGGGGCGGATCGATGCTCTTGCAGGTCGTGTGGAGGCTGCAATCGAGCGGTTGCAGGAGTATCGGACGGCGTTGATCACTGCGGCTGTGACCGGCAAGATCGATGTGCGTGACCGTGAGCCGGTCAAGGCAGGAGCGAGCATATGACCAGCCAGACGAACGAGAAGGCGTTTGAGACGACGGTGGAGTCGATGCTGGTCGATGGCGGCTGGCAGAAGGGTGATCCCGACGAGTGGGATGTGGAGCGGGCGGTGTTCCCGGCGCGTGTGGTTGCGTTCCTTCAGGCTGCTCAACCGGAGTTGTGGAGCCAGTTGGCTGCCCTGCACGGTAACCAACTGGAAGCGATGGTTGTGGACCAGTTGGCGAAGCAGCTTGACATCAAGGGAACCCTGAGAGTGCTCCGACAAGGCTTCAAGTTCCAGGGCAAGACGCTGCGGTTGGCCTTCTTCAAGCCAGCCCACGGCCTCAACCCCGACGCGGTGGCACAGTTCGACTTGAACGTCCTCACGGTGACCCGTCAGGTTCGCTGTCACCCTGGCAAGAAGGACACCATCGACATGCTGTTCGACCTCAACGGCGTGCCGGTGGCGACCTGCGAACTGAAGAACCCGATGACGGGCCAGACCTGGCGGAACGCCGTCCGGCAATACAAGGAGACACGCGACCCCAACGCACCGGTGTTCCAGTTCTCCAGACGCGCCCTTGTGCATTTCGCGGCTGACCCCGACGAGGTGCACATGACCACCCGGCTGGCCAAGGACAAGACCCGGTTCTTGCCGTTCAACCGGGGCAGCGCTCCCGGTGAGATCAGATGTGGGGCTGGCAACCCGGAACATCCCTCGGGTTACCGCAGCGGCTACTTCTGGCAGGAGGTGCTCGAACGCACCTGCTTCTTGGACATCTTGGGTTCCTACGTGTTCATCGAACGCCGCGACGAGAAGGTTCACACCGACAAGGGTTCCCGAACCGAGAGGCGTGAGACGTTGGTGTTCCCCCGGTACCACCAACTCGACGCTGTGGACAAGCTGGTGAACACCGCCCGAGCAGAAGGGGCTGGCCACAACTACCTGATCCAGCACTCCGCAGGCAGCGGCAAGACGAACAGCATCTCGTGGCTGTCGCATCGGCTGGCGAGCCTGCACACCGACACCAACGAGAAGGTCTTCGACTGTGTTGTGGTCATCACAGATAGGCGCGTACTCGACAAGCAGCTTCAAGACGCCATCTACCAGATCGAGCACGCCCAAGGTGTCGTCAAGAAGATCGATGAGGACTCCAAGCAGCTAGCCCAAGCTCTTGTGGACGGAACGAAGATCGTGATTACGACGTTGCAGAAGTTCCCGTTCGTGATGCCACGGCTGCTGTCCATCGCAGGGGCGTCATCCCCCGACGACCCCGGCCAGCAGGAGCAGGCACAAGCCCAGGAGTGGCATCAGGAGATCGCCGGGCGGCGCTATGCGGTGATCGTGGACGAGGCCCATTCCAGCCAGAGTGGTGAGAGCGCCCGTGGCATGAAGGAGGTTCTGGGGGAACGTTCACGGGTGGCGGCTGAGCATCTCACCGACTGGGAGGATGGACTGAACGCTTTCGTGGAGGCACGAGGCCCCCAGCCGAACCTGTCGTTCTTCGCGTTCACGGCCACCCCGAAGGGCAAGACCATCGAGCTGTTCGGTCGGCAAGGCTCCAGCGCCAGCCCTGAGGCGTTCCACGTCTACAGCATGAGGCAGGCCATCGAGGAGGGCTTCATCCTTGATGTGCTGCGGAACTACACCGACTACGACACCTACTACAAGATCGCCAAACACGCTGCCGACGATCCGAAGTTCCCCCAACGGCGTGCGGCTAGAGCGCTATGCAAGTTCGCGTCGCTGCATCCCCACAACCTCAACCAGAAGACCGAAGTCATCATCGAGCACTTCCGTGCCAACGTGATGCACCGGATCGGTGGCAAGGCGAAGGCGATGGTGGTCACATCGTCACGGCTTCATGCTGTGCGCTTCATGAGGGAGTTTCAGGACTACATCAGCCAGAAGGGATACACCGACGTTCGTCCATTGGTCGCCTTCAGCGGCACTGTCCACGATCCCGACAACGATCAGGACTACACCGAACCCGGCATGAACATCGACATCGTTAGCGGCAAGCCGATCAGCGAATCGGCGTTGCCAGCACGCTTCGACTCACCCGACTACCAGATTCTTCTGGTGGCAGAGAAGTACCAGACCGGCTTCGATCAGCCTTTGCTTCAAGCGATGTATGTCGATAAGAAACTCGATGGCGTGACCGCTGTGCAAACCTTGTCGCGCCTCAACCGGATCGCACCCGGCAAGAGCGACCCGTTCGTGTTGGATTTCGTCAACAAGCCCGACGACATCGGTGAAGCCTTCGCTCCCTACTACGACCAGACACAACTAGAAGCCCCATCAGACCCCAACCGGCTTGAAGTCCTCAAACACGAACTCGATGAGATGCAGGTCTACCACCATGACGAAGTGGAGAGGTTCGCCAAGATCTACTTCCTGCCCTCCCACCAGAAGCGAGCCAAGAACCATCCGCTGCTCGTGAAGGAACTTCAGCCCGCTATCGGTCGGTTCAAGCAACTCAGCGACGACGACCAAGAGAAATTTCGTGATCGTCTCGGCGCGTTCGTCCGGCTCTACATGTTCATGAGCCAGATCATCCCCTACGCCGATGGTGACCTTGAACAACTGGCAGCGTTCGCTCGGGTGCTCCTACCGAACCTCGGCAACGGCCTTGACGATCAGATTCACCTTGAAGACGATGTGGAGTTGGAATTCTACCGTCTTCAGCACGTCTCCTCGGGAGTCATCGAACTCGGAGACGGCGGAACCGTCAAGAGTCCAACCGAAACAGGCACAGGTCGCACCGAAGAGGACGAGGCCCCGCTATCTGAGATCATCTCCAAGCTCAACGACCGGTTCGGCACTGCGTTCACCGAGACGGACCGCCTGTTTCTGGAGCAGCTAGAGCAAGACGGCGCGAACGATGAAGAGATCAGCGAGACAGCCCTGGCGAACCCGTTCGAGAAGTTCGATCTTGTTGTACGGCAGCTAATACCGAAGTTGCTGATCGACCGGATGGCAGGCAACGACGAGATCGTCAGCCGGTGCTTCAACAACCCCGACTTCCAAGAGATCGTCTACGCCGGGCTAGCCAGAGGCATCTACGAAGCTGTGCTCGCCCAACAGGAACAGCTCTAGCGAGCCACTGCTTACCGAGCGGCGAATCATCACGAGCCGATCAGCCTGCTCTCCCTGCTGTCAGTGGTGGACCCTCCCAGCTCCCTCAATTTCCACCACCCGGTGGGACGCTGCCAATCGGCGGGTTGCGTGGTCGATAGAGTGCACCAACCTGACGGGCGCGCGGCCCAGAGCGCTAGCAGTAGGAGAAACAGATGAGCGACCAGTCATCAAAGACAGGATCATCAGTCAGCTTCAAGGAGGTGTGCGAGCGGGTCCGATGGCTGCTGTCTGACGCCGACAGCAAGCTCGGTGCCATCTTTGACGACGACAGCCATCACATGTCGGTGCAGATGGTCGCGGCCGAGGCAGCCAACGGGTTGCAGGCGGTGATGATCATGCTGGAGTTGGTGGAGTCCCTGGGCGACTGGGCCAAGCAGATGAACGACGAGTGGAAGACCACGGTGAAGCCGCTGGTGGAGAGCGCCGACCTGGATGATTCGGTGCGAACGGACATCTTGGAGCGCATCGAGCAACTCGAGTACGCGACAGTTGCAGAAGCTCAGGTGGAGCGCTTGAAGGAGCGGCTCGCTGGTGATGTTGCCGACCTCATCGCGGGCCGGCTGAAGGGCGACGAGGACTGAACGTGTCGTACCCGCGAGGTACTGTTTTGGGATGAGGTTGCCGGTCAGTGATTCCCTGCTGCGGCTAGGGCAGCGCCCCGTCGTGGAGTTGACGCTGGACCTGTTGCTCAGATACCGCGAGCTGCTTCCAAGTGCAAGGTGTTCGTGCGCTCGGGTGGGTCGCACCGGCCTGAGGCACGCTCGGACCGTCGCGCCCTTCAACGCTGGAGGCGGTTCTGGGTGGTCGCGGCCCGAGCGCCCGGCGACAACTACCTTCGCTGGCGTGGACAAGGCGCTCGCAAGATGAGCACGCTAAAGGATCGGTACCTGCCTGTCTGTGACCGGCTAGTTCAGACGGTAGGAACCGAAGATGTGGGACACCAAATTCCCAAGGACGCGACCCTCAAGCAGTGCGTCGGTTACCTGAACCAGTACATTGTCGATACTCGGACGCACTTTCGCTACATGCGCTACTCGCGGATGGTGGACCACTACTTCAGGCAGCACCTAGGCAGATCCAAACAGAGGCGCAGACCACTAATTGTGCATGTTGACTTGGGCACAGGACCGGGAATCTTCAACTGGGTCGTTTACGACTACGTTCAACAGAACTGGAGACCCGAGCGCCGTCCACGACTAACACAGTTCGGATACGACCGTTGTCCAGCGATGGTGGAACTCGCTGAGCGCATTTGGACAGAATTCAAGCTGAGTGATAATGTGCAGTATTGCGACTCGCGAAAAGCGCTCCGTAAGGCTGTTGATGCGACGTTGGAAGATTCGTACTTGCTGATTACGTTCGGACACGTATTGATACAGTCCTACAATATGGTTGACCGGTCTACAATCAGCAGTTTCGCCAAGTTGTGTACTCAGCTAGCTCATGGCAGGGACACGGCGGACGTGCTGGCAGTGGATGCATATGCCGGTTCCCGTCCTCAGGAGTTCGAGTTGGCGATGAGGTGTCTATATCGAAAATTGCACGACTCTGCCAACGCAACTGCTGGCCATCCTTGGGCGAGGATGAATGTTCCGAACAGCGTGTTGCCTGATGACTCCAGAGCACTCTTGAGCCTTCGGGAGTAGCGATGAGCCAGCAGAGCTTCCCATTCATGAGCAACCTTGCCCAAACCAATGAAGAGGCCGAGATTCCTGGGTACCTTTACATCTCCAAATTTCTTTCCCAAGATGAAGCGGAGGCGCTGTATCACTGGCTTGATACACGGCCGCCGGAAGTGTGGATGCGAGACTTGTCGCGTCGCGTGATCCACTACGGATGGCGCTACGACTACACGAACAGAAGAATCTCCCCAGACTTGTATATCGGCCCGTTACCAGAACGCTGCGCAACTCTCGCCGAACGCCTTTACAGCGAGACAGGCAAGTTCCAAGAGATTCCAAACCAGGTGATCGTCAATGAGTACGAGCCCGGTCAAGGCATTGCCATGCATGCAGACCATCACAGTTTCGGACCGACGGTAGCGATGATCTCGCTGGGAGACTCTTGGAGCATGGACTTCCTGCACGAGCGCACTGGCCTCAAGCAGACCAGAGTGCTCGATGTCGGCTCGGCGCTCGTTCTCAGCGACGAAGCTCGTCGCGAGTGGCGACACGGCATCGCGAAGCGGAAGAAGGAGCCAGACGGCAGACGGCGTTCGACTCGGGTCTCTTTGACCTTTCGGACGGTGCATTCCGAATAGTTCGCCCACATCGTGCGACCTGGGGCGGGCCTGGCGAAGCCCGACGAGCGCTCTGGCCCGAGTTTGTCAGTTTGGCGGGGGTTTGGTGTCAGGCCATGTCTGCTGATGTGGGGTTTTGTGTTGCAGGCCGGTGTTCCGGCGGGGATTTGTAGGGGCGACATATGGTTGACGGTGTGAGGTGTTGGCGGTGTTGTTGTGGTGTGTTCGTGAAGACGACCCGCCGTTGCAGGGGCGACAAGGTGTACGAGTGCCTGTCGTTGGTCGAGTCGGTGCGCGACGGCGCCAAGGTCGGCCGCAGGACTCTGTTGCGCCTGGGGGAGGTGACCGCTCTGCGGGAGTCGGGCCGGCTCGAGCGGATCGTGGCCGCGCTGGAGGCGCGCTGCTCATCGGCCCATTCGAGCAGTTGCTTCTTCTTGGGAACACTGCGCGCGTACTTGTCGAAGTCGCGGCGGATCCTCCGGTCACGTCTCAGCGGCTCCATCCAGCTCATGAACTGCTCGTTGGGAACGCGTCTCTTGGACAGCGATCCGAAGGTGACTGGCAGGTGCCTCAGCAGGCGGGGGCGCAGCAGCTGTGAGGTGATGAAGGTGCCGCCGGGCAGCGACGCGTTGAGGCACAGCAGCCGTCCGGGTAGCCCGGGCGGGTAGTTGTCGAAGGCCTCGCAGGAGACGAGCACGAGGTTGGCGACCCGCTTTGAGCCGCCGGGGGCGATCACGAGTTGGGCTCCGCCCCAGTCATTGCAGACAAGCGTGACATCGTGCAGGTCCAGCTCGATGAGGAAGTCCGAGATCATGCGGGCGAGGGATCCCAGCGTCAGGTCGGCGCCGTCGGGCATCGGGGTGCGGTGGGCGCCGAACGGCAGCTCGGGGACGATGCACCGGTAGCGGTCGCGCAGCCTGTTGACGACACCGTCCCACAGGCTGCCGCCCATCAGCACCCCGTGCAGCAACACGACCGCCGGCCCGTCGCCGCCAGTGTCGGAGTACATCAGGCCAGCCGACGATGGTCCTCTTAGCTGCACCGCTGCCTCCTAGACGCTCGAATCACGCGCGGGACGGCCTCGCTGCGCCCAAGCGTATGACGGCAGGGTGTCCACTACTTCGGTTTGACCTTGGCCTTCGTGAGGTGTGTGTCCGAACGATGGGATCGCCCTCCAGCGCCTGTTCAGAGCCTCGGAGTTGGAGGCTGCAGGCTGTGCTGATCAGTAGTCCTGCCGGACCGGGCATAGCCTGCCGCTCAGCCCCCTGCGAGCAACCGTTGATCCGACGGTTGAGTGCGGGGCCACCGCCCCTGACGAGACCCCAGGAGACTCTCATGGCCATTGCTAGTGGAGCCCTTCGCGTGACTGCTGAGGCGGAGCCTCCGTTCCTGGAGCAGGACGGCAACAAGCTCAGCCGCAACATCGTGCGCAAGGAGTTCTCCGGCGACATGGTCGGTACGTCCGAGGCCCAGATGACGGCCGCCTACACCGGCACCCCCGGCTCGGCCGGCTACGTCGCCATCGAGCACTTCAGCGGGTCGGTCGAAGGAAGGTCGGGTTCCTTGGTCCTCCAGCACAGCGGGATCATGGCCAAGGGCGAAGCCGAACTCATCGTGAGGATCGTTCCCGACTCCGGCACCGGTGAGCTGACGGGGATCTCAGGCACCCTCGCGATCGACCACAGCGACGGGGAGCACTCGTACGTTCTCGACTACGAACTGCCATGAGCGGCCGGTACCTCGTGATGCCGCGAGGGATCAACGTCGGAACTCGTAACCGGGTGCCGATGGCTGAGCTGCGCTCGAAGCTTGTCGAGGCTGGTCACTCCGATCCGGTGACGATCCTCCAGAGCGGCAACGTCATCACCACAAGCGACTGTGCCGACGCCGCCGCATTGGCCTCCTCGATGGAGCAGCTGCTCGCAGAGGAGTTCGGTGTCAACGTACGTTGTCTGGCTCGCACGGCTGAGCAGGTGGAGGCCGTGCTTGAGCGCGATCCTCTTGGTGATGTAGCCGACGACGGGTCGCGCTATCTGGTCAACTTCCTGTCGCAGGAGCCGGACGCGGCGGCCGTCCGCTCTCTCTGCGAAGCCGACCACGAGCCGGAGGTCGTTCATGTCGACGGCTCGGAGGTCTACGTATGGACACCGGAGGGGGTCAAGGCGATGCGGCTGTCGTACTCATGTCTAGAGAAGCATTTCGGCGTGATCGCCACCGCCCGCAACTGGAACACGCTTGAGAAGATCGTGGCGAAGCTCTAGCTGGCTCGCCAAATGGCTCCATTCCGTGGAGCCGGACGCCCCGATCGTGTTCGGGACTCAAGTAATGCTCCTGCGGGTCGTCGAGTTTGGGCACACTGGGTTGATGACTGGTAGGGGAGCGTTCGTCTTTGATCTGTTCCATACGCTGGTCGATCCGGAGCAGTTTCGCTTGCCCGGGTTCCGACGGGTGGAGGCTGTCGCCGACGTTTGCGGGGTGGATCGCGACAGGTTCTGCGGATTCTGGTCCGCTACCTATGTTGAGCGAGAGACGACGCCGATCGACCTCGTTGCGCTGATGGAGCGGTTCTGCGAGACGGAACGCGAGCCGCTCACTGAAGACGAGCGGGCGAGCGTCGACGAGATTCTCGGCATATGCCAAGACGAGGCGCTGCGGGCCCCAGAGCCGAGAATTGTCGAGTTGGTGGCCGAGCTGGCGCGTCGGCGACCGATCGGGGTGCTGAGCAACTGCCATCAGCGGGAAGTTCGGTGCTGGGCCGAGTCGCCCCTGGCGCGTCACGTCACCGTGTTCGGGCGATCCTGCGACATCGGAGCGATGAAGCCCGACTTGAGGCCGTACCGGTGGATGGCCGAGCAACTCCGGATTGAGCCTGGCGAATCGGTCTATGTCGGGAATGGATCTTCCGATGAGCTTGCGGGGGCGCGACGGGCAGGATTCGGCTACGTCGTGCATTGCAACGTCTTCGATCGCAGCAATGGGCTTGTGGAGCAGGAAGAGCAACTGCGGCGAGCAAGCCAAGCCGACACGACTGTCGACACCGTGGACGAGTTAGGCGACGCCCTCTCCGTTCGCTGACTAAACGCTCACGCTCCCGTAGGTTCCACAGCTCGTAGGAGCCTGAACCGTCGCCGTCACCCCACTGATCGGACGGCCCTTCGGATCCGTATACGCTCTGCGGCGCAGTTGGAATACTTTGGTGAGCATCCGTCCGCCGAGTTGGGTCGCGCACGAACGGCTTCTAATGGATTTTCTAATGGACGGATCGGCACGGGGCGTTATTCACAGGCACGGTCCGGCACGGCTAGTTCGCGAAAGCCCACTTCAAGGGCACTTTCTGGCATGAGCTGACACAGCTTGACACGGCTCGGAAGCAACTCATGACCCGAAGGTCGTAGGTTCAATTCCTACCTCCCCCACCAACTCCACCAACTAGAGGCCCAGGTCGGAGCACCCGCTCCGGCTTGGGCTTCACCTCGCTCGGGCCAATCTCCTGTGTTGTCCCGGGTGATGCTTGACGCGTTGGCTCCGGTAGGTGTGTTACATGTCTCGGACGCGGTTTCGGTAGCTGGGCGGCACTGGCTCCGGTAGCTGTCCGCTACGCAGGGCCTCCAACTATGACCGTCGTGGCAATAGACCATGCGAGCTGGCGAGTGGCGCCGTCGCGTGCCGTGCCGGCTGTTGTGCGTCGGGGTGCCGGGGTCGCTATTGGCTGAACGACAACGAGCTGTCCTGCGGCGAGTTCCAAGTCGGGCAACAGCCTGAGCTCGCTGCTCGCCGACGTGTTCGACGTCGGGTGATACGGAGATGCCGGCCAGCTCGGCCACGAAACCCTCGGGCAGCTCGGTGACCCCGCCGATGGCCGCGTCCACGACGACCACCGTGCACGCGCGCCGGGATCGTCGCGGCGGCCCAGCGGTGCCGCGTCCATAACGGCACCGTAGCGTCGGACCGAAGGGTGCGCCGACCGCCGGATCGGCTCGCTCAGGATCGGCGGCGGCCTAGCTCTTGCCTGATTGTGACCTCAGCTTGCCGTCCCTGTAGGAGTTCGGTGAGGTCGCGCCGGATCGTCCCGACCGAGACCGCACAGCTGCCGGGGCCGGCCCGTCACCCCGAGAGGTCGACTTCGACGGTGTCGGAGCGCAGCTTCGTGTCGGTGAGCCGGGTTTCGTCGCCGGCGACGGCCGCTACGAGAATCACGGCGTAGCGATTCGACTTCCCCCGTCTGGGGGTGTCGTCGAAGAACTCGTAGTCGGTCGTGCCGCGCTGCCAGTCGACCTCGCCCACCTCGAGGTCCGCGAACTGCCAGTTGCCTCGGCTGCGCAGCACCCGCATGGCCACGATGTCAGCCCATTCGGGCTGCTCGGGCACCGTCCAGCGCAGCTGCACGCCGCCGTCGCCGGCGGTCGCCTCGAGGTCCTCGGGCGCATGCGGCGGCTCGGCGGGGGTGGTGACCGCCATGATCGGCGAGTACACGTCGCGGGGCTCCCAGCGCCCTGCGGTGTGGGTGCTCGCCTCCAGCCGCACCCGGTAGCAGTGCGAGGCGCCTGCGGCCACGCCGCTCTTGTCGAGGTACGACACCGCGCCGCTGTCGTAGTCCACGTGCCATTCGGGCACCCACGTCAGGGTGGTCCAGTCGCCTGACGGGTCGACGCGCTCGATGTACATGTCGTCGATCGAGATGTACGTGCCGGTGTCGGGGTCGCGGTATCCCCGGGCGGGCTGATGCGGCGCCACCCAAGACAACGCCACCTTGCGGTCGGTGGCGAGCGCCCGCAGATCTGTCGGCGCCAGAACCGGGGCGCCGGCCCGGGGTGTGGCGCTGGTCTCGGCCGCCGTTCCCCAGTCGTCGTTGCTGGTGGTGTCGTCGCCGTCGTCGTGGCCGTTGCGGGCCAGGACCCGCACACGGTAGGCGACGCCGTTGTCGAGGCCGGAGACGGTAGCGCTCAGATTGCCGCCGGCCGCCACCGTTGTCTGCCGGTCCGCTCCGTAGTCGGCGTCGGTCTCGGACTTCCACTGCACGACGTATCCGGTGATGGGGCGACCCCCGTCGTATGCGGGCGCCGCCCAGCACACGTCGATCCGGCCGTCGCCGCCGGAAGCGGCCAGCCTGGCCGGCGCCTGCGGCACGCAGCCCCCGTCGACCCACGGGTTGCGGACCGGGCCCAGGGTGTAGAACATCGAGTCGTAGGCCTGCTCCGACGAGCAGTAGCCTCCGAACTCGTTGCGCATCTGCGCGAACACCGTCTGTGCGCTCGTGTAGCGGCTCACCGTGGACATGTCGGCCCATAACGACTCCAGGTCCAACTCCCCGTCGCGGCGGTAGGCGTCGTCGAACCACGCGGGCATCTCCCCCTTGAGAGCAGCCTTCACGACTTCCTCGGCCTCCGCGGTCGGCGAGTCGGGCACACGATCGCACGCCTCCCAATACCCGGTTTCCCCCCCGGCCACGAGGCCTTCGATGACATCGGCGTAGAGCTCGTCCGACGTGCAGTAGCTGCTCGGCTCGGAGGAGAGCAACCGGCCGAAGTAGACGTGGGCGACGGCGATCGGGGCGGGCGCAGCGGCCGCGTCCGAGGACAGCGTGTAGGAGTGCGCGACCTCATGCACCGCGGTGGCTTTGTGCCGCACATGGTCGTCGTCCATGTCGATGCGGTCTGTGCGGCACATGGGGATCCCCGCAGCCTCGTCGTGGCGGCACCTCATGGAGTGGGATCCGAGGTACAGGAGCGACGTCACCCGGAACTCGACATCCTGTTCCCTGAGGTATTCGACAGCCTCGACGAACCACGGGTGCTCGTCGCCGATCTCCTCCACGAGCTCGTCGAGGTAACGCGAGAACTGCTCGCTGCCCGACACCGGCACGGCCGTCACCTCCTCGGAGGCGGCGCCGCGCCCGACGGAGTTCTTGGCCAGCACCCTCACCGAGTAGCTGTCACCGTCGACCAGGCCTGAGATCTCAGTGGACCCGCTCCTGGAGGATCGGCCCCAGACCGACTTCTCGGACCGGTCGGCGTCGGTGGAGCGCTTCCACTGCACCACGTATCTCGTTATCTGAGCGCCGCCGTCGCTGGTGGGTGCGTCCCAGCGTACTTTCAGCGTCCCGCTGTGCCCGGTCACCACCCGGGCCGACACGTTCCTGGGTGCGCCGGGAACAGCCGGCGAGTCCGGCTCGGACTCCGACCGGAGGTGGTGCTCCGCCAGCTTCGTCCCGAAGCCGCCCCCCGGGGGCTCCGGCTCCAGCGCGGGCGCGGCGGGGGTGTTGACATCGACCCATCCCGACCGGGGGGTGAGCCCCGCGGTGGTGTGGGCCTTCACCCGGAACACGTGGCGGGTGGAGGGTTCCAGCCCGGCGGCGGTGTAGCCGGTGGCGGAGCCGCCGGTGTCATGGACGAGGATCCGGAAGTGGCCGACGGGGTCGACGTCCTTGTAGCGGATCAGGATCTGGTAGCCCTCCACCACCAGGCTGGCGGGCGGATCCCAACTCAACACGGCCCGGTCGTGGAGGATCTCGGTGGCCTCCAGGTTCGTGGGCGCGGTCAGCGCATCCGCGGGCGCGGCGGGGGTGTTGACATCGACCCATCCCGACCGGGGGGTGAGCCCTGCGGTGGTGTGGGCCTTCACCCGGTACACATGGCGGCGCTCCGGCTCGATGTTGCGGTCGGTGTAGACGGTCCGGGTCGAGCCGGTGTCCTCGACATGCACGCGGAAGTGGCCGACGGGGTCGACGTCCTTGTAGCGGATCAGGATCTGGTAGCCCGTCACGGCCACGCCTCCGGACAGCACCGGCGCATCCCAGCTCAACGTCACGGCGTCGAACCCGACGTCGCCGGCCCGAAGGTTGGTCGGCGCGGCCAGTTCCTCCGGGTGAGCCGATGCCGGCTGCGCCAGCGCCGCCACCAGCGCCAACACCGATGCCAGCGCTCCCAAGCGGCGCCCCCAGCCAGACGGCCGGTGAGGGCTTGGCCGGTTGTCGTGATTCATGTCCACCAGAACTCTGAAGGTGTGGATAGTCGCACTGTTACATAGAAGTATGTGCTACAGCGCACGTCAGGTCAAGCCACTGTCGGACCCTGTGCGCTTGCGCCGTCCTGTGGTGGACAGCCTTGAGTGAGGGCGACTCCATTGGGCATGTGGCCGTGCAGGCGCGGAGGGAATGCCCGCGATACCGGCCTTTCTCTTGCGTGCGGCCGACACGTAACGGACGGTTGTCGAAGACCTGGTCTCAACGCCTGAGGGTCAACGGCAAGCCGATCATGATCGGTCTCGGCGTCTAATCCGATCGTCACCCTGGCCGAAGCACGGGCCAAGTGCGTCGAGAACCGCCGCGCTGTTGAGCAGGGCCGTGATCCCCGAGACGAGGGCGTTCCGCAGTTCGTGGAAGCCGCCGAGCGGGTGATCGCCCTGCACGCCCGGCAGTGGAGGCCCGGCCCTGGACCGACGACATGACGATCCAGGTCAACCCGCGTTCGGGCATCGGTCCCGAGGTCGACGAGTGGGCAGCATCCGAGTTCTGGCGAGGCATCCGGTTCTCCCGTCGCATGAGCGTGATCCAGGATTTCGTGGCTGGTGACAGTGCGGTCTACGAGTACGACTGTCGAGGAACAAGTCGCCGATCCGACCTGCTCACCCAGGACCACAAGGACGCATGCGACGGACGCCGACGTCCAACTCCGATCAGGCGTAGGCCACCCCCCTGACGTCAAGTGGACGGCTCCAGTCGCCTTGGGCCAAGGCACGCGCGATCAGCTGGAAGGGCGAGAATTCCCCTCCGGTCCAGCCCCTCCCGATCAAAGCTGACGATCGCCCGCCCGAAACGACTCGGCCGCACGGTGGAAGCCTCGGTGCAACCGCCGTGCGCCGGCCAGCGTCGCACCCGGTCAACGGCTCACGGAATTGTGATGCCTGCGGACCGCCGTCCCGCACACGGGCCTTCCGAATCAAGGTTGCCGTGTGCCCTCGGGGGTAGCGTGGGATACCGATGGGGCCGCTCGCGAGGGCAGGATGACGATGGCGTACACCGACGACGAGATTCGGTGCCAGCTTCGCCTCGGTGAGGACAGCGCCTGGGAATTCAAGAGCGTCGATTTTCGCAACGGCGGCCCGGCGCGCCGCCAGCGCGATGGCTGGGCCGACGAGATCGCCGCCTTCGCGAATGCCCGGGGCGGCGTTCTGCTGCTCGGCGTCACCGACGCGGGCGATGTGCCAGGAATGTCCCGCGACCAACTGGATGCGCTTGAGAGTCAGGTCAGGGAGATCTGCACGGACTCCATCAAGCCGAGAATCAGGATTGAGACATACCGCAGGGAGCTGGATGGACGGTCGTTCCTGCTTGTCTCGATTCTGGAGGGGGACGCGCAATGTGACAGCCCTGGCGGCAGCTTCGTGCGCACCGGCAGCGCCAAACAGCCCATGTCGTCCGACGAGCGGATGCGCTTGGCGCAAAGGCGCGGCCAGGCTCGGTTCGCCGGGTTCGACGAGCAGACGGTCGCCGGTACGGGCTTCTCAACCCTCGACAGCGAGCTATGGAGGCCCTTGCTCAGTGCTGAGGGCCTGCGCGACCCCCAGCTGGGGCTCGAGAAGCTCGGACTGTCGCGCACCGACGGCCACGGCGCGGTCATGGCGACCGTGACGGGCATTCTGACGTGCACCCGACAGCCCCGGGAGTTCGTTCCGGGCGCGGAGATCACCGCCGTTCGCTACAAGGGCGCCGACCGCGCGTCCGGGCAGGTCGACGCGCAGGACATTGCCGGTCCGATCAACGAGCAGATCACCCAGGCGCTCGCGTTCGTCGTGCGAAACATGCGTGTCGGCGCACGCAAGGACCCCGCTCGCGTGAACCTGCCCGAGTACAGCTCACGGGCGGTCTTCGAGGCTCTGGTGAACGCGGTCGTGCACCGCGACTACTCGATCCAGGGCAGCAGAATCCGGTTGGCGATCTTCTCTGACCGCCTCGAGTTGAGCTCACCCGGCGGGCTGCCCAACAACCTGACCGTCGAGAGCATGATGGAGCGACAAGTGACTCGCAACCAGGCGCTCGCCTCGATCCTCGGCCGCATGAACGTCGGTGAGATCGAGGGCGCCGGCGGCCGGCGGTACTTCATGGAGCGGCGCGGCGACGGCGTCTCCATCATCAGCAGCGAGACCAGCGAGCTGTCCGGCAGGGACGCACAGTTCCGGGCCATCGACGACTCGGAGCTGTGCCTCACGCTTCCGGCCGCGGAGGTCCACGCCGACCCGGCCACCGTGGTGGTCACGGTGCGAAGCGGCGGATCCCCGCTCACCGGCGCGGATGTGCTGGCCCTGTTCCCGAACAACACCTGGAAGCGGAGCCGCACCGACGCCGACGGCGAGGCCCGCCTTGACCTGCACTCGGTGCACCTGCCTATGACGGTGTTCGTGGCTCGCGAGGGCTACGCGGCCCACGTCGAACGCGGCTGGCTGCCGATGGAACGAGCACTCGCAGTCGAGCTGGCCCTCAACGCCGGCGGCGGTTCGGCCGTGTTCGCAGAATCGACCGGTGACCTGCCCGGCCTTGCCGGCCGGCTCAACCCGATTCTCGACACCAGCCACCGGACCCACCTCTATGCCTCCAACATCGCCATCAACGGCGGGAAGCAGCAGCCGGTCCCCTTCGTGCCGGGCGAGGAGGACCTGCACCTGATGGACGCCGACGGCAAGTCGTTGCTCGTGCGGGTCGTAGCCGTTGCAGGGCGGTCGTCGGTCCTCGACTACGGCCCCGCCTGAGGGTCGCCGATCCTCAGACGAACCGTCGTGCCTTGACCATCGACCGGGCATCTGGCCGCGAACACTGTGAGAGCAAGCGAGACCTGCACGCTTGCGCTGTCACGTTCTGTCGAACTGCCGCGGCTGCGAATGCGATATATGAGGTGGCCCGTGTTGGGGTCAGGGGCCGAGCAGCGCTGCGGGGATGACTCCGATGCCGTCGGCTCTGCGGTAGGCCTGTCGGCCGGTCGACAGCACCGTGGCGTCGAGCATCCGGGAGCCGATCTGGTCGCGCAGCCATTGGAGGTGGCGGACGTCTCTGTCTTTGATGACCGACTTGAGCTTCACCTCCAGCGCCACGATGGCGCCGTCGGCGCGCTCGACGATGAGATCGACCTCGCGTTCGCCGCCCTGGGTTCGCAAGTGATGCACCCGTGCCTCACAGGCCTGGGCGTACACCCGCACCGAGAGGGTCATCAGCGACTCGAACAGTGCGCCGAGCAGCGTCCCGTCGCCTTCCCATCGTTCAGTTCCGGCAATCAGCGCGTCGGTGCCGACACCGAGCAGTCGAGCCGCTAGCGCCGGGTCCGTGAGTTGATGCACGGGTGCCGACGCCACCCTGCGCAGCCGGTTCAGAGTCGGCAGCCAGGCCGGCACCTCCTCGATCAGCCGCAGACCTTCGAGAGCTGATCGGTATGGGATCGTGGTCGTGCGAGCCGGCCTGTCGTCCTGGCCTGCTGATGCGGCGTCGCGGATCTTCTCGAACGAGGTCGCGGTCGACGCCGCGGCCGCGTAGGCGGTGATCCATCTGCGCAACGACCCCTCGTCTCGGAAGGTGTGACCGAACTGATGGACATCGTGGTTGAGGATCTGGTCGACATAGCCGTCGAGCAGGCCGCGCCGGATCCGATCAGGGTGCGGCCTGATCCCCGGGAAGCCTGATCGGATGATCTCGTCGGCGTATTGCTCCACACCGACTTCTGCTGCGCCGTCGAGTCGCGGGCGGTCGCCTGTGAGCAGATCGCTGAGGCTGACCGTGTGAGCAGCAAGCCCGCGCTCGGCGAGCGACAGAGGCCTCATCGCAATGCTGATGATGCGACCTGCCCCTGTATGGGCCGGCGCCTCCGTTGGGGTCGCCGACCCGGTGAGCAGGAAGCGGCCCGGCTGGGGGTCGTCGTCCACCGCTCGTCGCACCAGATCCCATGAGGCAGGCAGCCGCTGCCACTCGTCGATCAGCACCGGCGGCTCGCCGTCGGTCACCAGGCGCGGATCACTCCCGATCACTTCCAGTTGGCCTGGATCGTCGAGCTGGTGAACAGTGCGCGCCCGCCGCATCGCGGTAGCGGTCTTTCCCACGCCGCGGGCTCCTTCGATTGATATCGCCGGTGCCTCGGCAAGTGCATCGAGTTCGGTGTCGACGATTCGAGGGACGTACTCCACGAATCGAACACTACAATAGCGACGCATGATTTACTACAGTTACGACGCTACTATCGCTACAGTTCCGACGCTGATCCTGCCCTCTTGCTTGGCGTGAAGGGCGCGGGCTTCTAGTGTCCTGTCAACAAACATCCGCGCTAGTGGTTGCCGCCCAAACAAGTAGAGAAACCTGTCGTATGCGGGCAAGACTGGCATAGAGAATCTCGGCTCAACCCCGACGATCGTTAGTGGACAGAGCACTAGGTTGAGCGGGCACGGTCACATGGTCGGGGCAGGGTGCTGGTGCATGCGTTGTTGATGCTGGCCGCCGGTGGGGAGGCGTGTGCCGATATCGAGCAGCTGCGGGCCCAGCCGGTGCTGTTCGGGCAGGTGGCGTGGGACTCGACGCTGTATCGCACGCTGCGGGGTCTGTACCCGGACGCGGTTAGGGCGCTGTGGGGTGCTTGTGCCGGTGCGCGCGCTCGAGTGTGGGGGCGCCGCGGCGACGTGTCGGGGTCTGATCCGGTGGTGCTCGACATGGCATCGGGTGCGGGCAATGCGCGCTGCCGGCTCACACGGCGTTGTTGGCGCGCGGCGAGGGCCTGCTGGGCCAGCTGTGCCTCGCGGTTGCGTTCCTCGATGCTGAGGCGCCGTCCGCGCACGCCGCCGCTGGAGGTCTTGGCGTGCTGCAGGCCCAGAGCCTCAGCGGCTCGCTGCTCGGGTGTTCGCGGCTGCGCGGCGGCGATCAGCGGTCCGGGGACCGCCACCGCCTCTTCGGCGTCCGACTCTGCCACGATCAGCGGCGCCAGCCCCGCCAAGCGCCAAGCAGACACATCGGCGGTGCGGCCCTTGCGAAGGTTGCACGGCGCGTGCGTGTAGGCGGCGCTCCCCGCGGACCGGCCGGCCCGTGGCTTTCGGTGTCGTGGGGCGCGTCTGGTTGCGGGTTCCTCGCCGCTTCAACGCACCGCTGCCAGCCCGCTCAGCCGCCGGAGCGCACCATACGGAGCCCCTACGACACCATGGGGTTCGCTAGGGTCGAGGTGACAGATGAAGGGGCGAGGGTCTCTCGGAGAGCGTCGTGATGCGTCTTGAGGAGGCCGCCGCATCCGTCGGCGTGTCGACGTCGCTCATGCGCCACCGGACCCTCTGTCTGTTGCTTGTCCATCCCGCGCATTGACACGCCAGGTCAACCTTTTGTGGTTGCGTATCGGTTGCGATAGAGTGTTCGTGTGACGGTAATCGAAGATTTGCTCGAAGGCGATCTGGCAGCCGGGTCAGACGCGGCTTGCGAGCTGCTTCCCGACGTGGTGGCCGCGCTCGACCATCTCGTCCCGCGGCTCACGGCCCCTACGGATCGCACGACAGTGCGGCGCTACTTCGTGTTCACCGACGCGGCCGCACGCGCCCTCACTGGCCTGCCCGCCCGATGCCCCGAGGCCATGCCGGCCGCGGTCGTCATGTACGGGCTGCTGCGGCGCAGCTGTGTCGAGGTGCCCTGGGTCGCGCCGACCTGTGACGGGCGGGGCGCGCTCACAGTGCTCGTCGACCGGCTGCGGGGGTTCGCCGGCGGTCTGCCCCAGCAATGCGTGCAAGCTCGCCGCGACATCGACGAGCACCGCTTCGGGTGGTTCCTCAAGGCGATGGCGGCAGCCGAGCACGAGCAGCGCAGCGCCTCCCCGCTGCGTCGGGCCATGACGACGCTGGACTTGTCGAGCAGCGACATCGCAGAGTTGATGGGCGTGAAGCGCCAAGCGGTCGAGAAGTGGCTGCTGGCAGGGCCGCCCGCTGATCGCATCGCCAAGATCGGCGCTCTGGCAGAGATCGCAGACATCCTCAGCTACCGGCTCCGAGACGGGACCCCAGCAGTGGTCGTGCGCCGCAGCGCCGACGGCTACGGCGGGCGCAGCATGCTCGAGGTCATCGCCGACAACGACCATGAGTGGCTCCTGCGATCGGTCAAGGACAGCTTCGACCACACGCGTGTCGCCTGAGCCATGCTGACCGCCGCCATCGAGGGCGTCTACTGCCGCGTCGCCGACCCCGAATGGGACGATCCCCTAGACCCGTCCTACGCCGCATCACAGGGACTGCGCTGGAACCCGCCGGGGACGGAATGCCTGTACCTGAACCGGGACGAACAGACCGCCCGGGCCAACGTCGCGCGTCGCTTTGTGGGGCTGGCCTACGGCCCGGAGGATCTCGACCCCGCGACCGCGCCCGTGCTGGTCGAGGTCACACTGCCCGCCGGGCAGGCAGCCGACGCCTACTCCGATGGCGGGCTCGCATCCCTCGGGCTGCCCGACACCTACCCCCACAACGCCGACGGCAGGCCCATACCCCACATCACCTGCCAACCCATCGGCACAGCGGTCCTCGATGCCGGCCTCGACGGCGTCGACTACCGGTCCGCGGCCGCCGACGGCGACCGTGAGCTGGCGTGGTTCCCCCGCGGCGGCGCCGCGCAGCAGAGATCGCGACGCACTTTCAACGACTGGTGGTAACACTCAGCGGTCGTCGGCTTCAGCGACGGATGGCCCCGTCACCACTGTGGCGAGCGGGCCGCCAGAGCGCGGAGTGGTGCGTGAATCAGAACCGGGTCGGGTCGCGAGGGTTGGCGCGACCCGACCCTGTCCGCAACGACTCGGCTTCAGTCAGCCTCGTAGGCGGATGGGTCGCAGTCGGGCCAGTGCGCCCCCGGTGGCGCTTGGCAGGTTTCGCAGCCAGAGATGAGGCGGCGGCTGTAGTCGCTGCCGTACGCTGCGCGCATCCACCGGATGTCGGCGAGCCGTTCGATGTGGCAGTCCAGGCTCACAGCCAGCGCTCCTCAACAGCGGCGACCCAGCCCTCAACGGCAGCGATCCTCTCGACGGCGTCGCATAGGACCGCGGGGACGCTGCACAACCCTTGAACTCCGAGCGTGACCTCGACGAGGCGATGCAGCCGTCCACGACGATGGTTGAGAGCGTGCGACGCGGCAACCGGCGCGGCCGGAACGGCTGCGCTCGAATGCAGCCGTCCACGACGATGGTTGAGAGCGTGCGACTGTTGGAGTCGGCGTTGTTGGGGGATCTGCGACGTGGCGGACCGGATCGAGGCCTATCTGCCCGAAGCCGAAGCGACGCTGACCCGGTCACTGCGCGGCCGCGGCCACGACCCTGCCGTTGCCGCGGCCGGCGCGGCCGCGGACCGGATGCTCGCTGGGCTGCGCCACCTGGCCGACGCCTCAAAGGCATACGCCGCGACACTCGAAAATCCCGACGTCGACGACAGCGCCGCCGAGAGGGAACTTCACACAGCCCGCACCGACGCGTTCACCAGCCTGCGAGCATCAGTCGAAGGGGCGCCATGATGAGACCGCATCTGACACGCCCCCGGGATTGGGATCCCGTTGCTGAGCCGTGCCGACCGGTGCGCGGCGCCGCCTGAGCAGCACGCGCCTCACTCTGTGGGTGCCTCATTGGGGCACCGTCAGAGGATCCCCCCCAGCGACGCAATCGCCCCGGTCGACAGTCGAGGTCCTCCATGCCGTCAACAGCACTCAGCTCAGGGCGACACTCAACCCAGCCGGTCTGCGTCAAACGCGGTGAGGCGCACTAGCGGGACTTCCCATTTCCGCTGGGGTGATCATCCGTCGGGATCCAACAGGGTGTTCACCCGCACCCGCCAGCGGGCGTCTATTGCCACAGGGCTGTCGTCGCGTTCGGGCGGGAAGAACCGGTCCACGCCGGGCATCAGCGGCGTGGCGGCCGCCTTCGGGCTGATCGTTGCGGCCAGCGGATCGGTGTCCAGACCGCCGTCGGCGACCCCTGACACCGCGTCGAGGATGTGCCCGGCGCGCTGGCGCACGGTCTCCGGGTAGGTGAGCGCCTGGGCCGCCAGCGTCTCGGGGTCGAGACGGACGCACTCCACCAGGTCGAGGGCGACCGTCGCGACTTGGTCGAGCCCTCCAGCGTGCGCCGGGGTCCCCACCATGTCCAGCAGGGTGACCTCGGGGGTCGAGTAGTTCACGAATGTCTCGGGCGGGTAGAAGCCCTCGGGCAGTCGCCGCCGGTGGAAGCCGCGGCGGTGGGGGGCCGTGCTGTGCATGTAGGTACAACTGAGAATCGGTAGTGGGCTTGACCTTGTTTTTTCAGGGCCACCCTAGAACGTGTGAATAATCTGAATTTGCGGAGGGTATGGGATTTGAACCCATGGAGGCTCTCGCCTCACACGCTTTCCAAGCGTGCCCATTCGGCCGCTCTGGCAACCCTCCCCGAGCCCTGTGCAGCCGGGCCGGGACCAGCGAGCCCCAACCCCGAGCGGCGGGTCCGGACCCGCGAGGGTATCGTGTGCGTCAGCGCCCGCTTCGGGGTGTGACGGCCGGGTCCTGTGCAACGGGTGCCTGTGAACCGGGTCAGGGCCGGAAGGCAGCAGCTCTCAGCAGATCCTCCCGGGTGCCGCAGACAGCCTGGCCGTCACTCCCGGGAGCGGGCGCCGGTGCGCCGATCAGACCGCACAGTGTCAGAGTCCACGTCTAGAGTCGTCGGTGGTGGCCTACCTGTCTCTGTACCGTCGCTACCGGCCCCAGAAGTTCTCCGAGATCAAGGGCCAGGACCATGTCGTGCGGGCCCTTCAGACGGCCGTGCGCACCGGCAAGGTCGGCCACGCCTACCTGCTGCACGGACCCAGAGGCAGCGGCAAGACCTCCACCGCCCGTGTGCTGGCCAAGGCGCTCAACTGCACCGACCTCGGTGACGACGGCGAGCCCTGCTGCGCCTGCGCGTCGTGCCGGTCGATCAGGGAGGGCCTCTCGTTCGATCTCCAGGAGCTCGACGCCGCCTCCAACAACAAGGTAGACGACATGCGGGGCCTCCTTGAGCGGGTCAATCTGACATCGCCGGGCCGGGCCAAGGTGTACCTGCTCGACGAGGTCCACATGCTCACCGCGGGCGCGGAGAACGCCCTGCTCAAGACCCTGGAGGAGCCCCCCGACCACGTGACGTGGGTGCTGGCCACCACCGAGCCCCACAAGGTGGTGCAAACCATCCGCAGCCGCTGCCAGGTGTTCGAGCTGGGCCTCGTGGGCACCGGCATCATGTCCGACCATCTCCGCTACGTCGTGGCCGACGCCGCGCTGGACGTCGACGCCGAAGCCGTCGACCACGCAGTTGCCGAGGGCGGCGGATCGGTGCGCGACAGCCTGACCGCGCTGGAGCGGATCGTCGCCGGCGGCGGCATCACCGAGCTCGACTCCACGACCGACGCCATTCTCGGCGCGCTGGCCGACGGTGACCGCGCCGCCGCGCTCTCCGCGGTGGGCGACGCCTTGGGCCGGGGGCGGGATCCCCGCACGATCGGCGAGACGGTGCTGGCCGGGCTGCGCGGCGCCTTCCTCACCGCGATGGGAGACCCGCCGCCCCGGATGTCGGAGCACGAGCGGGACAGCGCGGCCGATCTAGCCGACCGCATGGCGCCGGCAGCCATCACCAGGGCGCTGGAGACACTCGGCCGGGCCCTCATCGACATGCGCCAGGCGCCGGACCCGAGGATCGACATCGAAGTGGCGCTGATGCGGCTCTGCCACCCGGACGAGGATCGGTCCCTCGAAGCGCTGGCCCAGCGGATCCGGCAACTGGAGGCCCGCCTGGACGGCGCGCCGGCTACCGCCGCCGGTGGACCGGCGCCCGCGGCTGCGCCGCCGGTGCCGCCCTCCCCGACTCCCCAGCGTCCCTCACCGCCACCTGTTGAGAGAGCCGAGCCTCCCCCGGCGCCCGTGGCGGCGGCCCCGCTGAGCGGCCGTCCCGCCGAGGCGGCCAGGAAGACCCTGTCCGAGCATCGGTCCGCAGCCGCGGCGAGAAAGGACGTGGCCGCGCCGGCTGCATCGCCGTCCGGACTGGCCGTCCCACCGCCTCCGGTGCCGGTGCCCGACCTGGCGGAGATGCAGCCCAAGACGCCTACCGAGGTAGTGGAGTGGGCCCGCCGGCACCTGGGCCTGGACCGGTCGTTCGTGGTGGCTAGAGCAGTGGACCTCGAACCCGACCAGGAGCGCCGCCGTGAGCCTGCCCAGCTCCAGGCCCTGTGGAAGGACCTCGTGGCCCACGCGGCCAACCCGGTCCTCGCCGCCGAGGCCGACCTGCCCTCGGTGGTGGACCTGCCGGGTGAGGTTGACGCGTCGCCGGTGGTGGACCTGCCGGGTGAGGTTGACGCGTCGCCGGTGGTGGGCCAGCCGGGTGAGGCCCACGCGGCCAACCCGGTCCCCGCCGGAGAGGCTGACGCGTCGCCGGTGGTGGGCTTGTCGGGTGAGGTTGACGCGTCGCCGGTGGTGGGCTTGTCGGGTGAGGTTGACGCGTCGCCGGTGGTGGGCTTGTCGGGTGAGGCCCACGCGGCCAACCCGGTCCCCGCCGGTGAGGCTGACGCGCCGCCGGTGGAATCAGAGGTTGTCGAAGGCTTCGACCTTGCCGACCTGGATGACTTGGCCGAGGCCCCCAGCCACGCTCACGACATCGAGCAGAAGATCAAGGCCACGTTTCCCGGAGCGGAGCTGACGCTCCTGCCCGAACCCGACGGCGACGCCGCCGGCGGCGAGGCGTAGCGAGCGCACCGGGATGAGCTACTCCAGCGCGGTTCAGGAGCTGATCGACCAACTCGGCCGGCTGCCCGGCATCGGGCCCAAGTCCGCCCAGCGAGTGGCCTTCTACCTGTTGAGGTCTCCGGCTGAGGACGCCAATCGGCTGGCTCGGGCGATCTCCGAGGCCAAGGAGAAGGTGTCGTACTGCCCGCGCTGCTTCAACCTGGCCGAGCAGGGCGGCGAATGCGGGGTCTGCCGCGATCCCAAGCGGAACCCGAGACTCGTCTGTGTCGTAGAGGACGCCCAAGACGTGGTGGCGGTGGAGCGCACCGGCGAGTTCGGTGGCCGCTACCACGTGCTTCAGGGAGCGTTCAGCCCGATCGACGGAGTCGGCGTCGACCAGCTGCGCATCAAGGAGCTGCTGGCCCGGGTGACCGACGAGGACATCGAAGAGGTGATTGTGGCTACCAACCCCAATCTGGAGGGTGAAGCCACCGCGATGCTGGTCCACAAGTACCTAAAGCCCGCCGGCGTGCAGGTAACCCGTATCGCCAGCGGCCTGCCGGTGGGCGGTGATCTCGAGTACGCCGACGAGCTCACCCTGGGGCGAGCCTTCGAGGGCCGCCGCTCACTCGACGGAGGCTGAGGGGCCGAAGGGATAGATTGCCGCGATGCTCACCGAGATCGACCACGTTGCCATCGCCGTCTGGAACCTCGACGCCGCGATCGACTGGTACCGCGACGCACTGGGGGCAGAGGTCGCCCACCGCGAGGTGGTGGAGCGAGACGGAGTCGAGGAAGCCCTGCTGGCGGTGGCCGAGAGCTACGTGCAGCTCATCTCGGCCACCCGCGACGACTCGCCCGTGGTCAAGTTCCTCGACAAGCGGGGAGAGGGCCTGCATCACATCGGCTACCGGGTACCGGACTGCGCGGCCGCGCTGGCCGCGATGGTGGAGGCCGGGGCCACTCCCATCGACGAGGTCCCCAGGCCCGGCAGCCGCAACACCACCATCGCCTTCATCCACCCCAAGGGGTCGTTCGGCACTCTGATCGAGCTGGTCGAGGAATAGCGGGTCGGCGCGGTGCTGGTGCATCTGATCGACGGCACCTACGAACTCTTCCGCTTCCACTACGCCAAGTCGAACCGCGACCCGCGCCGCGGTGCCCAGCGGGGCGTGCTCAACTCGATGCTCGACCTGGTGTCCGAGGGCGCCACCCACATCGGCATCGCCACCGACCACGTGATCGAGTCTTTCCGCAACGAGATGCTGGCCGGCTACAAGGACGGCAGCGGCGTGGACCCCGACCTCAAGGTGCAGTTCTCCGAAGTCGAGGAGTTGCTGGAGCTGGCCGGATTCGCGGTATGGCCCCAGATCGAGCACGAGGCCGACGACGGGCTGGCCTCCGCGGCGGCGGTCGCGGCCGGCGATCCGAGGGTGGAGCGGGTGGTGATCTGCACGCCCGACAAGGACCTGGCCCAGTGCGTGACCACCGACGGGCGGGTCGTGCAGTACGACCGGCGCCAGCGAGTCCTCTACGACCACTCAGGCGTGGTGGAGAAGTTCGGTGTGCCCCCCGCGTCGATCCCCGACTACCTCGGCCTGGTGGGCGACTCCGCCGACGGGTTCGGTGGTCTGCCCGGATGGGGCGCCAAGTCGGCGTCCGCGTTGCTGGCCCGGTACGGCCACATCACCTCGATCCCCTTCGACCCTGCGGAGTGGGACGTGCAGGTCAGGGGCGCGGCCAAGCTGGCGGCCGCGCTGCGAGACGGCTTCGAGGACGCCCTGCTGTTCCGCCGGATCGCCACCGTGGAGCTGGGCGCCCCGGTGTCGGCCACCGTCGACGAGATGGAGTGGCGAGGCCCGCGCCCAGGTCTCGACGAGCGCTGCGCCTCGCTCGGAGCCGAGCGCCTAGCTGCCCGAGCCCGCGATCTCGCCCCTTCGTAAGACAGAAATACATTCAAAATGATTGTCGATCTGTTTCAGATCGTGTTATAGTCAATTTCGTGTTTTTTTCAGTCTTGTTGCAGGTGTCCACTGTCATGGTGGCCGTGTTGACCCTCGTGTGGCACCAGACCCGCACCGTCGAGCGGCTCCGCAAGGAAGTCCGCGCCGACCACAAACATCTGCTGAGGCTTCACGAGAAGGCGACCCGGCAGGCCCGCAGGGACAATCGGAAGCTCCGCACAGAACTCCGGGCCGAGTTCACGAAGTCCCATGACACGCTCCGGGCCGACTTCAGCGAATCTCACGGCAAGCTTTGGGACGCGGTCATCCAGAACAGCCGCAAGCTGGATCGCATCGAGGGCTTCCTCGGCATCGGGACGCCCCCGGCTGCCGCCGACCGGGCTCCGGGCGCAGCGCTCAGACACTCTCCGCCGCCGCAATCCACACCTCCCGCACCGGGGGATCCGCCGGACGAGCCCGGGCCGGGGGAGCCCCGGAGCGAAGCCGAAGCCGACCCGGACGGCTAGGCGGACAGGACCTCGCTCAGACCCACCAGCACGGGGACCTCGATCTGGTCGAAGCGGCAGGAGTCGGGGGCGCGGTCCGGGCGCCAGCGCACGAAGCGGGTGGTGCCCCGGAAGCGGCCGTTCAGCATGGCCTCGTACTTCACCTCGGCCACCAGCTCGAGCCGCAGCGGCACCCAGGGCTGCTGCCGGCGCTGGCCCGACCACCGGTTCGGGGTGCCCGGCATCACGGTGCCCTCCGCGTGGGCGGCCGGGTCCATCCATTCGGCCCACGGATGCTCGCTCGCGTCGGCCAGCACGTAGGGAGCCAGCTCTTCGATGAGCTCGCGGCGGCGCTGGGCCGTGAAGCTGGTGGTCACCCCGCAGTGATGGAGGCGGCCGTCTGTGTCGTGCAGCCCGACCACCAGTGACCCCACCCCCTGACCGTCGGTGTGCATCCGGTATCCGGCCACGGCGACATCGACGGTGCGGGTGTGCTTGACCTTGAACTGGGTCCGCTTGTTGGGCTCGTAGGTCCCGCTGCGCGGCTTGGCGATGAGGCCATCGAGTCCGGCGCCCTCGAAACGCTCGTACCAGTGGCGGGCCAGCTCCCGGTCGAGGGTGGAGGGGGCCAGGCGGACCGGTGCCTCGAAGGCGCCCGCCATGGCCTCCAGCAGCGCTCGCCGATCGCGGAACGGCTCGCCCATGAGGTCGGCGTCGGCCAGGGCCAGCACGTCGAAGGCGATGAACTCGGCCGGTGCCTCGACCGCCAACCGGTTGATGCGACTCTCGGCCGGATGGATCCGCTGCTGCAGGGCGTCGAATCCGAGCCGGTCGTCCACGGGCACGATGATCTCGCCGTCGACTACCGCCCGGGGTGGCAGCGCCGCCTTCAGCGGCTCGATCAGCTCGGGGAAGTAGCGGGTGAGGGGACGCTCGTTGCGGCTGCCCAGCTCCACCTCGTCGCCGTCGCGGAACACGATGCAGCGGAAGCCGTCCCACTTTGGCTCGAAGGCCATGTCACCGTCGGGGATCCCGGTGACCGCCTTGGCCAGCATCGGCTTCACCGGCGGCATCACGGGCAAGTCCACCGCGCCGAGCCTACGTGGCCGTTCTTGACGTAGTCTGGGCGCACCAGAGCGGCACAACTACGTCAAGAAACCGCGGCCGGTCCTCTACCACCGGGACGCTGCCTACCATGCCACCCATGAGCACAGAGATACGCCCGTTCACCGTCTCCGTGGCCGACGCCGAGATCGACGATCTGCGTGACCGCCTGGCCCGCACCCGATGGCCCGAGGCAGAACTCGTCGACGACTGGTCCCAGGGGATACCCATCGCCTACCTGCGGGAGGTGTGCGAGTACTGGGCCGGCGACTACGACTGGCGCCGCTGCGAGGACTCCATGAACTCCCGGCCCAACTACGTCACCGAGATCGACGGGCTCGACATCCACTTCCAGCACATCCGCTCGGCCCACGATGGCGCCCTGCCCATGATCGTCACCCACGGCTGGCCGGGCTCGGTGCTGGAGTTCACCCGGATCATCGACCCGCTCGTCGACCCCACCTCGCACGGCTCCGGGGAGGGGGACGCCTTCCATCTGGTGCTGCCGTCGCTGCCCGGCTACGGGTTCAGCGCCAAGCCCTCGGCAACCGGCACGGGCATCGAACGCATCGCCGCCATGTGGGACGAGCTGATGGGCCGCCTCGGCTACGACGGCTACGTGGCCCAGGGCGGTGACTGGGGATCGGCGGTGACCACCCACATCGGCATGCAGGACCTCGGACGCTGCCGGGCCATCCACACCAACATGCCGGTGGCCGGGCCCTCCAAGGAGTCGATGGCCGACCTGACGGCCAAGGAGCAGGCCGCGCTGGAGTCGATGGGCTACTACGACAAGTGGGACTCCGGCTACTCCAAGCAGCAGTCGAGCCGGCCCCAGACCATCGGCTACAGCCTGGTGGACTCGCCGGTGGGGCTAGCTGCCTGGATCCTGGAGAAGTTCTGGTCGTGGACCGACCGCAGCGCCCACCCCGAGGACTACTACAGCCGCGACGCGCTGCTCGACAATGTGTCGCTGTACTGGTTCACGGCTACGGGGGCGTCCTCGGGCCGGCTCTACTGGGAGAGCTTCGGCAGTTTCGCGGGCGGGGAGTGCGCGACGCCCTCGGCGTGCAGCATCTTCCCCAACGAGATCTTCCGGGCCAGCCGCCGGTGGGCCGAGAAGCGCTACACCGACATCCGCTACTGGAACGAGCCCGAGATGGGCGGGCACTTCGCGGCGTTCGAGCAGCCCGAGCTGTTCGTGGCCGAGATGCGGGCCGCCTTCAAGTTCCTGGACTGAGCCGCGCCGGCCGGGAATTGGCAGCGTCGTGCACGGTATGCGTGCATCCTGCTGCCAATTCGGGAGGAGATCCCCGCCGTCGAGGAAGCCGGCCCGGCCGAGGCGCTCCTGGCCCGCGCCGTAGTTGCCGGTGAAGGCGGTGAAGGACAGGTAGTGGACCGTCCCCCGGTGGCCGGAGATGCGGTAGTTGAGCCGGCCGTCGATGTTGCCCGCCATGTAGTGGGAGTCGGGGTTGTCCGAGCCGATCTTCACCTGGTCGGGCATGGTGGTCAGCACCGGGAAGCGCGCGTCGCCGGTCTCGATCGAGCTGTAGAGGCCACCCCGGGCCAGCCGGCTCAGGAACCGGTAGCCCTCGACCCGGTCCAGGTCGCAGGTGGATCGTTCCTGCACCAGGTCGCCAGCCGCCTTGAGGGCGTCACAGAATTCGGCCCAGGCCTCGCCGGACACCACCTTGTCGTTGTTGTTGCTGTTGGCCATCCCCGTATGCAATCAGCGCATCACCCAAGCGGCTACCCGCGGTGATGGCCGGTCGTCTCAGGTGGCGCCAGTTGGTTGAGCTTGGGCGAAATCTTGGGACCGCGGGCGGCAAGTTGCGTGGCTGTAGTGTCGTAGGCATGGCGCGAGTCTCAAGCGAGGAGGCGAGGATGTTCCGATTGCGCAAGGCGGCGATGATGCTGGCCGCCGCAGCTCTGCTGGCAGCGGCCTGCGGTGACGGCGGCGAGGCCGGCACTCCCGGCGAGCCCCAGGATCCGGCCGAGGCGCCCGCCACCACGACGCAAGCCGATCCTGACGGAGTGTCGGACGGAGGCGATCCTGCTGGGGAGGACGTCGACAGGCCGTCCGCCTTCGACGATGAACCGGAGGGTGGTGATGGCACCAGCACCTCCGAGGACGGCGGAGACGCCGTGTCCATGGACGCCGACGCTTTGCTGGCCTCGGCCACGACGGTGCTTGACGGGCGCTCGGTTCGCGGCGAGGCGAGTGTCGAGCTCGCACCTGGTTTCGAGTTCTCGACGAGCTTCGAATCCGATGCCGACGGCGACCTCGCGGTATTGCTCGAGCTGCCGCCCGGGATGGACCCGGAGTTCCCCGGTGGCGCCGATGCCGAGATGCGGTACGTGGGGGGTGCCGCGTATGTGCGGCCCCCGGCCACGGCGGAGACCCTGGCGGAATTGGGCGTCGACGAGGCCTGGTACATGGCCGAACCCGTCCCTGGCGCTGATCCGATGAGCGAAGTCATGGGATCGGCGGGAGGCGTGATGTGCGCCTTCCCCCAGATGCTCGACGCCCCGCCCGCCGACTGCGACCTGCTGGACGAGACAGGCGCCTTCCTGGCGGCTGCCCGCGACCCGGAGATCGTCGGTCGTGAGGATGTGCGCGGCACCGAGGCCACCAGAGTGCGCTTCCAGGTGTCGCTGATGGACTTGGCCGGCGACGCCTTCGGTCAGGCCCTCGGCACCGATGACGGAGAAGGCTCTGATGGCGCATTCTTCGACGAGAGTTCCTCGGATCCGTTCGCCGCAGGCATGGAGGAGTTCTTCGCCCTGCTGGACACCGGATTCGATGTGGACGTCTGGATCGACGACGAAACCCTGATCCGGCGTCTGACGTTCGACCTAGCCTCAATGTTCGCCGGTCTCGCCGGAGAGGACGCTGGCGCTGAGATGCCCTCGAGCCTGGTCACCCTGAAGTTCTTCGACTTCGACGCCGACATCAGCGTGGACGCCCCGCCGCCGGAGGTGATCGTCGATGAGGGCCTGCTCGTCGGTGGCGACGACTACGCCACCTCAGAGACGTACGAGTCCTACGACGAGGCGGGCGAGCCCGGCCCCTAGCGGCGTCCGGCCCAAACTTCTGTGAAGTAAGCACCGCAGAGGGCGGAGAACCGCAGAAGTTCGCCCGAGCCTGATCAGTTCTGATCGGGTTCCGCGGCGGGGCGCTCGTCGGGGGTGAGACCGGCCAGAGCCGCTATCGGCGCTGGCGGTTGGCCGTCACCGGCCAAGTCGGCTGAAGCCGCCGGCGTCTCGAAGCGGGTGGTGATGGGAACCACCCCGGCCCACCATGGACCGGCGATGTCGTCGGGCTCGTCCACCGGGTCGCCCGTGCGGACCTTGGCCGACGCTTCCGCCAGCGGCAGCTCCAGCACCAGCGTCTTGCGCAGGTCGATCTGCGACGGCGGGCGCACGGAGTCCCAGTTGTCCACCACATGGTCGGTCACCAGCTTGAGGGCCCGGCGCTTGCCCTGCTCATCGTCGATGCGGGTGGCCCGGCCCCGCACCACCACCGACCGGTAGTTCATCGAGTTGTGGAACGGCGTGCGGGCCATCACCAGCCCGTCGAGATGGGTGACGGTCACGCACACCTCATGGCCCTCGCCGGTGCCGAGCAGGTGGTTGGCGGCCGCGCCGTGCAGGTAGAGCCGCTCGCCGTCGTGGCCGTAGGCCATGGGCAGGACCAGCGGCCCGTCGGGTGTGGTCACGCCGACATGGGCGATCATCCCGGCGTCGAGGATCCCGAGAATGTCGTCGCGGGAGTAGCGAGCCCGTGGCGCCCCCCGCCGTACCCTGGTCCGAGCCGACGGAGCTTCGCCGAAGTCGTCCGAATCCTGCGACACGCAGAGAGGCTACGAGCCGCGGGTCCGCTTAGAGGCCGAGCGGGTAGGCGAGCGTATCCGGCCCATACGGGCGAGGCCGTGGCCCGAGCGGCCCGTGAGCGCAGCGAACAAGAGCGGGACACACCCCGCCGGGATGCGACGGGTTTGCACCTACCCGCGCACGTTCTTAGTGAGCCGGCCGCGGATGTGGTGGGTGTAGAGGTGGGCGGCCGCCGCGGCGGGGCTGGTGCGCCAGCAGCGGAGCGGATCGAAGCCGTCGTGGACGAGGCACATGTTGCAGGACACGCACTCGACCACCCCGGTCCGCCCGGCGGCCAGCTTGTTGGGCAGGTCAGGCTCGCGGATGAACGGCCGGGACATGGCCAGGAAGTCGGCGTCGCCCGATCGGAGAAGGTCCGTCATGGTCGGTGTGGTCCGGATCCCCCCGACGAGGATCACCGGAATGTCCACCGCCTCCTTGACGGCCCGGGCGAAGGGCCGGTAGTAGGCCTCGGGACCCTCGGGCTTCACCAGTCGCTGCACGAGCCCGTTCCTGGCCGCCTGGGCGGGACCGACCGCGACGTAGGTGCGGATGTTCTCCAGGTAGCTCTTCATGATCCCATAGGACACCTCCACCGCGTCCAGCCCCCGCTCGGCCAGCCGGCTAACCCGCTCCACGCTCTCGGAGACCTCGAGGCCTCCAGTGATGGAGTCGGCGATCCCGATGCGGGCTGTCACGCAGAAGTCGTCGCCCACCGCGCCCTGCACCGCGTCGTACACCGCCGACAGGAAGCGGCCCGGCGTGCGGCGTCGCCGCCCCAGGCGTCGGTGATCTGGACCATCGACTCGACGAGGCGGTCGTCGTAGAGGCCGGGCTGGTTGGCACTGGCCTGGCCGCGCCGCTCAACATAGATGTGCCCGGTGAGGAGCAGCCCCGCCCCGCCGGCGGCCAAGGTGCCGTACAGGTCGGCCAGCGCTGGAGTTCCCGCCCCGTCCGCCGCGGCCATCGTCTCCGATGTCGACGCTCGAACCAGCCGGTTGCGCAGCGTCAGCGAACCGATCCTGCCCGACTCCAGATAGGGAGCGTCGAGCTCGGCCATCATCTGGCGCTTCCGACCGTCTTCACGGTCACAGCTGCGGACAGGTCACTCCGCAGCGCTTCGCGACTGCACATGCCAGGTCGCGAAAGTCCCAGTAGCAGTCCTGCACCGCGTTGATGTGACCGCCGATGGCGCCGTCGGCAGACGTCAGCTTGAACATGGGCTTGCGGGCTTCCTGTGCATAGGGCATGAGGCTTCGATAGTGCTTCAGCGTGGCCAGGCAGTGCTTGTCCTCTGATGTGTCGATCGAGGCGGTGTCGGTTTCGTCGAGAACCGACTCGCGGTATTCCCCCGGGATCTCGTCCATCCAGCGCGCGTAGGCCCTCACCGGGCGGTCCAGCCTCACGGCATGCTGTAGCACCACGTAGCCGATCGGCTGCATCGCGCCGCTGGGCATGTCCAGATCCTCCAAGCCAGGAAGCTCTGTCGCCCTTGTCAGGCGCGACTCCCATTGACTGCGCCATCTGCGAAGTGTCGGACCGAGGTTGCGGAGTCCCTGTAGCGAGAACAGGTCGGGTGCGAGGGGCACCACCACGAAATCAGCAGCGATCAGCGCAGCCCGGTTGATGGCACCGAGGTTGGGCCCGACATCGATCAGAACGAGGTCGGCCTCGGCTTGCTCCCTTGCCCGGCCCAGCACCCGGCTGAGGGCCGTGATCACCCGGAAGGCGCGCTCGTTTCCGTCGAGGCACTGTGGCCACTGGCTGGAGAACTCGTCCTCCGCCCCCGACAAGGCGAGATCGCCGGCCACGAGCCCGAGTGGGGGCCGAGGACTGATCATCGTGGGCGGGGCGATGTCGCCGGTGCCTCGCAGCAACGGCATGAGTGACCCGTGGACTGTCTTCCGGGGAGGGTTGGGGGCCCACAGGTCCTCGGCCTCGTACTCGTCGAGGAACATGCCGGTGAGATTGGCCTGCGGGTCGAGATCCGCTGCGACCGCGCTCACGCCGAGGTCTGCGTACATCCAGGCCAGGTGATACACGAGGGACGTCTTGCCGACGCCGCCCTTGTTGTTGAAGAACGCAACGGTAGTCATCGCGCCGACCTGATGGTGACCAGCACTCGCGAATGGTCGGAATGGAACTCGGGCTCTGGGTTTCCGTTCGCGGCCAGGGCGCTCAATGCCCGCGGTATGCCAACACCGAAGTGCTGCACGAATCCCAGATTACGCATGATCTCCGCGAGCAGCCGATTGCGGTAGTCGGTAGCGCCCGCGGTGAGATTCTCCGGCGTAACCCGGCCATACAAGCCTCCCGGGCTCTCTATCTCAACCCTCCCGGAGAACCAGTACAGCCGCGTGGGCGCATGCGTGCCCTCGTAGCTGCGGTGCATCGCTGCGTTGAAGGCGAGCTGCCGCATTGCCTCCACCGGGTAGTCTGGGAATCGTCGCTCGCGCGGCCCGGACTCAATCTCCAGGCGGGTTTCGATGGTGAGCCTCAGCAGCCGGTCGATGCTGTTGAGCATCTCGTCGAGCCTTCCGGTGAGGGTCTCCGATGTCCTGATTGGGCTGGTTCTGGCGTCGCCGTCGAAGCGAACATACTGCACGTCAGATCCGAGGATCCACCACTGCGGATCACGGCCGAACGCGAGCATCGCAGCGTTGGTGGGAGTGTCACCGCTGAGGAGGCGCAACGAGCGCATCTGCTCCTCCAGCGTGCGCCGGTTCTCGACAAGGACCTCTCGGGAGACCGCCGCTGGCAGGTATTGCTGCTCGATGAAGTCGAGGTCAAGGTCGGCGACGGTGGCGCCATGGGCGGGCCGCAGGTCGAACGGGAGGTCCGCATGTCGGCGGCGCTCGGCTAGACGCTGCTCGTCGCCAGCGGACGCTTGGCGGACAGTGGGGCCCACGCGCACCCAGACACGTCCCTCGTAGCGCACGGGGGGATCGGCCGCGGGCCGCACAATGACTGCGGCCACGTCGCAGCCATTGAGGGTTCGCCGCTGCACATCCATCGAGGGCAGCGGGAGGATGCGACCGTCGTCGCGCAGTTCGGCGAGACGCTTCAGGAGCTTGTCGTCGATGCGGAGCCCGACGCAGCTGCCGTCGTCCTCAGCGCCGACGAGTATCGCGCCCGGCTTGTTGTGGCCCGGAAGGTCGTTGGCGAAGGCGCAGATGCTCCGGCTGACCTTCTCGACTGCGGAATCCGACAGCGACCTCTTGCGTTCGACCAGATCCGACTCAAGGTCGGTCATCATCACGGCAATTTCCTCGTCGCTGTACCCGTTGGACGGCACAGCATCACAGTATCCGTGGATCATGGCCGCCGGTGCAGGGTCATACCTCTATGCAGGTCGGGACAACTCTGAGAACTCCTCGAGTACCTCGTTGAGCACGAACTCCTCGTGGACGATCAGCCGGTGCTTGCCGAACGCCCGCTTGAGCTTCGGATCCCACGGTGTGGCGCCACACTTCTTGTCGCTACGCATGAGCGACACCCCGCGTCGCTCTGCCTTACAACGACGCCGCCAACTCCGTGCGGTTGACGCTCGGCCCATCGGTCGCATCCGGCAGAATGGCCGGGCTCTGACCATCGTAGCGTTGCGTCGAATAGCAATCTCGTACATTCCGGGTTCGGTCGAGAACGTCCAAGAGTCGGCGGATCTCCTTGACAAGGGCTATTGCTTGTCCAGTGTCAATCTCATCGAGCTGGCAAGAGATGGATAGGTCATGGGCCAACGCCCTAGCCCAAGGTTCGTCCCATGCCTCCATCGCGCCGACCAAGGCGGCATGAGCCTCGGTTCGATGAGCGATACGGCTCTGCCGGGAGGCGAATGACGGCCGGTCGTCGAGCTTCACGATGCAGCGCGCAAGAACGCGTCCAGGACTTCGGCGAGCACGAACTCCTGGTGGATGATTCGACGGCTGGAGTTGAAGGCCGTCTCAAGAGGGGGATCCCAGGGCGTGGGTCCGCAGGCCTTCGTATCCGACTCGAGGTGCACACCGCCTTCGTCCGCCGTGCACATGGCGCGCCGGTAGTCGCTCGTGGCCATCATCCACGGTTCGCACCCCAATTCACGCATTCGACGGCAGATGGCTATGCCCGCCGCGTCGAAGTCGCCGTGGTACCAGAGGCGGGCCCCGGATTCCTGAAGTTGCTGCACCAGCGTGGTAGGTGCGGTAGTGGGGTTTCCATTGGTGGCGACCACGCAGCAACCCAGCCCGCGCTCAGCGGCGGCCTCCACGAGGCGCGGGTTCTCGACCACGAGGACAGGAGTGCCGGCTGGGACCTTCAGCGGGTGCCGGAGCATGGCCAAGAGACTGATATGAAGGGGCAGGCCGTCGCCGGTAGAGGCTCGGATGGCGAGGTCGATCGGGGAGCTCCCCGTCACGGGAATCGCCCACGCCAGCGCAGGAACCGACACCCGATCCGGCTGGATGCCCGAAGCCTCCCAAAGCTCGCGGTCCCCGAGCGGCTCCCCGAGACGGCAGCGAAGAGCCCGCTTCACGAAGGACGCCAGTCTCGTGCCCTGGTCGAGTGCGTGTGACGAACCGAAGAGCGCGGCGGCCAACTCGGTGCGGCTGGCGCTGACGGGCTCCATATGATCGAGCCGGTCCAAGAGGCGGCGAACGTCCCCAGCAAGGCTCGCGGCCGCTTCGTCGTCGAGTCCGCCCAGCAGACCGTCACCGATGAGTCCAGCGGCCCATTGGGCTGCCCACGGCTCGGGCCAATCAGCCACCACAAGTTCCAGCGCTGTCCGGGCTGCCGCAGCACGCTGGCGAGTAGCCCTGCGCTGCGCAGCCTCGTTCGACGGCGGACAGCCGAGCCGGGTCAGCGCGCCGCTCAAGTCCTTGCCAATCTCGCGGTCGACAAGGGCTGCTTCGAGGTCGGCCAGGTCGAGGCGGCTCGTCGGCCGGCGACCCAGCAGCGACTCGAGGACCAACTCACACGAGGGGCCGAGATCCGGTCGGGCCACCGTGCCGCGGCGCTCGGGGCCGAACCGGTCGAGCTGTTGTCGAGCGGTCGCCCACAGCGGTTGCAGCCCCTCCAGCAGAAGCGATTCCGGGACGGGCCGAGTCGTCACTGCCGCGGCCGGTGGAGAACCGCAAGGTCCTTGATGCGACAAGACTGCAGCGGGTAGGACCGCCGCGTCACAGCAGAGAACCCTGTTCGATTCGGACGTCCGCGGTGTAGCGCCAGGCGGCGGGCAGGAGCCACACAGTCTCGCCGCGAGTGTCGGCGAGTCTGTGGTCCTGAAGGAGTTCGAGCACCGCATCCGTGAGGCCCTCGGGATCATCGGAGAGCTGTGACCAGTAACGGCCGTGCTCTCCCGCCAGCGAAGCCACATTCTCAACGACCTCGCATCGCGCCACCGAGGCAGAGCCGCCCGCCGTCAGCCGGTCGATCAGCAGCAGGGCGGCGTGGGCCACGGTGCCGCTGCGGGGAAACCGGCTGTCGGTCATGCCGTCCTCCGGGTCTATGGCCGCCACACCCTCGGCCCGGGCTTCGAGTCGGAGCCCGAACATCTCGTCGAAGATCCTGGACTCCTCACCGAGCCGTCGCCTCAGCTCGGTCCACTCGTCGTCTGAGAGGTCGCTGCGGTACAGCGCCGGTTCCTCCAGAAGGGCCGAGCGCATCCAGGCCCGTGACGACGACTGGCGCACCTCGGAACGGTCCAGCAGGTCCTCGACGGTCTCCGAGCGGGCCAGCGCAGGCAGCGGAAGCAGAGCGACGCGGTCGGGCCGGAGGCGCAGTACCGCGTCGGCCCCGCTGTCGGTTGCGTAGCGGTCGACCCGGTCGTGGGCTTCACTGGCTGCACCGTGGCGGATCATCCACTTGAGCGCCGCGACCAGGGCGCGGCGGTCGGAAGCCGCTTCGGTTACCGTCACCCCGGCTTCGGTCGCGGCCGAGCGGATCTCATGCAGCAGGTCGCGCAGGCTGATGACGCTCGGACCCGCGGCCACGGCCGCCAGCGCGAGCGCGAGCAGCGTGTACTCGCGCACCGAGAACGGTCGCCCGGGATCCACGGCGGTGCGCAGCGCACGGCGCGGCACGGCGACGGTCGACTTGAACAGGCGGGCCGTGTCCGCGGTCACTTCGAGGCGGTATCCGAATCTCTGCCGGAACCAGCGATCCAGTTCGTGCTCGTGGCGCCTGATCAGCCGGAACGTGTCGGGGTCGCCCTCGGACAGCACCAGAGGATGCACGGCCAGGTGGCGGGCCGCGGCCCTCAAGTCGAGTTCTCGCCGAGGATCGACAGCGGCAGGTGCGGGAGTGGAGTTCATGTCGCCGCTCCTGTCATCACCATGTCCTCGGGCGCCTTGGTTTCGTCGACCGCTGTGTTGGCCTCATCGGCTGGTCGATCCGACGGGGCGTGCGCCGCTTCCTCGACAGCGGTGACGGACACGACAAGGCCGTGCATTGCGAGCCGTCCTTCGGGGCATTTCACGGCGGTGCTCGCTCCCTCGATCCGGCGGACCGTGCACCGGACGCCGTAATCGGCCACCGTCCGCACGTCGGCGTGCGCATCGCCGGCGTGACTTGATCGGCTGATCAGTTCTCGCAGCATCAAGAAGCCGGCAACTGACAGCTCGGCACCGTCAACGCGGCCCCGGGAATCCGCACAGGACAGCAGTTCGGCAGCGGTGGCCTCTGCGGCAACACGGCTGCGTTCGCGGTGTTGACGGATGCGCTCACGTTCGCGCTGCCGGTCGCGTACGGGTGTCGGCCTGCCGCGCGCCGTTGTGTCGCCCCGCTCGCGCAACGAGACCGGCACGACGGCGCGGGGAGCGTCCCGCCAGGGCGTGGTGGAAGGCGCCGGGTCGTCGGCGTCCGCTGACGGCGTCCCCAGCCGTCGGCACGAGATGAGACCGAAGGTCGCCGCGGCAATCTGGTGTGCTTCGTCGGCCGTGGCCGCTCGGTCGAAGAACCCGGCGAGCCGTAGGAAATCGGAACGCCTCGATGCCGTGCCCAGGCCGGCACGCGACAGCCGAGTCACGTTCGCCGTGAGGGTGCGCACGGCCGCCACCGCTTGGCGTGTCAGCTGATCGAGCCGCGAGGCTCGCCCTGCCGGAGCCGCGAACCATTCTGCCAGGTGCTCCCAGTCCCTGGTCGAACTGCCGGGCAGGCGGCGCACGACGACGCTGCCCGCGAGCCCGGCGTCGTCCACCCGGGCGGCCAGGCCGTAGCTCATCCGGTCCAGCAGCTGCGGAAGCCGGGGCCGTATGGCATCGAGGCGGCGGGCGACGGGACGCGTCATGCGCTCGATCTCGGCCAACTGCTCGGAGACGTAGGTGACCAGGACCCCCGCGAACAGATGCACCTCGTCGGCGTCGAGGTCGTAACGGCTCTGCCACTGGTTGAGGTCTGCGAAGAAATGGGTCAGTTCAGTGGTGAAGCGTTCGTGGATGTCGAAGACGGAGCGAACCTTGCCGGCGAGCTCCTCCGCTGAGGCTCGCTCAAGGTTCTCGGCGGCGTCGCCGAGCTCGCGCAGGGCGCGGTCCAGGTCGCGCAGGCGTCCCGCCTGAACGTCGGCGATCTCGTCCACCCCGGCAAGCACTCCCTCGACGATCTGGAAGACCTCCTGACCGGCGCGGGTGATCAAGTACCGGTTGCGGCGCCGGTAGTAGTCCTCGAGGCTCGACGGGTTGCCGACCGAGGACGAGGCTGCCAGGTTCCCCCAGCCGCGCAGGCTCTCGAGCCGGTCGGGAACCACGGCCGGATCGATGCCACCGTCGACAACGCCAGGCTCGGCTGCGACCTCCTCCGGCGTGAACTCCGCGAAGAACGTTCCCGCGAACACGCCGAGGATCGTTCGATAGTCGCGCCACTCAGGCACGGCGAGGTATCGGAACAGCAGCCGGGCGCGAGCCGCAGCGCCGGAGGCGGGGAACTCCGCCGTCGCCGTCATGCCTGCGGACTCCGTTCGAGCGTGGCGCCGTCCCATCGATAGTGCTCGAGCAGAATGGCGCCCAGTCTGGCGTCCCTCACGACCTCGGTAATGGCCAGTTCGGGCACGGTCGCATGCGTGCCCCACAGCCTCTCGCTGGTGGCGATCAGGTCGAGGTCGAGTTCGACGAGCAGTCCGAACAGTTTGGCGTGGTTGTCCTCCGAGACCTTGGCGAAGGCGTCGTCGAGCACAACGAACCGGGCCACCGCCTGCCTGTCGTGGTCGCTCGCGCCGGCCTGCTCGCCTATTGAATCGCACGACGCGGCAACCGCCGCGAACAGCGGCAGATAGGTCACGAGCTTCTTCTCGCCCTCCGACAGCGGCGTGTTCCGGCTCAGCCTCCTCTCCTTGTCTCCGGGGCGTTGCACCATCACCGCCATGTCGTGCCACTGCTTGTAGTCGAGCGCCTCGGAGATGAGCTGGCGGTAGGGCACGTCCGGCTGGAGGGCCCGGGCCTCCTGCAGATGGTCGGACAACGCTCGGCGCAGTTCGCTCTCGTCTTCGGGCGTGCGGAGGTCCGGGAGCTTGGTGAGCAGGTCGATCATGCTGTTCGTGGTGGGGTCGAGTTCACCAGAACGCCGCCACCGCAGGCGGACGCCGACGTCGTGAGCCGTCCTGACCGCGCCCAGGCGCTCATTCATCCGCTCCACCAGCCTCGCAGCGCAGTGGACACGTTCTGCGATCTCCCGTGCGATCAGGCCCTGCAGCAACTCCCGCAGGGCCTCGCTCTGCTTGTGATCGAGCAGAGCCGCCATCTCGTCGCGCTGCCGGGAGACAGACCGCACCGAGGCCGCCAGCGGTACTCGTCCCGACGGCCCGGTCACCTCCACCGAGAGCGGGAGGGCCGGATCCGGCTGGCGCCCCTCCGCATCCCATCCCGCTCCGAGCGCGTCGCGCCGTCGCCTCAGCGACTGCCTGACGCTGTCGGCGGTGACCCTCGCCGTGCTTGCCGTGCCGTCCGTACCCTGCGCTCTGCCGGAAGACCGGTCCCGGTCGGCTCCAGGCCCGGGCGCCTCTCCCGCATCGGCGCCGGCGCGGTCGCTCCCGGTAGGGACAGCGACGCCGGCACGATCGAGCAGGTGGTCGACGGCGTCGAGCGCCTGGCGCAGACCCTTCGAGCCTGTCGCTTCGCTCACGACCGGTGCACGCGGATCGTCGGCCGGCGCTGAGACGGCTTCGAGCAGACCGGGCACCGCGAGCGCCTCGATGAGCACCGCCCGGGCCTCCTCGCAGGCGTCCTCGGCCCGGGCGCGCTCCTCGCCGGCCGTCCGTGCCGAGGCCTGCGCCTCCGCCCGGACTTCCACCGCTTCGTCTCGCTGCTCGCGGACCTCCGGCAGGAGATCCTCGACCTGCCCCAACTCTGCCCGGCAGCGGTCGCGCGTGGACACAACCTCCGCGTACTCCGCGCCGATGCTGTCCTCGATGGTCGCCAGGCGGGCGCACTGGCGGTCGTGCTCGGACTCGATCCCGGACAGGTCGGCCCGCTCGGAGCGAAGGTCTTCGCGGGCCGCTCGCCGGCGGGCCGCGGCCCCGCGCCAGCCGTCTAGCGAGCGTGTCAGAGCCTCCAGCAGCGATCGGCACCTGTCCAGGCCGGCGTTCAGATCGCGCAGCTCGTTGCGCACCGCCTCGAGGCCGCCGCGGTCCTGCGGGAGCTGAAGCGTCACCGCGACGCGCTGGAGCTCGTTCGAGGCGCCGGCCGCGGCTCGCTCGGCCTCGTGGCGTTCGGCGGCGGCCGCGTCTCTGTTCGCGTCTGCCGCGTCGACAGCGCGGGCCGCGGCCGCGACGTCGGCGGCGGCTTCGAGGATCGCAGCGTCGGAGGGGAGACGTCCTTGGAGTCTCCGAGCCTCTGCCAGCGACGATCGGCGCCGGTCCAGTTCCGCCTCGCCGGCGCGCACGACGGCTAGAGCCGAGGCCAGCAGGGTCGACGCTTCCTGCCGCTCGCGTTCCAGCGCCTCCCGGCGGGCGGTCGCCCCGACGAACTCGGGCCGGTCCTTGAGATGGCGACCGTGCAGAGCGCCGACCCTGAAGGAGCCGTCGGCGGCCGCAACCGTGGCGGCGTCGCTCGACGGGTCGCAGGAGACCGACTGGAGCAGTCGGACCACCGAATCCGTGTCCACCCTGTTGTCGAGGCGGGCCGGGACGGTCGCGTCGAGGCAGGCGCTGAGAGGGTCGGCCACCGGTTGCGCCGCGACTGCGACGAGTTCACCGCCGGCCAACTCGAGGCCCCCACCCTCCAGCAGCCGGGCGGAGAGCAGGCCCGAGGACTCGAGAGCGGCCTCCAGTCCGCAGCGCTCGGCCTCGGTGAGGTGCGCCTTGAAGTCGATCAGATCGGCGAGGCAGTAATCGGCTTCAGTCTGCCAACCGAGTCTGGGAGGCTCAGGCTCGGTGCGGTCGGCCAGCGCATCGACCAAGGCTTGCGCCTCGCCGGCCGCGGCCCTCTCGCCGCCCAGCCGGAACTCGACCGCGGCAGCAGATTCGTGCCAGTGTCCGATCAGTTCATCGCACGCAGACGACAGCTCGGTCCGCAGGGCCTCGACAGTGTCGGAGGCGGCAGCCGGCGCCGAGTCCACGACGGCGTCCGAAGTCACCGAACCGGCCGACGCCTCGCCCCCGCCGGAGCCCGGCGCCGGCGCCGAGCCCCTGACGGCGCTCGATGTCACCGTGTCTGTCACCGAGCCGTCCGACACGTCGCCGCTGCCGGAGCCCGGCGGCGGCGCCGAGTGCGTCTCCTGCGGGCCGTGCCCGGCCGGATCGCCGGTGTCGGGTCCGGCCGCGGCGAGAACGAACGCCGCGGGCGTGTCCAAGCCCGCGCTCCGAAGCAGGGGGTCGGCCTCCGACGCCCAGAGTCGGGCGTTGTCATGCCACTGGCGGCGTGCCGCGACGAGACGCTGGTCCTGTTCGGCCAGGCGACCGGCGCAGCGGTCGGCCGCGTCGGAAGCATCCTCGAACCTCGACCCGGCCAGGCTGAGCGCGTTCTCCGCGGCATGGAGCTCGGCTCGGGCCTCATCGACTTGGTCGACTTCAGCTCGGCGAGCGAGGACAGCCCCGCTTGCCGCGTCGATCTCGCGCAGTATCGCGGATCTGTCGAACGTATCGGCGGGCTCGGATGCGCCGCCTTCAGCGAGTGCGGTCTCGGCGAGGTTGATCGGCCCGGGCGGGCGGCGACCGATCCTGCAGAGCTCGCTGAGCTCGGCCGCGGCCGCGACCCCGACGTTGAGCGCGGCCACATCGCTGCGGCCGCGCCCGCCGGCCTCCAGCAACTCTCCGGTGGCTGATTCCATGCGCTCCTCGCTCCTGGCGACCCGGGCGGTGACGTTCTCGCGCCGCCGGGCCAAGTCGGCCACGAAGTCTCGCAGGGCGTCGAGCTCCTGACCCTCGCGGTAGGCACGCGACTCCTCGAGCGCGGAGATCTCGCTTCGCAGGCGGTCGGCTGTGCGCTCTTGTTCTTCGATGGCATCGCTCAGCCGGACAACCTCCGCCTCGGCCGCCTCCGCGGCCCGCTGCTTGTCCTTCTCGTCGCGGGTGCGGCCTCGCTGTCGGGACAGCCGGGAGCGTCCCTCGGCCGCGCGCCGGCGCAACTCGTCGGCGCAGTAGGCGCGGTACACGTCGAGCAGGCCGCCGATCGCTTCGGACGTGCGCTCCAGGTCGGCCACGTTGCGGCCGTGCTCCTCGAGGTCGTCGAGCGGTTGAGCGGCCTCGGCCAGCGCCTGCTCCGAGAGCTGCGGAAGCGCCTCGACCAGATGCTCCGGCAGTTCGACGTCGATGCGGTCGCCCACTCGGGGGCTGCGAACCACATGGATGAGCCCGATGTGCTGATCGATCGACACGCCACCGAATAGCCGCTGCTGCACAGCGTGCCGGTAGTCGGAGCGGCGCCGATCGCCGAACACCTCGTCGCCGTCGAGCGCGAGGCGAAGTCCGTCAGCAGAGAGCGGCTGGTCGCCCACCACCAAGTGAAGGTCGACGCCGGGCCGCTTCGACGTGACGAACCACCAAGTCGACACATTGTCGGATTGCCGGTTGGCCTTGATCCCGCAGCCGCACACGAGGAACTCGGCCCCTCGCTCGAACTCGATCCACAGGTAGCCCACCGGCTGCGGGTCGTCCCGCCCGCTGAGCATCCACGACTTGAGGATGCCGGTCTGTTCACCAGCCGCGTCGATCCGGCCCGGGCGGGCGGTCAGCAGGAATGGCAGCAGCATGTTCATGGCCGTCGACTTGCCCGAGCCGTTGACGCCCCGCAGCAGCAGCCGCCCGCCGGCGAAGCCCAGCACTTCGTTCTCGTACTGGTAGACGTTGATAATGCCGGCCCGGTTCAGCCGCCACCGGCTCCGGGCTCCGTTCGTGTTGTTCAAGTCGTCCGCATTATGCGCATTATGCGCGTTATCCACAGCTAGCGCTCGCATGTCGAGAAACATAATGCAGGTGTGTGACAGCCATGACGTGGTGCGGTGGTAACGGCGGGAGGGGTTGATCTCGCCCGCCGCTGACTGTCAGCCCGGCATGCCGTCGCGTGAATTGGCAGCGTCTTGCTCGTTGTGCGTGCGTTGTGCTGCCAGTTCGCAGCGCTGCCCTCACGTCTCGCGCCCCGCCGGTAGCCTTCAGCGCCGTGGCCGAGGCGTCCATGCACGACAAGCTCGAGGATCTGCGGGCGCGCAAGTCCGAGGCGCTGTCGGCCGGCCCTGAGCGGGCGGTGCAGCGCCAGCACGACAAGGGCAAGATGCTGGCCCGGGAGCGCCTCGACTACCTGCTGGACGAAGGCTCGTTCCACGAACTCGACATGCTGGCGCGGCACCGGGCCCATGAGGCCGGACTCGATGACCGTCCCTACACCGACGGTGTGATCACCGGCTGGGGGACCATCGACGGCCGCAAGGTCTTCGTGTTCGCCCAGGACTTCACGGTCATGGGCGGCGCGCTGGGCGAGGTGTTCGCCGAGAAGCTCCACAAGGTGATGGACCTCGCCGTGTCGGTCGGAGCTCCCATCATCGGGCTCAACGACGGCGCCGGGGCCCGCATCCAGGAAGGCGTGGTCTCGCTGGACGGCTACGGCGGGATCTTCTACCGCAATGTGCAGGCCTCGGGAGTGATCCCCCAGATCAGCGTGATCCTCGGACCGTGCGCCGGAGGCGCGGTGTACAGCCCGGCGATGACCGATTTCATCTTCATGGTGAGCGAGAAGTCGCACATGTTCATCACCGGGCCGGACGTGGTGAGGACGGTCACCGGCGAGGAGGTGACCCTCGAGGACCTGGGCGGGGCCACCAGCCACAGCACCAAGTCGGGGGTGGCCACCTTCGTCGCCGCCACCGAGCACGATGTGCTCGACGACGTGAAGGCGCTGCTGTCGTTCCTGCCCTCCAACAACCTCGAGCAGCCCCCGGCGCACAAATCGGCCGACGACCCCGATCGCGAGTGCCCCGCACTGGACACCCTGCTGCCCGACAGCCCCAACGTCCCCTATGACATGAAGGACGTGATCGTCGAAGTGGCCGACGAGGGCGACTTCCTCGAGTACCACGCCTCCTGGGCCCGCAGCATCGTGTGCGGGTTCGCCCGCATCGACGGGCGCTCGGTCGGCGTCGTGGGCAACCAGCCGATGGTCCTGGCCGGCGTCCTCGACATCGAATCGGCTGAGAAGGCGGCCCGCTTCGTGCGCACCTGCGACGCCTTCAACATCCCGCTGCTGACCTTCGTCGACGTCCCCGGCTTCCTGCCCGGCGTCGACCAGGAGCACGGCGGCATCATCCGCCACGGAGCCAAGCTGCTGTACGCCTACTGCGAGGCCGCGGTGCCCCGCATCTCGGTCATTACCCGCAAGGCCTACGGGGGGGCCTACGTGGTCATGGACTCCAAGGGCGTCGGCTCGGACCTCTCGTTCGCGTGGCCCTCCGCCGAGATCGCCGTCATGGGCCCCCAGGGCGCGGTCGAGATCATCTACCGTCGCGAGCTGGCCGACGCAGCCGATCCGGGGGCCCGCCGCAACGAGTTGGTGGACGACTACACCCAGAGGCTGGCCAACCCCTATGTCGCAGCCGAGCGCGGCTTCGTGGACGAGGTGATCGAGCCCTCGCAGACGCGCCGCAAGATCGTGGCCGGTCTGCGGGTGCTGGAGTCCAAGCGCGAGGAGATCCCAGAGCGCAAGCACGGGAACGTCCCGCTGTGACTGCCGCGGACGGGTTCCAGATCCTGTCGGTCGCTCCGGAGCCGACCGAGGCGGAGCGGGCCGCCATCGTCGCTGCGGTGCAGGCGTTCAAGGCCGAGGTCTGGCCGCAGTTGAACGGGGCGACCACGCCGGATCCCTCTCCCCGCTGGCGCTACGCGGGCCGGCCCTGGCGTGGTCGCCAGTGCTACGGCGGTTGGAGATGAAGCATATTGTAATGTAGTGATCTCCTAAGGGAAGCAGTAATAGGAGGTCGACAATGGGAACTTTCAGCCAGACGTTACGACTGGAGAGCCTCGACGGCGAGCGGTCGGTGGAGATGGAGGCGCTGGTGGACACCGGGGCCGGCTACACCCTGGTGCCGGCCAACCTGCCGGCGGAGCTCGGAGTAGAGCCGATCGACACCGTCAGGCTGGCACTGGCTGACGGTCGCCCGGTCGCCTACCCCATCGGTCGAGCGGTGGCAACTATCGACGGGCGCACCGAGAACACCCTGGTGGCCTTCGGCGAGAACGACGCCCGCCCGCTACTGGGGGCCTACACGCTGGAGGGTCTCAGGCTTGCGGTGGATCCGTCGGGAGGTCGGTCGGTTCCCGGCACTGACTACACCTTGTAGCGCCAGGGCCGCGGTGGCCGGCCCGAACTAGCGGCCTGATCGGAACATGTCCGGGAGCGGGGACTTCAATAGGTCGGGCAGGCGGTGCAGGTATTGATGGCGCGGGACGGCTTGCACGCCGAGGGAGCGCAGGTGCGGCGTCGCCCACTGGACGTCGATCAGCCTCGGATGACCGTCGAGAAGGCCGTCGGCCAGGGCCACCAGCGCCACCTTCGAGGCGTCCCGGGCCCGGTAGAACATCGACTCGCCCGCGAACAGACCGCCGAGGGCCACGCCGTAGAGACCGCCGACCAGCTCGCCGTCGTGCCAGGTCTCGACGCTGTGGGCGAAGCCGGCGTGGTGCAACCGCACGTACGCGGCCTGCATCTGGGCATCGATCCAGCCGTGGGGCCGGGCCGGGTCGGCGCAGCCGTCGACGACTTCGGCAAAGGCGGTGTCCACCCGGATCTCGAAGCGGCGGCAGGCCTGGCGCAGCGAGCGGTGCACGATCAGCCGGTCGAGTTCCAGGACGCCGCGTTCAGGAGGGGACCACCAGCCGATACGCCCTCCCGGCTTCATCGGCATGGGAAACAAGCCGCGGCTGTAGGCGGCGAGCAGGGTGGCCGGCTCCAGGTCGGCGCCCACCGCGACCAGGCCCGACTCGTCGCCGGACGACGGATGCGGGAACGCCCACCGGCAGGCGGGCGCGGCATCGGGCAGTGGCGGGAGTACCCCGCCCCTCACGCGCTGGAACCCACCGCGAGCCTGGGCCCTGGCATCGGCGGGCACAGTCAAGGCGTCCCGTGGGTGGCGGTTGCTGGATCGCGACGAGACATGGTGTCTTCCGCTCTTGTTCGCTTCGTTCACGGGCCGCTCGGGCCACGGCCTCGCAAGCTCGGTCTCCGGCCAAGAGAGTAGGTTGGAACGATGGCGACCGGTGTCCGGGCGGTTGAGTACGACCTGCCTCCAGTGCCTACGACCCTGCGGGAGGCGGTGGGCGAGGCGCGCCGGGAGTTGACCGCCGCGGCGAGCGGCCGAGTGTTCGAGGTGCCCGAGGCCGGCGTCGAGTCGGCCCTTGAGTCGGAGTGGGAGAGCGGCGCGCGCTACGACACCATCCTGTCGTTCCTGTGCACTCCCGGCGTGGTCGACGCCCAGGGCTTCGTGGCCGCCTTGGAGCGAATCCTGGCCGAGGAGGGTTGGATCTTCATGGTGGAGCCGGTCGCAACCCGCTCCGGAGCGGTCCGCAGCCGGTCGGCGGCGCGACCGGGGAGCGGCTCGCCGCGCCGGAGCGCCGGGACCGACGTGGTGTCGGCCGTGCGGTCCCGAGGTCTGTTTGTCACCGACCTCTACCGCCGCGAGGCGCCGTCGGCGCCGGCTGGCTGGCGGCGCTACGTGGTGCTGAAGGTCCGGCGCGAGTCGCCCCGGACGGCGGATCCGTGAGCCGTATCGTTCTTGCCGGGGGCCGCGAGTTGGATGCGGGCACGCCCGCGGGCCGTGCTCTGACGGATTGCAGCTCGGTAGCGGTTGTGACCGTGGCGGCCGCTTTCCGGCGTCCCGACGCGTTGATATCCCGGATCGGCGCCTGGGCCAGCGAACTGACCCTCGACCACTCGGTTGTGAGCGCGCTGCGGCGGTCCGACGCATTGGACCCCGATGTCTCCGGGCCGATCGCAGAGTGCGACGGCGTGCTCGTGCTGGACGGATCTCCCGCCCATTTCGTGAGCGCGGTCAAGGCGACGCCGCTGCTTGAGGCCATAGTCGCCGCTCAGAGGCGCGGTGCCGACATCGTCTGGTCGGGCGCAGCCGCAGCTGCGGTGTGCGCCTCGATGGTGGACGACCGTGGCGGCGCGCTGACGGTCGGCCTGGGGCTTCACGACGGCATCGTTGTGGCCGCGGGCTGGGAAAGGTGGCCCCGTGACCGGCGCCGGCGTCTGCGGCGCATGGTCCCCGAGCCGGTGCTGTTCATGGCCCTGGAGTCGGGCGCGGCGGTGTGTTCCACGGCCGAGCCCCGGGTGCTGGCGTCATCGTCCAGTCCGGACGACTGGACCGTGCTGGGTGGCGCCGTCGAAGCCCGCCGGGACGGCACCACCGTCACTCTTGAGCATTGGCAGCGCCCAACGCCCTGAACGGCACCCGGCGCCGGTGATCTCGGGTTGGTTCTGTGGATATACCACCCAAAACAAACCCGAGATTTTGCTACCGGTGATCTCGGGTTGGTTCTGTGGATATACCATTCATAACCAACCCGAGATTCTTGATACGCCGGCGAATCCGGGGCTGGGACTTGCTCAGGCCTCCTCGATGGTGACCGAGTGCACGGTCACGTCGCGCGACGGCGCCCCGCCGAGCGCTCCGCCCGGTTCGTGAAGGCCGATGATCGACTGGGCAACGGCCAGCCCGGCATCGTCAGTCTGGCCGAACACGACGTAGGTGCCCTGGGAATCCAGCCTCGACGTGTTCGGGCCGGTGGTCAGGAAGAACTGGGCGCTGGCCGAGTCCGGCCCGGCCGATCGGGCCATCACGAGCTGGCCGGGCCGGTAGCGGTACGGTCCGGTGAGATTGCCGGTGTCCGGGTCGACTTCGAAGGCGGGCTCGTCCGGGATCGTGTAGCCGGGGCCGGGATCGCGGTTGTCGTCCGTGTGGGGCGAGCCGCCCTGGATGATGTCGATCGACGGGTCGGTGCGGAACAGCAGGGTTCCGTCGTAGTAGCCCCAGCGGGCCAGCGTCACGAAGTTGTTGACGGTGATCGGAGTCTCCGACGCGGTCAGATCGAATCGCATCTCACCCTCGCTGGTGTCGAACGTGGCGACGTATCGGGCCTCGGGGTCGATGCACATGGGCTGGGGGCGGTCGAAGTCGATCACCCGGGGGCCGGATCCGTCGGCCGCCGGACACCCGGTCGCTTGCCCGGCCGGTTCGGGGGGCTCCCCGGTTGTCTCGGGGTCAGGTGCGACTTCGGTGCCGGGGAGGTCGACGGCGTCGTCGGCGCCGGAGGGCTCCGAGCCGGTGGCCACGGGGTCGGAATCGTTGCGTTGCTGCAAGAATCCCAGCACCGCCAGCGCGGCGGCCACCACCACCGCGGCAGTGCCGATGATCTTGATGCGCCGGCGGGTGGTGTACTGCCTGGCGGCGGCCTCGTCGGCGGCCACACGCAGGCGCCGGTTCTCGCGTTGGCGCTCTCGCTTGGCTGTACTCATCAGCTGTGGCGCGTCTAGGCCAGGAGGCCCACGGCCAGTGAAGCCACCATCATCGTCACCACGACTATGGCGACCACGGCGAACAGGCGACGCTGCCGGTCCCGGCGAGAGTTGGACCGCGGCCTGGCGGCAGGTTGCTTGGCTGCACGGATCTGGCGCTTGCGCAAATCGTTCTGGGACGGCACCGCCCCAACCCTACATCGGAGTACGGCCTGGAACTCTTGATGCGGCGCGCCGAGCGTCGGGCGCGTAGCGTTGCGCGATGCCGTCCCGTTGCTGTCGCGCGCCTGGGAAGCTGTTGGGAGCTTTGCCGGCCGCTCGACCTCGTCGCCCGCATCGACGACCTCGAGGTCGCGCGCCTGGGAAGCTGTTGGGAGCCTGGCTGGCGGTCGTCGGCGCCGCCGCAGTCGCGTCAGCCTGCGCCGACACCGCCGATGGCCCGCTGGTAGTCGAGGAGACCGTTGACGAAGCGGTCGCGGCCACCACCACGACGGCGCCGCCGGGGCCTCCCCGCTCCGAGGGGACGGCTGAAATCGGCGACGTCCATTACGAGTTCACGGTCACCTGCCAGGACCGCGGCGCCGGTGAGGTGGTCGTGGTAGGGGTGGGCGACGATCCGGCCTCCGACGGCGGTCGGGCGCAGCTGTTCGTGCGAGCGTCGCTCGTCGAGCCGTACGTGGGCCTGACGCTCGCGGACGGGACGGAGATCGAGGTGTCACTGGACAGCCCCTTGGACTTCTATGTGCAGGACGACGTGATCCGCGCCTCGGCGATCCGCTTCGTGAAAGACCTGAACCCGGAGACCTTCGAGGCAACTGAGGTGGGCTTCGGAGAGTTCGAGATCCACTGCTACAGCTACGAGCGCGAGACGCCGTCCTGACCGCCGTATTTCCCGCTCTTGTTCGCTTCGCTTCACGGGCCGCTCGGGCCCCGGCCTCGCAAGCTCGGCCCCCGGGCCGGCTCGGCCTCAGGGGGTCTCGCAGCCGGTGTCCAGCATCACCATGGGCAGGCGCCCGGACTTGAGGGCCCGCACCGCGCCCTCGGAGACGTTGAACACGACCCGGTAGTCCTGGTCGCCCGGATCCCTGGGCACGAAGACCAGGTCGACGGTGCCGTCGACCCGCACCTCCCGCTCGATCCTGTCGCCGAACAGGTCGGTGACCATGGTCTCGGGAGACCCGACGCCCACGCCGGAGCGGGTCGTGATCGGTCCGCTGTTGACGTCGACGCGCTCGATGGTGCCCTGGTGGACCAGGAAGACGATGCCCTCGGGCGCGTCGAAGGGAACGACGTGATAGCAGGCGCCAACAGGTCCCGCCGGGACCAGCACCGTGCCAGCAGCCTCCTGGGCTTGGGTGACGGTCATGCCGAAGTGGACCTCGTCAAGGCCCACGGTCGAGACGGTGGACCGGTTGCTGAGCGTTGGCGGACCGTATTGGTCCGGGTTCTCGGGCGGCACGGTCGTGATCGTGGTGGTGGTGGCCTGGACCGTGGTCGTGGTGGTCGTGCTCGTGCTCGTGCTGGTGGAACCGGTGGGCGTGGTTACGGTGTCGGCGCTCTGACTGTCCTGGTCGTCGTCGACGGCGGGCTGCTCATCTGATCCGGCGTCCTCGCGCACCTCCCCGGCGTCGTCGTCGACGGTCGGGGCGCCCCCTTCGTCTCCAGTGTCGCGGCCGAGCCACCAGATCAAGCCACCAACGACGAGGATCACCACCGCAACGGCCAAGAGAATCGGCACCCACCTGGGGCTTCGTCTCTCGGCGGCTCCGGGCCAGAATGGTCCCTGATCCTCGGGTTCCGGATTCCATTCCACGCGAGTGGAGGGTACCGAGTCGCTGACTACACGGTGTGGATCCGACCGGTGGGCCGCCCGGGGCTCGAACCCGGCGCCTTGAGATTAAAAGTCTCCTGCTCTACCCGATGAGCTAGCGGCCCGCATACATTCTGGCAGCGCCCCTGACCGTTTCGGGTCGCCCGCTCCCTCAGGTCGGGTCGCTGACGAAACGGTGGGCTTCGAGGTCGCTGAGGTTCGCCCACTCGAGTGTGCGGGCGTGGGTCGCCTCCAGGACCACTCGGGGCGCGGCTCCAGCCTCGAACGCCTCCGTCCAGCGAGGCGCGCACAGGCACCAGTGGTCGCCGGGCGCCAGTCCGTCGAAGCCGATGGCCGGCTGGGGAGTCGAGAGGTCGTTGCCCGCGGCCTTGGAGAATTCGAGAAACTCGGCGGTCATCACCGCGCACACGGTGTGGACCCCGTAGTCACCGGAGTCGGTATTGCAGCAGCCGTCCCGGAACCAGCCGGTGAGCGGGTCGAAGGAACACGGTTGCAGTTCACCGCCGAGAACGTTGCGGGCCACGCTGCCCAGTCTCTCAGATCTCGGGCGCCCGCGCCGCGGTTACTCTCTTGGCATGGGCGAGGTGAGCGGAGCTGTGCCGTCGGAGGATCATGTAGCAGACAAGGCGAACGGACATCCTCCTCCAGACCCGGAAGCGGCTCGCCAGGCGGACCAACTCAAAGGCATCGAGCGGGACCTGGACACCGTGGATGCAGCCCTCTCCGCGCTGGACTCCGGGGACCTCGAAGGGGCGGAAGCGCTGGCAGCCGAACTCGAGGAGTCAGCTGGCTAGGGCCTCCTCCGACGTCGACGCCGTGCCGCCGATGTCGCTCAGAGCAAGCAGGTACCCTTCGGCCCTCTCCGCGTAGGGGTTGCGGTTCACGATCGCCTGGAACTCGGGCGAGTGCTCGGCGACCACCAGATGGGCCAACTCGTGGATGATCACATGGTCGAGCACCCAGGGCGGTGCGTCGGCCAGTCGACTCGAGATGCGGATGTCGCCGCTGCTGGTCGAGCACGAGCCCCAGCGCAGACGCTGCCGCGACGACCACCTGATGGAGCGCGGCTCGGGAAGGCCGAAGCGGGCTGCGAGCTCGCGAGCTCGGGGCTCCAGCGGCAGGTGGCCGCACCGCCACTTCTCCTCGAAGCGGGCCAAGACCTTGCTCACCAGGGCCTGCTCCTCGTCCTTTGTCGTCCACCCCGGAACCCGCACTACCAGGACGCCGTCCGACATGCGGGCCGACACCGTCTTCTGCCGTTTGGCGCTGCGGATCACCCGCACGGGCGGGAGATTCTGGGGTGCGGGCGCTTCCTCGGCGCCGTCAAGAGGTGTCTCGGTGATGCTCATCGTCGCTCCGTTGTGGCTGCGGGCGTGAGGCACGCACCGTCGCCAGTGAGCGCGATTCGGCCTTGCAGGCGCACGTCACCCGACTGCACCACGATCCGGAGACCACCGAGGTTTCCGATGCGCTTGAAGGCGCATCCGAAATGCCTTTCAAGTGTATAGATGACACCGGCATGTGACACAACCAGCACCTCGTCCGACGGGACTCGGGCGGCGATGCGGTGCGAGGCGGCCAGCACACGCTCGATCAGGGACTCGTCGCTCTCCCAGCCGGGTGGATAATTCCCTGCGGCCAGATCGCCGGGGAAGTCGCGCTCGATCTCTTCGGTGGTGAGCCCCTGCCACAGGCCGACGCTGCGCTCGCGCCATCCCGGATCGGCAATGACCGGGCCGGCTCCGAGCGTCTCGGCGATGATCTCGGCGGTCCGGCGAGCCCGGTCGAGATCACTGGACACGATGCACTCGATGCCGTCCAGGCAGCCGGCTGCGGCCCTCGCCTGGGTTGCGCCGGCCGCGGACAGGGGCGGGTTGGCTTGACCCTGCCAGCGCCCGTCCAGGTTCCAGACAGACTCGGCGTGGCGAACGACGAGGAGGTTGACCACAGCTAGCGACCGTAATCCGGCGGCGACCGGTGGCCGCGGATGCCCCACAGCTGTGGCTACCATGGCGCTGTGGCGCGTCTGCGGCTGTTCGCATCGGCTCGGGAGGCGGCCGGGACCGGCCGCGACGACGTGCCCGGCGCCACCGTGAGAGAGGTCTTGGAGCAGGCCTGCGGCCGGTATGGCCATGACTTTGCCGGACTGCTCGAGACCTGTCAGGTGTGGTGCAACGGCGAGCCGGCCGCACCGAACGCGCCGGTGGGAGACGACGACGAGATCGCAGTGCTGCCGCCCATATCGGGCGGCTGACTGCCCCGCTTCCAAAGGTGTCCGGCCCGGTGTGGCCGGTATCCTCCACCCTTCGTGAGTCGCGTCGCCACCCTGTCGCTTCACACCTCGCCGCTGGTGCTGCCGGGCCTCGGCGACGCGGGCGGGATGAACGTCTACGTGCGCGAGCTCTCCTCCGCACTGGCCCAGACGGGCGTCGACGCCACCGTGTTCGTCAGGCGTCACAGCGACGCACCGACCGTCGTGGACGTGGAGCCCGGATTCAAGGTCGTCCATGTGACTGCGGGGGCGGCCGACCTGGCCAAGGAGTCGCTGCCGGCCGTGGTGGAGGACTTCACCGACGGTGTGAGAGCCTGGATTCGCCAGAACCCGGTCGACGTGCTGCACGCCAACTACTGGCTGTCGGGGGTGGCCGGCCACCGCCTGAAGCACGAACTGGACCTGCCTCTGGTGTCGACGTTCCACACCCTCGCCCGCGTCAAGGCCGAGACCGGCGACCCCGAACCGCAGCGCCGGATAGACGCCGAGGCAGAAGTGATCGCCTGCTCCGACGTGATCACCGCCAACTCCGTGACCGAGGTTCAGCAGCTCGCCAACCTGTACGGGGCCGATGCGAAGCGCATCGATGTGGTGGCGCCGGGCATCGACGGCGCCCTGTTCTCGGTGGGGTCTCGGCAAGGAGCCCGGGCCGCACTGGGGCTCGAGGGCGGGCCGGTGCTGCTGTTCGTCGGCCGTATACAGGCTTTGAAGGGCCTGGACGTGGCCGTCGAGACCCTGTCAGGCCTCGGGCGCCGCTACGCCGGCGCCCAGCTCCTGGTGGTGGGCGGCGGCTCGGGTCCGGAAGGGGAGCGTGAGCTCCGTCGTTTCGACGAAGCGGTCCGTCGCCGTCGTCTCCAGAGTCGTGTCAGGCTCGTGCCGCCGCAGCCTCACCACCTGCTGGCGACCTATTACCGGTCCGCAGACGTGTGCCTGGTTCCCAGCCGATCGGAGTCCTTCGGCCTCGTCGCTCTGGAGGCGGCGGCCTGCGGGGTGCCTGTGGTCGCGGCCGACGTCGGGGGGCTTCGAACGTTGGTGGACCACGGCCGCAGCGGCTTCCGCATACCCGGAAGGAACCCGGCCCGATACACGGAGGCGGTGCTCTCCATACTTGACGATCCCGTGCTGGCCGCGTCCATGGCCCGCCGGGGCGCCGAGATGGCGGGCCGCTACTCCTGGACGGCCACGGCGGCCCGCCTGCGCAGGATCTTCGCGGACCTCTCGTCGCGAGTTCCGGTCGACTGCACAGCCTGAGAGGCCCAGCGGATGGGAGACGATTCCGATCCAATGACTCAGGCGCCGCCTGCGTCGGATGCCGATCTCGACGCCCTCGAGCTACAGATGGACTCGTGGCTGGCGGCCGCGGCCGAGGCAAATCGCGCCATCGATGCCATCGAACGGGGCCCCCAGGGCGAGCGGCGATGGTACGTGCGCGTCCACGGCGAGGAGAAGGACGTGTGGACGATCTGGTTCACGCTCGGTCAACGCACGTTGCGCTACGAGACCTACCTGGTCCCGGCGCCGGAGGAGAACGAGGCCCGCTTCTACGAGCACCTGCTGCGCCGGAACCGGCGGCTGACCGGCCTGAAGCTCGAGATCGGACCCGAGGACGCCGTGTTCCTGGCGGGATCCACTCCGGTATCCCAGGTGACTGCCGGGGTGCTGGACGGGATTCTCGGTTCCATGTACGCAGCCACCGAGCTGATCTTCCGGCCGGCCATGCGCATCGGCTACGCCTCGAAGTTCCGTGGTTGATGCCGCCCCTGAGAAGCGGTCCCCGGCTTCCGTCCAGACGTCTTCTTGCGATATCGTTGATTTTCGAATACTGTAGAGGCTGTTCCGGCGGTGAGAGGGTCGCCGTTCGGGGAAGTTGGGGATGGCCCTCTCTCCGTCGGCACACAGGCCGAGCGGGCGCCCGCGCCGGCTCCATCGCTCCCGATGTTCGGATCGAGGCCCGTGCGCTGATAGACCTACGCCGGTCCGGCGAGGGTCCGCCCTGCTCGGACTACACTGCCAGCCGTCAGTAGTCGTCGCCGAGGAGTACCGGTGGTCGCCTTCGCCCTGTCAATCGTGGTCACGGTCGCACTCGTCGGCGCCATCCTCGCCTACGCGAAGCGCCGGCCCGTGGGGACCCCGGTCACTTGGGGCGAGGCCATGTTCGGATCGATGATCGTCTTCTTCGCGATGTTCTGGGTGTACGGGGTCGTGCCCCACCAGTGGCTCACCTGGGCTGACAACGAGCTCAACTGGCGAACGGACAAGCTCTTCGTCGGCCCGGGAGGGATCCTGCGGGCCCAGGCCCAGGGCGGCAGCTTCCCGTTCACGATCACCTACGTGGTGATCCGCGACGTCCTCGCCAGCGGGATCTACGTCGTCGCCGTCGGCGCGCAGGTGTGGCTGTGGATGGTGTGGCAGAACCGGGGCAAGAAGGCCGAGGCCGCCGAGGTCGTCGAGATCTCCAGCTTCGGGCGCCCCCTGGTCCGGGAGGGATCCGAGGCGTGACCACCACCGACGCCAACCCGCCCATGCCGGAGTTCCGGGACGACTACCTGCTCCAGGAGGTGGACGCGGCCTGGCTCGCACAGGCCGTCAAGCCCAAGCAGTTCATCCACATCGACCAGTCGGAGTGCATCATGTGCGAGGGCTGCGTGGACATCTGCCCGTGGAAGTGCATCTTCATGGTCACGCCCGACGCCGTCGACGAGGCCGTCGGCACCGAGCTGCCGGGGATAGACCCCGCCGACAAGGTGATCTTCACGATCGACGATGACGTATGCACGCGCTGCGCGCTGTGCGTGGATCGCTGCCCGACCGGCGTCATCATCCTCGGAAAGATGGGCGATCCTCCCCCCGGGGGCGACCCTCACCAGAGAACCAACTCCCACGGCTACGGCTACGGGATGCGACTCGCATAAGAAAATCTCGACCCCCCAGACTCGATCCGCAGGAGACCCATGGCCATCGACACAGACGAGCGCAAGACGCCTCTGCCGGAGCGGCTGGCCGCCCAGATGACGAAGCTGGGCGACCAGGTCCAGGGCTCGCAGGCCTGGACCTCGATCTTCCGGCCCGGGTCGATCTTCCGCAAGGGCTACACCGACAGCCCCCGGAACCGGTCCTACGTGATCATGAACAGCGTGCTGTACCACCTTCACCCCGTGAAGGTGAAGCGTCACGCCGTGAAGGTGAGCTACACCCTGTGCCTGGGCGGTCTGAGCTTCTTCCTGTTCATTCTCGAGACCGTCACCGGCATCTTCCTGATGTTCTTCTACCGTCCCACCGCGGCCCAGGCCTGGGACGACATCTACATCCTGCAGACCTCGGTGACCTTCGGGCTGCTGGTCCGCAACATGCACCGGTGGGGCGCCCACCTCATGGTGATCACCGTGTTCCTTCACATGGCCCGGGTGTTCTACCACGGGGCCTACAAGCCGCCCCGGGAGTTCAACTGGGTGATCGGCGTGATCCTGCTGAAGCTGACGCTGCTGCTGTCGTTCACCGGGTACCTGCTGCCGTGGGACCAGCTGGCCCTGTGGGCGGTGACGGTGGGCACCAACATGATGGGATACACCCCCGTGTTCGGCGACCAGGTGCGGTTCGTGCTGCTCGGCGGGGTGGAGATCGGAACGGACACGCTGCTGCGGTGGTACGTGCTGCACGTGCTGATGCTGCCGTTCGTGCTCGTCATCTTCCTGGCCATCCACTTCTGGCGGGTCCGCAAGGACGGCGGCATCTCGGGTCCGCTGTAGAGGCCGAGCGGATATGGAGCGATTCATGAACGTACGCAACGCACCGAGCGAGGCCGTGGCCCGAGCGGCCCGTGAGCGCAGCGAACAAGAGCGGACAGGCGCGGGGTTCAGGTAGGCGACGATGGTGGAGATCCCCGAGCATCTGCGCAAGCGGGCCGAGGAGGCCCGGGCCAAGGCTGAGGCGGCCAAGGCGGCCGCGGCCGGCGGACCCGCAGCGGCAGGCTCAGGCGACGGCGCTACCGAGGCCCAGCAGCCGGCGGCCGGCAAGATCCCGCCCCACCTGCTGGAGCGGTCCAAGGCGGCGAGGGCTCAAGCGGCCGGCGGAGCACCGGAGGCGGAGGCTCCGGTCGCGGCAGCCGGCGGCGGGGGAGTGGCTGTAGCCGCCCCGCCGACCGCGCCGGAGATGCCGGCCACCGGTCCCGGAGGGCACACCCAACGCCTGCTGACCGTGGTCAAGTCGGGCTCGATCCAGGACGTGAAGTCCAAGCCGCAGGACAAGGTGCACGTGTGGCCGCACCTGCTGGTGGTGGAGTTCGTGGCTTCGCTGTTCATCACCGCGTTCACGCTGATCTTCTCGATCTTCGTGAACGCCCCGCTGCTGGAGCTGGCCAACTACAACCAGACGCCCAACCCTTCCAAGGCCCCCTGGTACTTCCTGGGCCTGCAGGAGCTGCTGACGATGTTCCATCCGATGGTGGCGGGCGTCACCATCCCCGGCATCGGGCTGCTGGCGCTGATGCTGGCGCCCTACATCGACAAGAACCCGTCCAAGAAGCCCGAGGACCGCAAGTTCGCCATCAGCCTCATGACCATCCACCTCATGTTCTGGGCCGTGCTGGTGATCATCGGCTCCTTCTTCAGGGGCCCGGGCTTCAACTTCGTCTTCCCTTGGGAAGCGGGACTGTTCTTCGAGCTGTGATCGTGGCGCCTGCCCCCCTCGACCGGCCCCTGCGAGGAGGCAACCGATGATCTATGTGGCTGTGGCTGCGCTGGCTGTGCTGGCCATCGTGGCGGTGCTCGCCGCGGTCCGCCGGCGCCAGTCGGACGCCGCCATCGGCATGCTGTCGCGCGAGACCCGCAGCCGGGACCGGTCATCGGTGGTCCTGCGGGCCGAGGCGCCGCCCACCGGCCGCGAGGTGGAGAAGGCCGCGGCCGCGGCTCGGGCCGGCGGCGCGCTGGCGCCGGCGGAAGGCGCCGGACCGCCCGCGCCCTATGTGCCGCCCGATCCCGAGACGATCGGTGTGAGCCGCCGCCAGTTCTTCAACCGGACGATCGTGATGCTGATGAGCCTGAGCCTGTCGGGGTTCGGCGTGGCCTGCATCGCCTTCCTGTGGCCTCAGGGCGCCAGCGGGTTCGGTTCCAAGATCAAGGTGGGCCTGGTGAGCGATCTGCTGGCCGAGATCCGCGACAACTCGGGGTTCCTGTACAAGCCCGAGGGCCGGATGTGGCTCACCGAGTACCCCAACGGCGCGGTGGAGAAGGCGGTCGCCACCTATTCGGCGCCCGAACTGGCCGGGATGACCGCGGGCCACGACTTGGGGCTCGACGGCGGCATCGTGGCGCTGTACCAGAAGTGCCCCCACCTCGGCTGCCGGGTGCCCGAATGCGTGACCTCGCAGTGGTTCGAGTGCCCGTGCCACGGCTCGAAATACAACCAGGTGGGCGAGAAGCGGGGCGGGCCGGCCCCCCGGGGCATGGACCGCTTCGCGGTTGAGGTCGGTGCGGACGGCTCGCTCACCGTCGACACCGGCACCATCATCCAGGGACCGCCCATCGGCACCAACACCACCGGCCAGGAAGCCGAGGGGCCGGCCTGTATCGGCCAGGCGACCGGCCACTAGTGCCCGGTCCGAACCGTAGGAATTCTCGCCGCGAATGCTCTTAGCCGCCTCCACGCAGAGAACCATCGGGTTCGTCATACTGGCCGTCGTCTTCGTCGGGTACGTCGTGTACCTGATCCTCAATGCGCGCGCCTCCCGCGACGAGGTCGGCAGCGAGATCGAGCTGGCTGCCAACCGCAGGCCCTACCTGGAGGACGAGGAGCTGGAGGGCGCCAAGCTCGACAAGTCGCTTCTGGCCGGACTGGCCATGCTGGCCATCATCGGGGTGGGGCTGCCCCTCTACTGGCTGGGCGAGCCCGGGCGCCACGAGGGTCTGATCAAGGACACCGACCGCATCTTCGCCGACCGCGGCGGCGAGCTCTACACCGAGGGCTCCGACTGCCAGCAGTGCCACGGCGCCGAGGGAACGGGCGGCTCCGCGCCGGTCACCCTCACCGACGCGGAGGGCAACTTCGTGGCCACGGTGGCCTGGGCGGCTCCGGCGCTCAACACCGTGCTGTCCCGCCACAGCGAGGACGAGGTGCGCCACGTGCTCAACTACGGCCGCAACAACGTGATGCCCGCTTGGGGCGCACCCGGCGGCGGTCCCCTCACCGAACAGCAGATCGAGTACCTGATCCACTACATGCGGCGCATACAGATCCCCGAGTCGGAGCTGCGCGACATCGTCGACACCGGCGTGCGCGAGGGCGTCGCCGAGCATCTCGGCACCAGCGACGCCGCTGTCGTGGACGAGTGGCTGGGGGCGGTCGACGCCGCGGTGGAGGAAGCCCGGGCCATGGCGCTGGCCGCCGACGCGTCGCTGGAGGGCAACCCCGAGGGCATCCGCCGCGCTGGTCTGGAGTTGCTGGCGGTGGGCGAGGCGCCCGGCAGCGAGCTCTACCAGACCTACGGTGAGATCCTGTTCAACAACCCGGCCGCAGGCGGCACCTACAGCTGTGCCCGATGCCACACCTACGGCTGGTCGTTCGACGCCACCACCGACGGCGACGACAGCATCGACGGCCACGCCGGGCCGATCCTCGACTCGTACACCGTCGGCGGCGGCTTCTTCGGCCCCAACCTGACCGGCGGCAGCACCCTGGACCAGTTCGAGACGGCCGGGTTGCACGCCGACTTCATCTCGGCCGGCCAGAGCATCGGCCAGACCTACGGCCGGGGCGGCTCGGGCGGCAACGGGCAGATGCCGGGCTTCGGTCCCCGCACCGACGACGACCTCGAGGTGACCTACCCGGCCACGCTCACCCAGGACCAGATCGACGCCATCGTCGCCTTCGAGAGGAACCTGTGATGGAAGCCCTCGACCTGATCGCCGGGCTCGCCTGGGATCCGGAGATCCGCGGCTTCATGGCGGTCTTCGCCGGTGTTGTCGTGCTGATGGGCTCGGTCTGGCTGCTGCTGGCGCTCAACACCGGCACCCGGCTGGGAACGCTGGTCGCCGTGACCGGGTTCTTCGGTTGGATGGTGATCATGGCCCTCGTCTGGTGGATCTACGGGATCGGCTGGGCCGGCAACACACCCACCTGGCAGCTGAGGGAGATCAATGTCGGTGATCTCGACGCGGCCGCGCTGGAGCAGGCCACGACGCTGCCCGACGCCAGTGAGCTGCCGTCGGCTTTCGATCTCGTCCTGGACTCCGACGATCCCGTGGCCCGGGCCGAGTTCGGTCAGGTCACCCGGGACACGCTCACGCCCGATCAGATCGAAGGGCTGAACACTGAGGAGATCGAGGCGTTGGTCGCCGACGAACTGGCCCGCAATCGGGCCACCACCCTGTCGGAGCTGGCGGCCGTCTCGCCCGGTGTGATCGCCGACGCCGAGTTGTCCGGACGGCTGAACTTCGGAGGCTGGACGCTGCTGTCCACCGCCGAAGCGGGTGAGGCCCAGGCCTCCGCGGTGGCGATGCTGCTGGCGAGTCCCGACCTGACGTTCACGGCCCAGGAGGACTTCAAGCTGCTGGACGCCTACACCGTCGGCGGCAAGCGGGGCCTGCCCGACGACCCGAACCGCCTCGACCGGATCTGGACCCAGATACGCACCGCCCTCACCATCACCCATCCCACCCGCTACGGGATCGTGCAGGTCCAGGAAGTGGTCCATCAGAAGCTGCTGCCCGGCCAGCCCCCGCCGCGGCCCGTCGTCGACGAGTCGAAGCCGGTGATCTCGGTGATCATGGTCCGCGACCTCGGCAACCTCCGCCTCAAGCCCGCGCTGGTGACCCTCGGATCGCTGTGCATCTTCGCGGCCTTGTGCCTGTTCCTGCACGAGCGCGACAAGCTGGCGTGGCGACAGCGCGAGGCGGGGGCACGAGTGGACGCCTGAGCGGTGCTGGGCCAGTACCTCCCCCTGTTCGCACTGTTCGTGCTGGCGGCGCTGTTCGCGGCGGGGAGCTTCGTCGCCTCAGGTCTGCTTGCCCCGCGGCGTGCGACCGTGCCCAAGCTGGATCCCTACGAGTGCGGGATCGTGCCGTCGCGCGACACCCCTGAGCGGTTTCCGGTCCGGTTCTTCCTGGTGGCCATGATCTTCATCGTCTTCGACGTGGAGATCGTGCTGTTCTACCCCTACGCGGTGGCCCGGGGCGGGCTGGGTCTCTTCGGCCTGGTGGTCCTGCTGGTGTTCAGCTTCGCGGTGTTCGAGTCGTTCGTGTATCTGATCTCCGCCGGCGCACTCGAATGGGGACCGGCGTCGAAGTCCCGGCACTCGGTCGCTTTCCCTGACGCGGAGGCGTCGGACCCCGAGATCGTGTCCGCCGACCGCACGGCGCGCACCACAGTTCGCCGGGTCGGCCTCGAGGGCCGCGTCCCTAGCGGTTCGGAGGTGGCCTGATGGGGGTCTCCGATCAGGTCGCCGACTTGCGCGAGCACGGCTTGAAGGCCATCCAGCACAACTTCATGACGGCCAAGCTGGAAGACCTGGTCAACTGGTCCAGGGCCCGCAGCCTCTGGCCTGCGACGTTCGGTCTGGCCTGCTGCGCCATCGAGATGATGGCCACTGGGGCGGCCCACTACGACCTGGCCCGCTACGGCATGGAGGTCTTCCGGGCCTCGCCCCGCCAGGCCGACCTGATGATCGTCGCTGGCCGGGTGTCGCAGAAGATGGCCCCGGTGCTGCGCCAGATCTACGACCAGATGATGGAGCCCAAGTGGGTCATCTCGATGGGTGTCTGCGCCTCCAGCGGGGGCATGTTCAACAACTACGCCATCGTCCAGGGCGTCGACCAGGTGGTGCCCGTGGACGTCTACGCGCCGGGATGCCCCCCCGGCCCCGAGACGCTGATGCACGCCATCTTCACGCTCCACCACGAGATCCTGTCCGGGGAGCTGCTGGCCCGCCGGGCCGCCGGCGAGTCCGGCGGTGCCGGCATCACGGTTCAACAGATCGACGGCCAGACGGCGACCACCACCATCAGAGGGGGCGCCGACAGATGAGGTCCCATCGCGTCGCGGCGGTGTCATTCCCGCTCTTGTTCGCTCCGCTCACGGGCCGCTCAGGCCACGGTCTCGCGTTCGCTCGACCTCTTCGCGGCCGAGATGGCTGAGCGCTACGGGGCCCCGGTCGGGGGCGACCGGCCGTCACGCGGCCAGGCCGTGATCCATCCGTCACCGAGCCAATGGCTCGACGTGGCTGCCGCGGCCCGAGCCGACGGCTTCGACCAGCTCATCGACCTCACCGCAGTCGACTACCTGACGTACGGCGCCGACCGGAGCCTGCCCGAGGGGGTGCAGCCGGAGCGGTTCGAGGTGGTGGCCGGCCTGATGTCGCACGAGCGGCGGGAGCGGCTGCGCATGCGGGTGCAGGTCCCCGCCGACGACCCGGCCCTTCCCACCCTGTTCGATCTGTGGCCCGGCTCGGAGAGCCTCGAGCGTGAGGTCTACGACATGTTCGGCATCGCCTTCGAGGGTCACCCGGACCTGTCACGGATCCTGATGCCGGAGGACTGGCCGGGCCATCCGCTGCGCAAGGACTACGACAGCGGCCGGATACCCGTCCAGTTCAAGGCCGCTTCCAACGTCAGGTGATGCGGAGACCGCGATGAGCATCACTGACACCGTTCCCGCCGACGAGGCCTCTCTGGAGTCGGGCCCGGCCGGGCCCGCCGCGGGCGCCGAGCGTGTCAGCCGCCGCGAGCGGTCCGCGGTGCTGCGCATGTCGGAGGCCGAGGCCGCCGAGATCGGCGGCGACCCCGACGACCCCGGCGACGACGAGCTGGTGCTGCTGAACATGGGTCCGTCCCACCCGTCGACCCACGGCGTGCTGCGGCTGATGCTGGAGCTCTCCGGCGAGACCGTGCTGCGCTCCAAGCCGGTCATCGGCTACCTCCACACCGGCATGGAGAAGACCGGCGAGAATCTCACGTACCTGCAGGGCGGCACCAACGTGACCCGCATGGACTACGCCTCGCCGCTGTTCAACGAGCTGGCCTTCTCGCTGGCCACGGAGCGGCTGCTGGGCATCGAGGTGCCCGAGCGGGCCACGTGGATCCGCATGCTCATGTGCGAACTCAACCGGGTCAGCTCGCACCTGCTGTTCATGGCCACCAACGGCATGGACCTGGGCGCGGTGTCGATGATGATCTACGGATGGCGCGAGCGCGAGGAGGTGCTGCGCTTCTTCGAGAAGGTCACCGGCCTGCGCATGAACCACAACTACATCCGGCCCGGAGGGGTGGCCGCCGACCTGCCCGCCGACTGGCGCGCCGACGTGTCGGAGCTGATCGAGCTGATCGAGCCCCGCCTCGACGAGTACGACACGCTGCTCACCGGTCAGCCCATCTGGCGGGAGCGGCTCCAGGGGGTGGGCGTCATCAGCGCGGCCGAGGCCGTCGCCCTCGGGGCCACCGGACCGATACTGCGAGGCGCGGGTATGGCCTGGGACCTGCGGCGTGACGAGCCCTACCTCTTCTACGATCAGGTGGACTTCGACGTCATCGTCGGAACCCACGGCGACTGCTACGACCGGTATGCGATCCGCCTCAACGAGATCCGCGAGTCGCTGCACATCGTCTCGCAGATCATCGACGCGATGCCCTCAGGCGACTACCGGACCCAGGACAAGAAGGTGACGCCGCCGCCTCGGGCACGCATCGACGAATCGATGGAGGCGTTGATCCACCACTTCAAGATCTTCACCGAGGGTTTCAAAGTTCCTCCGGGGGAGGCCTACGCCGCGGTGGAATCCCCGCGGGGAGAGCTCGGCGTGTACCTGGTGAGCGACGGCACGTCAGTGCCGTACCGGGTGCACGTGCGGGCGCCCAGCTTCGTGAACCTCCAGACGCTGCCGCACCTGATGCAGGGCGGCCTCATCGCCGACGGTGTGGCCATCATCTCCTCGGTGGACCCGATCATGGGCGAGGTCGACCGGTGACGCTCAGTCCTGCCAACGAGGCGCTGGCTGCTGAGATCATCGGCTGGTTCCCCCGGGCCCGCTCGGCGCTGATACCGCTGCTGCATCTCGCGCAGGAGCAGGACGGGTACCTGACCGACTCCGCCATGCGCCGTGTCGGCGAACTGGTGGGTGCCACCCCGGCCGAAGTCAAGGGCACGGCCGGTTTCTACGAGATGTTCCGCTTCGAGCCGGTGGGCGCCTACCTCGTCAACGTGTGCACCAACATCTCGTGCCTGTTGTGGGGCGGTGAGGAACTGCTGGAGCACGCCGGCGAGTCGCTGGACGTGGAGGTGGGCGGCACCACCGACGACGGCATGTTCACCGTCGAGGAGGCGGAGTGCATCGCGGCCTGCACCGAGGCCCCGTGCCTTCAGGTCAACTACCGCTACCGGGGCCGGGTCACTCCCGACGACTTCGACCGGATGGTCGAGGACCTGCGCGCCGGCCGCCTGGACGTCCCCCGCCACGGTGCACTGTCCGCCGTGAGGCAGTCGATCCCGGCCGAGCGTCTCGCCGGGGTGGTACCGCCCGAGCAGGCCCGCGAGGCGCCCGTCTGGCTGGCTCGCAACGACGTCGAGGTGGCCGGCTGATGGGTCAGCACACGGTGGCAGACGGCTACATCGAGCATCTGTGCGCGCTTTTGCGGGCTGAGAGCGGGTTTGTGCACACAGTTCTTGCCGACATCGACGCCGAGGCGGCGAGCTGATGGACCAGCAGGCGGCAGTGAACGGCTACATGGCGCATGCGCCGGGATACGTGAACAACGACGGCCCGAAGCTGATCACGGGCCGCTTCGTGCACGACGATTCATTCACGCTGCACCGCTACGAGGCCACCGGCGGCTATGAGGGGCTCAGGGCCGCGCTGGAGATGACCCCCGCCGCGGTGCATGACGAGGTACGGGCGGCCACGCTGCTGGGGCGGGGCGGCGCCGGGTTCCCCGCCGGCGTCAAGTGGGGCTTCCTGCCACCCGGCAAGCATCCCTATTACCTCGTCGTCAACGGCGACGAGAGCGAGCCGGGCACCTACAAGGACCGCCTGCTGATGGAGCGCGATCCCCACCAGCTCATCGAGGGATGCCTCATCGCGTGCTACGCGCTGGGCCTGCAGCAGTGCTTCCTGTACGTGCGGGGCGAGATGGCTGTGGCCCAGGAGCGCATCGCGGCCGCCCTCAACGAGGCCTACGAGGCCGGCTACGTGGGGCGCGACATCTGCGGCACCGACTTCTCGGTGGACATCGTGATGGCGTGGGGCGCAGGGGCCTACATCGTGGGCGAGGAAACTGCACTGATCGAGAGCCTCGAGGGCCGCCGGGGCATGCCCCGCCTCAAGCCGCCGTACTTCCCGGCTGCGGTCGGTCTCTACGGCCAGCCCACCATCGTCAACAACGTGGAGACCCTCTCCAACCTGCCCTGGATGATGGTCAACGGATCCGAGGCCTACTGCCGCTACGGCTCGGAGTCCTCGCCGGGCACGCGGATGTTCGCGGTGTCGGGCCATCTGCGCCGTCCCGGGGTGTACGAGGTCGAGCACGGGGTGACCACCTTCCGGGAGCTGATCTACGGCGACAACTTCTGCCGAGGGATCCGCGACGGCCACGAGTTGAAGATGTTCATCCCCGGCGGGGGCTCCGCTCCCTGGTTCTTCGAGGAGCATCTGGACCTGCCGCTGGAGGCACGGCCGGTGGGCGCGGCCGGGTCGATGCTCGGGTCGGGCGCCATAGTTGTCATGGACGACACCACCGATGCAGTGAAGGCCGCCTGGCGAGTGGTGAAGTTCTTCGCCCGCGAGTCGTGCGGCAAGTGCACTCCGTGCCGCGAGGGCGCGACCTGGCTCGAGCAGATCCTGCGCCGCATCCTCGACGGGGAGGGCCGTCCGTCCGACATCGACCTGCTGCTCGACATAGGCGACAACATCAGCCCCGGCCCATACCCGGTGGCCGCCCACAACGGACAGGAAGCGGTGCCGTTCCCGCCCCGCCAGACCACGATCTGCCCGCTCGGCCCATCCGCGGTGGCCCCCGTGGTGTCGACCATCCGCCGCTTCCGCCACGAGTACGAAGCCAAGATCACCCGCCGCGACCCCATCCCGATTCAAGTAGCAGCCGCGGGAGCCACCCGATGACCGGCACGACCAGCCAGGCCGGGGGGTGGCGCAGGTCCGGGCGGCCGACAATGGGGCGGAGCCCCGCCGGCCGGGAGGAGCCTGCGATAGGGCCCGCCGGCCGGGAGGACATGCCGTGACCGCGACAGAGCCCCAGGCTGGCGTGGAGATCGAGGTCGATGGCACGACTGTGGCCGCGAAGTCGGGAGAGATGCTGATAGCGGCCTGCGAGCGCAGCGGCACCTACATACCGAGGTTCTGCTACCACTCGCGGATGAGCCCGGTGGGGATGTGCCGCATGTGCCTGGTGGAGGTGGACACGGGGCGGGGCTTCGCCCTGCAGCCCTCGTGCATGGTGCCGGTGTCGGAGGGCATGAAGGTGTCGACCGAGTCCGAGGTCACCAAGAAGGCCCAGGACGGCGTGCTCGAGTTCCTGCTCATCAACCACCCGCTCGACTGCCCGGTCTGCGACAAGGGCGGCGAGTGCCCCCTGCAGGATCAGACCATGGCCTACGGGCCGGGGGAGACCCGCTTCGTGGAGGAGAAGCGACACTTCGCCAAGCCCATCGCCATCAGCGAGACTGTCTACCTCGACAGGGAGCGCTGCATCCTGTGCGACCGCTGCACCCGTTTCGCCGACGAGGTGGCCGGCGACGCCCTCATCCACTTCATGGGCCGCGGCAATCACACCGAGGTCAACACCTTCCCCGATGAGCCCTTCGCCTCGTACTTCTCGGGCAACACCGTTCAGATCTGCCCGGTGGGCGCGCTGACCGCCGCGCCGTACCGCTTCAAGGCGCGGCCCTGGGATCTCACCGAGACGCTGTCCACCGCCTGGGTCGACAGCGTGGGAGCCAGGGTGGCCGTGCAGGCGTCGCGCAACCGGGTGCTGCGGGTGCTGGGCGCCGACGCCGACGCCGTCAACTGGGGCTGGCTGACGGACAAGGAGCGCTTCGGCTTCGAGGCCCTCAACAGCGAGGAACGCCTCTCCGCGCCGATGCTGAGGGACGCAAGAGGCGGTGGTGGCACACAGTGGCGAGAGGCCGGCTGGTCAGAGGGGCTCGACCGGATTGTCGGCGCGCTGGCCGAGGCCCCGCCCGAGCGTGTGGCTGTGCTGGGCGGGGCCCGGCTCACGAACGAGGCCCAGTACATGTGGGCCAAGCTGGCCAAGGGAGTGATCGGCACCGACAACGTCGACGCCCGGCTCGGCGACGGCCTCGACCCGGAGCTCGTCCTCGGCCTGCCCCGGGCGACCATCGACGACGCCTGCCGTCTGGAAGGCACCGTGGTGCTGATCGGCCCCGACCCCAAGGAGGAACTGGGCACCCTCTACCTGCGGTTGCGTCAGGCCATCATCAACAAAGACGTGAAGCTGATAGAGGTCACCCCCTGCGCCACCGGCCTGTCACACCTTGCACGGCACTCCCTACGCCCCCGCCCCGGCACGACCGCCCGACTCGTCCGAGCCCTGATGCTGGCGACCGACCCCGAAGTTGTCCGGCATGCCGTCATGGAGGAGCCCGTCCCGGAGGAGCCCGTCATGGGCGTACTCGCCGGTGGTCGGAAGGGTGATCTGGTCGCTGAGCTACGAGAGCTGCTGGGTACTGCTGACACCGCTCTGGGCGTCGATGCTGCGAACATCAGGTCGGCCGCCCGGGCTCTGGCGGCCGCGGCCGGCAACGTGACGGTGGTGCTAGGTCGCGCCTCGCTGAGTGAGGCCGCCGAGGTTGTCGAGTCGGCCGCGGCGGAGCTGAGCGGCCTGTCCTCGACGCGCTTCCTCCCGGCGTTGCGGAGAGGCAACGTGATGGGAGCGCTGGAGATGGGGCTGGCACCGGGCCTGCTGCCCGGCCGCACACGTTCCGGGAACGCGTTGGAGGTCGAGGGTGCCGTGGACGCCGTGGATGTAGAGGGCGGCTTGGATGCCGGGGACGCCGAGGGCGCCGTGGCCGGCGGGGCCGTGGCCGGTGCGTGGCCCCGGTTGCCTGCATCCGCGGGCCTGGACGCGGCCGGTGCACTCCGGGCGGCCGCGCGCGGCGAGATCGACGTGCTCGTGCTCCTTGGTGCCGATCCGCTGAACGACTTCATCGACCGCGATCTCGCCTACCGGGGCCTGAGAGGAGCAGGGCTCGTGGTGGCGGTAGACCTGTTTGTGAACGACTCGTCTTCGCTGGCCGCCGACGTCGTGCTCCCGGCCGCCGGTCCTACCGAGTGCGCCGGCACGTTCACCAACCTGGAGGGCCGGGTCAGCCCCATGAGCCGCATGGTCACCCCGCCGGGAACGGCCCGCCCCGACTGGATGATCGCAGCCGACCTGGCCGAAAGGCTCGAGCCAGGCTCAGCCGAGGGTCTCGATTCGCCCGAGGCCATCCGAGCCGAACTCGCCCAAGTCTCGGAGGTCCACGCCTCGCTCACCGAGGAGGCCCTGAACGCGAGTCCCGTCGAAGGAGTGCGCCTAGCGCCCCCCGGCGCAACCGGCGAGGCCGGGGGGTGGCGCAGGTCCGGGCGGTCGACAATGGGGCGAAGTCCCGTCGGCCGGACGGAGCCTGCGACAGGACCCGCCGGCCGGGAGGACCCACCCGAGGAAGCACCTGAGGGCGCCTTCCTGCTGGTGGCCACCCGCACCATGTACGACGACGGCACAATGCTGCGCCACTGCGAGTCGAGCCGCGGCCTGGCCCCGGCCGCCTCCGCCCGCATCAACCCGGCCGACCTCGACTCGAGCGGTCTGGGCGAAGGCGCCGCCGTTCGGGTCGTCTCCGACTTCGGTCACATCGAGGCGACCCTGACCGCCGACGGCGGCGTGCCTCCCGGCTCGCTGAAGATCCACTGGCTGGCACCGGGCGCGCCGGCCAACGCTCTCATCGCCGCGGGCACCGACATCACCGTGGTGGAGGTGGAAGCCCGATGAATCGCGCTGCGGAGCCCAACTTCAATGAGTTGACCACATATATGGTGGCTAACCCATTGAAGTTCGCCGGACGGGGGCGGGGGGCCCGATGAGCGGCACTCTCGTGCTGGCTGCCGATCCCATGCTGGCCGGCGACATCGGCCTGGTCGAGGTCGTGTTGACGCTGGCCAAGGTGGTGGTGGCCTTCGCGTTCCTGCTGGTGGCCGTGATGCTGATGATCTGGTTCGAGCGCAAGCTCCTGGGAGGGATGCATCAGCGGTTCGGGCCCACGATCGCGGGACCTTTCGGCATCCTGCAGACCCTCGCCGACGGCACCAAGCTCTTCTTCAAGGAGGATCTGGTGCCGGACCGGTCGGACCGGTTCGTGTTCAAGCTGGCGCCGTACCTGTCGCTCATCCCGGCCTTCCTGGCCTTCGCCATCGTCCCGCTGGGCGGAGACTTCAACAACGGCGGCGAGGTCGAGTGGTGGGGTCGCACCACCTACCTGCAGGTGGCCGACCCGCCGATCGGGATCCTGCTGTTCCTGGCGATGAGCTCGGTGGCCGTCTACGGGGTGATGCTGGCCGGGTGGTCGTCGGGGTCCAAGTACCCGCTGCTGGGATCGGTGCGGGCGTCGGCGCAGATGGTGAGCTACGAAGCCGCTCTGGGTCTGGCGGTGGCGTCGATCGTGCTGGTGACCGGGGGCCTTTCCACCCATGACATGGTGGTTGCGCAGGCGGCCGAGGGCTACTTCGGCATCGTCCCCCGCTGGAACGTGATCGTCACCGGCCTGGTGCCCTTCATCGTGTTCATGATCGCGGGAACGGCCGAGCTCAACCGCCCGCCCTTCGATCTGGTCGAGGCCGAGCAGGAGCTCGTGGGCGGCTTCCACACCGAGTACTCGTCGATCCGTTTCGCGCTGTTCTTCCTGGCCGAGTTCATGAACACCATCACGATGTCGGCCATCATCGTCACCCTGTTCTTCGGCGGGCCGGCCGGTCCCGTGCTGGTCAGCGAACTTGGCGGTGTCGGCATCGCCTGGGCGTGGGGCGTTGTGTGGTTCTTCCTGAAGCTGTTCGTGCTGCTGTTCTGCTTCGTGTGGATGCGGGCCACGCTGCCCCGGTTCCGTTACGACCAGCTCATGGACCTCGGGTGGAAGGCGCTCATACCGGTGGCGCTGGGCTGGTTCCTGTTCCTGACCGCTCTGGAGGTGGGGCGTGAGCGGGGCTGGAGCGAGGCCGCGGTCACCGTCGTGTCGCTGCTGGCGTTCGCCGCAGCGGCCCTGCTGCTGGTCCGGGCGGTGCGAAGTGGCCGCCGTATTCGTGACAGCGAGGCAGTGCGCCCCGACGAGAGTTCCGATCCGGTTGAGGAGAAGGCCTGACGTGGGTTACTTGCACGGCTTCGCAGTCACCCTGCGGCAACTGTTCCTTCCCCGGGTCACCACCGACTACCGGGGCGGCTTCGACGACTCGCCCAAGGACGTCAAGAGGGAGAAGCCGGAACGACTGCACGGCCGTCACGTGCTCAACCGCTACGACGACGGCATGGAGAAGTGCATCGGCTGTGAACTGTGCGCGGGAGTGTGCCCGGCCGACTGCATCTACGTGCGCGGCGCCGACAACGATCCCGACGACCCGGTCGCGCCGGGCGAGCGCTACGGCTACGTGTACGAGATCAACTACCTGCGCTGCATCCATTGCGATCTCTGCGTGGAGGCCTGCCCCACCCAGGCCATCACCGAGTCGAAGCTCTTCGAGTTCTCGTTCACCAGCCGCGACGACGCCATCTACACCAAGGACGAGCTGCTGGTGGACGACGACGGCCGGCCCCGCCGGATGCCTTGGGAGGACTGGCGGGAGGGCGACGACGCCTTGACCTCCGGCTGGATGCGGGCCACATCGCCTTCCGGTGATCAGCGCTACGTGGGCGAGGTGGCCTGGTCCGGCGAGCTCGGCTACGGCTTCCGCGATGCTGAGCCTGCGGATGCTGAGGATCCTCCGCTGGTTGACGATCAGCCGATTGTCCGCAAGTTCCTGGATGCGTCGCCTGATGAGGAGGATTCTCCGCTGGTTGACGATCAGCCGATTGTCCGCAAGTTCCTGGATGCGTCGCCTGATGAGGAGGCTCCCCCGGCCGACGGGGGGCCGAGCGATGGCTGAGGCGGTGTTCGCCGTCTCGGCGGTGATCATTCTGGCCGGCGCGATCGGCGTGGTGGCCAGCCGCAACCCGGTGCATGCCGCCCTGTTCCTGGTGCAGACGCTGGTGGGTGTGGCCGTGCTGTTCGTGCTGAACGACGCTCACTTCCTGGCTGCGGTCCAGGTGGTCGTATACGCCGGCGCCATCGTGATCCTCTTCCTGTTCGTGATAATGCTGCTGGGCGTCGACAAGGCCGAGGAACTGAGAATCGAGCCCATCCTCGGGCAGCGACCGCTGGCCGCGGTCGTCGGCGTGGCCCTGGCCGGGGTCTTGGGCACTGTCGTCATCACCGGCGCCGACGTGCTCACCGGGCTGCGCCGCTCCGGCGGGGACCGGGCCCTCGACGGCGACGCCACCGACATCGAGCGCATGGGTCGGGTGCTGTTCGGTGAGTTCGCCTTCGCGGTGGAGATCACCGCGGCCCTGCTGACCGTGGCCGTGGTGGGAGCGGTCGTCCTGACCAGGCGGGCCTCCCGCTCCGACGGGTCCGAGACGGCGGGCGCGGCCAAGTGACGCCCGCTCTTGTTCGCTTCGCTCACGGGCCGCTCGGGCCACGGCCGCGCTCCGCGGCCTGCGTGGCGCCTACGAGCAGTCGGCGTGTCCGCTCGGCCTCTGGAGACGCGTGATGGATCTGGCCGGGCTGTCGACGGGCTGGTACCTGGCGCTGTCGGTCGCACTCTTCGCCATCGGCGGGGTCGGTCTGCTGGTGCGGCGCAACCCGCTGGTGATGTTCATGTGCGTGGAGTTGATGCTCAACGCGGTGAACGTGGTCTTCGTGGCCCTCGGCGCCGGGCTGAACGACGTCGGCGGTCAGGTCGCGGTGTTCTTCGTGCTGGTGGTGGCGGCCACCGAGGTGGTCATCGGTCTCGCACTGGTAGTGGCCATCAACCGGCGGCGCTCGGGCGCGACCGCCGACGACGTCTCGCTTCTGAAGGGCTGAGGATGCTCGAGGCCGCCTGGCTGATCTGCGCCTTCCCGTTGGCCGGTTTCGCGGTGCTGCTGGCGTTGGGCCGCCGCCTCGGCGAGCCCCGAGCCGGCTGGTTGGCCACGGTGGCCATGGCCGGATCCTTCGTGTGCTCCGTGGCGGTGTTCGCCAGCTTGATGGCTCGTGACCCGGCCGAGCGCCGCTTCGTCGTCACCCTGTTCGAGTGGGTCCCGGCCGGCGACTTCTCGGTCGACGCCGGCCTGCTCGTCGATCCGCTGTCGGTGACGATGGCGCTGTTCGTCACCGGGGTGGGGGCCCTCATCCACCTCTACGCCATCGGCTACATGCACGGCGACGGCGACTTCTCGAAGTTCTTCGTCTATCTCAACCTGTTCGCCTTCTCGATGCTGGTGCTGGTGCTGGGCGACAACCTGGCCCTCACCTTCCTGGGCTGGGAGGGGGTGGGGGTGTGCTCCTACCTGCTCATCTCGTTCTGGTTCACCGACGAGGCCAACGCCGCCGCAGGCAAGAAGGCGTTCATCACCAACCGGGTGGGCGACTGGGGCTTCATGCTGGCGATATTCTGGGCCTTCGGCGCGCTGGGGTCGGTGCGCTACCTGGACCTGTTCGGCCAAGCCGGTTCGCTGCCGTCGACCACTGCGACCGCCATCGTGATCCTGCTCTTTGTGGGCGCGGCCGGAAAGTCGGCCCAGCTTCCGCTCTACATCTGGCTTCCCGACGCCATGGCCGGCCCCACCCCGGTCTCGGCGCTCATCCACGCGGCCACCATGGTCACAGCCGGCGTCTACCTGATGGTGCGGGTCAACCCGCTGATCGCGGTAGCCGACGCCTGGGCGCCCGGCGTGATCGCCTGGGTCGGGGTCGCCACCGCCTTGTTCGCCGCGGGTGCGGCCATGGCCCAGAACGACATCAAGAAGGTGCTGGCCTACTCTACGATCAGCCAGCTCGGCTACATGATGCTGGCCGTCGGCACGGGCGCCTATGTGGCCGCCATCTTCCACATGGTGACCCACGCCTTCTTCAAGGCGCTGCTGTTCCTGGGGTCCGGTTCGGTCATCCACGCCCTCGACGGCGACCAGGACATGCGCCGCTACGGGGCGTTGCGGACCGCCATGCCGGTGACTGCCGTCACGTTCATCGTGGGCTGGCTGGCCATAGCCGGGGTGCCGCCGTTCGCGGGGTTCTGGTCCAAGGACGAGATCCTGGCCTACGCATGGGACGCCAGCCCGGCGCTGTGGCTGGTGGGGATCGTCACTGCGGTCCTGACCGCGTTCTACATGAGCCGGCTGGTGTTCATGACGTTCTACGGCAAGGCCCGCCAAGGCGAAGGCGTCCGCCCCCACGAGCCGTCCCGGCTGATGACGGCGCCGCTGGTGGTGCTGGCCGGCGCGGCGGTGGTTGCTGGGGGGCTCAACCTGCCGTTCACCAAGGACCTTCACTTCCTGGGGGCGTGGCTGGAGCCCTCGATGTTCGGCAACGAGGCCCATCTGAGTCTGGGCGGCGGGGCCCAGTGGCTGCTGGCGCTGGTGTCGATGGCCGGCGCGGCGATCGGGATCGCGGGCGCGGTGGCGGTGTACCTGCAGCACCGTCTGCCAGCCGGCCGGGTGGAGCTGCCGGCCGCGGCCCGGGCCTTCTACGTCGACGAGGCGTGGACCCGCTTCGTGGGCGGCCCGGGCCGGCGGGCCTTCGAGGGGGTCGCCGCCTTCGACGCCAACGTGGTGGACGGCGCGGTTGACGGCGTGGGCCGCTCGGTGCGGGCCGGCGGCGCCCTGCTACGGCGGGTGCAATCGGGCTTCGTTCGGTCGTACGCGCTGCTGACCGCGGCCGGCGCGGTCGCGCTGCTGGTCTGGTTCCTCGTCAGGACGAGCTTCTAGATGAGCGCGCTCGCTTCGACGTCCTTCCCGGCCGCTCTGACCGTGCTGGTGCTGGTCCCGGCGGCAGGGGCCCTGGTGCTGCTGGCGATGCCCCGAACCCGGCCCGACCTGTTCAAGCCGGTCGCGCTCGTGGCCTCGACGGTGCCGGCGGTACTGGCGGTGTGGGTGCTCGCCGAGTTCGACGCGGAGTCTGCGGCGGTCTTCCAGTTCTGGCAGCAGTACGAGTGGATCTCGGGCTGGGGCGTCTCGTGGCAGGTCGGCGTGGACGGGCTGTCGCTGTTCCTGGTGGTGATGACCGCGCTGATCTTCCCGCTGGCCATCGTCGGCGTGGACGCCGAGCACTCGCCCAAGCCCTACTACGCCTGGATGCTCGTGCTGGAGGCGGGCTGCCTGGGCACCTTCGTTGCCCTCGATCTGGTCATGTTCTTCGTCTTCTTCGAGATCGTGCTGGTGCCCATGTACTTCCTGATCGGCGGTTGGGGTCACGGCCGGAGGGCCTACGCGGCCACCAAGTTCTTCCTGTTCACCATGTTCGGCTCGGCTCTCATGCTGGTGGCCATCGTGGCCTTGGCGTTCCTGCACTCCTCGGCCTCGGGCGGCGCCGTGACCTTCGACCTGACCGCCATCGCCGAGTCGCAGGTGCTGGCCACCAACACGGCCCGCTGGCTGTTCCTGGCCTTCGCCCTGGCCTTCGCGGTGAAGGTGCCGCTGTTCCCGGTGCATACCTGGCTCCCCGACGCCCACACCAACGCGCCCACTGCGGGCTCGGTGATCCTGGCCGCGGTGATGTTGAAGCTCGGCACCTACGGCCTGGTCCGGTTCGGCCTGTACCTGTTCCCCGAGGCGTCGGTGCACTTCGCGCCGCTGATGATCACGCTGGGCGTGATCGGCATCATCTACGGAGCCATCGCGGCGGCCATGCAGCGCGACCTCAAGCGGCTGGTGGCCTACTCCTCGGTTGCCCACCTCGGCTTCATCGTGATCGGCACCTTCGCGCTCAACACCGAGGGCCTCACCGGAGGCGTGCTGCAGATGGTCAACCACGGCGTGTCCACCGGGGCGCTGTTCCTGCTGGTGGGGATGATCTACGAGCGCCGCCACACCCGCGAGATCTCCGAACTCGGCGGTTTGCAGAAGCCGGCGCCGCTGCTGGCCGCGGTGTTCATGGTGGTGATGCTGTCGTCCGTCGGGCTGCCGGGCCTCAACGGGTTCGTGGGCGAGTTGCTGGTGCTGCTGGGCGCCTTCAACGCCCACCGCTGGTGGGCGGTGGTCGCGGCCGCGGGCGTGATCCTGGCCGCGGTGTACCTGCTCTGGGCCTACCAGCGGGTGTTCCACGGCCCGGTCTCCGGAGCCAACGCCGAGGCGCCCGACCTGCGCTGGCGCGAGGGCCTGGTGATGGCGCCGTTCATCGCGGCCATCGTGTTCATGGGCGTCTATCCCAAGCCGGTGATCGAGCGGATCGAGCCGGCGGTGGACGCCATCATCGCCCATGTCGAGGACAACGTGGCCGGCTTCGCGGAGCCTGTCGCCGACGTGCATCCCGCCGTGAGCCTCGAAGACCTGGCCCGCTCGACGGGCAAGGCCGACCACAACGGCGACGACAGCGGCGCTCACAGTGGGGACGGCGAGTGATGGGCACCGCCCGCACTGCGACGTCTGGCCGAACTTCTGTAAGAAGACCACCGTATAGGATGGGAAATCAACAGAAGTTCGTCAGCGGCGACCGTCGATGGCGTCGAACACCAGTGAACAGCCCACGAGGTGAGGGTGGCGACGGTGGCGGCATCGAACATGGAGGGGTCGGCGGATGATGGGCTCAGTGCTGGTCCAGCTCCCGGTGCAGACACCCGATGTCGACTGGGCGGGCCTGCTGCCGGTGCTCCTGCCCGCCGCGGGCGCGCTGGTGCTGCTGATGCTGCGCTCGCTGGTGCCGAGCCGGCCCAGAGGCCGAGCGGGCAGGCGAGCGAAGCCGGTCCATACGGGCGAGGCCGTGGCCCGAGCGGCCCGTGAGCGCCGCGAACAAGAGCGGGAAACACCCCGTCCCGACGCGTCGGGTTCACACCTACCCGCGCGGGTTCTCATGCCCGCGGTGCTGGACGCGGTCTGGACGTTCGCGGTGGCGGCGGCCGGCCTCGTCTCGGTAGTGGTCCTGTGGCAGCGGGACGCGGACATCGAAGCGTTCGGCGGCCAGCTGGTGATGGACCGGATGGCGCTGTTCGTGGCCGCGGTGGTTCTGGGCTCGGTAGCGCTGGTCGCCCCGACCCTTCCCCGGTACTGCCGGCGCGTCGGGGTCGCCGGCGCGGAGCTCTGCGTGCTGATCCTGCTGGCTGCGGCCGGAGCGGTGGTCATGGCCGGCGCGGCCGATCTCATCGTGCTGTTCCTGGGGCTCGAGACCATGTCCATTGCGGCCTATGTGATGGCCGCGCTCAACCTGCGCCGCCTCGAGTCGCTGGAGGCCGGTCTGAAGTACTTCGTCCTGGGCGCCTTCTCCACCGCGTTCCTGCTGTTCGGCATCGCCTTGGTGTACGGCGCGACCGGCACCACCAACCTGGACGGGATCGGCGGCTATCTCGACACCTACATCGTGCTGCGCGACGCGATGCTGCTGGCCGGTCTGGCCATGCTGCTGGTGGGCTTGGGCTTCAAGGTGGCCGCGGCTCCGTTCCATGCCTGGGCGCCCGACACCTACACGGGCGCGCCGACGCCGGTGACGGCGCTCATGGCTTCGGCGGTGAAGGCGGCCGGCTTCGCTGCTCTGATCCGGGTCTTCGTGGAGGCGCTGGGCACGCGGGCCGACGACTGGCAGCCGGCCGTGTTCGCTCTGGCGTGCGCCACCCTGGCGGTCGGATCGGTCCTGGCCGCCGTCCAGAGCGATGCCAAGCGGATCCTGGCCTACTCGTCGATCTCGCACGCGGGCTTCATCCTCGTCGGCGTGCAGGCCGCCTCCGACTCCGGTGTGGCCGCGGTGCTGTTCTACCTGGCCGTCTACGCAGTGATCGCGGTGGGCAGCTTCACGGTGGTGGCCGTGGTGTCGGGCCGACGCGACGACCGCACCGGCCTCGACGCCCTGGCCGGCCTGGGCACCCGCCGACCCGCGCTGGCGCTGGGGCTGACCATCCTGCTGCTGGCCCAGGCGGGCGTGCCGTTCACGTCGGGCTTCGTGGCCAAGTTCTCGGTGATAGCCGCGGCGGTCGAGGCCCGCTCGTACTGGCTGGCGGTGGTGGCCATGGTGAGTGCGGTGGTCGCAGCCTTCGCCTATCTGCGGGTGGTGGTGGCCATGTACTTCCGCGACTCAGTCGACGAAGCCGGGTCGGCCGCGGAGGCGTCGAGGCCCGCAGTCGGCCTCGGCGCGGGAGCGGTGATCGTGGTGGCCGTTCTGTTCACGGTGGCCGTCGGCGTGGTCCCCGGCGTGCTGGAGTCCCTGTCTAGCACCGCCGCCGGCCCGTGATCGTCCACGACTACTATGATGTGAGATATAATCCAATATTATAGATGATAAGAATGTTCTGATAATCGCCGGACCCAACGGCGCAGGCAAGACCACCTTCGCGCTGGCGTATCTTCCCGTCGAGGCTTCGGGCCTGCCGTTCCTGAACGCCGACATGATCGCCGCGGGGCTGTCTCCCCTCGGATCGAGCCACTCCGACGTCCAGGCTGGGCGCCTGATGCTGGCCGAGATCGACAGACTGGCAGCGGAGGGCCGCAGCTTCGCCTTCGAGACCACGCTGGCAGGGCGAGGCTATCTCCGCCGGATCGACAGTTGGCGCAGCCTCGGTTACCGCGTCACTCTGCTGTTCCTGTCACTGCCGTCGCCGGACCAGGCCATCGACCGGGTGCGGAGGCGGGTGATCCAGGGCGGGCATCACATTCCCGAGGATGTGATCCGGCGGCGATTCGCGGCCGGGATCGACAACTTCAGGAGTGTGTACACTGCGAGGGTCGACAGTTGGGTGTTGTTCAACAACGCTGGCGAGGCACCGGTTCTCATCGAGATGGGAGGTTGGTCTTGACCAACAGCAGCGGCACAGCCTCAGAAGCTGCGCCGGACACCTCGTTCGGCGGCGACAACTGGGTCGAGGGCGTGATGGAGGCGCTGACGCGGGCAGCCAGGCAGGCCCATCTGATCGCCTACCAGACCGGCAGCGGCGTCGCCTACCAGCGCAACGGCAAGTTCGGGGTTTACCCGCCCGATCCGGCCATGTACGAGGACCTCATCCCGCCGCCATTCGTGGAGCAGCCCGAGCACTGACACTTTGGCCCTGCCCTGCGCCGCGTCGGTCGAGTTGCAGCTGCTTCCACGGACAAGACTGAAGCATGGCCGGTCCCAGTGCTCGTGAGCGGTTCAAGGCCGCGGCGGCCGAGCTGGGTCTCGACATCGACGTGCAGCGCTTCCCCCAGGGAACCCGCACCGCGGTCGAGGCGGCCGCCGCGGTGGGCTGCGAGCTGGGACAGATCGTCAAGTCACTGGTCTTCGAGTGCGACGGCGAGCCGGTGCTGGCGCTGACCTCGGGCGCCAAGCGGGTCGACACGGCCGCGCTGGGCCGCGTCCTGGGCGGCTCCGTCCAGCGAGCCGACGCGAACACGGTCAGGGATGCGACCGGCTACGCGATAGGGGGCACGCCGCCGTTCGGCCATAGCCGACCACTGCGTACGGTGGTCGATGCCACCCTGCTGGAATACGACCACCTGTGGGCCGCGGCCGGGACGCCCGAGACGGTCTTCGAGATCTCCAGCGCTGATCTGGTCCGCGTCTCTTCGGGCACGGTCGCCGACTTCGTCGCCTGAGCGGACTGGCTCCTGGGCTCGATCGAGCGTTGCCGGCCTACCGTCAGGCTGAGACGGCCGCACGCAGCCCCGCGGCGGCCTCGAGCGCGGCGATGCGCTCGCCCTGCTGTGCGGTGGAGGCCGCGGCCTCGCGGTGGAGAGCCTCGGTGTGGGCGGTGAGGTCGGCCGTCGCCTTGGCGATGGCGTTCATGGCTTCTTGGTGCATCTCGGCGGCTCGCTCGCCCTGTCGAGCGATGGCGTTCATGGCTTCTTGGTGCATCTCGGCGGCTCGCTCGCCCTGTCGAGCGATGGCGGCCATGGCCGACTTGTGTTCCTCGGCTCGTTGGGCGTTCTGCTTGAGCAGGTAGTGCATCAGCACCGCGATGGTCCCCAGCAGGCCGGAGCCCAGGGTGGAGATCAACGCAATAAGCATGAAATATACTGTACATGCAGGATCAGGGATCCGCAACTCTTACATCCGGCCTACGCTGGAAGTGCGATGAGCCTGTACTACGTCCAGAAGTTCCTCTACGAGCTGAACCGCGACCGCAAGCTTCAGGAGGCATACCTCGCCGACCGGCGAGCGGTGCTCGAGCCGTACGACCTCGACGACGAGGAGGTTGAGGCGCTCGTCTCGCCGGACATCGGCCTGCTCTACGTCCTCGGCGTCAACGGGCAGATCCTGATGCACTTCGCCGCCCTGCATCAGATCGAGTGGGCCGACTACCTCCAGCGGATGCGCGACGGAGTCGCCGAGCACGGACCGGTGCGCGCCGGCGTGTACGCCCTGAGCGGGTACGAGGGCGTCGACGCGCACTCAGCGGCTCTCGGCCGGCGGAGCCTGGCCGCCGACGGATCCGGCAACCCGGGGTCACCAGCCGGCTGACGCCCCTATGGGCTTTCGGATGCGATCCGAATCGACGGACCGCAGGTCTTGGGGCGACCCTCACGCGCTAGCTCGGGACGGCATCCCGTGCAGTCGCACGGGCCGCTCGTTCTCGGCGACGATCTCGGAGCCGCTACTTGAACTGCATCCTCGGTCTGGACGCGTAGAGGTTGATTCCGGCCGCGGCGTCGAACCAGGGGATGGGGGTTGCTCAGTTTCGTGGGGTCTGGTGGTTGCGTCCGTGGATGGTGAGCCCGGTGATGTTGTCGAGGGGTGCGAGGTTGGTGATGTGGTTGCCGCCGATGTGGAGCCGGCGGAGGTTGGTGAGCGCGGTGAGGGGTTCGAGGCTGGTGATGTTGTTGTTGTGGAGGTAGAGGTTTCGCAGCCCGGTGAGCCCGGCGAGCGGTTGCAGGCTGGCGACGCGGTTGTTCTGTATGTCGAGGGTCCACAGTTCGGTGAGCGCGGCGAGGGGTTGCAGGCTGGTGATCTGGTTGTGGCCGAGGTGCAGGAACTGCAGCGCGGTGAGGGTCTTGAGTGCTTGGAGGTCGGTGGTGCGGGTGTGTTCGAGGCGCAGGGTCTCGAGTCCGGTGAGCTGTGAGAGGGGCGAGATGTCTGTGATGTTGTTGAGCGACAGTGTCAGCGATTCGAGTCCGGTGAGCTGTGCGAGGGGTTCGATGTTGGTGATGTTGTTGGCGGCGAGTCCGAGGTGCACCAGCGCGGCGCGGTGTGACAGCGGTGTGAGGTCTGCTATCTGGTTGAGGTCCACGAACAGCGATTCGAGTCTGGGCAGCGCCGGGAGTGTGTGGAGGCTGTGGAGGCGGTTGTTGATGAGGCTGAGGGTTCGCAGCGATGTCAGGCCCGACAGTTGGGAGAGGTCGCTGAGGTTGTTGGTGTGCAGGTCCAGTTCGGTGAGCCCGCTCAGGCCCGCTATGGGGCCGATGTCGGCGATGTTGTTGTTGCGCAGGCGCAGCACTGTCAGCGCGGTGGCGTGCTCGAGTCCTGACAGGTCCGTTATCGGCGCGGGGTCAGAGGCTGGGCCGGCGCGCTGGAGGCGTTCGATGGCAGCGATCTCTTCGGGGCTGAGCGTGTCGCCTGCGGTTTTGCCCAAAGCGGCCAGCAGCGCGGCCCGCAGCGACGCGTCGTTGACGCGCACCGTGGCGACCCGCTGGGGTTCTGTGTGCACGGTGCCGCCGGTTGCGCCGGCGGCGTCGAGGGGGGCGATGTCAGCGATGAGGTTGTGGCGGGCGTCGAGATAGCCCAGACCGCCTGCGGGGGCCCACCGGTAGGGGCCGGTGAGGTCGTTGCCGTCGATCCACAGCACCTTGAGGCTGGCCAGGCCCGACAGCGCGGATGCGTCGGCGACGTCGTTGTCGAAGATGTACAGCGTCTCCAGCGCGGTGAGGCTCCTGAGCGCCGTGATGTCGCTGATCTGGTTGCCGCCGAGCCCCAGCGTGGTGAGTCTGGTGAGCCCCGCCAGCGCGGCGACGCCGGTGATCGCGTTGTGGTCCAGATACAGCGTGGTGAGGCTGGTGAGCGGCGCGAGGGCGGCGACGCCGGTGATCTGGTTGCCGTGGGCGTGCAGCGCCTCCAGGGCGGTGAGGCCCCTCAGCGCGGTGATGTCGCTGATCTCGTTGTGGCCGACGTTGAGCGATCGCAGGCCGCTGAGCCTAGACAGAGACGAGATGTCGGTGATCGTGTTGCCCGACAGGTCCAGCGCGGCGAGGCTGGTCAGCCCAGACAGGGCGGCGGTGTCGGCGATGTCGTTGCCGGCGAGGCCCAGTGTGGTGAGGCCGCTGAGCCCAGACAGTGCGGCGAGGTCGGTGATGTCGTTGCCGGCGAGGTCCACTGTGGTGAGCCTGTCGAGGCATGCCAGCGGCGAGACGTCGGCGACGTTGTGGCCGTTGAGGTCCAGCGATGCGAGGTTGGCGGCGTGCTCGAGGCCCGACAGGCTCACAACCCGCCCGCCGCCGGCGCGTGCGGGCAGTTCCAGCGCGGTGAGCCCGGCCATCTCCGCCGCGGTGATCTCTGCGTTGGGGGCCTTGTCGAGGCGCCGGTTGATCCCCGCGCGCAGCGTGGCGTCGGCGATCGAGACGGCAGTGCCCGACGGTGTGTCGCTCGGGCATGCCACCGCAGTCCGCTGCCCCGCCGCAGAGCCGGCGGTGGCCGCGTCGGCGCCGTCGCTGCGCGGCGACGAAGTGTCTGTGGGCGCCGGCGCGGGCCCGCTGTCGGCGCCGGGTTCCGGTATGGCGTTCCAAGCTGCGCCCGGGCTGTCGCCGGTTCGGGGTCCCAGACAGCCCGCAGGGTCCTGGCCGCATTCGGGCCACGCCTCGAGGCATTGCCGCAGATCAGCGATCCCCTCACACAGCGGCGGCGCAGAACCGGCGCCCGCACCCGACGCGCCGGGCTGCTGTCTCGCCGCACGGCTGGAGCGCTCCCAGACGGGCTCGGGCCGCGCGACAGTCACCTCATAGAGCACATGCACAGCGCGGTCGGCCCGGCTGACGACCGCCAATACCACGCTCTCGGACACAGCGGGCTCCAGCCGCGGTGACCGCTCGCCCCAGCAGACAGCGGTGCCGTCGGTCCTGATCCCGCACGAATGCCTGTAAGCGGCCGAGACCGCAGTGAACGACCCCGCAGGCGCGTCGGTTTGGCCGTAGCGGTTGTAACCCCAGCAGACAGCGGTGCCGCCGGTCCTGATCCCGCACGAATGCCAGTAACCGGCCGAGACCGCAGTGAACGACCCCGCGGGCGCGTCGGTTTGGCCGTAGAGGTTGTAACCCCAGCAGACAGCGGTGTTGTCGGTCTTGATCCCGCACGAAAACCCTCGACCGGCCGAGACCGAACTGAACGGCCCCGCAGGCGCATTGGTCTGGCCGTAGTTGTTGTTGCTGTTGTCGCCCCAGCAGACAGCGGTGTTGTCGGTCTTGATCCCGCACGAATGCCTGTAACCGGCCGAGACCGCAGTGAACGACCCCGCGGGCGCGTCGGTTTGGCCGTAGAGGTTGTAACCCCAGCAGACAGCGGTGCTGTCGGTCTTGATCCCGCACGAATGCCACCTGCCGGCGGAGACCGAACTGAACGACCCCGCGGGCGCGTCGGCCTGGTCGTAGCGGTTGTAACCCCAGCACACCACGCTGGTGTCGGTCTTGATCCCGCACGAATGCCTGGCGCCGGCGGAGATCGCAGTGAACGACCCCGCACGCACGTTGGTCTGGCCGTAGCGGTTGTCGCCCCAGCAGACAGCGGTGCTGTCGGTCTTGATCCCGCACGAATGACCCCAGCCGGCGGAGATCGCGCTATGGGACCCCGAGGGCACATCCGTTGCCCCGGCGTCGTCGCCCCAGCACACCACGCTGGTGTCGGTCCTGATCCCGCACGAATGGCCGTAACCGCCGGAGATCGCAGTGAACGACCCCGCAGGCACATCAGTCCGGCCGTAGCCGTTGTCGCCCCAGCACGCCACGCTGTCGTCGGTCCTGATCCCGCACGAATGCAAGGAACCGGCCGAGATCGCAGTGAACGGCCCCGCAGGCGCGTCGGTCTGGCCGTAGAGGTTGTCGCCCCAGCAGACAGCGGTGTCGTCGGTCTTGATCCCGCACGAATGCCTGTAACCGGCGGAGATCGCAGTGAACGGCCCCGCAGGCGCGTCGGTCTGGCCGTAGAGGTTGTCGCCCCAGCAGACAGCGGTGTTGTCGGTCTTGATCCCGCACGAATGGCCGTCACCGGCGGAGATCGCAGTGAACGACCCCGCAGGCGCATCAGTCTGGCCGTCGCGGTTGTCGCCCCAGCAGACAGCGGTGTTGTCGGTCTTGATCCCGCACGAATGACCCCAGCCGGCGGAGATCGCAGTGAACGACCCCGCAGGCGCGTCGGTCTGGCCGTCGCTGTTGTAACCCCAGCACACCACCGTGCCGCTGGTGCGGACCCCACAGAAGTGCTGCCCGCCCACCGCCAACGCGCTGAACGACCCCGCCGGCACATCACCGCGCCCAGGCCAGCACACCACCGCACCGCCAGTCTTGATCCCACAGGAATAGCTTAAGCCGGCGGCTATCGCGGTGAAGTCCCGGTCGGTGCTCAACGCCACCTGATCGCCGTACACCTCCCCATCCGCGTCCCCCGACAACACCGACGCACTGCCCCCCACATGGGTGTAGGAGACGATCACCTGCGACACATCGGCCGCCGCGACCGCACTGTAGGAGAACACCTCGGGATCGAACGCCGGGTCCAGCTCCAGCTCAGAACACCCCGGATGGCAGCCCGGCCCCGGCACCAGCCGCAGCGACGTCAGCCGCGGCGGCGCCACAATATGGATCCGGTAGGTGCGCGGCACCCCGAACCCGAACAGCGCCCGCGCGGTCACCTCGATGGTGTCGCCGTCGGTGAGGCCGATTGAGGGGGTAAGGCTCACGGCGTCGCAGGTCCGGCGACTTCCGGTGTCCGTGCAGATGCGGCTGCGGGTGGCGCCGTCGGCGTCGACCGACGCGCGCAGCTTCGCGGTCGTCTCGCTGGTAATGACCGTGTACGCGGTGACGTCGGCACGGAACCGCCCCGCCAACAGATCCACCCCGCCCGCGGTCAAAGACAAACTCGCCAGCCGCGGGCCGCGCGGCGCCTGGCCGCTGGTGTTGTCGCCCCAGCATCTCACCTCCGCATACACGCTCAGCGCGCAGTTGTGGGCGCCGCCCGCGGCCACCTGCAGGTAATCTCCCGCCAGGGGCGCGGCGAGCCGACCGTTGCCGCTGTCCCCCCAACACCGCAGACCCCGGCCCCGGCTCGCCGATATCGCACACATGTGATGTGAGCCCGCGTCCAGCGCCGCGAAGCGGCCTGCGGGAACGTCGAGCACGCCGCGGCTGTTGGAGCCGAAGCAATGCAGCGTGTCATCGGAGCCGACCACGCAGGTGTTGACCCCGCCCGCGGCGACCTGCTGCGCCACCACGGTAGAGCTGCTCGGAGGCAGCCGGCCCCCTTGGTCCTCCCCCCAACACTCCAGACCCGTCAACACCGTCAACGCGCACGTGTGCTCTCCGCCGGCCGCGATCGCGGTGACATACGCGCTCGACGACTGGCCGAACCCGGCCACCGGAGCGTCGGTCTGCCCCGCGGTGTTGTCGCCCCAGCACACCACCCGACCATCGGGGCGGACCCCGCACACATGGCGGTTCCCCGCAGCCACCTGCACGAACCGCCCGTCAGGAGCGGTCGCCCCCGTCTTGTCGAGCACCCGGGCGCCGGCCACATCAGCAGTGATCACCTCGGGCACATCGCCCCAGCACACCACCGCAGAATCCACCAGGCGCACCCCGCACACGAAATCGCCCCACGGCGGCGACGACAACGACGCGAACGCCGCATCAGGCGTCTCGTCCACCACCGCAGCCACACCCCAGCACACCACCGCGTAGTTGTCCCGCAGCCCGCAACTATGGCGAGCCCCCGCCGACAACGACTTGAACCCGCCCGCAGCCCCCACAGGCTCCAACGCCTCCACCAGGGTACTCAACTCGATCACCGCCGCGGCCGGATCCACAATCCCATGGCCGTACTTGTCGTCACGGCCCACAACGCCGCGATCGCGAGCCGACGACTCCAACGCCCTGCGCACCTGCCCGACAGTCGCCTCCGGATAACGGTTCAACAAATGAGCCACCACCCCCGACACATAAGCCGCCGCCGGAGAGGTCCCGTACACAGACAATGTGCAGCGCGTGACGGTGCAACGCTCTTCTTTCCCTGTCGGGTCGGGCTCTGTCGGGTCGAACTTGTCTGTCGTGAGGATGCCGGCTCCGGGCGCGGCCACATCCACATGCGCACTCGCCGTGCTGGTGTCGCGGGCGCCGCCGTCGCTGTTGATGGCGGCCACCGCGATCACATCGTCATACAGGGCCGGCCTCTGCTCGGCATCGCGCCCCGGGCACTTTTCGTTCTGATCTTTCGTGAGTTCGTCGTCGTTGTTGTCGCCGCAGTTGCCGGCGGAGGTGACCGCGACCACGCCCAGCATCGACGCGGCCCGCAGCGCCAACCCGAACCCGTCGAGCCCGATACTGCCGGGTTCGACGGGAACGCCCCCTACTTCGGCTCGTTCTTGTTCGGCGTGCCAGCGGAACGACATGTTGATCACCCGCGCGCCCTCGTTGACAGCCCGGGCGACGGCCGCGGTGGCCGTCAACGGCACCAGTCGCGCCAAGGTCGCACCACAAACACCTGAGAAGTCTGCATCGATTCTCAGCGGCAGGATCTTGGCCTCGGGCGCGACGCCGGCCACATGTCCGCCGCCGAGCTCCGCCGCGATGATGCCGGCCATCTGGGTGCCGTGACCGTTGTTGTCCTGGGCGTGGCAGCCGCGGCTGCCAACGATGCGCCTGTTGGTGTTTGGGAGGGAAGTGTCCTCGTTCTCGGTGAAGTCGGGGTGGGTGATGTCCACACCGGTGTCGAGCACCGCCACAACGACTTGCCGGTCTGTGGCGCCGTTCCAGCCGTCCCACAGGGCCTGCATCGTCGGCTTCGGCAGATGCCACTGCGCGCCGGCACCGTCGTCGTGGTGGCCGCCGGTGTGGGTGTGGGCGCCGGTGTTGTCATCGAGAGCAACACCCCTCGCCGGCTCGCCCACCGCGTGGACGCTCGCATCGGCCGCCAACAGCTCCCGCACCTGCGCCACCGTTCGGCCCGCCAGCGCCACATACTCCACGATCAGACAGCCACCGGAGACCCGGACCACCTCAGCCACCGTCAACACAGCGTCGGGGTCGTCGAGGCCCGCGGGGGGATCCACCACTGTGGCGCCTTCGATGTCCAGCGCCGGCACCGCCGCGCAGTCCGCCTCGCCCGGGGCGACCGTCGCCACCGCCTCGCGCAGGCGCTCCAGGTCGATGCCGGAGCGCGTCGGCGCAGTGAACGGATCAAACAACGGCACCGCCGCCGCCTCCTCGGACGCGCGGACCGCCGCGGACTGAGACCACTCAGACACCCCGAACGCGTTGCGGGCCCGCACCGCGAACCACCACTCCGCCTCATCTTGGGGCAGGCCCCCCACCGCCGCCGAAGAGCCCTCAAGAACCGCGGTCACACCCCCCGACGGCTCGCGCCCAGACAGCAGAACCCAGCCTTCGGGGCCGCGATACATCAACTCATATCCGGCCGCATCCTCCACATCGTCCCAACCCAAAGACGCCACCCCCGGCGCCAGCCGCACACCCTCCAGCACGAAGCCCTCGCCCAGCACAGGCCCAGACCCCCCAGGCATCTGCTCAGACGCCGCAGGCGCGGGCCCCGTCCCGTCGGCGGGCGGCTGCTGGCCTGCGGCCGGGGATATGGTCGCAGCCAACACCATCGCGGCGGTCGCGGCGGCTGCAAGGACACGTGAGACGCTCACAGTGAACTCCCTTTCTTGTGGGGCGGGGTCATACGGCTAGTGCTGTGTCGTCGAAATGGCTAGGGCAGCGCAGCAGGACCGAGACCCTGCTTGGGAGCGCTCCGGACGCCCCGATCATTTCAGCGACGGACCACTAGGCGCGGGCCGGGCCCGGCCGGTTGTCGGACGAGCCCATCCGGCCTCGGATCGTCAGTCGAGGCATCCGGGATCACACGGGTTCGGCTTGCCGGGTCTGTCGCTGTTGTCTCCCCAGCAGGCCACGGTGCCGTCGAGGCGTATGGCGCAGGCGTGGTTGGCGCCTGCTGCGACGTGGGTGAATTGGCCCTGGGGCGGGTCGTCGGACGGGTTGGGGCCGGGGTCGGGTTGTCCGTCATCGGCTGGGTTCCAGGGCGTGAAGCACAGGATGGAGCGGTCCTGGCGCAGCGCGCAGTAGTTGTCGTTGGAGGCGAAACCGGTGATGCCGCGCCCGCGCTGGCTGAGGATCTGCGGGGCTGAGACCGGGGCGAACTCGCCGGCGGGGGCGTCGAGGGGGACTGGGGCCCATCGGTGCCAGCACGCCATGGTGGCGTCGGTGAGGATCCCGCAGGTGGTGTTGTTGCTTCGGGCGGCGCTCACCACGGGCTGGTCGATCGCGCTCGGCGGCAGGCCCCCGCTGTGGTGTCCCCAGCACACGATGGCGCCGTCGGCGCGGATGGCGCAGGGCCGCGAGCCGCCGGAGATGTCGACGAAGCGGCCCTCGGGTGACTCGACGCCCTGGCTGCCCCAGCACGCCACCGTCCCGTCGGGGCGCAGCCCACAGGAGGTCAAAGCACCGACGGAGACCTTGGCGAAGCCGAGCGAGCCTGCCGAGTCGGACAGGCCCACCGAGCCGAGCGAGCCCTCGGGCACCTCGCGGGAGGCGGCCGACCACGCCTCCCGCGAGGCGTACAGCCTGACGTCGAGGATCGGCGTGGGCAGCCTGTGGTCGTATTCCGGCGCGGCGTTCCAGCACACCACCGCGCCCGAGGCGCGCACAGCACACGCCCTGCCGGGAAATACAACCACCTCCACGAAGTCCGACCCCGCAGGCGGGTCCGACCACTGGCCCCAGCACTCGACGGACCCCGCGACGCTCACCGCGCACCCGCCGGAGTCTGCGGACGACACATCCACGAACTCGCCCGCCGGCGGATGCGGCGCCGTCGACTGGCCCCAGCACACATAGCCGCCGTCAACCCGCAGCCCACACGACGGCACGAGGTGCCATGGGTCGCCCGCGAACACCTCCACGAAGGGCCCCCTGGGAGCGTCGAGGTCGCCGCGGCTGCGGTCGCCCCAGCACAGCACCGAACCGTCGCCGCGCAGCCCACAAGACACCGTCATTGACACCGACACATCCACGAACTCGCCCCGCGGCGCAAGGTTCTGGCCGTGGCGATAGTAGGTGTCCTCCCCCAGGCCCGAACCGGCGCCCCCGAAATAGCCGGCCTGGCCGCTCCAGCACACCACCGAGGCATCCACACCCACCGCGCACCCCCGCCCCGCCCTGCCCGGCGCACCCCCGTTGTACGGCTCGAAAAGGGCGCCGTCGACGATGTCCACCGCCACGAACCTCCCCTCCGGCGGCCGCCCGAACTCCTCGCCCCAGCACTCGATCTCGCCGCTCGTGCGCACACCGCAGGTGCGGAACACGCCCGCGGAGAGGTCCACGAAGGTGCCCTCGGGCGGGTCGGCGCGCCCATAGCCGGGATTGGACGGGCGGTCCACCTCATAGAGGTAATGATCCGACGGCCCCGCAAGCGCCACCGCGGCCACCGCCCCCACGAACACCGCAACCGCCGCGAACCGCCACCACACCCCCCTGCGGGCCAACCCCGACACACCGGCGATAACGACCAAGACCAGCCCGACGGCCGCCCACCACCACACTCCAGTCACGGCCGCCGCCGCCGGCGGCGCGGGCATCCCCACGCCAGCAACCACATGAGCGACCTCACCGAACAAGACCCCAAATCAACACGCCGACAAGCCGCACCAACTGAAACCTACGGACCATCCGCACCGCACGCAAGGCCTGCGGCCGGCGATATGGACGCAGCCAACACCATCGCGGCGGTCGCGGCGGCTGCAAGGACACGTGAGACGCTCACAGTGAACTCCCCTTCTTGTGGGGCGGGGTCATACGGCTAGTGCTGTGTCGTCGAAATGGCTAGGGCAGCGCAGCAGGACCGAGACCCTGCTTGAGAGCGCTCCGGACGCCCCGATCATTTCAGCGACGGACCACTAGGCGCGGGCCGGGCCCGGCCGGTTGTCGGACGAGCCCATCCGGCCTCGGATCGTCAGTCGAGGCATCCGGGATCACACGGGATCGGCTTGCCGGGTCTGTCGCTGTTGTCGCCCCAGCAGGCCACGGTGCCGTCCACGCGGATCGCGCAGGCGTGGTAGGCGCCCACTGAGATCTGGGTGAACTCCCCTCGGGGCGGGTCCAACAGAACGTCCCACAACCGATGCCCGTCGGGGTTCCAGCACACGATGGTGCGGTCTGTGCGCAGCGCGCACGGCGGCCCCAAGCTGTGGTCGACCTGCACGAACCCGCCCACGGGGGTGCCGCCCCAGGAGCACGTCAGCGTCGAGTCGAGCCGGATCCCGCACACATACACGGGCGGCTTCCTATGGATGGGGGCCTTCCAAAACAAGAAGCCCCACCCCGGCGACACCGACACGAAACGCTCGTCCCAGAACGAGTGACCCTGCTGCCACAGCACGTCGTGTGCGTCGGAGCTCCAGCACACGAACTCGCCGCTTGTGCGCAGCCCGCACGGCGGGCGGCCCGCTTCCACCTCCGCGAAGGGCCCCCGGGCACCTCAAGCGCCCCGCCGGGCGCTCCGCGCAAGCCGCTTCGGTCGAAGGCGTGGCCGGCGTTGTCGCCCCAGCACACCACCTCGCCGCCGGTTCGCAGCCCGCAGGAGAACCGCTCAGCCACCGACACGTCCACGAAGGACCCCGCCGGGGCGTGGTCCTGCCCGAAATCGTTGTTGTGGCCGAAAACCCCGAGGTTGTGCCCAGTGCGGAAGGTGCTCCAGCACTGAACCGACGCGTCAACAGCCACCGCGCACGCGTTGCCCGCCGCGTGGAACTCCCAGACGTCGACCTTCACGAACCGCCCAGCCGGCGGTTCGCCGTAGTCGCCGTCGCCCCAGCACTCGATCTCGCCGCTGGTGCGCACCCCGCAGGTGCCGAACGCGCTAGCCGACAGATCCACAAAGGTGCCCTCGGGCGGGTCGGCGCGCCCAAAGCCCAGATAGTACGGGCGGTCCACCTCATAGAGGTAATGATCCGACGGCCCCCCAAGCGCCACCGCGGCCACCGCCCCCACGAACACCCCGACCGCCGCGAACCGCCACCACACCCCGCCGATCACAGCCCGGCCCCCTCACCCACAACCCGCCACCCGGCCGCGCGAACCGCCACCAGAGCGGCAGTCACGGCCGCCACAGGCCGATGACGCCAGCAGCAACAGCCAACCCGAACCCACCGCGGCGAACGCACCAACCAGAACCTCTGCGCCAGACATAGAACCACTGACCGCCCGAAATGTGACACACACCGCCAACTCACGCAACTCCCGCATCAAAAGAAACCAACAGGCCTTCCAGCGCGACCGTCGCTGCCGCCTCACGCAGATGCTCCAGGTCGATGCCGGAGTCGAGGAACGTCCCCTGCATCAGCACCAACGCCCACAGGTCATGGGCCGCGCTGGTCCGGCTCGGTTGCTCATGGGCTCGGCAGCACCGTTTGCGCATCGCCGTCGCTGCCCCAGCAAACGACAGTTCCGGCTGGACGGATGGCGCAGGCGTGTCGGCCTGCGCGTATGCGGGCACCGCCACACCGATGCTGTCGGATCACCCAGACACGCCCCGCACGTTGCGGGCCCGCACCGCGAACCAATACTCCGACGCACCCACCGGCAGGCCGGCCACCCGCGCGGACGACCCGTCCAACGACGTCACCACAGCGCCGACGGGCCCGTCCTCAGACAACAGCACCCAACCGTCCGCGCTGCGGAACATCGCCTCATAGCCGGTCGCGTCGTCGACGTCGTCCCAGTCCAGCCACACCACCCCCGAGGCCACCCAGTCCCCACCGAGCATGAAGCTGTCTCCGAGCACCGGCACCGACGCGACCGCGCCAGAACTGCCGACAGCGCCCCCCGCGCCAGGCTGCTGGGGCTGCCCGGACTCGGACTGGGCGCCAACCGGCGCCGCCGAGCCCGCCAGCACCGCCGCCGCGCATACCGCAGCCGCCCAGACGCGTGCTGTCGCCATCACATGCCCCCCTCTCGGTCAGACCGGCGCCGCGTCACCGCGCTGCGCTGGCCGCTGACCGCGCCGAGCACGGCACCGCATCCGGTTCGCCGCGGCGGCACACGCCCCGATCCGGCTAGTCATCGACAGGGTTCTCGATCACCGTGACGTCGCTGCCCCAGCACTTCACCGTGCCGTCGCCGGCGATGGCGCAGGCATGCCCGCCGCCCACCGCTACATCCACGAACTCGCCATCGGGCGGCTCATCCAAATAATATCCCCAGCAATGGACAGCGCCTGCGACATCCAGCGCGCAGGTGCCTACCGGGCCGCCCCCGAAGGCTGAGAACTCAAACTCCCCCGAGCCCACCACAGTACGGGCCTTGGTGTTGTGCACCCAGCACACCAGCGCGCCGCCGGTCTCGATGCCGCAGCCGCGGCGGGCATCCACCGAGGCCGCCTCAAGCGGCCCCAGCCACCGCGGAGCGTCATAGAGCCCGTCCTCATAGCCCCAGCACACCACGCTGTCGTCGGAGCGGACCCCGCACGGGCGGCCCCTGTGGCCCGCGGCGACAACCGAGGTGAACTCCCCCGGCGGGGGCACCAGACCCGCGATATCGCCCCAACACACCGGCGTGGCGTCGCTGCGCACAGCGCAGGTGCTGTCACCGACCGCCGACACCTCCACGAACACCCCCGAAGGCGCGTCGCTCTGACCCCGATTGTCCGCGCCCCAACACGCCACCTCGCCGCCGGTGCGCAGCCCGCACGTGTGATCGTCGCCCGCGGAGATCTGTGCGAACACCCCGCCCGGCGTCTCGGTCTGGCCCTCCCAGCGCTCATCGCCGGCGCCGATCCCCCAACACACCGCCTCGCCGCCGACGCGCAGAGCGCACCCATGAGACGCCCCCAGCGCCACCTCGCTGAACTCTCCCCCCAACACCTCGAGACCCTGCATCCCCGGCCAGCACACCAACACCGCGTCCACCCGCACCGCGCACGTGTTCTTGACTCCCGCCGACACCTGCGTGAACGGGCCCCGCAACGGATCCAGCAAACCATCATGCACCCCCCAATACTGCGGCGACGCCGCGTGCGGGTGATCCGCAGCGACCGGCTCGCGCACGCCGGGGCCGCGATACAGCGAGCAGTCCAGCGGCCCCTCGGGGAAAGCGTGGTCATAAGCGGAGTCGTAGTGGCAGCTGTGGTTGCCGACGGTCCAGCCCCATCTATTCTCCACCGGGTCGACCTGGCGGGTGTCGTTGTTGCCCCAGCACACTGCCCGGCCGTCGGCGTCGATGGCGCAGGCGTGCTCGCCGCCCGCCGACAGCGCCACGAACTGCCCTTCGGGCGCGTCGGCCTGCCCGAAGTCGAAGCCCGCACCGAACGGCGCGGCCCAGCACTCGATCTGCCCTGAGGGGCGCAGCCCGCAGGCGTAGTCGGCGCCCGGGTCGCGTCTGTCGGACCCGCCCGCGGCTGCCGACACCTCGACGAAGGCGCCCCCGGGCGCGTCGGGCATCCGCCGCCGGGTGCGCGGTGGACCGCCCCAGCACACCAGCGCCCCGTCGGCGCCGACCGCGCAAGTGGGCGACCCCGCATACACGACCCTGAAGTCGCCCTCGGGCACATCGAGCTGCCCGAGGCTGTCGTCGCCCCAACACGCCAAGGACCCGCCGACACGCACGCCACAAGAATTCGCGCCGCCCGCAGACACCTGAACGAACTCGCCGCCCGGCGGCGAGGCCTGCCCGAAGGTGTCGTGACCCCAGCACCGCACAGAGCCGTCCGCGCCCAGCGCGCAGCCATGAGGACCGCCGGAGCCCCTGATGCCATCGGACACAGACACCTGAACGAACGACCCCCCAGAAGGCAGATCCACCAACCAGGTGCCCCAACACTGCAAAGCCCCGTCGGCTCGCACCCCGCAGGTGCTGTACTCCGTCGCCGACAAATCCACGAACATCCCCTCAGGCGGCGTCGCCCGCCCCTCTCCCCTACGGAACTCATGCACATAACCGCCTGAACCTGAGCCGCCGGGCTCCGCATCGCCCGAGGAGCCCCCAGAGCCGGCGACTGGCTCCGCATCGCCCGAGGAGCCCGAGGAGCCCCCAGAGCCGGCGACTGGCTCCGCATCGCCCGAGGAGCCCGAGGAGCCCCCAGAGCCGGCGCCAGGCTCCGCATCGCCCGAGGAGCCCGAGGAGCCCCCAGAGCCGGCGCCAGGCTCGGCATCGCCCGAGGAGCCCCCAGAACCGGCGACTGGCTCGGCATCGCCCGAGGAGCCCCCAGAGCCGGCGCAGGCCGCCGCAGCCAGCGCAGCCACCGCGGCCACTGCGGCCAGACGCCGCCTGAGAAGGACAGCCCCACCCGCACGCGCCGACCCCCGGCGCGGCATGCGCCTCTTCGGGCGTGTTGTTCGCGGCCGTCCGGGAGACTGCCTCGGGGCCGTCGCCATTGCTACGAACAGTACTATCGCTTCAGACAATGCGCCCAATGCCTATGGTAACGGGCGCTGGAGTTCCCCGTCGTCGTCCGCGGGCAAGCCCGATGGAGAAGACCTACAAGCGGATTCCCTTCAGGCGCTCAGGCGGCGTGGAGGTCGTAGGTGGCGATGGTGCAGCCCACGGCGAAGATCGGGACCGGCTGGTAGCAGTGCACGGTTCCGGGGGCCCCTGAAGCCGCTGCGCTGACGGCGATGAAGGTTCGGATCTCGAAGGCGCCCTGGCCGGCCTCGGTGTAGACCGACCGGTCGTCGTAGTCGAGCAGCGCATCGCGGTCGTTGCGGCGCCAGCGATCCAGGAAGTCCCGGTCCCAGGCCTCGTTGATCTTCCCCGAGTCGGGAGTCGCCGGCCAGTGGGAGATCCCGCCGGTCCCGACGACCGCCACACGCTCGGGCACGAGATCGGCGGCCCTCCGGATGGACTCACCGAACGCCCACACCCGCTCGTAGGGGGCGAGCGGAGGGCCCTGGCAGTTGATGTTGACCGGAACCACGGGCAGGTCGTATTGCGGGGTCAGGAAGTGCAGCGGCACCGCGATCCCGTGATCGAGCCTCCATTCCTCGGCGTAGGCGACGTCGGAGGTCCGCATGATCTCGGTGATCAGACGCTGGGACAGGTCTCGATCTCCCGGCACCACGAACCTCTCGATCCCCAGCCAACCCGGATCCTCGATGGGCCCCTCGTAGTAGTCGGCCATCCCGATGGCGAAGCTCGGCATGTTGTTCATGAAGAAGTTGCCGAAGTGCTCGGCGGCCACCACCATCAAGGCGTCGGGCCGTGCGTCGGCCAGGGCCGCGGCCATCTTTCCGTAGGCGGAGTAGACCTTGTCCCTCACATGCGGACCGGCCTGGTCGGCCCGTCCGACGATGCCTGGAGCGTGGCTGCAGACGCCGGCGAACACGAGGGGCACGCCCGCAGCGTAGGCGGTTGACCCTAAATTGTCAGCAGTGATATCTGCCGAAGTGAAGGCTGCTTTCGACCGCGACGGCGTGGTCAGGATCCCGGGCGCAGTGGACGGCGGGTGGGTGGCCCGGATCCTGGAGGACGCCCAGACGCAGCTCGATGATCCGGGGCCGTGGGTCACCGACACCAACCCGGGCGCAGCGCAGGACCGTCTGTTCACCACCCGGTACCGCTGGCAGCACGCGCCGGTGATCCGCGACTTCGTGTTCTCATCGCCAATCGCAGCGATGGCCGCGTCGCTCACCGGCTCCGAGAGGATGCGCTTCTACTTCGACCACCTGCTGGTCAAGGAACCCCTCACCCCGGCGCCCACGCCGTGGCACCAGGACATCGGATACTGGCCCTTCCTCGGCAAGCAGATCGTGTCGGCGTGGGTCGCGGCCACCAGCAGCCGGGTGAGCCACAGCTCGCTCGAGTTCGTGAGAGGCTCGCACCGCTGGGACGCCTACTACGCCCCGACGTCCTTCGACGGCCAGGGCGGCTGGACCGAGGACTTCGAGGGCGAGCCCATGCCGGACATCGAGGCGGCCCGCGCCCGCTCCGACTGCCCCTACGAGATCGTCGGGTTCGACGTCGAGCCCGGCGACGCCATCTTCTTCTCGGCCTGGATCATCCATGGCTCGCCGGCCAACGAGAGCCGCGAACGCCGGGTCGCGCTGTCCACCCGGTGGCTGGGCGACGACGCCACCTGGTACCCGCATCCGGGCTGTGATCCCACCGTCACCCCCCACGACACCACCGCAGTGCCGGGCGCGTACCCCGCCGACGACGCGAGGTTCCCGCTCGTGTACGAGCAGCGGACCTAGTGCTGTGTCGTCGAAATGGCTAGGGCAGCGCAGCAGGACCGAGACCCTGCTTGGGAGCGCTCCGGACACCCCGATTATTTCAGCGACGGACCACTAGCAACTCGGCCCCTTACGGCTCCTCGGTCTCCATCTGCTGTAGCTCGGCTTCGATCTCGTTCATTAGCACCACCAGGTGGATCACGTCTGCACTGGTGACCGAGCCCAGGAAGCGTCCCGACTCCGGGTCCGTCACCGGGATCACCGTCTGGGAGGCGTTGGTCATCCTCTCCAGCGCATCGTGGATCGGCTCGTCGGGCCCGGCGTCCAGTGTGCTGGCCCGCATCACCTTCCCGAGGGTGGAGGTCGCTTCGGAGCCTCGGCGCATCGAGTGCAGCCCGCTCGTCGAGACGATCCCCGACACCCTGCCCTCGTCCACTACCAGGTAGTCGTGCTGGTTCGGGACGGTCCAAGCGTCGACGAACTCCGCCACCGAGGTGCGGGATCCCGGATACTCGCGGGTGGCGTCCAGCACGGTGCTTACCTTGACGCCCTCCAGCGCATAGCGGGCGAACGACGGCGTCACTGTGTCGGGGAGCGAGGGATGGTCCGACACCACCGCCCGCTTGACCGCGAAGTTCAGGATGGCCGGCATGAACAGGATGTATCCGAACATCGTCAGCACCAGCAGCGAGAAGATCTCCTTGGGGATGACGTCGAGCTCGAGCAGCACGAGCAGGAAGGCGATCTCGGCCACGCCCTTGGACATCAGGCCGGTCGCCAGCGCGAACGGAGCGTCGATCCGGGTGACATAGGTGCCGATGAAGGCCCCGGCGAACTTGCCCGCGAGCGGCACCAGCACCAGGGCTGCCGCAGTCGCAGGGGCCAGATCCATGAAGGAGAGGTCGAAGTGGAGGCCGGCCGAGGCGAAGAACAGAGGGACGAAGAAGCCCTCGGAGGCGCTCCGCATGCCCGGCATGATGTCGTCGCGCACGCCCTGCGACAGCCCGGACAGGGCCGCGCCGAACAGCAGTGCCCCGATGGTGCCGTGCAGCCCCATGTTCTCGGCGCCCACGACGACCAGGAACAGGCCTCCGAGCAGCAGGCCGAAGGACAGCTCCGGCACGTTGAAGATGCGTTGCAGGTAGACGATGGCGACCGGCAGGACCTTCGCCGACAGCAGCCATGCCACCACGACGAAGGCGACGATCTTGCCCAGCAGCGCCAGCACCGCGACCGCGTTCAGGTCTTGCCCGTGCTCCCCGATGGTGAATCCCACCACCAGCAGCGAAGCGATCTCCGCGATGATCACGATGGTGAAGATCTTCAGCCCTATGGGCTGTTTGAGCGTCCCGGCGTCCGACAGCACCTTGGCCGCAAGGCCGAGGCTCGACAGCGACAGGATCCCGGCCAACGCCAGGGCCTCGTCGAATGCGAGCCCGAGCCCCAGGTCGACCCCGAAGATGTCCGATGTGACGACGAGGGCGGCCACCAGCGAGATGAGCACCGAGATGATGGCCGCCGCGAAGTACCGCCCCCGCATCGTGGCCACGAAGCCCGGAACATCGATCTCGTCCAGTCCCACGAGGAAGAAGAGCACGAATATGCCGATCTCCAAGAACAGGTTCAGGTCGTGGTTCGGCTCGACGATCCCGGTGGCCGGACCGAGCAGCACCCCCGTCAGCGTGAAGGCGATGATCGAGCTCAGGCCGAAACGGCTGAGCGCGCCCTCCAGCAACTTGGCCACCACGATGAGCAGCCCGATCGGAAGGAATACGTCCAGCAGCACTCGGTCTTCCTCCGTAGCCGGTGTCGAGAGAGCGCGACGAGAGTACTTCGTTGAGCCTCACCGGGCCGGGTCGGTGATCTGGCGGGCACGTCGTCGCGACCGGTGCCGCACGGGAAACTTGTCACGGCGCGGTAGGCGCGCGCCGCGCGCAGGGGTTACTATGTCGCCCAGTCAGCGGCCACGGCTAGCCGACGGTTAGATCGCGACACCGAGGAGATGCGGACCATTGAATATCAGCACTGACAGGCAGGGGGGAGCGTTGATTGCGATGGCTGAGGGCCGCGTCGACGGTGCCAACGCCCTCGAGTTCCATGAAGCACTGGAAGCCGCCATCAGCCCGGACGACACCGGGATGGTGCTGGACTTCGAAGGCATTTCCTACATCAGCAGCGCCGGTCTGCGCGTAGTTCTGCTCGTTGCCAAGACACTCCAGAAGCAGAACGCCAAGATGGCCGTCTGCTCGCTGTCCGATTCGATTCGAGAGATCTTCGAGATCAGCGGGTTCGACAAGATCATCCCGGTCCACGGCTCGCGCGCCGATGCGCTCGCCGGGGTCGGAGGCTGATCGGACCTCGCGTCTCCTGCTAGGCCCTGGAGATCCTTCTAGGCCCCTCGGCTTTCTCCGCGCGCCCGCCGCTCGGTGTTGTCCGCTCTTGTTCGCTGCGCTCACGGGCCGCTCGGGCCACGGCCTCGCATAGCACCTCGCGCGCGGCTCGCATAGGGCCCACCCCGCTCGGCCTCTGAGCGGTACGTTCTCGCTATGGCTGGCGGGCGCGACCGGCCGCCACTGACGGTGGCCTGGGACGAGGCGCGGGAGGTGCTGGTCGTGGTGTTGCTGGCCACCGCTCTGCTGCACGTGGTCGCGCCCATGGTCCGGTACGCCGGGATCGATCGTCGCTATCCGTGGTGGGACGACCTCCACAGCGCGCTCACCAACGTCAACGCCCTGACCGGCCTCCTGCTGGTGGGCGCGGCCGTCGCGGTGTGCACCACTCCAGCCTCCGACATGGTCCCCCGGCTGCGGCAGTCGGTCTACTGGGCGTCGGTTGCAGTGGCCCTCCTCGGTGTGCTCGCGATCGTCAATGTCCTGTCGGTGCCGTCTGCCGGCGACGCAACCGCGATGCGGCTGGCGGTCGTGGCCTGGCGCCCAGGACCGGCCGTCCTGCTGTCGGGTTGCGCGGCCTGGACGGCTCGCCGGGCAGTGCTCCTCGGCTAGGGGCCGAGCGGGAGGTCGCGGCTATTCGGTCCAGCAGCAGCGTCGACAGCGAGGCCGTGGCCCGAGCGGCCCGCGAGCGCAGCGGACAAGAGCGGGCGACAACGCGTCGCGGGCTGCCGCGACGGTAGGCTTCCGGCCCGTGTCGGAGTTCCTGCGCACCTATCTGACCGTCGGCATATTCGGGGCTCTCGGCGCCGTCATCGTGGCCGCGCTTCTGGGTGCGGGCCGCATCCTGCGACCGTCCCGTCCCACCCCGGCAAAGGTCGAGAACTACGAGTCCGGCGTCGACCCCATCGGGGACATGTGGTCGCAGGCCAACATCCGCTACTACGTCTTCGCCCTGCTGTTCGTGCTGTTCGACGTGGAGGCCGTCTTCATCTTCCCGTGGGCCGCCCGCCTGGAGGCCTACGCGCTGTTCGGCCTGGTCGAGATGGCCATCTTCATCTTCATCCTGCTCCTCGGCCTGCTCTATGCCTGGCGCAAGAGGATGCTGCGATGGGTGTGACCGCGGAGAGCCTGGCCGACGCTGCGATGGGTGTGACCGCGCGAAGTCTCGTGGGGGACGACCGATGGGTCTAGTCGAGTCGGGAAGGGTCCCCAAGCCCCTGTCGACGCTGCTCAACATGAGCCGCAAGTACTCGCTGTGGGTGTACCAGTGGGGCCTGGCCTGCTGCGCCATCGAGATGGGGGCGGCTTTCGGCTCGCCCCGCTACGACGTCATGCGCCTCGGCGTGATCCCCCTGCCGGCCAGCCCCCGGCAGGCCGACCTGGTGGTGATCTCGGGCACCGTCACCGACAAGATGGCGCCGTCGGTGCGCCGCCTGTACGAGCAGATGCCCGACCCCAAGTACGTGATCTCCATGGGGTCGTGCGCCAACTGCGGGGGTCCCTACTGGGACAGCTATTCGGTCACCAAGGGTGTCGATCAGATCATCCCGGTCGACGTGTACGTGCCCGGCTGCCCGCCCCGACCCGAGGCCCTGCTCGAGGGGATCGTCATGCTCCAGGAGCGCATCCAGAACGAGGACATGGTCGAGCGCTGGCGAGGTGAGCCGATTGTCGTCGACTGACATCGCGGCCCCCTCCACCGAAGCGCCCGACGCCCCGGACTCCTCCGACATGGCTGCCGACGCGGAGGCTGGCGCCCTTCTGGAGCGCGCCCGCAATGCGCTGGGCGACGCGCTGGTCGGGTCGCACACCTACGCCGGAGAGCTGTGGCTGCGGGTGGAGAGCGAGTCATGGGCGGATCTCGCGGCCTGGTTGCGCGACGAGGAGGGCTTCGGCTTCTTCAGTTTCCTGTCGGCCATCGACTGGATGCCGTCGCCGTTCGGCCGCGACATGGACAGCGCCGTCGACAACGCGCTCGACCCGCCCGAGCCGAAGGAGACTCCACCGACCGAGACCGGCGTCTCCGGCGGCGACACCCGCTTCCAGCTTCTGGCCCGGGTCAGCGACGTGGCCACGGGCCGCTCGGTGATCGCCAAGGCGGACCTGCCCACCGACGGTCTGCGGGCCCCCAGCTGGGTGTCCGTCTACCCGGGCGCCGACTGGCACGAGCGCGAGGCCTGGGAGATGTTCGGGATCGACTTCGACGGTCATCCCGGATTGCGCCACATCTATCTCCCCGGCGAATTCGAGGGCCATCCGCTGCGCAAGGACTACCCGCTGCTGGCCCGCCGGGTGAAGCCCTGGCCCGGCCTCGTCGACGTAGAGCTGATGCCCGAGGCAGACGACGACAAGGACGGCACGTCGTGACCCTTTGCCGCCATTACACCAACTTCATCTGCCCGCACTGCAAGAGCCGCTTGTATTGCCTGCGTCCGCCTTGGCCGAATAGCGCGCCGGTGAAGCTGGTCGATGGAGCCGACCTGCGTTGCAGTGGACGCCGACGCACATGGGCGCAACCCGAGCCCGCCGCTGGGGAGGGCGCGGCGCCGTGACCGTCACCGAGCGCCGGCAGCTCAGCTACATCGCCGCGCAGGCCGCCGACGCCCGCGTCAACCTGGAGATCGAGACCGAGGGCATGACCCTCAACATCGGCCCCCAGCATCCGGCCACCCACGGAACGCTGCGCATCGTGGCCAAGCTCGACGGCGAGCAGGTCGTGGCGGCCGACCCGGTGATGGGCTACATGCACCGGGGCTACGAGAAGCTGGCCGAGGTCCGCACCTACCCGCAGGTCACCACGTTGATCAACCGCATCGACTGGCTGGGCAGCTTCGCCAACGAGGTGCCGTTCATCCTTGCGGCCGAGCGGCTCATGGAAGTGGAGGCCCCGCCCCGGGCCCAGTGGATCCGCACCATCCTCTTCGAGCTGAGCCGCATCGCCAACATCACCCTGTTCCTGGGCGACATGGCGGTGCAGGTGGGGGCCATCACCCCGGTGTTCTTCGCCTTCCGCGACCGCGAGCACGTCCTCAACCAGATCGAGGCGGCCACCGGCGGGCGCTTCCATCCCAACTTCGACCGCATCGGCGGCCTCAAGGACGACCTCCCGGCCGGCTGGATCGCCGAGACCCGCCAGGCCATGCGCAAGATCCGCGCCTTCTGCGACGAGATCGAGGAGCTGGTCGAGGGCAACGAGATCTTCCAGGCCCGCACCCGCGGCATCGGCGTGATCCCACCCGACGTCGGCCTGTCCTACGGCCTTACCGGGGCCAACATCAGGGCTTCCGGGGTGGATTGGGACGTGCGCCGGGACAGCCCGTGCGGGCTGGTCCACGATCAGGTCGACTGGAAGGTGTGGACCCACCCCGACGGCGACTCGTTCGCCCGGTTCTGGGTGCGCTTGCAGGAGACCCGGGAGGCCACCAGGATCGTCGACCAGCTGCTTGACGGGATCCCGTCGGGGCCGATCATGGCCAAGGTGCCGGTCATCATCAAGGTGCCCGCCGGCGAGGCCTACGTCGAGACCGAGAACCCTCTGGGCGTTATGGGCTACTACGTCGTGTCCAAGGGGGACCTGAACCCGTTCCGGGTGAAGATCCGCTCGGCGTCGTTCTCCAACGTGTCGATCACACCGTGGCTGCTCAGGGGCGTGTACGTGCCCGACATCATCACCATCCTGGGAAGCCTCTACTTCATCCTCGGAGACATCGACCGATGATCGTGCGGCGCGTCGGGCTGGGGCTGGCCGCGGGAGTCGACCGATGATCGTGCGGCGCGTCGGGCTGGGGCTGGCCGCGGGAGTCGACCGATGATCGTGCGGCGCGTCGGGCTGGGGCTGGCCGCGGGAGTCGACCGATGATCCCGGTGCTCGCGGAGCTCTCGTACTGGCAGGCCACCTCGATCCGGGTGGCGGCCGGCCTGGTGGCCGTGCTGCTGGTGGCGGGCACGCTGGTGTATGCCCACCTGTTCAAGATGGTGAGCTTCATGCAGAGCCGGCTGGGACCCATGGAGGCCGGCCCCTACGGTTCGCTCCAGCTTCTGGCCGAGATCGGCAAGTTCCTCCAGAAGGAGGACATCGTTCCGGCCCGGGCCGATCGCTTCGTGTTCAAGGCCGCCCCGTTCGTCGTGCTCACCTCCACCTTCCTGCTGCTCGTGGTCCTTCCGGGCGGCCCCGACGCATGGTTCATCTCCAACGACCTCGGGATCTACCTGGCCATGGCCGTCAGCTCGGTGTCGGTGATCGGCATCCTCATGGCCGGCTGGGGCTCGGCCTCCAAGTACTCGCTGCTCGGCGGGCTCAGAGCCACCGGCCAGCTCATCGCCTACGAACTGCCCCTGCTGCTGGCCGTGGTCGGGGTGGTCATCCAGGCCGAGACCATGAACCTGCAGGAGATCGTGCTGGCCCAGGCCAACGGCGAGATCTTCGGCTGGGGCGCGATCGGCAACCCGTTCATCCTCACGCAGTTCGCCGGCTTCATCATCTTCATGATCGCCATGCAGGCCGAGTTGACCCAGACCCCCTTCGACATGCCGGTGGCCGAGTCGGAGCTCGTGACCGGATACATGACCGAGTACTCGGGGCTGCGGTTCCTGCTGTTCTTCATCGGCGAGTTCGCCACCGCTGGCGTGTTCTCGGCCATCGCCGCGGTGCTGTTCCTGGGCGGCTGGTACGTGCCGGGCCTCGATCCGGCCGACAACCTCTTCAACGTGCTCGGACCGCTGGTTCTGTTCGGCAAGGTGGTGGTCCTGACGTTCCTGGTCTTCTGGATCCGGTTCACCTTCCCCCGCTTCCGCGAGGACCAGCTCCAGCGCCTGGCCTGGAAGTTCCTGGTACCGCTGGCCCTGGCCAACATCGTGGTCACCGGCGTCCTCAAGGTGGTGGTGTGATGAGTCTGGTACCCGGCCTGGTCAAGGGGCTGGTGGTGACCGGCTCGACCATCGTGCGCACGGTGTTCCCCAAGCGAGGAGTGCGCACGCTGGTGCCCGCTCCGACCAAGGGGGCGGCCACCGTGCAGTACCCCCACGTCAAGGAGGCGCCGCCCACCCGGGCCCGGGGCGTGATCGCCCTGCACGAGGGCAACTGCACCGCCTGCATGCTGTGCGCCCGCGAGTGCCCGGACTGGTGCATCTACATCGAGGGCCACAAGGAGAAGGCGCCCCCACGCCGTGCCGGCGGCAAGCCCCGCCAGGTCAACATCCTCGACCGCTTCGACATCGACTACGCGCTGTGCATGTTCTGCGGCGTCTGCGTCGACGTGTGCCCCTTCGAGGCGCTGTTCTGGAGCCCCGAGTACGAGTTCTCCGAACCCCGCATCGCTGATCTGCTCCACGACATGTCGCGCCTGTCGGAGTGGATGGAGACCGTGCCCGAGTTCGAGGACTACGAGGCGGGGTCGGTGGCCAAGAAGGCGAAGGTGCCGCCGACATGAGCACGGAGACCATCCACGCTTTGCGCATCACCGAGGCGCCGCCGACATGACCTCGGCGGGCGTGCTGGCCGCGGCGGCCTCGGGCGGCGACCTCTTCGTCGCCCAGAACGTCTTCTTCGGCGTGATCGCGCTGGTGATGATCGTGTCCGCCATCCGGTGCGTGACCACCCGCAACGTCGTGCACGCCGCCCTGTGGCTGGTGCTGGTGCTGGCCGGCGCGGCGGCCCAGTTCATCCTGCTGGGCTCGGAGTTCGTGGCCGTCACCCAGGTGCTCGTCTACATCGGCGCCATCATCGTGCTGTTCCTGTTCGGGATCATGCTCACCAAGGCCTCGATGGGCGACGACGACTCGGTGGCGGGCGAGAAGCGGCTCATGGCCGGCCTGGTGGCCGTGCTGCTGGCCGTGGTGATGGGCGTCGCCCTCGTCGACAGCTACTCCGACACCCGGGTGGTGATCGACGAGCCCCAGCGCTTCGGCGCGGTGTCCGACGCCATCTTCAGCCAGTACATAGTGGCCTTCGAGGCGGTGTCGGTGCTGCTGCTGGCCGCCCTGATCGGCGCCATCGTCGTGGCCCGCAAGGAGTAGGGGCCCGCCGTGATGCTCAACCCCTCCCGATCTGTTCGCGCTTTTCTGGCCCCACACCGGGTTTCTGCACACAGATCGGCGGGCACCGTCCCTGGAGGCGTCGCGCCGTGATCCTCAACCAGTTCCTCCTTCTGGCCGCGATCCTGTTCTGCATCGGCGTGTACGGCGTGCTGGCCCGCCGCAACGGGATCATGGTCCTGATGTCGGTCGAGATCATCCTCAACTCGGTGAACATCAACCTGGTGGCGTTCGGGGCCTTCCGCGACCACGTGGCCGGCGAGGTGTTCGCCCTGTTCGTGATCGCAGTGGCCGCGGCCGAGGTGGGCATCGGCCTGGCCATCGTCCTGCTCATCTACCGCAACCGACGAAGCATCGACCTCACCGAGGCCGATCTGCTCAAGGGCTAGAGGCCGAGGGACCGTGAACATGCTCGCCGCCGCGCTCGCCGCCGCCGAGGAGACTGTCGCCCACGGGCCCAGCTCCGTAGACAGCGCCGGGTTCTTCCTCGACTATGCCTGGCTGGTGCCGCTGCTGCCCGCCCTGTCGTTCGCGGGCATCCTGCTGTTCGGCAAGCGCATGCGGCGCAAGGGCTCCGAACTCGGGGTCGCCGCGGTGGCGGGCTCGTTCGTACTGTCGGTGGGAGCGGTGATCACCTGGATCGGCCATCGCGACGAGGCCCACGAGGGCGTCGCGGCCGTGCATCGCACGGTGGGCTGGCTGCACTGGGGCGGCATCGAATACGACGCGGGCATCCTGCTCGACGGCCTGTCGGTGATGATGCTGTTCGTGGTGACCGCGGTGTCGCTGCTGGTGCACATCTACAGCACCGACTATGTGGCCGGCGACGCCCGCTACACCCACTTCTTCGCCTTCTTGAGCCTGTTCACCGCGGCGATGCTGTTCTTCGTCCTCAGCGACAACCTGCTGCAGATGATCGTCGGCTGGGAGCTGGTCGGCGTGTGCTCCTTCGTGCTGATCGGCCACTGGTGGGAGGACAAGGCCAACTCCGACGCCGCCCTCAAGGCGTTCTTCACCAACCGGGTCGGCGACGTCGGCCTGCTGGTGGGGGTGTCGATCCTGTTCTTCGCCGCGGGCCGCACCTTCGACACCCTCACCCTGTCCGAGCGCATCAACGCGGGGGAGGTGAGCCACACCGCGCTGGTGGTGGCGTCGCTGTGCCTGCTGGCCGCGGTGATGTCCAAGTCCGGCCAGTTCATACTGCACACCTGGCTGCCCGACGCCATGGCCGGGCCCACGCCGGTGTCAGCGCTCATCCACGCCGCCACCATGGTGGTGGCCGGGATCTTCATGGTGGCCCGCCTCTACCCGGTGTTCTGGGAGGGGATGTCGATCGCCGGCTCCAGCATCAACGTGCTGGCGCTGGTCGGCGCGGTCACGCTGCTGTTCGGGGGGCTGCTGGCCTTCACCCAGAACGACGTCAAGAAGGTGCTGGCCTACTCCACCGTCAGCCAGCTCGGCTACATGGTGATGGCCCTCGGGGTGGGCGCCTGGACCGCGGCCATGTTCCACCTGTTCACCCACGCCTTCTTCAAGGCCTGCCTGTTCCTGGGGTCGGGCTCGGTGAGCCACGCGGTGCACAGCTTCGACATGAAGACCGACATGGGCGGGCTCCGCAAGGTCATGCCCCACACCTACCGCACGTTCCTGGTGGCCACGGTGGCCCTGATGGGCCTGCCCCCGCTGGCCGGCTTCTGGTCCAAGGACGAGATCCTGGCCGGCACCGGCGGCTGGGGCCTGTTCGGCGGCACCCACGGCAACGGCAACTACACCCTGATGCTGGTGATGGGCATGGTGGGTGCGGCGGTGACCGCGGCCTACATGACCCGCGTCGTGTACCTCACGTTCTTCGGCACCTACCGGGGCCACGGCCATCCCCACGAGTCGGGCCCGCGCATCCTGGTGCCGCTGTACGTGCTGGCCTTCTTCGCGGTGGTGGCCGGGCTGTTCAACATGCCCAAGGGCTTCCAGCTCTGGCCCGAGGCGTGGCAGGAGCGCTTCGGCCACTACGTCGAGCCGGTGGCGGCGTACTTCCCGGCCATCGGCCACGCCAAGCCGAGCTGGTCGCTGGCCGTCGTCTCGGTGCTGGTGGCCCTGATCGGCGCGGGCCTGGCCTGGCGCTACTACTTCAGGGGCGTGCAGCAGCGCTCGGAGGCTGCCGGGGAGCCGCTGACCGAGATCGACGACGGGCCGGTGTCGCGGGGCGGGCTGCCACGGGCAGTCCACACCGCGCTGGTCAACAAGTACTACTTCGACCACCTCTACACCGACGTGATCGTCAAGGCGGTGAAGGGTCCGCTGGCCAAGGCTGCCTACTGGTCCAACCAGCGCGTCATCGACGGCGTCGTCAACGAGGCCGGCCGCCAGTCGGTGGCCGCGGGCCGGGCCGTGTACGACCACATCGACCAGACCCTCATCGACGGCGTCATCGTCGACGGCTCGGGCCGGGCCTCCGACGGCGCCGGCGAGAGCCTGCGGACCATGCAGACCGGCAAGGTCCAGCAGTACGCCGCCATCCTGTTCGCAGCCGCCACCGTGCTGGCCGGCGTCTTCATCCTGGTGCTGTCGCTATGACCGGCGTCTCGATAATCGCCATCCTCATGGCCGTGTTCATGGCGTTGGCCCCTCCATCAGCGAGTGCCGAAGCGATGCGGATCATGCGGACGGGCAAGGCCAAGTTCATCCTGTTTGCCGCCATCCTGTTCGGCGCTGGCACCTTCCTCGCCATCGTGTTCGCCTTCGTGTTGTCGCTATGACCCCGTTCAACCTCCCCGAATCCAGGAGCCTCTAGGACCACACCATGACCGACTTTCTCAATGATTGGGGCCTCACCCTCGTAACCTTCGTCCCGCTGGTCGGGGCGCTGGTGATGATGGCGGTCCCGGCCGCCGAGGAGAAGCTCCTCAAGCAGCTGGCCCTGCTGTCGTCGCTGGCGGCGATGGTGATCGGCGGGCTGCTGATGATCGACTTCGACTACGGCGACGCCGGCGCCCTGCAGTACGTGGTGGACGCCCGCTGGATCGAGGTGATCAACAGCCGCTACATCCTCGGCCTCGACGGGATCTCGCTGCCGCTGATGGCCCTGACGCTGGTGGTGGTGCCGCTGTGCGTCGTCTACTCGTGGGACCACATACCCGAGCCGGGCAACCCCAAGGCGTTCTTCGTCCTGATGCTCATCCTCGAGACGGGCATGGTGGGCACGTTCGTGGCCCAGGACCTGATCCTGTTCTTCGTGTTCTTCGAGGTCGTGCTGCTGCCCATGTTCTTCATGATCGCGGTGTGGGGCGGCGAGAACCGGCGCTACGCGTCGATCAAGTTCTTCCTGTTCACGCTGTTCGGCTCGGCGCTGATGCTGCTGTCGTTCCTGGCGCTGTTCTTCCTGTCGACCGATCCGGCCACCGGCGAGTCGCTGCGCACCTTCGACATGCGGGTCCTGTCCGACGTGGCCGGCGCGGGCATCCTGGGCGCGACCCAGATCTGGATCTTCGCGGGCATGTTCATCGGCTTCGGGGTGAAGGTGCCCATGTTCCCGTTCCACACCTGGCTGCCCGACGCCCACACCGAGGCGCCCACGGTGGGCTCGGTGATCCTGGCCGCCATCCTGTTGAAGCTCGGCACCTACGGGTTCGTGCGCATCGCGGTGCCCATGCTGCCCGAGGGCGCGGAGGCTTGGGCCCCGTGGATCGGCCTGCTGGCCGTGATCGGCATCATCTACGGCGCGCTGGGATGCCTGGCCCAGACCGACATGAAGCGCCTGATCGCGTTCTCGTCGGTGGCCCACATGGGCTTCGTGATGCTGGGGATCGCCACCCTCACCGACTTCGGGATCAACGCCGCCATCTTCGGGATGGTCGCCCACGGGATCATCACCGGGATGCTGTTCTTCCTGGCCGGCTCGGTGAAGGAGCGCTACCACACGCTGGAGATCCGCCGGCTGGGCGGGATGCTGGTCCAGGCGCCCCGCATGGGGTGGATCCTGGGGTTCTGCTCGATGGCGTCGCTGGGCCTGCCCGGCCTGGCCGGCTTCTGGGGCGAGTTCCCGGCCATCCTGTCGGCCTACTCGCCCGCGGAGGGCCTGCCGGTCGAGACGTTCCGGACCTACATGGTGGTGGCCGCGGTGGGAACCGTGCTGGCCGCGGGCTATCTGCTGTGGCTGCTGCAGCGCACCGCCATGGGCGCGCCGCCCGAGGAGTTCGCGGGCAGCGACGACATCGTCGACGTGACCCGCACCGAGTGGATCGCCTGGGCGCCGCTGCTGGTCGGGATCCTGCTGTTCGGCCTGGTGCCGGGACTGATCTTCGACGTGACCGACCCGGCCGTGGTCGGCCTGCTGGCGACCGGAGGCTGACGCCCCATGAACCCCGTCCCTCCCGGAATTGGCAGCGTTGTGCACGGTATGCGTGCATTGTGCTGCCAGTTCGGTTGGCGGCTGGAGCGCGTCTCGCGAATTGGCAGCGTTGTGCACGGTATGCGTGCATTGTGCTGCCAGTTCGGTTGGCGGCTGGAGTTGGAAGCTAGGCGCTGATGCTCGGCACGGCCCTGACCCTCGCCTTCGAGCGGCCTGCGATCGACTGGCACGCCATCGCGCCCGAGCTGACCCTGCTCGGCTTCGGGGCCCTGCTGACTCTGGTCGACATCTTCTGGCTGGAGCGGGGCCGGGCGGTGGTGTCGGCGCTGGCGTCGTTCGGGCTGCTGGCCTCGATGGTGCCGGTGCTGACCCTGGCGTGGGACGGCGCCGACCGCTCCACCTTCTGGGGGGCCTACGTCGTCGACGACTACTCGCTGGTGATGAAGGCCGTGTTCCTGCTGGCCGGTTATGTGGTGGTGCTGCTGTCAACCAACTACATAGCCGAGGGCGACTACTGGGAGAACGAGTACTACCAGATGCTGCTCTCCGCGGTGCTGGGCATGGTGGTGATGGCCTCGGCCCGCGACCTGGTGACCATCTTCGTGGCCCTCGAGCTGCTGTCGATCCCGGCCTACCTGATGGCCACCTGGCGCAAGCGGGACCTGCGCAGCAACGAGGCCGGCCTCAAGTACTACCTGATGGGGGTGTTCGCCTCCGCGGTGCTGCTCTACGGCATGTCGCTGCTGTACGGGGCGGCCGGCTCCACCATGCTGGTCGACATCGACGCGGCCATCTCGGGCGACGGCGCGCCGCTGGCGGTGGTGACGCTGGGCGTGATCTTCGTGGTGGTCGGCTTCGGCTTCAAGGTGTCGGCGTTCCCGTTCCACACCTGGGCCCCCGACACCTACGAGGGCGCGCCCACGCCGGTTACTGCGTTCCTGTCGGTGGCGTCGAAGGCGGCCGGGTTCGTGGCCCTCCTGTCGCTGGTGTTCGTGGGCTTCTGGGGGCGGGCCGACGTGTACCAGCCGCTGATGTGGGTCCTGGCCGCGGCGTCGATGTTCGGCGGCAACCTGATGGCGCTGCGCCAGACCAACGTGGTGCGGCTGCTGGCCTACTCGGGCGTGGCCCAGGCCGGCTACATGCTGGCCCCGCTGGCGGTGGCGGGGGAGTCGCTGGCCACGGCCGACGACGCCCTGTCGTCGGTGGTGACCTACCTGGCCATCTACGCAGCCATGAACTTGGGTGCCTTCGCGGTGATCATCGCAGTGGCCCGCCGCACGGCATCGGCCGAAATGGACACCTACAGGGGCCTGTTCCGCTACTCGCCCGGCCTGGCCGTGGCTATGACGATCTTCCTGATGGCCCTGGCCGGGATCCCGCCGCTCGGCGGCTGGTTCGCCAAGTTCGAGATAGTCCTGGCCCTGATCTCCCCGGGGACGGCCTGGGGCGTCGCCCTCGGTGTGATAGTCGCCATCAACTCGGTGATCGCCCTCTACTACTACGCCCGCATCGCAAGCCACATGTGGGCAGAAGCCCCGCCCGAGTCCGCCGACTTCGACACAACCACCCCCATCAAGTCCCCCACCTCTGTGACAGCCGCCCTGGTCCTGACCGGTGCGGCGACACTCGCCTTCGGCATCCTCCCCCAATGGGTAGGCCACTTCACCGACGTGACCCTGGTAGCCACCCTCGCCGGCTGACGTGTTGGGTCGAGCGGCAAATGCCATGAATGTGTCAGTCAGGTGCGATCGGTGAGGGTTGGGAAGAATGAGACTCATAGTTGATGACAGTGCCGTTCTGGATTGGCCAGACGACACCGCGGTGCGTGACGCACTCCGTCGCTTAGCTGACGACCGGGAAAATGTCCCCTTCGTCATTCTGGTAGACGGGCCCGACCCAGAGCGCAGTGAGTACTTCATCCAGACCGCCGGAAGTGGCGCGGACGGTTTCGTCTTGGAATACCGAGAAGGTTCCTGGGATCAGCACTATCAATGTGACACTGTCTCACTTGGCCAGAGAGGCTGTAGGGAACTCACGAGTGCGTTCATCAACTATCTCCACGGCAACAACGACTGGAAGGCCCGCTTCAAGAGGGAGCCGCTCTCGTGCTGATACGGCGACTCGGGGCGCGGAGCACTTCGCTCGCGCCGGTCGTAAGCGAATCCGGCCAGCGGCTCCGAGCTTTCTCCCGATGAGCGCGCCATCGCGAACACTCTGACGCTCGGTGTTCGCATAGCTACCAGACCGACGAGAAGCAACCGGGTCGCGGGCGGTGTCGCAGTGGTCTCCTATGCTCGGGCATCGGGCGAGGAAGGAGTGACGCTGGTGGTCTTGGCTGAGGCGGGGGCGACGAGCGGGATGGACGAGCTTCTACGGCTTGCGGACGCTCTGAACGCGGAACTGGAGTCAAGCAACGGCCGAGGCGAGCGGTCGGTGCGGGGGCAGTTCGCCACCCCGTCGGAAGCTGCCCGGACCATGGCCAGCCTCGTGGAGCCAGCCGGCCGCGTCCTCAAGGTCGTAGATCCTGGTGCTGGGGCGGGCACGTTGGCGATGGCTCTTGTGGCGATGGTTGTGGAGCGCGGCTCTGTGGAACAGCTGTCGGTAGATCTGGTGGAGACGGACCCCAAGGCTCTGGAGCTATTGGAGACGGCCGTACGAGGGGCACACCTCGTGGCAGAGGCACACGGGTTGAGGCTCACGACGCGGATCGTTGACCGCGACTTCTGCGATGCGTCCCGGTGGGCCGGAACCGACCGGTTCGATGCTGCGATCTTGAATCCGCCCTACATGAAACTGGGCGCGTCCGACGATTGCCGACGCATGGTCCGACGTCGCCACGGCGTCGATTGCCCGAACCTGTACGCGGCGTTCCTGGCGGTGGCGGAGGAGTTGCTGCGCGACGGCGGGCAGTTGGTCGCCATCACGCCGAGGTCGTTCGCCAACGGCTTGTACTTCACGAACTTCCGCCGCCATCTCACGGACAAGGCCTCCTTTCGTCATGTGATCCTCTTCGATCGCCGCGACAGGGTGTTCCAGTCTTCGTCGGTGCTGCAAGAGACCGTGATCTTCTCGATGCGCAAGTCGGCTCCCGAACCAGGCGATCTCGTCAGAGTCGAGACCCGGCCCGATCACGTGTCTGGACCGCACGAGGTTCATGACGTGCCCCACCACAACATCGTTCTGCCCCATGATCCCGGCCGGTTCATCAATCTGCCCGGCAGTCCCGACGTGATGTGTGCCGCGGAGCGAATAGCGGCCTTGCCGGCCGACCTCCAGTCGCTGGGGCTGGCTGTCTCGACCGGGCCGGTCGTCGACTTCCGGTGCCGGGAGTACCTCACCGCAGCGCAGGCAGAGGGTCGGTCCCGTTGATCTATCCGGTGAACCTGAAGCAGGCCCGGGTGGAGTGGCCTCTGGAGGCTCGCAAGCCACAGGGCTTCACGGTTGCGCCTCAAACCCGACGGTGGCTGTTCCCGAACGGGATCTACGTGCTCGTCAAGCGCTTCACAGCCAAGGAGGAGAGGCGGCGCGTCGTGGCCTGCGTCTACGACCCTGTCGACGGGTACGACCATGTGGCCTTTGAGAACCACGTGAACGTCATTCATCGCGACCATGGGCCTCTCCGCAGGTCTGAGGCGGAGAGCCTGGCGGACTTCCTCAACAGCGACTTGGTCGACACCTATTTCCGCATGTTCAGCGGTAGCACCCAGGTGAATGCCACCGACCTGCGTCGCCTCCGGTTCCCGGAACTGTGCGAATCGTGGGAGACCGACGTCTGGACTGCCGATCACCCGACCCATCTTGTCCACTTCAACGGCGAGCGGTTCTTGGGGCCATACGGCGACTGAGCAATTGGGCGGCACGGTCGAGAGAGCCATGAATGGCATCGGTGCTGATCCCGTCCGGATCTTCCACGGCATCGACTTCTCCGGCAACCACCGAATGTGGACGCCAGGATGCCGGCGTTCCAACGTCTGGATTGCGACCGCGGAGGAGCGAGCAGGCGCCCTGAGCCTCGTGGACTTGCGGCCCGTGCAGCAGTTGCGAGGTCGCGAGTACCCCTTCGAGCGGCTGGTGGCACTGCTAGCGAACGACGATTATTGCGCGGCGGGAATTGACGCCCCCTTCTCGCTTCCCGAACGTCACATGCCGGCAGACGGTTGGCCAGGGTTGCTGCGAGACATTGCAGCGTTACCGAAGGACGGTCGGCCGTTCCCCAAAGGTGAGGAACTCGTCGCCTACGCCGCGAGGAACCTGCCCCTTGCGAAGCTCGAGCCGCTCCGCCATACCGAGCAACTATGGAAGAGCCGAGGCCTCAACGTCAGGTCGACTCTGTGGGACGGCCCACGTGGCGGTGCCGCGTTCACGGTCGCCTGCCTCACGCTGCTTGCCAAGGCCGAGAGGCCAGTGTGGCCATGGAACTACGCGAACCACGGCCTGCTAGTGCTGTGTCGTCGAAATGGCTAGGGCAGCGCAGCAGGACCGAGACCCTGCTTGAGAGCGCTCCGGACGCCCCGACCAATTCAGCGACGGACCACTAGCTGAGGCATTCCCGGCTTGTCAGCTACACCAGTGGACGTTGCCCTATAGCGGTTATGCGAGTTCGTACCCGTCCCCTGAACGCGAAGCCATTCTTGAGAGCCTTCGCGGATTCGTGGGGAGCGGGGTGGTTGAGGGTCCCTGAGTAGGGGTCGAGGCCCTGCTGGGATCGGTGATGTACACGTCAGCGATCCAGGAGGGCCCCGATGGCTTCCGATGTTATGCGGGTGCGGCTGCACCTGCGCCAGATCCGTGTGCTCGCGGTGGCGGTGGACACGCCGAGCGAGCTGGTTGTGGAGGTCGAGTCGGCTGTGAGGCGGCCGAGGTGCCCGGCGTGCGGGTTCTGTTGCGCTCGGGTGCATGACACCCGGCGTCGCAAGATCCGCGACCTGGAGGTGTCGGGACGTCACACGACGCTGGTGTGGATGCGGCGGCGGCTCTCGTGCGGCAACTGCGGCGAGCGCCAAGGCCGCGGCGGAGGATCGAGCGACGGTTGGCGATCAAGCGGCGACGGCTGCTGAGGGATGGATCGCCGTTGATTCGGATTGAAACAGAGCAACGAAGCCATTGCCGTGCCACCAGCCCGACGGGTGTTGCGGGCCTCAGGTGTGTCGGGAAGCGGATGAGGCGGCTGGATCTCGCCTCGGACTACCACTCGGGCGTCGTGCGGGCGGCGAGGCGGGTAGCCGACTCGATCAGCGCAGGATCTTCGGGCTGGTGCTGGTACGCGTCGGCTAGGTGCCGGTCCGCGTCCGGCCGCTCATCGGTGTCGATCACCGCCCGACCTCCCTCGACTGGGACGCCATCGAGCTTTGGTCCGTACCGTTGCTGTGCGGCCTGCTTGCTCACGTCGAGCATCACACCTATCTCGGACCAGGTGTGGCCCGACCGGCGAGCCTCGCAGACTGCATCGAGGATGGCAGCCTCGATCTCCTTACGCAGGTCGGTCAACCTCGTGATCGTTTGTAGAGCCCGAGTGTCGGAGGGCTCCAAGTCGGCCGGTTGCACGCTGTCAGCCCACGCCTCGAAGGCTTCGGCTTGCTCGTCCCACCAACTCTCCGGTACGCGGTCGTGCCGCGGTGCCAAGTCGTCGTTCACGTCCTCACGTCCTTGGCCGGAACTGGGTCCGGGCGGGCATTGCGTGCACGATGCGGGCCCCATCATCACGGGTGACAACTCCGATCTCAAGGAGTTCGCCAGTTGTTGACGGGCCGACGAACATCTTGAAGCCGCGCTCATCTTGTGGGAAGGCTTGCAGGTGGTGTCGTAGTGCGTGCTGCATGTCTTCGATGGGTACTCCGTGCTTGTGCGCACTGGCCGTGGCTTCCATTGAGGAGTCTGCTAGCACGGTAGCCGATTGTCAACATTTATTGACAATCGGCTCGGTTGGGTCCAGGGGTGTCCGTGCAAGGGGCCTTCTCCAGTACGACATGATATGAAAACAGTAATATACTACAGAATAATGCAGAGCATGATGCGATCTATCTTCAGAACGCGCAGTGAATGACCTTCAGAACGCGCTATTGCTGATCCGAGGAGCCTGTCTGGCCGGGCCTAGGGGGTGACGGCCCTAGCGTTGGAACCGTGGCTGATTCCGTCTCGCTGCCTGCGGCGGGCAAGTACGGCGATGGCGTCCGAGCGCCGCTCGTCGAGCGGATTGCTCGTCGGATCGGGGATCGGGGGCCGATGCCGGTGTCGAAGTATGTGGAGGCCTGCCTGTACGACGCTGACGGTGGGTTCTACATGCGATCCGGCGGGGGGAAGGCCGGGGGGCGCTCGGGACATTTTCTGACTGCGCCGGAGGTGGGACCGCTGTTCGGTGCGGTGGTGGCCCGGGCGCTGGATGCCTGGTGGGCTGAGCTGGGTGAGCCCGATCCGTTCACCGTGATCGACTGGGGGGCGGGGCCGGGCACGCTGGCTCGCTCGGTGCTGGCCTCCGAGCCGGACTGCATGGCCGCTGGCGCGCTGCGGCTGGTGCTGGTGGAGTTGTCGCCGGCGCAGCGGGCCCTGCATCCAGAGCACCCGCTGGTGGCGAGCGTGGCCCGGGTGTCGGACGCGCTGCTCCTAGGCGTGTCCGCGGGAGTGATCGTGGCCAACGAGTTCTTGGACAACCTCCCCTTCGACATCGTCCGCCGCACTCGCGGCGGCTGGGAGGAGCTGCGCGTCGCCGTCGGTGAGGCCTCGGGCCGCCGGGGCTTCTCTTTGGTCGGGGTGCCGGCTTCGACCGAACTCGTGGCCGGCCTGCCGGATCTGGCGGTAGGAGCCCGCGTACCGGTTCAACGGGCCGCCCGCCGCTGGGTGGCCGACGCGCACCAGGTTCTCGGAGCGGGCTGGATCGTGGCTCTCGACTACGGCGCCGACACCCGGACCCTGGCCGGGCGGGTCGATCCGTCGGATGATCCCGGCGCCGGGTTGGGCTGGCTGCGCACTCATCGGGACCATGATGACGGCTCCTGGTGGCTGGCCGATCCAGGGTCGTGCGACATCACCGCTGACGTGGCTCTGGACCAGGTGCAGGCCGGCCACCGGGCCCACGTACGCACCCAGGCCGAATTCCTGAGGGGCCACGGCATCGACGAACTGGTGGCCGAGGGCCGGGCCGCATGGGCCGAGCGGGCCGGCGTCGGCGACCTCGACGCACTGAAGGCCCGCAGCCGTGCCCGTGAGTCCGAGGCCCTGCTTGACCCGGCCGGCATGGGCGCTTTCAGCGTTCTCGTCTGGTCCGTCGATTGATGGCCCGTGCAGGCCGGCGGCTCGTCGGCCAATTCAGTCCTGGGCTTCGGTCCATTCGTTGATGGCTGTTTCGCAGGGGCCGATCAGGGGCGCCACCACGGGGTAGCCGGCGTAAGGGGCCAGCGCGATCAGGGTCTCCCGCAGCTGGTCGGGGGTGAGCTCGCCTCGCTTCAGGGCGGACTGGGCCTGGAGCTTCCACACGTCGGTCGAGCCCCGGGCCGCGATCACGCCCATTATGAGCAGGCGCCGATCCCGGATCGACAGCACATCGCGGTCCCACACCTCGGCGAACAGGCTGCGCATCATCACGTCGTTGAAGGCCATGGTGCCCTCGGGCAACGCCGGGACCTCGCCCTGGTAGATCTCGGTCACCATGGCCACGCCGCGCTCGTAGGTGTCGTCGGCGGGCGTATCGGCAGCGTCGTCGGCGGGCGTATCGGCAGCGTCGTCGGCGGGCGTATCGGCAGTGTCGTCGGCGGGCGTATCGGCAGCGTTGTCGGCGGTCATCGGGTCTCCTCGTTCGCTTCGTGGACGTTGTAGACGGCGGGCATGGCGGCTCGCACCGCCTGCAGCATGGCCGCAGCGCCGGGCCGGGCGCGTCCCAACTCCAGTGCCAGCGACAGATCCTTGGTGGCGATGCCAGCCTGGGTCTCCAGCATGGTCCGCAACTCGCCCCGGATGTGCTCGTCGGGTATCTCCAGCAGGGCGCAGTACTGCTCAGTGAGCGCACCCAACTGGCCCATGGACCTCCACGCCTCCAGCAGCGCCGCCGGCTCGCCGCCGGTGCTGGCCACCATGTCGTGGGCCGCGGCCGCGGCCGCGAACTGGGCGTAGGTCATCACGTTGATGGCGATCTTGAGAGCCGCTCCTGACCCCACCGGACCGGCGTCGATGAGCGTGCCTGCGTAGACATTGAGCACCTCACGGGCGGCCGGGGGCATATCACCCGATCCTCCGGTCAGCACAGTGAGGTTGCCGGCCCTGGCGTTGTCGGCCCCGCCGGCCACGCAGGCGTCGAACACGGGCACACCCCATTCGGCGGCCACATCTCGCGCCGCCGAGACGGTGTCGGGATGCACGGTGGAGTGGATGAGCACGCTGAGCCCGTCGTGGGCCCCCTCGACGACGCCACCGGGTCCCGAAAGCACGGCTTCGATGTGGGCCGAGGCCGGCACGCAGATGCTCACCACGTCGCTGACCCGGGCCACCTCAGCCGCGCTGGTGCCCGCTTCTGCCCCCAGCGACACCGCGGCGCCAACCGCAGCGGGGTCGATGTCGTGGACCGTGACCGATCCGCTCCCGTGGCGGATCAGGTTCTCGGCCATGGCCGAGCCCATCATGCCCAGCCCGATGTAGCCGTAACTCCTCACCTGGCGATGCCGGCCAGCCGGGGACCGGGGGTGAAGCTGATGGGCAGGGTCCTCCATCCGCTGACGTTGCCGCTGTGGAACCGGACCTTGTTGTCGTGGTCCACGGTGTAGTCGCCCATGCGGCGGTGGATCTCCTCCAGCGCGACCCGGCCCTCCAGGCGGGCCAGAGCCGCGCCGAGGCAGAAGTGGATGCCGTAGCCGAAGCCCACGTGCCGGTCGGGTTTGCGGAAGATGTCGAACTCGCCGGCGGTGGGGCCGAACTCCCGCTCGTCCTGGTTGGCCGCGCCGATCAGCAGCAGAACCGAATCGCCCTCCCGCATCCGCCGGCCGTGCATCTCGACGTCGCGGGTGAGGGTGCGATGCATGTACTGGGTGGAGCTGTGGAAGCGGACGACCTCCTCCACCGTCTGGCGGACCAGCGACGGGTCGGCCACCACCGCGGCCCGCTGGTCGGGATGGCGAGACAGCAACTCGACGGCGTTGCCCACCATCTTGGCCGTCGTCTCGAACCCGGCGAACGTGAACAGCAGGCAGAAGCCGAGCAACTCGAGCTCGGTCAGCGCCCGGCCGTCGACCTCCAGCCCCAGCAGGTCCGACACCAACCCGCCACCGGGCGCCTCGTCGGCGCGCCGCCGCTCGAGATCCTCGGTGAAGTAGGCGAGCACGTCGAGGATCGCCTCGAACGCCTCCTTGGGGATCTCCATGGACCCGTCCTCGCGAACCAGGCCCCGGTCGGCGCATTCCCGCAGCATGTCGCGGTCGCACTCACCTATCCCGAGCACGGCCGAGATCACATCCATCGGGAAGCTGCCGGCCACATCGGCCATCAGGTCGGAGTGCCCCGACTCGATCACCGTGTCGATGTAGTGGTTGACGATCCTGCGGACCTCGTCCTCCATCTGGGCCACGCGCCGGACGGTGAACACCCGCGACACCAGACCCCGCAGCGCGGTGTGCTCCGGCGGGTCCATCTCGATGATCTCCTGAAACTTGGGGTGGGCCTTGTCGATGGGCCGCCTGCTCTCCAGGGCCACGCCTCCGCGTGAGGAGTAGGTCTCGTGGTCCTTGAACGCGTCGAGCACGTCCTCGAAGCGGCTGAGGGCCCAGAAGCTCAGTTCCTCGTTCCAGTAGACGGGCGCCTCGTCCCGCAATCGCCGGTAGGTGACGTACGGGTTGTCGTGCACCGTGAACGCGTAAGGGTTGTACTCGAGCGGCTCGGCCACGGACCGATACTACGAGTCCGCAATGCGCGCCGTCGAGGGCTGACGATGCGATACTTCGGCCTGGACTGCGGGACTCCGGCCGTGACGCGGCCGGCAACCCGCTGGGAGGCGCGGTGACGGCGAGGACCATCGGGCTGGCGGGAACGGGCGTGATCGGCTCCGGCTGGGCGGTGCGCGCCCTGGCCCGGGGTCACGACGTGGTGGCCTGGGATCCGGCCGACGGGGCCGAGGATCGACTTCGATCCGGCATCGAGCGGGCCTGGCCTGCGGCCACTCGCCTGGGGTTGTTCCCCGGTGCCGATCCGGCCCGGCTGCGGTGGGCTGCCGGCCCGGAGGAAGTGGCGGCCTCGGCCGACTGGGTGCAGGAGAGCGCTCCGGAGGACGAACCGGTCAAGCGGTCGCTGCTCGGCCGACTCGACGCCGTGGCCGAGCCGGCGACGGTGATCGCCAGCAGCTCCTCGGGGTTGCTGCCCAGCCGCCTGGCCGACGGCCTGAGCCATCCCGAGCGGCTCCTCATCGGCCATCCGTTCAACCCGGTATACCTGCTCCCGCTGGTCGAGGTGGTGCCCGGTCGGGCCACCGCCGAGGAAGCGGTTGCCGCGGCCATGGCCCACTACGACGACCTGGTGATGCATCCGCTGCTGGTTCGCAACGAGGTCGAGGGCTACCTGTCGGACCGCCTCCAGGAAGCGCTGTGGCGCGAGAACCTGCACCTGGTGAACGACGGCATCGCCACCACCGCCGAGCTCGACGAAGCAATTGTCTACGGTCCCGGCCTGCGCTGGGCGGCCATGGGCACCAACCTCACATTCCACCTGGCCGGAGGCGAGGGCGGGATGCGCCACATGCTCAGCCAGTTCGGGCCCGCGCTGAAGCTGCCGTGGACCCGGCTGGAGTCGCCCGAGCTGACCGGCGAGCTGGCCGAAGCCATGGCTGCGGGCTGCGAGGCCCAGGCCGGCAGCCGATCCATCGCCGAACTGGAGCGGCAGAGGGACGCCTGCCTGCTGGCGGTGATGCGGGCCTTGCGACCGAGCGGCGCCGGCGCCGGCCGCCTCGTGGCCGAGCGGGAGGCTCGGATACTGGCTGCCAAGGCCTCCACCGAGGCCGAGCCGTGGACGCCCGGCACGGAGATCGCAGCCCCGCTGTCCCTGTATTCGGCCGTGGTGGAGCCCGACTGGGTGGACTACAACGGCCACATGACCGAGTGGGCGTTCCTGACCGCCTTCGGGTGGGCGTCCGACGCTCTGTTCCGCTACGTCGGCATCGATGAGGCCTACCGGGCCGGCGGGCACTCCTACTACACGGTCGAGACCCGCCTCAACCACCGTCGGGAGGCCTCGGAGGGCGAGCCGCTGAGAGTCACCACCCAAGTACTCGGCAGCGACGCCAAGCGGCTGCACATCCTCCACACCATGTACCGCGGCGGCGAGGTGCTGTGCACCGGCGAGCAGATGCTGGTCCATGTTGACGCTGCTGCCGGCCGCAGCGCACCGCTGCTCGAGGGGCCCGCGGCCGCAGTGGCCGCGGTGACCGAGGCCCACGCGTCCATGCCGGATCCGTCTCCGGCTCGCGGTTGCATGGCCATCGGCACGAAGCACTGAGAACGCAAGGAGGCGAGCGTGGACTTCTCGATCAGCGAATCGCAGCAGATGGTGGTCGACACCGTGCGCGCCTTCGTAGAGCGCGAGCTGGTCCCTCACGAGAGCGAGGTGGAGCGCACCGGCCAGGTGCGGCCCGAACTGGTGGAGGAGATCCGGGGCAAGGCCATCGACGCCGGTCTGTACGCGGCCAACATGCCCGTCGAACTCGGCGGCGGCGGCCTCGACGACCTGACCCTGGCCATGGCCGAGCGAGCCTTCGGCTGGACGGCATACGCGCTGCACTACATCGTGGCCCGCCCGTCCAACATCCTGCGGGCCTGCACCGGCGACCAGGCCGACGAGTACCTGCTCCCCACGGTGCGGGGCGAGCGGGTGGAGTGCCTGGCCATGAGCGAGCCCGACGCCGGCTCCGACCTGCGGGGCATGGCCTGCCGGGCCGAACGACAGGGCGACCACTACGTGGTGAACGGCACCAAGCACTTCATCAGCCACGCCGACCTGGCCGACTACGTGGTGCTGTTCGCGGCCACGGGCGCCGCCGACTCGCCCCGGGGCCCCCGCAAGCTGATCTCGTCGCTGCTGGTGGACTTCGACACGCCTGGGGTCGAGCGGGTGCCGGGCTACAACTGCGTGTCGAACCGGGGCTACCACAACTTCATCCTGAACTTCGACAACGCCCGGGTGCCCGCCTCCAAGCTGCTCGGGGAGGAGCACCGGGGCTTCGATGTGGCCAACGAGTGGCTGGGCAGCACCCGCCTGCAAGTGGCCGCGGTGTGCCTGGGACGGGCCGACCGGGCTCTGTCGGTCGCCCTCGACTGGGCCGCCACCCGCGAGCAGTTCGGGCAGCGCATAGGGCGGTTCCAGGGAGTGTCGTTCAAGCTGGCCGACATGCGCACCCGGCTGCTGCAGGCCGAGCTGATGACCTACCGGGCCGCCTGGCTGTCGGCCGAGGACGAGATGACCGACGCCGACGCGGCCATGGCCAAGCTGTCGGCCACCGAGATGCTGCAATTCGTGTCGGACGAGGCCATCCAGATCCTGGGCGGGATGGGGCTGATGGACGAGCTGCCGCTGGAGCGGATCTGGCGTGACGCCCGTGTCGACCGGATCTGGGACGGCACCAGCGAGATCCAGCGCCACATCGTGTCGCGCGCCATGCTGCGGCCCCTCGGCTGCTGAGAGGCCGAGCGGATAGGGAGCGATTCATTGGGGGTCATGCGATGAGCCGGGCGAGGCCGTGGCCCGAGCGGCCCTCAGGTCGCAGCGAACAGGCGGGCACAGGTCCGCGGCACCATGCGCCACCGCGCGGGCGAGGCCGTGGCCCGAGCGGCCCTCAGGTCGCAGCGAACAGGAGCGGGCACAGCCAGTGAGCAGGCTCGATCGGCTGTTGAGGCCGCGGTCGCTGGCCTTCGTCGGGGGCGCGGCCGCCGAGCTGGCGATCGACGCCTCCCGCTCGTTCGGCTTCTCGGGGGACATGTGGGCTGTCAACCGGAGCCGGGAGTTGGGCGGCCTGCCCACCTTCGCCTCCGTGGAGGAACTGCCGGCCGGCCCCGACGCAGCCTTCGTGGGCGTGGACCGCGACGCCACCGTTGAGGTGGTGCGCCAGCTGGCTGCCGCCGGCACCGGTGCCGCCATCTGCCACGCCTCCGGTTTCGCCGAGACCGGCGAAACCGGAGCGGCCCTCCAAGCCGATCTGGTCGCCGCGGCAGCAGGCATGCCCATCGTGGGGCCCAACTGCTACGGGACGCTGTCGGCGGTAACCGGCGCGGCGTTGTGGCCCGACGTCCACGGTCTGTCCCGCGCGGATCGCGGTGTCGCACTGCTGAGTCAGAGCGGCAACATCGCCGTCAGCCTCACCATGCAGCGCCGGTGCCTCGACGTCGCCTGGGTGATGACGCTGGGGAACCAGGCCGATGTCGGCATCTCAGAGGCCTTCGAGGCCGCGGCGGCAGACGAAGCGGTCACCGGCGTGGGTCTGTGCATCGAGGCACTGGACAACGTCGAGCGCTTCGCCGCGGCGGCTGCCACGGCCCGCCGCAAGGACCTGCCGGTGGTAGCGCTCAAGCTGGGAGCATCCGAGACCTCGGGGGCCATCGCCGTCACCCACACCGCCTCGCTGGTGGGTGACGGCACCGCTTACGGCGCGCTGTTCCGCCGGCTGGGCATTCGACGGGTGCACTCGTTGCCAGAACTGCTCGACATGCTGGCCGTCCTGCACTCCCTCGGGCCGCTGAGGGGTAACCGACTCGTGTCGCTGAGCTGTTCCGGCGGCGAGGCGGCGCTGGTGGCCGACCGCAGCCGCGGCCGGAGCCTGAGCTTCCCGCCGTTCGCTCCCGAACACGCCGACCGGGTGGCGGCAACTCTGGACGGCCGGGTCGCGGTCACCAACCCGCTCGACTACCACACGTTCATCTGGGGTGACGAAGCTCGCCTGGCCCGCTGCTTCCGGGCCGCCCTCGGGCCAGGGTCCGGGACTGGTGAGGACGGCGGATCCGAGCAGGAACCAGCGTTCGATGCCGCGCTGCTGATGCTCGACCTTCCCGCCGAGGGTCTTGACCGGTCGCGCTGGTGGCCCACCCTGCAGGCCTTCAGCGCGGCCTGCACCGCCAGTGGCACTCCCGGCGTGGTCGTCGCCTCGTTGGCCGAGAACTTGCCCGAGGAGGCCCGCGCCCGGGCCGCAGACCTGGGCCTGGCCGCATGCGGCGACATCGACACCGCCCTGTCCTGTCTGGCGGCAGCGGCCGCCTGGGGACGATCGGATGCCCGAACCGGCGAATCCCTCGACGCCCTGCTCCCGCCCGCGGTGGCCGGCGGGGTCGGAGGGTCGTCGTCGGACCGTACTGGACCCGGTGCCGCTGACGGTGGGCGGACCGCCACCGCCGTGCCGCCAGGATCGTGTGAGCCGCCCGCATCGTTCCCCTCCACCTCCAGTTGGTCGGCTGGCGCCGGTACCGCGGCCGGGCCGCCCCGGCAGTCGCAGCGAACCTATGGACGGGGTGTGACAGGCGCGGCCGGACCTGCCGTTGTGACGCTGTCTGAGCATGCGGCCAAAGAGCGGCTGGACTCGGTCGGCGTCGCCGTGCCCGCTGGGACAGTGGTGGTCGCGGAACGGGCTGTGGCTGCCGCGGCGGAGATCGGATACCCGGTCGTGGTCAAGGCAATCGGCCTTGCCCACAAGACGGAGGCAGCCGGCGTGGTGGTCGGTCTCGAAGGTCCGGAGGAGGTAGCTGCCGCGGCCCGGCGCCTCGCCGGCGACGACGGGACCGTGATGGTCGAGTCCTGCATCAGCGGCGCCGTCGCCGAGTTGCTCGTGAGTGTCCGGTCGGCGCCGCCGGTGGGGATGCTGCTCACTCTCGGAGCGGGTGGGACGGTGGCGGAACTGCTCGACGACACTGCCGGTCTGCTGCTGCCGGTGCGGGCGAACGAAGTTCTTGAAGCCCTGAGCAGCCTGCGGCTCTGGCGGACGCTGACCGGTTACCGGGGTCGCCCGGCGGCTGCGGTCGACGCCGTGGTCGAGACGATCTCTGCGCTCGGTGCGCTGGTGCGCGACGATCGCAGCATCATCGAAGTTGAGATCAATCCCCTGATCGTCACGCGCCAGACGGCCGTTGCCGCCGATGCGCTGATGCTCGTGGCCGAGCCGCTGGACCATGGCTGAGAGCGCCGCGACGGGCGCCGTGAAGGTGGCCGCCGACGGACCGGTGCTCGAGGTGACCCTCGACCGCGGCAAGGCCAACGCCATCGACGCAGCCACCGGCCGGAAGCTGAGCCGGGTGTTCGCGGCCTTCCGCGACGACGGAGACCTGCGGGTCGCGATACTCACGGGCGCAGGCGACCGGTTCTTCTGCGCCGGCTGGGACCTCAACGCCGCAGCCGGCGGCGAGGAGTTCGAGGCCGACTACGGCGAGGGCGGCTTCGGGGGCTTCGGCGAGCTGCCCGGCCTGCTCAAGCCGGTGATCGCCGCGGTCAACGGCATGGCGGTCGGCGGGGGATTCGAGATCGCGCTGGCCGCCGACCTCGTGGTGGCCGCCGAGCACGCTCGCTTCTGGCTGCCGGAGGCCTCGCTCGGGATCGTGCCCGATGCCGCCTCGGTGCGCCTGCCCCGGATGCTCCCGCCCGCGGTGGCCAACGAGGTCCTCTACGCCGGCCGCCGCCTCGACGCGGCTGAGGCTCACCGCTGGGGGCTGGTCAATGCGGTCGTAGGCGCTGACGATCTCATGGCCGAGGCCCGCGCTCTGGCCGCCCGGATCGTAGAGGCAGCACCGCTGTCGGTGGCCGCCATCCACCAGATCCGCGACCGCACGGTCAATCTCCCGTTGCCGGAAGCGTTCAGGCTGCTCCGATCGGGAGGTCTCACGGCCTACGAGGCGATGCTCGCCTCGGATGACGCAGCCGAGGGCCCGAAGGCCTTCACCGAGGCCCGCACGCCGCGCTGGACGGGCTGCTAGCTCCCAGCCTGGATACCTGCGTTCTTGATGTAGTTGACCGCACCAGAGCGGCACAACTACATCAAGAAACGGCTAGGTCCTAGGGGCCGCCCTCTACCGGGGTGAACCGGCGGGTCCAGGCTTGGAGCAGGCGGTCGAGCAGCATCGCCAGCAGCACGATGGCCAGACCGGCCACGAAACCGGACCCCACCGAGTCGGTGCGTCTCAGGCCCTTCACCGTCTCGAGGCCCAGGCCGCCGCCGCCCACGAGGCCCGCGATCACCACCATGGCCAGCACCAGCATCACCGTCTGGTTGATGCCGGCCATGATGCTCGGCGCGGCCAGCGGCAGTTGAACCTTGCGCAGCGTCTGGCCCCGGGTGGCGCCGAAGGCCCTCGACGCCTCGGTGGCCTCGCCCTCGACCTGCCGGATCCCCAGATTGGTGAGCCTTGTGGCGGCCGGCAGGGCGTAGAGCACCGAGGCGATGATCCCCGGGATACGCCCCACGTTGAACATGATGATGACCGGCACCAGCAGGACGAAGCTGGGGATGGTCTGGAGGAAGTCGAGCACCGGCTTGAGCATCCGCTCGAAACGGTCGCTCCGGGAGGCGAGCACGCCGAGGGGAATGCCGCACAGGATCGCCATGACCACCGCCACGATCACCTGGGCGAAGGTGTCCATGGACAGCGTCCACATCCCGAGGAACCCCAGGCCGGCCACGCAGGCGGTGCAGAACGCGGCCAGGGCCGCGCCGCCCAGCCTCCACCCGGCCAACGCGACCGCCAGCACGACCACCGGCCAGGCCAGGTCGGCGCTGAACAGCTCGCGCAGCGGCGTGACCGCGTAGATGGTGACCGAGTCGCTGAACCAACCGGTCCCGAACCAGGTTCCGCCGATCTCGTAGAGGTTGTCCCGGACCCAGTCCACCAGCCAGTCGATGGCCGGCGCGAACGAGAACGAGATGGCCGAGGGGAACCCGGGCCGCCCACCGACGGCGCTGACGAAGGTGACCACCACGAGAGCGAGGAGTCCGAGCACCCGGCGGGGGTGCCGGGTCAGTGAGGCCAGGCCCGGGGCGTCACGCATGGGAGCTGCCAGCGCAGCGCCCACCCTGCACAGGACTCGATCGGCGGAGGAGAGGGCGTTCTCCATCCTCCGCACGAACCCCACACGCTCCAGCGAGTCGGGCATCAGGCGGAGCCGGCGGCGCCGGGCGCCCAAGCCGGCCGCGCCGTGGGTGATGCGGTCCATGAGCATGGCCAGAACGACGATGGCCAGCCCGGCCTCCAGCGCCCGCCCGACAAAGAGCCGCCTGAGGGACTCCAGCACCACCTGGCCCAACCCTCCGGCACCGATGAGAGCGGCGATCACCACAATGCTCAGCGCCATCATGATCGTCTGGTTGATACCGGTGAGCACGCTGGGGAGGGCCAACGGGAACTGCACCTTGCGCAGGGTCTGGCGGGGGGTGGCGCCGAACATCTCGGACGCCTCCACGGTGGCCGCCGGCACGTTCCGTATGCCAAGGTCGGTAAGCCTGATCACCGGCGGAAGGGCGTAGATCACGGTCGCGATGATGGCCGGAACCCGGGCCACTCCGAACAGGAGCACCACGGGGATCAGGTACACGAAGGCCGGCAAGGTCTGCATGACGTCGAGAACCGGCCGAACCGACTGCCGAACCCGGTCATAGCGGGCCGATGCGATCCCGACCGGAACACCGATGGCGACCGAGATGCCGACGGCAATGATCATCAGCGCCACCGTCTGGAGGCTCTCCTCCCACAGGCCGATGGCGCCGAAGTACATGACTCCGAGCGCCGCGAGCAGCCCGGCCCTCATGCTGAGTGCGGACGTTGCCACCATGGCCACCGCGGCCGTCACCACGTACCACGGCAACCACAGCAAGAAGCGCTCGACGGTCCGCAGCCCCCAGTCGATCGAGTCGCTGATCGGGTTGAAGATGAAGGAGAAGCTCCAGTGGGTGGTCTGGTTGTTGATGATCCAGCGGCGGGCGTCGTCAATCCAGTCGGCCAGACCGATGGCCCACGACTCGGGGAACCCGCCCACCGCGCCGAGTGCCAGTTGGGCGGCGACCACGATGGCCACGCCCAGCACGAGTTCGCTGACCGAGCGGGTCCGCCGGCGCCGGTCCAGCGCCAACCGGGCCTCGACCGCTTCCGCGGTCTTTGGCGGTCTGGTCGCCGGGGCCGTAGCTGTCACGGGCGTTCAGCGGCTCGCGGCTCGAGCCGCGCTGGCGCGGGAACTCTCGCCCAGCAGGTCCGCCACTCGCGCCCGGTCGACCGTTCCGACCAAGTTGCCCTGATCGTCGACCACGCCCAGTGCCTCGGAGGTGGCCAGCAGCCGGGGAAGGATGTCCTCGAGCACCGCATCGAGGCCGACGGGCTCGCCCGGCGGGGCCTCGCCGTCCAGGGGCTGCATCACCGAGCCCACGGTGATCACCTTGGTCTTGGGGGCGTCCTCGGCGAACTCGCGCACATAGTCGTCGGCGGGCGCCGACACGATCTCCTCGGGCGTGCCCACCTGGACGAACTCGCCGTCCTTCATGATGGCGATGCGGTCTCCGAGCTTCAGCGCCTCATGGAAGTCGTGGGTGATGAACACCAGCGTCCGGCGCATCCTGGCCTGAAGGGACAGCAGCTCGTCCTGCATGTCGCGGCGGATCAGCGGGTCGAGCGCCGAGAACGGCTCGTCGAAGAACAGGATCTCCGGTTCCACGCACAGGGCCCGGGCCAGCCCCACCCGCTGCTGCATCCCGCCGGAGAGCTGCTGGGGGAAGTGGTCGGCCCAGTCGCTCAGACCGACTACCGAGAGGACCTCCAGTGCCCGCTCGTACCGGTCCGACTTGGCTGCTCCTTGAATCTCGAGGCCGAACGCGACGTTGTCGATCACCTTGCGGTGGGGGAACAGCCCGAAGTGCTGGAACACCATGGACAGGCGCTGCCGCCGCAGCTCCCGCAACTCCTGGTCGTCCAGGTCGCCGATGGGGGTGCCGTCGATCTTGACGGTCCCACTGGTCGGCTCGACCAGCCGCGACAGGCACCGGATCAGGGTCGACTTCCCCGAACCGGAGAGACCCATGACCACGAAGGTCTCGCCCCGCTCCACCGAGAACGTCGCGTCCCGCACGGCCACCAGGCAACCGGTCTGGTCGAGAACCCGCTGCCGGTCGCTGCCGTCGGCGAGCAGGCTGCGGGCAGCCGCCAGGTTGTCGCCGAAAACCTTGGTGATCTCGTGGCACTCCAAGGGCGTCTGCTCGGTGGTCACCATCGGGCCAATGTAGTGGCCGCGAACGGCGCCCTTCACACGGCCTAGGGGCAGTGCTATAAATGTCGTCCTCAAGACGGCCGCGTTGGAGCGGCTACTACACGCAACTGGAGGGATCCGCAATGACCAGATCGCTATGGAAGCTGGCTGCCGTGCTGGCCGTGTTCGGCCTGCTGGCTGCAGCCTGCGGCGAGGACGACGCCGAGGACACGAGCGCGGCCGACGCGGCCGACGCCGCCGCGGCTGCCGCGGAGGCCGCCGCCCAGGCTGAGGCTGCCGCGGAGGCGGCCGCCCAGGCTGAGGCTGCCGCGGAGGACGCCGCCGCCCAGGCTGAGGCTGAGGCCGCCTTGATGGCCGCCGAGGAGGAGATGGCCGGACCCGATCTGGGCGAGATCACCACCATCCAGCTGATCGCCAACCCGTGGAACGGCTCGGCTGCCAACATCCAGGTCGCCGCGCAGCTCCTCGAGCACATCGGCTACGACGTGGAGATCACCGACCTCGACGAGAACGCCCAGTGGGTGGCCATCAACACCGGCGACTTGCATGCGTCGCTCGAGGTCTGGCCCTCGGGTCACGCCCAGAACCGGGCCGAATTCATCGACAACCCCGACGGCAACGTCGTGGACGCCGGTCTGCTCGGTCCCGTCGGCCAGATCGGCTGGTACCTGCCCGCCTACATGATCGACGAGAACCCTGCGCTGGCCAGCGCGGAAGGGTTCACCGATCCCGCCCTGGCCGCCTTGTTCGCCACCGCAGAGACGGGCGACGCCGGGCAGATCCTGCACGGCGATCCGAGCTGGGTGTCCTTCGAGCAGGACCTCATCGACGACTTCGGGCTGCACCTCGAACTCGTGTACGCCGGCTCCGAGGAGGCGCTGCTGGCCTCCTTCGATGCGGCCTTCGCCCGCGAGGATGCAGTGCTGGCGTACTTCTGGACACCGCATGTGGCGTTCAGCAGCTTCGATCTCGTCGAGCTGGAGCTCCCACTGGATCCTGACGGGAACAAGTACTACCCGCCGGACAATCTGTTCAAGATCGTCTGGGCAGGACTTGAGGACGGCGCTCCCGCCGCCTGGGAGTTCCTGCACAACTTCAACTACAGCACCGCCGACCAAGTGTCGATGCTGGGTGCGATCGACAACGACGGCAAGAGCGTCGAAGAGGCCGCGGCGGACTGGATCGCCGCCAACGAGGCCACCTGGAGCGCCTGGATCCCGTCCTAGTGGTCCGTCGCTGAAATGATCGGGGCGTCCGGAGCGCTCTCAAGCAGGGTCTCGGTCCTGCTGCGCTGCCCTAGCCATTTCGACGACACAGCACTAGCGCAGCGTTCAGCGGGCTAGTAGGGCCGGGGCTCGTTCCCAGGCTCAAGAGGGGGACCGGGGTTCTCGCCCCGGTCCCTCCCGCGTCCGGCCGGCGCGAGTCCTAATAGGTGGTGCGGCCGAAGTCGAAGGCGGCGATCTCGGCCATCTGCTCACCGAGCAGGGCGACCGCGGTCTCGAACAGCAGCTTGCCCTCCTCGGCGTTGGCCCCGGTCGGGTCGCCGATGTGGCCATCCGGCCCGAAGTCGTTCGACAGCCATCCGAACGACGCCAGACCCCCGAAGCGCACATGCCGGTTCTGGGCCAGGCCCTCGGGAACGGCCCGGTCGGCCTTCTCCAGGTGCACCAGGTGGGGCCTCAGGTGCATGAACACCGACGTCTCGCGGTGCCCTCCGTGGATCCCCATGCCCATCTCCGCCTCGGGGGACGTGCCGCCGTGGTCGGCGGGCACGAAAGGGTGCACGAGGAAGGTCATCAGCCCGTGCTGCAAGCGGATCTCGCGGCAAGCCACGTTGAGCAGGGCCGAGTTGCCGCCGTGGCCGTTGAGGAACACGAGGCGGCGGGCCGCGGTGGTGGCGATGCTGCGGCCGATGTCGCGCAGCACCGCCAGCAGTGTCTCCGCCGACAGCCACAGAGTTCCGGGCGACCAGGCGTGCTCGTTGGACTTCGACACCGACAGCGTGGGCAGCAGCCACAGGTCGTGGTCGTCGCCGTGCTCGGCGACCAGCGCGGCGGCAGACTCATGGGCGATCACGTGGTCGACGGACAACGGCAGGTGCGGGCCGTGCTGCTCCACCGCGCCGATCGGCTGCACGATCACCGACGACGAGGTGATCCGTTCGTTGATCTCCGGACCGCTGAGATCCTCGAGATGGCGGCTGCGGGCGTCAGCCATGGACGCCACGGTATCGGTTCGCCCGCCATGGATGGAACCGGCACGGGCCGGATGCCGGGCCTACCCCTCTCCGAGCGCGTCACCGGGCGGGCTCCAGAAGGACACGTCCGACGTTCCGAGGCTGGCCAGGGCACCCGCGCCGTCGAGACGGGCCACCGCGGTGACGCCGCCCTCGGCGGTGTTGGCGCCGAAGGTGATGGCGTCGCTGTCGGGCGACCACAGGCGCGGCGTCTCGACGTACTGGTCCGCGAAGCGCAAGTAGTCGCGGAGGAACGTCCCCGTGGGGGCGAACCGGGCCAGCTCGTAGGACCGCTGCCCGTCCCAGATGTGCCAGGACATTCCGATGCCGCTGGGATCGTCCGCGCTGGTCGCGATCAGCAGCTGGCGACCGTCCGGGCTCCATTCGAGCCAGTGTCCGATCTTGTCGAGGACGGTGCGGCGCTCGGCCGTGGCGAGGTCCACGATCTGCACGGAACCGGCCGGGATTCCGGTCTCGGACACGACTTGTGCCGTCTGCTCGGACTGCGAGGGTGAGTCCGATCCTGAGCGGTCACCGGCGAATCCCGGCCGCTGGGTTGAGGCTGCCGAGATGGCGACGCGGTCGCCCGAGGGGTGGACGGCCATCGTCGTGTAGAGGCCGGCGGGACCGAGATCGGTGATCTCGCCGGTGTCCGCGCTGCGGCGCAGCAGCTGCGGGCTGGTGGTGGACCTCCTGTCGAGGAGTTCCTGCTCCCCGGCGCCGGCGGGGGCCTGCCCATAGGAGTCCACGTAGAGAAAGTCCTGAGTCCCCGGCACCCAGGCCGGAGCCAGGAAATCGATGCCCACCAGGCCGTAGTCGTCGTGATCGCGAGGCGAGTCGACGTCGTTGACGAGCACCAGCCGGTGCCCCGCGTGCAGCAGCAGCCGGCGGCCGTCGGGTTCCCACGACACGTAGAGGCTCTGGCCTGAGATCCAGACATCCGAGGCCGGCGTGCCCGTCTCGTCCAGTATGAAGGCGGCGGTGCCGCCCGTCTGGCTCGGTCCCAGCGCAATCAGCCGGGAGCCGTCGTAGCTCCAGGTGTAGAAGAAGTACGGCTGGACGGCAGCCGCGGTCTGGATGTTCCCGGTGGCTATGTCGACGACGGCGATTTGGGAGTCACCGCTGGCCGGATTGATGAGGGTCGCCGCCAGACGGCTGCCGTCGCGTGACCATGTCGGCTGGGTGACGATCTGGTCGCGGCCCAACTCGCCGATGACCTCGCCGCTCGGTCGCATGAGGCGCATGCCGACAGGGCCGGCAGCTGCTATCAGACCGCGGCCACTGGAGACCCCGTCGGTCGGGTTCTCATCGACCTGGACGGATTCCGATCGCCCCTCGTCGCTCCGGGCCGGTTCTGTGGGCAGGAGGGATTCAGGAGAGGGTTTCGCCGGACTGATCGTGTCGGCTCGCGGATCCTGCTCGACCTCGGGAGTCCAGTCCTGCGGCGCCGGCTCCGAACTGCGGGTCGGCGCGGTCGAGCAGGCTGCGGCGACCACCAGAGCGCACGCGGCGGCGCCTGCAAGAAGCTGCGCGGGCAGGTGCAAGCCCGTCGCTCCGGGGCGGGGTGTTTCCCGCTCTTGTTCGCTTCGCTCACGGGCCGCTCGGGCCTGCCGCCCGCTCCTGTTCGCTTCGCTCACGGGCCGCCCGGGCCCAGGGGCCTCGCCCGTATGGACCGGATTCGCTCGTGTGCCCGCTCGGCCTGCAACCAAGCACCGGCGGCGTCGCACGCCTAGACCGTAGCCGCCGCTCGCAGTTCTGGTTCCGGGGTCGGGCCGCTCGGCCTCTCAGAAGGGGCTCAGTCCCAGTCGGTTGCGTATGGACACCAGCTCGCCCAGGTGGTTGAAGCCGTGGCCGATGGCGCTCCACTGCAGGAACCACGCGGCCGGCTTGCCGTCCCACATGGAGTACAGCCAGTCGAAGCGGTCCTCGGGAGTGCCGATGGCCTGCAGGGCGGCGGTCGTGTCGGGCCGCCCGTCCATCAGGGGGAGCCCGTGCTCGTCGAGCCAGGCCGCGGTGGAGTCGAACACGGCCAGCGCGTAGGCGCCGACCGACTCGGGATCGAGCACATCGGTGAGTTCGGCGTCCTCGCCCTCGGCCAGACCCCGCCAGAGGTCCTCGTCGATGCCCAGCCTGCCGGTCCAGGAGTCGACGACCGCGCCGCTGCATCCCCGCAGTACGCCGTTGACGGCTACGTCGTGGTGGCGGGCGAGGTGCCACAGCACGTACACCGGAGCGATCCCTCCTCCGTCGGCCCGCTCCCGTCGCCGCTCCGGCGGTATCAGGCCCAGCACACCGCCGTCGAGCTTGGCCCGCAACGACTTCAAGTCGCCGATGATCCAGTCCCGCAGATCCACGTCAGGAATTCCAGGGGTGGAGTGCGCGACTCACTGGCTCTTCTGGGTGACACGGCCCCCTTCGGGGGTCCATGACTCGATTAGCAGGCTGTGCTGTGACACTCGCACGAGGACGACTCTGCGGATCATGGCCACAAAGAGCACCATGATCGACGGGTCGTCGATCGGATGGCGGTGCGCGGCAAGGAACTCGTCCTGCTGGGTCGCGTCCGCGGGCACGACGACACCGTCGATGCGGGCGTCTCCCTCCGGCAGATCCTCGGCATCCAAAGTGCTGTGAAGAGAGAAGCGGGGGTCGCGCCCGAGATCCGTGGCCTTGCGCGATCCCGGCGTCATGGCCAGCCACAGGTGTCCGGACCTGACCGGCGCCTCCATGCCTGACAGGCGCGGCGACCCGTCGGCCTGCAGAGTGGCCATGATCGCGTGCCGATGGCTCTCGAGCCTTCCTTGCACCCGACGAGCCAATCTCGGATCGGCTTGTTCGAAGTCGGCCCACGACACCGTGTCTGCGGCCACGGCGCCAATCTAGGCCATCGCCGAGACCGAGCCCGGGTAGGCGACAGTCTGTCGTGTCGTGGCGGAGTCATTCCCGCTCTTGTTTGCTTCGCTCACGGGCCGCTCGGGCCACGGCCTCGCTCTGCGCTCCGCCAAGACTCGCACGGGTTGAGGCCTATCCGCTCGGCCTCTGGGTGGCTACCCTCTGGCTGTGCGATTCGTGGTCTTGCACGCCCATCCGCTACAGGACTGCTTGAACGTCTTGCTGCGCGACCGAGTCGTCGGGACGCTGGAACGCGACGGCCACGACGTGCAGACCGTGCGGCTCACGCAGGGCGAGTCGATCGGAGGGGTGGGCGTCGCTGGTGCTGACGGCCTGGTGTTCGTCTATCCCACCTGGTGGGGCGGCCTGCCGGCGCCGATGCTCGACTGGGTTCAGCGCGAGCTCGCCGCGTGGATCGATGGGGCGGCGGACCTCGCGACCTCGCCGCTGCGGACTGTGCGGCACTTGGTGGCGGTGACCACGCATGGCTCCTCGAGATGGGTGAACCGGCTTCAGGGAGAGCCGGGGCGCCATCTTCTGAGACGCTCGATCACCCGCTTGTGCGCCCCGGGCACGCGGTTGCGGTGGGTGGCGCTCTACGGGCTGGATCAGAGCAACCCGGCGGCGGTGTCGGCCTTCATGGACCGTGCCGCCACCGAGATGGCCTCCATCGCGGCCTGAGTCACGCCTGCGACCCGATCCCGCACGGCGCTCAGCGGGCCGCCACGACTGCGATCTCCATCTTCCAGGCGGGCTGGGCCAGCTCGGGAACGATCAGCAGTGTGGAAGCGGCCAGGCGGCCGCCGAGGAACCGGTCTCGCTCGGCCATCACCTCCGCGAGGTCCTGTCCCGGCACCACGTAGGTGGTGACCGACACGATGTCGCTCGGTTCCATGCCGGCCTCGGCCAGTATCGCCGAGATGTTGGCCCACACGTCGTGTGCCTGCCCGGCTACGTCATCGGCTATCGATCCGTCGGCCCGGGTGGCCACGATCCCGGAGGTGTGCAGCCACCTCCCCGCTCCGGTGGTGACCACTGCGTGGGCGTAGCGCGCCGCCGGGGGAGCAATCCCCTCTGGTTCGACGGCGCGCGATCCCATCACGGCCGATCGTAGGTCGCTCCGGAAGCTGTGAGACAATCTGTGGCCGTGGCACCGCGCATGGCCCTCTACTTCCAGGACAAGCATCCCATCGGCTACGAGATCGAGATGGCTCGATACGCCGAGGAGCGGGGCTTCAGCGAGATCTGGCAGGCGGATACCCGGCTCGCCCGCGACTGCGTGGTGATGATGAGCGCCCTGCTGGCGTCCACCGAGCGGCTGCGCATCGGCAGCGGTGTGCTGCCCATCTATACCCGCAACCCGGCAGTGATCGCGGCGACCTGGAGCACGATGCACGAGCTCGCCGGGCCCGCACCGGACGGCGGGAGCCGGGTGATGCTGGGGCTCGGCGCCTGGTGGGAGCCCATCGCCGGGCGGGTCGGGGCCGGCCGGCGCAAGCCGCTCACCGCCATGCGCGAGAACGTCGAGGCCATCCGGGCGCTGTTCACCATGGAGGAGGTCACCTACTCCGGCGAGTTCGTCCACCTCGACCGGGTGAGCCTCGACGTGGCCTACGGCGACGCCTCCCCCCGCGACATCCCCATCTACATCGGGGCGACCGGTCCGAAGATGCTGGAGTTGACGGGCGAGATAGCCGACGGGGCCATGCTCAACTACGTGGTGTCGACCGACTACATCCGCGACGCAGTGGCCCATGTCGGTGCCGGAGCGGCGAGGTCGGGCCGCGCCGTCGAAGACATCGACCGGCCCGAACTGCTGATCTGCTCGCTGTCGGATGACGATCCCGACGCCGCCCTGCTGATCGGCAAGTCGCTGGTCGCGTACTACCTGGGCACCGAGCCGCACATCATGGCTGCCTCCGGCGCCGACCCCGAGCTCATCGAGCGGGTCCAGGAGGTGGTCGGCTGGCCGGCCACCGAGGCCGACTACCTGAAGGCCGCCCCGCTCATCGGCGACGACCTGGTGCGTCGCATCATGGCGGTGGGCAGCGCCGCGCAGTGCCGTGACACGGTGGCCGAGTTCATCGACGCGGGGATCACCTGTCCGGTGCTCTACCCCCTGATGGACGACATGAAGGCGGTAATCGACACCTTCGCCGGCTGGTCCCCCTGAAATCGGGCGCTTGTCCGGCCGCCCCTCCGGTTCTGTGTGTACTTCTCGGCCGTAGGGGCCGGTTTCTGCACACAGTTCAAGCCCTCCGGTTCTGTGTGTACTTCTCGGCCGCCATAGACAGGAGACGCGAACAGCAATACAGGGCGTATATTGAAACATGATGTAATAGTATTGCACTATGCAGATCATCCCCAGCAGCGGGCCAGCTTCGGCAGAGGCTCAGGTGCACGAGCGGATGGTTGAGCAGCACGGGCTTGTCACCCGCGCCCAGGCGCTGTCGTCGGGCATGACCGAGAATCAAGTGGACAAGCGTTTGCGCTCGGGCCAATGGGTTCGTGCTGCACGCGGCGTGTACCGGCACGCCGCGGTGGCGCTCACGCGCCGGTCGGATCTTCTCGCCGTCTGCCTGGCGCACGATGCTATGGCCAGTCACCGCTCGGCTGCCGCCCTCCACGGCATCGACGGCTACGACCTCGACCGGGTGGAGGTGGTCGTCGCGAAGGGACGCGTCCGTCGGATTCCGGGTGCTCGGCTGCACCACTCCACCCAGATGGATCTGGCCAGGAGAAAGTATCGAGACGAGATTCCGTGCACTGGACTGCGACGCACCGTGCTGGATCTGGCGTCCGTGGTAGACCGTACGCGGCTTGACCGAACCATCGACGCCGTATTGCGCGACCGACTGCTGCGCAGGAGTGATCTCTACTCAGTCCTCGCAATCCACTCTTGCCGGGGCCGCACCGGCTGTGGTCCGTTCCGAGCGGCGCTGGAGGCTCTCGGCGCAGATCCGGTCCCGCTGAGCGAGTGGAGCCGGATGGTGGCAGAGTTGCTCTTGTCGTTCGGACTTGACTACCCGGCGCTTGAATATCGCGTCCTGGGCCAGGACGGAGCGTTGGTCGCTCAGGTCGATCTGGCCTATCCGTCGGTCCGGCTGGCCATCGAACTCGACAGCGTGCGGTGGCACTTCAACCGAGTGTCGTTCGCGGAGGATCCCAGACGGCGCAACGCCATGTTCCTAGCCGGATGGAACGTCTTGACCTTCACTTGGGACGACTACGCCAAGCATCCGGCCGCCCTGTGCGCCACGGTCGCCGGAGCCTGCGCCAAAGCCGCATAGGCACCCCCCAGGGGTTCTGTGTGCGCTTCTTGGCCGTACGGGCGGGCTTCTTCATATAGTTCGGGGCTAGAGCATCGGGGAGAGCCTGTGTACGGTTCGGGTCGTGAGCAGCCAGCCAGGCGTCATCACGGCATCAGTGCCTGATCTGCTGGTCCACGGCGGTGCTGTGGTCACTGTCGACGACGATGGCGCGGTGCACGATCCGGGGTGGGTCTATGTGCGGGGCAACCGGGTGGCCGAGGTGGGTGCGGGGGAGCCGCCGTCCAGCCGCCAAGCCCAGGCCGGCGAGGTGATCGACGCGGCGGGATGCGCGGTCATGCCGGGGATGACCAACGCTCACACCCACCTGTTCCAGACGCTGTTCCGGGGACTGGCCGACGACAAGACGCTGCTCGACTGGCTGCGGGACTGCATCTGGCCCGCAGCGATACACCTGGACGCGGACATCGCCCACGCCGCCGCCCTCGCCGGACTGGTCGAGAACTTGCGGGGCGGGGCCACCACGGTCATCGACCACCAGTACATCCACACCGATGAGGCCATCAACGACGCGATGTGCCGGGCTGCCGACCGACTGGGGGTGCGCTTCCTGCTGGCCCACGGCTGGGCCGACCGCAACTACCACCCGGCGCTGGAGCAGACCGCGGAGCAGGCGGTCGCCCGCGCCGAAGCCGCCCGGCGCCGGTGGGACGGCCATGACGAGGACCGCATACGGGTGGAGATGGCGCCCTTGATCCCGTGGGGATGCTCCGACGAGGCCATGCGCACCACGGTGGCCGCGGCCCGCAGCTGGGGCCGCGGCACCCACATCCACTGTGCGGAGACCGCCGTTGAAGTGGATATGAGTCTTGAGGAGCGGGGGGTGCGCCATGTGGCGTGGCTCGACTCGCTGGGCGTGCTCGGCCCCGACATGCAGCTCGCTCACAGTGTGTGGGTCGACGACGACGAGCTCGACCTGATCGCCGCGTCGGGCTCGGTGGTGGTGCACTGCCCGGTGTCGAACATGTACCTGGCCTCGGGAGTGGCCCCGCTGACCGGGATGCGGGATCGGGGCATCACCGTGGCGCTGGCGAGCGACGGTCCGGGGAGCAACAACCGCCAGGACATGTTCGAGGTGCTCAAGGCCACGGTGCTGCTGCAGAAGGTGCACCACCTGGATGCACTGGTCCTCCAACCGGAGGACGTGCTGCAGATGGCCTGCCGGGGTGGAGCAGCCGCGTTCGGCATGCCCGATTCGTTCGGGGCGCTGGCCGAGGGTCAGCGGGCCGACCTGCTGGTCGTGGACCTGCGGACGCCGTTCGTGTCTCCGGTGCACCGGGTTCCCAGCGCCCTCGTCTACAACACCACCCCCAGGGACTTGCGAGACGTGGTGGTCGACGGCCGGACCGTGATCCGGGACGGCGCCCTAGTCGTAGCCGACGAGCGCCAGATCATGGCCGGGGCCGCCGCCGCCGCCCGCCGCCTCTTCAACCGGGCCGGCATCTCGACCCGCGTGACCGGAGGCGAGCGGACTTAGAGGCCGCGCGGATTGACCATCCACGGGTCGTCTGGTTGTCCCGACTGGAATGTCGGGTGTCCTGTCAACGAGACGACCGTGGAGGTCAGACACATCATGCGCGCGTTGGAGTCGGAAGTGGTGGATCCGGTGTGGGCGGCGATCGAGCCGCTTGTGCCGGTGCCTGTGGACAACCATCCCACCGGCGGGCACCGGCGCCGGATACCGGACAAGATCGTGTTCTGGGGGATCTTGATCCGGTTGGTGACGGGCTGCTCGTGGGTCACCGCGGAGAGGCTGTTGGGCGGGCGCGTGTCTGACACGACTATGCGCGCCCGCCGCGACGAGTGGGTCGAGGCCGGAGTCTTTGAGGGCCTGGAGTCTGAGGCGCTGCGCGCCTATGACCGCATCGTGGGCCTCGACTTGTCCGAGGTGTCGGTGGACGGGTCGATCCACAAGGCGCCCTGCGGCGGCGAAGGCACCGCCAAAAGCCCTGTTGACCGGGCCAAACTGGGCTGGAAGTGGTCCATATTGGCCGACCGGGCCGGGGTGCCGGTCGCGGCGGTCGCCGACGGCGCCAACCGACACGACACCATCTTGTTGGAACCCACACTGCGAGCCGCCCCCGAAGGGCTGCTAGCCGACGTGGAGACCCTGCACCTCGACCGCGGATATGACAACGCGCCGGCGCGCGCGGTGTGCGCCGCGATGGGCATCGACGACGTCGTGTGCGCGAAGAAGCGCCCCCGCCACGCCAAGCGCCGCAAACCCAACACGGCTCCCCTCGGGCTGCGCTGGAGCGTCGAGCGCACCAACTCGTGGCTGTCGAACTTCGGACAGATGCGCCGCAACACAGACCGCCGCCCCCAGCACCGACGAGCCCAACTCTCCCTCGCCATAACCCTCATTATCACAGCCAAACTCATCGACCACCGCGACCGATGGAACCCCCACCCATGATCAATCCGCGCTCGCTCTTAGCCCTGGATCCACCCGAAGCGGCGCCGTTCGGCGTAGTCGTTACTCAAGTCTCCTAGCACATGGGGTTCGGTGGGCTCGTCCACATGGGGCGCGGCCCTCCGTCGCAGCGCCGCCCTGATCCTCGCGGCAAGCTCCGTCGGGCAGAAGGGCTTGACTACGCAACATGGTGCTCTCTAGTGTGCCTGCTATCTGTTGGTCGCCACAATGTGTGGAGCTCTCATTGTGCCGCGGCTGTCGCAGCGGCGCCCCCAATCCAGAGTTCCCCATCCAGGAGCCAAGCCATGACTAGTCGAACACGTCTGAACGTCTTCCGCGCCGTCCGCCTGCCGCTCCTGACCGCCGGGGGGAGGGCCGTGGACCTGCTGGCCGGCCTGGTATTGCTTGTCGCCCTGACGTTGGCGCAGGAAGGCGCCGCCAATGCCCAACCAACACAGTCCAGTGAAGCCAGGCTCCGCTCTATAACCCTCAGCAGCGATGCGGACGGGGTCATTGTCCTGAGCCCGTCCTTCAACCGGAACACGACACGGTATACCGCCAGCGTGCCCCTCGGCACCTCGCGGGTCACCATGTCAGCCCGTGCCCAACATAGCAGTGGTTGGGTGCGCTACATCCGGCCCGACGCGGACCCTGGCACCCCCGGCCACCAGTATGACCTGCAGGTGGGCGACAACAAGTTGTGGATCGAGGGGGTTGCCGAAGACACCAGCACTAAGGGCTACATAGTGACCCTGACCCGCAGCCAATTCTACCACGCTGACGCCACGCTCAGCGCGCTGACCCTCAGCAGCGGTCTCAGCCCCTCCTTCGACCCGGCCACAACCAGCTACACCAGCGCGGTGCTCCACAGCACCACGCAGGTCACCGTGACTGCCACCGCCAATGATTCAAACGCCACGGTGTCCTACAACTCGGTTGACGCAGACGCCGCCACCGGCCACCAGGTGGACCTGGACGAGGGCGAGAACATCATCGTCGCGACCGTGACCGACAGGGACGGCATGACCTCCAGGGAGTACGTCATCAGAGCCTGGCGCCAGCCGGACGAGGATGCCATCGCGCGAAACGTTGCAGGGACCCAAACCACTACGACATTGGCCTCTAACCTCGACTTCATCAGCAACAGATTCACCACAGGTCCCAGCCAGCAGGGGTATGTCGTCAATGCCCTACGGGTGGTGATTGATAGAATTCCAGCAGGGGTCACTTGGGGCGTCCAGATCCTCACGGACGACAGTGAGGCTGTAATAGGTAGCTTCAACGTGGCGAATATCACCACGACCGGCAACCATGACGTCCCCGCCTACAGACCGATCCACCTAGAACCGGATACCAGCTACGAACTGCGGTACTGGAAGAGTGCAAGCTGGTGGCAATTCGGCACGATTACCGCCACTTCCCCAGGCGCTGGGTCTGAGAGTCTGCCTGGGTGGTCGCTCACGAACAAGGTCTGCCTCAACCGCGCCTGCAGCGTCGATGTCCCCAACGCGATGCTGGAAACCCGCTTCTACGGCACCGAAGTCGACGACACCGCGCCGGTGCTGTCCAACTTCATAATCCAGGGCAACAAGATCACCCTGACCTACGACGACCTGCTGGACGACGGGTCTGTGCCGGCGACCAGCGCCTTCGCCGTGAGGGTCCAGTTCAGCGACGTAACGGTCGACAATGTCGCCGTGAGCGGCCGTGAGGTGGTGTTGACCCTTGGCTCGCCGGCGGCCGAGGCAGACATCGTCGTGATGAACTACACGGTCCCCGAGTCGAACCCCATACGCAACACGGGTCACCACGCGGCCGTGACGCAGATCAACCTCGGCGTCCGCTACGTGTCCCCCACGAGGCTCAAGTCCCTGACCGTGGGCGGCGTCATGGTGCCCGGCTTCGATCCGAGAAATACGGTAGAGGAAGGCCACGCCTACACCTTCGATCTCCCCTACGAACGGAGGGGGTCGATCAACGTGACCGCGACCGCTCAACACGGCGACTCGTACACCAAGGGACGGGTCAACGGCAACTCGCATTTCAGCGGCCACAGGGAGCCGGCGACGGGGTGGGAGCGGCTGCAGGTGGGCGCGAACGAGGTGACGATCCGGGTCTACAAGGGCTGCTGCTCGGCCGACCAGTTGGCCGACTGGGAGACCTACACGCTGACCATCAACCGGGCGGCCCCGCCGGACCGCTTCGGCCCCTTCAACGACTCCCTGCCCAACAACGACGGTGTCGAAGCCATCCCGGTGAACACCGACCACTGCCGGAACCAGATCGAAGATCATGAAGAAGTTCTGAGGTGCAAGTACCTGTACAAGCACGACGAGCGGGCCAATGCCCGCAACATCGCGGTGGAGGTGGTCGTGCGGCCTCGCAGCACCCACAGCGCGATCCGCGGCTACCGGATCCTGCGCACCCGCTACCCGCTCGATATGGACTCGGACTGGCGCCGGGCTTCCTACGACACGCCGGAGCGAGACGCCATCCTCACGGACGCCTACGTGATCCGGGAGGTGCCGAAAAAGAGCTGGGCCAATTACTTCGACCAGGACGTCGACCACGGCTACTGCTACGTGTACGCCCTTCAGACGGTGGGCGGCACCGAGGCGAGCCCCAACTATTCTCCGGCGTTCCACTGGGTGGACCCGGCGTCCGTGTCGAACACGCCCAGGTATCACAGCGAGGTCCCTCCCCGCTGCATACCCCACTACACCGGGTCGGAAGCGCCGCCGGACGCGCCCGGCGCCCCGCAGAACCTGGCGGCCACCGCGGGCGAGGACGGCGTGGCGCTGACCTGGGACGCATCCGCGGGGGCTGACAGCTACCGGGTGCTGCGCCGCAACCAGGACGATGCCCTCTACGCCGAGATCGGCACCACCACCACCAACTCCTACACCGACACGACCGCGGTGGTCGCCCAGGGCTACGCCTACAAGGTGCAGGCCAGCAACGACGCCGGCGACAGCGAGTTCTCCGAGCATGTGCTGGCGATGATCGATCCGCCGGCGCCCGACGCCCCCACCGGCTTCGAGGCCGTGGTCGGGGAAGACTCGGTGACGCTGTCGTGGGACGCCTCCGACGACGACACGATTACCAGCTACATGGTGATCAGACAGGTGCGCGACGCGGACCCGCCACAGACCGTGCTGCTGCGGCGCGACAGCGGGGAGACCAACCAGGTCACCGACAGCAGCCCGGAGGCCGGGGCGGCCTACACCTACAGCGTCATGGCCATCAACGCCGGCGGCCGCAGCGACGCCGCCACGGTGGACGTGGACATCCCCGCGGGCACCGGCGGGCTGACGGTCACCCGCTCCGGCCTCACGTTCAACCTGTCGTGGGACGAGACGGACGGCGCCACGAGCTACAACGTGCTGCGCATGGGTCCCGGCGAGACCGAGCACTCCAGGGTGGCGACGTCGGAGACCACCTCCTACGCGGACCATCCATCCGGCTCCGGCACGTTCTCGTATCGAATCCAGCCGGTTGAAGACGGCGAGGCGGGCGAAGCCTTCGACCCGGTGACCGCGGAGATGCCGCCGCCGCCGGACCCGCCCACCGATCTCCAGGCCGAGGCCACAAGCTCCTCGGTGACCCTGACGTGGACCGCCCCAGAGCAGACGCTCCTCACCTACCTGGTGAGCCGCAAGGCGCGGGACGCAGACCCGCCGGAGGACTTCGCATTCCTCGGCGCGGCCGCAAGCGACGCCACCACCTACACCGACACGACGGTGGAGGCGGACACCGCCTACGCCTACGAGCTGGTCGCGGTGGGCACGGAGTTCGAGAGTGATCCGGTCGAGGTTGAGGCGGACACCCCGCCGGCCAGTCCCTTTGCCGGCTTCACGCTGGTGGACGCCTCGGACCAGGCCGCGCTGACAACGCTCACCGACGCAACCAGCATCGAGCTGGCCGACCCCGACGGCGGCAGCTACGGCATCCGCGCCAGCCTGGCCGACGGCCGGACGGTCGGCAGCGTGAAGCTGGAGCTCTCGGGGGCCAAGGCGGTCACCAGGACCGAGAACGCCGCCCCCTACTCGCTGTACGGCGACTCCTACCAGGACGACGCATCCGACGTCTACGGTCAGGCGCTGCCCGCGGGCAGCTACACCCTGACCGCGACCGCCTACGCCGAGAGGAACCGGGGCGGAGACGAGCTGGGAACGCTGGAAGTGTCCTTCACCGTGACCGGCGCTTCCGGCGACCCGGACTCGTCCCGTGACGGCGCCGTGTCGCTGGGGGCCCAGTCGCCGGACCAGGGACGGCAGTTCTTCTATGACAAGTCCCTGGACCGCGCCAACGGCGACGGGGTGGACTACTACACCTTCACCACCGACGGCCGCTACACCCTGGGCCTGGGCGCAAGGGACCAGAGCATCGAGCTGAAGGTCACGCTGGAGGACGCCGACGGCAACGTGGTCGCCACAGCCGGCCCGCCCAAGGACCCGAACAAGGACCAAGTCTACACCGAGTGGCTGGAGGTCACCATCGACGCCGGCGCCTACTACGTCCGCGTGGAGGCGCTGGAGGACGCGCAGACGGACTACTACATCCGCTTCGGCCTGGCGACGCCGGAGCTATAGCACGCGGTTCTCGGAAACCCAGAAGGCTCAAATGCCCACCGATGCGCTTGCCGGAGGACGGTTGGCGCCAGGAGGGCGTATCGTGCGGTGCCGGAACCGGTTCCCGCTCGCGGGGATCACCTCGCGTGGTGGGTTGAGCACGATCACGCAGTCGTCGAGCAGGCGGGTGTAGGTCGGGACGCTCGCAGCCGGAGCCCTTCCCTCCAACGGCTCTCCTCCCTTCCGGCAGGGTTGTCGCGGCGTGGAGGGGAGCCGCGGCGCGTAGATTCTCGGGTCGGGAGGATCACTGAATCATGAGGGTCGCTGTCGTCTACAACCGGGACAGCCAGAACGTCATCAACCTGTTCGGGATGCCGAACCAGGAGAAGATCGGCCTCAAGACCATCAAGCGGCTCACCGACGCGCTGCGCGACGGCGGTCATCAGGTCACCGCCATGGAGGCTGACAAGGAGCTCATCTCCAAGCTCGAGTCGTTCATGCCACGGGTCGTGGCGGGCGAGCGGCCCGGAATGGTCTTCAACGTGTCCTACGGCTTGCAGGGCCAGGCCCGCTACACCCATGTCCCGAGCATCCTCGAGATGGTCGGTATCCCCTACGTGGCGTCGGGTCCGCTGGGGCACTCGCTGGCGCTCGACAAGGTCGTAACCAAGATGATCCTGCGCCAGCACGGCATCCCCACCCCGGAGTTCGCAGTGTTGGAGACGCCGGAGATGCCCATCCCCGAAGGCTTGCCCTATCCGATGGTGGTCAAGCCCAAGAACGAGGCCGTCTCGTTCGGTCTCGCGGTCGTGCACAACGGCGACGAACTGCGCAAGTCGGCCAAGGTCATCTTCGACCGGTTCTCCCAGCCTGTGCTGGCCGAGCAGTACATCGAGGGCCGCGAGATCAACGTCGGACTCCTGGGCAACGGCCCGCCGGAGGCCTTCCCGCCGGTGATGCTGAGCTTCGGCGACGGCCCCCAGATCTACACCTACGAGGACAAGACCGGCCGCAGCGGCCGCCAGATCCAGCCGGTGTGTCCCGCCCCCATCTCCGACGAGCTCACCGCCGAGGCCAAGGAGATCGCGGTCCGCACGTTCTCCGCGCTCGGCCTGTACGACTGCGCCCGCGTCGACATGCGGATGGACGCCGACGACAACCTGTACGTGCTGGAGGCCAACAGCCTTCCCAGCCTGGGCGAGCACGGGTCCTACCTAGTGGGCGCGGCTCACGTCGGCCTGGACTTCGCCGCCTTCGTGAACCGCCTGGTCGAGGTGGCCAGCGCCCGCTACTTCGGCACCCCGCAGCCGCCGACAGTGGACGCCCGGGCGGCCGACCCCTCCGAGCGGGCGTTCCAGTTCGTCACCCAGCGCCGCGACTCCATGGAGCGCTCGCTCCAGCGGTGGGTTGAGGTCTCGAGCCGCACCGACGACCCGGTGGGCCTGTCGCGGGCGGTGGAGCGGGCCGGTCGAGTCTTCGCGGAAGTCGGGATGCGGCCGGTGACGGAGCTTACGCAAGACCCCGAGACCCACACCTTCGAGACGGCCACGGGATTCGATGGCGGAGTGTTGCTGGTGGCCCACCTGGACGTCCCGGTGATTGACGGCGGTGTGCAGCAGGGGTACCGCCGGGACCCCGAATGGCTCTACGGCGAGGGAGTGGGCCGGTCGCGGGCCTCGCTGGTGATGCTGGAGTACGCGCTGCGGGCGCTGCGCAGCACTCGCAGCCTCAGGCGGGTGCCGCTGGGCGTGCTGCTGTATTGCGACGAGGGCCGCGACGCGGCCCGCAGCCGCAAGCTGATCGAGCAGGCCGCTGCCCGGGCCGAGCATGTCCTCGTGTGCCGGCCCGGCACCGTCGGGCACGGCATCGTCACCCAGCGGCGCGGCAGCCGGCGTTACAACCTGGCCATCGAGGGCGAGCGGCTCAGCCCCGGCCAGGTCGGTCGCCGTCGCCCCGTGGTTCGGTGGGCCTGCGACAAGGTCGAGGCCATCGGCCAGCTGAGCTCGCCACGCCGGCGCCTGTCCATCGGCGTCGTCGACATGAAGACGGAGCGCCACGCCATGTTCATGCCCCACCGGGTCGAGATATCGCTGATGATGTCGTACCTGAACGGTGCCCACGCCACCGAAACCGAGGGCGGTATGCGCAGGGTGCTCGGCCGGGGCGGCCCCAAATGGAGCCTCAACCGGCTTGCCGACCGGCCGCCGATGCAGGACCGGCCCGGCAACCAACCTCTCGTGGATGCCCTGGAGGCTGCCGCGGCCAAGTGGGACATCGAGGTGGAGAGGGAGTCGTCGGCCTGGCCTTCGGTGGCCGGCCTCGTTCCAGAAGGTACCGCAGTGGTCTGCGGCGTCAGTCCGGCAATGACCGACGGCGGCACACCCGAGGAGGCCGTCCAGCGGATCAGCCTGGTACAGCGCACGCTGGTGCTCACCGAGTACCTGATCGGTCGCATCCGACGTTGACCCGATGACCCGACCGACCGGACAGCCGACCGGCGCGCCGTCGCAGGAACGGGCGCCCCGCCAGCCGAGATCGAAACGGCGGCGGGTCACCGAGGTGGACACCGACCTGCTGGAGCTGACCGACACCCGCATCCACGAGCCTCAGCGGGTCGCCGCCTCGGCGCGCGGCATGGTGAGCACGGCCCACTACTCGGCCACCGCCGCTGGCGTGCAGATGCTCGAGCAGGGAGGCAACGCGGTCGACGCCGCCGTCGCAGCCGCCCTGGCTCTCGGCGTGTGTGAGCCGGCCGCCTCGGGGCTCGGTGGCCAGACCATGATGCTCGTCCACGAGGAGGCCTCCGGGACCACCGTTGCCATCGACGGTTCGTCGCGAGCTCCCAACCGGGCCCTCATCGAGAACTTCGCCAACCTCCGGGCCGAGCGCAGGCGGGGGCATCTGGCCACCACCGTCCCCAGCTCTCCCGCAACCTACGCGTACGTGCTGGAACGCTACGGGAGCCTCGACTGGGCGACGGTCATCGAGCCGGCCATCGTGCTGGCCGAACAGGGCTACGAGATCAGCGTGCTCCAGTACCGCCTCACGCGACGGGAACGCCGGCACTTGCAGGCCAACCCGGCCGGGCCGCTCTTCCTGATCGACGGTCGGCGGGCCCGGCGGGCCGGAACGAGGTTCGTCCAGCCGGTGCTGGCCGACACCCTTCGCCGTTTGGCCGAAAAGGGCTACGAGGACTTCTACCTGGGCGAGACAGCCCGCTTGGTCCATGAGGACATGGAGTTCAACGGCGGGATCCTGCGCGAGGACGACCTTGCGCAGATCCCCGTGCCCATCGAGCGCGAGCCTCTCGCCGGACGATCCGGTCGCGATCAGTTGTTCACCATGCCCCTGCCCGGGGCCGGCCGAACGTTGGTGGAGTTGCTCAACATCCACCGGAGCCTCCCCCGTCAGCTACGCGACATCGACACCCCCGACGGCGCGGTCTGCCTGGCACGGGCCATCCAGAACGCGCTGATCGACCGCAACGATCGGCCGATCGACCCCAACCTGTTCCCCCAGGTGTCGGACGAGCAAATGCTGGATCGCCGCTACGCCCGTGAGGTGGCCCGCCGGATCGCGTCGATCCGAACCTCTGGCGAGACCACCCACCTGTCGGTGATGGACGCCGACGGCAACGCGGTGGCGCTGACCCAGTCGATCGAGAACGTGTACGGATCGTGCGCGGCGTCGCCGGAGCTGGGCTTCCTCTACAACAACTACATGAGCGCGTTCAACTACACCGACCCCTCGCATCCCTACTACCTCCGACCCAATGCGGTGCCTTGGGCCAGCGTCGCCCCCACGATCGTCTTCAAGCACGAACGGCCGTGGCTGGCGATCGGCTCGCCCGGCAGCGAGCGCATCCCGCCGACGATATTGCAGGTGCTGTTGCGGCTGCGCCAGTCCTCGCCGCTGGCCGCGGTGGACGCGCCCCGCATCCACTGCTCGCTCGAGGGTGTCGTATCGGCCGAGGCCTCCCGCATCCCGACCGACGTGCTGGACGCGCTGGAAGGCGCGGCCTTCGAACTGAACCGCCGCGAGCCCTACTCGTTCTACATGGGCTGCGTGCAGATGGTCATGGCCGATGGCGATCGGTTCGTCGGCGTGGCCGACCCCCGAAGGGACGGAGCGGCAGCAGGCCCGGCTTCGGCACCGGCGCCGGTGGAATGACGCTGCCGCTGCTGGTCTCGGTTCCCCACGCCGGTCTGCGAGTACCAGCCGAGGTCGAGCGGTTATGCGCTCTCTCGCTGCAGGAAGTCGCCGCCGACGGGGACGGCGGCGCGGCCGAGGTCTACGCATTCGAGGACGAAGTCGGTGCGTTGGTGACCACCGACGTGGCCCGGGCCGTCGTCGACATGAACCGATCCCGGGACGACATCAGGCCCGACGGGGTGGTCAAGACCCACACCTGCTGGAACGTTCCGGTCTGGCGCCGTCCCCTCTCCCACGCTGAAGTCGATGGCCTGCTCGACACCTACCACCGCCCGTACCACGAGCGGCTGGCGGAGCTGGGGCGCTCCGGCGAATGGGTCCTAGGCGTCGACTGCCACACGATGGCCGCGACCGGACCGCCCCTCGGGCCTGACCCGGGCGCCGAGAGGCCCTGGGTGTGCCTCAGCAACGGTGACGGGACCTGCCCGCCGGAGTGGATCGAGTCCCTGCGGCAGTGCTTCCAAGAGCAACTGGAGGGACCCGTCAGAATCAACGACCCCTTCCGCGGCGGCTACATCACCCGCTTCCACGCGGCTGAGATGCCCTGGATCCAGATCGAGCTCTCCCGGGCCCCGTTCCTGCCCGACGAGGACAAGCGCCAAGTCGTGCTGGCCGCCCTGCGGGCCTGGGCACTGCATTACAAGACACGTGACACGTAAGGAGAGCAGGTCACACCAGATAGACTGGTAACTGCCACTTTAGTGGCTTGTAAGAAGCCATTTTATTGGCATATGCTAGGATTGTGGGTGAGCAGGAGACGGACCCGGCGGTGGATGACAACATCACCCCCGACGGGTACCTGCCCCGGGTGGTGGATGAAGAATCCGGGGCGGGGATTGCTAGCGTTTCTGCTTGTGCCGCTGGTTACCGCATATCACCGTCCCGCGTCCCTGGATGAGGCGCTCGACCTGCTGAGCGCTCCCCGGAGGGTGGCTCTAGGAGGCGGGACGACGCTCAACGCCGACCGGGAGCCGTCCGGCTGGGAGACGGTACCGATGAGGCGGCGAAGCTGTTGCGTCAGCTCCAACATTTGCATAAGTTGACTTCGTATAAGTCGACCTATATTAGAGGGCGCTCCTGGTGAAGGGAGAGTCATGACGCTGGAGTCGCTGAGTCTCTTCGACCGTGAAGCGGAGTGGGACGACCTCGAGCGACTTGTAGTTGCGCCCGGCCCGAGACTGAGGTTGGGCTTGGTGTACGGGCGGCGGCGGTACGGCAAGAGCTACCTGCTCCGCAGACTCGTGGAGTCCGTCGGAGGCATGTACCACTTGGCGTTGCAGGAGGAGCGCCGGTCGGCACTCGAACGGTTTGCCGACACGGTCAGCGGGCTCCAGCCGGGCGCGCCGCCATTGCGCTTCGACGACTGGAGTGCCGCTCTGGGCTACGCCGTCGACATCCTGGGGAGGCAGGCCGGAGGGCCGAAGGTTCTGGTGCTGGACGAGTACCCGTACCTGCGCCAGGGCAGCGCAGAGTTGGACTCGTGCGTGCAAGCCCTGATGGATGAGGCGGCGGCGGGAAGCCTCGGCTCCACATGGGACGCGCCGGTGTCGATGATCGTGTGCGGGTCGGCTATGTCGGTGATGACCGGCATTCTCAGCGGCACGTCGCCCATGCGGGGCCGGGCTGCGCTGGACATGGCCCTGGCGCCCTTCGACTACCGCCAGTCCCGAGGGTTCTGGGGGATCGCTGATCCGGCAGCCGCTCTAGGTGTGGATGCCGTTGTCGGCGGCGCGGCCGGCTACAAGGATCTCACGGCCGCCGTCGGCGTGCCGGCGCGGCTGGAGGAACTGGCCGGGTGGCTCTGTGCCACGGTGCTCAACCCGTCGCATGCGCTCTTCCGTGAGGACGAGTACCTGCTGCGGGAGGATCCGCGAGTAACGGTCGAGGCTCCGTACTACTCCCTGCTGCAGGCCATCGCCGCAGGGCGGGCGTCGCAGGGCCGGATCGCGGAGGCGGTGGGTCGCGCTCCGGGCGACATCGTGCACCAGTTGAGTGTGATGACCACCGCTGGGTTCGTTGTCCGCGACGACGACCTGCTCACCGCCAGACGGCCGGCGTACCGGATTGCGGATCCGATCGTGCGCTTCCATCACTTGGTGACGCGCCGCAATCGCGCCATGCTGGAGGAACGCCGCGCTGCTGAGGTGTGGGCGGGTGTCGCCGACACATACCGGTCCCGGATCGTCGGTCCGCACTTCGAGTCTCTCTGCCGCCGCTGGGTGGACCGCTACGCCGCCGAGGACACCCTGGGTGGACCGGTTACGGCCGCCCGACGGGTGCAGGTGAACGACCGGAACCGCCGCCAGTCCTTCGAGCTGGACGTGGCCGCGACCTCCACGCCGGTCAGTGCCGGCAGCCCGCGCCGGACGACGATCCAGGTGCTCGGCGAGGCCAAGGCGTCTCGTCTCGGCGCCGAGGATCTCGCCCGCCTAGACCGCATCGCCGAACTCCTCGACGAGCGGAAGACGGTGTCTGTGGCACCTGCCGCCAGACGGCTGCTCTTCTCCGCTCAGGGTTTCAGCGCCGACCTGGCGACCGCCGCCCGCCGCCGCGCCGACGTGGAGCTCATAGACCTGGACCGCCTCTACGAAGGCGCCTGAACTGCATCGTCAGCTTGGCCAGGAGTATTCCGACTGCTACTGCCAAGCGACCGGACCTCGGCGCCTGCCGCCTTGGCCCGCTGCATGGTGCTCTCATGGCAGGTCAGCAGGATCATCTGATGATGGACTGAGAACTCGGCCAGAATGTCCAGGCAGCGCTCGGTGCGCTCTTCGTCGAGCGCGATCAGTACGTCGTCGAGGATCAGGGGCAAGTGAACGCCGCGGGATTTCGCCTGCCGCTCCACGGTGGCCAGGCGAAGCGCTAGTGCTGTGTCGTCGAAATGGCTAGGGCAGCGCAGCAGGACCGAGACCCTGCTTGGGAGCGCTCTGGACGCCCCGATCATTTCAGCGACGGACCACTAGGTACAGCAAGGTCTGCGCACCGAGCGACAGCTGACGGTCCGTGTGCTCGCCACGGGGCCCGTCCACCCGAAGGTGCTCACCTCCGACCGAGTCGGACGCAGTCTGGGGGTGCGGGTTCACGATGGAGCACTGTTGCCATGTAAAACTGCCAAGTTATTGGATGGCTAACAGCCACTTTATGGGCATACAATGTCGGCAGAAGGTGGTTGTGAGGTGTATCGAATGATCGATGACATCACCCCCGACGGGTACCTGCCCCGTGTCGTGGATGACGAGATGCGGATGGCGCTGCGGGCGATGCCGGCGGTGGTGGTCGAGGGTCCCCGTGCCTGCGGCAAGACTTGGACCGGGCGACGGTTCGCCAACAGCGCCGTCTACCTCGATGAGAGAGCCGGCCATGCGCTGGCCGCCGGCATGGACCCGGCGACGGTCCTCGATGGGGCGCCGCCGCGCCTGCTGGACGAGTGGCAGCTTGCTCCCGGAATCTGGAATCCGATGAGGCGGGCCTGCGACTCCCGCGGTGACAGGGGCCTGTTCATCCTCACGGGCTCCGCCAACCCGCCGGACGACATCACGCGGCATTCGGGTGCTGGAAGGATCAGGCGCGTCCGCATGCGTCCCATGAGCCTGTACGAGAGCGGGGAGTCCGATGGCAGTGTCTCGCTGGCCGGCCTGCTCGACGGTGACCGGTGCACGGCGACCGATGGCGGTTTCACGCTGGACGATGTGCTCGCGCTGTCGTGCAGGGGCGGATGGCCCCAGATGCGTGACGCGGACGCGGTGACGGCCCGGGACGCGGCCCGCGCCTACCTGGACGAGATGGGGCGCACGGACGTGTCCCGCGTGGACGGGGTAGAGCGAGACCCGGTGCGGGTGGGTCGGCTTCTCGTGTCGCTGGCCCGCAATGTCGCCACTGAGGTGAGGCATACTGTGCTGGCGGCGGACACGGCCGCGCCCGGCGAAGCGCCCCTGGAGCGCCGCACCGTTGCCGGCTACCTGGCTGCGCTGGCAAGGCTCTTCGTGGTCGAGGAGGTGCCGGCATGGCGACCGCATCTGGCCTCGCGGGCACAGGCGCGGCGCTCTCCCCGGATCCACTTGGTGGACCCGTCGCTGACCGTCGCCGCGCTGGGGGCGAGCGTCGACGGCCTGATCCGCGACCTGGGCTTCGCAGGGCGGCTCTTCGAGTCGATGGTGATCCGGGATCTTCAGGTGTACGCCCAAGCGAGCCGCTGCTCGCTCGCCCACTATCGCGACAGCGACAACCTGGAGGTCGATCTCATCGTCGAACACCCCGATGGGCGGTGGATTGCTGTAGAGGTCAAGCTGGGCGGTGCGGCCGCGATCGACAAGGGTGCCAGGTCGCTGAGACGGCTTCACGACAAGCTCGATCGAGCCAAGACCGGCGACCCGGCCAAGCTGGTGGTGGTCACCGCCAGCGGCTACGCCTACGAGCGTCGGGACGGTGTGGCGGTGGCGCCCATCACCTCTCTAGGCCCGTAGCCGAACGGACCGGTGGCGGCACACGGTGCCGCTGGGTGCCACCCGTGTCTCCGCTGGAAGAATCCGGGGCGGGGATTGCTAGCGTTTCTGCTTGTGCCGCTGGTTACCGCATATCACCGTCCCGCGTCCCTGGATGAGGCGCTCGACCTGCTGAGCGCTCCCCGGAGGGTGGCTCTAGGAGGCGGGACGACGCTCAACGCCGACCGGGAGCCGTCCGGCTGGGAGGCCGTCGATCTCCAGAACCTCGGGCTGGACGCGATCGCGGCTGTTGAGGACGGGTGGGTCCGTATCGGAGCCACTGCCACCCTGGACGCCGTCCGGCGCTGCGAACTCCTGCCCGACTCGCTGCGGGAGCTGGCCAGGCTCGAGCAGCCGTCCACACTGCGGACGCTGGCCACCGTGGGCGGCCTCGTGGCCAAGGCCTCGGCCGAGAGCCTGTTGCTGGCCGGCTTGCTGGCCCACGACGCCCGGGTGGAGCTCGCCGGCCCGGCACCGGAGTGCAGCCTGGCCGGACTGCTGGCTGCCGGGCTGCCACCAGGATCGCTCATCACCGCGGTCACCGTCGATCGCTCGGGACGCACCGCCACGGCCCGCACTGGCCGCACCCCGGCCGATGTGCCCATCGTGGCGGCCTACGGGCGCCGTATCGAGGGTTTCGTGGCCATGGCTCTCACCGGCGTGGGTGATCATCCTGTGCTGGTCGACGTCCACGACCCGACCGCGAGCCTGGAGCCCACGGGAGACTTCCGGGGCAGCCGCGAGTACCGACTCCACCTGGCGGGCACGCTCACGGCCCGGGTCATGGAGGAGCTGTACCCATGACCATCGACGTCACCTTCGAACTCAACGGCGCCCCGGTCACGGTGGACGTCGAGCCCCACCACACCCTGCGGGAGGCGCTGAGGCGCCTGGGCATGTTCTCTGTGCACTACGGCTCCGACAGCGGCGAGACCGGCGCGGCCGCGGTCCTCTACGACGGCCGTCTCGCCTCCAGCGACGTCATCCTGGCCGCGTCGGCGGACGGCCACCGGGTCACCACCGTCGAGTCGCTCAACGTCTCGCCGGACCTGCATCCCGTGCAGACCGCGTTCGTGGCGGTTGGCGCCTTCCAGTCCGGCTACTCCGCGGGGGCGATGATCCTGGGCACTCTGGCGCTGCTGGAGGAGAACCCCGACCCGCCCGAGGACGAGATCAGGGACATGCTCTCAGGCATCCTCGACCGCGAGACCGCCTACGTGAAGCCGGTCGAGGCGGTCAAGCGGGCCGCGGCCGTGCTGCGGGGCGAGGACACCGAGCCGTTCGCGCCGCTGGTGCTCGAGCCGCTCACCGACGGCTACCGTCCCGCCCCGGCCGGCGCCGACGGCGAGGCCCCCGACGCCCCCCAGTCCGTGCCCCGCCTGGTGCCGTCCCGCGAGGTTCCCGACATGGCTGTGGTCGGCAAGCCGGAGGTCAAGGTGGACGCGGTTCGCCTGGCCAAGGGCAACCCCGCCTTCACCGACGACGTCGAGCCCCGGGGGATGCTGTACGCCAAGGTGCTGCGCAGCCCCCACGCCCACGCCCGGATCCTCAGCATCGACGACTCCAAGGCCCGGGCGGTGCCCGGCGTGCACGCCGTGCTGCACTACGGCAACACCCCGAGGGTCAAGTACGCCTCCGGCGGGCAGAGCTGGCCCAATCCTCACCCCTACGACCAGGTGAGCTTCGACGACCGGGTCCGCCACGTCGGCGACCGGGTGGCCGCGGTGGCCGCCGAGACCGTCGAGGCCGCCGAGGAGGCCGTGAGGCTCATCGAGGTCACCTACGAGGTTCTGCCGGCGGTGTTCGACGAGCGCTTCGCCATGGACCCCGACGCCCCCAAGGTCCACGACGAGGACGACACCACCCACATCTGCGACCCGCAGCGCAACCTGGTGCACCACATGGCGGCCCAGCGCGGCGACGTCGACGCACAACTAGCGTCCGCGCCCCATGTGTTCGAGCAGACGTTCAGGGTGCATCAGGTCCAGCAGTGCCCCATAGAGCCCCACATCTCGATGGCCTGGCTCGACTCCGACGAGCGCATGGTGGTGCGCACCGCCACCCAGGTGCCGTTCCACACCCGCCGGATGCTGGCTCCACTCATCGACATGGAGATCAAGGACATCCGGGTGATCAAGCCCCGCATCGGCGGCGGCTTCGGGGCCAAGCAGGAGATGCTGATCGAGGACATCGTCGCCCACCTCGCCATCGCCACCCGCCGCCCGGTTCGCCTCGAGTTGGATCGGGCCGAGGAGTTCTACGCCAGCCGCACCCGCCACCCCCAGACCATCACCTACCGCACCGCGGTCGACGACGACGGCACGCTGCTGGCCCAGGACATGAGCCTCATCGGCAACACCGGCCCCTACGGCACCCACGGCTTCACCGTGCAGATCGTGTCGGGGCTGCGCGGCCTCACCTCCTACAACGCCGCGTCCAAGCGCTTCGACTGCGATGTCGTCTACACCAACATCCCGGTGCCGGGCGCCTACCGGGGCTACGGCGCCCCGCAGGCCGAGTTCGCGCTCGAGGCCCACATGGAGGACATCGCCCGCGCCCTCGACCTCGACCCCATCGAGTTCAAGCGGCGCAACTGGGTGAAGGTGGGCGACGAGATGGACATCGCCCCGCACCTGGGCGAGCGGGCCGTGGAGGAGGAGGAGCTCGACGAGTACCCGAAGATTATGTCGTCGGGCATCGAGGAGTGCGTGGCCCAGGGGATGCGAGAGGTCGACTGGAACCGTCGCAACGACACCGCCTGGAAGGCCCCGGCCGACCGCCCCAACATCCGGCGGGGCCTGGGCTTCGCCTTCTGCATGCACGGCACGGCCATCCCGTTCCTGGACATGGGCGGCTGCTCCATCAAGCTCAACGACGACGGCTCGTTCAACATGCTCATCGGGGCCACCGACCTCGGCACCGGCGCCGACACCGTGATCGGCCAGATCGCGGCCGAGGTGCTCGGCGTGCCCCTCGACGACATCAAGGTGTACTCCAGCGACACCGACATGACCCCGTTCGACACCGGGGCCTACGCCTCGTCCACCACCTACATCTCGGGAACGGCCGCGCTGCGGGCCGCGGAGGCGGTCCGGGAGCGGCTCAAGGCGCGGGCCGCGATGCTGCTGGAGGTGGACGAGCCCTGCACCATCGAGCTGCGAGACCGTCGTGCCTACGCGGCCGACGGCCGCTCGGTCACGCTGGAGGAGATCGCCCTCGACTCGCTGCACTGGCAGGAGCAGGAGCAGATCATGGGCACGGCCTCGCACGTGTCGCCGGACTGCCCGCCCCCGTTCGCGGCCCAGTTCGCCGAAGTGGAGGTGGACGTCGACACCGGCCAGGTCACGGTGACCAAGCTGGTGATGGCGGTGGACTGCGGGGTGGCCATCAACCCGGTGACCGCCAGCGGCCAGGTGGAGGGAGGCATGATCCAGGCCCTCGGCTACGCCCATTGCGAGGAGATCGTGCTCGACGACGACGGGCGCATGGTCAACCCGTCGTTCGGTCCCTACAAGATCTACCGGGCCGACGAGATGCCCGACACCGTCGTGTACCTGGTGCAGACCATGGAGGACAGCGGCCCGTTCGGAGCCAAGGCGGTGGCCGAGATTCCCAAGGACGGCGTGGCCCCGGCCGTGCGCAACGCCATCCTCGACGCCACCGGGGTGGCCATAAACGATCTGCCGTTCACCCCGGAGCGGGTCTGGGCCGCACTGCAAGCTGCCGAGACATAAGAGCGGGCGCGAATAGGTGAGTGCCCCTCGCGTCGTATCGGTGTCATTCCCGCTCTTGTTCGCTGCGCTCACGGGCCGCTCGGGCCGGTCTTCCGCTCTTGTTCGCTGCGCTTACGGGCCGCTCGGGCCCAGGGGCCTCGCCCGTATGGGCCGGGTTGGCCCGCCTGTTCGCTCGGCCTCTGGACCGCGATGATTATCGGGGCCGACTGGGCCGTGACCGCGGCGCTGGACGAGCCCCGCCGGCGCTGGGCGGTGCGGGTGGTCGACGGCCTGATCGACGACTCCGGCCCGGCTGCCGAACTGCGCGCCCGGTATCCCGACGACGACTTCTGCGACGGTTCGGGCTGCGTGCTGCTGCCCGGCTTCGTCAACGCGCACGTGCACCTGTACGGGGTGCTGGCCCACGGCGTTCCCGCGCCGGCCCAACCGGTCGCCGACTTCTGGGGCTTCCTGGACGACTACTGGTGGCCCCTGGTTGAGAACGCCCTCGACCACGAGATGATCGCGGCCGCGGCCGCCTGGGTGACCGCCGACCTGGCCGCCAGCGGCACGACCAGCTTCTTCGACGTACTCGAAGCCCCCAACGCCCTGCCCGGCGCCCTGTTCGCCCAACGCGAAGCCGTGGCCGCCAGCGGGCTCAGAGGTGTGCTGTCCTTCGAGGCCACCGAGCGGATGGGACCGGCCAACGGCCAGGCCGGCCTGGACGAGAACGCCAGCTTCATCGAGGACTGCCGGGCCGAGGTCGCCACCAGCGGTCGCGCCGCCGCCGGCGACGGCCGGGTGTCGGGCGCCATGTGCATCCACACCACGTTCACCTGCGGAGAGCCGTTCATCCGGCAGGCCTTCGATGCGGCCAACGATCTGGACGTGTTCTGCCACGCCCATGTGAACGAGGGAGTCCATGAGGGACGCTGGTGCACCGAGCACCACGGCATGCGCACCCTGGAGTTCTATGACCGTATCGGGGTGGCCTCGCCCCGCTTCCAGGCCAGCCAATGCGTGCAGCTGTCGCCCCGCGAGATCGACATCATCGCCGAGTCCGGCATCAGGGTCTCGCACATGCCGCTCTCGAACTGCGAGGTGGGCGGCGGGATCGCTCCGGTGCCCGAGCTGCTGGAGCGAGGAGTCACCGTGGGCCTCGGCTCCGACGGCTATCTCAACGACATGTTCGCGGTGATGAGGGGCGCCTTCCTGCTGCACCGGGCGGCCACCCTCGACCCCGGCGCGATCAGCGCGGCCAGCGTCTTGCACATGGCAACCGAGGGATCGGCCCGCACCCTCGGCCTGGAGAGGGTGGGGCGACTGGAGCCCGGCTGGCACGCCGACCTGCAGCTGGTCGACCTGGAAGGTCCCGGAGGCCTGCCCACCCCGGTGGAGGCCCACAACCTGCTGGACCAGCTGGTGCTGTGGCGCAGCGGCTCGGATGTGAGCAAGGTGATGGTGGGAGGGGACTGGATCGTCGACGGCGGCGAGGTGATCGGCGCCGACATGGACGAGCTGCGAGCCCACACCCTCGAACAGGCCGCAAGGCTGTGGTCATGAGCACCCTTACGCGTTCTGTGTGCAGAAACCCGGTGTATGCCCCAAAAAGCGCGCACAGAACGCGGGGAGGGGGCGAGTTGTGGTCGTGAGCCTGCTTAGCCAGCTCTCCGAGGCGGTGGACGGCGGTGTGGCCGTCGCCTCGGCCACTGTCGTCGACACGTCGCGCTCGGTGCCTCGCCGGGCCGGCGCCAAGATGCTGGTGTTCCGCGACGGCAGCATCTCGGGCACCGTCGGCGGGGGAGAGATGGAGGCCCGAGTCGTGGACGAGGCGGTGGCCGCGCTTGCGGACGGCCGCTGCCGTCTGCTGTCGTACCGTCTAGTCGATCCCGTCCGGGGCGATCCCGGAGTCTGCGGGGGCGACGTTCAGATATTCGTGGAGCCGCACATGCCCGAGCCCACCGTCATCGTCATGGGATACGGACATGTGGGACGGGCTGTGGCCCAGCTCGCCCACTGGCTGGGCTACCGGGTGGTGGCCACCGACGACCGTCCGATGGCCACCGAAGACTCGCCCGACTCCGAGGTGCCTGGAAGCGACTCCGGAGACGGGATGCCCGACGAGCTGATCATCGGCACCGTCGACGACCTGCTCGCCGGCCGGAGGATCGATGAGGACGTGTCGGTGGTGCTGGTGACTCGCAACGTGGACGTGGACTCGGCAGCCCTGCCCACGCTGCTGGCCACCGATGCCGGCTATATCGGGGTGATGGGCAGCGAGCGCCGCTGGGCCACCACCCGGGCACGCTTGGAGGCAGAGGGTGTGGATCCGGCCGCACTCGACCGGGTCCATGCGCCCATCGGCATCGAGGTCGGCGCAGAGACCCCCGAGGAGATCGCGCTGAGCATCATGGCCGAGGTGGTCGCCCATCGCCGCGCGTAGCCCCCGGCGGTCCACCGGGGACCGGCCGAGGAGGAAGAGTCCGGGCCGCGAAGTGGCTGTCGATCCAACGGTCGAGATCGATCTCTCTGTTCTAGAGCTGTGTCGTCGAAATGGCTAGGGCAGCGCAGCAGGACCGAGACCCTGTTTGGGAGCGCTCCGGACGCCCCGATCATTTCCGCGACGGACCACTAGAGCCTCCGGAGCGGGTGTGCGTGCTGCGGGGCGGGGGCGACCTGGCCACCGGGGTCGCCTGGACTCTCTGGCAGGACGGCTGGCCAGTGGTAGTGCTGGAACTGCCCGAACCGCTGACGGTGCGGCGCACTGTGGCGATGTCCACCGCGGTCACGGAGGGCAGCATCACGGTGCAAGACATGACGGGTGTTCGGGTGGACTCACCCGAGCAGGCGCTGGCAACGGCGAGAGGGGGCGACGTCGCCGTGCTCGTGGACCGGGGCTTGCCGCAATTGGGGGTGTCGAGGCCCGCTGTGGTGGTAGACGCCCGGATGGCCAAGCACAACATCGACACCTCCACCAACGACGCCAATCTGGTGATCGGTCTGGGTCCGGGGTTCAAGGCGAAGTCTGACTGCCACGCCGTGGTCGAGACCATGCGGGGTCCGGACTTGGGTCGGGTGATCTGGTCGGGGCGGGCCCAGCTTGACACCGGCACGCCTGCCGAGTTGGGCGGCCGATCGGCCGACCGGGTCATCCGGGCGCCTGTCGCCGGCAGGGTCGAGTGGCGAGTCGACATCGCTGACCGGGTCATCGAAGGTCAGCAACTCGGTGAAGTGGGAGGTGAGGCGGTTCATGCACCGTTCGACGGCGTCGTACGTGGCGCCATCCGCAACGGTATGCAGGTGGAGGCCGGGCTCAAGATCGGCGACATCGATCCCCGCGGCGACCCGTCGGCGTGCACGAAGATCTCCGGCAAGGCTCTGAGAGTGGGGCGGGGAGTGTGGGAGGCGGTCGAAGAGCGCCGGTACTGGCTGGACTGAGCCTGGTGGGGGAACCCGCTCCGGCCGCCTGATTCTGTGTGCGGTTTCCTGCTCATGGACCGGGTTCTTGCGCACAGAATGCAGAGCAATAGGGTGAGCGCCGTGGTCCGGCCTGCGTTCAACGTGATGCCACATGGATCGGTCGAGCGGGCGGTAGAGCTCGCCCGGCTGGCCGAGACGCTCGGCTATGAGCGCTGCTGGGTGTACGACGAGGGTCTCGCGGCCAGCGACGTGTACGTGGCCATGACCGCCATCGCGGTGTCCACCGAGTCCCTCATGATCGGTCCGGGCATCACCAACCCCTACACCCGCCACGCAGGGGCCACCGCATCGGCCATCGCCTCGCTCGACGAGTTGTCGGGCGGGCGGGCCTTCCTGGGAATCGGCGCCGGCGGCAGCCTCACCCTCGATCCTCTCAGCATCGCCCGCGAGCGGCCCCTGACCGCGACGCGGGAGACCATCGAAGCCTGCCGGCGCCTGTTCGCGGGCGACGCCGTCAGCGTCGAGGGCACGCATGTGCGGCTGAGCGAGGCGTCGCTGCTGAACCCCCGGCCCGGTATCGAGATCTGGTTGGCCGGGCGGGGCCCGAGGATGCTGGAGTTGGGCGGCGCGGCCTGCGACGGGGTGCTGGTGGACTTCGTCTACAAGCCGCATCTGGGCCCGGCGATAGAGCGCATCCGGGGAGCGGGCCGGGCCGCGGGCAACAAACCCCGCATCGCCTACTCGACGATGCTGGTGACCGACGACGACACCATGGCTGCGCTCAAGCCCCACATGACCTACCGGCTGGTCGACTCGCCTCCCGAAGTGCGGGAGGCCCTCGGGCTCACCGACTCCGACGCGGCGGTGATCAGGGCCGCTCTGGCCGACGGTCTGGAGGCCGCCGCCGAACACGTGCGCGACGAGTGGGCGCTGCCCTTCGTGATCGCGGGCTCCCCCGGCGAGTGCAGCCAGGAACTCCAGAGTCTGGCCGCGCAGCACGGGATCGAGTCGTTCGTCGTGCCTCTGCTCGACGATGAGCCGGCCGAGAAACTGCTGCACTCCGGTGCTCAGATCATAGAAATGACTCAATAAACCCGAATCGGGGTTTGAATAGCATCAAACTTCTGTAGAGTTGCTTCAGCAGGTCCGGTTCGCTGGACGCCGGGCCGGCTGACCAGCGCCCCGGCGCCCCGAGTCCCGCCGTCAAGGAACGCAGACGTGCGGGGAGGAACCGGTGATCGTCTGGTACTGGTCCGTCAAGGGCGGGGTCGGCACGTCGGTGGTGGCCGCCGCCACCGCCATCCGCCTCGCCTCCGGCGACCGCGAAGCCACACTCGTGGACCTCAACGGCGACCAGCCGGCTCTGTTGGGGATGATCGCCGGTGCGGCGCCGTCGGAGCCCGGCGTCGGCGACTGGGTGGCTGCCGGGGACGGCGTCGCGGCCGACGCCATCGGCAGATTGCTGGAGGACGTGGCTCCGGGGCTGAGGCTGCTCCGCCAGGGCACCCAGCCCGCTCTCGGCCGCGGCCCGTCCGGCGACAGCCACCCGCGCCCCGGCCATCCGCCGCCGGTCGACTCGGGCCCCGATCATGAGCTTCGACCTCCGCTGGACGACCGGCGGCGCAGGCTCGTGCTGGCTCTCGAGGTGCTGGCCCGCACCGGCCCGGTGGTGGTGGACGCGGGACTGGACCCGTTCGAGGTGCGGGCCGACCTCGACGCCCGGCACCGGCCGGTGTGTGTGCTGAGGGCCTGCTATCTCGCCCTGACCCGGGCCCAGCAGGTGTCCGGGCCCTATGACCGGGTGGTGCTCGTGGAGGAGCCGGGTCGGGCCCTGCGGGTGCGCGATGTGGCTGCCGCCGTCGGCGCATCGAGTGTGGAGAGGGTGGCTTGGGATCCTCGCGTGGCCCGGTCCGTGGACGCGGGGACGATCGTCAGCATGCTCCCGCCGCCGCTGCGGCGCTTCGAGTTGCCGGCATGACCGGCCGCGCCGCGGCGACGCTCCGAGGATCGGGAGCGGGCCACGTAGCGGGCGGCGGCGTGCCCGAAGCCAGCGCCAACGGTCCCGCCGCGCTGGTCGAGGCCGTGCATCGCAGGGTGATCGACACGATGACGGAGGTCCCGATGCTGACGGTGGACATCGCGGGCATCGTCCGCACGCTGGCCCCGCTCACCCCGACCGATGCGGTCGACGACGTGGTGGCCCTGGTCGCGGCCCGGGTGCATGGTCTTGGCCCCCTCGAGCCGCTGCTCGCCGATGCGTCGGTGAGCGAGGTGATGATCAACGGCCCGGGGCCGGTGTGGATCGAGCGGGGCGGCACCGTGACCCGGAGCGGGGTCTCGCTGGACCGGGCTGCGGTCGATCTGGTCATCGAGCGGATCGTGGCCCCCTTGGGTCGCCGGGTCGACCAGCTGACCCCCTGCGTGGACGGACGCCTGCCCGACGGTTCCCGGGTCCATGTGGCTGTTCCGCCGGTCGCGGTGGACGGTCCCTATGTGACGATCCGCCGCTTCGTGGTGCCCGATGTGGCCCTGGACATGTTCGCCGGCCCGCCGGTGGTGGCCCTGCTGGAGGAGTTGATCGACAGGGGCGCCAATCTCGTCGTGAGTGGCGGTACGGGGGCGGGCAAGACCACCCTGCTCAATGCTCTGGCCGGCCGGGTGGGCCACCAGCAGCGGGTGATCACCATCGAGGACGCCGCCGAGTTGCAACTGGAGCATCCCCATGTGGTGAGGCTGGAGGCCCGGCCCGAGTCGCGCGAGGGCGGAGGGGCGGTGACGATCCGCGACCTGGTGCGCAACGCGCTGCGGATGCGCCCCGACCGGATGGTGGTGGGTGAGGTGCGCGGCCCGGAGGCTCTCGACCTGCTGCACGCCCTCAATACCGGTCACGCCGGGTGCCTCTCCACGGTGCACGCGAACGGGCCGGTCGACGCGCTGCGTCGCCTGGCCGCGCTGGCCACCGCCGCTGATGAGCGTCTGGGAGTAGAGGCGGTGCGGGATCACGTGACGGCTGCCATCGATGCCGTGGTGCATCTGGGACGATCCCGCGACGGCACGCGGCGGCTCGCCGCGGTCGCTGAAGTGACGGGGCACGACCGGGTGCGCCTACTGGCCGACGACACCGAGGTCTGCTCGCCCGTCGCCCGGGCCGCTCGCCTTGCGGTTGACGAGCCGGAGAGTCGGGCCGCTCGCCCGGCGGTAGGGCCGTGACCGCGGTGCTGACGGCCGTCCTCGTGTTCGTGGCGCTGATTCCTGACCCGAACCTGGCGCGTCCCCGGGGCCGCATGTCGCGCCGGACGCGGTCACGGCGGGCCGTCCTGCCCGGTCTGGGGGCCGCATTGCGGCGATGGGCCCAGCGGTCCCGGCAGGCGGACGCGGTACCGCAGGCCCTTGAGCTGACGGCCCGGGCGCTGCGGTCGGGGGCCTCTGTGCTGACCGCCCTCGAGAGTGCGGCTGCGGAGCTCCCCGAGACCGGCCTGCGACATGTGGTGCGGCGGGTGCGGGGAGGTCTGAGCCTCTCAGAGGCCCTCGACGACTGGGTCGCCGGGGCGTCCGAGCGCCAGACGGCGGCGGCATTGCTGGTGTTGGGTCACACGTCCGGCGCGGCCATGGCTGCCAGCCTCGACCGTGCCGCCGCGTCGCTGCGCCAGCGCCAGGCTCTGGATGACGAGATTCGAGCCCTGACTGCCCAGACGCGCACCTCCGGAGTGGTGGTGGCGGCTGCCCCGGCCGGTTTCGCGGTGATCGTCGCGCTCGTCGACCGTGGAGCCTTGAGCGGGCTTGTATCCACTCCTGTAGGGCTGGCGTCGCTGGCCTTGGGACTGGTGCTGGAAGGTCTGGGCCTCTGGTGGATGGCTCGCCTGTGCCGGAGTGTGGCTCGATGGGCGTGAGCCTCTCCGCAGCTGCCGCGGCCGTGCTGGTGCTGGCGGTCTTCGACGTGACGGTCGCATCGAGTCGAGTCGTCCGCCGCAGAGTTCGCGATGCCGACCGGTCCTCTCGCCGCGATCTGAACGGAGCGGTGTCGATGTTGGGTCGGCGACTGTCGAGGGGCGCAGTCGAGCCCGAGGACGAGGCCCTGGCCGGATTCGCGGCCCTCGCCACCGCGGTCGCGGCGGTGGCGTTCGGCCCGGCGGGCGGCGTGGTGGCGTTGTTGGCGGCCACGGGCGCGGTCGCCGCCCGCGGCCGGTCCCGCCGGCGCCGGCACGCCCTTGAGGTCGATCGTCATCTGCCCGACGTGATCGATCTGCTCGGGCTGGTGGTCGGCGCGGGCAGGCCCACGGTGTCGGCTCTGTCGGACATCAGTCCCCGAGTCGCCGAGCCGTTCCGGTCCGAGCTGTCTGCGGTGGTGAGACGCACCGCCGCCGGAGAGTCGTTCGTCGACTCGGTGCGAAGGCTGCGAGACAACCTCGGTCCCAGCCTCTCGCCGGTCGTGCACGCGGTCACGTCGGCCGAGACCGACGGGACACCGCTGCGACCCGCGCTGCAGCGGGCTGCCGACGAGGCTCACCGCCGGCGCCGGGTGCGGGCGCAGGAGGCTGCCCGGCGCGTTCCCGTCCTGATGCTGTTCCCGCTCGTGTTCTGCGTGCTGCCCGCCTTCTGCCTGCTGACCGTGGTCCCGCTGCTGGTGGGGACCATCTCCGACTTGAGTTTCCCGTCCTGAAAGGAGTGAACATGTTCCTGCGCATCCTCGCGGCGCTGGTGATGGGCTGCGGTTCGGTGCGTCGCCGTCTCGATGAGCGCGGCCAGACCACCGCCGAGTACGCCCTGGTCCTCGTCGGTGCGGCCGCAGTGGCGGTGCTGTTGCTGACCTGGGCGACCGGCTCGGGCAAGATCGGTTGGCTGCTCGACAAGATGGTCGACACGATCGCCAACATGGTGAACTGACCGGTGCGCGCCGACCTCCGGCCTCGGCGGTCGACCCAGTCCGGGCAGGCGACGGTGGAGTTCGCGCTGGTGATGCCGTTCTTCGCGCTGATGCTGCTGGCCGTCGTGCAGGTGGGCCTGCTTGTGCGGGCGCGGGTGCTGGTCACGCACGCGGCCCGCGAGGCGGTGCGCTCGGCCGCGGTCGGCGTCAGTGACGGCCAGGTGCACTCCGCCGCGGTCGCCGCGGCCGACCTGGATCCCCGGCGCCTGGTCGTGTCGGTGCGACGAGCCGGAGGCCGAGCGACGGTGCAGCTGATCTACACCGAGCCGACCGACGTTCCGCTGGTGGGACCGCTGGTCGGCGACGCGGTCTTCGAGGCCAGCGCCACCATGCGCCTGGAGTAGCAGAGGCCGAGCGGGTAGGCAGAGACTCGGCAGCATCTCAGCGAGGCACGCAACTCGGCCCCGGGCCCGAGCGGCCCGTGAGCGAAGCGAACAGGAGCGGGAGCAATGCCGGGTCGAATCGGTCAGGCGGTACCGTCTTAGTTCGTGTCCGTCACGATCCGGCGCCGCGAGAAGCCGCCGTGGACCGTCCTCAGCATCGGCGGCGACCTCGATGTCCTAGGGGCTCCCGACCTGCGCCAAGCCGTCGTCGCCGCAGTGGCTGGAGGTTCGCGCCTGCTGGTGCTCGACCTGTCGGAGCTGGACTTCGTCGACTCGTTCGGCATCGGAGCGGTGGTCGGCGCGCTCAAGCGACTGCGCCAGCGAGGCGGCGACCTCGCCCTGGTGTGCCCGTCGCCCCGCATCCGCAGGGTGTTCGAGATCTGCGACCTGGACAGGATCCTGGCGATGCACGACTCGATGGACAGCCTCCTGGAGCCGTCCGCCGCGGGCTCCGCCGGCGCAGCCTCCGCCCGGACGCGGCCATGAGCGACAGCATCGAGATCGAGATCCCGCCCCGGCCCGACTACGTGTCGCTGGTGCGGCTCGTGGTGGCCGCGGCAGCCGAGTTGGCGCCGAGCCTCGAGCCGTCGCGCATCGACGACCTCCGGGTAGCGGTGTCGGAGGCGACCACCAACGCCATACAGGCCCACATCCGCGCCGGCAGTAACCGTCCGGTAAGGGTCTATTGCCGCTGCTCCAATGGGAGCGTGATGGTGACGGTCCGCGACGAGGGTCCCGGCTTCGACGTTGACGCGCTGCCGGAGATGCCGCCCCCTGAGTCAGAAGCCCGGCTCGGCCGGGAGTCCGGCATGGGCATTTCCATCATGCGGGCCCTGGCCAACACCTCGAGCATCGACTCCGGTCCGGCAGGCACCGAGGTGCGTCTCGCCTTCCTGCACTAGGGACGAGCGGACGCCGAAGCCGCCGCCCTGGCTGTGCATGACATTATGTGCATACTATGACTTATTGTGTCGAGACTCACGACAGCTGCGCCCCAGCCCCAGCCGGACGGGCTGCGGCGGACCGCGAGCGTTTGTCGCTATGGCCGCGCGAGCCGTCGGCGCCGTTGGCGTGGCCTGATCGAGTCGGCAGCGGCAGCGGCGATGGCGGCTGCGTCGGTAGCGCCGGCGGCCGCAGTTGACGCTGTCGCCGGCGCCGACCCGGCCGCCCGGGGGACATTCCCCAGAACTGGTCCCGGCCATCGACACCACAGCCACGGCCGGCGCCGGCCCGGCCGCCCTGCAGCGTTCGGGCGGACCGGTGCCGGCTGCCGCAGCCGGCGCCGGCCCGGCCGCCCTGCAGCGTTCGGGCGGACCGGTGCCGGCTGCCGCGGCCGACACGGCCGAAGAGGGCTGGTGACACCCTGTGGGGCGGCCCCGGCGACGACACCCTCAACGGCCAAGGCCACAACGACCGACTGCACGGCGGCCCCGGCGACGACACCCTCCACAGCGGTGCAGGCGACGACATCGCCCACGGCAACGGCGGCGACGACACCCTCGACGGCGGCAACGGAACCGACTATCTGAACGGCGGAGCCGGCGTCGACACATGCACCCGCGGCCACACCACCGCGAGCTGCGAGACCCACGCGACCGACAGAGGCTCCGGGTGAGTGGGCGACGGACGCCTCCCCTGTGGTTTCTCGCGGTGGTGGTGGCCGCGGCTTCTTGCGCTGGTGATGAGGCCCGTATGGTCATCGGGATTCTGGGGCAAGGGGCGGGAAGGAGGTAGTCGGCGCGGAGCTTCTCTCTCCCGGCGACGGCGTGGGCGCTGATTCTGGGGTGAGCGGAGGGTCGGGGGCGCAGGGGAGCAGTGTTGGAGGGTTCGAGGCTGAGGTGTTGACTGTTGGCGTCGGGCAATCGTGCGCGTTGGGCAGCGGTGGGGGGGCTGAGGGGCTGGTGGTGTGCTGGGGCGTGCTTCGTTCCGGCCAGCCGGCTGTGCTCGAGGGGTCCTATATCGATGTGAGCGCGGGCGGGACACTGACGTGTGCTCTGGAGACTGCCGGGGGTGTGGTGTGCTGGAGCGACTACGGCTCCGGGCGCATCGAATCTCCGTCGGGGGCGTTCGCCGCAGTCAGTGCAGGCGGCGACCATGCCTGCGCTCTGGCTGTGGACGGCGCGGTGGCGTGCTGGGGCGACAACACCAGCGGCCAGGCCGACGCGCCCGAGGGTGTGTACAGCGCTGTCAGCGCTGGTGGAGCACACAGCTGCGCGCTGGATGCGGCGGGCGCGGTGGTTTGCTGGGGCGATGGCGAGGGCGCTGTCGGGGAGCCGGCTGGGGGGGAGCTTTGTGGCGGTGTCGGCCGGGCAGCGGCACTCCTGCGCAGTGGCTGTGGACGGCGCGGTGGCGTGCTGGGGTCTCAACACCCTGGGAGAGGCTGACGAGCCGGGGGGCGCCTATGTGTCGGTGCATGCCGCGGACAGCCACACTTGCGCGCTCAGCGCCACCGGCGATGTCGACTGCTGGGGCGACGACAGCCGTGGCGCCACCGACGCGCCGGTTCCGTCGTGTGCTGGGGACGGGAGGGTTACAGCGGCGGCGGGGCGCCGAGGGGCGACTTCGCCGATGTGGCCGGAGGGTTGGACTCTCCGGATTGCGCGCTGCTCCCAGACGGCGTCCCGCTGTGCTGGTGGGACCCGGCCTGGTGGGAGGACGCGCCCGAAGCGCGCCCGACGGCGCCCCATGGGACGTTCATCGAGCTGTCAGGTCATGGCTCGCCGGTCTGCGGGCTGCGCAGCGACACCACCGTGGCCTGCTGGAGCGAAGACTCAGTGACAGAGGTACCGGGCGACGGCTACAGCGCAGTCGCGGCCGGCCTCGGCTTCGGCTGCGGGCTCAGCGCCGACGCGACGGTGCAGTGTTGGGAGTTGGAGAGGGCGGCTCCGCTGCCGGCCCCCGAAGGCCGATTCGGCGCGCTCGACGCCGGCGCAGAGCAGGTGTGCGCGGTCGGGACCGACCAGCGCGTCGCCTGCTGGTCCTACGACTCCCGGGTTCTCTACACCCCGCAGCATCTGGTCGCCCCCGACGGCGCCTATGTCGCGGTGTCCGCCGGCGGCAACCGCAGCTGCGGGCTGCGCACCGACGGCGCCGTCGCCTGCTGGGGCCACGGCGACCCCGAAAAGCTCGCGGCGCCCGGCGGTGCGTTCAGCGCGATCGCGGCCTCCAGGAACCAGACCTGCGGACTGCGGCCCAGCGGCCAGGCCGAGTGCTGGGGCCCAGCCGGCCACCGCAGCTTCGCTGCCGCGGGGTCCCTGACCGGCATCGTCGGCGGCAGCATTTACGTCTGCGGACTGCGCGGCGACGGCGCCGTCGTGTGCTGGGGCGACCGCGACACGCCCGTGCCCCACTTCGTGCGGTGGGTGGACCACAGGGACGACGGCATGGCCTCTGAGCTGGGAGTCGAGCCGTCACGGCCAGTCGAGTTCGCCGTGGCGGAGCTGGCCGTCGGGCTTCGTCATTCGTGCGCTTTGGATGCGGCCGGGGCGGTGGTGTGCTGGGGAGACAACGAGCACGGCCAATCCGAGCCGCCTGAGGGGAGCTTCCAGTCGGTGAGCGTGGGCGGCGACTTCACCTGTGTCTTGGATGCGGCCGGGGCGGTGGTGTGCTGGGGAAACAACGAGCGCGGCCAGCTCGACGTTCCCGCAGGGACCTACAGCGCTGTCACCGCGGCGGCCGCCCAGGCATGCGCAGTCGACCAGGAAGGTTCGCTGGCGTGCTGGGGCACTAGCTCCCATGGCGCGGCCGATGCGCCCGAAGGAGCCTACCGCGCCGTCAGCACCAGCGTTTCCCAGAGCTGCGCGATAGACCGATCGGGCGCGCTGGCGTGCTGGGGCTGGAGCCGGAGCGCGGACGGGGTGCCCGACACGGGCGTCTACCGGTCGGTGTCAACCGGTCAGGCGCACGCCTGCGCGCTCGAGATCGACGACTCGGTGGTGTGCTGGAACCGCCAACACAGCGGTCGTGTAAGCGCGCCGGGCGAGACATACCGCGCAGTGTCCAGCAGCGACAATTACGGTTGCGGACTGCGCGCCGACGGCAAGGTCTCCTGCTGGGGATGGGGCCTGTCCAGCTTCTCCTACGCGGCCGAGGGAACCTTCGAGGCTTTGTCGTCGGGGTGGCCCTGGTGCGGAGTGCGCGCTGACGGCTCAGTCGCCTGCTGGGACCACAATGTCACCGGATTCGACGACCACGCGGCATCGCCGCGGCGGGCCTACCACAACATCTCGGTCGGCGGGTCCCTCAGCTGCGCGTTGAGCATCGGCGGCAGCCCCGAATGCTGGTGGAACAGCCCATTGCTGCGGTCGCCCGCCGACAGGCCGCCCACGCCGCCCGACGGACGATTCACCGCGCTGTCGGTATCAGACCGGTACGGAGCCTGCGGGCTGCGCGACGGCGGCACCATCACCTGCTGGAACGAAACCTTCCCGTCGCAGGACTTCCCCGGAACGGGCTACACCGACCTGGCCCAAGGGTTCCCCGGGCTGTGCGCCCTGCGCTCCAGCGGAGAGCTGGCCTGCTGGGAGGAGAACGACATCCCGCTGCCCCACTTCGTCGATCTGGTGTGACCGCGACCGCCCTCTCCAGCGACGGAGCAACGGCCGGGTCGGCCCCGGCGCTGCAAGCGCACCACCGCCCCGCGCGCCGCAAGCCCGCCCTGCCGGACCTGCTGACCCTCCAGTTCTCCCCGAGGGGCTCCAGACCGCGCTTGAGCGCAGACATCGGCACAGCGCCCCCTGGCCCGGCTGTCTGCCGATGGCAGCGACCCAACCAGCAGGCCTCGGGCGTGTCGGTGTCGGCAGGTGGGCCGGCTAGTGCTCGGGCGGTCCCCGCGGCGGCCGGCGGCGGTGTCCTCGCTGGCGGTGCCGTTGTTGTGGGTCGGGGCGGCGCTGGTGGCGGCGGGCGGCGGTGTCTGGTTGTGGGCTGCTCGGCGCGGCCGGCGACCGTGCTGCGCCCCCTGAGGGGGCTGTGGGCGTGGTGGTGTCTGAGCCGGTCGGCTTCGTGGTGCAGGAATTGGCGATCGGGCCGAATCACGCCTGCGCTTTGAGCGAGGCCGGCGCGGCAGTGTGCTGGGGCCGCAACGGCGGCGACGCACGCCACAGCGATGTCGGCGACGACACTGTCTACGGACTCGGCGGCGGCGTGTCGGTACTGCCGGTGCTTCCGGCGCCGCGCTCGTCGGCGGCCAGGTCGTCCATGGCGAGGTGGTCGATGCGGTCGGTGCGGTGGACGGCCCTCAGCAGCAGGTGGGCGACGATGGGCAGCGTGACGATCATGGCGCCTGCCGCGATGGCCAGGTAGGCGGATCCGCGCCAGCCGAGCAGGGGAGCGGCCCCTACCGACATCAGCAGCAGGGCCACCGGGCTGGCCTTGCCGGCGGCCTGGATCCGCGCGAACGGCGTCGAGAACCGGAGCAGCCCGATGCCGGCCAGGACTGCGATGACCGCACCGGCGACCATCACCACCTCGGCCGCAACCCTCATGGCACGGCCCTGTCGTTCACGCCATCCACATCGCGCTCCAGGAACCGGCTGGCCGCGAACGTGCCCGCCAGCCCGACCAGGGCGATCACGGTGATGATGGCGAGGAGGGTGTGGCTGTCGCGGTTGATGGCGTCGATGACGATGCCGCCGGCAAGGGAGACGAGGGCCACCTCCACACCGATCACTCGATCGGCCAGGCTCGGGCCGCGCACCACCCGGTAGATCGCGCAGAGTCCGGAAGCCGCGAAGCCGGCGGCGGCCAGCGCGATCATCGGGCGCCCATCGGGCTGGAGGTCGGCAGGGCTTCGCAGGCCAGCTTGGCCAGCTTGTGGGCGTGGGCCACCGTCTCGTCGCTCAGGCGGCCGTGGAGGAGGTGGATGTAGTAGCGGCCCGAGGAGCGGTCGACGTCGACGACCGCGGTGCCGGGACTCAGGGTGATCGACGCCGACAGCAGCAGCATGTGCTCGCTGCCGGTTTCGGGCAGGTCGACGGCGACGATGACCTCCTCGGTGCCGTCGTTGGGTGTGGCGATCTCGATGGCCACGTTGACCGTCGAGCGGGCGAGGTCGACGAACACCAGCCAGGCGAACTTGAGCAGGGGCCGGAAACGGATCACATGGCGGGCCGTGGGTCCCCGGTCGGCGGTCAGCACGACCAAGGAGAGGGCGAGGCCCGACGCCAGGTTGGCGATCGACACCGATCCCCACAGGCCGCACCAGACCATGACGAGGCCGGCGGTGGTCACTGCCCGCCGCGGCGTTCCCGGATACCGCCGACGCCTCATGGCCGGACCGCCGCGATGTAGCTGGCCGGGCTGCGCAGGCCCTCGGCTGCCTCGGTCGAGAGATCGAGCAGCGTTCCCGCGAACAGCGCCACCATCAGCGTGCCCGCCACCGCCAGCGCCGTGGCGGCGTGCATGGTGCGCCGGCCGCGGCGCGGGGCTGGGCTGGGCCGGGGACCGTCGGTGCGCCTGCCCCAGAAGACCTGGGTCCAGATCTTGGCCATGGACAGCAGGGTCAAGCCTCCGGCGACCAGCGCGGCCACCACCGCCACGGTGGCTCCCTCATCGACGGCGGCTGAGACGACCGCCAGTTTGGCGACGAAGCCGGAGAAGGGCGGGATCCCGGCCAGGCTCAGGGCTGGGATGGCGAACATCACCGCCACCAGCGGCTCGCGGCCGGCGAGTCCGCCGGACCGGTCCAGCGAGCTCGAGCCCTCGTGGTTCTCTATGAGGCCGCCCACCAGGAACAACACGGCCTTCACCGGCATGTGGTGGATCAGGAACAGGATGGCTCCGGCCGTGCCGGCCACGGTGAAGAGGCTGAGACCCATGAACATGTAGCCGATCTGGCTGATGACGTGGAACGACAGGATGCGCTTGACGTCCGACTGGGCCAGGGCCCCGAGTACGCCGACCACCATGGTGAGGGCGGCCACCAGCAGCATGATCGGCCCCAGGTCCTCCATTCCCATCAGGTTGTGGAACCGGATCATGGAGTAGATCCCGACCTTGGTCAGCAAGCCGGCGAACACTGCGGTGATGGTGGTGGGCGCGGTGGGATAGGAGTCCGGCAGCCAGCTGAACAGGGGGAACACTGCGGCCTTGGTCCCGAAGACCACCAGGAACCACGCGCCGATGCCGAGCCGGACCCCCGTTTCCAGTTGCGGTATCCGCTCGGCCAGCAGCGCCATGTTCACCGTGCCGGTGGCCGTGTAGACGAAGGCCACGCCGAACAGGAACAGCGTCGATGCCAGCAGGTTCATCACCACGTAGGTCATGCCCGCCCTTACCTGGCTCCGGTTGCCCTGATGGGTAAGCAGCACGTAGCTGGAGACCAGGATCAGCTCGAAGGCGACGAAGAGGGTGAACAGGTCGCCGGTGAGGAAGGCCAGGGAGACCCCGGAGGTGAGCACGCACAGCAGCGGCCCGCTCAGCTGCGGATTGGCCGCCCACACCGTCCGGCGCTGGCCGATGGCGAAGATCTCCACCACGAAGATGATCGTCAGCGCCACCGGGAGGATGAGGGCGGCGAATAGGTCGGCCACCAGAACGATGCCGAGCTCCGGCGCCCAGCCGCCGACCGCGACGGTGTGGGTGCCGTCACGGGCCACCGTCACCAGCATGATGTGCGAGGCGAGAGCGGCCGAGCCCGGGCCGGCGAGGACTGCTATGTCACGCCCGAGGGGGCGGGATCGCAGGGCGAGGCTGCAGGCTGCGGCCAACAGCGGGGCGACGATGGCGAGGGAGATCAGCCCGGTCATGTCGCCACGGAGTCCTCCGGCTCGGCCGGGCCGCTCTCGACCGCTGCGATGCGGCGGTCCTCGAGGTCGTCCTCGACCAGATCGTCGCCCGAGAGAGTGCGCTGGCGCCTGGCCAGTGCCAGCAGGAACAGCGTCAGCCCGAACGAGATCACGATGGCGGTGAGGGTCAGGGCCTGCGGCAGCGGGTTGGACATGTCCTCCGGCGCCGCACCGCCGGCGATGGGCGGCCAGCCGGCCGGACCGCCGGCCGTGATCAGCGCGACCACCGTGGCGTGGCCCAGCAGGGAGTAGCCGATGACGATCCGGCTCAGCGATCGACTGGTCAGCAGGTAAAGGCCGACTGCGGTCAGGCCGCCGATGGCCAGCAGGAGCGCGGCGTTCATTGTCGTTCCCCGCGGTCGGAGCGGGCCGGCGGGTCGGCCGCGAATTCGGCCGCGCCCAATCCGTCGAGCGCCGCGATGACGGTACCGACCACGATGGCCGCGACGCCGATGTCGAACGGCAGGGCGGACCCGGTCTTGATCTTGCCGAGTAGGGGAGCGTCCACCGACCACACCTGCTGGTCGAACAGCGGATCCCCCCACAGCAGCGGCATCAGGGCGACGCCGGCCACAACGAACACGCCGGTCGCCACCAGGGTGATGCCGTAGGTGGGCCGGTGGAACCCGGCGATGGTCCGGAGCGCGAGCACCGCCCCGAACACCAGCCCGGCCGCGAACCCGCCGCCGGGGTTGTTGTGGCCCGCGAACAGCAGGTAGCAGCCGACGATGGTCGCGAACGGGCTGGCCGCCCGGATGCCGAGACGGATCATGGGAGCCGACCCGTCGATCATGACGCTGAGCCTTCCGTGCCGCCGCCGGCCCGGACGAGGGCCTGCAAACCAAGGGCCACGGTGGCGAGGACCAAGACCTCGCCCAGGGTGTCGAGGCCCCGAATGTCGGTGAGGATGACGTTGACGATGTTGCTGCCGCCGCCCTCGTCGACCGAGGCTGCCGCCAGCTCGGCCAGCGGGGGCGCCCCGGCGGGGTTGCCGGATGCGGCTCCCAGCCCGATCACCACCGCTACTCCGCCGAGTCCGGCGACCGTTATGCGCACCGCTCGCCACCGCAGGCCCGTCATCGGGAAGCTGCGGGAGAGGTGGCCGAAGGCGAGCACGAAGCCGACCACGATGGCCGCCTCGACCAGCAGTTGGGTGAGGGCCAGGTCGGGAGCGCCGTGGATCACGAAGATCGCGGCGACCGTGATGCCGGCCGCGCCGAGCGCCAGTCCTGCTCCGAGGCGGGTGCCCACCCAGCACAGCGCGGCAGCCGCACCGACGACGGTGGCGGCCAGCACCCCCTGCAGCGGTGTGTGCCACGCGACCAACCGCTCGAGGCTGACATCGGCCAGGAACGGGGTGGCGGCCAGGGTCGCCACCGCGGCCATGGTCACCAGGTACACGGGCAGCGAGCCGTGCTGGACCCGGGCGACTGTCGCCCGCCCGAAGGCCACGATCCCGTCGATGGAGGCGTCTGTCCAGCGGCCGGCGTGGTCCGCGGGCGCCTGCCCGGGCCTCGTGCCCAAGGCCAGTCCCACGATCGCGCCGATCACCAGGACGACCGCGGAGATTCCCAGGGCCGGCTCCAGGCCGGGCCAGCGGTGGAGGTGCTCGACCGGTGCGCCTCCGCTCAGCCGGACGGCGGCCGGTCCCAGGACGGCGTCGAGGGGGCCGAGGACGGCGAAGGCCGCGATCCCGCCCACCGCGAGCACGGCGGACGGCACGCTCAGCGCATGGCGGCGGGCCGACAGCGGGGTCTCCGGGCCCGGTCCGAACACCGCCACCAGGAACCGCGACGTGTAGGCCACGGTCAGCACGGAGCCGCCGATCACCCCGAAGCCGACGATCCACGCCTCCGGGCCGTCCAGTCCGAGCGCGGCGCCGATGGCCGTCTCCTTGGCGACGAAACCGAACAGGGGCGGGGCGCCGGCCATCGACAACCCCGCGAGCAGGGCCGCGGCGAAGGCCACCGGCATGGATCGGGCCAACCCTCCCAGCTCGTCGATGTGGCGGGTTCCGGTCCGCACATCGATCTCCCCGACGATCAGGAACAGCGCACCCTTGAACAGGGCGTGAGCGACGAGCAGCGACACCGCGGCGAGCACGGCCGCGGGTGTGCCGACGCTGAAGAGCGTGATGAGCATGCCCAGCTGCGAGACGGTGCCCCACGCCAGGATCAGCTTGGCGTCGCGATGGCGCAGGGCTCCGAGCGCCCCCCACACGATGGAGGCGACCCCGAAGGCGAGGCCGCATCCCTTCCACGCGGCGGTCCCTCCGAGTGCGGGTCCCGCCACCGCGACCAGCACCACCCCCGCCTTCACCATGGTGGCCGCGTGGAGGTATGCGCTGACGGGGGTGGGGGCGACCATCGCGCCCGGCAGCCACGGGTGGAACGGGACCTGGGCCGACTTGGTGGCCGCGGCGATCATCACGAGCACCGCACCGACGGTGGCCGCGGTCCCGTCTACCGGAGCCATCTCGCTGATCAGCGTCGTGCCGGCGGCGCCGGTCACGAGCAGCAGTCCGGCCAGCAGGACGAGACCTCCCCCGGCGGTCACCATCAGGGCGCGCCGGGCCGCGGCCAGCACTTCGGCGTCGGTGCTCTTGTGCCCGACGAGCAGGAACGAGGTCACCGACGTCAGCTCCCAGAACACGAACAGCGTCCAGACCGAGTCCGCCCAGACCAGACCCAGCATCGACGCAGAGAAGGCCAGCAGGGTCGTGGCCAATCTGCCGGTGCGGGCTGCGCCCGGCCCGAAATACCCGAAGGCGTAGACGAAGACGAGAACGCCGATACCCGACACGATCAGGGTCATGACCCCGGCGAAGGCATCGACGCGGAACGTCATCGCCAGATCGAGCCCCCTCACCCAGGTCACATCGGCCGTCGCGGGCGGGCCGGCTCCGAGCCGGGCCGCGCCCCAGATGGCACTGAACGCCGGGGGCACGGCCCCCACCAGCAGGCTGCCACGGCCCAGCCGGCGACCGGCGCAGGCCAGGAGCACACACACGGCAAGATGCAGTACGAGCAGGCCGAAGATCAAGGGCGCGCCTCAGCCGTGAGCATGAGACATCTTAGGTGTCGGGCATGGAGCCTGGGCCAAGAGGCCGACGGGTGGTTGGGTGCACAAACAGGTTCGACGGGGCTGCAATGATGAACGGGCTACCCCGCGACGCGGAGCCTAACCGGTGGGCTGTGCACAAACAGGTTCGACGGGGCTGCAATGATGAACCGATGGTGTCAGATCCGGGAGACGACGCACCCGCGCGGGAACCGCCTCCCCCGCCGGAGATCGACGATGACCACCGGCTGGCCCACCGGCTCGCCGTGCCGATGCTTCGCTTCCTCCACTTCCAGGCGGGGGGCGGCATCGTCATGCTCGTGGCCACCGCCGTGGCGCTGGTCTGGGCCAACTCGCCCTGGCAGGACTCCTACCACACGTTGCTGGACAGCCACACCCGGGTGGAGTTCGGCGATCTGCTGGTGCTCGACGAGCCGCTGGAGGAGTGGGTCAACGACGCGCTGATGGTGGTGTTCTTCTTCGTCGTCGGGCTCGAGATCAAGCGCGAGCTCGTCGTGGGCGAGTTGCGGCGTCCGGGTGCCGTGGCGCTGCCGCTGATCGCGGCGGTGGGCGGCATGGCGGTGCCCGCCGTGCTCTACGCCGCGTTCAACACCGGCGGGGAGGGCTCAGCCGGCTGGGGAATCCCGATGGCGACCGACATCGCCTTCGCGCTGGGCGTGGTTGCGCTGCTGGGACGCCATGTGCCCAGCTCGCTGAAGATCTTCCTGCTCACCCTGGCAATCGTCGACGACATCGGAGCGATCCTCGTCATAGCCGTCTTCTACACGAGTGACATCTCGCTCGGCTGGCTGGCGGTGTCGGGCGGCATCGTTCTCCTGCTGTTTGTGATGCGCTCGATACGGGTCTGGTACACCCCGGTGTATCTCGTGGTCGGGGTGGCGTTCTGGCTGACGCTCTTCGAGTCGGGGGTCCACGCCACCATCGCCGGGGTTGTCATGGGCATGTTCGCGCCGGCCCGCCCTCTGGTGAGCGAGGCGAGGTCCAGCCTGCTGCTGGAGCGATCGTTCTCGGACGGCTCTGTCAGCGTGAGGCTGGCCCGGCAGGTCGTCTTCGAGGTCCGCGAGCGAGTCTCGGTGGCCGACCGGCTGGCCGACTTCCTCCACCCCTGGACGAGTTTCTTCATCGTCCCCGTCTTCGCGCTGACCAACGCGGGCGTCGATCTGTCCGGGGGGTCGCTGGGCGACGCGGTGCGGTCACCGGTCACCATCGGCATCGTGCTGGGCCTGGTGGTCGGCAAGCTGGTGGGCGTCACCGCGTTCTCGTGGCTGGCTGTGCGCACGGGCTTGTGCGAACTGCCGCGGGGCGCCACGTGGACTCAGATGCTCGGCATCGGAGGGGTGGCCGGCATCGGCTTCACCGTGTCGCTGTTCATCACCAACCTGGCCTTCGAACAGCAACTGGTGACCGACCAGGCGAAGATCGGCATCCTGGTGGCGTCGACCGTTGCGGCGCTGGTCGGTGCCACTATCCTCCGCTTCTCTCGATCAGCCGCCCCGACCTCACAGACGCCCTGATCTCCCGCCCGCGTGGCGGAGCGGCCAGTCCGATGGGCGATGCACGAAATCCACACGCCAAGGTCAATCCGGCAGCCCCACCGACGAGGAGTCCAGGCGAGCCGCGGCGGCGATCCCTTCGCTGGCCCGGGCCGCCGAGCCCGGGGTGGCCTGCGCCTGGGTGGGCGTGTTTCCCCACGGTCGGATCGTCCGCCGGAGCGGACGCATGAACTCCGGGCAGGTCGCTGGACCGTCTGCTGGCGGTCCCGCTCCGGGCCGATCATCTCGTCATGGACCCGACGGCAGTGCATGTCTTGGAGTTTGCGGTTTGGGAAACGCGGCGTCCGATGCCATGCCTAGTGCCTCTCGCAGGGCAGTCCAGTCCCTGCTCTCGTCGCTGAGCATCTCAAGCGCGGCTCTGAGATCCTCGTCCCCTGAGATGAAGATGTCGGCACCGATGAGGGTTGCCGCGGCGCACAGGTATGCGTCGAGCACATCCATGAGCACGCGGGACCAGACCTTTCGCGCTCCGTCCCAAATCTCACTCGGCGTGATGTCTAGGCGTCTCGACGGATCCTCCACATCAACCACATCGATTCCGTAATCCAACTCCATCGAGTCTCGGAACTGCTTCATCTGGTATCTCAAATCGTCATAGTCTGACTCCTGCAGGGCAACTCGATACAGCATCTGTGGACGCTTCACACGGAGGCTCTGAGGAACACGATTACGCACCAAGCCCTCGAGGCCGCGAGCCTCTAGGAGCGTGTGATGCACGTCCGACCAGCAGATGTGCGATGAATAGTACAGGCACCAGCTTGAGGCAGCAGTGAGCCGCGTGAAGGAATTGATGCCGCGATTGATCGCGTCGGTATTCTTGATCCCTTCTGTGAAGACGCCAGCCGCGTCTAGCTCTGCTTTCAGGTCCATCCACCCCGAGATTTCGTCAAGCCGATCAGCTGCATCTGCGGCTCTGCACGCGTCCCAGAATTGGAACAGACTGATCAAGACGCCGCCGTCTAGGAACACGCCGGGCTGGACGAGCGTCTGGGGCGGTGCGTCGTTGGTCATGGTTCGGGGGTTTCGGCGTAGAGTTGCTCTTCGGCCTCCTTGACCAACCTGGCAGTGAGTGGAGTGCTCTCTTGGCGCTCGAGGGCTAGGCCGACCGAGTGCCACATGATCTTGATCAGGTGTCTTGGGCTCGAGAAGCTCGTCTCCTGGAGCCGGTCCAAGGCATCGTCAGCGAACGGGTGGATGCCCTCCTCCTCGCCAATCCGTGCAGACTCGAGCCGCTGAGCGACGATGCCGTACGCTTCTTCCCGGGCGAGCGCGGGAATGCTGTATGTGTGGCCGAAGCGATCGACAAGGGACGGGTCCAGTTCTTTCGTCCGAGCGAGGCCCTCGGGAGTTGTGGACAGGATGATCCAGAGATCCTCGCGCTGAGCCATGTTCAAGAGGCGGCGCAGGGTCCCTGTGTAGGACGATGCCTGGCTCTTGCTTAACCGCCGGGGAAGCGTGATGTCCTCGAACTCGTCGAGCAGGAACGCGATGCCGTCGGCATTGGCGATTCGTACGAGAATCTTCACCAATGCCTGGAAGTACGACGGTTCCTCCTGTTCAGCGACGAGAGACTGACTGCTGCGAGGAACGAAGTCTCGGTATTCGAAGTAGGGGCGCTCGCCGGTCTCGACGATGAGCCGCGCTAGCTTGTGCAGTATCTCCTCGTCCGTCGCGAGGTCCTGCTCCTTCAGGGATTCCCTCAGCGTCCGGACGGCGTTGTCTCGGCTCTTCCGGTTGCCGAGAGTGGCGAGCCACTGCCGGAACTCGAGCGAGATGAGGCGCTGCTGGGCCTCCGCGCTGCTCGGATAGAGCAACTCCCAGAGGGCCTTCGCCACCTCATAGCGTCCAACTTGGCGCATCAGACGGTTGGCGAGGTCGTAGAACGCGACACCGGGATTCTCGAAGAAATACGGCTTGACCCGGTACTCGGGAAGAACCTTGGCCTGAATCCAATTGAGAATGAATGTCTTGCCGGTGCCGTACCCGCCTTCGATGACGAGTGCTCTGTCGCCCTCGGAATCGGCAAGCTCGCGAATGTGCCCGCTCAACTCGGCCTCCCACCGATCTGGCAGCGAGAGATCGGTCAGGAAGCCGGTGCCGGTCGTGGCCGGTGGGAATGGATTGCGGACAAGGCCGAGACGTTGAAGGTGGTCGTCGGTGTCGGTCATGGCTGCATCACCCTGTTCTGTACGTGTTGACGAAGATCCCGATGTATGCGGATGTGGGACAAGTAGGCGCCACTGCTTGACTTCAGATACCTCTTGAGAGTCAGATCGTGCTGACTCTCGGGCAGACCCGCAGTAATGAAGCCCGCGCGTGTGGGCACTCCTGCGACGAGGTCGGGGTGGGCCGTGAGCCATCCCTTGAGCACGCCCTTGGCCTGCTCGATCGAGACACGGTGTTCGATGCCGGCCGTCAGAGCGAAGTCAGGGATCCGCACCGTCGCCCAGTCGTCAGAAAAACGGAGGTCCGCGAACATTCTGACAGCCAAGTCCTGGTCGGTGAGCAGCGCGGCAATGTGCTTGGGGTAGGTGGCATAGGTTCCGTCCGGCTTGTATGCGACGTCCAAGAATCCCAGCTGATTCGCGCACCACGACCTGAGTCCGAAGTGGATGGCCTGCACTGCTTCTGCACCGTCGAACACGGTCCAGTCGCTAGCCTCGACAGCACGGATCGCCACGCGTTTGGAGCGGTTGCGGCCGCGGTGCTGGCCCGCACCGCCTCTCGCACCGGCCTCCAGCGCGATGTGCGACTGCACGGCGACCTCGACGGCGTGTCCTAGTTCGACGAACGTCGCAACGTCGGCGACGGGCTCACGCGCTGGCAGGAAGTGCGAGAAGAACACTTGGTGACAGTCCTGGTTGCGAAGCGCCGAGTTTGCGAAGGCCTCCTTCTCTGCGGGCCGCAAGGGCTCCCCGATCCTCGTCGGCGCGTTGAGCGCTCTGATCTCGGGGTTCCGGCGGCTCAGCGCGAATCGAGTTCCCTGCTTCTCGATGAGGCCCAGCCGCTCGAGGGTTCGGCGGTGGTGGTAGTGAATGCTCCGCGCGTACGGTCGGCCGTCGCGCCGCAGCAGGACGCCCGCCTCCGTGGCCAGCTTCTCGAGCTCACTTGCGCCGAGACCCTGTGGGTGCTCGCCGATCAGGATCAGGAGATCTCTCAGCGCCCGGAAGTCGAGCCAGCGCATCCACAGGCTCACGGGCTCGCCGCCTTCGACAACAGGACCACGGACTCCCGAGAGGCCTGACGGCCGTAGCGCCCCATCTGCTGAGCGGCGTTCCCTCGCTCTCGCATCACCCAGGCAGTCTCGAAGTCCAAGCCCGCGGCGCTGGCCAATTCGACGGTTATCTCATCGACTGGGACCATGACGCCCCCATGCCTGACGTTACCAACGACATACGCGGCGCGACCGCCCGACCGCAGTATGCGCGCCGCCTCGACGAGCGACAGGTAGAGATCCTCAAAATAGCCTTGCAGGAACCGCATCACGCGGTTCTCGGTGGTGCTGGGCAGCGCCCGGAGAGCTTCGGAGAGCGGCGCGGGCGGCTTGTATGCCTCAAGGCGGCGCGCCAGCCCCCGTGGCGGCTTGGCTTCCACATGCGATCGGATGGATCGGTGCCGCAGCCGCGTGACGGCCGGCTCGGCCTCGCCCAGCAGCAGCAACTCGATATGGAACACGCGCGAGTAGTCGTGGCGGTTCGCATACGGAGGGGACGTGATGAGGCCGTCGATGCACGCGGAGCCGATCGGCAGGCGCCGGGCGTCGGCGCGTCTCACCATCGCCTCGCGCTCGCTCCTTGGCCAGTTGAGAGCCTGGACATCGGCCATCATGCGAGATGCGGTGGCCGTGAATGCGTCCCGGATCTCGGTGCTGCGGTCGGGCCACTCCCGCCAACGGAACCAGCCGCCGTCGGGTACGGCCCGGCTGAACTCTCCGATGGCAGACAGGAACGCCACCATGAAGAAAGGCCGCGCCGCCCGCAGCGAGCGGATCGGCAGGAGAAGGGTAAACATCTCGCTCAGCTCTGCTTCCGTGAACGCTCGCGAGAGCCGGTGGGGAACCCGGGGCGCTTCCGCTGATGCGGCGGCGAGAATCCTCTGGAAGGCCCGCCGGAGCGACGATTCGTCGTAGGATGCGACCTTCGCGGCGCTCGCTGTGACCGCCAGCGGGGAGAGATCGAAGCCCAAGGCGGTCAGGCCGCGCTCGCGCGCGGCCAGCAGGGTCGTTCCCGATCCCGAAAAGTTGTCAGCCACGGCAGCGTCGGGCGGCAAGCCCCAATGATCCAGGATCGCGTCGACCAAGCGGTACGAGTAGCTGTGCGGAAAATAGAACCACCGATGTCTGGGAGCGGTCGCTAGGTCACGCGATGTTGCGGCCCTCGCCAGGTCCTTTCGGCGGGTGAACCCCTGAGGGGTTGCTGCAGTCTCCGCGAATGCGCTCATATGCGAACCTCAATGGCAACCATCGTCATAGCAGAAAAGTGTAAATCGCGGGTACGACAACGCGGTCTCCGTCTCACGGCTGAGGCTCCTGCACGCTGACCTGCTTGAGGGTGCCTTCCTCAATGAGTAACTCCATGTGCCGGGCAAGCCGTTCCGGTAGGGGGCCTGCTTTGATGAGGACGCCGAGTTCGAGGTTGTCGTTGATGCCGGCGCTGGTGAGGTTCGCGCTTGTGATCAACGCAGCTGATCGGTCAGCGATCACGCACTTTGCGTGAAGTCGTGCGGTCGTTGCAAGAAACGCCTTACGGGCTTCTGAGGGCCATCGGTAGAAGCTTGCGGTTGCCTTGATCGGTTCGAAGGGGTGGTCGGCGTCGACGGTGAGCTGGCCGCCGGGGTCGTCTGGGGTTTCGAGGATGAGCGTCACTTCGATTCCGCGTTCGATGGCGTTGGCGAGGCTCTCGGTGAGTTCTGCGACGTCGTAGCTGACGAACGACACCAGCATCAGGCTGCGGGTGGCGTTGGCGATGAGTTCGTCGAGCACTGAGCGGGTGGCGCGCAGCCCGGTGACCTCTGTTGTGGGTCCCGTCCACACGAGGTCGACGGCGTGTTCGGCCCGAATCGCCGCAGCGGTGGCGGCTGCTGAGCGTAGGGCCGCCGCCACTGACTTTCCGGCCAGTTCGGGTTGGTCTTTCCATGCTTGGGCGATGGTTGTCGCGTGGCTGAGGTAGTTGGCGGCGGGGATAGCGTTGATCAGCGCTGCCTGAGACTCCGGTAAGCACCGGGGAAAGTCTTGGATCGCTACGGCGGCAGCGATGAGATGTTGCCCGGGGACATGGAACGCGGCGTCGGCGAACGCGTCAGTTAAGGGGTCGTTCATGTGAAGTAGGCGTCTTGTGGGTGACCGAGGATCGGTACTGCGGCGGCCCGGTCGAGGTGCCGGTTGCCGGCTTCGCAGGATGTCTCCGGGGCGAACAGGCATGCATGGCAGGCAGCGTTGTGGAGCGTGTCTCCAAGATCGCCGGCGTGGTGATCGGAACACATCGGGTCGGTGGAGCACAGCTCGGCCCGGTCGAGCGCGTCCCTCAACACCGCGGCTAGTCGCACCGGTTCAGCGAGGGCGACCAGGCCGCCGAGGGTGCCTTCGGAGTCGGGGGCCGCGGTGTACAGCAGCACTCCTGCCATCGGCGCGCCTTCGGGGTCGCCTGCCTCGCGGCAGTAGAGGCGCTCGCGGATCGACGCCGTGGAGTAGCCGCAGTCGAGCGCTACCTGGTTGATGAGCAGATGCGACAGCGTGTGCAGCAGCACGAACCGCGGCGGGGGTGCCGCTGCGTCGTCGGGTGAGAGTCCGCGTCGGGTGCGCCAGTTGCGAGTGGCTTGTTGCAGGTGCTGGTAGCGGATGCTGTCTCGGTAGTCGCGTTCCCATTGCTCGACCCGGGTCTCGGGAAGTGTGATGAGGATCCCCTCGCCGCGGACCTCAGCGGCGGGAAGCCACGTCTGAGGGCCTTTCCAGATGGGCGCGATCCGGGCCGGGTCGGCTTCGTCGGGGCCGTCGATGCGGGTGAACCCGCACAGGGCTTGCACTTCGCGCAGCCGATCGACCGCGACGGGATGCCCGAGGGTCATGTTGAACCCGCTGGGGACGGGCAGTGCTGTGACTTTGAAGTCGTCGGATTGCGGGGGCACGGCCGCGGTGAACGCCTCCCATTCGGGTCCGTGCAGATCGCCGGTACCTGTACGTGTGTCGGTGTCGTCGCCGTCGCGGCGGTCGCTGATGGCTGTCCACACGTCGTGGGGGTCATAGCGCAGCAGCCACCGCAGAGGCTTCTCGCCTGCGCCTTTGGTGGGGCGCTTGATGATGAAGTCGAACTCTGTGCGGTCTTCGATGTCTTCGAGGAGGTCCCAGTGCTCGGCAACTTTCTGCGCGATGGCACCGCTCACGGTGGGGATCGTCAAGGCGGACCGGTAGACCGCGAACCAGGCGTTGGACGCTCCCAGCAGCAGCGCACGCGTGGGCTGATCGCAGGCCGGGTCGAAGCGCTGCAGGTGTGGGTGCCGACCGCGGCAGCGCGGCAGATGGGCGTCGGCTTCGGGACCGAACGCGTCGTGCACCACACGGTTGGCGCCGCAGGCCTTGCACACGACGCGCACGTCGGTGGCTCGGCTGGCTCTTCCCACCTCTTTGAGTTCCAGCACCGGCCCCTCCGCGCAGGGGGCGCCGCGGTGCGCGTACTGCTCCCAGGGGAAGTCGTCGAGATGCCCAGCGGAGCAGGCGAGGGTGAACAGCTCCTGCTCCTCGGGCGGGAACTCCACTTCGATGGCTGCGATCCTGCGTTTCGGAAAGCGCTTGTCGCCGTCGGGCAGCATCGTTCGGAGATGCGACTTCAGGCGGCGCACGATCACCGCTTCGCGGTCGCGCTGTCTGGGTTCCACGCCTTTGGTGAACCGGTTGGGGTCCAGCATCTCCAACAGCGCCTGGAAAGACTCGGGATAGCCGTTGTGCGGCGTCGCCGTCAAGAACAGCCGATGCTCGAAATGCGGTGCCAGGCGCTTCATCGCCATGGTCCGCAACGAGTCCCGGGCGTAGCGCCCCACCGCTGACGGCGCAATGCGGTGGGCCTCGTCCACGATCAACAGGTCGAACGCCCTGGGGAACACGTTGGGGTCAGGGGGCAAGAACTCGTCGAACCAGCGCATCTGAGACTCGAACTTGACCCACTCCATCGAGACGATCAGCCGGGGATGGGACCGGAACGGGTTCACCGCGACCCCGCGTTCGCGGCGTAGCTGTCGCACATGGTCGGTGTCGACGACCTCGAAGCTGAGACCGAACTGCTCTCTCATCTCGCGCTGCCACTTGCCGCACAGACTCGGCGGGCACACCACCAAGATCTTGTTGGCCTGGTTTCGCAGCACCAGCTCCTGCGCGATCAGGCCCGCCTCCACGGTCTTGCCCAACCCAACGTCGTCCGCGACCAACAACGTGACCCGGGGCATGCGCAGCGCCTTGACCAACGGCAGCAGCTGGTAGTCCTCGATGTCGATCCCGGCCCGGAACGGCGACTGGAACGCCTGCGGATCGGCCGACGCGATCGCACCCCACCGCACCGCATCCAAGAACCCCGCGAACACCTCCGGGGCATCGAGGCCCCCACCCGGGTCCGGCAGCTCGGACTGAGGCCGGATCTCGGTGCCCGGCTCGGTCTCCCAGAACACGCTCAACGGCGCCGGGCTGCCCTTGTCATCGATCGGGACCAGAGTCACGAGATGATGGCGCGTCCAGCCGTTGGAGCTCATCGGGTCCACCGGACGCGACGACTGCCGCACCGACTCCACAACCCAGTACCGGTCCCGCACCCGCACAAGGTTCCCCTGCTCAGGAACAGCGACCGCCCGCTGAGATTCGATGGCGGTCACGTCACGCATCTCCGCGCGCAGGCGCTGCGCGGGCTAACCAACCGCTCCGAGCCGTCGTCGGTGCTCAGTAGCGCCAGTCTGCAGATCAGCCGCAAGGTTGGCGCATCTTCCAAATGTTCGGAGCCTGGCGGGTGTCGGATGCTCGACACAGTACAGGCACTTGATTCGGTGCCCCGAACTCCCTGGCCTCACTGCGCACCTCGCGCCGTGATTCCCGCATCCCCCGTCGATGGTGCCCCACAGCGCTCGACAGCTTCCGCAATCCCGGCAAGACCTTGCTTATCCTGTCCGAGTCCCCAACAGTTGACGGGCGCCCGCCCGTCGGATCGGTTCGATCTCCATGGCCAATGCGCTAGTCATCGTTGAGTCGCCCGCCAAGGCCAAGACGATCTCCGGCTATCTGGGCCGCGGCTACGTCGTGGAGTCGTCCATCGGCCACATCCGCGATCTGCCCAGCCGGGCGGCCGAGGTTCCCAAGGCCTACAAGTCGGAGCCGTGGGCCCGCCTCGGCATCGACGTCGACAACGAGTTCAAGCCGCTGTACGTCGTCAACAGCGACAAGCGCCCGCAGGTCCGCAAGCTCAAGGACCTCCTGGCCGGCGCGGACGAGCTCTATCTGGCCACCGACGAGGACCGCGAGGGCGAGGCCATCGCCTGGCACCTGATGGAGGTCCTGAATCCGCGGGTGCCGGTGAAGCGCATGGTCTTCCACGAGATCACCCCGGCCGCGATCGTCGCCGCGGTCGCCGCGCCCCGGGAGCTGGACCGCCGCCTGGTGGACGCCCAGGAGGCCCGCCGGATGCTCGACCGTCTCTACGGCTACGAAGTGTCGCCGGTGCTGTGGAAGAAAGTCATGCCGCGACTCTCGGCCGGGCGGGTGCAGAGCGTCGCTGTCCGCATCGTGGTGGAGCGCGAGCGGGAGCGGATGGACTTCGTCAGCGCCGGCTTCTGGGGCCTCACCGGCACGTTCGCCCCGGCGGATTCTGCCGGCGGCAACGGCAACGGACCCGAGTTCACGGCCGGTCTCGTCCAACTCGACGGCTCCCGTATCGCCGCGGCCCGCGACTTCGGCCCCGACGGCCAACCGACCCGGGGCGATGTCACTGTGCTCGATGAGGCGGCGGCCATGTCGCTGGCCTCGGATCTTCAGGACGCGGCCTTCGCGGTCCGGGCCCGCACCTCCAAGCCCTACCGGCGGCGCCCGGCCGCGCCCTTCATCACGTCGACCTTGCAGCAGGAGGCGGCCCGGAAGCTTCACATGACCTCGGCGGCAGCCATGCGCACGGCTCAGTCGCTGTACGAGAAGGGCTACATCACCTACATGCGCACCGACAGCACGTCGCTGTCCGCGAACGCGGTGGCCGCGGCCCGCTCCGAGGTGCAGAGGCGCTACGGCTCGGGTGTGCTGCCGCCGAAGCCGCGGGCGTACGCCAGCAAGGTGAAGAACGCCCAGGAGGCCCACGAGGCCATCCGGCCCGCCGGCGACACCTTCGCCGACCCAGCCACGGTGGCCGGTCAGCTGCCCCGGCCCGAGGCCCGGCTCTACGAGTTGGTGTGGAAGCGGACGCTGGCCAGCCAGATGACCGACTGCACCGGTGAGACGGTGCAGCTGCGTGTCGGCGCCCGCAGCGCCTCGGGCCGTGACGCCGAGTTCGCGGCCAGCGGCACGGTGATAACCCATCCGGGGTTCCGGGAGGTGTACACCGAGGGGACCGACGCCGGAGAAGCGAGCGACACCGACGCCGAGCTTCGCCTGCCACCGTTGAACGAGGGGGACGGCGTGGACTGCCGCGCGCTGGAGGCGTCCGGGCACGACACCCAGCCTCCGGCTCGCTACACCGAGGCTTCGCTGGTGCGGCGCCTGGAGCAGCTGGGCGTGGGTCGGCCCTCGACCTATTCGTCGATCATGGGCACCATCATCGACCGGGGGTACGTGTGGAAGAAGGGCTCGGCGCTGGTGCCGTCGTTCACCGCTTTCTCGGTGGTCAATCTGCTGGAGCGCCATTTCCCGAAGCTGGTCGACTACGCCTTCACGGCCGAGATGGAGGACGATCTCGACCGGATCGCAACCGGAGTGGAGGAGCAGGTTCCGTGGCTGCGCCGGTTCTACTTCGGCGGAGACGACGATCCCGGCCTCAAGGAGAAGGTGTCCAGCCGCCTCAGCGACATCGACGCCCGGTTGGTGAACTCGATCCCGCTGGGCACCGATGCCGACGGCGTCGATCTGGAGGTTCGGGTGGGGCGCTACGGCCCGACCGTGCAGAGGGGCGACGACTCGGCCGCGGTGCCCGACGGCACCGCTCCCGACGAGCTCACCGTCGAGCGGGCGCTGAAGCTGCTGGCCTCCGGGCGCGACGAGCGAGTGCTCGGCACCGATCCCGCCACCGGGCTCACCGTGGTGGCCCGGGTGGGCCGCTACGGACCCTACGTGCAGCTCGGGCTGGGCGAGGAGGTCCCCGACAAGCCGAAGTTCGCGTCGCTGTTCAAGACCATGGCCCCCGAGACGGTCACGCTGGAGGATGCGCTGCAGCTGCTGTCGCTGCCCCGCACCGTCGGCGCCGACCCCGCCGACGGGGTGGAGATCACCGTTCAGAACGGTCGCTACGGGCCGTTCGTGCGCAAGGGCTCCGACAGTCGCAGCCTGCCCAGCGAGGACAAGCTGTTCACGGTGACCCTCGAGGAGTGCCTCGAGCTGCTGGCCCAGCCGAAAAGCAGGGGTCGGGCCGCCGCGGCCGCACCGCTACGGGAACTGGGGTCCGACCCCGACACCGGTCGGGCCGTTGTGGTCAAGGACGGCCATTACGGCCACTACGTCACCGACGGCGAGACCAACGCCTCACTGCGGTCCGGCGACACCGTCGAGGGTCTCACCCTGGAGCGGGCCTGCGAGTTGCTGGCGGATCGGCGGGCCAAGGGTCCGGCCAAGAAGCGTCCCGCCCGCCGGAGGCCGACCGGCAAGCGCAACTGATCTCCCCGGGGCCGCCTGGCCGCAAGCCGCCAGCAGACCGCCCGCCTAGTCTCGTTGGTCGTGGACGACGCTGCGCCCCACTCTTCGGCCGGTATCCGGCTCGATGAGGCCTTCGAGGCAGCCCGACCTTCGGGGCGCCTGGACCGGATCTTCGGCACCCGGGCCTTCTTCAGGCTCTGGATCGCCCAGGTCGTGTCGGCCACCGGCGACTGGCTCGGTCTGTTCGCCACCATCGCATTGGCCGACCAACTCGCCCCCGAGGGGTCCAAGAGCACCGCCATTGCCTTGGTCCTGGCCACCCGTGTGGCGCCTGGCTTCTTCCTGGCCACCGCGGTGGGCGTCATCGTCGACCGGCTCAACCGCAAGCGGGTGATGGTGGCCTGCGACGTGGGCCGGGCGCTGGTCCTGGTGACGCTGCCCTTCGTAGACACCATTGTCGGCCTGATGGTGGCCAGCTTCCTGCTCGAGTTTTTGACGATGATGTGGCAGCCCGCCAAGGAGGCGACCGTTCCGGAGCTCGTGCCGCGCGACAAGCTCACGGCGGCCAATTCGCTCAACGTGACCGCGGCCTACGGCATGTTCCCGGTGGCTGCCGGGGCGGCCGCGCTGCTGGCCAAGGCGGCGGAAGCGGTGCCTGACGAGGGATGGGCGACGAACCTGCGACTCAACGAGGAGGGGCTGGCCTTCTACGTGGACGCCCTGACGTTCCTCGTGACCGCCCTGATCATCTGGCGCATCGCCATCCCGGTGCGCACACGCGACGAGCGCCGGGCGACGGAGCGGGGGAGCCTCGATCTCGGCGGGGCCATCCGGGAGCTCCGGGAGGGTTGGCGCCTGGTGGGGAGGAACCCCATCGTGAGGTCGGTGAACGTGGGGCTGGCCACCGCGGTGATGGGCGCGGGGATGGTGTTCCTGCTGGGCGCCCGCTTCGTCGACGAGGTGATTGTGGGACGTGAGGCGGACTTCCATGCGGTGCTGTTCTCGCTCGGTGTCGGCATGGCGACCGGGGTCGGGTCGGCGTCGGCGCTGCAGAACCGCATCAACCGGACCCGCGGGTTCACATCCGCGCTCATCGGCGCGGGCGTGGTGCTGCTGGCGGCCGCGTCGGTGGACCGGCTGTCGCTGATGATCCCTCTGGTGGTGCTGCTCGGGATGCTGGCCGGTCCCTCCTATGTGCTCGGGTTCACGCTGCTGCACGAGAATGTGGCCAACGAGATCCGGGGCCGGGTGTTCGCGGCACTGCTGGTGCTGGTGCGGCTGTGCGTGCTGATCGCGCTGGCCGTCGGCGGCGTGCTGGCCGACCTGCTCGACGGCCTGTCGGACCTCTGGTGGGATCAGGAGGTCACGGTGCTGGGAGCGGTGGTAGAGCTGCCGGGCGTGCGTCTCACCATGTGGATCGCCGGGGTGATCATCATCGTCGCCGGTGCCCTGGCCGCCTTGAGTCTGCGGTCCGGCGCCCGCGTGCACACCGGGGACGTGCCGGACGGGTCCTCCGATGAGGAGGCGACGCAGTGACCGGCCGCCTGATCGCGGTCGAGGGCGTCGACGCGTCGGGAAAGTCCACCCAGGCCCGGTTGCTGGCCGAGTCGCTCGGCGCGGTGTTCACCTTCCAGTTCGGGGCGACCGAAGTGGGCGCGGTAGTCCGGCGGATGCTGCTCGATCCGGACAACGACTCCCTCGACGACCGCACCGAGGCGCTGCTGATAGTCGCGGACAAGGCCCAGCATGTGTCCGAGATCGTCGGTCCTGCGCTGCGAGCCGGCCGGGATGTGGTCACCGACCGGTTCACCGCGTCGACGCTGGCCTACCAGGGCTACGGCCGCGGCCTCGACCTGGCGGAGCTGCGGACGATGATGCGCTTTGCCACCGGGGGGATCGAACCCGATCTGAACCTGCTGCTGGACCTCCCCCTCGAATTGGCGTCGCAGCGGCTGGGATCGTCGCTCGACCGCTTCGAGGGAACCGGCGACGGCTTCCTCGATCGGGTCCGGGCCGGCTACCTGGCCATGGCCGACGCCGACCCGGCCCGCTGGGCGGTGATCGACGCCGGCGGTCCGGTGGACGAGGTGTCGGCCAGGGTGCTGGCCGCGGTGCGAGACCGTCTCAGCGGCGTGTGATGACCCTCCTGGATGCTGCTGCCGGGACGGCCCCAGCCGATCCGTGGTCGGCGGTGGTGGGGCAGCCGCAGGCCGTGGCTGCTCTGGCTTCGGCCGCGGCGACGCCCGTGCACGCCTATCTGCTGGTGGGCCCGCGGGGTTCCGGCAAGCGGGCCGCGGCGGCTGCATTCGCCGGCGAGCTGATCGTGGCCGCGGACGGTCGGGCAGGCTCTGATCCCGACCGGGCCGGGCGGCATCGCCGGCTGGCTGGGCGCGAGGAGCACCCGGACGTATTCGTGCTCAGCCCGGCCGGTAACAGCTTGCGCCGCTCCGAGGAGGTGGCTCAGCTGATCGTCGAAGCGAGCCGCACTCCGGTGGAGGGCCCTCGCAAGGTGCTGGTCGTCGACCGGTTCCACACTGCGACTCCGGCGGCGGCGGCGGCCCTGCTCAAGCCGGTTGAGGAGCCGGCCGCCTCGGTGGTGTGGGTGCTCCTGGCCGAGCAGGTGCTGCCCGAGCACGTCACCATCGCGTCGCGCTGCACCCAGGTCGACTTCGGTCCGGTGCCCGACGACGAGATCGCGGCCGTGCTGGTGTCGGAGGGTCTGGTGGCGGCCGACCGGGCCGCGCTGGTGGCCGCCGCCGCGGCGGGCAATCTCCACCGGGCTCGGGTCCTGGCCACCGACGAGCGGGTTGCAGCCCGCCGCGACGCATGGTGGAGGGTGCCGGACCGCCTCGACGGAACCGGGGCCGCCGTCGCGCTGGTGGTGGCCGAGTTGCGGGCCATGATCGACGAGGCCGCCGGCGCCCTCACCGAGCGTCATCGGGAGGAGGTCGCCGCCCTGGCCGAGCACGAGGAGCGGTTCGGCGCCCGAGGCTCGGGCCGGGCGGCCATCGAGGCCCAGCACAAGCGCGAGCACCGCCAATTCCGCACCGACGAGATCCGCTTCGGCCTGGCCACCCTCGGTACCCGGTATCGCGACCAGATCACCTCGGAACCGCACGACCCGGCTGCAGACCGGAGAGCCCTCAGGGCCATAGACCGCCTGCGGGCCACCTCCGAAAGCCTGATCCGCTCCCCGAACGAGGCGCTCGCCCTCCAAGCCCTGCTGCTGGATCTGCCGCGCTCCGCTTCCTAGACGGAGCCCTGCGCAACACCCGCGTGGTCGCCGGGTGCTCGGGCCCCTCGGCGATCTGGGCAGGCATCGCCGCTCGTGGCTGAGCGCCCTCGTTGTGAGGCTTCTTCTGATCGCGGTATTCTGTGCATATCGACGACGCGGCGAACACCACACCCGGTGAGACGCTGGACATCTCGGTGCTCGACAACGACTATGACCCCAACGAGAACCTCGCAGAGGGGTCGCTGGCCATCGTTACGGCGCCGGCGACGGGCACCGCTCAGGTGGCCGTGTCGGCGACCGGCGAACTGGTCATCCGCGACGTCGCCGGTGACCGCGACGGCGCTGACTCGTTCAGCTACGAGGTGTGCGACACCCTCGGCGCCTGCGACACCGCCGAAGTGGCAGTCACCGTCGGCACCAGTGGATGCACGATCGTCGGCACACCCGGCGACGACACCCTCGTGGGCACATCCGGCGCCGACGTGATCTGCGGATTGGGCGGCGACGACACCCTCTACGGCGGCAACGGCAGCGACTACATCGACGGCGGCCACGGCACCGATGCCTGCACCCGCGGCGAGACCACCGCGCGATGCGAACCGTGAACCGCCCGCTCCGGGCGCGCCGACCGACGCTGCCGTGGCTCGTGCTGGTGCTCGCGGTGGTTGCTGCCGGGTGCAGCGGGAGCGACGCCCGCGAGCCGGTGGCCGAACCGGAGCCTCCCGCCGCGGATGACGGTGCATCAGGCGAGCCGATAGAGCCGGGTTGGAGCGAGGTCGACCTGTTGGAAGCGATCGAGGCTGCCAACGCGGCGTCGGGGCTTGTGACATCACCGAGTCATGTCGAGTCCTGCGGCCTGCGCCCAGACGGCGAGACCGTGTGCTGGGGGTCGCTCAGTACGCCGTGGCGGCGGCCCGAGGGGGTGTTCTCGGCGATCAGCAAGGGAAAGTTCCATGGGTGCGGTCTACGGCCCGCGGGGCATGTTGAGTGTTGGGGTGACGACGACCTGAACATCACGGCCAACTCGACGCGCCGGGGGGAAGGTTCGCCGCGATCAGCGCTGCTGGCTTCCGGACGTGTGGTCTACGGCTCGACGGATCGGTGGAGTGCTGGGGCAGTGCTCGGGAGTTCTTGGAGGGTGTGGAGCCGCCGGTGGCCGATGCGGTGTTTCCTGGCGGGGTGTTCACTGCGGTGAGTGTGGGGGGCGCGCACGTCTGCGGACTGCGTCCCAGCGGCGAGGCGGCGTGTTGGGGGGCGAACTGGTTCGGCCAGGCCGACGCGCCGCCGGGTCCGTTCGTCGCGGTCGACGCTGGGGCGAGCCACTCCTGCGGGCTGCGTTCTGACGGCAATGTCGACTGCTGGGGTGAGGACTCTGGAGATGCCGCGCTGTTGATGACCGCGGGCTTCAGGTTCGGCGGCGACGAGCAGGCCTTCGCCGCGGACTTGCACGATGCTCTCAATACTGAGGAGTGGCTGTTGTACCCGACGACGGCGGTGGCGTGGCTGGATCTGCAGGGCGCAGTACCGGAGGCCGAGGCGCGCGAGGAGATGGCACGACGCGCGGCGGGATGGGTGCCGCCCGAGGGGCCGTTCGTGGCGGTGAGCGCGGGCCGCGGGTTCACATGCGGACTGAGAATGGACGGCGAGGCCGCGTGTTGGGGGTATTTTGCCCGCGAAGAGCCTCGCATTCCTTTGGAGGTGTACACCGATGTGTACGGGGACCGGCTGTGGGACTTCTACGATGCCGTCAAGGATTCGGTGCTCGCCGGGGAAGACGCATTCGACCCCGAGTTCTATTCGTTGTATGAGTCGTTGTACGGGGCGCGTGTTTGGGAGTTGGACCTGTCGGAGTACTTGATCTTCGGGCACGGCGCGATCCCCGTCGAGTCGATGGTTGCCGACTTGAGGTTGATCGACCCGCCGCCGGGACCGTTCGTTGCGGTGGAGGCGGGCTCAGGTCGGGCGTGCGGTCTGCGACCCGACGGCGAACTCGACTGCTGGGGTCTTGAGGACGAGGCCGGCGCGCCGCCGCCGGGGCCCTTCGCCACCGCGCCGATCACCGCGACGGCTGCGGCCCCGTAGCGCGATGGATGAGCCCTCTGCACAGCGGGCCGTCATATGACCGAGCCCGGTTCGCGTCACAAGCGCGACGGCTGCACTCGCCGCGGCTTGGCGGCGTTCACGCCGGGGCCGTTGGTGGCCTATCCGGGACGGCGCGGTGCGCGGCCGACCGCGTCGGGTGACAACTGGGGGATGCCGGTGGGCGCGTCGGTGACGGACACGGTGGACGCGGGCTGCACCATCACCAACGACATGACTTCGGCCAGCGCGTCGGCCCCGACGGCGACGCATGCTGGCCCGAGGATTCGCGGCGCCCCGACTGGAGCGACGTGCTCTGTGATCTGGAGTCGATCGGGGGGCTGCACTGGGACCCCGGCGCGGCGGTCTGGGGGTTGGGCGGCGATGACGTGATCCGGGGCATCGGCGGCAACGACACGATCATCGGCGGCCCCGGCGACGAACCCTGTACCACGACGACAGCTCACGACCGGCGGGCACTGCCGACCGGTAGCCTGAGCGGGCGCTGGCGGCTCTGCCCGCGGGGCGCACCGGCCCGAATAGCTCAGTCGGTAGAGCGACGCTCTCGTAAAGCGTAGGTCAGGGGTTCAAATCCCCTTTCGGGCTCTCTCATCCCGGCAGTCGAGAGGCGGCTAGTGGCCGACCAGGCAACCTTCGCGGACGATGCCCTGCCGCTCATGCAGTCGCTGTACTCGGCGGCGCTGCGGCTGACCCGCAATGCGGCCGACGCCGAGGACCTGGTGTCGGAGACCTACCTGCGGGCCTACCGGTCATACGGCACCTTCACGGCGGGAACCAACCTGAAGGCGTGGATGTACCGCATCCTGACCAACGCCTACATCAGCGAGTACCGGCGCCGCCAGCGGCGGCCCGCCGAGACCGACCTGGGCGATGTGGATCATATGTACCTCTACCGCCGCCTCGGTGGTGACGCCGCGGCCCGGCTCAGCCGCAGCGTGGAGGACGAACTGGCCGATCTGTTCACCGAACACGAGGTGAAGCAGGCGGTGGAGGACCTTCCCGACTACTACCGCCTGCCCGTGCTGCTGGCCGACGTGGAGGGTTTCTCCTACTCCGAGATCGCCGAGATCCTCGACGTCCCCATCGGCACGGTGATGAGCCGCCTCCACCGGGGAAGAAAACAGCTCCACAAGCGGTTGTACGACTTCGCCTCCCGCCACCGGCTCCTCACAGACGAGCCGGAAGCAGATCCGGACGACAGGAGCTGACCCGTGGTTTGCAACTGTGACGACGTTTGCCGAGACCTTCACCTCTACCTCGACGGCGAGACGACGGTCTCGCCCCGGTCCGTCATCGCCGTTCATCTCGAGGGCTGCCCCTCCTGCGCCGACGCGTTCCGCTTCGAGGCCCAGGTCCGCCTGGTCGTGGCCCGCTGCTGCTGCGAGGAACCCGTGCCGGAATCGCTGCGAGTGCGCGTCCTGCAAGCCATCTACACTGCGGACCCATGACCATCGCCGGACCTGTGACCGAGGCGCACCCATGATCATCGCAGGCGTCGTATGGCACTTCTGGATCGCGGTCCCGCTCGCCGTGGCCGGCATCGTCTCGATCGTGGCGACCATCGTCGGCTATCTCCAGAAGGTCACCTACAAGCGGTACCCGAGGGACTGAGCCTCACCCGCATGGGCGCCGCCACCGAGGGTCCCGGCGATTCCGAGGGTTCTGTCGATCCCGACAGAACCAGCGATCCCGAAGATCTTGAAGATTCCAGCGATCCCGAAGGCCCCAGCGATCCCGAAGGCCCCAGCGATCCCGAGGGTTCCGGCGATCCCGAAGATCTCGACGACCCCATCGACTGGGACCTGGCCCGCCGGGTGGCGATGCGAACGGCGCGGCGAGAGCCGTACACCGCGCCGCGCTGGCGGGACGGTCTCTCCGAGGACTTCGCCGACTGCACCGAGCGGGCCGAGGGGCTGGTGGCCACCTGCACCGGCCTGCGGTCGCTGTCGGGGCCGGCCCGGGGCAGGGTCACCGACCGGGTCGGATGGATCGATGCCAACCTGGCCTCGTTCCGGCGTCTGCTGAGACCCCTCGCCGAGAAGCTCGGCACGGGCTCCGACGGGATGCTGGCGCCAGTCACCCGGCGAGTGGCCGGGGTCGAGCTCGGCGTCATGCTGGGCTGGATGTCCACGCGGGTGCTGGGCCAGTACGACCTGCTGATCATCGAGGACGACAAGCCCGAAGACCAGGACATCGTCTACTACGTGGCCCCCAACGTGCTGTCGCTGGAGAACAAGTACGCCTTCGACCCGGCTGAGTTCCGGCTCTGGCTGGCGCTCCACGAGGTGACCCATCGGGCCCAGTTCACCGGCGTTGACTGGATGCGGCCGCACTTCATCGGCCTCGTCGAGTCGGTGCTCGACTCGGTGGACCCCGACCCGAAGCGGATCGCGGCGGCCGTGCGGCGGGTGGTGGAGGCCCGGCGCCGCGGTGAGGACCCGCTGGCGGCCGGCGGGATCATGGCCCTGTTCGCCTCAGAGGCACAGGTGGAGACCCTGGAGCAGCTCGCCGGGCTCATGAGCCTTCTCGAGGGCCACGGCGACGTGACCATGGATCGGGCCGGCAAGGGCCTGGTCCCCTCCGCCCCCCGGTTCGGGCGGGTGATGCGCAGGCGGCGGGAGTCGGTGCGGGGGTTCGCCAAGGTCTTCCAGCGGGTGATCGGCCTCGACGCCAAGATCAAGCAGTACGCCGAGGGCGAACACTTCATCTCATCGGTCGAGGAGGCCGGGGGCACAGCCCTGCTCGACCGTGTGTGGGAGGATCCCAACAACGTTCCCGGCATCGCCGAGATCCGCAACCCGCGCGACTGGGTCAGTCGCATGAGCCTGACCGAGGCCGCGGCCTGAGCCTGGAGTGGCATGACCGGCGGCCCACCTCGTTCTGTGTGCAGTTTCCCGCCCTACAACCGGGTTTCTGCACACAGTTCGTCGCCCCGTTCGTCTGTGTGCAGTTTCCCGCCCTACAACCGGGTTTCTGCACACAGTTCGTCGCCCCGTTCGTCTGTGTGCAGTTTCCCGCCCTACAACCGGGTTTCTGCACACAGTTCGTCGCCCCGTTCGTCTGTGTGCAGTTTCCCGTCCTACAACCGGGTTTCTGCACACAGAAAGCTGGCGTGACGGCTGGCAGCGGACGGAAACGGCCGGGATCGTCGTGAGCGACGCACCGAGCGGCGCCGCCCCGGCAGTGCGCTTCGACGCCCTGCTGACTCGTTGCACCTTCCCGGTGCCCGGTACCGCAGTCGCTTGCGGCCTGTCCGGCGGCCCCGACTCCGGCGCCCTAGTCGCGCTGGCAGCCGCGGCCGGGCTGGAGGCAACCGCCTGGCATGTGGACCACGGCCTGCGTCCCTCGTCGGGTTCCGACGCCGAAGCGGCCCGCGCCATCGCTACCCAGCTGGGCGCCGCCTTCGAACTGCGCCGGGTGACGGTGGATCCCGGCCCCAACCTCGAGGCCCGGGCGCGTACCGCCCGCTACGCGGCGCTACCCGACGACGTGCTGGTCGGGCACACCGCCGACGACCGGGCCGAGACCGTGCTGTTCAACGTCGGCCGGGGCGGGGGCCTCGCCGGAGCGTCGGCCCCCCATGCCGGGGTCGGCCGGCCCCTGCTCGGCCTGCGCCGCTCCGAGACCCGCGCCCTGTGCGAGCAACTCGGCCTTCCCACTGTCCACGACCCCATGAACGACGACTCGTCGTTCGCCCGGGTGGCCATACGAAACGAGGTGATGCCCGCGCTGGCCGAGGCGCTGGGCCGCGATCCGGTGCCGCTGCTGAATCGCCACGCCGATCTGGCCTCCCAGGCGCTGGAGGTGATCGCCGGGTTGGCCGCCGAGATCGACCCCACCAGCGCGGCCGCCCTCGTCGCCGCACCGAGGGCGGTGGCGGCTGAGGCGCTGAGGAGCTGGATCGCGGAGGCCGTCGGCTCGGCTCCCACAGCCGCATCGATCGGTCGGGTGCTCGACGTCGCGGCCGGTGGCGGCATTGCTACCGAGATCACCGGAGGTCATCGAGTGGCCCGCACCGCCGGTCGCCTCCGCATCGAGCCCCACCGGCCCTATGCCGACCATTCTTGACGTAGTTGTTCCGCCATGAGCGGGTCAACAACATCAAGTTCGGTTCCAGCACCGCCAACCCGTCCCAATGGAGGCAATCCGGCCCGCATCCGCACCGGCAGTGCCCGGTATGGTGCCTGGGTGAGCTTGGCGCCGGAGCAGCCCGCGGCGGAGATGGCGGAGCCGCCGGGGTCGGTCGGGCGCGCCATCATCACTCCCGAGGAACTGCGAGCCCGGGTGGAGGCGATCGGCGCCGAGATCACCGCCGACTACCAGGGGCGTCCCCCGTTGCTGGTCGGCGTCCTCAAGGGCGCGTTCGTGTTCATGAGCGACCTGGCCCGAGCCATCGACCTGCCGGTCGAGATCGACTTCATGGCCGTGTCGTCCTACGGGCTCAGCACCGAGTCCAGCGGTGTGGTCCGCATCATCAAGGACCTCGACACCGACGTGCGGGACCGCCACGTCGTGCTGGTGGAGGACATAGTCGACTCCGGCCTCACCACCGACTACCTGGCCGAGTTGCTGAGGGCCAGGCGTCCGGCCAGCTTCGAGGTGTGCGCCCTGCTCGTGCGGGAGGACGCCCGCGCCGAGGGCATCCGCTACGTCGGATTCTCCGTCCCGGCCGACTGGCTCGTGGGTTACGGGCTGGACGTACAGGAGAGATATCGTGAGCTGCCTTCGGTGCACCTGTTCGATCTGGACGATGAATGAGCAGCAAGTGGTCGGAAGGGATCGAGCCTCGGGGCTTCCGGTGGATCATCACCGATCGCTTCGGAGTGTGCGAGCGGCCCGGCGGCTATGGCGTCGGCCACCGGCGGGTGCGGCGCCTCGAGGAGATCATCTGGCTGAGCCGCAACGAGATCGGCCTGATCGTGAGCATCACGTCGATTCCCTACAACCTCCACGACTACGACGAGCACGGGCTGGCCTACGCCCACCTGCCCTTCTCTGAGCCCGCCGACGGCGCCGAACGGCTCGAGCAGATCCTGACCACGATCCGCGACCGCTCGACCGACCAGCGGGTGGTGCTCCACCACGATTCGATCGGGGACCGGGTGTCGGGTGTAGTGGCGGGCTACCTGCTGTGGTCGGGGTTGGTCGACACCGGCCCCGAGGCCATCACCATCGCCGAGCGGCTGCTGGAGCGCGAGCTCGGTCCCATGGCCCGTGAGATCGTGTCGATGGCCCAGCAGCTCAAGCCCGCCTCATGACCGCACCGGATCGTGGAGGACCGACCCGGAGGGTGTTCGTGGCGCTGGGGTCCAACCTGGGCGACCGGATGGCCTACCTGCGGAGCGCGGTGGACGGCTTCGACGACGTCGACGGGGTCTCCGACGTGTATGAGACCAAGCCGGTGGGCGGTCCCGAGCAGGGTGCGTACCTCAACATGGTGGTGAGGCTTCGGACCTCGGCCGGCGCTCGGGAGCTGCTGGCGCAGTGCCGGGCCAGAGAACTCGAGGCGGGCCGGGTGCGGGTGGTGCGCTGGGGGCCTCGCACTCTCGACGCGGACTTGCTGTGGATCGACGGCGAGCGGGTGGACACGCCCGACCTCGTCGTTCCCCATCCTCGCATGCACGAGCGGGACTTCGTGCTCGTGCCCCTCGCGGATGTGGGCCCCGATCTGCTGCCAGACGGCTACGAACCCGGAGCCGCCGACGGCATAGTCAGTCTGGGGCCCTTGCGCTGATGGCTTGGAGCGTTGTGTGGGCCGATCTCGTGTTTCGGCGATGTTGGGGCCCTTGCGCTGATGGCTTGGAGCGTTGTGTGGGCCGATCTCGTGTTTCGGCGATGTTGGGGCCCTTGCGCTGATGGCTTGGAGCGTTGTGTGGGCCGATCTCGTGTTTCGGCGATGTTGGGGCCCTTGCGCTGATGGCTTGGAGCGTTGTGTGGGCCGATCTCGTGTTTCGGCGATGTTGGGGCCCTTGCGCTGATGGCCTGGAGGCCGAGCGGATGAGTCGCGGTCCACGAGGGCACGGCGAGGCCCCGGGCCCGAGCGGCCCGTGAGCGCGGCGAAGGTGAGCGGAAGAACGGCCCGAGCGGCCCGTGAGCGCAGCGAACAGGAGCGGAAAGCACCGCGGTCGGTCCGCATCATCGGAAATGGGCGGGCCGGCGGCGCCATAGCCGCTGCACTGTCCGAGGTGGGCTGGCAGGTGCACCCCGTCCTTGGGCGGTCAGCGACCGCCGCTGAGGTGGCCTGCGCTGGGGGCGATGCCGACCTGGTGCTGATCGCCACCCCCGACGCCGCGGTGCCGGACGTGGCCGCCGCGATCGAGCCCTCCGCGGCCGTCGTGGTGGCCCATCTGGCCGGGTCGCTCGGCCTTGACGCGGTCGCCATGCACCCCCGGCCTGCAGCCCTGCACCCGTTGGTGGCCCTGCCGGATGCTGCCGTCGGCGCCCGGCGCCTGCTCTCCGGCGGGTGGTTCGCGGTGGCCGGTGATCCGCTCGTACGGCAGGCGGTGGCCGATCTCGGTGGCCGGGCCTTCGAGGTGGCCGACGCCGACCGGGCCGCCTATCACGCCGCCGCCGTGGTCGCCTCCAATCATCTGGTGGCACTGCTCGGGCAGGCAGAGCGCATCGCGTCGGATGCGGGAGTGCCCTTCGCCGCCTTCATCGACCTGGTTCGGGCCACCGTCGACAACGTCGACGAGCTCGGCCCCGCCGCAGCCCTGACCGGTCCCGCAGCCCGCGGCGACATCGACACGATCCGGCGGCACCTGGAAGCCATCGCCCCGGCCGAGCGAGCCGCCTACGAGGCACTGTCCCAGCAGTCCCGCCGCCTGGCCGGCCGGACGGAGCCGTCATGAGCTGCCCCCGCTCGTTCTGTTCGCGAATACCCGGCGTATGCCCGGAAAAGCGCGAACAGAGCGCGGCACAGGCATGAGAACCGGTGGCCCCGCTCCCGAATGCGAGGCCACGATCGGCGGTCTGCGGCGCCGGCTGTCCGAGGCCCGAGCGGCCGGCCGCACTGTCGGGCTGGTGCCCACGATGGGCTTCCTCCACGCCGGGCACTGTTCCCTGGTCGAGCGGGCCCGGGCCGAGAACGACTTCGTGGTGGTGTCGGTCTTCGTGAACCCCCTGCAGTTCAACCCGGGCGAGGACTTCAACGACTATCCCCGGAATCTGGACCGCGACCTGGAGATGTGCGCCGAGGCCGGCGCCGACATCGTGTTCGTGCCCGACACCCAGGAGATGTACCCCGAGCCGGTGATGACCATCGTGCGCCTGGGGACGCTTGCCGATGTGCTGTGCGGCGCCTCCCGCCCCGGCCACTTCGACGGGGTCGCCACCGTCGTGGCCAAGCTGTTCGCCATAGTGGGCGAGTGCTCGGCCTACCTTGGCGAGAAGGACTTCCAGCAGCTCACGATCGTGAGCCGCATGGTCGCGGACCTGTCGCTGCCCGTGCGGGTGGTGGGCTGCGGAACCGTGCGGGAGCCCGACGGGCTCGCCCTCTCCAGCCGGAACGCGTACTTGAGCGAGGCTGAGCGCAGCCAGGCTCCCGTGCTGCGCCGCGCCCTCGAGGCCGGAGCGGCCCTGGTGCAGTCGGGTGAGACCGACCCGACGGCGGTGGAGGCCGAGATGGCCTCGGTGATCGCCACCGCGCCGCTGGCGGAGATCGACTACACCGCGGCGGTGCCGGCGTCCACGCTCGCCGCGGACGGACCCTTGCGAGGCGATGTGCGGCTGCTGGTGGCCGTCCGGTTCGGCAGGGCCCGCCTGATAGACAACATCGGCTGCCACACCGGCTGATCGGCGCGGACCGGAGGCCCCTCGGCGTCGGCTGATCTGCCGAGGCTCGGTTGGTGAGGGTCACTCGATGGCGTCGGCCGATCCGCCGTATCCTGCGGCGGTGCTGCTTGCTATCGACGTCGGCAACACCCAGACCGTCGTCGGCGTCTACGATCCGGGCGCGGTCCACGGTTCGGCCGCGGCGGACGGGCTGGTCGACCACTGGAGGCTCTCCACCGACCCGGGTCGCACCGCCGACGAGCTCGGCGTGGTCATCAGGTCGCTGCTCCATGTGATCGACATCGACTTCGACGACGACGTCACCGGAGTGTCCATCTGCTCGGGCGTGCCCCGACTGCTCGCAGGCTTGCGGGAGATGGTGCGGCGCCAGCTCGGATTCTCACCCGTGGTAGTCGGGCCGGGCGTCAAGACCGGCATGCCGATCCACTACGACAACCCCAAGGAGGTCGGCGCCGACCGGATCGCCAACGCAGTTGCGGCCTACGACCTCTACGGCGGCCCCACCGTGGTGGTCGACTTCGGCACCGGCAACAACTTCGACGTCATATCGGCCGACGGAGCATTCATGGGAGGCGCCATCGCACCCGGCATCGAGATCAGCCTGGATGCGCTCATCGGTCGGGCCGCCGCCCTCGGAGCGGTCGAGTTGGTCGAGCCCCGCAGCGTGATGGGCAAGACCACCGTCGAGTCGATCCAGTCGGGCGCCCTCTATGGGTTCACCGCCATGATCGACGGCATGAACGCTCGCTTCCTGGCGGAGTTGGGCGAGGCCAACGTCGTCGCCACCGGCGGTCTGGCCCATGTGATCGCTCCCATCTCGCAGACGATCGAGCACGTCGAGTCGTTCCTCACCCTGCACGGCTTGCGCATCGTCTACGAGCGCAACCAGGACCGATGAGCGGCGACGCCGCACCCGTCCCCCGCTGGCGACGTTCCCTACCGCTTCGAGCGGAGCCACGCAGTGGGCGACGTCACCGAGGCGTTCGGGGGCCTCGAAGCCGGCGTCGAGACCGGCACGGTGGTGTCGGTGGCCGGGCGGCTCATGCTGCGCCGCGACCAGGGCCGGCTCGCCTTCGGGACATTGCAGGACGCCTCCGGCCGCATCCAGCTGTTCGCCACCGCAGCCTCCACCCCGGGCTTCGAGCAGTTCACGGGCCTGTCGATCGGGGACTGGCTCGGCGTGAGGGGCGTGGTCATGTCCACCCGCCGGGGCGAGCTGTCGGTGCGCGTCGACGAATGGGTCCTGCTGGCCCGGGCGGGGCGGCCGTTCCCCGACAAGTGGCACGGCCTCACCGACCCCGACACCCGCTACCGCCAGCGCTACGTCGACCTGTGGGTGAGCGACGACGCCCGGGACGCTTTCGCCCGCCGCTCGCAGATGCTGGCCGGGCTGAGGCGCCGTCTCGACGAGCAGGGTTTCGTGGAGGTCGAGACCCCGATGCTGCACCCCATCCCGGGGGGAGCCGCGGCCCGTCCCTTCGTCACCCACCACGAGGCTCTGCACGCGGACCTGTACCTGAGGGTCGCCCCCGAGCTGTACCTCAAGCGGCTGGTGGTCGGGGGTATGGAGCGGGTCTACGAGATCGGCAGGGTGTTCCGCAACGAGGGGATCTCCACCCGCCACAACCCCGAGTTCACGATGCTGGAGCTGTACTGGGCGTACGCCGACCACACCGACGTCATGGAGCTGACCGAGAACCTGGTGGCCACCGTGGCTGCCGAGGTGTGCGGCTCGACCACGGTGGTCTACGACGGCCGCGAGGTGGACCTGGCCCCGCCCTGGCGCCGGGCGACCATGGACGGCGTTATCGCCGAGCACACCGGCGCCGAGGTGAGCCTCGACACGCCGCGGCCGGAGTTGGCCGCCCTATGCGACAGCCTCGGCATCGCCACCGAGGACGGCTGGGGTGCGGGCAAGCTGCTGCTGGAGATCTACGAGAAGGCAGCCGAGCCCAACCTGTGGGGGCCGGTGTTCGTGACCGACTACCCGGCCGAGGTGTCGCCGCTGTCGCGCCGGCATCGCAGCCGCCCCGGCTACGCCGAGCGCTTCGAGGGGATCGTGGCCGGCCGCGAGCTGTGCAACGCGTTCACCGAGCTGGTCGACCCGGCGGAGCAGCGGTCCCGCTTCGAGGCCCAGGCCGCGCTGCGGGACGCCGGTGACGAGGATGCCATGCTGGTGGACGAGGACTACCTTCGGGCCCTTGACTACGGGCTGCCCCCCACCGGCGGGCTCGGCATCGGCGTCGACCGCCTGGTGATGCTCCTCACCGACACCCAGGCGATCCGCGACGCCGTCCTGTTCCCCACCCTCCGCCCCGACCCCTCGGTCTGAGCCGAAGCTAGGCGCCGGCTTCCATCTCGTCGGGATCGGGGGCATTGATCCTGAGATGGCCCTCGATGCGGGCGAGCCGCTCCCGCGAGTTCCCGAGACTGGCACCTATTCCGCCGAGTTGCTGCTGGATGACGGTCAGTTGCTGACCGTGGGCGGTACTGGTAGCGGCCAGTCCGGCCACTTGGGTGCTCAGGAGTCCGATGGCGTCGCGCGTCTTGGCGTTCTCCCGGCGCTGATCGAACACGCTGGCCAGCACCGCCGCCAGCAGTGCTGCGATCATTCCGAACAGCGCAACATCCATGGCCGGACAGTAGCAGGCTGCTAAGTATTATGCAACATCAATCAAAAGAACACCTTTTCGCTGTAAGCCTGATGGCGCCGTATCCGCCGGTTAGCCGGCGGTCAGGGCGGGGGTTGCGGTCAGGCGGTCGGCGGCCAGGCGCAGCACGGCGGTGGCGGGGGTCTCGGGCAGCGACGTGAGCGAGGCCTGGGCCTTGTCGGCCCACATGCGGGCGGTGTCGCGGGCCTCGTCCACGCCGCTCGTCGACCGGACCAGCTCGGCGGCCCGGTCGCGGGCCGCGGCGTCGATGGGCCGGCCGAGGATCGAGCGCAGCTCGTCGCCCGTCGCCAGGTCGGCCAGCGCCCGGATGACCGGAAGCGTGTAGGTGCCCTCGGCCAGGTCGTTGCCGGTCGGTTTGCCCAGCTGCGACTCGGTGGCCACCAGGTCCAGGACGTCGTCGACGATCTGGAAGGCCATGCCGTAGGAGAAGCCGAACTCTCCGAGCGCCTCCACCGCGGTCCGGGGCACGTTGCCCACCGTGGCCCCGATCCGGCAGGAGATGGACAGCAGCGCGGCGGTCTTGCCCGATACCGCCTTCTCGTAGCGCTGCTCGCTGCGCTCGGTGTCGTAGGCGTTCTCGAGCTCGATGATCTGGCCCTCGCAGAGCTGGGTGATCGCCTCGGCCAGCAGCTCGGCGACCTCGGCCCCGAGCGAGGCCGCCATGGCGGAGGCCCGCCCCAGCAGGTAGTCGCCGGCCAGGATGGCCCGCAGGTTGCCCCACTGTGCGTTGACGCTGGCCACCGAGCGCCGGGTGGTGGCCTCGTCCATGACGTCGTCGTGGTAGAGCGAGCCGATGTGGACCAGCTCGACGGAGGCGCCGCCCCGCACCGCGGCCGCGGACGATCTCGCAGGCGCGGCTTCGCACACCAGCGACGAGGCGAGGCAGAAGCCGGGCCGGACCAGTTTCCCGCCGACTGTGATCAGATGCCGGGCCAACTCGGTGACGAAGTCGTCGGGGGCTGTGGCGGCCCGCAGCAGCTCCTCCTCGACTCGCCGCAGGTCGTCCTCCAGGCACGGCAGCAGGGCGAAGGGCGAGGTGTTGGCCACGTCGCGAGGGTAATGGGGACCGCGCGGCCGCGGGCGCGGCGTGGCCGATGTCACGATCCGGGCCGCCTCGGCGACGCAACTCCTGTCACGGGGCCGGGTTACACTGACCGCCATGAGGCAGCCCGTCTGGCCAAGAGGTGTATGCGATGTTTGAGCGGTTCACCGACAGGGCCCGCCGTGTCGTGGTTCTGGCCCAGGAAGAGGCGCGCCTCCTCAACCACAACTACATCGGCACCGAGCACATCCTGCTCGGCCTCATCCACGAGGGCGAGGGGGTGGCGGCCAAGGCGCTGGAGTCCCTCGGCATCAGCCTCGAGTCGGTTCGGGGCCAGGTGGAGGAGATCATCGGCCAGGGCGGCAGCTCTCCCAGCGGCCACATCCCGTTCACGCCCCGGGCCAAGAAGGTCCTCGAGCTGAGCCTGCGCGAGGCGCTGCAACTCGGCCACAACTACATCGGCACCGAGCACATCCTCCTCGGGTTGATCCGCGAGGGCGAGGGGGTCGCCGCGCAGGTCCTGGTGAAGCTGGGCGCCGACCTGGCCCGGGTGCGCGAGCAGGTCATCCAGCTGCTGTCGGCCTACGGCGGGGTCTCGGGATCGGCTCCCGGCGACAAGCCCGGCGCCACCACCGGCGGGGGCAGCGGCGAGTCGTCCTCGGGCTCGCACGTGCTCGACCAGTTCGGCCGGAACCTCACCCAGCTGGCCCGCGAGAAGGCCCTCGACCCGGTGGTCGGCCGGGGCCGGGAGTCCGAGCGGGTCATGCAGATCCTCTCGAGGCGCACCAAGAACAACCCGGTGCTGGTGGGCGAGCCGGGCGTGGGCAAGACCGCAATCGTGGAGGGTCTGGCCCAGTCCATCGCCTCCGACGACGTGCCTGAGACCCTGCGCGACCGCCACCTCTACACCCTCGACCTGGGTGCGCTGGTGGCGGGCAGCCGCTACCGGGGCGACTTCGAGGAGAGGCTCAAGAAGGTCCTCAAGGAGATCCAGAGCCGGGGCGACATCATCCTGTTCATCGACGAGATCCACACCCTCGTCGGCGCGGGCGCGGCCGAGGGGGCCATCGACGCGGCCTCGATCCTCAAGCCCATGCTGGCCCGGGGCGAGCTCCAGACGATCGGGGCCACCACCCTCGACGAGTACCGCAAGCACCTGGAGAAGGACGCCGCGCTGGAGCGGCGCTTCCAGAAGGTGGTCGTGGACGAGCCGACGGTGGCCCACACCATCGAGATCCTCAAGGGTCTGCGCGACCGCTACGAGTCCCATCACCGGGTCACCATCACCGACCAGGCGCTGGTGGCCGCGGCCAACCTCGCCGACCGCTACATCTCCGACCGGCATCTGCCCGACAAGGCCATCGACCTGATCGACGAGGCCGGGTCGCGCCTGCGCATGAAGCGCATGTCCACCCCGCCGCAGTTCAAGGAGCTCGAGGCCGAGCTGGCCGATGTGATCTCCCGCAAGAAGGACGCGGTGGACGCCCAGCGCTTCGAGGACGCCGGCGAGCTGCGCGACAAGGAGAAAGAGCTCCTGGCCCGCCGCGAGACCCTCGAGGGCGAGGCCAAGGCATCCGGGGTCGACCTCTTCGACGAGGTCGACGAGGAGGCCATCGCCGAGGTGCTGTCGCTGTGGACCGGCATCCCGGTCTACAAGCTCACCGAGGAGGAGACCAAGAAGCTGCTGCGCATGGAGGACGAGATGCACAAGCGGGTGGTGTCCCAGCACGACGCCATCTCGGCCGTCTCGCAGGCCATCCGCCGCACCCGGGCCGGCCTCAAGGACCCCAAGCGGCCGAGCGGCTCGTTCATCTTCCTGGGCCCCTCGGGCGTGGGCAAGACCGAGCTGGCCAAGACCCTGGCCGAGTTCCTGTTCGGCAACGAGGACTCCCTCATCGCTCTGGACATGTCCGAGTACATGCAGAAGCACACGGTCAGCCGACTGATCGGCTCGCCGCCGGGCTACGTGGGCTACGAGGAGGGCGGCCAGCTCACCGAGCGGGTTCGGCGCAAGCCGTTCTCGGTGGTGCTGTTCGACGAGATCGAGAAGGCCCACCCCGACGTGTTCAACACACTGTTGCAGATCCTCGAGGAGGGCCGGCTGACCGACAGCCACGGCCGTTCGGTGGACTTCCGCAACACGGTGCTGATCATGACGTCCAACCTGGGCACCGCCGATCTGCGCAAGGCCAACCTGGGCTTCACCAAGGCCGACGAGCGGGTCACCTACGAGCGGATGAAGTCGAAGGTGCAGGATGCGCTCAAGCAGCACTTCCGGCCCGAGTTCCTCAACCGGATCGACGACGTGATCGTGTTCCACGAGCTGACCCAGGAGGAGGTGCGCCGCATCGTCGACCTGATGATCGTGCGCACCGCCGACCAGCTGGCCGGCCAGGGCATGGGCCTGGAGCTGACCGACGCGGCCAAGGACTACCTCGCCGCCACCGGGTACGACCCCACGCTGGGGGCGCGGCCGCTGCGCCGGGCCATCCAGCGGCTGGTCGAGGATCCGCTGTCGGAGCGGCTGCTGCACAAGGAGTTCCGGGCCGGCGAGATAGTCATCGTCGACGTGGAGGACGACCCGCTCGAAGAGGCCAAGTTGGTGATCGTGTTCCACTCCATCGAGGGATTCGAGCCTCCCGAGCCCGAGTTGGAGCCGACCGCCGGCGAGGGCCACTTCTAGGCTCCCCCTCCTGGGGGTAGCTGAGAGTGGGCCGGGAGACCCGGGCCGTGGCTGCTCAGCGCCGGGCCAGGCCGTCGCCAGCGCCCGTTCGCCGGCGTGCGGCTGCCGTGCTGCGAGCGTTGATGCTGGCTCTGGGTCTGGCGCTGCTGGTGGCGGCGTGCCGGGTTGAAACGGCCGTGCATGTGCAAGTGGAGGAGACCGGCTCGGGCACGGTGACGGTGGTGCTCAACGCCGACGCGGTGGCGGTGGCCCGCGTCCCCGAACTGGCCTCCGGGCTGCGCTTCGACGACGCCCGGGCCGCCGGTTGGGCGGTGGGGGGCCCGCTGTTCCGCGCCGACGGGGGTGTGCAGATCCGTGCGGTCAAGCGGTTCGAGTCGGCCGGGCAGCTTCCTCAGGTCCTCGAGGAACTGGCCGGCAAGGATGCGATCTTCACCGGCGTGGTCCTGGAGCAGACGCGCTCGTTCGCGGAGACGTCATACCGCTTCCGGGCTGACGTCAACCCGACTCCGCCGCTTGAAGTCTTCAGCGACGGCGCCCTTGCCCAGATCTTCGAGGGCCAGCCCTTCGGGCGTCCGCTGCAGGACCTGATCGCGGAGGCCGGCATCCCCGAGGAGTCGTTGGGCCTCGAGTTCTCGTTGACGCTGATCGACTCCGACGAGGCCTTCAGTGCCTCTGCGGGCGCCGCCGGCACCGGCGAGAGCCTCTCGGACGAGATGTCGGCATTCTCGCCGGTGGTAGACGGCTCCACGGCCACCTGGCGGTTCTCCTACGGCGACCGGCCCGTGAGAGTGGGCGCCTCCACGATGATCACCGACACGGTGGCGCCGCTGTGGCTCAACATCGCCCGGGTGGCCGGGATCGCTTTCGGCGTGGTGCTGCTGGGTGTGGTCGTTGCCTGGGTGGGGGTGCTGGTGCGCACCCCCAAGGGGCGGGGCCGCCGGGCGACCCGCCGGCGTCAGCAGCGGGCCGCAGCCCGAGAGGCGGAGGCCAGCCGCCCCCGCAAGCGTCTGTTGCGTCTGCTGGTGGTGGACGTGCACGGGGTGATCGTGCGGCCGACCGACCCGCGGGAGGGGCTGCTGCTGCCGGTCATTCTGGGCGAGAACCCCGACATCGATCCCGAGCTGATCCGCAACCGGCACCGCATGCTGGTGCTGGGCCGCCTCACCGCCGAGGAGTTCTGGAGCGACCTCGGGCTCGGTCCGATCGGCCGGGACGTGGAGACCCGCTACCTGTCGTCGTTCAAGCTGGTGCCGGGCCTGCACCCGTTCCTCGACAGGGTCGCCAGCCGGAGCCTGCCGGTGGCCGCGGTCGGCAACCAGCCCCGCGAGTGGGGGCTGCGCCTGCGGCGCATGGCCGAGTTGGAGGACTCGGTGTCGTCGTGGCTGGTGAGCGGCGATGTGGGTGCGGTGCTGCCCGAGCGGCCGCTGTTCGAGGCGACCCGCCGGGTGATGTCGGTGGACCTCTACGACTGCCTGTACCTGTCGAGCGTCCCCGAGAATCTGGACGCCGCGGCCGACATGGGGATGGCTACCGGCTACTTCGCGGCGAGCCCTGAGGATGTGCAGGAGACCGAGCACACCCTGATCCGGGGCTTCGACGACATCCTGAAGGGCCGTTCGCCCGCCGCCTGACCGGTCCCCAGAGGCCGAGCGAATGGGCGCACCGATCCGGCCCATATGGGCGAGGCCGTGGCCCGAGCGGCCCTCAGGTCGCAGCGAACAACAGCGGAAGACGCCCCGTCCCGGCGCGACGGGCTTGCACCTGCCCGCGCACGTCCTTGGTCAGTCGGCGGTGTCGCTGAAGCGGTCGCGCACATGGCCGTACTGCTCGCCGGCGTCGACGGTCAGGCACTCGCCGGTCACCGCGTCGGTCTCGAGGAGGTACCGCACGGCCCGGCCGGCCTCGGTGCCGCCGCTCCAGCGGCCCAGCAGCGTGCGGCGGCGCAGCCGCTCGACCTGGTCGGGCCCGAACCTGGCGGGCGGGATCGTCGGGCCGAGCGCCACCGCGTTGCAGCGCACCGTCGGGGCGAGCTCTACCGCCAGCTGGCGGGTCAGGGCCAGCAGAGCAGCCTTGGCCACGCTGTGGGCGGCTCGGCCGGGCCAGGGCTGCCAGGCCGACAGGTCGACGATGTTCACGATCGCTCCGCCGCCCCGGTCGAGCATCGACGGCGCGACGGCGTTGGTGAGATGGAACGGTCCGTGGACCACAACGTCGAGGGTCTGGTACCAGGTGCCGGTGTCGTCGGTGGGGAACTCGTCTGGCGCGAACCATGATGCGCTGTTGACGAGGGCGTCGATCGGCCCGAGACGGCCGGTGACGGCTTCGGCCAGCCCGGCGGCCTCAGCGGGCTTGGCCAGGTCGGCTCTGAACGCCTCGGAGTCGACATTGCAGCGCTTCAGCTCCTCGACCGTCTCGGCCGCCTTGTCCTCGGATCGGTGAAAGGCGACAGCGACGTTGGCGCCCGCCCCGGCCAGCGCGAGCGCGATGGCCCGCCCGACCCGGTGGGCGCCGCCGGTCACCAGCGCGACCCGTCCTGCCAGCTCCATGGGTCAAGCATGGCAGACCGCGGGTGGACGGTTGGCACGCGGTCTCGTACGGCCCGCCCCGGCGGCCCTATTGTCGGCGCCGTGGTCGAGCTGGCCTGCATGGTGATGCCCGAGGGACCTGTAGAGAAGGTCGTGAACGCCGCGGTGGCGGCCGAGGCGCTCGGGTGCAGCCGGGTCTGGATCCCCGACGAGGGTCTGGCTGCCCGGGAGTGCTGGGTGACACTGGGCGCGGTGGCCGCGGCCACCAGCGCGGTGGAGGTCGGCACGGGCATCACCAACGCCTATACCCGCCATCCTGGGATGACCGCGGCGGCTGTCGCCACCCTGGACGAGGCGTCCGGTGGGCGGGCCGTGCTGGGAATCGGTGCGGGCGGGGCCCTCACCCTCACCGCGCTGGCCATCGACCGCCGGGCGCCGGTCACCGCCATGCGCGAGCTCGCGACGACCAGCCGGGCGCTGTGGTCGGGCCAGGTTGTCGACCACGACGGTGTGGCCGGCGGGTTCCGTCGGGCCCGCCTCGGCTACGGCCGGCCCGACATCCCGGTCTGGCTGGCCGGGCGGGGTCCCCGGGTCATGCGGCTGGCGGGGGAGCTGGCCGACGGCTTCATCATGTCGTTCGTCCACAAGCAGCTGATCGGCGAGCACGTGGCCGCGATCCATGGGGCCGCCGGCGAGCATGGCCGTCCCCGTCCCAGGCTGTGCTACATGACCATCCTGGCCACGACCGATCGGGCCCTGGAGGGGGCCCGGGCCGCCCTCACGTTCCGCCTCGTCGATTCTCCCGACCACGTGAAGGCCGCTATCGGCCTGGACGCCCGGGCCGAGACGTCAATCCGCCAGGCCCTCTCCGACGGTGGGCCTGCGGCCGCGGCCCGATTCGTACGCGACGACTGGGTCGACGCCTTCGTGATCTGCGGATCGGTTGGCGAGTGCCGAGCCGAGTTGGCCGCCCTGGCGGCGGCCAACGACATCGACGAATTCCAGGTGCCGGTCGACGATCTCGGCGCCGCGGCCGAGGATCTGGCTCTGGCCGCCGAGATAGCCCGCCCCCCGATCTGAACGCGCCTGGCCGCAGCGGGCTCCTGGGCGGCCGGGCTGTACGATGCCGCCGCTCGGAGGAGAGTTCACATGACCGACAAGCCCGATCCCTTCGCCGCCCCCTTCGGGACGATCCTGTGCGACTGGATGACCACGGCGCGCGCCGAGGGCGGGCCCTTCGTCTACCGCGGCTCACCCGAGCCGTACGGCGACCTCGCCATCAGTCCCGCCGCGCACGTCCTGCACTACGGGAGCGCCGTCTTCGAGGGACTGAAGGCTCACCGCCAGACCGACGGCTCGGTGGCCATCTTCCGTGTCGACCGCCACGTTGCCCGCATGGCCACCAGCGCTGCTCTGCTGCGCCTGCCCGAGATCGACCCGCACACCCTGCAGCAGATGATCATCGACGCCGTCGAGGCCAATGTGGGCGAGGTTCCCGATCCGCCCGGGTCGCTGTACATCCGCCCGACAATGGTGGGCACCACCGCCGACATCGGGGCGGCCAGCCGTCCCAGCCGCTCCGCTCTGCTGTACGTGGTGAACTCCCCGGTGGGCGACTACTTCAAGGGCGGGATACGGCCCCTCACGCTCCTGTTGGAGGAGTCGCTGCCCCGCACGGTTCCCCAGTTCGGCATGGCGAAGTGCGGCGCCAACTACGCGATGGCGCTGGGGTCCACCCTGGACGCGATGGCTGCCGACGAGCGAGTCGACCAGATCCTGTTCGCCACGGACGGCGACGTCACCGAGACCGGCGCGGCCAACTTCTTCCTCGTCGATGACGACCGGGTCGTCACCCGCAGTCTCGACGAGTCGTTCCTGCACGGCGTGACACGGGACTCGGTGATCCAGCTCGCCCGGCATCTCGGCTACGAGGTGGAGGAGCGCTCGATCGAGGTGGAGGAGCTTCTCGACCGGTCCGGGCGCGCCGAGGCCTTCCTGTCCGGAACGGCCGCGGGTGTGGCACCCGTCGGAACCCTTTTGCACGCCGGCAAGTCCCTGGTGGTCGGCGACGGTCAGCCGGGCCCCAACACGTTGCGGCTGCGGCAAGCGCTGGTGGACGTCCAGGTGGGCGCGGCGCCGGATCCGTTCGGCTGGCGCAGGCCGGTGCGCTAGTGGTCCGTCGCTGAAATGATCGGAGCGTCCGGAGCGCTCTCAAGCAGGGTCTCGGTCCTGCTGCGCTGCCCTAGCCATTTCGACGACACAGCACTAGCCCCGACGCGAAGGCCCGCACAGAGTTGGTCCAACGGAAGGGCGCATCTGTGAGCAGCGGACTGGTGTCCGGGGACTATTCGGGCCCCTTCGACCCCGGCTGGACACTGGAGCGGCTGTCGCGCAAGGCACTCGCTCGACTGTGCGCCGATTGGCGCGTTCGCGCTCAGCCTTGACACCGTCGCTGCCCGGTCACTGGGCGGTTGGACAGTGCCTTACCAGGGGTGCACTCGCGGCGCTGCGGCCCCAAGTTGAGACGTGAGCAACTGGAAGTCGGCTGCGTCCGCGGTGACGATGCTGTCTTGGAGGCGCACCGCGAGCGCCACGAGGTGTGCGTCGACAACGTCAGAGGTCCCCGACCTCAGGAGTGTCCCGCCGACCACTCGGGCATCGACGAGGGTGAAGTCGTGGATCTCGAGCGTGTCGAGGAACCGGGCCAACCTGGCCTGCCGGCTGCCGTCTCGCCACACCTGCGCAACCACAGGGGTCGAGGTGCGCAACACCGCGCTCTCCTCGAGCGCGGCGGTGAGGAAGGACTGGGCTGCCTTCTCGCCTCGGTCGACCGCTACCAGTACGCCGGCGTCAAGGATCACGAAACGAAGTAGCGGCCGCGCATGGCGGCCACATCTTCGGGTTCGGGCGGGCCTGCCTCCTCAGCCCATTCGCGCAGGAACGCGCGCAGGGCCTTGCGTTGGCCGCTCTCGCGCGCGAGAAGCAGCAGGCCGCGCCGGATCGCGCCTGTTTGGCTGCCGTACTCATCGGCAAGCTCCGACAGCAGTTCGCGTTCTTCCTCGCTGAGGCGGACCGTGGTTGTAGCGCCCATAGTCCAAGATTATAGCACATTCGTGCTACAAATCCGCCGCTCAGCTTCGCCCGGCACGGACGATCCGTTCATGCCTTCACGGTAGGTAGGTCTCGATCAGTTTGTCAGGGGCGGTGTCCGAGTACGTTGCACGACGCGATGGCTACGCACCCCCTTGCCCCGTTTGGATCTCTGGGCGACGTGAGGCGCGCCGGCGACGTGTTGCGCCAAGCACAGGCCAGCCAGGGCAACCTGCCCTCGATTGGGAAGGTCCGCGAAGCCCGCGAAGTCATCGAGGCGTACCGGTCTGCTCACGCTGCGCCCTTGCATGCCGCCTACATGGGGCTGCGATCATGCCTGACCATCGAGGGCTTCGATCTCGACGTCTCACGGCGGCTCAAGAGGCTGCCCACCATCGAAGACAAGCTCCGACGGCTCCCGAGCATGGACCTGTCGACCATGCAAGACATCGGAGGCTGTCGCGCCGTTCTCAACACCCAAGGACAGGTCCAACGGGTCGTAGAGCGCTTCTGTGCCAACAGCCTCAAGCGAAACCGACGGCCCGACAGAATCAGAGACTACGTGGCCGGGCCTCAAGACTCCGGTTACCGGGCCATCCACATCTACACGAGGTACCACGGCCGGCGAATCGAGGTGCAGCTCCGCACCCGAGAACAGGACAGCTGGGCCAAGATCGTGGAGGACTTGACCAGCAAGACCGGAATCGACTTCAAGAACGGCGACGGCCCCGACGAGGTCCACGAATTGCTCGGGCAGCTGTCGGAGCTCCTGTCCCAGCGTGAGCCCGGACAGCCATTTACGGAGGCGCTCATGGACGTACTCACCCGGCTGGCCATGATGGCAGCGTTCGGCCATATGATTGGGTCTCATCACCAAGGCACAGGGGAGGAGTGATGGCAAACCGCAAGACCATTGACTTCCTCATCGTGTACGACCATGACGCAAGGAAGCAGATCAGCCTTGAGGAGTTCCGCAACACGGCTCAAGCGCTCAAGGCCTACGGCGAACGCGAAGAGCAATACCGGGACAACCCCCGATTGGAGGTCGTCCTACTGGGTGCCGATTCGATAGAAGCCATCAAGGTCACCCACTCCAACTACTTCGAGGACACGGCCGACGCCCTCGACGGCCTGCTCGCCAGCCTCGGGCCCGAACCGATCCCGGCTGTTGGGCCCTAGGACCTCGCCGCTGGCCCACGCTGAGCGCGTCGCAAGAAGCCGGAGAACTGGTCCGCCCATTCGCACGACGGTCTGAGTTTCTCCTTGTTCTGTGTTCCTGTACACAAGAACACAGAACAACTTCGATCGTCCGCGGCTGAGGTTCAGGATCGTCACCTCGGGACCGCATGCCTTGCGCAGTGAAGGCCCTACGAGCTATCCCAGGCGAGGACTCTCGCCCCTGGTCGGCTGGCTAGTGCATGCTCGCGGTAGTCGTGTGGCTGTGTTGGGGTCGGGTTGTGGCTGTTCCTAGGACTTTGGAGGTGTGCGGGGCTGATCGGGCGGTGCTGGAGGCGCGGGTGGCTGCGTCGACGACGCCGCGGCGGGATTGGCAGCGTGCCAAGGTGGTGCTGATGGCCGCTGAGGGGCTGTCGTCTCCGGTGATCGGTGAGGCGGTGGGCCTGAACCGCAACCAGGTGGGCGTGTGGCGGCGCCGCTACGGCGAGGCGGGCCTGGGCGGGCTCGCGGACCGGCCGCGCTCGGGCCGGCCGCGCGTGTATGGGCCCGCGGAGAGGCTGGCTTTGGTCAAGACGATCACGACGCGGCCCCCCGAGGCGGGCCGGCTCGGCGGGCGGCGGCTCAAGGCCCGCATGTCGATGCCCGAGGTCGGCCGGATCATGCGCGAGGACCTCGCCATCGCGATCTCGGACTCGCAGGTGTGGCGGATCTGCACCTCGATGGGCCTCAAGCCGCAGCAGGTGCGCTCGTGGACGGCCTCCCATGACCCCGACTTCGACGCCGAGGCCGCCGACGTCTGCGGGCTGTGCCTCGACCCGCGGGACAACTGGGCGGTGTTCAGCGTCGACGAGAAGACCGCCATACAGGCCAAGAGCCGCGTCGGCGCGACCCGCCCGGCGCGGCCCGCCGACGGCGCCGCCGCCGGGCGGGTCGCCCGACAGGAGTTCGAGTACCGCCGCCACGGCACCAAGGCACTGTTCGCCGCGTTCGAGTGCGCCACCGGCGAAGTCGTCGCCGCGCCCACAGACTCGGTCCGCTCGGACAACTTCGTGGCGTTCCTCGCCGAGCTGGACTCCATGGCGCCCGCCCACCTCGAGCTGCACTGCATCGTCGACAACCTCGCCACCCACTGCACCGCCGCCGTCGAGGAGTTCCTCGACGGCCACCACCGCGTGTTCCTGCACCGCACCCCCACCCACGCATCCTGGCTCAACCAGATCGAGATGTGGTTCTCCATCCTCACCCGACAACTCCTCGACACAGCCGAGTTCGCCCACACCAGCGACCTCGCCGGAGCCATCCTCGACTACATCGACGACTACAACAACCGGGCCAAACCCTTCAAATGGACCTACCACCCAAACCAACAGCCACAGAACTTACGCGCGTGACCACTAGTCGCCCAGATGTAGCGGATTGGCGTCTTCGATGTCGTACAGATGGGCAGGGTGGACGGTTGTGACGTGTAACGCGATGTGCCGGTCTGCATCGGTATACGGAACGTCGTGGTGGTGGTCGCACATCCGGCAACGGATCGTAGACATGTCGCCCATGCGTCGTCGTTCCAAGATCACAATCGGATTGGGATTGCTGTAGACGGTTCCGCAGCGCTTACACGGCACCCGCCGGATGGGCGCCGTGGGCGAGTCCATAGCAGCTGTGAATTGGGTCAAGTTGCTGCCCAACAGGTGACCGCAGTTGGCGCACCTCCACGCTGGCACGTGAAAGGCACCATCCCAGCCGTCGTCGGGGTCTTTGGCCGATCCGCGCCATTCGTGCGGCGGCACCGGTTTGCCAGTAGCGGCGCTAAGCGGTGTGGTCATGCACGCTACCGCGGCCTAGGCGGGCTGCGGGCCTCCGTTTGTGGCGCCGTCGTTGGAGCGGAGGACGTGACTCGCCCACGGATCCATCGACCCGTCGAGCTGTTCCGCGGCCCCTCTGTCCCCGTCAGGGGGTCGCTTCAAGATCCCGTGCTCCGGTCGTCGAGGGTCGCGATTTAGTGTCGAGTGCCAGTCTGTACGCCGACGTACGTTAGAAGATCCGTTAGAAGTTGGGCCTCCGGGCTCGGATTGGGAGCCTTGCCGAGGCCAAAGAAACAGGCTTTGAAAAGGGGTCTTGCTTGGAGCCCGAGACAGGAGTCGAACCTGCGACCTGCTGTTTACAAGACAGCTGCTCTGCCGAACTGAGCTACTCGGGCGGGCTGGCGCGAAATGTGGCGCGTAATGTGGCGCGAAATCGGCCGGGTCGGTTGTGGATGTCGATGAGGCTATCTGAGGCGCGTCGCGGGCGGGCTGAAGCGCTCGTCTAGCGCGCCAGATGGCGATTGAGGGGCACGCGGGGCGTGCAGGGGCGTGGTGGATCAGAGCCGGAGTGTGTCAGGTCGGGCCTGTCGGGGTCAGGGGACGCTGGGGGGTGACCTACCGCGTCTCTTGCGTCGGCCTTTGGGGGGTTTGGCTCTGGGCGGGCGGGGTGTGATCGGGGGTCGCTGGCCGAAGAACTCGGTTATGTCGCCGCCGTTCTCGTAGTAGTGGTGGATGAGCGCGTTGATGGTGGTGTGGGCCTGGAACCCGAGCTGGTCGATCAGGACATGGGGTGTGCCGATGCTGCGGACTCGCCGGTTGGGCAGTATGGACTTGACGTTGTTGTTGATGGATTCTGAGTCCTCGCGTCTGCCTTTGACCCGCCGGTGGTAGGGGCTGGTGGAGGTCAACGCCCGCAGCGCGGTGGTGCGCCGGCGGGGGCGTCCGGGTTTGCGTTCTTGTGGGGGGCTGTCGAGGCGCAGGGTGGCGGTGGCCTCGCTCAACGGCCCCAGCAAGTCGTTGTGGGGGACTTCGACGTCTTGGTACCAGCGCAGCGTGCCGTCGGCGTTGGCCCGCAAGTAGGTGTTGACGCTGCGCAGCGGCTGGTGGGCCTCATAGCCGTCACCGTCCACGAAATCCAGGGTGGGTGTGCCGTGGATACCGCGGACGTCGCTGCGTCTGATCTGGCCGTCGCTGCAGCGGAACTCTGTGTCGTGCAGCACGATGGAGGCCGGTTCGCCCCGGTTGTTCCTCTGGGTGCGCATCACCGGCATGACGCCCAGGTCATAGATGTCGTCGACGTGGACGGCGTGAACGACGCCGTCGTAGGTTGCTGTGTTCGCACCGTCGCGGACCTCGGGGCATACCTGTTGCACCCGCCTCATCTGGTCGATGATGTTGTTGGCCTCGGAGACGCCTTTGTCGCGCACGCCGGTGGCGAGGATGATCCGCTGGTTGACCCAGTCGTTGCGGACGCTGAGGGTGAAGACCTTGTAGCCGCGGGTTCCCTTGTCTTTGGGGTTGTTGGTGTAACGGACCCGAGAGTCGGGGTCGAAACGGTAGACCTGCTCTCCTTTGGCGTTGAAGCACTCGCTGGGTTTGCGGTTGAAGCGGTCCCGGATGAAGGTCTCGTCTCCGTAGATGGTGCGAGACGGGCTGGGCCGGTTCAGCGACCCGTCGGTTGGGTCGAGCATCCCGATGTGGCGGGCTGCTTTGGCCGCGGCCCGCATCATGTCGAGCACCAGACGCTCATGCACCTCGCCGCATCTCTTGCGCGCCTTGGGGTCGTCTTGGTGGACTTTGGGATCGTTGGCGAGGTACCGGCGGGCGAAGCGCCGGGACTGTCCCCGCGAGATCGGCCGGTCGGGCATGCGCCGGTTCGGGTGGTTCGGCCAGGCCGCCGCAGCCGCCGCGCAGATGCGCGTCCAGTGGTCTTTGAGTTCCACGATGACGGCCCGTTCGCTCATCTCCTCTGACTTCACCATCCACACGAGCACAGCCTGCGCCGCCGTGTGCTCGCGGGGCCGGCCCGCCCCGCGGGGCCTCTTGTTCTCCTCGGCTTGGAACCATTCCACGAACTCCCATAGCGGAGCGAACGTGACTGCCGCCTCCGCGAACTGCGCGGTGGTTTTCTCTACGGCTTCGCCCAGCACGCCGCGCTCGTCGTCGTGGGGTGGGGCGCCGGGTCTTTCCATCTTTCCTTTCGCTATGGCGACGAGGTCTTTGGCGCGCACCGGTGTGAGGTCGGGTCCGAAGATCTCCGGGTAGCCGCTGTCAGGCATCGCCGCACCGCCAGTCGTGGCGCAGCGCAGCCGCGACAGCATCCAGCGACACCGCACCGAGAAAACGCGCCGCGGCCTCTATGCCGTCTACATCGAGGACGCGTCGGGCTGTGGTCAACCGGATCGACCGCGCCGTCACCCCCGGTATGCCGCTGAGACCCGCGTCGCGCAACACGTCGCCGAGACGCACCGACACCGAACGCGCCCCCCGGGCCAGATCCAGCCCGTCTGATACGCACACCGCCGCGTCGAGCGCGGGCGCCTGGGGCTGGTTCAACAGCCACCGCCGCGCCGTCGCGATGGACCACTCATCGAGAGGGTTGGTGCGCGCCGCGGCGCCGGAGAACGTCACCGTCCCGGCGGCGAAGTCGATGTCACGGCGACACAGCGCCGCAAGTTCGGTCGCGGTGCCGCCAGCGACCGCCATCGCGAACAGCAGCGGCCGCCGCGATGTCACCAGCTCCGAGTCAGAATGATCGCGGGCCAGCTCGAACTCCTCGTCGCTGAGAGGCCGCGCCGACACCTGCGCAGCGGGACGCTCGATGCGAGCCCCGACCAGCGCCGACGGGTTGATGGGTGCGCCGAACCGCGCCAGCTCCTCGAAGCACACCAGCGCGTACCACTGCCGCTTGGCCGCCGTGGACGCCGAAACCTCCGCGAGGCGACCCGCCCGGTCAGGGCGCGCCGCCCAGAACCACCGCGTCACCAGCTCACAGGTCACGTCCTCCCACCGCTCGGCGCCCATCGCCTGCAAGTACCGGAACAACCGCCGGATCTCCGCGGCGACCGTCGCGGCGGTGCGCTCGTTGCGGGCATAGCGCGCCCAGATCGCCTCGACGGCCAGCACGGCCCACACCGCCAGCGACCTCTCGCCGCTCACGACCAGCCTCCACGCCCTCTGCGCGAGCCGCAGCCAGCGCGGCCTGCCACCGTCGGGATCGAACAACCGGTGTGGCGCGCTGGGCGTCGCGGCTGTGCGCACAGAGCCTGTGGCTGGGCCAGTCGGGGGCTTCGGCTGTGGGGTAGGCTCCACGGCAACCTTTCAGGTTGATCAGCGGCGCCCGTCTGTGTTGGGAAGCACTTGGGTGCCGCTGATCGCGTAACGACCGAAAGGAGTTTGCCGAGGTCCGCGAATGGGCCTAACGAGAACCCAACAACGACCCGGACACCCCAAAAAGGGCTGTTGACCTGGGAGTTCGGGTGACGGCAGCCCTGGCCGCAGGTTGCGGCCAGGATCACCCCGAAGACCGGCATCGAAACCTGTCGATGCCCCACAGGCGGCGTGGCGAGGCTGCACCGCAGATGCCTGGAGCGTCTCAGACGTTCAGGGGCACACCCCGTGCCGCGCCCTGTGTGTCGAGACGTATCGACATCTCTGGACGTTGCCGTACGCATCCCCGCTCCCGCTGTTTGTCGATAGGTTTCGGCACTCTATGGAGAGGGTGCGACACGCCGGAAAGGGGTCATTCACCCGCGTTCGCGCCGCGGTTAGCGTCCGCTTCGATGCCAGCTCGACGCCACCTCAAGTCCAGACCGAACGAGTACCTGGACAACGAGGGGATATGGCCCGAAGGCCCCCTCAAAGAGGGCGCTCCACCCGAAGCCGAGTTCCTCATGGACATAGCTCAACGACTCGAAGACGCCTGCACAGGCAAGTCGAAGCGCTCGGTCGCCAAAGCCGCCGACCTCGACACCCAAACGGTCATCAACATCCTCAACGGCGACACATGGTGCGAGGTTCCCACCATCTACCGGCTCGAGAAGGCCCTCAAGACCAACCTGTGGCCAAGACGCCACGTAGTGTCCGCACGCTTGAAACAGCCCCAGCCACCCAACCCCTAGAAGACGCATCCCATCGACCCCGGACGCCCAGCCACTACAAGATGCGGCTCGGTGTATCTGGGCCTCAGGCCGGCCTCATGTACGGGCCGCGACGGGTGCCTCTGCTAGCTTGCGCCCGACCAGAACGGGCATGAAGACGGGTGACAATCTGGCAGCACTCGCCAACCGCGGCGAGCCCCGGCAATGCGCGGATCAGTTCCTCGACCCCTCCGTCGACATGTTCGTTCCCAACATCACAGTCGATCAGATTCCCCGTTGGATGGCCGACAACGACCACCGAGGCCGGATCGTCGAACTACGTAGCGCCGGGCCGCGTCAGCTCCAGCAGTCAGACACCAACCCAGGTCCCCGCAGCCCCCTCCACGCTTGCCCCGCCGCAGCCGCCAACAGTCGCACGGCCCACAACGCCTGCGAGTGCCGATCTCGCTATTGAGGCAGTCGAGTGGCTCACAACCGCCCCCTACGCAGTGCAGAAGTTGCGGCAGGCAGGGATGGGCGACGCTGACATCGCGACTCTGCTGGAGCTGCATCCAGACTGATCGCGACCCCAAGCAGACTGGATGTCGCCGGATCGAGCCAGCATTGTTCCTGCGTCTTAGAACCCTCCTGGGCGTCGCTGGTACCATCCCGACGGCATGCGATGCTCGAATCAGCATCCAGACCCGCGGCCACACCTGGACTGGGTACCCTCGCCAACTCTGCATACGGCAGCAGAAGGGACGGTGGGCATCCGTCACAGAGCCCCCCGGACATCCCGTGAAACCTGAGCCTCGCGCTTCTGCCTCCACTTTCCGACTGGGTGAGAGATACGACTGGATTGCTGCTGTCGCCGACGAACCGATCGACCCGACGATCTTCGACCAAAGATCGCGCACAGGGCTCAGACGCGGACATATCCGAACGTGGGGGGACTTGGGTGAATGCGACGACGCAGCCCTTCTTCGAATCGCTGGTGTCGGCGAGCTGACCGTTGCCCACATCCACAGAGCACTCGCGGCACATGGTTCGACGATGCGGGACTATGCGACTGCTGTGACGGCCGTGCATCAACTGGCACGCGAACCGGACCAGGCAACGCCCCCAGACTTGGACGTGATGACCGCCGCCGCCTGGACAAGTGCTGTTACCGACGATCTCACGCTCGGTGAACTCATATCGGCCTGCCTCAATGAGGATGGAGTCCCCGAGGAAGTGCGTGACGCGGTGGAGCACCTGCGATCGGTGCCACTCTCACAACTGGTGGGTTCGGAGGTTCCGCCCCTGGCCAAGAGCATCTCCGCTCTGGTGTCAGAGGTGTCCGCACCAGAGTTGGCGTCGCGTGAGTTTGGGAGATCCCGCCCTCCTTGGCGGCAGTTGGGCCAAGAGCACGGCGTCAGCGGTGAAGCGGTACGCAAGCGAGTCACCAGAGACGCCCTGAGCGTACGCGGCCTGCTCGCGAGCGACCGCTTTCAGGCCGTCCGACTAGCCGCACAACGACTGCAAGACGAGTTCGGACTCGTCGTCCGGTCCGACAGCCCGGTTGTAGAAGCATGGAGGGAGCGGCTCGGTGACGAGCCATTCGAGGCACTGCGCTGGATCGCGCGCTACAACTACGACGGCGATCGGCTCCTTCGAGAGGTGGACACTGCCGCGAGTCTCGCTCACCTTCTCGACGGCGCCGTCGGTGACGAGTGGCTGGTCAAAGCCGAGGACCTCATCGACTGTCTACCGGGCCCTGTGCGGCCCGAAGAGGCTCGCTGGCTGCTCATGGAGTCAGATAGGTGGCGCGATATCGGCGACGGGTGGCTGGTCCGATGGGACGTGCCTCTCCCAGTGAAGGCAGAGCGGGTTCTGCACCTGGTTGGCAGACCCATGACACCGGACGAGTTGATTGAAGCCGTCGGGGAGAGTTCCGCGAAGGTGCTCAAGCAGTACCGCGGATCGCTGGTGCGCATCGACAAGCACTTCCGGTTGGCGTTGCCCGAATGGGGATACGAGGAGTACGAGGGCATCGCTACGGAGATTGACCAGCGTATCGAGCGCGGCAGCGGCGTCGCTTCGATGTCAGCGATGATTGAGGAGTTCGTCCGAGACTTCGACGTGAAGGCAGGGTCGGTGCGGGCGTACTTGGAAGCTGGGCCCTACGTCATATCGGGCGACGAAGTGCGCCAACTAGAGAGCCTTGACTACACCCCCAACAGCGTCGATGACAGGCCATACGCGGTCAAGGTGGGAGACGATTGGGGTCAGAGCTTCACCATTAGCGAGCACAACCTGAGGGGCTACTCGTTCAATCTCGATCGTGACATCGCGGCCCATAACGGGCTCCAGCCGCAAGACTCGCTGAAGGTCCCAGCGATGCACGCAGGTGCCGCTGTGGGCGAGGCGTCGCTCATCTGGCGGCTCACAAACTTGAACGGGACCGTGGACGTAGGCCGACTCAGCTCCGTGCTTCACGAACTGGGCTTCAGTGACGGCGACGACATCGTCATCGTCGCGACCCCCTCGGCATGCACGGTACTGCGCCCCGGCGAACTGCCAAGGCAACGGCAGGCGACCCTTAGCGAGGACCTGCTGCGCTCGCTTCTCGGCCGCGAGTGAGACCTGCAATGCCCGGATTACGCGACCTGCAATGGTCTACGACCTATTCCACAGACAAGGAAGACCTCGTCGAAGCCTTCTACCTGCCATGCCTGCGGCACGCCACCGCCTATTGGCGCGCCGTCGGCTACTTCTCAAGCCGCGTGCTCGCACTGATCTCGCCTGCGATCGAACAGTTCTACGCCCAAGACGGCAAGATGCGAATAGTGGCGTCTCCAGCTCTGTCCGAGAAGGACAGAGCCACCATCCACGGCGCGTACCTTCAAGAGACCCACACCGGCCACCTTCAGCACGACGAGACAGTCATAGAGTGCCTACGCCGCTATCTCGACCCTGACCGGGTCCGAGCCGATGAAGAGCGCCTGAGACTCCGGCTGCTGGCTGGCATGATCCGCGACGGCCTGCTTGACATAAGAGTGGCCGTGCGGGTCCACCATGGCGGCGGCGTCGATCTGTACCACGAGAAGATCGGCGTCTTCTCCGATGCCGTCGGTGACTATGTGACGTTCAACGGCTCGCCGAACGAATCATGGAACGGCTGGGTTCGCAATGCTGAGAGCTTTGCTCTGCATCGGTCCTGGGCCGCCGAGGCACAGCACGCACACAACGAGCGTGAACTGTTCACCGAAACATGGGAGCAGCGCAGGCCTGGAGTGGTGACATTCCAGCTTCATGAGCGGGTCATCTCCACGTTATTTCAGCAGTTTCCTCCCATGGACCCCGATGAAGCCAGCCGCGCAGGAAAGGCATCGTTCCGGTTACCCCGGAGTCCCGCTCCATCCAGATCCCGTGCCCTCGGCCTGACGGCTCCCCGGTTCATCGAGGAACAGGGGCTCCGGCCATATCAGCAGGAGTGCATCGACAAGTGGATCGCGGCCGACCACCGGGGAACGTTCGCGCTCGCCACCGGTACAGGCAAGACGGTGATCGCTCTATCAGCAGCACGAGGGTTCGCTGAAAATCACGCCGACGACGGACGCTCGACGCTGGTGCTGGTCGTCGTACCCACCATGGAACTAGCCGAACAATGGCGACGCAACGCGCGAGAGTTCGGCTTCAAGCCCACCGTCTGCAACAGCGAATCCAAGGGTTGGCCGTCCGACGTAGAACTGACGCTCTCGGCGGTGCAAGGCTCACAGCCGAGAGCCGAGTGCTTGATCGTCACGGCAGACACCATGACTGGACGCAAGTGGGCCACCGTCACCAAGACGATCGAGCACCTCACATGTGGCATGCTGGTGATCGGCGACGAGATGCACGCCCTCGGTACCCGCCGCCGCCTCGGCAGCCTTCCGGTTCGTGAAGACAGTTCTGTGGGGCGCATCGGTCTTTCCGCCACACCACGCCGCCACAACGACGAGCACGGCACACGAGAACTGCTGATCTACTTCGGGGCTGTCCTGCGCAGCATCAGCATCGCCGAAGCGATCCGCCTCAAGGCGCTCTGCCCCTACACCTATGTCCCTGTGGTAGTGCACCTCAACGGAACCGAACAAGATGAGTACGACATCCTCAGCAAGAAGATCGGCCAGGCTTGGCAGGCCGCGAAAGGCGACGAGGAGGAGTTTCACCGTAGAGCGGGCAAGCATCTGACCGAACGTGTCCGCCTAAGGAGCCACGCCGCCGAGAAGACAACCAGGGGCCTCGGACTCGCCACGGACCGAGGATCGCTGGGACACACGATCCTATATGTGGGCGAGGGCTTGCATCCGCTGACAGGTGTCAGCCAGCTCGAGTACCTGCTCCGGGCGCTCAACCAAGAGGGCGTGCGGGCGAATAAGTTCGTCTTCGACACCGACACGGACCAGCGTCGCATGAATCTCGACATGTTCCGGCGCGGCGATCTCGATGTGCTCGTGGCGATGAGGTGTCTCGACGAGGGCATCGACATCCCGGAGGCGCGTCGAGGTGTCATTCTGGCCTCCACCCAAAATCCTCGGCAGTTCGTGCAACGACGCGGGCGTCTCTTGCGCACAGCGCCCGGCAAGGACAAGGCCGAACTTGTGGACGTGCTGTGCTTACCGGCGCGCCAGCCCGAACGAGGCAGCCCCAGCTGGACCGCCGAGCGCAGCCTCGTCCGTTCTGAGCTGACTCGGGCCTTGGAGCTGGCAGAAGCCGCAGACAACAGTCCCGACGCACCCCCGCAAGCGTTGACTAGCATCATGGCCGCCTACGACCTCATGGAGCTGGCTGCCGGTTACGGCGACGAAGCCAGTTGGATACCGGACCCCCGATGACCGACCAGCAAACCTCGACAAGGCAAGAGGCGCTAGAGATGCTCGGCACGCTTGCCGAAGACGAGGTCGCCACTTTTGACTGGCTGATGACAGCGATCCGGGACGGCTTCGGCGCGTCAGACCGCTTCCACCAGCAGGACAGCGTCTTCGCGGAGTTGACCAACCAGTTGGTATCTCGGGTGTTGTAGGATGCGGCTCCAGCATCTTCGCGTCCATAACTGGCGCTCCTTCCCCGCCGCTGACATCGACCTGAGCGAGGACATCACGGTGATCGTCGGCCAAAACGGTGCAGGCAAGACCGCGCTGTTGAATGCCTTCGTCTGGGGACTGTACGGCAAGACAACAAGCGGCTTCCCACGCCCCGAGGATCTGTGCAACCACCAAGCGAGGGCCAAGCTAGACGAGGGAGGGTCCACGCAGGTGGAAGTCGAGGTGACCTTCCGGCACCGCGAGTGCACCTATAAGGCGCACCGGTCGTTCTCGGTTCGGCGAACCGGCCCCAACAGCGAGGACTTTGAGAAGTCAGAACCCGGCTTCGTGCTCAGCATCTACCCGGACGACGACTACGCTCAGACCCTCAGCGACCGTGATGCTGACCGGGCAGTCGAAGCCATTCTGCCGGTTGGCTTGAACCCGTATTTCTTCTTCCCGGCCGAGAACGTCGGAACGGCGGCCGCTCCCGACCGGGACGCCGCCCTGGTGAAGGACGCCGTCGAGACCATTCTCGGCCTGAAGCGCTACGACATAGCCCTAGCAGCTATCAAGAGTGCATACAAGCACTCCAAGCTCAAGGCGAAGCAGTCAGATGACTTTGCGCTCTCCAAGGCGCGTGAGGCAGCAGAGAAAGCACGTAAGAGGCACGATGAGGCCACCGATAGGCTCAAGGTGCTGCCGCAGGCGATTCGCGATGCGAAGCGCGCACGCGATGCGGCCCAGGCTCAGTTTGAACGGTACGACGGCGCCCGGGAGCTGATCGACAAACGCAACGATCTTCAGCGGGACCACGACGAAGCTCAGAGGAAGGCCAACGATGCAGTAGAGCGTCGGCACAGGATTCTGGATGGCGAGTGCTTCAACCTGTTCGGACTCAAGGTGCTCGACTCGGCTCTTTCCGTGCTTGATCAGGCCAAGGCAGATCACAAGATCCCACCCAAGGTTTCCGCTGGCCTTCTCGACGAACTCATCGAGGATGCAGACTCGTGCATCTGCGGCACCTCGATTTCTGATGCTGAACGTCAGACCCTGAGCGCGCTGCGCTCAACAGTCGTGGAGGACACGCTAGCTGAGGCCGCGAGCAACATTCGTGCACGGGTAGCTGAAAAGCATGGGCGCCTTCGGAGCAGGCCCGACTCCGAACAACCCCACAAGCTCCTGCAAGGTGCGCAGACGGCGATCCACGACGCTCACGCCCGTCGCAAGACATTGGAAGACGAACTCAGAGAGTTCGATGAGCAGAATCCGATACCTGACTGGACTTCCCCGGACCCCAGCGAAGCGTGGCGGACGTGCGAGCGCAAGTACACCGAACTCCAGAACGAGCAAGAGGACCTCGAAGCCAGGCGTGAGAAGCTGTTGCAAGCACGGCGTGAGGCTGATCGAAAGTACAGCCGGTTGACTCGTCAGCAGGACAGCTCTGACAAGATTGCCAAGGCCAGAGGGCACCTCCAGAACATCGAGAATACCATTGAGGACCTTCACGCGCTATTCAGCAGCCGTGCCCGCGAGGACACACAGCGACTCATGAACTCCATCGCACGGGATGTCTTCTTCCGGAACTACACGATCCGGCTGACAGAAGGCTTCGATCTCGACGTACGCCAGGACGGAGTGGATGTGGGGGCATCATCGGGTGAGAGTGCCTGGGTGACGTTCGCGTTCGTGGGAGCGCTCGCGAATCTGATTGACCAGTACGGTGACCTCAAGAACATGGACGAAGCCGGGGAATCCGAACTCAAGCATGGGGTCGGTTACCCGCTGGTGCTCGACGCTCCGTTCTCGCCGTTCGGCGAAGAGTTCGCCACACAGTTTGCAGAACGGTTGCCGACGCTGGTTCCGCAGTCAGTTGTGATCATCCGGGAGGATCAGATAAGGCATCTCGACCCGATCATGACCGGCGAGGCCTCGGTGGCCGCGTACCTTCTGTGTTTCCACGGGCCTCGCGACGATGTTGAGCAGAAGATCACTTGGGGCAACGAGAGTTGGGGGGACAGGTCCGTCAGGCCCTACGTACAACCGGCAGGAGACCCTTCCAACGTGCGTACCGAGATCCTGACCCTACCGACATGACGAGCCAACGCTCAAAGACGCGGGTGAACATCTCGAACGAGAATGCGTCTGTGCTTGAGTCTCTAGGCGAGCCGGCCGGGCTCGCATCCGTGTTTGAGAATCAGGCGAAGGCGCTCGTGTTTGCGGCCAGCGTCGGGTATCACTTCAACCAGTACGAGTCCGTCGCGAGCCAGACCACCAAGGCGATTCACTTCGAGCAGATTGATCGGGCGACCGATCTCGGCGGGGACATCGACGCTGTCTTCGCGCTAGCCCGCGCTGGAGACATTGCTGTGCTCGCTCCCCATGGCAGCGATGATGGCACCGCGGAGGTGCCTGCCCCCGAGGACTCGGTCGCGATCTTGGAGGGCTACGTCAATGGAGGGCTGTCGTACATTCGTAAACAGGACTTCGATCCGGACCGGCCGATCGAGGCCGTGCTCGCTCTCGTTCGCACACTGGATCCGGAAGGCTCGGGTTTCTTTAGCCGTTCTTGACGCGCACCACCCTGTGGCCGCGCAGCGTGACACCGTGAGCGTCTAGTCGCTCCTGCCAGCCTCGCAGATGGCCGATGCCTCGCGTGTCGCTCCCGAGAAGCTCGAAACGGTCTTCCTGCTCGCTCAGTCGTGCGAACTTCTCGCGCAGCGGATAGTCATGGGCGACGAAGGCTTCTTTGCGGTGCAGGATCGGCGGATTGTCAGAATCCGAGTAGTCGCGTTCGTCGATGTCTAGGGCTCCGATGCGGACATAGGTCGACCGGCGCAGCATGGGGTGGGGATCGCGGTCAAAGTCGGGGTATTCGAGGTAGGAAACTTTCGCCTTGTCGGTCGCGAGCTTGATCAGGTTGGCCCCCTGTATCTCTCCGACCAACCATCGGGCGCAGCCCTCATAGATCCGCAGGACATGGGGAAGTTCGTTCAATGCCGATTCATGCACATACAGCGCGCCGGGCAGTCGCTTGCCGACAGTTGCCGCGTCAGCGGCGTTGGAGATCATCTGCGGGTCGCCGGCGGAGAACAACAGCCGGTCGGCTTCTGCTGTGGCCTGCTTGTATGACCCGATCAGCCCTCGAACGTCATAGCGTGTGGCCTCGGGCAGCCCGGTGAAGGTCGGCCGGCGGTTGAGTTTCAGCAAGGCGAGGTCCACCAGCAGGTCATGTCTGCGCTCGGCGGCGACCGCGTCCCAGTCGATGTCGGGGGTCACAGCGGCAGCGACTCGCCAGGCACGCCTCACAGAGCCAACCGCGTCGATTAGGTCCCGTTGGAGGTCGAGGTGCTCCATCTTTGCGGGCAGCCGCCCCCGGTCAGCGAAGAAGGCGATCAGGGCGTCGATGGATGCACGATGCTCGTCATAGACCCGGTCGCTGCGTGACACCGCGACCGTGACCCGGCGTCGGCGGCGGGTACGCAACAGAAACTCGTTGGCGTCGTGTTCGGCCTTGAACGCGACGAAGACCCCCGGCGCGATCGCGACCGTCTCCGTCTCGAGTGCCTCATCGAGCCAGACTCGCAGTTCCGATTGCTTGTAGAACTTCTGGAAGGTGCCGTGACCGGTCAAGAACCCGTCACCGAAGGCACGGCCGGCTGAGAGGTTGCGCAGTTCGATGTCGAGTCGTGCAGACACGACGAGGACCCGTTCGGTGAGGCTCCATGCGTCGAGCACCGTGTCACGGCGTTCCGACTGGTCAGCGATGACGTTGATCACGTATCCGAGATTCACGACCTCGGCGGTTGTCTTGTGGGCGTCGGGGTTGAAGTGCGGATCCCAACCGGTCGCGTGGATGCCAGCGTCCGCGAGTCCGGCGACGTCCTCACCGCGGCCGCATCCGTAGTCGAAGAAGGTGCTGTCAGCGCCGATGAGTTCAAGGTCGACGGCCAGCCGCACCGGCCGCGACAGGGTTCCTCGGACGATCGCGGTGCGATGCCGCTGTTCGGTGTATGCGATCACCGCAGCGCGGCGGCTAGACGACTGGTCACCTCCGCCCAGTCCACGTCGACGGGTGCGTGGGACCATGAGATACGCAACGCGCCCTCGGCGCGTTGCGGCTCCAATCCCATCGCTGTGAGGACGTGGGAAGGCTCATAGGAGCTAGATGTGCATGCGGAGCCGTTGGACACAGCGACTACGTCTCGAAGGATCATCATGGCCGCTTCGGCGTCAAGTCCCGGTATCGACAGGTTCATCACATGAGGCAGCACTCGTTGCTGGTCGCCGTTGTAGGTGGCGTCGAGCGTTTCGAACGCGGCGGTGACCAGGTGGCGCTGCGCGGTGCACGCCGATGACCGGTCGTGTTGTTCTGCTGTGGCCAGGCGGCATGCTTCGCCTAGGCCGGCGACGAGGGGTACCGGCACGGTGCCGGGACGCAGGCCCCGTTCCTGTCCGCCGCCGAACATCAGAGGCCGCAGCGGGCAGCGGGTGTATCCGCGGCGCCGGGCGATGAGCGCTCCGACGCCCATCGGACCATACAGCTTGTGCCCAGACATCGAGATCAAGTCGATGCGCTTGTGGTCGAGCCCGCCGGTCTTGGCGTAGGTCTGTGCCGCGTCGACATGCCAGTAGGCGGGATGGTCTCCCAACGCGTCGGCGATCTCAGTGAGCGGCTGCATGACGCCGGTCTCGTTGTTGGCGTGCATCGTGGACACGACGAACGTGTCTGGACGCAGCCGGTCGGCGATCTCGGCGGGGTCGACCCAGCCCCGCTGCGTGACCGGGACGAGTTCCATCTCGACATCGTGGGTGTCTGCGAGCCATTGGAGCGGTTCCAGTACAGCTTTGTGCTCGATCGCTAGCGCGAGGGCGTGGAGCCCTCCGGTGGCCTGCGCCTGGGATGCGAGTCCTAGTAGGGCAAGGTTGTTGGCTTCGGTGGCGCCCGATGTGAAGACCACTTCGTCGGGTTTGGCTTCGCACGCGGCGGCTATGTGGGATCTGGCTTCCTCGACGGCGCGCGCTGCTGTGACGCCGTACTCGTGGGTGCGGGATCCGGCATTGCCGAACTCGGTCTCCATGTAGTGCCGCACCACCGCTGACACACGCGAATCGACCGGCGTCGTCGCGCAAAAGTCGAGGTAGGCGCCCATAGTCATCGACGTTCGGTCCCCTGGTCGTGTCGCTGCTTGAGCCTACAATCCCATCAGCGGACGCCCCGTGGGTTGGCGCTGATGTGCATAACATGCGGGGACCGAACGAAACGAAGGGGTGCATGGCGGACGCGGCTGTGAAGGTGAAGATCGGGCGGGCACAGCCCAACGCGTCAGCGTTCTCCGAGCGTGGCCTGCGTTGCGAAGTCGAGGCCCTCATCGGGAAGGTTCAGGACTTGTACCGTGCCGACGGCATCCCTTGGGTTGTCGGCTACTCCGGCGGCAAGGACTCCACCGCCACACTGCAACTGGTGTGGTCAGCGGTTCAGTCCCTTCCGCAGCACGAACGCACCAAGCCGGTGTATGTCATCACCAACGACACTCTCGTGGAGAACCCGGCGGTGTCAGCGTGGGTGCATCGGTCTCACCAAGCGATCAACAGCGCCGCAGCCGACCAGGGCCTCCCTATCAGCACGCATCTGCTGTCGCCGGAGGTGTCTGAGACGTTCTGGGTGAACCTCATCGGTCGGGGCTACCCCGCACCGAATCGTCGGTTCCGCTGGTGCACCGAGCGCATGAAGATCAACCCCACCGTCCGCTTCATCCGCTCCATCGTCCAAAAGAACGGCGAGGCGATCCTCGTGCTGGGTGCCCGCCGCGCCGAATCAGCCGCAAGGGCGGCGCGCATCGACCACTACGACCGCCAGTCCGTGAGAGACAACCTCAACCCCCACAACGACCTCCCCTCCACTCTCGTCTACAAGCCGATCGTCGACTGGGCAGACGACGACGTGTGGCTGTATCTGATGCAGGTTCCTAACCCGTGGGGGTTCGACAACAAGCAGCTGCTCACGATGTACCGCACGGCCTCCCCTGACGCGGAGTGCCCCGTCGTTGTGGACACCTCCACCCCGTCGTGTGGAAGCTCTCGGTTCGGTTGCTGGACCTGCACCGTCGTCGAGAAGGACAAGTCGATGGCGGCGATGATCCACAACGACACCGAGAAGGAATGGATGCAGCCGCTGCTCGATGTACGCGACCGTCTCGCTGACCTCGAAGCGGGCCGTGAACTGCGGGACTTCCGCCGGTCCCACGGTCGAGTGTCGCTGTACAACGGCCGTTACGTGCCCGGACCCTACAAACAGGAAGGACGCGCCGAGTGGCTGCGCCTTGTGCTGGAAGCACAGACCTGGGTCCGTGAGAACGGACCCGAAGATGTCCGCGGGATCGAACTCATCACAGCCGATGAGCTGCACGAGATCCGCAGAATCTGGGTCTCAGAAAAACACGAACACGAAGACCTGCTGCCAGCCATCTACGAGAAAGCCACCGGCGAGCCGTTCCCAGGGCCAGCTCACTTCGATGACCAGTTCCCATTCCAGATCGCTGATCTCGAAGAGCTGCGAGCGATGTGCAAGTCCGACCTCCAGTACGAGCTGCTGCGAGAGCTGGTATCGGTCGAACACAACCACCGCATGGTCGTGCAGCGCAGCCGACACTGGGACGACATCGAAGCCGCATTCAACCGCTCCGGGTTCGAATCAGCCGAAGAGGCCATCAACTTGGCGCGAGCCCTCGCGCGAAGCCGCCAGTCGGTCACAGACGGCGACCGAGCAGACTTCAGCTCCTCACTGGCAGCAGTAGCCCAAGGCGCCGAAGGCAACGAGACGACCTGATGCTGCTTCGCTCCCTCGTCCTCAACAACATCGGCGTGTACCGCGGCCGCCAGCAAGTGGGCTTCTCCACCGACAGCGAACAGCCCATCACACTCATCGGTGGCCGCAACGGGTCTGGCAAGACGTCACTGCTGCATGCCATCCCGCTGGTGCTCTACGGCAATCGCGCCCGCTGGGTGCTCAACGGTGTCTCATATCCCGAGCATCTCAACAGCTTGATCCACCACGGAGCACACACAGCCTCGATCAAGCTGGAGTTCGACCGTGCCGAGGGCGGGAAGCAGGTTCGCTACACCGTGGAACGAAGCTGGCACCGAACGCGGCACAGAAAGGCCAGCGACCGGCTTGCAGTATCAGCCAACGGCGAACCCAGGCCGGACCTCGCCACCGGGTGGGCCGAGTTCGCAGAAGGGATAATGCCCGCGGCAGTTGCAGAACTCGCGGTCTTCGACGGCGAGAAGATCGAATCCCTCGCAGACCCGGCGTCGTCAGCGGAGGTGCTCAGAACCAGCATCTATGGGTTGTTGGGGCTCGGACTCATCGACCGGCTACGGACTGACCTGCGGAACTTCCGGCGACGAACAGCGAAAGCTCACAAGTCGCGACAGCCGGAACTTCTCGCCCAGACCCTCGCTGAAGCCGAAACAGAACTCGCCGCCGCAGAGAGCGACGCAATCGCGGCACGCGTGACTCTCAGCGACGCCGAAACCGCCAGAGCAGACCTTCAAGCTCAGCTCCACAAAGCCAACGACAAGCTCGCAACAACAGGAGGGGAACTCCTCGCTCAACGAGACGACATCCAACGCTGCCTCGCAGAGGCGGCTGCCGCCGCGGATGCCGTCGAACGCGAGCTTCGGCAACTCGCTGCAAGCGACCTGCCGCTTGGTTTGGTGCCGGACCTGATCAAGCTGACCGTGGCCGCCGGTGAGCAGTACGAGGCGTCGCGTCTAACACACCAGACGTACTCGGCGATGTCGTTACGGGATGCCCGGGTCGCCGATTGTCTCGTTGCTGCGCTCGGCCTAGACGACACACAGGCAGACCTACTCCGCCGGCTGCTCAGAACTGACCTGGAGTCGCTAGAACGGCCCGATCCTCCCACCTTCTCACCGACGCTCGAATGCACCGACTCAGCCCGTAGCCTGCTGCACCACCGGTTGAGTGACCTCCAAGGCACCGCGAAGCGGCTGACTCGCCAAATCGAAGAGCACAATGCTGACATCGAGCGTCTCGACGCGATGCTCGCAGCGGTTCCCGACGCAGCAAGCGTTGCGGCAGTTGTGCGGTCGGTGGCGACAGCCGAGGCCGAACTGAACGTTGCCAACAGGTCTGTCGAACAAGCGTCTCTCGCGGTCGCCGCGGCTGACCGACGAGTCACAGACGCGCACCGGCGGGTTGACGCCCTAGCGCATGAGGCACTGGATGTGGAGGCTGCCGAGAGGAACACGGCCCGAACAGCTCGTGAGATCACCGCCGCCGACGAGGTGCTCGAACAGTTCGCTCATCACATGGTCTGCAAGCACCTCAGCAGAATCACCGGCGAGATCAACTCCGCTCTCGCGGTGCTGCTACGCAAGCAGGGGCTCGTGGCCTCAGTGTTCATTGACCCCGACAACCTGTCGGTCACGCTGCTGGACTCGAAGCGTCAGCGAGTCGACGCTCACAGGTTGAGCGCCGGGGAGCGTCAGATGATGGCCACCGGCATCCTGTGGGGGCTTTCACGGTGCACGGGCATGACACTACCGACCGTGATCGACGCCCCCCTCGGCAGACTCGACCGAACGCACCGCACGAACCTCATCGAACGCTACTTCCCCCACGCCTCACGACAGGTCGTGCTGCTGTCCACAGACGAAGAGGTCGCCGGTGACCATCTGCGGCGCCTGCTGCCGAGTGTGGGTGTCCAGTACCGTCTGGACTTCGACGACACCGAGGCCCGCACAACCATCAGAGAGGGCTATCTCGATGGGTAGGTCGTCAATCGTTGATGTGGTCCGCGTCGACGAACGCGCCAAGAACCAGCTCACCACGCTCAAACGACGCACCGGTATCAAGAACTGGAACGTGCTCTGCCGCTGGGCGCTGTGCGTCTCGCTAGCGGAGCCCTCCATCCCAGCGGACCAAGAGATCGGAGCGCTCTCCAACGTGGAAATGTCATGGTCAACCTTCGGCGGACCCGCAGCCGACATCTACGCGGCGATCGTTCGTGCCCGCTGCGACACCGACGGCTTCCCCCAAACCCCTGACACCCTCGCTGAGCAGTTCCGACTCCACCTGCACCGTGGAATCACCTACCTGGTGGGCAATGAGGACACCAAAACCCTCAGCGGCCTGATCGCTCTCGCCACGAAGACCTGAACCTCCATGAGGGGGACCCGTTTGTGAGTCCAGGTGCTATGGGTGTTGTGGTTGGTGTTGCTGCGTTCTCCCAGTGGGCAGCGCATGCGGCGGTGGTGAGCCCGCCGAGGGATTGGTCGGGCCGGTACTGGCTGTATTCGTGGCGGTAGTCCTCGAGGACGGCTTTGGCTTAGGTCATGTTGACACAAGCGCGAGAAGTGACAGCGACGAGATGCACGAACCCAGTCTCGCAAGCGGGATCATGCCTCTGGCCTGCGGTTTCGCGCTCCTCAGCCAGAACGGTGTTCCAGAATCAGGCCAAATCCGTTCCAACTCCGGCGGGCAGCGACCAGCCGCAACGCTCTGACCTCGGTGTTTGCGGATGTTTGCGATCCCGCACATACGCTCCGGTGACCATCGAGAGCTTCGAGGTGTAGGTACCCCCGACTCGGGCCCAATGGCCCAAGACGCTCGCAGCGGACTGGTGCGGCGAGCATGAGGCGCCCGCCGACTTCGGCCACACGCTGAGCTGACCGCCTAGCCGGGGGAGAGTTCCCAGCTAGCTAATGATCTTCGGGCGCTTGCGGACTACCTGGGCGGGCTGATCCACCCGGGGCGGCCGAGACGGCGAGCGGGCCATCGGTGCTCCCGTTACAGGCCCTCCGTGCAGTCGAGACCGCGCATTCCAGTAGCGAGCCGACGCTTACGTGCCCAAGTTGAGGGTCGGCAGCGCGTTCCAGAATCGCCCGATTCGCGTTCCGAGATCCGGCAAATCGCGTTCCAAGCAAACCCCCGCTCAATCCGTTGACCTCGGGTTATGCGATTTCGCGCCAGCCCCTACTCGGGCGGGACCGCGCGTAATGTGGCGCGTTACTGGCTTTGAGGGTTGTTGAGACGTGATCGAGGCTAGCGGAAGCCGCAAAGGCACGTGTCGAGATGCTCGCAGGGTCCGTCGGGCCTACGGAACGGCCGGTGAGACGCGCTGGGGCGCGTCGGGTCCAAGATCACAAGAACAACTCAGCCAGCAGCCACCGCTGAAGCTATGGAGAGCGAGGTGCGGGCCGCGGCGAGGGCCTCTGCTAGCTTGCGCCCGTCGAAGTCGGCCTGTAGATCGGCGAGGACTTGCAGCATCCCACACCGGAGCCGAGTGCCCAGCAATGGGCTGAACAGTTCCTCGACAATCGCGACCAGGTACGCGGCAGCCGTAACCCCCACCCGTGTCGAGGTGAAGTCGTCGACGGTCCGGGCAGGATCAACTAGCGCGAATGCCCGCTTGTCTCCATGTCGACGGTCTTGTCACCCAATGCCAGCTTGATCGGACCCGGGGGACGTACCTGCGTTCCGGCCTCGGCTTTCGGACATGCAAGACTTGGCGCTCATGTCAGCTACGCCGGGCACTGAACCCGCCAGCGACATTGTCGCGGAGATGCACGTGCCCGGTGGTCAAGCAGCAGTAGCCGACAGCATTATCGGCGGGGCTGGGCTGTCTGCTACACCCCATGAGGACGCAGGGGCGACAACCGCCTGGGTCGAGTGCCTCCATGGCGGGTGGATTGTCGAAGGCCCCCCGGAAGTCGTGACCCCCCAGATTCATCAAGAGGCCGCCTTGGCCTTGTCCCCGCGTCCTGATGGCACCGTGTGGCTCTTCACCTCGGCTCACCCGGGCGGGCGATCATCCACCGTGGCGGCCGCGGAGCGTGTCGTAGCGCTGGTTCAACGCTCGCGGTCCCCGCGCCAACGATCTGAGATTCTCGTGAGCACCCTGCCAACTGACGGCAGACCCGGCCATCTCGGCGTCCTCAGCAACGGGATGTTCGCAGGCCGGTGGCTATTCGGAGTAGCGCCACACTCGCCACGCTGGCCTGCCGATGCGCTAGCGGTACAAGCCGACGCGTCCGCTGACGCGCTGCTGCGATCCTTGGGCTGGGACTTCGCCGGCCGACTCAGGGTCAACCAGCCGAAGCTCTTGCATGACAACGAGAGCGGCACTGGGATGGTTGTGCTAGCCGTTGCCGAGGGCGAGCACCGAGATGGGCCTCACGCGGATCGGGTGGCCGCATCAGCGCTGTCTCTAGCCCGGCGCGAGCCCCCCGCTCTGGCGGCAGTCGCAGCGGGACACGTATGGCGAGTCTTCAAACCCGAGGACGCCCGACAGCGCAGCGTCTATGTAGATACCCAAGCTGCGGCCGCCTCCTACGTGTATGCGATCCTCAGCCCCGGTGGACTCGCAAACCCTGAGTTCGCAGAGTGGGCCGACAGGGACTCCAGACGCTACGCGAGCGACCTGAGCAGCTCGCTGCGCAAGCGCATTCACGGAACGGCCATGCCGCAACTGAGCGAAGCCGCAGCCTGCGATATGCGCCGCCTCGATCCAGACGCCAGCCTTGACACCGCATTCCAGGCCGCCGTGCGGATCCTGTTCCGGCTCCTGCTCATCGCATGGGCAGAGGACGAAGGCATCCTGCCCTATGACCGCAACGACACATACCGACGCAAGTCACTGACGCAGCAGGCGCTGCGCCTCGCCAGCGATCCGAAGCTCGGAGCTGCAAACGGCCGCGGCTACTCCATGTTCGAGGACCTCAAGGCGCTGTGGGCGGTATTCGATGGCGGCAATGCCGAGATGGGAGTTCCCGCCTACAACGGCGGCCTATTCGACAACAACACACCCATCGGGCAGCAGATCGCGAGGCTGCGGCTCACTGACAGCACCGTCGCGTCGGTACTTCGGACGCTGCTGACAACCGATGCCGACGATGACGAACCCCCGGGGATGGCTGATTTCAGCGGCATGTCAGTCCGCGAGTTCGGCACGATTTACGAGGAGTTGCTCGAATACCGCCTCTCGGAGGCACCCCAGGACCTAACAGCCGACCTAACGCCAGCGGACGATGCCCCGGGCGGGGACGTCGAGATCGCGTACCTCGCCGGAGACCCGTACCTGCACGACAAGTCAGGACAGCGCAAGTCCACCGGCTCGTACTTCACCAAGCCCTTCGCGGTGGACCACCTGCTCGCTGAAGCGCTGCAACCAGCTCTAGAGGAGCATCTCCAGCGTGTCGCGAATGTCCTGGCAACCGAGGGTGACGCAGCCGCGAGCGAGGCGCTGTGGGACTTCGCGGTGCTGGACCCAGCGTCGGGTTCTGGCCACTTCCTCGTCGCCGCGTGCGACATAATCGCCGAGCAGTTCTCCAAGTTCCAGGACAACAACAGCCTGCAGGGCGTTACCGACGCGCTCGACCGGATGCGCTCCGCAGCCAGGACAGCACTCGAGGGGCGCGATCCGGCCGCTGAGGCGATGATCACCGACAGGGACCTCCTGGGGCGGCTCGCAGCGCGAAAGTGCCTGTACGCGGTGGACATCTCCGAGATGGCGACCGAGTTGTGCAAGGTGGCCATGTGGGTACGGACGTTCGTGCCCGGCCTGCCGATGTACTCGCTTGACCATCAGATCGTCTCGGGCAACATCCTCCTCGGCGTCCCCTCCGTGGACGAGGCGGTCGATCTGCTCGACCCGCCCAAACATCGCAAACCCGGGCAGGGGTCTCTCGCAGCGGAGGCGATCCGAGCGTCGCTGGACAGCGCCAACGCCCACGAGACCATCGCCAGACGACTCGACGAATCCGACCACGACGAGATTGAGGCCGCCTCAGCCGCACGCTCTGACGCAGGCAGAGCGCTGGAGTCGGCTCGATATCTCTTCGACGCCGCGCTCGCGCTGCGGCTGGGGTTCTTGCGCACCGACCGCAAGGGCCGCATACCAGAAACGACCGACGCTGAGTCCATTGTCGCCATGATGCGCCTACAAGACGAGTCCAACGGCTCTGAATTCGCGGCGTTGAGAGAACTCGATCCCCACGGGCGACGCCCGACGCATCTACCGTTGATGTTCCCGGAGGTCTACCGCCCGGATCGGCCGGCCGGTCCGGGATTCGACTGTGTGGTCGGCAATCCGCCTTGGGAGAAGGTGATCGTCGACCGCGAAGCGTGGTGGGGGCTTCACATCCCCGGAGTGCGATCCGACCCCGTAGCGCGTCGGCGTGCCCGCATCGACGCGCACGAGTCGTCCAACCCCGACCTCGCTGAGGAGTTCGAAGCGGACAAGCAGCGGGCCGAGCGGCTCAAGAAGGCGCTGCGCCGGGCGTTCCCTGATCTCGGGTCAGGACACACCGACCTGTACAAGGCATTCTGCTGGGCCAACACCGCGGCCGTTCGAGCGGGCGGCACGGTCGGCATGGTCCTGCCCCGCTCCGCGATGTCGGATGCTGGCATGGCGAAGTGGCGCCGTCGCCTCTTCAAGACTTCGGGGGGGGGGGGGCGTGACTCATCGCGTTCTGTCCCTGGCGACGATCATCAACCGCAAGGGCTGGGCCTTCGACGGGGTCCACAACTCCTACACGGTGGCCCTCGTCGTGTGGCGGTCGCCTCCGTGCTCACCTGCCTCAACACCCGCCAGTGGGCCTTCGACGGAGTCGACGGACGCTACACGATCACCCTCGTCGCCGTCCGCAACCCCAATCCCCGCCACGACGCCAGGGGGCATCTTTGACGACACGCACACCCAGGAGCCAGTTGTAGCGATCTACCCAGGTCCTGCGCAGTCGCTGGACGACTTCGAAGCCAGGACAACCGACGGACCCGAGAAGGTGCCCGTGAGAGAGTTCCTGGGCTGGTCCAACACGGCGGCGTTTCCCCAGATCCCGACCAAGGCCGCTTTCAAAGTCTGGCGAAAGATCAAGTCACACCCCCGCTTCGACGGCAAAGACCTCCGGACGGAGAGGACTTCCGAGAGAGAGAGAGAGAGAGAGAGAGAGAGAGAGAGAGAGAGAGAGAGAGAGAGAGAGAGAGACGATTTCCGACGGTGGCGGTTCCGGGCGGTCCAGGGGGACCTCAACGCCAGCACGGACCGCCACCGATTCCTCAGAGACGATGGGCGTTCCGCCCAGTCGCGGAGCTCCACACGACCCACGACAGAGACAGATACATGAAGGACGACGGCGCAGCCGCCAGAGCAGCTACAGGGGTCGCCGGTTCCGGATCGTCGTCGCAGAGACCACCACAACTGCCTACCGGCAGCACTGGATCGGCGATGACGGAGCAGCCGCCGCCAATGGCGACGAGGGCGTCTGGCCCGTCTACCACGGCAAGTCCTTCGACCTCTGGACCCCCGACACAGGCGACTACTACGACTCCTGCAAAGCAGAAACCATGATCGAACTGCTCCACCAACGACGCCAGAACCCCAGCCCGGGATCGCCGCACCACGGGCTCAGCGATGAGCACCTCGCGGATCATCAGACGCTCGCATGCCGTCGTCCTCGCATCGCCGTTCGAGATGTCGCCAGATCGAACGACACCCGCACCCTGATCGCTGCGCTGATTCCGCCGGGGTGCATCCTGCCCCAGCATGTCGCGTACGCCCTTGCCAGCGAGGGCACGACCGCATCAGAGGAGGCGTTCGCGCTAGGTGTCTTGTGCTCGATGCCTTGCGACTGGCAGGCCCGCCGTCGTGCTGAACTGCACATGGGGAACAGCGAGATACTCGGGGGTCTGTCCATCCCCGAACCCGGAGACGACCCCGTCTCCCTGCGTCTCACCAAGATTGCGGCACGGCTGGCAGCCACAGACGAACGCTTCGACAGTTGGGCCGGCAACGCCGGCGTCGCCGTCAACTCTGTGGAGCCCGACGAACGCGAGGAACTGTTAGCAGAACTAGACGCCTGTGCCGCTGCGCTCTACGGACTCGACGAAGACGACATCGCGGTGCTCTATGACACATTCGGCTGGCCCGGCCAGTGGGACGATCACCGCGACGCGGTCATCGGGCACTGGCGTCGCATCACGACATGACCAATCCGACCGACGCCGCAGCCAACGACCCACAGCGTGCCGCCGGGGAGGTGTGGCCGGTGTGCTCGGGCAGCTCGTTCGACTTGTGGGAGCCAGACACCGGCGACTATTACGACAGCGTCCGCGCCGAGAGCATCCAGCAACACCTGCACGCGAAGCGGTTGTCGCAGCGCGAGACCGCTTCCTCGGCATTCTCTGAACTCCCGGAGGAGGTGACCGGAGATCCCGACACGCTGCCGTGCCTGCGTCCGCGCGTCGCGTTCAGAGACGTCACCAGAGCCAACGACAGCCGCACGTTCCGTTGCGCGTTGATCCCACCGGATCGGGTGCTGACCCACCAGGCGCCCTACCTGCTGCAGACACGAGGCACCCCGGTTGATGAGGCGTACGTGCTTGGGGTGCTCTCCAGCATGATCTTCGACTGGCAGACACGCCAGACAGCTGAACTGCACATGACTTTCGAGCAGCTCAACCAGGCGTCGGTGCCGGACCCGGGGGAGGGACATCCCATCAGGGATCGTGTCACAGAGATCTCTGGACGGCTCGCCGCCGCCGACGATCGGTTCGATGCCTGGGCGAAGGAGATCGGCGCAAAGGCAGGCACCGTTGGGGACGGCGAACGCGAGGACCTGCTGGCCGAGTTGGATGCGTGCGTTGCGGTGCTCTATGGGCTCGACCACGACGACGTGACGGTGCTCTACGACACCTTCGGGCTACCCGATCAGTGGAACGACCGCCGCGACGCCGTGCTGTCGGCGATGCGCCAACTGAGTCAGGGATCACGGGACGACTGATGGACAGCGAACCCGCGCACGCAGAGCTGGAGCGGTACTTCCGCGGCGCCTACCCTGTGTTCGCGACCAACCGCCCTGGCCAGGGGCTGCGGGTTGCCGATGCCGTCAACAAGATGTTCGCCACCGCAGCCGAAGCGCTCAAGACCCCGCCATCGGCAGCCATCGCCGCGCCCTACATCAACCCGGCCGGCTTCGCCATGATCGCGGCGAGCATCAGCGGCTATGACAAGGTCAGGCTCCTGATCGGGGCGCAGCCCGAGCCGTCGGACCACGGGCTGTTCGACCCAGGCCGTGTCAATGACGCGCTCGCAGGCCTCGACCGGTGGATCGCCGCGGAACGGGACCTGACCGGCTTCACCTACAACGACGACCAGACCACACGCCAGATGGTTGCCTGGCTTCGTTCCGCGACCCCAGACGGAAATCCGCGGGTCGAGGTACGGCGTCTCACCAACAGGTTCCTGCACGGCAAAGCGTTCATCGTCGAGCACATCGTGAGCCCCGCGGTGCTGGCAGGCTCGTCCAACCTGACCGCCGCCGGCCTCTCAGCCAACGCGGAACTCAACATCGGATACCCCGCATCTGAGAACTGCGAACTCGTGCAGGAATGGTTCGACGAACTCTGGGACCAGGCCGAACCGTATCCGCTCGCAGACATCTACGGCGCCCGCTTCGAGGAGCACGATCCCCAGACGATCTTCGAGCGGATGCTGCTAGCCGTCTACGGCAGCGTAGACGCCGCCGCAGAAGACCTGGACGACGAGTTGGGGCTCACGGTGTTCCAAGCCGAGGGCGTCTCTCGGCTGCTGCGGTTCATAGACGACCTCGGCGGAGCGCTGCTCGCGGATGAGCCCGGCCTCGGCAAGACATACATGGCAGGTGAGATCGCCCGCCGCTACGCCCGCACGGGTCGCAAAGTCCTGATCATCGCGCCGGCCGCGGTGCGTGACAGCGTCTGGGAGCCGTGGTTGAAACGCCAGGGAATATCCCGCCGCGTCGGTGTCATGTCCTACACCGAAGCCCGCATCACCTACGAGGACATGTTGCCCGACGACGGCGAACCATCCCCAGAGCAACTCGACCTGGCCTTCGGCGACTATCAGCTCGTCATCGCCGATGAGGCGCACCACCTACGCAACGCCGGCACCCGCCAACACGACGCCGTCACCGAGATCACAACCGCAGGCGCCCGGAAAGACATGCTGCTGGTCACCGCTACCCCGGTCAACAACAGCCTGCGAGACCTCGAACACCTACTCGGACTGTTCCTCGTGAGCGACGACGCTCTGGCCGCCAAGGGCATCGCCTCATGGAGCCGCAAGGTCCGCGAGGCCATCCGCATGGAAGAGCGTGACGACGCTGTGCCCGAGGGGTTCCTCTATGACTTGCTCGACCAGGTGACAGTACGCCGATCGCGGCAGTTCATACTCGATAACCCCGCCGCGGAGGGCGACACGATTCGAGGCTCTGACGGTCAGGAGCAACGGGTTCGGTTCCCCAGTGTTGATTTGCGGCCACGCATCCAATGGGACCTCGGCATGCGCACGAAGCTCGTCGACGACCTCATGGCGCACCTAGACGTGGATCTCGCTCATCAAGCCGACGATGAAGCGCCCGCTCTCACCTTCGCCCGCTATGACCTTCCCGGGTTCAGTCTCGACGAGAACGAACGCTCCGCACTGGGACGGGACCGGGTGGCTTTGATGAGATGCGCCATCCTCAAACGTCTTGAGTCGTCCCCGTGGGCCATCACGCAGACCCTCAGGCGCCTGGTCGACAACTACGAGTGGTTCATCTCCGAGCTTGAACGCGGCAGGGTCTACACCGTCAAGGAGATGCGCTTGATTCTTCGCTCGGCAGAGACGGCCTCAGACGGCGACCCCGCCGATGTCGAAGACCCCGACGAACAAGCCGATGTTGCTGCGCCCCCTGATGAACAGTTGGGCCGGCCCTCATCGGATTTTGATGCCGAACGCCTCAACATCGCGGCCCGCGACGACCTGTTCGTGCTGCGGCAGCTGTTGGCGGAAGCCGAGAAGACCACCGGCCCTGCTGCCAGCGCCTACCTGGGCGACGGCGCAGGCGATGACAAGATCCGCCGTCTGATCGAGCGTCTGCGCGGCATAGCACGTGCTGGAGCCAATCGTCGCGACAAGCGCAAGGCGATCATCTTCACTGAGTTCGCTGATACCGCTGCGTACATACATACGGCGCTGCTCGCCGCGCTCGAAGCCGCTGACGACCAAGATCCCCTCGTCTGCTACCGCGCCCGCGTTGCTGACCCCATCCACTCCACGGAAGGCGGAAGCGACAAGCGCGATCACAGCATCGCCTCCTTTGCCCCCAAGACAGCCGGCGCAGCTACCAGCAGCGACCTCTACGACATTCTCGTCACAACAGACGTGCTCGCCGAAGGCGTCAACTTGCACCAAGCGGGCAAAGTGATCAACTACGACCTGCCGTGGAACCCGATGCGGCTGGTGCAGCGCCACGGACGCGTCGACAGGATCGGCTCAACGCACGCCAGCGTCGAGATAGACGTCTTCGCTCCCGCCGAACGTCTCGATTCGATGCTCAAACTGATGGCGAAGATCGAAAAGAAGCTCGGTTTGGCGCACGCGACCCTTGGTGTGCCGGAGACCATCCCAGACATGCCCGGAGGCGGGCAGGGTCAACTCTTCCAAGACGGACCCGACGGGCTCGAAGTCGCCGCGGGCATCCTTGCCGGCGACGACCGATGGCTGGTACGCCGCGGCAGCGACACCACCTCGCTGGGGGAGCGGTGGCGCATGGCGCTCACCCGCATGCAAGACCCGGAGGCCGTCACCAGCTTGCCTGCGGCGGCTGGATCCGGGTTCGTCTCAGGTGAGGTCCGCGTCCCTGCGTTCGTGTTCTGCGCCCAGATCACAGCTGGCGACGAGACCCACACACGGATGGTCTCCGTCACCGCCGATCCCCAGACATGGCAACCCACGAGCCTGTACGACACCTCCACCCTCAACTGCCTGCGCGCCGCCGATCCCCGAGACGGAGCCCGCCTTCTCGACTCGAACGTCTATCCGGCCGTGTACACAGCCTGGGACCGATGCCGGAACCACATTGTCGAACAGAACGCCCAAGCGCTCCGAGAAGCCGCCGCAGTGCGGCTACCCAAGCCGATGCGCGACGCCATGACGATCATCCAGCGATCATCGGCACTGGGAGCCCATCAACGAGAACGACTGCTGCGCGCGTACAACACAATGCCCTCGCGAATGGTGCAGAACAGAGTCCGGGCCACGCTCAGACGGGCTGGCGACGAGCCGTCTGATCACACCGCTGAACGGCTCGCGTTGCTCGCAGAACGGCTTGGGCTAAGTGCCCAAGCCGCCCGGTCGGCCGTACCGAGGCCGATCGCCGCCGAGAACGTACGCCTCATCGCCTGGCTGGCCATCAAGCCAGAGGCTCTTTGACATGACGACCGTGCGCGACTGTCATCTCAGAAGTAGCCGGTCGAGACGAGGGGAGCGGTGAGTCCTATGGTCGAAGTTGCATCGTTGGATGAGGTGCCGTTGCGCGAGGTGTGGCCGGATGAGGCCCACGACTTCACGCCGTGGCTGGCTGAGAACCCAGAACACCTCAGCCAGGCGCTCCGCATGGACTTGGAGCTAGAAGGGTCTGAGGTCACCGTCGGGCCCTTCTCCGCGGATGTCGTTCTGCGGGATGCGAACACCGGCCAGCGCGTGGTCGTCGAGAACTACCTGGAGACGACCGATCACGACCACCTCGGCAAGCTGATCACCTACGCAGCGGGGCTGGAAGCGCACTGGGCCGTGCTCGTCGCAAAGACATTCCGTCCCGAACACCGGTCCGCGCTCATCTGGCTCAACTCGATCTCCGGCGAGGACAGCGGTTTCTTCGGGATCGAGGTTCACGCAGTCCGTATCGGCGACTCGCCCGCGGCGGTCCAGTTGAGCGTGGTCGTGGAGCCCGATGACTTCTCACGGCAAGCCCGCGCCGGGGCCAAGGCAATGACCGAGACCCAAGCTCTCTACACCGACTGGTGGGCTGAGTTCCTCCCCGCTTTTCACGATGCGCACCCGGGTTGGGGCAGCGCCCGCACACCTTCGTATGCGAACTGGATGAACTTCCCCAGCGGGAGGGGCGGCGTCCGCTACGGCCTCAGCTTCGCCTTTCCCGCCGGCGCCTCGAACTACAGCCTCAGAGCGGAGGTGTACGTCGACGACGGAGAGTCGATGTACCCGTTGTTGGAGGCTCAACGCCCGCGCATCGAGGGTGCATGCAGTAGTGATCTCGAATGGGAGTCGCTTGAGGATGCCAGAGCTTCACGAGTCGCTGTGTACCTCGATCCTGCGGACCCAGCAGATCGCGCCAAGTGGCCGGAGTATCGAGCCTGGGCTATCGAGACTCTCGGCGAGTTGCGACGGGCGTTCTCCGGCCCGATCAAGAGCCTGCCCTGAGGGCCGCTACCCGGGACCTTTCTGCGACGCGCGTTCAGGAATCTCCCGATTCGCGTTCCAAGATCCGGCGATTAGCGTTCCGGCCGGGACCTAGTGAACGCCTCTGACCTCTACGTTTGTGATTTCGCGCCAGCCCCTACTCGGGCGGGCTGGCGCGAAATTCGGCTGGGTTGGTTGTGGACACCGATGAGGCTATCTGGGGCAGGCCGCTCGGCGGGTTGGCCGCTGGTGTGGTGCGGTGGGCGTCCACAAGGAGCGCACGAGGCATCGCCGACAGTTGGTGGAGTCGTGGACGGCGCCCAGTGGGCTAGGGTCCCGTCGTTATGCAGCCGCGTCGCCGGAACACGCTCGGTGCGGCGTGCATCGCCGGGGCCGCCGTCGCCTACTCGCTGATCCCGCTGCCGATCCGGTTCGCGGGCGAGGGCTTCTCCGTTCTGGTACTGGGCACGCTCATGGAGTCGGCTTGCGCGACGCTGCTGCTGATCTCGCTGGCTGTGTCGGCCAGGCCCGTGCTGGGAGTGGGCCCGCTCCAGGCGATGCGTCCAGCACGGCTCGTGGCGTTGCCTCCCGTCGGGCTGGCAGGCCCGCGTCCGGGCGTGCTCTTGGCGATGCTGCTGATCACGGCGCCCAATGTCCTGCTGTATGCCGGCACGGCGGCCCTGCTGCCGCTCGTGGTGCTGTCCTGCTTCTCGGACGGCCTGGACGTCGTGCCCCAGTCCCTTCTGATCGCGCGCTGGAGCGGCAGCCACAGAAGCATCTCGACCCGCAGCGCCACCATGATGTGCGGGCTGCCGATCGCGGTGGCCGCTGTCATTTGGAGTCAGACCGCCCCCGGCCAGATCGAGGGAGGATCGTGGCAGAAAACGGCAGTCGGGTTGGTGCTGGGGGTGCTGACCACGGCGACATACGCCGTGCGGCCGTCGGCAGGGATCATCTACGGCGACCGCAGCGCCCTGGCCCGGCGCTCCGGACGCAGCGCGGCGTCCGCCAAGGAGTACCTCGTCGCCCTGTGGTGGTCGACGTTCGCCGCCTCGGCGGTCAGCGTTCCGATCGCGGCCGCGGTTGGGCTGACGTTCGCCTTCGGTGGATTGGGAGCCACCCGCTCGGCGGCCTTCGGGGCAGTGTCCGGACTGATCATGGGTTGCGCCCGCCTGCTGCACCGGGCGGGCAACATCGTCACTGCCGACACGCGCGTCAACAGTCTGCTCTACGCATCGCCGGCGCTGGCAGCCATATGGCTGATGATCGCAGGCGACCCCATCTACCAGCCTGTGCTGTTCGCCTGCGGCATGGCGGTCATCTTCGGACTCAACGCGGCCATCGCAGCAGACCGCGGCGAGCAGGAATCAGTCCAGCCGCAGTAATGCCTCTGTCCTGACTCGGGCTGGGTTGCCGGGAAGGCGGCGAGGGATCACTTCCGCTGCCCGACCAGCGGGCGATGCCGTGCTCCTCGGTGAGGCGGTTGCCGGGAAGGCGGCGAGGGATCACTTCCGCTGCCGTGGAACTCCCGGGCGGACGGCGTCGAAGGGGCGGTTGCGGAGGCTCGGCCGCGGCGCGCTCGAGGTCAGCAGGGGCCGAGGGCGGTGGCAGCGCGGGTCTTGAGGCTAGCGCCCAGCCCCTCGTCGTAGGCGACTACCCGTTCAGCGGTCGCGGGGGTCAGGCCCTTCCACAGCACCGGCGCCCAGGCCACCCGCGCCGTCACGACCACGCCGGCGTCGGCGGCGGCGCAGGCGTCGATGCTGGTGGACTCGGGCGGGGCGCAGCCCTCGTGGGTGATGCAGCTGGTCACGAAGGCGGCCGCGGCGTGCTCAGCCCGTATCTCGGCCAGGTCCGCGGCCGCGGCGTAAGCCGCGTGATCCTGTAGCGACATCGCCATGGCGGTGACCATGGCGGCCAGCATCAGCATCAGCACCGGGACGGTCATCCAGGCCTCCTACGAGGTCGGGCAGGCGACCCGGACGTGCGTCGACACAGCCGGCCGGTGCTGGGCGTAGCCGGCGAAGCACACCCGGTTGCGGGCCGGCGGACCCGGCACCTCACAGGCGACCGTGACTGCGGCCGACTGGCCCGTGTCGATGTGGTTGAGAGACGTACCGGTCTGAGCGCACGCGGACAGCGTCGCGCCCAGGGCGACCCTCTCCGCGGCGTCGGGTACCGAGCCTCTAGCGTCGGCGGCTGCCTGGGCGGCCAACTCAGCCGCGACGGCCGAACGGGCCTGAGCGTTGGAGAAGCTGCCGGTGAACGCCACCGCCCACAAGGCCAGCGCGACGACCGGCGCGGCCAGCACCAGCGCCACGGCCTCATCCATCAGGCGGTCCCGCCTGCATCAAGGCTCCGGCTGGCACGCCTGTCAACAAACACGCGCGCGCGTGGCTCCCGTCCAAACATGTAGAGAAACGCGTCGTATGCGGGCAAGACTGGCATAGAGAACCTCAGCTCAACCCCGACGATGGCTGGTGGACAGAGCGCTAGCACGGCGCTTCGACCACCCATCCGGTGGCGTAGGCGGCTCGGGACGGCCGGCAGGCCACCGCAGTGGCCTCCAGCCATCTGCGGGCCCCGGCCGCGCCGACGGTGACCGCGGCCACCACCGTGCACGACGGCTCGGCGATCAGCGTGTACTCCGTGGCTGTGGCGGCCGATCGGGCCCCGGTGCGGGCCGCGGCGGCCCGGGCCGCGGCCTCCTCGGCATCGGCCCATGCGGTGTGGGTGTCGGTGCAGTCCCAGCCGGTGCCGTCCAGGACCTGTGCGGCCGCGGTGGCCGCGGCCACCGCGGCGGTGGCCGCGGTGATACGGGCCAGCTGGTGGAGGTAGACGCCGAAGCTGACCGCCACCACCACGAAGATCATCGCGGTGGTGCGCAGCACCGCGAAGGCGGTGTCCATCGGCGATGGCCGGCCGGGCGCTCGGCGAGAACGGTGCGACTACGAGCACGTCTTGGTGGTGCTGTTCCAGGTACCGCCGACCGCAGTGCACAGGTTCTCGTGCTTGATCTGCGACTTGTCGGTGTCGGGGTTCTTCTCGGTCGTGGGAGTGTTGTTGCCGACGATCTGCCAGGTGAACAGCACCACCGCGGCGGTGATGGCGATGGTGGCGGCGAGCATGATGATCTTGGCGACCGGTGAGTCCATGAGCTTGTCTCCTTTGCGAGGTTGCGAAACTGTCTGGAAGGGCGAGGAGCAGGGCTCACACGCCGATTTGAACGCTGGCCAGCAGCGCGATCACCACGACTGCGCTGGCAGTCACCGCCACGAGCGTGCCGGTGCCGGCCACGGCGCGGCCCAGGGCCTCGATGCGGACCCGGCGATGGTCCTCGAGGGCGTGCACGGCCTGGACGATGAGCCGGTCGATCAAACCGGTGGCCGCAGCCCCGCCCCGCTCCGCGGCGGCCAGCGTTCCCACCAGCGTCTCGGCCGGGGAGCCGGCGAAGTGGGTCGACGCCGCGCCGAGAGGATCGTGCCCGGATGCGAGAGCCAGGTTGATGCTGGTGGCGGCGGGTGCGAAGGCGGGCGCCTCCACCCGCTCGGCGGCCTCCACCGCGGCGTCGTTGATGGGACGGCCCGCGGCCACGTACAGGCGGATGCGGCGCAGCCACTCGAGCAGGGCGGCGTCACGGCGGGCCCGGTAGCCCGACAGCACCATCGTGCGCAGCACCGGCGCGGTCGCTGCGGGCACCCACACCGACGCGGCCACTGCGGTCAGGGCACCGGCCCGGAAGCCCGCCAGGACTGTCCCAGCCACCACGATCAACCCGGTGGCCAGCACAGTGGCCACCACAGAAGCGGTCCGCAGCCGGGCCGGGGGCCACCCCGCAGCCGCGAGCTCCACGGTGTTGGCCCTTCGGGTCGGGGTGGCGAGCACCAGCCGAATGGCCGCCCCCGCGCCGGATACGGCGACGAGCCAGATCACAGCAGGCCTCCCTGTGCACCGGACGCTCCCGCGGGCAGGTCCGACCGAGGCGCGCCGCGGGGGCGAGCGATGGACGCTTCGGCGGGTGGCGCCGAACGCGAGTCTCGGCGGGCCTGCGGTGTAGTCATTGCAGCGACACGGCTTGTGAAGAGCGGGAAGCCCTCCACGAGTGAGTCTCGCCGGGTCTGCGGCGCCGTCATTGCAGCGATCCATGCCGACACCGGCTGGGACCCGCCGACGAGTGAGTCTCGCCGGGTCTGCGGCGCCGTCATTGCAGCCCCCCGTACCCGGCAGCCGCCCGGGCGGGAAGCAGCACGCGGGCGCTCAGCGCGGCGATCACTACGGCCCCGGCCGCCAGCAGGGACGCGCCCCGGGGGCCGGCCAGCCACGAACCCACGTCGGTGGCGACCTGTCCAGCACCAGCGACGAGGCCGGCCCCGAGCAGCACGACTAGGGCCAGCGTGGGCATGGCCACCGCAACCCGGGCGTGGAACAGCCGGGCCGTGGTCGCGGCCTGGGAGGCCTCGGCCTCGAGAACGGCGACGGTCTCTGCCCAGCGCCCGCCCCCCTCGGCCGAGATGGCGACCAGATCGGCCAGCGACCCCGCGACCGCCGAGGGTACCCGGACCGCGAACCGCTGGGCCGCAACGTCTACCCCGACACTCTCGCAGTCGGTGACCATCGCCACTGCCGCCTCCCCGACGGGGCCGCCCACCAGGGGCGCAGCCCTGGACAACGCGTCGGCAGCGGTCACCGAGACCGCGGCCTGGTTGGCCAGCACGCTCGCGAAGCGAGCCACCCCCTCGGCGGTGGCGACCCGCCGCTTCGACGTCACCAGCACCTTCACCGCCGAGGTGCAGACCAGCGCACAGATTGTCGCTGCGATCGCGTGTCCGGCGGCGAGGTCCAGAGCGACCATGGCCGCAAAAGCCCCGGCTGCGGCCGGCAACTCGGCCGGAATCCGGGCCCGGTGCCGCAGGCCCGTCCTGGCCCGCAATGACCAGAGAGTGCCTTCGGCCGGCCATAGCGCGACCGCCAGCATCAGCGCGCCGCCTGCGGAGATGATCCACCCCGAAGTACTCATCGGGGCGCTCCGTTGCGCAGAGCCGACAGTGTCCTGGAAGCGTTCACTCGGACGTCCCGTTGCGTCCCGCCGCCCTCGAGCCGCGGCGCGAGGTATCGCCGCCCACGAGTTGCAGGGTGGGCCGCCGCGCCGTGGCCTCCGGCCCGGGACAATCGACGGCGACCCCGACCGATCGGTAGACGTCGGCCACGCGACCCATGGGCTGAGCCACGGGCGCGGCCCAACGCTCCCCGGGCTGGAGACGCCACAGGCAGCGGGTCTGGATCGAGCCGTCGGGGTCGGTGCCGGTGATCTGGGTGACGTCCGCGATCACCCGCTCGCCGGCGTGGTTGCGACCCATCCACACCAGCAGGTGCACCGCGATGGCTATCGACCGGCGGGCCAGGCTCTCGTCGGCTCCCTCAGAGGTGGCGTACGCGGTGAGCTTCTCCAGCACGCCGTCGCCGGGCGGGGAGTGCAGGGTGACCAGGCACCCGTCGAGACCCGACGACATGGCGTCGAGCAGGGCCATGGTGCCCTCGCCCCGCACCTCGCCCACCACCAGTTTGGAGCTGTTGGCCCGCTTGGCGTCGCGCACGTGGTCGGCCATGGAGTGCCTGCCCACGCCGTCGTTGTTGGCGTCCCGGGTGAGCCGCTCGTAGGCGTTGGGGTGGATGCTGTACTCCCGCAGCCTGAGCTCGGGAGTGTCCTCGATGGTGTCGATCCGCTCCTCGGGCGGCACTCTCGCCAGCAGCGCCTGGCACAGGGTCGTCTTGCCGCCACCCATCGCGGCCGCGACCACCACGTTGGCTCGCACGCCGCCGGCTATCGCCTCGGCCAGCACATCAGCCAGCCGGTCGTCGCACAGGCCCAGTTCCGCGAGGGTCCGCCGGCCGCCCAGGTTGCTGCGGAGCACCAGCGTCGGCGGCGAGCAGACGAAGGCCTCGGCGTGCAGCCGCCACCGGTCGCCGATGCGGGTGTCGAGACGGGGGTCGAGATCGTCGAAGCGTTGGGGCCGCTCGCCGGAGTAGGCGGCCAGGAACCGGCACGCCCCGATCAACTCGTCGTCGCTCATGAACGGGGAGGTGCGGCTTTGCCGCTCGCCGTTGCTGAACTCGACCACCATCGACTCGCCGCCCCGGATCTGGAACTCCTCCACGTCTTCCTCGGCCAGCAGTTCCCGCAGCCGGCGGGCGGCCGCGGCCGACGCGGACTCGCGGCGAACGGCGCGGTCGGTGCTGTCCATGCGCTGCGGCGCGGCAGCCAGCGAACCCAGCGAGCGGCCCAGGCGGCGCAGCGTCCGCTCCGAACGCCGGTTGGGCGCAGGCGGCACCGCTCGCACCACCTGGGCGCCGGCCTGCATCCGCGCCTCGGCAGCGTCCACCGCGTGGTCCGACATCACGACCAGAGCCAGCGGCACCCTGGCCGCCGGCCCGGCGTTCAGTCCCAGCCGCCCCCGCAGTCCGCATCCGGGGCCGTGCGTCACCCAGACCACGCCGGCGGCCGCGGCCGCGGTGGGGCGCAGCACGCTGTCATCGGTGGATGCATCGAGGTTGACGACGGTGGCCCGGTGAGCCGCAGCCGCCAGGGCACGGTCGGCCAGCGATTCGCCCACGACAACGTCGCCGGCCGACGCTCGCACCCCGTCGATGATCGTGCACACCACCCAGCCGGCAGCCTGCGGATCGAGCCTCTGGTCAGTTGAGATCATCAACATTGCCGGGTCTCCCTTCATGCGGTTGCGTCGGCGCCGGGCATCCGGGCCAGCCCGCCGGCGGCGACTCCCATATCCACCACACCGTCGGTCCCAGCACGGCGGCCAGCTGCGGCTTGGCCTCCACCACCACGGTGCCCTCACCGACCAGTACCAATGGCAGTACCGTCGTTGCGCAGCCGCCCGGCTGTGCGGCCAGCACCGCGGCATCGCCGGCTGCGGGTCCCGGCGCGGGCCACAGTGACGGGTCGACCGCTACGGCCAACAGGGCGGCCGACAGGTCGGAGGCGGCCGGCCGCGCCGAGTCGACCAGCAGGGCCTCGGACACCACCGTGCCGGCGGGCACGGCCACCGCAGGCACCCGGCCGGCCAGTTGGTCCGCCGTCACGAACAGCGCAGCCGACTCATCGGGCATCTCCACGGTGACGTGCTCGCCCGGCTCGCGTCCCGCGGGCCAGTCCTCGGCCGCGACCACCACCTGAACCGTGGTCGCCGGCTCGGAGCGGCCGAACAGCCACACGGACAGCGCAACCACCACCACGATCAGGGCCGCGGCCGCGAACCGCCGGGCCTGGCCCGACAGGGGGACGGGGTTCGTGGCCATCCCGTGCCCCTAACCGGTTCGGGCCGGGCGCCGCGGCCCGTGATGCGCGGCGGCGCCGGAGTGGTGGTGCAAGGTTGTTCCGGACGTGTAGTCGATGACATCCAGGAACCACTCGACGCCTCTGGCGAGAATCGCGCACTGGCGGAAGATGGTGTCCTCCGCCACGCCCTCGAAGCAGGCGCGGGCCTGCCAGGACCACACCCCCGGCGTCGGGAGCTCCCAACGGCACTGGTCGTAGGAGTCGTCCGAGACCATCGCAGCGGCCACGCCGCACGACTTGCTCAGGTCACCGTTGCGGTGGTGCTGCTGCGCCTGGGCCTGCTGGGCCGCACTCAGGTTGTCCCAGCGGCTCAAGTAGACGCCGAAGCCGGAGCCCGGCCGGGCCTCATCCGCGTTCTCGATTGTCGAGCGATCACTGGGGCGCCACGGCCGCAACTGCGTCAGGCGGGTCTGAATGCTGACGACCTGCCACAGGCAGCCGTCGTCTCGTGGGACGTGCCACGCACCCGCGGGATCGGCCACCGGCCAAACCGGCGACCCGGCCACCACTAGGTACGTCGTGCCGCCGGGCACATCCGGGTGCGGAGGCCAGGGCCGGCCCGGCTCGCCTTCGGACTTGACGCCCACCAGCGTCGCCCAGCGGAGCTGTGCGGCCAACCCGGTCCGCTCGCGGTTGGACAGCCGCAGGCCCGTCGTGCACATCTCGTCGCCGGGGCCGGTGCCGCCTTCGTCGGGTGGGCCCGGTTCGCCACCGCCCGGCCGGCCCGGCTCGGGCCGGTTGATGGCGGGCCCTCCGCTTCCGGGGTCGTCGGGGATCTCGATGCGGTTCAGGAACGCGGCCAGCTGGGCGTTGGTCATTGTGGAGTCAGGATCGGCGTCGGGACGGCTGTACGGGTTGGTCACGCCGTCGTTGTCGCCGTCGTGGCCCTGCAAGATGCCCATGTCGGCCAGCTCGTCGGCCACCTCGAACGGATCGTCGTCGGGATCGACGTCGAGACCGATCCCGATCGCGATCGCAATGAACATGTCACCCCGGTCGGCGAGCCCCTCGTCGGGGAGAGTGTCGAGGGCGGCTTCGGTGTCGAACCCAGGGTTGTGCTCGCCGTAGCTGTCGACGATCTGCCGCAGGTCGACACTCGTGGTGTGCGCGTCGAGGTCGAAGTCCTCGGGGAGGTAGCCGTTCTCGATCCCTTCGGTGACGTCGTCGCAGGCCCAGCTGTTCGAATAGCCACAATCGTCCCGGGGTGGCGCAGTTGTGGTGGTGGGCGGCGGGGGCTGGGTTGTGGTGGGAGGTGGTTGCCCGCAGCGCGGGAAACACGGAGGGAAGGAGATGGTGGGCCGGGCGGTTGTGGTTGGCGTGGGCCGACGTGTCGTGGTGGTGGGGGGAGGCCGTCGCGTGGTGGTGGGTGGCGGGGGCTGGGTTGTGGTGGCGACGGGCCGGGCGGTTGTGGTGGGAGGTGGTTGCCCGCAGCGCGGGAAACACGGAGGGAAGGAGATGGTGGGTCGGGCGGTTGTGGTGGGGGGAGGCCGTCGGGTGGTGGTTGGGGGCGGGTAGCACGCGTTGGGCGGGCTGCAGATTGGTGGCCGTGTGGTTGTCGGCGGTCGGGCGGTTGTGGTGGGGGGAGGCCGTCGGGTGGTGGTTGGGGGCGGGTAGCACGCGTTGGGCGGGCTGCAGATTGGTGGCCGTGTGGTTGTCGGCGTCGGGTGGTGGTGTCCTGGAGGCGGCAGCGGGTGAGCATGAGCGGACTCGGCGCGCTGGTGGGCGATCACGGCGCCCAGCAGCAGGGCGGCCATCCCCAGCGTGCCGACCGCCAGACACCACCGGGGGGTGGGGTCGCGGGGCGGCGGCTGGTGCGGCAACGGGTGCTCAGGCATTGCAGATCACTCCTGTCGAGGTCAGCAGGTCACGGGGAAGTAGCGCTCGGGCGTGGCGTGGTGGTGCTCCATCCACTCTTCGGCGATGCGTCCCGAGCCCCAGCAGTCGCGGTTGTCCCTTCCGTAGGGGTGGCCTTCGACCCATGCGGCCCACGCGTCGCAGTCGTTTCCGAAGCGCTCGGGCGTCTCCGAACGTCGCCGGACCCGGGCTTCGAGTTGTACGTCTGCGGGCAGCACGATGCGGCACTGTTCGGCCAGCGTCACAGTGTCCGACAACAACAGCCCGGCGTCGTTGGTCCGACCCTCTGGAGTGCTTACGACGAGCGGATTGATCACGGTGGCGCAGTTGTGCCACCCGTGGCGGTTCATCACTTCGGAGCCGCGGGACCCCGCGCCGTAGGCGTTGGCGCGGTCCTGGTACTCGTTGAGCACGCACCACGGATGCGCCCCGAGGTAGTCCAACGCCCACTTCATCTCGTGCAGCAGCCAGGTGCAGTTGCCCCGTGGCTGGTCGAAGCACCAGCTCGCCCAGCGGGCCACATCGCTGGTCCAGCGGGGCTTCTCGTCGGCCCGATCGCCCGCGCAGACGCCGCCGACGCCTAGAGCGGGGTAGGCGCCGCTGAGGCAGTCGGAGAGATCCTGGGGGACCTCCCACTCGGACGGCGGGTAGCAGTCTGAGGGCCATGGCGGGCCGGGCGCGCAGTCGGGGTAGTCCCAGTAGGGGTGCTCGCGGGGGATCATCCCTCGCTCTGGGGCGGGCGGATGGCCCCCCGCGGGCGCGGCCGACGGTCCATCGACGGCGACCGGCGCAGTCGTCGTGGTGGCCGGCGGAGCGGTCGTCGGGGTGGACGCCGTTGTCGTGGCGTTTGTCGATGCCGGCGCCGGCGGCGACGTGGTCGGCAGCGCAGCCTTTGTCGCCGGAACGGCGGCGGCAGTGATCGGCTCCGTCGTGGAAACCGCGGAGTGGTCGGGGCCGGCGCGGACCTCGCCGGCCGGCTCCGCCGGCAGGACCGACAGTTCCCGCTCAGGCGGTGCCGCCGGTGTCGGCTCAGTGTCTGCAGGCAGCGGTGGCGCGGCGTCGGAGGCATCGGGAGATGCGTCAACGGCACTCAGCTGGATGCCCGGTCCCACCGCAGGCTCAGCCGCCGATGGGACGGTCGGGCCGGAGGCGTCCGTGGCCGATGCGCCTGGTGCGAACGAGGTCCCGGAGCCGCCGTCAGCCCCGCAGCCGGCCGCAATCGTCGCCAGCGCGACCGCTGCGGTGATCACTGCCCGCCGGGTTCGTCCCCGACTCAACCCGCCCGAGTTCCGAAAATGACAGAAATACATGGAACAATCATCTAACAACCTGCATCAGCTATTTGCAACCTTTTTATGCAATTTCTATGTAGACCCTCATTGACCTCGTCGAAAGGCTCGTCCTCGCCCTCCGCCACCGCCGTCCGGCAGCGCCCGGCTGGTAGCTTCGATCCGGTGTGGGGACGTTCGTCACGCCGTCCGGCACCGTCCCCTAGAACGGGAGACCGTGTCCACTGAGCCGTTGGTGAACGGGGCGCCGCACAACTCGCCTCCAGCGCAGAGCGCGCAGCCGGCGCCCGTCGACGCGGCCACGGCCGAGGCGGTCGAACGCCATGTCGGGCTCGACGCGGTCATGGCCCGGGCGGCCGGAGAGAACTTCCCGGTGGCGCTGCGGCTCCTGCCCAAGGCGGTGCGGGGCCACCTGCGGGCCGTCTACGGCTTCGCACGTCTGGTCGACAACCTCGGCGACGAGTACCCCGGGGACCGCCTGGCTGCCCTCGACTGGGTCGAGGTCCAGCTCGACGACCTGTTCGCGGGCGCCCCCCGGCACGAGGTCTTCGTCCGGCTGGCCCCCACGGTGGCGCGATTCGGGTTGGACCGCCGGCCCTTCGACCGGCTGCTGGCCGCCAACCGGCTCGACCAGCGCAAGACCAGCTACTCCGACTTCGACGACCTCATGGAGTACTGCAAGCTGTCGGCCGACCCTGTCGGGCGCCTGGTGCTGGCCGTGTTCGAGGCAGCCACGCCCGACCGCCTGGCCGCCTCCGACCAGGTCTGCCGCGGGCTCCAGGTGCTGGAGCACCTCCAGGACGTGGGAGAGGACGCAGCCCAGGGGCGCGTCTACCTCCCCGCCGAAGACATGGATCGCTTCGGTGTGGCCGTCGAGGACCTCGGCGCCCCGGCGGCGTCGGCCGGCCTGCGAGGCCTGGTCGCCTACGAGGCGGCCCGGGCCCGGGCCATGCTCCACCAGGGGAGGGGACTGGTGGCGTCGCTGCGAGGACCGGCCCGCCTGGCGGTGGCCGGGTTCGTGGCCGGGGGGCTGGCCAACCTCGACGCACTCGAGGCGGCCGGATTCGAGGTGCTGGGCGGCGCCCGCAAGGCCGGCTCCGCACGGGTGCTGGTCCGCGTCGCAGGCGTGTACCTCACCGGCGCAGTCCGGCGCGGAGCGGGCGGCGCGTGATCTCGACGGAGACGGCCTACCGGCGCTGCGAGGAGCTCACCTGGTCCGAGGCTCGCAACTTCGCCTACGGGATCCGCCTGCTGCCGCCGCCCAAGCGCCGGGCGATGGCCGCCCTGTACGCCCTGGCCCGCCGCATCGACGACGTGGGCGACGGCGACTGGCCCGAAGACCGCAAGCTCGCCGCCCTCGGGGAACTCCATGAGGCCATCGAGGCCCTGGAGGCGGGCGAGATCGCCGACCCCGATGACCCGGTCCTGGTGGGCGTGGGACACGCCGCGTCCCGGTACCCGATCCCGGTGGCAGCCCTCCATGAGATCGTGGACGGCTGCGAACTCGATGTGCGAGGCGAGACCTACGCCACCATGGACGACACCGTGCGCTACTGCCGGCTGGTGGCCGGCTCGGTGGGCCGCCTTTCTCTGGGCGTGTTCGGCACCAAGCCCGCCCGCGCCGTCGCCGCGGGTCCGACCGGCAGCAACGCAGACCCGGCCGCCCCGGTCCGGTCTGTGGAGGAACTGGCCGACGACCTAGGCGTGGCCCTCCAGCTCACCAACATGCTGCGAGACATAGTCGAGGACTATCGCATGGGACGCATCTACCTGCCCGAACAGGAGCGGGACCGCTTCGGAATCGCCCCGGGCCAGTGGGAGCCTGCCGACAGCGTCGCCGCGCTGGTGCAGTTCGTGGCCGGTCAGGCCGTGGTGTGGTTCGAGCGCGGCCTGGTGCTGCTCGACCACCTCGACTATCGCAGCCGGGCCTGCACCGCGGCCATGGCCGGCATCTACCGGCGGCTGCTGGGTCGCATCCTGGTCCAGCCGGCGTCCCCGCTGAATGGCCGGGTCAGCCTGCCGACCCGCGAGAAGGCACTGGTGGCAGCCCGCAGCCTGACTGGACTGCGGCCATGAGCGCCGGCCCGCTCCCGACGAACATCAAGCAGTCAGCCACCGCACAGGTGGTCAACTCATCGAAGTTCGTTGCCAAATGCCCGCCGAAGCGGTGAGCGCCGGCCCGCGGCCCGCGCGGGTGGTGGTGGTAGGCGGCGGACTGGCCGGGCTGTCGGCCGCGGTGGAAGCGGCCGACCGCGGCGCGGCCGTCACCCTGCTGGAGCGCCGACCCCGCCTCGGCGGCGCAACCTGGTCATTCGAGCGCAACGGCATCTGGTTCGACAACGGGCTGCATGTGTTCATGCGCTGCTGCACCGCCTACCGGGCCTTCCTCGAGCGGATCGGCTCGGTCGGCAACGTGTGGATGCAGAGCCGCCTCGACGTCCCTGTGATGGCTCCGGGCGGGAAGGTCGGGTCCATCAAGCGCACACCCGGCCCGGCCCCGCTGCACCTGGCGCCCGCGCTGCTGGCCTACCCCCACCTGGGCCTGCGACAGCGGCTGTCCGTGCTGCGGGCCGGCCTGGCGCTCAGGCGGCTCGATCCCGATGACCCGGCCCTCGATCGAACGACCTTCGGCGACTGGCTCTCGGCGCACGGCCAGGACGCCGCCGCGGTCGAGACGTTCTGGAACCTGATCGTGCTGCCGACGGTCAACGTCGGGGCGGCCGACGCCTCCCTCAAGCTGGCGGCCAGGGTCTTCGTGACCGGGCTGCTCACCGAGGCCGGCGCGGCCGACATCGGCTACGCCCGGGTGCCCCTGTCGGCTCTGCACGGCGATGCCGCTCGCCGGACTCTGGAGGACGCCGGGGGCGAGGTCCGCTCGCGCGTCGCGGTGAACGCGGTGCGTCCCGGCCCCGCCGGCCTGGAGGTGCACACCGGCGAGCAGGTCATCGCGGCCGACTCGGTGGTGGTGGCCGTGCCCCACGACGCGGCGGCCGGACTGCTGCCGCCCGGCACCGTCACCGCCCAGGACCGGCTCGTCGAGTTGGGGACCTCCCCGATCGTCAACGTCCACCTGGTGTACGACCGCCCGGTCACCGACCTGGCCTTCTTCGCCACCGTGGGCAGCGACGCGCAGTTCGTGTTCGACCGCACCGACGGCGCCGGGCTCGACGACGGCCGACAATGCCTGGCGGTGTCGCTCTCGGCCGCGGAGGAATACATCGGCATGGTCGCCGCCGATCTCGTGTCGCATTTCACCGCGGAGCTGGCCAACCTCCTACCGGCGGCGGCGAGCGCCACCGTCACCGACTCGATCGTCACCCGCGAGCACTCGGCCACCTTCCTCGGGGTGCCCGGCACCGACTCGCTGCGCGCCACAGCCGAGTCCGGCCTTCCCGGTGTGTACCTGGCCGGAGCCTGGACCGACACCGGATGGCCGGCCACGATGGAGGGGGCGGTCCGCAGCGGAACCACCGCCGGCCGGCTCGCGGTCCGCTCCGCCAGCGCATCTGTCGGCGGCAGCGCGGCCGGATCAGCCGGCTCGGACAGGTGACTCCAACGGTCCGAGCGGGTGCGAGATATAGCCAGCATCACCGGCTAAGGTTCGAGCCATGACTCCCCAGCACGCTCAGTCTTCGGGAGGCGGCTCGGCGGGACGTGCCATCGTGCTTGTGATCGTGGCCGTTGCGCTGGGAGCTTTCTTGCTGGCACGGGGCTTCGACGACTCCGACGACATCGCCGAGGCTTCCCCACCGGAGGCGAGCGAAGAGACGCCGACCAACGGTGACCCGGACGCCCCCGAGACCGGCGGCACGACCTCCACCTCAACTACTACCACCACCACGACGACTGCTCCGCCGGTGGTCACCCATCCCCCTGGTGACGTCAAGGTGGCGGTGATGAACGGCACCGGTGTGCGGGGACGGGCCGGCCGGACCGCCGACACGCTCAACGCCACGGGGTTCGTGACCGCACCCAAGAACACCCAGAAGGATCGGGTCGAAGGCTCTGTCATCTACTACCGGCCGGGGTACGGCGACGACGCCAAGGCAGTCGCGTCCGTGCTCGGTGCACCCCCGGACATCATCACGCCCGCTCCGGCCACGATCATGACCCTGATCAGGAACCCGGAGTCGCCGGCAAACTTGGAGGAGTTCAACATCTTCGCCGTCATAGGCGCCGACAACGTGATCCTCGACCCCGATCCGCCCGCTGATTCCGGATAGCACCAGCCGTCGAGGCCGAGCTTGCGAGGCCCTTGGGCCCGAGCGGCCCGTGAGCGCAGCGAACGAGAGCGGACACCAGGCCCGAGCGGCCCGTGAGCGCAGCGAACGAGAGCGGACACCAGGCCCGAGCGGCCCGTGAGCGCAGCGAACGAGAGCGGGAATGTCGATAGCGGTCCTGCGGGGATGCCGCGAGAATGTCGGGCGTGCGCGTGCTGGCAGCGCCCGACAAGTTCCGCGGCACGGCCTCTGCCGGAGAGGTCGCGGAGGCCGTCGCGGCGGCTGCCGCCTCCGTCTCGGCCTCCTGTGACCCCGCGCCCATGGCCGATGGCGGTGAGGGAACCCTCGATGCGCTGGGTGGCCCCAACCGCTCATCGGCGGTGACGGGGCCGCTGGGCGAGTCGACCGTCGCGCCCTGGCGGCTCAGCCGCGGGGTCGCCGTCATCGAGATGGCCCTCGCTTCGGGCCTGGCCGTCGTCGGCGGCGCCGCCAACAACGACCCCGTCAACGCCACCACTAGGGGCACCGGCGAGTTGATCGCCGAGGCGGTCGCCGCTGGTGCGCATCGAGTCCTGGTGGCGGTGGGCGGCTCGGCCACCACCGACGGCGGGCTCGGCGCGCTGGAGGCTCTGCCGTCGGTGGCCCGGATGACCGGCGTCGAGATGACCGTGGCCTGCGACGTGCGCACGACCTTCGTGGACGCGGCCGCCGTCTACGGCCCCCAGAAGGGGGCTTCGCCCGCCCAGGTCGAGCTGCTGACCCGGCGCCTGCGGAGACTGGCCCAGATCTACGAGCACGACCTCGGAGTGGACGTCACCACGATGGCGGGCGCCGGAGCGGCCGGGGGACTGGCCGGCGGCCTCGCGGCCCGGGGCGCCGACCTGGTCAACGGCTTCGAGGTGGTAGCCGACGAGATCGGCCTACCGGAGCGGATCCTGGGCGCCGATGTGGTGGTCACCGGCGAGGGCCGTTACGACGCCACGTCGTTGCAGGGCAAGGTGGTCGGGGGAGTGGCCGGGATCGCGGCTCAGTCGGGTACGCCGGTGCTGGCGGTGGTCGGCAGCTCGGATCCCGCCACTCCGAGACCCGACGGCTTGGAACTCATCGATCTGACCGCCCGGTTCGGATCGGAGCGTGCTCATGACGACCCTTGTGGATGTGTGAGGGAGGCGGTCGCCGGGGCGCTCGGCCGCGGCTAGAGGCGGGGCCTTCAGTTCCGGCGCCGCTCGCTCACGAGCCAGAAGACCAGGGCCACGATCACCACGAAGATCATCAAGAGGGTGACCAGCCAGGAGACGATGGCCAGGATCCGCTGCACCATGGTGATTGCTCCCACCACGGCCAGCCCTCCGACGACCGCCCGGGCCGGCCACGACAGGCCGCCCAGCTTCTCCGGGTCTCCGCCCGCCTCCTTCTCCATGGGTGATCCCACAGGCCGATCCTATCGCCGGGCCTTTGAACGACTGCCGGTCGGTGAAGTTCCATCGCGCCGTGAGTTCGGGTTCCCTCTCTTGTTCGCTGCGACCGGAGGGCCGCTCGGCCATGGCCTTGCTGAGCATCTCGCCGGAATCCTCAACGGGCGTCGTCTGCCCGCTCGGCGTCTGTACCATGGCCCGATCCCGTCAGTCCTTTCGCGACCCCAACGAGGAGCGCCATGGCCGTCACCGTCCGAGTGCCCACCACCTTGAGAGTTCTCACGGCCGGCGCTTCGGAGGTGGCTGTCGACGGTGCCACCCTCGCGGAGGTGCTCGATTCGCTGGAATCGTCGCATCCGGGCTTCCGGGACCGGATACTCGACGAAACAGGGGAGTTGCGCCGCTTCGTCAACGTGTTCGTCAGCGACGACGACGTCCGCTTCCTCGATGGACTCGGCACCGCAGTCGGCGACGGCGCAACGGTGAGCATCGTGCCCGCGGTCGCGGGCGGCCGCGGCTGAACCACCGCCACCCTTGACGTCCCTTCCGAGGACCACATTCGCGCTCCGACGGGTTGTCATCGCGGGTCTGCGCCGGTTGACTTGGCACTCGTGGCACGCGAGTGCCAACCCAGGCAAGTCTAGAGATATCCGGCCCACCGCAGGGCCGTTCCGGAGGTTCAAATGGCCAAGACGATCCAGTTCGACGAGAAGGCTCGCCGCGCGCTCGAGCGGGGCATGAACCAGCTCGCCGACGCGGTGCGGGTCACGCTGGGCCCCAAGGGCCGCAACGTCGTGCTCGACAAGAAGTGGGGAGCTCCCACCATCACCAACGACGGCGTGTCGATCGCCAAGGAGATCGAGCTGGAGGACCCCTACGAGAAGATCGGCGCCGAGCTGGTCAAGGAGGTCGCCAAGAAGACCGACGACGTCGCCGGCGACGGCACCACCACCGCCACCGTGCTGGCGTGGTCGATGGTGCGCGAGGGCCTGCGCAACGTGGCCGCCGGAGCCAACCCGATGTCGCTGAAGCGAGGCATCGAGGCCGCGGTGGGCGCCGCGGTGGAGTCCATCCAGGACAACAGCCACGACGTGTCCTCCGACAAGGCGCAGATCGCCAACGTGGCCGCCATCTCGGCCGCCGACGACGAGATCGGCTCGACCATCTCCGACGCCATCGACAAGGTCGGCAAGGACGGCGTGATCACTGTCGAGGAGGGCCAGACCTTCGGCCTGGAGATGGAGACCGTCGAGGGAATGCGTTTCGACAAGGGCTACATCTCGCCGTACTTCGTCACCGACCCCGAGCGCATGGAGACCGTGCTCGACAGCCCGTACGTCCTGCTGGTCGGCTCGAAGATCTCGAATGTGCGCGATCTCGTGCCCGTGCTCGAGAAGGTCATGCAGGGCGGCAAGCCGCTGCTGATCATCGCTGAGGACGTGGAGGGCGAGGCCCTGGCCACGCTGGTGGTCAACAAGATCCGGGGCACGTTCACGTCGACCGCGGTGAAGGCCCCCGGCTTCGGCGACCGCCGCAAGGCGATGCTCCAGGACATGGCCATCCTCACCGGCGGCCAGGTCATCAGCGAGGAGGTCGGCCTCAAGCTCGACAGCGTGGGCGTCGACATGCTGGGCTCGGCCCGCAAGGTGATCGTCACCAAGGACGAGACCACCATCGTCGAGGGAGCCGGCGACGGCTCCGACGTGGCCGGCCGCATCAACCAGATCAAGGGCGAGATCGACAACACCGACTCCGACTACGACCGCGAGAAGCTCCAGGAGCGCCTGGCCAAGCTGTCCGGCGGAGTGGCCGTTCTCAAGGTCGGGGCGGCCACCGAAGTCGAACTCAAGGAGAAGAAGCACCGCATCGAGGACGCGGTCAGCACCACCAAGGCCGCCATCGAGGAGGGCGTCGTGGCCGGAGGCGGCGTGACGCTGCTGCGAGCCGTGGACGCGGTGGACGCCGCCATCGACGGGCTCAGCGACCCCGACGAGCAGACCGGGGCCCGGATCGTGGCCAAGGCGCTGGTGGCGCCGTTGAGCCAGATCGCGGTCAACGCCGGCCTCGAGGGCGGCGTGGTCGTCGAGCGGGTCCGGAACCTGAGCGGCGCCGACGGCCTCAACGCGGCCACCGGCGAGTACGAGGACCTGATCGCGGCCGGGATCATCGACGCGGCCAAGGTCACCCGCTCGGCCCTGCAGAACGCCGGCTCGATCGCCGGGCTGTTCCTCACCACCGAGGCCGTGATCGCCGAGTCCCCTGAGGAATCGCCCGCGGGCGGCGGCATGCCCGACATGGACTTCTAAGTCCCGATACTCCAGTCCCCCCAAGACAACAGCCCGGCCGCACCCCCCAAGGCCGGGCTGTTGCGCGCCCGGCCGGGGGAATTGGCAGCGTTATGCACGGTATGCGTGCATAACGCTGCCAATTCGCGGGAAGCAGAGCGGACTGGGTAGCTTGCGAGGGATGGTCGAGCTACATCCGTTGTGTGAACCGCTGGCAGCGCTGCTGGGGACGTGGCGAGGCCGGGGCCAGGGCAGCTATCCGACGATCGACGACTTCGCCTACGCCGAGGAGCTGGTCTTCTGTCACGTCGGCAGGCCGTTCCTGTCGATGGTCCAGCGCAGCCGGGACCTCTCGACCGGCGAGCCGCTGCACGCCGAGGCCGGGTACCTGCGGGCGCTGCCCGACGGCGCGGTCGAACTGACGGTGGCCCAGCCGTCCGGAGTCGTCGAAGTCGATGTGGGCACGGTCACCAAGACCGCCGCCGGCCTGGTCGTCGAACTGGAGTCCGCCGAAGTCGGCCTGACGCCGTCGGCCAAGTCGGTCACCGCTGTCCGACGGCGGCTGAGCCTGGTCGGCTCGACGTTGGTGTCCGAACTCTGGATGGCCGCCGTAGGCGAGGCCGACCTCATCCACCACGTTCGGGCCGAACTGTCGGCGGACTGAACTTCAATGAGTTAGCCACACTGGATGTGGCTAACTGCTTGATGTTCGACCCGTCCCGGCGCGGATCCCGCCGTCCAGCGCCCTGGTGACGGTGGCGCGCAGCGTTTCAGGCCGGTTAGCGTAGTCGTCCCACGTGAAGTTGAGGACGTTCCAGCCGGCGAGTGTGATCTCGTTCCGACGCCGCCGATCCTCCACGAAGGACTCGCGGTTGTCGTGCCAGCGGGCGCTGTCGAGTTCGATGGACACACGGTGGGGTGGGTAAGCGAGGTCGACCTGGGCGACGAAGTGCCCGCGGGCGTCATGAATGCGGGGATCGATCCAGAGAGCAGGGCGAGTTGGGATCGCCCCTAGCCGCCCACCGGCCGCTGGCACCGCCAACCGGATCAAGGCATCTAGCGGCCCCGGCTGCCCCTAGCCTCTGGGCGTGAGCCGAAGGGGCCGTCTGAGGGATCGTGGACGGGCAGCCTCTCCGGGACGGGCAACGAGGGCCGGGGCGGTCGCCGCGTTGGTCGCCGCGTTGATGGCCGGGGGCGCCTGCGCTGCCGACGACGAGCTGTCGGTTCCGAGACCCACCGTGCCGGTGGTGACAACCGTGGCGCCGGCGCCGGATGGGTTGGAGCTGTCGGACCGGCCGGGACAAGATCCTCAGCCGGCGGATGCTCCACGGGCTGACGTCCGGGCGGCAGACAGCGTCACCGGCGGCTCAACCGCAGACGCCGGTGGCACCGTGGCGTCGCCGGGCGACGAGCCTGCGGTCGAGGAGCCGGAGGTCGAAGCAACGGACGCCGCAACCGCCACACCCGAGCCGGCGGATGCCGGGACGGCGCCGGCCACGACGCGGCCCGACGGCGACATGTTCGCGGCCGACGTGGCCCTTCAGGCCGTGCTCATCCTCGACGAGCCGATCGACATGGCGGTGGCCCCCGGCGACGACCTGGTGTGGATCGCGGAGCGGGCAGGCCGCGTGTCGCGGGTCGACTTGGAGCGGGGCGAGGTGGTGGAGACGATCCTGGACGTCGGTGCCGAGACCGAAGCCACCGGTGAGCGGGGCCTCCTCGGGATAGCGGTGACCGACCGATGGCTCTACGCGAACTTCACTGACCTCGCGGGACACACCCGGGTCGACGCCTTCGAACGGGACGGAACCGGTCTGAGCGGCCATCGGCGGACGATCCTGTTCCAAGCCCAGCCCTTCAGCAACCACAACGGTGGGGACCTGGCCATCGGACCCGACGGGTTCCTCTACGTTGCCTTCGGCGACGGCGGCTCGGGAGGCGACCCGCTCAATGCCGGCCAGGATCCCACCACCTGGCTGGGTGCCATTCTGAGGATCGAACCGACGCCCGACGGGGCCGAGCCCTACGCCGTGCCCGCCGACAATCCCTTCGCAGCCGGCCAGGACGGAGCGGGACGGCCCGAGATCTTCCTCACCGGGGTGCGCAACCCGTGGCGCTTCTCGTTCGACCGCGCCACCGGCGACCTGTGGATCGCCGACGTGGGCCAGGACGCCTACGAGGAGGTGACCGTGCTGCTGGCCGCCAACGGAGGCGGTCTCGGCGCCAATTTGGGCTGGCGCCTCCGCGAGGGCCTGCACCGCTTCACGGGTGACGAGCCCCCCGATCACGCCGACCCGGTGTGGGAGTACAGCCAGGACGACGGCTGCAGTGTCACCGGCGGGTACGTGTACCGGGGCCGCGCCATCGAAGACCTCTACGGCGCCTATGTGTTCGGCGACTACTGCACGTCGCGGCTGTGGGCCCTGCAGATCTCCACCGGCGAGGTCGAGTTCCGCGAGCTGGGCGCGGACGTGTTCGGCGGCTCCCTCGCTTCGTTCGGCGAGGACGCCCACGGTGAGCTTTACGCGCTGTCGCTCAACGGCGCCGTCGCCCGCATCGTCCCCCGATGACACCGCGCTCGACCACCGAGACACCTGCAGGTAGCACTGAGGCGGTGCGCTTCGTCTACCCTCCGCTGCTGTGACCGCGCCCTCAGACGACGCCGCGGCTCCCGCACCCGGGGTCGAAGTCCACGAGTGCCTCGCCGTCACGGACGAAGTCGTGGACGCCATGCAGCGGCTCATCCCGCAACTGTCTTCGTCGAACCCGCCGCCCGGCCGGGCCGAACTGGAGGAGATCGTGGCCTCGCCGGCCACCACCCTGTTCGTGGCCCGGCAGCGGGACCGCATCGTCGGCGCGCTCACCCTGGTCGCCTTCCGCATCCCCACCGGCTTGCGCACCCGCATCGAGGACGTGGTGGTGGACGAGGCGGTGAGGGGGCAACGGGTGGGCGAGCGCCTCAGTGAGGCCGCGCTGGAGGCGGCCCGAGGCCTGGGGGCCCGCGGCACCGACCTCACGTCCAGGCCCTCGCGGGAGGCGGCCAACCGGCTCTACGTCCGCATGGGCTTCGAGAGGCGAGAGTCGAACGTCTACCGCTACACGCTGTGAGCAGCCCGGGTGCCGTCACCGCGCCCTTGTGGACGCCCTCGCCGCAACGTGCAGCCGGTTCCAACCTCGAGAACTTCAAGGGCTGGCTGCGCGAGCGCCGCGGCCTGGACCTGCCGGACTGGGCCGGCCTGCACCTGTGGTCGGTGCAGCACAGCGGCGAGTTCTGGGCCGCAGTGTGGGACTGGTGCGGCGTCGAGGGCGACCGGGGCGAGCGCCTCGTCGAGTCGCCCGGCGCGGACCGGTGCCCGGACCCGGGCGAACGGATGCGGCGCACCCGGTTCCTGCCCGACGCCGTGCTCAACGTGGCCCGGAACCTGCTGGGCGAGCCGTCGACCGACACCGCGCTCGTCTTCCGCAGCGAGGACGGCGAGGCCGTCGAGCTGACCCGGGCCGAACTGCACGACACCGTCGGCCGGGTCCAGCAGATGCTGATCGACGCCGGGGTGGGGCCAGGGGACCGGGTGGCGGCCTGGATGCCCAACCGCCCCGAGGCCTACGCGGTGATGCTGGCCGCCGCCGGCCTCGGTGCAGTGTTCAGCTCCACATCGCCCGACTTCGGCACCGCGGGCGTGCTCGACCGTTTCAGCCAGATCTCGCCCACTGTGCTGTTCGCCTACGCCGACTACCCCTACGGCGGCCGCCGCCATGACTGCGAGGAGCGTCTGGCGGCCATCACCGCCGGCCTGCCCTCGCTCCGCCGCACCGTGCTGATCGAGCCGGGCTGGCTCGACGGCTACGGCGCCGGCTTCGGGTCCGGACCCACTCCGGCGGTGTTCCGGGATCTGCCCTTCGACCATCCCTGGTACGTGCTGTACTCATCGGGCACGACGGGGCCGCCCAAGTGCATCGTGCATCGGGCCGGAGGGCTGCTCGTCAAGCACTTGGCCGAGCACCGGCTGCACTGCGACGTGCGGCCCGGCGACCGGGTGTTCTACTTCACGACCACGGGCTGGATGATGTGGAACTGGCTCGCCTCGACCCTGGCGTGCGGCGCAGCCGCCGTGCTCTACGACGGCTCGCCCGCCCATCCGGGACCCGAGCGCCTGTTCGACCTGGTCGACGAGGTGGGCATCACCCTGTTCGGCACATCGGCGAAGTTCATCGACGCCTGCCGCAACGCGGGAATCCGCCCGGCCGCCACCCACGACCTGTCGTCGCTGCGCACCATCACGTCGACCGGCTCGACGCTGGTGGCCGAGGGGTTCGACTGGGTGTACGGCAACGTGAAGGCCGACGTGCATCTGGCGTCGATCTCGGGAGGCACCGACCTGTGCGGCTGCCTGGTCGCCGGCGACCCGACATCGCCGGTCCGGCGGGGCGAGATCCAGCGTCCCGGCCTGGGCATGGACTCCGACGTGGTGGACTACTCGGGCGAGACGCTGCCGCCCGGCATCGAGGGTGAGCTGGTGTGCCGCCGCCCGTTCCCGTCGATGCCGCTGCGCTTCTGGGACGACCCCGATGAGGCCCGCTACCGGGCCGCATACTTCGAGCGCATCGACGGGGTCTGGCACCACGGCGACTTCGCGTCGCGGACCCCGTCGGGCGGGTTCGTGATCTCCGGCCGGTCCGACGCCACGCTCAATCCGGGCGGGGTGCGCATCGGCACCGCCGAGATCTACCGCCGGGTCGACACGATGCCGGAGGTCGACGAGAGCATCGCGGTGGGCCAGCCGTACGGCGCCGACACCCGTGTCGTGCTGTTCGTCAAGATGTCATCCGGACACGAGCTGACCGACGAGCTTCGCGGCCTGATCCGCAGCCGGATCCGCGCCGATCTGTCCCCCCGCCACGTGCCTGCGGTGATCGCCGCGGTCGACGACATACCCCGGACCCGATCGGGCAAGATGACCGAGACCGCGGTGCGCGACGTGATCTGCGGGCGCCCGGTGCGCAACACCTCGGCCATGGCCAACCCTGAGGCCCTGGAGCACTTCCGCGACCGTCCCGAACTGGCCTGACCAACCACGGCCTCGCGACCTCAGTCTCTGCCTTCCCGCTCTTGTCCGCTGCGCTAACGGGCCGCTCGGGCCACGGCCCCGCAGGCTCGGCCTCTGGGTTGGCTTCGCCCCGGCGCCGGTATTCTGTCGCCCGTGTCAATTGAACCAGAGCATGTGTTGTGGTCCGGGCCGAGGCCCGAGCTCAACCGTCCCACGCTTATCGCCGCCTTCGAGGGCTGGAACGACGCCGGCGACGCGGCCACCACCGCGGCCTCCCACCTGGCCGGTCGCTGGGGATGCGTGCCGGTGGCCGAGATAGACCCGGAGCCGTTCTTCGATTTCACCGCGGCCCGGCCGACGATCCAACTCGATGAGAGCAAGGCCCGGAGCATCGCATGGCCGGTGAACGAGGTGCGGGTGGCTCGCCTGGACGACTCGGGCACGGACGCGGTGGTCCTGATCGGCACCGAGCCGCAACTGCGGTGGCGGACCTTCACCCACCAGTTGATCTCGCTGGCCGGAATGCTCGGGGTGGAACGGGTGGTCACCTTGGGCGCGCTGCTCGCCGAGGTGCCCCACAGCCGCGACGTGGAGGTCTACGGCTCCACCGACGACGAGCAGCTGCGAGTCGAACTGGGCCTGACCCCGTCCACCTACGAGGGACCCACCGGGATCGTGGGCGTGCTGTCGTCGGCCTGCCGCGACGCCGGCTATCGCACCGCGTCGTTCTGGTCGGCGGTTCCGTCGTACATGCCGGCCGCGCCGTCCCCCAAGGCTGCGCTGGCGCTGGTCAACCGGGTCTGTGCCCTTATGAAGGCTCCGGTGCCGACCTTCGATCTGGAGCAGCGGGCCAAGACCTACGAGCGGGAGATCACCAGGATCGTGGCCGAGGACGAGGAGACCGCGGAGTATGTGGCCCGCCTCGAGAGAGCCTGGGACGCCGGGCGGGATGACGACGCCGACGACGCCTCCCTCAGCGACGACCCCGACCGGCTGGTGGCCGAGGTCGAGAAGTTCCTGCGCGAAGGCGGCTGACTCAGCCCTCGGGCTCGCCCCGCCAGGGCGGGTCGCGGGGATGGTCGAACAGCACTTCCACCGGCTCGCCCCGGATGGCGCTGAAGGCGTGGGGGGCCCACAGCTCGGGGCGGGCGGTGCGTTCGGGCAACTCGCCCTCGGCGAAGAAGCCGACGTCGGAACACTCGAGCGGGTGGGCCTTCAGATCCCCGCCGAGGCTGCGGCAGTGGAACACGATCGACACCAGCGGCACCCGGTGGAAACCGAGGCGCATCCCGTCGAGGATGGCGATGGGCCGGACCACCTCGCAGTCGATCCCGGTCTCCTCGCGGACCTCCTTGACGGCGACCTCCGACGGTGAGTAGCCCACATCCGACCATCCGGTCGGGTACAGCCACCAGCCGGAGTCGGCTCGCTGTACCAGCAGTATCCGCCCCTCGTCGTCGCCGACGACGGCCCCGACGGTGATCTTGGGGGTGACGTATCCGGCGATGCCGGAGCCGACGCCGTCGAGCCAGTCCTGCACCTGCTCGTCCGCGTCGATCCCGACCTCGCTGTGTGCCCGGATGTCGGCCGCCACCGCCAGCACTTCCTCGAAGCGCTCCTGCTCGTAGCGGCTCTCAGTGAAGCCCAAGCCGGTCTGGGCTATTCCGGCCAGACTCTCGGCCCAGCGAAGGATGTAGACCTCGCCCACCGATGGCCGGGGCTGCCGTCCGGAGGGTTCAGACACGGGCGAGGATCTCGTCGGCCGGTCCCACCAGGCCGGTCACGAACGGGCCGAACTCCGCGTAGGCGGCCGAGGCCCGGTCGTAGCGCATGGTGTAGACGGTCTCCTTGAGGGCGCCGATGTCCTCACCGAAGAGGGTGACGCCCCATTCCCAGTCGTCGAGCCCGGTGGATGCGGTCACCAGCTGCACGATGCGCCCCGCGAACTTGCGTCCCGAAGCGCCGTGCTCGTACATCAGCTCCTTGCGCTCGTCGAAGGATAGTTCGTACCAGTTCTGGCCGACGTTGCGCCGCTTGGTCATCGGGTAGAAGCACCAGGCCGGCTTGTCCGGTGGGGGCAGCTTGGGATTCAGGCGCATGTCGGCCATCTCCGCCGGAAGTCCCAGCGCGTACTCCGACAGCTCGGTGATCGACACGTAGCTGTCCACGATGTCCAGCCCGGCCCGCAGCAGGCCGGTCTGCAGGTCGCGCAGCGCCCAGGCGTCGGCGTGAAGGCCCATGAAGCACAGCTGGGCCTTGTGGCCCAGCACCGCCACCGTCGCCACCTGCGTGCCCGCCTCGGTGGCGTCCTTGATCGCGCTGAGCACCGCGGCGTCGTCGGTGTCGGGCGTGCGGGTGCAGAACAGGTGCACCACGACCAGCCCCTGGCCCACGCCGACCGATTCCAGCATCACTACAGTCTAGGAACGTCCGGCTCGGGGTTAGGAGTCGACGTAGACGGTCATGGCGCCGTTGCGGGCGAAGCCGGCCAGCTGCATCCCGGCGGCCTCGGCAGTGGCCGCGGCCAGCGCGGTGGGGGCGCTCACCGCCACCAGGGCGCGGAAGCCGCCGGCCCAGGCCTTGTGCACCAGCTCGAAGCTGGCCCGGCCGCTTACCACCAGGCCCAGCCCGGTGGCCGGCAGACGGCCGTCGAGGAACAGCCGGCCGATGAGCTTGTCGACCGCATTGTGACGGCCCACGTCCTCACGGACGAGCGAGACCGAACCGTCGGGCGCCACCACGCCGGCGGCGTGGACCGCACCGGTGGCGTCGAACAACTCCTGTCCGGGCCGCAGCAGTTCGGGAGCGGAGGCCAGCGCCTCCCACGGCATCGGCTCGCCGGTGACCGCATCCAGCTTGGTGACGAGCTCGTCGATCTCGCTGGTTCCGCAGAAACCGCACGACGAAGTGGTGGTGGTGAGCCGAGGACGGGGCGCAGGGGCCTTGCCGCCGGCGGACACCGACACCACGTTGAAGTCGGTGGCCGCGGCCGAGCCCTTGGCGCAGTACTTGACCTGGGTCACGCGGTGGCCGTCCAGAAGCCCCTCGGCGAAGCAGAAGCCCACGGCCAGCTCGAAGTCGTTGCCGGGCGTGCGCATGGTGGTGGCCACCCGCACGTCGTCCAGCTCGATGGCCATGGGCTCCTCGGATGCGAGCCGGTCGGCCCGCCGGTCCTCGCCGGAGCTGTCGCCGGTCCAGGGCCGCACCAGTCGCTGCTGGCTCCTCGACTTGGTGGCCATGACGACAGGCTACGGCACCCTGCCGCGACCGGCCCTCGCGTGCCGACTCGGCCGCGGCCAGCGAACTTCAAGCAGTTAGCCACATCCAGTGTGGTCAACCCATTGAAGTTCGGCCGGCACGCCGCACCTATCCGAGCTGCCGGATCAGGCCCTCCTGCACCACCGACGCCACCAGCCGGCCGTCGCGGGTGAACACCCTGCCAGTGGCCAACCCCCGCGCGCCGCTGGCGGCCGGCGTGTGCTGGTCGTACAGGAGCCACTCGTCGGCCCGGAACGGCCCGTGGAACCACATGGCGTGGTCGAGGCTGGCCAGCATGACCCGCGGGTTGGCCGCGCTGGTGCCGTGGGGCGCCAGCGCGGTGTCGAGCAGGGTCAGGTCGCTGGCGTAGGTGAGAAGGCAGGCGTGCAGCACCGGGTCGTCGCCCAGCGTGCCGTTGGCCCGCATCCACACCATCTGCCTGGGCGGCAGCGGACCGCTGCGATCGAGCGGGCTGGTGGTCACGTAGCGGACGTCCAGTGCCTGCAGGCGGTCGGGTCGAGCCCGGTCCGGGTCGGCGGCCTTGATCTTCTTGATGCGAGGCTGCAGCGACTCCGGGTCGGGCGCCTCCGGCATCGGGTCGGCGTGCTCGTATCCGTCCTCGGCGATGTGGAACGACGCCGCCAGCTGGAAGATGGCCCGGCCGTGCTGGATGGCCACCACACGCCGTGTGGTGAACGACCGGCCGTCGCGGATGCGGTCCACGTCGTAGAGCACCGGCGCTTTGGGGTCGCCGGCCCGCAGGAAGTAGGCGTGCAACGAGTGCACCGAGCCCCGGTCCACTGTGCGGGCCGCGGCCACCAGGGCCTGGCCGGCCACCTGGCCGCCGAAGATGCGCTGTCGGTCGTCGTCGGGCGAGCGGCCCCGGAAGATGTTGGCCTCGATGGCTTCGAGGTCGAGGAGGGCCACCACATTGTCCAGCGCCGTCTGCATCAGCCCATCATGCCCGGTTGCGGGCAATAGCCTGCGGTCGTGACCACCACGCCGACCTCCGCCCTTCAGAGGCTCAGAGTCGAGCACGGGCTGAAGGCCCTGCGCTACTGCGGCGTGTCGGTCGTGAACGTGACGGTCGGACTCACTGTGCTGGCGATCGGCCATGGTGTGCTGGGGTGGCCCGCGGTCGGAGCCAACCTCGCGGCCTGGATGGTGGGCACCGCGCCCGCATACCTCCTGAGCAGGGCATGGGTGTGGCAGCGCAGCGGTCCTCACCGGCTGGGCGGGGAGGTGCTCACCTTCTGGGTGATGGCGCTGGTCGGCCTGGCGCTGTCTTCGCTGGCGGTGGCAGTCATCGAGCACTTCACGCAGCGCACGCTGCTCGTCGTGGCCGGCAACCTCGTTGCCTACGGCAGTGTGTGGGTGGCCAAGTACGTGTTCCTCGACCGGGTGTTGTGGCCCCGGGCCGGCGATGATGGAAGATCGGCTCCGGCTCGCGGCTGAGGCAACGCGCGGCTTCATGCCGGCCGATGAGGGACTGGCCCTCTACCGGGCGGCCGCGTCTCTCGAAGTGGACGGGCCGTTGCTGGAGGTGGGCAGCTACTGCGGCAAGTCGGCGCTGTATCTGGGCGCGGCCGCGCAGCAGGCCGGACGGGTGCTGTTCTGTGTCGACCACCACCGCGGCTCCGAGGAGAACCAGCCCGGCTGGGAGCATCACGACCCGGAGGTGGTCGACCCCGATCTGGGCGTGATCGACACGCTGCCGTTCTTCCGCCGCACCGTCACCGACGCCGGTCTGGAGCGAACTGTCGTCGCTGTCGTGGGCGACTCGCCGGCGGTGGCGCCGCTGTGGGCCACTCCACTGGCGATGGTGTTCATCGACGGTGGACACGGTGCCGAGCCCGCCCACCGCGACTACGAGGGCTGGGCGCCCCATGTGAGGCCGGGGGGACTGCTGGCCATACACGACGTGTTCGAGAACCCCGCCGACGGTGGACGGCCCCCGTACGAGATCTGGTGCCGGGCCCTGTCCGACGGGTGCTTCGAGGAGCAGGCCGCGGTCGGCTCGCTGCGGGTGTTGCGACGTGTTGCCTAGAGGCCGAGCGAGCAGGCGAGCGAATCCGCTGCATACGGGCGAGCCCGTGGCCCGAGCGGCCCGCGAGCGAAGCGAACAAGAGCGGGAGATCCCCCGCCCCGATGCCACGGGTTTGCACCTGCCCGCGCGCGTCCTTAGGGCTCTCGCCATCGGCTCGGGGCTGCTTCTGGCGGCTTCCGGATGCAGCGGCGAGCGCTCGTCGGGCCGCGAACCGGCCATGTCGGGAGGAGACCCCGAAGCGGCTGCGACTACCGCTCCGACGGTGTCGCGCACCACCTCGACTACCACGACGCGGGCAGAGGTCGACCGTCCCGTCACCACGTCCCTGCCGGACGAGGTGGAGGTTCAGCCCCCCGTCACGCCGGTGGAGCCCGATCCCATCGGCTGGGAGGATCTGGAGCACCTCACCGTGGAGATCGACGGCGAGGTCGTGCGCCTGGAGGGAGGCAGGGCCACCGTGTCGCACGGCGGCGCCTCGGCCAGCGTCTTCACGCTCCAGAACCGCGTGGCCCAGGGCGACCTCGACGGCGACGGGGACGAGGACGTGGTCGCCCACATCATCGAGCAGTCGCCGGGGACGGGGGTCTTCCACCTGGTCGTGCCGGTGCTCGACGATGGCGGTGCGGCCATGGCGCAGCCTCCCATCTTCGTCGGCGACCGGATCGTCATGGACGCCATCACGGTGCGGGACGGTCTGATCGAGGTGTCGCTGTTCGACCGGGCCGAAGACGAACCCTTCACCGTCATCTCCCGGCACACCACGCTGGAGATCGACCTGTCGGGAACGGCGCCGCTGGTGACGGTGATCGATACCGAGCCCATCGAGGAGAAGCCGCTGCCAGGCCCCGAACGTCCGGAGGTGACGATCCGCTTCGAGCCGGACGCGGTGAGCGCCGCCGAGTCCGGGACCATCGACTTCCGCGAGCGCCAGACCTACACGGTGCACGCATCGGAGGGCCAGCCGTTCACCGCCGAGCTGCGAGCACCCCTGGGCGTGTGGCTCGATGTCCGCTTAGGCCACCTGGTGGTCACCTCCGCCGCCCGACGGTCCCAGCTGGTGGAGGCGGAGTTGCCGGCCACCGGAGCGTGGAAGGTGACGGTGGTCTCGGTGCACGCGGGGGAGTCCGGCTACGAGCTCACCGTCGAGGTCCTGCCGCGGCCGGAGCCCGATCCCGCGCCCACGACTACTACGGAGGCGGTGACCGTGCCCCGACCGGTCATCCCCGACGACGACGGTGACGTCGTCTACCTGACCTTCGACGACGGCCCCCATCCCGACTACACGCCGCAAATGCTCGACGTCCTGGCCCGTCACGACGCTCGGGCCACGTTCTTCGTGGTGGGCTCGTTGGCGCAGGCCTATCCCGACGTCATCCAGCGCATCGCGGCCGAGGGTCACACCATCGCCAACCACACCTGGAAGCACGAGGACCTGGCCGGGCTGTCCCGGGCGGCCTTCGACGAGACGATCAGCCGGACCCAGATGGTGTTGGGGGATCTCGCTGCGCCCTGCCTGCGCCCGCCGTACGGCTCGATCGACGCCTTCACCAAGGAATGGGCGTCGGACCACGGGCTGTCGCTGTTGACGTGGGACGCCAGCCCCTCCGACTGGCTCCGTCCCCCGGCGGAGGAGATCGCCGACTACATCGTGCAGTGGGCCAGGCCCGGAGTGGTCCTGCTGATGCACGACGGTGGCGGCGACCGCTCCACGACGGTGCAGGGCCTCGACATGGCTCTGGAGCGGCTGGCCGACCGAGGCCTGCGTTACGAGCCGGTCTGCCGCTGACTGACCTATAATCCCGTTCGGCTGTCGTGAGCGAAGCCGGTGAGAACCCGGCACTGTCCCGCAACGGTGATGCCCCTTCGGGGGACGAGTCCGGTCGCCTCCCGGCCGCCATCACGCGATCCGATTCCTCGAGGAAGGACCGGCTCGTGCGGTGGGTCCTCCCGCTGCTCGGCCCCGAACTCGAGCAGAAGGGAGAACCAGATGACCAGCCCCGCAACCGGGCGAGCCTTCCTGTGGGCCAAGTCCCTCTTGGTAGTGCTTGCCTTGACCCTCGTGGCCGCCGCCTGCGGCGACTCCGACGACGATGCCTCCGGCCGGGTCGAGCCCGCTCCGACATCGGTCGCGCAGGATGCCGCCGAGGCTGCCGACCCGGATGAGACGGGCGCGCCGGGCAGTTCGGCGCCTGCAGCCGTAGAGGTGGAGCAGCCCGGCGACGGAGCTGAGTCCGATCCTGCAGCCGTAGAGGTGGAGCAGCCCGGCGACGGAGCTGAGTCCGAGCTTGAGGACGGGGAGGAGCCGGACGATCCCATGGAGAGCGACGACGCGGCCGCGGCCGACGACGCCGCGCTCGCCCCGCAGCGGATCGTTTCGATCTCCCCGACGGCGACCGAGATGATCTTCGCCATCGGCGCGGGCGATCGGGTGGTGGCCGTCGACCAGTTCTCGTACTTCCCCGACGAGGCCCCGGTCACCGACCTCGACGGCTGGAACCCCAACATCGAGGCCATCGCCTCCTACGACCCCGACCTGGTGCTGATGCAGACCAGCGGCGACGTGGGCGCCAGTCTGGAGGCTCTCGGCATCGAGGTGTGGGCCCACGACGCCCCGTTCGCCTTCGAGGACGTGTACGCCCAGATCGAGCAGCTCGGCGAAGTCACAGGGAAGGCCGACGCCGCGGCCGCGCTGGTTGCCGACATGCGGGCCGAGATCGCCGAGCTGATCGGGGCCGCGCCGGACGCTTCCGGCCTGACCTACTACCACGAGCTCGACAACACGCTCTACACCGTCACCAGCAGCACGTTCATCGGGCAGGTGTACGGCCTGTTCGGCCTCACCAACGTCGCCGACCCCGCCGACGCCGACGGCAGCGCCTGGGGTTACCCGCAGCTCAGCGACGAGTACCTGGTGGACGCCGACCCCGACGTGATCTTCCTGGCTGACACCCTGTGCTGCGGCCAGAACGCCGAGACCATCGCGGCCCGCCCCGGCTGGGACCAGCTGACCGCGGTTCAGGACGGCCGGATCGTCGAGCTTGACGATGACGTCGTGTCGCGCTGGGGTCCCCGGCTGGTGGATTTCATCGCGGCCATCTCCGACGTACTGGCGTCGATCGGCGCGGCGAGCTAGGCGCCGGACGAATGGGCGGGACTGTGACGTGAGCGACTCGCAACCGGACGGCGGACCGAGCGTGGTCCTGCAGGCATCGGGCCTGCGGCCGCGTTCGCTGGCGGCCGGTCTGGCCGCGGCCGCCGTCGCCGTGGTCGCCGGGCTGACCATCGGCCCGGTGGACATCGCGGCGCACCGGGTGGCGCTGCAGCTGCTCGACGGACTGCCGGGGCTGACGGTCGACTCCGGACTGAGCGACGCCCACGCCGCCATCGTGGAGCAGATCCGGCTGCCCCGGGTGGCCCTGGGCCTGCTGGTGGGGGCCACCCTGTCCGTCAGCGGCGCCACCTACCAGGGCGCGTTCCGCAACCCGCTGGCCGACCCGTACCTGCTCGGCATCGCGGCCGGGGCCGGGCTCGGGGCCACCATCGCCATCACCAGCAACCTCGGCGACGGGGCCGGCGTGTTCGACGCGGTGCCGCTGGCCGCCTTCGCCGGGGCGCTCATCTCGGTGACGGTGTCGTACGTGGCCGGCCATCTCGGGGGCCGCTCCACCGCGTCGCTGATCCTGGCCGGCATCGCGGTGGCCAGCTTCCTCACCGCCTGCCAGACGTACGTGCTGCAGGCCAACAGCGACGCGTTCCGCCAGATCTTCGCCTGGATCCTGGGCCGGATCGCCACCTCGGGATGGTCCGAGCCCGCGCTGATGCTGCCCTACTTCGTGGTGACGGTGGCCGTGGTGCTGCGTTACCGCCGAGCCCTCGACGTGCTGGCCGTAGGCGACGAGGAGGCTGCCGCTCTGGGCCTGGAGCCCCGCCGGATCCGGCTGGTCGTGGTGCTGGCCGCGTCGCTCGGCGCAGCCGCGGCGGTGTCGGTGAGCGGGCTCATCGGCTTCGTCGGAATCATCGTGCCCCACACTGTGAGGCTGGCGTTCGGTTCCAGCAACCGGCTGGTGCTGCCGCTGTCGATCTTGTTCGGGGGAGCGTTCATGGTGCTTGCCGATCTGGCGGCCCGCACCGCCCTGGCGCCGGCCGAGCTGCCGATCGGAGTGGTGACCGCGTTCCTGGGCGCCCCCTTCTTCGTTCTGGTGCTGCGCACCAGCCGCAGGGAGATCTGGTGACCCCGGCGGTCAGCGTTCGGGCGCTGGACGTCACCCTCGACGGCACGCATGTGCTGCGGGGCGTCGATCTGGCCGCGTCGACGGGGGAGTGGGTCAACATCATCGGCCCCAACGGCGCGGGCAAGACCACCCTGCTGCGAGCGCTGCTCGGCTTGGTGGCCTTCGACGGGGAGATCGCCATCGACGGGCTCAGAGGCCGAGCGGACAGGCGCCCGTCCAGGGGGGAATCCGCAAGACGCCGAGCGAGGCCGTGGCCCGAGCGGCCCGTGAGCGCAGCGAACAAGAGCGGGAGACACGATGCTTTCCCGCGAGGGGATCGCAGGGCATTCGCGTGGTCCGGGGGCGACCGTCGCCGCTCGGCCCGGGCCCGCAAGGTCGCCTACGTCCCGCAGACGCCGGTGATCCCGCCGGGGATGCTGGTCGCCGACTACGTGCTGCTGGGGCGCACCCCCCACCGGGGCGTCTTCGCGGTCGAGACCGCCAACGACCGCAGGATCGCGGCCGAGGTCCTGGCCCGCCTCGACCTGGACGGCTTCGGTGACCGGTCCGTCCAGTCGTTGTCGGGCGGCGAGCGTCAGCGGGCGGTGATGGCCCGGGCCTTGGCTCAGCAGGCCGATGTCCTGCTCCTCGACGAGCCCACCACCGCCCTCGACCTGGGTCATCAGCAGGACGTGCTCGAGCTGGTCGACGCGCTGCGACGCGAGCGCGGTCTCACCGTCATCGCCACCCTGCACGACCTGACCCTGGCGGCCCGCTACGGCGACCGCATAGCCATACTCGCGCAAGGGCGGGTCGCCGAGACCGGGCCACCCGCGGAGGTGCTCACAGTGCAGAACATCGCGGAGCACTTCGGGGCCAGCGTGCGCATCGTCGACGACCCCGAGGGTCCCGTGATCGTTCCCACCACTGCTGCCGGCGCCCAGAATGGAGACCAACCATGACGACCAGCGACTCCCCGCCCACCGAAGATCCGCGCCCCGGCGGCCTGCGCACCGCCAAGAGTCTCGTGGTGGTCAACACCGGCGACGGCAAGGGCAAGTCGTCGGCCGCGTTCGGCATGGTGATGCGGGCCAGGGCCCGGGGCTGGCCGGTGGCAGTGGTGCAGTTCCTCAAGTCGGACGACTGGGTGACCGGCGAGCAGTTGATGGCCGAGCCGCTCGGCGTTGACTTCTGGTCGCTGGGCGAGGGCTTCACCTGGGACAGCGACGACCTGACCCGCGATGAGGCCGAGGCCCGCGAGGCGTGGCGGCACGGCAAGGCGGTGGTGGAGGCGGGCGAGCACCGGCTGGTGGTGTTCGACGAGATCACCTACCCGCTGAACTGGGGTTGGATCGACGATGCTGAGGTCGAGGCCACGTTCCGCAACCGCCCCGAGCAGGTGTCGCTGGTGCTGACCGGCCGGGACGCGCCGGATTGGATGATGGAGTTGGCCGACACCGCCACCGAGATGGTCAAGGCCAAGCACGCCTACGACGCCGGGATCCTGGCCAAGAAGGGCATCGACTACTGATGCCGTCTCCGACCCACCGATGAGCGCGCCAGCACGAACTTCTTGCGACTTTCCCCCTTGTGCGGTGGAGAATCGACTGAAGTTCGATGGGGACAGAATCGGAAGCCCGGTCCGTTGGCGCTGACGGTGCTCACCGGCGGGGTCCGGTCGGGCAAGTCGGCCGCGGCGGCGGCCGCGGCGGCGGCCGCGGATGTGCCGGTGACATTCATCGCTACGGCTGCGCCCGGCGATGAGGAGATGGCCGAGCGTATCCACCGTCATCGGGCCGAGCGGCCCGCCCACTGGACGACCGTGGAGGCGCCCCGAGACCTTGCCGGGGCCATGGCGGGCATCGATCCGGGCGACACCGTCATCATCGACTGCCTAGGGCTGTGGGCCACCAATCGGATGCTGGAGGATCCCCCGGTCGACAGCGCAGAACTGGTGGTGGAGGCGGCCGGGCTGGCCGACCACCTGGCGAAGCGTCCCGGGCTGTCACTGGTAGTCACCAACGAGGTCGGCTCGGGAGTGGTGCCGGCTACGCCGTTGGGACGCGACTTCCGTGACGTGTTGGGTCTAGTCAACCAGGCGATGGTGCGGGCCGCGGACGCTGCGTACCTGGTGGTCGCGGGCCGGCTGCTGCCGCTCGTCGACCCGGCCGACGGGCTGGGTCCTCAAGGACCGGCCGAGTGAGGACGCAGGTCCCGGCCGGCCGAATTGGCAGCGGTGAGGCCCAAATATGGCGCATAACGCTGCCAATTCGGTTACGGACGCTGCCGCCACCGCGAATTGGCAGCGGTGGAGTCCCGTTTGGGCATTCTCCGCTGCCAGTTCTGAGGACGCAGACTCCTGTCTGTCGAATTGGCAGCGGTGGAGTCCCGTTTGGGCGCTCTCCGCTGCCAGTTCTGAGGACGCAGACTCCTGTCTGTCGAATTGGCAGCGGTGGAGTCCCGTTTGGGCGCTCTCCGCTGCCAGTTCGCGTGCGGACGCTTCTGTGATGGAGGAGAGCGGTGCTCTGGCCGGGCTGCTTGCCGACCTTCCCGGTCCGGACCTGGATGCGCGCGACCAGGTGGCGGCTAGGGCGGCAACCGTGCTGCGCCCGGCCGGCGCCTTCGCTCGTCTCGACGCGGTGGCTGCCTGGCTGGCCGGGTGGCAGGGAACCACGGCCCCGCGGGTTGAGCGACCGCATGTGGCCGTGTTCGCTGCCGACCACGGAGTGGCCGTCGACGGCGTGAGCGCCTACCCGGCGGAGATCACTGCGGCCATGGTCGACGCCATCGAGAGCGGCGTAGCCACCATCAGCGTGCTCGCCCGCGAGGTCGGCGCGACCCTCGCACTCGTCGACGTGGGGGTGGGACGCCCTACCGGCAACATCCGTGTCGCCGACGCCATGAGTACGGACGAGTTTGACGAGGCCGCGGCCGCAGGCGTGGCCGCGGTGGAGTCGGTGGACGCCGACCTGCTGGTGGTTGGTGAGATCGGGATCGGCAACACCACTGCCGCCGCTGCGGTGGCGGCTGCAGTGCTCGGCGGGGAGGCAGCCGACTGGGTCGGTCCCGGAACCGGCGTGGTCGGAGCGGCCCTGGCCCGCAAGGGTGACGTGGTCCAGGCTGCGCTCGACCGGGTGGGGACGGTCTCGCCGTTGCAGGCGTTGAGACGTCTGGGAGGCCGGGAGCTGGCGGCGATGGCGGGAGCGGTGGCCGCAGCGCGCCGACGGCGGCTGCCGGTGGTGCTCGACGGGTTCATCGCCACCGCCGCCGTCGCTCCGCTGGCGGTGGCCCGACCCGGCAGCCTCGACCACTGCCTCGTCGGGCATTGCTCGGCTGAGCCCGGCCACCAGCGAGCGCTGGAGACGCTGGGCCTGGATCCGCTGATGCGGCTCGATCTGCGGCTGGGGGAGGGATCCGGGGCGCTGGTGGCCGTACCTATCATCCAGATGGCCGCAGCCGCGGTAGTTGAGGTGGCCACCTTTGAGGAGTGGGGACTCCAGCAGTGATGCCGTCACGGCGACGAGGCCTCCAGCAGTGACCTGGTACCCGCGGGGAGCGCTCCCGTGAGCCTGCGGTGGGCCTGGGCCTTCCTGACGAGGCTGCCCGGTGGCGCGCATCCGGGCGACGGCCGGGAGCTGGGCCGCAGCATCCCATGGTTCCCCGTCGTGGGGGCGGTGGTCGGAGCCCTGTCAGGCGCTGTCTACTGGGCCCTCCACGGGCCGCTTGGGTCGCTGTTGGCAGCAGTGCTGGCCGTGGCGGCCGGCGCGGTCGTCACCGGCTGCTTCCACGAGGACGGCCTGGCCGACACCGCCGACGCGCTCGGCGGGGCAAGCCGACAGCGGCGCCTGGCGATCATGAAGGACCCCCGTGTAGGTGCCTTCGGGGTGCTGGCGCTGGTGCTGTCGACGCTGGTGCGGGTGTTCGCGGTGTCTTCGCTGGCAGCCACCGACGGGCTGATCGCGCTGGTGGTGGCCCACGTGCTGGGTCGCACGATGGCGGTGGCCGTGATGGGCGCGGTCCCCGCAGCCGCCGGCACCGGCCTGGGCCACAGCTACACGGCCCACCGGCCACGGGCCTGGACCGTTGCTGCAATCATCATCACCTCGGCGGCTGCAGCCAGCCTCGGGCCGCCGGGCGCGGTGTCGCTCGCGACGGCCGCGTCGGGAGCAGTGCTGGTGGGCCTGATCGCGTGGCGGGCGTTCGGAGGCGTCACCGGTGACGTCCTCGGAGCCACCGAGCAGGTCGCTGAGATGGCCGTCCTGGTGTCGGCCGCCGCCCTGGTGAGCACTCACGGCTGGTCCTGGACCTGACCCGCGAGCTCGGCATCGACGGCGGAAGCAATGGATCGACTGACTCTTACCTCGTGACCGTTAGCCTAGCGGCGACAGGCCCGAACATGCAGGAGGCAGCCATGCGGAGCCATGAAATCGACTACCAGATCTACGGTGACGACCTCCAGTTCGTGGAGATCGAACTGGACCCGGGCGAGGTAGTCATCGCCGAGGCCGGGGCCATGATGTACATGGAGCAGGGCATCACCTTCGAGGCCAAGATGGGCGACGGCTCCGATCCCGACCAGGGCACCTGGGGCAAGCTCAAGTCGGCGGCCAAGCGGAGTATGACCGGCGAGGGCCTGTTCATGACCCACTTCACCAACAGCGCGCCCCACGGCAAGCAGCGGGTGGCTATGGCCGCGCCCTACCCGGGCAAGATCCTGCCCATCAATCTGGCGGCGGCGGGCGGGCGCCTGCTGGCCCAGAAGGACGCCTTCCTGTGCGCCGCGTCGGGCACCAAGCTCGACGTCGCCTTCAACCGCAAGATCGGCACCGGCGTGTTCGGCGGCGAGGGCTTCATCCTCCAGTCGATCTCCGGCGACGGCCTCGCCTTCATGCACGCCGGCGGGACCATCGTCGAGAAGCAGCTCCAGGGCGAGACCCTGCGCATCGACACCGGCTGCATCGTGGCCTTCCAGCCCCAGCTCCAGTACTCGATAGAGCGGGCCGGCAACCTGAAGTCGATGGTGTTCGGCGGGGAAGGCATGTTCCTGGCCACCGTCACCGGAGTGGGGCGGGTGTGGCTCCAGTCGCTGCCGTTCAACCGCATCGCCGACCGTGTGATCGCCAACATCCGGCCCGGCGGATCCCAGGGCGAGGGCTCGGTCATCGGCGGCCTCTCCAACGTCTTCGAGCGCTAGAGGCCGAGCGAACAGGCGGGCGCGAACGGCTTGGAAGGTGCGAGGCCGTGGCCTGAGCGGCCCGTGAGCGAAGCGAACAAGAGCGGGAGTGGCGCCACCGCGGGCTCGGCGCCCCGATCAGACGATCGGGATGGCGAAAGAGCCCAGCGGGCCGAAGTCGAAGCGGAACTCGTCGCCGGGCGCGACCGGCATCGGGCGGGTGAACGAGCCCGACAGGATCACCTGACCCGCCTGCAGCGACAGATCCTGATCGGCGTATCGCCGGGCCAGCCAGACGATGCCGTTGGCGGGATGGTCGAGCACCCCCGCAGCCAGCCCGGTCTCGGTGGCGACGCCGTTGCGGTAGGCGATGGCGCCCACCCAGCGCAGATCGGCGTCGCGGGGTCCGACCGGCCGGCCTCCGGTGACGATCCCGGCGTCGGCCGCATTGTCGGCGATGGTGTCGACCACGGTGCGGGTGCGGCCGGTGGTCGGGTCGGTGCGGAAGCTGCGGGCCGCGATCAACTCCACCGCGGCGGTCACATGGTCGGTGGCGTCCAGCACGTCGTCGATCCCGAGGCCGGCGCCGGACAGGTCGTCGGCCAGCACGAAGGCCAACTCCACCTCCAGGCACAGGTCGCAGAAGTCGGCCGCGGCGATGGGCTCGCCGGGCAAGAACGCCATGGCGTCGGTCAGGAAACCGGAATCGGGGGTGTCGATGTTCATGGCCTGCTGCATGGCCCGACTCGTGAGGCCGATCTTGTGGCCGATCACCTGCTCGCCCCGGGCCTGGCGGATGTCGAGCCAGGCCGCCTGCACCCGGTAGGCCTCGTCGAAGGTCATATGCGGGTACACGCTGGTGGTCTGGCGGATCTGCGTGCGCTCGCGCTCGGCGGCGTCGAGCAGGTGGGCCTCCGCCCGGATCTCCTCCTCCGTGAGCGCGGCTGCTGTGTCCCCGGCGGGGCGGTCGCTCACGGGATGAGCAGGATCTTGCCCGCGATGCCGCGGCCCTGCAGCAGCCGGTGGGCCTCGGCCGCCTCGGCGAGCGGCAGGCGGGCCCCGATGCGCACCTCGAGCCGGCCCGCGGCGATCCAGCCGAACACCTCGGCGGTCCGGGCGTCGAGCTCGGTGCGGGTGGAGATGAAGTCCCACAGCTTGGGTCGGGTCAGCCACAGAGACTTGGGTGACAGGTGCAGCGGCGCCTTGGGCTCCACCGCCCCGGAGGCGTTGCCGAAGGTCACCATGCAGCCGCGCAGGCGCAGCAGTTCCAGGCTGTCGTCGTAGACGGCCGCGCCCACGCCGTCGTACACCACGTCGATGGCCTCGGGCCCGACTGCGGCTTCGACCCCTTCCACGAGGTCGGTGGTCGAGTAGTTGACCACGTGGTCGGCCCCCGCGGCCCGGGCCAACTCCACCTTGGCGTCCGAGCCGACCGTGGCCACCACCTCGGCGCCCCGCAGCTTGGCCATCTGCACGATCAGGCGACCGGTACCGCCCGCGCCGGCATGGACCAGGCACCGGTCGCCGGGCCCGATCCGGGGGCAGTCGGTTACCAGATAGTGGGCGGTGAGGCCCTGCACACCAAGGGACGCCGCGGTCTCCAGATCGACTTCGTCAGGCACCTTGAACGCAACCCCGGCCCGGACCGCGGCCCGCTCGGCGTAGGAGCCGGGCGACCCTGCCCAGGCCACCCGGTCGCCGGGGGAGAAGCCGGCCACCCCCGGCCCGACCTCGAGCACCGTCCCGGATCCTTCCTGGCCCAGCACCACCGGCAGCGGCATGTCGTACAGCCCCGAGCGATGGTAGGTGTCGATGAAGTTCACTCCGGCCGCGGCCACCGCCACTGTCATCTCGCCCTCGCCGGCCACCGGGTCGGGTCGCTGGACGAGGCGCATGACCTCCGGCCCACCGGTCTGGGCAATCTGAACCGCGGCGCTCGTTCCGCCGGTTGCTGTGGTCATCACCGCGCCTCCTGTCGGTCTGTCCGACGTGAGGCTACGACCGTGGCACGCTAGAAGGTCTACTCGTCGCGGACCGGGTTGCGGAGGGTGCCGATCTCGGGGACGGCGACCTCCACGACGTCGCCGGGCTTCAGCCATCTGGGCGGGTCGAAGCGGGCGCCGGCGCCGGTGGGTGTGCCGGTGAAGATCACGTCGCCGGCATCGAGCCCGACGAACGTGGACAGGTAGTGGATCTGGTACTCGATCCCGAAGCGCATGTTGCCGGCGAGATCGTCCTGACGGAGTTCGCCGTTGACCCGGGTGGTGAGGTGCAACTCCTCGAAGTCGGCGATCTCGTCGAGGGTCACCAGCCACGGGCCGATCGAGCCGCTGCGGTGCCAGTTCTTGCCCTGGGTGACGTTGAAGCGTCCGTGGCGCACCCAGTCGCGGATGGTGCCCTCGTTGCCGAGGCTCATCCCGGCGATGTGGCTGCGGGCATCCTCGACACCGATCCGGCGCCCGCCGGCGCCGATGACCACCACGATCTCGCCCTCGTAGTCGAGTTGCTCGGACTCGGGGGGCCGCAGCAGGGCCTGCTCGTGGCCGACCAGCGTCTCGGGGAAGCGCACGAAGACGCTGGGGTAGGAGTCGGCGGGGTCCTCGGCGTACTCCGCCCCGCGGCCGCCGTAGTTCACGCCGATGCAGATGATCTTGCCGGGCCGGGGGAGCAGCCGCTCGAAGGTGATCTCGTCGAGAGCGTGGTCGGCGGCGGCGCCGGATCCGGCCCGGTCGGCCGCTTCGGCGAGGCGACTTTGAGCGATCAGATCGCCGAGGTCGGCGACCCCGTCGATGCGCGAGGCGAGATCGATGACGCCGGCGCCGTCGGGGGTGAGCACACCGAACGACGAAGCTCCATGGACGCTGTAGCTGAGAAGGCGCATGGGCAACCTCACCGACGATCGGCAGGGAGGGTGGGAACCGTACAATCGTGGCGGACGGGACCGCCCATGCCTCACATAATCATCGAACACTCTGCCAACGTGGCCGACCTGACCGACATTGATGCCCTGGTTCTCGCCGTGCACGAGGCGGCGCTCGACGATGGCATTCCCTCCCTCGACGCCCTCCGCACCCGGTCCGTGCCCCGCCGGCACTACCGCATTGCCGACGGCAATCCGGCCTTCGGCTTCGTGTGCCTGACCGCCCGCATCGGACCCGGCCGGGAACCCGAGACGGTCCAGCGGTTCCTCAACCGTCTCATCGACACCGTCGACGAGGTGCTGGCCCCTCTTCAGGCCGACCATCCAGTGGCGATCAGCGCCGAAGTCCAGTTGATCGACCCGGCCATGCGGATCAACCGCAACCACATCCGCACCCATCTCGCCCGGGGTGATCGCACCTAGCAGCCGTGCGATCAGGGGCCGGTGCCGCGTGTGATCTCGGCGGCCTCGAGGGTGCGGTCTAGCAGCCGTGCGATCAGGGGCCGGTACCCGAGCCTCAATGAGTCGTCCAGTTTCGGTGTGAGCCGCCGCGAGGCGCACGACCGTGCGATCAGGGGCCGGTACCCGAGCCTCAATGAGTCAGCCACTGCAGAGGTGGTCGATCGCTTGAAGTTCGGGGCCGCTCGGCCTCTAGCCTCGATGCCGGCGCCGACGGGAGACGCACCATGGCCACCGCAGCCAGCTTCGAGGAGAACCTTGCCGCCGCCGGGCGGCATCTGGCTCGCTTCGCGGCTGCGCCCACGCTGCACGTGATCGACGGGCAGCCCGCGGCCAGCATCTCGGGCGAGACGTTCGCCACCGCATCGCCCATCGACGGGATGCATCTGGGGGATGTGGCCGCCGGCGGCGAAGACGACGTTGCGGCTGCGGCTGCGGCGGCCGGCGCCGGCTTCCACGAGTGGTCCCGCATGCCCGGCGAGCAGCGCAAGCGGATCCTCCACGCGGTGGCCGACGCCATCGTGGAACGCGCCGGCGAGATCGCAGTGGTGGAGTCGGTCGACACGGGGCAGGCCATCCGCTTCATGTCGTCGGCCGCGCTGCGGGGCGCCGAGAACTTCCGGTTCTTCGCCGACCGGGCTCCGGCCGCGTCGGACGGGCTGGCCCTGCCTTCGGCCCACCACCTCAACTACACGAGCCGACGCGCCATCGGACCGGTGGGGGTGATCACGCCGTGGAACACGCCGTTCATGCTGTCAACGTGGAAGATCGCCCCTGCACTGGCCGCGGGCTGCACGGTGGTGCACAAGCCGGCGGAGTGGAGCCCGCTCACGGCCTGCCTTCTGGCCGAGATCGCGCTGGAGGCCGGCCTGCCCCCCGGCGTGCTCAACGTGGTCCACGGCATGGGCGAGACCGCCGGCCGCGCCCTCACCGAGCATCCCGGCGTCGCGGCCGTCGCCTTTGTGGGCGAGTCGGCCACCGGGTCGGCCATCCAGGCCCAGTCGGCGGCCACCCTCAAACGGCTCCACTTCGAGCTGGGCGGCAAGAACCCGGTGATCGTGTTCGACGACGCCGACCTCGACCGCGCCCTCGACGCGGCGGTGTTCATGATCTACAGCCTCAACGGGGAGCGCTGCACCAGTTCCAGCCGCCTGCTGGTGCAGCGCAGCATCTACGACGACTTCACCCAGCGGCTGGCGGCCAAGCTGCGCAACATCTGCGTCGGGCACCCGCTCGACCCCGGCACCGTGATCGGCCCGCTGATCCATCCCCGCCACTGCGACAAGGTGCGCAGCTACATCGAGCTGGCCTCGGCCGAGGGCGCCCGCGTCGTGGAAGGCACCGGATGGCCCGACGCGCCGCCGGAAGGCAACTTCGTGACGCCTGTGCTGTTCACCGGGGCCACCAACGACATGCGCATAGCCCGCGAGGAGATCTTCGGCCCGGCCCTCACCGCCATCGCCTTCGATGACGAGGCCGACGCGGTCGCCATCGCCAACGACACCGACTACGGGCTGGCCGCCTACGTCTGGACCGGCGACGTGGGGCGGGCCCACCGGGTTGCCGATGCGGTCGATGTGGGCATGGTGTGGGTCAACTCCCAGAACGTGCGCCACCTGCCCACGCCTTTCGGTGGCACGAAGCGCAGCGGCATCGGCCGCGACGGCGGCGACTGGAGCTTCGACTTCTACATGGAGACCAAGAACGTGGCCGTCGCCTACGGCGACCACCCCATCCCCAAGCTCGGAGGCTGAACTCTCAGCAACCGAATTGGCAGCGGTGGATGCCCGAATGGGCGTTGTGGGCTGCCAATTCGTGTCGGTGATCAAGCTCGGAGGCCGACGCCTCAACAGAATTGGCAGCGTTCTGCACGGATAGTGTGCGTCTTGCTGCCAGTTCGCGGGAGGCTGACGCGATGCAGACACAGATGCTCATCGACGGGCGCTGGACCGACGGAGCCGGCGCCGAGCGGATCGAAGTGCTCGACCCGGCCACCGGGGACGGCGTCGCCGAGGTGGCCGCGGGCGGGCCGGCCGAGGCCGCCGCGGCTTGCGACGCGGCCGCCGCCGCGCAGCCCGCCTGGGCCGCGGCCGCGCCCCGGGTCCGCTCGGAGATCCTGCGCGACTGCCACCGGATCCTCATGGAGCACTCCGACGGGCTGGCCGACCTGATCACCCTCGAGCACGGCAAGCCCCGGGCCGACGCGGTGGGGGAGGTGGCCTACGCGGCCGAGTTCTTCCGCTGGAACGCCGAGGAGACCGTGCGCATCCACGGCACGATCGGCACCGCCCCAGGCGGCGACAAGCGCATCATCACCCGCCACCCGCCGGTTGGGGTGGTGGTGATGATCACCCCGTGGAACTTCCCGGCGGCCATGATCACCCGCAAGCTGGCCCCCGCTCTGGGCGCGGGAAACACCGTGGTCATCAAGCCGCCCCGGGAGGCGCCCCTCACCGCGCTCCGGGTCGGGGAACTGCTGGCGGAGGCCGGCGTGCCGCCCGGCGTGGTCAACCTGGTGCCCACCACCGCGTCGGGCCCGTGGTTCGACGCCGCGGTGGACCATCGGGCCGTGCGCATGGTGTCGTTCACCGGCTCCACCGAGGTGGGGCGGGTGCTGCTGAGGCGCTGCGCCGACCGCATCCTCAAGACGGTGATGGAGCTGGGCGGCAACGCGCCCTTCGTGGTGTTCGCCGACGCCGACCTCGAGGCGGCTGTCGAGGGGGCGATGGTGGCCAAGATGCGCCACTCGGCCGAGACCTGCACCGCCGCCAACCGGTTCTTCGTGGAGGAGCCCGTGCACGACGAGTTCGTGGAGCGGCTGGCCGCGGCCATGGGGTCGATGAAGGTGGGCAGCGGGTTCGATCCCGACGTGACCTGCGGCCCGATGATCAACTCCGCGGCGATCACCAACATCGACCGGCTGGTAAGGGGCGCCATCAACGGCGGGGCCAGCGCGGTGACTGGCGGCTCGGCCATCGACGGGCCGGGCTTCTTCTATGAGCCCACCGTGCTCGGCGGGGTGGACCCGGCCGCGCCCATCACCCGCGAGGAGATCTTCGGACCGGTCGCCCCGGTGGCCGGCTTCACCGACACCGACGCCATGATCGCGGCGGCCAACGACACCGAGATGGGCCTCATCGGCTACGTCTACACCGAGGACCTGGCCAAGGGCCTGAACGTGAGCGAGCGGATCGAGGCCGGCATGGTCGGCCTCAACCGGGGCGCGGTCTCGGACCCGGCCGCCCCCTTCGGCGGCATGAAGCAGTCCGGATTGGGCCGCGAGGGCGCATCCGAGGGCGTCTACGAGTTCTGCGAGACCCAGTACATAGCCGCCGACTGGTAGGTCAAGGGCACTAGAGCACAACCTGGGTGCCTTCCCGAATCTCTGCCAAAGCCAGAGTCCTCGCGCTGGCCGAGACTCACCTATGCCCTTCACCTACGCTTGTGCTTCGCTACTGTCCTCGAGGTACCGGCTGTGATCCTCACGACCGGTGTCCGCGGCCAGCGGGAACCGCCGGAAGGGATCAGCTGCAGGAAACTCCCTTAGCGACGGGTTCAAACCCACCGTCACCACACGCAGCGCCGACGCCAAGTACACGTCCAAGTCGCCGAAGAACAGGACCGGCACCGCCGGGGAGACACGCGACCTGAGGCCAGCAGCCCGCGCGAACGTGCGCCACACACCAGACACCACCGAATCGAGACCTGACTGCAGCCCCATGCTGACATCACTCATGGCACGTGGGAGCGTCTACAAGTCTTGCTCGATCGCCTCAAGGAGTTTGTACATCCCAGAGGACGGGTTGTCATCCGGAAAATTCGTGTCGTTGTCCTTGTGCATCTCGTCAAGGGAGCGAGCCCTCCGGGCCGCGTCTTGCCGTATCGGCATGTAGGTGGCACCCTCGACTTCCTTGCTTGAACTGCCGTCAAGGCGCTGACGGAGCTTCTCAGCGGGTCTCGTCTCAAGCGGGCGAGTGTGATCCGTGAGGTGGAGCACGAGCCACAGTTCAAAGCACGGATTCGATATCGCAAGATGCACATCGCTTCTTCTGGCTAGTGCAACTGCTTCATCGAGCTTGGGATGGTTCTGGGGCCATTCGACGTCGAAGAGGCACCAGACCTCGTCGACATCACCGTGCGTGACCGAGACGCCGGAACGAGCCTTCGCGGCTGCCGTCACGAGTTTGATTGGAAGAGAGCCGCCTGCAGCAGCAGGAGGTTCGATCTGAATGGAGGCGACACGGCGGATCTCAGGATCGCGTTTGAGCGCCTTGAGATAATCAGGTTCGGTCCTCTCGCCTTCGCAATACACGAGAAAAGTCCGTTTTGGAACACGATCCCCGACCCGGCGGTCAAGTCGTCGATCCGCACGGGGCTTGCGCCCCGATGGTTTCGGCATCCGGCGTCAATTCAAGACGTGTCGGACGGCGCGGCGCATGTCGACCTGATCAACTTCGGGGACTGCCCCGAACCGACCTTGCAGGTAGGCGCGTTCGAGGTTCACCGACTTCCGTACTCGCTCATCGCCGAACTCGGCCAGGGCCACGAGTCGTGTGGCGACGCCGGGCTCCTTCTCTGTGAGCCAGACCTCGTCACGGTTCAACACGTTTAGTAGCGAGGTGTCGTGACTGGTGAAGATCAACTGGGCTCCTCGATGGTTGGTCTGAGGATCCTGGAAGAGGCCTAGCAGCCGGGCTGAGAGTCGAGGGTGAAGACTCGCATCGATCTCATCGATCAGCAGGGTCCTTCCCGCTGCGAGGACGCCCAAGGCGGGTCCCAGCAAATGGAACCATGTTCGCGTTCCAGCTGACTCCTCTTCGAAGTCCAACGGCACGGACTCATCATCGGCGCTGCGGACGAAGCGTAGTTGACGTCTTGAGCGCTCCGAGAACCGCTCGGTCATTTCGTAGACCTGCACATCGTCGATTTCCGGGTCCGCCATGCGAAGTAGATCAAGGGCCGCGATCCGTCTCTCAGGTAGGTCCAAGACGCGTTCGCGGAAGTCACCCCGATCTTCGAGAAAGAGACGCCTAGTTGAGTCGGACTGACTAGGTCGCGGAAACAGGTATCTCGAACTCCGCGGCCTCAGTCCGAGGACGCTCGTCTTTGCGATGGCCCGGCCGGCATCGCTGAGTTGGGCATCCCCCAGACGCATGCCCGCGGAGATTGCCAAGGTCGTTGGCGTCAGCAGCTTTCGGATTCCGGATGCCTCTTCGAGGCCGCGGCGGAATTCGATTTCGTTCCCATTGCGCTCGAACAGTGTTCGCCGTCTGCGTTCGGGGTAGCTACAGAGGCTCTCGTACAACACGGCCGAGTCGTCGAGTTCGAGTTGGTAAGAGAATCGCACGCCGTCAACCACGAGGTCCAGGTCGAACACAGACGGAGTCCTTGGTCCCTTACCGAAACGGTGGGCGTCGCGGGGGATGTCCTCGTCCCAGCTGCGCAACGAGGTGGCCACGGCGGTGGATAGCCACGAGAGTGCGTCAAGCACGTTGGACTTGCCGGAAGCGTTAGGCCCGTAGATTCCGGCGACGGTTAGGACTTGTTCCGACAGCCGGTCGAAGCGTCGCGTCGCATCGCGGTCGTTGTCTACTGCGATCATCGAAAGCTCCACGGGATTGAGGATGGAGCGATGATTGGATGCTTGGAACCTCAGCAACATGGTCAACAGAGTAGCAGATCATTTGCACGTTCAAGCCTAGATTCGTTAGATTCTTGCGGCTAGGCCTATGAAAATACAACAGCCAGCCTTTAGAGCTAGATTAGGATGCTTGGATGATCAGGTCAGGATCCTTGCTGGCGGCGCTTCTGGATGTTGGCCCACTCGTCGCGGAGGCCGACGGTGCGGTGGAACAGCATGGGCGTGTCGGGGTCGTGGGCGAAATAGCCGAGGCGCTCGAACTGCACCACCTCGCCGGGCGCCGTGTTGGCAAGCTCGGGCTCGAGTTTGGCGCCGTCGATCAACTCGCGTGAGACGCGGTTGTACGACTCCAGCGGGTCGCGGCCGTCGGCGCCGGGGACCGGGTCGGTGAAGAGCCGGTCGTAGAGCGCCACGGTGGCATCCACCGCATGGTCGGCCGACACCCAGTGGACGGTGGCCCGCACCTTGCGGCCGTCGGGGGCCTGCCCGTCGCCGGTCTCGGGGTCGTAGGTGCACCACAGCCGCACCACCTCGCCGTCGGAATCGGTCTCCACGTCGTTGCAGCGCAGGAAGTAGCCGGCCCTCAGCCGCACCTCGCGGCCCGGCGCCAGCCGGTAGAACTTGCGGGGCGGGTCGAGCATGAAGTCGTCGCGCTCGATCCACAGCCGCTCCGTGAACGGCACCAGCCGGTTGCCCGCCAAGGAGTCCTCGGGGTTGTTGACCGCGCTGCGGTGCTCGACCGGCCGGTCCTGCCGCGGCCAGTTGGTGATGAACACCTCCAGGGGGCGCAGCACGGCCATGCGGCGCGGGGCGATGCGGTTGAGGTGGGTCCGCACGAAAGACTCCAGCAGCTCGATCTCGTGCACACCGTTCACCCGGGCCAGGCCGATGTGGGCGCAGAACTCCCTGATGGCCTCGGGCGGGTAGCCCCGCCGGCGCAGACCCCGCAGCGTGGGCAGCCGCGGGTCGTCCCAGCCGTCCACCAGCCCCTCCTCCACGAGCGTGATCAGCCTCCGCTTCGACATGACGGTGTGGGTCAGGTTCAACCGTGCGAACTCGTACTGGCGGGGACGGTCGCCGGGCAACCGCAGGTGCTCCAGGTACCAGTCGTAGAGCTGCCGGTGGGCGTCGAACTCCAGCGAGCACAGCGAGTGGGTGACGCCCTCTATGGCGTCGCTCTGGCCGTGGGCCCAGTCGTAGGTGGGGTAGATGCACCAGGCGTCGCCGGTGCGGAAGTGGGCGGTGTGGCGGATCCGGTACATGACCGGGTCGCGCATCAGCATGTTGGGGTGGGCCATGTCGATCTTGGCCCGCAGCACCTTCTCGCCATTCTCGAAGCGCCCCGCCCGCATGTCGCGCAGCAGGCTCAGGTTCTTCTCCACTGAGCGGTCCCGCCAGGGGCTCTCGGTGCCCGGCGTGCTGAAGTCCCCCCGGGTGGCCGAGATGGTCTCGGCGTCCTGGTCGTCCACGTAGGCCAGCCCCTGCTGCACCAGGTGCTCGGCCCACCCGTAGAGACGCTCGAAGTAGTCGGAGGCATAGACGGCCCGGCCCTCGGGCTCGAAGCCCAGCCAGGCGATGTCGTCGGCTATGGCCCGCGCGTAGGCGGCGTCCTCGCCCTCGGGGTTGGTGTCGTCGAAGCGCAGCCGGCAGGCGCCGCCGTTCTCGGCGGCCACCTCGAAGTTCAGGCACACCGCCTTGGCGTGGCCTATGTGCAGGAACCCGTTGGGCTCGGGCGGGAAACGGGTCTGCACCCGCCCGGCGTAGGTCCCGGCCGCGTTGTCGGCCTGAACCTGCTCCCGTATGAAGTCCAGCGGCCGGTGCACGCCCCCGGCCTCGTCGCGTGTCTCGGCCACGGAGGAGTTACTAGCAGCCGATCGCGTCTCATCCAACGGACCCGGTCGCCGCGCCGCCCTGACGCGCCGTCCAGGGGGCCGCTAGGTGTCGGCTTGGCCCAGGTAGGAGGCTCTCAGGTCGGGGTGGGCCAGCAGGTTCTCGGCGGTGTCGTCGAGCACCACCCGGCCGGTTTGCAGCACCCAGCCCCTGTCCGCGATGGACAGGGCCATGTTGGCGTTCTGCTCCACCATGAACACGGTCAGGCCGGCTTCGTGGATCTGCTGGATGAGTTCGAAGTTCTGCTGCACGAGTGCGGGGGCCAGGCCCATCGAGGGCTCGTCCATCAACAGCACCCGGGGCTTGGCCATCAGCGCCCGGCCCATGGCCACCATCTGCTGCTCGCCCCCCGACAGCGTGCCCGCCTTCTGGCTGAGGCGCTCCCGGACCCGGGGGAACAGTTCGAACACCCGCGCCATGTCGGCGGCAATGCCGTCGGTGTCGGACCGCAGGTAGGCGCCCAGGTCGAGGTTCTCGCGCACGCTGAGGCGCTTGAACAGGCGGCGGTTCTCCGGGACCATGGTCACGCCGCGGGCTACCCGGTAGCTGGTCGGCTTGTCGTTGACGACCTCGCCGTCGAGCACGACCTCCCCCGACGTCGGCTTGAGCATGCCGAGCAGGGTCTTGAGAGTGGTGGACTTGCCGCTGGCGTTGCCTCCCAGCAGGCAGACCAGCTCTCCCGCATGGATCGACAGGTTCACGTCCTTCAGGGCGTGGACCGCTCCGTAGTGGGCGTTCACCGAGCGCATCTCCAGCAGCGGGACGGTTTCGCGTGGCTGCCCATCGCTCATGACTCTTCGGCCCCCTGGCCCAGGTAGGCCTCGATCACCCGGGGGTCGTTGGAGACATCGGCGTAGTCTCCTTCGGCGATCTTCACGCCGTGATCGAGAACCACAACCCGGTCCGAGACCTCCCGCACCACCTCCATGTCGTGCTCGATGACCACGATGGCGAAACCCCACTCGTCGCGCAGACGTCCGATCATCCCGGTGAGTTCGGCCGACTCCACCGGGTTCATCCCGGCCACCGGCTCGTCGAGCAGGATCAGCTTGGGCTGGGTGGCCATGGCCCTGGCGATCTCGAGCCGGCGCCGGTTCGCATAGGACAGGGTGAAGGCGGGCTGATCGAAGCGATACCCGACCAGCCGGGACCCGAAGAAGCTGAGGACCTTCTCGGCCCGCTCGCGGATCTCGGCCTCCTCACGGCGGAACGCGGGCGTGTAGAACAGCGCGCCGAAGGCGTGCTGGTGAGTGCGGCAGTGCTGGGACACCATCACGTTCTCCAGCACGGTCATGTTGGCGAACAGCCGCACATTCTGGAAGGTGCGGGCGATGCCTCGGGCTGTGACCCGGTTGGGGTCCAGACCCAGCAGCGAGGCGCCCTCGAAGAGGATGTCGCCTTCAGACCGCTCGACGGTGGCGGTTATGGCGTTGAACAACGTGGTCTTGCCTGCGCCGTTCGGCCCGATCACCGAGACGATCTCGCCGGAGTGAACCTCGAAGTCGAGTCCGTCGAGGGCGTGCAGACCACCGAAATCGACACTCAGGTTGCGGGTCTCCAGCAGCGGCGGGCCGGCGGTTCCGTTGGCTGCGCTCATGTCGCCGATGCGGCTCGCGGGCCGTTGCCGTCGTTGCCGTCATCCTCCACCTGGCCCCGGAGCCAGGCGTCCTGGGCCATCTCCTGCTGGTGCAGCTCGCGCGATCGGCGGACGCTCGGAATCAGGCCTTCGGGCCGGGCCAGCATCATCCAGATCAGCAGCGCCCCGTAGATCAGCAGCTTGAACTCTGAGAACTCGGCCAGCAGGCCGGGCTGCTTGGGTCCGCCGAGGACGCCGATCAGCACCGCAGAGCCGGCGATGACGCCCATGATGCTGCCCATGCCGCCGAAGATCACCACCACCAGGATCACGATCGACACCAGGATCAGGAAGCTGTTGGGGAACACTGAGCCGACCTTGGCCGAGAAGATCGCTCCGCTGAAGGACCCCAGCACCGCGCCGACCACGAAGGCCAGCAGCTTGACGTTCACCGTGTTGATGCCCATGGCCTCGGCCACCGTCTCGTCCTCGCGGACCGCCATCCAGGCCCGCCCGAGCCGGGACCGCTCCAGGCGCCAGGAGACATATATGGCGAGCGCGCAGAAGGCCAGCACCAGATAGAACACCCGGCGCGGGTCGGTGCCGGCCACGCTGGTCAGGCCGAAGATCCCCGCTCCGGGGATCTTGGTGATGCCCTGCGATCCGCCGAACCAGCCCGAAAGCCAGTCCGACAGGAAGATCAACCGGATGATCTCGCCGAAACCCAACGTGACGATGGCCAGGTAGTCGCCCCGCATCCGGATGACCGGCGCCCCGATGAACAGACCCACCAGGCCCGTGATGATCACCACCACGATGAGTGCCACGAGCCAGGGCATCTCGGGGTTGATCCGCGGCGAGGTGGCGGCGGTGAGCACCGCGGCCGAGTAGCTGCCCACCGCGAAGAAGGCCACGTAGCCCAGGTCCAGGATCCCGGCCAGGCCGACCACGACGTTGAGGCCCAGAGCCAGCAGTACGAACAGCCCGACGTTGGCGAGCAGCTCGTTGGTGAGCTTGCCCGCGAACATGGGCAGGATCACCAGCACCGCCCCGGTCAGCACGATCAGACCGAAGTTCGTGCGAGCCCGCTTGGCCTCCTCCAGTTCGTTGATGCGGGTCCGAACCTGCTGGACGCGTCCCCGGCCGAGAACCGCCAGGATCCCCGAGGCGGCGGCCAGGCCAAGCGCGCCGGTCCAGTTGAGGCCGCCCCGGCGGGCGTAGAGCCGGTCGGTCAGGGCCTCCAGCCGCATGCCCTCGGCGAGGTCCACCACCAGCGGTTCGAGCACCGCGGCGCCCCCCACCGCGAGGACCATGGTCACCATCGCCCGGCGGGTGCCCGGGCCCAGCAGCCGGAGCAGCCCGGCCGCTCCGCCGACGATCGCCCCGATCAGCAGCCAGATCACCACCGCGAACCAGGTCGCGTTGCCGAAGGCCAAGAGCTCGGCCAGCATCGGGCTCCAGTTGACGAGCGGCTCGCGCAGGTCGAAGTTGGCCAGCAGCACCGCAAGCAGCGACAGCCCTCCGGCGGCCAGGGCTCCGCAGATGGCCCCTCCAGCCGCTTCGTGAGCGCCCGCTGCATAGACCGGCACGCCCTCGCGCTTTGTCTGGTGGCCGACACGGTGCCCGGCCGCGAACGGCACGACCAGTAGCGTCAAGTACCCCAGGCTGAGCACGGGCTTGACTACAACTCGCTCGTCAAGGCGCACCGGCATGTTGGAAAGGGCGATGAAGATCTGGGCTGCCGCACCGACCGCGCCCATGCGCACCAGCCGCCGCCAGTCCTGGGCCAGCGCCGGCCGCGCCGGCGCCGGCGGGGTCTCGGCGGGGCCGGCTGCTCCTGCCTCGGGCGGAGCGGTCGCGGTCATGTCCGGTCCTCGGCCGGCAGTCGCTCACCGAAGAACCCGGCGGGACGCAACAGCAGCACGCCGATGAGAACGGCGAAGGCCACCGCGTCGCGCAGCTGGGACACCCCGCTCACCCCGAGCGGCTCCAGGATCAGCAGCGGGCCCACCGACTCGGCCACCCCGATGGTGATCCCTCCGGCCATGGCCCCGCCCAGATGGCCGATGCCTCCCACCACGGCCGCGCTGAACGCCTTGATCCCGGGCAGGAAGCCGGTGGTGTGGATCACGCTGCGGAACAGGATCCCCCACAGGATCCCGGCCAGGCCGGCCATGGCGCCGCCCACCGCGAACACTCTCACGATGGTGCGGTTCACGTCGATGCCCATCAGCGCGGCGATCTCGGCGTCCTCGGCCACCGCCCGCATCGCCTTGCCGCCCTTGGTGTGCTCCACCAGGTACCACAGCGCGAACATCGAGACTGCGGCCACCACCACCACCAGGATCCGCGCTCCCTCGATCTGCATGAAGGTGTGCTTGTCCTTCACCCAGTCGGGTACGTCGGGATAGGCCTTGGCCGCGGGACCGAGCAGCACTATCGAGGCGTTCTGGATGAAGAACGAGACCCCGATCGAGGTGATGAGCGGGATCAGCCGCGGCGATCCCCGCAGCGGCCGGTAGGCGACCCGCTCCATGATCACCGCAGTCATGGTGCACACGATCATCGAGACGATCACGATGAAGACCAGGGACCCGATGAAGTTGCTCTCCCACAGCCCGGCGTCGGCGAGCTTGTTGGAGGTGATCATCCCGGTCATGGCCCCCACCATGAACACCTCGCCGTGGGCGAAGTTGATGAAGCCGAGAACCCCGTAGACCATCGAGTAGCCCAACGCGATCAGCCCGTACATGCAGCCCTGGGCCACCCCGGAGATGATCAAGCCCCGGAACTGGGCGCCGGTGAGGCCGGTGGCGTCGGGGTTGGCCCACCGCGCGAAGGGGTTGTCGGTGTCGATCTCCTGCCAGATGAAGGCGATCAGACCGACCGCGATCACGGTCAGGGCCGCCACGCGCAGGAAAGCCAGAAACCAGTCTACTCCGGTGCGCGGCACCCCTTTGCGAGGCCCGCTCGTTCGGATCATCGAGGGCATCCTAGAGCATGCACTAGCATCAGCGCCGCCGTCTCATGAGCGGCCACGGATCGGGCTCGTCGGCGATGTCCACCACCACCAACGACGGGCCTGGATGGACCAGCGACTTCTCGAGCACCGCCGGCAGTTCGTCGGGGCGGCCGGCTCGCTCGGTGCGCACACCGAAACTCTCGCCGAAGGCGACCCAGTCGGGGTTGCGTAGCGCCGAGGCGATGGTCCGGTCCGGGCCGAAGCGCTGCCGCTGCAGGCGCTGCACATTGGCGTAGCCGGCGTTGTCGAACAGCAGCACGGTCGTGTTGATGCCGTGCTGAACCGCGGTGGCCAACTCCGTCGCGGTGAACAGCATCCCGCCGTCGCCGACGATGGTGAGTTGGGTCCGGTCCGGCGCAGCGGCCGCCGCGCCCATTCCCTGGGCGACGCCTGCGCCCAACGTTCCCGCTCCGCCCGTGCTGAGAAAGGTGCGGGGCCGGCGATGCTCGTAGCCGATGTGGGCCACGAAGGCCACCTGGGTCATGTCCTCGACGATGATCCCGTCGTCGGGCATCACCGACCGGATGGCGCGCAGATAGCTGAGCTGGGGCTCCAGGTAGGCGATCCGCTCGAAGTGCTGGTCCCGCAGCTCGGCGATCTCGTCGGTGCGATCCTCCCTGCGGCGGTTGTGGCGGCCGAGTGCATCGATGAGCATCCTGCACGCCTCGGCCGCGTCGCCGTGGACGCCGACTGTGCCGGTACCGTGCCTGTCCAGCTCGCCGGCGTCGATGTTCACCTGCACGATCGTCTGGCCAGGGTCCACCCCCCACTCCACGTTCGGGAACTCCATCCGGGTTCCGATGCCCAGCACGACGTCCGAGGTGGGCCACAGGTCACGGCCGACGGTCAGGTAGGCGTGCAGGCGGTGCCGCGTGTCCACCACGCCCAGGCCCATGTGCCGGGCGTAGACCGGCGCCTCCAGCATCTCGGCCAGCTCCCTGACAGGCTCGGAGGCGTCCTGGGCGCCGCCGCCCACAGCGATCAGCGGGCGACGGGCCTGCCCGAGGACCCGGGCGGCCTGCTCGATCCGGTCGGGGTCGACCGGCGGCGTCGACGCCCGGGGCGCCTCGAGCGCGCCGCCGGCGGGCTGGCTCCACACGTCCACGGGCACCTCCACCGCCACGGGGCGTGGCACGCCGGACACCAGCTCGTCGATGGCCCGCCGCCACACGCCGACAGCGTCAAGCCCGCTGCCGATGTAGCCGGTGTGCTTGGTGAGCTGGCCCAGAACGGCTGCGGGGTCGGGCAGGTCGTGCAGGATCCCGGTGTTCAGGCCCCGCAACCCCGAGGGAACCGCCCCGACCAGAGCGAGCACCCTGGCGTTGCCCCAGTAGGCGCTGGTCAGGCCGGCCGCGGCGTTGAGCATGCCCGGACCGGGCACCACGCACAGCGCGGCCGGCCGTCCGGTTGCCTGGGCCGCGCCCAGGGCCATGCAGGCCGCGCCCTGCTCGTGGCGGGTAACGACCGGCCGGATGTCGCGGGCGTCGAGGAGGGCGTCGAAGAAGTCGTCGTTCTGCACGCCGGGCAGGCAGAACAGAGTGTCCACCCCCAGCGACCGGAGGGCCTCGACTGAGAGCCGGGCGACCGTGGCTGCTGGGGCTGTCGAGTGCACGGTCACGGCTGCGGCAGTCGGCGGGGCTCTGGCGCCGGGAGAGGACGCGGCCTGAACTTCAATGAGTCAACCACCCCAGAGGTGGTCGACCGCTTGAAGTTCGGGACCGGGACCGCTCGGCCTTCCGTCAGCCGGCCACGCAGGGGTTGACCATCTCGCCGATGCCCTCGATGGTGGTGCGTACCACCATGCCGGGAGCGAGCCACTCCTGGGGATCTCGGGCCATGCCGACGCCACCGGGGGTGCCGGTGGCGATGACGTCGCCCGGGTCGAGGGTCATGATCGTGCTCAGGTCGGCCACGATTTCCGCCGGGCCGAACACCAGCTGGTCGGTGTTGGACGACTGCTTGGTGGTCCCGTCGACGGTGCAGCTCACGTTCAGGCCCCTGCCGTCGCCGATCTCATCGGCGGTGGCCAACGCCGGGCCGACCGGCGTGGACCCCTCGAAGGTCTTGCCGGCCAGGAATTGCGTCGTGCGGGTCTGCCAGTCGCGGATGGACACGTCGTTGAGCACCGTGAAGCCGGCGATGGCCCCGAGAGCCTCGTCCGGCCCGGCATTGCGCACCTCGCGGCCGACGACCACAGCCAGTTCCACCTCCCAGTCGGCGTTGGTCGACGCCTCGGGCGGAGGGAGCCGGATCGGGTCGTAGGGACCGGTCAGCGCCCGGCGGTACTTCGCGAAGTAGATGGGCGCCGTGGGCAGTGGGCTGTTGGTCTCCGCCGCGTGGTCGCGGTAGTTGAGGCCGACGCAGACGATCTTGTCGGGTGCCGGGATCACCGGAGCGAGGTCGGCGCCGTCTGCGGCCACAGCGCCTCCCGACTCGGCCACGGGCAGCCCGCCCGTCGTCACCGGCCCCGCTTCGAGCACCGCCCGCACGTCGGGAGCGTCGAGCAGCACGATCTCATCGCTCGACAGCCGACCGGCACGGGTAGCTCCATCGATCCGGACGGTCACGAGTCGCATTGGGGGTTCTCCGAGTTGTGCGGACGCGCGAGAGCGCCAGACTACCAGCGTGTTCACGGGCGCCTCTGAGGCCGAGCGGGTATGAGCCAGTTCGACACGGAGACGGCAGTGGTGCCCGCAGGCGAGGGCCTCTGGACCACCCGCTTGTCGGCCGGTTGGAACATCGCGGACAACAGCAACGGCGGCTACGCGCTCACCTCGGTGCTCAGGGCTATGCGCTCGCAGGTTCGCCACCCCGATCCGATCTCGGCCACTACCCACTTCCTGCGCCCGGCCAAGGGCGACGCCGACGCCGAGGTCAGGGTCTCGGTGGTGAGACAGGGGCGCACCGTCAGCACGCTGCGGGGCTCGTTGTGGCAGGAGGGCAAGCAGCGCCTCGAGGTGCTGGCCGCCTTCTCGGACCTGGCCGCGGGAGGTGGAGGCCCGCAGGTGTCGCAGGCGCCGCCGGTGATCCCCCGCGTGGAGGAATGCGTCCACCGGGGCAGCCTCGAGCAGGGCGTCGAGTTGCCCATCCTGTCCCGCGTCGACGTGCACGTGCATCCCGACCACGCCCCCGCGGGAGGCAGCGATCAGGCGCTCATCGACGGCTGGATCCGCTTCAACGACGGCTCGGCCCCGTCCACGATGGCGCTGCCCTTCTTCGCCGACGCCCTGCCGCCCTCGCTGTATCCCCTGCTCGGTTACATCGGCTGGGTGCCGACCATCGAGTTGACCGTCCACGCCCGCAGGGTTCCCGCGCCCGGGTGGCTGCAGGTCCGCCAGGAGAGCCACGACCTCCATGACGGCCGGATGATCGAGTCGGGTTCGCTGTGGGACTCGACCGGCGCGCTGGTCGCCACCTCCCGCCAGATCGGGCTGCTCCTGACCTGAGAACGCGGCCAAGCCCCGAGCTTCAATGGGTTGACCGCCTAGGTGGTGGTCGACTGCTTGGAGTTCCGATCGCGGGGCCTCGGCCTCTCACTGGTAGATGATCACGTCGGGCACCGGGTCGATCGCCAGGACGTCCTCCGGGGGGATGACCGGGTTGTCCTGGTCGAAGAACAGCTTGAAGGCCGGGCGTTGCGAGGGCTCGGTGATCGCGTAGAGGCCGTAGCCGTACAGCTTGGCCCGGGGGCTCCCGATGCCGTCCATGTCGATCGACAGCTCGACGCCGGGTTGTGTCACGATGACGTCGCGGTCGCGCAGCATGCGGTCGGCGAACTGGTGCACCATCAGGATCTTCGGAGGCAGCCCCTCCTCCTTCACAAGCGCCGAGAGGTAGAGCAGCACCTCGTTCACTTCGCTGCCGGTGATGCCGCCGATGGCCCTGCCCGGACCGACCCCCAGACGCTCTGTCGCGAACTCCGGGTCGAGGGCAATGTGGACGAACGGCTCCTTCAGGAAGTCCTCGAGGAGTGCCACCTCCTTCAGCGGATCGCTCCAGCCGATCTGCGTGTCGATGAACAGGAGCATTCCGTGCTCGCGGGCTGCCTCGACGTACTCGGCGATGCGGTCGTCGGGGAGCCGGTAGAGCCAGGTGCCGTCCGACGTCGGATTCGCCTGGGCGACGCCGGTGATGAGGTGATAGGCCCCGACCACGCCGCGCGGCCCGTTCAGCCGGTCGTAGCGTTGCACCCATTCGTCGAGGTGCTCGGCCACCTGGACGGGTGTTCCGTGGCCGAGAACGCCCATCGCCGGGACTCCGGGGTGGCCGTAGAAGGCGACGACGTGGGGCCACACCGGGGTGATTGTCACCGGCGACGACCAGGTCCGGAACCCGGACTGCCTGCTTGCGTACAGATGGTGCCGGAGCGGCAGCTGGCGCTCACCCCAGCCGCCCGGAAGGGCGCGCACCCTCAGCGCGACGCTGACGACCCCGTGGGCGAGCCGCCGCGCCGCGACGCGGACGTCGGCCCCTTCCAAGGTGATGGGAGAGGTCGACAGCCAACGGGAATGCCCGCGGTCGGCGGGCGGGGTCGACTGCCGGCTGTAATGCTTGCGGCCGGCAGGTAGCAGGCGCCTGGGCGGCAGCAGGCTCTCGCCCCACACGCCGTCGTCGGAGAGCACCTGCAACGCGATCTCGACCCGTCCGTCGGGAAGCCAAAGAGCGCCGACGCGTGCCTCGATCGGTCCCGGGAGCACCGCTTCCTGGGCCGCGGCCGGTGGACCCCCCCACACCAGCGCGACGGTGACCGACAGCACGGCCGCGACTGCACCGGCGCGCCGTCTCATGCCCGCGGCCTCTGAGCCAGCTCAGGCCCCCGATCGCGGGGCGAACTCGAAGACGATGTTGGCCAGGCTGGCCTCGATGTCGTCGGGGTCGAGGTGGTGGATGACGGTGGTCTTCTGGGAGCCGCAGTCCCCGAAGCCGTCGCAGTTGATCGTGCCGATGACGCCGCTGTACCCGCTCACCGAGTCCAGGTATTGGCGGACGCCCGACCGGTCGATGAGCAGCGTGCCGTCCTCGACTGCCGACGCGGCCGTGATTGCTTCGAGCAGCAGGGTGGTGGCGTCGTAGGCGTGGGCCCAGTACGGCGCAGAGGGCGGCTCGCCGTAGGCCCGCTCGTAGGCGTCCAGCAGGCTGTCGGGAGTCTTGCCGGTGCTCTGATTGGAGGTGGCCCCGAATCGCAGATCGGGCCCCGAGAAGTACACGCCGGCCGATTGCGGCAGCGACATGAAGCCGTCGTTGAGCAGGGCGGCGTCGGTGAGCAGGATCGTCTCGGAGAGGCCCGCCACTCCGTGCGCCTGGTCGGTCAGGAAGTCGCCGGCCGGCTGGAAGATGGGGAAGAACAGCGCTTCGGGGTTGCCGGTGGCGACCTCGGTCAGCGCCGGCACCATGTCGGTGTCCTCCTTGTTGATGGCCGAGAACCCGGTGACGGCGCCCCCCAGCCGCTCGAAGCTGTCGGCGAAGGCTTGGGCTATCGACCGCGAGTAGGGGTCGCCGTCGTGTATGGCCGCGGCGGTGGTCAGGCCCAGCCCCTCGTATGCGAATCGGGCCATGGTCTCGCCCACGTACAGGCCGTTGTTGGAGGTCCGGTAGTAGCCGACGCTGTGGTTGAGGCCGGGATTGCCGGCCAGGTCCGACGTGAGGGTGGGCGACGTGTTGGACGGGGCGATGAGCACCATCTGCGCCGCGGTGATCAAAGGTGAAGCGGCCACGGCCGCGGTGGAGCACGACGGCCCGATCACGCCGATCACGTCCTCGTCGGCCACGATGGTCTGGGCCGCGGCCTGGGCGCCGTCGGAGGAGCACAGGTCGTCGTAGCGGGTCCCGAGGTCGACGTCGAAGCCGTGGACCGGGCCGAAGTCGGCCACGGCCAGCTCCACGCCCCGCTGGTTGGGAAGGCCCAGGTAGGCCACGTCGCCGGTGATTGTGTTGAGCGAGCGGATCTGGACGGCGTCGCCCGCCTCCACCTCCACGGCGCCCAGCGAGCCGTCGCCGAGATGGCCGGGCTCGGGTGTGTGAACCGTCTCGGCGCTTCCGCTGCAGGACGCGGCGATCAGCACCACGCCCAGCGTTGGCCCCAGGATTGCCGCCATGGTTGCGGAAAGACCCGCTGGCCGTTTCGTTGCGGTCATCCCTGTTGTTCTAGCTCAGAGCGCGCTCGATTCTGGAACAATCCGGCGTACCGGGTCCGCAACTCGGTCTTGAGGACCTTTCCCATGGCGTTTCGGGGCAGCTCGTCCACGATGACGTAGCGCTTGGGGTGCTTGAAACGGGCGAGCTCGTCGAGGGCGCCGGCCAGGTCCGAAGCCTGCTGGTCGGGTCTACCGCGGGCGTGGCGCTCCACCACCACGAAGGCGGTGACCGCTTCGCCGAGGTCGGGATGCTCGAGGCCCACCGCCGCGGACTCCGCCACCGACGGGTGGGCGTCCAGGGCCTGCTCGATCTCGACGGGATAGATGTTCAGGCCTCCCGAGATGATCATGTCGCCGGCCCGCCCCTCCAGCGTCAGGCGGCCCCGGCTGTCGAGGCGGCCGATGTCGCCGGTGATGAACCAGCCGTCCGCGGTGCGGGACTCGGCGGTCGCGTCCTGCCGGCGCCAGTAGCCCGGCCCGACGTTGGGACCCCGCACCTGCACCATCCCCGCCTCGCCCGCCGGCGCCGGGCCGGCACCGCCCCAGACCCGTACCTCGACGCCCGGCAGGGCCACACCCACCGTGCCCGCCACCCGGGGCCCTTCGTAGGGGTTCGAGGTGATCATCAGCGCCTCGCTCATCCCGTAGCGCTCCAGCACCTCGCAGCCTGTGCGCTCGGCCACCGCCCGGTGCAGTTCGGCCGTCATCGGCGCGGATCCCGACACCAGCAGCCGGATACGGCTGCAAGCGGCCGCATCGAAGCCGTCGAGGGCCATGAGCCGGCTGTAGTGGGTGGGCACGCCCATCATCACGGTCGCTTCGGGCAGGCAGGTGAGCGCCTCTGCGGCATCGAAGCGCTCCAGGAAGATCATCTCGCAGGCGCTGAGCATGGCGGTGTGCAGCGCCACCATCAGTCCGTGCACATGGAAGATCGGAAGGGCGTGCAACAGCACGTCGTCGGGTCCGAACGCCCAGGCCTCATGGAGCGTGAGAGCGTTGCTGGCCAGGTTGCCGTGGGTGAGCATGGCGCCCTTGGGCCGTCCGGTCGTGCCCGACGTGTAGACGAGGGCCGCGAGGTCGTCGTCGCGGCGACCGGCGAATCCTGTCAGCGGCTGGGCCCGGTCCAGCCCCGCGGCCAAGGCGGCGGCGTCGCGCACGACGGCGGCGGGCTCGGCGTCCGACACGAACCATTCGACTTCGGCCTCGGTGCAGGCGGTGTTGAGCGGCACGTACACCGCGCCCAGACGCAGCACTCCGAGGTACAGGGCCACGGCGTCGACCGACTTGGGGATCTGTGCCACCACCCGGTCACCGGCCGACGCCCCCTGGCTGTCCAGCCATCCTGCGGCCAGAGCCGAGCGGGCGTCGATCTCCCCGTAGGTCACGGTCGGGCCGCCGGGAACGCGCAGCATCGGACGCTCCATCCCGGACGCGAGACGCCGGCGAAGCAGGTCGAAGAAGCCGCCGTCCACGTCCGCGAGTCTGCCCGGCGTTGCGGCTGAGCGCTGCGGCCGCGCCATTCCGGTCGTTCTTGATGTAGTTGTCGCGCTCTGGTGCGGTCAACTACATCAAGAATGCGTTGGGACGCGTTGGACGGGCAAGGACCCGGTCGGCCGTAGCCTCGTGTGCATGGGCGCCGGAGTTGAGCAGAATCTCGTTCTCACCGGGTTCATGGGAACGGGCAAGACGACGGTGGGCCGGATCCTGGCCGACCGGCTGGGCTACGGCTTCGTCGACACCGACGAGGTGATCGAGTCGCGCGCCGGACCCATACCGGAGATCTTCGACCGCCTCGGCGAGGAGGCGTTCCGGGAACTGGAGCGGTCAGTGGCCCGCGAGCTGGCGGGGCGCACCGGCCTCGTGATCGCCACCGGGGGCCGGATGATGCTCGACGCGGCGTGCTCGGCTTGTCTGGAGCCAGGGGCCGATGTCGTCTGCCTCGCCGCACACCCCGGCACCATCATCGAGCGCCTCGGCGACACCGACCGGAGGCCGTTGCTGGAGGTCCCGGACGCCTCGGCACGGGTGCGGGAACTGCTGGCCGAGCGGGCCGAGGGCTACAGCCGGTTCGCCTCGGTGGACACCGAGGGCCGCAGTCCCGAGGAGGTGGCCGACGCGGTGATCTCTCTGCTCGGGCTATAACTGCGCTATGGCGTTAACGATCCTGGTAGTCAACGGTCCCAATCTCAACATGCTCGGTACCCGCGAGACGGAGGTGTACGGCCACGCCACCCTCGATGAGCTGATCGCCGGAGTGACCGCCCACGCCGAGTCGCGGGGCGCGGTGCTGCGCCATGTGCAGTCCAACGTGGAGGGCGACTTGGTGGCGGCCATCCAGACTGCCGCGGCCGGCGGGGATGGAGCCGCCGACGGCGTGGTGCTCAACGCGGGCGCCCTGACCCACTACTCGATCGCGCTGCGCGACGCCATCGCCGCGGTGGATGTGCCCGTGGTGGAGACCCACCTGTCCAACGTGTACGCCCGTGAGGACTTCCGTCACACGTCCGCCATCGCCGGGGTCTGCGCCGGCGTCGTCACTGGCTTCGGCGCCACCAGCTACCGGCTGGCGGTCGACGCCCTGATCGATCTGCTGGGGTCGTAGCCGGCCCGGCGGCACTACTCCGGTAATGGGGTTCGGTCTCCGGTTTCGGGTTGTCTCGCGGCCTGCGACGTCAACGCCGGCGGTCTCGCCGGCTTCCGCTCAGTCCCCGGTGTTCGGGTTGTCTGGGCGGCCTGCGGCCTCTGGACCGGTGGTCTCGGCTTGGTCTGGGGCTCAGTTCTTGGTGTTCTGGTTGCCTTGGCCGTGGATGGTGAGGCCGGTGATGTTGCGGAGGGGTGTGAGGTCGGTGATGTGGTTGCCGGCGATGTGGAGCCGGCGGAGGTTGGTGAGCCCGGTGAGGGGTTCGAGGCTGGTGATGTTGTTGTTGTGGAGGTAGAGGTTGCGCAGCCCGGTGAGCGCGGTGAGCGGTTGCAGGCTGGCGATGCGGTTGTTCTGTATGTCGAGGGTCCACAGTTCGGTGAGCGCGGCGAGGGGTTGCAGGCTGGTGATGCGGTTGTGGCCGAGGTGCAGGAACTGCAGCGCGGTGAGGGTCTTGAGTGCTTGGAGGTCGGTGGTGCGGGTGTGTTCGAGGCGCAGGGTCTCGAGTCCGGTGAGCTGTGAGAGGGGCGCGAGGTCGGTGATGTTGTTGAGCGACAGTGTCAGCGATTCGAGTCCGGTGAGCTGTGCGAGGGGTTCGATGTCGGTGATGTTGTTGACGGCGAGCCCGAGGTGCACCAGCGCGGCGCGGTGTGACAGCGGTGTGAGGTCTGCTATCTGGTTGAGGTCCACGAACAGCGATTCGAGTCTGGGCAGCGCCGGGAGCGTGTGGAGGCTGTGGAGGCGGTTGTTGATGAGGCTGAGGGTTCGCAGCGATGTCAGGCCCGACAGTTGGGAGAGGTCGCTGATGTTGTTGGTGTGCAGGTCCAGTTCGGTGAGCCCGCTCAGGCCCGCTATGGGGCCGATGTCGGCGATGTTGTTGTTGCGCAGGCGCAGCACTGTCAGCGCGGTGGCGTGCTCGAGTCCTGACAGGTCCGTTATCGGCGCGGGGTCGGCCGCCGGGCCGGCGCGCTGGAGCCGTTCGATGGCAGCGATCTCTTCGGGGCTGAGCGTGTCGCCTGCGGTCTTGCCCAAAGCGGCCAGCAGCGCGGCCCGCAGCGACGCGTCGTTGACGCGCACCGTGGCGACCCGCTGGGGTTCTGTGTGCACGGTGCCGCCGGTTGCGCCGGCGGCGTCGAGGGGGGCGATGTCAGCGATGAGGTTGTGGCGGGCGTCGAGATAGCCCAGACCGCCTGCGGGGGCCCACCGGTAGGGGCCGGTGAGGTCGTTGCCGTCGATCCACAGCACTTTGAGGCTGTTGAGCCCTGACAGGGCGGATGCGTCTGTGACGTCGTTGTCGAAGATGTACAGCGTCTCCAGCGCCGCGAGGCCCCTGAGCGCCGTGATGTCGCTGATCTGGTTGCCGCCGAGCCCCAGCGTGGTGAGTCTGGTGAGCGAGGACAGCGCGGCGACGCCGGTGATCTGGTTGTGGTCCAGATACAGCGTGGTGAGGCTGGTGAGCGGCGCGAGGGCGGCGACGCCGGTGATCTGGTTGCCGTGGGCGTGCAGCGCCTCCAGGGCGGTGAGGCCCCTCAGCGCGGTGATGTCGCTGATCTCGTTGTGGCCGACGTTGAGCGATCGCAGGCCGCTGAGCCTAGACAGAGACGAGATGTCGGTGATCGTGTTGCCCGACAGGTCCAGCGCGGCGAGGCTGGTCAGCCCAGACAGTGCGGCGGTGTCGGCGATGGTGTTGCCGGCGAGGCCCAGTGTGGTGAGACCGCTGAGACCCGCCAGGGCGGCGAGGTCGGTGATGTCGTTGCCGGCGAGGTCCACTGTGGTGAGCCTGTCGAGGCATGCCAGCGGCGAGACGTCGGCGACGTTGTGGCCGTTGAGGTCCAGCGATGCGAGGTTGGCGGCGTGCTCGAGGCCCGACAGGCTCACAACCCGCCCGCCGCCGGCGGCCGCGGGCAACTCCAGCGCGGTGAGCCCGGCCATCTCCGCCGCGGTGACCGCCGCGTCGGGGGCCTTGTCGAGGAACCGGTTGATCCCCGCGCGCAGCGTGGCGTCGGCGATCGAGACGGCAGTGCCCGGCGGTGTGTCGCTCGGGCATGCCAGCGCAGTCCGCTGCCCCGCCGCCGAGTCGGCCGTGGCCGCGTCGGCACCGTCGCTGCGCGGCGACGAAGTGTCTGTGGGCGCCGGCGCGGGCCCGCCGTCGGCGCCGGGCTCCGGCTCGGCGGCGCCGGCGGGGCCCGGGCTGTCGCCGGTTCGGGGTCCCAGACAGCCCGCAGGGTCCCGGCCGCATTCGGGCCACGCCCCGAGGCATTGCCGCAGATCAGCGATCCCCTCACACAGCGGCGGCGCAGAACCGGCGCCCGCACCCGACGCGCCGGGCTGCTGTCTCGCCGCACGGCTGGAGCGCTCCCAGACGGGCTCGGGCCGCGCGACAGTCACCCCATAGAGCACATACACAGCGCGGTCGGCCCGGCTGACGACCGCCAATACCACGCTCTCGGACACAGCGGGCTCCAACCGCGGTGACCGCCCGCCCCAGCAGACAGCGCTGTCGTCGGTCCTGACCCCGCACGAATGCAAGACACCGGCCGAGACCGAACTGAACGACCCCGCAGGCGCATCGGTCTGGCCGTAGTATTCGTCCGCCTCGCCGCGGTTGTCGCCCCAGCACGCCACGCTGTTGTCGGTCTTGATCCCGCACGAATGCCACCCGCCGGCGGAGATCGCAGTGAACGACCCCGCGGGCGCGTCGGTCTGGCCGTAGAGGTTGTCGCCCCAGCAGACAGCGGTGCTGTCGGTTTTGATCCCGCACGAATGGCCGTAACCGCCGGAGATCGCAGTGAACGACCCCGCGGGCGCGTCGGTCTGGCCGTAGAGGTTGTCGCCCCAGCACACCACGCTGTTGTCGGTTTTGATCCCGCACGAATGCCAGTAACCGGCCGAGACCGCAGTGAACGGCCCCGCGGGCGCGTCGGTCTGGCCGTAGCGGTTGCCGCCCCAGCAGATGGCGCCGGCGTCGGTTTTGATCCCGCACGAATGCCTGTAACCGGCGGAGATCGCAGTGAACGACCCCGCGGGCACGTCGGTCTGGCCGTAGCGGTTGTAACGCCAGCACGCCACGCTGTTGTCGGTCTTGATCCCGCACGAATGGCCGTAACCGGCGGAGATCGCAGTGAACGGCCCCGCAGGCACGTTGGTCTGGCCGTAGCGGTTGTCGCCCCAGCACACCATGCTGTTGTCGGTTTTGATCCCGCACGAATACCAGTAACCGGCCGAGACCGCGCTATAGGACCCCGAGGGCACATCCGTTGCCCCGGCGTCGTCGCCCCAGCACACCACGCTGGTGTCGGTCCTGATCCCGCACGAATGGCTGCCGCCGGCGGCGATAGCGCTGAACGTCCCCTCGGGCGCGTCGGTCCGGCCGTAGCGGCTGTAGCCCCAGCACGCCACGCTGTCGTCGGTCCTGATCCCGCACGAATGCAAGTGACCGGCCGAGACCGCAGTGAACGGCCCCGCAGGCACATCAGTCCGGCCGTAGCCGTTGTCGCCCCAGCAGACAGCGGTGCTGTCGGTCCTGATCCCGCACGAATGCCTGTAACCGGCGGAGATCGCAGTGAACGACCCCGCAGGCACATCAGTCCGGCCGTAGAGGTTGTCGCCCCAGCAGACAGCGGTGTCGTCGGTCTTGATCCCGCACGAATGCCTGTAACCGGCGGAGATCGCAGTGAACGGCCCCGCAGGCGCGTCGGTCTGGCCGTAGCCGTTGTCGCCCCAGCAGACAGCGGTGTCGTCGGTCTTGATCCCGCACGAATGGCCGTCGCCGGCGGAGATCGCAGTGAACGGCCCCGCAGGCGCGTCGGTCTGGCCGAAGCTGTTGTAACCCCAGCACACGGCAGTGTTGTCGGTCTTGATCCCGCACGAATGACCCCAGCCGGCCGAGACCGCGCTATAGGACCCCGAGGGCACACCCGTTGCCCCGGCGGTGTTGCCCCAGCACGCCACGCTGGCGTCGGTCTTGATCCCACAGGAATAGCTTGAGCCGGTGGCTATCGCGGTGAAGTCCCGGTCGGTGCTCAACGCCACCTGATAGCCGTACACCTTCCCATCCGCGTCATCCGTCGACACGCCGGCACTGCCCCCCACATGGGTGTAGGAGACGGTCACCTGCGACACATCGGCCGCCGCGACCGCACTGTAGGAGAACACCTCGGGATCGAACGCCGGGTCCAGCTCCAGCTCAGAACACCCCGGATGGCAGCCCGGCCCCGGCACCAGCCGCAGCGACGTCAGCCGCGGCGGCGACACAATATGGATCCGGTAGGTGCGCGGCACCCCGAACCCGTACAGCGCCCGCGCGGTCACCTCGATGGTGTCGCCGTCGGTGAGGCCGATTGAGGGGGGAGGCTGACGGCTGAGGGGGGAAGGCTGACGGCGTCGCAGGTCCGGCGCCTGCCGGTGTCCGTGCAGATGCGGCTGCGGGTGGCGCCGTCGGCGTCGACCGACGCGCGCAGCTTCGCGGTCGTCTCGCTGGTAATGACCGTGTACTCGGTGACGTCGGCACGGAACCGTCCAGCCAACAGATCTGTGCCGCCCGCGGTCAAAGACAGGCTGTCGAGCCGCGCCTGCCGGGGCGCCTGGTCCTGGCTGTTGTCGCCCCAGCATCTCACCTCCGCATACACGGTTCGGGCGCAGCCGTGGCGCCCGCCCGCAGCCATCTGCAGGTACCGGCCCGCCGGCGCGGCGAGGCGCCCGCCGGCGTCGGCGCCCCAGCACACCACGGTGCTGTCGGTCCTGACCCCGCATGTGTGATCCGCCCCCGCCGAGATCGCGGTGAACGATCCCGCGGCCGCGTCGGTCTGTCCATGGTCGTTGCGGCCCCAGCACACCACGGCGCCGTCGTCCTTGATTCCGCAGGTGTGCCACCAGCCGGCCGCGACCGCCGTGAACCGGTCCGCGGGCGCGTCGCTCTGGCCGAAAGAGTCGTCGCCCCAGCACACCACCAGACCCGTCGACTCCGGCAGCAGCGCGCAGGCGTGCGCACCGCCGGCTGTGACCGCGGCGACAGGGACCCTCACCGGCCGGCCGAACTCCGCCACCGGCACCTCGGTCTGCTCGAGGGTGTTGTCGCCCCAGCACACCCCCCGACCATCGGGACGGGCCCCGCACACATGGCGGTTCCCCGCAGCCACCTGCACGAACCGCCCGTCAGGAGCGGTCGCCCCCGTCTTGTCGAGCACCCGGGCGCCGGCCACATCAGCAGTGACCACCTCGGGCACATCGCCCCAGCACACCACCGCAGAATCCACCAGGCGCACCCCGCACACGAAATCGCCCCACGGCGGCGACGACAACGACGCGAACGCCGCATCAGGCGTCTCGTCCACCACCGCAGCCACACCCCAGCACACCACCGCGTAGTTGTCCCGCAACCCGCAACTATGGCGAGCCCCCGCCGACAACGACTTGAACCCGCCCGCAGCCCCCACAGGCTCCAACGCCTCCACCAGGGCAATCAACTCGATCACCGCCGCGGCCGGATCCACAATCCCATGGCCGTACTTGTCGTCACGGCCCACAACGCCGCGATCGCGAGCCGACGACTCCAACGCCCTGCGCACCTGCCCGACAGTCGCCTCCGGATAACGGTTCAACAAATGAGCCACCACCCCCGACACATAAGCCGCCGCCGGAGAGGTCCCGTACACAGACAATGTGCAGCGCGTGACGGTGCAACGCTCTTCTTTCCCTGTCGGGTCGGGCTCTGTCGGGTCGAACTTGTCTGTCGTGAGGATCCCCGCGCCGGGCGCGGCCACATCCACACTGGCTGTGCTGGAAGCGGCCCGGTCTCCGTCGCTCTTGATGGCGGCCACGGTGATCACGTCGTCATAGATGGCCGGTCTCTCCCGCGCATTGTGCCTAGGGCAGTCTGGTCCGTCCTCGTCCGCCTTCTCCTGCCAGTTGGGAACCCCGTCCTGATCCGTGTCGTCGTCGTCGCCGCAGTTGCCGGCGGAGGTGACCGCGACCACGCCCAGCATCGACGCGGCCCGCAGCGCCAACCCGAACGTGTCGAGCCCGATACTGCCGGGTTCGACGGGAACGCCCCCTACTTCGGCTCGTTCTTGTTCGGCGTGCCAGCGGAACGACATGTTGATCACCCGTGCGCCCTCATTGACGGCGCGGGCCACGGCCTCGGTGGCCGTCAAAGGCACCAGCATCGCCGAGGTCTCCCCACAGGTGCCGCTCACGCTGTGGGAGTACCTCAGCGGCAGGATGCGGGCCTTGGGTGCGACGCCGGCCACATGGCCGCCGCCGAGCTCCGCCGCGATGATGCCGGCCATCTGGGTGCCGTGACCGTTGTTGTCCTGGGCGTGGCAGCCGCGGCTGCCAACGATGCGCCTGTTGGTGTTCGCGAGGGAAGTGTCCTCGTTCTCGGTGAAGTCGGGGTGGGTGATGTCCACACCGGTGTCGATTACCGCCACAACGACTTGCCGGTCTGTGGCGCCGTTCCAGCCGTCCCACAGGGCCTGCATCGTCGGATGCGGCAGATGCCACTGCTCGCCGCGGGCGCGGCCGCTGTCGTTGTGGTGGCCGCCGGTGTGGGTGTGGGCGCCGGTGTTGTCATCGAGAGCAACACCCCTCACCGGCTCGCCCACCGCGTGGACGCTCGCATCGGCCGCCAACAGCTCCCGCACCTGCGCCACGGTGCGGCCCGCCAACGCCACGTACTCCACGATCAGGCAGCCGCCCGCGACGCGGACCACCTCGGCCACCGTCAACACAGCGTCGGGGTCGTCGAGGTCCGCGGGCGGATCCACCACCGTGACCCCTTCCACGTCCAGCGCTGGTGCCGCGGCGCAGTCGGTTTCGCCGGGGGTGACAGTGGCCACCGCCTCGCGCAGGCGCTCCAGGTCGATGCCGGAGCGCGTCGGCGCGGTGAACGGATCGAACAACGGCTCTGTCGCAGCGTTCTCGGGTGCGCGGACCGCGGCGGCCCGAGACCACTCAGACACCCCGAAGACGTTGCGGGCCCGCACCGCGAACCACCACTCGGCCTCGTCTTCGGGCAGGCCCCCCACCACCGCCGCCGAGCCATCGAACGCCACGCTCACACCCCCCGACGGCTCGCGATCTGACAGCAGCACCCAGCCGTCGGGGCTGCGGTACATCAACTCGTAGCCGGCCGCGGCCTCCGCATCGTCCCAACCCAAAGACGCCACCCCCGGCGCCAGCCGCACACCCTCCAGCACGAAGCCCTCGCCCAGCACAGGCCCAGAGCCGGCAGGTGTCGGCTCAGTCGCTTCTCGCGCGGGCTCCTCCTCGGTGTCGGGCGTCTGTTGGGCTGCGGCCGGGGCCATGGACGCGGCGAGGACCGCCGCGGCGGTCACCACGGTCCCGAAAATGCGGGCAACGCTCATGCTGAACTCCTACATTCGGGTTAGGGGGTCAGGGCGGAACTGGTGCCGCCGGGAACTCACGAAAATCACTCCAGCGGGCACGGGTCGGCGCCAGGGCATGGGTCGGGTAAGGGTCTGTCGCTGTTGTCGCCCCAGCAGGCCACGGTGCCGTCGACGCGGATCGCGCAGGCGTGGTAGGCGCCCACCGCGATGTCGGTGAACTCCCCTCGGGGCGGATCCAACAGGACCTCCCACAACGGATCCCGGAAGGGGTTCCAGCACAAGATCGTGCCGTCTGTGCGCAGCGCGCACGGCGGACCCGAGCTGTGGTCCACCTTCACGAACCCGCCCACGGGGGCACCGCCGTAGGAGCACGTCAGCGTCGAGTCGAGCCGGATCCCGCACACATACACGGTCGGCGTCGTATAGGTGGGGCCCCTCCAGTACACGAAGCCCCACCCCGGCGACACCGACACGAAACGCTCATCCCAGAACGGGTGACCCTGCTGCCACAGCACGTCGTGTGCGTCGGAGCTCCAGCACACGAACTCGCCGCGTGTGCGCAGCCCGCACGGCGGGCGGCCCGCTTCCACCTCCGCGAAGGGCCCCCCGGGCACCTCAAGAGCCCCGCCGGGCGCTCCGCGCAAGCCGTTTCGGTCGAAGCCGTGGCCGGTGTTGTCGCCCCAGCACACCACCTCGCCGCCGGTTCTCAGCCCGCAGGAGAACCGCTCCGCCACCGACACGTCCACGAAGGACCCCGCCGGGGCGTGGTCCTGCCCGAAATCGTTGTCGTGGCCGAAAACCCCGAGGTTGTGCCCGCTGCGGAATCTGCTCCAGCACTGAACCGACGCGTCAACAGCCACCGCGCACCCGTTGCCCGCCCCGGAGATCTCCCAGACGTCGACCTTCACGAACCGGCCCGCCGGGGGTTCGCCGTAGTCGTCGCCCCAGCACTCGATCTCGCCGCCGGTGCGCACCCCGCACGTGCGGAACGCGCTAGCCGACAGATCCACGAAGGTGCCCTCGGGCGGGTCGGCGCGCCCATAGCCCGGATAGGACGGGCGGTCCACATCGTAGAGGTAATGATCCGACGGCCCCGCAAGCGCCACCGCGGCCACCGCGCCCACGAACACCCCGACCGCCGCGAACCGCCACCACACCCCCCTGCGGGCCAACCCCGACACACCGGCGATAACGACCAAGACCAGCCCGACGGCCGCCCACCACCACACTCCAGTCACGGCCGCCGCCGCCGGCGGCGCGGGCATCCCCACGCCAGCAACCACCGACCCGAACCCACTGCGGCGAACGCGCCAACCAGAGCCTCTGCGCCAGACATAGAACCACTGACCGCCCGAAATGTGACACACACCGCCAACTCACGCAACTCCCGCATCAAAAGAAACCAACAGGCCTTCCGGCGTGACCGTCGCCACCGCCTCGCGCAGGCGTTCGAGGTCGATGCCCGAGCGCGTCGGCGCGGTGAACGGGTCGAACAACGGCTCCGCCTCGGAGCGCGGCGGCACCGCGACCGCGGCGCTGGCGGACCACTCAGACACGCCGTAGGTGTTGCGGGCCCGCACCGCGAACCACCACTCGGCCTCGTCCTCGGCAAGGCCTCCCACCCGGGCGGCGGACCCGTCGAAGGCGGCCACGACCCCGCTCTGGGGCTCATGCTCTGACAGCAGCAGCCAGCCGTCGGCGCTGCGGTACATCAACTCGTAGCCGGCCGCGGCCTCCGCATCGTCCCAACCCAAAGAAGCCACCCCCGGCGCCAGCCGCACACCCTCCAGCGCGAAGCCGGCGCCCAGCACGGGCGCAGCCGCGACCGCCACAGCCCCTTGCCCAGATGCCTCGGGCGCTGACTCAGTGCCCGGGGCCTGTTGCGCCGCGGCCGGGGCTGCGGACGCAGCCAACACCATCACAGCGGTCGCGGCGGCTGCGAGGATTCGGATAACGCTCATGGCGAACTCCTTGAGGCGAGGTGCGCGGTCATGTGGTCAAGAGGGCGGGCGCTGCTCTATTGGTGGGCGCCTGGTTGGCGGGGTTCAGTCCGCGCAGTGGTACTTTGTCGGGTCGCATGTGTTTGTGAGTTCGGTGGTGTTCTCGCCCCAGCAGGCCACGGTGCCGTCGAGGCGTATGGCGCAGGCGTGGTTGGCGCCTGCTGCGACGTGGGTGAATTGGCCCTGGGGCGGGTCGTCGGACGGGTTGGGGCCGGGGTCGGGTTGTCCGTCATCGGCTGGGTTCCAGGGCGTGAAGCACAGGATGGAGCGGTCCTGGCGCAGCGCGCAGTAGTTGTCGTTGGAGGCGAAACCGGTGATGCCGCGCCCGCGCTGGCTGAGGATCTGCGGGGCTGAGACCGGGGCGAACTCGCCGGCGGGGGGCGTCGAGGGGGACCCGGGCCCATCGGTGCCAGCACGCCATGGTGGCGTCGGTGAGGATCCCGCAGGTGGTGTGGTTGCTTCGGGCGGCGCTCACCACGGGCTGGTCGATCGCGCTCGGCGGCAGGCCCCCGCTGTGGTGTCCCCAGCACACGATGGCCCCGTCGGCGCGGATGGCGCAGGGCCGCGAGCCGCCGGAGATGTCGACGAAGCGGCCCTCGGGTGACTCGACGCCCTGGCTGCCCCAGCACGCCACCGTCCCGTCGGGGCGCAGCCCACAGGAGGTCAAAGCACCGGCGGAGACCTTGGCGAAACGCCCTGCGGGGGTCGGCTGAAGCGCCGAGAAGTCCCCGCCCAGAGTCCGCCACCACCACACTGAACTGTCGGAGCGCTGGAATGCGTGGCCCCAGCACGCCACCGTGCCGTCGGGGCGCAGCCCGCAGAACGTCCCCGCAGCCGCCGACAGTTGCGAGAAGGCCCCCGCGGGCGCGTCGAGCGCCTCGATCGACTCCACTCCCCGTCGGCGGCAGGACCAGAATTCGGACCCGCCCTGGCATTCGACGCTGGTGTCGTGCCAGCACTCCAGCGTCGAGTCTTGCCCGATCCCGCAGGCCGAGTACGCCCACCCGGTGACCATTGAGGCGACCGAGCCGAGCGAGCCTGCCGAGTCGGACAGGCCCACCGAGCCGAGCGAGCCCTCGGGCACCTCGCGGGAGGCGGCCGACCACGCCTCCCGCGAGGCGTACAGCCTGACGTCGAGGATCGGCGTGGGCAGCCTGTGGTCGTATTCCGGCGCGGCGTTCCAGCACACCACCGCGCCCGAGGCGCGCACAGCACACGCCCTGCCGGGAAATACAACCACCTCCACGAAGTCCGACCCCGCAGGCGGGTCCGACCACTGGCCCCAGCACTCGACGGACCCCGCGACGCTCACCGCGCACCCGCCGGAGTCTGCGGACGACACATCCACGAACTCGCCCGCCGGCGGATGCGGCGCCGTCGACTGGCCCCAGCACACATAGCCGCCGTCAACCCGCAGCCCACACGACGGCACGAGGTGCCATGGGTCGCCCGCGAACACCTCCACGAAGGGCCCCCTGGGAGCGTCGAGGTCGCCGCGGCTGCGGTCGCCCCAGCACAGCACCGAACCGTCGCCGCGCAGCCCACAAGACACCGTCATTGACACCGACACATCCACGAACTCGCCCCGCGGCGCAAGGTTCTGGCCGTGGCGATAGTAGGTGTCCTCCCCCAGGCCCGAACCGGCGCCCCCGAAATAGCCGGCCTGGCCGCTCCAGCACACCACCGAGGCATCCACACCCACCGCGCACCCCCGCCCCGCCCTGCCCGGCGCACCCCCGTTGTACGGCTCGAAAAGGGCGCCGTCGACGATGTCCACCGCCACGAACCTCCCCTCCGGCGGCCGCCCGAACTCCTCGCCCCAGCACTCGATCTCGCCGCTCGTGCGCACACCGCAGGTGCGGAACACGCCCGCGGAGAGGTCCACGAAGGTGCCCTCGGGCGGGTCGGCGCGCCCATAGCCGGGATTGGACGGGCGGTCCACCTCATAGAGGTAATGATCCGACGGCCCCGCAAGCGCCACCGCGGCCACCGCGCCCACGAACACCGCAACCGCCGCGAACCGCCACCACACCCCCCTGCGGGCCAACCCCGACACACCGGCGATAACGACCAAGACCAGCCCGACGGCCGCCCACCACCACACTCCAGTCACGGCCGCCGCCGCCGCCGGCGGCGCGGGCATCCCCACGCCAGCAACCACATGAGCGACCTCACCGAACAAGACCCCAAATCAACACGCCGACAAGCCGCACCAACTGAAACCTACGGACCATCCGCACCGCACGCAAGGCCTGCGGCCGGCGATATGGACGCAGCCAACACCATCGCGGCGGTCGCGGCGGCTGCAAGGACACGTGAGACGCTCACAGCGAACTCCCCTTCTTGTGGGGCGGGGTCATACGGCCAGCCGCGGGCCGGGCCCGGCCGGTTGTCGGACGAGCCCAACCGGCCTCGGATCGTCAGAGGAGGCATCCGGGATCACACGGGATCGGCTTGCCGGGTCTGTCGCTGTTGTCGCCCCAGCAGGCCACGGTGCCGTCCACGCGGATCGCGCAGGCGTGGCGGGCGCCCACTGAGATCTGGGTGAACTCCCCTCGGGGCGGGTCCAACAGGACGTCCCACGCCGGAAAGCCGTCGGGGTTCCAGCACACGATGGTGCGGTCTGTGCTCAGCGCGCACGGTGGCCGGGTCCTTCGCCGTCGCCCATACCGCGACCTCCAGATGTAGGCAGGAATGAGTCACGAAAATGTAGAGGAATTATCCCCCAAAAACGTGTATGAAGGATCCGGCCAGTAGGCTGGACGCATCGACGGCTACATCCCCCGCCTCGCTGACCGCACTCTCGCGGACGACTTGCAGGGGCAGCCCGCGGTGCTCGTCACCGGGCCGCGGGCCGTGGGCAAGACCACGACGTCGTTGCGCCGGGCCGAGTCGGTGCTGCGACTCGACCGGCCCGAGGAGCGGAGCCTCGTGCTGGACGATCCGGATGCGGCGATCTCGGTCGGCCCGTTCCCGCTGCTGCTCGACGAGTGGCAGCACACCCCGGAGGTTCTGGGAGCGGTCAAGCGGGCCGTGGACGCAGACCGGCGCCCGGGCCGCTACATCGTCACCGGCTCGGCCCGCAGCGATCTGATCGCCGGATCGTGGCCGGGCACGGGCCGCTTCCTCGACGTCCATCTCTGGCCGCTGACCGGCCGCGAGCGCTTCGGCGACGCGTCGGCGCCCTCGCTGTTCGACCGTTGGGACACGGCATCGCGCTTCGCGGTCCCTTCCGACCCTCCCGACATCCTCGGCTACATGGAACTTGCGCTGGCCGGCGGGTTCCCGGCCGCGGTGGACGCCCCCGACGCCGGCGGGAGAGCCCGCTGGATGCGCGGCTACGTGAAGGCGGCCTCGACCCGCGATCTCGGAGAGCTCGACAGCAGCCGGGGCCGGCGCCGCAGCCCGGAGAGGATGCGCCGCTACCTTCAGGCCTGCGCGCTCAACTCCGCGGGAGTGACTGCTGACGCTGCCCTTGCAGAGGCTGCCGGGCTGGACCGCAAGACCGCGGCGAGCTATCACGAGGTTCTCAGCGTCCTGCGGCTGGTCGCCGACACGCCCGCCTGGCGATCCAACCGCCTCAAGCGTCTCACCTCCACCCCCAAGCGCTACGTCACCGACGCCGGCCTCGCGGCCTGGCTGGCCGGGGTGGACCTCGACGCGGCGAGGCGCGACTCGGATGCCCGCGGCCGCATCATCGACACTTACGTCGCGGCCCAGCTGCGGGCCGAGGCCGAGGCGTCGAGCCGCCCGGTGCACCTGCACCATCTGCGCACCCAGCGGGGCGAGCACGAGATCGACCTGATCGCCGAGTTCGGTTTCAGGGTGGCGGCGTTCGAAGTGAAGACGGGCAGCGCGCCCACCCAGAGAGACGCTCGCCACATCGCCTGGCTGCGCGACCGGATCCCGGCGGAACAGTTCGCTGGAGGAGTGGTCTTCCACACAGGCCGGCATCGCCGCCGGCTGTCCGACCGGATCGAGGCCGTCCCCATCGCCGGACTCTGGGGTTGGCCGCGGTGACGACCGACTCCGTGGCGCTGGACGTGGACGGGCGCGAGGTGCGGGTCACCAATCCGGGCAAGGTGTTCTTCGGCGCCCGCGGCGAGACCAAGCTCGATCTTGTCGAGTACTACCTGTCGGTGGCCGAGCCCCTGATGCGGGCCATGGGCGGCCGGCCGGTGCTGCTGGAGCGCTACCCGGACGGAGCGGGGGGCAAGTCCTTCTTCCAGAAGCGAGTGCCCAAGGGCGCTCCCGAGTGGCTCACCACCACAGTCGTGAGCACCCCCAACGGCACCCTGTCCAACGCCATGGTCGCGACCGACCTCGCCCATGTGGTGTGGGCCGTCAACTTGGGCTGCCTCGGGTTCCACGTCTGGCCGTACCGGGCCGACGCTCCCGACCCAGAGGCCGAGCAAACGGGCGGGCCGATCCGGCTCATACGGGCGAGGCCGTGGCCCGAGCGGCCCGTGAGCGCAGCGAACAAGAGCGGGAGAGACGACGCCGCACCGCGATGGGCTCTCACCGATATGCGCTCGCTCGCGGCCGACGAACTGCGCATCGACTTGGATCCCCAGCCCGGCGTCGGCTTCGACCAGGTGCGGGAGGCGGCCCGCGAGGTGAAGGCCGCCTTCGACGAGTTGCAGATGACCGTGCACGTCAAGACCTCGGGACGGCGGGGCCTGCACGTCTACTCCCGGTTGGCGCCCCGCTGGGATTCCTACGAGGTGAGGGCCGCGGCGGTGGCTCTGGCCAGGGAGATGGCCCGGCGCCGCCCCGACCTGATCACCGACGCCTGGTGGAAGGAGGAGCGGGGCCGCCGGGTGTTCGTGGACTTCAACCAGAACGCCCCCCACAAGACGGTGTTCGGGGCCTGGTCGGCCCGCCCCCACATCCGCGGGCAGGTGTCGGCCCCGATCAGCTGGGACGAGCTGGACGACGTGCAGCCCGAGGACCTGACCATCGCCAGCGTCGGCGCCCGGGTGGCCGGAGTCGGGGATCCGTGGGCGGCCATGGACGGCGTGCCCGCCTCGCTGGAGCCGCTGATGGAGTGGCACGCTCGCGACATGGACTCCGGCCTCATGGACGCCCCCTGGCCGCCCGTCTACCCGAAGATGCCCAACGAGCCGCCCCGGGTGGCTCCCAGCCGGGCCGCCCGCGGCCAGCAGGCCGACGGAGCCTCATGAGGCCCTGCCTGTCGATGCGCCTGGTCACGGGGGAGACTGCCTCATGAAGCCCTGCCTGTCGATGCGCCTGGTCACGGGGGAGACTGCCTCATGAAGCCCTGCCTGTCGATTCACCTGGTCAACTTCGCGGCCGAGCCGCCCGGCGAATGGCAACGCCTGTTCGACCTGGCGGTTGCGGCCGACCGGGCCGGCATCGGCCGGCTGGTGGTGTCGGACCACGTGGCCTACGGCGAGCGCCTCGACCGCTACGGCGATCCGTCCCTGGGCGGCCTGGCCGGCGGACGCCAGCCCACCGGCCCCGACGGGGCTTGGTTGGAGCCGCTGACCGTGCTGGCCATGGTCGGCGCCCTGACCGAGCGGGTGCGGTTGTGCCCGATGATCCTGCTGGCCGCGCTGCGCCGTCCGATCGTTCTGGCCAAGACGGCGGCCACCATCGACGTGCTCACCGGCGGGCGCCTCGACCTGGGCGTGGGCGTGGGCTGGCAGCAGGAGGAGTACGAGGCCGCCGGCCTGGACTTCGCCGCCCGGGGCCGCCTGCTCGACCACACCCTGGAAGTGTGCCACGCACTGTGGACCCAGGAGCGGGCCTCGGTGAGCACCGAGGAGCTGAGCTTCGAGGCCATACATCAGATGCCCAAGCCGACCGCCGGAACCGTGCCCGTGTGGGTCAGCGGCACCGTCAACCGGCGCTCCATGGCCCGGCTGGCCCGCTTCGGCTCGGGCTGGATCCCGTGGGGACCGGACGCAGCCGACATCGCCTCGGGCATAGCCAAGATGCGCGAGGCGGTTGCCGCCACGGGACGGGACCCGTCCGGAATCGAGGTCGCGGCGAACGTGAGGCTGGCACGCGACGATCGCGGCGAACCCCAGATCGCGCCCACCATGGCCGCGGTTCCCGAGCTGATCGCCGCGGGAGCGACCGATCTTCGCGTCCATCTGCAATCGCCGCCGGGCGTCGACCAGGCTGCGGAGTATCTGGCGCCCTGGGTGGAGGCCTTCGAGGCGGCGGCTGGGGCGTGAGCGGCATGCTCAGCGGCCCCCGCAACCCGTATCTGGCCGACAGCGGCAACGCCATGGCCCACGGCCGTTGCGACCAGCAGGACAACACGCCGGGACGCGGTCCCGAGGGACCGACCGAGGTGCTTGACCCGGGCGGCATCCAGTACACGTCGCTGGGGCCCGGTCACTTCGGTGGCCTGATATCGGGGCGCTACCCCGACGGCCGGCGGGTCATCTGGTCCAACGGCCGCCAAGTCATCGCCAAGCTCGACTACGACACCCTCGAGGTGCTCGCCACCCTGCCCACCGGCACCGAGCCCATCACCGACCAGGCCGAACTCGCGGCCCTCGAAGCCGGTCTCGACGATCTCGACGGCGACGATGCCGTCGCCCATGCCATCGGCATCGCCGTCCGGTTCATGACCGGCCTCGACGGGATCTACTCGCTGCTCGACTGCGACCACACGCTGTTCCTTGGCCGCAAGGACCACGCCGCGGCCTATGTCGAGGTCGATCCCTCAGATCCCAGCAGTCCCATCGTCGAGCGCGACCGCTGGTACCGGCCCGAGGGCGTCGACGGGTACTTCTTGGGGATCAACATCACCTTCGACGGCCGGCTGGTGATGACCACCGACCATGGCTGGGTGGTCTGCCTGGCCCGTGACTTCAGCACCTACGACGCCATCCAGCTCCCCGGAGCGGCCACCGACGCGGCCGCGCATTGCGCCGACCGGGCTGCCCGGTACGGCCACACCAGCTACGGCTGGGTGCGCACCAGCAGCTGCACCGGCGACGACGGCGGGATCTACGTCAGCTCGGTGGACACCATCCACAAGGTGGTCTGGACGGGGAAGCGGCTGTCGCTCGACCCCGCCGACGATGCCTGGTCGGCCCGCTACCGCAACGGCGGCGGGGACGGGTCGGGAACCACGCCCTCGCTGATGGGCTTCGGGCCGGACGAGGACCGCTTCGTGGTAATCGGAGACGGCGACGACGTGGTCAACATCACCCTGCTGTGGCGCGACGAGATTCCGGAGGACTGGGAGCAGCTCCCCGGCGCCCCGTCGCGGCGCATCGCGGGGATCGGCCCGGCCCACATGGGCGACCCCACCCGTACCGAGATCAAGACCGAGCAGTCGATCACCGTGTCGGGCTACGGCGCCATGACCGTCAACAACGAGCCCGCCTCCCTGCCCGACGGGTGGCCGGCCACCCGGTCCCGCATGTTCTGCTTCTTCCTGGGCCACAAGCCCGCCTACACGCCCTACGGGATGCACAAGTACGAGTGGGATCCGGCCGAGCAGCGCCTGCGGGAGGCCTGGGTCAACACCGAGGTGTCGTCACCCAACTCGGTGCCCTTCGTCGCTCAGGAGTCGGATCTGGTGTACACGTGCGGCACCCGGGACGGACGCTGGACCATCGAGGCCGTCGACTGGACCACCGGCGAGAGCCGCTTCCACTACGTGGTGGGCGGGTCGCGCTACAACACCCTCGGCGGCGGGGTCACCGTCGACGACGACGGCCGCCTGCTCTACGGCACCATCTTCGGCAAGACCCGCATCCTGCGCTGACATCAACCAAGCCTTTCCTGACTCTTACGCGTCCGTGATTGCCTGACGACCGCTCGCGGCCTGTGAGTCAGGAAGGACGCTGCCATGCGAAGACAAGACGCAATGCGAGGGGTTGCTGTCGCAGCCGTCGTTGTGCTGGCGGCCGTTGCCTGCGGAGGTAGCGACTCCAGCGGTCTCGCCACCCTTGAGAAGGCCTCGACGACGGCTCCTGCCATCGATCCAGCAGAGGTCGAGCCGGTGTCAGGGTCCACAGCGGTGACGCAACCCGTTACGGAGACGACTGAGGCGGGAGAGGCGGCGTCGGAGGTGCGGGCCAACTCGGCTGAAGCTGAAGCCGACGGGGCCACCGCTGCAGTGGCCTTCGCTGAGCCGGAGGACACGACGGCAGAGGAGGCCCTTGAGATCGAGGACATCGCCGGCGAGGAGCCGGCCGAGGCGGGGGACCTGACGGACGAGGAGCGTCTGCTGGCGTTCGCGGAGTGCATGCGCGAGAACGGTGTCGACTTCCCCGACCCGGTGGTGGAGGCCGACGGCACGGTTACCTTCGGCTTCCGTCCTGGTGGGGGAGGTGGGCTCCAGACCGGCCGCGACGCGGATCTGCCGGCGGCGCGCGACGCGTGCAGCGGGATGCTGGGCGGCCTCGCCTTCGGCCCCGGCCCGGGCGGCTCCGATCTGATCGAACTTCAGGACAGGTTGCTGGAGTTCGCCCGGTGCATGCGCGACAACGGCGTCGACATGGGCGACCCCGACCTGAGCCGCTTCGGTCCAGGCGGCAATGACGACGATCAGCCTGGCGGACCCTTCGGAGTGATTGAGATTGACGGCGACGATCCCGATCTTGACGCCGCCTTCGAGGTCTGCCAGCAGCAGCTGCCCCAAGCGGGCGGTCCACGCCTCGGGGGAGGCAACTGATGGCGACGGTACGCAGCCGGAGGGCCCTGGGCATCGTCGTGGCACTAGGGCTGGCCGCCGCGGCGGGCGCGACCACCGTGACCCTCATCGGTCGGGACGGCGACGACGGCTCGCGGCAGCCGGATGGACCGGACCTGACCACGGCTGCGGTCGAGCAGCGTCCGCTGGCCGAGTACCTGGAGGTCACTGGGACCCTCGACTACTCCGGTTCGGTGACGCTCACCGCGCAGACCAGCGGCGTCCTCACCCACCTCGCGCCCGAGGGCAGCGTCGTCGGGCAGGGCGAGCAGCTCTACCAGATCATCAATGAGCCGACCGAGGCCAGCACGGCGGACGCCCTCAGCCGTCTGGCCACGGCCCGCAACTCGCTGGTGGCGGCCCGTGACGAGCTGAGCGACGCCCTTTCGGGTCCGTCGGAGTCCGACATCGCGGCGGCGCGGGCCGCGACAACCGATGCCCGTGAGGCGCTGGACAACCTCGTCGAGCCTCCCGGCGAGGCCGAGACAGCCAGCGCCGAGTCGGCCCTGGCAACTGCGTCCGAGGCGCTCGACGATCTGCTGGGCCCCAGCCCGGCGCAACTGTCCGAGGCCCGCTCGAGGCTCTCGACCGCCCGATCGGATCTTGCTGGTCTTCGGGAGGGTGCGTCGCAGGCTGAGGTTGATTCTGCTCGGGCTGCGCTGGCGGCGGCGGAGTCGGATCTTGCTGGTCTTCGGGAGGGTGCGTCGCAGGCTGAGGTTGATTCTGCTCGGGCTGCGCTGGCGGCGGCCGAGTCGGATCTTGCTGGGCTCCGGGACGGGGCGTCGTACGGCGAGATCGCATCGGCCCGGGCCAGGGTGGCGGCCGCCGAGGACGACTACGACCGGTACGTCTACTATTCCAGCGATCACGCTGACAGGGTGGCCGCGACGGCCGAACTGTCCCTGGCCAGGGAGGCTCTGGCCGACTTGCTGGGGGGTGCGTCCGAGTCTGAGTTGGATGCGGCGGAGGCGGCGGTGTTGAGCGCCGAGGAGGCTCTGGCCGATCTGTTGGGGGGTGCGTCCGAGTCTGAGTTGGATGCGGCGGAGGCGGCGGTGTTGAGCGCCGAGGAGGCTCTGGCCGATCTGTTGGGGGGTGCGTCCGAGTCTGAGTTGGATGCGGCGGAGGCGGCGGTGTTGAGCGCCGAGGAGGCTCTGGCCGACTTGTTGGGAGGTGCGTCTGCGGCGGAGCTTGATGAGGCCGAAGCTGCGGTGCAAGCCGCCGCCGAGGCGCTCGACGCTATCGAGAACCCCACCCAGGCGGCCCGCATGACAGCCAGTGCGGAGCTCGCCAACGCCAAGGAGGCGCTGGACGACCTCCTGGGCGGGCCGACCGCGGCCGAGATCGAACTGGCCGAGGCCGCGGTCCTGGCCGCCGACGAAGCACTCGAGGACTTGCTGACCGGACACTCTCACGAGGAGATCGAAGCGCTGGAAGCGTCAGTCGAGAGCTCGGAGGCCGCGGTGGCCAGCGCCGAAGCCGACCTCGCCGACTTGGCCGCCGGGCACAACTCGCTCGTCGTCATGTACGGCAGCACCCCCGCCTACCGGACCATGAAGGTCGGGCTGTCCGGCGAGGACATTCGCCAACTCGAGGAGAACCTCGCCGAGCTCGGATACGCCGACGGTGACGGATTCTCGATCGACGGCGTGTTCGATGATGCCACCGCGGCTGCAGTAGGGGACTGGCAGCTGGCCCAGGACCAGGACCCCGACGGGATGGTCGGTGTGGCCGATGTGCTGTTCGTGGCCGGACCGGTGCGCGTCGGGTCGTGGTCCCAGGGCGTCGAAGTGGGCCGGCAGCTGGTCGCCGGGACTGCTCTGGCCGAACTCACCGTCATTCAGGCGCCCGTCGACGGCAGGATGTCCACCACCCAGCGCGTCTTGGCGCTGGTTCCCCTCAGCGACCGCGACCTCGTCGCGGAGGGCGTCACCGTGAGCGTCGAGCTGCCTGACGGCACCGGCATCGGGGGCGTGGTCACCGCCATCAACCCCTCGCCGGTATTCGACGACCAGGCGGGCGAGAACGCAGTCGAGGTGACCATCCTTCTCGCCGAGCCCGCCTCGGAGGTGTGGATCGGAGCCACCATCGACGTGGAGATCACCGAGACGCTCATCGAGGACGCCCTGGTCGTGCCGGCCACGGCCCTGCTGGCCCTCGTCGAGGGCGGCTACGCAGTGGAAGTTGTCGCCGCGGACGGCTCGGTGCGCCTCGTCGGCGTCGAGACCGGGCTGTTCGTCGACGGCGACGTCGAGGTCCGCAGCCCCGAGCTCACAGCCGGAACATCCGTCGTGGTCCCGCGGTGATCCGCCCCCGGGCGCCGCTGGCGGCGCCGGAACCGGACGCGCCCGCGATCGAGCTGCGCGAGGTGACCAAGCAGTATCCGGGCTCGCCGCCAGTGACTGCCCTGGACCGGGTGTCGGTGCGGGTCTCCAGAGGCGAGATGGTGGCGGTGTCGGGGCCTTCGGGCAGCGGCAAGTCCACGATGCTGCATGTCATGGGCACGCTGGACAATCCCACCAGCGGGTCGGTGCTGATCGAGGGCGTCGACACCTCGGTGCTCGACGACAACCGCCTGGCCGCCATCCGCGGGCGGCGGGTCGGGTTCGTGTTCCAGCGCTTCTTCCTGCTGACGGGAGTCCCTGTCATCGACAATGTCGCCAACGGGCTTCTCTACGCCGGCGTCGCTCGGCCCGAGAGGCGCAAGGCGGCCGAGACAGTCCTGGAGCGGGTCGGTTTGGGAGCGCGAATGTGGCACCGGCCCGAGCAGCTTTCCGGAGGTGAAACCCAGCGCGTCGCCGTGGCTAGGGCGCTGGTGCACGATCCGGCGTTCGTCCTGGCCGACGAGCCCACCGGCAACCTCGACTCCGCAGCCTCCCGGTCACTGATGGACCTGTTCGCATCGCTCCATGACGAGGGCCGCACCATCATCGTCATCACCCACAACGATCACATCGCGTCGGACCTGCCCCGCCACCTGCAGATCCTCGACGGGCGGATCGAGCGGGACACCGGGGCGCCGGCCCCGTGACCGCACCACTCGCACCGAGCCGGCTGAAGCCTTCGGAGACGGTGCGGGTCGGTCTCCGATCCCTGGCTGCTCGCAAGCTCCGCTCCATCCTCTCAGCGTTGGGGATCGCCATCGGCATCGCGTCCCTGGTAGGTGTCCTGGGCCTGTCGGAGTCGTCGAAGTCGGCGTTGCTCGACCAGATCTCCGCGTTGGGCACCAACCTGCTGACCATCGAGGCCGGTACCGGTTTCGGCGCCGGTGATGCAGCTCTGCCGGAGACTGCCACCCAGCGAGTCGGCCGGGTCGCCACCGTCGAGGCGGCCTCGGCGGTGTATTCCATTGACGTGGGTGCCTACCGCAACGATCTGGTGCCGGCGGACCTCACCGGCGGCATCCAGGTCTTCGCCACCGACCTGACCCTGATCCACACCCTCAACGGCGGCGTCGCCCACGGCTCGTTCCTCACCGAGACCACCCGGGTCTATCCCGCGGCGGTGGTGGGATCAGTAGCCGCCGAGCGTCTCGGGATTCGCAGCCTCGATCCCGGCGTGATGATCTACGTCGGCGGGCGATGGTTGGAGGTCCAAGGGGTGCTGGAGCCCTTCGCGCTGGCTGCCGATCTCGACCGGGCCGTGCTGATCGGGGACGCGGCGGCCGAGCGCTTCTACGACGTGGACCTGGCGCCGTCGCGCATGTACCTCCGCGTCGACGGGGACTACATCGACGAGACCCGTGACGTGCTGGGCGCGACCGTCGATCCGGAGAATCCCGAGGAGGTGGAGATCAGCCGACCATCGGACCTCCTAGAGGCCCAGGCTGCGGCGGAGAGTTCCTTCACCGGGCTCTTCCTGGGTCTGGGGGCGGTGGCGCTGCTCGTTGGCGGCATCGGGATCGCCAACGTCATGGTGATGGGGGTCGTCGAGCGGCGCGGCGAGATCGGCCTGCGCCGGGCCATCGGCGCGACCCGGGCCCACATCCGCCGGCAGTTCCTCACCGAGGCCCTGACGCTGGCCTTCTCGGGAGGTGCCTCCGGGGTTCTCCTGGGTGTGGCGGTCACCTACGGGTACGCGACCCTGCAGGGGTGGCGCGTGATCGTGCCGCTCGCCGCGCTGCTGGGCGGGATCGCGGCCTCACTCGCCATCGGGGCGGTAGCGGGCCTGTATCCGGCGATCCGGGCCGCCCGCGTGTCACCCACCGAGGCTCTGCGGTCGGCCTGACGCGGCCGGGAGCGGCTCGCTCGCACTCGGCCGGGAGCGGCCCTGCTCGCTTGCTCTCAGCCGGGTTGCATGCTGCGGAAGATGGCCTCGAAGGCGTGATGCTCGGCGATGCGGCGGGCGATCGCGGTGTTGACCTCCGACAGATGCACCCGGGTGTCGAGGTCCAGCCGGTCGTTGAGGGACTGCTCCAACCGGTCGGTGAGCAAGGCCCTGAGCCTCGGGTCGAGGTCCTCGTCGAGAAGATCCTCGACCTGCGGCCCGAGCACGTCGTCGAGCACGTATTCGACAGACTCGTCGACGTCGAGGTCGCGGTCGAGCGCTCCGGTCGCCTGTTGCGCGCCCTCATAGGCCGCATAGTTGGCTGCGGTTCCCTTCATGGCCAACCGTGCTGCCATCCTGCTCCCGGCCGTCATACCGCCCTTGCGAGTCTCGGCCAGCACCATGTCCACCACCTTCTTGGCCCCCCGCAGACCCGACGACGACAGCCCCGGCAGGGGAACCAGGCCCAGAGCGAACAACGAGGCCGTGCCCCAGTCGCCGTGAAGCGAGTAGTAGATCGACCGGGCGCCGTCGATGACATCGCCGATGACGGGCACGAACGACAGGCCGTCGAGTACGCCGCCCAAGCCGATCCCGCCGCCGGTGGTGTGGTAAGCGCGGTCGTCGAGCACCTGCCGGACCGCGCTCGCCTCGTCCGCGGTCAGGTTGTAGTCGCCGAGAAAGGCCTCGAAGTCGGCCTGGCTCATGGAGCCATCCGACGCGCCGTCGCCGGCCGCGTCGATGGTGGCGGCGTGGGGCAACAGCGCCGACCACGCCGCGGTCTTGTCCAGGAAGGCGTCGATGTCGTCGCGACTCATCAGGCCGTCGCGGTCGTCCGGATCGAACGCGAACTCGCCTTGGTGTACCCCGTCCATGTAGTCGTCGTTGTGCATGGCCGTCTCGACCTGATCGAAGAAGAGGTCGTGGTCCAGCAGCCAACCCGCGGCTGCGGCAGTGGCCGAGTCGGCAGAGTGGACCGCCCACCGAAGGTCGCGGCGCGACAGCAGACCGTCGGCCCGGTCCGGGTCGCCCCGTGACTCGATCATGGTGAAACGGTCGCGAATGCGTTCCAGCGCGCCCAATCCCTCGTTCATCTCCGGCCCGCCGGCCAGCACCATGCGGGTGCGCTCCTGCAGGTCCAGCGCGCCCTCTCGAAGCTCGCCGGCCACCCGGCGGGTGCCGCCGACTATGTCGGGGAGGGGGCTGCCCAACAGTGCGGCGGCCTCCGCCAGCGGCCCTTCCAGCGCACGGGCGTCCCAGTCGAGGTCGTCGGCGGCCGTCTCCATCCTCTGGCGCAACTCCGTCGCGCGGGCCACATCCAATGCCATCAGGTCTGACATGCAAAATCATGTAATCATATGTGAACGGCAATCGCAACCTGTAGATGAGCAATTCCGCGTCGTTCGGGGCAGGCTGGGGTCGTGAGCGCCGGTCAGGTGTCCGACTTCTTCGCGGTGCTGGCCCTGGGGTCGCTGGCCATCGGGTGTTCGGGCGCGGTGGCCGCGCTGGCTCCGGGAGCCGGGGCCCGCGCCCGGCAGCTGCGGCCGATGCTGCTGCCGCTGGCCCTGGCGATCGCGGCGGCGTCGACCGCCGGGAGTCTCTACTACTCCGAAGTGGCCGGCTACCTGCCCTGCGCGATGTGCTGGTACCAGCGTATCTGCATGTACGCCCTGGTGCCGGTGCTGACGGTGGCTGTAGCCCGGCGCGACCGGCAGGGCGGCTGGTACGGACTTCCCCTGGCGCTGGCCGGCCTGGGACTGTCGGTGTACCACTACCAGCTGCAGTTGTTTCCCGATCAGGGATCGACCTGCGACGTGGCGGCTCCCTGCACTTACCAGTGGGTGGACAGCTTCGGCTTCGTGTCGATCCCGTTCATGGCCGGCAGCGGCTTCGTCGGGGTAGCCGGTCTGACCCTGCTTTCGCTACGGTCGGGCCGATGAGCAACCGGCCCACCGTCCAGAAGTCCCGCAGCGGCTCCCGTCCGTCCGGCGGCCGGGCCGACTCCGGCTCCAATCCGCTGCTGAAGTGGATGATCGCTGGAGTGGTGGTTCTGGTGGCGGTAGCGGTCGGAGTGGCGCTGCTCGCCAGCAGGGACGGGGAGCAGCAGGCGCAGACCGACGTGGCCCAGGTGTCCGACGTCAGCATCGAGGGCGCGCCCCTGCCGCGGTTCGAGGGTGAGGAGCCTGATCCCGCCATGGAGATGCAGGCCCCCGCCTTCGCGGCGACGACCTTCGACGGCACCGAGGTCAGCGTGCTGCCCGGTGACGGCACGGCCAAGGTGATCGGGTTCTTCGCTCACTGGTGTCCCCACTGCCAGCGGGAGCTGCCCCGGATCGCTGATTGGATGGCCAACAACGAGTTGCCCGCCGGCGTGGAGGTGATCGCGGTCAGCACCGCCGTCGACGCCGGCCGCCCCAATTACCCGCCGTCGGCCTGGTTCGAGGAGGAGCAATGGCCCGCCGTGGTCGTGCGGGACTCCGCGGAGGACGAGATCGGCGAGGCCTACGGTCTGGCGGGGTTCCCCTACACCGTCGGTGTCGATGCCGAGGGCAGGGTCGTAGCCCGGGTGGCCGGCGAGCTCAATGACGAGGCCTGGGAGTTCCTGGTCCAGTTCGTCGCGCCCGACGCGGGCTGACGCCGGCGCCGAGTTCTCCCGCTCTTGTTCGCTTCGCTCACGAGCCGCTCGGGCCACGGCCTCGCTCCGTGCCTCGCAATGGCCCGTGAACCGCGGCCGACCCGCTCGGCCCCTGCGACCAGTCGCCCGAAGCTCCCGTCGTAGCCTGTGGCGATGACCGCCGAGCGCCTGCCGTACCTGTGCGACCGCCTGCAGGCCTTCGGCGGGGCGTCGGTCTTCGCGGAGATGTCGGCGCTGGCCGTGCGCACCGGGGCCATCAACCTCGGCCAAGGCTTCCCCGACACCGACGGGCCGGCCGCGGTGGCCGAGGCCGCCATCGAGGCGATCCGGGGCGCCTTCAACCAGTACCCGCCCGGCATCGGCTACCCGGTGCTGCGCCAGGCGGTGGCCGAGCACCAGAAGCGGTTCTGGGGCCTGGAGTTCGATCCCGACGCCGAGGTGCTGATCACCGCGGGCGCCACCGAGGCCGTCACCGCCTCGATCCTGGCTTTGACCGGGCCCGGCGACGAGGTGGTGACCTTCGAGCCCTACTTCGACATCTACCCGGCCGACATCTCTATGGCGGGCGCCGCGTATCGCCTGGTGCAGCTGCGGCCGCCCGCCTACACCTTCGATCCCGACGAGCTGGCGGCCGCCTTCGGCCCCCGCACCCGGATGCTGCTGCTCAACTCCCCGCACAACCCCACCGGCAAGGTGTTCAGCCCAGACGAACTCGACATCATTGCCCGGCTGTGCGTGGAGCACGACGTGATCGCGGTCACCGACGAGGTGTACGAGCACCTGGTCTTCGATGACAACACTCACATGCCCCTGGCCACCCGGCCCGGCATGGCCGACCGCACCGTCACCATCTCGTCGGGGGGCAAGACCCTGTCGTTCACGGGTTGGAAGATCGGCTGGGTGTGCGCCCGTCCAGAACTGGTGCGGGCGGTGCAGGCGGCCAAGCAGCTGCTCACCTACGTCAGCGGGGGGCCGTTCCAGCCCGCGGTGGCGGTCGGGCTGCGTCTCGGCGACGAGTTCTTCGACGATCTCGCCGCCGACCTTCAGGCCCGGCGCGACCTGCTTTGCGATGGGCTGTCAGCCGCTGGCTTCGAGCCCGTCGTGCCCCAGGGCACCTACTACATCACCGCCGACATCCGCCCCCTCGGCGCAAGCGACGGCCTGGAGTTCTGCCGCGCGCTGCCCGAGCGGTGCGGGGTGGTGGCCGTTCCCGTCCAGGTGCTGTGCGACGACAAGGCGATGGGCGCGCCCTTCGTGCGTTTCGCGGCCTGCAAGCGCCCCGAGGTGCTCACCGAAGCCGTCGAGCGCCTGGCCGCGCTAGCCCCCCGCTGACCTCGTCGCGTCGCAGAGGGGATCACTCCCGCTCTTGTTCGCTGCGCTCACGGGCCGCTCGGGCCACGGCCTCGCTCAGCGCTGCGCAAGTCGTCTACCGATCGCTCCTTGTCCGCTCGGCCTCTAGGCGGTCGCGCAGCTCGCGCTTGAGGAACTTGCCGTTGGCGTTGCGGGGCAGGGGCTCGTCGAGGAACCACACCCGGCGGGGATGCTTGAAACGGGCCAGGCGGCCTTCGAGATGCTCGGCCAGCGCGGCCTCGTCGAGCTCGGCGCCGGGGGCGAGCACCACCGCGGCCGCCACCTCCTCGCCCAGACGCTCGTCCGGCAGGCCGAACACGGCGGCCTCAGCGACCTCGTCCAGTTCATAGATGGCGTTCTCAACCTCCGAGCAGTGGATGTTCTCCCCGCCGCGGATCACCACGTCCTTGATCCGGTCCTTGATGAAGATCCACCCGTCGGCGTCGATCTCAGCGATGTCGCCGGTCCGGAACCAGCCGTCGACGATGGCCTCGGGGGTGGCGTCGGGCCGGTTCAGGTAGCCCTTCATCACGTTGGGGCCTCTCAGCAGCAGCTCGCCTCGCCGGCCGGGATCGAGCGTGGCGCCGTCCCCGTCGACGACCCTGGCCTCCATGCACGGCACGAGCGGTCCGACCGACGACGGGTTGGCCATGTAGAACTCGTTGCTGACAGCGGTGGCGACGCCGGCGGTCTCGGTCAGGCCGTAGCCGACACCGGGCCGTCCCTGCGAGAGCCCGTCGTCGATCCGGCGCACCAGGTCGGTGGGAATGGCCGCGCCGCCGCCGCCCATCGAGCGCAGCGACGACGTGTCGGTACGCGCCCAGTCGGGATGCTGCAGCATCTCCCGGGACATGTTGGGCACGCCGGTGAACACGGTGACCCCCTCCCGCTCGATCAGCCGCAGCGCCTCGGCCGCATCCCAGCGGTACATCATCACCAGTGAGCCTCCCGCGATCGTGACCGTGTGCAGCACGCAGTTGCACCCGGTCACATGGAACAGCGGCACCGGCAGCATGGCTATGACGGGCGGAGCCTCCGCAGGCGGCCCACTGTCGCCGGAGCGGGCCGTCCGGCGGGCCCGGGCCGCGTCGGAGCAGGCGGTGAGGAAGATCATGTTGAGCAGGTTGTGAACCACGGCGCGGTGGGTGAGCTGGGCGCCCTTCGGCGAGCCGGTCGTGCCCGAGGTGTAGAAGATCAAGGCGTCGTCGTCGGGGCCGATGTCGGCCTCTGGCAGGGCGTCGGGCGCAGTGGCGGGATCTGCGACCTCGGCCCAGGACCGGCCGGTCGCCGGCAACTCGCCGTCATGGCGGGTGACGATGAGCGGAACATCGTCGCGGCCCGGTCCCAGCCTCTCCAGCCTCTCGCCGTCGACGATCAGCGCGACCGGGTCGGAGTCGTCCAGCGCGAACTCCATCTCGGGTCTGGTCCACCAGGAGTTCATGCCGACGACCGCGGCGCCCACCGATATGGCGGCCCAGTGCGACAGCACCCACTCGGGGTAGTTCCGCATCGAGATGGCCACCCGGGTGCCTGGCCCGGCGCCGTGCTCGGTGCGCAGATGGTGGGCCAGGGCTCGCACCCGGGCGTGGGCCTCGGCGTAGCTGTAGCGCTCGTCGCCGTACACGAGGTAGTCCTTGTCGCCGTGCGCCGCCGACATGGCCCACACGGCCCGCATGTCCGGAATGGCGTTGTCGTAGATCCGCACCGGCACGCCGTTGACCTCCTGCACGGTCCAGCCGAACGGCGCCCCGGGGGCAGTCAAGGTCGCGATGGCCGCGTTGAAGTCTTCGACGAGTTCGGAGGCGGTCGGCTCGGTAGTCACGGAAGCGAGCCTAGGACGCAACCCGCAATCACCCGCGCCGGTCCAATCGAGGCGCTCGGCCGCTAGAAAGCGAGGAGCCGGAGTGCCCTCCTGTTCCCGAAGCTTCGTCCGCTCAGCCAGGGGCTGTCGTTCCTGCAGAGTACCGGGCAACCCACGGTGTTGCCAGGCCGGTGCATCGCCGCGCCCGGTTGTGCCGCTCCTACCCTCACATGGGTGGAAGATGTGCTGCACATCGGGTCTGAGGTAGCGGCCGCGCTCTCCTCGGGTGCCCCCGTGGTGGCGCTGGAGTCGACGATCTTCTCGGAACTGGGCCTGCCCCAGCCCGCCAACCGCGAGTGCTTCGAGCGGGTGCAGGCCGCGGTGCGGTCGCGCGGCGCAGTCCCGGCTCTTTGCGGGGTGCTCGACGGCCGGGCCGTGGTCGGCGTGAACCAGGATCAGGCCGAGCGGCTGTTCGGCGGATCCACCAAGCTCGGAGCCCGCGATCTCGGACCGGCGGTCGCCGCCGGCCTCGGCGTCGGGGTGACCACCGTGTCGGCCACCGTGACGTTGGCCGCCGCCGCCGGCATCGAAGTGTTCGCCACCGGCGGGATCGGCGGCGTCCACCGGGGAGCGGACCGCACCGGCGATGTGAGTGCCGACCTGGAGGCCCTGGCCCGCCACCGCGTGGTGGTCGTGTCGTCCGGCGTCAAGTCCTTCCTCGACGTGCCGCTAACCGTCGAGCGGCTGGAGACGCTGGGCGTGGCCGTGCTGGGCTGGCGAACCGACCGCTTTCCGGCCTTCTACGTTCGCGACGGCGGACTCGTGCTGACCAGCATCGTCAACAACGGTCAGGAGGCCGCGACCGCGTTCCGAGCCGCCGGCGCCCTCGGGCACCCGGGCGGGGTGCTCGTTGCCAACCCGGTCCCTGCCTGGGCCGAGCTCGATGCTGCAAACGTTGACGAAGCAGTCGAGGTTGCCGAGGCTGCAGCCCGCCGCGACGGCGTGTCGGGCGGTGATGTGACCCCGGCGGTGTTGAACGCTCTGGCCGAGGCCACGGGCGGGGCGGCCGTTCAGGCCAACATCGAGCTGGCCGAGTCCAACGCAGCCGTGGCTGCCGAGATCGCGGCGGCTCTGGCCCAGAACCCGGTGGTCGGGCAGGGAGCCGAGCCATGAGCGACGAGTTGCTGTTGCGGATCGTCACCGACCCGGATGTGATCGCCGATCCGTACCCGTTGCTGCGGGAGCTGCGGGAGACGTCGCCGGTTCACAGGACCGGGTTCTCCGACTTCTGGATCCTGACCCGCTTCGAGGACTGCCGGGCCGCCCTGCGCGACCAGCGGTTGGGCAGTCCTGAGCCCGGCGAGGAGGCGCCCTCACTGCTGGCGTCGTCCCGCCAGCCCCGACGCGACGGCCCCCGGTCACTGCTGTTCCTGAACCCTCCCGACCACACCCGGATCCGGTCGCTGGTGAGCCGGGCGTTCACGCCCCGCCGGGTGGAGCGGCTGCGACCGGTCGTCAAGTCCATGACCGAGGAGCTGCTCGACCCGATAGCCGAGGCACAGGACTGCGACCTGATCGACGCGCTCGCCTTCCCGCTGCCCGCCAACGTGATCAGCGAACTGGTCGGGGTGCCGATCGCGGACCGCGACTGGCTGAGGCCGCTGGTGTCGGACTTGGCCGCCACTCTCGAGCCCAACCGCCAACCGGGGGAGGCGGAGCGGGCCGAGGCCGCCGGAGCGAAGGTGAACCAGTACCTGAACGACCTGATTGACAGCCGCCGGGCTGAGCCGGCCGACGACCTGCTATCGGGACTGATAGCGGCCAGCGATGGCGAGGATCGTCTCACCCAGCAGGAGGTGGCCACGACGGTTTCGCTCATCTATGCGGCCGGCTTCGAGACCACCATGAACCTGATCGGCAACATGGTCCACACCCTGATGCGCCATCCCGACCAGCTGGCCCGGCTGCGGGCCGACCGCTCGCTGGTGCCGTCCGCGGTGGACGAGGTGCTGCGCTTCGAGCCGCCCGTGCAGATCGACGGTCGCTACGTTCGGGCCGACACCGAGATCGGCGGTCACGCCATCGGTCAGGGCCACGGCGTCTTGACGCTGCTGGGAGCGGCCAACCGCGACCCGGCCGCGGTGGACGATCCGGATCGCTTCGACGTGGGCCGGAGAGATGGGCCGATGCTGTCGTTCGGATCGGGCATCCACTACTGCCTGGGCGCGGCACTGGCCCGCCTCGAGGGCCAGGTGGTGCTGCAAGCGCTGCTGGACCGGTTCGAGACGTGGACGCCCCTCGACGACAACCCGCCCTGGAAGCGGAGGCTCACCCTCAGAGGCCTGGCCAGCCTGCCCGTCGCATTCAGCTAGGGCCTAGCCGCTGAGGTTCAGTAGCCCTTCCACTCGGGGGGTCGGCGCTCCTGGAAGAAGGCCACGCCCTCGGCGGCGTCCTCGGTGCCTGCGTTCAGCTCGACCGCCACGGCCTCGTCGTGGGCCATGGTGGCCCGGTCGGCGTCCAGGCTGCGGTTGACCAGCCACTTGGTCAGCGCGAACGACCGGCTCGGGCCGCTGGCCAGGCGCTCAGCCCACTCCGCCGCGGCCGGCTGCACCTCGCCGTGGGGCACCACCCGGTTCACCAGGCCGTACTCGTGGGCGGTGTCGGCTGGCAGGTCCTCGGCCAGCAGGAACAGCTCCATGGTGCGGCGCACCCCGATGATGCGCGGCAGCAGCCAGGGCCCCAGCGCGTCGGGCACCAACCCCCGGCGGGCGAACACCTCCACGAACTTGGCCCGGTCGCCGGCGATCACCAGGTCGCAGGCCAGCGCCAGGTGCGCGCCCATCCCGGCCGCCGTGCCGTTGACCGCGGCGATCACCGGCACGTCGCAGTCGAGCAGGGCGTCGAACAGCGAGTGCTGGCCGTCGAGCATCATGCGCCGGGCGTCGCCCATGATCCTGTCGGGCACGCCGGTCGAGCGGTCGGGGTCGTCGTAGGAGTGGCGGAGGTCGGCGCCGGTGCAGAAGAACCGGTCCCCGGCCGCGGTGATCACCGCGCAGCGGGCCCTGTGGCTGGTGTTGAGCCCGTTGAGGATGTCGCGCACCCGGTCGCGGCACGGCGGGGACAAGGCATTGCCGGATTCGGGCCGGTCGATGGTGATCCACGCCACCGCGTCCCGGTAGTCGAGCCGGACCTGCTCGTCGAGGGGTCGCTCGTCGCTCACAGCAGGCCAACCTACTCGCCTCCGTGCAGATCTCGGGAGGTTCTTGTGTGCTGGAGACACAGAACCCGTACCAAGAATCCGCGACGCTGGCAGACTGCGGCCCATGGCGAACACCGACGCGTTGGGCCTGTGGGCAATAGCCAAGGCCGACCCTGACTTCCTGGCTGTAGTCGATCCCGACCACAATCAGCTGACCTACGCCGAGCTGGCCGCGCAGGCTAACCGGATCTCGCGAGGCCTTCGAGCCGCCGGACTCAGCAAGGGCGATCAGGTCACGACACTGCTGCCCAACTGCTTCGAGCAGCTCGCACTGTGCCTGGCCGCCTACCAGAGCGGCCTGTACGTGACCACCATCAACTGGCACTTCGTCGGCGCGGAGATCAACTACATCGTCAACGACGCCGAGACCAAGGCGTTCATCGTTCACGAGCGCTTCGCCGAGGAGGCCACCAAGGCGCTCGTCGGCTGTGTCGTGGGTGAGGAGAACCGGTTCTGCGTCGGGGGTCCGGTCGAGGGGTTCCGGCCGTTCGACGAGCTGATCCGCGACCACAGCGGCGAGCGGCCCGACCCGGACGATCTGGCCACCGGCTCGTTCATGTTCTACACGTCGGGCACCACCGGCCGGCCCAAAGGAGTGCGGCGGGCACTGGATCCCCGGCCCCCCGACGAGGCCTCGTCCACCGCGGGAATGCTGCTGATGCTGTTCGGCTCCAAGCCCCACGACGGCAACGTCCAGATCACCCAGGCTCCGCTGTACCACACCGCGGTCAACAACTGGACCACGATGTCGCTGCACCTGGGCCACACCGTGGTGCTCATGGACCGCTGGACCGCCGAGGGCGCGCTCGCGCGCATCGAGCGCTACCGGGTGACGAGCTCGCACATGGTGCCGACCATGTTCAACCGGCTGCTGCAACTCCCGGAGGCGGTGCGCTCCGGCTACGACGTGTCTTCGCTGCGCGCCATGGTGCACGCCGCCGCCCCCTGCCCGATCGAGACCAAGCGGCGGATGATCGAGTGGTGGGGCGACTCCATCTGGGAGTACTACGCGGCCACCGAGGGCGGCGGCACCTCGGTGTCGGCCGCGGAGTGGATGGAGCGGCCCGGCACGGTCGGGAAGGCCTGGCCCGGCTGCGAGGTGATCGTGGTCGACGATGACGGCAACGACCGGCCGCCGGGTGAGTCGGGCACGGTGTACATGAAGATGCCGGGGGCCGTCTTCGAGTACAAGGGCGACGAGGCCAAGACCGCGGCCAGCCGGCTACGCGGCTTCTTCACGGTGGGAGACGTCGGCTACCTTGACGGCGACGGGTACCTGTTCCTCAACGACCGGGCCAACGACATGATCATCGTCGGCGGCGTGAACATCTACCCCGCCGAGATCGAGGGCGAGCTGGTGCAGCACCCCGCGGTGGGCGACGCCGCTGTGTTCGGAGTGCCCAATCCCGACACGGGCGAAGAGGTCAAGGCAGTGGTCGAGCTGCTCGAGGGCTGGGAGCCCGGCGACGGCGCCACCGAGGCGATCCTGGAGTGGCTGCGCGATCGCCTGGGGCGCCAGAAGCTGCCCCGGTCGATCGACTACACCACCGAGATGCCCCGCGACCCCAACGGCAAGCTCTACAAGCGCAAGCTGCGGGACCCCTACTGGGAGGGCCGGGCGCGGGCCATCTGAGCAGACGTCGAATGGGCGGCTAGCGGGCGTCGAGCACTCGGCGGGCGCGGTCGACGAAGCTGGCCATCTCGGCGCGGGTGGTGTGCTGGTCGGGGCAGAAGCGCAGTTCCGGTTCAGTGCGGCATCCGACGGTGATGCCTGTGGCGTAGAGGGCCTGGATGTCGGCGGTGTGGACGCCGTCGGGTGCGACGTCGGCGAACTCGGCGGGATCTGCCGCGGCGGGCAACTTCAGGGCTCGGACTATGAAGCTGGCCATCTGGGCGCGGATGGTCGGCTCGTCGGGGCAGAACTGCGGCTCGGGCTCAGTTCGGCATCCGAAGGTGACCTCGAGCTCGGCCATGCGCTCGATGTAGGGCGCCGCTCTCCGTCGGGGGTCGACGTCGGCGAAGCGCGGGGTGCCTGTGGGTTCGGCGTCGGCGCCGTCGAGGAGGCGCACCATCCACACTGCCATGGTCCAGCGCAGGACCGGCTCGTCGGGACAGAACCGGTTCCGGCTGCACGCGGTGCCCTCCAGGATCCCCGCCTGTTCGAGATTCTCCACGGCTTCCTGGTGCACGCCCGCGGTGGCTATGTCCGTGAAGGAGCTCTCGAACTCGGGTTCTGGGGGCGGGCCACCGCCGCCTCCGCCGATGTTTCGCGGTGGCGTCGTTTCGCCGTCGTCTACGTCGGTCACGCGGATCGTCACCCTGATGGTGGCGTCGGTGGATTGGTCGGGCCTGCCCATCCGATCCTTGCCGTCGGAGACCGACACGTCTACTGAGTAGGTGCGTCTCGACGATTCGTAGTTCAGCCTCGCATCGTCGGTCACCGAGATCTGACCGGTGCTGGCATCGATCTCAAATGGGGCCGAACTGATGCGCTTGAGGGTGTACGTCAGGTCGTCGCCCTCGTTGTCGGTGGCGGTGATCGGGGCGCCCACCGGAGTACCGGCCGGGGAGTTCTCGGCCACGCTCAGCTCGGCTGTCGTCGCTCCGAAGTCAGGCGCCCGGTTCTCAGCGGCCAGCACCCGGTGGGGCCACGACGCCTCGGCGGACTTGCCCGGTCCTTCGGCGTCATCGTAGGAGGCCACCGCCCGCAGGAACTGCCCGATGTCGGCGGTCTGGGGGGTGTAGGTGTCGGCGTCGGCCCCGCTGATGGTCGACCAACTGGAGCCGCTGGAGGAGCGCTGCCAGCTCCAGACCGGGTTGGTGACGCCGCCGTCAGGGTCGGAGAGGGCCGCGGTCAGCGCGGTGCCCATCATCGGGGTGGTCCCCGCCAGAGTGACCGTGCCGTCCTCATCGACGTTGACGACGTTGATGGTCACGGTCACCGTGGCGGAGGCATTCGACGGGTCGCGGGCGGTCACCGTCACCGAGTACGACTGCCGGGTCTCGTAGTTGAGGGCGGCCTTGGTCTGTAGCTGACCCGTGGAGCTGTCGATGCCGAAGGAGAACGCGTGGGTGCCGCCCAGGGTGTATGTCAGGGTGTCGCTGTCTTCATCGGTGGCTATGACAGGAGTATCGAACCCGATACCAGTGCCGGTGTTCTCGTCCACGCTGCGCGCGTCGGGGGACGTTGCAAACTCGGGGGCCCGGTTCGGCACCGGTGCGGCCCGCACCTGGTTGGCCGACACCGCCTCAGCCGACTTGCCGGAACCTTCGCCGTCGGTGTAGGAGGCGGTGGCCCGCAGGTAGAGCCCCACATCGCCGGTCCGGGGCGTGTAGGTCCTCGACATGGCGCCGCTGATCTCGGTCCAGGTGTTCTGGTCCGGGGAGCTGTGCCACTTCCAGGCCGTGCCGGAGATGCTGCGGTCGGGGTCGGTGAGGGTCGCGGTCAGCGCGGTGTCCGTCGCCGGCATGCCGGACGACAGCGTGACTGTGCCGTCCTCGTCCACGTTGTCGATGTTGATGGTGACCGTGATGGAGTCGGTGGCGCCCTCATCGTCGGTGGCGGTGACCCGCACCGAGTAGGACCGGCGGATCTCGAAGTCGAGCGCGGCCTTGGTACCCAGCTGGCCCGTCGTGAGGTCGATGTCGAAGGAGGATGCGTGGGTGCCGCCGAGGGTGTAGGTCAGGTCATGGCCGTCGGGGTCGTCGGCCGTGACCGGCGTGTCGAAGTCGGTGTTCGTCGCGGTGTTCTCGGCAACGGTGCGCACGGTAGAGGTGGCGCCGAAGTCCGGAGGCCGGTTGGGCACTTTGCTGGATGTGGCTGCCCGGGCCGACTTGTTGGCTCCGTGCCCGTCGGTGTACGACACGCTGGCCCGCAGGTAGTGCCCCACGTCGGCGGCCTCGGGCGTGTAGGAGTTGGAGGCGGCGCCCGAGATGGTTGTCCACGAGTTCTTGTCCTCGGAGCGCTGCCAGGACCATGATTCGCCAGTGATGTTGCCGTCGGGATCGTCCAGGGTGGCGGTGACCGCCGTTCCCATGAGCGCCTCGGGCGCGAGCGTTACCGTGCCGGCCTCGTCGAGGTTGTTGACGTCGATGAACACGGTCACAGAGCCGGTGGCGTCGTCGGGGTCGGTGGCTGTGACCGACACCGTGTAGGATGCCTTGTCCTCGTAGTCCAGGGCGACCTTGGTCCTCAGCTGGCCGGAGGAACTGACGATGGTGAAGGAGTCCTCGTCGGTGCCGCCGAGGGTGTAGGTCAGCTGGTCGTCGTTGCCGTCGGTGGCGGCCACGGGGTCGCCGACGTTCCGGTTGGCCGGGGTGTCCTCGTCGACGTCTCGGGTTGCGGTGGCTGCGGGGAACTTGGGCGGCTGGTTGGTCGTGTCGTTGATCGTGCCTATGGCCTCCGCGTCGAGCAGCAGCGCGTTGGTGGGGCTGCTCAGTGTCAGCGTGAAGTCCTCGTCGTCGAAATCCGTGTCGGCAGTCGTCGTCACGGAGACGGTCTGGGAAGTTTGGCTGGTGGTGAAGGTCAGCGTCCCGCTGTCGCCCGTGTAGTCGGTGCCGTCGACGGCAGTGCCGTCCGACGTGGCGTACTGCACCGTCACCTCCTGCGCGGGGGTGATGCGCCGCCGGTCGAGGCTCACCGTGAAGCTGATCGTGTTGCCCTCCTCGGCTTCGGCGTCGGCCACCGACAGCACCGGCTCCCAGCGGTCGAAGATCAACTGCGCGATCCGGTTGTCGGAGAACTTGCCGGTGTTGCGGATGCTGGTGATGACTCCTTGGGGGTCGGTCGCAAGGTTGCTGAGGGAGAACTCCGTGCCGTTCTCAGTGCCCGCGTCGTAGGGGAACAGATCCACCTCCTTGCGGGTGACCCACTCGCCGCTCTCCCGCAGCGACAGGCTGTTGACGCCCACGAACCAGTCGGGACTCGGCGCGATCATCGAAATGAGCGTGACGAGGGGAAACGTCTCGCTCACCGAGAAGCGGTCGTTGCCGGTGGGCGTGGCTCCGCAGCACACCGACGCGCTGATCCACTCCCGGGCTGTTCCGGCCGTGATCTGGTCGTTGACCTCAGTTCTGAACGTGCTCGTGGAACCCAGTTCGGCCACGCCCTCGATGCCGGACGTGGCCGTGCCTTCCCGCGCCCAGAACGTGTGGCTGCTGTTGTGGGCCGCGCCTACCAGCGCGGTGAAGTGCGCACCGCCGGGAACGGATACCCCCGGAGCCAGCGAGTCGGTGGTCCATGTGCCCCGGAAGCGCACCCGATACTCCACCAGAGTGTCCGCCTGAAGGAGTGCCGCCAACGTCGGCGGCGAATCAGTCGCAGCGACCTGGGGAGCAGGACCGTGCTCCAAGGGACTCCCCCAGGCTGTTACCGAGGCAGTCGAGGCCAGCAGGGCCACGGCTGCCCCAAGCCGCAGGAGCCGCACAAGCCGCTTCGCCCAAGGCGGACTACCTGCTGTGGTTCGGGCCATCCGCTCCCCTCAGTGGCTCAACCGCGAGGCAGGGTATCTGATCGCATGGTGCGCAACAAGTGGATTATGCGCGGCACCTTCGGCCTGCTGGGTTCAGGTGGCGTGCCCGGTCGCGCGGTGGCCCGCCGCCTTCGCGACGTGATACTTGGGGCATGACAGATGCCAGCACCATCTCCGACGCCGAAGTCGCCAGAGCCCATCGCTCGCTCGGGCTGACGGCAGCGGTCGTCGACGAGGACGCCTACGCCAATACCGTCGAGCGCTTCCGGGCTCGGCGCATCGCGTTGCCAACCTTCTCCGAACTGCGCGACCCGTCCACCATCCCCGCGGCCCGGCTGGCCGCCCTGGCCGGCGTGGACCGCAACGAGCCCGACGCGGCCAACCTGTTCCGGGTCCACTGGTTCGGGCGCCTCGACGGCAGCGGACCGCACGCGGTGCCCGACTATGTGGAGCTGCCCCCGGAGATGACCGGCGTGGACGCCCGCATAGTGCTGGCCCTGGGCAACCGCTTCCCGATGATCCGGGCCCACAAGGTGCTGGCCGCCTACGCGTGCCTGGCCCCGCGGCTGGTCACCGGCCAGTTCGACCCGACCCGGCACAGGGCGGTGTGGCCGTCCACCGGCAACTACGCCCGCGGCGGTGTGGCCATCAGCCGGATCATGGACTGCCGGGGCGTGGCCGTGCTGCCCGCCGGCATGAGCAAGGCCCGTTTCGACTGGCTGGAGCAGTGGACGCTCGATCCGGCCAACGACATCGTGCGCACGCCCGGCACCGAGTCGAACGTCAAGGAGATCTACGACACCTGCAACGAGATGGCTCTCGACCCGGCGAACGTGATCGTCAACCAGTTCTCGGAGTTCTCCAACCACCTGGGCCACTACAGCGTGACGGGCGCGGCCTTGGAGAGGCTCTTCGAGCATGTCGCCGCCGACCGGCCGGGCTCCCGGCTGGCCGCCTACGTATCGGCGTCCGGATCGGCCGGCACTCTGGGCGCGGGCGACTACCTCAAGGACCGCCACGGGTGCCGGATCGTGGCCGCCGAGGCCCTGGAGTGCCCGACCCTGCTCGAGAACGGATACGGCGAGCACAACATCCAGGGCATCGGCGACAAGCACGTGCCGCTGATCCACAACGTGATGAACACCGACGACATCGTGGCGGTCAGCGACGTGTGCACCGATTCGCTCGACGTGCTGTTCAACACCCCGGCCGGACGGGATCATCTGGTGGACCGGGCCGGGCTCGACGCCGGCATGGTGGGGCTGCTCACCCACATGGGCTACTCGTCGTCGTGCAACGCGCTGGCCGCCATCGCGGTGGCCCGGGCCCACGACATGGGCCGCGACGACGTGATCGTCAGCGTGGCCACCGACGGCTCCGAGCTGTACGACGCCGAGCGGGAGGCCTACATCGGGCGCCACCACCGGGGCGGCTACGACGACGTGGCCGCCGCTTCGGCCTTCGGACGGGGGCTCATCGACGGCGCGGGCGGCGAGGTGCGCCACCTGGCCTGCTCGGAGGCCGAGCGGCGCCGGATCTTCAACCTCGGCTACTTCACCTGGGTGGAGCAGCAGGGCACCGCCTTCGAGGACTTCGTGGCCCGGCGCCACCAGCGGTTCTGGGACGGGATGCGCCACTTCGTCGACGAATGGGACGAGATGATCGTCGAGTTCAACGGCCGGACCGGCGCCCGCGACGACGACTGACGACATGCGCGGATTGAAGGAAGACGCCTCGCGATGCGACGTTGCGTTGCCCGCTCTTGTTCGCTGCGACCTGAGGGCCGCTCGGGCCACGGCCTCGCTCGCTAGCGCGCAGGATCCCAGCGAGATCGCGGTCTATCCGCTCGGCCTCTGAGCGGTACTGGCAGCCGTCGTGACATCGACCTTCGAGAGCTACGCCGAACGGCTCGAAGCGAGCCGGCTCGGGCCCGAGGGTGCGGCGACCCCTGACGCGGCGGCGACCGCGATCGGCGAGCTCGACGCGGCCGTTGCCGGTGTCGAGGGACACGGCTTCGAGCCCACCCCGTTCGCTCCGGCCCTCGAACTGGCTCAGGCAGCCGGCATCGGAGACGCCGAGCTGTGGGTCAAGGACGAGACCGGCAACGTGTCGGGGTCGCACAAGGCCCGGCACCTGTTCGGCGTGGCCCTGGCGCACCGGCTGGGAGATTCCGGCGGCGAGGGCCGCGACGCCGCGCCCTACGCCATAGCCAGCTGCGGCAACGCCGCGCTGGCCGCCGCGGTGGTGGCCCGGGCCGTCGGCCGGCCAATAGACGTGTTCGTGCCGACCTGGGCCAACGAAGCGGTGGTGGACCGCATAACCGAGCTGGGCGGCCGGGTGGTGCGATGCGAGCGCCGGCCGGGCGTGCCCGGCGACCCCGCCCACCACGCCATGCTGGCCGCCATCGAGGCCGGCGCGGTGCCGTTCTCGTGCCAGGGGACCGAGACCCCGGACACCATCGACGGCGGCCGGACCCTGGCCTGGGAGATGGTCGACGCCCTGGTCGATCACGACGGCGGCTCGCCGGCCCGCCTCGACCGGCTGTTCGTGCAGGTCGGCGGTGGTGCGCTGGCCACCGCGGTGGTGACCGGCCTGGCCGCGGCGGTGGACCGGGGCGAACTGGCCCGCCTGCCCGTGGTCCATGCTGTTCAGCCCGAGGGCAACCATCCCCTGGTGCGGGCCTGGGACACGCTGGCACTCGAGTCGCTCACGCCGGAACGCGCGCCGAACACCCGGGACAGCTCGTACTTCCTCGACCGGATCGTCCGCGCTCAAGCCGTGCCTGCGGGCGCCATGGACAACGGGAGACGGGCCGTGATCGCCGAATCGATCGGTCCGATCGAGGGCGACCGGCTGCGGGAGCTGGTGAGCCGCCTGCGCTACGATCCGGAGCGCTACATGCGGGCGTGGGAGAAGGAGCCGGTGTCGTACGCGTCTGGGATCCTCGACGACGTCACCTACGACTGGGTCGACATAGTCGAGGGAATGCTGGCCTCCGGCGGATGGCCCCTGGTCTCCTCGGAGGACGACCTCCGACGCGCTCACCGGTTGGTCCATCGGTACACGGACATCGACGTATGCCCGACAGGGGCGTCAGGCCTCGGCGGTCTGCTCTCGCTTACCACGGCTCGCGGGGACTCCGGGTCTGCGGGCGTGTCACCCGGCGAGCGGGTGGCCGTGCTGTTCACTGGGCGGATGCGCCCCGGCGACCCCGACCCGCTAGAGGCCGAGCGGGACTAGCCGGGCGGTGGCAGTGATGGGGGAGGACTGGAGAGAGGCAGAAGAGGGGCGCCAGTCCCCGATCGACTACGAGATGCTCGGGGTGGTCCACCCCTTCGTGCCACAGCGGCACCGCCACACCTTCGATGTGCTGGTGTTGACGCTGCTGGCAGGGCGCCAGATGGAGGCGTGGCTGGCCGAGAACCTGGACGCCCGCCAGCTCGACACCTCCGGCTACTTCGCCCTCAGCGCGCTGTGGCTGACCGGCCCGCCGCACCGCATGACCGCGGGCGAACTGGCCCAGCGGATAGTGCAGACCTCGGGCGGGACGACCAAGACGACCCAGCGACTGGTCGACAGGGGGTTGGTGCGCCGGGTGGCCGACCTCGACGACGGGCGCCGCAGCCTCTTGGAGCTGACACCCAAGGGGCTGAGCATGGCCCGGGAGACCCTGGATGTGGTGCTCGACGCCTTCGACACGGACATCGGCGCCCTCGACGAGGCCGAGCGCGAGGGTGTGGCCGCGGCCGTGCAGCGTCTGGTGGTCGAACTGAGCGAGCGGCTCAGCCGCTGAGACCGGCAGCCGCCGCGGTCGCTTCGTCCACCGCAGCCCGCAGGTCGGGGAGTTCGGCCTCGATCGCTCCGGCCCGGTCGAGGAACACGAACACCATGCGGGCCACCGGCTCGCCGGTGACTGCCTCCAGCGCGGCCGCGTAGGCCGCGCCCTGGAGCCGGTAGCGGGCCAGCTTGGCCTCGATGCCGTCGTCGCCTGCGACGGTGTCGGTCTTCCAGTCGACGATCACCAGCCCCTCAGGGCCGCGGTAGGCCAGGTCGATGTAGCCCTCCAGGAGCCGGTCTCCGAAGGGGGCGGCCACGAACAGCTCCCGCCAGTGCTCGGAGGCGGCAGCCTCGCGGGCCACGGCGGTGCCGAGCGCGGCCCGAGCCAGTCGCGTCACTGCTCGGCTCCGTCCGCTCACGCCCTCTGCCGCGGCCTGGCGGACGGCCAGCGCCTCCAAGCCCCGACCGGAGGCCAGGTCAACGTCCTGCAGCACGCCGTGAACGGCCCGGCCCACCGCGGTGCCGTACCGACCCTTGCTCCAGGGGGGTGCTTCCGTGTCGTCGCGGTCCTTCTCCAGCCCAGGGTCGCCCCCAGCGTCGTCGGCTCCGTGGTCGGCCCTAGCGTGGTCGCCCCCGCGGTCGGCCCCGGGGTCGGCTCCGTGGTCGGCCCTAGCGTGGTCGGCGTGGGAGCGCCCGTCGTCTGCGGCGATGTCGCCTCCCGTGCCGCCCGCGCTCGCGAGGCTCGTGGCGGCCACGGCCAGCGGGACCGAAGCTGCCTCCAGGATGCGTTCGCGCTCGCGTTCCCACTCGTCGCGGGCGGGCAGCGACACCCGCGGCGGAACGGACGGCGAGCCGGCACCGGGGGCCGCAGGGGGCCCCTCGTCGGCCGGGCCGAGGAAGGTCGAGCCGTCCACGGCCCCGGCCCCGACCGCTCCTGCATCGGCCAGAGCCCAGGCGGCGGAGCTCTCCTTCTTGCCGGTCTCGCCGGGATCCCTGCGGTGCAGGCTCAGCACCAAGTGGTCGCGGGCCCGGGTGCAGGCGACGTACAGCAGCCGGAGGCGCTCATGGGCGTCCATCTGCTCGTCGATCGGCTTCCACGCCTCGTAGTTCTCAGACTCGATCCCTCCCCGCATCCTCACCACCGGCTCGCCCGATGCGTCGAAGGCCACCGAAGGCCCGCGGGCGGGTGCGCTGAGCCTGGCGGTCATGCCTGACAGGACCACGACGGGGAACTCGAGGCCCTTGGCGGCGTGCACGGTGAGGATGCGCACGCTGTCGTCGTCGGTCTCGGGCAGGATCGTCTCGGTCACTCGGGCGTTGTCGGCGCCCTGCAGCCGGGCCCATGCCATGTAGTCGCGCAGGTTGGTGCCGCCGGCGTCGGCCCAGGCTCGGGCCTGGTCGATCACGAACCTGAGCCGCCTCCACACGTCGCGTGGCCGCCCGCCGGCCACTGCGGTCTCGAAGGCGCCGCGCTCGCGGACCAGCCGGTCGATCAGGGCGGGCGGGCTGGTCCAGCGCTTGGCCCGGTGGAGCTCGGCGAGGTGGGCGATCCCCTCGGCCACCGGATGGTCTGCGGGCGCGTCCTCGGGCAGCCTGCCAAGCAGCGAGAACCTGCCCCTGCAAGCCAGGCGCCAGTGAGCCAGGTCGTCGTCGCCGCAGCCGTAGAGCGGGGAGCGCAGGGCGACCACCAGGGCCAGCTCGTCGGTGGGGTCGGCCACGGCCTGAAGGGCCGACAGCACGTCTCGCACCTCGCGGGTGCTGTACACCAGCGAGGAGGACTCGGCCCGGTAGGGGATCCCGGCCGTGTCGAGGGCGTCCTCGAGCTCGCCCAGGCTGAGCCGCGACGGGATGAGGATGGCCATGTCCCCCAGCCGGACGGGTCGGGGTGCAGGCTCGGCTGGTGACCCCCCATCGACGTCCCATCGGTCCCGAAGGACCGCGGCCACAGCCTGCGCGACCGACTCGGCCTCCCGTCGGCGCAGTTCGCCGGCGAAGGCCCGGCCCTCGATGTCGATCGGTTGCGCACCGAGGACCGTCACCGCAGGCCCCCGCGGGACCGGCTCGCGGACTGCGCCCAGCGGCGCGTACTCGGGCTGGCTGCCCTCCGCCGGCTGGATCAGCTCTCCGAACACGGCGTTGACCCAATCGATGATCGGCCGGGTGGAGCGGAAGTTGGTGGCCAGACCCTCGATCCGGCCGCGGTCCTGGCCGCTCGTCCAGTCGCGGGCCTCCAGGAAGGTGGCGATGTCGGCCCGGCGGAAGCGGTAGATCGACTGTTTGGGGTCGCCGACGAAGAACAGGCGGCCCGGATCGGGGACCATCTCGGCCCAGCGGGCGGTGGCCGGGGCGGGGTCGTCACAGCCCAGCAGCGCGGCCAGCTCGACCTGTATCGGGTCGGTGTCCTGGAACTCGTCGATGAGCAGGCACCGGTAGTGGTCGCGCAAGGCCGCCCGCACCGCCGGTCCGTGGGTGTCGTGGCGCAGCACTTGGCGGGCCCGAACCAGCAGATCGTGGAACTCGAGGCGTCCCTGGGCCCGCCGCTCCTCGGCGGCGCTCAGCGTGAAGGTGGCCAGCCGGGCCACGAGGCGCTTCAACGCAGCCTCCGCAGCCGACCGGAGCGCGCGTTCGCAGACCGCCTTCAGGCGCCTGATGCCGTCGCGGGCGTTCTGCACCTGGCCGTCCCAGCTGCCGGCCTTGCCGAGGTTGGTGCCCTTGCATTCCCGCTCCAGGGCCAGCAGCGCCTCGATCCGGTCGGTGCGGTCGGCCTCGGCCCCGTCGGTGGGGGCCACCTCTCCGGTCACGGCCAGCAGCCGGCTGCGGAGCTTGGAGATCGTGTCGATGCGGACCAGGAGCTTGTCGCCGGGGTCCGTGCAGAAGGCGCGGATCCCGGCCAGCAGGTCGAGCGCCTCGAGGGCTTCGGCGACGTCGACGGGCGGAAGGTCGGGCTCGTGCTGGAAGTCCCAGCTCTCGAGGCGGTCCCAGTTCTCGTTCAGCTGCACCGCCAGTGCCCGGATCTGGTTGAGCCGCACCCTCTGCACTTCGAGCCCCAGCAGTGTCGGACCCATGGCGGGCTCGTCGAGGAGCACGTCGAGGAAGTCGCGCCAGCGGAGGTCGAACTCGATTTGGGAGCCGATGTCGTCGAGCACCTCGACGCTGGGCGGCAGCCCCGCCTCCACGGGATGCTCGCTCAGCAGCCTCTGCGCGAAGGAGTGCAGCGTTCCCACTGCGGCGCCGTCGAGCTGCCGGAGCGCGGCCTCCGCCGCGGCCTCCCCGAGAGCGCCTCGCGTGTCGGGGCTGTGCAGCCGGTCGCGGATCCGGTCCCGCAGCTCGGCTCCGGCCTTCTCGGTGAAGGTGATGGCGGCGATGTTCTCCATGGCCACTCCGGATCCGATCAGCGCGACAACCCGCTCGACCAGCGCCCGCGTCTTTCCCGAGCCCGCGCCCGCCTCCACGAACAGCGTGCTGCCGAGGTCGGTGGCGATCCGGTGGCGCGCCGCCTGGTCGGCGAGGGGCGGTGTCGCGGCCGTCATCGCGGCGCTCCCTCGGAGCTCCGGGCGACCTCGGAGGGTTCTCGGTCGGGATCCACCAGGTCGAGGTAGCGGGCCAGGGCCGGATCGTCACGCTTGCGCTGGAAGTCGCGCCATTGGTCGCGAGTGCCCATGCCGTCGGGGTCGCAGTAGCCGCACGGGACCCACGGCCTCCATACCGGCTCGTCGGGGTGCAGCGGGAACAGGCCGTCACCGACCCCGTCGACGATGGTGTTCACCGCCTCTAGAACCTGCCGGCGAGCGGCGTTGGTGGCGTAGCCGACATCGCTGAACTGACCCTTGGTCGACACGAACCAGTAGACGCCGTGCCCGTCGGCGGTGCTTGCGATGCCGAGCAGGCTGCGGGCCGCGAGGTCGTACAGGACGAGTTGGAGACGGTGTCCTCCCAGTGTCGGGTCTTCGGGGCCGAGCTTCTGGTAGGCGTCGGCGGAGCCCGTCTTGTAATCGACCACCAGCAGGCCGCCGTGCGGGGTTGCGTCGACCCGGTCGATCGACCCCCGAACGCTCAGGGACCGCCCGTTGCCGATCTCGACGCTGACGGGGCCGCTCGCGCCGTGGGGCATCCCGAAGCCGAGCTCCACCGCCGCTGGCTGCGAGCCGTAGCGGGCGCGCCGCTCGTCGTCGAAGTCGAGGAAACGGACAAGGTCGGCGAGGATCTGGCGGCGGTCGTGCTCCCAGTAGAGCCTGCGCCCGACCAGGCCCCGCGCTGCGAGCCGGTCGCACTCCCGCTCCCCGACGGCGAGCAGGTGGGTCCGCCACGATTCGGGCCAGCGTGCCTCGGGCGCGGGCACGGCGCCTTCGGCGATGGCCTCGGCCAGCCAGCGCTCGAGGATCCGGTGCACGAGGCTGCCGCGCTCCAGCGGGCTGATGCGATGCTCGTCGTCGGCGTCGTCGACGGCTTCGACCCTCAGGACGTGGCGCATGAAGTAGGCGTGAGGGCACCCGGCCCACATCTCCAGCCGGGAGGCGGAGGTCGTCTCGCTGCCGCCGGCCGGGTGAGCCAGAGCGGTTCCCCGGAGGTCGCCGGCCGGGAGGTTGCCGTCGAAGCGGGTGAGCCTTGCCGATTTGCGGGCTCGGCGCAGCTCGATGCCTCGGCGCAGCTCCGGGCGCTGTCGCACACCTGGAAGCTGCACGAGCTCGCTCCATCCGCCCTCGCCGGCGGTGCGGGCGTCGTGCCAGTCGAGCACGCACCGGGTGTCGTACTCCTGCGCGTGGGCCGGGAACCCGGTGCGACGCAGCCCGGCCACGAACGACGGCACCTCCTGGGATTCGCCCGCCTCCTCGGTCAGCCACCGGCTCGGCGACCGGTCCGCGGCCCGGCGGAGGTCGCCGCGGGGGTGCAGCAGCAGCGACCGCTCCGCGGCGGCCACCACCGCCAGCAGCTCCCGATGGTCGTCTCCGGGACGGTCGGCTCTGGCGGGCAGGTCGCCGCCGGCCACCAGCCGCTCCCGGTCCGGCAGCAGGGCGTCGTCGTTGCGGCGGGCGGGGAAGGTTCCCTCGGCCAGGCCGCACACGACGGCCAGGTCGAGCTCCACCCCGAGTGCCAGGCCGACCGGGCCGACCAGCACGCCTGCGCCGAGGTGCCCGTGCCGGTGCGCGGCGCCCTCCAACTCGAGCCGCAGCGCCCGCCCGAAGGCGGCCACCGAGGGTTCGTCGTCGGTGCCCTCGAGATCTCCGAGACGGCTGACGGCGCGGTCCACCCGCTCGGCCATCTGCCGCTCCTCTTCCGGCCAGTTCCGGCGCAGCCGCCCGCCGAGGTACTTCTGGATCAGCTTCTGGCACCAGCCGGCCAGGTCGGCCCAGGTGCGGGGCGCCGGGCGGGGATCCAGGTCGGCGTGGAGCTCCTCGACGAAGCTCAGCAGATCTATCGAGCGCTCGGCGCTGCGCCGGTGCCTGTCGCCGCGCCAGGCCTGCTCCTCGTCGGCGGCGTGATGATCAGCCTCGGCGGTGCAGTCCTCGGCGTACCGGGTGAGCCTGCGCCGCCAGCTGTCGATCCCGGACTCCACCCGGGCAGCTCGGGCCTCCCGCTCCCATGCGGCGCTCGGCACTCCCTGCCATCGGTGGCGAGCCGCCGGCCCGTCGCCACCGACCTCGCCGTCAGGTCCGCCGGCGTCCGGGTCGTCGCCGGGCCTGAGGGCGCCGGCCTCACCTTCGGGATCCGCGGCGCGGTTCGACGCGTCCGGGTCGGGCCGCCTGACGCTCACTGGGGCGCCGGCCAGCCAAGCCATCACCACGCGCCGGGAGAACCCGCGGTCTCTCAAGGCCAGCATGTCCAGCAGCGAGCGCCCCAGGAGCGACGTCTCCACCGTTCGGGAGGTGGCGCCGCAGCGCGGGATGCCGGCCGCGTCGAGAGCGTCGCTGATCAGGCGCACGTAGGGGCTCTCGACGCCGTAGACGATGGCGCATCGCCCCAGGGGGGTGCCGGCTCGGGCCGCGTCGACCACAGCCCGCACGGCGTGGCGCACTTCGTCGTCGGCGTCCGAGACGCTGAGGGCCTCCACCGTGGCCGACGCCCCGGCACGCCCGCCCCGCCGTGCCGGGGCGTCGAGCTCGGCGCCGAGCCTGCCAACCGAGGCGACCACCGCCGCGTCGGCGTCCTCGGCGCCTGTCGCGCCCGCGACGATCGTCGTGTCCGTCGCCTCGCCGACCGCTCGAAGCAGACCTGCCTGGCTGTCGGTGATCCTCTGCGGGAGGAAGACGATCATCGACCCGAGCTGGCGTGTGGCGGCGGAGGGATCGGCCCGCACCGCCGCGACCGCAGCCCGCGAGAGCTGCTGCTCGTTGCTGAAGCCTGCTTCGAGGTCGGCCGCGACCTGTTGGTGGATCCTCACCACGTCCCGGGCCCGGGGTGACTGGAGCCCGAGGGTCTTGAGTTGGCTGTCGTGAAGTTCCGACAGCTCGCGGTGCGCTCGGGTCAGGGCCCGCTCGGTGGCGGGGTGGTTCTCCACGCCGCGGAAATGGCCCGGGTCGCGGCGCAACACCGTGCGGACCGCGGCCGCGATGACCGTCATGGTCACACCCCGTCGGCCGCCGGCGGCCATCTCTGCCCCTCCGAGGCGCTCGGCGAGGTCGTAGGCGGTGTGGAAGGCGACCGCTGCAATCCCACCGGCGCCGTTGTGTGTGCGACGGCCCAGCGCCCGGCGGGCCGCCAGGCCCACATAGTGGTTGGGCACCACGACGGTGACCGGGGCGAGCGGGTCACCGCCCTTGGCCCGCCTCACGGCCTCCGCGAGCGCCTCGTGGGCGGGCGGGCCGTAGCCCGTGGTCACGCAGTCGATCGCCATAGAGCGCACCATACGACAGACGTACGACAGCAGGACGGTCGGTGCTCGGATGGCGAAGTCCGGGGCCGAACTTCAACGAGTCAACCACCGTGGAGGTGGCCAACTGCTTAGAGTTCGTCGAGTGACGGCGCCATCGTCGACGGCCGGGTCCCGGGTGCCTACACCTGAGCTCCCACTACGCGGACTGCGGGTCGGCGGGCAGGTCTGTGATGAACATGTGTCCGGGTTCGTGGGTGATGGCGAGTTCCGGCCGGGCGTCGGCGATCGCCAGCTGTGGCGTGACGCCGCAGGCCCAGAACATCGGCACCTCGCCGTCGTGGACGTCCACGGGGTCGCCGAAGTCGGGGGCGCTTAGATCCTCGATGCCTAGGTCGGCAGGATCGCCGACATGGACCGGGCCACCGTGGGCGCCAGGGTAGGCCTCGGTGATCTGTCGAGCCTGCTCGACCGACCCGGCGGGCACGGGCCGCATCGACACCACCAGCGGGCCGGCGAAGTCCCCGGCCGGCTCGCACCGGCGGTCCGTGATGTACATGGGCACGTTGCAGCCCTGCTCGACATGGCGCACCGGCAGGCCCGCCCGCAGCAGGGCGGCCTCGAAGCTGAAGCTGCAGCCCAGCAGTACCGATACGAGGTCGTCGCGCCACCACCCGGTGGCGTCGGTGGCCGAATCGGTGTGGGCGCCGTCGACGAACAGCCGGTACCGGGGCACGTCGGTGCGGAGGTCGCTGCCCGGCGCCGAGCGCACGGCCTCTGTACCCTGCTCCACCACCTCCACGACGGGACAAGACTTCGGATTGCGGGCTGCGAACGTCACGAAGTCGGAGGCCACCGCCCGGGGCAGCACCACGAGGTTGGCCTGCACGCATCCCGGGGCCAGATGAGCGGTGGGTCCGGCGTGCTCCCCGGACCGGATCGCCAGCCGTGCCCGCTGCGCCAGGCCCGCTCGGGTGGTGCTACTCGTCCCGGCGCCGCCGTCTTCGAGGACTTCGGCCAAGGCGTCGAGCAGCGGCAACTGGCCCTTGTGCAGCTTCGTCCGAGCCTCATCGATCGTCCACCACGCCGCCCTGTCCACCTCCGGGTACTCGCGGATCTGGCCCGAGCCGGGTGGCCATTCGAGTTCGAAGGTGTTGCTGACCGTGTGCGTCGCGTCGAAGTCCGCCTCGATCACCCATGCGCTGATCCGTTTGCGGCTGGGCGGACCGAACTCGCCGAGGAAGAGCCTCGACCCTTCCGGCGGCGGCGATCCCAACTCCTCCTCGAACTCCCGCAGGGCCACCGTCTCGGCGTCTTCGCTCTCGGCGTACTCGCCCTTGGGGATAGACCAGGCGTGGGCATCCTTGTTGGCCCAGAACGGCCCGCCGGGATGCACCAGCAGCACTTCGACCACACCGTCGACGTTCCGTCGGTGAAGTATCAGGCCGGCGCTTCTCTTGCTTGCCATAATGGTGCCCGACAATAGGCCGCATCGGGTCTTGGCCCGAAGGAGGCGTCAACGAGATGAACCGGGAAGCCGAGCGAGCCGCAGCGGTGGCCGGTGCCATGGACGACATCGCCAAGATCGATGCCCACGGCCGCCAGCACGGGGGAATCGACCGGGCCGGACTGGAGCGCATCAAGGAGCGGTTGCTGCAACTGGCCGAGCGCGACGACCTCTTCAGTGACGAGGACTTCCCGCCTCCGGACACTCCTGGGGGCTCATTCAGCTACCGGATCGCACAGAACGACGACGACGAGTTGGCGCTGTACATCCAGAGCGTGGGCGACGGAACGTCGGCACCGCCGCATGAGCACAGGACCTGGGCGGTGATCGTGGGGATGCGCGGCCAGGAGTTGAACCGCCTGTACGGCCCGTGCGCCGGCGGAGACGAGCCGCAGGTGCAGAAGGAGTTGGTGGTCGAGCAAGGCACCGGCGTGGCCATGCTCCACGACGATGTCCACTCGATCCACATCCAGGGCGCGGCGACCAACTTCCACTGCTACGGCCTGGCGCTCGAACGCCTCACTGGCCGCCTGTTCTGGCACGCCCGAAGCGGCCAGTGGCAGGTCTACGACGACGACAGCCAAATAGTCGAAGCCCGCCCCGACCGCACCTAGCTGCCGCCTCACGCCAGACGGTGTATGCCCTCCTCGAAGGCGGTCTGCACAATGCGGCCGATGCGAGCGGCACGGGTCTGGTCCCGCTTGGCGTCAGCCAGCCACACGAGGCACTCCTTGCGCCTCGACGGCGCGAGTGCCTCCCATGCGGCCGAGGCGCCATCCTCGGCCAGAGCCTCCTCCAGGTCCGGAGGGGTCTCGGGAGTGCGGTCGCTCCGGTCGAGTCGGACACGGATCTCCACCGGATCACCAGCGCCCTTGCCGATGGCATCGCGGATCGCGGCGTTGAGGAACAGCCGGTGGCGCCCACCGCCGACCGGCACAAGGGTCGCAGTCAACTCCACCCCATCGGCAGTGCCCACGACCGGCACATGACCCCGCGGCCCCAACGCATCCGACACCACAGCGGGAACATCCAGCGCCACGTTCATGATGTGCGAGTAGTTCGACGGCAGCTCAAAGAGCACCCCTATGAACTGCTGCTCCCCTGACTCTGGCACTCAGACTCCAGTGCTCCCTGCGGCTTCGCCTGAGATCTGGTCGATCAGCCTCCACATTCCACTGCTCGGATTTGATCCAGCGGCCCGGTCGTCGCCCAGATGCTTGGTGTCGAGGGCTACAGCGCGAATCCTGGCTTCCGCGAACCGCTCCTCTAGGGATTCAAGTGCGGCATTGTCGAGGATCTTGTCGCACTTCAGCAGTTCCTTGGAGACCGCCTGCGCATCGCTTCTCTCGATGTGCGCGGTCTGGTCCTGAAAATGGAGAATGAACCATAGTTCGATGCAGGGGTTGGACATGGCCACGCTGATGCCGTTGGCTAGAGCCTTCTCGATGGCCGGCCCCACGTTTGGGTGTTGGTCGACGTCGAACACGCACCAGTACTCGTCGCTGGCGCGTCCGCGCCCGCGCCTAGCCTCCTTGGCTTCTTGACGCTTCTGGTGGGCTGCACGATCGACGACCGTCATTGGAGCGCCGAGTCCCCCCTTGATAACCACCTGCACGCGGTCGCGGTGAGCTCCGTGCCAGTATGCGAGGTAACCCGGCTCCGTCTTGCTTCCTTCGGCGAAAACGGCAATCTGTCGGGGCGCGCTGTCAGGGGCCGTCCGCCCGAGCGGTCGCGGCCGTCGCGCCGGCCGCCGGCTCAACTGTTCTCCGACTTAACCAAGTCGGCGATGGAGTCAAACTCGCCGGGTACCAGGATGGGCTTCGCGCCGTACCAACCACCGAGATAGCGCTTGCCTACGGCCTCCTGCTTGCGGGGGTCGAAGCGGGTCAGGGGGTAGAGCTGGGTGCGGCCGTCGTTGAGCTTCTGGGTGAACCAGATCTGGTCTCGTCCCAGCAGCCGGTCATCGACGGCGCCGCCCAGCAGCGTCGTGTCATGTGAGTTGAACACGAGTTGTGCGCGCTTCGGGTTCGTCTCTGGAGTCTGGAACATCCGAACTAAGTGCGCTACAAGGTCGGGATGCAGGCTTGCGTCTATTTCATCGGCCAACAGCACCGTGCCTCGCCCGAGAGCGTCAATCACCGGCCCCACGAGACCGAACCAGACCAGCGTTCCGAGGGATTCCTCGTCGGCGTCGAGTTCGATCTCGGTGCCAGCGCCGCGGTGGAGGAGGTTGACGCCGGTCAACTCATCTAGACCTCTGAGAATCAGATGACCGTCTTCTGTGGCTTCCTCGTCGGTCCCCATCAGAATTGGGAGCGCACGACGGAGCCGCTCCTGAATGGCGGGGTCCAGCGCGTACGTGCGAACGCCGGTGATGCCGAGGTCGGCAGCCCGGAGCATTTGAAGGACGGCCTCTCGCTGAGTCTCGTCGTCAAGCATCCTGGCCGTCAGTACTTGGCGGGCCGAGCGTGACTCAGCTTCGGCGAACCTGAGGTTGCGTCGGAACCAGCGATGCAACGGCACCAGGACAGGATGCCCAGCCGCAGCCGCGGTCGACAGGAGGAGAGCGTTCGGGCGCAGCAGGTCCAGCACTGCCCTGCTGCGGGAGCGCTCGGTGGTGCCTAGCTGAATGTCGTCCCCCTGGCGGTCGAACAACAGCCTGGCCCTGCCCTTGGGGTACTGGTAGGCCCACTCTTGAGCTACCCGGTTGTCGTCCAACTCCATTCCGTATTCGTGCCGCACGCCGTTCAGCACGATGTCGATCTCGTAGCGCGACGGCTGGTCGGTTGATCGCTCGTCGAGCCGGAAGGGCTCGCGGCTGATACCACCGCCGGGGATACCGGACCGAAAGGAGCCGAGGACGTGCCGCCTCATGTCGGCCATGACCTTGAGCAGATTGCTCTTGCCCGAGGCGTTGGCTCCGAAGACACCGGCCGTGGGCAGCACGCTCACGGGCGATCCCCCCTCGCGCCACGGAACGTCGTAGACGTACTGCTTCTCGGCCACGGCGGTGGCGAGCATTGACAGCTCGATCTCTTCCTTGAACGAGCGGGCGTTCTCAGCCCGGAACGCGAGGAGAACCGAGGGCTGTGACCCAGTATCCTGTGTGTTCATGAACCCAATATCGCAGATAATTCGCGATTTTCAACTTATAGCCACCTTCCGGGGTCTCAGAGACGTCCTACACTCGGGTGGCTTGAGCGAACGCCTAAGACCCGGCTCGCCTGTGCAATCCGGGTCCTATCCGTCAGCGAGGTCGTGTAGGAGCCAGCTCGGAAGCGTAGGAGACCCGTCGACCTGGGTGGTTTCGAAGTACAGAGGAGGCTCCGCTGGGCTCTGGCCCATGGCATCGAACAGATTGGGCGTTCCTGCCCTTTCTCGTTCATCTCGACTCCGTCTCTGAGCTACCTCAGATCGATATTCGGCGGACTGCTCCCGAGCTTCCGTCAGGACTGACGACATGATGCGAGTGCCTGCCGGATGATCGGTTGCGAACACAAGCACGTACACCGGGGCGCCGCGCTCGTTGCCCATCTCGATAGTGAGCGTCGTCTCGTAGCCGAGCGTCTCCTCGAGTCGGTAGCGGAACAGTGTCGTGTAGAGATGGCGCGCTTCCGCTGCGCTTAGGCCGCTGGTGCGCCGCTCGTGAATCCGGCGCCAAGCTGGAGTTCCGAAGAAATCAGTCACCGACGAGGCCAGCGCCTCATCCAGGCCTTGCGCAGAATCCCATCCGGCCAGTCTCGGAATAGTTGTATGCGAGAGGAGGACTAGCAGCTCGGCCTTGGTCTTGGCCCTCGCATTCTTGAATGAGGCGATCTGGGCGAGAGTAGACCACGTGACATCTAGGCCATCTGGATCCACGAAGCAGAATGTTGGTGACCAGTCCAAACCTCCGGCCCGCAGGTCATCGAGTACCTGCGTAATCGCCGTGTTGCAGTCGTCCTCGACCACCTCATACCGCCGATCACCGGGAAACCTGGAGGAGAGGTTCCTTCGCAGTTGCTGTGCCCGGCTGCCCATCTCAAAGAAGCGCAGATGCGTAAACGGAGGGTCAGCTTCGAGCGCCCTCACCGTCGAGCCCGTGAAGTGCTGCGATGGATCGTCGCGCCGGACGTTGTCCACGCTGCCGGCGAACAGATCCAGATACAGGACAGTGGGAGCCCTCGCCGAAGCTGTCGTGAACTTCTTGAGGTAGCGCTCGAGGGCGTCGAGCTTCACCTCGGTCCAGAACCCCCATGCCCGTGGGCTGCTCTCCAAGGTTGCGACGCCCTCAGCCGAAATGCCGCCACGGCAGGACGTTCAGTGCGCTGACCGCGTAGTCCCTCACGGGCCGTTATCCGTGTACGTCGACGGGCATCTCATCGTGGTACATGCCGTTGAGTTCTCGGCCGCCAGCCTTTGGGGTTCGACCGCCCCACTGCTTGAAGAAGAAGGCCACGTTTGCGGCTTCGCATTGATCGCGCAGGTCGATTACCCACGCCTCGTCCATTGAGCGGGCGTTGTGGCCGCTCTCGCCCCCTGCGATCAGCCAATGGATGCAGGAGAGGTCTAGGTTGGGGAGGGGGCCAAGGAGGGGCTCGGCGCTGACGAAGCGGACTGCCGCCGGGGCCGCGCGCAGGTGGTTGATGCGGAAGGCGTAGCGCTTCGACTCGACGCTGACGCCCATCCAGACATTGGGAGGCCAGTCCAGTTGGTCGGCCAACGAGGCCAACCGCTTCGAGCGCTTGGTGAGGATCTGGTACGTGTGACGTGGCGTCTCGGCCATGACCTTGAAGACGCGCTGGATGAAGTCAAGTGGCACGTCAACGTGGAAGAGGTCGCTCATGGAGTTCACGAATACGACGCGGGGTGCTCGCCACCGGTGGGGGAGTTCCAGCAGATCCTCGTGCAGGGTCAGGCCGAAGCCGGGGCCGCTGTGCTTGGGGTCGCCGTCGTTCTGGTACCTGGGGTTGCCCATGGCCTTGAGGCGCTTGGCGAGGGTGAGCGCGTAGCAGTTATCGCAGCCGTGCGACGTGCGGTCGCAGCCAGTGCTGGGATTCCAAGTTGTCTCGGTCCACTCGATACCGGTCCGGTCGGCCACGACCACCTCCTTTCCCCCTCCCAGTTATCCACAGGGTACTCACCGGCCCAAAAATATGGACCGGGTACGACAGGCTTCAGCCCGCAGCCTCGCGCTCGGCGGTTGCGGTCAGCGACTCCGTGAGGGCCTGGATTTCGGCTAGGGCAGATTGGAGGTCTTCGGCTATCTCGGCGGCTAGGACGGCTGGGGGTGGGAGGTTGTCGATGTCTTCCAGGCTGTCGTCGCGGAGCCAGAAGAGGTCGAGGCTGACCTTGTCGCGGGCCAGGAGTTCGTCGTAGGTGTAGCGCTTGAAGCGCTCGGACTCTTGGCGCTGGTGGCGCTCCTCGGGGTTGTAGCAGGCCACGAAGTCGTCGAGGTCGGCTCGGGTGAGCGGGTTCTGTTTGAGGGTGAAGTGCTTGTTGGTGCGAAGATCGTAGACCCACAGTTCTCGGGTCCAGGCTTGCTCCGCGCCCTCTCGGCGGCGGAAGAACAGCACGTTGGCCTTCACGCCCTGGGCGTAGAAGATTCCCGTGGGCAGGCGCAGCAGAGTGTGGACTTCGCAGTCGTGTAACAGCCGGCGGCGGATGGTCTCGCCCGCCCCGGCTTCGAAGAGCACGTTGTCGGGCACCACCACCGCCGCCGTTCCACCCACCTTGAGCAGGCCGACGACGTGCTGCACGAAGTTGAGTTGCTTGTTTCGGGTGGTGGCCCAGAAGTCCTCGCGCTCGTAGCTGTCCGACGACGACCGGCCGAACGGCGGGTTTGTCAGGACCATGTCGAAGCGCTCGCCGGGATCCGACCGAAGGGCGTCGTCCACATGTACCGGCGAGTCGGACTCGGGGCTCTCGATGCCGTGCAGCAGCAGGTTCATGGCGCACAGCCGGGCCGGCAAGTCCGCGATCTCCCATCCTGTGAACGCCCCGGAGCGCAGGTGGTCCACCTGTTCGGGCTCCAGGGGAGCGAAGCGCTCGATGATGGACCGGTAGGCGCCCAAGAAGAATCCCCCGGTGCCGCAGGCCGGGTCGCAGACGCGTTCGCCGGGCTCAGGGAGCATGACATCGACGATGGCCGATATCAGTGCTCTCGGCGTGAAGTACTGGCCCGCTCCGCGGGCGCCCTCCTGGGCGGTCTTCTCGATCAGGCCCTCGTAGGCAGCGCCCTTGAGGTCAGCGTCGTAGCTGAGCCACTCGTGCTTGTCTATGAAGTCCTTGATGAGCTGCTCCAGCTTGGCCGGCGTCTGGATTCTGTTACGGGCCTTGTGAAAGACCACGCCCAACATGTCCTCGCCCGCTCCCAGCTCCGACAGAGCCGCGCTGTAGTGGGCTTCGAGCTCGGTCCCTGATCGGCTCAGTAGCGACTGCCAGTCGAACTCGATGGGCACCACCCGATCACCGCCCAATAGCTCGTGCTGCTCATCGGCCATCTTCAAGAACAACAGGTAGGTGAGCTGCTCCAGATAGTCGCCGTAGGACAGGCCGTCGTCACGCAGCACATCGCAGAAGTCCCACAGCCTCTGCACCAACGCCTTCGGATCACTACCGGGCATCCGCACACGCTACGCCGCTGACCACCCTCGGCGCGGCCGAAGCGACACTGCCTGTATAATGCTATTGCACCATGTGTTGACTCATTTCATTAAATGCTATGATAACTTGATGTCTCGTTCGGCGGTGCATGGCTGACGAAGGGCGAGAGAGAACACACCGGAAGGAGTAGCGATGACCGTCGAGACCATGAATGAACCCGATGGAGTGCCTCCCGACGATCTCAACGAGCCCTACACCGTTGGCGTCGCTGTGGACGCTGTCGAGAGCACCGACGACTTGCGCCCTTCAGCGCTCTCAGTTCCGACAGTCGGCCAGGACCATAATCGCGCCGTGAGCGGCTCCGAAGACCCGCCCCCGTCGACGGCGGCTTTGGCGACGCGGACAGCGATAGCGAACGGGAACTGGCTTGGGTGGATGTCATGTCCGAGTGCGACAGGAGGCTGTTCGCTAAGGCGATGTTCCCGGCTGATGGCGGAGGCGGCAGCGACCGACGATCTCGCACCTGTCGAGCAGGCACTCCGGGAGTGGCGGGTGGCAGCAAAGATTTGCCTGGATCCCGAGCTCGCGCGGCATTTGAGCGGGCCCCGCGTGGCGAACGGTCCGCGAGCGCCCAGACCCGATGTCTAGGCGCCGATGCGCTGGATGGCCGCAGCCCCGGCTACCGACAACGGACGGGAAGCTGCGGCTGATGCGTAGGTGCCGTGTAAGCGGTGGCCGGGTTGTTACCGTGGTTGACGGAATCCGAAACGCTTGGGGGTGAGCCGACCATGCTGGACATTGAATCCCGCACCGCAGTAGCGCCGTGCCTACCCAACGAGGATCCAGTGGGCAGCCTGACACGACCTACCGAGGCCACGGAAGCGCTGCTAGTGGTTGCTCCTGAGGTAAGGGCCCAGATCGGGCAGTCGCACAATGGCCGGAAGTTCCTGAGGTGAGCGAGACAGGGGGGATTCCCGTACCCCCAACCACGCACGACAGTGCTCGCGAGTGGGCTGATACTCGCCTCTTGGCGATCGAAGCCATACTCGATGCAGATGGCCTGACGATCATTTCTCCTATGCAAGAAGGAGTAGAGCACCGCGCCAAGGTCGCCATTGAAGCTAGACAGGAGCGAAGGGGCAATCTGTTCGTCATTCTCGACACACCTGGTGGTGTTGTGGAAGTCGTGGAACGGATCGTCCGCGTCTTTAGAGAGCACTATTCTGAGGTGAAGTTCATCATACCTGATAGTGCCATGTCGGCGGGAACTGTCTTAGCTATGTCGGGTGACGATATCTTGATGGACTACCATTCTTGTCTAGGACCTATTGATCCACAACTTGTCCGGGACGGCCGCTTGGTTCCAGCCTTGTCCTACCTAGCACAATACAAAAATCTGATTCAGAAGAGCGAGCAAGAGCCACTATCTACAGCTGAACTAGTACTACTGGCGAAGCTAGATCTAGCAGAACTACATCAGTTTCAGCTAGCTCACGATCTTTCGGTAGATCTGCTGAAGCGGTGGCTTACTAGCTACAAATTCAAAGATTGGGTCAAGACTGAATCAAGAGGGATAAGTGTCACTCAAGAAATGAAGGAAGAGCGTGCCAGTGAGATAGCTCTTCAGTTGAGCGATCAGAAGCGCTGGCTAACGCATGGTCGGGGCATAGATATGAGGACGCTTCGAGAAGAACTCAGACTGAAGATCGACGACATGGGCCACAACCCTGAATTGAAGAAGGCTGTTTGGGACTACTTCTGGTTCTTGCGGGACCATATGGTCAATAATCGTATCGAATCGTTCGTGCACTCTCTTCATCTCTTCTAGCATCCAGAGGGGGCAGAATTATGGACCAAAATCAACTTGACGAGATCATCAAGATCAATCCCAACATAGATCCAACAGCTATCGAACGTAGCCGCCAAGCGGCGAAACAGCTTGCGGATGCAGGGATTAAGTTAGGTGGCTACCGTCTCCTGCCCGCGCTTGGAGGCTCGATCATCAAGCACTCTGATAGAATCGCTCGACAGGAGATCAATCGCACGCAAGAGGGTGCATAGTCGAGAACCTTTCGGCAACATTTACCATTTGCGATCATGCGCTGGCCGTCCTTAGCTTCTCTCTGGAGGATCGGGTGGCCTTGATGCGTTCCAGCAGAACGAACGCGGACTCATCGTTCAGATTCTGAGGCACGAACTGACCGGAGAACGCTGCCGCAAGAATCGAGCGACGGAGCGCAGCGACTCGATCGAGGGCAGAGCGGGCGGCTTGTTCGAGAGCTGCTGTCTGTTGGAACTCGTCTTCGAGTCGGCCGACGATCTGACCCCTTTGTCCCATCGGAGCGATCGCAATAGGAAATCGGGCGAGTCCTTGCTTGCCAAGATGACGGATGTTGACACCTCGCCCCGCCTCGCCGAAGCGCCCGCTCCGCGCTGCCGCATAGCAGTACCAGTACAAATACTCGGCCTCAATCTCGTGCGAGCGAAGGCGAAGGAGCGTGTTCTGAAAGCAGCAGTCCTCGATTTCGCCGTTCCAGATTGCTGGCTTTCCGACTTCGCTGGGACTACCTGATGCTTCGTTCAACAGGAGGTCGCCGGGCTCGAGCTTGTATGTCGCGAAATCCGTATCGTCGAAGTTCATCTTCTTGACATCGCCGAGAGAGATGCCCTGCCACGTGACGTTCGCTGCCCGGAGGTAGGGCCGCATTTGCGGGCCCTCGTGATGCCGTGGTGAACGCTGCCGGCCGAGTTGCACCGTGGCGACGTCACCGATTGTGGTGAGTTTCCAATCAGAGGGGGGTCGGGCGTTCGTGCAAAACGCGTCTGCGAGCAGGGAAGACCTGAGAGCCTCGACTCGCTGGAGGGTTAGCCGCAGGGCTGACTCCGTGGCGTCGAGGCGGGAGAAGTGTTCTTCGATCAGCGCGACAATCCGCTCCTGTTCAGATGTGGGCGGAACAGGAACCTGGAGCCTGCGAAGATCGCGCTGCGGCAAGTGGGAGATGGTGCTACCCGAGGTGTGACCACCGAACCGGCCAGTCTCTGCTGACCACCGCAAGAAGTATTCGATCCATTTGACACTGATTCCTGCAATTGGCCGGACACGATGCAACGCCTTCTGGAAGTACATCTCGCAACGTGGCTGGGACCATACGGCGCACCGGCCAACCTCGCCGCCTTCGCAAGCGAGGAGGTCCCCGGGCCGAAGTTCGTACTTGGCTGTCTCGGCTTCAAGGATGTCCATTTCTGCGACGTCAGATAGGTCGAAGTGGTGCCATTGAACGTTCTGGTTGCGCAAGTACGATCTCGGCCGCTGGCCGTGCTTCGCCTTGGCGGACAGCATCTTGCCGAGTTGGGTGTCAGCAATCGAACCGAACTCCGCCCAGGCCCAGCCGGGTGGGAGGTCGTTGGTCATGCGGCTAGGACGAGGGTTAGTTCTTCGAGCAGGGGGGTGAGGTCGTTGCCGAAGAGTTGGCGGGCCTTGCCTAGGCCGCCGTGCGTGCTGAACGGTGGGTTCTGCAGGTCTGCGGGTGCCACGGTGAGGCTCGCGGCGATGTGCTCCTTAATCAGGCCGAGGTATGCGGTTTGTTCGTTGGTGAAGTGGCGACCCAGCGTTTGTTGCTCGATCAGCCAGGTCTCGAAGCGATCATTGACTAGGTCGGGGTACGCGACCAACTCGTCCGTTTGGCCGAGTGCGTGGCGGACGAGGCTGACCAAGTCGGTGCTGACGCGGTGGCCTGATCCGCGCACTTTGGAGGCGTCGAGGGTCTCGTAGGCTTGCCACAGCGCTTCGGGTGTCCAGCGGTGGGGCGGGCGGCCTATGGCTTGGGCCAGTTCCTTGATATCGGCGTAGGTGAGCCCGCCGCCGTAGGGCTGGCTGTAGAGCACCTGCAAGGCGGTGATTTCGTCTTTGTTGTCCTCGATGAACTGGCGGAACGACTGGGTCTGTACCCGGGCCCGGTCCGCGGCCTCGCGGGAGAACTCACCGGAGATCACCTTGTCCCTTGACGCGGTGTCGATCACTTGCTCGTAACTGCGGCGGACGTCGATCAACTTCTGCCGCAGAGCGGCGTTGCCCGCTATCGGCTGCACCGCCTCTTCGATCAAGCGCATAGCCGTCGCCGCAACCTGCTCGGGAGTTGGATCTTCTGTCCCGGCCTCGGCTGCAGCCGCGGCGTGCTGGTGGTCGGGGTTCAAGGCGTCGGTGATCTGGCGGACCAGGTCGCCCAGCCCGATCCCTGCCACGTCCTCGACCTCGGCCCGGTCCTCAGCGGTGATGCGGCGGTTCAGGCGGGCCAGGCGTGACGCCACCGACGACACCACATCTGCATCCGTCGAACCAAGCCCGACCTGGTTCATCAGCTTGTCGAAGCCCACACTGGGATTGCGCTCCAGCGGCACGGTGTCGTGCAGGCCAACGTCGGTCACGCCGACCGCATCCACGATCACGAAGCGGTCCTTCACCTTGGCGTCGGGCGTGACCGCCCGAAGGTCGTTCTCGTCGATCACTCGCACGCCTCGGCCCTTCATCTGCTCGAAGAAGTTGCGGCTGCGCACCATCCGCATGAACACCACGCATTCGATGGGCTTCACATCGGTTCCGGTGGCGATCATGTCGACGGTCACCGCGATGCGGGTCGGATAGTTGGTGCGGAACTGCTGGAGAAGCTGCTCCGGTTTGTTGCCGGCGTCGCCGGACTTGTAGGTGATCTTCACCGCGCCGTCGTTGCCGAGGCCGAACTCCTGGCGGACGACCTGCACGATGTCGTCGGCGTGGCTGTCGTCCTTGGCGAAGATCAGCGTCTTGGGGATGTGCTTCAACAGGCCGTCGGCGTCACGCTCCCGGTCCTTGAAGATCTTCGGCAGCGAGGCTCGCAGGGTCTTCGCTACGGTGCGGATCTGGTCGGGGGCCACCACCTTGCGGTCCAGTTCGGCCGCGTTGTAGTCGATGTCGGTGTCGACCTTCTCGAAGCGAAGCTGCCGGGTCTCGCGGTCGCGGAACTCGGTCACGAAGTCGGCCGGGACCGTGCCGCCCGACTCGGTGATCTCGGTGCGGATGCGGAACACGTCGAAGTCGACGTTCACCCGGTCGGCCACCGCCTGCTCGTGGCCGTACTCCATCACCATGTTCCGCTTGAAGAAGGCGACCGTCTGGAGGCCCGGCGTGGCCGTGAGCCCCACCAGGAACGCGTCGAAGTACTCCAGCACCTGGCGCCACACCCCGTAGATCGAACGGTGGCACTCGTCGATGATGATCAAGTCGTAGGACTCGATGGGCACCCTCGGGTTGTAGGACACCTCCACGGGCTGAGCAGGTACCGTGTCAAAGCCAGTCTGCTCATCGAGGCTCTCGTCGTAGTCGTCATCACCCCGCAGGATCGAATAGAGCCGCTGGATCGTCGACACGTGCACCTTGGTGGCGGCCTCGTCGGCCATGTCGAGCCTTGAGGACGCCAGCCGGCGGACGTTGTACAACTCGGTGAACTTGCGGGGGTCGTCGGGCACGGTGAAGCCCTCGAACTCCCGCACCGCCTGGCGGCCCAGGTTGGCCCGGTCCACCAGGAACAGGATCCGGCGGGCCCCGGCGTGGCGCAGCAGCCGGTAGCAGACGTTGGCGGCAGTGAACGTCTTGCCTGCTCCGGTGGCCATCTGGATGAGCGCTCGGGGGCGGTTCTCCCGCAGAGACTGCGCCAGGTTGCGGATGGCTTCAGCCTGTGCTGGCCACAGCCCCGGCGCGTCGGACTCCAACTCAGGCAGCAACTGCAAGCCAGCCCTCAGGGTGGCGTAGCCGCCGAGGCGGACATGCTCGTCCACCCAGTGGGCGAGCGTCTCAGGCCGGTGGAAGGTGAACACCCGCCGGCTGGCCGTAACAGGGTCGAGCCCGCAGGTGAAACGGGTCTCGGTGCCGGTGGACTCATACCCGAACGGCAGCGCCCCGTCCACCTCGAATGATGGCAACCAGTCGGGAGAGGAGACCTGGTACTTGCGGGTCTGGGGCTCCACACCCGTAAGGGTGGTTCCGGCCTTCTTGGCCTCGATCACCCCCACGGCCTGGCGGTCGACGAACAGCACGTAGTCGGCCGGGCCCGCGTCCGTGGGGACCTCCCGCACCGCCACTCCCTGCGCGGCAGCCACTGCGGCGTGCTTGTAGTCCTGGACCACCCAGCCGCACGCCACGAGCTGCTCGTCGATCTCCATCCGGGCCCGCTGCTCGGGATCGAGATACTCCGACGAGGGATCAGCAGCGTCAGCGGGTTGCACCGGCGGGCATCGTAGGCCGTCCGTTCAGGCCGCGACCGATAACAGCGATTACGTCGTTCACTGCCGAACTCGCTGGTGTGGATCCGATACACCGCGGCGGGCTAAAGCGATGTTCGCCCGGTTCGGACGGCATCAGCGGTAGGCGTCCCTTCTGTGCGAGATCGTGAGGACGATGACCTGCCCGTCGCTAGCGGTGTAGATGATCCGGTGGGAACGGCCGAGGCGGGCAGAGCGTTTGCCCTGGAGCGGACCAGCAAGTTTCTTCCCCAAGTGCGGTTCGTTGTCGAGACGTCTGATGATCTCCCTAGCTCGGGTTGCGAGTGCGGTCGGCAAGTCATCGAGGTCCTTCTTGGCGCGGCGCGCCAACCTGGCCACGGTGAGTCAGTCGAGGTCGATCAGGTCGCCAGCCGCCACATCGCGCTCGGCCTCAGCGATGGCGCTCATGGTTGCCCCATCAGCGAGGATGTTCAATGTCTCCAGCAGCGACTCGTACTCCTCGTAGCCCACGACGACGGCCACTGGTCGTCCATGCCGGGAGATCTCGATCGCCGACCCTGTCGAGGCCACTTCGTCGACGATCTCGCTTAGGCGGCTGCGGGCTTCGGTCAGCGGGGTCATCGGTGCCTCCTTGCGTTTGGCGGCTGTAGAGTAATGTACAGAATTCTATACATAACGTCGACTCGACGCTAGGCGTGAAACACCGGATCCTCCCGGTTGGAGCGTTGCGGAAGGAGGTTCAGTCCGCGGTGCCGCGTGGCACTATCCACTGGTTGGGCTGGCCGGTCACCGCCGACACCATCTCGAAGTCGGCATCGTAGTGCAGGACGGTGAGGCTGCAGTTCTCGGCTATTGCGGCGACCAGAGCATCGACCAGCGACAGGGCCCTGTGGTGGCCTCTTCGAGCGAGCAGTTGCTGGATGTCGAGCGCTCTCCGGTGGTCACTCTCGGTGACGGGAGCGGTCTCGAAGGCTTCGAGACGAGCCATGACCTCGGCATGCTCCGCGGCGTTGCGCGCCGTGAAACCGAGTTCGGATGCCACGGGAGCGCACATCTTGACTCGGCCTGCCGCGGCCATGGGCGCGAAGGCTGCAGAGACACGAGGCTGCGAGAGGCGGGCAAACGCGCTGGTGTCGACGAGATACGCAGCGAAGGCCAATGTTCAGTGGTCTCCGCCCCAGGCATTCTCGGCAGCGTTGAAATCGAAGCGGCCCGGTTCCGAGAACATTGCTACCAGCTCAAGGCGGCGTCGGGCGTTGACGATCTCGCGCAGTGCGGCGTCGATGGTGTCGCGCAGAGTCGCCGTGCCCAGGATGTCGGCAGCCTGAGCTGCGATATCCCTGTCGATCTCAACGGATGTCTTACTTACGCCTTCAAGGATATCAACTAATCCCATAATTGATATCCCGTTGCCAGCTTGTCGGCGTAACACAATCAGACCCCCTTCCTATCTTCCGGGATCGAGCAACGCCGCCCTCGGGAGGCAGGAGTCTCCAACTCTCTGTGCGGTCTGCTGGCCGTGGCGCGGTCGCCGAGGCCGCTCGGCTTGGTCTGGGCCCATATGGAGAGCCGGGCGTAGGCGCGTTCGTCGCGGAGGGCGAAGATTGGGCCGGGATGCACGCCGTTGTCCGCGGCGAGGCGCTGGGCTGCGACGGCGAAGGCGCGATCGGAGTTGTCGGTGGCCTCGGCAGCCGCTTGGCGGACAAGCGACTCATAGAGGCGGATCCGCTCGTCGGCCCTCGCCGTGCAGTCGGCGACCTCACTGTCGTACCAGCGCAGGAACTCCTCGGGCAGCGCGGCGCGCAGTCCTACGACAGGGTCCTCGCCCCGGCCGAGCAGTCCGGCGACCGTCTCAGGGGAGAGCCTCAGACGCGCGGCCGCGGCCTTCGCCGGCACGCCCATGCGGGCGGCGGCACGCACCGCCGCAACCTCCCAGACGCGACTGGAGGTGAGCCCGAAGACCACGCGGTGGGCGGCCACGTAGGAGGGGAACTTCAGCTTGAAGCGGATGTGCGGCGCAGTCTCATCGGCCGCGAATCGGGCCACGTATCCCTCGCGATCCGTCTCACCGGCTGCGACGATGTGGGCCACCAGCGCTTCGAAGTCAGCGAAGCTCGCAGTATCGGCCCGAGGTCCGGGCCAGTCAAGATCGTTCGTTTCGATGTCGGCACCCGTCTCGATGTCGATCAAGGCGATGAGCACGAGGTCTCGCATGTCGCCGTAGTCAAGCACCACACGGTTGTCGGGGTAGATGATCTCGAACAGGGGAGTGACGCCCTCGGGGATGACGATGTGGCGGTACTTCTCGTGCCAGATGCGGGTTGCCTCGATGGCTTGGTGGGAGGTCAGCGATCCCCGGGTCGCCAGGCGGACCCCGCCTTCCGGGTGGGTGTAGGCGATCCCGAGTGACCCGTCCAGCTTCGCAGTGATCTCCATCGGTTGTCCCGAAGGGATGGCGGGCGCATCGGGCTCCGACGGTCCGAAGAACTTCGGGAACGGCCGGGCCACGACCCGGTCGTCGCCGTCGAGGATGAGGCCGCGGCAGGCGACCGTCGCCTCGTTCCAGGACCTCGAGTAGGTCGCCCTGGCCGTGTAGTTCAGAATCCTCAGCCGGCCGTCCGTCTGCACGGACACGAGCCCGGCGCCGACGGCCTCGTCAACGAGGGAAGGATCGCAGACATCTCCCAGTTCAGCCATGAGCAAAGTGTAATCAAGATCTAAGACATGTTATGCTGTCTTATATTGAAGAATAATGACAATAGGTATTATCATCGATAGCACCGAGCCGCGCAACGGTTGCCCGATTATGGATGGCAATCCGAGGGAGAGGAGAGGCAATGACTGACGAGACCACGCACGACCCCGATGGCGTGCCTCCGGCCGACCTTGAGGCTGCCCGCGCCGCAGCGTGGGAGGAGCATGTGCGACGGTGCGCCGACCACGAGCCCTACACCGACGGAGCGACCAGCGAGGCTCTCGCCGAGCGTGTCGAAGGCCTGCGCCTCTCGGCGCTCTCGGCTCCGGCAGCCAGGCAGGACTATGCTCTGGCTGTGAGCAGCGGTGAAGATCCGCCCTCGGATGCCCTCAACGTTGGCGACCCAGGCAGCGACGTCGAAGGCGTGTTGTCGTGGGTGGCCGTCCTGCCCGAGTGCGACCGGAGGCTGTTCGCCGAGGAGATGTCCCAATTGCTGGCCGAGGCGGCTGAGACCGACAATTTCGCGGAGGTTCAACAGACGCTGCGCGAATGGCGGGTCACGTCGGAGATCTACTTGGACCCTGAACTTCTGAAGCGGCTCACCGAGCCGCTGACGGCAAACGGCGACCGCGTACCGAGACCCGTCGTCTAGAGCCGATGCCGCGCCGGCGCGATCGGGCCGCTCCGCCGCCGCGCCCAGGTGTATGGGACATCCGCTACCAGGACAACGCGGCCGCGAGGGGATGGGAACACCTCTGCCGTGAATCGCCCTCCAGCGTGCGAGCGGCGTGGGAGGCGCTAACGGCTGAGCCGCGCCGACGCAGCGGCAGGCAGAATCGGCTGAGGGGCGCGCCTCGTGTGGGCCGTATCAATGGCGTCGAGATGGAGCAGTGGCAGTATGAGGTCACCGGATCAGGCCGGATCTGGTACTGCATCGACGATGAGAAGAAGACGGTGTGGCTGACCCAGGTGAGCGCGGGCCACCCGAAGGCAACCGACTGACCCGCGGTGCCCCAGGGCGGCGGTCATAATCGTGCCCATGGGGGACGGCTCGCATCGGCATCGGCCAGGACCGGGCCTCCGGGGCGGCTGGCAGGCATGGCGGAACGACCGGGTGCTCCTGTCGGTGCTCGTCTTCGTCGGGCTGGCCGGTGTGGCTGCCATCGTCGGACTCGTCCTGCTGTGGCCCACCGGCGAGGGCAGGGACGCCGCCCAGGAGCGGGCCGACGAGATCGGTCTCGCCTATCAGCGCCTGGCTGCCACGGTCACAGAGGTCGCCGACCGTGTGTGCAGCTACTCGGCGCCCGACGACCCGCAGGCGTGCAGGACAATCACCGTGCGCGTCGACGAAGGCTCCAACGCGGGAACCCAGGCTGTCCTGCCCGAGTTCAACCTCACCTACGACCGCACATCCATACGGATCTCTCCCGGCGACAAGGTGATCGTCGGCTACGAGGACTCCAACGACTACTACTTCTTCGTCGACCGCGACCGTCGCACGCCGTTGGTATGGCTCGCCGGGCTGTTCGCGGTGGTGGTCGTGGCGCTCGGGCGCCTGCGAGGCGCCATGGCCCTGGTGGGGATGGCAGCCACCCTGGTCGTGCTGGTCGCCTTTGTCGCTCCCTCGGTGCTCGACGGGAACCATCCGGTGCTGGTGGCGGTGGTGGCCGCCGCGGTCATTGCCTTCGTGGGCCTGTATGTCACCCACGGTCTCAACACGCGCACCACCGTGGCCCTCGCCGGCACCCTCGCGTCCCTGGGGCTCACTCTCGGGCTGTCGTGGGTCTTCTTCGGACTCGCCGAATTCACCGGCCTGGCCACGGAGGAGGGTCTGACCCTGCCCCTGATCGCCGGCGACGTCGACCTGGCCTCGCTGCTGCTGGGCGGCGCCATCATCGGCGCGCTGGGCGCGCTCGACGACGTGACGGTCACCCAGGTGGCCACCGTGGCGGAGCTGCGCCACCACAGCCCCCAACTGCCCAGACGCGAACTCATCGCCTCGGGCATCAGGGTGGGGCGGGAGCACATCGCCGCCACGGTCAACACTCTGCTGCTCGCCTACGCGGGCGCGGGCCTCCCGCTGGTGCTGCTGTTCGCGGTGTCGGACCAGTCGCTGGCCATGGTGGCCAACTCCGAGCTGATCGCGGTGGAGATCGTGCGGACGCTGTGCGGCTCGCTGGGCCTGGTCGCCGCCGTTCCGGTCACAACGGTGCTGGCCGCTCTGGCAACGGACTCTGCCGGCTCGCCAGTATCAGCCGGCTCGCCCGACACGCCGCCCGATGACGACCATGGGAGCCCACCGGAAGGGCACAGCGCCGCTGATGCCGCCGATCGGGCCTCCGTTCCCAGGTGGGAGGACTTCGCCCCCGACGAAGACCAGCCCAGATGGTGAGTCTCGGTGACGGGCTAGGAGTGAGCGCGAATGGATCAGCCCATCGCATCGCGGTGGTGTCACTCCCGCTCTAGTTCGCCGCGCTCGCTGGTGCACTCTCGCTGTGTGGGGCTGGGAGGGATGCGGTCGCAACTTCAAGCAGTTATCCACTACAGAGGTGGTTAACCCATTGAAGTTCGGGGCCGCACGGGCCGCGGTCTCGCTCGGCGTCCCGCGGTCATCCTCATGCATCGATGCCCATCCGGTCGGCCGGCCTCGGCCTCCGAGCGGGATGCGCGCGCTCAAGGTCAAGCCGATTGGATCTATAGCTCCGACTGGTCGCCCGCGTCGTCCAGGTAGTCGTCCAGGAACAGCCTGGCATAGGCGAGCCCGGTCTCGACGTAGCTCTGATACCAGTGGCCCTCGACCTCCCTCACCACGATGAACATCTCGTCCTCGTCGCCCGGCCAATTCTCGGGCTCGATGCATCCCTCGAAGTCCTCAAAATCGTCGTATATCCTCACGTAGCCCGTTGTGCACAGGCCGTCCCAGGACAGATAGATCTCCCACGGCTGCACCTCGCCGGTCTCGACCACGGTGACCTCCGCCTGAGCGTCGATCGAGCCCGAGCTGAAGTACAGGACCACGGTGCCGTCCGGACCGGGCCGCTCGCGGGTGTCGATCTCGATGTCGATCCCGCCACGGATCTCCAGCCCTATGCTGTCGATGATCTGCCACAGGTTCTCGGGCTGTTCGCCCTCGTTGATCCTGTCCATCCAGGCCCGGTAGGCCACCGCGTAGTCGAGCACCACACCCAGCTCGTCCGGCGGGACGAAGGCGTTCAACGGCGAGCGGTCGCCGCCGAGGTCGGCGATCGTCTCAGCCTCCAGGTAGTCCTCGAAGCGATGCGAGTTGAGCATCTCCACGAAGCCGGCGATCACGCCGGCAGCGCTCGACGCCCCCGGCCTGGCGTCCTCCTTGGAAGCGGTGAAGTCGGCCTGCGGTAGATCGGCGATGTGCCTGGCGTACTCGGCCACCGTGTAGAAGGGACTCAGGTACCAGCGGCCCCCGTGCCTGATCGACATGATGTAGATGCCGTCCGGCTCGCGCAGTTCGAACAGTCCCTCCACCGTGAGGTCTGCGATGCTCTCGCGCCCCTCGCGCACCGCGTCCTGCAGCCCGGCGAGCATCTCGTCGACGGTCACGGAGTACTCGCGTCCGAAGCGGTCCACATGGTCGGGATCAGCGACCTCGGGATCCACGGCGATGGACAGATCGCCGCCCCGGAGCTCGATGATGGCCACGTCCGGGTGCAGGTATGTGGTCTCCGTGTCCAGCCCGGAGATCTCGACGTCCACACCGGCGAGCCACTGCTCGTTGGCGATGAGCTCCTCGCGGGCCGCCCACTTCAGCAAGTCGGGATACAACTCGGCGAACGTGCCCACTTCGGGCGGCGCCAGCAGGCCCAGCATCGCGATGGCGTCCTCGTCGCTGGCCGCGGCCGCCATGGCCTCGACCGCAGCCTCGGGGCGGTCGGCGCCGACTCCGCCGCCGCGCAGCGCACCCCACACCGCATAGGCGAGCGAGGCCATGAACGCCGCGCCGACGGCCAGCGCCACGATCCTGACGGTCCGGCCCACCCTGCCCGCAGGCCTCCCCGGTGCGGCGTCTTCTGGGGGTGCGGCGTCTTCTGGGGGTGCGGCGTCCTCGGCATCGGGGCTGGCGTCGCTGGACGAGAGCCGATCCCCGTGACCACGCGCGCCGGCGGTACCTTCGGGGTCGGATACCTCGGCCATTGCGGCCGAGCCTACCGAAGTCCCGATGCCCGCCCGAGGCTCGTGCAACGAGAGACTCGATCGACCCCATCCATGCCATGGACCGGTTGCGCGGCCCAGAGCAAGAACCCGCCATCGCGACTCGAGCGGCATGATCGCCGGGTGGCGCCGCTCGTGCCACCCGGCGAGACCTTGATCGCAGGGTGGCACGATGGCCGGCATTTTGGCGCTGCGCGGCTGGACCGGGTCAATCGTGGTTCCGGGGACGGCCGGACAGTAGCGGTGCCGCGGCGTTACGAGGCCGGACCGGGCCCGCTACGCCGCCGGCCGGCCAGCCCTCCGAGAGCGATCATCAGGCCGCCCGCCAGAGCGAGCAGCGGCCCGGCGAGGCGGTCCACCCGGGCGAGGTAGATCGAGGCCGCGATAGCCACGGCGGCGCCGATGGCGCCGTGGACGGGCGAGACGGCCGGCGGGGAGCGGCGGAACAGCAGGATCCAGCACATCCCCGAGGCGGCGGGGAACAGGTACCACGCCGCGCCCACCCATGCGCCGGGCACGCCCGGCAGCCACTGGCCGTACCCCCCGACGAGTTCGGCCAGGCGGAAGCCGGAGAGGCGAGAGCCGGCCACGTCGAGCCATGCCGCCAACCCCGAGCCGGCGAGGACCGCCGCTCCTGTGGCGACCGAGCCGACCGGGATCACCGCCCACCCCCGGCGCGTCGGTGTCGGACCGGGCCGGATGCCGTGGTTCATTGTGCGGCCAGGCTCGACGCCGTCGGCCGGGGGCTCAGCCTCCCGGCTGCCAGATCATCAGTATCAGCTGGACTGTGAACCCGATCGACAGCAGGGCCGACCCCACCTCCAGGCGCTTGTCCGTCGCCGGCGACGCCCCCTCGATGCCCTGGGCCTTGAGCGCGGGCCTGATCATGCCGTGAAGGACGCCGTTCATCACCACCCAGATCACGATGGCGGCGATCACCCAGCCCTCCGTCAGCGCGATCGCGTCCTCCGACATCTCGACCAAGGCGATCCCGAGCAGACCGGCCACGATCAGTGCCGGCCCGTACAGGCGGCGTGCGTTGGACGCCATGGCCACTACCAGCTGCTGGTGCGCGGAGCCGCCCGCCGACTGCATCTGCTTGCGCAGCAGCGGATGGACGAACACCGGGGCGAGCGCCACCAGGACCGTGAGAACGTGGAGCAGCTCGACGATGTTGTAGGCAGTAGTGCCTGCAGCAAAGACCATGGGCCGACTCTATCCGATGACCGGTGACCGGCCGGGTGGACCGCTGCGGTCCGCTCCGAGCCGAGACTCGTAGCATGGTGGACGTGCCCGACAGCGCCACCGCGGCCGAAGCCGATCAAGCCGGTCTCACACTCGACCGGGCCGGGCTGGCCGAGCGGGCCGACGTTCCCGCCTTCGTAGTCGACCTGGTGATAGACGCCGGCCTGCTGGCGCCCCTGGACAACGGCTCCGAAGGGGAGCTCTTCGGCTCCGACGACGTCGACGTACTGGCCGCGGCCCGAACCCTGGTCGGCGAGGGCGTGGCCATCGAGGAGCTGGCCGCCCTGGCCATGCGCCACGTCACCAACGTCGAGAACCTGATCGACGACGCCATCGACCTGCTCAAACGCCACATCAAACGGGACAGTCCGGACCGGGCCGCACTGGTCGCCAGTGTGAACCGGCTCGTCCCGGTGGCCACCAAGCTCGTGGTCGGCCACTTCGAGAGGACCCTCTGGGCCAGGGCCATGGCCCGCGTAGCCGACGACCCTGCCATCGTGGCCGGCGCCATCCTCGTCAGGACACGACGCCTCGACAGGCGCGTCGACCCGCTCGCGGTCTACGCCTCAGCCGGTGTCGACCGCTTGCGCACCGTGTGGCTGCGACCGGATCAAGGTGTGGGCTTGGCGGCCATAGGGGAAGTCGAGGCCATCGAGCCGACCGGTAATGACCGGTTCTCGGCCGCCTCGGCGGCTCGGGCTGTGCTCGCGGCCCGGATCCGGCGCGACATGCCGCCGGAGGGGCCGGCCCCGGTGCTGGTGGGCGGGTTCTCGTTCACAGCCAACCGGGAAGCCGCGGGCAACGACTCGCAGTCGCGCAGCGACAACGACAGCGGGAGTCCACACCCGGGCCCGTCCTGGCGAGGTTTCGGAGATTGCCGGATGGTGCTGCCCGAGCTGACCGTGATCGATCGGGAAGACTGCACCTGGGTGCTGGCCGCAACCCGGGTCGGCCCCGATGGTGACGAAGCAGCCGCCGAAGCCGCGCTGGAGCGGCGGCTGGCGGCCTTCGAGGCGGAACCGCTGCCGGCCACTGCCGATCGAGCCGACTGGGCTGCGGCTTCGGTGGAGTGCGACCGTGACGACTACTACGAGGCTCTCGTCTCCGAAGCGGTCGCCGCCATCGACCGGCGTGCCTTCCACAAGGTGGTGCTGGCCCGGACGCTGACGCTCGATCAGGGCCTCGACGTGGTAGCGGTGCTCGACCGGCTCCGGCAGCGCAACCCGGCCTGCGCGACCTTTGCGTTCTCAGTCGGCGAGACGACCTTCCTGGGGGCTACGCCCGAGGAACTCGTCACGCTCGACGGCTCGCGGCTTCACACCACTGCTCTGGCCGGGACCGCCCCCAGGGGCGACACCCCCGCAGCGGATGAACGTCTTGCCGCCGGACTGCTGGCCTCGGCCAAGAACCGCTCAGAGCACCGCTTCGTGGTCGACGGCATCACCGAGGCGCTTACCGGTTTGGGTCTGGTGGACCCGGCGCCGGCCGAGCCGGGGCTGATGCGCCTCAACCGTGTCCAGCACCTGCACACGCCCATCACCGCGGAGGTGCAGCGCCGGCGGACCGGAGCGAGCGACATGGATGTGCTGCGGGCCGCCGGCGTGCTGCATCCCACTGCAGCCGTCGGGGGCGCCCCCACCGGCGCCTCGCTGGAGTTCATTGCCCGCCATGAAGGCTTCGACCGGGGCTGGTATGCGGCCCCGGTGGGATGGTGCGACCTCGACGGCAACGGCGAGATGGGCGTCGCGCTGCGTTGCGCGCTGACCGGGTCGGAGGGCGCCTGCCTGTTCGCCGGAGCCGGGGTCGTCGCCGACTCCGTGCCGGCCGAGGAGCTTGATGAGACGGCCTACAAGCTCCGGGCCCTTCTGGACGCCATCGACGAGCGCTGACCAGAGGCCGAGCGGGTAGGCGGTGGTTCGTGATGATTCTGGCGAGGCGTTCAGCGAGGCCGTGGCCCGAGCGGCCCGTGAGCGCAGCGAACAAGAGCGGGAGTGGCACCGCTGCGACACGTCGGGCTCCCACCTGCTCGCGCTCGCTTCTGATGCCCGCCGTCGCCCAACCCGCGGCCTGGCCATGACCGACGCCGTCTACCGCACCGTCGCGGCCTTCGCGGCCCGCCTGGCGGCCCTGGGTGTCATCGACGCGGTGATCAGCCCCGGATCGCGCTCGACGCCGCTGACCCTGTGCTTCGACGCCCAGCCCGGGATGCGCACCTGGATCCAGCTCGACGAGCGCTCCGCCGGGTTCTTCGCCCTCGGCATGGGCCGGGCCTCGGGCCGGCCCGCGGTGCTGGTGTGCACCTCGGGCACTGCGGCCGCCAACTACCTGCCCGCAGTGGTGGAGGCCTCCCACGCCGGGATTCCCATGATCGTGTGCACCGCCGACCGTCCCCCGGAGCTGCGAGGATGGGGCTCGCCCCAGACCATCGACCAGGTGGGCCTCTACGGGACCGCGGTGCGCTGGGGCATCGACCTTCCGGTGCCCGACGAGGCCGGTCCCGGCGCCGCCGCTGGATGGGCCGAGACGGCTATCGCGTCGGCGTCGGGCCGCGATCCCGGGCCGGTCCACCTCAACTGGCCGCTGCGGGAGCCGCTGGAACCGGTGTCGACCGTTCCTGCGCCCGAGGAGTCCACTGCGCCCGCTGGCGCCGGTCCCAGTGACAAGGAACACGATCGGGACCCGTCGACAGAGTTGTCGGAGCTGGCCGAGATCGCCGACCAGCGCGAGCGGGGGGTGGTGGTGGCCGGGCCATGGCCGGGCGGGGGGCTGGACCGGGAGTTGCACTGGGCCGCCGCAGCGCGGAGGTTCGCGGCTTGGGCGGGCTGGCCGGTGATCGCAGAGCCCATCACCCAGGTCCGCGCCAGCACTGGTGACAGCCATGCGGGTGATGGCACCGTCATCGCCACCGGCGACCACTTGCTGGCCGACGAGGCTCTCGGCGATGCCTTGCGGCCCGATGTGGCCGTCCTGGTCGGGCGTACCGCCACCACCAAGCCGGTGCGGCTCTGGCTGGAACGCACCCGCCCCGAACATGTCGTGCTCGTCGATCCCGTGAGCCGCACGGAGCAAGCCGTCATGCGGCTAACCGACCAGGTTCACGTCTCCGTCGAAGAACTCGACTCGTTCGCACGAGAGGCCGTCTTGTGGGGGCCGATGCGACCGCGCGACCACGGGGACCCATCCCAACGGACAGGCCCGGCCACAGACTCCCCGGATCATCTGGATAGGTCCCGACCGGGCGGATGGCTCGACACCTGGGCCAAGCTCGACGGGGCTGCCCGGGGAGCTGTCGAGGCGGCCGTCGACCATGGGTCTTTGCTGTCGACCCGAGCGGCGCGGGCCCTCGTCGGTGCCCTACCCGCCGATGCCGTGCTGGTCGCCACCAACTCGCTGCCGGTGAGGGACCTCGACGCCTTCGTGTTCGACACGGGATCCGTCGTCTGTTGCGCCAACCGGGGCGCGGCCGGCATCGACGGCAGCGCCTCCACCGCCCTGGGCATCGCCGCCGCCGAACCCTCCAGGACCGTGGCCCTCTACACCGGGGATCTGGCCCTGCTCCACGATCTGGGCGGCCTCGCTGCGGCGGCCCGTCTCGGGCTGCATCTGATAGCGGTATGCGTGGACAACGACGGCGGCGAGATCTTCTCGCTGCTGCCGGTGGCCGACCGCATCCCGTCCTGGGACTTCGAACGCCTGTTCCGCACCCCGCACGGCGTCGACCTGTGCGGTCTCGACGGGTTCGCCGGCATCCGTGCTGCCCGCGTGTCCACGTCTAATGGGTTGGTCGACGCCGTCAGCGCCACGGCATCGACGCGGGCTGTGGGCGTCGACCTGCTGGTCGTCGATATCGACCGCGACGACGATGTGGTCCAGCGACGCGTCCTGACAGCTGCGGCTCAGCAGGCCGCCCGCCAGGCTCTGGACGCCGTACAGGGCCGTGACTGACCGGTCTGTGCGCGCTTTCCCGGCGACAGGCCGGGTTTCTGCATGCAGAGCTTGGCCGGGCCAGCCGGGTGGCCGTGTCTGACCGGTCTGTGCGCGCTTTCCCGGCTATCGACCGGGTTTCTGCACACAGAACGTGGGTCCGGGCCGGCGACGTGGACATGGCTGTGACCGAGCTCGGCTCGGCCGCGGGGGTGCCCGTCGTCGTGCTGCACGGGTTCACCGGGTCGGCCGAGGCGATGGCCCCGCTCACCGAGCCGCTCGCGGCCCGGCTGGCCGCTCGGATCATCTGCCCGGACCTGGTCGGTCACGGACAATCGGAGGTGCCCGACGACCCCGACCTCTACCGGGTCGAGTCCATGGCCGGGCAGGTGGCCGGTCTTGCCGGGGCGCTCGGATGCGAGACCTTCCACCTTGTGGGCTACTCGATGGGCGGCCGGGTTGCGTTGACACTGGGATGCACGGCGTCGCCGCGGCTGCGGTCCTTGACCTTGATCGGAGCCACCGCCGGCATCGCCGACCCCGAGCAGCGGCGCCGGCGGGCCCAGACGGACGCCGCCCGAGCCGAGCGCATCCTCGCCGACTTGGAGGCCTTTGTGGACGGATGGATGGCCGACCCCCTGTTCGCGGGACAGGCCGCGCTGGGCCAGGCTCACCTGTGGTCGGCCCGGGACCAGCGGTTGGCGTCGAGCCCCCAGGGTCTTGCCCGCAGCCTGATCGCTGGGGGAACCGGAGCAATGGAGCCGTTGCACGGGCGTCTCGGGAGTTGCGACACGCCCACCCGGCTGCTGGTCGGTGCTCACGACACCAAGTTCTGCGCCATCGCGGACCAGCTCGCGGCCGGTCTGCCCCGGGCCGGCGTCACCCGCATCGACAGTGCCGGACACGCCGCCCACGTGGAGCAGCCCGACGCCACCGCGGCCGCGATCGCAGACTTCGTCTCCGGGCTCGAAGCAGACCGGGACACGACAGGCGAGGACCGATGACCGGTTGGCGCGCCGAACTGCATCCCTCCCGGTTGGCTGGTGCGGTAGCGCCTGGGACTGCGGCACGGGGTCACGGGTGAGCACGTTGCGAGCCGAACTGCATCCCTTCCGGCTGGCCTTGAAGGCTCCGCTCGTGACCGGCGGGGTCTCGACCCGGTTCCGGGCCGGGTTCCTAGTGGCGCTGAGCGCCGACGGCGTCACCGGCTGGGGGGAGGCCAGCCCGCTGCCGGGATGGTCGCGCACCAGCCTGCTCGACACCGAGGCAGCGTTGCGACGCTTCACCGAGGGTCTCGGCAGTGGAGGCGAGGCCGTGCTGGGCACGCTCCTGGCGGCAATGCACGACACGCCGCACGCGAGGGCGGGCGTGGCGGGCGCATGGGCCGACCTGCAAGCCCGTCGTGCCGGCCGGCCGCTGGCCGAGCATCTGGTTGCAGACACGGCCCGGGCGGTTGCCTCCGAGGTGGCCGTGAACGCCCTCATCGCCGCGCCCGAGCCGTCCGATGTCGAGCAGGCCGCTCGCGACGCAGTCGAGGCTGGTTTCCAGGCAGCCAAGCTCAAGGTCGGCGCGGTCGATCCGGAGGCCGACGCGGCCCGGATACGAGCCGCCCGCGCAGGGCTGGGCCCAGCCGCGGAGTTGCGTCTCGACGCCAACGGCGCCTGGGACGAGCCCACCGCCCTCGATGTCCTGGGCCGAGTTCACGACTGCGGCATCGCCTACTGCGAGGAGCCGGTCGCAGGGATCGACGCCATCGCCGCGGTGGGTCAACGCGCCCCGATCCCGGTGGCGGTGGATGAATCGATACGCGGCCAGGCTGACGCCGTACAGGCTTTGGACCTAGGCGTAAGCACCCTCATCGTCAAGCCGCAAGCCCTGGGCGGGCCCGACATCGCGTTGTCCGTCGCGGGCCGAGCCCGCCAGGCTGGAGCGTCGGTGATAGTTACGTCGTTCCTGGACACCGCAGTTGGCGTCTCCCATGCGTTGCATGTGGCCGCTGCGGTAGATGGCACGGCCTCGCCCCACCGTGCCCACGGTCTGGCTACGTCGAACCTGTTGACAAGTGATGTGGCCGAGCCGTCGCCCGTCGTCAGCGGGGTGATGACTCTGCCGGACAGGCCCGGACTAGGTGTCGGCCTGGCTCGGGCCCGTGGCCACCCAGGCGCCTGCTGATCGGAGCCGAAACGTTCTTGGCCGCCTGCGCCAGTAGTCAGAGCCTGACATGTCGCGCCAAGGCCAACGTAATGAGGAGGGCGAGACCGAGAGCGAATCTGGGCGACAACTGGACGACGGTCCGTGACGGCGCCGTTCCAACGTAATGAGGAGGGCGAGACCGAGAGCGAATCCGACCGCGAACCAGCACTGCCGCCATCAGCACTAACCCCGCCAGGGCGGCGAATCCCGGAAAGAAGTTCGTCGCGAAGAAGCCAATGGCGGTGCCGACCAGCAGCCAAGGCACGTCTGAACGGGATGGATGCCACGTCGAGCGCCCTTGGAAGTAAGCGAACCGACCCACTTACTGGCCCCCCTTCACCGGGAGGAAGACGACGGGCTCAACGCTAACGGCGCTCGGCCCGTGGTTGCCGGCGGTCGAGGGGCTGCCCGTTCTTCACGCCGGCCAGGGTCCCGCCGTTCGCGATATCGGCCCTAGACCGGCAAGGGGCCCCGGTAGCCTCCGGCCCGTGGAGTTGCTCGTCATCCGCCACGCCCGTCCCGTGCGCGACGAGGCCCCCGAAGGCGGCTCCGCCGATCCCGACCTGGCCGACCTGGGCCGTCTCCAGGCCGAGGCCACCGCCGACTACCTCACCGGCGAGGGGATTGACCACATCGTGTCGTCGTCGATGAAGCGGGCCCTGCAGACGGCCGAACCGCTGGCTGAGCGCCTCGGGCTCCCCATCGAGAGGCTCGACGATCTCCGGGAGTCCGATCATCGGTCCCAGATCTACGTGCCCGCGGAGGAGATGGAGCGCGACGACCCGTCGGTCGCCCACTACTTCGACCCCGACGCCGACATCAACGAGACCATCTTCTTGGACGGGTACGAAGAGTTCCGGGCCCGGGTCGAGCGAGGCTTCGAGCAGGTGATCCGCGCCAACCGGTCGCGCACGGTGGCCGTATTCTGCCACGGCATGGTGACCGGCGTGTACCTGCAGATTCTGCTCGGCATCGACGACCCGCTGTCGCTGCTGGTCGACTACTGCGGTATCACCCGGGTGGCGGCGTCCAGCACCGGCCTGCGCACGGTCCGCTCGGTGAACGAGACCCACCACGTGCGCGATCTGCTGGAGCGCTGAGCGTCATGTTCACGCTGGTGGTGATGGCCGCCGGCATCGGTCGGCGTTTCGGCGGCGACAAGCAGCTCGTCGAGGTCGGACCCGATGGCGAGGCCTTCCTCGACTACGCGATCTCGGCGGGCGCGGGCGCGGGCGCCTCGAAGGTGGTGCTCGTGGTGCGCTCGGAGATCGAGTCCGTCCTGCGCACCCATGTCGACGCCCGGCACGGCGACCTGCAGCGCGCCGGCGTCGCCTTCGCCTATGTCTGCCAGGACCAGCACGGTCCGTCCCGAGCCAAGCCGTGGGGTACCGCCCAAGCCGTGTTGGTAGCCGCGCCCGAGGTCGACGGCCCCTTCGTGGTGTGCAACGCCGACGACTACTACGGCCCGGAGGCGATGTCGGCTCTGGCCGCCTCGGCCGCCGACCTCGCCGACGACGAGGCCTGCCTGTGCGGATACGGCCTCGCACAGACACTCTCGGCGACGGGAGCCGTCAGCCGCGGCGTGTGCCAGGTGTCCGGGGACCGTCTCGTGGGCATCGTCGAGCACCACGGAGTGGCCCGTCGGGCCGACGCCACGATCACTTCATCCGAACCCGTCGCCGAACTCAGCGATGAGACCATCGTGTCGATGAACCTGTGGGCCTTCCCTCCCGCCGCGTTCGACTGGATCTGCGACAGCTTCGAGCGCTTCGTGGCCGCCCACGGCGGTGATGCCGACTCCGAGTGCCTGCTGCCGACGGTCGTTGCCGAACGCATGGCCGAGCAATCGCTATCCGTCAGGGTGGTGTCCACCACCGAGCCCTGGATCGGGGTCACGAACCCCGACGACCTGGCAACCGCACGAGCCGCTCTCGCGGCCGGAGAACTGGAGGACACCCCCTGACCGGAGAACACCTCCAGCGAGCGAGGCTGCGGCCCGAGCGGCCTCGAACTTCAATGGATTGGCCACCCCTGGGGTGGCTGACCGATTGAAGTTCCGGCTTCGCCCGTCATTCATTCGACAGCGGCCGAAATCCGCGACAGGATGGCGGGCCCCAACTGGTCAACACGTAGGAGTTGCGCATGACAGCTGTGACCCTGACCGTCAACGGCACCGAACGGAGCCTCGAAGTGGAGCCTCGCACCCTGCTGGTGCACGCGCTGCGCGACGACCTGGGGCTCACGGGCACGAACGTCGGCTGCGACTCCAGCAGCTGCGGGGCGTGCACGGTGCTGGTGGACGGCCAATCCGCCAAGTCCTGCACCATGTTCGCGGTGCAGGCCGACGGTGCCGACATCACCACCATCGAGGGTGTCGCCGACGCCGACGGAACGCTGAACCCCATGCAGCAGGCGTTCCACGAGCACCACGCCCTGCAGTGCGGCTACTGCACGCCGGGCATGGTGATGGCCGCCATCTCGCTGGTGGACGAGTACCCCGGCCTCGACGAGAACGGCGTGCGCCACGGCCTCGAGGGCAACCTCTGCCGTTGCACCGGCTACCAGAACATCGTCGACGCCGTGCTCGCCGCGGCGGGCTCGGGAGGTGACTGACATGACCATCACCGAAGACGCCCCTGCGGGCCACGTCGGCTCCCGCCGGCTCCGCAAGGAGGACCCGGCCCTGCTCACCGGCGAGGCCAAGTTCATCGACGACCTCGCCCTGCCCGGCGCGATCTGGGTGGGCGTGGTGCGGTCCACCGAGGCCCACGCCAACATCGTCGGCATCGACGGCTCGGCCGCCCTCGAGATCGACGGCGTGAACGAGGTGCTGTCCGGCGAGGACCTGGCCCCGCTGTGGGGCGAGGGCGCCCTGCCGTGCGCCTGGCCGGTCACCCCCGACATGAAGAACCCGGCGCACCTGCCGGTGGCCCGCGGCACGGCCAAGTACGTGGGCGACGCGGTTGCCGTGGTGTTGGCCGACTCCCGCTACGCCGCCGCCGACGGCGCGGCCGCGGTGGTCGTCGACTACGAGCCGCTGCCCGCGGTGGTCGAGATCGAGGACGCGGTGGCCGACGGCGCGCCGCTGGTCCACGCCGACCTCGAGTCCAACGAGTGCTACACGTGGGGGCTCTGGGGCGACAACGCTCCCGCCATCGACGCCGCCTTCGCGGAGGCCGCCCATGTGGTGAGCGAGCGCTACCTGCAGCAGCGCCTCATCCCGGCGCCGATGGAGCCCCGCGGCTGCGCGGCGGTGCCGTCGCCGGCCGGCGGCGAGCTCACGCTGTACTCGGCCACCCAGATCCCGCACATCCTCAAGGTGATGACCGCAGTCGTGCTCGGCATCGGTGAGAACAAGCTGCGGGTGGTGGCCCCGTCGGTGGGCGGCGGCTTCGGCTGCAAGCTCAACGTCTACGCCGAGGAGATCCTCTGCAGCGCCCTGGCCATGCAGCGGGGTGCGCCCGTGCGCTGGACCGAGGGCCGGGCCGAGGCGGCCGTGTCCACCATCCAGGGCCGGGGCCAGGTGCAGCACATCGAGCTGGCCGCCGACGCCGACGGCAAGGTGACCGCGGTGCGGGTGAAGCTGCTGGCCGACATGGGCGCCTACCTGCAGCTGGTCACGCCGGGCGTGCCGCTGCTGGGCGGGTTCCTGTACCACGGCTGCTACGACATCGGCAACTACATGTTCGAGTGCACCTCGGTGTTCACCAACCGCACCCCGACCGACGCCTACCGGGGCGCGGGCCGTCCCGAGGCCACCTACGCCATCGAACGGGCCATGGACTCGCTGGCCGTGTCGGTGGGGGTGTCGCCCGAGGAGATCAGGGCCCGCAACTTCATCGGCGCCGACGCCTTCCCTTACACGTCGGCGGCCGGGCTTGTCTTCGACAGCGGCGACTACCAGGCCGTGCTCGACAAGGCGGTCGCGCTGGCCGACGTCGACGGTCGCCGGGCCGAGGCGGCCCAGCGGCGGGCCTCGGGCTCGTCGAAGCGCATCGGCGTCGGCTTCTCCAGCTACGTGGAGATGTGCGGCCTGGCGCCCAGCCGGGTGCTGGCGTCGCTCGACTACGGCGCGGGCGGCTGGGAGGCGGCCACGGTGCGGATCTCGCCCACCTGCAAGGTGCAGGTGGTGACCGGGTCCACGCCCCACGGGCAGGGCCATGAGACCTGCTGGTCGATGATCGTGGCCGACCAGCTCGGCGTCGATCCCGACGACGTGGAGGTCCTGCACTCCGACACCGCGGTCAGCCCCACCGGCCTGGACACCTACGGGTCCCGGTCGCTGGCGGTCGGCGGCACGGCGGTCTACATGGCCACCGAGAAGGTGATCGACAAGGCCCGGGCCATCGCCGCCCACCAGTTGGAGGCCAGCGAGGACGACCTGGAGTTCTCCGGGGGCGTCTTCCGGGTGAGGGGCACTCCCGAGGCCGAGGTGCCGCTGGCCGGTATCGCCTTCGCGGCGTTCACCGCGCATGACCTGCCCGACGGGATGGAGCCCAACCTGGAGGCCCACGTCACCTACGACCCGCCCAACTTCACGTTCCCCAACGGCACCCACATCGCCACCGTCGAGGTCGACACCGACACCGGGAACGTGGACCTCATCGACTATGTGGCGGTGGACGACTGCGGTGTGCAGATCAACCCGCTGGTGGTTGAGGGCCAGGTGCACGGGGGCATCCTTCAGGGCGCGGCCCAGGCGCTGTACGAGGACGCCGTCTACAACTCCGACGGCCAGCTCGTGTCGGCCAATCTGGGCGACTATCTGGTGCCGTCGGCCGCGGAGGCGCCCCGCTACCGGCTCGACAGCCATGTCACGCCCAGCCCCACCAACCCGATGGGTGTGAAGGGCGTGGGCGAGGCCGGGACCATCGCGGCTGCGCCCGCGGTGATCAACGCCGTGGTGGACGCCCTGCGCGACCTGGGCGTGACCGACGTCGACATGCCGGCGTCACCCCAGACCGTTTGGAGAGCCATCGCCGATGCCCAAGGAGGTGCGTCGTGATTCCCGCCGCTTTCGACTACGAAGTCGCCGAGTCTGCCGACCACGCGATCTCGCTGCTGGGCGAGCACGGCGACGACGCCAAGCTGCTGGCCGGGGGCCACAGCCTCATACCGATGATGCGCTACCGGCTGGCCACGCCCAGCGTGCTGGTCGACGTGGGCCGTCTCGACGACCTGCGGTACATCCGCACCGGCAACGGCACGGTGTCCATCGGGGCGCTCACCCGCCACAGCGAGCTCGAGCACTCGGCCGCGCTGGCCGAGGCCTGCCCGATGCTGGCCTCGGTGGCCGCGCTGGTGGGTGATCCCGCGGTGCGCCACCGGGGCACGCTGGGCGGCACCATCGCCCACGCCGACCCGGCGTCGGACCTGCCCGCGGCGGTGCTGGCCCTGGGCGGCACCATCGTGGCCCAGGGCCCCGGCGGGTCGCGCGAGATCGCGGCCACGGACTTCTTCACCGGGTACTTCGAGTCGGTGCTGGCCGACGACGAGATGATCACCGAGGTGAGGGTGCCGGCCGGCAGCGGCGGATGGAACTACCAGAAGTTCAACCGCCGGGCCCAGGACTGGGCCATCGTCGGGGTAGCCGTGGCCGGTGGAGGCGCGGGCGTGAGCCTGGTCAACATGGGCTCGACACCCGTCCGGGCCTCCGGCGTGGAGGCCGCGGTGGCCGGCGGGGCATTGGCCGCGGAGGCAGCTGCGGCGGCCGCCGACGGGCTCGATCCCCCCGACGACCTCAACGCCGACGCCGAGTACCGCAGCCACCTGGCCAGGGTGCTCACCGAGCGCGCCCTGAACGCCGCCGGAGTCGCCTGAGCGTCAACTGAACTGACATCTAGTCGGTCGAGCCAAGCCCGGCCGGCGGGTCCTGTCAAGGGCGCGCCCTGGCGGCGCTTGCGCCGGCAGGGCTTGCCCCCGTGCCACCCCCCGGCCTTGGGTTTGGGCCTGCGCCACCTTCTGGCTTGTAGCAGGGCCGGTTGCGGGCAACACTGGCGGCATGGCCCGACTTCCTTCCGCGGTAACTCGAACCTCGGTGGCGGGGATGGTGTCGACCGTGGACCACCTGGCCACCGGGGTGGGGGTGGACCTGCTGCGGCGAGGGGGGTCGGCGGTGGACGCGGCGGTGGGCGCCAACGCAGTGCTGGCGGTGACGTCTCCCCACATGTGCGGGCCGGGCGGGGATGTGTGGGCGCTGGTGCACGACGGGGACAGTGTCCCGGCGGCCGCGCTCGATGCCGCCGGGTTCGCCGGGTCGGGCGCCGACCCTGATCGGCTACGAGCGCAGGGTCACGGCGAGATGCCGTTGCACGGCGATGTGGCCTCGGTCACCGTGCCCGGAGCGGTGGACGGCTGGCTGGCTCTGCACGCCCGCTACGGGCGGCTGCCCCTGGCCGAGGTGCTGGCCGAGGCCATCCGGATCGCCGACGGCGGCTTCGCGGCCTCGCCGCTGCTGGCCGAGCGGGCGGGCGAGGTGGCCGGAGTGGACGGCAACACCGACATCCCGGCAGGGCTTCGGGCCGGAGCGGTGGTGCGGCGGCCGGGAACTGCACGGGCGTTCAGGGCCATCGTCGAGCACGGCCGCGACGGCTACTACGGCGGCGAGTTCGGTGAGGGCCTGCTGGCGTTGGGCGCGGGGGAGTACAGCACCGATGACCTGGCTCGGCCGATTGCTCGCTGGGTGGAGCCGGTGCGGGCCGAGGCGTTCGATCATGTGCTGTGGACGGTGCCGCCCACATCGCAGGGCTACCTGACCTTGGCCGGAGCATGGATCGCCGACGGTCTCGACCTGGGCGACCGCGACGACGACCGGTGGGCCCACCTGCTGATCGAGGCAGCCTCCCAGGCCGCTCACGACCGGGTCCGGGTGCTGTACGACGGTGCCGACGGCCAGGCGCTGGTCGATCCGGCCCGGCTCGGACCCCGGCGCGACGCCATCGACCCCGAACGGGCCGGCAACGTCGCTGCGCCCGCGGCCATGGGCGACACCACCTACCTGTGCGCGGTGGACGGCGACGGTATGGGTGTGTCGCTGATCAACTCCAACGCCAACGGCTTCGGTGCCCTGCTGGTGGCCGGCGGCACCGGGATCTTCCTGCACGACCGGGGCCTGGGCTTCAACCTGGTCCCGGGCCACTCGGCCGAGTACGGGCCGGGCCGCCGACCGCCCCACACGCTGTCCCCGGCGCTGGTCACCAACCCCGACGGGTCACTGCGCCAGGTGCTGGGAACCATGGGCGGCGACTCTCAGCCCCAGATCCTGCTGCAGTTGCTGGCCCGCACTCTCGGCCTCGGCCAGTCTCCGGGCGCGGCCATCCGAGCGCCCCGCTGGGTGCTGACCCCGGACGACCGCGAGGCCGGATTCGCCACCTGGGTCCCCGGCCAAGGCCGCCGGGTGCTGATCGAGGACGCGACCACCGGCTGGCACGAGTCCCTGGCCGCCCGCGGCCACAACACAGAGCTACGAGACGAGTCGCCCCACACCTACGGCCACGCCCACCTCATAGAGGTCACCGACCAAGGCACCCTCGCCGGAGCGGCCGACCCCAGAGCAGCAATAGGAGTAGCCGCCGGCCTCTAGCGAATCTGGCGCTATTTTGCATGCTAAACTTCTGAATTGGCGCTACACTCCGCGACATGACGAGCATCCAGGTGAAGAACGTGCCGAGCGATGTCCATCAGACGCTCCGGGAACGCGCCGTAGGTTCGGGCCAGTCATTGCAGGAGTACCTGTTGCAGTTGCTCTGCGAACAGGCCCGCACTCCAACGCTGGACGAGGTGCTGGAGCGAGCCGCCGGTCGCGCCGGTGGCAACATCGGACTTGAAGCGGCCGTCGCGGCCGTTCGGGCCGACCGCGACTCGCGTTGATCGTCACCGATGCCAGCATCGTCGTGCTGGCCCTGGGCGATGACGGACCGCGGGGTGACGCGGCTCGGCAGCGTCTCCGCGGTGAACGGATCATCGCGCCCGAACTGCTCGACTTGGAGGTGGTGTCGGCCTGGCGACGGCACGAAGCAGAGGGTCGTCTCGATCCCAAGCGGGCGGCGCTAGCTCGCTCCGACCTCAGATACCTTCGGGTTGAGCGCATCTCGCATCGGCTCCTGATGGAGCGCTGCTGGGAACTGCGAGACAACGTGACCGTCTACGACGCTGTGTACGTCGCGCTCGCCGAACTACTGGACGCGCCGCTGGTCACGGCCGACGGCAAGCTCGCCAACGCCCCCGGCACACGCTGCCGAATCGAGGTCCTCTAGCGGAGAATGCGGAGACCGGAGTCCCGCACGGGCCGGGTTAGGGTGGACTGCGTCAGGGGCACGAGCAGCGGGAGGTGTGAACGGTGTTTGAGCGGTTCACCGACAGGGCCCGTCGAGTGGTGGTCCTGGCCCAGGAGGAGGCGCGCCTCCTCAACCACAACTACATCGGCACCGAGCACATCCTGCTGGGGCTCATCCATGAGGGCGAGGGGGTGGCGGCCCAGGCGCTGGAGTCGCTGAAGATCAGCCTCGAGTCCGTGCGGGAAGAGGTGGAGTCAGTCATCGGCCAGGGCGGCAGCGCGCCCAGCGGCCACATCCCCTTCACGCCCAGGGCCAAGAAGATCCTGGAGCTGAGCCTGCGCGAGGCGCTGAAACTCAAGCACAACTACATCGGTACCGAGCACATCCTGCTCGGCCTGTTGCGCGAGGGCGAGGGAGTGGCCGCGCAAGTGCTCGTGAAGCTGGGAGCAGGCCTGCCCCGGGTGCGCGAGCAGGTCATCCAGTTGCTGGAGGCCTCCGACGAGGCGACAGCGTCGGCATGGATCACCGAGCCGGAGGGGACCGTTGTCGTGTCGGACCGGGTCAACGTTTTCAGTCGTGGGCCTCTGGAGGCGACCGTGGGTTACTCCCGGGCGGTCCGCGTCGGCCGCCATGTGGCGGTGGCGGGCACGACCACGCTCGGACCGGACGGGGTCGAGCATCCCGGCGACTGCTACAGACAGGCGAAGGTCGTGCTGAAGTACATCGAGGATGCGCTGGACCGAGCGGGGGCGTCACTCAACGACGTGGTGCGGACCCGGGCGTTCCTCACCGACATGTCGCAGGCCGAGGAATACGGGCGGGCGCACGGCGAGGTCTTCGGCGATATCCGTCCCGCGGCCACTCTGGTGGAGGTCTCGGCGCTGGTGCATCCCGACCTCGTCGTCGAGATAGAGGTCGACGCCATCATCTCGTCGGTCCGGACCTAACGGCCGGTTCGGGGAGTGCGCCTTCGGGCGCCGGTAGGGTCTTGGCGATGCGCGGTGTGATCTCGGCAGCGGGTTACGTGCCGTACCACCGACTCGACCGGTCCGAGATCGCTGCATTCTTCGGCTCGGGAGGTGGCACGGGCACCCGGGCGGTGGCGTCCTACGATGAGGACACCACCACCATGGGCCAGGCCGCTGCCGATCTGGCCTTGCGCTCCACGACGGCTGAACCCGAGTCCGTCTGGTTCGCTACCTCGGCACCTGCCTATCTGGAGAAGACCAACGCGGCAGCCATCCACGCCGCTCTGCGGCTCGATCCGGCCGTGGACGCGCTCGACTTCGGGGGTGCGGTCCGCTCCGGGATCGGCGCGCTGCGCGCGGCTTTGGCTGGGAGTGGCCGGACGCTGGTGGTCTCAGCCGATGCTCGTGACGGCCTGCCCGCCGGCGCGGACGAGGCCTCTGCCGGCGACGGCGCGGCCGCCGTGCTGGTGGGCGACGACTCCGATGGGCCGGTGCTGGCCGAGTACCTCGGCGGAGCGTCCCGCACGCTTGAGGTCACCGAGCGCTGGCGGATCCCCGGCGGGGCGAGTTCGCGCACGTGGGAGGAGCGCTTCGGCGCCCACGTACTGGGTCCGGCCGCGGCCGAGGCGTGGCAGGCCGCCTTGGCCGGAAGCGGTGTGGACGGCACAACCGGCATCGATCGCCTCGCGGTCACCGGCCTCAACAGCCGGGCGGTCGCCAATGCACTCAAGGCCATCGGCGCCAAGGCCGACAGCCTCGTGGACCCCCTCATCAACACGGTCGGCAACACAGCCACCGCCCATCCGGCACTCCTGCTGTGTTCCGCCCTTGAGCACGCTGTCCCTGGAGAGACCATCGCGGTGGTGGCACTGGCCGACGGTGTGGAGGCGATCATCCTGCGAGCCACCGAGGCCATAGCAGACCACCGTCCGGCCGCACCGATTGCGGGACAGATCGCGCAGAGTGGATCCCTCTCCTACGGCCGCTTCCTGGCTTGGCGCAACATGGTGACGGTCGAGCCGCCGAACCGGCCGGCCCCGGCCCGCCCGTCGTCGTCGGCCGCCAACCGCCGCACCGACTGGAAGTACGGGTTCACCGGCTCCCGGGACCGGTCCAGCGAGATGGTGCACCTGCCGCCGGCCCGGGTGTCGCAGAGGGGCGGCGCAGCCGACGACATGGATCCGGCGCCCATGGCCCACACCTCCGGCACCGTGGCCAGCTTCACCGTGGACCGGCTGGCCTACTCGCCAAGCCCGCCCACCGTGTTCGCGGTGGTCGACTTCGACGGCGGTGGCCGAGTCCCGCTGGAGCTGACTGACGTCGACGCCGACGAGGTGCATGTCGGCATGCGGCTCGTGCCCACGTTCCGGCGGCTCTACACCGCCGACGACATCCACAACTACTTCTGGAAGGCCCGACCCTTGCGGGACGGCGCGTCCGACGGTGTACCTCCCGGAGACAGCCGGTGAGCTCGCACGGCATCACCGACCGCGTGGCCGTCATCGGCATGGGCTGCACCCCCTTCGCCGAGCACTGGGGCGCCTCCCTCGACGACCTGATCATCGACGCGGCCCACGCCGCCTACCGCTCGGCCGGCATCGCTCAGGGCGACATCGACGCCTTCTGGTTCGGCACGTCGCAGTCGGCCGCCTCCGGCCTGGGCATGGCCGGACCCCTCAAGATCCAGGGCAAGCCGGTCACCCGGGTGGAGAACTACTGCGCCACCGGCTCCGAGGCCCTGCGCCAGGCCTGCTACGCGGTGGCCTCAGGGGCCTACGACACCGCCATGGCCTTGGGGGCCGAGAAGGTGAAGGACGGCGGCTACCAGGGCCTCAACGCCTTCCCCATCCCCACCGACGGCACCCAGCGCACGCTCACCGCCGCGGCCATGTTCAGCCTGATGCTGCCCGCCTACGCCGACCGCTACGGCGTCGATGCCGACGAATTGCGCTACGCCGCGGCCCGCATCGCCTCCAAGAACCACCACAACGGGGCCCGCAACCCTCTGGCCCAGTTCCGCCGGGAGATGACGGCCGAGCGGATCTGCGCGATGCCCGCCGTGGCCGGGATGCTGTCGGTGTTCGACTGCGCCGGAGTGGCCGACGGGGCCGCGGCCGCCATCGTGTGCCGGGCCGAAGACGCCCACCGCTGGTGCGCCGACCCGCTGTACGTGAAGGGGCTGTCGGTGGTCACCGGCACGGGGGCAGGGTCGCTCGACCCCGACTACGACTACACCACCATGCCGGAGTGCGCTAAGGCTGCAACCGACGCCTGCGCCCAGGCCGGCGTCACCGATCCCCGCTCGCAGTTGGCCCTGGCCGAGGTCCACGACTGCTTCACCCCCACCGAGCTGGTGCTCATGGAGGACCTGGGGTTCTCGGCGAGGGGCACCGCCTGGCGTGACGTGCTCGACGGGGTCTTCGACCTCGACGGCGAGCTGCCCGTCAACACCGACGGCGGGCTCAAGTCGTTCGGCCATCCGGTGGGCGCCAGCGGCCTGCGGATGCTGTACGAGGTGTGGCTGCAGCTGCGGGGCGAGGCTCCCGCCGACCGCCGCATCCCCACCACGGACCGGACCCTGGGCCTCACCCACAACCTGGGCGGCTATCCCGGCGAGATCGTGAGCTTCGTCGGAGTCTTCGGCACCGATCCGGCCCCCACTCAGCCCACCCACTCCGACATTCCTGGAGTTGAGGACCTATAAGGTCCTTGTCCACAGGAATCTCGGCAAGATGACTCCCGAGGAGCATTGATATGCCAATCAGGCCGCTCACCGGCATCCGGGCCATCGATCTCGCCGCCGACCGCGGCGAGCTGTGCGGACGACTGCTCAGCGACCTTGGCGCCGACGTCATCAAGGTGGAGCCGCCCGAGGGGTCGCCCAGCCGCAGCCTCCCGCCCCTCGACCCGCTCACGCCGGAGCACTCGCTGTTCTTCACCATGCGCAACTGCGGCAAGCGCAGCGTGGTGATCGACCCCGGCGACGCCGCCGGCATGGCCAGCTTCGAATCCCTGCTCGGATCCGCCGATGTGCTGATCGGCTCGGCCGAGCCCGGCGCGGCCGCAGACGCGGGCGCCCCCGAGCTCGAGGCCGAGGCCATCGCAGCCCGCCACCGGCACCTGGTGGTCGCTTCGATCACCGCCTACGGACGCATCGGCCCCTACTCGGGCCGCGACGTGCCGGGCGCGGTGATCGACGCCACTTCGGGCATGTGCTGGAAGGCCGGCCTGCCCGAGCGCGAGCCGCTCATGCCTCCCGGCAACATCTCCGGCGACGTGGCCGGCCTGACGGCCGCCTTCGCCATCGTATGCGCTCTGATCCAGCGCCTCGGCCACGGCGCGGGGCAACTGATCGACCTGTCGGCCAACGAGGCGGCCGCGCAGATCACCGACTGGTCGCTGCCGAACTCGTCCAAGGCCATGGTCGAGGGGGTCGACCCGACGGAGATCAGGGCAGGTCCCGGCCCGGTGTACACCATCCTTGCCGCGGCCGACGGCTTCGTGCGCCTGGTGGTGCTCAGTCCCCGCCAGTGGCACGCCATGAGGGCCTGGCTGGGTGAGCCCGACTACCTGCAGGACCCCGAGTACGACGGGTTCATCAGCCGGTTCCTGATCGCCGACGCGGTGCTCAACCCGCTCTACGAGGAGCTGTTCTCCACGATGACGATGGAGCAGGTGTCCGAGGAGGCCCAGCGGCGCGGCATCGTGGCCACCCCCATCCTCGAGCCCGGCGACGTGCTGGTCAACCACCATCTGGAGGCTCGCAAGACTTTCGACCGGGTTCCGCTGTCCACCGGCGGGGTGATGAGCCTGCCGTCGGGCTGGATGGAGACCGACGGTGAGCGGGTAGGCCCCACCGGGCGGCCCCCGCACCTGGGCGAGCACACCGACGAGGTGATGACCTCGCTGGAGGACGGGCCGCGGCCGGACTGGCCCGAGGTTCCGGCGTCCGCCCCCGAGCCGACGCTGCCGCTGACCGGGATCCGCGTCGCCGACTTCGGCCACGGCGGTGTGGGGGTGGAGATCAGCCGGCTGCTGGCCGAGTACGGCGCCGACGTCATCAAGATCGAGAGCCGCGCCTATCCGGACTTCATCCGGGTCGTGCTGGGCGGGGAGATGTCGCCTTCGTTCGCTTCGTCGTCGAGGTCCAAGCGGAGTCTGGGCATAAATGTCAAGACGGACGAGGGCCGCCGGCTGCTGCTGGACTTGGCCGCAGGGTCCGGGGGAGCGGCCCGCTTCGACGTGGTGGTCGAGAACGGCTCGACCGGGGTTATGGACGGCCTCGGGCTCGGATACCGGCACTTCGCGGCGGCCAACCCCGACGTGGTGATGGTGTCCAGCCAGCTCATGGGCTCCTCCGGTCCGTGGTCGGACTGGAAGGGCTACGGACCGAACACCCAGGTCACCGGCGGCATGACCCACCTGTGGGACTATCCCGACGTCGACCGCCCGTCGGGATCGCAGTCGATCTTCCCCGACCACTGGGCCGGGCGCATGGGTGCGCTGGCCGCGGTGGCCGGGGTTCTTGGCCGGCGGCGGGGTGTGATGGCGCACGGCTGCCACAGCGAGGTGTGCCAGGTCGAGCAGACGGTCGGGGTGATGGGTGACCTGCTGGCCCGCGAATCGCTACAGGCCGGCTCGGTGAGGCCGCAGGGCAACCGCAGGGACCTGGGGACACCCTGGGGGTTCTTCGCCTGCGACGGCGAGGAACAGTGGGTGGCGATCTGCTGCCGCAGCGACGCCGAATGGGCCGCGCTGTGTGCTCTAGCCGGGATCGACGATCCGTCCATGGCCACCCTCGATGCTCGCCGCCAGCGAGAGGACGAGGTGGAACAGTCGGTGTCGGCGTGGACCCGGACCCTGTCCAAGCACGCCGTCACCGAGGCCTGCTTGGCCGCGGGCGTGCCTGCCGGTCCGATGCTCACCTCAGGCGAGCAGCTCGAGGACCCGCATCTGGAGGCTCGGGGCTACCTGGTGAAGTTGGACCAGTCGCCCATAGGCGTGATGACCTTCGAGGGCCCGGCCTTCACGGCCACCGGCATGGCCGACGCCGACATCCGCCCCGCCCCCGGCCTGGGCGAGCACACCCGGGAAATCATGGCCGAACTAGGCCTCGACCAGGCCGCCATCGACGACCTCATCGCCCAAGGAATCGTGGAGATCGACGATCCTCGTTGATTAGCAGCATTTCACAGAAATCACTGAAATTGGTTGCATTGCCGATCAAGGACGGCTACCCTGCGCACCGATGGAAACTCCGATCGCTGTCGCACTCATCGGCATCGTTGGCACCTGCGCCATCGGCGGGCTCGGGTTCATCTTCACCAGCTTGCGGGCCGGCATCAGGGACAACAGCACGCGAATCGGCGGGCTCGAGGAGCGTGTTGGCGGGCTTGCGGTGATCCTCGGCCGGCTCGATGAGCGCACCATCAAGATGGCGGAGCACGCCGCAGGGTTCGAGGAGCGGGTCGCAGGGTTCGAGGAGCGCACAATCTCCGAGTTCGGACGGATCAGGGACGTGCTGGCCCGGATCGAAGCCACCCAGGCGGAGCAGGGGCGCCAGATCGAGAAGCTGTCGGGCGGCGATCTTCCCTGACGAACCCGTTGCTTCCGGCGGCAGAGCGGGCGGTCAGCCGGCTTCGCTGTGGGTGACGGGCTCCTCGCCCATCCACTCCCGCAGGGTGTTCTTGAGCTTGGTCTGCTGGATGAACAGGTCGTGTTCCACGTCGGCCTTCCCTGAGGGGTGGGGCGCCTTGAAATAGAAGCTGAGCCACTCCTGCACGCCGGATTCCCCCGCCCGGGCGGCCAGGTCCATGAACAGGGCCAGGTCGAGCACTATGGGCGCGGCCAGGATCGAGTCCCGGCACAGGAAGTCGACCTTGATCTGCATGGGGTAGCCGAGCCATCCGAAGATGTCGATGTTGTCCCAGCCCTCCTTGTTGTCGCCCCGGGGCGGGTAGTAGTTGATCCGCACCACGTGGTGGATCTCGTCGTAGAGGTCGGGGTACAGCTCGGGCTGGAGGATCGTGCCCAGCACGCCCAGCTTGGAGACCTCCTTGGTCTTGAAGTTCTCGGGGGCGTCGAGCACCTCGCCGTCGCGGTTGCCGAGGATGTTGGTGGAGTACCAGCCCCGCAGGCCCAGCATCCGGGCCTTCAGGCCGGGCGCGATCAGCGTCTTCATCAGGGTCTGGCCGGTCTTGAAGTCCTTGCCCGCGACGGGAACGCCCCGGATGCGGGACAGCTCCTCCATGCAGGGCAGGTCCACGGTGAGGTTGGGGGCGCCGTTGGCGAAGGGCACGTCGCTCTGCAACGCCGCGTAGGCGTAGACCTGGCTGGGCGCGATGGCGTCGTGGTCGGCTTTCAACCCTGCCTCGAAGGACTCCACCGAGGCGTGCACGTCGGTCGGCTCCGAGAACGCCTCGGTCGATCCGCACCACACCATCACCAGCCGGTCGCAGTCGTGGGTGCTGCGGAAGTTCTCGATGTCGTCCATCAGCGCCTGGGCCTGATCCCACTTGGACATGTGCGGCTTGACCCGGACGCCGTCCAGGCGGCTGACCCAGCGCCGATCGAACACCGCGTCCATGGCCACCACGCCCTCCAGCTCGGCCGAGATGCTCCCCAGATCGCCTTCTTCCAGCACACCGCAGGTGCGGGCCGCCTCCAGCACGTTGGCCGACAGGGGGTCCCAGCCGCCGAACACGAGGTCGTCCAGCCCGGCCAGCGGCACGAAGTCCCGGATCGGGGGATTGCGGTTCTCGGTCTTGGTGCCGAGACGTATGTGGGCCATCTGGCTGATCGAGCCGATGGGCGGGGTCAGGCCCCGACGGGCCGCGACCACACCGGCGACGAAGGTGGACGCCACCGCCCCCATACCCGGCGTAAGCACGCCGAGATTGCCGGCCGCGGGGGCGATTTGTCGGGCTGCGGTAAGGGTCATGGCAATAGAGTAAGGATTTATTCACATATTTGTCTAATAATGAAGCAAAACTGAACTATTATGCTCGCATGGCCTCCGCCCTGCCGGATCTTTCCATCCGCCAACTCGAATATCTGGTCGCGGTGGCCGACTCGGACACGTTCGCGCTGGCCGCGGAGCAGGTCGGAGTGAGCCCGTCGGCCCTTTCCCAGGGCTTGGCCGAACTCGAACGCCGCGTCGGCGTCTCCCTGTTCGACCGGGAGGGCCGGCGCCGGGTGCTGCGAGCCGACACTGAGCCGGTCCTCGATCACGCCCGCCAAGTGGTGGCTCTCACCGCCGACCTCGCCGACTGGGCTCGGCGCACCCGCTCCGGCGACCACGGCCGGCTGCGCCTCGGCATGATCGACGCGGCCGCGGTCCAGCACCACGGCGAGGCGTTGCGACAATTCCGGGCCGAGCATCCCGAACTGCGAATCCATCTGCGGGTGGGGCCCTCGGGTGATCTGCTGCGGGCCCTGGTGGACGGATCCATCGACCTAGCCGTGTGCGTGGAGCCCACCGAGCCGCCCCGAGGTGTGGGCACCGAAGTGTTGCTGGCCGAGGATCTCGCCATATACGCGCCCGACGGACGCCGCAATCCCGGCCCCAGTGCAGGCTGGGGGCCTTGGGTGCTGTTCCCCCGCAACGCTCACACCCGCTCCGGGATCGAGGCAGCCCTGCGGCGGCGGGGCGCGCCCGTGGAGGTCGTGGCCGAGTCCCACCAGCCCGAGGTGCTGTGCGAGATGGTGAGGCTCGGGCTGGGGTGGTCGGTCCTGCCCGTCGTTCAGGCCGAGTGGGGTGAGCAGCCCCTTGTCCGGTGCGAGATCCTGGCCCGGCGCCGGCTGGTGATCGCCCGCCGCACGGGCGCAGCTCCCCATCCCGCCGGTCTGCTGCTCGAACAGGCCCTGCGAGACGGATAGAGGTCAGAGGCCGAGCCTGCGAGGCCGTGGCCCGAGCGGCCCGTCTACGCCGAACTTCAATGGGTTAACCACCTCTGAGGTGGTCAACTGCTTGAAGTTCCGGCCGCATCCCCTCATAGCCGCCGACCCAACCATGGCGCGCCAGTGAGCGCAGCGAACAAGGAGCGGGAGACACAACGCCGTGCCGCGAAGACCTAGCAACCCGGTCGCGTTCGCCGTAGCTTGGCGCCGTCCACCCCGGACGCGAGAGGGGAGCACAATGAGCAACGCCGAGGCTGCCTACGCCGTCTTGAAGGCCCAGGAGGGCACCGAGCGAGGGCGCGGGGACTGGTTCGAGATCACCCAGGAGCAGATCAGCGCCTTCGCCGATTGCACCGTTGACCACCAGTTCATCCACATCGACGAGGAGCGGGCCAAGGCCGAGACGCCCTTCGGCGGCACCATCGCCCACGGTTTCCTCACCCTGTCGATGCTCACCCACCTGATGCAGTCGGTTCCCTCGGACATGCCGCGACTCGACGGCGTGGTCATGGGCATCAACTACGGCCTCGACCGGGTGCGGTTTATCAGTCCCGTCAGCCGGGGCAAGCGGGTGCGGGCCCACGCCGTGGTCAAGTCGGTGGAACTGAAGCCGGCCTCCATCCAGACGGTTACCACCATCACCATCGAGATCGAGGGCGGCTCGAAACCGGCCCTGGTGGCCGACTGGGTCACCCGGACGGTGTTCGACTCATGATTGCCGTCACTGGAACCGCCTGGAGGGTCGGGGCGGGCTCATGAACACGTACCCCGTGAGGGTCGGCAGCTGCCTGTTCACCATGGTCGATCCCGAGCGCGGCCACGAGGTGGACTACAACCGCTGGTACGAGCGCGACCACTTCTACGCCGGGTGCCTCATCGGTCCGTGGCTGTTCGCCGGACGGCGCTGGGTGGCCACCCGCGACCTGAAGGACCTCCGGTTCCCGGAGGACTCCCCGCTGGCCGTGCCCACCGACGCGGGCTCGTACCTGGCCATCTACTGGGTCCACGAGGGCCGTCACCGGGAGCACTTCGCGTGGGCTATCGACCAGGTGGTGGAGCTCTACAAGGACGGGCGGGGCTTCAACAACCGGATCCACGCCCACACGGTGCTGCTCCACAAGCCGTGGTCGCACTACCGCGACGAAGACCCGGTGCCCATCGAGCTGGCCCTCGACCACCCCTACAAGGGTCTGGTCGTGGTGGCGGTGGACCCCGCCGAGGGCACCGGCATCGACGGGCTCGACGCCCACCTGCGGGCCGAGGCGCTGCCTGCGCTGATGGACGGCTCGAGCGTGGCTTCGATGGTGTCGTGGCGCTACATCGACCCAGCTGGGGGCGAGACTGAGCGGGCACCCATGGACCTGGGCACCCCGGCCGGGCCGGCCGAGCGCCAGGTCCAGATGTACTTCCTGGACGGCGATCCGGCCGACGCATGGCCCCGGTTCCGGGCCTATGCAGCCGGGCTGGCCGACGCCGGTGCCGGCAACGTGGTGTTCGCGGCGCCGTTCCTGCCCACCATCGTCGGCACCGACACCTACACCGACCAACTCTGGTGAGTCAAAGGAGAAGGCTGTGATTCTTGAAGGCAGGACCGTGCTGGTGGTGGGAGTAGGCCCCGGACTGGGCGCCAGTTGCGCCCGGCTGGCCCTGCGCGACGGGGCCAACGTGGCGGTCATGGCCCGCAACGCCGAGCGCTTGGCCGAGGCCGCGGCTGAGCTTGACCCCACCGGCGAGCGGGTGGTGGCCTGCGCTGGCGACGTGACAAGCCAGGAGGACTGCACTGCCGCGGCCGATACGGCCGCGGCCCGTTTCGGTGAGCTGCACGCGGTGGTCAACGTGGCCGCCCTCGACACCCAGAAGGGCGCGTGGCACCGCACGACGGACGAGGACTGGGAACTCAACCTCACCGTCAACGTGCTCGGCGCGGTGCACGTGGTGCGGGCGGTCGAGCCCCACTTCGCAGCGGCCGGCGGGGGGTCGGTGGTGCTGATCGGATCGCAGGCCTCGATGAGGCCGGTGGCGGAGTTCCCCCAGAGCCCGTACGGGGCGGCCAAGTCGGCGCTGCTGTCGCTGGCGCGCGACCTGGCCGCGGAGCTCGGTCCCTCGGGGATAAGGGTCAACACCGTCGTGCCGAGCTGGATGTGGGGACCCAACGTCAAGCTCTACTGCGAGTGGCAGGCCGGCACGAGGGGCATCACCGTCGAGGAGGTCAAGGACGAGATCGCCCAGGGGATGGCTCTGCGGGAGATGCCCACCGACTCCGACGTGGCCGAGGCCGTCATGTTCCTGGCGTCGGAGCGGGCCCGGATGATCACCGGCCAGACGCTCGTCGTCAACGCCGGCCACTTCTACCCAGTCGCCTGACCCAGGATCATCCGCCGGTCGGTTATACGTCCACGATCCGGGCGCCGGCGCCCAATGCGTCGAGCAGCGGACCTATGTCGCTCCGGTCGGTTGGTGGTGGGCTCGGCCCCAGAGCAGGAGTAGCCGTATGAGCCGAACGATGGAGGATGTGCGCAGGTTCGCAGGCGCCGACCAGGGTCTGGCGATCGTGTCGTTCGGGCGTCCTGACCAGTCGGTTCACTCCTCGCTGGTCAACGCCGGTGTGATGGCCCACCCGGTGACCGGCGAGGAGATGGTGGCGCTGGTCGTGCGGAGCAGCGCCGCGAAACTCCGCCATTGGCGCCGTACGCCGCGGGCCACCATCGTCTTCCGGTCGGGCTGGTCGTGGGTGGGCGTGGAAGGCGACACCACGATCATCGGTCCCGACGACCGATTCGACGGTTTCGACCCGTCATCGGTTCCCCAGCTGCTTCGGGACGTATTCGTAGCCGCCGGCGGCAGCCACGGGGACTGGGACGAGCACGACCGCGTCATGGCGGCCGAACGCCGGACCGCGGTCTTCATCCACCCCACCCGCATCACCTGCTGGGGATGGAACCGTTCCGGGATCACCGACGCGCCCTCAGGAACGTTCGCCGCGGTCACCGCCGGAGGGAAACACTCCTGCGGGATACGCGCCACCGGCACGATCACCTGCCCCGTGACTGGAAGCTCCAACGTCGTCTCCGTCGGCAACGATCATAGTTGTGGGCTGCGCACCAGCGGGACCATCACCTGCTGGGGCCATAACGCCTATGGGCAGGCTGACGCGCCCTCTGGCAGCTTTGGTCCGCCATAGGCAGCTAGCGGGGTGTGACTTGCTGGTGCCCTTGCTTCGTGGTCTCGCGCCGGGCCGCACCTCCCGCTCCTCTTGTAGCGCATAGGACCAGTTAGCGGGCTGTTCGTGTCGCCTGCCCGCCATGAATAGCCCATACGACGCGATACGATGGGGGTGTGGGTAGGCAGATCACCGCTGAGGGGTGGATGGCGACCCCGACAGGGTTCGGGCGACGACCTTACCGCGCCTATGTGCCGCATCCGCTGGAGGGATGGGAACCCGCTCTGACCGCCGAGGACGTGAACGCGGTCACCGTCGCTGATCGAGCGCTCGTCGCGGCTGGGGCGCTGCCGCAGCCAGAGCTCGCCGGCGGACTGGCGAGATGGATGATGACCCGAGACGAGAGCATCCGTTCGAGCGTCATGGAGGGGGTCGCCGCGACCGCGGCGGGGCTCGCCTGGGCCGAGTACCAGGACCGGGTGGGCCGCCCGGTGTCTGACGAGAACGAGGCTCTCACCCTTGGAGCTACGCAGCAGATCGCCGCCGCGGTCGAGCTTGGGCAACGGATGCGAGCCGGGTACAGCTGCACGCTGGATGACCTCTGCGGCATCCACAGCCTGCTGTTCGCGCAGACCCGCGACCGCTCCTTGGGCGGCGTGCTGCGTGACGAGCCGATCTGGATTGGCCCTCCGGGCTGCCTCGTCGACGACGCCATCTTCGTGGCGCCGCCCGAAGATCAGGTGCCGGCGCTTATGGACGATCTGGTGAGCTACGTGAACACCAGCGACCATCCCACGGTGCTGCGGGCAGTGATCGCGCATGGCCAGTTCGAGACGATCCATCCCTTCGGCGACGGCAACGGCCGCACAGGACGCGCCCTGATCCAGACTGTGCTGAACGCGGCGGGACTGGCTGACGGCGCGGTGCCTGTCAGCTCGGCGCTCAGCCGTGACCAGCGCGGCTACTACGACGCGCTCAACGCCACCCGAGTCGTCTGCGATGCCGTTGACACAACAAGCCGCAGCCGTGGTCTGCATGACTGGCTGACCACGTTCAGCAACGCGTGCGTGGAAGCCGAACGCCAAGCAGCCACAGTGGCGCGCACGGTCGAGGGTCTGGCGCAGCGATGGCAGGCCGTGGCCGTGTTCCGCCGTGACAGCGCCGCAGCCGCGGTGCTGGCTGCGCTGCCGTCGATGCCGGTGCTGGACGCCAACACCGCTGCGCAACTCGTCGGGGTCACCCCGAGAGCCGCCCGCAACGCGTTGGCAGCGCTCACAGATGTCGGGATCGTCAGCCCCGCAGGCGGTCGCCGCAACCGCAGATTCACCGTCCCCGAAATGGTCACCCTGCTACGGGCCATGACCCCCGACGGCGGGCTGGCGGCCCGCGCACGAGCCTGGATGACCCCGCCCCCTGAACCGGCTGCGGCGGTGGCCTTATCCGGCGCAACGTGCGGATACTACGGACCGCGCGCAAAGCGCCACTGCTGGCTACCCCCGCGGCATTCCGGGCAGCACCGCTACCCGCCCGAGTAACGCCACCGCGGCTGCTGCGGCGGTCTGGTCGTGGTGTGTGGTCTTGTGGTAGTCGGTGGGATGTCTGGTACTTCGGTCGAGTTGGGACCAACGAGTTATCGGGGTGAACGCGGCTCGGGGCAGCTTCATTGCTGCGCTGCCTCGCTCGTCACCTCCTGGAGAGCAGACTCGATTTTGGCGGCCTCCACCGCGCGGCCGAAGCGCGACTCGGCCTCCGCGGCGGACACAGCAAGAGCTTCCCCGATCTGGGGCCAAGTCGCTCCGGCGTTGCGTGCGGCCGACACCGCGGCGGCGACCTCACCCCAGGTCCTGTGCCTGATCTCGGCGATGTACTCGAGATAGTAGTCCGCTACAGGCCTCTGGCTGTCCGGGGAGGGCCCTGACGCCTCAAACCAGTCTGCGAGCTGTTCCGCTCGCTCGGCCATCTCTTGGAACGACGCCTCCATGTGACCACTATAGGCAGGACTTCAATGCGGCGAGATTGTCCTGATGCTCGCGACCCATTCGCCCGGCGTCCTTAGAGGCCGAGCGGGTAGGCGAGCGAATCTGCTGCATACGGGCGAGGCCGTGGCCCGAGCGGCCCGTGAGCGCAGCGAACAAGAGCGGGAGACACCCCGCCCCGACGCGACGGGCTTGTACCTACCCGCGCACGTTCTTGGTGAAGTCTGGCGCACGGCAGTTACAGCTGTGACAGGTACTTGCGGCGTGCGGGCATTGCATGCACGATCCACCGCCCAGGCTGCCTGAGCGAGACGCCGACCTCCAACAGGTTGATCTTGGCACATGCGCCCGCCAACCCCGGGACCGTCGTTCGTCGTCGACCGGGACGAGAATCGGCATCTGCCCGGCAGGCGCGGTCTGCTCCGTTAGGTTGGCCGCGGTGTGAATCGTCCCCTTGGCAATCCCCTAGGCCCGTGACTGCGGTGCGCCTGCGCGGCGCAGTTGTGCTGTTGGGAGGCTTCCCGGCGCTGGCCGGGGCCGACCTGGACATCGAGCGGGGTGAGGTGGTGCTCGTGCGGGGTTCCAACGGGGCGGGCAAGTCCACGCTGCTGCACCTGTGCGCCGGTCTGCTGCGTCTATCGGAGGGGAACGGCGAGGTGCTGGGCTGTGACCTGGGTGTTGACCGGGCCGCGGTGAGGCGCCGGGTCGGGCTGTTGGGCCACGACACCGCGCTCTACGGCGAATTGAGCGCCGCTGAGAACCTCCAGGTATGGGCGCGGGCGTCCAGGGTGGGCGGGGCCGATGTGCCGGGCGCGCTCGAGCGCCTCGGACTGCCGCCGCGGCTGCGCGACGTTCCCACCGCTCGGCTGTCGGCGGGTCAGCGACGCCGGGCGGCGTTGGCCGCCATCGTGGTGCGCCGCCCCGAACTGTGGCTCCTGGACGAGCCCCATGCGGGACTTGACTCCGACGGCCGCGCCATAGTGGACAGCATCGTCTCGACCGCGGCTGCGGCCGGTGCCGCAGTCGTGCTGGCCTCCCACGAGACTGGGCCGGCCGGCGATCTCGCCACCCGCACTGTGACGATGGCGGGCGGCACGCTGGCGGAGGGGTTGGGGCCGTGACCGCTTGGCGCGAGTTGCGCCTGTTCGTGGGCGACGCCGTCCTCGTGGCGGCCAAGGATCTGCGTATCGAGTGGCGGGCCCGCACCACGCTGGGCCAGGTCCTGCCCTTCGCGCTCCTTGTGCTCGTGCTGTTCGGGTTCGCTCTCGACGCCAACCGGCTCACGCTGCGTCTGGCTACGCCGGGCCTGCTACCGATGACGGTGCTGTTCGTCACCGTGGTGGCGGTGCAGCGGTCCGCGGCGGTGGAGTCCACCGACGGAGCCCGCCGGGTGCTGCTGCTCAGCGGGATGGCCCCTGCGGCCGCTTTCGCGGGGAAGGCCGCGGCGGTGGCCGTGCAGCTGCTGGTCGTGGAGGTTCTGCTGATTCCGGGCGTGGTGCTGCTGTACGACGCGGAGGTCGAGTCGGTGCCGCTGGTCGCGGCTGCCTGCGTGGCCGCGACGGTGGGCCTGGCCGCCGCCGGTAGCCTGCTCGGTGCTGTGGTAGCAGGAGTCCGAGCCCATCAGACGGTCCTGCCGATCCTGCTGCTTCCAGTGTCGGCGCCGGTGCTGATCGCGGCCACCCGAGCCTTCGCCGACGGGTTCGGCACCGTGGCGGTGGAGGGGTGGTCCTGGGTAGGCCTGCTGGCCGGTTTCGCGGCGGTGAACGCGGTGGTGGGAGCAGTCGTCTACGGTCCGCTGCTGGAGGACGCATGACGTCGCCGGAATCGTCGGCCTCGCCTGCCGAAGCGCGGATCGCCTCCTATCTCGGCGGCCCCGCTCGCGCCGGGTCGCGCTTCACCTTCTGGCTGGGGCTGGTCACCCTGATCGGCCTGGCCGGCGTGGCCGCTCTGGGCCTCCTGGCCGTTCCGGCCGACGACGTGCAGGGCGACGCGGTGCGCATCATCTTCGTGCACGTACCCTCGGCTCTCGGCGCCTACGTCGCCTTCGGCTTGACCGCGGTCGGCTCGGTGATGTGGCTGTGGCGCAAGTCGGTGTGGTGGGACGTCACCGCCCACGCCGGCGCCGAGGTCGGCGTCCTGCTCTGCGGGCTGATGCTGGTCACCGGCATGCTCTGGGGTCGGCCCACCTGGGGCACCTACTGGGAGTGGGGCGACGTGCGCCTCGTCACCGCCCTCATCCTGTTCCTGGTGATGGTGGGGTACCTGTCGGTGCGGGCTCTCGGCGGCGACGCCGCGTCGGTGGCCACCCGGGCCGCGGTAGTGGGACTGGTCGGCGCGGTCAACATCCCGATCGTCAACCGGTCGGTGAGCTGGTGGGCCAACCGCACCCTTCACCAGGAGTCCTCCCTCACCGACGGCAAGCTCGAGGACCTCACCCTGTTCACCCTGTTCCTGGCCTTCGTGGTGGCCGCCATGGCCATTGGCTGGATGATGATTCACCGTTTCCGCATCGGCTGGCTGGAGCGGCAGCTCCAGGCCCGCGACCTCCACGATGCGCTGGCGGCCCGGCGAGCAGAGGCAGGCCGGTGAGCCAGGCCGGTTACGTGCTCGGCGCATGGGGCGTCACGCTGGCCGCGGTCGGCGTCTACGCGGCCGGTCTGGTGGTCCGCGGCCGGCGGCTGCTGCGGCGGGCGCGTACCGAAGAGACCGGGTGAAGGCGATGGATGACACGTTGACCGACGCCGCCGGCACGGAACTCTCGCCGCTGACGCCACGACCCGCCCGACGCTCCGCCCGCACCAGGCGCTGGATCGCGGCGCTGGTGATCGTGGCCGTGGCCGGAGGAGTGGCGCTGCTGATCTCCAACCTGCTCGGCGACGCCGCGCTGTTCTTCTACAACGCCGACGAGGCGGTGGAACGGCGTGACGAGCTGGCCTCGCAGCGTTTCCGCCTCCAGGGGACGCCCCTGTCCGAGCCGGAGAACACCTTCTACCTAGATCAACCGGTGCTGGCCTTTCCCGTCGGTTTCGACGGGGCGGTGGTGGACGTGGTCCACACCGGCGACCCGCCCGAGCTGTTCCAGCCCGGCGTGCCGGTGGTGCTCGAAGGGGCATGGCGGCAGGGCCCCGGCCCCAGTCCGGCAGTCGCCGGTGACGGCTGGCATTTCGCCTCGGACCGGATGCTGGTGAAGCACGACAACGACTACCGCGACCGCGACGACTACAACGAGCGCATCACCGAGGCCGATGAAGGCGGAGCGCTCCCGTGACCCCGCTCCAGGTACTTTCTAGACCGTGAGCAGCGTAGCGCTCGGCTCGGCGGCCGTCGCTGCGGGGCTGGGCGCGGCCCTGATGGGCCTGGTCGTCACCGGGCTGGGCCTCACCGGTCACCTGCGGTTCTGGCTGCGCTACGCCCGCCAGCTCACCTTCGGTATGGCCGCCGCCGCGGTGATGGCCGTCGTGGTGATGGAGCGGGCCCTGATCACCCGGGACTTCACCGTGAAGTTCGTGGCCGACAACGGCTCGTCCACCACGCCCCCGGTGTTCAACGTGGCCACCCTGTGGTCGGCGCTGGAGGGGTCGATCCTGCTGTGGGCGCTGGTGCTGTGCGGCTACGCGGCGGCGGTGGCGGTGAAGTTCAGCAAGCGGGGCCCGGTCGCTCTGTGGGGGGTGAGCACCGGTGGCCGTGAGTCCGTAGTCAAAGTCCGCGGCCGCCCCATGGGCGATCCCATGGTGGCCTGGGCGATGCTGGTGATGTTCGCGGTCAGCGCCTTCTTCTTCGCGCTCATGGTCGGGCCGGCCGACCCCTTCATCGCGGTCGAAGTGCCCCCCGGCTACGACGGCCCCGGCCCCAACCCGCTGCTGCAGAACCACATCCTGATGGCGTTCCACCCGCCGATCCTGTACCTCGGCTACGTCGGGTTCACCGTGCCCTTCGCCTTCGCGGTGGCCGCGCTGGCCACCGGGCGGCTCGGGGAGGGATGGCTGGCCTCGACCCGGCGCTGGACGGTGGCCGCCTGGGGCTTCCTGACGTTCGGGATCGTGCTCGGCGCCTGGTGGAGCTACGAGACGCTGGGCTGGGGCGGCTACTGGGCCTGGGACCCGGTCGAGAACGCCTCGTTCCTGCCGTGGTTGACCGGCACCGCTTACCTGCACTCGGTGATGGTGCAGGAGCGGCGCGGGATGCTGCGGGTCTGGAACCTGTCGCTGGTGATCGCCACGTTCTCGCTGACGATCCTGGGGACCTTCCTCACCCGCTCGGGTGTGCTGGCGTCGGTGCACTCCTTCACCGAGTCGGGCATAGGCCCGGCCATCCTCGGGTTCTTCGCCGTGATCGTGGCCGTGTCACTGGCCCTCATCGCCTGGCGGGGCGACCAGCTGCGCACTCCGGGCCGGATCGCGGCGCCGGTGTCGCGCGAGGGAGCGTTCCTGGCCAACAACGCCCTCTTCGCCGCGTTCGCGTTCGTGGTGCTGCTCGGAACCGTGTTCCCGCTGCTGGTGGAGGCGTTCGACGGCCGCACCATCTCGGTGGGCAACCCGTACTTCGATCGGATGACCCGGCCCGTCGGCTTCGCGCTGCTGTTCCTGATGGCGGTGGCGCCCATGCTGCCGTGGGGATCCGAGGGGCGCCGCCCTCCGACGGAGCTGTTGAGCCGGCGGCTGGTGGTGCCCGTGTGGGTCGCGGCGGCGGCGCTGGTGCTGTCGGTGGCCGGAGGGGCCCGCGGCTGGGCGCCGCTGCTGGCGTTCGGCCTGGGTGGCTTCGCGGGCGGTGCCGCGCTGCGCCAGATCCTCCTGGCCGTGCGCCGCCACCGCTGGCGCGGCCTGGTGGGACGCACCAACGGCGGCATGATCGTGCACCTGGGGGTGGTGCTGGTGGCGGTGGCGTTCGCGGCCAGCCAGTCCTATGTGCGCCAGGCCGAGTTCGACCTGGAGGCCGGCCAGCCGGCGTCGTTCGCGGGACACGAGATCGTCTACGTGGGCTCGGCGGTCGCGGCCCACGAGAACCGCACCGAGCGGGTGGCCTTCGTGCGGGTCGACGACGCCAAGACCTACGGGCCGGCCATCGCCACCTACCCGTTCGCGTCCCAGACGATCGGTATCCCGTCGGTGCGGTCCACGCTGCGCGACGACGTGGCCCTGTCGGTGCTGTCGTTCCCTGAGGAGGCGGGCGCGGACCGGGTGATCCTGCGGGTGACGGTGCAGCCGCTGGTGGTGTGGCTGTGGCTGGGCGGGATCGTGATGGCTGTCGGGACGGCCTTGTCGCTGCTGCCTGCCCGATCCAAGCGCCGGGAGCCCGCCGAGGCAGCCGCGGCGGAGGCACCGGCATGAACAGCGATGGCCGCCGTCGCCGGGCCGTCTGGATCGCCTTGCCAGTGGCGGTGGCAGCTGCGCTGTTGGTGCTTGTACTGGCTACCCGCGACTCCGCGTTCGAGCGCAACGCCTCCAGTCCCATCCTGGGAGGCCTGGCGCCCCCGGTCGTCGGCCAGACGGTCGCCGGTGAGCCCTTCGATCTCGACGACTGGCGCGGCCGGTGGGTTGTCGTCAACTTCTTTCAGAGCACCTGCGTGCCCTGCATCATGGAGCATCCCGAACTCGTCGACTTCGACGAGCGCCACTCGGCGGCCGGCGACGCCCGGATCGTGTCGGTGGTGTTCGACGACACCGTCGAGAACGTGCGGGAGTTCTTCGCGGCCCATGGCGGCGATTGGCCCGTGGTGGCCACCGGCGCGAGCGAGGCCGCCATCGCCTACGGCGTGACCGGCGTGCCCGAGTCCTACCTCGTGGCCCCGTCGGGGGTGGTGGTGTGGAAGCAGCTGGGCGGAGTCACCGCTGACGGCCTCGATGACGTGATCGCCCGGCTCTCCGCGAGCGAGCGCGGGTAGATGCGTAGCCCGTCGTGTAGAAGCGGGATGATGCCCGCTCCTGTTCGCTTCGATCACGGGCCGCTCGGGCCCCGGCCTCGCTCAGTGTCCGCGCTGTCCGCCCACGGGTTGCGGCCGATTCGCTCGGCCTCCGGGCCGCCATGAGTTGGCGAACCGCAAGCTGGATCGCGGCCGTCTTGGTTGCCGCGGCGGCGTTCGCGTACGGCGCGCTGGACGAGGGCACTCCCAAGACCAACGCCGACCGGGTCCGAGTCCTGGCGGAGGACTTCGCCTGTCCCGTGTGCGCAGGCCAGTCGGTGGCCGAGAGCGAAGTGCCGGTGGCCCGTGAGATCCGGCGACAGATCGCGGTGTGGGTGGATGAAGGTCGCAGCGACGCCTTCATCCGCGAACAGCTGGTAGCGGCCTATGACGTCGACATCGACTACAACCCCTCGGGGTCCGGCATCACCAGCCTGGTGTGGATCCTCCCGGTACTCGCCACCAGTGGCGTCGCGACCGTGGTGGTGGTGATGCTTCGCTCAGGCCGCGGACACGCCCGGGCCGGGGAGCCGCTGCCGGCGTCGGGGAGCCGGCGGCGCTGGCGCAACGCCGCGGTCTGGACCGTCGCCGTTGCGGCAGTGGCCGGTGCGGCCGGCCTGCTGGTGGCCCGGTCCTCGGGAAGCCGCAGCGCCGACGGCTCGGTCACCGGCGAGATCCGGGTCACGAGCCGGGAGTTGATCTTCGAGGCTCAGCGCCGACTGGGCGAGGGCGACATGGTCGGGGCCATCGCGGCCTACGACGAGGCGCTCGAGCTCCAGCCCTCCAGCGCGGAGGCCCTCACCTACCGGGGGTGGCTCACGTCCCGCCGGGGAGACCTGGACACCGCGGTGGAGTATCTCGACGACGCCATCGCCACCGATCCCGCCTACCCGGACGCCCGGCTGTTCCGCGCCATCGTGGCTCTGGAGCAGGGGGACGGATCGGGCGCGGCGCTGGAACTCGCCGCGTTCGACTCGCTGGACCCGCCCCCTTACGCCGAGGAGTTGCTGGCCCGGTCAGAGGTGCGCGAGAGGGTGGCAGCGGCCCGCGACGCCGCCGCGCTGGAGGTGGTGGACGCCCTCGACGCCCTCGACGAGCGGCCCGCGTTCAGCCAGACCGATCTGAGCGTGCCCGACGCCCTCGCCGCGGCTGACGCGCTGGCCGGGCGGGGTGACCTCCTCGAAGCGGTGCAGCTCCTCGACTGGGTCCTGGAGTCCCGGCCCGACGACGGTGACGTGCTGGCCGGCCGGGGCTGGCTGCTGGTTCGCAGCGGTGATCCAGAATTGCTGGCGCTCGGTGTCGAATACCTGGACGACGCCCTGACCGCGGAGGAGTCCCACGCCGGAGGCTTGGTCTACCGGGCCTTCGCCCGGTGGCAACAGGGCGATACCGACGGCGCCCGCACCGATCTCAGCGCCTTTGACGCCCTGCAGCACCAGCCCCCCGATCTGGTGCGCCTCATCGAGGCCCGGGGTCTGCGCACCGTCCTCGCCCCTTAGCCCCAACTCCAATGAGTTGACCACCTCTGGGGCGGCAAACTCATTGAAGTTCAAGCCTCACCAACTCCTCGGCCGCTGAGCCGGGCGTAGCCGTCTCTGAGGAAGTCGACGGCGGCGCCGTAATGGTCCTCGACGACGTGCAGCGAGCGGTAGGACAGCGACGCGCCGTTGAAGTCCTGCTCGTTCCAGAAGGGGTCGGAGCGGTCGACATTGCCCCAGGCGGCTACGTAGATGTAGGGCTCGTCGTGGGAATGGTCGCCGGGCGAGAAGCCATAGGTTGCCCGCCGGCCCGACTCGGCGCTGCCGGCGGCGATGGCGGGGTCGAAGTGCCCGGGCCACAGCTGCACCCGCTCGGGATCGACCACCCCGGGCGAGAAGCGCAGTTCCTCCAACGCGGCGGTGGCCAGCCCGAACCAGGCGCCCAGAAACTCGCCCACCTCAGCCCGCCCGTCGAGGGGCGGTCGATGTCGCCCAGTTCGGGACTGTCGTGCTCGGCCGCGGTAGTTCCCGGAGCCACGCCCACGAACTCGCCGGCTTCTCGCAGGGTGGTGATGGGTGCGGCCCGGGCCCGCCCGGCCTGCTGAATCACCAACTGGTCGCCGATCACCCGCACCTGGACGTCGTCGCCGTAGAACGGCGTACCGAAGCCGCCGCGCACATACCGCAGCCCGAACTTGCCGTTGCACTGGTAGCGGGCCTCGGCCACGACCGAGTAGGCCAGCCGGTGGAAGTCGAATAACGCCGTCGGGTAGTCCGGGGGCAGGTCACCAAGGCGCCGGCGGGCGCCGAGCCAACGGTCGGCCGCGAAGCCGGCCAGATCCGGGCGCGTGGCGATGAGTTCGTCCCAGCTCAGGTCGCTCCCGCAGTGCGGCGCCACCACCGGATCGCCCCCGAGGGGTCCTGGATCGGCGGGGTCGTCGGCCCAGAACGGTGGATCGGCCACCGCGGGCGGGCTGGGCTCCAGCACCCGCACGTCGTAGCCGTCGCCGGCAGCCGCGGCCGCTTCCGCGGCGGGGTCGTGAGCGGCAGCGTGATCGGTCATGGTTCGGCCTCTTGGCAAGTTGAGCCTCGCCGTTGACAGGCGGGGTCGTGAGCGGCAGCGTGATCGGTCATGGTTCGGCCTCTTGGCAAGAGCAGAGCGTGTGGGACGTTAGGTTTGTCCCGATATGAACTGCAAGATGCCTGTTGTTTCAGCCAGGGCCGCGCTCGTGCTGGTTGCCGCGGCCTTCGTCGCTGCGGCCCTCGGCTGCTCGCAATCCTCGTCGGAGCGCAGCGAGGCGTCTGTCACGGGTTCTCAGCCCCCGCCCTCCGCCGAGGGATCCGGCGCTGAACGGGTGGAACCTGCTGAGTCCGACCGGGAGGCGGTATCCGCACCGGCAGACATCGAGGACGGACAGCCCGAGCCGGCCCCGGAGACGACCGCTGCGGCGACCAGCATTGAGGCCGACCCGTCGCCGGTGGTCATCGACTTCGAGCCGATCGCGTCCACGCCTCGCGAGGATGTGCCCAGCGCGCTGCGCGACCGCAGTCACCCCGACCATCCCGAGCCGCTCATCGACCTCTCGGAGATTCTCTCCGGGGGGCCGCCGCCCGACGGGATCCCGCCCCTCGAGGACCCTGCCTTCGAGCCGGCCGCAGAGGTGGCATGGCTGCCGGCGGTGGAGCCGGTTCTCGCGCTGGAGGTCAACGGCGACGCCCGGGCCTATCCGCTACGGATCATGACCTGGCACGAACTCGTCAACGGCAGTGTCGGGGGGGTGCCGGTCACCGTGTCGTACTGCCCGCTGTGCAACTCCGCGGTCGCCTACGACCGGCGGGTGGGGGATCGCATCCTGGACTTCGGGACGTCGGGGGAGCTGTTCAACTCGTCGCTGGTGATGTACGACCGTCAGACCGAGAGCCTGTGGTCGCACTACACCGGCCAGGCCGTGGTCGGCCATCTCACCGGCGCTGAACTCGACTTGATCCCGGTTCAGACGGTGTCGTTCGAGAGCTTCCTGTCTATCTATCCGCAGGGCCACGTACTGAGCCTCGACACCGGCTACTCGCGGTCCTACGGGCAGAACCCCTACGAGTTCTACGACTCCAGCAGCCGGCCCTTCCTGTTCGGCGGCCCCTTCGACGACCGGCTCGACCCGATGGCCAGGGTGGTGGCGCTGCGGGACGGTGCCGAGGGCGCGGTCGTCACCAACGACGTGCTGGCCGAGCGGCGTGTCGTGCCGTTCTCCTTCGCCGGCCGCGAACTGGTGGCTCTCTTCGAGCCGGGCACGGCCAGCGCCCTCGACAGCGACATCATCGCGGAGGGCCGGGACGTGGGCGCCACCGGCGTGTTCGTACGCTCGATCGACGGCCGGCTGCTGGACCTGTCCCCAGCCGACGGCAGCGGCTTCGTGGACGCGACCAGCGGTGTGGTCTACGACATCCTGGGCCGGCCGTCGGGCTGGGCCGGCACCGATGGGCTGGAACCCGTCGAGCATCTCGACACGTTCTGGTTCGCGGCAGCCGCGTTCTACCCCGACGCCGAGATCATCGGCTAGTAGATTGCGGCGTGACGCCGCAGTACCGTCCGCGGGGAGGAGGGGTGAACTGCATGGCTGACACACTCGCCGACACCTTCACGGTGGGGTGGACGGCCATGGCCGACGGCACCCGTGACGATTACGTCCATCTCTCCGGCATCTTTGAGGGGCACGCCCGCGAGACGCTCGTGTCGCACCTGCTGTCGGTGATGCGGCTGCTCGAGGGGCCCAGGCTCGGATACCAGATCGATCGGGCCCGCCACTGCCGGCAGTCGGCCACGCGGGCTCTGCGCAACGGCGAGCCCGACGAGTTCGTGGTGGCCGCGCTCCTGCACGACATCGGCGATGTGCTGGCCCCCGACAACCACAGCGCGGTGGCCGCCGCCATCCTCGCTCCCTACGTGAGCGACGAGACGGAGTGGGTGGTCCGGCACCACGGGCTGTTCCAGGGCTACTACTACTTCCACCACCTCGGCGGTGACCGCCACGCCCGGGAGCGGTACGAGGAGTCGCCGTACTACGACCGCTGCGTCGACTTCTGTGCCGCCTACGACCAGAACTGCTTCGACCCCGACTACGACGACCTTCCGATGGAGGACTTCGTACCGCTGCTCAACGAGGTGTTCTCACGGCAGCCGCAGTACACGGCCTGAACAGCTGACTCAGCCTGGGCCCGAGCGGCCCGTGAGCGCAGCGAACAAGAGCGGGTATCAGGCGCCGAAGGTGCGGGGGTGCCGGTAGGCGGCCCCGACGATGCGACCGTCGCTCACTTCCAGCTCCCAGATCGATCCCTTCTTGCACCGTCCCAGCTCTGCGACGTCGAGCACGTACTGGTCCAGCACCCACAGCAGCCCGGGGATCACGTCGCCGTGGCTGCACAGCACCGCGTCGCCCTCGGCGCCGGCCAGCGAGCCCAGCAACTCGAAGGCGCCGTTGATGCAGGAGCCCTCCGCGAGTTCGTCGCAGGTCTCCACGGACAGGCCCAGGATGCGTCCCAGCGGTGCGACGGTGTCGACGCAGCGCACGTAGGGGCTCGACAGGATGCGACGCACCGGCCGGGAGGCCAGGGCCGCTCCGATGGCGTCGGCCTGCATCTGTCCGTGATCGTCCAGCGGTCGCTCGAAGTCGTTGCCGACCCAGGCCATCCGGCTGCCCGCGTCGGCATGGCGCACGAGGTGAAGCATCGACCCCCTCCCCCTACAGGTCTGCGATGGTGCGCGCTGCCCCGTCGCAGACCGGCGTCGCGCTGAGGTCCGTTCTGGACACTCCGTTAGCCTAAGCCCGTGGCCGTCACGGAAGCGGAGGTGATCGAGGCCCTCCGACCGGTGGAGGACCCCGAACTGCACCGCAGCATCGTCGACCTCGGCATGTACCGGGGCTCCACCATCGACGGGGGCCATGCCGATGTGCGCATCGCGCTCACGGTGGCCGGTTGCCCGCTGCGCAGCGAGATCCAGCGCCGGGTGACCGACGCGCTGCTGGAGCTCGACGGCGTGGCCGCGGTCACCTTGGACTTCACCGTGATGTCTGACGCCGAGCGGGCCGAGTTGCGCACCAAGCTGCACGGCAATCCGGCCGCCACGGCCGGCTCTGCCCCCGCCCACGGCCATGCCGAGGGTCGGGCCATCCCGTTCGCCGAGCCCGGCAACGCCACCCGCACGCTGCTGATCGCTTCCGGCAAGGGCGGGGTGGGCAAGTCGTCGGTCACCGCCAACCTCGCCATAGCGCTCGCCTCGCAGGGCCATTCCACCGCGGTCGTGGACGCCGACGTGTGGGGCTTCTCGATACCGAGGATGCTGGGCGTGGACCGGGCCCCGGTGGTGATCGACGACATGATCATCCCGCCCGAGGTGCACGGAGTGCGCTGCATCTCGATGGGCTTCTTCGCCCAGGAGGACCAGCCGGTGATCTGGCGGGGGCCCATGCTGCACAAGGCCCTCGAGCAGTTCCTCACCGACGTGTTCTGGGACGATCCCGACTTCCTGCTGGTCGACCTGCCCCCCGGCACCGGCGACATCTCGCTGTCGCTGGCCCAGTTCCTGCCCCGGGCCGAGGCCTACGTGGTGACCACGCCCAACCCCGCGGCCCAGAGGGTGGCCCAGCGCTCGGCGTTCATGTTCTCCAAGGTGAACATCGCTGTGCGGGGCGTGATCGAGAACATGTCGTGGTTCACCGGCGACGACGGCAAGCGCTACCAGCTCTTCGGTTCAGGCGGCGGCGCAGAACTGGCCCGCATGCTCGGCGTCGAGCTCATCGGCCAGATTCCCATGACGATCCCGCTGCGCGAGGGCAGCGATCACGGCAGGCCCATAATGGCGGTGGACCCCGGTTCTGAGGCGTCTGCGGTCTTCGCGGCCATGGCGTCGTGGATCGGAGCCCACGGCCCGACCAAGCGAACCCACCCCGAGCTGAAGATCGTCTGAGAATCAAGGGTCCGGGCCCGAACCAACCGCACAGCCAAGGAGAACAGAGTGGAGCTTCGCATCGGCATCGCCGACCACCCCCAGCCCATCACGGTCACCCTCGCCGACGACGCCGACCGCGAGAACATCAAGGCGTCGGTCGAGGCGGCCCTCAATGGCGAGGTTCCGGTGCTGTGGCTGACCGACGACAAGGGCCGGGAGATCGCGGTGGCCGCATCCCGCGTCACCCATGTCGAGATGGGTCCGCCCGGCTCCCACCCCATCGGGTTCGGCTGAGAGGCGGAGCGGGAGAATCGGGGCGGTGGTCGGTCTCGCGGAGCTGGCCCGGGCCGGCACCGCGCTCGACGAGCACTCCATCGATCACCTGCACCGGCTGGTGGCCTCGTGGACGCCGCTGGCCGACCTCTCCTTCGGCGACCTGCTGCTGTACGCCCCTTGCGTCCGCGGCTTCGATCCCGCGGTGGTCGAGGTTGCCTCGGATCGGGCGACGGACGAAACCGGCAGCACCGGTGGGGGATTCGTGGTGCTGGCCCACGCCCGGGCCAACACCGGGCCCACGGTTCATGTCGTCGACCCCGTCGGGACCGTCGCTCAGGGCCCGGGCCTGCCATGGTTGCGGTCTGCGATGGACACCGGCGAGCCGGGTGAGGCCGAGGTCTCTGAGGTTGGAGCCCTGTCTGGCGTGGGCGAAGACCTGATGGTGGAGGAGCGGGGCAGCCTTCCGTTGCGCGACCGCCGGCGGGTCGTGGACTACGTGCCCGTGCGGTGCGGCGACGCGCCGGTGGCGGTGCTGGCCCGCGAGGCGGGGCCGGCCCCCATCCGCCACGAGAACCCGCTGGAGACCATCTACCGCGGCCTGTACGGCCGGTTCGCTCAAATGATCGCGGAGGGCGCCTTCCCCTATGGCCGCATGGAGCGGGTCGGCGAGTTCCGCGAGCCCCGCGTGGGCGACGGGGTGCTGGTGTTCGACCGGGAGGGCCGGATCAGCTACGCCTCGCCCAACGCTCGCAGCGCTCTGCACCGGCTGGGGGTGATGCACCCGGTGCCGGGCCGCAGCCTCGGCGACCTCGGACTCGACGACACGGTGATCCGGCGCTCGTTCTGGCGACGGCGATCCACGGTGGCCGAGTTCACCGCCGGATCGATGATCGTCGTCGTGCTGCGGGCCTACCCCATGGTGGCCGAGGACCGGATCACCGGAGCGGTCGCGATGCTGCGCGACGTGTCGGAGTTGCGCCAGCACGACCGCCTGCTGGTGTCGAAGGACGCCACCATCCGGGAGATCCACCACCGGGTCAAGAACAACCTTCAGACGGTCAGCTCGCTGCTTCAGCTCCAGGCCCGCCGCCTCGGCAGCGCCGAGGCGAAGGCCGCGGTGGAGAGCTCGGTCAGGCGGATCTCGTCCATCGCCATGGTGCACGAGCACCTGGCCCTCGACACCACCTCGGAGCTCGACTTCGACGAAGTCGTCGGCCCGCTGGTGCGGCTGGTGGAGGAGGGGCTGGCGCCGGCGGAGCGCCCGCTCAAGATCCAGGTGGACGGAACTGTCGGCGAGATCGACGGCGAGACGGCGATGCCGCTGGCGGTGGTGCTGGTGGAGCTGGTGCAGAACGCCTTCCAGCACGCCTCGTCACCCGCGGGCCCGGGAGGGCTCGTCGAGGTGCGCCTGGCCCGTACGGCCACCACCCTGACGATGCGCATCACCGACGACGGTCCCGGCGTGGGCGAGGGCTTCTCGCTGGACCGAGACGCCGGGCTCGGCCTCACCATCGTGCGCACCTTTGTGGTGCACGACCTGGGCGGCTCGATCACCATCAAGGCCGCCTCACCCGAGCCGCCCCGGGGCACCGTGATCGACGTCTCCATACCCCGCCGACCGGCCACAGTGCCTCTTGCCTGACGGTTGGCCTTCAACCGATGGAGACGGTGCGGGCTCCGGCACCGACGCGTGAGGCTGGAATCAGCAGGGTGCGCTCCTTCGGACTCGATCTCGACGGTCGGCCCATCGCCGCCTAGGCGCCCGATCCGGCCGCGGGGCGGCGGGCCGCGCTCGCCGTCCCGGAGATGTTCCATACAGTTTGTCCAGCAGGCGCGATACGAAACGACAAGTATCGATCATACAATCTGCAAATTTGCGGGTACTCTGGCCGAATGGGACTCGTCGACAGGCAGCTCGGGCCGCGCGTGGAGGATGCTCTGGAGTGGGCCCGGGTGGTGATGCTGCACGGTGCCCGGCAGTGCGGGAAGACGACATTGGCGCGGCTGATCGCAGCCCGACGGGAGGGAACCTACGTCTCTCTCGACGACGAGGCGCAGCGGGAGATGGCGCTTGCGGACCCGCTTACCTTCCTGCTGGGTCACCGGCACCCGCTGGTCGTGGACGAGGTTCAGCTCGGCGGCGACCGCCTCGTGCGCGCCGTGAAGCAGCTTGTGGACGCCGAGCCGACACCGGGCCGCTTCCTGCTGACCGGTTCCACCAACTTCCTGACGGTTCCGAACATCAGCGAGTCGTTGGCGGGCCGGGTGCAGATCTTCCGTCTGTGGCCGCTCTCGCAGGCCGAGCTGTCCAGTGCCGCGCCCTCGGAGATCGACGGCTGGTTCGACGGCTCGCCGCCACCGGCGGCTTCGGCCGGAACCACGCGCGACGGCTATCTGGCCCGCTTGTGCCGCGGCGGCTACCCCGAAGTCGTAGCCCTCGCGGCTGATCGCCGCTGGCAGTGGTTCCGAGGCTACGTCGAGACCGTCACCCAGCGTGACATCGCTGCGCTCGCCGACATCCGCAAGGCCGCGGCGCTCGGCGCGCTGCTGCGGTGGACCGCGGGAGTGACGGCCGGGGCGGTGAACCTGTCCGACGCCGCGAGGAGGCTCCAGACCAGCCGCTCAGTCATCACGTCGTACTTCGAGTGGCTGCAGGCGGTGTTCCTGGTGCACGAGCTTCCCGCCTGGTCACGGAGCCTGCCTTCCCGGCCGGTGCGGCGCTCCAAGTACCACTTGGCCGACAGCGGGCTGGCTGCGGGCCTGCTGCGGGTTGAGCCGGACGGGCTCGCCCGGCCCGGCGCCCCGGCAGCGGGCCCGCTGCTGGAGACGTTCGCAGTCAACGAGATCGCAAGCCAGCTGTCGGCCTCGACGCGGGACTGCACCCTCTCGCACTATCGCGACAACCAGGGCCGCGAGATCGACCTGGTGCTCGAGGACGCCGGCGGCAGCGTGGTCGCGGTGGAGATCAAGGCGACCCGCTCGCCCGATCCCCGACAGATGAGCCGTCTGGCCTGGTTGCGCGAGAGGCTCGACGCGGTCGCGCCGGGGGCGTTCCGGGCGGGCGTTCTGCTGCACACCGGTCACCAGTCAGGCACGACCGGCGACCGGCTCCACCTTCGTCCCATCGACTGTCTCTGGGCATCCGGTCCGGCCGCGGAGCGGCCGGCAGCGCTGGGCGGAGCCGGGATGATCATGTCTTGGCCCCGCACGGCGGCGCCGCGCGCTTGACGGTTCGATTGCAGCGGCTAATGTGGGACGAAACACGATTCCGAGTATCTGAGGAGAGCTACATGTTAGGCTCCCGAGTCATGGCTCCTCGGTCATCCGCCGCGCCCCGGCGATCCAGGACCCGCAACCGGTCACTACGAGTAGCCGCAGGGGGGTGTGTAGCCGCCGTATTGCTGGGCATGGTCGCGCTCACGGCCCCTGTCGCAGCCCAGCCGTTCACGTACGGCGCGACCGAGGTGCACGAATCACCGGACAACGATTTGTACGCCGACCTCAGCCGATTCCGAACTGCGGGCGTGACTCTCTGCAGCACTGAACTGAATCAGATCAACACTGACGGAGACATAGATACACCCGACCCCCCAGGAGAGGTCGTGGTGGTGGAAACGGACGATCAGGGCCGAACGACCGAGACGACAACGCGCACATGGACTCGGGGGGATGGGAATACGGTCGCGGGGGAGTGCAAGTTCGTCACGGTCGCCGTCTCCTTAGTAGTTGACGACCCCGGCTCCGGAGAGAGTCTTGTGCTCCAGTCCGGGACTCTCACCATCACCCAGAGCTGGGTGATGCCGGATCTCAGCGCGGCGGCGAGCCCCGTCTACACCTACGTCTACGCGGACGGGGGGGCTGCTATCGCCGGCAACTTCACCGTGCCGGAGGGCAACTGCGACTACGACGAGAGCAGCGACCAACTCCAGATCAGACCCGGTGATCTCGACGGAACCTACGGAATCAAGCTCAACTCGAGACCCGACTCCACCGTGTGGATCACCGTGCTCCGCGGAACCGAGGCCGGCGACGACCCCGACCTCTGGTCCCCCAGTTCGACGACGTGGACGATCTCGCCGACAGAGTATGATGCCGGCCAGACCACTCGTTGGATCGGGGTCTGCGCCTACCCCGACTCGGACTCCGCCAACGGCACCCGCAGCTTCCATCACCTCCTCAACAGCAACGACAAGACCTTCCTCGGCACGACCACGCTGACAGTGGAGGAAGTGGACGACGACTGATGAACCGGTCCGGCGCCGGCCCGATCCGGCGGCGGCAGGATCAGGCGCACCGGCCGCGTGCCTGATGGGTCGCCGGACCAGGTCGGCCGCGGCCGCGCTCGCCGCGGCGTTACTGCTCGCCGCCTGCTCCGGCGGCGACCGTGCACCGGACCCCGAGACCCCGCCCGATGCGGCTCCTGCCGATTCGGAACCAGCAGCCGCTGCCGCTCCTGCCGATGTGGCTCCTGCCGATTCGGAACCAGCAGCCGCTGCCGCTCCTGCCGATGCGGCTCCTGCCGATTCGGAACCAGCAGCCGACGCGGCTCCGTCCGATGCGGGATCATCGCTGGTGGTCACGCCCGCGACAACGGGAGCGGAGCTGGAGGCCCAACTGTCCGCTGAGGAGGCGGCGTGCATCCGCGACTCTCTGGGCGACGCCGGCCTGGAGGGGTTCCGCGGCGCCAGCATCGTCGAGACCGCGGGGGATCCGGCCGGCGCCACGTTCGTGTTCTTCTGCATGACGCTTCAGAACGCCCAGACGTACGGCCTGGCCGTGCTCGACGCCCAGGCGGGGGGCCGCTCCGAGGCGACCCGCGGCTGCCTGGCCGACCTGGCGCAGCAGCAGCCGCAGCTGCTTCCCCTGCATCTGCGGCTGGAGATGGGCCAGTTCGACGCCTCCGACGCGCAACGGTTCCACAACATGACCCTGGCCATGAACGCCTGCTTCAACGACGCCGAGAAGGTCGAGTACGCGATCCGGCTGTGGGAGCGGGTCGCCGTGTACGCGCCGCTGTCGGGACCGTCGTTCGTGGCGGTCCTCACTGCCGACGAGATCGCGTGCCTGCGCGACGCGTTGCCCCAGGGCGGCTTCGACGCGGTGGCCGGGACGACCTCGATGGTGGCCGGAGACGGTGTTCCCGCCGACGCGGCCCGTTGCTTCGGCGCCGGCGCCGATGAGCGCATCTTCCTGCAGGTCACCCGCGAACGGGTGGGAGGCCTGCAGGGGGACACCCAGGCCTGCCTGGAGCGCTACGCGGGAGAGCACCCCGACTACGTGCGCCTGATCGCCGCCGCCGAGACCGGGGCGGTCCCGGTCGCCGCACTCGGCGCAGGCGCCGGCCAGGCCGCGGTCATCGAGCTGGCCCGCGACGGCTGGCGGCTCTTCGACTGCCTCGACGACGAGGAGCTCCTCCGCTACCAGCTCCTCACCAGCGCCGCCCTGGCCCCCAGCAGCTAAGCGCTTCGCATCCGGGCTGCCTCGTCCAGGCCGAGTTCGGTGATGGACTGCTCGCGCATCCTGAACTTCCGGACCTTGCCGGTGATGGTCATGGGGAAGGTGTCGGTGAGCCTGATGTGGCGGGGCACCGTCGGCACTCCGTAGAGGCTGGTGCAACGCTCGCTCGCGACAGCGTGCAGGGTGGCGGCGGGATTGAAACCGGCCGCGGGGATCACCATCGCCGAGCCGTGGGTGGTGCGGGCCAGGTTGCCCAGCACCATCCCGAAGCAGTGGTAGAACGGCACCGGGATGCACACCCGGTCCTCGGCGGTGTACTAGTGCTGTGTCGTCGAAATGGCTAGGGCAGCGCAGCAGGACCGAGACCCTGCTTGGGAGCGCTCCGGACGCCCCGACCATTTCAGCGACGGACCACTTGCAGGCCTCTCCGATGAACAGCCCGTTGTTCAAGATGTTGCGATGGCTCAGCGTGGCGCCCTTGGGGAAGCCGGTGGTGCCGCTGGTGTACTGGATGTTGATGGCGTCGTCGGGGTCGAGTTGCGCGCTGCGCCGCTCCGGCTGCTCGACCGAGACCTCCTTGCCGGCACTCAGCAGGCCGTCCCAGTCGGGAGTGTGCAAGTACACCACCCGGCCTCCTGCGCGATAGTCGACCCTTCGGCGTTCATTGCGCTAATCCCAGCAGATCCGCTGACCGGTCAGGGGCGCGGCCTCGCCGCCGTTGAGGAGCCGCAGCCTGGCGGCGTCGACTCCGCCGAGCATCTCAGCGGCCGAGCCCCACGACGATTCGCTTCCAGGCTCGACGCACTCCACGCCATCGGTGGCCCGTTCGGCGGGCGGGCCGCTGGTGAGTGCCGAGTTGATGTGGCGGGTGATCTTCTCGACGAGCGCGATGCCCGCTGATTCGCTGGGGTTGTTGTCCGTCATCACCGTCATGGCGTAGGTGCCGCCGTCGGGGCCGCGTACCACTCCGGTCGTGCCCAGCCGCCAGCCGGCGCCCGACATCGGGTAGAAGCCGTTCTTGAGCGCGGCCCCGTATCCGGCCGGCAGGCCCGCGGTCACTCCCCAGCTCTGGGCCGGACTGACGCTGGACATCCACTCCCATGCCGCCCGCACTGAACGCTCGTCCAGCGGCCCCTCGCCGACGAGCAACTGCTCGGTGAGTCGCGTCCGGTCTTCCGCGGTGGACAGCGTGCGGCCGTACCACGCGGTATGGGTCGTGCCGACGATCCCGAAGCGCTCGTCCAGCGCCTCCATGCCGGCTGCGCTGCCGATCTGCAGGTACAGCCTTGAGGTCGGCGGCCGGTTGTGGCTGTAGTGGATCATCAACTCCACGTCGTCGGCCTCGGACTGGGTGAGTTGGCGACCGGCGTCCTGGGCCGCGAGCAGGACGCCGGCCAGCACCTGGGCCTTGATCACGCTGGCAGTGGTGATCTCCAGGTCGTCGTTGAGTCTGTAGCGGCATCCGGTGCGGTGGTCATGGACGGCTGCGGTGAAGCGGGCCCCGGGATGGGCGGCCGAGACCCCGTCGATGAACGCCTGGTTGAACAGTCCCATGCAGCGGACACCCGGCAGGTAGCGAGGCGACAGGGTGGCCTCGCCGTCGGAGGCGGCGTGCTGGTCGGTGGCAGGACTGTCGGCGGGCGCGGCGCCCGCGCCGGGCCCGCCGAGCGCGATCGTCCAGATCAAGGCCAGCGCGGCCAGGGCCGCGGCGGCTGCCGACGGTGTCGGGATCCGTCTCGAATCGGACCGTTGTCGGGTACAGGGCACGTGCATTGGCAGGGTTGGCCGAGCCTAGGCAGTGCACGACCGTCGCGCCCGTGGGACTCTCCTCGGCGGGAAGTCTGTGCGAGACTGCCGGGGTGACCGCGGTGATCGCGCATCGGGGCGCCAGTCAGGCCGCGCCCGAGAACACGCTGGAAGCCTTCCGGCTGGCTCGGGAATTGGGCGCCGACTGGGTGGAACTCGACGTGCGCCGCACCACCGACGGCGTGGCCGTGGTCCACCATGACGCCCACCTGTCCGACGGGCGGCGGATCGGCCGTCTCCATGCCGGCGAACTGCCCGGCTACGTTCCCAGCCTGGCCGAGGCTCTGGAGGCCTGCGAGGGCATGGGAGTCCACCTCGAGATCAAGAACCTGCCCGACGATCCCGACTACGACAGCGAGAACCTCGTGGCCGACGCGGTGGCAGGTCTCATCGCGGCCTACCTCGGGCCCGATCGAGCCGTGGTGTCTTCGTTCAACGTGGATGCCGCCGACGCAGTGCGGGCCGTCGACCCCGCGATCCCCACCGCGCTGATCTGTGGGATCGTGGCGCCCGCGCAGGCAGTGGCTCGGGCCGGCGCCCACAACATGACGGCCGTTCATCCCTTCGACGCCATGTGCGATGCCGCCTTCGTGCGCCGGGCCCACGATGCGGGGCTGAGGGTGAACGTCTGGACCATCAACGTCCCCGAACGGATGTCGGAACTCATAGCCATGGGTGTGGACGGCCTGATCACCGACGTGCCCGACGTCGCCCGCTCCGTCGTGGACGCGGCCTGACCGCCAGAGGCTGAGCGGATGGGCCGCCGAGGCGGGTCTCGGTAGCCGTTGAGCTAGGCCTTGGCCCGAGCGGCCCTCAGGTCGCAGCGAACAGGAGCGGAAACAGTGCCCGTCAGATCCGCGTGGGGCGCGGATACCTGGGGCGGGGTAGTCGCAGCGAACAGGAGCGGAAACAGTGCCCGTCAGGGCAGGACCAGGCGCAGGGCTTCCGGCGCCCAACGGATCCGGAGGCGGGGGGCCGCGCCGAGGTGGTCGCCGTCGGCCTGGTACCCGACAGGTGGATCGGCGACCACCGTCAGGTCTCTGAGCCTCTCGTGAACCCTTGCTCCCGGCAGTCCGCGCACGTCGCCGGAGCGCAAGGCCTTCAACCCCAGCGGCAGGAGGCGGTGCAGCGACAGGGTGGGCAGGGTCACCGCAGCCAGGGGCTCGTCCAGGCCCAGGCCGGGCACGAGGTCGAAGCTGCGGCTCCCCAAGTACGTGTAGGGGTTGGCGTTGAGCACGATCGTCAACAGGCCTTCGGCCAGCGTGTTGCCGTCGGCGTCGAGAACCTGCATCGGAGGGCGCCGCCGGTGCGCTCGCTGCAGCCAGGTGGTCACCGCTGCGTAGATGAACAGGGGGTGGCCGGCCCAGCGCTTCAACGGGCCGCGGCTCTCGACCAGCTCGACGGTGGCCGCGTCGAAGCCGATGCCGCAGTGGAACAGGAAGTACCGCCCGTCGACGGCACCGAGCCCGATCCTGGTGATGGCTCCCCGTTCGAGGGCGTCCAGGAGCTGTCCCGCCGCGTCGACCGGATCGTCGGGCAGGCCGATGACGCGGGCGAACACGTTGGTGCTTCCCCCCGGAAGGGCCGCCAGGGCGGTGTCGGTGCCGGCCAGGCCGTTGGCGGCCTCGTTGAGCGTGCCATCCCCGCCGAGCACCACCACTACATCGACTCCGTCGGAGGCGGCCGACCGGGCCAGGCGCGTCGCATGGCCGCGACGGACGGTCTCGGCCGGCGTCACCTCATGGTCGGCCGACAGCGCCTTCTGGATCACCACCCGGCGCCGTCCCGTCACCGAGGAAGCGGCCGAGTTCACCAGCAGCAGGATCCGCATCTGCCCAGTCTGTCCGCTCACGGGCCCAGCGCGCTGAACAGCGCGAGGCGTGCGAGCAAGAGGCGATGATCCGTAGGCCGAGCGGATAGGCCACGGCGAATCAAGAACTTGGCGGATGTTGAGTGAGGCCGCGGCCCGAGCGGCCCGAGCGGCCCGTGAGCGGAGCGAACAGGAGCGGGAAACAACTTCGGCGAGCGAGGTTCGTTTCTGGCCGGGCGCTGGCACACTTGGCGCCCATGAAGGTTGTCGTCTGCGTGAAGCAGATCCCCGATCCCGCCGACCCCGGCGCGCTGGACTCCGAGACCAGGACGCTGCGGCGCGATGTGAAGCTCATCCTCGACGAGTCCGACTCCTACGGGGTGGAGATGGCCCTGCAGTTGGTGGACGCCGCCGGCGAGGGCTCAGTGCACCTGGTCTCGATGGTGCCCAACGACGAGGTGAGCGGCCTGCGCACCGCCCTGGCCATGGGCGCCGACTCGGCCACGCTCATCAGTGACGAGGCGCTGGCCGGCTCCGACGCATTGGGCACGTCCCGCGTGCTGGCGGCGGCCATCGAACGGACCGAGCCCGATCTGGTGCTGGCCGCCACGGAGTCCAGTGACGGCTACACCGGCGTCGTGCCGGCCCAGGTGGCCGAACTGCTCGGCCTGCCCTCGGTGACGTTCGCCAAGGAGATAGCCGTCGAGGGCTCCGCGGCCACCGTGCGCCGCCAGACCGAGGCCGGCGCCGACCTGGTCGAGTGCCCGCTGCCCGCGGTGGTGTCGGTGACGGCCGGGGTGGTCGAGCCCCGTTACCCGTCGTTCCGGGGGATCATGCAGGCCAAGAACAAGCCGGTCGACCAGCTGAGGATCGCCGATCTCGGCATCGCCGCCGAGCGGGTGGGCTGGGCCGGTGCGGGCCAGGAGATCACCGACGTCGCCGAGGCGCCCGAGCGGGCCGCGGGCGAGGTGGTGGTGGACGAGGGCGACGCCCACGAGCGCATCGTGGCCTTCCTCGACGAACTCAAGGTCATATAGAGGCCGAGCGGAGGAGCAGCAGTTCATGGGGATCGTCGTGAGGCGCAGAGCGCAAGACACGGCCCTAGCAGCCCGTGAGCGCGGCGAACAAGAGCGCAAGACACGGCCCGAGCGGCCCGTGAGCGCAGCGAACAAGAGCGGGATATAGGGAGGCGCAGCGATGGCACTGGACAAGATCTGGGTGTTCTGTGAGGCCGGGCCCGACGGCGTGGCCACGATCACGCTCGAGATGCTGGCCAAGGCCCGGGAGGTGGCCGGCACCGTCGAGGTGTTCTGCGGGGGAGACGGCGCGGCCTGCGCGGCCGAACTCGGCGACCACGGAGTCACCGCGGTGTACGCCACCGGCGATCTCGACGGGCGCATGAAGGGCGTGTCGGTCGCCTCGGCGGTGGCCGCAGCCATCTCCGACGGCAGGGTGGCCGCGCCGGACGCCATCCTGCTGGGAACCACCTACGACGGGCGCGACGTGGCCGCCCGGCTGTCGGTGAAGCTGGACGTCGGCGTGCTGTCGAATGTGGTCGACCTCCGACTCGACGGGGATCGCCTGGTGGGAGTCGAGCCGGTGTTCGGTGGGACGCTGAATGTGACCTCGCGGTTCACCGACGGCGGTCCCGACGTCTGGCTGGTCCGGCCCAAGTCCTTCGAGCCCTCGCCGGTGGGCGGTTCGCCGCCGGAGGTTGTGGACCTTCCCGTTCCCGACCTCGGCACGACCGGGGGAGCGGTGGTCCGGGACCGCTTCACCGAGGAGTCCGAGGGCCCGAAGCTCGACGAGGCCGCCATCGTGGTCTCCGGCGGGCGGGGACTGGGCGCCGCCGACGCCTACTCCATGATCGAGGGCCTGGCCAAGCAGCTGGGCGCCGCGCCCGGGGCCAGCCGGGCCATCGTCGACGCGGGCTGGGTACCCTACAGCTACCAGGTCGGCCAGACCGGCAAGGTGGTCAAGCCGACGGTCTATATCGCCTGCGGCATCTCGGGCGCCACCCAGCACCTGGTGGGCATGAAGGGCTCCAAGAACATCATCGCCATCAACAAGGACTCCGAGGCCCCCATCTTCGCGGTGGCCGACCTCGGCATCGTCGGCGACGTGCACAAGGTTCTGCCCAAGCTCACCGAGGCTCTAGAAGGCCGCTAGTGCTGTGTCGTCGAAATGGCTAGGGCAGCGCAGCAGGACCGAGACTTTGCTTGGGAGCGCTCCGGACGCCCCGACCATTTCAGCGACGGACCACTAGCTCAGCCAGTTTCGCCGGGATGGCCGGGGTGCTGACGATTCTTCGTCATGCAGCCATGGGTGATTACTGCGCCTGTTGATGACCTAGTTCCAGATCAGGGGGCGTCCCGTGGTGTGGTGGGGCGTTGGGGTTGGGCGTCGGTGGTTGGTCGCCGGCCTTGAGCTCGGCGTTTCTCAGGGGCCGAGGGTGGTGAGTGGGGCGACGGTGACTCCGTCGGGGCGGGTGTAGGCGTAGCCGGTGGGGGTGATGACGACCAGCGCGGCCCGTGGACCGGCCTTGGAGGCGTCCACCGAGGCGGCGACTCGCAGCAGCGACCGGGGCCGCGCCGCTCAGTGCGCACACGGTATGCACGATGTGGTATGTTCATCTCGGCACGGCTGTCTCGGGTGTGCGGGTGTTCGTATATTTGGGGTGTTGTCGTGCTGAGGGAACGGGCGTTCGGCGGAGCGCCGTGCACAGGAGGGCAGCCGCAGTGGAGATTGAGCACAGGCATCCGGAGCACCGTTCTGCCGGCGACAGGACGCGGGGGGTGCGGACGTCTTGGGCTTGTCTGCTGCTGGTTGCGGTGGTTGCCGCTTTGGTCTACCCGTCGTCGGCGTTGGCCCAGGGTGGCGGTGGTGCGGGGCCGTTGGCGGGGTTCTCGCTGGTGGACGCCTCGGATCAGTCGGTGCTGGCGGCGCTCAGCGGCGGGGTGAGTGTGGAGTTGGCCGATCCCGATGGTGGCAGCTACGGGATCCGCGCCGATTTGGCGGGCGGCGAGGCGGTGGGCAGTGTGAGCTTGGCGCTGAGCGGGGCCAAGTCGGTTTCTCGGACGGAGAACCTGGCGCCGTACTCGCTGTACGGGGATCGCCGCGACGGCGGGGTGAGGAAGCTTCACGGCGCGGCCCTGCCTGCGGGCGTGTACACGGTGACGGCCACCGCGTATTCGGACAGTGGGTTGGGCGGGGACCAGTTGGGGACCCTGGAGGTGTCGTTCACGGTCACGGGGGCCGAAGCCGAGGATGGCGGTGGTGCGGGGCCGTTGGCGGGGTTCACGCTGGTGGACGCCTCTGATCAGTCGGTGCTGGCGGCGCTCAGCGGCGGGGCGAGCGTGGAGTTGGCCGATCCCGATGGTGGCAGCTACGGGATCCGCGCCGATTTGGCGGGCGGCGAGGCGGTGGGCAGTGTGAGCTTGGCGCTGAGCGGGGCCGAGACGGTTTCTCGGACGGAGAACCTGGCGCCGTACTCGCTGTGGGGCGACCACTACAGCGGCGGAGTCAACTACATGGACGGCTCCTCGCTGCCGGTCGGCAGCTACACCCTGAGGGCCACCGCATACTCGGGCAGTGGGCTGGGCGGCGACCTGCTCGGGACCCTGGAGGTGTCGTTCACGATAACGCAGGCCAACCGCGCGCCGGCCTTCGGCAGTACGGCGTACAGTTTCTCGGTGGCTGAGGACGCGGCGAGCGGCGCTGCGGTGGGCAGTGTGTCGGCCACCGACGCCGACGACGATGCTGTGGCTTACAGCTTCACGGCGGGCAACGGTGACGGCAAGTTCGCCGTCGACGGCAGTACTGGGGCTGTTGCCACGGCGGGCGCGCTGGATTATGGGACTACGGCGTCCTATTCGTTGACGGTGCAGGCCGACGACGGCAACGGCGGCACGGCGACGGCTGCGGTGAATGTCACCGTGACCGATGTGGATGAGAACTCGGCGCCGTCGTTCGGCAGCGCATCGTACAGTTTCTCGGTGGTCGAGGACGCGGCGAGCGGCGCTGCGGTGGGCAGTGTGTCGGCGACCGACGCCGACGACGATGCTGTGGCTTACAGCTTCACGGCGGGCAACGGTGACGGCAAGTTCGCCGTCGACGGCAGTACTGGGGCTGTTGCCACGGCGGGCGCGCTGGATTATGGGACTACGGCGTCCTATTCGTTGACGGTGCAGGCCGACGACGGCAACGGCGGCACGGCGACGGCTGCGGTGAGCGTCACCGTGACCGAGGCGGGTGAGGACTCAGCGCCGGTTCCGCCGAGCAGGCCCGTGCTGGCGGCCGGCCATGACCGTGTGCAGGTGGCGTGGCTGGTGCCGACCCAGCCCGCTGCTGTGACGGTGGATGCCATGGAGCTGTTGCGCGACGGGCTGGTGGTCGCCACGGTGGGCTGGCAGCGGGACGTCACGGCGTACAGCTACGAGGACGCCGACGTGTTGCCGGAGGCCACCTACGCCTACCAGGTGCGCCTGACCGTCGGCGAGGAGACCCTGGCAAGCCCGGCCGGCGAGGCCACCACGCCGGCGGCGCCGGCCGGGCAATCGGAGCAGCCGCTGATGCTGGCGCTGCGAGACCGGGACAGTTTCGGCGCCGGGGCCACGTTCCTGAACGGCCCCGCGGAGCTCCGCCCGGAGCCGGAGTTCGCACTCCAGGGCGCCGAGTTCGCACTCCAGGGCGCCAGCGACGGAGACACGACCACGGTGACCGACACCTTGGACTCGTCTGCTGGCGACGTCGCCGACGATTATGCGCTGGTCTTGGAGGACGCCTACGACGAGCACACCGTGGCGGTGACGGTCACCGGGCTGAGCGCGGAGATCAGGGTGAAGGTCACCGACGCTGAGGGCACGGTGCTGGCCGACGAGGCCAGCGGCGACGCGGACACGGTCACGGTGGACTCGATGAGGCTGCCCTATGGGACCTACAGCATCGAGATTCGGCTGGACGAGGAAGGATCCACCGGCTACACCCTCAGCTACGACGTCGACGCCTTGGACCCCTGGGCCGAGCTGCGCAGCGAGGCGAAAGGATTTCGCATTTCCAATAACGGGGCCGTGTATGACACGACGCCACTGAGCCTCTACCACGGGCGGACGGCTGGGCTGCCTCCTGTGGTTTACCGCACCTTCGAGCTGGACCGGCGACAAGGCGTGCGCCTGGGCGCTAGAGACACTCGTTGGGACCGGGATCTGCTCTTGACTCTGGAGGATTCCGAAGGGCGCACGCTGGCCCGGGCCCCTTCCTGGACCGACCGTACGGGCAATGCCGCAGCGTGGATCGCGACCACCCTGGAGGCCGGCACGTACTACGCCCGCGAGGTGCTCGTCAATACCGATGACCGCTGTTTGGATGAAGACTTCCACCGGGAGGAGGCTTCATGGGTGGGCGGCCGGGGGAATTGGAGACCGGGCATCTGTGTGCCCGCCAACATGCTGGGCACTCTGACAGTCTTGCCGGCGCCGGATGATCCCGATGAGTCGCCGGACACCACGGTGAGCTATGACGTGCCCACCTACGCCGCTCCGGAGCTCATCACGCCGCCCGTCGACCATCAGGCCGACGCCCGGTTCACCGCGATCGAGTTCCAGCACACCCTCGATTACACCCGTTTGACCTGGGACCTCCCCGACCTGGGCGCGAACGTGGCCGTGAGCCGTTACGTCCTTCAGCGCAACGACGAGGGAGACGGCGGCGCCTGGGTCGACATGCACAGCTCGGACACTGCCTTCACCGCCTATAGCGACCGCACGGTGCAGCCTCACTACTACTACTACTACCGGCTGAAGCTCGAAACCAGCGAGGGCGAGGTCCGCTCCCCGGCCTACGTCTCGGCCAACCCGACGTTCGGGACCGTCGGGGTGACGTACATCAAGGAGATCGCCAAGGACTCGGTCACCATCGCGTGGCATCCGGTGCCCGACACCGCCGCCATCGACGGCTACCGCATCTATGAGGTTGGAGGATCTGTCGACGTGATCCTGGACACGGTCGGGCCCGACGTGACCGAGTACACCGGCGAGTTGCCGCACACACCCTCTGCCTACGCCTACGGCGTCGTGCCCTACACCGAGGAGGACCGGGGCCTGTGGAGCATGAGGGCCACGGCCATAGTGACGGACCATCCCGACCTGAGGGCGAAGTGGGACGGCAAATTCACCGGTGGCGCCGGGCCGCCCAGCTACGATATGTCACTGGTCTGGCACAAGACCGAGGGCGGGGATTTCTGGCTCCGGTGGTCAATTTGGCCGGGGAGTTCTCCGCCCACGGGCTTCCAGATACGCCGCACCATGTGGGCCAGAAGCCTCGGCCTGCCCGAGCGCGTCGACATCATCGACGTTCAGGGAATGCACACCACGCACTACGTCGACCGGGAGTTCCGGATGGGCATGGTCAAGTACGAGGTGCGAGCAGTCAACGAACACGGCGTGGGCAGCCGCTGGACTGCAGCGACCTGCTTGCCGGAGAACGGCGTCCTGTGGGCGAGCACCCACGGCTCGCAGTACGAAGAATAGAGAGCGCGCCCACAACCCGGCTTCGCCGTCCCCTGCCGCCGCGGCGTCTGGGACTCGTTCTACTGGTCGGTCGCCACGACGAGCACGTGGCCGGGCACGGCGACAAGGTGGCCCGGGGGACGCGGGGCCGCGTGCCGGCCCTCGTATGGATCGCGCTGGGCACCCATCGGCGGCTGAGAGCCGCCCAGCCGGCCTAATGTCCTGAGCCAGGAATCCGTTGCAGATGTCGCCGCCAGTTTTCTTGGTGCGGTTTGTGTGGACTGAGTGCGCAGAACCAACCCGAGATTTCACGGAGGTCTGACAAGCCGCTTGAACTTGCTGCTCAGGACACTAGACCAGCGGCCAGGGCCAGCGGTGGCCGTGGCCGTCGGAGGGGAACCGGCCCGCGGCCAGCAGGGCCTCGGTGCGGGCCAGCGTGGCGTCCCGCTCCTCGGCGGTGAGCGCCGCGGCCAGGCGCTCGGGTAGGCCGGCGTCCAGCAGCGCCCGCAGGTCCCGGCCCACGTCGTCGGGCAGCGGCTCGCCGGCGAAGTCCCAGATCACGGTGCGCAGCTTGAACTGGGAGTGGAACGACAGGCCGTTGTCGATGGCCCAGACGGTGCCGTCGGTGCCGAGCAGGCAGTGCCCCGACTTGCGGTCGGTGTTGTTGATCACGATGTCGAGCGCGCAGATGCGCTCCAGCTCGGGCCTGAGCCGCTCCTGTTCCACCAGCGTGAAGTAGTGCTCCTCGAAATGGGCGGGCGTGAACAGCTGGAGCGACCCCTCGTCGAGGGGCAGGTCGTCGCGCACCACCGTGGGGGGAACCATGTCCCACCCGAGCGCGGCGTCCATCCAGAACGCGCCGGCCTCGCGGTGGGCCAGGCCGGAGGGGAAGTCCCACAGCGGCCGCTCGCCCCGCACCGGCTTGTAGATGGCCTGGGCGTCGAGTCCCTCAAGGGTCACGTCCACCAAGAAAGTCGCGTTGGAGCTGTAGGGCATCCTTCCCCGCAGCTCCACCTCGCCGCCGGCCAGCAGGGCCAGGGCACGGGCAGTCTCGATCGGGGGGCGGTCCCGGATGGGGGACTGGCGCGACGTGTCGCCGGTGCCGCCCGCCATGGCTAGACACGAATTGGCAGCGGTGAGGTCCCTTTTGGGAGTGCTGGGCTGCCAATTCCGGTGGGGGCTGCGGGAGGCGTCAGTTGTGGCACGGGCACCAGTCTCCGTTGGACGGTTCCAGCGGCCGCAGGCAGAACGGGCACGGTGGCCGGCCGGCGGCAACCACGGCCCGGGCCCGGGTCACCAACGCTCTGACCTGGGGGCGGGTCAGAGCGAATCGAGCCGACGCTCCGGTGTCGTCGGGATCCTCGACCAACTCCTCGGCCACGAGGATCACCCGACCCTCCTCCTGGTCGTAGGCGATTCCCAGGGCGCCGATCGTCCACGCCTCCACCACCGGCTCGCGCATGTCGACGTCGACGGGCGGGTCTGCTTCCTCGGCGTCGGGCAGTTCTCGCAGTACCCGCTCCAGGTACTCGGCCAGGGCGGCCGCCTGGCGCTTCTCGAACTTGAGCGACACCAGCTCGCCCCCGGCCAGGCACTGCAGGTAGAAGACCCGCTCACCCTTGGGCCCGAGCGTGCCCACGGTGAGCATGTCGACCGCCTCGAAGTGGAACGACTCGCTCACGGCAGAGGCAGAGGCCGAGCGCTCACGACGGCCGCAGCGACGCCAGATCGTCGCCGGTGTTGTTGACGGTCAGGAGGATCGGACCGGAGGGGTGGTAGGCGATGGAGGTCACCGAGCACGGCGAGATCACGATCCGCTGGAACAGGTCCAACGGCGTGCCGGCAGCGGAGGCCGCAACCGCTTTGATCACATCGGCGTGGGACACGGCCACCACGGTCTCGCCCGGGTGGCGGGCACAGATGGAGGCCACCGTGTCGAGGGCCCGGGCCTGCATCTCGGCGAACGACTCCCCACCGGGGAACCGGAACCCGCTCGGATGGCGCTGCACGGTGGTCCATTCCTTGCGCCGGCGCAGGTTCTGCAGCTTGCGACCCGTCCACCGGCCGAAGTCGCACTCGACCAGCCCCGGGCTGCGTCTCACCCGCAGCTTGCAGGCTCGGGCTATGGGCGCCGCCGTCTCGACCGTGCGCTCCATGGGCGAGGCGTATACCGCCTTGACCCGGCCCAGTGCGGCCAAGCGATCGGCTACCCGGCTCGCTTGGGCTTCGCCCTCGGACGACAGGTGCAGTCCCGGCGCCCGGCCCGGCAGGACCGATCCCGTGGTCGGCGTCTGCCCGTGGCGCACGAACAGCACGACGGCGGCGGCCTCAGCGCCGGCCCTGGAAGCGGGCTTGGCCGGGGTGCGGGCAGATCTGGTGGCCATGGTGCAGGCCAACGTAGCCTGATCGTTCGTGGAGTCCCCCGGCTCTCGTCGCGTCCTTGCCGAGGTGGCCTCGGAGGTGACCTCGTGCCGGACGTGCCCACGGCTGGTGGAGTGGCGCGAGCAGGTCGGGCGCACCAAGCGGGCCGCATACCGTGACGACGAGTACTGGGCCCGGGGCGTGCCCGGGTTCGGCGACCCCGACGCCCGCCTGCTGGTGGTCGGACTGGCGCCCGCGGCCCACGGGGCCAACCGCACCGGCCGGATGTTCACCGGCGACCGCTCCGGGGACTGGCTGTACCGGGCCCTGCACCGCGCCGGCTACGCCAGCCAGGCCCATTCGACCCATCCCGGTGACGGGCTGGTCCTCACCGGAGCATGGGTCACGGCGCCGGTCAAGTGCGCGCCTCCCGACAACAAGCCCACACCCGTCGAACGCGATGCTTGCATGCCGTTCATGAGGCGCGAACTGGCCGCGCTCGGTTCGGTGACGGTAGTGGTGGTGCTGGGCGGCTTCGCTCACCAAGTTGTGTGGCGCGAACTCGGATCAGGTCCACGACCTCGCTTCGCTCATGGCGTGGAGGCCCCCTTGCCCGGTGACCGGACGCTGCTGTGCAGCTACCACCCCAGCCAGCAGAACACCTTCACCGGCCGCCTCACCGGGCCCATGCTCGACGCTGTGTTCACCAGAGCGCGGGAACTGAGTAGCTGACCTCACCCGGTAGCCTCGGACCCGCTATGCGCATACGCCTTCGTCCTGTCCCAGAGGCCGAGCGGATAGGTGACGATTCGTGATGACTGCGACGAGGCGCACAGCGAGGCCGTGGCCCGAGCGGCCCGTGAGCGCAGCGAACAAGAGTGGGAGCGACGCCGCTGCGATGCGACGGGCTCGCACCTTCCCACGCATTATCTGGCTCCTTGCCGCGGCTGCCGTGCTGGTGGTGTCGGGATGCGGAAACAGCGCCGATCCGGACACTTGGGACGAGGCCGAGCAGGACGAACGCTTCGTTGACGAGGAGTTTGGGGCCAAGTCCGCGGTTGAGCACAACTTCATCGCCTCGTGCATGGAGGCCAACACCGAGAACCTCACCGAAGCAGAGGCCCGGGTGCTGTGCGGATGCTCCTTCGACGGGCTGCGCCAGAACCTGACGCTCAAGGAGTTCCAGTCCCTCGACAAGGCCCTGCGAGAGAACCCAAACCCGAGCGACCTGGACGAAGAGCCCGAGGACCTGTGGGACGACATCGCGGAAGATATCTTCGAGGGATGCGCCCGCAGGGTCGACGCCTGAGGCGGCCTATCGAGGCACGGCGTTGGTACCCGAGCCGGAGGCCCAAACAGTGACACCCACCCCCGCCGTAGAGGAGCTGCCGCTCATCATCTCCGTTGACGACCACGTCATGGAGCCCAAGGACCTGTGGCAGCAGCAGCTCCCCCCGTCGATGCGGGCACGGGGCCCCCGGGTCGTCCAGGAGAAGGTGAGGCTGCACTTCACCGGCGGCCACTACGGCTTCGAGCGCAACGACCCCGACGGCCAGTGGTGCGATGTGTGGCTGTTCGAGGACAGCGTGACCCCCACCGGCCTGCTGCACGGCCCCGCGGGAATGCCTCGGGAGGAGCAGCGCAACGTGGCCGCCCGTTACGAGGACCTCCGGCCCGGCACCTACGAGCAGACCGCCCGGCTGGCCGACATGGACGTCAACCATGTGGAGGCGGCCATCAACTTTCCCAACATCTTTCCCCGGTTCTGCGGCCAGGGGTTCCTCGAGCGCGACGACAAGGAACTCGCGGCCGAGTGCCTGCGCATCTACAACGACTGGATGATCGACGACTGGGGCGGGGGCGCGGGGCGGGGCCGGCTGATTCCGCTGGCCCTGCTGCCGCTGTGGGACGCCGAGATGGCCGCGGCCGAGGTGCGGCGCTGCGCGGCCAAGGGCTGCTTCGCGGTGGCCTTCTCCGAGAACCCGTCCAAGCTGGGCCTGCCCTCGATGTACACCGGCGAGTGGGATCCGGTGTGGCAGGCCTGCGAGGAGTCCGACACCACGGTGTCGATGCACATCGGCTCGTCGTCGTCGATGCCGTCCACCTCGGCCGACGCACCGCTGGCCACATCGATGTCGCTGTATGCCCAGAACGCCGAGGGCTCGATGGTCGACTGGGTGTTCTCGGGCACGCTCCAGCGGTTCTCCGAGATCAAGATCACCTACGCCGAGAGCCAGGTGGGCTGGATGCCGTTCCAGGTGGAGCGGATGGACTCGGTGTTCAAGGAGGGCCGGGGCGGCGTCGGCGGCGACGGCCCGCTGCCGAGCGAGATCGTGCAGGGCCGGGTGTTCGGCTGCATCTTCGACGACCTGGTCGGGCTCAAGCAGCGCCACGAGGTGGGGATCGACCAGATCCTGTTCGAGACCGACTATCCCCATTCCGACGGCACCTTCCCCCACTCCCGCAAGGTGGCCCACTCGATGTTCGCCGCGGTCGGCATGGACGCGGGCGAGTGCTACAAGGTGCTGCGGGGCAACGCCATCAACGCCTACGGGCTGCACCGTTTCGGTATCCACGAGTAGCGGACTCACCGCCGCGAGACTGCGGGGGAGTGTCGCGCACGAACGAGAGGCGGGTGGGGCGCGGCACGCCGGAAGCGACCGGAGGCCGAGCGGACAGGGGCAGCCCATGAGGATCTTCGCCAAACGCCGAGCGAGGCCGTGGCCCGAGCGGCCCGTGAGCGGAGCGAACAAGAGCGGAAGCGACCGGGAGGTGTCCGATGCCTGAGCGACACAAGGTGCTGGTGGCCGATCCGCTGGGGGCAGCCGGTGCCGACCGCCTGCGGGCCGCTCCCGGCGTCGAGGCCGTTTTCGCGGACGGTCAGAGCCGGGTCGAGCTGTTGGAGTCGGTGGGCGACGCGGCCGCCCTGATCGTTCGCAGCGGCACGCAGGCCGACGCCGAGCTGATCGCGGCGGGGACAAGCCTGCGGGTAATCGGCCGTGCCGGGGTGGGCGTCGACAACATCGATCTGACTGCGGCGGCCGAGCGGGGCATCGCTGTGGTCAACACTCCCGAGGCCAACACCCTGGCCGCGGCCGAGCACGCCTTCGCGCTGATGCTGGCCACGGCCCGGCGCATCACCGAGGCCCACAACTCTCTGGCTGGAGGCGGCTGGGACCGCAAGCGGTACGTCGGCGTGCAGCTGGCCGGGGCCACGCTCGGCCTGGTCGGCTTCGGCCGCATCGGGCGGGCCGTGGGCCACCGGGCGCTCGCCTTTGAGATGGCCGTGCTGACCACCGATCCGTACATACCGTCCGAGGTGGCCACCGAGCACGGGGCCAGGATGGTGGAGCTGCCGGAACTGCTGGCCGCCTCCGACTTCGTGAGCCTCCACGCCGTGGCCCAGGAGGACGGCTCCGCGCTGCTCGACGAGGCCGCGCTCGCGACCATCAAGCCGGGCGCCATCATCGTGAACGCGGCCCGGGGCAGCCTCATCGACTCTGCGGCGGCCCGGGCTGCCCTCGATGACGGCCGCCTCGGAGGGTTGGGTCTCGATGTGTACGACACCGAGCCCCCACCGGCCGACCACCCCTTGATCGGTCACCCCAGGGTCGTCCACACCCCCCATCTAGGGGCCAGCACCGGGGCGGCCCAGCGCGACGTGTCGGTCCAGGTGGTCGCAAAGGTCCTAGCCGCCCTCAAAGGCGAACCAGTGGAGACCGTGCCGCTACCGGTATGATTGCATTGCAATCACTGGCTTATGGATCGGTTACCAGGGGGCAATCATGGCGAGCATCACCATCCGCAACCTTGATAACGACGTCAAGGCTCGCCTGCGGGTGCGAGCGGCCGGACACGGTCGGTCGATGGAGGAGGAGGCCCGCTTGATCCTCCGCGAGGCGGTTGAGAGCGGTGCAGGTCCCGTCGACCTTGCCGCGGCCATTCGCAGCCGGTTCTCGCCCCTCGGCGGCGTCGACCTGGAGTTGCCGGAGCGCGAGCCCGTGAGAGAACCGCCCCGCCTCGGCTAGGCGGTTGCGATGATCGTCCTCGACACCAACGTCGTCTCGGAACTGATGCGCCCGGTTCCCGAACCGTCGGTCGAGGCGTGGATCGCAGACCGCGACGGGGCCTCGCTGTTCCTGACCGCAGTGAGCGAGGCGGAGCTTCGGTACGGCGTAGCCGCAATGCCTGTGGGCCGGCGACGGGACCTGCTCAGTGCCGCGCTGGACGCCATGCTCCTCAACGACTTCGCCGGCCGCGTCCTGCCGTTCGACAGCGCCGCCGCGCAGGCATACGCGACGATCGCCGCCGAACGGCGCGCCGCGGGACGGCCCGCCGGCCAATCCGACGCCCAGATCGCTGCCATCGCGCGCTGTCGTTCCATGGCGATGGCCACCCGCAACCTGGCCGACTTCGAAGGCATGGGAGTCGAGTTGATTGATCCGTGGGCGGCGCCCGGGGGATGACTGGCCGCTCCGCGTGAGTGGCCCACTACTGGCCGGTGCGTAGCACCTGTGCTCCAATTGTGGCATGACCGAGGTGGCCTCTCGCGAGTTGCGCAACAGAACTCGCGCCCTGCTGGACCGTGTCGCTGGTGGCGAGCGCATAATTGTCACCGTGAACGGACGGCCCGTAGCCGAGTTGGCTCCGGTCGAGGGGAGGCCGCGGTGGATGGGCAGGGGCCGCTTCGTTCGCGATGTCCTGGCTCATCAAGCCGACGCAGGACTGGCCGCTGATCTGGCCTCACTGGCTGACGAGACAACCGACGACCTGCCGTGGCGCTGAGTCGCGGCCTCGCCGACACGTCGATCTTCATCGCCTCATCGACGAGCTAGATGTGGTCCGAGTCTGAGCGCTGTCCCGGGCGCTGGCACGGTTGGCTCGCACCGATTGCAGTAGCAGTAGCGCTGGTTGTCGCAGCCGGTTGCGGACCGCCAGCGGGCTCGCCGCCGGGTGAGGACACTGCGCCCGCAGCGCCGGACCCGGTTGCCGAGTTTGAACCCGCTCCCGTCTCGCCGACGAGCCCAGAGTCCGAACCGTTGGGCACAGCGCCGGCACCGGAGGTATCGGTTCCCGACGTGTCGGTGCCGACGACATCTGTGGCTGCGGTCGCGGCTCCTGAGGTGTCGGTGCCGGAGGTCGCGGCTCCTGAGGTGTCGGTACCCGAGTTGTCTGTGCCTGAGGTGTCGATACCAGACGTGGTGCTGCCGGTGGCGGCCGAGCACGGCTCGGGCTATGACCGTGACGACTGGGGACCACACAACAGCGACATCTGCCGCGGGGCGGTCGGCTCAGCTGACCCCTACACAGGCACTCCCATCGACACTTGCAACGTCGACCACGTGGTGGCCCTGCACGAGGCCCACGAGTCGGGCGGCTGGGACTGGCCTGCAAGCGCAAAGCGGCAGTTCAGCCAGGACCCCGACAACCACGTGGCGTCGCGGGCCTGTGTGAACCAGTCCAAGGGCGCCGACGACATATTCGAGTGGTCGAGCGCCGACATCGCCTCGTCGTCGGCATGCGGCGGCGGGTACACAGTCACTGCTGCGGGACGCTGCTTCCTGGCGGTGACCACGGTGGCGGTCAAGTCGGAATGGGGCCTTGCCGTGGACCGGGCCGAGGCGGACGCCCTCGGTGCGACGCTTGCCAGGTGCGGCGATCAGGCGCCCGAAGTCTCGACCGTGCCTCCGGACACTTCGACCACCACGGTGTCGCCGACCACCACTGCCGCCGTCACCGAGCGGTGCGTGATTGCCAACAAGACCGAGGCCCAGTACGACGCGGTGTCCGGCATCGGCGAGGTGCTCTCCGCCCGGCTGGCCGCGGCCCAGCCCTTCTCCAACCGAGCAGAGCTTGAAGCAGTGAGAGGCATCGGCCCGGCCAGATCCGAGGCCGTATGGTCACACTTCTGTGGCCCATAGGCCCGTTCGGCTAGTGGTACTCGGTGCCGCCCTTGCGCAGCAGATGGCGCGCCGACACCGACTTGAAGATGACCCGGCCCGGGCCGCGGCCCGAGGGGTGCTCCAGGCCGGTGTCGTAGCGGCCTGCGGCGGGTCGGACCACGATCCCCTCGCGGTGATGTCCGGCGAGCTGCGATGAGCCGTCGGTATGCGTTTCGAGCAGTTCCGGAGACCACGGGCCTCGCCACAACTCGGGCACGGGCTCGATGCCGGCGATGCCCGCCACCGCAACGACGTCGTCCCAGTCCTCGTAGCCGTGCCGCAGCCGCACGTCGAACAGGTGCAGCGCCGGCTCGGCCAGCCCGTAGTTCAGGTCCTGGACCTTGGGTCCGCAGATCTCGCCGAACAGGTGCATCTCGAAGGGATCGTCACCGCCGGAGCAGGCGTCGAAGGCGCGGCGCACCCCCTCGGCGTGACGCCTCCAGACCTTGACATAGAGGTTGTCATAGTTGTCCGCGGCGCTGAGATCGAAGCGCAGGCCGTTGGACAGGTGGCCCTTGGAGGACACCACCGCCTCCGGCTCGACGCCTCGCTCCTCTCGGCGCAGCCCGACGCAGCAGAACGTCCCGTGCAGCTTCTCGGTGACGACCACCACCTCGCCGGCGCGCAGGCGGTCCGGCCAGGCCTTGATGTCGTCGATGTCGAAGCCGATCTTGGGGCCTGGGACCATCGTGCCCGACATGTGTACCGGCACGGGCGGGACCCACTTGGTCAGCCCGAGTGCCTCAGCGGCGTCGTCGCCGGGGTCGAGGTGAGCGATCCGCTCACCGGCATAGATGAGTCCCTGCGACAGCACGCCCCGCAGCCGGATCGCCTTGACCCGGTTGTGCTCGGACCCGGCGAGCCGCGGCGGGTCGTCCAGCCCCATCTCGACAATCAGATCCTGCGGCAGGATCGACCCCTCGGGGATGTGCGCGACCTGCTCGCCTGCGGCGAAGTCCCCGATGCGGCACACCACCCTCCAGCCGTCGACAACGGCCAGTTCGAGGCGGTCCGCGTTCGGGTGGGTCTCCGCCTCGTAGGCAACAACAGGGCTTCTAAGGGTGCTCATGCCTTTCCCTCCATCCAGAACACACGAAGAAAATTGAGACTACCTGTTGAATTGGCTTGTATACTGCTAGACACCTACACCAAGCAGACATCAGTATATGCACCAAATCAACATCAAAGGATGCGCCTAATCGGGGTCCGCTGTAGCCGTGCTGTCGCGTTCTGGGGCCCCAGCCGGTGTGTCGCCTTAGACGAGTTTGCCTTGCCAGAGTTGCCGGGCGAAGTCCTCTGCGTCGATGACGTCGATGCCGTCGCTAGTGCGACGGGGGCGGGGTTCGAGGCAGACCACGATCCGGCGGCTGACGCCGGGATGCTCTTCGGCGAGGGTGCGGAGGTCCTTTAGGTGGCTGCTGGTGATACGGGCGGTTGCCTTGGCCTCGATCGCGAGACGCATGTCGCCGACCACGAAGTCGACCTCGATGCCGCTGGGGAGCCGCCAATAGGTCAGTTGCTCGTCGCGCTCCCGGTATGCGAGGAACGCCGAGAGCTCGTGGAACACCCAGTTCTCGAAGGCCTTGCCGTAGTCGTCGGAGCCGCGGTGCAACTCGCCGCGCCGCGCCAGACGGTTCACGAGGCCGACATCCTCGAAGTAGAGCTTCGGCGCGCCGGCCAGGCGGCGCTTGGCGCGCCGCCGCCACCGGGGCAGCCAGCGAGCCAGCAGCGTGTCCTCCAGGATGCCGAAGTACGCCTTTGCGGTAGGTCCCGACACGCCGCACTCGCGAGCGACGTTCGAATAGTTGACACCGCTGGTGTCGCTCAGCGCGGCGGCGTCGAGGAAGTCCGAGAAGGCGGGCAGGTTCCGCACCAGCCCCTCGGCGGCGACCTCTTCACGCAGGTAGTCGGCGATGTAGGCGTCGAGCCGGCGCCGGTGCCTGTTGGACTCGTAGATCGAGGGCAGGTAGCCGTGGTTGAGCATCCGGTCGATGTCGAAGGACTCTCCGAGCTCTCCGGCGGTCAGGCCGCGCAGTTCGTAACGCAGGGCGCGCCCGCCGAGCAGGTTCGCTGCGCCGCGCCGAACTTTGCGAGCGCTCGATCCGCACAAAGCGAACCGCAGCCCCCGGTTCTCGATCAGCCAGTGGACCTCGTCGAGCAGCGCGGGAACCTTCTGGATCTCATCGATCACCACCTGGCGCGCCGGATCCGGGCCCGCCGCCTCCAGTTCCTCACGCAGTTGCTCGGGCCGGCTCACGTAGCGGCGGAACTCGTCCGCCTTGAGCAGATCGACCCACACAGCGTCGGGATACGTCTGCCTGAGCAGGGTGCTCTTGCCCGCCTGCCGCGGCCCCCAAAGGAAGAACGTCTCGGTCCCCGGCTCCGGCAACGACAGCAACCGTTGGAACATAGTCTTTAGATTATCATGATAATCTAAAACAGAGATTCAAACGGTGGCCAGCGCCTCAGCAGGTCGGGTGTGGTGCCGCAAGAACTAGGGGCGGGGGCCGAACTTCGGGGCGTTCAGTGCGGGTGCGCTTGAATTCTGGGAGAATGCCCGGGCTAGTAGCCGCAGGCTGCGAGCACGGGCTCCACCGCGACCGCCACGCCTCGAACCGGCACCGTGCCTTGGCCTTCGGACTGGAACGAGCCGAGTGTGGTGAGCTGGCCGATCTGGAAGGTGAGCGTGCCGCTGAAGTCGAGCCTCAGGTCCAGCAGGAATTGGGTTGGGTTATCTAGTTCCAGGGTGGCTGCGGCATAGGGCTGCGATGCCCTCAATGTGGTGGACAACACTTGATGCCCGAACTGGTATCTGACCGCGTAGTCATAAAGGCTGTCGTACACAACCACGTCGTCTAAGTCGAACTGGACTGCAAGCTGGTTGCCGAAATCGCCCAGGAAGCAGACAACAATCAGATCAGCATACTGAAAGCGGCTACCGGTGTTGCTCGGCCCGGTGGTGTAGGACGACACCCACCCGCCGTCCTCGTCGTCAAAGAAGGTCCAGTCGCCTGGGTCTGCGGGAGGTTGCGGGTTCGGGTCGCTCTGTCGTGGGTCGGTGCCGCACTCCCTCGTTAGGTGGTCGAGCGCCGCGTCTGCGCCGCCCAGGTCGAAAGCCGTGTCGAGGACTGGCGGGTCGTCGTGCGATTCGGCGTAACCCTTGAACTGGAGCGTGTCGGTCAGCGGCAGTAGCTGGATGAATGCGAATACGGATTCGGCGGGCACGTACGTGTGCTTGCCGCCAGAATCGGACTCCCATGCCCCCAGTATCGGCGCGCCGTTGTCCAGCACGGTCGCGGTGACGGCGAGCCCGCCCGAGGAAGGGACAGTCAGTCCGCCCCACCAAATGGAAGCCCAGAACTCTCGGGTGGAGGCGTTGCATTCGACCCGCAGATCGGCGTGCCAGTCGTCGCATCCGTCCGGCAACTCGTTCCTGTGGTCGATTATCCAGGTACCGGTCGCCGACAGGGCGATCCCGGCGATCCTGGGGCCGGACGCTCTGTGCGTCCAGACCGCGTGCCACCAGCCTCCCTCGCCCTCAGTCCAGTACGAGTCGTATTCCGAGTCGCCGCCGGAGCCGAAGCACTCGTCGTAGGTCTTCTGAGCCGTGAGGTTGGCCGTTCCCGACGCCCGCAGCGAGTTCACGGCACTCTGGTCAACCGCGACCGCGTAGGCGATGCCTTCGACGTCTTCGGCGACCAGCTTGGAGGACACGACGCCGTGCACGCGCCCGCACGCGTCGAGCAGCGGTCCGCCGCTGTTGCCGGGGTTTACCGCGGCATCCGTGACGATTTGTGTGCCTGTGCGGGGGTCGGTTTCGACCCTGGACATGACGCCGCGCGACACCGCCGGACTGTCAGCCTCGTAGATCGGGTAGCCGACGGCGTACATCGCTTCGCCGGCCGCCATCCCGGACAGGACGCCGAACCGCAGCGTCGTCGCTGCCGGCGGGGCGGACAGCAGCGCGAGGTCGGTGCCCGAGTCCCCGGCGGTCACGGTGGCTTGGAGCTGGATGTCGCCGTTGTGCAACGCGACGGTCGTCTCGCCTTCGATGACATGGGCGGCGGTGAGCCACTCGTCGTTGCCGATGTAGAAGGCGGTGCCTATGCCTTGGCTGGTTCGGATCTGGTAGACTGCCGACACCGCACGGCTTGAGTGGTCTTTGAAGTCGCATGAAGCTGTGGCGGGCTGCCCGGTGTTGATCGCCCGATGCAGGAAGGTCGCCATCTGAGCTCGCGTGACCTGTGTGTCGGGGCAGAAGTTCGTGCCGTTGCCGCAGCCCGTCGTGATGCCGTTGTGGGCGAGTGCACCGACGTACTCGGCGTACCAGGCGTCGTGAGGCACGTCGGTGAAGCTGATGTCAGGGCTGCCCGTCCACTCGTAGGCACGCACCAGGAACACCGCCATCTGAGCCCTCGTGACCTGCCTGTCCGGGCAGAATCTTGTGCCGTCGCCGCAGCCTGTCGTGATGCCGAGCCGGAACATCTGCTCGACATGGGGCGCGTACCAGTCGGTGGCATCGACGTCCTCGAACCGCGAAGCGGTGAGGGCGGACGGGTCCTGCCCTTGGATGACCCGAACCAGCCAAACCGCCATCTCCCATCGCCTCAGAGGAGCGTTCGGGCAGAACTTCGCGGCCTCGCATTCCGTTCCGGCGAACACCCCGTCGGCTGTCAGCGCCTCCACCGGCACCGTGTAGTAGAGCCATCCGGGACATCAGAGAATCCCGCGACTTGGGCCGACGCGTGCACCGGCGACACCCAGGTCGCCGCCATGGCAGCGACAGCGAACAGCGCCCTGCTCAGGTGTGCCCGCCTTGTGCTATGCGGCCTTGGAGGCATTCTCTAGCGCGTCCTGTCAGCTTGTGATGTTGCGAGATGCTCCCGCACGGCGCTGCGCGGCTCGGTCAGCCAGAGTCCTCCCGACGCAACGAACGCCGTTGCCATGCGGCACATGTCCACAGTATAAGATATCTCTACTGTAGTAGAAATATTCGTAGTATTGGATGCAACACCGCGAGCGGCCCGAGTGCGCTCTCCTCTGATCTGGATGACGCAATGACCGCGACCGGGCTCCGAGCACTCGACGAGTTTCTGGCCCTAGTCGACAGACAGGCCCCACGGTGGTAGATGCGCCAAACCAGCATCAGTAGATGCGTCAAATAGGTATTCGAACATGCGCCAAACCGACATTGATGCATGCGCACCTAGTAGTATGCGCATGTGGATCGCTACCTTGAGCGCCTGGTCGACCCCTGGATCGTTGAGGTCCTGTCCTCCGCGCCGGCGGTGATGATCACCGGGGCGCGCGCCTCGGGCAAGACCACCACCGCTCGGCGCCACGCCGCGAGCGTTGTGTCGCTCGACAACGAGCGCGAGGCCTTCCCGTTCGAGGCCGATCCCGACGCCGCGCTTCGGGATCGGCCCGAGCCCGTGCTGCTCGACGAGTGGCAGGCGTGCCCCAGGGTGCTCGGCGCTGTCAAGCGGGCTGTAGACGCCGAACGCCGGGCGGGGCGGTTCATTCTGACGGGCTCGGTCCGCTCCGACGCCGATCCGGCCCTGTGGCCCGGGACGGGCCGTTTCATCCGCATCGCAATGCACCCCCTGACGGTGCGCGAGCAGCTCTCGGCGCCCCCGCGGCCGTTCCTGAGCGCCTTGCTGGCCGCTGAGCCACTGACCCTGCCGAGTGATCCTCCCGACTTGCGCGGCTATGCGGAGATCGCGCTGCGTGGCGGCTTCCCCGAGCCGGCCACTCAGTTGGTCGGCAGCGTCCGGGCTGGCTGGCTCGACAGCTACTTGGATCAGTTGCTCACCCACGAGCGCGCAGCCGGGCGCCACGGCGGCGATGCCGAACGGCTGGCCGAGTTCTTCCAGGCCTACGCGCTGAACTCCGCCGGGATCGTCAACGACACGACCCTCTACCAAGCGGCCGGCTTGGACAGACGCACCTCGCTCGCCTACTCGAAGCTGCTTCGCGATCTCGGCGTCGTCGCCGAGCTTCCGGCGTGGAGCAGCAACCGCCTCAAGCGTCTGGCCCGAGGGCCGAAGCGGTTTGTCGCCGACACCGGCCTGTGGGGCTCGGCCGTCGGCGCCGACCTGAGCGTGGTCATGAACGACGGCAATCTCCTGGGTCGGCTGATCGACACCTTCGTCACAAACCAGTTGCGCGCTGAGATCGCCGTGGATCCAATGCGGCCCCGGCTCTATCACCTGCGCGACCGCGACGGTCGCCACGAGGTGGACTTGATCGCGGACCTGGGCGCACGCGGCGTCATCGGTGTCGAGATCAAGGCCCACAGCGCGCCCACGCGTAGACACGCCCGCCACCTGGTGTGGCTGCGTGATCGGCTCGGCGACAGATTCAAGGCGGGAGCGGTACTGCACACCGGCCCTGCCCGATTCCAGCTCGACGAGCGCATAGACGCGATACCGATCTGCGCTCTCTGGGGCTAGCTGTCGCCGTCGTCGGCCCGGTCGTAGGGTAGGTGTCGGGCGCCGTCAGGCCGCCGTCGTCTTCGAGTTCGCGAATCCTCGGACAAGAACTTCTTGATCCGGTTACCAATTGCCGACAGCAATGATGCCACTGCGATTAGGAGTCCTGGAACAATGATCCATTCCCATGGCCCTCCGAGGAGGGACCACTCCCAGAATGACATCTCAATGGCAATGACAGTCACTTCAGCTTCCAAAGAGAACATCATATGTGTCCCGTTCAGCAGCGAGTCTCCGTTGCTGTGCATCATCCAAGCGGTTAGCTGCGTCAGCACGAATCTCGACGGCAGAATCTAATCTTTGCAGCACGTCCGCGAGGCAACCTTCATTCTCGCAGCGCCAAGCATCCAGATACAGCGCATTCTCCTGCGCACGAGCAGACGAGAACAACCGGGATGCTGCCGCCTCTTCTATCCACACCTCCAAGAGACTCGAGCATTCGACACCACATGTCGGTGTCGAATCAACAATCCGGGTGAGCAACAGCACACCCTGGCCGAGCAGAAGGTCATACTCCTGTGCAGCGTGATCCTCCTCACGGATCGCTATCTCGAACGCGTCGACTGCCCTGAAGTAGCAATCGTCCGTCTCACAGATGTCGATCGCCTCGCCTGCCTGCTGAACCGACCGCTTTGTCGTGTCTAGCACCTCAAGGGCACCCATCAGATCAGTGCGCCAAGCTTCGGTCTCGTCTATCGATTCAACCACCGTCTCTTGGACAACGGTCTCTTGTGCGCCAGAGTTGGTGGGTTCGGAGCACCCAGCAAGTGGGAGCCAAGCGGCGAAGAGCGCAACTTGTCTCCAGAACTTCAACTGCAAGCCGATCTGCCTTGTATGTTCTCGGTCATACTGGCGCCCGAGAGGGCTGGGCCGTCAGGGGCGGGGGCCGAACTCGGGGCGCTCGGTTCTGGTGCGTTTGAGCTCCCAGAAGCCGGACACGTTCATCATGGCCACCAGGGCGTCCCACATGGCCAGGGAGTCCTCGGGGGGCGGCACCCGGGTGATGACCGGTCCGAAATAGCCCTGCTTGTCACCGTTGCGGTCCTTCAAGGCGATCATGGGGGTGCCCACGTTGTCGCCGCACAGGGCGAGGCCCTCGTCCATGCGCTTGCGGATCTCGGGGTCCCACGAATCGTCGTCGAAGGCGGCTGCGTGGGAGGTGTCGTAGCCGACCGCCTCCAGCGCGTCGACCACCGGGAACTCTCGCACACCGTCGTGGTGCAGGCGCCGGCCGTACTCCCAGTACAGGGGCCCCACCGCGTCGTCGCCCTCGGCTTCCCGCACCGACTCCAGCACCCTCATCAGCCGCAGGCTGAAGTAGGAGTGCGTGTAGTAGTCGGAGTCGGGATCCGGATCGTTCTTGAAGAACAGGCTGATCGGCTGCCAGGTGATGTTCAGGTCCTTGGCCGGTTGCACCTCGTCGACGACCCAACGGGCCGTCACCCAGCACCACGGTCAAAGCGGGTCGATCCAGAACTCGATGTCCATGTCAGGCTCCTTGCCTCAGGCGTTGGTCGGGGTCGGTATCAGGCCGGTTTGCGTTCGGGCAGGCCCAGGCGGGCCGCGCCGTCGGCCCAGTGGGGCCAGCGTTGGCGGCTCTTGGCCGACAGGCGGTGCATCAGGGCGATGGCGCCCGGGTCGTCGTCGCCGGGACGGGTCTCGATGGCGCCGTCTCGCACCATGGCGTCGATCACGGCCCGCCCCAGTTCGGTGCGCACGATGGTGAGAGTCCAGTCGGTCAGGTCGCCGATGCCGCCGGTGGAGATGTCGGCGTGCTCTGCCGCGAAGTCCGGGCACAACTCGCAGCCCTCCCGGGTCCAGGCGTGGCACTCCTTGAGGTTGATCTCGTAGTAGCCGCCGTCCTTGGTCCAGATCTGGAAGACGCCCTTGATGTTCATCTTCGAGATGCGCTCCTTTCCCAGCCCGTACTTCACCTCGAACAGTTCGTCGAACAGCGAGTCGTCGAACGACTTCGAGCACAGCAGGCCGATGTTGAGCTTGATCGGCTTGCTGACCTTGCCCACCTTGCGATGCCACATCACCGGCCCCACCGATGTCTGGCAGCTCATGCCGACCAGCGCCAGGCGGTCCAGGCCCCGCTCACGGGCCTCCTCGAAGGCGATGGTGTTGGCCGAATAGGTGTAGCGGCTGCCCGCGCCCCGCAGAACCTCGTCGCGGTTGGCGGCCACCATGGGGAACGCCTTCCAGCCTGGTTCCCCGTTGGGCAACGACTCCACGCCGCTGGTGAGGGCTCCGTCGATGATGTCGTTCTCGAGGCACCAGATCAGGATGGCCGACACCAGCCCGCCGTCCTGGCCGACCTCGTACACGAAGTCGTCGCTGGCCCGGGTCAGCAGGATGTCGGAGTAGACGCCCGACATCTCGTCGGGATGGCGCTCCCGGCCGAACAGGTGCATGTCGGCCTCGGGCTCCCACATGCGGAAGCGGGGGCAGGCCCTCGTGCACGAGGTGCAGCCCTTCACCCCGTGGACGCAGTCGTCGGTGCCGAGTTCCTCCTCGAGGTGGAACGGCTTGTAGGCGCCGGGCTCGTGGGTGTAGCCGATCACGTGGTGGGGGCAGGCGATCACGCACCCCGCGCAACCGGTGCACAGGCCCGAGGTGATGACCTCGTCGTGGAGTTCCTTCCACTGGTAGGTCCAGCGGGGCTTCTTGGCCGGTGCGGGCGCCGCGTCGGTGACGGTCACAGGCCAATCCTACGGTTTGCGCCCCTGTCTCGACCTGTGCCCGCCCGAGTGGCCTGCGTCGAGGGCGCAGTAGGCGCTTGCCCGCGGCATCCACGCCCGGCATGCCGTCGGCGCCAGGCTGCGCTCATCCGCGTCTTGGACCTTGCCCTCGTCCAGCACCACCGCCGCCGGCACCAGATCGGTCAGCCGGTGGGTTCCTGTGCGCGGCCTGTCGAGGTAGCCGGTGTCCCGCAGCCTGCCGAGAGCTTCCTGGGCGTGTCCGCTGCTGATGCCGGCTCCACGCGCGACCTCTGCCGGCGACGTCGTGCCCCCCTTCGCCGCCACCGCGACGAGCACGGTCTTGCCCGATCCCCTCACTCCCATGAGGACGCTGGTGTAGCGGGCGTCTCCCGGTCCCGTTGCCAGACCTCCTCCGAGGTCGGCCAGCAGTTCGTCTCGTCCCACCAACGACTGGGGCGCCCGCCCGAAGTGAGGGCAGAAGGGACTGCTGCTCGGAACCCCCAGCGCTGACCGGCGCTCCATGCCGCCACACTAGTGTCCCGTCTGGGGAATACGTTGAAGATATGAGGCCATGGTCTCGAAGATGTCTAGTGGTATGTCGTCGAAATGGCTAGGGCAGCGCGGAGGGCTCTAGCCCCAGCTTGAAATGGCTACAGACGCCCCGACCAATTCAGCGACGGACCACTAGCAGGGGCATCGACGGAAGAGGTCCGCGACGACGACGGGCTCCTTGTCGGCTGGTGGGCCGAGAACCCTGAGTGCGAGGGCGCATCCGTTCTCGGCGACACCCCCGACGAGGCTCGCAGCAAGCTCCGGCAGGTGCTCGCTGGGTGGGTCGAACTAGGACAGAAGCTCGACTTCTCAGTCAGGCCGGCTACACACGAGACGACTGGCTGAACCGCTAGAGGTGGCCTGTGGCGGCCAGCGCGACGTCATCGCGGCCATCGCCGGCACCATCTGGGCGCGGAGACTGCCGCGCCCCCGGCAGGATTCGAACCTGCGCACACGGCTCCGGAGGCCGATGCTCTATCCCCTGAGCTACGGGGGCTGGGCCGAACATGCTACCGGCCCTCGGCGCCCAGGCGGGATCAGGGGCCGGAGGCGGCCTCGACCCATTCTGTGTGCACTTTCCCGGTCTGTGGACGGAGAACTGCACACAGGTCCGGCGCAAGGGGGGCTCCGGTGGAATAGGGGGCGGCCGGCTGGACGGCGCTCACGGGCTGCATAAGGGCCCGCCGGTAGGATCGGTCGATGCCGGATGTGCGCGACGGCTTGCGGGACGGGCTGCGGTCGGCTCTCGAAGGAGCCGGCGTCGATGGCGCGCCCGCCGAGATCGCCATCGAGCGCCCCCGGGACCGCTCCCACGGTGAGTGGTCGTCCAATGTGGCGCTGGTCGCCGCCAAGGCTGCGGGGCGCCGGCCCCGCGAGCTGGCCGAGCAGATCGTCGCCCACCTGAGCGCCCAGCCGCCCCCCCATGTGGTGGAGGTCGAGGCAGCCGGGCCCGGTTTCGTGAACTTCCGGCTGGCCCCGAGCTGGCTGCACGAGGTGCTCACCGTGGTGATCGACGCCGGCGTCGACGGCTACGCCCGCAGCACCGAGGGTGCCGGACGCTCGGTGAGCGTGGAGTTCGTGTCGGCCAATCCCACCGGACCGCTGCATGCCGGCCACGGACGCTGGGCCGCCTACGGCGATTCGCTGTGCCGCCTGCTGGAACGCTGCGGCTACCGGGTGTGCCGGGAGTTCTACGTCAACGACCGGGGCCGTCAGATCGACCTGTTCACCGCCTCCCTTGAGGCTCGACGCCGCGGCGCCGAGCCGGCCGACGACGGTTACCACGGCGAGTACGTGGCCGAATGGGCCGCCGAGATGTCCGATGCCGCGGAGGTGCGCCAGTGGGGGCTGGAGCGCGCCCACCGGGACCAGGCCGAGACCATGGCCGCGATGAACGTGGCGTTCGACCTGTACACCAGCGAGTCCGCGCTGGTCGCCCGGGGCGCGATGGACAGCGTCCTCTACGAGCTGCGCAGCCGGGCCATGGTCTACACCCGGGACGGCGCGACGTGGCTCCGCACCGGTGAGTTCGGCGACAGCGCCGACCGGGTGCTGGTCAAGAGCGACGGCGAGCCCACCTATTTCCTGCCCGACATCGCCTACCACCACGAGAAGTTCTCTCGGGGCGACCTGGTCATCGACATCCTTGGAGCCGACCACCACGGCTACGTCCCCCGGATGCGGGCCGCGCTGGGTGCGCTGGGCCACCCTCCGGACGCCTACGAGACGCTGATCGGCCAGAACGTCACCCTGCGGCGGGGCGGGGCGGAGGTGCGCCTGTCCAAGCGGGCCGGCGACATGGTGCTGGTCGCGGACCTGCTCGACGAGGTGGGGCCCGACGTGACCCGGCTGGTGTACCTGCTCCAGTCCATCGACACCACCCAGACCATCGACGTCGACGTGGTGTCGGCCCAATCGGCCGAGAACCCCGTCTACTACGTGCAGTACGCGCACGCCCGGATCCACTCGCTGGGACGGATGGCCGCGGCCCGCGACGTTCAGCGGGCACCGCTCGACGATGTGGATCTGTCGGTGCTGGTGCACGAGCGTGAGCTGGACGTGCTGAGGGCCCTGGCGTCCCTGCCCGACGCCGTGGTGGCTGCGACCCGAGCCCGCGCGCCGCACCAGGTGACGGGCTGGGCCCGCGATCTGGCGGCCGCCTTCCACCGGTTCTGGCACGATTGTCCCATCCTGCGCGACGACGTGGGCGAGGAGCTGCGCCAGGCCCGTCTGTGGCTGGTGGAGGGAGCCCGGGTGGGCCTGGCCGTGGCCCTGGGCATCCTCGGGGTGTCGGCCCCGGAGAGGCTCTAGCGCGATGGCCGGAGCGCAGGCTTCTTCACCCGCCCAGGCCTCGCCGCTGCCCCGCCGTCTGCTGCCCGACAACCACGACGTGACACAGGGTCGGCTCAGTATCGGGGGATGCGACGTGCTCGAGCTGGCCGACACCCACGGGACGCCCCTGTTCGTCTACGACGAGGAGCACCTGCGCAGCCGCTGCCGCGAGGCGGTGACCGCGTTCGGGCCGGACGTGGCCTACGCAGCCAAGGCGTTCCTGTGCGTCGCCATGGCTCGCCTCGTGCACTCGGAGGGGATGGGCCTCGATGTGGCCACCGGCGGCGAGCTGCACGTGGCGCTGGCTGCGGGCGTGCCCGCGGACCGCCTCGTGCTGCACGGCAACAACAAGTCGATGGGCGAGCTGCGCGAGGCCGTCGCGGCCGGCGTCGGGCGCATCGTGGTGGACAGCTTCGACGAGTTGGACCGCCTCGACGCGCTGAGTGCCGAGACCGGAGCGCGTCCCAGGGTGCTGCTGCGGTTCACCCCCGGCGTCGAGGCCCACACCCACGCCTACCTGGTGACCGGGGCCGACGACTCCAAGTTCGGCTTCACCGTGTCTACCGGCGCGGCCGCGGCCGCGATGGAGCGGGCCCGGGCCTCGGCCTCGGTCGAGGTGGTCGGCATCCACTCCCACATAGGCAGCCAGGTGTTCGAGGCGTCCTCGTTCGCGCGGGCGGTGGCGGTGATCGCAGAAGCGGCCGCGCCCTTCAATGTGGATGAGATCTCCATCGGCGGGGGGCTCGGGGTGCCGTACGTGGCCGACGAGTCGGCACCGACGATCGCCCAGTGGGGCGAGGCGGTGCATGAGGCGTGCCGGGCGGCCGGCGCGACGGCTCGGGTCACCGCCGAACCGGGCCGCGCCATCGCCGCGGCCGCCGCAGTAACCCTCTACACGGTGGGGACGATCAAGACGATCGAGGGGGTCCGGACCTACGCGGCCGTCGACGGCGGGATGAGCGACAACCCGCGGCCGGTCCTTTACGGAAGCGGCTACGAGGCATTCCTGCCCAGGGCTGTCGATGTTCCCAGGGACCGGGTCGTGACCGTGGTGGGCAAGCACTGCGAGTCCGGGGACACGCTGGTACGCGACGCCATGGTACCTTCCGACATCGCGGTGGGAGACATCCTGGCCACGCCCGTCACGGGCGCCTACGGGCACTCCATGGGCTCCAACTACAACAAGATCCTTCGGCCCGCGGTGGTGTTCGTCGCCGGCGGCGAAGCCCGCCTGGTGGTCCGGCGCGAGACCTACGACGACTTGCTGGCCTGCGAGCTGCCCGACGCCTGAACCCACCCCCGGCCGCCGGCGCGACGCATCGCGCCAGCGGGCAGCCACGACGCGGCCGTACTCCAGGCCGACCACTCCACCGGCCGTCGGTCCTCGCCTGCTGTTTCTCTTGCGCGCGAATCGTGTATTACGTTAAGATTGATTAAGCTCTTGGACGAGTCTGCACATTGGAGGTTGGCTAATGATGAGGCCCGCAGGCAAGATACTTCTCCTTGTAGTTGTGGCGGTTGGTAGTTGTGGCGGTTGCCGTGACAGCTACGGGCTTGGCGCCCGCTGCCGCGGACGACGGTCTGCTCACTACTCCGGGGGAGACACAGACAAACTCCGGGGGAGACACAGAAAACCGGCGGCAAGTCGGGGACCGCTGAGATACCTGACCTGTCGTCTTTGATCGGCGTTGAGCCCGTCACGAGCGTCGGCACGGGCGCTCGGGCCGTCGCCAGCAGCCTCGCGGACCTGTCAGTCGCCATCGACATGGCCGGTCTCGTGGGCAAGGAGCGAGTGCTCAACGCCGATGGGGCCACGACCGTAGCCAATGTCACCCCCGGCGTTGATCTGACGATCCAGACTAAGGCTACGGGTTTTGCCGTAACCGCCCAGTTGGCCTCGGCGGCCAGTCTGCATCAGTTGAGATTCGACGTATCGCTACCAGACGGTGCAACGCTCGAACTCGTTGGTGACGGATCGATCGATGTCGTTGACGCCAACGGGTTCACGATAGGAACGTTCAAGGCACCGTGGGCACGCGCCGCCGACGGTACGGTTGTCGAGACCTCGTACTCCGTTGAGGCTCAAACCATCGTTCAATCAGTTGCGACCGTTGACGGGGCTCTCTATCCCGTCGTAGCGGACCCCGAGTTTGATTGGGGGATACTCAGCGGCACGATCTACTTCAACAGGTCCGAGACGGCGTTGATCTGTTTTGCTGCGTACACGACGCTGCTAAGCATGAGGGACTCGGCGCCATTGTGGGCGGCGTCACTTATTGCGACCGTGATAGTCATCGCGTTAACGGGCGTGATAGTCATCGCGTGCACTGCAAACATGCTGGGCAAGTGCATCAAGCTCAAGACCTACAATCCGTACGCTTTCGTATACAGCGGCAACCGTTGTACATAACGTAGGTGCCGTGACACGACGGAGCGCAGTCGCCAAGTTCGTTGTCGCCTACGCCGCCGCGGCGGGTGTCTACTGGCTCGCTGCCGCGATGTTGGATGCTAACCCTGTTTACAGCGTCCTCCTGTTCGTGCCGTTCAGCATGCTCGGCACGAAGATCGCCTTCCGCAAGTGGCCCGTGGCCGGAGTCCCCTGGAAACCACCGTGGAAGGGTGTTCTCCGGCCTGCGGACGGGGACGACGACCTTGACCCTGAGATCGCCATGCGGCTTCGGATCGTCAACCTCTGTTTCCTTGTCGCGACCGGCCTGATGCTGGTCATGGCAGTGATCGAGATCGTGCGTTCGGCTGTGCGCGCCTAGCGGTGCACCTGGGGGGAGAACTCGATGACGTGCCGGCGGGCCATCGTCATATACGCGGTTGTCAGTGTCCTGGCGGCCGCGGCCGCGACAATCGTCGCAGTTGTGAGCGCTTCGCCCATGGTTGGTGCTGCGTTGTTTGCGGTTCTCAGCCTGTTGGTGGCGACCGTCGTGTTTCGCAAATGGCCCGTGGCTGGGCTGCCCTGGTATCCGTGGAGCGGCGTTCCCGTGCTCAGGAAGGCGGATGACGATGTTGATCCTGCGCTCTCCGGCCTGTGGCGTGTCATCAACATCGGTTGGTTTGTTGTCACCGGCATTGTGGTAATCTCGGCGATACGCGACATCGTCGGCTCGTGACCGGGAACCAGCCGTAGAGCGGTTCTAGGCGTCTTGCAGAGGTCGACCGGGCGCACTTGGAGCGGATGGACGCGCCGCGGGCGCAGTGGCGGGCAGCCACGACGCGGCCAGACGCTGCCACCATCTCGGTGGGGGAGAGTCCGGCGTCGGCGATGATCGAGGCGGCGGGTCCGGCGGGGGCCGGGCTGGCATGAACTCGACGGTCGGCGTGGAGTCGGCGAGACGAGCGCTCACCGCAGGCGCGGGCAGCGAGTCGGTCCCGTTCTGGGCGAGCATCTCGGCCGCGCGCCGCGCCGTCAACGCAGAGCCGTCGCCGCCCAGCATGAACGACAGTTCTGCGCTGAGGGACGGCGAACATCCGAGGCGGCGCAGGTCGGCCGCACGCCAGGACGCCCCCGGATCCGGCAAGATCCCGGTAGACAGCTCGACCAGCGCCAATGCCAGCGCAGTCGTGTCGGCGGCTGGGCAGGCCGGAGAGCCCGGCGGCAGCCTTCCGGGGCTGAACCGCTCGAGCGGCCTGCCGTCCGCGGGACGGGCCGCGTCGAAGTCCGCCAGCCACAGCTCACGGTTGTGGCTCAACAGCAAGTTCGCCGGCTTGATGTCTCCGTGCACCAGTCCGGCCGCGTGCACCCGAGCCAGGGCGGCTGCGGCCGTGGCTCCGACTGCCCTGACTTCGCCTTCAGGCAGAGGGCCCCGCTCGTGTAGCACGTCGGCCAGCGAGCATGCCGCTTCCTCGAGAGCCAGCCCTTCGGCGCGGGTGTGCTGTAGAGGCACTATCCCGCTGCCGCGCAGAGCCCGGAGGCGCCGAGCCTCCTGCGCCGCAGCCTCGCCCGACGAGCAGTCCTTCGAGAACAGTTGAACCTCGCCGCTCATGAATTCTAGTATATGTGAGTGCTTCTGGTTGTGAGTGTCTCATCAGGATGATACAATGTATTTCGTGTTGATTGCGCTGATCTCTGTTCTGGGTACCGGCCTGGTGGGGATGATCGGCGTGCTGGTGCACTTCCTGCTCAAGCAGGGCGTTGAGCTGCGGGACCACATCGACAGATGCCACCGTGAGGCCATGGCTGCCATTGGTGAGCAGCGGGACCATGCTGACTCGCTCCACCGTGAGGCCATGGCTGCCATTGGTGAGCAGCGGGACCACGCCGACAAGCTCCACGGCGAGGCCATGGCCGCTATCGCTGCGCTGGGCGAGCGCATGGTCGATCTGCACCTGCAAGCCATGGCGGCCGTCGCCGCGCTGGGCGAGCGCACGGCCGCGCTCGAGACGAAGGCTGGCTGGCGCTAACCCGATCCTCTGCCAGCCTGCTGGAGGTCTTGCACTCAAGCGTCGCGCGGGGCGACCAGTGCCCGTCGCACGCCAGAAAGCTGTTGGCGACTGATGGCCAAGCATCAGGTGACCAGGAAGAGGGCATCGCGAGTAGCGAGGAGTCGTTCGATGGCGAAGCCGGATGCACGACCACAGGATTGTGAATGCCCGCCCACGCGGGCTCATCGCCGGAGGCAACGCGCCTTAGCCGGGGTTGTGGCTGCGGCGGCTCTGTGGCTGGCGGCCGCCGGCACGGCAACCGCGGCCCACGATGTCGAACCGGTGGGCTTCCACGATGGTTCGCCCGGTCATGAGCATCTCATGCACCACCCGCCGGGTCGGCCGGGCCATGATCACCTGGCCCTCCATCCGCCGGGTCGTCCGGGACATGACCATTTGGCGGAGTTCCATCCGCCGGGTCGGCCGGGGCACGATCACTAGAGAGCCCCGGCTCGCCCCGGCGTCCGGCCGTTCAGCAAGCCTGAGCACATCCCGGCCGGGCCTGAAGCTGCAGGCCGGTAGCTTGGAGGGGTGAACCGGCTCCGTATCGGACTCCTCGGCTGCGGCAACGTGGGCGCCGCTCTCGTCACGCTGCTCGACGAGCAGCGCGCCACAGTGGCGGCCCGCACCGGCATCGAGCTGGGGATCACCCGGATCGCGGTGCGCTCCACCTCCAAGGACCGGGGCCTGAACATCGATCCGTCGGTGTTCTGCACCGACGCGGCCGCGATCGTCTCCGATCCCGGGATCGACATCGTCGTGGAGGTCATCGGCGGCATCGAGCCGGCCCGCAGCCTGCTCCACGACGCCATCGCGAAGGGCAAGCCGGTCGTGACGGGCAACAAGGAACTGCTGGCCAACTACGGCGCGGAGCTGTTCGCGGCCGCCGACGACGCCGGCGTCGACCTGCTCTTCGAGGCCGCCGTCGCCGGGGCCATCCCCCTCATCCGGCCCCTGCGGGAGTCGCTGGCGGCCGAGCCGGTGCAGCGGATCATGGGCATCGTCAACGGCACGACCAACTACATCCTCACCCAGATGTCCGAGGGCGGCGCCAGCTACGCCGAAGCGTTGAGCGAGGCCCAGAGCCTGGGCTACGCCGAGCGCGACCCGACCGCGGACGTGGAGGGGTTCGACGCCGGGGCCAAGGCCGCCATCATCGCCACCGTCGCCTTCGGTGCGGTGGTGGTTGCCGGCGACGTCTACCACGAGGGGATCTCCCGGATCACCGGTCACGACATCGAGATGGCCCGGCGCCTGGGTTACGCAGTGAAGGCCGTCGCGGTGGCCGAGCGCACCGGGTGGGGCAACGGCGAGCCGCCGGAGGTGGCCGTGCGGGTCCATCCGGCCATGGTGCCGGTGCAGCATCCGCTGGCCAGCGTGCGCGACAGCTTCAACGCGGTCTTCATCCAGGGCGACGCGGTCGGTGAACTCATGTTCTACGGCCGGGGCGCGGGCGGCCGTCCCACCGCCGGAGCCGTTCTGGGCGACCTCGTCGACGCGGCCGTCAACCTCGCCTCGGGCGGTCCGGGCCGCATCGGGCGGCTCGTCCGGGCCCGCATCCGCTCGATCGACGACCTGCGGTCCGAGTACTACATCGGCTTGGAGGTCGCCGACCGGCCCGGCGTGCTGGCCTCGGTGGCCGCGGTGTTCGGACGCCACGGAGTGTCGATCCGCTCCATGGAGCAGCACGGCCTGGGCGACGACGCCCGCCTCGTGTTCATCACCCACGAGTGCCGCGAGCGCGACCTGCAGGCCACGCTGCGCGACCTCCGGTGCCTGGAGGCGGTCCACGAACTGGGCAATGTCATCCGGGTCATCGGGGGCGAGAACCCTCAGTAGAGGCCGAGCGGAGAGGCCGCAGTGTCGTGAGACCTTGTCATTCGCGGAGCGAGGCCGTGGCCCGAGCGGCCCGTGAGCGCAGCGAACAAGAGCGGAAGGGACCGGGCCGCGCCGCGAGACGGTATCGCCTGCTTGCGCGCCCTCATCGCTGACATGCGGTACATGAGCACCCGGTCGGAGCCGGGTCACGGCGACCGTCTCGCGTTCGACGACGTGCTGCTCGGGGGGCTCGCAGTCGACGGAGGCCTCTACATCCCCGAGCACGTGCCCAGACTGCCCCAGGCCGCCGGCCCCGACGCCCGCAACCTGAGCTACGCCGAACTGGCCGCCCGCATCATGGCTCCCTATGTGGGCGGAGCGGTCGACGACGACGAGCTGGCGTCGCTGGTTGCCGACGCCTACGCCACGTTCGACCATCCCGACGTGTGCCCGCTGGTCGCCCTCGACGACGACCACTGGCTGCTCGAGCTGTTCCACGGGCCCACGTTCGCCTTCAAGGACGTCGCCCTGCAGGTGGTGGCCCGACTGTTCGATCACGAACTGGAGCGCCGCGACGACCGGGCCATGATCGTCGCGGCCACCTCGGGCGACACCGGCTCTGCAGCCATGGAGGCGGTGGCCGGCCGTGACCGTCTCGACATCGTGGTGCTGCACCCCGCCGGACGCACCAGCGAGATCCAGCGACGCCAGATGACCACGCTGGACGCGTCCAACGTCCATGCGGTCGCCGTCGACGGAACCTTCGACGACTGCCAGGACCTGGTGAAGGCCATGTTCGCGGATGAGCCGTTCCGCGCCGAGTCGAAGCTGGCCGCGGTCAACTCCATCAACTGGGCCCGGGTGGCGGCCCAGATCGTCTACTACGTCTGGGCGGCCCGGCGACTGGCCGGCGATCGGCCGGTCACGTTCTGCGTCCCCACCGGCAACTTCGGCAACGTGCTGGCCGGGCACTACGCCCGCCGCATGGGACTGCCGACAGAGCGCCTTCTGATCGCCTCCAACACCAACGACGTCCTCAGCCGGCTAATCGAGACCGGCGAGCTGGCCGCCCACGACGTAGTGCCCACGCTCTCGCCCAGCATGGACATCCAGATCTCGTCCAATCTCGAGCGCCTGCTGTCGGAGCTGTTCGACGGCGACGGAGCAGCCACCACCGCCCTGCTCGCCCGATTCCGGGCCGAAGGCCGGGCCGGGTTGAGCACGGAGCAGCACGAGCGCCTGAGGGCGGAGTTCGCCGGCGACCGTCTCGACGATTCCGAGACGCTCGAAGTGATGGGCCGCGTCCATGCCGAGTCGGAGATGTTCATCGACCCCCACACCGCGGTCGGGGTAGGGGTGGCCGAACGCTCCCGCCGGCCCGGCGAGCTGGTCGTGTCGCTGGCCACGGCCCATCCGGCCAAGTTCCCCGATGCGGTCTTGAACGCGACCGGACGCCTGCCGGATCCGCCCCCGGCGCTGGCAGCCGTGGCCGACCTCCCCGAGCGCTGCACCTCGTTGCCGAACCGCCTCGACACGGTCGAGGACTTCGTACGCTCGGCGCGCAGAGACTGAGGCAGCGGCTGAACGCCCTGCCGGGCTGGTTGCGGTCGGTCCCCTTCAGCCCGTAGCCTTCAGTGAGCGCCTCGCGCCTTCGGCGTGATGGCTGTTTCTCCGGCTCGTGATGCGTCGCTTCGCCGAGCCGGGATTGCTTGAGTCCGACAACCGGGGAATTCATCCGTGGAAGCGACCGAGATGCGGCGGTCCACGCTGCAACGCAAAGATCGTGGCGAACTCAATCAGATCGCCGCCGCTCTGGGGGTCAAGCCCTCCAGCCGGGCCCGCAAGGACGAGATCATCCAGCTGATCATCGACCTGACTGCCGACGGTGCCAGGATCACGCAACCGGCAGGCGCCGGCGCAGCGGCCGCGGCCGATGAGGCCACCCCGGCTGCTTCCGGCGAGGCCAACCCGGCACCCCATCCCGATGTCGACGCGGCGGCCATGGCGGGCAACGGTGAGCAGACCGACGACAGCGGCAACGGCGCCGTGGCCAACAACCGCGATGAGCAGCGCCCCCCGGATCGTGGCGAAGACGAGGTGGACCCGGGCAATCGTCGCCGTCGCCGCCGCAACCGCGATCGGGATCGCGACCGCGACGACAGCTGGGACGGCGACCCCGTCGCGGTCTCGGGCCGGCTCGATCTGCGTGACGAGGGCTACGGCTTCCTGAGAGTGGACGGCTGCCTGCCGAACCGCAACGACGCCTATGTGCCGGTCAAGACGATCCGCCAGTACGGCCTGCGGCGCGGCGACCACCTGACGGGCACGTCCCGGCCCGCCAACCGGGCCGAGAAGAACCCCGCCCTGCTGACGCTGGAGTCGATCAACGGCGGACCGGCCGAGCCGTCGGATCGTCCAGTGTTCGAGAACCTCACACCGATCCACGCGGTCCGCCGCCTGACGCTCGAGCAGTCCGAGGATCCCGACGCGATCACGGCCCGGCTCATCGACCTGGTGGCGCCCATCGGCGTCGGCCAGCGGGTCTTGGTGCGGGGGCCCCGGCGATCCGGAGTTTCCGAGGTGCTCACCTCGGTGATCTCCGCCATCGAGACGAACGAGCCCGACATCTTCGTGATGGGGCTCTTCCTCGACCAGCGGCCCGAGGACATAACCGAGGTGCAGCGCTGCGTGCGCCACGGCGATGTGGCCGCCACCTCGTTCGATCAGACTCCCGAGGAGCACGTGCAGACGGCCGAGATGACCGTCGAGCGGGTCAAGCGCCTCGTCGAGTCGGGGCGGAACGTGGTGATGGTGCTCGACAGCCTCACGTCCTTGGCCCAGGCCTACAACGCGGCTCTATCCAACGCGGGACGGGCCTACAGCGGCAACGTCGAGAGCGGCGCCGTGCACATGCCCAAGAAGCTCTTCGGCGCGGGCCGCAACGTCTCAGAGGGAGGCTCGCTGACCATGATCGCCTCCATCGTCTCCGACGGTTCGAGTTCGTTGCCCGGCGTGCTGTGCGACGAGTTCGTAGGCACGGCCAACACCGAGATCTGCCTCGACCGGTGGGCCGCGCAACTCGGGCTGAGCCCGGCCATCGACGTGAGCGCCTCCGTGTCACGCGACGAGGACCGCTTTCTCGACGCCGACGAAGTGCAGGCCCTCCAGCAGCTGCGGCAAAGCTTCGCGGACGGCTCGGCGAACGGCGGCCCGGGAGCCGTGGTCAAAGCCCTGGAGACGGCCCTCGCCCGGCTCCGCAGCACCCCCTCCAACGCAGAGTTGCTGCGCTGAACCCGACTCCTGGCAGCGATGGGCGAAAGTTCGTGGCCGCAGGGGTTGTGACCGGCCCGCCCGACTTACACACTGGTGCCCCGATGAAGACCGACATACACCCCGAGTACCGGCTGGTCGTCTTCTCCGACCAGTCAGCCGGCACCTCGTTCCTCACCCGTTCCACCATCGCCACCAACGACACCATCGAGTGGTCCGACGGCAACACGTACCCGCTGGCGAAGGTGGAGATATCGAGCGCTAGCCACCCGTTCTTCACCGGGACGATGCAGATCGTCGACACTGCGGGTCGAGTCGAGCGCTTCGAGCGCCGTTACGGCCGCCGCAAGGGCCGCGAGTAGACGCCGCAGAGTCCGCGGGCGCCGTCGACGATGGACCACACTGAGGCCGATTCTCGCGCCGGCGGGGCCGAGGTCCGCGCCGGCGTGGGCGACGCGCTGGCAAAGGCGTTCGAGATGATCGCCACCCCTGCCATCTTCGGTTTCGGCGGCTGGCTCATCGACGGCCGCCTCGAGACGTTCCCTCTGGTGACCCTGCTGCTTGCTCTGACCGTCCTCGGCTACGAGGTATGGAGCTTCGTCCGCCATTACGGAGCCAGCATGGACGACGCCCTCGATAGCCGCCGGGCCGGCTACGGCACACCTCGTCCCGAGGCATCAAGGCAGCCATGAGCGCGCCTTCGGCCCCTTCCCAACTCGGCGTCACGCAGCCAGCCGGCAGCGAGTCCGAGACCCCGGCCGCGCCGGAGCGAGCGGTGGCTCTCGACATGGTGCGGCGCTCGGTGTTCTTCGCGGTACCGCTGCTCGTCGCCGGGGCGGTGGGCTGGGGATGGCCCGGAGTGTTGTCGGTGGGGATGGCCCTCGGATTGGTGCTGGTCAACTTCATGCTGGGTGCCGCTGTCATCGGCTGGGGCGCCCGCCTGGGACCGGCCGCGCTGATGCTTGGGGCCCTCGGCGGATATGTGGTGCGCCTCGGTATCGTTGCCGCCGCTGTGCTGCCCGTCCGCCACCACGACTGGTTCGAACTGCTGCCCTTCGCGGTGAGCCTGCTAGTCACCCATCTTGGCCTGCTGATCGTCGAGACGCGCCACGTCTCGTTGTCGCTGGCCTTCCCGGGCCTCAAGCCGGAGCGCCGCCCATGAGCGTCCTCGCTCTCGAGTACCCGCCGATCAACCACCTGTTCGACTGGCCCGCCTTCCTGTTGGACGGCACGCCGTTCGCCGTCAACAAGACCGTGTTGATCTACCTCGCGGCGACCGCGGCCACCATGGTGCTGTTCGGGCTGGCCGGCCGGCCGCGCCCGACGCTTGTTCCCTCGGGAGTGCAGCATGTGGCCGAGTCGAGCTTGAACTTCATCGAGGACTCGGTGGTCATGCAGACCATGGGTCCCGACGGCAAGAAGTACATGCCCTTCCTCACGTCGTTGTTCTTCTTCATACTGTTCTCGAACATCACCGAGGTCATCCCGGGCATCCAGTTCCCGGCCACCAGTCGAATGGCCGTGCCGATGCTGCTGGCACTGTTGGTGTGGGTGATCTACAACGTGGTCGGCGTCAGGAGCCAGGGCCCGTTCGGCTACCTCAAGAACTCGCTGTTCCCCCCTGGGGTGCCCAAGGCGCTATATGTCCTCGTCACGCCCATCGAGCTGGTGTCCACGTTCGTGGTGAGGCCGTTCTCGCTCGCCATCCGGCTCTGGGCCAACATGGTTGCCGGCCACCTGCTGCTGGTGACATTCGCGGTGCTGTCGGCCGCGCTGTGGGGCGCCACCTACATCGGCGCGGCTCTCACCTTCCCGATGCTCATCGCGATGACGGCTTTCGAGATCCTCGTCTCGGTCCTTCAGGCGTTCATCTTCACCATCCTCACCGCCGTCTACATCGGCGGGTCCATGCATCCCGAGCACTAGGCGAACGCCTACAGATCGCGGTGCCCGCCACAGACGTTCATCACACAGCCCCTCATCACACAACCGTTCTTCACACAACCCCTCACACACCACAGGAGAGACAAAGTGCTTGAGATCCTCGCACAAACCGCGCCGGGTGAGTTCCTCGATGGTTTCAAGGCCATCGGCGCCGGTCTCGGCTACGGACTGGCCGCGGTCGGCCCAGGCGTGGGCATCGGCATCGTGGTCGGCAACGCCATCACGGCCATGGCCCGCCAGCCCGAGTCCGCCGGCATGGTCCGCACCACGATGTTCCTGGGAATCGCCTTCACTGAGGCGCTTGCCCTGATCGGGTTCGTGGTCTTCGTCCTGCTGTACTTCATCTGATCCGGGGCACCATGAGATCAACGATCCTGCCGTTCAGTGTTCGGTTTGGCGCTAAGCGCGCCGGGCGGGCGACGCTTCGGCTGTGCGCCGCCCTCAGTCTGGTCGGTGCCGTCACCGTGGCTGCGGCCGCGCCGGCGTGGGCCGCGGGTGAGACGATCGGCGGGTGCGTCCTTGAGAAGGTAAAGGAGGCCAAGGACGAGCACGGCAGCCTCGAAGCCGTCAAGGCTCTGCCCGCAGACGATCTCGAGGCATTGGAGACGGACCTGGAGGGGTGCCTTGAGTCGCCCAACCCGATCCTCCCCGCCCTCGACGAGATCATCTGGGGCGGCTTGGCCTTCTTGATCCTGTTCGCGTTCATGTGGTGGAAGGGCTTCCCCGCCGTCAAGCGGGCCATGGACGCCCGCTCCGAGAAGATACGGGCCGACCTCGACGCAGCCGACACCGCCAAGGCCGATGCCATGCGCACCAGGTCGGAGTACGAGGCCCAGTTGGCCGATGCCAAGTCGGCTGCGGCCGCCATCATCGACGAGGCCCGTGGCCAGGCCGACCAGCTCCGCCAGGACCTGCAGGCCCGGGCCGAGGCCGACATCGCCGAGCAGCGGGCCCGGGCCGCGGCCGACATCGAGTCGAGCCGCCGCCAGGCCATAGACGACCTGCGCACCGAGGTGGCCGCCATCGCGGTGGGCGCGGCCGAGCGGGTGGTGGGGGCCAGCCTCGACGCCGATGTGCACCGCTCCCTGATCGACGGCTACATCGACGAGGTGGCCGGCGCAGGCAGCAACGGGGACGGGAGCTGAGCCGATGCGCCGCCAATGGCCAGCGCCGGCTCTCCGGGAGCCGTACCGCTCGAACTTCAATGGGTTAGCCACCTCTGAGGTGGTCAACCCATTGAAGTTGGTCGCGGTGGGCCCGGGAGGGGCCTGAGCGATGGCCGACCAGTCCGCCTCCGACCGCATCAGCGGCTACGCCGACGCCATGCTGGCGGTGGCCCGCGCCGAGGGCGCCCAGGCCGAGGTCGAGGACGAGCTGGCCCGCTTCGCCGAGGCCCTGCGCCAGAGCGAGGAATTGCGGTCGACCCTGGCCGATTCGGCCATCGACGTGGAGCGGCGGTTGCGGATCATCGACGATCTTCTCGCCGGTCCTGCCCTGCCCGCCACTGCCGCGCTGGCGTCCCTAGTGGTGGGAGCGGGCCGTGGCGGTGAGCTGGTCGAGATCATCGACGCTGCCCTCGACCAGGCCGCGGCGGGCCGCAATCGGCGGGTGGCCCGGGTGCGCAGCGCGGTGGAGCTCACCGGCGATCAACGGTCCCGGCTGGCCGCGGCCATCAAGGCCGCTTCAGGGCTCGACGTGGAGATTCAGGCCATCGTCGACCCCAGCGTGGTCGGCGGGGTGGTCACCGAGATCGGCGACGACGTGATCGACGGCAGCGTGCACAGCCGCCTGCAGCAGATGCGAAGCGGCCTCGGCTGAGCACGCCGGGGCCCACACCCCAGACGAGAGACAAGGGATTGAGCGACCTGACATGAGCGACACGGCACAACTGACGATCAACACCGCGGACATCGCGGCCGCCATCCGCCAGAACCTCGAAGGCTTCACCCCCACGCTGGAGCAGTCCACGGTTGGCCGGGTGCTGGAAGTGGGCGACGGCATCGCCCGCGTGTCGGGACTGCCCGACGCCGGCATCAACGAGATGCTGCGCTTCGCCAATGGCGCCGTCGGCCTGGCGCTGAACCTCGACGAGACCTCCATCGGAGCGGTGGTCCTCGGCGATGTCGAGGGCATCGAGGAAGGCCAGCCCGTTCAGGCCACCGGCGACATCCTGTCGATCCCGGTGGGCGACGGCCTGCTCGGACGGGTGGTCAACCCGCTGGGCGAGCCGGTGGACGGCAAGGGACCGCTGTCCAACCCGATCCCGAGACGCATGGAGATCCAGGCGCCGGGCATCACGGGCCGCAAGCCGGTGCACGAGCCGATGCAGACCGGCATCAAGTCCATCGACTCGCTGATCCCCATCGGGCGGGGCCAGCGCGAGCTGATCATCGGCGACCGCAAGACGGGCAAGACGACCATCGCCCTCGACACGATCCTGAACCAGCGCGGCCTCAACCTGAAGTGCATCTACGTGGCCATCGGCCAGAAGGCCTCGACCGTGGCCCAGGCGGTGGCCACCCTCGACGAGCTCGGGGCCATGGAATACACCGTGGTGGTGGTGGCGCCGGCGTCGGATCCCGCCCCCTACAAGTACCTGGCCCCCTACGCCGGGTGCGCCATGGGCCAGCACTGGATGGAGAACGGCGAGCACGCCCTGGTCATCTACGACGACCTCTCCAAGCAGGCCGAGGCCTACCGCCAGGTGTCGCTGCTGTTGCGCAGGCCGCCGGGACGCGAGGCCTATCCCGGCGACGTGTTCTACCTGCACAGCCGGCTGCTGGAGCGTGCCGCCAAGCTCAGCGACGACCGGGGCGCGGGGTCGCTCACCGCTCTGCCGATCATCGAGACCAAGGCCGGCGACGTCTCGGCCTACATCCCCACCAACGTGATCTCCATAACCGACGGCCAGATCTTCCTGCAGGACGACCTGTTCAAGTCGGGCATCCGCCCCGCGGTGGACGTCGGCATCTCCGTCAGCCGGGTCGGCGGCGCGGCCCAGGTGAAGGCCATGAAGACCGCGGTGGGCACCCTCAAGGGCGACCTCCAGCAGTTCCGCGAGCTCGAGGCCTTCGCCGCCTTCGGCTCCGATCTCGACGCGGTGTCGAAAGCCCAGCTGGAGCGGGGCTACCGCCTCACCGAGCTGCTCAAGCAGGGCGTGAACAGCCCGCTGCCGGTGGAGGAGCAGGTGGTGTCGATCTACGCCGGCACCCACGGCTACCTCGACGGTGTGCCCATCGGCGATGTGCGGCGCTTCGAGAGCGAGCTGCTCGACTGGTTCCGCAGCCGCGAGGCCGCCACGCTGGCCGAGATCCGCGACAGCGGGGCCATCTCCGACGCCGACGACTTCGACGCCCGGGTCAAGGCCTTCGCCGACCAGTTCGAGACCTCGGACGCCGCCCCGGGAACCGAGCCCGACGCGGTCGAGCAGGGTGCGGAGCAGGCCACCATGGTCGACGCCGAGACCACCCTGCCCGAAGAGGACCTGAGCCGGGACGAGGGCTAGAGGCGCAGGCAAGGCAATAGGGGAACAGGGACTGAGGCAGGACCGTGCCTGGAGGCAGAGAACGCGAGCTGCGCCGGCGCATCGGCAGCATCCAGTCCACCAAGAAGATCACCCGCGCCATGGAACTGATCGCGGCCACCCGGGTGGTGAAGGCCATGCAGAGGGCCAACGCGGCCCGGCCCTACGCGAGGCTTATCACCAGCGTGATCGAGGATCTGGCCGCCGGAGGGGCCGAGGTCGACCACCCGCTGCTGCGCCAGGCACCGGAAGTACGGAACGTCGGGTTCATCATCATCACCGGCGACCGCGGCCTGGCCGGGGCCTACAACACGTCGGTGATCCGCACCGCCGAGCGCCAGGTGATGGCGCACGTGTCGGAGGGCAAGGGCTATTCGCTGTGCTGCGTGGGCCGCAAGTCGGCCAGCTACTTCCGCTTCCGCAACTACCGCATAGACCACGCCATGTCGGGCTTCAGCGACAATCCCTCCTATGACGACGCCCGTCGAATCGCCGAGACGGTGAGCGAGTCGTTCCTCACCGAGGCGGTCGACCAGGTGGAGCTCATCTACACCGAGTTCGTTTCGATGGGCACCCAGCGGGTGGTGGTGCGGCGCTTCCTGCCGCTGATCGACACCGAGATGATGGCCAGGGAGGGCTCGGGCACCGGCCGGGAGGGGAGCTTCGAGTTCGAGCCGTCCCCCGAGGCGGTGCTGGAGGCGCTGCTGCCCCGCTACACCGAGGCCCGGCTCTACGGCGCGCTGCTCGACGCGGCCGCGTCGGAGCACGCCAGCCGCCAGCGGGCCATGAAGGCGGCCACCGACAACGCCGAGGAGCTCATCACCAAGCTGTCGCGGGCCATGAACCAGGCCCGCCAGGACGCCATCACCACCGAGATCATGGAGATCGTCGGCGGGGCGGAGGCGCTGGGCGGCGGCGACGCGAGTGATGCCGATATCGCGCTGGCGTCGATGCTGGCCGGGACTGACGCTTCGATGCCGGCCGCTGCGGGTGCTCCACCCGCTTAGAACGACACGGACAGGACAACACAGAAGGAAAGCCACTCAGAAATGACCATCACCGAATCGGCTCCAGGGACCGATCTTCGCACCGGCCGCATCGTCGGCATCGCCGGCCCGGTCGTGGACGTGGAGTTCCCGCCCGGGCACCTGCCCGAGATCAACACCGAGCTGGAGTTCACCGTCACCGTCGACGGCACCGACGTGCGGGTGCCCGCCGAGGTGGCCCAGCAGATCGGCGAGCACCGGGTGAGGGCCATCGCGCTCAAGCCAACCGACGGTCTCACCCGGGGCACCGAGGTGCGCAACACGGGCCACGGCATCCAGGTGCCGGTGGGGGACGACACCCTCGGCCATGTGTGGAACGTGATGGGCGAGTGCCTCGACACGCCGGGCCACAGCACGCCCGAGCGCTGGGACATCCACCGCCCGGCCCCCTCGTTCGATTCGCTGGAGCCCTCGTCGCAGATGTTCGAGACGGGCGTCAAGGTGATCGACCTGCTCACCCCCTACAAGCAGGGCGGCAAGATCGGCCTGTTCGGCGGGGCCGGTGTGGGCAAGACCGTGCTGATCACCGAGATGATCACCCGGGTGGCCACCAACCACGGCGGCGTGTCGGTGTTCGCCGGGGTGGGCGAGCGCACCCGCGAGGGCACCGACCTGTTCCTGGAGATGGGCGAGACCGTCATGGGCGACGGCAAGACCCGGGTGCTCGACAAGGCCGCCCTGGTGTTCGGCCAGATGGACGAGCCGCCCGGGGTGCGCCTGCGGGTGGCCCTGGCCGGGGTGACGGTGGCCGAGTACTTCCGCGACGTGCAGAACCAGGACGTGCTGCTGTTCATCGACAACATCTTCCGGTTCGTGCAGGCCGGCTCGGAGGTGTCCACCCTGCTGGGCCGGATGCCCTCGGCGGTGGGCTACCAGCCCACCCTGGCCGACGAGATGGGCGAGCTCCAGGAGCGGATCACCTCCACCCGGGGCAAGTCGATCACCTCGCTGCAGGCCGTCTACGTGCCCGCCGACGACTACACCGACCCGGCCCCGTTCACGTCGTTCACCCACTTCGACGGCACAACCGAGCTGAGCCGTGACATCGCCGCGCTGGGCATCTACCCGGCGGTCGACCCGCTGGCGTCCACGTCCACCATCCTCGACCCGCTGGTGGTGGGGGACCGCCACTACGCGGTGGCCCGCCGGGTGCAGGAGGTGCTCCAGCGCTACAAGGAGCTGCAGGACATCATCGCCATCCTCGGCCTCGACGAGCTCTCCGAGGAGGACCGGGTGACGGTGGACCGGGCCCGCAAGGTTCAGCGGTTCCTGTCGCAGCCCATGTTCGTGGCCAAGAACTTCACCGGCCAGGACGGCATCTTCACCCCGGTGTCCGAGACCATCGAGTCGTTCGAGGCTCTGGTCAACGGCGACATGGACGACCTCCCCGAGCAGGCCTTCTACATGGTGGGCGGCGCCTCCGACGTGGAGCGCAAGGCCGCGGAGCTGCAGGCCTGACATGGGTGAGGGCCGGGCATGGCTGTAGAGCTCGACGTCGAGCTGGTGTCGCCCGAGGAGGTGACCTACTCCGGCTCGGCTGAGATGGTGATCGTGCGCACGGTGGAGGAGGGCGACATCGCCTTCCAGGCCGGGCACGTGCCCTTCCTGGGCGTGCTGGCCCCCTGGTCGGTGGACGTCCTGCGGCCCGGCGGCGAGCGCGACACCTTCGCCGTGCACCGGGGCTTCGTGGAGGTCAGCCACAACAAGGTGACGATCCTCTCGGACGTCTCCGAAGCCGCCGACGAGATCGACGTCACTCGGGCAGAAGCCGCACGTCAGCGGGCCACCGAGACCCTGGCGGCCGACGCCGAGGACGCCGCCGCCACCGCGGCGCTGGAGCGGGCCGAACTGCGCTTGCGGGTCGCGGCCGGCTAGCGCCCCGAGCCGCCGTGAGGTTCTTGTGAGCGACGAAGCCGCTTGAGTCGGCATATTTGCTCACGGCAACTGCCGGAGGTTCTTGTGAGCGACGAAGCCGCTCGAGTCGGCATATTTGCTCACAGAAACTCACTGAGTTGGCTGGCGGCGCGGTTCGGAGTCTCAGATGTCCCGGGCCTTCCGGTGATGGTGCCGGCCCTCGATGAGACGCACGGTGCCGGAGCGGCTGCGCATCACCAGTGACTGGGTGTGGCAGAAGCTCGCGTCGAAATGGACTCCCTTGAGCAGATCGCCGTCGGTCACCCCGGTGGCGGCGAAGAAGCAGTTGTCGGTGTTGACGAGGTCGTCCTGGGTCAGCACTCGCTCCACCTCGTAGCCCAGCTTGACCAGAGCCTTGCGCTCGTACTCGTTGCGGGGCCACAGGCGGCCCTGCAGCGCGCCGCCCATGCACTTGATGGCGGCCGCGGTGATCACACCTTCGGGCGTGCCGCCGATGCCGAAGAGGATGTCGGCACCGGTGTGGGGCCAGGCGGTGGAGATGGCGCCGGCCACGTCGCCGTCGGGGATCAGCCGGATGCGGGCGCCGGCCTCGCGGACCTCCGCGATCAGGTCGTCGTGGCGGTCGCGGTCCAGGATCACCGCGGTCAGGTCGCGCACGAACTCGCTCTTGGCCTCTGCCACCGCCTTCAGGTTGTCCGTCGGCGACTTGGTGATGTCGATCAGGTCGGCGGCCTCGGGGCCGGTCGCGATCTTCTCCATGTAGACGCAGGGGCCGGGATCGAACATCGTGCCCCGATCGGCCACCGCGATCACCGACAGGGCGTTGGCCCGTCCGAGCGAGGTGAGGGTGGTGCCGTCGATCGGATCGACGGCAACGTCGGTCTGGGGCAGTTGACCGTTGCCGACCCGTTCCCCGTTGTAGAGCATGGGCGCCTCGTCCTTCTCGCCCTCTCCGATGATGACGGTGCCGTCCATCGAGATGTCGCTCAGCACTCTGCGCATGGCGTCCACGGCGGCCCCGTCGGCGCCGTCCTTGTCGCCCCGACCCATCCAGCGGGACGCGGCTATGGCAGCGCCCTCAGTGATTCGCACCAGTTCCAGAGCGATGTTGCGGTCGGGTTTGGGATGCGTCGACGCCACCATGGGCGCGAACCTATCCGAAGCTGGGCACCGGCGAGTGCCCTAATGCGCTGGCCGGGTGGCAAGATGGTTAGATGTCTGCCGCCTTCCGGGACAGGTTCCGCCGAGCCATAGGAGATGCAGAGCCTGAGCCGTCCGCTATCGAGATGGACGATGGGGCTTCCGGAGTCGGCGATGCGGGCGACGAGGGCGACGGCGAGGCCGGGGAGTGGTTGGCCTACGAGCTTCACGAATGGTCGCTCGAGAGCCGGGTCATGCTGCAGCAGCTGCTTGTTGTCGACAAGGTCGTTCACTCGTGGCAGGGCACCACCTTGATGGTGCACGAGTCGCTGGAGGAGACGGTCGACAATCTCGTGGACGAGGTCGAGGAGACCGAGAAGGCGAAGGAGGCGACCAACCGCCCAATCGGACCGGAGGACTCCTTGACGGCCTTCGAGTTGGCCGACTGGCCCGAGGCGTTGAGGGCCGAACTGGTGGAGCTGCTGGTGCAGGCCCGCGTGCCCCACGTCCTGGACGCCGAGGGTGAGGCTGCAGAGGGTGATGCTGCGGAGGGTGATGCTGCGGAGGGTGATGCTGCAGAGGGTGAGGCAGAGGGTGATGCTGCGGAGGGTGATGCTGCGGAGGGTGATGCTGCGGAGGGTGACACTGCCGAGAGCGAGACTGACGGTGAGACTGCAGAAAGTGACCCTGGCACGAGTGAGGCTGCCGGGCAGGCGGCAGTGTGCGACCTGTTGGTCCGCGAGGCGGACGAGGAACGGGTCGAGCTGTTGATCGATGATCTGCTGGCCCGCGAGGAGGAAGCCCAATTCGAGGAGCTCGACGGCCTGGAGGTCAATGGGCTCCTCAGCGCCCTGTTCGTGGCATGCGATCGGTTGCGTCGAGACCCCGGCGACCTCGACGGGGTGAGGGGCGTGGTGACGAACGCTCGTCGGATCGCCGGAGTGCGGACGCCGTTCGGCTTCTCCGCTCCCAACTGGCGGAACTTGCGCAACGCGGTAGGCGAACTGCTCGACTTGGTGGAGGGTGAGGAGACCGACAGGGACGATCTGCGCGAGCTGGCCCACCGCATGAGCGACACGCTGAGGACGCTCGTCTGAGTCGGGCTCGCTTCTAACCGGACTCTCAACGTCGGCCTCTACAGTCTTGCCCCATGGCCGACGAATACGCCCCCATCGAAGCCCCCGATTCGGAGCAGACCCCACCGGAGGAAGAATCTGCACTGGAGGACGCCGAAGAGGAACCGCAGATCTCCGAGTCCGCCCCAGCCACAACCGAGGATCGGTCCCCCTGGCAGGCAGCCAGGGTGGCAGCCGTGGTCATGGGCGCGGTGGTAGCCATTACGGCCGTCATCGTGGGCGCGGTGTGGGCCGTTTCGGCCATCGTCAACGATGACGACGACTACTACGGCGACTGCTGTGTTGTGGACCACGCGACGTCTCTCGACCGCGGCGGGTCGCACGGCGCGCAGCGCGGGTGGGTGCCCCAGCCGGACCGCGACTGGGACGAGCGGGCAGAGCGGCGCCGCGGCGAGCGTTTCGACCGCGATCGTGGCGAACGCTCCAACCGCTACTGGGGCGAGTGGGCAGAGCGCAACAAGCGCGGCGCCGACAAGGAACGAGACGGCAGCAGGAAAGCCGATAGAAGTGAGCCAGACAAGGCGGACGCGGTCGAAGGCTGCATGACGATCCTCAGCTTCGGCACGGGCGATGATGCCGTCACCGTGTTGGTCTGCAACGCCCCCCGAGCCGTGGGGCCGGAGTTCGATCCTGGTGGCGATGGGGGCTACTTCGAGTTCAGAAGGTTCCCGCGAGGCGCGTTCCCGTTCTTCCCCTTCCCCGACCTGCGGGGCGAGCGGTTGCCTTTCGAGGGCCGTGAGTGGCCCTTCGATGACTGGCCCTCCGGTCCTGGCATGATGCCCTGGGACCGTGACGGCAGGCCCCTTGAGGGCGGTGAGCGGCCGTTCGAATACGGTTGGCAGTTCGGCGACGGCGCGGCACCACTGGATCGTGAGGACTGGCCGTTCGAGAACCTGAGGCCGTTCGATCGTGAGCAGTTCGAGGAGTTCTTCGGGGAGGGGCGAACGCTCGACCAGCTGTCCGAGGAAGAACGCGAGCAGCTCGAACGGATGATGGAGATGCTGGACGGCCTGGGCCTGGCCGACCTGCTCGACGGTATACTGGACTCCCTCGACGGGCTGGAACTCGAGTTTCCAGAGTCCCAAACCGACCCGTCCGGCGTGACGGGCGGGTGATCGCCAGCGGCTTCATTCGGGCGGCGATGCCGGGAATCCTCACCCGCTAGCGTGGCCGGGTGCTGCTGGCCGAGCTGGAGATATTCCACTCCAGACCGATAGCCCCCACCCGCCGGATCGCAGTGGGCCGGGCGTGGCTGCCGGGGTCGAGCGACGGGTCCGGTCCCGGTCTGGGCGGCTTGCTGCTGGGAGCGGTTTGTGCACGCTTCGGGCCCGGCCTGACCCATGATCTTCTCGGGGAGGTCATGGGGCTCGCATATGAGCTGGAGCAGCGGTTCTCGGTAGCTCAGCCGCGGCTGCGCCATCGCTTGCAGAGCGACCGGGTCGGCCTGACTCGCAGCCGGCAACGGCTGTACGGTCCTTCCGGCGGCAGCTCGAGCGGGGAACTGCGCTGCGAGTTCGAGGGCTGGCGAGCCACGCCGAGCCAGCTCGTGCTGGGCGCGGTCTACGCGGCCGGTCTTGCCGGCCCCGAGGTCCGTAGTGAAGCCCTTCGAGCAGTGCGGAGGGGTCTGGCGTGGCGAGGCGACACAGGTCCGGCGCTGTTCGCCTACCTGGCCGCCGGTCAGCCGTTGGCGAATCCGGCCCGAGCGCTGGCTGATCCCGTCGGTTGGGCCCTGGAAGTCCTGGGTTTCGAACACGAGGTCGAGCTACCCGAGCAGGCCGCGGTCCGGCGGGGCTTCCGCGAGGCGCTGCGGGCCGCCCACCCGGACCTCGGAGCGGCCGAAGCCGAAGCTGCCGACCGCATAGCGGAGTTGAGCGAGGCCCGCCGGATCCTCCTGGCGCGGTAGGGGTTGCTCCGCTCGGCCGGCGAGTCCTGTGGGCCCATCCGTCGACGGGGCTGCGCCCCATTGTCGACCGCCCGGATCCGGGCACCACCCCCCGGCCTAGCCGGCCGCGTGAAGCGACCGGTGCCTGGCCATGTGGTCAGCGGCCAGGGATCCGGCGCCACCCCCCGGGGGCCTAGCCGGACGCGTCTCTCCTGCGGCAGGCGGATCGTCTTGGGTTAGCTGGGGGGCTTGCTGCTCAATAGGCGCTTGCTGATCTTGGCCGCCGTGGCGGCGGGGGTGCTGCGTCCCTCTAGTGCATCTTTCAGTGCAGCCGGTTGCGTACTCAGGTACTGCGACGCCTTGGTGCCCAGGTGCTGGGTTACGCGGTCGAGGACTTCTTGATGGATCCTGGCTTGGCGGCGGGCTTCTAGCCGGCCTGTGTCTGTCAGGTGGGCGCGGTGGGTTTGGATGGCTTTGTGGACCTGGTCCGCTCCGGTGCCGGTGGTGGCGGTGGTCATGATGATTTCGGGGCGCCAGTCCTGCGGGAGGCCGGTGATGCGGCCCAGGTCAAGCATGTGCTCCAGGTCGCGGCGAGTGTCGTCGGCGCCGGGGCGGTCGGCCTTGTTGACCACCAGCACGTCGGCCACCTCCAGGAGGCCGGCCTTGTTGGCCTGCACCGCGTCGCCCATGCCGGGCGCCACCATCACGACGGTGGTATCGGCCGTGCGGGTGACGTCGACCTCCACCTGGCCCACACCGACGGTCTCGACCACGAGGGGCCCGTAGCCGCATGCCTCGAAGACTCGGAGGGCGGCTGGCACGGCCAGCGCCAACCCGCCCGCGCTGCCGCGGGTGGCCATCGATCGGATGAATGCCCGGCCCGCGGCCACGCCGTCCATGCGGATGCGGTCGCCGAGAATCGCGCCGCCGGTGAGCGGGGAGGACGGATCGACGGCCAGCACCGCCGGCCGGCCGTCCGCGCTGGCCATCTGGTCGAGCAGGTGTCCGGTGAGCGTCGACTTGCCGGTCCCGGGGGCGCCGGTGATGCCAACGACGGGCGCCTCGTCCGCTGCTCGGTCGTGGACAATCTCAGCGATCCCATCGGCGGGCTCGCCGCCCTGCTCCACGAGGCTGAGCAACCGGCCGAGGGCTCGCCGCTCGCCTGTGACGGCTCGTTCCAGCAGCTGGCTGATCGGGCTGGTCTCGCTCGACGACTGGCGCGCCACTGTCAGTTCTCAGGTTCTGCCGGTTGTCTCGGCGCCTGTCGAGCGGACGGGCAGCGCGCGAACGCTCGTTGCACTCTGTCTCGCTGCGGCTTGTGTCGCTGCGGTCTGGCTCGCTGCCGTCATGACCCGTTCATCATCCCCGCCGGCCGTCAGCCGGTACCTTCTGCGACTGCGTCCGCGACTGCGTCCGCGACCTCGCGGGCCGAGGCGCCGGGGTGGAGCACTGCGCTGATGCCCATGTCCTTGAGCGAGTGCACGTCGGCCTCGGGGACGATCCCGCCGATCACTACCGGCACGTCGAGCCCGGCCTCGGTGAGGGCTTGCACGATCCGTGGCGCGAGTGCGAGATGACCGGCGTTGTGCATCGACAGGCCGATGACGTCGGCGTCTTCTTGTTCGACTGCGGCGATCACCGTGTCGGTGGTCTGGCGCAGGCCGAGGTAGATCACTTCCATGCCGGCGTCGCGCAGCATTCGGGCCACCACCTTGAGACCCCGGTCGTGGCCGTCTAGGCCGAGTTTGGCCAGCACCACCCGGATCGGGGCTCGGTCTCCGGCCGCGGCTGTGGGTTGGGTCATGTCTCGGCTCGGTCCGGTCACACGATGGCCGGCTCGGTGTAGCGGCCGAACACATCGGCCAGGGCGTCGCAGATCTCGCCCTCGGTGGAGTAGGCCTTGACCGCGTCGATGACCGGCGGCATGAGGCTGGTTTCTGGATCCTGCGCGGCGCGCCGTAAAGCCTCCAGAGCTCTGCGCACCGCCGCGTCGCCTCGTTGCTGTTTGACCTCGGCGAGGCGCTTGAGCTGCAGATCCTCGGTGTCCTGTTCGATGCGCAGCAGGTTCTTCTCGCCGTCGTCGCCCTCGGTGAACGCGTTGACGCCGACGACGATGCGGGCGCCGTCGTTGACCTCGCGCTCGAACCGGTAGGCGGAGTCGGCGATCTGGCCGACGAAGTAGCCGTTGTCGATGCCTTCGTACACGCCTTCGAGGATGGATCCGCCGCCCAGCTCCAGCAGGTGATCGAAGATGTCGGTGGCGCGACGCTCCATCTCGTCGGTCATCCACTCGACGTAGGCCGAGCCGCCCAGCGGATCGGCGACGTTGGCTGCCCCGGTCTCATGGGCCACGATCTGCTGGGTTCGCAAGGCGATGCGAGCTGCCTTCTCGGTGGGCAAGGCCAAGGCTTCGTCGTAGGCGTCGGTGTGCAGCGACTGGGTGCCGCCCAGAGCGCCGGCCAGCGCCTGCAGCGCCACCCGGGCGATGTTGATCTCGGGCTGCTGGGCGGTGAGCGACACCCCCGCGGTCTGGGTGTGGAACCGGCACATCAGGCTGCGTTCCGAGGTCGCGCCGTAGCGCTGTCTCATCCAGGTGGCCCAGATGCGCCGCGCGGCCCGGTACTTGCCGATCTCCTCGAAGAAGTCGCTGTGGCTGTTGAAGAAGAAGCTGAGCCTCCCGGCGAAGTCGTCCACGTCGAGGCCGGCCGCCTGGGCCGCCTCCACGTAGGCGAAGCCGTTGGCCAGCGTGAAGCCGAGTTCCTGCGCGGCGGTGGAGCCGGCCTCCCGAATGTGGTAGCCGGAGATCGACACCGGATGCCACCGGGGCATCTCCGCGGTGGTGAAGCGCATCATGTCACACACGATGCGCATCGACGGCCGCGGCGGGAAGATGTACTCCTTCTGGGCCTGGTACTCCTTGAGGATGTCGTTCTGGATCGTGCCCGAGAGCGCGGCCCGGTCCACCCCGGTCTTGTCGGCGACCGCGATGTACTGGGCCAGAGCCACGATGGCCGGACCGTTGATGGTCATCGAGGTCGACACCGAGCCCAGATCAATGTCGGCGAACAGGTCCTCCATGTCGGCGAGGGTGTCGATGGCCACCCCGGCCCGGCCGACCTCGCCGGCGGACCACACCTCGTCGTCGGAGTCGCGTCCCATCAGAGTGGGCATGTCGAACGCGGTGGACAGACCGGTGCCGCCGTGGCGGAGGATGTCCTTGAACCGGCCGTTGGTGTCCACCGCAGTGCCGAACCCCGCGAACATCCGCATCGTCCACAACCGGCTGCGATACATCTCCGGGTAGATCCCCCGGGTGTAGGGGAACTCCCCGGGCAGGGGTCCGTCGCCGTACACGGGATCGACGGGCACCCCCGACATGGTGGTGAACGACCGGGAGTCTTCGGCCGGCTGCGGTTCCACGCCTCCATTGTGCAGCCTTCGCACCAGTTCGCAGTGTGCGGTCTGCACTATTGGCACTATTGTCCGGTTCATGAGTGTTGATGTGACCCTCGATGGCGCACAGTCGGGCGACGAGGCTCCCGGCAAGCGCAAGAAGATCAAGAACCGGGACTACGAGCGGGAGCTGAGCAGCCTGCAGGAGGAACTGGTGCGGCTCCAGCGCTGGATCCGTCACAAGGGACTGAAGGTGGTGGTCATCTTCGAGGGCCGCGACGCGGCCGGGAAGGGCGGGGTCATCAAGCGGATCACCGAGCGGCTCAACCCCCGTGTGGTGCGGGTGGTGGCCCTGGGCACGCCCAGCGACCGCGAGAAGACCCAGTGGTGGTTCCAGCGTTACGTTGCGGAGCTTCCTGCGGCGGGCGAGATGGTCCTGTTCGACCGCAGCTGGTACAACCGCGGGCTGGTCGAGCCGGTGATGGGGTTCTGCTCCGAGGAGGAGTACAAGGAGTTCCTCCGGTCGTGCCCGGAGTTCGAGCGGATGCTGGTGCGGTCGGGGATCATCCTGATCAAGTACTGGTTCTCGGTGAGCGACGCCGAGCAGGAGCGGCGGTTCCAGAGCCGGATCGCGGACCCGCTCAAGCGCTGGAAGCTGTCGCCCATGGACGTGCAGGGCCGGGCCCGGTGGGTGGACTTCTCCAAGGCCAAGGACACCCTGTTCGCCCACACCGACATCAAGCAGGCGCCGTGGTACGTGGTCGATGCCGACTCCAAGAAGAGGGCCCGGCTCAACTGCATCACGCATCTGCTGTCGATGATCCCGTACGAGACCGTGGCGTGGGAGGACGTGGAGCTGCCGGAGCGCCAGTCCGGAGTGGGCTACGTGAGACCGCCGATCTCGGACCAGACGTTCGTGCCCGAGGCGTACTAGTGCTGTGTCGTCGAAATGGCTAGGGCAGCGCAGCAGGACTGAGACCCTGCTTGGGAGCGCTCCGGACGCCCCGATCATTTCAGCGACGGACCACTAGGCCTGACGTCTATTGGGTCCGAGGGCGGCTTGGGCGTGAACTAGGGCCTGCGCATCCGGCTCACGTCACGTTGGCGCGCAGCAGGTCGAGGGTGCGCGACCAGGCGGTGTTCCAGGCCGCTTCGTTGTAGGTGCCGAGCGGGTCCTCCCAGTTGCCGAACCCGTGGCCGGCGCCCTCGTAGGTGTGGAAGACGACGTCCTTGCCCATGTTGCGGAGCTGCTGGGCCAGCGCCTCGCAGGCGTCGGGCGGGAAGAAGTCGTCGCTGGCCGCGAAGTGGCCCTCGACCTTGGCGCTGAGGTTGCTCCAGTCGAGAGAGTCGTCGCCGAGGGGCGCGCCGTAGAACGGGGCCGCGGCCGACACCCGGTCGCCGGCGATGGCGGCGATGCGAAGGGTGAGCAGCCCGCCCATGCAGAAGCCGGTGACGCCCACGGTGGACGAGGAGCAGGCATCGTGGCCCAGCAGGTAGTCGATGGCGGCCGACATGTCCCGGGCGGCCCGCTCCGGCGGCAGCGTGGTCATCAGCTCGCCGGCCTTGTCCATCTCGGTGTGGGTGGCCATCTCGCCCTGGTACAGGTCGGGCGCCAGCGCGGTGAACCCCTCGTCGGCGAGCCGGTCGCACACACCCTTGATCTGGGGCACCAGCCCCCACCACTCCTGCAGCACGATCACACCAGGGCCCGAGCCCCCAGCCGCGGCGGCCACATAGCCACGAGCCTTCGACCCGTTGGCAGCGAACTCCACCATCTCACCCATCGGTTGCCTCCTTCTTGGCCTTCCCTCTTGCCCGCTTGACCCTTGGTAGCGGGCCGTCGGCGTCTCTGTGTCAGGGCGCAAGCCTGCCAGATTCGCCGCCCCGCCGCTCTGTCTGGTTCGTGCGGTCTCCCAGGACGAGTTGCCTGACAGCAACACTCGGGCTGGGGGCTCGGGCTGTGCGGGGTCCGGATGCTGCGGGCGTGTTCAGCGAGGGTGGGTGCATTCCAGGCTCCGGGGGTCTTGGGCGCTGTCGGGTCCGAGTCTGGTTCGCAACGACTTTCCTAGGCGAAGGCGAACAGACGGGTGTCGTCCGCAGATTGACGGCGCGCCGCTGACGAGAAGCCGGACATAGGCGGATCCGGAGCGCGCGCCGGGCCGTAGTGGAGTTGCTCTGGCGGGTGCAGGGTGTGCACTCCGTTAGTGGTGCGGATCCGCCAGCCGTGGTGGTGGACCTTCTGGTGGCAGTCCCAACAGGCCGGGATCATGTTGTCGAGTCGCGTTGATCCGCCCTGGGAGACCGGCTTGATGTGGTGGATCTGGCACAGCGCAGGGTGGGCCGCGCAGTGGAAGCAGCCGCCGTAGCGGGCCATGAGGATCTGTCGCTGGGCCTCGGTGGCGGTGCGCACCGAGTGTGTCCGCCAAATGGGCTTGCCGTCGCGGTCGTACACCAGACCGGTGAACTTGGCGTTACAGGCAAGCTGTTCGAGCACGGCCTGGGGAAGCCGGCCGCCGTCGGGCAGCTCGGCGACCAGCTTGCCAGTGTCGTCGTCCACGCGGGCCACGACACAGATGTCTGCGAAGGGCTTGCCGCGGCCGGCACGGGCGCCGCCGCACTCGGCTTGGCTGGCGGTGAGGCTGTCGAGGGCATCGGCCATGCATTGGTCGAAGGTGCGACGACAAGCGCCCCCGCTTGTGGCGTTGTTCTTGGCGTTCTGCTTGTCGCCGTCGAACATGCGGGCGGCCTCGGCCCGCAGCCGGTTGCGGATGCGCTGTCCGGTGACGGCATCGAATTCTCCGTGCAGATGCACCATCCCGTCGTCGGCGTCCCACATACGCACCCTGCGCCGGGCCCGCTGGCGGGCATGCTCGGCTGCCCCGCCGTCGCCGTCGTGATCGGTCACCCATCGGCGCGCTTCCCTGGTGAACTGCTCGGGCCGCATCGACTCGGCCTTGGCCAACAGGTCGGAGTCCGCTTCCACGTCGTCAGCGCTGGTCTTGTCGACTGCCTCGGCCAGCCGCTTGGCGTTGGCTACCGACACCCGACCCGACTCGACCGCGTCCCGCAGTCTCGGAACACCTCGGATCGCTTGAGCCGTCTTGACCTGGCTGTGGGCCTCGCGCCGGGACAGCCCCGCACTCGACGCCAGCACTTCGGCCCCGCCGTCGCCATGACGCTCCCGACCAGCCACCGCAGCCGCGCCCGCGGCCTGGAACGCCGAGTTGATCGCGGCGATGGCCTTGGACACCGCCAGCGCTTCGCGAATCTCCGCGCTCGACGCCGAGCCGTCATTGACTAGCGCCAGCATCTCTTTGGCGGCGGTCTCGGTCCGTCGGGCCGCTTCTAACACCATGACAGAAGTATCCCATAGGGGTGTGACATTTGTCAAGCATTTACATGCTATAACAGTGATATTTCTGTATTGAAGAGGTTGGCGGACGACCGCTCCGGCTGGCGCGGCGGGGCGGGTACGGTGTGGCCATGAGCGCGAGGGCTGACCGTGTCCCGCCAGGCGACGGCGGGTCCATGGAGGACATCGAGGAGATTCGCAGGCTCAAGGCGCGCTACTTCCGCATGCTCGACCAGCAGGACTGGCAGGGCGTCGGCGAAGTGTTCGCCCCGGATGCGCAGATCGACGTCTCGAGCAGCACCGTGAGCGGCTCGGACCGCGGCGTCTACAGCAGCCGCGACAGCTTCGTCGTCTCGGTGTCGAAGCTTCTGCACGGCGTAGTCACCGTGCATCACGGTCACAACGAGGAGATCGAGATGACCGGCGCCGACAGCGCTTCAGGCGTGTGGGCGATGGAGGACCGCCTCTGGTTCCCCGAGGGGAGCCCGCTCCGAACGCTCTGGGGCGCAGGCTGGTACGAGGAGGAGTACGAGCGCATCGACGGGCGCTGGCGGATCACCCGCATGGTGCTACGCCGCCAACGCGTAGAGATCGACGGAAACCCGGTCGGCTAGTTCCGTTCCCGCCGAAATATGTAGAGAAACGCGTCGTATGCGGGCAATACCGGCATAGAGAATCTCGGCTCAACCCCGACGATGGTTAGTGGACAGAGCACTAGCCGTATGTCGAGGCGTGAGGCATGACCGTCGCTGCGGCCCGGTCCTCAATCCAGTCGGCGAGCCTGTCCATGTTCATGGCGACATCCGCGGCGGTGCCGGACAGGTCCAGGGCGTAGGTGTGAAGCACCTTCCCGACGTTGCGGACCCGTATCGACCGCAAACCTGGGAGGCGGTCGTCGGGTGTGCCTTCGGCGGGGATGGAACTCTCGGGCCGGGAGGTGGCGGCCGACGCTCCATTGCTGTCGGAGTCGTCGGCTCGGTTGGCGTCGAGGCAGTAGATGAGCACGCCTTCGGGCAGGTCGAGCGCGGTGGTGTAGGCCAGCAACTGGTAGTAGTCGGCGTTGCGGCCGGCGGCCGTGTCGTCGGTGAGCTTGTACTTGATGTCGGCCACGAACCTCGGTGCGCCGTTCGCGCTGAACAGCAGATCAGGCTTGATGGCGACGTAGCGCTCCTTGTCGAGCCGGTCCTGGTGCTGGCCCTTGACGTCGAGGCGACCCCGGAGCGCCCGCCGCAAGCGCTCGGTGACGAAGCGCTCGAAGAGGTCGTTCATGTCCAACATGAACGACGAGGCCTGCGTCTCGCCGAGGACGTCTTGCAGCGTCAGGTTGGCCAGCACGAGCCGAGCCAGCCTCAGCGCGGGCCGGTAGTGCTGGTTGAGCCGGCTGAACACGACACGGTCGTGATCGCTGTGGTGGTGCCGCACGTCGTCCACGTCTTCGAGGGTGACCAGGTGCTGCATGAGCCGACGCCGGTCGACGGCCTGCACGCCGGCCACCCGCAGCGATCGGGACACGGCCGCCTTCAGGTATGAGTTCTCGATCAGGTCGGCGGTGAACTCGGTGAACCTGCAGGCGGTGGGTATGACGACGCCGGGCTGCGTGAGCTGCCGGGCGATGTCGACGCGTCCCCGAAGGGCGACGAGCCGGTCGTGCTGCTCCCGGTAGGAGTGGTACAGCCCTCGGGCGAGGGTGGTCTCGGTGGTGCGGGCGAAGAACGACACGAGGGCGGGCAACAGGTCGCCGGTGGTCTCGAAGCGGACGGCCTCGTCACGCCAGTCCCGCTCGCGCAGCCCCACTTCGAGCAGCAGGAACAGGTTGCGCAAAGGGATCTTGGGCCGCACCAGCACCTGCAACCCCACCACATTGATCGAGCCAACGAAGTTGTGAGCAGACACTCGCCAGTGCCCCGAGTGCTCGCCCGGCTCGACCGACAGATACTGCCCACTGCCCACCCGATTCAGCGCGGCAGCCTGCTCATCGCTCAGCGGCAGTGTCGCGCGGCCGTACTCGCGCAGCTCGACCCCGTCCGGCAGCTCGACCCTGTCCGGCAGCTGGACGGGCATGGCGGCCAAGGCCTTGAGGCCGTGTGCGCCCGTCGTGACTTGGTCCGTCGCTACCGCGGTGTCACCAAGCGCCGTCAGGCTCATGAGTACCTACGCATCGAGCGCGTCCGCCAAATCAGCACTCCCCATCCGCTCCGTCATCCCTGCCAACGAGTGGTTGGCGGCGCAGGTGGGCTATGTGGCCTTCGATCACGGCGCGATCGATGTTCCTCAAGCCGCAGCCCGGTGCGGTGCAGTACCAGGCACCAGCGACTTCGATGTCCTGACCGGTGGTGAGAATGTCGCCGACCTTGATGTCGTCAACGTCGATGCCGATGAGCAGGCCCCGGCCCCGGAACTTTGGCTCAGCGTGGGCGTGAGCGTCGGCGTGGGCGTGAACGTCGGCGAGCGTCGCCCCACCGTTCCCGCAAGCGCAGTCGGGCCACGGCCGACGGCACCCGGGGCAAGACCCGGACGGCAGTCCGGTCACCGCCCGTCCTCGGAGGTGGAGCCGGGCTCGACAACAGCCTCTCCCTCCACTGCTGCAGGTTCACCCTCGGAGCCGTCGGTGCTCTCCGGGTCGTCGCCGTCATCGCTGGCGTCGACATCCGACTCTGCTGCTGGCCCGTTGCGCCTCATCACGGCGTCGAACCGGAAGTGCGCGATCCGATCGGGGTCGCCGAAGAACTGGTCCTCGATGAACGGCTCGATGTTGTACTCCCAGATGCGCCGCAGCCGCCGTCGCTGCGTGTCCAGCGACGAGCCGTACGCCTTCATGAAGTGGCTCGGCCCAAGCAAGAGATGGGAGCCCTCAAGGGCCTTCTTGAGTTCGTCGTTGACCTCATCGACGAGGTCGCCGACCCAGCCCGGCTCGCCTTGGCGCTCCAGCCACCGGTCGAGCAGACCCGCCATCGGCTCGCGGTCAGGAAAGAACGGCACGAAATGGAACCGCCGCCTCAGCGCCGCGTCCACAAGCGCGATCGACCGATCGGCGGTGTTCATGGTGCCGATGAACCACAGGTTGTCGGGCAGTGAGAACGGCTCATCCGGCCGGTACAGCGGCTGCACGCTCTCATTGCGGTACTCGAGCAGGAACAGCAGCTCCCCCAGCACGCGGGGCAGGTTCCCACGGTTGATCTCATCGATGATCATCACATGGCGGTCTTCGGGTGCATCGTCGGCTTGGTCGGCCATGCGGGCCAAGGGACCCTGCGTCAGTTTGTATTGGACGGCCCCGCCGTCGGTCCCGGCGGGCCGGTAGCCCTCGAAGAAGTCCTCATAGGACGTCGACGGGTGGAACTGCACCAGCGTCCGGCGCGACTCGTTCGGTGCTAGCACCTTCGCCAACGCCCGCGCCAAGAACGTCTTGCCCGTTCCCGGCGGCCCGTACAAGATCACCTGCCCCTTGTCCTCCAGTAGCGAGACGATGTCCTTCAAGAAGTCAACGTCAACGAGCAACTCACCTGAAAGCTTGGTCAGGTCCACCGGATCAGTCGGGCTACCAGTACCTCCGGCCGGTTCCTGTTCGAGCAGCCACCCCAAGAATGCACCCATCCCGAGCGTGTCGTCTTGGAAGTGGGGCTCCAAGTGTTCGCGGAGGCGGTTGTTGGCATCCACGACCCGTTGCCCGAGGCTGGATCCCGTTGGTTTGGGCAGCCCCAATCGGCGCAGCATCGCCCCGCGGCCCCACTTACCTCCTTGCTGACCGATCGGAAGAAGGTCCTCGGGGTGGCAGATGGCGAGTAGCAAGCTGGTCGTCGAGTGCTTGAGGCCCTTCGTGTTCCGTTCACTCCTACTGTCCGTGAGTCGGTCGTACCTACGCCATAGTTCGTCCTCGTCCTTGCCCCAGCACAGATATCGAATGTGATCCAGCATCCTGGAGTACTCAACCTCTTCCAGGTCCCGTATCCATTGCATGACGCCGCTCACATGTGGATACACGTATCGGCCGGAAACCCAAGTTCCGTGGCTCGCGACCCCGGTCAGATCGAGGCGGCTGAAGTTGGCAATGTTCTTGGGCGCGAGCTTCTCGGCCCACTCGGCTCGCAGCCGCTGTTGCTCCAGGTGTGCCTCAGTGGGGTAGTCTGTCTCGGCACGGAACCGTTCGACCAGATCGGGAAGGTCGAGGGCGGACCGCGGGCCGGGATCCTCACCCGTCTCCAGCAGCTGCTGGAGACGCTGCGGAGCGTCGTCGCGCGCAAGGGTGTAGATGGTCTGTAGGGAGCCGAGCGAGCGCTGGAGGTCTTGGTTGAGGGCCGCCCTGGGCACTCCGGTGCGCTTCCAGTCCACCGACACGACGTGGCGTCCCCAGGCCACATCCGAGGCCTCGTCGTACCAATACTCGCGGGTGACTGAGCCCAGAGCGATCTCTGGCGCCCCCTTGCGAGGCATCACCACCAGATCGCCCAAGCGCACGTCGGTCCGCATCCGCCAGAGCTGGCTCGTGAAGCTGGAGATCGCCCCTTCCCGGGAATCCGGACGGTGCAGGCGCACGGCATCCTGCAGTTCCTGACGGCTGGAGAAGCCCCTCAGGTCCGGGACATCGTCCCAGCCGAGGCAGGCGAGGCCGTGCTCGATGTTGTAGTCGAAGCGATCGCCATCCCTGCCGGCTCTGATGAGCCACGCCTGCGGTGTGTCAGCCTGCTCTTGGCCTTCCGGCGGCTCCTCGACGGACTGGTGGCGTCGCTTGTTGGCCGCGTATTCGATGCACAGCGCATGGGTTCGTGCTTCGTCGATTTCCTGCCCGAGCGGTGTCAACGCGCGGTAGCCGGGCCTCGGGTAGTGCAGCACATCGATGTGTTTCAGTTCTAGGGCCGACCACATCACCGCCTCCGAGAGCTTGGTCCTTCTGCCGGATGCAGTCTGTGCTGTCCGTTGCTCACGAGTCAGGTCCAGCGAGTCGGCTACCCGATCAGTGATCTCGTCAAGAGTGGCTTCCCCGTCAATGGCCCGTAGTGCCTGCACCACCGCCCACCTGATGTTCGGAGTAGTCAGAGCAACGGCCCCTTCACTGCCGTCATGCTCATCGTCATTGGGAGACGTGAGGTGGCCTTCGCGAGGTTCATTGGTGATGGACATGCTTGGTAGCTCTCGTTCTAGGAAGTCTCGTCGGGTTGGATGGGTCCTATAGATCGTCGTCCGTCTTGTCGTCATTGTCCACACCGCAGGCCGAATCGGCGGGGTGGTCCCATACGGCTGGGGAGGCGGTGGCCCAGACGTAGTAGGTGACTCGGTGGAGAGTGCCGTCGGAGCCCTCCACCACGTCGTCCTCGGTGGGTGAGTACGAGGAGGTCATGGCTGCCTCGGAGTCGTTGGGGTCGTAGCGGCGGCTGTCCTCGTACTCGGCCAGATCCTCCCAGGACAAGCTCACGGTCTCCCGATCATCGCCCCTTGCAACGGACCTCACGTGGTGTGCGATGGCCTCCCGTGCTCCTGTCACCGTCTCCACTACGACGGTCTCTTTGTTGAGGAGACAGCCGCTGCCCACTCCCAGTTCGATCTCGAACGCCAGCCCGGCGCACGCCTTGACCCACTTGATCGCCTCCGCCCATGCCTCCTCCCGGCTATCGAACCCGCTCATCCCGAAGCGGTCTTCGTGGCGGACCGGTATGCGCTCGCCGTCGAGGGTCGGCATCCAGCTGTACCCCCACGGCATCGCGCCGGGCCGCGGAAGGTTCTCGACCACGGTCTCAGAATGGGACGACCCAAGCTCGGAGGACATGCTCACGACTATAGGCAAGGGGTGTGACAGTCATGATGTGGGGGTCAGTGGTCGGGGCTCGGATCTGACCCTGGGTGTGACGGGCCTTGTGCCTTTCCGATGATCTGTCGGTTCGGTGTCCCGGCTGCTGGCGCGCACCGACCGGTCGGGCGGACGTGACCTCATAGGAGCCTTGGGAAGACCACCTTGACTGTCCTGTCCGCCGTCCCGGCCGGTGGTGCCGACCCCACTGGCTAGCAAGGAAGGCAGGGCTTCATCATGACCGATCAACTCGTCGGCATCTACGGCGGTGTCGACACGCACAAGGACCAGCACGTGGCCGCGGTCATTGACCACACGGGCCGGATCGTCGAGGTCGGCTCCTTTGGTGCTGATCTGGCGGGGTATCGCAGCCTCGAGGCGTGGATGCGGTCCTTCGGGCCGATCGTCAAGGTCGGTGTGGAGGGCACCAGCTCCTATGGCGTGGGGCTCGCCCGCCATCTGGTGGGCGCCGGTGTCGAGGTGGTGGAGGTGATCCGGCCGAACCGCCAGGTGCGGCGCCGGCGCGGCAAGTCCGACACCGTGGATGCCGAGGCCGCGGCACGCGCCGCGCTCAGCGGCGACGCCACAGCGGTGCCCAAAGGCAACGACGGAACAGTGGAGTCGATCCGGGCGCTGCGGGTCGCGTTGTGCTCGACACGGGCCCACCGCACCCGCATCTCCAACCAGATCGGCGACCTCATCACCACCGCCCCCCAGCAGTTGCGCGCCGGCCTGGAGCCGCTCAGCGCCGCTGTGCGGGTGCGGCGCTGCGCCCGGTTCCGTCCCGGGGACCTCACCGAGCCCACAGAGGCCACCAAGGCCGCCCTGCGCACCCTGGCCCGCCAGCACCAGGTGCTCGACGCCGACCTCGCCGAGCTGCGCAGCCACCTCGACGAGCTCACCGCGGCCGCCAACCCGGCGCTGCGCGCCGCCAAAGGCATCGGCCCAGACACCGCGGCGATCCTGCTCATCGCCGTCGGCGACAACCCCCAGAGGCTCCAAAGCGAAGCCTCCTTCGCCGCGCTGTGCGGCGCCAGCCCCGTGGAGGCCTCCTCGGGCAAGATCACCCGCCACCGCCTCAACACAGGCGGCAACCGCCAAGCCAACCACGCCCTGTGGCGCATCGCCATGGTCCGGCTCTCCACCGACCCGGCCACCCGCGCCTACGCCCAACGCCGCCACACCGAAGGCAAAACCCGCCGCGAGACCATCCGCTGCCTCAAGCGCTACATCGCCCGCGAGGTCTACCGGCTGCTCACCAACCCCCAACCCGCCACCAACACCACCAACACCACCAACAACATGCGAACACAGCGCCAACAAGCCGGAGCCACCCTCCAACACGCCGCCGACTGCCTCAACACCTGGCCCAGCACCATCTCCAGAATCGAACACGGCAAAACACCCAACCACCACCTCGTGCCCGCCTACCGAAACTGGCTCAACACCCAAACCCCCGCCGCTTGACTTGACACATATAGGAGCATCAACGACCGGGTTGCTGCCGGGTCTCGTTCGGACGCCCCGACGACACGGATCTCAGTCGAGGTCGAGAACGCTGCCTTCGGCTGCGGGTTGGTCGGCGGGGTGGTCCCATACGGCCGGGGAGGCTGTGGCCCAGATGGTCACGGAGTAGGCCCACATCACTCCGCCGACGCCCTCAAGACCGCCCTGCCGGTACAAGAAGTAGCTGCATTGCATGCCGGCCTCAGGCTTGCTCGGGTCGTAGCGGCGGCCCTCCTCGCACTCGGCCAGATCCTCCCAGGTCGCGCCGCCCGGTCGTACGTTCAGGCGCAGGAACTCACGCTTCTCCGGGTTGTGGGCGTGGTGGCCGAGCTCGTCCATCGCGAACTGCAGGATGGCCGAGCGCGCCTCGGCGACCGTCCCGACGGTGAAGGGGTGGCCCTCCAACATCATGCAGCCCGTCAAGCTGCCCAGCTTGAGCTCCAAGCCCGTCTCATGGTCCGTTGCCATGACGGCCACAGTACGGACGGGGTGTGACAGCCCGGGTTGGACGATGGCCACGAAGGGTTATGGTGTTGATATGACATTCATTGTCATATAATCTCCGGTACGAGCCTTGTTGCCGGGCTTGATCGGCAGCCGATTCATCCAGCCGCCCTGTCGCACACACTCGCCGCAGGCCCTGAGACGAGGCTCTGATGACGACGTCCGCTCCGATTCCCGCCGCCGAAGCGGCATCCCCCATGGTCAACCCGTCTGACACCGCACCTGACGCATCGACCGCCCAGTCGCAAGCGCGGACCGGCGCGGCGACCGTGGTCAGGCCCAGCCTGCGGGCTCAGGTTGCGGAGAATCCGCTGCTGAGCTTCTTCGGCCTCTTGATCGTCGCGCTGCTCGCGGCCGCCATCGCCAGCCCCCACATCCGCATCGATGACATCAGCCTCCGTATCGACGACACAAACCGGCGTATCGACGAGACCAACGCTCGTATCGACGAGACCAACGCCCGCATCGACCGTCTTGAGGCGAAGATGGACGCCAGGTTCGACAAGGTGGATGCCCGGTTCGACAAGCTTGAAGCGGTGGTCGTGGAGATCGACCGGAAACTGACTGCGCTGATAGCCCACCTCAGCGCCACCGCCGCGGTGGACGATGCCTTGGCGGGCCGACTCACCGGCCCGAGCGCTTCCGACGCTTCAGGCACGAGCGACGAGGAGCCCGGCCGACGATCCGACGCGGTGGAGAGATGAGGGGCTAGGAGCCGTTGGGGTCGAAGTAGGGGCGGTCGCCGTCGATCTCGAGGCGGCGGATGATGCGGCGCTGGGGGAAGTGGTCGGCAGCGGAGCGGTGCAGCGTCGAGCGCTCGTCCCAGATGGCCAGATCGCCGTTCTGCCACTGCCAGCGGCAGTGCAGGGACACCTCGGCCACGTGTTCGCGCAGGAAGTTGAGGACCATGTCGCTCTCAGCGCGGCTCACGCCGGCGACGTGGTCGACGAACCCCTCGGCGTACAGCAGGGCCCGCTTGCCGGTCTCCGGGTGGGTGCGCACCAGGGGATGCTCCACGGGGCCGTAGTCGCGCCTGATGGCCTCCTGGATCGCTTCGGCGTGCTCGCCGGCCTTCTCGGCCACCCGCTTCAGATACCCCTCGTTGGAGTGCACAATCGTCAGCGAGGCGAAGAACTCCTGCACGTCCGGGCTGAGCGTCTCGTAGGCGCTGGTCGCCGAGGCCCACAGCGTGTCGCCGCCGTACTCGGGAGCCAGCTCCATGTGCAGCAGGGCGGCCTTGGGCGGGGTGGCCATCCAGGTGACGTCGGTGTGCCAGAGGTCGGCGGCGTTGGGGCTGTTCGGACCGTCCTTGATGACGGTCATTGTGGGCTCGGTCGCGCCCATGACCCGAGCGACCGGGTAGATGCTGGGCGTGCCGAAGCGCCGGCCCAGGGCTAGGTGCTCCTCCTCGGTGAGGTGCGCACCCCGGAAGAAGATGACCTCGTGCTCGAGGAAGGCCCCATAGACGGCGTCGAAGTCGAGGTCGGGATCCCGGAGGTCGACGCCGATGATCTCGGCGCCGAGGGCTCCGGCGACTCTTCGAACCTGCATGCCGTACTCCCTTGAGTCCTGCTTGAGCCTTTGTACCTACGAGCAGACCGTAGTGGCGTCGCAGAAAGCGGCCACAGCCCGGTGCACGGCGTCGGCGACCGTGGCCAGGGTGCCGGGTGACGTAGCCCGCTCGGGGGTGTCGGAGGGAGTGTGAAAATCCGGTCCGGCGCCTGTCGTCGACAGCACCGGGACGCCCAGAAGGCTCCACGCCTCACCCTCACCGAGCCACGTGTCCGAGTCGCAACGCAGCGTGATCCCGGCATCATCAAGGGCCGCGGCCACGCCGCGGGCGGTTGATTCGCCCAGCGTGGTCATGGCGATGCGGCTGTCGATAAGTCGGCGGCCGCCCCCGGCCGCGGTCTCAACGGCGAGCGACGCACCGATGTGCGCAATGCCCACCGGCGGCTCGGTGCACCGGTCGACCCAGGCGTACGCGCCCATGTAGCCCAGCTCGTGGCCGCCGGTGGCGACCACCGTCAACGGGCGGTCGGTGAGCCGCTCGGCCACATGGCGCAGTACGGCAATGCCGGTTCCTCGCTCGCCGGCCGCGCTGAACCAGCCATTGAGCGGGGTGGTAAGCACCAGCCGGCGCCCCGGCTGGTCGGAACTGACCTCGATGTTGGCGGTGCGACCCTCCACGAGCCCGGCCCTGAGCCGCAGGCGAACGGCCGACGAGGCCAGAGTGCCGTAGTGGCGTCCAGCCACCAGGACGGTCGGCAATCCGGAAGGGCTGGCATGCAGTTCCCGGTTGATGGCGACCAGCTCTCCGTCGGGCTGGTCGGTGCAGATCACCAGCGCCTCGTGCCCCTCCCGCCCGGTCTCCTCGATGAGGTTGTTGGCCACGTCGGGGAACCCGCCCCCGAGGGGGTCAAACCGTCGCACAGCCACGTCGGAGGTATCGACTTCTCCGGTGAATTCGTAGTACAGGGCCAAATGGTTGATCGGACGCTCGTCGGCGGAGAGTTCGCTAGCCACGTCGTATCGCTCGAACTCCACCGTCGAGCTGATGACCTCTCCGAGGTCGCTCATCAGATCGACAAACCACTCCGTCGTGGCAGCGTCGCGGTCTGTGCCCGACCGGTGGTGCCCGAGCGCGGCGTAGTCGCACACGATCCGGTACAGGTCCTCGCCGGTGGAGTGAGCGCGTGCAGCGATGAGCGCTGAGGCTAGGCGTTCCCGAGGTACTGTCGCCCGCCATGAAGGTTGATTCGTTGCTGCTCGGCTCGATCACCGAGGCAGGCACCACGGCTGCCGACCTGGAGGCCGCCGGCTACTCGGGCGCATGGACCGCGGAGGGCCCCCACGACCCGTTCCTGCCGCTGGCGGCGGCTGCAGCCCAGACCAGCGAGATCGAGCTGGGCACCGCCATCGCGGTGGCGTTCGCTCGCAACCCGATGCTGCTGGCCAACATCGGCTGGGATCTGCAGACGCTGTCGCAGGGCCGGTTCGTGTTCGGCCTCGGCAGCCAGATCAAGCCCCACATCACCAAGCGCTTCTCCATGGAATGGAGCAAGCCGGCGGCCCGCATGCGCGAGATGGTGCAGGCTGTCCGCGCCATCTGGGACGCCTGGCTGCACGGCACACGCCTGCGCTTCGAGGGCGAGTTCTACCGGCACACCCTGATGACGCCGATGTTCACGCCCCGCGCCAGCGACTTAGGCGACTTCGGGCCGCCGCCGATCTTCCTGGCGGGGGTGGGCCCGCTGATGACCGAGGTCGCCGGCGAGGTATGCGACGGGTTCTTGTGTCACCCGTTCACCACCGAGAAGTATCTGCGAGAGGTCACGCTGCCCGCGCTGGAGCGGGGCCGGGCACGAGCCGGCGCCTCGATGGACGGCTACGAGATAGCCGGACCGTCGTTCGTCGTGACCGGAGAGACCGGCGAGGAGATCGAGCGGGCCGCCGCCGCCACCCGCCAGCAGATCGCCTTCTACGGCTCCACGCCCGCCTACCGGCCGGTGCTGGAGATCCACGGCTGGGGCGACCTCCAGATAGAGCTCAACAAGCTGTCCAAACGGGGCCAGTGGGTCGAGATGGGCACCCTCATCGACGACGAGATGCTCAACACATTCGCGGTGGTCGCGCCGCCCGAAGGGATAGCTCCCGAACTCGCCCGCCGCTACGGCGACGTCATCAGCCGGATCTCGTTCTACGCCCCCTTCCAGGGCGACCCCGACCGCTGGCAGGCGGCAATGGCCGCCATCAAGGCCATCTGAGCCAAGCGCGGGCGCGGGTAAGTGCACACCCGTCGCGTCGGGGCCGGGTGTTTCCCGCTCTTGTTCGCTGCGCTCACGGGCCGCTCGGGCCACGGCCTCGCCCGTATGGCCGGATTCGCTCGCCTACCCGCTCGGCCTCTACGCCTCTCAGCGGTTCAGGCTGGGAGGCTGATCCGGCTCCGGGGGCCGATCTGGGCGTAGGTCGTGTGGTCGCGCACGTATTCGGTGTTGGCGTCGCGCTCGGGCCGGTAGTCCCAGTCGGGCCCGTTGGTGCCGACAGCGGCCTGGATGGCGCGCCGGGACCGCTGGGAGGCGAGCATCCGCTCGCGGATGGCCGCGCTGTCCCAACGCTGCACGGTCTCGGCTGCAAAGGCTGAGGCCAGCTCGGCGCAGCCTGGTTCGTCAGCCAGGTTGGTGCGCTCGAGCGGGTCGGTCTCGACGTCGTAGAGCATCGGGGGATCGGAGTCGCAGTGGATGTACTTGTGGCGGCCCCGACGGATCATGAAGATCGGATGCGACGTCAACACGGCCATGTACTCGCCGACGGTCTCGTCGAAATCGTCGCTGCCGCCGCAGGCCAGTTCCCAGAGGCTGCGCCCTGAAATCGACGTGTCGAACTCGGGCCAGGCACCGCCGTCGGAGGCGATGTCGAGCAGGGTGGGCAGCAGGTCGAGCAGCGAGCAGGCGTTCGGAACGGTCATGCCGGGCACGATCCCGGGCCCGGCCATGATCAGCGGCACGCGGGCCGAGCGCTCGAAGAACGACATCTTGAAGAACACGCCCCGGTCGCCGAGCATGTCGCCGTGGTCGCTGGTGACGATGACCACGGTGTCGTCCAGGCGGCCTGTCTCGGCCAGCGCATCGACCAGGCGGGCGAGCCAGGAGTCGAAATAGCTGGTGGCGGCGTAGTACCCGTGGCGGGCGGCGCGGTAGTGGGCCTCCGTATAGCCGGCGGTGTCGCCTTGTGTGCCCTGGCGGATGCGCAGGGTGTGGGGGTCGACTTCCCGGTCGCGGATGGGATCGGGCAGGTCGATGTCGTCGTGGTCGTAGAGGTTCCACCACTCGGGACGGGCCTCATAGGGGTCGTGGGGATGGATGAACGACGCCACCAGGAAGAACGGCCGGTTGTCGGCCTGGGGCCGGGCCAAGTCGTAGAGGCGGCGCACGGCTGCGAATCCGACCTCGTCGTCGTAGTCGATCTGGAAGTTGGCCAGCACCGGTCCGGCCCCGGTCACCGACTCGAAGTCGTAATACCACTTGCCGGGGTGTTGGGCGGCCGCGTCCCAGTTGGCGGCCCAGGCGAAGCCGGACGGGTAGACGTCGGTGGTGAGTCGCTCCTCGAAGCCGTGAAGCTGGTCGGGTCCGACGAGGTGCATCTTTCCCGACAGCGTGGTGCGGTAGCCGGCCAGCCTCAGGTAATGGGCCATAGTGGGAATCGAAGCCGTGTACTCGGCTCCGTTGTCGAACGCCCCGATCTCCGACGCGAGCCGCCCCGACATCATCGAGAACCGCGACGGCGCGCACAGCGGGGAACTGCAGTAGGCGGCGTCGAAGCGGACTCCCCGCTCGGCCAGGGAATCCATGGCCGGCGTGCGCACCAGCGGGTGCCCGTACGCGCCGGTGAAATGGGGCGCCAGTTGGTCGGCCATGACAACCAGGATGTTGGGTCTGTCCATGGCCGGACGCTAGCGCTGGCACCGAGAGCGGGAGGGCTTTCCCACCTAGTCTTCGAGAGATGCCGTCAGGTCCCAGCACGAAGCCCTCCTCGGTGGCCGGGCTGCTGCTGTTTCCCGGGGCGGGGGGCAGCGCCGACCAGCACACGCTCGTCGCTCTCGATGCCGATCTCGACGTGCCGGTGCGTCGCACGGAGTTCGACTACCGGCGCCGGGGCCGCCGCTTCCCGGACCGGGCTCCGAAGCTGATCGAGGAGGTTCGCGCCGAAGCCGAGGCCTTCGCGGCCGAGTTGGGCACCACCACCGACCGGCTCGTGCTGGGAGGGCGTTCGATGGGGGGTCGCATGTGCTCCATGGCGGTGGCCGAGGGGCTGCCCGCGGCCGGGCTGGTGCTGCTCAGCTACCCGCTGCACCCGCCGGGCAAGCCCGAGAAGCTGCGGGTCGGGCACTTCAGCGGCATGGACCTGCCCACCCTGCTTGTGAACGGCGACCGGGATCCCTTCGGCACTCCCGAAGAGTTCGCGACCCACATCGGAGCGATCTCCGGTGAAGTCACCGTCCACTGGCTCGAGGGCCAGGGCCACAACCCCAAACCGCGGGTCGACGCCGAGATCGTGGCCGCGGTCGGCTCCTTCCTGGCCTCGCTCTGATCCCCTGCGAGGCCGCCCAGAGCGCACCGGTACGGCCGGTAGTCTCGGAACCATGCTGGAGCGGATAGCCGGCCTCGAGAACGAGCTGAGGGACGTGGAGATGCGCCTGGGCGACCCCGCGGTGCAGTCCGACCCGCGCCGTCTGGCCGAGTTGGGTCGCCGCCACAAGCAGCTCAGCGAGATCGTGGCCACGGGACAGCGGCTCCGCTCGGTCCAGGACGACCTCGACGAGGCTCGCCGTATGCACAGCGCGGCCGACGCAGCCGAGAGGACCGAGCTGCGAGAGATGATCGACGAGCTCGAGGCGGCTACCGAGGCTGCCACCGAGGAGCTGAGGGTTCTGCTGCTCCCGCCCGACCCCAACGAGGGCCGCAACGTGATCGTCGAGATACGCGGCGCGGCCGGCGGCGAGGAGGCCAACCTGTTCGCCCGCGACCTGTTCGGCATGTACCAGGCCTTCGCCAAGCGGCGGCGCTGGAAGCTGGAACCGCTGGCCGCTTCGCCATCGGACCTCGGGGGCTACACCGAGGTGAGCGGGCTCATCTCGGGCGATCAGGCCTGGACCCGCATGAAGCACGAGGCCGGCACCCACCGGGTGCAGCGGGTTCCGGTCACCGAGTCGCAGGGCCGGGTCCACACCTCGTCGGCAACGGTCTCGGTGCTGCCCGAGGCCGAGGAAGTCGACGTGCAGATCGACGATGCCGACCTGCAGGTCGATGTCTTCCGCTCGTCGGGACCGGGTGGACAGTCGGTGAACACCACCGACTCGGCGGTGCGGATTACCCACCTGCCCAGCGGCCTGGTGGTGGCCATGCAGGACGAGAAGAGCCAGCTCCAGAACAAGCAGAAGGCTCTGAGGGTGCTGCGGTCGAGGCTGCTGCAGGCCGAGCAGGACCGAGCCTCCGCCGAGCAGTCGGCCATGCGCCGGGGCCAGGTGGGCGGCGGCGACCGGTCCGAGAAGATCCGCACCTACAACATGAAGGAGAACCGGGTCACCGACCATCGGATCGGGCTCACCCTCTACAAGCTCGACCGGGTGCTGGCCGGCGAGCTCGACGAGTTGAGCGACGCCCTGGTGCAGGACGAGCAGCGGACGCTGCTGGCCGACGGCGAGAACGGCTGAGGCCGAGCGGGATACCGGTGGTCTCCACTGTCGATGCCGTCCGCTGGCGCAGCCTCTTCGACGAGGCGCGGCAGCGCCTGGCCGGAACCGACGGCGTGGACTCGCCCGACATCGACGCCCGGCGCATCGTGGAGGCCGCGTCCGGGGCAGCGCCCGCGGAGTTTGACAGCGTCCTCGACGAGCCGGCCACGAAACGGGCCGCGGCTTGGTTCTTCTCGATGCTGGAACGACGGGCCGCGGGCGAGCCGTTGCAGTACGTGGTGGGCTCGTGGAGTTTCCGGTCCCTCAACTTGATGGTGGATCGCCGGGTGCTGATCCCCAGGCCCGAGACCGAAGTCGTGGCCGGCTTGGCCGTAGATGAGGCCGCGAGGCTCGCGACCGAGTCGGGCCGTGAGCGCGAGGTGATGGTTGTGGACCTGGGCACTGGCTCGGGGGCCATTGCTCTGTCAGTAGCAGTCGAGTGCCCCCAAGCGAGGGTGTTCGCCACCGACGTGTCGACTGAGGCTCTGGCCGTGGCCAGCGCGAACCTCGCGGGCATCGGCCGAGCTGCAACCCGCGTGACGCTGCACGAGGGAGACTGGTTCGAGGCCCTTCCCGGTGCGTTGCAGGGATCTGTGGACGTCGTAGTGTCGAACCCTCCCTACATCGGCACGAGCGAGGAGCTACCGCCGGTGGTGGCCGACTGGGAGCCGGCGGTGGCGCTGTGGTCGGGTCCGACGGGCGACGAGGCAGTCCAACGAGTGGTCGGCGAGGCACCCCGATGGCTGCGGCCTGGTGGAACCCTCGTCCTGGAGGTGGCCTCGCATCGCGCCCAGGAATCGGCTGGCCTTGCCGCGGATGCCGGATTCGCCAAGATACGGGTGGAGCAAGATGTCGCTGGCCTCGACCGTGTCGTGAAAGCGCGGCTGCCGTGAGCTCTCAACGGGTGATGCCCGCCGTCAACCCCGGGGAGCGGGCGGCAGCGGTGGCGGCCGCTCTCGACGTGCTCCGGACCGGTGAGCCGGTGGGCGTGCCCACCGACACCGTGTACGGGCTCGCCGCCGACGCTGCGGACGTCGGCGCGATCGAGCAACTCTTCGAACTCAAGCAGCGCCCCGCCGACCGCAGCATCGCGGTGCTGGTCGCCGATGTGGTCGCCGCTGCATCGTTGGTGGAGCTCGACGAGCCGGCTCGGAGGTTGGCCGAGCACTTCTGGCCCGGCCCGCTCACGATCGTGGCGGCCCGCACGGCCAGCGCGCCCCCGCACCTCGGCAAAGGCTCAACTATCGGGGTGCGCCTGCCGGGCGACGACGCCATGCAGGCCTTCGCCGGACCGGGACCGCTTGCTGTGACCAGCGCCAACCTTCATGGCGGACCCACTCCGTCCACCGCCCAAGGTGTGGCAGAGCTGTTCCCAACCCTGGGCCTCGTCATCGACGGCGGTCCCCGCCCCGGCGCGTCGTCCACCGTGGTGGACGTGACCGCGGCCACCCCCGTGGTGTTGCGAGAGGGTCCCATCAGCCTCGACGAGATCATCGCGGTCGCCTCCGGCCCGGAGTCCTAGGATGGCGGCCGTGCGGATCGCGGTGGGGGCCGACCATGCCGGCTACGGGCTCAAGCAGGCGTTGGCCGAGCATCTGCAGGCCTCCGGCCACGATGTGACCGACTGCGGCACCCACTCCGACGACAGGGTGGACTACCCCGACTTCGGCGCCGCGGTCGGCCGGGCCGTGGCCGCAGGCGACGCCGACCTGGGCGTGTGCGTGTGCGGCAGCGGCAACGGCATCGCCATGGCCGCCAACAAGATCGCGGGCGTGCGGGCCGCGGTGGCCTACGACGTGACCTCGGCCCGCCTGGCCCGAGCCCACAACGATGCCAACGTGCTGTGCATAGGCGAGCGGCTCACCGGTGCCGAGGTCGCCCGCGAGGCGCTCGACGCGTGGCTGGCTGCTGGATTCGACGGTGGCCGCCACCAAGCACGCATCGCCAAGCTTGACGCCCTCGGCAACTCTGGCTGATCTTCAGGACAGCAGCGACGCCGCTTGCCCCCTGAGCCTCGCTACCGTGCGGCCAGGCATTCCGACCGCTGCGTCCCCGCCGAAGGAGAATCGAGGAACCAATGCCCTGGCCCACCGCTGACGAGGCCGTCTTCGACCTGATGCGTCAGGAGGTGCACCGCCAGAACACCACCATCCAACTCATCGCCTCGGAGAACTTCGCCAGCCCGGCGGTGATGGCCGCCACCGGCTCGGTGTTCACCAACAAGTACAGCGAGGGCTATCCCGGCCGGCGCTACTACGGCGGCAACATGGTGGTCGACGAGGTCGAGGACCTGGCCCGCCGCCGCGCGTGCGAGCTGTTCGGGGCCGACCACGCCAACGTGCAGCCCCACGCCGGCGCCATCGCAAACATGGGCGCCTACCAGGCGTTGCTGGGGCCCGGCGACACCGTGCTGGGAATGAGTCTCGACCACGGCGGGCACCTCACCCACGGGTCCCCGGTGAACTTCTCGGGCCTGCAGTACCGGTTCGTGTCCTACGGGGTCACCGCCAGCGACGAGCGCATCGACATGGACCAGTTGCGCGATCTCGCCCTGGCCGAGCGGCCCAAGCTGATCGTGGCCGGAGCCACCGCCTACCCGCGCCTGATCCAGCCGGAGCCACTGCGGGAGATCGCCGACGAGTCGGGAGCCCTGCTGATGTTCGACGCGGCCCACATCGCGGGGCTGATCGCGGGCGGCGTGCACCCCAATCCGACCCAGTTCGCGGATGTGGTGACCTTCACCACCCACAAGACGCTGCGCGGCCCCCGGGGCGGCGCCATCGTGTGCCGGTCCGAGTACGCGCCGGCGGTGGACAAGGCCATGTTCCCGGGCATCCAGGGCGGGCCGCTCGACCACGCGGTGGCAGCCAAGGCTGTGGCGTTCGCCGAGGCGGCCACCGACGAGTTCGCCGACTACGCGGCCCGCATCGTGGAGAACTCCAGGGCGCTGGCCTCTGCTCTGGCCGGACACGGCTTCCGGCTCGTGTCGGGCGGGACCGACAACCATCTGATGCTGGTGGACTTGCGCACCTTCGACCCGGACCTGACCGGCAAGGAGGCCCAGGCCACCCTCGACGCCGCCGGGATCAGCCTCAACAAGAACACCGTGCCCGACGACCCCCGCTCGCCGTTCGTCACCTCCGGCGTGCGCATCGGCACGCCCGCGGTCACCACCCAGGGCATGGACACCGACGACATGGCGACCATCGCCGACCTGATCTCCAGGGCGCTTCGCAACCGCACCGACGAGGCCGCAGTGGCCGCGGTGAGGGCCGACGCTGAGGCACTGTGCACAGCCAAGCCCCCCTACCCCGGACTCGACACCGAGGACTAGCCGGCCGCTGCCCGTTCTGTGTGCAGACTTGCCGCCTGGGGCGGCTTCGTTGCGCACAGAACGCGTGGGGCTACCGGTCTTCGGGGTTGAGGTCCTCGAGTTCCTGGCCGGCGGTCTCCGGGTACTTCCACACCACTAGGGCGGCAACCGCCAGCGGACCGATTGCCAGCAGGGCCAGCGCGGGCCCCAGCCGCCCGTCGAGAGCGTCGGACAGCCACCCGGCCACAAGGAGGCCCAGGGCACTGCCGGCCACGCCGACAGTGACTATCAGGCCGTTGGCCCGGCCCCGCCGGTAGGTGCCGAACAGCTCCGGCCCGTAGACGGCCAGTGCAGGCACGGCCACCGCGCCCAGCACCCCTCCGGCCAGGGTAAGCGCCCACAGGGCGGCGCCGTCGGTGAAATAGGCCCAGGCGACGAACACCGCGCCCGCCACCAGGCCGGCCGCGCCGACGGGACGGCGACCCCGGCGGTCGGCCAGATAGCCGCCCGCGAGGACGCCGATGCCGATGGGAGTATTGGTGACCACGGTGAACAGGGAGATGGCGGCGGCGGAGAACTCCCGCTCGTCCTTGAGGAAGTCGTTGCGCAGCCCCGAAGCGGGGGCGGCGAACATGGCGATCAGGAACGCCGAGGCCGCCAGCAGCGCCAGCCGCCTGCGGCGACGTTCGGCGGCTTCGGCGTCGGAGGGGGTGCCGGCCGCACCATCGTCGATGGGCTTGAACCCGCCGCCGGCCATCTCGAAGCGGCGGCTCTCGGGCAGGCGCCGGCCCACCCAGGCCATGACGGCAATGCCGGCCAACGGCACTACGTACACCGCACGCCATGCCGATATGTGCAGGTCGGCCACCGGCAGCACCCATACCGCCATCCCGGAGCCGAGTCCGGCGCACAGCACCAGCACCGACATCGCCCACGCCCGCGACCGGGCCGGCGTCTCCTCGGCGGCCAGGATCACGATGAGGATCCCGAGGGCGGTGGACAGGCCCCGGGCCAGCAGCTGCGTGGCTCCCAGGAACCACAGTCCCGGTGACAGGGCCCCCACCGCGGTGACCACGCAGCTGGCGACCCCGGCCGCCAGCAGCAAGCGTCTCCGGCCGTGGCGGTCGGCCAGAGCCACACCGCCCAGCGCGACCAGCACGCCGACCCGGACCACGGCCAGCACGATGCTCTGGGCGGTGTTCCCGTGGCCGAACTCGTCGGCCGCGAACGTGAGGGTCTGGGACAAGACGGTGCCCAGGTAGCCGTCCAGCACCTGGACGGTGCACAACAGGCCCAGAACCGTCGAGGTTCGGGCGTCGATCCGGTCGGGGGGCGCCCACCAGTAGCCGTAGACGTCCCTGCGGTGCCTCAGCGCGTGCCTCACCGGGAAATGGAACAGCCAGGCCCACACGGGAACCGCGAGCCGGTAGGTGGTGGTCTCGACCAGTTCCCAAACCGCGTCGCCGGGGTCGGTTTCTCCGGGGTCGGTCTCTCCGGCGTCGGCCTGTTGTTGCGACAGCCGCCGCTCGTAGTGTCGGAAAGGACCGCCTACGGCCTCGTAGCGGTCGTCGCCCGCAGGCCGCTCGGCCACGATGTCGTCGCGGGGCTCCAGCCGCGTGGCCCACTCACGCTTCATCTCGGCCGCGCTGCCGCGTCGAACGATGCGCAAGACGGTCATCGAGCCTCGGCGGTCATAGGCTTCGAGGGTGGCGATCGAACGGATAGTCGTTCGCTCCGGCCCCCCGCTGGAGGGCACGGTGGCAGTGGCCGGAGCCAAGAACTCGGTGCTGAAGCTCATGGCGGCCACGCTGCTGGCCGAAGGCTCCTACCGCCTCGCCAACGTGCCCCGCATCGTCGATGTCGACCTCATGGCCGAGCTCCTGCGGGCTGTGGGCTGCGCCGTCGAGTGGGACCCGACCGAAGACGCGGCGATCCGCATCGACGTGCCTGCGGAGATCACGCCGGTGGCCCCCTATGACATCGTGGAGCGGTTCCGGGCTTCGGTCGTGGTGCTCGGGCCCATGCTGGCCCGCTGCGGGGAGGCCAGGGTGGCCCTGCCCGGGGGCGACGACTTCGGTCCCCGGCCCATCGACATGCATGTGCGCGGCCTCGTCGATCTGGGCGCACAGGTCGACGTGGTGCACGGCTACATCGAGGCGTCGGCTGCCGAGCTGCTCGGAGGCCGGGTGGTGCTCGAGTTCCCCAGCGTGGGAGCCACCGAGAACCTGCTGATGGCCGCGGTGGCGGCCAAGGGCACCACCGTGATCGACAATGCGGCCCGCGAGCCGGAGATATCCGACCTCTGCCAGTTCCTGGGCCGAATGGGGGCCCGCATCGAGGGAGCGGGCTCGTCCACGCTCGAGATCGAAGGGGCCGGGACAGTCCAGTTCCTGCGGGCCGCCGACCACTCGGTCGTTCCCGACCGGATTGTGGCGGCCACCTACCTGGCCGCGCTCGGCGTGGCCTCCGGGGACGTGTTCGTGGCCGGCGCCCGCTACGACCACATGGAACTGCTCTGCCAGAAGCTGACCGAGATGGGGATGCTGATCACCCCGGACACCGACGGCATCCGGGCCATAGCGCCGCGCCGCCTCGACTCGGTGGACTGCTCCACGCTGCCCTACCCGGGCGTGGCCACCGACCACTTGCCCTTCCTGGTGGTGATGATGGCCACCGCATCGGGCGTGGGCATCGTGACCGAGAACCTGTTCCCGGGCCGGTTCCGCTACGTCGACGAGTTGCGCCGCATGGGGGCCGACGTCCGCACCGACGCCCACCACGCGGTGGTGCGGGGCGTGGAGCGGCTCTCGGGAGCACCGGTCAGAGCCCACGACATCCGGGCCGGGGCCGCACTGGCCGTCGCCGGGCTGGGTGCCGACGGGCCCACCGTGGTGACCGACGCCCATCACGTGGCCCGAGGCTACGAGGACCTGGCCGGCGACCTCGCGTCGCTCGGCGCCGACGTTCGAGCCGAGTAGGCCGAGGAGAGCGGCAGGTCACTCATCTTCGCCCGCGATGGTCTGCGCCTGCTTGACCGCCCGCCGCTTGGCGTTCCAGACAATGCCCGCGAACAGCAGCAGCGGACCGGCCACCAGCAGAGCCTCGTCCCACCCGCCCTGATGCGCCAGGATCGCGAAGCCCATCCCGCGAGCCTACGAGGGACGGCGGGTTGGAGTAGGGGCCGAGTCCGGGGCCCGGAGGGTGTGTGGGGGTCGGAGTTGGGGCTGAGCGCTGCGAGACTGGGCCTGTGCAGGCGGAAGTGGAGCGGATCATCGAGATCATCCGGCCGGCCATCCAGGCCGACGAGGGGGACATCGATCTCGTCGACGTGGACGAGTCCACCGGCATCGTCACCGTCGAGCTTCACGGAGCGTGCGTCACATGCCCGGCGTCCACCCAGACCCTCAAGGCCGGCATTGAGCGGATCATGCGGGACCGCGTGCCCGGTGTGACCGAAGTGGTCGAGGTCAACGCCCTGGGCATGAGCGAGACGTTCGTCTCACTCTGACCCAATAGGACCTAGAGACCGGACGCGTCGCTCAGGTTGAGGGCGTTCTCGATCAGGCCGAGACGGCTGTACGCCTGCGGGAAGTTGCCCCGAGACTGGCCCGTGACGGGGTCGAACTCCTCGGACAGCGGCCCGATCGGCCCGGCCAGCGCGATGCATGTCGTCGAACAAGGCGCGGGCAGCACATGGTCTTGGAGTGCACATGGTGGCGGGGAGCGGCCCGGATCTCCCAGACGCCCTGGCCGGGCTCCCGCCAGCGCCGGTCCACCGCGGCGACCAGCAGTTCCACCAGCCGCCAATGGCGCTCATCGAGGGGAGCGCCGGCCCGTCCCATCCGCCAGACCAGCTCCATGATCGGTCCGAACACGTCGGTCTGGGCCTGGTGCTCGGCCGCCTTGCCGATCCGGGGCGCGCAGAGCCACACCATCCGGGCGTCGGGAGTGACGATGGCCGCCGTGCGCTCGTCCGACAGCAGCGAATGCCGCTCGGTCGGCACTGTCGCCCCGGAGTCGGGATCCGGTCGGGCTCGCCGGCCGGCGACAGCTCTCACCGGTGTGGCGCCAGTGGGCACGGTGGTCTGCGCCGCTACGGTGCCGGGCCGTGAGCGACACGCCGGAGGTGCTGCCTCGACCCCCTGAGCGCCGCTGTTATCGGCACCCCGACCGCCGGGGCGGGGTCGGCTGCCAGCGCTGCGACCGCCCGATCTGCCCGAACTGCATGCATCAGGCGTCGGTCGGCTTCCATTGCCCCGAGTGCGCGGCTCCTGGCGGCTCCGGGCCGATGACCACCCGGCCGCGGATGATGAGGAATGCGTCGAGGCCCATCGTCACCCGAGTACTGTTGGTGCTGAACGGACTGGCTTTCCTGTACTCGGTGTTCCTGAGCCGCTCGGCTGGGGGCATCACCCGGATCGACCGGGGATTGCTGATCGACGGCGGCCTGTTCGCCCGGGCCCGGCTGGCCGACGGCTTCGAGTCCAAGTTGATCGGCGTGGACACTGGCGACTACTACCGGCTGGTCACCTCCGCCTTCCTCCATGACGGCATCTTCCATCTGGCCTTCAACATGTACGTCCTGTGGATTCTCGGACAGATCCTCGAGGCCGGGTTCGGACGGGCCCGCTTCCTGTCGCTGTTCGTGGTGTCGATGCTCGGCGGCGCGTTCGGCGTGCTGCTGCTGTCGCCGGACGCGCCGACGGTAGGAGCGTCGGGGGCCGTGTTCGGCTTGATGGGCGCCACCGTGCTGGTCCAGCGGGCCATCGGCGGAAGCATCTGGCGCACGCCATTGGCCCCGCTGTTGATGCTCAACATCGTCTTCACCCTGCTGGTCCCCAGGGTGTCGATAGGCGGCCACTTCGGCGGGCTCATCGCGGGCGCCATCATGGGCGCGGCGATGCTGGCCCTCGAGCGCCGCAACGCTCCGGCCTGGGTGACCGTGTCGCTCGGCGGGATGCTGTCGGCACTGCTGGTGGCCGGATCGGTGATCGCCGCCGCCCAATAGCCGTCCACCAGCCACCCAACCGAGGCCGAATTGGCAGCGCCTTGCACGGATGGCGTGCATTCTGCTGCCAGTTCCGGCTTGGTCCCTCCGTCACGAGGGAATTGGCAGCGCCTTGCACGGATGGCGTGCATTCTGCTGCCAGTTCCGGCTTGGTCCCTCCGTCACGAGGGAATTGGCAGCGCCTTGCACGGATGGCGTGCATTCTGCTGCCAGTTCCGGCTTGGTCCCTCCGTCACGAGGGAATTGGCAGCGCTGGAGTCCTGATTGGGCGTCCTCGGCTGCCAGTTCTGTCGGTCCGTAGGATGACAGGATGTCCGATCCGTCCGAGATCTACCTGGACCACGCCGCGTCCACGCCGCTGAGGCCGTCGGCTCGCGACGCGTGGCTGGCCGCGGCCGAGCGGCACCACGCCAACCCCACCGGATCTCACCAGGCGGCCCGGGAGGCTCGTCGGGCGCTGGACCGGGCCCGGGAGCAGGTGGCTAAGGCTCTCGGCGCCGACCCGGGCGAGATCGTGTTCACCTCCGGAGGCAGCGAAGCCGACAACATGGCCGTGCGAGGCGCTCTCGGCGCCCGGGGCCCGGAGGCGGTGGCGCTGACCACCGAGGCCGAGCACCACGCGGTGCACGACCCGGTGGAGCGCTCCGGCGGCGTGTTCGTGGGTGTGGACGAGCGGGGCATCGTCGACCTGGACGCCCTGGCCGACGTGCTGCGACGCCGCGACGGCGAAGTGGCGGTGGTGTCTGCTATCGCGGTCAACAACGAGACCGGTTCGATCGCGCCGCTGCGGGAAGTGGCCGAAATCGTGCGAGACCTGGCTCCGGGGGCGTGGCTGCACACCGACGCGGTGCAGGCCCCCAACTGGATCGACATGGCTGTGGAGACCGCAGGCTATGACCTGATCTCGGTCACGGGCCACAAGGTGGGCTCGCCGGTCGGCACTGGCGTGCTGGTGGTGCGAGACGGTGTGGAGCTCGACCCTCTGATCGTCGGGGGCGGCCAGGAGCGGGGCCGTCGGGCCGGGACTCCCGACGTAGCCGGCGCGGCGTCGTTCGCGGCAGCGCTGGCTGAGACCGTCGAGCAGCGCGAGGGCAGCGTCGAGCGGCTCCGCGTCCTCCGCGACGCCCTGATCGACGCCCTGATCGACCGGCTCGGCGACCGGGTTCAGGTCTCGGCGGCCCGCACCAACGGCGACCGCAGCCACATCGCGGCCGGCATCGCCAACGTGTGCATCACCGGGGTGCAGAGCGAAGCCGTGCTGTTCCTGATCGACGCCGAGGGCGTGCGGGCCTCCGCCGCCTCGTCGTGTTCCAGCGGCGCCCAGGATCCGTCCCATGTGCTGGCCGCAATGGGGGTGCCCCGCGATGTGGCCCTAGGCTCGCTGCGCCTGTCGCTCGGGCACACCTCCGCAGCCTCCGAAGTGGAGCGCGCCGTCGAGGTCATAGCCGCGGCGGTTGAGCGCCTCGACCGCTTCGGCGGGGGCTGAGATGGGGGAGTCGACCGCTTCGGCGGGGGCTGAGATGGGGGACTCGAACGTCTGTCCCCGGGTTCTGGTGGCCATGTCAGGCGGGGTCGACTCCTCGGTGGCCGCGGCGCGGCTGCTCGACGCCGGCTACGACGTGGCCGGCGTCACCATGAAGCTCTGGGGCGGGCCCAGCGACACCGGCTGCTGCTCGGTGTCCGACGTCGACGACGCCCGCTGGGTGGCCGACCAGCTCGGGATCGAGCATCACGTGTTCAACTTCGGCGACGACTTCGAGCGCCATGTGGTGGCCCCGTACGTGGCCGACCACGCCGCGGGCCTCACCCCCAATCCCTGCGTGGAGTGCAACCGGCACATCAAGTTCAGCCGGCTGCTGCGCCGGGCCGACGCGCTCGGCTTCGACCTGGTGGCGACCGGCCACCATGCCCGCATCGTCTCGACCGTGAGCGGACCCCGACTGGCCCGGGGGGTCGACAAGGCCAAGGACCAGTCCTACGTCCTGCACATGCTCGACGCGTCGGTGCTGTCCCGGCTGTTGCTGCCGGTGGGGGAGACGACCAAGTCAGACGTCCGGCGGGAGGCGGAGGAGCGGGGGTTGGTGACGGCCGGCAAGCCCGACAGCCAGGACGTCTGCTTCATCACCGCTTCGGCGGGCCGCCGCAAGTTCCTCGGCCAGCGGATCCCGCTGCGCCCGGGGCGGCTGGTCGATGCCGCGGGTCGAGAGGTCGGCTCGGTCGACGCGCTCGAGTTGGTCACCGTCGGCCAGCGGCGAGGCCTCGGAGCGGCGGGCGACGGATCTCCTCGCTACGTGTTGGACGTGGACGCCGGCTCGGCGACGGTGACGGTGGGGGACCGAGCCGCGCTCGACTGCTCGGCGACGGCCCTGAAGGACTGGCGCTGGATGGATGGCCCCGTGGATGGACCGGTGGACGTGCAGATCTCGGCCCACGGCACCGCCGCCCCCGCGACCGTGGATGCCGGCGGCACGTCGGTGCGCTGGACCGAACCTCGCCGGAGGGTCGCCCCGGGCCAGAGCGTGGTCGCCTACGTCCACGATGTCGTGGTCGGTGGCGGCATCGCCGACCGCACTGCGGGATAGCCCCTTCCGTCTCCCGGAGACGGCGACTAGCCGAGCGTGAGGCCGCGGCGCTCGGCGGTGCTCAGCACAGCCGCGGGACGGCTGGGCGACACCAGGATCTTGCCGAGTGAACGCTCCTCGCTGCGTTGGCGGCCGGTCATCACACTCGCTTTCACCGGCTCGCTGAGGCGCAGTTCCAGGGCCATGCCGAAGGCTTGGGCGGTCAGGTCCTCGGCGTCGGTGTCGGCTCGGGCAGGGCCGATCGAAGCAATGCCCCGGCGGCCGAGGGGCAGGGGCTCGGCCACGGTCAGATGATCGTGCACGACCAGCCCGTTGGGGACGAACACCAGCCAGCGCCGGGCCATCCGGTACAGGGTGTGGGCTGCGAACGCCGCAGCGGGCAGTCCCACCGCAGCAGCCACGACGCCGGCCGCCCAGCCTCGGCCGGCCAGAAGCAGGGGCCCGGCGGCCACCCCGGCCACCGCGATGGCCCACATCGGCACGACCAGAGCGACGAGAACGGGTGCGGCCGGGCGCAGCAGGAACCGGCGCTCGTCGCCGTAGCCGGCCGCGTCCACTTGGGCCTCGGCGTAGACGGGGTGAAACACGACGAGTGTGCCGACCACACAGGCCAGATTCCCAATCACGGCAGCGAGGTCTGACGAGGCAGCTGCGGCGAGCGCCAACTCCAGGGTGCCGGCGGGCACGCCGATGCGGGCCACGGTCAGTGCCCGCGGCCCCGGCAGCAGCAGCGCGGCGAGCACCAGGGCGTAGGCGAGCCACATGGCCACGATCACCGTCGTGTGGGCCGCGTCGTCGTCGGGTCGCAGCGCGGCATGAATCAGGTCCCCGAGCAACGCCATCGCGCCGACCGCCAGCCAGGCCGCGACCGCGCCGGCGCGCACCATCAGCGCGGTCCGTGCCCGGGTCCGTTCGGCGGTGTGCGCGTCGCCCTTCACGGCCGTAATTGTGGCACCGGGCCGCGGCGTCGCCACACGAGGACTGCTCGTGCTCGCTGCGCTCACTGGTCGGCATCAAATCAGTAGAGAAACCCGTCATATGTCGGCAAGACCCATGCAGATTCGACTGCTCGCGGGCCGCGCGGGGGCGAACCTCGGGGGCCGCGCCGCATCCGCTCGGCCTCTGGCGGCAGATGTAGCCTCGGGCGATGACCGACGCTGCCGGCGCCGACACGGGCCCGACCGCTGACTCCGCGGCGCGGGCTCGCGAGCTGCAGGCCCTGCTCACCCACCACTCGGCGCTGTACTACGCGGGCAAGTCCGAGATCCCCGACGCCGACTTCGACGACCTGCTCAACGAGTTGCAGTCCCTGGAGGAGCGGCACCCAGAGTTGGTCCACCCCGACTCGCCCACCCAGCGGGTCGGAGCCCCGCCCGACGACACCGTGTTCGCGCCGGTGCGCCACGAGCCGCCGATGATGTCGCTGCACAACGCCCTCGACCTCGAGGAGCTGCGGGCCTGGAACGAGCGAGTGCGTCGCGCCCTGGCCGCCGGCGCCTCCGGACCGAGTGGCGAGCAGGTCCTGCCGACCATGGAGGACACGTCCGTCGATGCATACGCGGTGGAGCTCAAGTTCGACGGGCTAGCCATCTCGGCCCGGTACGTCGACGGCGTGCTGGTGCGGGCCGCCACCCGGGGCGACGGCCGCACCGGCGAGGACGTCACCCACTCGGTGCGCACCATCGCCGACGTGCCCATCCGGCTGAGCGGGCAGGCGCCGCCGGTCGTGGAGGTGCGCGGTGAGGTGATCCTGCGGCTGTCCACCTTCGAGGCGCTCAACGCTCGCCAGGCCGAGAGGGGCGAGAAGGCCTACGTCAATCCCCGCAACGCGGCCGCCGGCTCGCTTCGTCAGAAGGACGCCCGGGTGACCGCAGAGCGGGGCCTGTCGTTCTGGTGCTACCAACTCGCCTACGCCGAGGGCGGGCCCGCATTCGGCTCCCATGCTCAGACGCTGGAATGGCTGGCGTCGCTGGGCCTGCCCATCAACGAGCACGCGGTCTGCCTCGATGACCTGACTGCGGTGGAGGCCCATGTGGCCGACTTCGAGCGGCGCCGCCACGAGTTCGACTACGAGTTCGACGGCTTGGTCGTGAAGGTCGACGATCTCGCGCTCCAGACCCAGCTGGGAGTCGACGCCAAGGCGCCTCGCTGGGCGATCGCCTACAAGTTCCCGCCCGAGGAGCGGACCACGAAGCTGCTCGACATCGAGGTGTCGATCGGCCCGTCCGGGCAGGCCACCCCCTTCGCCCGGCTGGAGCCGGTGTTCGTGGGCGGGGTGACGGTGGCGACCGCCACGCTCCACAACGAGGACCAGGTGGCGGCCAAGGGCGTGCGGCCCGGCGACATCGTCATCGTTCGGCGGGCGGGCGAGGTGATCCCCGAGGTGGTGGGGCCGGTGCTGTCGGAGCGCACCGAGGGGTCGGAGCCGTGGCTGTTCCCCCGGGACTGCCCGGTGTGCGGCGAAGCGCTTCAGCGGGCCGAGGGCATGTCGGCCACAATGTGCGTCAACTACTGGTGTCCCCGCCAGATCAGGGGCCGCATCGAGCACTTCGTCGGCCGGGCCGCCATGGACGTCGAGTTCCTGGGGGAGCGCAACATCGACCGCTTCGTAACCGAGGGATTGCTCGGCGATGTCGTGGACCTGTACTCGCTCGACTTCGAGAAGATCGAGCAGATGGAGGGCTTTGGTCAGACCTCGGTCAACAACCTGCGCAGGTCCATCGAGAACAGCAGGGAACAGCCCCTGGCCAGGCTGCTGTTCGCTCTCAGCATTCCCGAGATCGGCCAGGTCAACGCCCAGGTGCTGGCCGCGTCATTCGGCGACGTCGAAGGCATCCTGGGAGCGAGTGAGGAGGCCCTGGCCGAGGTGGAGGGGTTCGGGCCGATCATCGCGGCGTCGGTGCGGGCCTGGTTCGACGACCCGCACAACCGCCGGCTCGTCGAGGGGCTGCGGGCAGCCGGGTTGCGCATGAAGGCCGAAGTTCCCGGCGGCGACGGCGCCGGCGAGGCGCCGGCCCAGACCCTGGCAGGCATGTCGGTGGTGGTGAGCGGCACGCTGGAGGGCTTCAGCCGCGACGGGGCCAAGCAGGCCATCCTGGACAGGGGCGGCTCGTCACCCGGCTCGGTGTCAGGTCGCACGACCGCGCTGGTGGTGGGCGCCGACCCAGGCGCCTCGAAGCTGCGCAGGGCCGAAGCGTCCGGAGTCCCGGTGATCGACGAGGCCGCCTTCCAACAACTCCTGGGCACCGGCCGGCTGCCGTAGGAAGGGTCCGGGCGCGTGTGCCACCGCGGCACAGGGGCGATGTAGGTTCATGCCCGTGGCATCGGGGTCCTCATTCCCGTTTCCGGGCGGCGGCGCGAGCCTCTCCTGCCCTCTCGCAGCGACATGAGCACGAAGGCTTATCGGGGAGGTACCGCCACCTCCCGGTTCGGGGCCGGCCGGTGGGAGGGTCACGACTCCCCGCCGTCCACCGTCGCTCGTCGGTGGTGCACTGGCGGGGCTTTTCTTTGACGCGTCAGATCGGGATCAGCACTGCCGTGTCCGGGTGGAGCGCAGCTAGTCCCATGTCGAGCGTCACCAACGATCCGCTGAAATGGGCCGCAAGCGCGGCCAGGTAGCCGTCGGTCACCTGCCGGTGGCCTATCACTCCCCTGAGCACCGTGGAGTTGTAGCCAATCTCGTCGGGCCAGAAGATGTGCTGGGGCAGCGACAGGATCCCGCGCAGAGCCGTCAAGGCACTGCTCGCCCCGACGCCGTTGCGAAGCAGGAAGCGCAGCAGTGTCCCCTGGGTGATGGGGCAGGTCGCCAGTTGACCGCCATGGCCCGCGAGCCAATCTTGAGCCCGCCGATGGTGAACATGGTCCGTCACGGTCAGCGCGATCAGGACATTGCCGTCGGCGAGCGTCGCGGTCATTCGTCCTCCAGAGATCTGACGTCTTCAGCCGTGATGGTCCGGCCGAGCGTGACTGTTGGCCATCCTGAGTCGGTTGTGTCGATTTGTAGTGTCGGGTCGGGAACAATGCCGAGACCTCGCTGGATGCACTCCGTGATGACCTGGCTCATCGTCTTGTTCTGCTGGTGGGCTAGTTCCCGCGCCAAGGTGTGCAGTTCGGGCGGAAGGTCGATCGTAGTTCGCATGGCCTCATCTTAGCATCACTACATCACTGCGTCACTACATCACTGGCCGGCGCCAACCCAAGGCTGGGACGGGCAACTCAGTCCGCTCGGGCCTAGTGGTCCGTCGCTGAAATGATCGGGGCGTCCGGAGCGCTCCCAAGCAGGGTCTCGGTCCTGCTGCGCTGCCCTAGCCATTTCGACGACACAGCACTAGGAGACCTCGAAGCACCAGCGGACGGTGTCGGCCTCGTCGGGGCGGGCGATCAGCACGAAGGTTGCCACCGCACAGTTGGTGTCGGGTGACAGCGCCTCGATGAGCCGGCTCTCGCCCGGGTCGAACTCGAACCGGTTGAGGCCCTCGATGTGGTTCACCTCGGCCGTCACGTCCACGCCGTTGCCGACCCGCTCGCCGGGGTACACGACCAGAGCCGACAGCCGGTAGCGGGCGTCGAGAACCACCCCAACCTGCTGCTGCTGCAAGACCTGGTCGCCGGGGCTCGGGATCACTCGCTCCACGGCAGGATTGGTGGTGACCGCGCCTTCGTCGTCGCCCGAGCTGATCAGGGCGGCCACGACGAAACCCAGGATCCCGAACAGAATCAGCGCGGCGATGCTCACCCGGACCCGCAGCGAGCTGCGCGGCGGTGGGGGTTGCTCAGGGCCGGGTCTCCCGCTCCTGCTCGCTTCGCTCGCGGGCCGCTCGGGCTCTGGTCCGCTGGTAGCCATCGCGGATCGCACGGTATCGGTCCCGGGTGCGACCGAGCGAGCCTCTGAGCCGCGACTCGGCGCGAGGGCACCCTCGACGAGAGTACCGGACGGCGATGCCTCGGGCGGTACCGTGGCGACGGTGATCTCCAACCAGGACGCGAGTCGGGCATTCGGCGGCCGCTACCGGCTGCTGGAGTTCGTCGGAGAGGGATCGAACGCTCGCGTCTACTTGGCCGAGGACCTCACACTGCGCCGGCGAGTGGCGCTCAAGATCCTGCGCGCCGACACCGCCGAGCGCCCTGGCTTCCCGGCGCGTCTTGCCGATGAGATGCGAGCGACCTCAGCGCTCAGCCATCCTCGAGTGCTGCCCGTGTACGACTGGGGCCTCGAGCCGCAGCCCTACGTGGTGACGGAGCACCTCGCCGGCGGCAGTCTGGCCGCGGTCCTGCGCGAGGGGTACCGACTCACCCCGTCGCAGGCTCTCCTGGTGGGGCTGGAAGCCGCTCGCGCGCTCGTGAACATCCACCGGGGCGGCCGTGCGCACTTCGGCTTGACACCTTCCAGCATCCTGTTCGACTCCAGTTCCCGGCCCTACATCTCCGACCTCGGGGTGGCCGCGGCTCTCGAGGCGACTGCTCAGCAGCTGGCAGAGGCCGCTGACACAGGAGCGATCGAGGCTGCCGGCCCGGCCCCTGCCTCTACGACTCCGGAGTCGGCGGACGCCGATGGCACGCCGGCGAGCTATTCCCGGATCGAGCAGGCGCAGGACGTCCACGATCTGGCCCTGGTCCTGTGCGAGGCCGTCACCGGCACCGGGGACCTCACCGTCGACGTCGGTGGCCCGGACCCGATTCCCATAACCGCCCTCGGCCCGCTGCAAGCCGTTCTGGAGCGCGCCATCGCGGCCGACCCCATCGGGCGGCTGACCGCCTCCGAGCTGGCATCGGAACTGCTGAGGGTCGCGCCCTTGCTGCCGCGGCCCGACTTGCTTCCGCTGGCCGTCTTGAAGGCGCCTCCCGCCGATGCCGGTAGAACCGGTGCCGGCAGCACAGAGGCGTTCGAGCAGATCGGTCCGACCGTGTCGGAGCGTTCGGCGATCCCCCACGACGATGTTCCTCTCCGGCGCTGGCCGGGACTGGCGCTGGCCGCCCTGCTGGTGACGGGCGGAGCGGCCGGCGGAGTCTGGGCGTGGCTCTCGGACGGATCCGACTCCACCGTTCCCGAACTCGGCGGGCACACGCGCGTTGCGGCCGCGTCGGCCGCGTCCGACTCGGGTTGGGAAGTCTACGAGATACTGGTTCGCGCTCCGGGCACCGAACGCGGCGAGGTCGTCCGCACCGAGCCCGCGGCCGGTGCATCGCTCGGCGAGGGCGACACGTTGGATGTCTTCGTCTCCCTGGGTGAACCGCTTGTACTGGTCTCCGACCTGGACGGCCTGTACGGCATGACAATGGACGACGCCACCGGCGAGCTGGATGCCGCCGGTTTGGGAGTGGACGGCGAGACGCTCGTCCACGACGAAGTGGTCCCGGCCGGGAACGTGGTCGGCCTCGACGTCGCCGAGGGCGTCTACGAACTCGAGGCCGGCAGCGACGTCACGCTGCTGGTGTCGGACGGCCCGGCGGATCGGAGGGTTCCCGCGGTGCCCGAGAGCCGGGACCCTCGAGAGGCCGCCGACGCATTGGTTGCCATCCGGTTGGCGCCGCGAGTCGTGACCGAGTTCTCAGCCGAGGTCCCCGAAGGAACCGTGATCGGCTTCCGCCCGGCCAGCGGCAACGAGGTGCCGATCGACAGCACGGTGCGAGTGAGGGTCTCACTCGGTCCCGAGTCGCCACCAGAGTCCGAGGAGCCGGCAGAGGGCGAGGAGGGCGACCAAGGCTCGGAGTCCGGGGGCGAGGGCTCCTCCGACGCGGGCTCCGACGGATAGAGGCCGAGCTTGCGAGGCCGGGGCCCGAGCGGCCCGTGAGCGCAGCGAACAAGGGCGGGAGTGACACGCTGCGACGCGAAGGACTCTCGCCGGTTCGCGCTCGCTGATAGACGTCGGGCCTATCCTTCCGACGTGTCCGGCCGGATAACTCGCGAGGAGGCGGCCCATGTGGCTCGGCTGGCCCGCCTGCGCTTCAGCGATGAAGAGTTGGACGAGCTGGCGGCGCAGCTCTCCGCGGTGCTCGAGCACGCCGCCGACGTCGAGGCGCTCGACGTGACCGACATCGAGCCGACATCGCATCCCCATCGGATCGTCAACGTGACCAGGGCCGACGCGGTTCGGCCGTCGCTCGACCGGGAAGAGGTCCTGGCCCAGGCCCCGTCGGTCGACGACGGCCAGTTCCGGGTGCCTCCGATCCTGGGCGAGGCGCCGTGACCGCCATTGCGATCGCCGCGGCGGTGAAGTCCGGCGAACGCGCTGCCCAGGATGTGCTGGAAGAACATCTCGCCTGCATCGCCGAACGAGACGTCGAGATCGGGGCCTTCAACCTGGTGCTCGCGGACGAGGCCCGGACCGCCGCCCGAGAAGTGGACGCGGCAGTGGCCAAGGGCGAGGCGGTCGGACCGCTGGCGGGCGTGCCCGTGGCGCTCAAGGACAACCTGTGTACCAGGGGAGTCCCCACCACCTGCTCGTCACGGATTCTCGAAGGCTGGCGCCCCCCCTACGACGCCACCGTGGTGCGGCGGCTCCGCTCCGCCGGGGCGGTCATCGTGGGCAAGACCAACCTCGACGAGTTCGCCATGGGCTCCTCCACCGAGAACTCCGCCTTCGGCCCCACCCGCAACCCCCACGACACCAGCCGGGTGCCGGGAGGCTCCAGCGGCGGCTCGGCCGCGGCGGTGGCGGCGGGGTTCGCGCCGCTGGCGCTCGGGTCCGACACGGGAGGGTCGATCCGCCAGCCGGCCGCGCTGTGCGGCGTGGTCGGCCTGAAGCCGACCTACGGCAGGGTGTCGCGCTACGGGCTGGTGGCGTTCGCGTCGTCGCTCGACCACATCGGCCCGTTCGGAGCCACCGTGGCCGACGCGGCCGCCTGCTATGAGGCCATCGCCGGCCACGACCCGCTCGACTCGACTTCGATCGACCTGCCGCTGGAGCCGATCGACGGGGCGCTCGCCGACGGGGTCGAGGGCCTGAGGGTCGGGGTGGTCGCCGAACTCTGCGGCGGCCGGCTGCAGGCAGCTCACCTCGTCGGCACGGACGCACCCGCGGCGAGTGGCGTCGAGGGAGTCGCCGATGACGTGCTGTCGCGGGTGCAGGACGCTGCTGAGGCTCTGGAGCAGGCGGGCGCCGAAGTGCGGACGGTGTCGGTGCCGTCGGCGGTGCTGGGCCTGTCGGCCTACTACCTGATCACCTCGGCGGAGGCGTCCAGCAACCTGGCGAGGTACGACGGCGTGCGCTACGGGCTGCGGGTCGATGCGGCCAACGCCGCGGAGATGAACGTCAACACCCGCACGGCAGGCTTCGGAACGGAGGCCAAGCGCAGGATCATGCTGGGCACCTACGCCCTCTCCGCGGGCTACTGCGACGCCTTCTACGGCAAGGCGCTGCGGGTGCGCACCCTCATGCTGCAGGAGTTCGCAGCCGTCTACGAGGATGTCGACGTCCTGCTCTGCCCGACCGCGCCGACCACCGCGTTCGAGTTGGGGGCAAAGATCGCCGACCCGATGCTGATGTACCTCAACGATGTGTGCACCATCCCGTCCGACCTCACCGGCCATCCGGCGATATCGGTGCCCTTCGGGCGGGGAGACGACGGTCTCCCGGTCGGCGTGCAGGTCATGGGGCCGGCCCTGTCGGAGCGGCTCATCTTCCGGGTCGCGGCCGCGCTCGAGCGGGCCGCGCCCGGCAACGGGAGCGCGCCGTGAGCGGAGCCCCCGGGCGCGAGGCAGCCCTTGCCGACGGTTGGGAGCTGGTGGTGGGCCTCGAGGTCCACGTTGAGTTGAGCACGGCCACCAAGCTGTTCTGCGGTTGCGCCAACCGCTTCGGCGACGAGCCCAACACCAACGTGTGCCCGGTGTGTCTGGGACTGCCGGGCTCGCTGCCGGTGGCCAACGCGACGGCGGTGGACTTCGCCATGCGCTTGGGCCGAGCCCTGGGTTGCGGGGTGCGAGGGGCCGTCTTCGCCCGCAAGAACTACTTCTACCCCGACATGCCCAAGGACTACCAGATCTCCCAGTACGACCGGCCCACCAACACCGACGGCACCCTGGAGCTTCCCGACGGACACACCGTCGGCGTCGAGCGGGCCCACATAGAGGAGGACACCGGCAAGACCACCCATATCGGCGGCGGCGGGCGCATCCACGACGCCGACTACGCACTGGTCGACTACAACCGGGCCGGCGTGCCGCTGGTGGAGATCGTCAGCCGCCCCGACATCCGCACCGCCGAGCAGGCCCGGGCCTACGTGCGCGAGCTGCGGGCTGTCCTGCTGGCCATCGGCGTGTCCGACGCCAGGATGGAGGAGGGCTCGATGAGGGTGGACGCCAACGTGTCGGTCCGCCCGGTCGGCTCCGACGAGCTCCGCACCCGTTGCGAGATCAAGAACCTCAGCTCGCTGCGGTCCCTGGGTCGGGCCATCGACTACGAGGCGCAGCGCCATGTGGATCTGTGGACGGGGGGGGAGAGGCCTCGCCAGGAGACCCGCCACTGGGACGAGGCGAACGGGCGCACCACGCCGGGCCGTTCCAAGGAGGACGCCGACGACTACCGCTACTTCCAGGATCCCGATCTGGTGCCGCTGGCGCCGGCCGCCGAGACGGTCGCCGCCATCGACGCCGCCCTGCCGCCGCTGCCGGCCACCCGCCGGGCCGAGCTGGTTGCGGCGGCCCGGCGAGCCAGTCTCGCGATCCTGACCCGCAAGCCCGAGCCGTCGGACCTGGACGTTTGGGAGGCTCTAGCGCCGGACGCGCCCGAGCCGGTGTCCCCGGAGACGGCGGCCTTGCTGGTGGAACGCGGCCAGGACGGTCTCGTGCGGGCGGCCATAGCCGAGGGGGCCGACCCTGAACTCACGGCCACGCGGGTCACCAACGACCTGGCAATCGACGGCTGGTCGAGCGTCACCCCCGAGGGCTTGGCCGCACTGGTCGCCATGGAGACCTCGGGGCAGATCACCGCCACCCAGTCCAAGCAGGTGCTGGCCGAGATGGCCGAGAGAGGCGACGCCCCTGACGTGATCGCCCAGCGCCGGGGCTTCCAGGCCATGGCCGGCGACGATCTGGCCGCAGTCGTAGATCAGGTCATCGCCGACAATCCCGACGCCTGGGCCCGCTACTGCGCCGGCGACGACGCCGAACGGAAGAAGTTGGCCGGTTTCCTCACCGGTCAGGTCATGCGGGCCACCAGAGGCCAAGCCGACGGAGCCGCCGTCAACGGGCTCTTGCAGAAGAAGTCTGCCGGGGGCTGTGAAGACGGGGCCGTCGGGCCCTGACTTCTCCCCGCCGGCGGCGCCGTCGAACTCTGGCGCAGGCGCTGCTCGGGCACCGTCCTCGGCCTGCCCGTGTACTGCAGCATCGCGCTCACGAACTTGAAGCGGAGTCACTGCCCGCTGAGATCAAGCTGCTGCTACCAGCTGCGACGGCAGACACGCGGATCAGTCTCTGGGTTGCATCAACTCCAGCTGCAATGGTCCTGCATTCTGCGAGGAGGCGCCCCGCTGGCTCGTAGGAGTGTCACGTTGGCGCGGTCCACAGGGTGGACAGCGGAAGAGCGGTGATCCGGTCTCCGAGCGCGAACGCCTCGGCTCCGGCGTACAGGACTATGCCGTTGCGAAACGTGCCCGGCCCGGCCCGATCGATCTGGTCGCGTATCTGTCCAAGGGCGCGAGTGTCGGCGGGCGACACCGAACTCGACGCCTTCACCTCCCACGCCACCACCTCGCCCGCCGCTTCCGTCACGAGGTCGGCCTCCAGGCTGCCGCGGTGGTCGCGATAGTGGAACAGGTCCGCTTGGCGATCAGACAGCAGCGACTGCTTGCGCAGTTCGTTCAGGGCGAGCAGTTCCACGAGAGGACCGCGGGCAGGGTCCGTGATGGCGGCGAGTGAGTCCGGGTCCTTGCGCACCAGGTGGGCAGCCAGTCCGGTGTCGCAAAGGAGGATCTTGGGGCGGCGCGACTCACGGGCGGTCAGGTTCGCCGACCAGGCGGGGAGGCGGTGGATGAGGCCCGTCATCTCCAGCAGCGACAGATACCGCTCCACAGTTCGCCTGTCGCAGTCGGCAGAGCGGGCCACCGTCGTGGTCACGTACTCGCTCCCAGTGCGGGCTGCCAGCAGCCTCAGCAGCCTCGGGATCAGGTCGGCGTCTCGAATGTCCTCGATGCGGGTGACGTCACGGGTGGCCATTGACGACACGTAGCCGCTGAACCATCTGCGGCGGGAGCGCCTCGACACTGTCCTCACCGCTTCGGGGAATCCGCCCCGGCAGATCAGCTCGAGGTAGTCGGTCATCCGCAGCGTCGAGGAGCCCAGGTCGAGGAGCCGGTCCTGGCCTTCGAAGCTGCGGTCGAGGAGACCGTCGCCGGTCGAGGCGATCTCTCCCTGCGACAGAGGCAGCATTGTCAGGAACACGGCCCGCCCGGCCAGCGACTCCGTGATGTGCGGCACGGTGAGGAAGTTCGCCGAGCCGTTCAACAGGAACTGGCCGCGGCGGTCGCTGGCGTCGGCCCGGGCCTTGATCGCCCGGACGAGGGCGTCGCCGCCCAACTGGATCTCGTCGATCGCCACGGTCGGGACCGTGCCCGACTGCACGAAGCCGTGGGGGTCGGTAAGCGCGGCCGTCCTGGTGGTCTCGTCGTCGAGATAGTGGACCGTGCCCGCCGGACCGACGACGCGGCGTACCGCCCACGTCTTGCCGACCTGCCGGGCGCCGGTCACCACCACGATGCGGGCCGAAGCGAGGGCGTCTTTGATCTCGCTCTCGACGCGACGCTCGAAGCGGGTGTCAGCCTGATAGCCGTCGGTCGCCATGTTGTTGCTGACCTAGATCAGCGGGCTGGTCCTGATGCGCAATTCTCCATCCCTGTAATGTACAATAATCCTTGTCTCTGATGTCAGTTTTTCTCCAACCTGGACGGCTCGCCGCTCTCATCAGGGCTAGTGTCCTGGGTCGTTGATGCGGCGCATATCGGCAGCCGCTCCGTGGGCAGACATGCCGGCTGAGACTGCTTCGCTGCTCAGAAACGGTTGCGGGTCCTAGCGCTCGGCGCCGGTGACCTGCCAGGCAGGACCGGCGAAGCGCCACAGCATCAGCCCGAGGCGGGTCGCCATCCAGGCATGCAGAGCGGCCCAGAGCCAGCCGACGCCCGCGCCCACGGTCACGACCAGCAGCCCGCCACCCGCCAGCACCGCGCCCGCGCCGACCATCGACACGGCCAGGAAGCGCAGGTCGCCCGCACCGATGAGCACGCCGTCGAGGGCGAACACCACCCCTGCGGCCGGCTGGGAGAAGCCGACGTGCAGCAACAGGAAGGCGGCCAGCGCGACCACGGCGGCGTCCGAGGTGAACACATGAGGCAGCACAGGCGAGAGGGCCAGCACCACCACGCCAGTCATTACGCCCGAGAACAAGCCCCAGCCGATCATGCGCCGTCCCAGCGCCCTGGCCCGGCCGGGCTGGACGGCGCCCAGCGCCAAGCCGATCAGGGCCTGCCCGGCGATGGCCACCGCGTCGAGCACCAGGGCCAGTACCGTCCAAACCTCGAAGACGATCTGGTGCGCGGCCAGATCGTCGGTGCCGATCCGGGCCGCCATGGCCACCGTGACCGTCAGGCCCGCGCGCAGTGCTGAGGTCCGGATCAGCAGGTCCCAACCGGCGATCGCCAGTCTCCGGATGACCGCCGGGTCGGGCCGCAGGCTCACGCCGTGGCGGGCTACGGCCTGCCTGATCCACCACACGAAAATGGCCGCAGCCACCGACTGCGCGATGACGGTCGACAGGGCGGAGGCGCCGATCCCCTGGTCGAAGCCGTACACCAGCACCACCTCGAGCAGGAAGTTCCCCACTGCCGATCCCAGGGCCACCGCGAAGGGTCGCTTGGTGTCCTGGACGCCCCGCAGGTAGCCCACCCCGGCCAGCATGACCAGCATGGCCGGCAGGCCGAACAGCGAGATGCGCAGGTACACACCGGCGTTGTGGAGCACCGCGGGGTCGTCGCCCCCCAGCGCGTCCACCAGGGTCGGCGCCAGCAGGAACCCGACCACCGCCAAGACCACACCTGCGGTCGCCGCCAGCCAGATGCTCTGCACGGCCACCTGAGCGGCCCGCCGGTGCTCTCCCGCCCCAAGCAGCCTGGCCACCGCGGCGGTGGTGCCGTAAGCGAGGAAGATGAACATGGCGTGGGCGGTCAGCAGGATCGACGAGGCCACGGCCAGACCGCCGAGCTCGGGGGTGCCGATGCGGCCCACGATGGCGGTGTCGGCCAGCACGTAGAGCGGCTCGGCTACCAGCGCACCCAGAGCGGGCCACGCCAGCCGCCAGATCTCGGTGTCGTCGCTGGTCCAGCGCAGCCACTGGGACATCGGCCGCGAGGCTAAGAGGCCGAGCGGGCAAGCCGCATTTCGGGGTGATTGGCGCCCCTCGGAGCGAGGCCGTGGCCCGAGCGGCCCGTGAGCGAAGCAAACAGGAGCGGGAGTCCAGCCGGAGAGGGCGGGTGACCCGTCGCGGTTGCCTCGTGTCGATTCAGCGGCCATACTTGGCGCCGTGAACGGCACCGTCCTGCTCGTGGAAGTACTGGCCTGACAGCGCGCGCTCGCAACCCCATCCGATCGTGCGCAGACCTCCCCCCAGGGAGGTCGTTTCGCGTGCGGCCCGCTTGATCGAGACAGCTCGAAGATCGTCCCGGAGGCCCGACCATGGACATGAACGGCGGACAAGCCCTCGTCAGAGCGCTCGAATGCGAAGGCGTCGAGGTGGTGTTCGGGCTGCCCGGCGGGGCCATCCTGCCCGTGTACGACCCGATCATCGAGTCGACGATCCGCCACATCCTGGTGCGTCACGAGCAGGGCGCCGGGCACATGGCCGAGGGCTACGCCCACGCCACCGGGCGTCCCGGCGTGGCGATGATCACCTCCGGTCCGGGGGCCACCAACGGGGTCACCCCGCTTTGCGACGCCTACATGGACTCGATCCCGCTGGTGTGCATCACCGGCCAGGTGCCCTATGCCGCCATCGGCACCGACGCCTTCCAGGAGTGCGACACCACCGGCATCACCCTGTCGGTGACCAAGCACAACTTCCTGGTCACCGAGGCCCAGGACATTCCGCGCATCATCCACGAGGCCTTCCACATCGCCACCACCGGGCGGCCCGGCCCCGTCCTGGTCGACATCCCCAAGGACATCGTCGACCCCCGCAACCCGCGCTCGGCCATGACCTGGTACGAGCCGACCGACGACATCATGGAACTGCCCGGGTACCGCCCCGCCACCACAGGCGATCCGGAGCTGATCAGGGCCGCGGCGGAGTTGATCTGCGCGGCCGAGCGGCCTGTGCTCTACGCCGGCGGCGGGATACTGAAGGCCAGGGCCGCGGCCGAGCTGCTCGCTCTGGCCGAACTGATCGACGTTCCGGTGGTCACGACGCTCATGGCCCGGGGGTGCTTCCCCGACAGCCACGAACTGTGCCTGGGCATGCCCGGGATGCACGGCAACTACACCGCGGTCACCGCCATGCAGAGCTCGGACCTGCTCGTCGCGCTGGGCGCCCGCTTCGACGACCGGGTCACGGGGCGCCTCGACGGCTTCGCCCCCGACGCCAAGGTGATCCACGTCGACATCGACGCGGCCGAACTCGGCAAGGTCCGCAATCCCGACGTGGCTGTCCGCGGCGACTGCAAGCTGGTGATCGCCGAGCTGGTCGAGGCGCTGAGGGCCTGCGGCGGCCCCGACGCCCAGCCCGACCGGCGGGCCTGGCGCTCGCAGATCAGCGGATGGCAGGAGCGCCACCCGCTCGTCTACGAGCAGTCCGAGCCGGGCGAGCTGCTCAAGCCCCAGTACGTGCTGGAGGTGCTGCGCGACTCGACCCCCGACGACGCCATCGTCACCTCGGGCGTGGGCCAGCACCAGATGTGGGCCAGCCAGTACTGGCGCTTCGACCATCCCTACACCTGGATCAACTCCGGCGGACTGGGAACGATGGGCTTCTCGGTGCCGGCGGCCATCGGGGCCAAGGTCGGCATGCCCGACCGGATGGTGTGGGCCGTCGACGGCGACGGCTGCTTCCAGATGACCGCCCAGGAGCTGGTCACCGCCTCGATGGAGCGCATCCCCATCAAGGTCGCCCTGTTCAACAACGCCTACCTGGGGATGGTCCGACAGTGGCAGGAGATGTTCTACGAGGAGCGCTACAGCGAGGTGTACCTCTCCTACGAGATCCCCGACTACGTGAAGTGGGCCGAGGCCATGGGCTGCGTGGCTCTGCGGGTGGAGGCCCCCGAGGAGGTGGCTCCCGCCATCGCCAAGGCCAACGAGATCGACGACCGTCCCGTGGTGCTGGAGTTCCGCAGCGCCGCCGAGGAGAACGTCTACCCGATGGTCCCCGCAGGCCAGTCCAACTCCGACATCGTCGTCGACCCATCGCAGCGATGACCGCAACCAGCCAGGCCATGGCTTCCGATCACGCCCACCGGTTCCACACCATCGTCACCACGGTGGAGAACAAGCCGGGCGTGCTGGCCCGGGTGGCCGGGCTGTTCGCCCGCCGCGGCTTCAACATCGAGTCGCTGGCCGTGGCCCCCACCGCCGACGAGCGGTTCAGCCGGATCACGTTCACCGTGGACGTGGCCTCGTCGTCGCTCGACCAGGTGGTGAAGCAGCTCGACAAGCTCATCAACGTGGTGGAGATCAGCGAGCTGAGCCCGGACGAGTCGGTGGAGCGGGAATTGATGCTGGTGACCGTGGACGTGGGCGGTGGGCGCCGCCACGAACTGCTGGAGCTGGTCGACGGCTTCCGGGCCTACGTTCTGGACGCGAACCAGTCGCAGATGATGCTGTCGCTGGCGGCCCGTCCGGCGAGGCTCGACGAGTTCGAGGAGCGTCTGCGAGCTTTCGGGATCGTGCAACTCCAGCGCACCGGCCGGGTGGCCCTGCCCTCGCTGGATTCCTGAGGGGTTTCACCGGGGTGTCCGGCCCGAACTTCAAGCGGTTAGCCACCTCAGGGGTGGGTAACTCATTGAAGTTCGGGTGGCTGGCCTCGCGGCGGCCGGGCAAAGGACCGCACATGTGCCAGTTAGGCTCTCGGGCTAGCTCGTAGAAAGGACCTGCGCTCCGTGGCCAACATCTACTACGAATCCGACGTCGACCGGTCCGCCATCGCCAACCGGAAGGTGGCCGTGCTGGGCTACGGCTCGCAGGGCCACTCCCATGCGCTCAACCTCAAGGAGTCGGGTATCGACGTGCGGGTCGGCCTGCGCGACGGGTCGTCGTCGGTGGCCAAGGCCCAGGAGGCGGGCCTCGAGGTCCGGTCCATCGCCGAGGCCGTGGCCGAGGCCGACGTGATCATGATGCTCATGCCCGACACCGAGATGGGCGCCATCTACACCGAGCACGTCGAACCGAACCTGTCGCCGGGCGAGGCGCTGTTCTTCGCCCACGGCTTCAACATCCGATTCGGGCTCATCGAGCCGCCCGACTCGGTGGACGTGTGCATGGTGGCTCCCAAGGGTCCCGGCCATCTGGTGCGGCGGACCTACGTCGAGGGCGGCGGGGTGCCGTGCCTGGTGGCCATCGAGCAGGACGCGTCCGGCTCGGCGCTGCCGCTGGCCCTCGCCTACGCCGACGCCATCGGTGGGGCTCGGGCCGGGGTGATCGAGACCACCTTCACCGAGGAGACCGAGACCGACCTGTTCGGCGAGCAGGCCGTGCTGTGCGGGGGCACCACCGCGCTGGTGCAGGCCGCATTCGAGACGCTGGTGGACGCCGGCTACCAGCCTGAGATCTGCTACTTCGAGTGCCTCCACGAGCTGAAGCTGATCGTGGACCTGATGTACGAGGAGGGCATCGCCGGGATGCGCTACTCGGTGTCGGACACCGCCGAGTACGGCGACCTGACCCGGGGGCCGCGCATCGTGAACGACGCGGTGCGGGCCGAGATGCAGCGCATCCTGGCCGAGGTTCAGGACGGCTCGTTCGCCGAGGAGTGGGTGGCCGAGAGCCGGGGCGGCCGGGCCAACTTCCTGCGCCTGGAGGCGGCCGGCCACGATCACCCGGTCGAGATCGTGGGCAAGGAGCTGAGGGCCATGATGCCGTGGATCTCTGCCGGCAAGGCGTCGGTGAAGGAGACCTCAGGTGGACAGGGCTAGCCAGGCGCCTGTCATCGACATCGGCATCGACGAGGCCGACCGCATAGCCATCGCCGAGGGACTGTCGCGGCTGCTGGCCGACAGCTACACCCTCTACCTGAAGACCCACAACTACCACTGGAACGTGGTCGGGCCGATGTTCAACACGCTGCACCTGATGTTCGAGGAGCAGTACACCGAACTGGCCATGGCCGTCGACCAGATCGCCGAGCGGATCCGGGCGCTGGGCGAGCCCGCGCCGGGCAGCTACGCCGAGTTCGCCACGCTGTCGTCGGTGCCGGAGGAGACCGACCGTCCCGACGCCAACGAGATGATCCGCCGCCTCGTGCAGGGCCAGGAGACGGTTGTCCGCACCGCCCGGTCGGTGTTCGGTGCCACCGAGAAGGCCGGCGACGAGGCCTCCGCCGACCTGCTCACCCAGCGAATGCAGGTCCACGAAAAAACAGCCTGGATGCTCCGCAGCCTCCTGGCCTGACGCCTGGCTACCAGCGCGAGCAGAGTGAGCCCGGGCCGCTGCCCGATAGATCCGACGGCCTGGACGAGCGCAATGACGGTGTCCTCAACCTGGAGAACTGGCGGTTCTGGGTGACTAGCAGGAGGACGCTCGATGAGTGCTACGGAACGAACAAGTCTGTCACTCTCAGGCAGATCAAGCAGAATGAGGCGGTCGCCGGCCCGCTGCGGTGGAGCGACATACCCACCGAGGTGGACGCCGCCTTGGCCTCCGCTCATCAGCGTCGACTACAAGGCGATGCCCCGCAGCTCCCGGCCTGAGAAGGGGTTGAGCGTCCGCTCACTCCGCTTTGTGTGTATAGTATGCGCATGGCTCGTGTGAACGTGTACCTGCCCGATGAACTGGCGGAACAGGCTCGGGCGGCCGACCTCAACGTTTCAGGCCTTACGCAGGAAGCCATCCGGCGGGCGCTCGATGCTCGGGCTGTCAACGATTGGCTGGACGATCTAGCGTCTCTTGATCCGATTGACGTTGACTATGCCCTAGTGAAGCAGGCGGTGACGGAAGCCAAGGACGAGTTTGGCCTCTGACAGCGGGGGACGGGGTCCGGGCCGATCAGCGACTGCGGACGGTAACAAGTTGGTGCTCGACGCATCGGCGATGGTCGACCTGCTGTTGGGCGCTCCGCCGGCTCTCGCTATCCGCCTGCGTCTGCTGGGCGGTGAGATCCACACTCCGGCACACTTCGATGCCGAGGTGCTCTCAGCGCTCGGTCGCCTCAGCCGCGCCAATCACGTTCCCGCTGCCGCGATGCCGGCGCTGCTGCCGAGAGTGGAGAACGCTCGAATCCAACGCCATCCGGTCGGGCCGCTGCTCGCCGGGGCCTGGGACCGCCGCGGCGACCTTCGGCTAGTCGACGCTCTCTACGTCGAGCTGGCCGAGCGGCTGGATGCCCCGATCATCTCCACCGACGACCGCCTCGTGGCGGCTGCCACTAGGGCGGAGAATCCTGCCGATGGTTGAGTTACTCGACAATGGTGGCCGTGCCGTTGCCGGCCTGGCGCACCACGTACTAGACCGCTACTCAGCGAGCGGCCCGGCCGGCGCATCAGGGGCCGAGCGCGAAGAGGGGCACCACTGAAACGCCGTCGGGACGGTCGTAGGCGTAGCCGTCGGCGGCGGTGACCACGATGAGCTTGGCTGCTGGGCCCATCCTCGACTCGTCCACCTTGCGGCGCACGGTCAGCAGCGAGCGGGCCGCTTGCTCGATCTGACCCGTGCCGCCGAGCTTGACCTCGATCGCGATCCAGCGGCCGTCTCCGGCATCGACGATGGCATCGGCCTCCGCGCCCGCTGCATCGGTGAACGAGTACACCTCCGCGTCGGCCGCCTGCGCATAGATGCGCAGATCTCTGATGACAAGCGATTCGAACAGCAGTCCCAGCGCTTCGGGGTCGGCAAGGAGGCGCTGAGGGCTGGCTCGCAGCGCCGCCACGGCTAGCGACGGATCGGTGAAGTGGTGCTTGGGGCTGACGAGCAGAGGCGATCGCGAACGCAGATGGGTCGGCCAGGCCGTGAGCGGCTCGACGACGTGAAGGCGCTCCAGGGCGTCGAGATAGGCGCGCACCGAGTGCCGGCTGAGCGGGGCGGCCGCGTTCGACTCGGCCGCGAGCTTGTTGAGGCTTGCCGACGTGCCGACGTTGCGTGCGAGCGAGCGCAGCAGAGCCTTGACTCTCGCCGGGTCGCGAGCCACGCCGTCGACTTGGCGAATGTCGGTACGCGCAACATCCTCGAGGTAACTCGTGAGGGCTCGGACCACGTCTCGCACGGGTGAGCTCTCGTCCAAACCCGGCCAGCCGCCTCGGCACAGCGCGTCGACGGCTTCCGGCACCCCCCGTCCGGTTCGGTCGGCAGCGCAGACCCCGCCGCGCAGCAGCCCGGCCAGCGACACCGCTGCGGTGGACAGACCGCGTTCGGTCAGCGACATGGTGCGAAGCGCGAGCCGCTGGATTCGCAGGGCGCCGGAATGCCGGGTGAGATGGTCCGACGGCGTAGCCGATCCGGTGAGGATGAACTGTCCGGCCTCGGCCCGGGCGTCGCACGCCCCTCGGACTGCCGCCCACAGAGACGGCACGCGCTGCCATTCATCGATGAGCCGGGGAGTGGCGCCATCGAGCACCCTGTTCGGCTCCGCTTCAGCGAGCGCGAACGCAGCAGGATCCTGCTCGAGCAGCACTTCGCTGCGGGCGAACCGCTTGGCGAGCCAAATCTTTCCGCAGCCCTTCGGCCCTTCGATCAGCAGCGCGCGAGCTGTCCTCAGCGCCCGGGCGGTGTTCGTCTCAGCGATCCGGCTCCGATAGCCCGCAGGCGTGAGGGTTGGTGTCGGCGCATCCGGCGCTCCGCTGTCCACCATCTCTGCTAATATACCAAATCAGAGCAATTCAATCTACCAAATCAGACTATATTGAGCTACCACTTCAGGTTGCCTTGGTCTACCGTATCAGGCTCGGTGGTCTAGCACCGCCAGCGAGGGTGCCGCTAGCAAGACTCCGCCTCGAGTCTCACCGCTCCGCAGGACGTGGCCTACTGGAAGGACACGAACACGATGTTGGGTGACAGGGCCAGCACCTGCTCCGGGGTGGCCACCGGGCTGTCCTCGTCGTAGAAGTTCTTCCATCCCCAGTGGAAGCGGTCGGCATCGGGCTCGCCGGTCAGCGTGTTCCAGGTGTTGTACTTGGCGCCCAGGGAACCCTGGCCGTCCATATGGATCAGCACGGCCAGTTCCGGGGGTGTCTCGATCAGTTCGCGGTTGGTGATCATCGAGAACCGGAACTGGTGGACGATCAGCAGCTTCTGGGGGAGGGCCTGCTCCCTGACGATCCCGGCCAGCCAATCCACCACCGTGTTGATCTCGGCCGCGTCCACGGTGCCGACCTGCCTCAAGTGGACCTGATTCGGCTTGAGCCTCCACTCCGGATCGAGGGCGAGCCCGACGTGGGGCAGGCGCAGGAAATCCTCGTAGTGCTTGGCCTGTGAGAGAAAGTCCGATCGTCCCGGCTGAAGGTCCAGCACCACGTACACGCCGTTGGCGGCCGCCACCTCGATCCAGGGTCTGATCACCTCGTGATCGGTCATTCTCGAGTAGTCCCCGTCGGCGCCGGCAGAGGCGGAAGCGACGGTGGCGATCATCTCGAAGGTGGGCAGGATCGTTGACCCGTCCGCCTCGTAGCCCGCGGCTATGGCTCGAAGGCGCTCCACCGCGTCCTCGGCTCCTTGCTCACCCAACACACCGAGGCCCGGTGTCGACGGGTGGCCGTATGCAGCCACCAGTCGGCGGCCGGGGCCTTCGTCACCTGGCTCGAACAGGAGCACGCCGCCGCCAGGCAACTCCTTGCCACTGCGGATCACCTCCAGTTGCCAGGCTGAGGTCGACTCTTCGCTGGCCTCCACTTGCTCGACCACGGATTCAGGCTGCGCATCGCCCGTGGGCTGCTCATCGATTCCAACCGCCTCCTCGGCCTGCTCTTCCGGCTGCGGTTCCTCGGCCTGCGGTTCTTCGGTCTGGGACTCTTCGGGTTGTGGTTCTTCGGGCTGCGGTTCCTCGGGCTGCGACTCTTCGGTCTGGGACTCTTCGGTCTGGGACTCTTCGGGTTGTGGTTCTTCGGGCGGCGGGACGCTCGAGTCGGGATCCGCCGACGACGGTGTGCCTTCGGCGTCTCGTGGCGTGAGAGCTGTAGGGTCTTCGGCCGGCTCTTCCGGAATGGCAGGCTCGTCCAGCGGCGGCGCCGAAGTGGACGGAGGAGGTGCGGTGGCAGCCTCTGCGTCGGTTGGGACAGCTCCGGGTTCGAGGGCGCCTACACGCTCCCCGGTGAAGTGCGGTCCGGCCTCGCGGGGGCTGGCGCCACCGGCACATGAGGAGGCCAGGAAGAGCACGGCGCACACGCCGATACTGGCGGCAAAGCGACGGGGACACGAGAGCCATGTCAACATGGTTGGCACTGGACGCTAACTACTCCGTCTCCCGCCGTCGTGTCAATACTTGAATGCGTCCCGGATACCCCCGGCGGGGCCGGGCAGCGCTCGGCGAGTTGTCTTGCGGCAGCCGACTACGGCGATGGTGTCGTGGGCCAGCGTCGGGCGATTACTCGATCTCGGTCCTCGGGGTCGGTGATGGCGATGGTGGAGGTCGGGGTTCGGAGCCAGAAGGTCTCTTGGCCGTCTCGGCGGTCGTATATCGGGTGGTTGGAGGGGGCGATACTGACCCGGGCCAAGTGGTTGCCGTCGATGGAGTGGAACTCCCAGGCGACAAGCGACATGGCGGCGTCGCCGAGCCTGGAGCGGATGAGGTTCTGGAGGTGCTGGCCCCAGAGGTCTTGGTCGCCCCGCTGGCCTCGTTTGGAGAACGTTGCGTAGTCGTCTTCGAGGCCGTGGACCGAGCCGTCGTCGGCTACGCCTACCAGCAGGGTGCCGCCGAATTCGGAGTTGGTGAACCCTGCGATGGCCTTGACGGCGGCGTCTTCGGGAGCGCCGCCCTTGTGCTGCTGGTGGATGTCCCAACGCAGGGTGGACTTGTACTCCAGGTACAGCGACTCGCGGTCGGGGCCGAGCAGGTCGCCTATGGGGCAGGTCCGTTGGCGAGCGACGGTGGCACGCTGTTGGACCTCTACCGCGAAGATGTCCATGACCTCGGCTTGGAGTTCGTGGTTGTCGAGGTAGCTGAATATCAGGTCGCGGTTGCGGTCGCTTCGTGACAGCAGGGCCTCGAGGTAGCGCTCGGGGAACACGTGGTCGCGGAAGGTGGCCTCGTCGTTGTTGACGGCCTGGTTCTGGATCTCGGCGTCGGCGACCAGATCGCCGGCGGCCGCCTCGAACACCAGGCGATCCTTCTGAGTCCAGTCGGTGCCGAAGCGCTCGTTGATGCGGGCGATGATCTGCGACAGCCGCTCGTGTTCGGGGTCGGCTGCGGGGCCGGTGCCGGAGAAGATGGTGGTGACTTCGCCCTCGCCGCCGGGCAGATCTATCGAGCCCTCGAAGGTCAGCTCGTGGCGCAGGTGGGTCAGTTCCACCTCGGAGCCCAGGTTGATGCTCTGTCCGTGCTCGCGATCCCGGATGAGCCTGGCCAGCGCTCGGCAGTACAGATAGTCGCGCTCGAGTTCGGGATTGCGGAATGTCACGACCAACGAGAGGAACCCGTACACCCGCACGAAGCGGCCGAGCGCGTCGCGGAAGGCGTCCTGGTCGTCGTCTTCCAGCAGCCCGTTGAAGCGGTCGACCGCTGTCTGCAGAGCAGCGTCGATCTGGGCATGGGAGCCCTCATCCAATAGCAGGGCCGCGACCCGCTCCATCTCGCCGGTGTCGAGCACGCCGAAGCTGTCGAGGTCGCGGCGGGTGTCGAACAGTAGGTTGGGGTCGGTGGGCGGGGCGACCGTCTTGCCGTGGTACACCGCGAACGCCTCGCCGATCTCTTCGGCGTCGTTCACGAAGTCCATCACGAACGTGGCGGACTTGTCGGGGTGGATGCGGTTGAGCCTCGACAGGGTCTGGACCGCGGCAAGCCCGGTGAGGGTCTTGTCGACGTACATGGCGGCCAGCTTGGGCTGGTCGAAGCCTGTTTGGAACTTCTCGGCCACCACCATGATCTGCCACTTGTCGGTGTCGAACTGGGCGGCGGTCTGCGACTCCCCGAAGCCGTTGGCCCGCGACTCGGTCAGCCCTTCGACCTCCCCCGAGAACGCCACCAGCACTCCTAGGTCGTAGCCCAGGTCGGCGGCGTAGCTGCGCAGCGCCTGCCACATGCGCACCGCGTGGGGCCGCGACGAGCACACCACCATCGCCTTGGCCTTGCCGGCGACCTGGCGGGCGATCTTGGTGCGGAAGTGCTCGACGATGATCTCGGCCTTCTGGGCCAGGTTGTCGGGATGCAGGGTCACGAAGCGGGCCAGCGCGCTGCGGGCCTTGGCGGTGTCGTAGGCCGGGTCGTCGAGGATCGCCTTCTCCAGGTGGTAGTACCGGCTGTAGGTGACGTAGCCGGCCAGGACGTCGCAGATGAACCCCTCCTCGATGGCCTGGCGCATCGGGTAGAGGTGGAACGGCTCATGGCGGCTGCGGTCGCCCGCTTCGCCGAACAGTTCCAGGGTGCGGCCCTTGGGGGTGGCGGTGAAGGCGAAGAACGACAGGTTGTGCTGGTGGCCCCGGGCGGCCACCGCCTCCGCCAGCAGCTCATCGACTTCGGTGGGCTCCACATCCTCGTTGGCCTCTAGTTCGGGCTCGGCTGAGCCCAGGGCGCGGCGAAGTTCCTTGGCGGCCTCTCCTGTCTGTGACGAGTGGGCCTCGTCGACGATGACTGCGTAGTCGCGTTCGGGCAGCGACTCGATCTTGTCGAAGATGAACGGGAACTTCTGCAGCGTGGTGACGATGATTCGGGCCTGCTCGCCGGCCAGGGCCTTGGCCAGCTGGGCCGAGTCCTCGTCGATGCGCTGGACAACCCCGATGGCGTGCTCGAACTGGCTGATGGTGTCCTGGAGTTGGCGGTCGAGCACGACCCGGTCGGTGATGACCACCACCTTGTGGAACACCCTCGTGTCGTCGTCCGAATGCAGCGACGACAGCCGGTGCGCCAGCCAGGCGATCGAGTTGGACTTGCCCGAACCGGCGGAATGCTGAACCAGGTAGTTGCGGCCCGGGCCGCGCTCTCTGGCGTCGGCCTCCAGGCGTCGCACCGCGTCCCACTGGTGGAACCTGGGGAAGATCACCTCCGGACGGGCCCGCGACCCTTTCGACGGTCTCACCACATGCACGAAGCGACCCAGGATGTCCATCCAGTCGTCGCGGCTCCATACCTGCTCCCACAGGTACGCCGTGCGGTGGCCGTCGGGATTCGGCGGGTTGCCCGCGCCGAGGTTGCAACCCCGGTTGAACGGCAGGAAGCGGGTGCGGGTGCCGGCCAGGCGGGTGGTCATCATCACCGAGGACGGATCGACGGCGAAGTGCACCATGCCCACCCGGCCGAGGGTCCGGTTGTTAGGCGGCCGGCTGCTGCTCCGGTACTGGGCGACGGCGTTCTCGACGTTCTGACCGGTCATCGGGTTCTTCAACTCGGCGGTGGCCACCGGCACCCCGTTGACGAACAGCCCCAGGTCGACGGTGCGGTCACTGGACGGATCAAACGGCAGCTGCCGGGTAACCGACAGAACGTTGGCCTCGTAGAGGGAGGCCAACTCCGGGGTCAACCCATGTGCGGGCCTGAAGTACGCCAGTCGTATCGTGATGTTGCGGTCGACCACCCCATGGCGCAGCACGTCCACGGTGCCCCGCTTGTCGAGCTCCTCAGCCAGCCGCCGCACGAACCTGGACTGCGCCCGACTCGGCTCGCCGCCGTAGGCCGTGTCCACGAGTCGCTCCCACTGAGGCCACTGGGTCGCGCCGATGAACTCGAACAGGTCGACGGTGTCGACGCCCGCCTCAGCGTCGAAGTCCCGTGGCCCCTCGCCGACATTGCCGATCTTGGCTTGGTGATACCCGCCGTGCTCGACCAACCAGTCAGCGATGTGCGCCTCAAACGCCGCCTCGGTGACAGAACTCACGCCGCCACCCTCCTCCAGGACTCCAATCTCCGATTCATCCTAGGGCTGTGCCTCCCTGATAACATTTGTGCACCCCCCGAGGTGAACCGCCTCGGGCCAACAGCCCCGGCTGACGCCGGGGCTGTCTCGTTCTCCAGTGGTCAGGTGCAGGTCGGCGCCACTCACGCGCCATAGCGCTTCTCGTCGTCTCAGTACTGTGCGAAGATGCCGGGGCAATCTGCTGGGGGCGGAAGATGCCGAAGGTGCGGCCGACACATACAGGGGTGACGAGCGGATGGATCCTCACGGTGCCCGTACACGGCCGTTGCGTCGCGCGGTCCGTGCTCGACGGTGCCGCGGCTGCGGCCGACCTGGGACGAGAATGTTCCGATCGGCCCGCACGCGGGGCCAGAATGGACCGTGATGGCTGTCCGCATTGACGTTGCGGCGTCGCTCTACGCATGGGCTTCGGAGCGGTCGGGCCTCGACTCGGACGAGCTCGCCCACAAGTTCCCCAAGCTCCGGCAGTGGGAGAGCGGCGATCACCGGCCGACGCTGAAGCAACTCGAACGGTTTGCCAAGGCGACCCGAACGCCGGTCGGCTACTTCTTCCTGCCCGCACCGCCGGATGAACAGGTTCCCATTCCCGACCTTCGCACGGTAGGCGACAGAGGCGTCCGTCGGCCGAGCCCCGACCTCCTTGACACGATCTATCAGTGCCAGCAGCGACAGGACTGGTATCGCGACTACGCCCGCGGCATCGGGCTAGATCCCGTTCCCCACGTTGGCTCGCTGTCGACGGCCACGCCCGTCGAGGAGGCGGCCTCGGCCTTGACAGCCGCGATGTCGTTCTCGGTTGAGCGAAGAGGGCCGAGCTGGTCCGAGGCATTCGGCTATCTGCGAGACCGACGTGAGGGCACGGCTACCTCAGCCAACCGTCCGGCCATCGGCTGGAAGGAGATGGACGTCCCGTCCGCACGGGAGAGGCGATTCAGGGTCGACTCTGGAGACGCGCAGGAAGGCTATGACAAGCTCCGAGAGGCTCAGGCCCTCTACGAGAAGTACGTCGAACTCATTCCGACATTCGAGGGCCAGCGCTCACCGTCCGAAATGGCTCACAGACATCTTCAGAGAGCATCCGGTGTCAACCCGGTTGAGCGGCGGCAGGATCTATCGTTGACCGATCCACATAGGTCACGAGAATCTGGCGGATCTCGCGTGCTGAGAGGATTGCCTGAGCACCAGGGGAGCCGTCGATGGGATCGCCATCCGGCCCAAGAAGTGTTAGAGGCTGACCGATGACCAGATCACGATCTGGGGAGTCTTCAAGATCTGTGTTGTACCAGACGAGCGGTCCCGCCACATAGCTTCCGTCGACGGGCTGGCGCGAAATGTGGCGCGTATTGTGGCGCGAAATCGGCCGGGTCGGTTGTGGATGCCGATGAGGCTATCTGAGGCGGGCCGCGGGAGCGTTGAAGCGCTCGGCTAGCGGACCCGATGGCGGTTGAGGGATCCGCTGGGCGTGCTGGGGCGTGGTGGACCAGAGCCGGAGTGTGTCAGGTCGGGCCTGTGGGCGTCAGGGCCTGCTGGGGGGTGGCCTGCCGCGTCTTTTTCGTCGGCCCTTGGGGGGTTTGGCTCTGGGCGGGCGGGGTGTGATCGGGGGCCGCTGGCCGAAGAACTCGGTGATGTCGCCGCCGTTCTCGTAGTAGTGGTGGATGAGCGCGTTGATGGTGGTGTGGGCCTGGAACCCGAGCTGGTCGAGCAGGACACCGGGTGTGCCGATGCTGCGGACTCGCCGGTTGGGCAGTATGGACTTGACGTTGTTGTTGGTGGACTCTGAGTCCTCGCGTCTGCCCTTGACTCGCCGGTAATAGGGGCTGGTGGAAGTCAAGGCGCGCAGCGCGGTGGTACGCCGGCGGGGACGTCCGGGTGAGGATTCTTGTGGGGTGTTGTCGAGGCGCAGGGTGGCGGTGGCCCCGCTCAACGGCCCCAACAAGTCGTTGTGGGGGACTTCGACGTCTTGGTACCAGCGCAGCGTGCCGTCGGCGTTGGCCCGGAAGTAGGTGTTGACGCTGCGCAGCGGCTGGTGGGACTCATATCCGTCGCCGTCCACGAAGTCGAGGGTGGGTGTGCCGTGGACGCCGCGGACGTCGCTGCGTCTGATCTGGCCGTCGCTGCACTTGAACTCTGTGTCGTGCAGCACGATTGAGGCCGGTTCGCCCCGGTTGTTCCTCTGGGTGCGCATCACCGGCATCACGCCCAGGTCGTAGATGTCGTCGACGTGGACGGCGTGAACGGCGCCGTCGTAGGTGGCTGTGTTCGCACCGTCGCGGACCTCGGGGCAGACCTGTTGCAGCAGCCTCATCTGGTCGATGATGTTGTTGGCCTCGGTGACGCCCTTGTCCCTGACGCCGGTGGCGAGGATGATCCGCTGGTTGACCCAGTCGTTGCGGACGCTGAGGGTGAACACCTTGTAGCCGCGGGCTCCTCTGTCTTTGGGGTTGTTGGTGTAGCGGACCCGAGAGTCGGGGTCGAAGAGGTGGATCTGCTCTCCTTTGGCGTTGAAGCAGTCGCTGGGTTTGCGGTTGAAGCGGTCCCGGATGAAGGTCTCATCTCCGTAGATGGTGCGAGACGGGCTGGGACGGTTTAGCGATCCGTCGCTCGGGTCAAGCAACCCCATGTGGCGGGCTGCTTTGGCAGCGGCCCGCATCATGTCGAGCACCAGACGCTCGTGTGCCGGATTCTCGTCGGCTTCGGGGCTCTCGTCGGCTTCTTCGTCGTCGGCGGTAGGGATGTTGGCGAGTTGCCGGCTAGGAGAGTGATGAGCAACTCCCAAATCACGCAAATCTCAATTGCAAAACCCCAGGTCAGAGGCTTGCATGCTGCTCCAAAATCGCATTACTCAGCGCCGCCTCGACGCCGGCACCGAAGCCTACGAGACGCAACTGGCGGGGCTGATGCGATCCCAGCTGCTCAAACGCTTCGAGTCTTCACCTCATGCGTTCGCCAACACCTGCGAACGCATGGCCGCATCCCATGACGCGTTCATCTCGCTGCTGCAACAAGGCTAGGTCGCCACAGGTGAGGCGCTCGCGGACTGGGTCGCCACCGATTCCGACGACATGGACGAAGTCGACACCTATCTCGACACTCACATCGCGGTGCTCGAAGACGCCGCCAACTATGACACCGACAACCTCCTACAACACGCCACCTCCGATGCGGTGCTGCTTCGAGACTGGGCAACCAAGGCCCGAAGTGTCACCCCCGACACCGACCCCACACTCGCTGCGCTGTGTGAGGAACTCGCCGCCATCGCCGAACAGGCACAACGCGAAGCGATCAGCGACAGCGACGAACGCAACCGCCGCAAAGTCCTGATCTTCAGCTACTACGCCGACACCGTCGACTGGATATATGACCATCTCCGAACTGTCGCCGGCACAGACCCGCGGCTCGCCGTCTACAAGGATCGCCTGGCGTGCCTGTCGGGGTCCGCCTCGGATCAAACCAAGAAGGCCCTGGTGTGGGGATTCGCGCCGGCCACCACCGACGCCCCCGAAGGCCACAACGACGACCGCTATGACATTCTTGTGGCCACCGATGTGCTCGCTGAGGGCGTGAACCTTCAACAGTGCCGCCACATCATCAACTACGACCTGCCGTGGAACCCGATGCGGCTGGTGCAACGCCACGGCGCATCGACCGCATCGGTTCGCCCCACCACGAAGCGCATCTGCGATGCGTGTTCCCAGACGCACGGCTCGATGATCTGTTGAATCTCGAGCAGCGGCTGCGACGCAAGATCGCGCAGGCAGCCGCCACCGTCGGGGTCGGCACGATCCTGCCCGACCAGGACAGCACCGACGTCAACTTTACCGAGACCCGCGAAGAAATCGAACGCCTCCGCAACTCCGTCGCCAGCCTGTTCGAACGAGGCGGCACCGTCCGCGGCGCGCTCTCCGGTGAGGAGTACCGCCAGCAGCTGCGCCAAGCACTCGAGAACCCCGAACTAGCCGAACTGATCCAGCAGCTGCCGTGGGGTTCAGGCTCCGGCATGGCCATCAGCAACGGTGAATGCCCGGGCTACGTGTTCTGCATCCGGGTTGGCGACTGGCCACAACCGGTGTTCCGCTACGTCACCCTCGCTGATCCCGACAATCCCCAGACAATCTCTGACACGCTCGCCTGTCTCGACCGCGCACACCCCGCCGCCGGCTTCGACACCCCACGAGCGCTCAGCGAAGACACCCACCGGGGCCTCTTTGCCGCCTGGCCCCTAGCAGCCGCCGACGTGCTCGCGCGATGGAACCACCTAGGAGACCGCTGAGCAAGTCGTCCGGTGGTGGCGGTCAGGCAGGCTGTTTGGTGTGGGCGGGTGGTTGTGGTTGTCGGCCGGCGGCGCCGGTTGGGGTCTCGGCGGGTTGGGGTGGGCGCTGGGGTCGGGGTTTTGGCGGTGGGGGTCGGCGCCGGCGGGGGCCGGGCCGGCCTGGGCGGGTCAGGCGATGGCCCAGTTGGTGCCGTTGTGGTGCAGGCCGAGGCTGGTGAGGCGCGCGAGGTTGACTGCGGCGGCTCGCAGCGTGAGCCAGTGGCGGTTCTTTCGGGCGCCTGTGTAGGGGCATCTTCGGTTGTTTCTGACGAGCCATGCGATGGTGCGCTCGGCCATGGGGCGGTGTTTGGTGTAGGCGTCGTGGAACCGTCGGGTTCTGGCCTGGGCTCGGGCTGCGGCGAGGAGGTCGTGGTGTGGGTGCAGCTTGATGGTTCTGCCGTTGGCGGCGGTGGTGCAGCGGCTGCGCACGGGGCAGCTGCGGCACCTGTTGCCGAAACGGGCGCGGCCTTTGGGGGTTATGGCCACGGTGACCCCGGCGGGGCAGGTGACGATCCCGGCGGCGGTGTCGATGTCGAAGTCGTCGAGGCTGTAGCCGCCTTCGACCGCGGTGCGCAACGGCGGGGGCTTGATGACTGCTTGCATGCCGCTGTCTTCGAGGTGGGCTCGCAGTTCGCCGGTGCCGTAGGCGCTGTCGGCGAGCACCACGGTGCCCGCCGCCTCGCCGGCGAGCAGCCCCGCGGCGGCCTGCGCGTCGGCGGTGTCGCCCGGGGTGAGGTCGACCGCGGTGACCAGCCCGGTGTCGGGCTCCGCGCAGACGTGGGCCTTGTAGCCGTCGCGGTAGCTGTGGGCGCTCTTGTGGGAGTGGCGGGACTCGGGGTCCACCACCGACAGCACCCGCCCAGCAGCGACGCGCCGCGCGACGCGCCACCGGCCCGGCGCGTCGCCGGGCTCGGTGTCCTGGCCCGCCACCAGCGCCAGAAGCCCCAACGCGTCGGCCTGCGCCTCGTCGAGATCGAGATCCTCCGCCGCTCCGATCAGCTCCAACGCATCATCCACCAGCTCGCTGACCAGGCGCTCCACATCAGCGGGGTCGTCCCAGTCCACCTCGGGGCCCGCCGGATCCAGGTTGTGCTCGCGCACCCACACCTCGCCGAGCTGCGGCACCAGCCTGCGCAGCTTTCGCATCTGCACCCGCAGCATCTTCACCGTGCTCTGGCGCGCCACCGCGTCATCGAGCACCGTGGAGTCCAGCACCCGGCGCTGCGACCCCGAGATCGCCCCCGTCGCCGCGACCACCTCGCGCACCGCGTCGAAGACCCGATCGGGCCTGTCGCTGGCCCGCAGCCGGTTGCGCCACAGCACCAGCACCGTCGGATGGAACGCCACATCAGTCAGCGCCAGCCCCGCAGCGGCCTTCCACGCCACATCGGTCTGCAACCTCGCGCACGCCTCGCGATCAGACAGGCCCTCCAGCGCCTGCAGCACCATCACGACCGCCACGACCTCGCCGGGCGCCGAAGGGCGGCCCCGCCCCGACGGGAACAAGTCCTCGAACAACTCGTCTGGGAACAGCCTGCTGCGGTGCTCGGCCAACAGCACATGAACCGACCCCGGCGCAACCAGGTGCCCGCACACCGCCCCCGCGTCCAACAACTCCCGATCCACCGACAACGTGCCCTGCATACCCGCCATCGTCCCACACCCGCCCCACGATCGCGAGCACCCCAACCGGATTACTCAGCAGTCTCCTAGCCGACAAAGCCAACCTCGAACCGCGGCTACCGGCCGCGCTGATGAGAGCAGCCGACATCGTGCGCGACCACGCCCCCGACCGTCTCACCCAACAGGAGATCGACCGGGCCGTCGACACGCTGTATGCCCCATACCCAGAACGCACCCTGCGCAGCTTCCAGACAGCGATGAACACCAGCACTGAGCCCGCCGAGCAGGCTGAACTGATCCTGGGGGTCATCCGCGACCTCGGCCTGGAGCCCTACACACCGCCGGAGCCGCTGCCGGAGATCACTGCGGACGACATCCACCTCGTCTGCTGGCTAGCCATCGCCTAGGACATTGGCGGGTGCGTGTTGCCTTATCTGGCTCCTCGAAGTGGCCTGCAGGGCGAACCGACAGTGCCTAGATGGGTGAAGTTACTGCGCCGCCGGCTTCCATGATGCAGGTTGCCTTCGGAGGTCGCGGCGGATGACGCGCTCGGCTACTCCTGCGGTAGCGGAGGGTGATCGACTCTGAACGACACCAGAACCGGCTCCACCGTCTCATCCATGGGGTCAACCACGATTCGGTACCTGCCCGGTCGCTCCAGCGGGGCTTCCCTGAGGCTGAGCACCAACGACACTGAGACCGATTCTCCGGGATCAACTGAGTCCGGCAACGGTTGGCCGGGCAGCACCATGGACGCTTCGTGCAGCATGCCTCCGTCTGCATCCTCTATCCGGACTCTGATCTCGCTGGGCCGTTGGAAGATCGCTGGGTCGTATTCGCACATCAGGGCGAGATCGACCCCCATCTGGCAGGGGAACTGAGATCGCCACAGTCTGGTGATCCCGCCGGACAGGATGGAGATGGTGCCCTCGCGCACGTTGGCAGCGTCGCACAGCGTGGCAACAGGGAACCTCACATTCGGCAACGCGTCGACATCGGGCATTATGCGGGCACCAAGTACGGGCGGAGACCGCTGACGGCCGCGCTCGTCGCCGGCTCGCCGCGGCCCATCTCGCCTGTAGCCTGGCTGCTCGCCGCGCCACGCTCCTGCGTGTGGCCCATGCCCGGCTCAGGCGGTGAAGCTGGCTCGCACGCATGCGCGCTCACTGCCCGCGAGGGAGCGCGGGGAGCGACTACCACAGCCTGGGAGTCTGATGACGCAGCCTCCATCTCCAACCGGAAGCGAGGTTCTATCCCGGCATCCTCGGCCCACTCTGCCGCCGATCTGGTCAGCTCGTTGAGATTGTCGTGTCCACCGACAAAGCCGGCTTCGCTCTCTGCCCACCACAGCGTGCCGGGGCCCTCGCTCGGGTCGTGCCTGCGGATGACAATGGTGCTGTCCATATGACTCACCTTACCCTCGGGTCTCTCATCCGGCTAATAGTGCCTTGATCTCATCGGGGGAGAGCTTCGCCTGCCGTTCCAAGACAGCCTTGACCGCGCTAGGCGATACATCTGCCTTGTCGTGGTATGCCAACGTGAACGACGGCCTGCCTGCGGCGACCATCCGCATGTGCGACCCGCGGGTTCGCTCGGCGCTGTACCCGGCCCGAGCGAGCATCTGCTTGAGCTGCCGCCCCTTCAAGGACGGATACTTGCGACCCATTGCGGCATCGTACCGACTGGCCAATGCCTGTACCGTTGCCCGTGGACACTCAGCCGCAGAGTCTGCTCGTCGCGTTCGCGGCGGCTGTCACTCTGCGTGTGCATCTTTGCGGGGAGCAGTCGCCCTGCGTGGAAGCAAGCTTCCGTCCTTTCCCAAGCTCCGGGTCACAGCGCGCTGGGTAGATTCTCCACGAAGCCGGAGGCCGGGGTCAGCCACACCGACGTCACCGACACGACAGCGATCAGCACCGCCACGGCTGCCAAGATCAGCGCCTTGTCGAGCCAGCGAGGGAGGTCGGCTTCCCGGCCCGGGTCCTCGGTCATGTGGTGGTTCCTTCCAGATGCACTGTGAAGCCCGCCAGCAGCCAGAACGACCCCACCGTGAACGCGCCGCCGTAGCCAGCGGCCCCCGGGCTTCACGTGTTGGCGATGCTCGGGGCCGAGGCGCAACGCTGTCGCCCCTGGCTTTGGGCCGGCTCCGGCCTCGGCGCCCACCCGCGGGAGCCTCCCGTGGTGGTTCAGGTCGGCACACCCATACGGCAACAGGCGGCCGGCGGGAACGGGGAAGGCCCCGCCCGAACACCGCGCGGCGCCGCGCTCAGATGACGACGTGGCTGTCGTCGCCGGTGGCGGCGGTCCTGGCGCTCTGTCGTCCAGCCACGGTCCCGACCGCCGCGTCCTTCAGGGAGGACTCGCCCATGACCGGGAAGCTGGCCACGGCGAGGCGGGTGCCAGTCGATCCGACCGGCTGAGGGCCATGTCAGCAAACGGCAGGCGAACTTGCCGGCGGGCGGGCACCAAGACCCTTGTCAGGTTCAGGCGAAAACCGTTGCCAGGCCGACACTTCGGCAGCGCCGCGACCCGCGGAGACAGACTCTCGCTCATATCTCCTCTGAACTGCGGTTTCGCGCTCCGGGCAGAAAACGTTCCAGAATCAGGCAAATCCGTTGGCGCTGCGCGATTTTGTGGGATGAGGGGTTGCTGGCACCGGTGGGCTGGTCACGTTATCAGTAGGCCTCGGGCTTCGAAGTTGGTTGGGTTGGTGAAGCCGTGGGCGGTGCGCTGCAGGACTTGCAGCAGGTTGTTGGTGCCCTCGATTCTGCTGTTGGAGGCCCGGCGGCTGTGGTGCCAGGCGAGGATCTCGTGGGACCAGGCGATGATGGCGTCGACGATGTCGTGGGACTCGGGCAGTTCGCCGGTCTCGTAGAGGTCGCAGAACTGCCCGAGCGTTTCGAGGGCGCCGTTGTGGTCGTCTGCGGTGTAGAGGCCGTGGAGCTCCTGGAGGGCCTGCCGGCCGGCTTGGAGGCGGGGGTGTGCGTCGAACAGGCTCCGGGGTCGGGCCTGTTCGGCTTAGGTGAGGGTGTCGGCGCGGCGCAGCAGAGCGAACCGCGCCCCGAACACCTCGGGCTCGAATGCGGGCTTTGCGCCTTGGGGCTCGCGGCGCTGGACGTCGCGGCGCACCGCGGTGAGCCCCGCTGAGAACCACCGGATGACGTGGAACCGGTCAAGCACGTGGCGGGCGTGGCCGAGGTGGGCGTCGATGGCGGCCTTGTAGGCGCGTGAGCCGTCTGTGACGACCGCCTTGACGCCTCTGCACCACTTGTGGCCTTGTTGCGCGAAGAACGCCGACAGCGCCGCCGAGCTGCGGTGCGGGACCATCGCGAGGGTCTTGTTGGTGTCGGCGTTGACGATCACGGTCACGCAGCGGCGGCGGATCGAGGTCTCATCGACCACCAGCACCCGGCAGCGCTCGCTGCGGCGGCGCTCGGCGACGATCCCGGCCCAGGCCCGCACCAGCGCGTTGATCTTGTGCCAGCGCGCGCCGCGCCGGCGCGCCGCGGCGCGCAGCGTCATCACCTTGGCGTCTGAGACCAGCGCCCGCGCCAGCCTCGCCGTCAGCGCGCCCTCGAAGGCCGCGTGGTCCTCCAGGAACCGGCTGTCGCAGCTGTCACAGACCATCCTGTGCCGCGACCACACCAGCGTCACCGGCCGCCCCGACACCTCCAAGTCCTGGACCTTCTTGCCGCGGCGGTCATGGACCCTGCGGCACATGAACCCGCACATCGAGCAGCGCAGCCGCCTCAGCGTCGACTCGACGCAGACCACAAGGCGCGCCGCGGTGTCCTCGACCACCCCCAGCACACGAATCCGCCGCAGATGAAGCCGCACCGACATAACATCGCTGGCCATCGAGGCCCTCCTGGCTCGGTTGGACTGACGTCACCGATCCCAGCAGGGCCTCGACCCCTCAACGGGGACCCTCAACCACCCCCCTCCCCACGTTTCCGCGCAGGCTCAAGGTTCGAGTTCGATCTCCACCGGAATCTCTACCTCGGCTTCAAGCAGCGCTTGGAGTTGAGCATGCAATTCGGGTTGGACCTTGTCGCGCCACAAGGCCACAGCAAGTGCGTACGGCTGCCGCGCTGTGTCATCGTCCCACCGGTTGATGTTTCTGACGACCAAGAACATGGGTTCATCCGACGCATTGAGTTTGTGATGAAAGACCCTGCGTCCGAGTTGGTTCGCTCCTCGGGACCGCGTCCGAGTGGTCGGCACTAGCTTCACGACGTTCGAGCCGAGTCCAGATATGGACGAGACTTCTTCCTCCTCATCGTCGTCGTTCTCCTCCTCGTCGACTCTCGCGAAGACCTCCGCTACTTCGTCCAAGGGGAGCCCCTTGACGAGGTGATACTCCATGCCGCTAGCCATGTAGTCGAGGCGCCGAACCCTTGTGGGCGGCGAGTAGGCAAGCGCGACGTCCAACCCTCGTTTGCCGCCCGGGGACATGAAGCTCGAAGGCACTGGGATCTCGTAGATGTGAACTCCGTTGACGGGAATGCTGTCCTCGGCAACGAGGATCGCTCGGTGGCTCGTCGATTCGGTCGCACGCGCTATTGATGGGCGTCCGTACCCGACAAGTGCTCTCTCCGCTTCTAGCCGCACACTTTCGCTGCCCTCCCAGTTGTCAGCGAAAGGCAGACGCTCCGTGGACACCAACACCAGCGACCTGATCAGTTCCGCTGAGAACGTGGGGAACTTGGAGGCCACTGCTGCCGCCACTCGACTGACTAGCGGTACCGCATAGCTTGTTCCCACATCCCAGCCGAGAAGGCGGCCCGCTTCAGCGCTCGCTCCGACTACTCCCAGTTCGGCATCGTTGGATACGAGCACTCCCTCTTCGATTCCTAGGGTGCCCGCGATTTCGCTGACTTCGGGCTTGACGGCCTGGCCGGGGCCGGGGCCTCTACGGGTGATGGGCGAGGGCCAGCCTGGCTTTCCCATGGGCTGACGTCGCAGAATCTCGTGGCTGCTGTGGGCTCCCGATGCTGCCGCATCCGTCACACCGCCTGCGGTGAGGCTCAGCAAGGATGTTCCTGGGTCAAGAAGCCCTGTCGCTTCGTCGTTGAGAAGCATTCTCGGGTACTCGTCGATGGAGGCCTCACTGATCGCGTCAAGGTAGTCGGCTGGCCGTGAGTTCCCGGCGGCCACCACGACGACGAGTTCGAGTTCGCGGGCAAGGGCGTCCACCACTGAAGCGGCACTCATTTGTCTCGGTGGTGAGAATGGTGAGCGGCCGTCGCCGATGGAGAGGTTGATGATGCGGGCCCCCTGACCCGCGCACCATGCGATGGCCTCTCGGAGATCGTTCTCCCAGAGATCATCCATTGGGAACTCATTGTTGGCGTCCAGAACGCGAGCCGAGACAACACGGCAAATCGGTCGAAGAGGCTGGCCCGGTGCGATTGCGTCCTCAACGTTGCCGTGCAGCAGCAGTGAGGCGACCATGGTCCCGTGGCCATGCTGGTCCTGATCCTCATCTATGCCGGTGCCGATTGCATCCGAGGCCAACACGGCTGCGCCGATCAGCGGATGTCCAGATGCCACCCCCGAGTCAACGAGCCCCACTATGGCCGAACGAGCGTCAGGCGCCTGCACTTCGGGGAGTTCTGCGGCAGGCAGGCTGTAGAGCCTTGGCATCGGCAGGGCCGGTTGCGGAAGCACATCCATCCGAGCGATGGCGTCCAACTCAGCCACGTCCATGATGCGTGACGCGTGAACATAGGCACGTAACAGCACCAGCCCTGCGCTGTCGTCGATCAGCGTGTCTACAACCCTGCCCTCTGCTTCTTCGATTCCAGCCCTGGCCTCAGACAGCCATTCCTGGGCGCGGTCGCCTGTGCCTGGATGCCAGCACTCGACATCTATCCGCAGGACGTCACCGGCGTGCTCGCGAATGGCTGACGCAAGTTCGGGGGTCACTCGATCTTGTGGCGAAAGGGGCCTGACGAGGTTGATGGCATCGAAGAACTGTGCATACGGCTCGGACTGTCTGCCTTCGGGGACTCCACCTGCGAGGGCTTCGAGGCGTTCCCTGAAGTCGGCAAGTTCTGGATCATCGGCAAAGGCAACGACCAGGAGGCCATCCGACGAGTCGACAACACGCAGGCCTGCTCTGCGGAATTCGTTGGCGTCGATTGAGGCGCCGAGTTCGAAGACCAGTATCAGACGAGGATCCACCCCGAGCACCTGTGGCCGCTGCTGATGGCGCATCGTGATGTCGGCGATCGTCTCTCTGATCCGGCGACCATGGCCTGGGAGGTCGTCGTGACGGCGATCGCTCCGACGGGATGGGGATCGCGGCCGTCTCTCGCCCGCTGGGATGGCGCGCCGAAGCCGGAGTAGTGGCAGGCCAGGAGGTGGCTCAGGCTCTAGGCCAGGGAGCGTTGGATTATCTGGCGTCTCGCCTCCCCGCGGCTGATCGCATACGCGATGTGCTCTGGGTTCACGCACTTGTCGAGTCGGCGAACCATGAGCCGGATGGCGTCGAGAGCCACCGCTTCCACTTCAGCCGCGCTGAAGTCCCCCATCTTCGTGGCAGCGTCGCAGATGTCAAAGTCGTGTCGAACCGACCTCAGCTTCAGTTCCAGGATCTCGTACCGGGCGGAGTGGTCAGGGGCTTCGATCTCGATGATCTCGTCGAACCGTCTCCAGACCGCCGAATCGAGCAGCGCTGGATGGTTCGACGTGGCCACGAAGAGCGAGTCGCTCCGGTGGTCGTCGACGACTTGCAGCATCGCGGCCACGACCCGGCGCAACTCGCCATGGTCGGCCCGGTCTGAGCGCTCGCGGCCCAGCATGTCGAACTCGTCGAAGACCAGAACCCAGGAACCCACGTCCAAGAAGCTGAAGATCTGTTCCAAGTTCCTCGCCGTCTCGCCCAGGTACGACGAGACGACGGTGGCCAGTTGCACCTTGGCGATGGGAAGCCCCAGCTGACCCGCCACCGCCTCAGCGCTAGCCGACTTGCCGCAGCCCGGAGGCCCCACCAACAGCAGGCTCGATCGCGGCGACACGCCATGAGCCCGCAACGCCGATCGCTGACGGAACTCATCGACCAGCGAGTCGAAGACCTCGACAGCGGACTCGGCCAGCACCAAGTCTTGGAACGACAGCCTTGATTCCTCGAGCGATATCAGGGGCAGGTCGTCACGGGTCTTGGGCAGCGGGCGCAGTGACGACACCTGGAGCGGTCTGCGCGTCCGCCCCGGCTCCTCGAGTATCGCCTCCAGTTGCTCGGCCACCAGATCGTGGCGCTTGCGTCTCTCGTCGTCGATGAGCTCCTTGGCGGCACGCTGGAACCCGGCATCGTCGCCCCGCTGATGATTGCGGAGCAGGGCCTTCACCAAGTCGCTGCGTGCCACGGCTCGAACCTAGTAGGCAACTACGACACCGACCACACGCCGGCACATTACAACTCGAAGGTCACTACAACAGCCATCCCTGCTCAGCCACACCGCAGCGCCCGCCCATGGCGTCGCCAGTTCGACGCAACCACGTCCTACGGCGGCGGGGCGCCTGAGGCAGTTGCGCATGGACCACAATCGTGAACCGTTCAGCAGGTTGTTCGTCGTTTCGACGTTTCCCTGTCGTCATCACGACAACCAGCAATCGTTCAGTCCATCCATGAGCGCATGCCAAAGCCATTGTCAGGATAGTGCTTCTCAAAGACCTCTCTCGCCGCCAAGACTTCTGCTTCCCGTAGGCACATCGCTTGATCTCCAAGACGGCTGATGGAGCCGAAGTCGGAAATCGAGTAGCCTACTTCGCCAAGTGAGCGTGCTTCGCCCAACTCCAGCAAAGCTGTTACGAGGGTCGATTGTGCGTCGTATACGCTCAGGTACGCAAAGCCTGCCGCGTCAGCAATGTGTCCTTGAGCGTTTCTGGGCGCTGTTCGCCACTTGCATTCCGCAGCCGCTACAGCAGCTACGCGTGCTTCGGCCAAAACCTGCTTGAGCTTAGCTAGATCCTCCGTAGTAGCCTGAGGAGCGACGAACTTTCGGATGCTCATTCTCGGAATATCCTCAAGCCTGATGATCTTCAATTCGCCGTCTGGAATATCTTCGCGCAGTTGCTCCAACGAAATGACTTCGGTGTTTCTCAGTATCCCCTTGTCGAATGGAATAAAGAACTGGTTGCCGCCAGCATCATGAAGTTCCTTCAGGGTGTCCAACACCCACTCAGCTTCTGAATTCGTTGCGACCATAACGATTACTCTGGAGAAGACGCACGGCTCATCACTGATCCAGACTGGGATACCGGGACACGAACAAGCGTCGCTATGGTCGACCCATCTCCACTCTCGTTCATGAGTCCAATCGATCGGGCGTTCAGTGCTCATTGACGTCGCGACATAGCGGTATTGTTCTGACTCCGCGATGCCACAACTCTTCTTCAGTTTTCGCGGCCAAGGGCGAGTGGTTGTGTTTCGCTCAAGATGAGGTCCGCTCAGTCCATATATTACAGGTCTACCACCAGCCCGATACAACTCGGACTTCAACAGACCAATGGCATAACTGTCTACAGTGGTCCTGCGGCGCCGCTTCGCGTAGTCAACTAGAGCGTACAGCGGCATCTCAGTGAAGCACACAGCTGCGCGCGGTCCATAGATCGTCGGCTTCTTGTTGCGGAAGGACCAAGAGGCACGGATATGTCCATCGGTGACTATCTTGTGAAGCACACCCATTGGTGCGGCGTCCGGTTCCAGGATTGAAGATTCATCTATGATGTCCCAATCACTGAACCGATAGTTGATGTCCTTGTCTTCGTGATACGGATGCCAACCGAACTCGTCAAAGCGCACCATCCAATCCTCAGGCTCGTTTCTGAAATCGCGCGCATGGACGAAATGCAGCACCCACTCCGTCATGTCGAGTCGATCCTCGATTATGCGGGAAACTGGTGTGCTCATATGTGCCTATGGCTGGTCCTAATTTTTTGATCAAGACTCATAGGGTATCCACACACCGCCTTGCTCATGGAACTGTCACCTTCGCCGCAGCCACGTGCACTTGTCCAGTGATCACCGCTGTAATCATCGTCTGTCGTCGCTCTGCCAGTAGAACGACCTGCTTAGCTAGAAGGTCAATTGCCTGCGTGAGACGTGTTTCCTCGTTTGCCAAGTGGATGGCGAGATCATCTTGTTTCCATCTCGGTGGAACCGGTACGCCAATGAGGCCGAGATCGGAGAAGTTGATGCGTGGAGTTCGAACCTGCCCCTGGTCTGTCGCGCCAATGCCGCGTAATCGCCTTGTCATCTCTGACACGAACCACGATGACCGCATCACATAGTGCAGGAAGTGGCTCGATAGTCGAGCCCCAATCTTGAGCACTGTGTAGTCAGGACTGACGACCCCCGCTTGGCTGACGACTCCAAGGCCACCTTGAAACGCGCGCATACGATTAATTACAATATCGCCTGGATGACATTTCTTGTATCCGCGTACGTCCTCGGGTCGAGGCAGCCCATCAGTGAGTTTACCTCTTGAAACTACACCGCGATGTATAGACACGGATAGCATCATAGGTTCTGATCCTGAGTGATACCTAAGATCACTCTCACACACTAGATGCTTGAGCGGCACCAAGGACTCAGAATTTCGCAAAAGTGCTATCGCGTCTTCAGCCAGCAGCCTCTTGCGCTCTTCAAGGAGTTCGATAATGCGGCGCTTCTTAGAGATGAGGGCATCGATGCGAGTAGTCTCAGTATCGAGATAGTTGGCGATTGCGTGCTGCACCGCATCCGATGGCAATCGGATCTTGACTTGATTGATGACATCTCTGCGAAGTCCAAAGCGAGTGATGCCTGTCGCTGCTGATCCCATCTGACCACGGATGTCATCGGAGTTCATTGCCCAATAGAGGAAGCGTCCATCAATCCTACTTGATCTTGGTCGGAGAATAGCTAGATGGTATCCACAAACCATGTCAGTGGCCGTGCGTTCAACGAAAGCTGGAACTCCGATATCACTAGCTGATTCAGAGTCCTTCGTCATGAGGACGTCACCAGCTTTGAGTTTGAAGGCCTTGACCTGACTCTTCGATGCGGTCGTAGTCATCAATTCTAGCTCTGGAACTATCCTGTCTCCGTAATAGACATCTGTGTAATTCACAAGTCGTACCCGAATCTCATCCGCTGTCTCCTTCTTGTCGACGTTACTGACTCGCACGTCGGCAAGATGCCTAAGCGGTACCGTTCGAGTGTTCACGTGGTGACCTCCGACAGAAGGACTTGAATCTCCGACTCAAGTGTCTTGATCTCGGTGTCGATTTCGTGGAGGGGGCGGGGTGGGGTGTAGGTGTAGAAGTGGCGGGTTAGGGGGATCTCGTAGCCGATCTTGGTCTTGGCGGGATCGTGCCAGACGTCCGGGACGTAGGGGCGGACTTCAGCTTCGAGGTAGTCGTCGATGGCGGTGCGGTACTCGACGGTTTCGAGTCGGGCGGTCGGGTCGGGTTCGTAGGCGACGCTCGTTTCCGGCAGTGGGACGTTCTCGTTGTCGCGCAGGTCGGGATCGGGTTTGGGGTTACCTGCCCGGTCGGCGATGATGGCGGCCTCGGGTTCTCGTATCGCCAGCGCGTCCGTCACGGCCTTGACGAGGGGGGCGGGGGTGTCGGGGTCCGCTGATGCGAGGGCTTCCTGCACCGCTGCTTTGGCTGACTTCTCGGAGGCGTACCTGCTGCTCCTGCTGTTCCTGAGTGTTTCGAGCAGGGCGTCGCGCTTCAGCACATCGAGCTTGGCGACCTTCTTGTCGGACTCGACGGCGGCGAGGGTGTCGTCGGTGATCTCCCAGCGCAGGCGCAGGGGTCGCTCCACGGTTATGCGCAGGAACCCGAACGACTCGTTGGGGAAGATCTTGACCCGGGGCCCCTCCTCGAACGCTCCGTAGAGGCGCGTGAGTTCGACAATCTGCTCGGCGGAGATCTCCTTCCGCTTCTGGCCGAGGCCCTTGCGCATCTTGGTGAAACTCTCGCGGGCGTCGATGAGCTGCACCTTGCCACGGCGGTGGGGCGCCTTGCGGTTGGTGACCACCCAGAAGTAGGTCGAGATGCCGGTGTTGTAGAAGAGCTGGTCGGGCAGGGCGACGACCGCTTCAAGCATGTCGCTCTCGATGATCCATCGGCGGATCTCCGACTCGCCCGAGCCGGCCGCGCCGGTGAACAGCGGCGACCCGTTGAACACGATCGCCAGCCGGGCACCGCCCTCGTCGGGGCGCTTCATCTTCGAGATCATGTGCTGCAGGAACAGGAAGCTGCCGTCGTTGATGCGGGGCAGCCCGGCCCCGAAACGGCCCGCGAAACCCTGGGCGGCGTGCTCGTCGCGAATCGTGTCGGCCACCATCTTCCACTCCACACCGAACGGAGGGTTGGCCAGCAGGTAATCGAAGCGCTGCCCCTGGTGCTGGTCGTCGTCGAAGCTGTTGCCGAAGCGGATGTTGTCGGCGTCGGCGCCCTTGATCAGCATGTCGGCACGACAGGTGGCGTACGTCTCGGCATTCAGCTCCTGACCGAACACCCGCAGCCACGCCTGCGGGTTGAGCTCGCGCAGATAGTCCTCAGCCCCCGCGAGCATCCCGCCGGTGCCGCACGCCGGGTCCAGCAGCGTCTTCACCACGCCCGGCCGGGTCAGCAGCCTGTCGTCATCGGCGAACAGCAGATTCACCATCAGCCGGATCACCTCGCGGGGCGTGAAGTGCTCGCCCGCGGTCTCATTGGACAACTCCGAGAACTTGCGGATCAGCTCCTCATACAGATACCCCATCTCCAGGTTCGACACCGCGGCCGGACTCAAGTCGAGTTCCGCGAACTTTGACACCACCAGATACAGCAGGTTGTGGTCGTCGAGTCGGTCGATCTGCACATCGAAGTTGAACTTGTCCACGATGTCGCGGGCCGACTCCGAGAAGCCCGCGATGTAGTTGCGCAGGTTCCCGGCCACGTTGTCGGCATCGCCCAGCAGCGTGTGGAACGTGTGCTTGGACATGTTCACGAAAGTCTCTCCGGCCACCTGCTGAAGCAGCGGCTCGCGATTGCGCAGCGTTTCCGGCAGGTCTGCCATGGTCTCCAGCACCTCGGCCTTGGTCGGCTCCAGCACACAGTCCAAGCGGCGCAGCACCGTCAACGGCAGGATCACCCGGCCATACTCGGACTGCTTGTACACCCCCCGCAGCAGATCCGCTACCGACCAGATAAACCCGGCATGGTTCTTGATCGCCACGTCGCTCACACCACCCGTACCCAGGTCGGCGCATCCCAACGGCGGGTCGGTCGAGAAACCGATCGGAAGAGGCGTTGCTCGCCGGTCGTGACGGACTCCGCTGTCATGGTGGCACGCTCACAGCACGCCGAGGCTACTCGCCTGGTGGAGGGCCAGGAGGCGGTGGTGCGCACCACCCGGTCGGTGTTGCCGGCCACCGGGAAGGCCGGCGACGAGACGCTATGCCTCATACGCACGGGCGTTCCGTGGGCGTGTAGTAGCGTGCGCGTGTGCCTGACGGCAGCGGGCGGGTGACGCCGGATGAGTTGATGGACTTCTGGCGATGGGCGCTCACGGACTTGGCGCTCAACATCAACCGGGGGAGGTTTGCTGAGTGGTTGGTGGGCAAGGCGCTGGGAGCGATAGCGCCTGGCTCCTACCAGATCGGGTGGGCGAGCTACGACCTTGACTACGCAGGTCACAAGATTGAGGTCAAGTCGTCGGCGCGCGGACAGTCTTGGCCCCAGATCCAGCCGTCTGCCGTGAGCTGGAGTATCGCGCCCAGCCAATGGCGATGGGACGACCCTCTCCCGGACGAGGACGAGGGCGCTTGGACGCGCCTTGATCCGCCGCAGAGGGTGGCAGACGTCTACGTGTTCTGCTGCTATGAGACGTATCCGCTGCCCGACGGACCCGATGGCCTGGGCGAGCGCAATTCCGATGTCATCAACCTGGAGAACTGGTGGTTCTGGGTGGCTAAGCGGGAAACGCTCGATGAGCGTTTTGGAACAAACAAGTCTGTCACTCTCAGTCAGATCAACGACAGTGAGGCGATCGCCGGCCCGCTGCGGTGGAGCGGCATACCTACCGCGGTGGACGCCGCCTTGGCCTCCGCTCGTCAGCGCTGACTTGCAAGGCGATGCCTCGCAACCCCCGGGCCTGAGCAGAGATTGAGCGCCGCCGACTCCGTTCTGTGTGTATAGTATGCGCATGGCCCGGGTCAACGTCTATCTGCCCGACGAGCTGGCGGAACAGGCTCGGGCGGCCGACCTCAACGTGTCGGGCCTGACGCAGGACGCGATACGCCGCGCTCTGGACGCCCGCGCCGTCAATGAATGGTTGGATGACCTGGCATCACTCCCCGCCGCAGGCATAGACCCGGCGGTGGTCAGAGAGGCAGTCAGAGCCGCCAAGGACGAGTTTGGACTCTGAAGTGGGGGCTGCCCGCGGGCCGGCAGTCCGGAGTGGCGAGGAGTTGGTTCTCGACGCATCGGCGATGGTCGACCTGCTGGTGGGAGCTGAATCGGCGGCCGCGATCCGGGTGCGGTTGCTGAGCGGCCAGCTCCATGCCCCGGCGCACTTCGACGCCGAGGTCCTGTCAGCACTCGGGCGTCTCAACCGGGCCGGGCATCTACCCGCGGCGGTCGTGTCCGTGTTGCTCCCCAGGGTCGAGAATGCACGCATCAGCCGGCATCCCGTTAGCAGACTGCTTGGCGGGGCATGGGACCGGCGTGATGAGCTGAGCCTCGCCGACGCTCTCTACGTCGAATTGGCCGAGCGCCTGGACGCTTCCATCATCTCCACCGACGACCGACTCGTGGCGACTGCGCTCAGGGCAGAGAATCCCACCACCGCCTGAGACTCGACAAACCGGTTGCGCGAGACACAGGGCGCACCAACGTAACGGAGCCCAGACCCGGCATGATTGAGGGAAGGCACGCGCAGCCGAAGGAAGACTGAGGCTCCAATGAGGTCGAGGACAATCCGCTGGGCGCTGGTCGTTGGAGCAGTCGGGCTGGCGCTTGGTGGTGTCGTGGCCTGGAACGCGCTCGGTGGGGGCGGCTCGGAGACAGTGCTCGTGTCTGCCGAGGACCCTTCCGACCCCGGCAACGGTGAACGGACGGCGGATCCGGAAGGGGATCAGCCTCCCGGGTCGGTCGGAGGCGAACGGCCGGTGGATCCGGAAAAAGACGAGTCGCTCGGGTCCAGCGGGAATGGCTCGGCGGACCCAGAAGTGGACGAGCCTCCCGGGTCCGGCAGGAATGGCTCGGCGGACCCGCAAATGGACGAGTCCCCCCCGCCGCACGGACCGACACCCGAGGAGCTGTCGACGGGACCGATACTCGAATGGGCCGAGTACGAGCCCGGCATCGCCGGCCTGTCGATTCTTCAGTCGGTGGGCGACGGCCGTGTGCTCGCTCGGGCCTGGTCCCTTGAGGACTGCAGGGCCGAGCTCATCCCCGCGTCCGGACAGGTCTTCGTCACCAGCAACGGCATCGACTGGACCGAGGTGCCCATCCCCGACGGCGTCCGGCCCGATCTTGTGAGCACTTCCGGCGATCGCTGGATCGTCACCGGCCAGCAGAGCGACTGCGGGCCTTTCGGCTACGCACCCTTCGAACTGTGGTCGAGCCGCGTGTTCTTCTCCGAAGACCAGGGCACCACCTGGACGGAACTGGTCCACGACATCGGTCCCGACCCGGTGCCGTCGTCGCCATGGATAGTGGAGCAGTCGGCGGTGATAGAGGCGCTGATGTCGGGCACCAGGATCGTGCTGGCGGTCATCAGCTACGAGACGATCGATGCGCAGGCACTGCTCGAGGACCGCGGTCTGCTGCCCGAGGGCCACATTGCCGCCTTCTGGGGTACCACGAGGGACGGCAAGGCGGAGTTCACGCTGTTGAGCGCCCCCGATCCCGAGGACCCATCCGCAGCCGGCCTGCCCGGCGACGAGCAGCACCTGTATGTGAGCATCGACGAACTGGACCTCACTCCCGAAGAGCGGGCCAAGCTGGACGGCCTGGAGAACAGCCGGATCAGCATCCTGACGAGCGACGGCTCTACCGTCGAGCTCGCGGCACGGTACGACGGCTTCGGCGCAACGGGGTTCGTCACCGGGGGCGGGTTCGAGCTGATGATCGTCGGCGAGCAGGATCTGCTGGTGCTCACGTCTGCCGACGGGCTCACTTGGAGCGAGCAGCAGTCATCGTGGGCCGATCACCCCGGTAGCACCGTCGTAGCCGGGGCCACGGTCTGGCGCACGGTGTCGGACCGCTCCGACGGCTTCAGTGTTGAGCGCGGCGACGACGGGCAGACTCCGGCCACGGTAGCGACGTTCGAAGGGCTCGTGCCTGTCGGAGGGCCTGGTGCTGGTCCGGCCGGTGCAGTGATCACCGCTCTTGTCGCCGATGGGGGCGCTGACGGTGGGACGGGCGGCCCCATGCCGGAGGGCCGGGTCGCCAAGGACGGCTACGAGCTGCGCTACAACGAGCCCGAGGGGGGCGTCACCCTGTGGGATCTCACCGAGGGCGCCCCGGTCTACGAGTTCGGACCGGAGGATGTCGCTAGCGACACGGTGCCCGACGGTGTACGCGAGATCGACGACGAGTCCTTCGGGGTGGTCTTCGAGGATCCCGAGACAGGCGCGGACCTCGTGACCTTCACCGATGACGACCTGAGTCCCATCTTTGGGGCGACCGTGCCCGACGGCATGTACGAGTCGCTTGAGCAGTGGCTGGGCTGGTCGGCCGACGGAAGCCTCTGGGGGTGGCAGACCCTGGCCGGCGCCTTCGGCATCGACGAGGACGAGGGCGAGCATTGGGCCCAGTTGGCGGTGGGCGGTGACTTCGTGATCGCCCAGGTACAGACGTTCCCCAGGCCCGAGCTGTACGGGGACACCTCCGGCCAGAGCGGAATGCTCGCGTCCTCGGGTAGCGGGCCCCTACCGCCCCGCTGGTTCATAGCCCGAGTCCCGTAGAGGCCCCGCGGGTAGGCGAGCGAACCCGGTCCATACGGGCGGGGCCGTGGCCCGAGCGGCCCTCAGGTCGGAGGCCTCGACAAGTTCTCCCGGGCTCTGCAGGACATGGCCTACTGGAAGGACACGAACACGATGTTGGGTGACAGCGCCAGCACCTGCTCCGGCGTGGCCACCGGGCTGTCCTCGTCGTAGAAGTTCTTCCACCCCCAGTGGAAGCGGTCGGCATCGGCCTCGCCGGTCAGCGTGTTCCACGTGTTGTACTTGGCGGACAGGGAGCCTTGGCCGTCCATGTGGATCATCACGGCCAGCTCCGGGGGTGTCTTGATCTGTTCGCGGTTGGTGATCATCGAGAACCGGAACTGGTGAACGATCAGCAGCTTCTGGGGGAGGGACTCTTCCCTGACGATCCCGGCCAGCCATTCCACAACTTGGTTGATCTCTGCCGCGTCCACGGTGCCGATCTGCCTCAAGTGGACCTGGTCCGGCTTGAGCCGCCACTCCGGATCGAGGGCGAGCCCGACGTGGGGAAGGCGCAGGAACTCCTCGTAGAGCTTGGCCTGGAGAGGAAGTCCGACCGTCCCGGCTGAAGATCCAACACCACGTACACGCCGTTGGCGGCCGCCACCTCGATCCAGGGCCTGATGACTTCGAGGTCGGTCACCCTCGAGTAGTCCCCGTCGGCGCCTGCGGAGGCGGAAGCGACGGTAGCGATGATCTCAAAGGTGGGCAGGACCGCTAGTCCGTCCGCCTCGTAGCCCGCGGCTATCGACTGAAGTCGCTTGACCGTGTCCTCGGGACCCTGCTCGCCTAACACACCGAGCCCCGCGGTCGACGGGTGGCCGTACACAGCCACTAGGCGGCGGCCGGGGCTCCCGTCACCCGGCTCGAACAGGAGCACGCCGCCACCGGGCAACTCCTTGCCGCTGCGCATCGCCTCCAGTTGCCAGTCTGTGTCCCCGTCCTCGCCGGGATCCGAGATCGCTTCGGCCTCGGAAGCCCCTGATTCCGCGTCCTGTGCTGTCTCCGGCGACGTCGCCGGATCGCCGGCGGCTGCCCCCTCCCCGACTTCGCCGACCTCCGCCTGCTCGCCCACGGGTTCAGGCAGTGCTTCGCCTGAGAGCAGTTCATCAGTTCCAGCCGGTTCCTCGGGTTGGGGTTCCTGGGGCTGGGGTTCCTGGGGCTGGGGTTCCTCGGGTTGGGGAACGCTTGAATCGGGATCCGGCAGCGACAGCGGGCCTTCCACGTCCTGGGACGCGACAGTGGAAGTCGCGGCGGGGTCTTCGGCCGGCGAGTCCGGAATCGCGGGCTCGCCGGGTGGCGCTGAAGTGGACGGAGGAGGTGCCGTAGCAGCCTCTGCGTCCGCCGGGACATCACTGGCTTCGAGGGCCCCTAGGCGCTCCCCAGTGAAGTGCGGCGCGGCCTCGCCGCGGCCGGCCACCCGCGCATGAGGAGGTCAGCAACAAGAGGGCTGCGCACACGCCGATGCCGACGGCAAAGCGATGGGTACAAGAAGGCCAAATCGGTATGGTCCGCACTGGACGTTAGCTACTCCGTCTCCCGCGTCGCGTCAATAGCCGAATGCGCCCTCGCGTGGCACACCGGTGCCGGACAGTGGTCGGTCGGTTGGTGTGCGGCGACCGCCGCGCGCGAAGAAAGAAAGCGGCTAGTTGAGGCGTTCGACGATCATGGCCATGCCTTGGCCGCCGCCTACGCACATGGATTCGAGGCCGATGGTGTTGTCGCCGTCCTCGAGGCCGTTCAGCAGGGTGCACATGATGCGCGACCCGGTCATGCCGAAGGGATGGCCCAGGGCGATCGACCCGCCGTTGGGATTGAGCTTGTCGTAGTCGATGCCGAGGTCGTCGGCCGAGGGCAGCACCTGGGCTGCGAAGGCCTCGTTGATCTCGACGTGGTCGATGTCGTCCATGGTCATGCCGGCCCGGCCCAGGGCCTGGCGGCAGGCGTCGACCGGTCCGAGGCCCATGATCTCCGGGTTGAGCGCCGAGACGCCGGTGGCCACGATGCGGGCCAGCGGCTTCGCCCCCACCGCGGCCGCCTTGGCGTCCGACATCACCACCACTGCGGCCGCGCCGTCGTTCAGCGGGCAGCAGTTGCCGGCGGTGACGGTGCCGTCGGGGCGGAACACCGGCCTGAGCTGGGAGACGCCCTCGATGGTGGTGCCTTCGCGGATGCCGTCGTCCTGGCGCACCTCGATGCTGCCGTCCAGCGGGAACGGGGTTATCTCGCGCTCGAAGAAGCCCCGGCTGCGAGCAGCCTCGGCCCGGTTCTGGGACAGCACGCCCCACTCGTCCTGGGCCTGGCGGGACACTCCCTTGAGTTGGGCCACGTTCTCGGCGGTCTGGCCCATGGCGATGTAGATGTCGGGCAGCCCCTGCGGGGGAGCCCACGACGCAGCGCCTCCGGTGGTGCGCTCGGCAGTGCGCCCCTGAGCCTCGGCGAAGTCGTCGTTGTGGGGTCCGCTGTCGGCGGCGCCGTACTCGTAGCGCGACACCGTCTCCACGCCCCCGGCCACGAAGCAGTCGCCCTCGCCGGCCTTGATGGCGTGGGCGGCCATGCGGATGGTCTGAAGCGACGACGAGCAGTAGCGGTTGACGGTCACGCCGGGGGCGTTCACCCCGGCCAGGATCGAGGCGACCCGGGCGATGTTGTAGCCCCCCTCGCCGCCGGGCTGGCCGATGCCCCAGATCACGTCCTCGACGTCGGCGGTATCGAGGCCCGGGACCTTCGACAGCACGTCGCCGATGATGAAGGCCGACATGTCGTCGGGCCGGACCTCGGTGAGCGATCCCTTGACGGCCCGGCCGATGGGGGTTCGGGCGGTGGCAACGATTACGGCTTCAGGCATTCTTGGCTCCTTGGTGCGGGGTGTGATCGGCTTGGCGTGCGGTCTGATCGGTACCGGCAGCGATGGCGCCGACGGCCGTGCGGCCGCGACAACGCTAGATGGCAATAGAGCGACTTGCAGAACCTGAACTGCTCCACCGTCGAGTTGGCTGCGGTCGGTTATCCGGCCGGCCGGTCGCGCGGCACGCCCAGCAGCCGTGCGGCTGTCTCACGAGCCTGGTCCAAGCTCTCGACGAACTGATCGGCGGGGACGAGCCGCAGCGCTCCGAGGCCCAAGAGGCATCTCTCGGGCTGACCATCGATGCCCATCACCACGGTGTGGGTGTTCTGGGCAGCCGCGGTGTCCACCATGTGCTCCACAACGAGAGCGGCGCTGTCGTCCACATGGTCTGTGTCGGAGAAGTCGAGGATGACGACCTCGTGTCCATGAATGTCCGCACCGATGATGTCCATCAGCTTCTGGGAGGATGCCACAGTGAAGTGGCCCCTGAGCGCCACCATGCCCACGCGGGCCTTGAAGTGATCGTGGTCGGCCCTCTCTGCACTCCCGGCCTCGAGGAAGGAATGGTCGAGCAGAGGGGTCGAGACGACGCTGTCCAGTTGCAGGCGCTCGAACTGCCGCGCGTTCGACAGCGCGGTAAAGATCAGGCCGAGCGCCAGGGCAGTGATCAGGTCGAGGAATACTGTGAGCACCAGAGTGAGCAGCATGACAGCCAGATGCTCCCGCTGGACGGTGCGGATCCGGGTTACGAATCGCCAGTCGATGAAGTCCCACCCGACCTTCATCAAGATGCCGGCCAGTACCGCATGGGGGAGAGATTCCGCGTAGTCCCCGATCCCGAGGACCAGCGCCAGCAGGATCAGAGCGCAGAGCACTCCCGAGATTTTTGACCGTGCCCCGGCCCGGATGTTGGCGATCGTGCACACCGTGGCCCCGCCGGGCAGCCCGCCCACGATGCCGGTGGACAACGTTCCGATCCCTTGGCCCAACAGATCGCGGTCCGGGTTGTTCGGCTGGCCGGTCATCGATCGGGCGACGACCGCGGTCAGGAGGGTGTCAATCGACCCGACCAAGGCAATGGTCGCGGCCGGCTGCGCGGCACGGACCAGGAAGTCGAAGGACAGTTCCGGATATTGCAGCGTGGGCAGACTCTCGGGTATCTCTCCTATGAGAGGGACATCGTCCAGCCACAAGGTGCCCACCAGGGTGCCGACGATCACTGCGATCAGGACCGAGGGCACGAACACTCGAAGTTGCCTTGGCCAGGCTGCTGCCACCGCCAGCGTGATCGTGGCGACGGCCAATGCTCGGAGGTTGATGCTCGCCAGTGACTCGGGCCACTTGAGGAGCGTATTGAGCGCTCCCCCCTCCGTGAGGACCGGCAGTCCTGCGAAGGGGCGTGTCTGGAGGAAGATGACGATGACGCCGATTCCGGTCATGAACCCGGAGATCACCGAGTACGGGGTGTACGACACGTAACGACCGACCTTGAGAGCCCCCAGCGCGATCTGCATAAGGCCCGCCAGCATGATGATCGTGAACACCTCCTCGATGGTGTTGGCGTGATGGGCAACCACGACCGTGACCGTCACCGCCATTGGGGCGGTGGGGCCCGAGATCATGGTGGGCGTGCCTCCGGCCACGGCGGCCAGCAGGCCCAGCGCAACGGCTCCGTACAGGCCGGCGATCGGCCCCAGACCCGCAGCCACCCCGTAGGCCATCGCCAGCGGCAGCATCACCACCGCTGATATCAACCCGCCGAACACGTCTCCGGCAATCGCACGGCTGGTGCTTCCGGCATCCCGGCCGGTGTCGGTCCACGCGGTAAGTCTCACAAGCCAGCCAACTATAATTGGAGGCACATACTTGCGCGGGCAACGGGGACGCCGGCCCCTAACCGGTTGCTCTTGCGGAACACGCCGGCGAGAGGAGCGACGAAGCCGGCATTTGGTGCGGCAACACCGACGTTCGGGAGCGGTGCCTCGGCGGCAGTAGGCTCGACCGGTGCCTCACGACGACGACACGGCTATCGACACAGATCGAGCCTGGAAGCTCCTGATCGGAGGGGAGTGGGTCGATCCAGGCGCGGGGACCTATCCGGTCATCGACCCCAACGACGGCACCGTGGTGGGTCACGCTCCCGAGGCAACCGCGGCCCAGGCCAACGACGCGGCCCGGGCGGCCCGCGAGGCTCTGCCCCGGTGGCGGGCACTCAGCCCCGAAGAGCGCGGCAACCGCCTGGCCCGCCTTGCCGATGTGATCGAGCGGATGGCCCCGTCGTGGCTCCAGTTGGTGCAGGCCGAGACCGGCTCGGTCACCTCCATAGCCAAAGGCCTGCAAGTGGGCGGGCCCATGATCGAACGGTTCCGCTACTACGCGAGACCGATCGACATCGACGAGGACGTGGCCCCGATGCCGGCCGAGGCGGGGGCTTTGGGCTCGGCCGGGTTGATCGCAGCCACGGTGAAGCGCCACCCGGTGGGGGTGGTGGCCTGCATAACTCCGTACAACATGCCGCTGGTGAACGTGGCCGGCAAAGTCGCGCCGGCGCTGGCCGCCGGCAACACTGTGGTGATCAAGCCCGCTCCCCAGGACCCGCTGGGTGTGCTGCTGCTGGGCGAGGCGGTCGCCGGGGCGGGTCTCGCCGACGGCGTGGTCAACATCGTCACCGGCTCAGGACCGGAGGCGCCTGCGGCTCTGGTGGCCTCCACCGACGTGAACATGGTGTCGTTCACGGGCTCGACTGCCGTCGGCGCCCGGATCTATGCCGACGGCGCGGCCACCATGAAGCGGGTGCTGATGGAACTGGGCGGCAAGGGCGCGCTGGTGATGACCGAGGACGCCGACGTGAACGCGGCCTGCATGGGCGTCGCCACCACCTGGGGACTCCACTCGGGTCAGATCTGCACCGCCCCGACCCGGGTGATCTGCCATCGCAGCCTCCTCGACCAGACGGTGGAGACGCTCAAGACCTTCGCGGGCTTCATGAAGGTGGGCGACGGCCGTGCGCCCGACACGATCGTCGGCCCGGTCATCACCGAGGCCCACCGCGACCGGGTGGAGGCGTTCATCGCGGGCGGCGTCGACGCCGGCGCGACCGCGGTGTGCGGTGGGGAGCGTCCCGACCTGCCCGGCTACTTCGTGGCCCCCACCCTGCTGGCGGACGTCACACCCGACATGGAAGTGGTGCAACAGGAGGCCTTCGGGCCGGTGGTGGTGGTGCTGGGCCACGATGACGACGACGAGGCGGTGGCCCTGGCCAACGACTCCGACTACGGGCTGTTCTCCTACGTGTACGCGGGCGACGCCAAGCGCGCCTACGAGATCGGCAGCCGGCTGGAGTCGGGCAACGTGGCCCTCAACACGGTGCAGCCCCACATGTACGCCCCCTTCGGCGGCTTCAAGATGTCGGGCATCGGCCGCGACCGGGGCAAGTGGGGGATCGAGGCCTACACCGAGATCCAAGCCGTCAACTGGCTCTCCTGAATATAACGAAAAATATTGAAATATTCCACCACAAAGTCCGTTTGCTGTGCCATAATGCGCAGCAATGAGGCCCGACCCCGTTCTAGACCGGCTTGAAACAGCCTTCAACAAGCGCCGCACCGAATTGCTGGCCACGGACGAGGGACGCTGGGCGCTGTTCGTCCAGCCCAACGACAAGCGCTACCGGCCCGAGTTCATCGATTGCTTCGATGATGGGCACCAAGCGTGTGATGCCGGCTATCGCAGCACGATCGGCATGCGCTTCCTGGTCAAGGAGATCCTGGAAGAGGATCGCGTGATCAGCGTTCCGTGGGCGGTGCCTCCCAATCGCGTCTGACGAAGCCGGCTGGGCCAGAGTCACCGGCCACATCGGGTCGAGAGGCCCCGTTGCCGAAGTTGAGATCGTCCTGCATCCGAGCGACCGGGAGCGCTATCAGCAGAACTCTCGCATGGTGCCGCTGCCGTACCGCACCCAAGGTGAGAACCCCGGCCGGGCCTAGGTCGGAGTGCAGATCGGCCACGAACGTCATCGGCAAGCCAGACTAAGCGGCCGCTGCGGTCGGCAACTGTCTCGCTCCGGTAGCTTGCCGACCATGCTCGACGTGGATTCGCCGGCTCCCGACTTCGAGGCACCCGACCAGCACGGCAACGCGGTGCGCCTCTCGGGCCTACGGGGCAGCTGGGTGGTGCTGTGGTGGTACCCGAAGGCCTCCACCGCCGGTTGAACCAAGGAGGGCAGGGGGTTCCGTGACCGAGCCCCGGAGTTCGAGGCAGCCGGCGCGGTCGTGGTCGGAGCATCGTTCGACAAAGTCGAGGAGCAGCTGGCCTTCGCCGAGACCGAGAGTTTCCCCTTCGCGCTGATCAGCGACTCCGACAAGTCCATCGGCCGGAGTTATCACGCCGAGCGCGAGCCGGGGGAGGACTACTACGAGTACGGCCTGCCGCGCCGCATCACCTATCTCGTCGACCCAGAAGGCCAGATCGCGGCGGCCTACGACCTCGCGGGCCAGGACCTGGACGCCCACGCGGCCCAGGTTCTGGCCGACATCGCAGCCCGCTCCTGACCCAGCGATGCTCGCCGTCGGCCGGATATGTTCGCGGCCGTGATCGGGGGAGCGCCGCTGGAGGGTCTGCGAGTCGTCGAGGGGTCGGCGTTCGTGGCCGCGCCCTCCGGTGGCATGGCGCTGGCCCAGCTGGGTGCCGAGGTGGTGCGCTTCGACCGGATCGGCGGCGGCATCGACCACAGCCGCTGGCCCCTCACCGCGCAGGGCCGCTCGCTGTACTGGGCGGGCTTGAACAAGGGCAAGAAGTCGCTGGCCGTGGAACTCGGCAACCCGGCCGCCCATGAGTTGCTGACCGAGTTGATCGGCGCAGCGGGCGCCTTCCTCACGAACTTCCCGGCCCGGGGCTGGATGGCGCCTGACCGCCTGATCGCCCGCCGTGCCGACCTGGTGATGGTGGCTATCACCGGCAACCGCGACGGCACCACCGCAGTCGACTACACCGTCAACGCCGCGATGGGCTTCCCGATGGTGACCGGCGCGGTCGGCAGCACCGCCCCCGTCAACAGCGTGCTTCCGGCTTGGGACCTGCTGTGCGGGCAGACCGCGGCGGTGGGCATCCTGGCCGCAGAGCGCCGCCGCCTGCTGACAGGCGAGGGATCAGTGATGACCCTCGCCTTGAGTGACGTGGCGCTGGCCGCCACGGCTGCGCTGGGATACGTGGCCGAGGTCCAGGTCAACGGGGCGGAGCGACCGCGCTTCGGCAACGACCTGTACGGGGCGTTCGGCGCGGAGCTGTCCACGGCCGACGGACGCCGCCTGTACGCGGTCGCCATCAGCCGCCGGCAGTGGGACGCGCTGCTGGAGGCCACAGACAGCGCCGTTGCCATCGCGGCGATCGGGGCGGATCGGGGTCTCGACTTCGGCGACGAGGGTGACCGCTTCGAGGCGCGCCACCAGATCAAGGCGGCCATGCAGGCCTGGAGCGGGTCCAGGCCCTTCGCCGACGTGGCTGCGCGCCTCGACGCCTGCGGCGTGTGCTGGGGTCCTTACCAGACGTTCGCCGAACTGGTGGCGAGCGACCCGCGCTGCTCGCCGGACGGTGGTCTCTTCGTCGAGGTGGACCAGCCCGGCATCGGCGAGTATCTGGCTCCGACGTCGCCGCTGACGCTGGGGGCCACGGCCGGGCCGGGGCTGAGCCGGCGCGGCAGGCAGGCGGTGGCTCCGGTCCTTGGCGAACACACCGACGAAGTCCTGGCCGAATGGCTGGGCCTCTCGAGCACCGACATCGGCAGGCTTCGCGACCAGGGGATCGTCTCGGGCGCCGACGGCGGCTAGAGGCCGGAGCGGCCCTCTGCCCTCATCCACAGCGCTTGCTTGGCGGTACTCGATCGTCTCAAGCAATGCGGAACTGGCCGGATCCGCACAGTGGCTCAAAGAGTTCACCATGTGTTCATCCTCGGCCTTGCGTAGATTGTATACCGATGATAAATTGTATACCGATGCTCGAAGCCTACGAGCCGTTCGCACCGTCGGTGGGGTCCACGACCTGGATGGAGCACGGCCGCTGCGTGGGTGACAGCGACCTGTTCTTTGCGCCGTTCGCGGAGCGGCCCGAGGCTCGTGTGCGTCGAGAGGCCCGGGCTCGGGCCATCTGCGAGGAGTGCGCCGTGCTGATCGCCTGTCGCGACTATGCCCGCCGCAACCGCGAGCTGGGCTTCTGGGGCGGAGAGAGCGAGTCGGAGCGAGCCGAGGCAGGATTCGCCCCAACCACACCGATCGTCGGCCGCAGACGGGTGGCCGAGGAACGGGCCCGCGACGCCATGCGTCGCGTCCTGTAGGTCGGCGGCGCTGACTACGCCCGTCCTGCTAGCCGGGGCTCCGGTCCCGTGACGCGGCGGGCTCGAGCAACGTCGCGGGGGCCGGGGCTTGGCACGGGCACGTCGTCGCGCACGGCCAGCATCTCGGGCCCGCCGGTGCCCAGCAGGACGGCGGCCCGCATGACCGCGGGCCCCTCAGATCCGGTCACCGCGGCAGATACCGGCACTCACCCGGTCAGCCGGTGCGCGTGCATGGCCCGGTAGTGGGGCAGGCAGGCGGCGTAGGCGTCTTGGAGGAGTGGTCGTGGTCGATGGACACATAGTACGCCCGGGCCGCTGATCGAGGACCCCAGCGGCGTGTGCGGCGTTCACGGCGAGAACTCTGTACGCCACCTCCAGGATCTGCTGCCGGCGCCGCTCGGCGAGAAAGGCGTGATGCCGGTCCGGCCCTGTCCCGCCCGCGTCCCGCGCCTGCTGCCGGCGAGCACCTGCGAAGCCGGGTGACCGCCTCGCAGCGCCGGGGCGACATGGCGTCGCCCCACGGCCAGAAGGAATTGGCAGCGCTGGGCTCCCGTTTGGGCGTTCTGTGCTGCCAGTTCGCGGCGGGGCCGGGTCTTGCCGGTTGTGCGGGCCGTTGGCAAAGGGCAGGCTGAGGCGGTGAGCGAACTCGACTTGGGCCAGGACTTCGCGGGCCGGGCCGGTGCGGCGCTGGTCGTAGGGGGCAGCGGCGGCCTCGGCTCGGTGATCGCGGTGGAGCTGGCCGTCCGTGGCAGCGAAGTGGCTCTCACGTACTGCAGCAACGCCGACGCGGCGGCAGCCACCGCGGCTGAGATCGAGCGACTTGGCCGCCGGAGCCGGCTCGCAGCTGTCGACCTCACCGATGACGAGGGGGTGGCCGCGGCCGTTGCGGAGTTGGCCGGCACGGCGGGCGGCCTGCACACCATGGTGCACGCGGCCGGCCCGCACGTCCCGCAGATGCACATGAGCCGAACGGCGTCGGCGGCAATGAGGGCTCAACTGGACGCCGACGCGGCCGGGTTCTTCGCAGCCGCGTCGGCCGCGCTGGGGCACCTGCGCGAGTCCAAGGGCAGCATCGTGGCCGTCACCACCGCGGGCACTGGCCGGTTCCCGGTGCGCGACGGCCTGAGCACCGTTCCCAAGGCCGCCGTCGAGGCCGCGGTGCGGGGCCTGGCTGCGGAGGAGGGGCGCTTCGGCGTACGGGCCAACAGCGTGGGTCCCGGGATGCTGACCGACGGCATGGCCCAGCGCCTGACGGCCGTGGGCGATCTGGACGACAGGGCGCTCGACGCGGCTCGGGCCAACATCCCCATGCGCACCTTCGGTACTGCGGTCGACATCGCCGAAGCGGTGTGCTTCCTGGCCTCGGACCGAGCCCGCTACATCACCGGTCAGCACCTGGCCGTTGACGGCGGCTACACGGTCTGAGCGCCGGCCTGCGTCAGCGACTCCGTGCCAACGCCGGCCCAGCGCGCCGTTGACGGCGGCTACACGGTCTGAGCGCCGGCTCGGGCCCTCCACCGCGCCGGCTCGGGTAGTGTCGAAGCGATGTATCCAGGAGCACACGCCGCTACCAGTCCCGACAAGCCGGCCGTCATCATGGCCGGGTCGGGAGAGACGATCACGTACGCCCAGCTCGACGCGGAAGCCAACCAGGTGTCACGCCTGCTCCGGGAGGCCGGACTGGCCCCCGGCGACCACGTGGCCTGGTGCCTGGAGAACCACCGCAACTTCCTGCCGTTGATGTGGGGGGCGCACTACGCCGGGTTGATCTACACGCCCATCAGCAGCCGTCTCACCACCGACGAGACCGCCTACATCGTCGACAACAGCGGCGCACGGGTCTTCATCACCTCGAGGTACAAGGCCGTTCAGGCGGCCGAGCTGGTCGACCGTACGGACGGAGTTGAGCTGAGGCTCATGATGGACGACGTCATCGACGGGTACGGCAGCTACGAGCAGGCTCTGGCCGGGGCGTCACCGGAGCCCCTGGAGGGCCGGGTGGCCGGCACCGACATGCTCTACAGCTCAGGTACCACCGGGCGCCCCAAGGGCGTGCTGTCCGCCTACGAGGCGGTGCCCATCGAGGAGGTCGAGTCGGTGGTGGCCATGATGTGTGTGCTGCTGATCGCCATGTCCGACAAGTCGGTCTACCTGTCGCCTGCGCCGCTGTACCACGGCGCGCCGCTGCGCTTCACCATGGCCAACCATGCGATCGGCTCCACCGCGGTGATCATGGAACGCTTCGACGCGGAGCAGTTCCTGGCCGCGATCGAGCGCTACTCGGTGACCCACACCCAGGTGGTGCCGACCATGTTCGTGCGGATGCTGAAGCTGCCCGACGAGCAGCGGCTGCGCTACGACCTGTCGTCGCTGGTCAGCGTGCTGCACGCGGCGGCGCCCTGCCCGGTGGAGGCCAAGCACCGGATGATCGAGTGGCTGGGCCCGATCATCAGCGAGTACTACGCGGGCACCGAGGGCAACGGGGCCACCTTCTGCGACAGCGAGCAGTGGCTGGCCCACGAGGGCACTGTGGGGGCGCCCATCACCGGCGAGGTCCACATTGTGGACGAGGCCACCGGCACCGAGGCGCCCGTCGGCACTGAGGGCGTGGTCTACTTCGGCGAGGGCAACACCTTCGAGTACCACGGCGACGATGAGAAGACCCGCGATTCCCGGCTCCCCAACGGCTGGTCGACCATCGGCGACGTGGGACGGGTGGACGAAGACGGCTTCCTGTACCTGACCGACCGCAAGGCGTACATGATCATCTCCGGCGGGGTGAACGTCTACCCCCAGGAGGCCGAGAACCTGCTGACCATGCATCCCGCGGTGTTGGACGTGGCCGTCATAGGCGTGCCCGACGACGACCTGGGGGAGGTGCCCAAGGCGGTGGTCCAGCCCATCGACATGCCCGCCGGCGACGAGGCCGCGGCCACCCTGGAGCGTGAGCTGATCGACTACTGCCGGGCCAGCCTGGCCTCGGTCAAGTGCCCCCGCACAGTGGACTTCCGCCCCGAACTGCCCCGCGACGAGACGGGCAAGCTCTACAAGCGCCTGCTGCGCGACGAGTACTGGCAGGGCCAGGACCGCCGCATCTAGCGGCTGTCGGTCCGCCGGCCTCGCGGCCGGCGATCAGGCGCCGTCCAGCCGGCGTACGAGGGTGGGCGGGGCGACCCGCCGGTAGCTGTCCTCCAGCCAGTCGGCGACATCGTCGATGACGGTGTCGGACATCCGCACCAGCACCGCCCCGAAGCCGTCGTAGTGGGGTACGGTGAACAGCACGTCGGGATGGTTCTCGAGCAGCACCGGCTTCATCTCCGGCTCACAGAACAGCACCAGCACCTCGGTGTCATGCACCTGGTCGCGCCGATGCTCGCGCTCGCCCCACAACCGGCAGAAGCCCTTCTTGCGGACCTTCAGCCCCGGCGTGCCGTACCACGTCGACTCGGTTGCCTCGGGCAACTGGAGCCCGATCTTGCGCACATCGTCGAACGTCACCACGGCCCGAGCCTCACACCGCCGACCCAGCCCGGTCCCTAGGTGATCTTGAGGACCCGGGCCGCGTTCTCGCGCAGGAATTTGGGCCAGACGCCGTCGCGGAAGCCGACGTCAGGCATCTCGCCCATGATGCGCTGAAGCGACAGGCCCATGGGGAAGTAGCCGGCGTACATGACCTTGTCGGCGCCCCTGGTGTTGGCGTAGTCGATGATCGCCTTCGGGTAGTGCTTGGGGGCGAACGCAGAGGTCGAGTAGTGCAAACCGGGCCACTTCAGCATCAGCTTGACGGCTAGGGCCTCCCAGGGCTCGCAGCCGTGGCGGGTGACCAGGGTCAATTCCGGGAAGTCGTACATCACCCGGTCGAGGCGCGCCACGTGCTGGCAGTCCATGGGCAGCCGCGGGCCGGGCACCCCCGCGCACACGAAGATCGGTATGTCGAGCTCGCAGCAGGTGGCGTACACCGGGTACCACTTGGCGTCGTCGATGGGGATCTGCGGGAAGCACCCGGCCGGGAACGTGCCCACGGCTCGGACGCCGTGCTCGTCGTGGTAGCGGCGGATGCGCCGCACCGCGCCCATCACGTCGTTGGCGTCGGCCTGGCAGGTGGCCACGAAACGGTCGGGGTGGTCGGCCAGCGCCTTGCGGTTGACCTCGCCCTCGCAGCCGATCAGGCCCCACTCGACGCCGTAGGCGTCCATCTCCCCCAGGGTGAGTGCGATCGGATCGTCGGCGCCGTACTTCTCCTTGGGCACGCCCTTGAACATGTACTCCACCGGGAAGTCGAACTCGGCCGACTCGGAGTCCTTGAGCTGCTTGCGGATGAACTCGTAGTGCTCGAAGTCCTTGGCGGGAAAGCCGATCATCGTGTCGACGATCCCCACATCGGTCGGCATTGCCATCGTTCACACCTCCTATCCGGGGAATTGGCAGCCGAGAGTGCCGTTTCTGGCTTCGGGTGCCGCCAATTCGCGGGTGGCTAGTTGCGGGGCACGTCGCGCCAGGGGATCTCCTTGTCCACCCTGGGCTCGCCGGGCAGGCCCAGGACCTGCTCGCCGAGGATGTTGCGCATGATCTCGCTGGTGCCGCCCTCGATGGAGTTGGCCCGGGCCCGCAGGAAGCCGTGGTGGGCGTCGCCGAACTTGCCGTCGAGCGAGACCGCGGTGGGCCGGCGGAACCCGTAGTCGTAGTCCACCATCCCGCCGGCGCCCTCCAGGTCGATCACCTTGGATGTGAGCTCCTTGTTGAACTCGGCCAGCATCAGCTTGCTCACCGACCCCTCCGGCCCCGGATTGCCGGCCCGGGCATTCTGGAAGGCCCGGACGTTGGTGAGCCGCAGAGCCTCCCCCTGCACCCACAGTTGCATCACCTCGTCGCGGTGGGCCTTGGTGCGCACCGCCGGGTCCATGTTGCGGTAGGCCTCCATCAGGTTGCCCAGCGGCCCCTGCTGGGCGGTGGTGGCCCCGCCCACTGCGCCGCCGATGGCGGTCCTCTCGTTCATCAGCGTGGTGAGCGCCACCCGCCACCCCTCGCCGACCGCACCGATCCGGGCCGCGTCGGGCACCCGCACGTCGGTCATGTACACCTCGTTGAACTCGGCCTCGCCGGTGATCTGGCGCAACGGCCGCACCTCCACGCCAGGGGCCCGCATGTCGAGAGCGAAGTAGGTCAGCCCCTTGTGCTTGGGCAACTCCGGGTTGGAGCGGGCCACCAGCATTCCGAGATCGGCGACATGGGCCAGCGTGTTCCACACCTTCTGGCCGTTCACCGCCCACTCGTCGCCGTCGCGTTCGGCCCGGGTGCCCAGGCCGGCGAAGTCCGAGCCCGAGCCGGGCTCGCTGAACAGCTGGCACCACCGCTCCTCGCCGGTGAACATGGGCCGCAGGTAGCGGCGCTTCTGCTCGTCGGTGCCGTGGGTGAGGATGGTCGGGCCGATCAGCATCATGAAGAACGTGGAGGGGTCGGCGGGCTGGGCCCCCGCGTCCCGGAGCCGTCGATCAACCGCTCGCTGAAGCCGGCGGGACAGGCCGACCCCACCGAAGCCCGGCGGATGGTGCACCCAGGCCAGCCCGGCGTCGTACTGGTGACCCCGGAACTCGACCTGACTCTCTTCGGCGGGGTCGTGCTCGGTCAGCAAGGCATCGACGGCCTCGTCGGCGATACGGGTCTGCTCGGCGGCGTCGGCGGGTGCGTCAGTGGCTGTCATGGTGTGATTCTCCGATGGACGTTGCGGTCGCGGTCCGGTCGGAACCTGCGTCCCAGGGTCTTGAAGCATAGGCATGCGGGCAACTCCTCGTTCGAGGGCGGATACGAGCCGGAGATTGCCCAAGACCTCGAAGACTGATCCCAGTAGGAACGAGCCGACTACCGAGTATCACAGATTGACTGTCACACCCCTTGGGAATGATGGAGCACATGAAATTGCCAGGTGGACCTGAGAGCGGTTCCCGACCCCCGCGCAGGCATGTTCGCGGCGTCCGCGGCCGCACAGGCATGGTTGAGCGCCCGCGGCGGGTCCATGAGGGCGTCCGGGCTATCGAGCGCCCTTGGTTGCCGGCCGCGGGCGGGACGGCGGCTTGGAGCAAATGCCGGACCGAGCGCGGGACGGCGGCTAGGTTCTCGGCTGGTGATGCCGGGAAGATGTTTCGAGGACCAGTGACCGCGCAGCGCGGGTGGAGGCCACCCTCTCGTCGTCGGCCGAGAACACCGGTTTCGTGTGCAGTTTCTTGCGTGTTGCGGTCATGATCACACAGCGTTCCCGATGGCGTCCGCGGGAGCCGTCATGAGCTTCACAGCAGTTGATTTGTTCTGCGGGGGGAGTTCCTCTGGTCCGGTGACATGGGCACCCTCACGTCATGAGCTTCACAGCAGTTGATTTGTTCTGCGGGTGCGGCGGCCTCTCGGCGGGCCTAATCGATGCGGGCATTCAGGTAGAGGAGGCCTACGATTGCTGGCCCCAGGCGCTTGACACCTACAAGCGCAATATCTCTGCCCACGCTGTGCCGCTCGACTTGACCGATACCGCCGCGGCCGTAGAGCGAGTCTCGGACATCGATCCCGTGCTGCTTGCCGGCGCGCCACCGTGTCAGGACTTCTCGACCGCAGGCAAGCGGGTAGAGGCAGACCAAGCCAACCTGACCATCGCGTTCGGCCAAATCGTGTCACGCTGTCAGACCCCCGCGTTCCTCATGGAGAACGTTCCGCAGGTGAGGCTCAGCGCGACGTACCGGCAGATGCGGCGCACGGTCGTAGCTGCCGGATATACGCTCGTTGAGGAGGTTCTCGACGCAAGCTGGTATGGGGTGCCACAACGGCGCCGAAGGTTCTTCGTCTTCGGTTTCTTGGGGAACGGCGCACGGAGCGTGCGTTTCGAGCAGAGCCTTGAGCGCGCGAAGTCCACCCAACGCCTGACAGTGAAGCAGTACATGGGCGACGAGATCGACATCGAGTACTACTACCGCCATCCTCGCAATTACTCCCGACGTTCAGTGTTCACAGTGCACGAGCCGTCTCCGACGGTGCGCGGAGTGAACCGGCCGGTTCCTCCGAATCATGCCGGCAACCGCCTTGACAGCGCCCCGCCTGCTCAGGTCCGTCCGCTGACAACACGAGAAAGGGCAAGGGTGCAAACATTCCCGCGAGAGTGGATGTGGGTCGGCGGTGATCGGAACGCCGACACTGAGTTGCAAGTTGGCAACGCCGTGCCCGTAATACTAGCGTCCCGGGTAGCCACAGCGATTCGTTATGCCATCGAGCAGTAGCGTTTCCCTCTACGGCATCACGCCAAGCAACTCGAACCGCCATGGTGCCGACCTTTGGGGCAAGAACCAGTTCAACTCGACATTCCCGCTTGCACTGTGCCTGTACATGCGCGACAGCAACATCCCGCCCGTCGCCGTCATCGAACGTAACGGACGGATCGTGACTGATTAGGGCGCTGAGCGTCGTCGTTGAGCGCGGGCTGCCGGCCGCGCCGCCTGACTCCCACAAGCCCGAGTCCGAGAACAGGGGCACAGGTCACCTGGATTCACCAGTGGGTCCCCTCAACGGCGCTACGGAGTGTCGCGGCTGATCGCCGAGTTTCCTCCTCGCTGCGGCGTATAGTCCCCTCATGATCGCTTACTCCCGGCAGTCCCTTATCGACACCACTGAGGCCTGTTTCGCCGAGATTTCGAACTTGTGCGCCGAGCTATCCGACGAAGAGTGGACCGTGCAGTCGCTTTGCCCGGATTGGACCGTGCGCCAGGCATTGGGCCATGCCGTGGGCGTGGAGGACGTGATCTCCGGATGGGAGATCAGCACCGACAACATGCCGCCGTTCGAGAAGATGGCGGCCCTCACCGGGGCGTCCGCAGGAATGTCGTCGGATGAGTTCGGCGCCAGGGTGGGGGAGATCTTCGACGCTCGCCGGTCCGACCTGGCTGCGCTGAGCGACGACGACATCGAACAGCCGTCGTGGACCCCGGTGGGGGTGCAGAGCTACGGGGGCTTTCTCGCCATCCGCATCTTCGACATGTGGGTCCATGTGCGCGACTGCACGATCCCGCTGGGGCGGGCGACAGACGACAGCGGCCCGGCCGCGGAGACCACCATGAACCAGGTTGAGGGCTCGATGGGCTACATCATCGGCAAGAAGGTCGGCCTGCCTGACGGCATGAGCCTCAGGGCCGACATCACCGGTCCGGTCGAGCGCCAGGTGGCGGTGGTGGTGGACGGCCGGGCCAAGGCGGTGGATCCTGGCTCGCTGGATTCGCCCGACGTGGTGCTCACCGCCGACTCGACCACGTTCATCATGCTCGCCTGCGGGCGCATCGACCCCCAGTCCAAGATCGACGACGGCTCGATCTCCTGGAGCGGCGACGCCCACTGGGGCGAGCACGCGGCCCGAAGCCTCCGCTTCACGATGTGATGACGCCCGGCGGCGGCCCGCCCGCCGGTGCCGACGACTGGATGGCCCTGGTCGAGCAGACGCTGCGAGGCCGGGACTTGGCCGAGCTGTCCAGCCAGACCCGCGACGGCATCGAGATCCGGCCGCTCTACACCGACGGCCTGGACAGGCCGGCAGCGCTGGCGGCAGCGGACCCGCGGCGGATGGAGGCCGGTTGGGACGTCCGCCAGCATCACGGCGCGGGCGGCGACGACTGGGTCGAGTTGAGGCGCGGGATCGAAGAGGATCTGGTCAGCGGGGTCACGTCGGTGGAACTCGAAGTCCCCGCCGGCATTGACGCCGACGGACTCGGCGCCCTGCTCGGCGGTGTCGACATTGCGGCGACGCCCGTGGCCCTCGCGCCCCACGCGGAGCTGGAGGCGGCCGAGGCCCTCCTCGCGCTGGCGGCCCGCCGGGGTGCCGATCTCGCGCCCGGAAGCTCGCTCGGTGTCGATCCGCTGGGGGAGTGGGCCCGCTCGGGCCGTCGCATGGACTGCGCATCGGCCGCGGCTTGGACAGCCTCCCTGGTCGCGGGCCCGGAGGGTCGGGGCTCGCAGGGTTCGAGGTCGAGGGGCTCGAGCCCTTCCCAGCTCGGTTCCGGGGTCAGCGTCTTCACTGTGGACGCGGTGCGCTACGCGGAAGCGGGCGCGACCGAGGCGCAGGCGCTGGGCTGGGCGACTGCGGCGGGAGTCGCCTGTCTGCGGGCGCTGATCGAGGCGGGCGTCCCGATGGACGTGGCGGCCGGGTTGATCGGGTTCCGGATGGCCGCCACCGCCGACCAGTTCGTCACCATCGCCGCGCTGCGGGCGGCCAGGGTGATGTGGGCGCGGGTGGTGACAGCCAGTGGCGGCTCGCAGGAGGCGGCCCGCCAGTACCAGCATGCGGTGACCGCGACACACATGTACAGCCGCCGCGATCCCTGGGTCAACCTGTTGAGGGGTGCGTCCGCCGCGCTGGCCGCGGGTGTGGGCGGTGCCGACGCGGTGACCGTTCTGCCCTTCGACCATGCGTCGGGTGCGGTAGATGCCGACGGCGCCCTGGGCCGCCGGCTGGCCCGCAACACGCAACTACTGCTGCTGGATGAGTCGCACCTCGGGAGGGCCGTCGACGCTGCGGGCGGATCGTTCTACGTGGAGTCGCTGACCGAGCAGTTGGCGTCGGCGGGCTGGCAGGTCTTGCAGGACGTCGAGGCATCCGGCGAAATAGAAGCCGTTATCGATAGCGGAGCGCTGGCCGCCGCGACGGAGGAGAGCTGGCGGTCCCGCCTGGGAGCGCTGAGGACCCGGAGTGAACGTCTGACCGGAGTGAGCGAGTTTCCCCTTCTCGACGAGTCATCTCCGGCATCCCGCGCCGATCCGGATGAGGCAGAGGACGGCGCGAGCCTGCCGGTCAGGCGCCTGGCCGAGCCATTCGAGGACCTGCGTGACGCCGCCGACCGCCATCATGCTGTTGCCGGTGATCGGCCCGCGGTATGGGTGGCGGCCCTCGGGGCGACCTCGGACCACTCGGCTCGCACTGGCTGGGCGCAGAACCTGCTGGCTGCGGGCGGCATCGAGCCTCGGAGTGGATCCGGTGTGGAGTCGCCCATAGCGGCTGCGGCGGACTTCGCGTCGTCGGGCTTGGCCGCGGCGGTGATCACCGGCACTGACGACATGTATCGCCTCCGGGGCGCGGCCACCGCCAGCGCCCTGACCGAGGCCGGAGCGTCCTTCGTGGCGCTCGCCTGCGACTCCGGAACGCTCGCCGACCGGCGTGACACGCTGGTCGCTGCTGGTGTCAGCGACTTCTGGGAGGAGGGCATCGACGTGGTTGCGGCGCTGGAGCGCCTGCACAACGCCCTCGGCATCGCCGAGGCCGAGGCTCACCCCGCACTTGCCTCGCTGAGCGAGGCGATCCTCGACGAGCCGTGGTGAACTCCCCCCGGCGCGGGGAGGTGTGGTGGGGCGAGATCGAGCACATCGGCCGCCGGCCCTTCCTGGTCATGAGTCGACCCGCCGCCATTCCCGTGCTGAACAGCGTTCTGGCTGCTCCCGTCACGCGGACCGTCAGAGGCATTCCCACCGAACTGCCGCTGGGTCCCGACGACGGCATGCCCGCGGACTGCGCCGCAAGCTTCGACAACCTCAGAGTCGTGCCGAAAGCCCACCTCGTTGACTACATCTGCACGCTTAGGCCTGCGCTCCTCGCCCAGGCATGCGCTGCGCTCCGAACGGCCGTGGACTGCTAGTGTCCTGAGTCAGGAATCCATTGCAGATGTCGCCGCCAGTTTTCTTGGGAGGTTTGTGTGGACTGAGCGCACAGAACCAACCCGAGATTTCACGGAGGTCTGAACAAGCCGCTTGAACTTGCGACTCAGGACACTAGTGCTGTGTCGTCGAAATGGCTAGGGCAGCGCAGCAGAACCGCGACCCTGCTTGGGAGCGCTCCGGACACCCCGATCATTTCAGCGACGGACCACTAGGAAGGAACGTCAGTTCCTGGTACGGGTGGTCCCGGCGTTTGTGGCTTCAAATGAGGTCTGTCAGGTGTCGAACAGTTTTTCGTGCAGTTCAGCAACCATTGATTCTGCTTGCTTCACTTTCCATTCGTACGACACCGGTCCAACGTCAAGACGCACTTCGTCGATGCCGAGTGTCTTGCGATCATGGTGAACACCCGAAACTGATCGCAAGGGGATGGTCTGCACGTCAGTCTTGCCCAATGCCTTCTTGCGCTTCCGGATAATGCGATCATCCAGAATCTCGACGGATCCGTTCTTGCCCTGCTCGCGAATCATGTACGTTCCCATCGGAGTGAGTCTCCCTGTTGATTCTCGTGTTTCGCAAGATAGCCCGGATCGGGCTACTAGGTCGCTCAGTCTTCGAAGACGGGTGGGCGCTTCTCGGAGCGGGCCAGGACGGCTTCTTCGAAGTTGTGGGTGGTCATGCGCACCAGCAGCTGGGCGTTCATCTCCGAGCGCATGTGGGCCGCGTAACTGGACGCCTCGAGGCCGGCCCACAGCATCCGCTTGGTGAGCTCGGTGCCGGGCCGGCTGAAGGCGGCGATGCGGTTGCCGATCTCGTAGCAGCGCTCCAGCAGGTCGTCGGGCTCGACCGTCTCGCTGACGAGGCCTATGCGGGCCGCCTCGTCGGCGTCTACGTCCCGGCCGGTCAGCATGATGTCGAAGGCTCTCGACGAGCCGATCGCTCTCGGCAGCGTGAAGCTCAGGCCCAACTCGGACGCAGTCAAGCCGTTGTTGATGCCGGCCGCCCGGAAGTAGGCCTCGGTGGACGCGATCCGGATGTCGCAGGCCAGGGCCAGGCACAGGCCCCCGCCGATGGCCGCGCCGTTGATGGCCGCGATCACGGGCTGGTGCAGGTCTCCGATCAGCTCGATCACCTCGTGGAGCCGGTCGGCGGCCCGGTGGGCGATGGTTGAACGGGTTAGGCCTTCGATGTAGGGAACCCGGCCCGCGCTCACCATGTCGGCACCGGAGCAGAAGCCGTGGCCGGCGCCGGTGATCACCACGGCCCGCACATCGTTGTCGTTGTTGACGTCTCGCAGAGCGTCGGCAAAGGGCACCATCACGTCGAAGGCCATGGCGTTCATGCGCTCTGGTCGGTTGAGGGTGACCAGCGCGATCTCCGGCCGGGGATGATCGATCAGTACGAAGTCATCGGATGAGGGCATGGGGCGAAGGTATCAGCCTCCACTCCGATGGCCGGGCGCCCGTCCCGGTCGCGGGCTCAATCGCCGAGGTCGGGCTTCCAAGCCGCACCGTTGATGTGGCCGCCACCGTCGACGAACAGTGTGTTGCCGGTCATGTACCGGCTGGCGTCTGACGCCAGGAACACCGCTACCGGGGCAATGTCGAGGTCGGGGTCGCCGATGCGGCCCATCGGGTTGGAGGCGTCGGCCGCGGCCAGCAACTCGGGATGCTCACCCAGTACCCGGTTGAAGCTGGCCGACTTGGCCGCGGGGCACACGATGTTGGCGGTGATGCCCCATCCGGCCCATTCCCGGGCCGCGGTGCGGGTGGCGGCCCGCAGCGCCTCCTTGGCCGAGTTGTACTCGACCGTGCCCATGTGGGCGTTGACCCCGTTGAGCGAGCACATGTTGATGACCCGGCCCCAGCCGTTGGCCTTCATGATCGGCAGCGCCGCGGCCATGGCCCAGAACGGGCCGTAGAACCCTACCGCCAGGGCCCGGGCCATCCCGGCGGCGGACTTGTGCTCCATCCGGCTCACCTCGCCGCCGCCCCAGGCGTTGTTGACTAAGACGTCCACCGATCCCCAGTGCTGGGACGCATGGGCGACCATGGCCTCGACCGCGGCCCGGTCGCCCACATCGGTCGGCAGGAACTCGCAGGCGTCGCCGAACTCGGCAGCGGCCTGCTCGCCGAGGTCCCCGTCGATCTCGGCCACGAGCACGTTGGCCCCCTCGGCCACGAAGGCTCGGGCCACCGACCGCCCGATGCCCTCGCCCGCGCCGGTGACTATCGCAGTCCTGCCGTCCAGTTGCCCCATGGCCTGCCTCCCGCTGTGAGCCGTTGCATCATTCTTCCTCAGAGGCCGAGTGAATAGGCGGGCGATTCCGCCTCATACGGGCGAGGCCGTGGCCCGGGCGGCCCGTGAGCGCAGCGAACAAGAGCGGGAGACACCCCCTCGCGACGCGAATGCCCTCCACCTGTTTGCGTTCGCCCTCGGCGGCTGCACCGGCGCGGGAGTGGTAGACAACCGGCACGACATCCCCCCAGCCGAAGAGGAGTCCGGTGGAGGACCTGCAGCAGAGGGCCCAGCGCATCGCAGCCAAGCGCAGTTCCATGTGGGTCTACCGGTCCGTGCGCCGCACGATCATGACGGTGCTGTACCCCTATTTCCGGGTTCGGCGCCGCGGCTGGGAGCACCTCGACATCTCCGGACCGGTGATCGTGGCCCCGGTGCACCGGTCCAACCTCGACACGCCGCTGCTGTCCGGCATGACCCGCCGCCGCCTGCGGGCGCTGTCCAAGGAGTCCCTGTTCTCCAACCGGTGCTTCGGAGCCTTCCTGGCCGCGCTGGGAGCGTTCCCCGTGCGCCGGGGCGTGGCCGACCGCGAGGCGATGCGGGAGGCGGTCAAGATGCTGGAGGCGGGTGAGCAGATGGTGGTGTTCCCCGAGGGCACCCGCCAGACGGGGACCCAGGTCGGGGAGGTGTTCGACGGCATGAGCTACCTCGCGTCGCGGACCGGGGCGGCCATCGTGCCGGTCGGTATTGCCGGCACTGAGGCCGCGATGAGCACCGGCACCCGCCTGCCCCGGCCGGTGCGGGTGGCCATGGTGGCAGGCCCCCCGATCCGTCCACCCGAGGGCCGCATGAGCCGCCCGCAGATGAGCCGCTTCTCCGAGATGGTGCGCGAGCGGCTCCAAGAGGTCTTCGACGAGGCCCAGGCGCTAGTGGGGTGAACGGGTCGCCCGGTAGCCTCGGTATACATGGCTGAGAAGATCACTTTGGGCGCCGACGGCGCCCTCCGCGTGCCCGACGAGCCGATCATCCCGTTCGTGGAGGGCGACGGGATCGGCATCGACATCTGGCCTGCCGCCCGTTCCGTGCTCGACGCGGCCGCGGCCAAGCACGGCCGCCGCATCGCCTGGCTCGAGGTGCTGGCCGGCGAGAAGGCCTACAACGAGACCGGCGACTGGCTGCCAGCCGACACCATCGGTGCCTTCGACGAGCACCTCATCGGCATCAAGGGCCCGCTGACCACACCGGTGGGCGGCGGCTTCCGGAGCCTCAACGTGGCCATCCGCCAGATCATGGACCTCTACGTGTGCCTGCGCCCCGTGAGGTGGTTCAAGGGCGTGCCCTCGCCGGTGCGGGAGCCTCATCTGGTCGACATGGTGATCTTCCGGGAGAACACTGAGGACATCTACGCCGGCCTGGAGGTGCCGTCGGGCTCGCCCGACGCCGTCCGGCTCATCGAGCTGCTGCACGACGCCTTCGGCTGGGAGATCCGGGCCGACGCCGGCGTGGGGATCAAGCCGGTGTCGAAGTTCGGGTCGCAGCGGCTGCAGCGGGCCGCCCTCAACTACGCGCTGCGCCGCGGCCGCAAGCGGGTCCACTGGGTGCACAAGGGCAACATCATGAAGTTCACCGAGGGCGCCTTCCGGGGCTGGGGCTACGAGCTGGTACGCGAGGAGTTCGCGGACGTGGCCGTGGCCTGGGAGGACTGCGGCGGCGACGCCGGCGACAAGATTCTGGTACAGGACACCATCGCCGACATCGCCCTTCAGCAGGTGCTGACCCGCCCGGCCGAGTTCGACGTGATAGCCACCATGAACCTCAACGGCGACTACATCTCCGACGCGCTGGCGGCCCAGGTGGGAGGCATCGGCATCGCGCCCGGCGCCAACATCAACTACGTCACCGGCCACGGCGTCTTCGAGGCCACCCACGGCACCGCCCCCCGCTACGCCGGCCAGGACAAGGTCAACCCCTCGTCGGTGCTTCTCTCCGGCACGCTCATGTTCGAGCACCTCGGCTGGCAGGAGGCCGCCGACGACATCATCGCCGCAGTTGAGGCCACCATCAGCGACGGGATCGTCACCTACGACTTCGCCCGGCTCACCGAGGGCGCCACCGAGGTGAAGTGCTCGGAGTTCGCGGCGGCCATCATCGACCGCCTTTGACAGACTTGTCGGGAATTGGCAGCGCTGGGTGCCCTTTTGGGCGCTCGTGGCTGCCAATTCGGGTGTTGAGGAGAGCGCGGTGACGGGCTCCCGCGACAGCATGGCCCGCCGCGGCTACCGGCTGATCATGCGGTCGGTGCGGGCCCATCCTCTGCCGCATCTCGTGGCCCTGCTCGGCGCGCTCGGGTTCGTGGCCGCCACCGTGGGGACCGCCTGGCTGCTGGGCTGGATCACCGACAACGTGATCATCGCGCCGGAGTCCGAGCGGACCGGACCGGCCGTGGCCGCCGCGATGGTGATAGGGGTATCGGTGGCCAGCGGGATCTCGGTGCTGATGCGCCGGTGGTTCCTGGCCATGGCCGAGTTGCGAACCCAGCGTGACTGGCGGCGAGCCCTCCTTCACCGCTACATCGATCTGCCCATGGACTTCCACCGCGAGCGCGACCCGGGCGAGTTGCTCGCCCATGCCGACTCCGACGTCAACACGGCCACGATGGTGCTCAAGCCGCTGGCATTCGCGGTCAGCGTGGTGGTCCTCGTGGCGGTCACGATGGTCGCCCTGTTCGCCGCCCATCCGCTGCTGGCGCTGATAGCGGCGATCGTGTTCCCGGCGCTGGCGGTGATCAGCAGGGTCTACACGCGCATGGTCGAGACGCCCTCGGCCGAGGTCCAGCGGCGGGTCGGCGAGGTGTCGGAGGTCGCCCACGAGAGCTTCGACGGAGCGGTCGTGGTGAAGACTCTCGGTCGGGAGCCCATCGAGGTGGAGCGCATGAGGGCCGCGTCGGCGCGGCTCCGCGACGAGCGTATCCGGGTGGGTCGGATGCGGGCCGGCTTCGAGCCCTCCATAGACGCCCTGCCCACGGTGGGCGCCATCGTCCTGCTGCTGGTTGGAGCCTGGCTGGTGGGGCGGGGCGCGGCTACGCCCGGTGACCTGGTGCTGGCCGCGACCCTGTTCTCCCTGCTCGCTCTGCCGCTGTTCATCGTCGGGTTCTTCCTGGAGGAGATGCCCCGCTCGGTAGTGTCGCTGAAGCGAGTGGACCGGGTGCTGGACCGGCCCCTCGAGCCATCAGCCGAGCCTGCGGGCAACGGCCCGGTGCTGCCTCCGGGTCCGCTCGGTCTGCAGGTCGACGGCCTCGCGGTCCGCTACGGATCGCGGCTCGTCCTCGACGGGTTGTCGCTGGCCGTCAGCCCCGGCGAGACCGTGGCGCTGGTGGGCGCAACCGGCTCCGGCAAGTCGACGCTGCTCGAGACCGTGGCCGGGCTCAACTCCGTGGCCGGCGGCTCGATACACCTCTCGGGCGCGGCTCTGCAGGACGTTCCGTCCAAGGAGCTCCACAGCGCGGTAGCGCTGGTGTTCCAGGAAGCGTTCCTGTTCGCCGATTCGGTCGCCGAGAACGTCGGCCTGCAGTGGGGACGCTCACCGGCCGACGTGACCGCCGCGCTGGACTCGGCGGCTGCGGGCACCTTCGTGGACGCGCTGCCCGACGGTGGCGCCACCGTGGTGGGGGAACGGGGTGTGACCCTTTCCGGTGGCCAGCGGCAGCGGGTGGCGCTGGCCCGCGCCCTCGTCCGCTCGCCGCGGCTGCTCATGCTCGACGACGCCACCAGCGCGGTCGACCCCGTCGTGGAGGGTGAGATCCTCGCCAACCTCCGTCGCGACCTCGATGCCACGATGCTGGTGGTAGCGCACAGGATCTCCACGATCGGGCTCGCCGACCGGGTTGCGTACCTGGCCGGCGGCAGGATCGTTGCCATCGGCACCCACGATGAGTTGCTGGACATCGACGACTACCGGTCGCTGGTCTCGGCCTACGAGCAGGCCGAAGTCCCGTGAGCGACACACCTGGGACCGAGGTCCAAGCACGGCTGGGCAGTGAACCCGCCGGCGGCGCTGACCCACCGAGAGCGGGGATCGGCGAGACGCAGGACAATTCGGCCCAAGGAGAGGTCCAAGCACTCCGAGTGCTGCGTCGCGGCTTCGCCATGAGCCCGGAATTGCGTCGAGGGCTTCCGGTGGTCGCCGCGGTGGGGCTGTTCGCTGCGGTCGGCAGGCTGATCGTGCCGGTCATGGTGCAGCTCGTCCTCGACCACGGCGTGATCGGCCCCGACGGCTACCGGCCCGATGTGGTGTGGGCCCTGTCGCTGGCCGCACTCGGTGCTGTGCTGGTAGTAGCCGCGGCCAGCCGCTTCGCCCTGATCCGGCTGGTGCGCATGGCCGAGTCGGTGCTGCTCGGCCTGAGGGTCAGGGCGTTCGAGCACATCCACCGGCTGAGCCTGGCCACCCACACCGAGACGCGCCGGGGGGTGCTGGTGGCCCGGGTGACGAGCGACATCGAAGCCATGGCCGTCTTCATGCAGTGGGGCGCCATGTCCTGGACCATCAACCCGGTACTGATCGTGGCGACGCTTGCAGTGATGCTGTTCTACAGCTGGCAGCTGACGCTGCTGGTGCTGGTCCTGCACCTGCTGCTCCTGCCGTTCATGCGCTGGGTGCAGCGCCGCCAGATCGCGGCCCACTCCCGGGTGCGCGACCGGGTGGCCGAAACCATGGGCCACACCAGCGAGACGGTGTCGGCCGCGGCAGTGATACGGGCATACGGGTATCGCGGCGCCGTCCGGACCCGCCTGGACCGCGCCGTGGACCGCCAGTACGAGGCCCAGATGTCCGCCTTCAAGTGGTGGGCGTTCCTGATGCCGGCGGTCGACCTGGTGTCGTCGGTGGCGCTGGCTGCGGCCCTCGTCGCCGGGGTGACGTGGAGCGAGGAATTGGGCATCGGCGCCGGAGGGCTGGTGGCGTTCGTGTTCCTTGTGCGGCTCTTGATGAGGCCGATCTCGGAGATCGGTGAGGTGTTCGACAACACCCAGTCCGCGCTGGCGGCATGGTGGAAGGTGATCGGAGTGCTGGACACACCGGTCGAGGTGGTCGAGCCGGAGCCCGCTGAGGCTCAGGAGCTGCCGGCGGGGCCGCTGCCCGTGGAAGTGCGGGGCGTCGGTTTCTCGTACCGCGCTGGCGAGCCGGTGCTGCGGGGGATCGACGTGCGCATTCCGCCCGACGCCAATGTGGCTGTGGTGGGCGAGACCGGTTCCGGGAAGACCACCTTCGTGCGGCTGCTGGCCCGCCTTGCCGACCCCTCGGCGGGCGACGTGCTGATCGGCGGTGTGGACCTTCGCTCCGTAGCCCCCGAGGCTCGCCGCCGGAGCATCAGGATGGTTCCCCAGGACGGCTTCCTGTTCGCGGCCGCCATCGAGGACAACATCCGCTACGGCCGGCCCGGCGCCACCGCAGCCGACGCGGCCGCGGCCATCGACGAGCTCGGGCTGCGGGGCTGGGTTGAAGGGCTCCCGGCCGGAATGCAGACTCCGGTGGGCCAGCGAGGCGGGCGGCTGTCGGTAGGCGAGCGCCAGCTGGTGGCGCTGGCCCGGGCCCAGGTCGCCGATCCGGGCCTGCTGATCTTGGACGAGGCCACCTCCGCAGTGGATCCCGAGACCGAGGAGGCCCTGGCCGCGGCCTTGGCCCATCTGGCGGTCGGTCGCACGACGGTGTCGGTGGCCCACCGCTTGAGCACCGCCGAGCGCGCCGACCTGGTGCTGGTGTTCGACGAGGGCCGTGTCGTGGAGCAGGGCACCCACCGCGATCTGGTCGCTGCGGGCGGCGTGTACGCCCGCCTGCACCGTTCCTGGGTGGGCAACACCCGCCGCACAACGCTCAGCAGAAGCACCTAGTGCTGTGTCGTCGAAATGGCTAGGGCAACAGCAGGACCGAGACCCTGCTTGGGAGCGCTCCGGACGCCCCGATCATTTCAGCGACGGCTAGTCGCCGTACTGTGAGCAACGAAGCTGCCTCAGTCGGCATATCTGCTCACAGAACGGGCGCTGGGGGTCGCCGGCTCAGCACCGACTACGGTGCCTGCCATGCATGACCCCGTGAGAGTGGCTGTCACCGGAGCGGCCGGGCAGATCGGCTACAGCCTGCTGTTCCGCATCGCCTCGGGCTCGATGCTCGGACCCGAGGTGCCGGTGATCCTCCAGATGCTGGAGATACCGCCGGCCATGGACGCCCTGCGGGGCGTGGCCATGGAACTCGACGACTGCGCCTTCGGGCTGCTGGACCGGATGGTGCTCAGCGACGACCCGGACGAGGCCTTCGACGGCGTCCAGATCGCCCTGCTGGTGGGCTCCCGGCCCCGCACCAAGGGTATGGAGCGCAAGGACCTGCTTGAGGCCAACGGCGCGATCTTCACCGTTCAGGGCCGGGCTCTGGCCACCCGCGCCGCTGATGATCTCAGGGTGCTGGTGGTGGGCAACCCCGCCAACACCAACTGCCTGATCGCCATGAACAACGCCGCGGGGGTGCCCCGCGAGCGGTTCACGGCCATGACTCGCCTAGACCACAACCGGGCCAAGGCCCAGCTGGCCGCCCGGGTGGGCGCCACCGTGGGCGACGTCCGCAGGATGACGATCTGGGGCAACCACTCCGCCACCCAGTACCCCGACCTGTTCCATTGCGAGGTGGATGGTCGCAACGCTGCGGCCCTCGTAGACGACCAGGAGTGGCTCGAAGGGACGTTCATACCCACCGTGCAGCAGCGGGGCGCGGCCATCATCGAGGCCCGGGGAGCGTCGTCGGCGGCCTCGGCGGCCAACGCGGCCGTCGACCACGTACGCGACTGGATGCTGGGCACGCCGCCGGGCGACTGGGTCTCGATGGCGGTCCCCTCCGACGGCAGCTACGGCGTGCCCGAAGGGCTGATCTCGTCGTTTCCAGCCACATGCGCCCGCGGCGAGTACCAGATCGTCGGCGGCCTGGAGATCGACGGCTTCTCACGGGCCCGCATCGACGCCTCCGTGGCCGAGCTGGCCGCCGAGCGGGACACGGTGGCCTCACTCGGCCTCATTTAGGCGGTCGGGCGCCATGCTGCTGGGAGTTGGCCGCCCTGAGGTCGCGTTTGGGACTCGCGTGCTGCCAATTCGCGTCGAAGCGGCCCCTGTGGGACTCTGAAGGACGCCGGCCGTGCCGGAGCTGCCGGAGGTCGCAGCCCACGCCGAGCGGTTGTCGGCCGGGTTCGCCGGAACACCGCTGGCCCGGTTCGAGCCGATGCACCCGGCTGTGCTCAAGACCTTCGACCCCCGGCCCGCCGCGGCCGCGAGCAAGGCGCTCAAGGAGGTCGGCCACCGGGGCAAGTACCTGCTGCTGCGCTTCGGTGAGACTGACGGTGGGCACGAAGCCTCGGACCTGACGTTCGTGGTGCATCTCATGCAGGCAGGCCGGCTGCGCATCGACGCCAACCAGGCCCGCAAGCCCCGCGGCGGAATGGCCCGCTGGACCTTCGCCGACGGCCCGGCGCTCCTGCTCACCGAGGCCGGCTCGGAGCGCCGAGCGGGCGTCTGGCTGCTGGCCGGCGACCCGGAAGCGGTCGAGCCGTTGGCGCGTCTCGGACCCGACGCCCACACCATTGGCCGCGACGAGCTCGCGCAGCGCCTGACCGCGGCCAGCGAGCGGGTGCACGGCTTCCTGCGAGATCAGTCGCATCTGGCCGGGATCGGCCGCCTGCTCGCCAACGAGATACTCCACTCGGCCCGGATCTCACCCTTCGCCAACACGTCGCGCCTCGACGGCGACGCCGTCGACCGTCTGCATGCCGCCATCGCCACATCCATCGCGAGGGTTCTGGCCGCGGAGCGGGAGCGTGAAGACATTGGCCGCTCCCAGGATCGCCCCAGCGACGTCCACCATCGGGTAGGCGAGCCGTGCCCGGCATGCGGTGACACGGTGCGCTCGGTCGAGTACCGCCGCTACCGGGTGGCCTATTGCCCGATCTGCCAGACGGGCGGCAAGGTGCTGGCCGACAACACCACGAGCCGGTTCCTGAAGTAAGGGGCCGAGCCTGCGTCGTCAGGCCGCGCCGGCCAGGACGGCGCTGATGGCCTCCATGGCCGGGCGGGCCGCGAGCAGCAGCCGAGGGTCGCCATCGAACCGCAGCCGCCCCTCGGCGAAGGCGCGTTGGGCGGATTCGCCCTCGATCGCGATCGCTTGAGCCGTGTCTCGATCCGAAGCCAGCGTGACGACGGGTTGACCGTGCGCCTCGCCGGCGCGCCCGACTGCGGCCGACACCCGACCGGAGGCGATACGCACATGCCAGCAGAAGACGGATGCGTCATCGTCGGAGGCGTGGTACTCGAGCACCAAACCGACTGTGTCGTCGACGCGGCACTCCGAAAGGGCGGCGTCGAGCCAGTCCACCCACTCGTCAGAAGGGAACACGGGCATGTGGGCGGGAGTCCGCTCGGCGGTCATCGACAACGCACACTACCCGTGCTCGTAACCTGACCCCATGTCCCGTCCGAGCACCGGCGACCTGATAGCCGGGGTGTCGGTGGCCCTCGTCGCCATCCCGCAGTCGCTGGCCTACGCCGAACTGGCCGGACTTCCGGCGCATTACGGCCTCTATGCGACGGCGCTGCCGTCGCTGCTGGCCGCGTTCTTCGTGTCGTCGCGGTACCTGCAGACCGGACCGGTGGCCTTGACTGCGCTGCTCACCCTCGGGGCGCTGTCCGGGGTGGCCGAGCCGGGCGGGGCCGGCTACATCCAGAGCGCGGCGCTGCTGGCCCTGCTGGTGGGCGTGATACGGGTGCTGCTGGGCGTGGCCCGGATGGGCCGGGTCGCCTACGTGCTGTCGGAGCCGGTCGTCACCGGATTCACCGCCGGAGCCGCGGTCGTGATCATCGCCTCGCAGCTCCCCAAGATCTTCGACGTCTACCCCGACGGGCAGGTGCTGGCCGCCGCGGTGCGGGCTCTGGGCCGGCCCGACGAATGGCGCTTGTCGGCCATCGCCTTCGCCGCGATAACGGTGTGCCTGATGCTGGGCGGCCGCCACCTCCACCGCCTGTTCCCCGGTGTGCTGGTGGCCGTCATCGCGGGTGTGGTAGTGGCCGGCGCCAGCGACTACGCGGGTTCACAGGTCGGCGACCTCGACGGCGGGTTCATACCGCTGAGCCTGGACTTCCCGTGGTCGGAGGCGCCGAGCCTGCTGCTGCCGGCGGCGGTGATCGCCCTGGTCGGGTTCGCCGAGCCCGCGTCGATCGCCCGCACCTACGCCGCGGCCGACCGCCTGCCGTGGAACGCCAACCGGGAGATGGTGAGCCAGGGCGTCGCCAACCTCGCCTCCGCGGTGTCGGGCGCCTTCCCGGTGGGCGGCTCCTTCTCGCGCAGCTCGCTCAACCGGATGGCGGGCGCCACCAGCCCGTGGTCGGGCGCGATCACCGGAGCCTTCGTGCTGGCCGTGCTGCCGCTCGCCTTCCTGCTGGAGGACCTGCCCACCTCGGTGCTCGGCGTGATCGTGATTGTCGTCGTGGTGCGGCTGGTCGACATCAAGGAGATAACCCGCCTGCCGTGGGGCTCCTTCCCCCAGGCGCTGGTGGGCGCGGGAACCACGTTCGCCACCATCGGCTTCGCTCCCCGGGTGGAGCGGGGCGTCCTGGTGGGGATCGGGTTGGCCATCGCGGTGCACCTCTACCGCGAGATGCAGGTCATCACGCCCGCCGAGCGGAACCATGAGATCCTCACCGTGCGGCCCAAGGGCGTCATGTGGTTCGCCACCGTGCCCCAGGTGGAGCGCTCGGTCCGGGAGGAACTGGCCACCGAGCGCGACCTGACGTCGGTGGTGATCGACCTGTCCGGCGTGGGACGGCTGGACTACTCCGGGGCGGTGGCGCTGCGACGCATCATCGAGAGGATGTCGGTCGGCGGGGTGACGGTCGTCGTGGCCGGCATCCCTCCCAGCGCATCAGGGGCAGTGCGCGCCGAGCTGGAGGGCTACGAGTCGGAGTGACAGGCCCTAGTGGTCCGTCGCTGAAATGATCGGGGCGTCCGGAGCGCTCCCAAGCAGGGTCTCGGTCCTGCTGCGCTGCCCTAGCCATTTCGACGACACAGCACTAGAACGAGAAGCCGTCCAGGACCTGCTTGAGGGCGTCGGTGTCCCGGGAGCCGAGCACGACCCTCGAGTTTGTGGCCACGTAGACAATGTCGATGTTGATGCCGGCGTCAGAGACCATCCGGGCCAGTTCGGCCAGCTCGCCCGGACGGTCCTTGGCCTGGACTACCACCACCTCGCGCTCGCGGGTGACAGCCGGTCCCTGCGTGTTCGCCAGGGCCCGGTACACGGGCTCACTGTGGGGAACAAGGATGTGAAGCTCCGCGGTGTTGCCGTTCCCCATGCACGTCGCGGCCGCGATGTTCACGCCCGCGTCGCTGATCGCAGTTGCCACTTTGGCCAGCGCCCCCGGATTGTTGTCCAACTCGATCACTAGGTCGCTGGCCAGAGTAGACATGAGAGCGCGTCCTCCTTGGGTTGTGGGGCCCGGTGCGCGCGCCCGGGCGGATCGGAGCCGACTGTAGAGCACAACCGTGCTGCTGGGAAGCCCGGACTTCCGGCCCGGGAGCGTTCTGTCCGGCCAGTAGCGTTCGCGGATGCTCATCGACGCCCACACCCACGTCGTGGCGGCCGATCGAGATGCGTTTCCCCTGTCTCCGGCCGCCTTGTCGGGGAACTGGTACACGGAGTCGCCGTGCTCGGCCGAGGGCTTGCTGGCCAAGATGGACGATGCGGGAGTTGATCGGGCTGTGCTGGTACAGCCGGTGGGCTCGTACTCGTTCGACAATCGCTACGCGGCGACCAGCGCGGCCGAGCACCCAGACCGGTTCGCAGCCGCATGCTGCGTCGACCCCCACGGCGAATCGCCCGCAGAGGAACTGCGGCGCTGGCTGGATCGCACCGGCGTCGGTGGCGTCCGGTTCTTCGCGCTGTCGGCGGACCGGTCCTGGTTGAGCGATCCGAACACGTTCGGGCTGTGGGAGCAGGCCGCCGCGTCCGGAGCCCATGTGATCGTGACCATCTTCGAGGGCCAGTTCGACGAACTCGCCGGAGTTCTCGGACGCTTCTCCGACGTGGCCGTGTCGCTGGACCACTGCGGGTTCTGCGACGTCTCCCGGCCCGAGCCGCTGGTGGAGTTGGCCCGGTTCGAGAACCTCCACCTCAAGGTGACTACCAACGTGATCGACGCCGCGGCCGCGGCCGAGGGCACGGCCCGACCCTTCGTGAAGCGGTTGGCCGGCGCCTTCGGTGCGGAGCGGCTGATGTGGGGCTCCGACTTCTGCCAGACCCACGACCGCCCCTATCGGGAGTTGGTGCGCGGCGGGATCGAGGCCTTCGCCGGTCTCCGGGGCGCTCAGCAGGAGGCCTGCCTAGGGGGCACCGCGCTGCGGCTGTGGAAGTTCCCGAGCAGGGATCCTCAGTGATCGCCGTCAGGGATGCTGCGCAGGAACGCGCCCATGTTGGGACTGTGAAGGCGACGCGGCCCCGTTCGGGCGCGTGGATCAATCCCTTGGTGATCAGAGCGTCACGGAGCGGCGACGCGCGTTCGGGCTTGTCGCGGCTCAGCCGGCGGGCCGCCTCGCTCGATGGGGACGGGTCCTGGTGCGTGGCGGCCATGGCGCGGAAGTAGCGCCGCTCCGCGGGCGTGGCGCGGTCGTAGCGAGGCTTGAAGAACGACGCGCTCAGTTCCTCAGATCCCTGCCCGCTGTCCCCCGCTGGTGTGGATTCGAGACAATGGGGCGAGGGGTGACCGTCGAGCGGCGCACTGTCCCACATGGGCGTGGTCTCGCTGCTTATGCTGCGACCATGGGACGACCGAAGCGGCGGACGGGTGGCCGCGTCACGCCGAAGAAGAGCAGGCCGACGTATTACGACGAGCTCGGCGCCGACTTCGTGTTCTACGACCGCGACTACAGGCGCGAAGTCCAGGTCCAGACTCCGGACGACCCCTACACCGAGCGCCAGCTGGAATGGCTGGCCCGGGACGCCGAGCACATCCTCGCGGAGTGCTGCGCAGAGGGGGAGGCCGACCTGGACGAGGCCGACTGCTGGGCCTCGTGCATCCAGAGTGCGGTCAAGTCGGGATGGTGCCAGGAAGGCGTGGACGCCTCGGCGGTGGTTGCCTACGCCGAGCGCGCGGGCGGCCTGCCGGGAGCGATGCTGGCGGCTGCGATGGCGGCGTACGGACCGCCGGAGTGCAGGGCCGGGGCCGGCAGCGCGCTGCGCTGCATCCGCGGATCGGGCCCCGGCGTGCCCGGCTGGATCGACGCGCTCGGCGAGGCCGAGCCCCTGCGGGCCGTGAGAGTGGCTGACCGGTGGGGCGAGTACATCGTCCTGATCATCGACTACGAGCGTCCCGACGGTTCCGTTCACGGGTTGTCGGTCGCCATCAACCCGTTCTGCGGCGGGCTGGCGGAGAGGTTCTCGCTCGGCGCGCCGAGCACCGCTCTCGACGCTTCCGGCGATGATGCCGGCGCCCTGTTGGCTGCATACGCGGCTGCTCACCGGCGGGGGCGGGTCCCGGACGGCGCAAGCTTCGCCCCCGTCACCGCGGAGGTCGCCTTGGCCGACGCCAGGGCCGTAATCGAGGCCGGTCTGCTCGTGTTCGACGCCGCGGTGCCGGAGGCAGACGACTTCGACTGCGACCTGGACATGCGCGCCCTTGTGGAGCAACGGATAGGGCTGCTTCCGGCCGGCGGCCGCGTCCCGGCGAGGCCAGCCCCCGTCGCCGAGGCGATGGCGGGCTGGATCGCTGACTTCGCGTCGCGACCCCTCTGCCTCGGTGAGCGGCCCGGCGAGTTGGGCGACCTGCTTCACACCATGGTCGGATTCGCCGTCAGCTGCCGCGACCAGGACATCCTGCGGTGGACCCCGCCGCGGGTGGCCGCCTTCCTGGAGGGCTGGATCCCCGAGCACGGGATGTATTGCCAGGAGTGCGGGGAGTCGCACGAGCATCCACCCGACGAGGAGTGGCTGACCACCGTGGAGTCGGCCTTCCCACGGTGGCTGCGCTTCTCAGATGAGCGAGCCGGCGCCGGTTCCGGCTTCCTCGACGACAACCTCGCCGCGGCCCGCGGGTCGCTCAGGCAGATGCGCCTGCAGGCCACCGGCTCGCCCGTGCGCCTCCGCTAGCGCTGCGTCGCGCTACGGGGGCCCTGTGGTGGCAGTGGCGGTGTCGGTGGCGGCGGGGTCGAGAAGCGTCCCTTGGAGGGCGGCGTCTACCTCGGGCGCCATGTTCAACGCGGCGATCAGCGCGGTGAGCTTCAGGTTGATCTCGTCGATCTTGGCATCCTGGGCGGCGATGAGAGCGGTGAGCTTCAGGTTGATCTCGTCGATCTTGGCGTCCTGGGCGGCGAACCCGGCGTCGACCTTGTCCTCGAGGCGGACGAAGCGCGCGTCGACCGTGGCGAAGCGCGCGTCGACCGCGGCGAAGCGGTCGTTGATCTCGGCGAAGCGGTCGCTGGTGGTGGCGAGGGTGTAGGCGAGCAGGGCGATGACGACGGTCCCCATGAAGCCCAGTATCCCGGCGAGCACGGCGCCGAAGAGGCTCAGCAGCGGGTTGGCGGCGATCTCGTCGCGCAGGCGAGTCCGACCCGCGGCGAGGGCGGGGTCGCTGTCAAGGGCTTCGGTTGCGGGCGGCGGGGCCGGCTGGGAGTCGGGGGTGTGGGTCATGGACGGTGCCGCGGCTGCGGCCGGAGTCGGTGCTGTGGTCATGGGTCCTCGCGTGCGCAGGCGGCGGCGCTTCGGGCGGCGCGGGTTCTGTCAAGGTTCGGCTGGCCGCAACAAGCCCGGCAAGCGAGGCTGGCACAGGAGACTACATCAAAGCCAATGCAGTGTCAAGAGATGAGAGAACAATGCCTCTTCGCTTGTCGCTGTCGCGTCCTTGCATGTCTTCGGCCTGCTGCCGTCGGCGGCGTGCGGTGCCATGCGCGGCAACTCGAACGAGCCCGCGCGGCCTGGGCCGGGCTGGCGCGAGGGGGCTACATGAGCCGGTTCGACGCGATCGTGAGGGCCACGCGGTTGTCGCGGCGACACGCCGTGGCGGGCACCGTCACAGCCACCGATAAGGCCCGGCCGGCATGAACACATTCGAGTCACCGCATCGGTGTCTTTGCGCGCAGGTTCGCAAGGTCTGGGGTCGCACGATTCCGAAACCGAGTGAATTGGATTCTGTTCCTAGTGGGCTTCCATCGGGTTGTCGAGCCGAGAGAACAGTCAATGCCTCCCTGGCCGGAGTTTGGCGGGTGTTTTGCGTTTGGGTAGGTCAGAGGGGGCGCGCTGGTTGGGTGTTTCCACTACTTTTTGTGGTTGGAGGGCCCGCGGGCGGGGTCAGTTGATGTCGGCTTTGTCCCAGTTGCGGGTGTCGGCTCCGATGGCGGTGAGTGCTCGGGCTTGCAGCGGGGTGCGGCGGGTGGTGAGCGCGATCTGTCGGCCGCCGGCGTCGAGTCGGACGCGGCGGACGCGGTCGAGTTCGCGCGGGGCCCTTGGGGCGCTGAGGTGCTGGTCTGTGAGGTCGGGGTCGCGGGTGTCGGCTTCGGCGAGGGCGTGTGCGATGAGGGTCTCGATGATTGCGGCGTAGACGCAGACGGCGACGTGGCCGCGGACTCGTTGTTCGGTCCAGTGGCGGATGGGCCGCAGGTGCAGGAAGTCTTTGAGGACTCTGAATCTGGCTTCGGTGTTGGCGAGCCGGCGGTACGCGGCGACGACCCGCGCGGTGGGGGCTTGGGCGGGTTTGAGGCTGGTGGTCAGCACGTAGCGCCCCGCGAGGAGCTCTTCGTGGGCGCGGGCGTCTTCGTTGTAGTGGTAGATGAAGCGTCCGGGGCCGATGTCGAGGTCGAAGAGCCGCCCGGCGCCGCTGTTGGTGAGGATGCGCTGCGCGGCCCGCCCGATCTTCGCGGAGTCCTTGAGCCGTCCTGCGCGGACGCGGCGCTCCAGCGCGAGCAGCTCGGCTTCTGTGGCGTCGGTGATCTCCGCGGTGCGGGCTGTGTCGCGGCGGGCGCGGGCAGCGGACTCGACGACTATGGCGCGGGCCCCGTCGGTGAGGGCGACGTCTGCGGCGCGGCAGCGGTGCTGGGGGACCTCGACCCAGTCGGTGAACCACGTGTTCGCCGGTGGCGCCAACGACGCCTCCACTGTGGGGACCGCGACCTGGGTGTGGAACCAGGCATCGTCGTCCACATCGTCGAAGCCGGTGGTTTGTGCCTGCGCCGGAGCATTCACGACCGTTGCGAGCAGCGTCAACGCCGCCAAGGTCACGACGACTATGGAAACTGCTGCTCGTCGCAGTGACAAGCGGTCAGCAACTCCCGATTCCTGCCCTTCGCGACCACGGGTCCGCAGTGCAGGAGCCTGCGGACGGTGCCGAATGGCAGTGTCGAGCCGCTCCAAGGCATTGGCTCGCAACCCTGCGGTCAAGATACGCCTCTCATGCATCGTCGTTGTTCCTCTCGGGCAGGCGTTCGTGGCGCACGCGGCGAGCGCGCCGCATGCCGGAAGATGTGCGGCTCCGAAGCGGCGCAGGCGCGCCGCATTCGTCGTGCCCCTGTCGAAGGCTGAAGCGCGTGTGCTGTGGCCGGGGCCTCGTCGGCGTTGACCGGCGGGCGCTCGTGATGGCGCCGCGAAGCCGGTCGGCGCGATGCAAGGGCGTAGCGCGCCGGAGGGGATGCTCAGTGCTTGCCCGCTGCCGTGCGGCGTCCGTGGGGGACAGCGTCAGTGCTGCCGGGTCGAGAGTCCGCGAAGCTCGGCGCCTTGAGCGGGAGGCACCCTACGTCATGTGATCGATCCGCCGGAGGAGGGGGCGTAGGTGCGTGCGAGGGAGAGTAGCGCCGCGGGACGCGGCACTGACCTGGCGGTCGTCAGCGCCTGACCGCGCGTGTGCGCGATCCGCTATCGGCACGGAGGTCTTCACAGCATAGTGCAGCACGAAGCGCGGACAATAGTCGAAGCAATCAGCTTGTCAATCGCCATTCGTGCCCCAGCCGAACTCGTACTTCTCGAAGCGCAGATAATAGTCGAAGCAATCAGCTTGTCAATCCCCTGAAGGGTTGGTGGGACTCTGTCGCTCAGGGTGCGTCGAGGCGGCACTACAATCCCGGGCATGAGCCGGCGCGACGAGGTGCTTGTTAGACACAGGGCCGGCATCCGGGCGGCTGCCCTGCGCAGCAGGGCTCGGTCCATCGCACTTGTCGGGTCGGTCGCCCGCGGCGATGACACAGAACGCAGCGACTACGACTTCCTCGTGGAGTTCGAGGACGAAGCGGACCTCTTCGACATAGCGGGTCTTCAACTGGACCTCGAGGAGATGCTCGGCCATGCTGTCGACGTCGTTGACTCTTCGGCCGTGCGCGAGAGCCACCAGGCAATGTTCGAGGACGCGATACTGCTGTGACAAGGAGCGATGCACCGCGCATCGGCGACATTCTCGACGCGTGCCGCAAGCTTGGCGAGGTCGCCGCGCTGGGCCGGGCCGAGTACGACCGGAGCTGGATTGTTCAGAGTGCGGTTGAGAGGCAGCTCGAGGTCATCGGCGAAGCAGCGGGCCATCTGTCAGAGGAGTTCCTCGCAGCGAACGCCGAGTTGCCCATCAGGCAAGCGAAGGGGCTCCGCAACGTTCTCGCCCACGAGTACTTCAGCGTGAACCATGACCGCGTATGGAACGTTGTCGCAAACAGGGTGCCGCAACTACTCGGCGTAGCGGGGGAAGGCGGGGAGGTCCCAGCATATGGAACGTTGTCGCAAACAGGGTGCCGCAACTGGTGTCGGCCCTCTCCGCCCACGCCGCGCAGACGGCCGATCCGGGACCTGAGCAGTCCAGGCGGGAACTCGGGTGAGTTGTTGCGGCCCGTCTGCTCGGGATGACGAGAAGCATGTTCGCAGCACCAGCACAGCCCCCTGTCCGCTGCGCCCGGCTAGTGTCCTGAATAATGCCATTTCGGCGCGACACACAAGCCTCTGACCTGCGGTTTTGTGATCGCAAAATGCACAATTCGGGACTTGCTCAGCAGTCTCCTAGAGTTCGATCTCGTTGAGGAGGGGCTGGGTGACGAGGTAGCGGGCGAGGTTGTCCGCGAAGACCCGGTGGGTGGACTCGAAGAAGCCCGTCGGCTCGGTGGAGCAGTGGGCCGAGATGCAGATGTTGGAGGCGTCCCAGAGGGGCGAGTCCTCGGGCAGAGGCTCGACCGCGGTCACGTCGAGAGCAGCGGCCCGGAGCTTGCCCGAGCGGAGGGCGGCCACAGAGCGGGCTCGTCGTCGAGCGATCCGCGGCCCACGTTCACGAACATCGAGCCGTCGCGCATCGCCGCGAAGGCCGATGAGTCGAATAGCTCGTGGGTCTCGGGCGACTCGGAGACGGCCGCGACGACGATGTCGCAGCGGCTGAGCATGTCATGGAGCCCGCCGGGCCAGCAGGTCGTCGGGCGCGGGCAGGGCCGCGTTCTTGCGCTCGACGACCGCGACCATCGCTCCGGTGCGAGCCGCGAGCCGGTCGGCCATCCGGCCCAGCAGCAGGCCTGCGTTGGGCTTGGAGTTGTCGAGGATCCCGATGCGCTTGCCCGCCAGCACCTCAGACGGCGGGGCCAGTCCGGCCGGCCGGGGTCCGACCGATCCGTCGGGGGCATAGATCTTCATCGGTTCGAACCTCCCGGCGACCTACGACTCGACCGGCATGGTGGCGCTCCTGGTCATGCCCCAGCTGGGAATGACCGAACTGTGCTTGCCCGGCCCCCCGACCACGACGATCCTGATGTTGCCGGGATGTTCCGTCAAAGCCATTGGGGCATCGTCGGGCAGCGCCTCCTGCCAGGGCGCCCACGCGCGGAGCGCGAACGCGTCCCGCAGGTCGCCGGCCCGCAGGCGGGCCCGCTCGTGCAGGTAGGACGCCACATGGCTGCGGGTCCAGCCCGCGGCCGCGCAGGCCGCGGCGTGCTCGGGGCACAGCATCACGAAGAACTCGCCCGAGCTGACCGGCGCATTGTTGGACCCCAGCGAGGTCATGGCTGAAGCGGCCTTGTCGAGGATGGAGGCCGGCTCGCTCGACTCCATGTCATGGAAGTTGTGGGGCGCCTCGCCGCAGTGCACGGTGACCGCGGAGGGCGCGCCCACTCCGACGCTGGCTGCGTAGCCTCCCCAGGGCGACTCGGCCAGGTTCTCGGCCACGCAGTAGGCGTACTTGGCCGGTCCGCCCTGGGTGGAGGCGTCGCCCGAACCGGGGACCGCGCCGGCGACGTGGAGCAGCAGCAGGCGCAGCGCCCGGCCGGTGGCTGCGTTGGCCACGTTCCCGGGGCCGAAGGCGCCGAGGCCGGCGTTGTAGCCAGCAGTGCGGGCGACCTCGCCGTGCACGATGAGCAGCGGCGCCACCGGATGGGTGGTCGCGTTGACCCCCCGCAGGTTGACCTCGGGTCGGGCCAGGGCCCGCACCGCGGCCACGAGGACGGGCAGATGCTCGGGGCGGCAGCCGGCCAGCACCCCATTGACGGCGATTACTCGGCGGGTGGCCACACCGGACCGGGGCGGCAGCACGGCGACGGGCTCGTCGGGGTCGTCTCGGTTGCTGGCCAGCATGGCGTCGACCCGCTCGGGCGTGGGGGCCACCAGCGGCAGCCCGTCACCCCAGCCCCGTTCGGCGTAGCACTCCCGGACCGCCTCGGGGTCATCCGAGGCGATGTCGAGCATCTCCAGCGGGTCTGCCACGACCCCCAGTCTGCTGCCTGCTGGACGTTCCTGCTCCAGGTGGGCGGGTGAGTCGGCCAATGGGGAGCGCAGTCGCTTGCCGGCAAGATGGGTGTGAGCTGGTATTTCACTACATGAAAAGCAACGATAGAGATACACATGGCGCATCAGCGCGAAGGGTGATCGACGGTGCATTAGCCTGCGGAGATGAGCACCGAGCGTCGTAGGCGGCGGTCGCGTCAACCAGCGGTCACCGAGCCGAGCGGGCCGGTCCAGCCGCCGTGGCGGCTACATGAGCGCCGGTTCGAGCCGACGCGGATAGTGAGCGAGGACGAGCTGGAGGCCATCCACGCCGCTTCGCTGACGGTGCTGCGCGACACGGGCATGGACTTCCTGCATCCGACGGCCCGGCAGATGTGGGCCGCGGCCGGTGCCGAGGTGGACGGGGACCGGGTGCGCTTCGACCCGGAGATGGTCATAGAACTGGTGGCCGCCGCGCCCAGTGAGTTCGTGCTGCACGCCCCCGACCCGGTCCGGCACCTGCCAATGGGAGGGCGCAGCGTGGCCTTCGCCTCGGTGGCCAGCCCCCCCAACGTGGCCGACCGGGCCGGAGGCCGCCGCACGGGCAACCGCGACGACTTCCGGCGGCTGGTGATGCTGGCGGAGGTGCTCAACGCGGTCGGCTTCCACGGGGGCTATCCGGTGGAGCCGGTGGACGTGCATGCGTCGGTACGCCACCTAGTCGCCACTCGCGACCTGCTCACCTTGACCGGCAAGGCCATCCACGCCTACTCGCTGGGAGCGCAGCGCAACCGGGACTGCCTGGAGATGGTTCGCATCGTGCGCGGCGTCAGCGACGACGACCTCGACACGCAGCCGTCGGTCTTCACCGTGGTGAACTGCAACTCGCCGCTCCGGCTCGACACGCCCATGCTGGAGGGGATCCTCCAGTACTCGGCCCGCAATCAGGTGGTGGCGGTCACCCCGTTCACGCTGGCCGGGGCGATGGCGCCGGTGACGGTGGCCGGCGCGGTGGTGCAGCAGAACGCCGAGGCCCTGGCTGGCATGGCCTTCTGCCAGTTGGTGAGGCCGGGATCGCCGGTGATCTACGGGGGGTTCACCTCCAACGTCGACATGCAGTCGGGCGCCCCGGCGTTCGGCACCCCCGAGTACATGCAGGCGGTGCTGCTCGGGGGCCAACTCGCTCGCCGGTACGGCGTCCCCTACCGGTCGTCCAACGTCTGCGTGGCCAACGCGGTCGACGCCCAGGCCGCCTACGAGAGCGTGTTCTCGCTGTGGGCCGTGGTGACGGGCGGCGCCCACATGGTGATGCACGGGGCGGGGTGGATGGAGGGCGGGCTGCAGGCCTGCTACGAGAAGATGGTCATCGACGCCGACATGATCGGCATGGTGGGGGAGTTCCTGCGGCCCCTCGCGACCGACGCCGACTCGCTCGCGGTCGAGGCGATCGACGAGGTCGGCCCGGGCGGGCACTTCTTCGGCACGGCCCACACGCTGGCCCGGTACCGCGACGCCTTCTTCAGACCGATGGTGTCGGACTGGAGGAACTACGAGTCCTGGGCCGAAGCGGGATCGCCCACCGCTCTGGACCATGCCGAGCGCCTGGTGGGGGAGCTGCTGGACGTCTACCAGCCGCCCCCGCTGGCCGACGATGCGCGGGCCGAGCTGGACGAGTTCACCGACCGGCGCATAGCCGAGGGCGGAGTCGACACCGACTTCTAGAGCCGGCGCCCCACCCATTCTGTTCGCGCTTTCCCGGTCGTGGTGGGGTGTTTTCGCGCACAGAACGCTGGGAGTCCGCTGTTGCGGGCACCGGCGTGGCCGTGGTGTACTTCGCGCGATGACAACGCTCCCGGGCAGTGCCCGCTACCTGGACGAGGATTTCTGGGCGGGCACCCGCCGACCGCTGGAGCAGGCGACGGGCCTGCCGCCGGTCGCCTACACGGGCGACGACTTCTTCGAGGTCGAGCAGCGCCGGCTGTTCGCCCGAGCGTGGGTGGCGGTGGCCTCCGCGTCGGAGGTGGCCGAGCCGGGGCGCCTGCTGGTGCGCTGCGTCGGCGGCACGTCGGTGCTCATGACCCGGGACCGCGACGGCGTGCTGAGGGGCTTCGTCAACTCGTGCCGTCACCGGGGAACCGAGCTGGCCTCCGAGGACTGCACCGTGTCGCGGATGATCCGCTGTCCCTACCACCGCTGGGGATACGCCCTCGACGGCTCCCTGGTGGCGTCCCCGCTGTTCGACGAGGTGCCCAGAGCGGACTTCGACCCGGCCGAGCTGTCGCTGCTGCCGGTGCGGGTGGAGGTCTGGGGCCTGGATGTGTTCGTCTGCCTGGACGAGACCACACCGCCTCTGGCCGAGTGGCTGGGCGACCTGCCCGAGCGTATGGCCGGCTACGGCTTCGACGGCTGGGTAGTCCACCAGAAGTGCACCTTCGACGTGGCCGCCAACTGGAAGCTGATCACCGAGAACTTCCAGGAGTACTACCACTTGGCCTGGGTCCATCCCGAGCTCGCCAAGGTGTCCCGGGTGAAGGACCACTACCGCTACCAGGGGCCGGGTCTGTACTGCGGCCAGACCACCACGCCGGTGTCGAGCGATGAGCGCGACGACTGGCTCGTGCTGCCGCCGGCACCCGGGCTGGACTTCTCCGACAGCGTCAGCGGGCGGTTCGTGGCCGTGTTCCCCAACCTGACGCTGGCCGTGCTTCCCGGCCACGCCTTCGTGATCCGCCTCGAGCCGCTGTCGGCGGGGGCCACCCGGGAGCACTGCGCTCTGCTGCTGCCGTCGTCCACGCAGGCGGAGCGGTACGGCGACGCCGCGGCCGAGACGCTCAAGTTCTGGATCGAGGTCAACAACGAGGACGTCGACATCTGCGAGCGCTCCCACCGGGGGCTGGCGCTGGGCGGGGCCCCGCCCGGTCCGCTGTCACCGCGCTTCGAAGAGCCGCTGCACCGCTTCCAGAACATGGTGGCCGACTGCCTCACCGCCGATTCGCTCGCCGACGGGCTGAGGATCCCGCCCGGCGACGGCCCCGACGACGGGGCCCGCTACGGCTGCGGGCCGAATCCCGCGCTGCCCTCCATCGACTCGTCCGGAACTTCGGCTCGATAGCCCCGGCGTCGAAGTTGAGCTGCCCCCCGCTCCAGCGCCTGATGTGTTCGTTGCGGGCGAATTGGCAGCGTTTTGCTCCCTATACGGGGTGTTTTGCTGCCAGTTCGGCGGGCGGACTCGGGTTGGGCCGTGGAGGTAGGCGTACTTGAAGTCCCAGGCGCAGGTTGTGGTGGTCGGCGGGGGAGTGGTGGGCGCCAGCGTGCTCTACCACCTCACCAAGGCGGGCTGGACCGACGTCGTGCTGGTGGAGCGCACCGAGCTCACCGCCGGCTCCACCTGGCACGCCGCCGGTGGCATGCACACGATCAACGGCGATCCCAACGTGGCCAAGCTGCAGCGCTACACCACCGAGCTGTACGCCGAGATCGAGCGCATCTCGGGCCAGGACTGCGGCATCCACACGCCCGGCGGAGTCCTGCTGGCCGACACCGTTGAGCGGCTCGACTGGTTGCGGATGACCCACGCCCGGGGCCGGTACCTGGGCCTCGACACCGAGATGATCTCGGTGGCCGAGGCAGCCGAGCTAGTTCCGCTGTTCGACCCGAAGCATTTCGTGGGGGCGATGCTGGAAGCCCACGAGGGCCACGTCGACCCGGCGGGCGTCACCCACGCCTACGCCAAGGCGGCCCGGATGGCGGGAGCGGAGGTGTACCGGGGCACCTGGGCTCGTGCGATGTCCAGGCGTGCCGACGGGTGCTGGCGTGTGGAGCTGTACGACACCGTCGGCGGCGACGACCGGGGCGAGATCGTCTGCGAGCACGTGGTCAACTGCGGGGGCCTGTGGGCCCGCGAGGTCGGGCGTATGGTGGGGCTCGAGCTGCCGGTGCTGGCGATGGAGCACACCTACATCGTCACCGAGCCGCTGGATGCGGTGATGGAGCACAACCGGCGGACCGGCGCTGAGATGATGAACGTCATCGACTTCGGCGGCGAGATCTACATGCGCCAGGAGGGCAACGGCATGCTGCTCGGCACCTACGAGCAGGCCTGCCTGCCGTGGTCGCCCCGCCAGACGCCGTGGGACTTCGCGATGAGGCTGCTTCCGGAGGACCTCGACCGCATTTCCGACGCGCTGGAGGTCGCCTTCGCCCACTTCCCGGTGCTGGGCACGGCGGGCATTCAGCGGGTGGTGAACGGTCCGTTCACATTCGCCCCCGACGGGAACCCTCTGATCGGACCGATCAGGGGCCTGCCGGGGTACTGGACGGCCTGTGCGGTGATGGCCGGGCTCTCACAGGGCGGGGGTGTGGGTCTGGCCATGGCCAACTGGATCACCGCCGGCGATCCCGGCTTCGACGTGTGGGCCATGGACGTGGCCCGTTTCGGCGACTACGCCACGGTCGCCTACACCGACGCCAAGGTGCGCGAGAACTACTCGCGCCGGTTCCGGATCACGTTCCCCAACGAGTTCCTGCCGCAGGGCCGGGGCGTGCAGACCTCCCCCGTCTATGACCGGCTGGCCGACGCCAACGCGGTGTGGGGCGACGCCTTCGGTCTGGAGTCGGCGCTGTGGTTCCAGGAGGCCGGGCTGGAGCCGGTGGAGGAGGTCACGTTCGGTCGTTCCAACGCCTGGGACCGGGTGCGGGCCGAGACCCTGGCCGTGCGGGCCGGCGTCGGGATGATGGAGACCACGGGCTTCGCCAAGTTCCTGGTGTCGGGCCCGGGGGCCAGGGCGTGGCTCGACCGGCTGCTGGCGGGGCGGATACCGATCCCGGGCCGTATGGCGCTCACACCGATGACGAACCCGGCGGGGAACCTGGCGGGCGACTTGACGGTGGCGTGCCTGCCGGCCGCGTCGGGCCGGGCCGAGGGTCCGGCGGGCACGTTGGTGGGCGGCGCCACCGGCAACGTGCGGGACGGCGAGCGGTTCGTGGTGTTCGGCTCCGGGATCGCGGAGCGCTACTACGAGCGCTGGTTCGACGAGTGGCTGCCGGCCGACGCCTCGGTGAGCTACCAGACGCTCGGAGCCGAGCTGTGCGGCCTGGCCATCGCCGGACCGGCGGCAAGGGACCTGCTGGCCGAGGTCACCGACGCCGACGTGTCGGCCCACGGCATGAGGTTCATGGCCTTCGGCGAGATGGAGGTGGGCCAGGCCCCGGTGTGGTGCGGGCGGATCAGCTTCACCGGCGATCTGGGCTACGAGCTGTGGATGCTGGCCCGCTACCAGCGCTACGTGTTCGACTTGTTGCGTGGGGCGGGTGCCGCTCACGGGCTGGAGCTCTTTGGGCTGCACGCCCTGAACTCGCTGCGCCTGGAGAAGGGGTTCGGGTCGTGGCTGCGGGAGTACCGGCCCGACTACGACCCGTTCGAGGCCGGCCTGGGCCGCTTCGTGCGCATGGAGAAGGACTTCATCGGCCGGGACGCGTTGATCGCCAAGTACGGCGAGACCGGCCCACCCGGCGGCGTGGCGGGCACGGGCGTGCGGCTGTGCACCTGGACGGTTGACGTCGGTGCGGGCCCGGACGCCTGCGACGTGATCGGCGACGAGCCGGTGTGGCACGACGGCGAGGTGGTGGGCTGGGTCACCTCCGGCGGCTACGCCCACCACAGCGAGGCATCGGTGGCCATGGGCTACGTCCCCGCCGAACTGGCCGGCTCCTCCGGCCACTTCGAGATCGAGATAGTCGGCACCCGCCGCCCCGCCAAGCCGGTCGCCCACTGCCTATGGGACCCCGAAGGCACCCGAATGCGAGCCTGAGTACATATAATTTCATGCAATTGAGTTGCTATCTGAAACTGCACGAGCTACGGTCGTGTCGTGGACATCAACACGGTCTCGCAGATTGTGACAGTCGTGCTGGCCGTGCTTGCCATCATCTGGCACCAGCAGCGCTCCACCGACAAGCTGCGCGACAGATTGGACGCATCCGACCGTGAGCACCGAGTTGGTCTGGACGAAGTGAAGCAGCGGCTCTCCCGCATTGAGGGCTTCCTTGGAATCGGCATGCCCACGACCGCAGCGTCAGAGGCACCCGGCGCGACCTGGAGACAAGAGCCACCCCAGGCCTCCGAGCCGGAGTAGGCAGAGATGGACGTCGCCTTGCTCACAGCCTTCGCTACGCCGTTCATGGCGATGCTGGCCATGCTGTGGCATCAGCAACGCGCCATCCTGCGAAAGGTCGGCGAGAACGGCGAGCGACTGTCTCGTATAGAAGGCTTCCTGGGCATCGGGATGCCCCCCGCCGCAGCCTCAAAGGCACCCGGAGCGGACCTGGCCCGCAGGCCGCAAGAGGACTCCGACAAGAACTGAGTACCGGCAGCTCGTGCGCTGGTGATCCCGCGGCTATGTCGTAGCCGCGCGGTACGGTCTGACATGTGAGCGAAGCGGGCGGCGGGGAGCTGTTCATCGTCGACAACAGCGTTTCTGGCTGGACAGGGCTGGAGTACCTGAGCCAGTGGACCGATGTGGCCCGATCCTTCGACATCGCCACCGGGTTCTTCGAGATAGGGGCGCTGCTGGCCCTCGACGGGAAGTGGCAGCAACTGGAGGGGATCCGGCTGCTGATGGGCGACGAGGTGTCGCTGCGAACCCACAATGTGTTCAAGGAAGCGCTGCGGCAACGGGTGGGCCGGCTCGACGACAGCCTGGAGCACGAGAAGGGTCCTAACCCGTTCCTGGAAGGTGTGGAGGCGGTGGTTGACGCCATCGCTGAAGGACGGATCGAGTGCCGCGTCTACCGAAAGGACAAGTTCCACGCCAAGGCTTACATCACCCACGCCAAGTTCGATGTCCTGGGCGCGCAGGCGCTGGTCGGATCGAGCAACTTCACCCGACCCGGCCTTACACGCAACGTCGAGTTGAACATCCAGGTGCAGAGCGGCCGGGAGGTGGCGCAGTTACAGGACTGGTTCGAGACCCACTGGGCTGCTGCCGAGGACGTGACTGAGGATGTGCTGCGGACCATCACCCGGCACACCGCCGACTTCACGCCCTTCGACGTGTATGCCAAGGCCTTGCACGAGTTCTTCCGGGGTCGGGAGCTGACTGCGGGGGAGTGGGACGAGTCCCAGTCCCGCATGTTCGGCCATCTGGATCGCTACCAGCAGGAGGCGTACTGGTCGCTGATGAAGATCGCCCGCCAGCACGGCGGGGCATTCCTGTGCGATGGAGTGGGCCTGGGCAAGACGTTTGTGGGGTTGATGCTGATCGAGCGGCTGGTGCTGCACGAGAACAAGCGGGTGGTCTTGTTCGCCCCCAAGGCGGCCCGGGAGGGAGTGTGGGAGCCCCACCTGCGCCGGTGGCTGCCCCACATCGGCGGGGTCGGGGGCGGCGCCGACTTCTCCAGCCTCAGCGTGTTCAGTCACACCGATCTGGGCCGGGGCAACGAGTTTCCCGAGCGCTTCCAGCGCATGACCGACCTGGCTGACGCAGTGATCGTCGATGAGGCCCACCACTTCCGCAACCGCGGCAGTCGAGGCGACGACAGCGAACTCAGCAGCAACGGCGACGAACCGGATCGACGGTCCCGTTACTGGCGCCTCTACGACATGCTCGACGGTTCGACACGATCCAAGCTGGTGTTCCTGCTCACCGCCACCCCGGTCAACAACCGTCTGGCGGACTTTCGTCACATGGCCGAGCTGTTCACCCGGGGCGACGAGGCCTTCTTTGGCCGCAGCCTCGGAGTGAACCACCTGTCGGGACATTTCAACGTGATGGAACGAGACCTGCAGGCCACTCTCGGCGCGGCAGGAGGTGGCAACGGGAACGGCAGCGGCGACATCTCGGGCAGAGCGGCCATGGCTCTCGCCGAGGGGCTCACTCAGGAGGCCCGCGACGCCCTAGCTACGGATGTGGTCTTTGGAGCGTTGGTTGTGCAGCGGAGCCGGTCCTACGCCAAGGCCAGCCAGATCCAGGAGCGGGGCGAGTCGGCCGCGTTTCCCGAGCGGAAGCCGCCCCAGGTAGCCGAGTACTCGATCCGGTCGTCGTACCGGGACGTGCTCGACATGTTCGAGAAGGCCTGCCGCCGCCAGAATCCGCTGTTCTCCCTGGCGATCTACTACCCGTTGGCTCACTACATCGGCCCCGAGAAGGACATCGACCCCTTCGAGGAGGGCCGCCAGCGCCAAGTGGTCGGCCTGATCCGCACAATGTTCCTCAAGCGGTTCGAGAGTTCGGTGTACGCGTTCGAGAAGTCGCTGGACCGGCTGATGCGCAAGCTGCTCGCCTTCGTCGACGTCCATAGTGAGCCGGGTGCGGAGCAGGAGCGGCTCGACGGCTGGCTGCACCGCCACGCGGAGGTGGTCGGCTACCGGCCCGAGGTCCAACTCGGACTGGACCTCGACGGCGAGGCCGACGACGACGCCGACGAGGATGTGATCCCGCCCGAGCTGCTGGAGGCTGTCGAAGAACTGTCCCGCGACGAGTACGACGTGGTCGCCATCATTGAGAAGACCTTCGAGGACCTGGACGAGATTGTCCGTTTCCTCGACGCGACTAGTCGCCTCACGCCGGACCAGGACGACAAGGTACGCAAGCTCACCCGGCTGCTCGGCACCAAGGACCTCTCGGGTCGCAAGGCGCTGGTGTTCACCGAGTTCGCCGACACCGCCCGCTATGTGGAGTCGCAGTTGCGATCCGCTGGGATCGACGGTCTGGCCCGCATCGACAGCGGCTCGAAGCTCGACCGGGCCGAGGTGATCCGCCGGTTCTCTCCCTACTACAACGGGTCGAGCAGCCCCGAGTTGGCCCGCAACGGTCACGCCGAGATCCGGGTGCTGGTTTCCACCGATGTTCTGTCCGAGGGCCTCAACCTCCAGGACGCCACCCGCTTGGTCAACTACGACCTGCACTGGAACCCGGTGCGGCTGATGCAGCGTATTGGCCGTGTGGACCGTCGGATGAGTCCCGAGACCGAGGAGCGCCTCAGGGCCGATCATCCCGAGGTGGCCGCGGACCGGGGAACGGTGCGGTTCTGGAACTTCCTGCCCCCCGAAGAGTTGGAGCGGATCCTGAAGTTGTACGAGCGGGTCACCGGCAAGGTGCTGATGATCTCGAGCACGCTCGGCATCGAGGGCCGCAAGCTGCTGCGCCCCGACGACGCCTACGATCCGCTGCGCGAGTTCAACGCCACCTACGAGGGCACGCGAACCGCGGTCGAGGAGATGCACCTGGAGTACCAGGCGCTGCTCAAACGCCAGCCGGAACTGGCCGAGCGACTCGACGGTCTGCCCGGCTCAGTGTTCTCGGGCCGCCGGAAGCTCAGCAAGGGTGCCCGCGGCGTGTTCTTCTGCTACTCGTTGCCCGCGCTCGACGCAGACGAAGGCGTGTTCACTCTGGAGGCTGGGCCCACTCGCTGGTACCTCTACGACCTCGACGCCGACGCCATTCTTGAATCACCCGGCGAGATCATCGAGAGCATCCGTTCGAAGCCCAACACCCCCCGCCGCTGCGAGATGAGCCGCACCACCCTCAAGGACTTGCGCGACAAGGTGCTCCGCCATGTGCGTGACACCTACCTCAAGCGAGTCAACGCCCCCATGGACGCGCCCGAGCCCATGCTGCGTTGCTGGATGGAACTCAACTGATGGCCCACACGGTGCCCGCCGACCATGCCGAGACCATGCGGGGCATCCGCACCTTCGCGCAGGTAGTCCAATATCTGCTGGACGATCAGGGCTGGCCGAGTGAGTTGCTGGATCACTTAGTCGACGACGACCTCACCGAGGTTACCTACGACTGGGATCCCGACGAGTTGGGCATCCCCGCCGAGCAGCTCAAGGACCTGAAGCGGCTTCAGCAGATGCGACCCCTGACCGTGAATCAGCCTTGGGGCGTGTTCTTCCTCGAGTTCGGCGGGGCGAGGCTGCGCTACGGGCCGATCCGGCGCCTGCTGCGGGCGCTAGTCACCAAGAAGCGCGCCACCGGCACCGCCAACACGCGGACATGGGAGCTAAGTGACCTTCTGTTCATCGTGATCACCGGGACTGGAGACGATGTAGAGCTTCACGTGCTCGCCTTCGAGGGCGACGACCCTCAGAAGGCTGAGTTTCGCTCGCTGGCGTGGCGGCCGGCCCATGCGCCGACGCGCCATCTCCAGCGCCTCAGCGAGGAGCTGCTTCCATGCCTGGCCTGGCCCAACGACGAGAACGATGTCGAGTCCTGGCGCAAGGCCTGGCGGGAGGCGTTCAAGCTCCCGGTCGGCCAAGCCATCAGGGACTCCGCCCGCCTAGCCGATCGCATGGCCCGAACGGCCCGCGACCTGCGCACCCAGATCGGCGAAGCGCTCAAGGCGGAGAACGGGTCAGGGCCGTTCTCCACTCTGATGTCAGATATCCGCACTCAGCTCGTCAGCGATGTCAACGCCGACAGCTTCGCCGATATGTGCGCCCAGACCCTCGTCTACGGCTTGCTGAGCAGCCGGGTCACCAGCCCGAACGACTTCGGCTCGTCACCGATCTTCTCGGCCGTACCGGTGGCCAACCCGTTCCTGGAGTCAATGTTTGAGCAGGTGCATGACGAGGCCGTGTCGCTCGACCTAGCTGGCAGCGACCTGCCCCAGCTTGTGGCCGACCTGCGTGTGACCAATGTCGAGGCCATCCTCGACCAGATCGGCTCCACCGCCAAGGGCGGTGACCCGGTTATCCACTTCTACGAGGAGTTCCTCAAGAAGTACGACAGCAAGATGCGCGCTGACGCTGGCGCCTTCTACACCCCACAGCCTGCGGTCGAGTTCATCGTGCGAGCAGTTGACGAGGTGCTGCGATCGAGGTTCGGCCTGCAACTGGGCATCGCCGACACTGCGTCGTGGCAGGAGGTGGCCGAGCGCAACGGTTTCGAGATCCCCGAGGGCGTCGACCCTGCCAAGCCCTTCGTGTCGATGCTCGACCCGGCCACTGGCACCGGCACCTTCCTGGTGGAATGGCTGCGCCAAGCCCGACGATCGTTCCTTGAGCACCGATCGCCTGAGGAATGGCCCGAGCACCTGCGAGACCATCTGCTGCCGTCGATGCACGCCTTCGAGTTGATGCTGGCTCCCTACGCCATCGCCCACCTGAAGGTTGCCCTCGAACCTCACGCCTTCGGTGCCGGAGACGGTGCTATGCAGATTCTGTTGACCGACACGCTGGAGCACGCTGCCCGCCAAGGCCAGTTGGCCACCATGACTGACCCCGTGGCCCAGGAAGGCGAGAGAGCCGCCGAACTGAAGGCGCACGAGCGGTTCTCTGTCGTGCTCGGCAACCCTCCGTATGATCGTGAGCAGCGTTCCGTCGGGGACTCCGGCAGACGCAAGGGCGGGGTAGTCCGCTACGGCGCGCCCGGTGTCGCCCCTTTGTTCGACTCTGACACTGCCTTCCGGCGAGCCGCCACCAGCCGCGCTGCGGATGCGGCCACAAGTCCCCCGCTGCTCGATGCTGTGACCGAGCCAATGAAGGCAGCCGGACTCGGCGGCCATCTGAAGAACGTCTACAACGACTACGTCTACTTCTGGTGCTGGTCCGTTTGGCAGGCCACCGCGTTGCCGCCCGGCCCCGGAGTAGTCGCCTTCATCACCGCGTCGTCCTACCTCGACGGGATTTCGATGGGCGGCGTCCGCCAGCTGCTCCGCAACGCCTTCGACGAACTCTGGATCGTCGACCTTGGGGGCGAGGGCCGAGGGGCCCTCAAGGAAGAGAACATCTTCGACATCCAGACCCCGGTAGCCATCGCCGTCGGCGTCCGCACGAGCCGAAAGCGCACTACCGAATGCGAGGTCCGCTACCTCCGGATCGCCGGCACGCGTGCCGACAAGCTCGCCCGGCTCGGCCAAGTCAACCTGACTGACGTATCCGAGGGTGTAGGCGGTAACGGCCTCGACCGCATGACACCTCGAAGCGCTTCCGTGTACTACGAATGCCCGGAGCTCACCAGTCTGTTTCCTTGGATCCATTCTGGCTGTCAAATGAAGCGGACGTGGCCGATAGGGGAGTCCGAGGCGCTTCTGGTGCAGAGGTGGAGATCACTGCTTCTAGAGGTGCCGCGAGACCGAGGACTGATGCTGAAGGAAACCAGGGATCGAAGTTGCGCCAGTGACCCGTACCCCCTGCGTTCAGGCGATTCTCGCCTGCAGCCGCTCAAACAGTTGGATCGTGACAGCCCATCCGAAGGGATCGAGCGTTACGGCTACCGGAGTTACGACCGCGAATGGGTCATCGCGGACCATCGTGTCGGCGACTATCCACGGCCAGAACTCTGGCGTGTTGGCGGTCCGAGTCAGGTCTTCCTGACCACGCTGACCTCCACGAAGCTCGGCCAAGGCCCCGCGCTGACCGCGACGCCCTATGTTCCCGACCTAGATCACTTTCGGGGTTCCTACGGCGCGAAGAATGTCATGCCGCTCCACCGGGACGCGGGCGGCAACGAGTCCAATGTCGCCGATGGCCTGCTGGAGGCCCTGAGTGCCAGGCTCGCCACCGAAGTCGCCGTCGAAGATCTGCTCGCTTACGTCTACTCCCTGGGTGCAACGGCCGCCTTCACCGACCGGTTCAACGAGGAGTTGGCTGAGGCCGCCGGGCCAATCCACATCCCGATCACTGCCGACCCCGACCTGTTCCGCCAGGCCGTCGCACTGGGCCGCGGCCTCCTGTGGTGGCACACGTGGGGCGAGCGGTTCGCTCCCGATGGCCAGACGAAGCTTCCCGAGGGACGCGCCGAGGAGGTCGAGCCCGTCGAAGGCATGCCCGATGACTTCGACTACGACTCGGAGTCCGAGACCCTCACGGTAGGAACCGGCACCTTCGCCCCCGTCAGCCAGGAAACTTGGGACTTCGAGGTCTCCGGCCTGAAGGTACTCCGCTCCTGGCTCGGATACCGGATGAAGACCCGCAAGGGCCGCAAGTCCAGCCCCCTAGACGACATCCGCCCCACCCGCTGGACCCAGTCCAGCGAACTCCTGCTCGTCCTGTCCATCATCGAGCACACCATCGAGGTCACCCCCAAAGCCGCCGCCCTCCTAGCCCAGATTGTCGAGGGTCCGCTAATCCCAGCCGCCGACCTACCAGCCCCCACACCGGCCAACCGCAAGGCCCCTAAGTCGTAGGGCGCGCATAAGGCACATCACGGAGGAACTCTTGTCAGCCGAGTACTTTCAGGACAACCCAGATTATACGCTTCGATGGCCTCCGAGGTTGTTTGCGGACGAACTCAATAGTCTGTACCGCCGTGGCGTAACGGTTGGCGCGGACTACGAGTGGGAGAGGGAAGTTACTCGTCTGCTAGAAGAGGCCTTCATATCATCGGTACCGGCCCAAGACTTCAAACGCAAGTGTTCGAAACACTACGATGACGAACCGTTCTGAGTCCTTGAATTGGTTGGGACACCTGTCCGGTGTTGCGTCTAATCTACCTCGAGAGTCATTGCCAGCTCCGCATTTCTCGCAGCGCAATCGTGACCCTGCCAGAAGACATGATCCTCATCTCCCACTGATCATCAGGAGGGTGCAAGCGTTGGTTGAGGAGTTGCGCGCTAACCACTACTTCACAAAGGCTTTTGGTTATAAATGTGTCGATGATATTGACGATGAACGGTCTTCACCCCAAGAGGAATTGGATCGTCGCATCAACAAGCCGCACTTATGGTCACAAGACCCAGAACTATGGTCTGAGTCAGACTTGTGTGATTTCGTCGAGGTGTTTCATGACCTAGCCTCGTGGCCCACGATCGGCTCGTACCATGATCGTTTCGACTGTGGATGGCATCCAGAAGGCTATTCTGACAGGATCGGACGTGCACTTTACCGCTGGCGCATGAATTCGTTACTCGAACAGGTGGGCTTTAGCCTCAGGATAGCGGACAGCGGTGAAGACATTGGCCGTATGGTGAGATCGCAACCCAGAGAACTTCAAGAGCTCTTTGACGATGTTCTTGATAGTGAGACAGGTTCTACTAAGGGCGTCGCACATGCGATAGCGCTGTTCCGCGACCGGGGCGGCACGCGAGAGATGCAAAGATCTGCTATCAGGTCTCTTGCGGATGTTCTTGAGGAGCGTCGTGAAGTCCTTAGGTTACGGCTCTTGAAGAAGGATGAGCGAGCATTGTTTCGGATCGCCAATGAGTTCGACTTGCGGCACCGCAGGGCAGATCAACAGAGCGACTACGCTGAAGAATTTCTTGAGTGGATCTTCTACTGGTACTTGGCCACAGTGCATCTCACGGATCGGCTCATTGCAGACGAGCATCGTGTAGTAGACGGAACGAATTCAGGAGGCCACCCAGAAAGGTGATTATCTCTCTTCAGCGATCATCCCCGTTCAATCCTCGGGTAGGCTCGATGCCTTAGGCAACCGATGAGAGATTGATCTGAAGGACAGTAGCAGGAGTCGTGTGAGGCCGACTAGTACGAGTCCCATCAGAGCCAATGCGAGACTACCAAGAGGCTGCAAGATCTCTGGAGGTGCGTCAGAAGGCACTGTCCGAAACGTGACTGCCAAACTCATGCCCACGATAGCAGCACATGAGAATAGCCAGGCCATCCCGAGCAGATCTTCCGGCTTCGCGACACGCTTGCCGTGTTGCGGATGACGTTGCGGCCCAGCGATCCACACCGCAATTGCAATGGCAGAGCTTATCATCACTGCTGCAGGAGTGATCATGTCTCCTAGAACTGCCGACAAGCTATCCTTATGCGCTACGGAAAGCCACATTCCCAGTGCTATGGTAGCGACAATGACCACTATACCAGACCAACCAAACAAGGTCGTCATGAGTTTCCACGTCGAGCTATCATCTATACAATTCTCGTAGATTGAATCCTGTTCAGTATTGTCATTGGGTTCTTCGCGTTCTTCAGGTGATCGGTCCCGCTCTTGCGGTCTTGGACGTATGCTGGATCGGAGTACTCGGTGTAGATGTCTGTTGCAGGCGCTGATGTATGCAGCCTCGAACGGCTCAAGTTCACTCATATCGATGTCCTGTATCTGCATGTTTGCGTCGCTTGCAGGTGGTGACTGCTCCCAGGCACTTGAGATTTGCGGACCTACGACTCGTCGGGTCTCGTTCACTAGCGTCACAAAGTGCTCTGCGACGAATGGTGCTTCGATCTCAAGGGTTGTCATGTGAAGGTTGAGGCGCGCCTGCACCTCGGACAGGGCATCCGTGATCTGATTGCGGTCGGCGTTTGGCGGTCGGCGTCGCACCTTGTAGACGAATTCCCGATATTCCATTACCGACCTAAACGCCTCGGCGAACAGCTGGCGCTGCCGGTCTAGGCGCTTGGCTCGGGCGTTCTGCCAGTAGCCGACGATCGAGACCGCCGCTGAGATCAGGGCAGCGAGGAGGAGGGCGGACCAGTAGTGCGGCGCGGCGTGGGCGAGTAGCAGAGCGTTCATTTTCTGCCTCCCGTCGTGTGAGGCGCCTCGTCGCCGTACCAGTGGCCGGTCTGGCGCCAGAGGTGCTCACGGATCAGGTGCACCTGAATGAGGCCGAGCAGATGGAGTAGTCCGTCAGAGAAGATCCACCGCCGCTCTGGACGGTCGTGCGGGTACCACATGCAGAGCGTCCCGTCGTCGTAGCGATGGGGTGATTCCTCGGGGCCGTCTACGGTCACCTGTGGGACATGGGGGCAGGTGAGGGCGAAGTCGATCTGAACCCTCGTGGTGGGGCAGCCGGGCGGGTCGACCGAGAGCACGTATTGCCAGCCTCGTCCCTGCCGTCGTGGCCGAGATCGCAATCCGGGGACGTTCGCTCGCGCCGGGCCTTCAAAGCGGAGTCGGTCGCGAAAGCGTCCATACCACGGGCCGGGGTTGTAACTCCTAGGCACGACGCCCTCCATAGGCCCGTGCCGGCTTGACAGGCGTTGCGCGTCGTGGCGCACTGCCGACGACGAGCGCGCCAGCCGGAGTGACCGCGATTCTCGAACCCGTACGAACGGCCTGCACCACGTCCTGCGTTCTGCTTCCCTTGGGCGGTGACACGAACTTCCAGAAGACACCGCGGGCACCAAGCGCCGCCCGAACCTTGTCCTCGTCGTCCCCCGCCTCGATGGCGAGTCTGAGCCCGTGTGCGGTTCGCGCAAGTCGATCTACGGCCAGCTTCCGGTCGTCGACACGAATGGGGCTGCTCACTCCGGCTGGATCCCTCGTGAGGTGTTTCGCCAGTTCGGCGGAGGCGTAGTCGAAGAACCTCCAGAGGGCCAGATCGATGCGCTCGGCGGACTGGATGCACTCCCACGCCAGGGCTGCGATGTTGAACGAGCAGATGTGGGGTTCGTCGAACTGCTGAACCTGCACCTTCGCCAGCCGTACCACGTGACGTCGCGTGCGGCGGAGCCCTTCGGCACCTGCGGTGAACAGTTCAACGTGCTTCTCAGGGTGGCTCGGATCCCATCGGTTCCTGTCCAGATTGGGTATCCAAAGGGCGTCATCGACAGCACGGTTGAGGGCGACCACGAGATCAACGGTCGGATCCTCCCCGGTAGCGAGGGGCTGGTTGAATCGAACCAGCAGCCCACGCTTCATCCGTTCCACCCGAACGTAAGGATAAAGCGCGGCTAGCTGGGGTCGGATGTGGAGACCGATCTCGCTCACGAGCCCGGCCGGGAGTTCACCCTTGCCGTCCGGTCCTAGGTCGGGAAGGGTGCGCCGGTCCATGACGACGCCCGCGTCTGCGTCGGAAACTGGGTCATTGGTGAAGCGGGTGGCCAGGGATCCTGCGCCGTACGTCCGCAGTGCGCCTGGGAAGCTCGCCGCCGCCTGGCAGGCGCAGTCCCTCCTTCGCCGGGCCTCCCGCAAGGACCCGTCGCGTGCCGCTACCCGTCTACGGATCTGGTCTACGATCAGGTGTGCGCTCATCTCGGCGGTCTCCTCGCTGTAGTGGACAGGCCCAACCTCGAGTCTGCACCAGCAAAGTTTCGATTTCGGTTTAGCGTAGCACATCACGGCTGCGCATCCGCGGATCATCGAAAATCTGGTGTTACAGTGCGGCTGTGGCGCCGCCGTCCCACCCGGTGTCTGCGTCGGACGACGAGGCATCCGAGGAGTCGACTGTCTCGCACCTCAACTCCGAGGCGCTAGCAGAGGCACTCCGGGAGCGACGTGAGTCTGCAGGCCTGTCGATCCGAAAGGCTGCCGACGCGGCAGATGTCAGCTTCATGACGCTGTCCCGCGTGGAGTCTGGCGGGCAGCCCGATCTCGCGACCTTCTTACGTCTGTGCGCCTGGCTCCGGGTACCTCCAGAGACCTTCTTTATTACTGGCGCACCCAGAGACACAGCTACGCCGGAGGTCGTAGCGACGCACCTGCTAGCGGACCCTCGGCTTGAACCGGAGGCCGCATCGAGAATCGCATCAGTCGTGCGAGACATGTACGCCGCCCTTGCGGGCGAACCACAGACGCCGGTGACCGTGGCTTGCCACCTACGCGCCGCGGCCACACTGCGTCCCGGCGTCCCCGAGCGCCTGGGTGAGTTGCTCGGAACCATGCAGAAACGCCTCATGGAACTCGAAGCCGAAGGAGCCCTGTGAGTGGCGCTTCAGCGGGGATTCAAGGCGGAAGCCGAGCGCATCGCGCAGAGGCTTCGAGCGGACGCAGGTGTCGGTCGATCCGCGCCACTTGACCTCAAGTCGGTTGCGGAGAGCCTCGACGTTCGGATCGTCTCCGCCGAAGAACTCGTGCGGATCGAGACCCTTCACGAGATCGAACGCATCCAGGCGTACTCGTTCTCGGCGTGTACCTTCGAGATCAACCAGCGCCATGTCGTCGTCTACAACCCGATTAGGTCCCATCCACGGCGTCGAAGCGACATTGCCCATGAACTGGCCCACATCATCCTCAAGCACGACCTCACGGAGATCCAGTACCTGAACGACGTGCCCTTCCGTACCTGCCGACCCGACCAGGAACAGGAGGCCACAGCCTTAGGGGGGACCCTGCTGCTCCCTCGGCCAGCTCTGCTACAGGCAGCCCGGAGCGGTGCGACAATTGATCAGGTCGCTAGGAAGTTCGACGTGACGAAGCAGATGGCGCAGTTCCGATGGAACGCCACCGGCGTAGAACGCCAGGCTCTTGCCGAAGCGGCCCGCAGCAAGCGTGGGGCATGATCGCCGTTTCAGGAGAGTCGACGGTGAGGTGCGGCTCGCGGTGTCACAGGGCTTGCCTACAGTCCGGGTCTGATGGGACACGATCTTGAGAATGAGGCGCTGGGGCTGCTCCGGAGGCTGACCGGCGACCCTGCCGCGGCCTTTCGGCCCGACCAACTTGAGGCAATCGTCGCGCTGGCCGGTGAGCGCGGCAGGGTGTTGCTGGTGCAGCGGACGGGCTGGGGCAAGAGCGCGGTGTACTTCATCGCGACCCGGCTGTTACGTGTTCGTCGGCTTGGTCCCACACTGTTGGTGTCGCCGCTGTTGGCGCTCATGCGGAACCAGATCGAGGCAGCCGAGCGGCTTGAGGTACGCGCCCTCACCATCAATAGCTCGAACCGCGAGGAATGGGATGAGGTCGAGGAGCGGATCAGGGCTGACGAGGTGGACGTACTGCTGATCTCGCCGGAGCGGCTGGCGAATCAGCAGTTCCGCAGTGAGGTGCTGTCGGTGATCGGCCGTCGCAGCGGCCTGCTGGTGATTGACGAGGCCCACTGCATCTCCGACTGGGGCCACGACTTCCGGCCCGACTACCGGCGGCTGGTTCGGGTGTTGGATTTGCTGCCGGCCGGCGTGCCGGTCTTGTGCTGCACCGCCACCGCCAACGACCGCGTGGTGGACGACGTGACAGCGCAACTTGGTGCCGACTTCGTGCCGGTTAGGGGCCCGCTCGCCCGCAGCGGCCTTCGGCTCCAGGCTATCGACAAGCCGTCGCAGGCTGAGAGGCTGGTGTGGCTCGCCTCCGTGATCGAGGACCTGCCCGGCACCGGCATCGTGTACTGCCTCACCGTGGCCGACACGGGCCGGGTCGCTGACTGGCTCAGGTCGCAGGGCATCGACGCGCAGGCTTACAGCGGAGAGGAAGACAACGAGCACCGGCGCGTCATCGAACAGGATCTGCTGGCCAACCGGGTGAAGGTGGTGGTGGCCACATCAGCTCTGGGCATGGGATTCGACAAGCCCGATCTCGCGTTCGTGATCCACTACCAATCACCGGGATCGCCGGTCGCCTACTACCAGCAGGTCGGGCGGGCCGGACGCGCCCTGACAGAGTCGTGGGGCATCCTCTTGCGGGGCGTCGAGGACGCCGACATCCAGGACCATTTCATCGGTGCCGCCTTCCATTCCGCGGGCCTCGCTGAACGGACTGTGGACCTGCTGGAGAGCCGGGCCGTGTCGATGACGATGCGGGAGATCCTTGAGGCCGTGAACGTGCGACAGGGGAGGCTGGAGAACCTGCTCAAGATCCTGGAGGTTGAGGGAGCGGTGGAGCGTGACGGCTCCCGGTGGTTGCGGACGCTTGCGCCGTGGTCATTCGACCATGAACGAGTCGCCTCGGTCACTGCGCTACGCCGTGCCGAGCAAGAGCAGATGCGTGGCTACATCAGCACCGACCAATGCCGCATGCGGCTGTTGCGCGGCCACCTCGACGACCATGACCCCGAGCCGTGCGGCATCTGCGACAACTGCACCGGCGAGAGCCTGGATCGTGCCTTCGATCCAGCCGTCGTCCAGCAGGCCGTCGACTTCCTGCGCGAGTCCGAGCGCGTCGTTGAACCTCGCAAGCAGTTCCCGGACGGTAAGCGGATCGCGCTGGATAACAGGCTCGAAAAGGGGCACGCCCTGGCCGTGTGGGGTGACGGCGGCTGGGGCCGGCTGGTGCGCCGGGGCAAGCAGCAGGCCGGCCGGTTCGACGATCAGCTTGTCGCCGCGGCGCGGGATCTGATTCGTGACCGGTGGAAGCCCGATCCTGCGCCGGCTTGGGTTTCCTATGTTCCCTCACTGCGTCGGCCCGAACTGGTGCGGGATTTCGCCCACCGGCTGGCGCAGTCCCTCGGGCTGACCTGCATGGATGTAGTTGTCAAGGTCAGCGACACCGAGCCCCAGAAGACGATGCAGAACAGCCAGCAGCAGTACCGCAACATCAAGGACGCATTCGAGATCGCAGGTGAAGTACCGTCGGGTCCGGTGTTACTCGTTGACGACATGGTCGACTCACGGTGGACTCTGACGGTCGTCGGCCTTCTGCTGCGCGAGGCAGGTGCGGGGCCGGTGCTCCCGTTCGCACTGGCGGACACAGCCGGGAGGTCGGCCCGTTGAGGTGCGACGACTCGCTGGCCACGATTCTGCTTGTCAGTCGCCTCTGTGCTCAGGGTCTGCAACCCTTCAAGGCGTCGGAGTATTGGAGTCTGCTGGACGTGATCGGTGCGGCCCCGCCCGCCGGTGCCGGGCAGCGGGCCGATGCAGTCCAAGGGCACGGGGCATTGGGTCCCGGCGTGCTTCTCAACAAGGGTGAGGACCAGCTCGTACGAGACCATGGCTTGCCTGAGGATATCGCCAGCAGAATCGCCGGGCTCTCGGAGCGGGCGACGGCGGTGGCCTTTGAGTTAGAGCGGCTGGACCAGTCGGGCATCCGCACCGTCACTGTCTTCGATGAGCACTACCCGCGCCCGTGGCTCGATCGGCTTGGGGCCAAGGCGCCGCCGCTGGTGCATGCAGCCGGTGCGCTTGAACTGCTCGACACGCCTGGGTTGGGAGTGGTCGGCAGCCGTGACGTGTCCCTCGAAGGGGGCGAGGTGGCCAAGGAGGTTGCCCGGCTTGCGGCTCGGCGGGGCTTGCCGCTGGTGTCGGGCGGCGCCCGCGGCGTAGACCAACTCGCCATGGACGCAGCCTTCGAGGCCGGCGGCGCCGTCGTCGGGATCCTGGCCGAGTCGCTGACCCGCAAGCTCAAGCGCCCCGACGTGCGCCGGGCCGTGTACGACGGCGGCACGGCGATGTGCACTCCCTACAGCCCGGATGCTCCCTTCAGCGCGGGCAACGCCATGGGTCGTAACAAGCTCATCTACGCACAAGCCGCGCTCACCGTGGTCGTCGCCAGCGACGACGGGACTGGCGGCACCTGGTCCGGCGCCACCGAGGCGCTCAAGAACGGCTACGGGACCGTCGCGGTGTGGCGAGGCGATGGGGAGGGCCCCGGGAACCAGATCCTCCAACAGCGGGGCGCGTTGCCGGTGTCCAGCCGCGAGGACGTCGAAGCTCTACTCGACGACCGCGACTCCTCGGTACCTGAACCGAACGCAGCATCAGCGAATCCGCATGAACAGCAGTCCCTGTTCGCCACAACGAAGCGCGCATAACCGCGTGTCGCGGGCAGGTGCTGCCTCAGGACTACTCGCGGATGAGGGTCTCGATGTTGGGGTCGAGGGTGTGGTAGTCGGAGGCTTCGACCTCGAATAGTGCACCCTCGGTAGTCAGGCCGGTGGGGAGATCCAGGGTGCCGGCGCAGATGGCGATGTGGTCGGCCTGATCGCCGGGGCCCTCGTGCACCTTCCAGAACAACGACCCGCCGCAGTTGCGGCAGAAGCCGTAGGCCACGTTGGGGTCGTCGGCGGGATGGTGCCAGGCCAGCGAGTCGTCGGACACGAAGTGGAGATGCTCATGGCGGCAGTTCGTGCCCGCCATGAAGTGGCCGGTCCAGCGGCGGCAGCGCCAGCAATGGCAGTTCCAAACCGGGCGGGCCGGGCCGTGCACCTCGTAGCTCACGCCGCCGCAGAGGCAGTGGCCCGAGAGCTGCGAGCCGGGGTCGGTGCGGGTGTTCTCGTTCACGCCAGTGCCTCCCAGGATCTCCTCCGGCAGCGGTAGGGTCGCGATTGTTGCATGGCCCGGGAGTGCGCTGTCGCACTCCGGCTTGAGTTCGGAAGGGGACTATGGCAGACCACGGCCGCCGTTACGACTACGTGATCGTGGGCGGGGGCTCGGCCGGCTGCGCGCTGGCCAACCGGCTGAGCGCTGATCCGGGCACGTCGGTGCTGGTGCTGGAAGCGGGCCGGCGGGACTGGCGCTTCGACGTGTACATACACATGCCCGCCGCCCTGTCGTTCCCCATCGGCAACCGCTTCTACGACTGGCAGTACACCTCCGAGCCCGAGCCCCACATGGGCGGGCGCCGCGTCTACCACGCCCGAGGCAAGGTGCTGGGCGGATCGTCCAGCATCAACGGCATGATCTTCCAGCGGGGCAACCCCCTCGACTACGAGCGCTGGGCCGCCGACGGAGGCATGGAGCGCTGGGACTACGCCCACTGCCTGCCCTACTTCAAGCGCATGGAGCAGTGCCTGGCCGGCGACGACCACAGCGGCCCGCCCGCCAGCCGCGGCAGGGGCGCCTACCGCGGCCACCGCGGCCCTCTGGTGCTGGAGCGGGGGCCGGCCACAAATCCCCTGTTCGAGGCCTTCCTGGAAGCCACCGAGCAGGCCGGCCACTCCAGGACCGCCGACGTCAACGGCTACCGCCAGGAGGGTTTCGCCGCGTTCGACCGCAACGTCCACCGGGGCCGGCGCCTCAGCGCGTCCCAGGCCTACCTGCACCCGGTGCTCAAGCGGCCCAACCTCCACCTCATCACCCGGGCCCTCACCACCAGGATCCTCTTCGACGGCGACCGGGCCACCGCCGTCGCCTACACCAAGGGCGGCCGCCACCGCACCGTGAGCGCCGGTGAAGTGATCTGCTGCGGCGGGGCCATCAACTCGCCGCAGCTCCTGCAGCTCTCCGGCGTGGGCCCGGCCGGCCTCCTGCACCGCCACGGCATCGACGTGGTGGCCGACGTCCCCGCGGTGGGCGCCAACATGCAGGACCACCTGGAGGTGTACGTGCAGTACGCCTGCAAGCAGCCGGTGTCGATGCAGCCCCATCTGGCCAAGTGGCGCCGGCCCTGGATCGGCCTTCAGTGGCTGGCCCGTCGCGGGCCGGCCGCCACCAACCACTTCGAGGCGGGCGGGTTCATCCGCAGCAACGACGACGTCGCCTATCCCAACCTCATGTTCCACTTCCTGCCCATCGCCATCCGCTACGACGGCTCGGTGCCCGAGGGCGGCCACGGCTACCAGGTGCACGTCGGGCCCATGTACAGCAACTCCCGCGGCACGGTGGCCATCGTCTCCACCGACCCCCGGACCAAGCCGGCGCTGCGCTTCAACTACCTGTCCACCGACGAGGACCGCCGCGAGTGGGTGGAGGCCGTCCGCCACGCCCGCCACATCCTCAACCAGCCGGCCATGGAACCGTTCAACGGCGGTGAGGTGTCGCCCGGCCCGGATGTGAGCACCGACGAGGAGGTCCTCGACTGGGTGCGGCGCGACGCCGAGACCGCCCTGCACCCGTCCTGCACCGCCCGCATGGGCCTGGGCGACGACTCGGCGCTGCACCCCGACACCCTCGAGGTCCACGGAACCACCGGCCTGCGGGTGGTGGACGCCTCGTCGATGCCGTACGTGACCAACGGCAACATCTACGCCCCGGTGATGATGCTGGCCGAGAAGGCCGCCGACCTGATCCTGGGCAACACCCCTCTGGCCCCCGAGCCGGTGGACTTCTACCGGGCCGACCCGACCGGTGTGACCTAAATCACACCCCCTCTGACCTCCAATTCGTTGCAATCGGCGGCATTCGGCGAAACAATCTGAGAACAGCCGACGATATGGCGCACACAGGCAGAGGAGGAGCGAGAATGAGCCCCGTTCCGTTCAGCAATACCAAGGTCAACGCCAACAGTGTGTGGCGAGACGCCCTAGGGCCCGGCTATGCCGTAGGCGTGGCCGAGAGCCTGTTGCGGGTGACCGGCGAGGCCGCCGCCCGCCCCTACCGGGTCGGCCGCCCGGACTGTTAGTCGGCACGACGATTTCCTCCCGAGGGGCGTGAGCCCCTCACCCCAACTCGAGGCCCCCGCCGAGATCGGTCACCCCCCAGCCGATACGGCGAGGGCCTCGACGCGTCCGGCCGCGGCTACCCGCTCGGCCTCGTGTTTGCTCCTGTTCGCTGCGCTCACGGGCCGCTCGGGCCACCGCCTCGCTCCGAGCCTCACCGGCCTCAACCGTTCCGACCGCCCGCTCGGCCTCTAGGCTCGCCGGTGTGGTAGAGCCCGACTTCCTGCGATTCGACACTCTCAGCCTTCACGCCGGCCAGCACAGCGATCCGACGACAGGCGCCAGGGCCGTCCCCATCTACTTCACCACCTCGTACTCATTCGAGGACACCGACCACGCGGCCGGGCTGTTCAACCTCGAGATCCCGGGCCACATCTACTCCCGGATCTCCAACCCGACCGTGGCCGTGTTCGAGGAACGGGTGGCTGCACTTGAGGGCGGCGTGGGCGCGGTGGCCACCGCCAGCGGCCAGGCCGCCTTCTTCCTGGCCGTGGCCACCCTGATGGACGCCGGCGGCCATATCGTGGCCAGCCGCAACATCTACGGCGGCACCCACAACATGCTCAACCTGACCCTGCCGCGCTTCGGGATCACCGCGACGTTCGTGGACCCCCGCCGTCCCGACGAATTCGCGGCGGCCATCGGCTCCGAAACCCGCCTCGTATTCGCGGAGACGCTCGGCAATCCGGGCATAGAGGTGCTCGACATCGGCGCAGTGGCCGCAGTGGCTCACGCCCGCGGGCTGCCTCTCATGGTGGACGCCACGTTCTCGACCCCGTACCTCATCCGGCCCATCGAGCACGGCGCCGACATCGTGATGCACTCGGCCACCAAGTTCCTGGGCGGCCACGGCATCGCTCTCGGAGGCGTGCTCGTCGACGGCGGCCACTTCGACTGGGACGCCTCGGGCCTGTTTCCCACCATCACCGAGCCCTACGCCGGCTACCACGGCATCAGCTTCAGCGACGAGTTCGGTCCGGGAGCCTTCATCAGCCGGGCCCGGGCGGAGGGACTGCGGGACTTCGGCGCCTGCATGAGCCCGGCCAACGCCTTCCAGATCCTGTCGGGCGTCGAGACGCTGCCGCTGCGGATGCAGCGCCATGTGGCCAACACCGAACTGGTGGCTGAGGCGCTGGCCGCCAACGACGCGGTGACCTGGGTCAAGTACCCGTCCATGCCGGACCATCCCGATCACGAACTGGCCCGCCGGCTCTACCCGAGAGGGACCGGGGCCATCCTGAGCTTCGGCATCGCCGGAGGGCGCGACGCCGGAGCCAAGTTCATCGCCGCGGTCCGGCTGGCCTCCCATCTGGCCAATGTGGGCGACGCCAAGACGCTGGTGATCCACCCGGCCAGCACCACCCACCAGCAGATGTCGGCCGAAGACCTGGCCGCGTCCGGGGTGGGGGAGGACTTGGTGAGGATCTCGGTCGGCCTGGAAGACCCCCGCGACATCATCGAGGACCTGGAGCGGGCCCTCAAGGCCTCGCAGCGCTAGCGGCTCGTCGGCAAGATCGTGCTCGGCACCGTTTCTGTGAGCAACGAAGCCGCCTCAGCCGGCATATCTGCTCACAGAACGCGAAGGTTGCGGGGACCGACGTGGAAGCGCTGATCGACGGGAGGGTGGTGCGCTGCGCCACGGGTGGTCGCAGCATCGACGGCGACGAGCCCGCAGTGGTGCTGGTGCACGGAGCGGGCGGCGACCGCACGGTGTGGCAACTCCAGACCCGCTGGATCGCCCATCACGGCTACCGGGCCGCGGCCGTGGACCTGCCCGGACACGGCGGCAGCGAGGGTCCGGCGCTGTCCAGCATCGAGCAGATGGGGGAGTGGCTGGCGGGCACCATCGAGGCTCTGGGCTTGGCGCCCGCCCACCTGGTGGGCCACTCCATGGGCACCTTTGTTGTGCTGGAGGCCGCGGCCCAGCGGCCCGGGGTGGCCCGGTCGCTGGTGCTGCTGGGCACTGCAGGGGCGATGCCGGTGCATCCCGCGCTGCAATCGGCAGCCGATGCCGACGACCCTGTGGCCGGGCGGCTCATCACCTCCTGGGGCATAGGCAGTCGAGCGCACACCGGCGGGCACGCCTCACCGGGCATGTGGCTGATCGGGGGCAACACCTCGCTGCTGGACCGGGCCCAGCCGGGCGTGCTCGGCGGAGACCTGGCCGCGTCCAACGCCTACGACGGTGCCGAGGCGGCCGCGGCCCGGGTGCATTGCCCGGTGACGCTGGTGCTGGGCCGCGAGGACAAGATGACGCCCAACAAGCGGGCCGCACCGATGATCGAGGCCTTCGGCGACGGCCGGGCCAGCACGGTGTACCTGGACCGGGTAGGCCACTTCCTTCAGATCGAGAGCCCCATCCCGGTGCGCAAGGCCATCGCCGAGGCCCTGGCCCGAGCCTGACGCAACCCGGCCCACCCAGGGGGGCGTGTGTCTCTGTGCTGTTGTCAAGCGGCTTGGCGAGCCGGTGTTGCCGCCCTTGACAAGACGGGATCGAGTCGTTGTCGTCGATGCTCAAACGCGACAATATGGGCGCCTGCCACCGCATGTCGAGCGCGACCCGTCTGCGCGGCGCAGATGGGCGGCTGCCGGGTTGTCGGCGTCGGCGAGTGCGTAGCCGGGTCGGCCTGGCCGGTTGCCGGTCACGAGCCGGTGCGGAGAACCTCGGCTCAGTTTCGTGGGGTCTGGTGGTTGCGTCCGTGGATGGTCAGCCCCGCGATGCCGTCGAGGGGTGTGAGGTCGGTGATGTTGTTGCCGCCGATGTGGAGCCGGCGGAGGTTGGGAAGCCCGGCTAGGGGTTCGAGGCTGGTGATGTTGTTGTTCTGTAGGTAGAGGTTTCGCAGCCCTTTGAGCCCGGTGAGCGGTTCGAGGCTGGTGATGCGGTTGTTCTGCAGGTCGAGTGTCCTCAGTCCGGTGAGCCCTTCGAGTGGTTCGAGGCTGGTGATCTGGTTGTGGCCGAGGTGCAGGAACTGCATCGCGGTGAGTGTCTTGAGTGCTTGGAGGTCGGTGGTGCGGGTGTGTTCGAGGCGCAGTTCCTTGAGCGCGGTGAGTTCTGAGAGGGGTGTGATGTCTGCGATGTTGTTGAGCGACAGTGTCAGCGACTCGAGCGCGGTGAGCTGTTCGAGGGGTGTGATGTCGGTGATGTTGTTGGCGAAGAGCCCGAGGTGCGCCAGCGTGGCGCGGTGTCTGAGCGGTGTGAGGTCTCGTATCTGGTTGAGGTCCACAAACAGCGATTCGAGTCTGGGCAGCGCGGGGAGCGTGTCGAGACTGTCGAGGCGGTTGTTGACCAGGCTGAGGGTCTCAATCGATGTGAGGCCGCGCAGTTGGGACAGGTCGCTGAGGTTGTTGGTGTGCAGGTCGAGTTCGGTGAGCCCGCTCAGCGCCGAGATCGGAGCGATGTCGGTGATGGTGTTGTTGCGCAGGCGCAGCACTCTCAGCGCGGTGGCGTGCTCGAGTCCTGACAGGTCCGTTATCGGGGCGGGGTCAGAGGCCGGGCCGGCGCGCTGGAGGCGTTCGATGGTGGCGATCTCTGCGGGGCTGAGGGTGTCGCCTGTGGTCTTGCCCAAAGCGGCCAGCAGCGCGGCCCGCAGGCTCGCGTCGTTGACCCGCACCGTCGCGACCCGTTGGGGTTCTGTGTGGACGCTGCCGCCTGTTGCGGCCAGCGCGTCGAGCGGGGCGATGTCGGCGATGAGGTTGTGGCGGGCATCGAGATAGCCCAGGCCGCCTGTGGGTGCCCACCGGTAGGGGCTGGCCAAGTCGTTGCCGTCGATCCACAGCACCTTGAGGCTGGTCAGCGACGACAGCGCGGATGGGTCCGCGATGTCGTTGTCGAAGAGGTACAGCATCTCCAGAGCGGTGAGGCTCCTGAGTGGGGCGATGTCGTTGATCTGGTTGCCGCCGAGCCCCAGCGTGGTGAGTGTGGTGAGCGACGCCAGCGCGGCGATGCCGGTGATGTGGTTGTGGTCCAGATGCAGGCGGGTGAGGCTGGTGAGCCCCGACAGGGCGGCGATGCCGGTGATCTGGTTGTTGTAGGCGTACAGCGTCTCCAGCCCGGTGAGGCCCCTCAGCGCCGTGACGTCGCTGATCTCGTTTTGGCCGACGTTGAGCGATCGGAGGCCGCTGAGGCCCGCAAGCGGCCCGACGGCGGCGATGTCGTTGTCGGACAGGTCCAGCGCGCTGAGGCTGGTCAGCCCAGACAGGGCGCTGACATCGGCGATGGTGTTGCCGGCGAGGCCCAGTGTGGTCAGCCCGCTGAGACCCGTCAGGGCGCTGATGTCGGTGATGTCGTTGCCGGCGAGGTCCACTGTGGTGAGGCTGTCGAGGCATGCCAGCGCTGAGATGTCCGAGACGTTGTGGCCGTTGAGGTCCAGCGATGTGAGGTTGGTGGCGTGCTCGAGGCCCGACAGGCTCACAACCCGGCCGCCGCCGGGGCCCGCCGGCATCTCCAATGCGGTCAGTTCGGCCATCTCTGAGGCTGTCACCGCCGCGCCGGGGGCCTTGTCTAGGTGCCGGTTGATCCCCGCATGCAGCGTGGTGTCGGCAACGGCGATGGCGGCGACGGTATCAGGTGTTGCGTCGCCGGGCCTGGCCGGGCACACGGTCTCGCCGGTGGAACCGTCTGGGGGATCGTTGGAACCGGTGCCGTCTCGGGGCGCGTTCTGGTTCGAGGGCGGGCTGGATTCGTGGCTGCGAGGTGATGGCACCGAGTTGTCCGCGGGTCCGTTGGGAACGCTGTCTGGGGCTGTCTGGGGCTGTGCGCGGTCGCCTGGGCCCGGATCATCGCCGGGCTGAGGCTGGGGGCAGTCCAGCGCTGGCAGTGCGCACTCGGCGTCAACCCCGTCGCAGGGACGTCCGTCCCAGCAGATGCGTCCCGGGGGGCGCTGATCAGGCGCCGGGTCCGCACCGGCGCCGCGGACCGTCGCACGGACGGGCTTGGAACGGTTGAGCCGCACTGTGTAGCGCGCCAGTATCGCTGGATGCGCGCGGCTGGTGATCTCGATGGTCGCGGCCTCGCTCTTGGCGGGCTCGAGCCACCGCGCTCGCGCGCCCCAGCACACCGCGGCGCCGCCGGTGTTGAGCGCGCACGCGTGGTAGCCGCCGGCGCTGACGACGCTGAAGGACCCCGACGGCGTGACTGTCTGGCCGTACTCGCTGTCGCCCCAGCACGCCACCGCGCCGCCGGTCTTGATCCCGCAGACATGACTCGAGCCGGCCGATACCTCCACGAAGCCGCGGCCGCTGCTCAACGCCACCTGATCGCCGGGCACCTCAGCATCGGCGTCTTCAGGCGACACCGACGCCCTGCCCCCCACAGCGGTGTAGGCCACCGTCACCCGCGACAGATCCGCGGGCGCCACCGCACGGTAGTAGAACACCTCGGGATCGAACGCCGGGTCAAGCGCCAGCGGCGCGCACGCCGGTGTGCACTGCGGCCCCGAACCCACCGGCACCACGCTCAACGACGACAGCCGAGGCGGCGACGAAACGCGGATCCGGTAGGTGCGCGACACCCCGAACTCCAACAGCGAATCCACCCGCACCTCCACCACCAACCCGTCCACCAGTTCGACCTGATGCCCCGCAGACATCCGATCCGTGGGGTCAGTGTTGGCGTCCAGGGGGAACGCCTCGGCGGAGGGTCCGGAGGTTTCGTGGTCGGCGACTGTGTAGGCCAGGTCGGCCTGTCCGGGCTCAGCGACGATGCTGTATTCGGTCACGTCGGGGTTGAAGGCGATCAGATTGGTGCCCGCCAGGGTGAGCGACAGGCTCGCCAGCCGGGCCTGGGGTGCCTGGCCACCGGTGTCTGAGCCCCAGCACACCACCGTGGCGTCGGGGCGGCGGCCGCAGCTGTGGCGCCAGCCCGCGGACACCTGCGTGAAGCTTGTTGCGGGTGCATCGGACTGGTCGGAGGTGTTGTCGCCCCAGCACACCACGGGGCCGCCGTGGGCGTTGAACAGCGGGCCGGGGCCGGCTTGTCTGAGCTGAACCTCCCATCGGGCACCTCGCCGAGGGAATCTCCCCAGCACTCCAGGACGCCGCTGTCACGCACACCGCAGGTCGCATACTGGCCCGCGGACACGTCGGTGAACACCCCGTCAGGCGGCGACGCCCGCCCCGAACCCACATAGATGTAACCGTCGTCCCCAGAGCCGTCCGAACCACCGCGTGCATCGGGCGGCGCCCCGGGGTCAGCGTCGTTCGGGTCCGCTCCATTCGAGCCGCTGGAGTCTCCCGGCCCGGCGCCCGGACCGCCCCCGTCCACGGGGCCTGCGCCGCCGGTGAGCCCGTCCGCGGGCTCACCCTCACCGCCGCCGCAGCATGCCAGAACCAGCGCAGCCACCGCAGCTCCGACCGCCGCCGGCCGCCGTCCGATCACGACAACCCCACCGGCGAACGCCGGCCCGGACGGCGCCCGCCCCCGCGGCCTGTGTCGGCTGCGACCGACCGCGGCACGCGCGCTCGCGGTGCTCGCCGTTGCAACGCTCCAGGGGACCGCGGCCGCGTCATCGCCATCACTGCGAACCGCACAGTAGCTGACGAGATGTGTCATTCCTCATAGCCACAGCCCTGGGAGCCGGCGCGTCAGGCGCCGCGGCCGGATCGCCCGACGCGTGGCGACAGCCTCACCATGGCCTGCGCGTATGCGGGCACCGCCACACCGACGCTGTCGGACCACCCGGACACGCCCTGCACGTTGCGGGCCCGCACCGCGAACCAATGCTCAGAAACACCTGCCGGCAGGCCCGCGATCCTCGAGCCGGACCCATCGAAGGCCGCCAAGACACCGCCTGAAGCCTCGTCGTCGGCCAACAGCACCCAGCCGTCTGTGCTGCGGTACATCAACTCGTAGTCGGCCGCGTCCTCGACGTCGTCCCAGTCCAGCCACACCACCCCAGAAGCGACCCACTCGCCCTCCAGCACGAACGCCGCGCCCAGCACAGGCGCAGCCCCCGCCGCTGGAGTCTGTAGAGACACTTCAGACATTGGCGGCGCCTCGGTGCCGGTCGGCTGCTGGCCTGCGGCAGGGGCTGTGGCTGAAGCCAGAACCGCGAAGGCGGCTGCGGCCGCTGCGAGAGCGCGTGCGACACTCATAGTGAGACTCCTTGGATCATCATCAACACCGACAGGTCATGAGCCGCTCGGCTCCCGCGTAACGCCGTACCCGTCGCTGCCCCAGCAGGCGACGGTCCCGTCGGTGCGGATGCCGCAGGCGTGGTCGGCGCCCGCAGAGACCTTGACGAACTCGAACTCGGGGGCGTCCAGGATGTCGTCTCGTGTACCGTGGCCGACGTCTGCACAGGCCAGCGCGCCGTCGGCGCGCACCGCACAATAGCTGTAGCCTGTGGAGGTCACCTGCACGAACTCCCCCTCAGGGGGGTCAGTGCCCTCGACGATGTGGGGGTCGGCTTTGGTTTGGTTGTCCCAGCACGCCACCGCGCCGCCGGTCTGTATCCCGCATGACACCGGATGGGCGACCGACACGTCGGCCAGGGGCCCCACCCAGGCGGGCGGCTCGCCGTAGGGGCCGTAACCCCAGCACACCACGCTGCTGTCGGTGCGGATCCCGCAGGGCCGGCCCAGCGCGCCCGCCGCCGTTGCTGAGGTGAACTCCCCCGGCGGGGGCCTCAGAGCCGCGACCGCGCCCCAGCAGGTCGGCGTGCCGCCCTTGCGCAGCGCGCAGGAGCTGTCACCGACCGCCGACACCTCCACGAACTCGCCCGAAGGCGCCTGTGCCTGGCCGGAGTCGTCGGCGCCCCAGCAGACCACCGCGCCGCCGGCTCGCAGCCCGCAAGTGTGGCCGTCGCCCGCGGAGATCTGGGCGAACACGCCGCCGGGCGCTTCGGTCTGGCCCTCCCAGCCCTCGTCGCCGGGGCCGATCCCCCAACACGCCACCTCACCGCCGATGCGCACCGCGCATCCGTGGGCCGCCCCCAGCGCCACCTGACTGAACGAGCCCTCCAGCATCTCGAAGCCCTCCATCCAGGCGCCCCAGCACACCAACACAGCATCGACGCGCACCGCGCACGTGTTCTTGACTCCCGCCGACACCTGCACAAAAGGGCCCCGCAACGGATCCGGCGCACCGTCGTGCACCCCCCAGTACTCCGGCGAGGCCCGATACGGGTGATCTGCAGCGAGTGGTTCGAATGACGATGAGCCCCGATAGATCTCGCAGTCCACTGCTCCGCTGGGCGGGTGCCAGTCGGAGTCGGGGGTGTTGCTGCACAGGTGGCTGTTGACTGTCCAGCCCCAGGGTTCGCTGACAGGGTCGACTTGGCGGGTGTCGTTGTTGCCCCAGCACACGATCCGGCCGTCGACATCGATGGCGCAGGCATGCTCGCCGCCCGCCGACAGCGCCACGTAGTCGCCTTCGGGCGCATCGGCCTGCCCGAAGTCGAAACCCGCGCCGCGGAAGGCCGCCCAGCACTCGATCCCGCCCGAGGCGCGCAGCCCGCACGCATGATCGACGCCCGGATCGCGCCCGTCGGACCCGATCGAAGCCGCCGACAACAGCACGAACTCCCCCTCAGGCGCATCGGGCACGCTGCGCTCGTCGAGGCCGCCCCAGCACACCAACACACCCTCGGCATCGAGCGCGCACGAATGGAAGCTGCCCGCATGGACACGCTCGAAGGTCGCCGCGGGAGCGCTGATCTGCCCGTAACGGTTGTTGCCCCAGCAGACCACCTCGCCGCCGGCGCGCACCCCACAGGAGTGCCCACTGCCCGCAGACACGTCAATGAACCCTCCCTCGGGCGCGCCGGCCACCACGGGATAAACATCCTCACCCCAGCACACCACAGAGCGGTCCGCGCTGAGAGCGCACGCGAAAGACCCAGACACCGACACCGCGGTGAACCTCCCATCGGGCACCTCGCCGAGGGAATCTCCCCAGCACTCCAGGACGCCGCTGTCACGCACACCGCAGGTCGCATACTGGCCCGCGGACACGTCGGTGAATGCCCCGTCGGGCGGCGACGCCCGCCCCGAACCCACATAGATGTAACCGTCGTCCCCAGAGCCGTCCGAACCACCGCGTGCATCGGGCGGCGCCCCGGGGTCAGCGTCGTTCGGGTCCGCTCCATTCGAGCCGCTGGAGTCTCCCGGCCCGGCGCCCGGACCGCCCCCGTCCACGGGGCCTGCGCCGCCGGTGAGCCCGTCCGCGGGCTCACCCTCACCGCCGCCGCAGCATGCCAGAACCAGCGCAGCCACCGCGGCCGCGACCGCCGCCGGCCGCCGTCTGATCACGACAACCCCACCGGCGAACGCCGGCCCGGACGGCGCCCGCCCCCGCGGCCTGTGTCGGCTGCGACCGACCGCGGCACGCGCGCTCGCGGTGCTCGCCGTTGTAACGCTCTGGGGGACCGCGGCCGTGTCATCGCCATCGCTGCGAACTGCACAGTAGCTGAAGACATGTGTTTCCTCATAGCCACGGCCCTGGGAGCCGGAGCGTCAGGCGCCGCGGCCGGATCGCCCGACGCGCGGCGACAGCCTCACTTATGGGCCCCGGTCCGGCGCGACCTGGCTCACACCGACGATACGTCGCCCAGCTCACATGAGTCCCAGGAGGCGGGTGGGCCGACCCGCATCTCGTGTGACGAAAGTCACGAGCGGACGGAGGGCCTGCCGTAGCGGCGGATCACTACGATCCCGTCGTGGCCTCCGGCGCGGTGGTGCGGCCCGAGCCCGGCGACGAGGGATTGGCGGGCGGACCCTGGATCGAGCCGCGCGGCGACAGCTTCGGCGCGGTCAGGTCGTTGCTCGTCGGCGTGGCCCTGGTCATGAGCTGCAACGGGCTGCTGCGGGTCGCTCTGGGGGTGCGGGCCGAGCTGGAGGACTTCGGGCTGGCCGTGACCGGCGTGGTGATGGCCGGCTACTTCCTGGGATTCCTGTTCGGGACCAAGGCAGCCGAGCACTTCATCGCCTCCGTCGGCCATATCCGGGTGTTCGCCGCCCTGTCCTCGGTGGGCTCGGCCGCCGCCATCCTGCACGTGGTCTGGATCCATCCGGCGTCGTGGACGATGCTGAGGTTCGCCTACGGGCTTTGCCTGGCCGGCCTCGTGGTGACCGTCGAGTCGTGGCTCAACGACATGGCCACCAACGCCACCCGGGGCCGGATGCTGTCGCGCTACATGATCGTGACCATGGGCGGGATGGGCGCAGGCCAGTTGATGCTCAACCTCGCCGATCCCGGCGGCTTCAAGCTGTTCGTGGTGTCCTCAGCGCTGATCTCGTTCGCGCTGGTGCCGGTGGCGCTGTCGGCGTCCACCGCGCCGCCGCTGGTGGTGCCCGAGCCGATCTCGTTGCGGGAGCTGGTCAAGGTCGTGCCCCTGGGGCTGCTCACCGCGTTCTGGGTCGGGGTCTCGCAGGGCTGCCTGATGGGACTGGGTGCGTTCTACGCCGCCTCCGAGGGCCTGTCCAACACTCGGATCTCGCTCTTTGTGGTGTCGTCGATGGTGGGGTCGGTGGCGTTCCAGTGGCTCGTCGGCAGCACCTCCGATCGAGTGCCGCGTCGCTACGTGATCCTGGTGGTGGCCATCATCGCGGCCGGCTCGGCGGGGCTGCATCTGCTGGTGTCGGTGGGATCGACGCTGTCGCTGCTGCTGATGTTCGTCCACGGCGGCTCGACGTTCCCGCTGTACTCGCTGGCCGTGGCCACCACCGCCGACAGCGTCTCGCCCGCGCAACTGACCGGAGCCAGCGCATCGCTGGTGCGGGTCAGCGGGGTCGGGGCGGTGATCGGGCCGACGCTCGGCGGGCTGCTGATGGCTGCCATCGCGCCGTGGGCCTACTTCGGGGTCTTGATCGTGTGCCACGCCGTCATCGCCCTGTACGTCTTGTACCGCATGTTCACACGACCGACCCCGCCCGTCGCCGAGCAGGGCACCTTCGATCCCTGGCCACTGCGGGCCTCAGCGGTCGCGGCCAACCTCCTACGTCGCCCACGCCTCCGCTAGCTGGGCCACCCCCGCGCCGCTCACGCCGTGACGGCGGTGGCGGCTAGTCTGAGACTCCATGAGAACGCATCCGGCAAAGCCGTCGCAGTATCTCGGACACATGTGTGGCCTGCTGGCGGTGGCTGCGCTGATAGCGGTGGCCGCATGCGGCGGGTCGACGGACAGCGGAGCGGTGGGCAGCGACAGCTCGACCGATCCCGCCGTCACGACCATCGGTTCCGCCGACGCAGCTCCGGAGCCGGCTGAGCCTGCTGCGGGCCGTCCCGGCGGCGAGATCGTGCTGGCCGTGGAGCAGTGGCCCGAGTGCCTCAACCCGATTACCTCCTGCAACAACGCGACCTGGCTCAGTTGGTCGGTGCTAGTGCACATCGTGCCCCGCCTCATGGAGTTCGACGTCGACCACAACATCGGTGCCTCGCCGGTTCTGATGGAGGCGCCGACGGTGGACAACGGCGGGGCAGTTCTCAACGACGACGGCACGCTCACGATCACATACCGGCTCAATCCTGAGGCGCGCTGGAGCGACGGCACGCCCATCACCAGCACCGACGTGTGGTTCACCTGGCGGGCGATCATCGAGACCGAGGGCTCTCTCAACACCATCGGGTACGACCTCATCACCGATGTGAGCCATGACGATCCTCACACCGCGATCGTCACGCTCTCCGAGCCCTACGCGCCCTGGCGTGAGCTCTTCGGCGGACTCGACGGGATCCTGCCCGCCCACGCCTTCGACGGCCAGACCGACGTCTCCGGCCACTGGAACGACTCGATCCCGATCTCGGGCGGCCCCTGGCTCCAAGAGTCGTGGAGCCAGCAACAGCACATCCTCGTCCCCAACGAGAACTACTGGGTCCCCGAACGCATGCCTCTGGTGGACCGGGTGGTGATGGTCCCCCGGGAGGACACCGACACTGAGATCGTGGCCCTCCAGACCGGCGAGGCCATGGCCGCCTTTCCCCAGCCGTTCCCCGGAGCCAAGGAGCGCCTGGCCCCGCCGCTGAGGTTCGTCGCGGGGGCGGGAACGTTCATCGAGGGTCTGTGGATCAACCAGATCGCACCGGACCGGTACTTCGAGATCACCAAGAACGTGCGCCAAGCCCTGGCCTATGCCCTCGACCGGGAGGAGATCGCCGACGTGGCCCTCGGCCCCATCATCGACGATCCGGTGGTGCTGCAGTGCGCCGGCTGGAACCCGGCCTTCGGGGACTGGTGCGCCGACGACTTCGCCCATTACCGCCAGGACATGGCCGCGGTCGAGCGGCTGCTCACCGAGGACGGCTGGACCCGCCCCGACCCCGAGGGCCTGTGGGTGAACGACGAGGGCGTCGAGCTGGTGCTGCAGTGGAACACCGTGGCCGGCAACAAGCGCCGCGAGGACGTCCAGGCCCTCGTGACCGAGATGACCAGACCTTTCGGGATCGGCTGGGAGATCATCAACTACGACCCGGGCGAGCTGTTCCAGAACCGGCTCCCGGCCATGAACTTCGGTCCGGTGGCGCTGTTCGCCAACAGCACCACCCCCGATCCGACCGTGACCGCCCACTACGACATCGACGGCATCCCCAGCGAGGCCAACGGTTTCAGCGGCCAGAACTTCACCGCCTACGCCAGCCGGCAGGCCAGCGACTTGGCCTTCGCCATCGACGCCGAGGTCGACGAGGCCGCTCGCCTCGAGCTCGTGCGCGAGCTTGGCACGCTGCTGGCTTCCGACGTTCCCTGGATCCCGCTGTACGTGCTCCCCAACCTGCTGGCTTGGGACCCCGGCGTCCTGGAGGGGCCCGGAGGCTGGGTGTCGAGCGTCTACGGGGGCTTCTACGACCTCTACGACTGGACCGTGATCGGGTGAGCGACAGGGTGACCCGTCGAGCGGGGCCGGCGGGCACACTTCGGATGTGATCCGTTACGCGGCGGGCCGTCTCGCGGTAACGGTTCCCATTCTCCTGGCGATCTCGTTCGCCACATTCTGGGCGGCGGGCGAGATCTCCAGCCCTGCTGCCCAACTCACTCTCAACCCTCGGATAAGTCCCGAGGCCAGAAGGGCCTACATCGAGTCTCTCGGCCTCGAAGACCCCTTCTTCGGCCGCTATCTCATCTGGCTCGGCAACTTCGTGACCGGCGACCTGGGAACGTCGCTGGTCCGCAACGGTCAGGACGTGTGGCCGCTGGTGCGCAGCGCCATGGCCAACACTCTGCTGCTGATCGTGGTGGCGATGGCCTTCTCGCTGGCGGTCGGGTTGGTCGTGGGCACCCTGTCGGCGCTGCGGCCGGGCTCCGTCATCGACCGGGCTTCGACCACCGTGTCGTTCCTGGGCATCTCGATCCCCGTGTTCTGGCTGGGCCTGATGCTGCAGCTGATGTTCGGTCTGTATCTGGCAGAGTGGCTCCGGCTCGGAGCGCCGTTGCTGCCCACGGCCGGGGTCTACTCGCCCGGCCGGCAGGGCTTCGACCTGTTCGACAGGGCTCGGCATCTTGCGCTGCCAACGATGGCGCTGTCGCTGCAGCTGATCGCGGCCTACAGCCGCTACATGAGGTCCTCCATGCTCGACGTGATGGGCGCCGACTACATCTCCACCGCCCGGGCCAAGGGCCTGCCCGAACGCCAGGTGGTCGTGCGCCACGGCGTGCGCAACGCGCTGATTCCGGTGACGACGCTGGCCGCGGTGGACCTCGGTCTGCTGGTGGGCGGCTTGATCGTCACCGAGCGGGTCTTCCAGTACCCGGGCATGGGCCTGCTGTTCCTCGATGCACTCCACGGCGGCGACTACCCCGTGCTGCTGGCCACGGTGATGATCGTCTCGGCCGCGGTGTTCTTGATGAACCTAGTGGCCGATCTGCTCTACGCCGTGCTCGACCCGCGGATCCGCTATGGCTGAGAGCCTGTCGTCGCGGCCGGGCTACCGGCACCGGGGCGAGGGCCGGCTCGCTGACCGGCGGTCGATGGCGGGGCAGCCGCTCGAGACGCCCCACGACGAGACCGCGCCGCACTGGCGGACCGTGTGGCGACGGTTCCGCAAGCACCGCCTGGCGACCGCCTCGCTCGCCGTGTTCACCCTGATCGCGCTGTGCGCAGTTTTCGCCGACTGGGTAGCTCCCTACGGCGCCACCGAGCAGAACCTGGACAGGATCCTGGAACCGCCGGGCCGCGACTTCCCGCTGGGGTCGGACACCCTCGGGCGGGACACGCTGAGCCGGATCCTCTACGGAGGCCGGATCTCCCTGCTGGTCGCGGTGTCGGTGGCGCTGATCAGCGGCGTTGTGGGAACGGCGGTGGGGCTGGTGGCGGGCTACTGCCGCGGGTGGGTGGACTCGGCGCTGATGCGCCTCACCGACACGATGCTGGCGCTCCCGAGCCTGATGGTGGTGATCATGGCGGCTCGAATACTGGGCGACAGCGTGCTCGACGTGGTGATCGTCCTGGCCGCAGTCACCTGGATGGTTCCGGCCCGGATCGTGCGGGCCAAGGTGCTGTCGCTGTGCGAGAACCAGTTTGTGGAGGCCGCCATCGCGCTGGGCGTGCCCAGTCGCCGCATCATGGTGCGCGATCTGCTGCCCAACCTCGTTGGCGAGATCGTCGTGGCGGTGTCCTTGACGGTGGCCGGCGCCATCCTCGCGGAGTCGACGCTGAGCTTCCTCGGGTTGGGGGTGAGCGCGGCCCATACGGCCACCTGGGGAAACATGCTCGGGGGCAATGAGGGCTTCATGATCACCGCGCCCTGGCTGGTGTGGGCTCCGGGCCTGGCCATCGTGGCCACGGTCCTGTGCATCAACTTCATAGGCGACGGCCTGCGCGACGCCCTCGATCCTCCCCGCCGGTAGCCGTCTGCTGTCCGGAGTGGCCCGCCCCGCCGCGACGAAGCATGCCGGTGGCCCACTAGCCTCCGATGCGAGACTTCGAAGGGCCTGCCGAAAGGAGCGCACCGATGGCGGCGAGAGGTTCAACAGCTTGGCACTCCTGGGTCGAAGCGGTCTTCGACGACTCTGTGAACCGGTCCCGGCCCCGCGCCCTGAGGGCGCTCGCGGAGTGGGCCGCAGCCTCGGTTGCAGTGAACGGCGACGTCTACGCGGGCATCTCGGCCGGCTACGCGGCCGTGTCGCGCGCGGCCGAGTCTCCGGAGACGACGATCCGGGCTGCTCGCTACGCCATCTGGCACGCGGTTACATCGCTGCGCGAGAGCAGCCCCGACGACGTCGACGTATGGCACTTCGAGCTGCACGCTGCGGGCGAGCTCATAGGTCTGCGCCTGCCTGACCGCCCCCACCTGGAGAACGTCTCGATCGCCAGCTGAGAGGCCGAGCTTGCGAGGCCCCGGGCCCGAGCGGCCCGTGAGCGAAGCGAACACGAGCGGGAGCACGGGCCCGAGCGGCCCGTGAGCGAAGCGAACACGAGCGGGAGCACGGGCCCGAGCGGCCCGTGAGCGCAGCGAAAAAGAGCGGGAGACACCCCGGCCCATAGGGGCCGGCCGGCCGGTCAGCCGATCTCGTCGGGCATCTCGGCCTTGCGCCGGGCCACGTAGTCGCGCAGCTCGGCATCGACCGCGTCGTCGATTCCGGGCGGCTCGTAGTCGGCCAGGAGCTGCTTCCAGCGGGCGTTGGCCCGCTGGGCGGCTGACAACGAGCCCTCCTCGGACCACTGCTCGTAGCTGGCCGCGTCGGCGATGTCCGATCGCCAGAAGGCGGTCTCGAAGTTGATCAGAGTGTGCTGGTTGCCCAGGAAGTGGTCGCCGTGGGCGTTGGTTCGGAACGCATCCATGGCCTGGCCGTTGTCGCTGACGTCGACTCCGCGGGCCCAGACCTCCATGGCGCCCAGCTGGTCGGCGTCGAGGATCAGCTTCTCGTAGCCCAGCGCCAGCCCTCCCTCCTGCCAGCCCGCCGCGTGCAGCACGAAGTTCACCCCCGCCTGCATCGTGGGCAGCAGGGTGTGAGCCGATTCGTAGGCGGCCTGCGCGTCGGGCAGCTTCGAGGACGTGAACTGACCGCCTGATCGGAACGGCACCCCGACCCGTCGGGCCAGCGACGCCATCACGTAGATGGCCTGGCCGGCCTCGGGCGTGCCGAAGGTGGGCGCCCCGGTGGCCATCGACATCGACGAGGCGAACGTGCCGAACACGACGGGCGCTCCGGGTCGTACCAGCTGCAGGTAGGCCATGCCCGAGAGGGCCTCGGCCAGGGCCTGCGCAGCCAGGCCGGCCACCGTCACCGGCGACATGGCCCCGGCCAGGATGAACGGGCTGACGATGCATGCCTGGTTGGCCCGGGCGTAGGCGGTGGCCGCGCCCAGCATGGTGGCGTCCCAGCGCATCGGCGACGAGGCGTTGATCAGCGAAGTCATCACCGTGCGGCCGGCGAGGTCCCCGCCGAAGGCGATGCGGGCCATCTCGACGGAGTCGGCGGCCCGCTCGGCCGCGGTCACCGAGCCCATGAAGGGCTTGTCGCTGTAGCGCAGGTGGGCGTACACCATGTCGAGGTGGCGCTTGTTGACCGGCACGTCCACCGGCTCGCACACCGTGCCCCCGCTGTGGTGCAGCTGGGGCAGGGCATAGGCGAGCTTCACGACGTTGCAGAAGTCCTCCAGCGTGGCGTAGCGGCGGCCCCGGTCGAGATCCATGACGAAGGGCGAGCCGTAGTTGGGTACGAAGACGGTGGCGTCGCCCCCGACGAGCACGCTGCGAGCCGGGTTGCGGGCGTGCTGGGTGTAGACGGCAGGGGCGTTGTCCTGCACGATCTGGCGGCACAGGCCGGGCGGGAACTTCACGAGTTCCCCGTCGATGTCGGCCCCGGCGGCCCGCCAAAGATCCAAGGCCTCGGGAAAGTCCTGGAAGGCGATGCCGACCTCGGACAGGATCGTCTCGGCGTTGCGCTCGATCAGCGTCAGGCCTTCGTCATCGACTATGTCCACCGGCGGCCGCCGGCGGACCAGGTACGGCGCCGACTCGGCCGACGCCGCCCGTGCCGCCCGTCTTCCCGCCCGGCCGCCGCCCCTCCGCCTCGTTGTCTCGCTCATGTCGGCTCGTTCATGGTCTGGCTGTCTCCGGATCGTGAGGTCGGTGCTTGTCGAGCGATGTCTCAGGCCGCGGGGCGGGGTCTGCGCCGCCGGCGGGAACCCTGGTCGGGATCGGCAGCGACCGCCTCGGGAAGATCGATCACCGCGGCCAGATGAGGGGTGGGATCGGTCTCGTGCGGAAACGCCATGGCTGCGACGAACAGCTCCTGGAAGCGGGACTCGGTGGCCGTCTCGATCTTGATCACGGACCGCACCACCCGCTCGATCTCCAGGCGCTGCTCACCCGACAGAAGCATGCGGACCGCGCCCACCCCCGAGGCGTTGCCGGCGGCCCGCACACCGCCCGCCGGCGTGTCGGGGACGAGGCCCAGCACCATCGCCCGAACCGGGTCGATGTGGGCTCCGAACGCACCGGCCAGCCGTATGTCGGGCACCTCGCCGATCCCCGCGTGCTCGCGCAGCAAGTCGATGCCGGCCCGCAGGGCGGCCTTGGCCAGCTGGACGGCACGAACGTCGTTCTGGGTGACCGACAGCAGGATCGGCTCGGTCTGCAGCACGTAGCTGAAGGTGCGGCCGTCGGCCACGATGCGGGGCGACCGGTCCTGAGCCGACGAGATCACGCCGTGGCGATCGGTGATTCCGGCCAGGAACATCTCCGCGATCACCTCGATGATGCCCGAGCCGCACAGCCCGGAGACCTGGAGCCCGGCGTGGTCCAGCTCCTCGGCGAACCCGGGCTCGTCGGACCAGAGCTCGCTGCCGATGACCTTGAATCGGGGCTCCCAGGTGTCCGGATCGATCCGGATCCGCTCCACCGCGCCGGGAGTGGCCCTCTGCCCGCAGCTGATCTGGGCTCCCTCGAAGGCAGGGCCGGTCGGGCTGGACGCGGCCAGCACCCGGCGCCCGTCGCCCAGCACGATCTCGGCGTTGGTGCCCACGTCCACCACCAGCATCGGCTCCGTCGTGCGGTGAGGTCCCTCGGCCAGGGTGGCCGCGGCCGCGTCGGCGCCGACATGCCCGGCGATGCACGGACCGATGTACAGAGCGGCGTTCGGCAGCCCGATCCCGATGTCGGTGGCGCGGCCCCGCACAGCTGCAGCGGTGGTCAGCGTGAACGGCGCCGCACCCAGCGGTGTGGGGTCCAGTCCCAGCACCAGGTGGTGCATGATCGGATTCCCCACAACCGCAAGGTCGTGCACCCGGCTGCGGTCGGCGCCGGCCAGCCCGCACAACTCGCCCACCAACTCGTCGATGGCGGTTCGCACCGCGGTGGTGAGCTCGATCTCGCCGCCGGGGTTCATCATCACGTAGGACACCCGGCTCATGAGGTCCTCGCCGAAGCGGATCTGAGGGTTCATCCGGCCCGAGGCCGCGGCCACCTCGCCCGACGAGAGCTCGAGCAGGTACCCGGCGATGGTCGTCGACCCCACGTCGACCGCCACCCCCCAGGCCTCGTCGGAGTAGCCGGGGCGCACGTCGAGAACGGTGCGGCGGTCGTGCACCACCACCGTGACCGACCGGTCTCCGGCTGCTGCTATGGCTGGGGAGAGCCCGGCCAGGACCTGCACCGGGAACTCCACCTCGGTGAGCCCCCAGTCGGTGGCGAGGGCCTCGGCCACCAGGTCGACCTCAGCGGCCTCGAAACCGAGGACCACCTCGGGAAGCTCCACGTAGTGGAGGGTGACCACCGGATGGATGACCACCTCGGCGAGGTCGATCGACTTGCGCACCACCGGCCGGTGGACCTGGCTCTCCGGCGGGACGTCGACGACGGCGTTGGCCAGCACCACGGCCTGGCAGCCCAGGCGGAAGCCCTCGGCGATCGGGCGACGTCCCCGGTAGCGCAACTCGGTGGGGCCGGGATCCGACAGGACGCCGGCTTCGGTGGCCGAGACCTGGCAGCGGCCGCACAGGCCCCGGCCGCCGCACACCGAGTCGAGGTCCACCCCACCGGCCCGGGCCGCGTCGAGGACGGTGGCCCCGGCAGCCACCGAGGCGCGTATCCCCGAAGGGTTGAACACCACGCTGTGCGTGTCGTGCATGTCAGGCTCGCATCGCGTCGGGGAAAGCGCCTCGCGGTGCGGCATGGTGTTTCCCGCTCTTGTTCGATGCGCTCACGGGCCGCGCGGGCCACGGCCTCGCTCGGCGCCTCGCAGTGATCGTCATGGGTTGCCTATCCGCTCGGCCTCTGGCGTTCAGGCGCTTCGGCGACGCCCGCCCCGCCGTCTCAGGCCGACCGTGTCGGGGTCCCGGTGCTCGGCGATCCAGGCGGCGCAGTCCCGGTCGTTCCCGGCCAGGACGTCGGCGGCCATCACCGCGTTCTTCACCTCGGGGTGCATGGGGTTCATGATCGCCGAGGTGAGCCCGGCGCCTATGGCCATCGACAGGAACGTCCCGGTGATCATGTGGCGGGCCGGAAGGCCGAAGCTGACATTGCTGGCGCCGCAGGTTGTGTTCACCCCCAACTCGGTGCGCAGGCGCCGCACCAGTTGGAACACCTGCCGTCCGGCCGTGCCCATGGCGCCGATCGGCATCACCAGCGGGTCGACCACCACGTCGGAGGCCGGTATGCCGTGGTCGGCGGCCCGGTCGACGATCTTGCGGGCGACCTCGAAGCGCACGTCGGGGTCCTCGCTGATGCCCGTCTCGTCGTTGGAGATGGCCACCACCGCAGCGCTGTGGCGGGCGACCAGAGGCAGCACCCGCTCCAGCACCTCCTCCTCGCCGGTGACGGAGTTGATGAGAGGCTTCCCCTCGTACACCGCAATGCCGGCCTCCAGGGCCTCGATGATCGAGGAATCGATGGACAGAGGCACGTCGGTCACGCTCTGAACGAGCTTGATGGCCTGGGCCAGAAGGGCCGGCTCGTCGGCCAGAGGGATCCCCGCATTGACGTCGAGCATGTGGGCTCCGGCCGCGGTCTGCGCCAGTGCGTCGGCCTCGACCCGGCTGAAGTCCCCGTTGCGCATCTCCTCGGCCAGCAGCCGCCGCCCGGTGGGGTTGATGCGCTCGCCGATCATTACGAACGGACGGTCGAACCCGATGACCACCTCCCTGGTGGCCGAGCTGACGACGGTGTCGGTCACTGCGGATCTCCTTCGGGATCGTCCGGGCGATCAGGGTCCCAGCCGCCGGTCTTGACGAACTCGTCGAGACGCTCCCGGGGGAACGCCTCCTCCAGGGAGGCCGCGGCCGCCATGGCGGCCGTCTCCGGATCGTCTGCGCCCGAGGGGATCACCGACCGGCGCCACTCGCCGACGTACTGCGAGGCCTGAGTCTTGCCCGCCACCATGGCGGCCCGGTCGATGGCCCTCTGGAACCGGCGGGGGAGGATGCGCTGGACCCGGTCTGCGCCGGAGCCGCCGTTGACCTGGGCGGGTATGTCGCGCCAACTGATCAGCACCAGGCTCCCGTCGTCGTTGCGGCGCCTGCGCCCGCCTCGCCCCGCTCGGGGACTCATGCCGCCTCTGAGGCGTCCGCGCCGGCCAGCTCCACGATCCGGCGCTCGAGTCCGCCGATGCCGGTGACGATCCGCTCGCAGCGCAGGCCGAGACGGGCGGCGGCCTGCTCGGCGGCGCGGGCCAGGCGGTCGTCGTCGGCCTGGGCGAGGTGGACGACCCGGGTGTAGTTGCCGAAGTACGCGTCGCGGAGCTCCGGATGCTCCGAGATCCCCAGCCCGTCCATGATCAGGCGGTCGAAGTGCCGCACCAGGTAGTCGGTGAGGTAGAAGGTGCCCGGCTCGGCATCCTGCAGGCCGGCGAAGGCGTCGGCGCCGGTGTAGAGCTCGTAGCAGTGGGCGCCCGGCAGCCGCTCGACCCCCTCCTCGGAGCACACCCGGTCGAGCAGCCCGCCGGTGCCGCAGTCCATGTAGCCCACGATGATCGTGGAGTAGGCGCCGCGAGCTTTGGCGACCCGGACCCGCTGGCGGACGGCGTCGGGGATTCGCTCCGGGCGGTTGTGCATTATCGCGGGCAGGCATTCCACCTCAAGGTGCTCGCTGCCGTTGAGGGCGGCTATCTCGCGCAGCTCGCGGACCAGCGCGCCACAGCCGATTACTAGAACCTTCGAAGGATGCGGCGGGGCCGTCATCCGGCGGCCCGGCGGGCCGTCACGAGGGTCTTGGCCGTCTCGGAGGCGATGGCGGCGTCGCGGCAGTACGCGTCGGCGCCGATGGCCGATCCGAACTCCTCGTTGAGGGGCGCCCCGCCGACGAGGATGATCAATTCGTCCCGTATGCCCTTCTCGACGAGGGTGTCGATCACAACCTTCATGTAGGGCATGGTGGTGGTGAGCAGGGCCGACATGCCCAGGATGTCGGGCTTGTGCTCGTCGAGAGCGGCCAGGAACTCCTCGGCGTCGGTGTTGATGCCGAGGTCGAACACCTCGAAGCCGGCTCCCTCCAGCATCATCGCCACCAGGTTCTTGCCGATGTCGTGGATGTCGCCCTTGACTGTCCCGATCACGACGCTGCCGATGGGCTCGGCGCCCGTCTCGGCCAGCAGCGGTCGCAGGATGGCCATGCCGGCCTTCATCGCGTTGGCGGCCAGCAGGACCTCGGGCACGAACAGAATCCCGTCGCGGAAGTCGATGCCAACGATGCGCATACCCTCGACGAGGGCGTCGTTCAGCACCTTGTCGGCCGACCAGCCGCGGCCCAGCAGGATGTTGGTGCCTTCGGCGATCTCGTCGGCGAGACCGTCATATAGGTCGTCGTGCATCTGCGCCGTGAGCTCCTCGTCGTCGAGGCTCGCGAGGTCGATGTCGTCGTCGACCATGTCGGGTCCGGGAGCAGGGGTGTCGGTCATCCGGCTCAGCCCTCCGCATGTCGGTCTGGGGTCCATTCCTACGGACTTACAGCCACGTGCCGGTTCCGTACTGTGGACCAGTCCCACGATACGGAACGGACTGTACCACGGTTCGGGGTCGGAACAGGCAACTTGGGGGCCACTTCCGATCGGGTTGCCGGTAACCGAGTGACGGCAGGGGTTCGCGGGGCCGCAGGCTGACCGTAGCCTTGGCCGCTATGCCCGCTGCCCCCGAGGCCGACACACCCCCGCATCGCTACGACGCGGCCCTTGCCGCCGAGATCGAGACGCGCTGGCAGGACCATTGGGAAGCGAGCGGTGCCTATGAGACATCCAACCCGGCCGGGGCGCTCTCGTCGGGGCGTGGCGCGTCCGGTCCCAAGCTGTTCATCATGGACATGTTCCCGTACCCGTCGGGGTCGGGGCTGCACGTCGGCCATCCGCTGGGCTACATAGCCACCGACGTGTACGTCCGCTTCAAGCGGATGGCCGGCTTCAACGTGCTGTACACCATGGGCTTCGACGCGTTCGGTCTGCCGGCGGAGGAGCACGCCCGCCAGACCGGCCAGCACCCCCGGATCAACACCGAGGCCAACATCTACAACATGCGCCGCCAGCTCGACCGGCTCGGCCTGGGCCACGACAAGCGGCGCGGCATCGCCACCACCGACGTCGACTACTACCGCTGGACCCAATGGATCTTCCTGCAGATCTTCAACTCATGGTTCGATCCAGAGGCCCGCCGGGCCCGGCCGATCGCCGAGCTGATCGACGAGTTCTCCTCAGGCCGGAGGGCCGTTCCCGATGGCCGTCCGTGGGACGCGCTCAGCGAGGCAGAGCAGCGTGCGGCGGTCGACGACTATCGCCTGGCCTACCTGGCCGGCGCCCCGGTCAACTGGTGCCCGGCTCTGGGCACCGTGCTGGCCAACGAGGAGGTCACCAACGAGGGCCGCTCCGAGCGGGGCAACCACGAGGTGTTCAAGCGCCCGCTCAGGCAGTGGATGATGCGCATCACCGCCTACGCCGACCGCCTGCTCGAGGACCTCGACCGCCTGGACTGGCCCGAGTCGGTCAAGACCATGCAGCGCAACTGGATCGGCCGCTCCGAGGGCGCGCTGATCTCGTTCCCGGCCTCGAGCTCCCGGCACCTGGAGATGCTGCCCATCGAGGTGTTCACGACCCGGCCCGACACGCTGTTCGGCACCACCTACATGGTGTTGGCTCCGGAGCATCCGTTGGTCGACGAACTGGTAGCCGACGCCTGGCCGGCCGGCGTGCCCGAGTTGTGGACCGGCGGCGCGGCCACGCCCCGGGAAGCGGTGGCCGCCTACCGGGCCCGTGCCGCGGAGTTGAGCGACGCCGACCGGAGCGACTCCAAGACCGGGGTCTTCTTGGGTGCTCTGGCCCTGGTCCCGTTCACTGATCCCGACTTCCCTGAGGACTTCCTCGCCGCGGCCGAGCGCGACCACCCCACCGTCCCCCGCGAACTCACGGACTTCACCCTGCGTCGCCAGGACGCCGAGGACAGCAACGGCCGGGACAGCACATCGAGCGCACCGTGGGAGATCGCGGGGGGCGCCGCAGGGGGACAGCTGGTTCCAGTGTTCGTGGGCGACTACGTGCTGATGGGATACGGCACCGGCGCGGTGATGGGCGTGCCCGGCGAGGACCGGCGCGACCGGGAGTTCGCCGAGGCTTTCGGTCTGCCCGTCATCCGCACGGTGCAGCCCCCGCCGGAGCATCCGGCCGACTTGGCGTACACCGGCGACGGCCCGTCCATCAACTCCCATTTCCTGGACGGGCTCGACGTCGAGGCGTCCAAGGCGCTGATCATCGAGAGGCTTCAGGAGTTCGGGTTCGGCCGTCCCACCGTCAACTACCGGATGCGGGACTGGCTGTTCAGTCGCCAGCGCTACTGGGGCGAGCCCATCCCCATCGTGTTCGACGATTTCGGACCGGTCGCCCTGCCCGATGACATGCTCCCGCTGGAGCTCCCGGAGCTGACCGACTGGGCGCCGAGGGCTCTGGCCCGCGACTCTGAGCCGGAGCCCCCGCTGGGCCGGGTGGCCGACTGGATCAGTGTCGAGGCGGATCTCGGCGACGGGCCGCGCCGCTACCGGCGGGAGCTGAACACGATGCCCCAATGGGCCGGCTCGTGCTGGTACTACCTGCGTTACCTCGACCCCTCCAACGATGATGCTCTCGTCGATCCCGACGTGGAGCGGTACTGGATGGCCGACCCGGAGCCCGGCGGCGTGGGCGGCGTCGACTTGTACGTCGGCGGTGTCGAGCACGCCGTGCTGCACCTGCTGTACGCCCGCTTCTGGCACAAGGTGCTCTACGACCTCGGCCACGTGAGCGGTCCGGAGCCGTTCAAGCGCCTCGTCAACCAGGGCTACATCCAGGCCTACGCCTACAAGGACACGCGGGGTGTCTACGTACCGGCCGAAGAGGTGGAGGGCTCTTTGGAGAAGGGCTTCGAACACCGCGGCGAGCCGGTGGCCCGCGAGCTGGGCAAGATGGGCAAGTCCCTCAAGAACTCGGTCACCCCCGACGACATGTACGCCTCCTACGGGGCCGACACCCTGCGCCTCCACGAGATGTTCATGGGTCCCATCGACCAGGACCGGCCCTGGGAGACCCGCTCGGTGGTGGGCTCCCAGCGGGTGCTGCAACGGGTATGGCGCACCGTGGTCGACGAGGAGACCGGGGAGTTGCGGGTAAGCGACGACGCACCCGACGACGATCTTCTCCGGCTGCTGCACCGGACCATCGACGGCGTCCGTTCCGACATGGAGGGCATGCGCTTCAACACGGCCATCGCCAAGTTGACCGAGCTCAACAACGAGCTCACCCGCCGGAGCACGGGCGCACCCCGCGAGGTGGCCGCGGTGATGGTGCGGATGCTGGCCCCGCTGGTTCCGCACTTCGCGGAGGAGTTGTGGCGCCGCCTGCACGGTGGGGGCGCGGGCTCCGTGATGCGAGCCGAGTTCCCGGCTGCGGATCCGGCTCTCTTGGTGGAGGAGATCATCGAAGTGCCTGTTCAGGTCAACGGAAAGGTGCGGGGCCGGGTGACGATCGCGGCCGACGCCGACGAGGACGTCGCCGTGGCCGCAGCCCTGGCCGAGCCCAACGTGGTCGCCCACGTCGGCGGACGCGAACTGTGCAAGAAGCTCTACGTCCCCGGCCGCATGATCACCTTGGTGGTGTAGATGGCCCTCGGCCGGGAATTGGCAGCGGAGGGTGCCCGTATGGGAGTTTTGGGCTGCCAATTCTGCGGCGACGGGTCATAGGCGTCGCGAGGGCGGGCATTGCGGCGGCTGTCCATATCGCAAGCCCGCCGGACAGCGCTCGCGGCTCAGGGCTTCACCGACCCGGCGCCGGCGGGGCGAGTGGACCGCCGCCACCTGCGCCGGGTGATGGGCCGGGTCAAGCTGCTGCAGCTCGACTCGGTGCCGGTGGTCGTCCGGACGCAGTACCTGCCTCCGTTCTCCCGGCTGGGCTGCTACGAGCCGTCCCTGCTCGACCGGCTCGCCTACCGCGACGACGAGTGGTTCGAAGCCTGGGCCCACGAGGCGTCGCTGCTGCCGGTGGACGACGAGCCCCTGCTGCGCTGGCAGAAGCAGCGTGCCGAGAAGGGCGACACCTGGAAGAACCTGGCCGAACTGGCCCGAAGTGAGCCCGGCTATGTGGCCGAGGTGCTGGCCCAGGTGAAGGAACGCCCGCTGACCGCAGGCGAGCTGGTCGATCCTCGCCGCCGCGACGGTGAATGGTGGGGGAGCCGGTCGCTGGGCTCGATCGCTCTCGACTGGCTGTTCCGCATCGGAGCGGTCGGGATCCGGCGCCGGGGCAACTTCACCAAGGAGTTCGACCTGCTGGAGCGGATCGTGCCCGCCGAGGTGCTGGCCCGGCCGACGCCCACCGCCGAAGAGGCCCAGCGTGAGCTGCTGGTTCGTTCCGGCGCGGCCCTCGGGGTGGGAACGGCCACCGATCTCATTGACTACTACCGGCTCCCCGTGCGCGAGGGCCGGGCCAGGCTGAGCGAGGTTGTCGAGGCGGGCGGGCTCTCCACCGTGGAGGTCGAGGGCTGGCCCGAGCCCGCCTACCTGTATCCGGCGGCAAGGCTCCCGAGGTCGATGGATGCCTTGACGGTGCTGTCGCCCTTCGATCCGATCGTGTGGAATCGGTCCCGGGCGGCCCGGCTGTGGGGTTTCGACTACCGGATCGAGATCTACGTCCCCGCGTCCAAGCGGGTCTACGGCTACTACGTGCTGCCGGTGCTGCAAGGCGAACATCTGGTGGCCCGCCTCGACCTCAAGACCGACCGCGCAGCCGGTGCGCTGTGCGTGCTGGGTGCCTACGCCGAGCCCGCTGTCGATCACGGTTCGCTAGCCGAGCGGCTCCGGCCCCATCTCCAGGAGCTGGCCCGCTTCGTCGGCGTCGACGAGGTCCGCTACGGCTCCCGTGGCGACCTCATGACCGCACTTGATCCCGGCTAGCGTCTGAAGCGGTGAGCTTTGCCGTCGAACCGCAGGAGTTGGCTTCGGTTGCGGCTGGGCATGGGCCGACGGCCTTTGTGCTGACGGTGGGTGACGACGGGCGGACCCGGATCATCCACGTGAAGGTCGACATCGACGGCCGGGGCGTGATCAGGGCGGTGGTCGGCCGGGGTGCGGCGGCCAACGCGGTCGCTCGGCCCGATGTGGTCGTGCTGTGGTCGCCGGCCGCCGACGGGTTCAGCCTCATCGCCGACGGGGTCGCCTCGGTGGACGGCGAGCCGAGGCCCGACACGCCGATCACGATCGAGGTCTTCTCCGCGGTCAGGCACCGTCCCGCCCCCGTCTGAGAGCGGAGTTCGTGTCGTTCCTGATCCGGCGTCCGGCGGCGCGCTGCGTTCTGCTCGACAACACCCGTCGTGTGTTCCTGATCCGGTCGGAGGATCCGATCGACCCTCACAAGCCGGAGTGGCTCGAGATACCCGGCGGAGGCGTCGGCTACGGCGAGGACTCGGCTGCGACTTGCCGGCGCGAGCTGTACGAGGAGACGGGCATCACCGACGTGGAGGTGGGGCCTTGCGTATGGACCCAGTACGTGGAGTACACGTTCTGCGGCATGCGCTTCGAGTCGCACGAGCGGATCCATGTGGCCTGGTGTGACGGCGGCGAGTACCGCCCCCGCGGTCTCGAAGCGCTCGAGGCGGCCGCCTTCATCGAGGCGGGCTGGTGGACGCTCGACGAGTTGCTGGCCAACAGCGAGCCCACCGTCCCGGCCCGCCTGCGGGACTTCCTCCCCGCAGTGGTGGCCGGCGACCTGGCCGGGCCGCCCATCGACATCTCGCCGCACTAGCTGCGGCACCTTGGGGTCTGCTGCGACCACGACTCTCACGAGGTGATCCGCAGCCGAGTGAGAATCACTGAATGTCGACACATGGCGTAGCAGGATTGGTTGGGCGGTCCACCGAATCGTCATCGGGCCGGCTGTAGACCTCCGATTGTGATTTGGGGCTGGGCCCTCGACCGGCACCGGCTTGTATACTTCACCGGGCATATGGATCTGAACATGCCGACTCCATAATGTTCAAAATCCTCATAGACGCTGAGCCATGATGAGTGGCGGTCACAGCAACCGTCGTGCGCTGTATGCGGCCTCCCGGCGATTGGCGGTCCGCGCGCTGTCCGTCGCGGCGGCCGTGGCGGTGGCAGCCTCCCTGCTGTTCCCCGCAACATCGGGAGCCACCTTCGAGGATGCTGGCGACGGCGTGCATGGGCCGGACATCGACGCGCTGCAACGTCTGGGGGTCTTCGACGGGACCGAATGCGGCGAGGGCCTGTTCTGCCCGGACGAGCCGCTGCCGCGGTGGGTGGTGGCGGTCTGGCTGTCGCGGGTCCTGGCCGAGAAGCCGGACGGGGAGCAGCCGGGGGAGCAGTCGGGCGATTCGAGATACGACGACGTGGCCGCCGACGAATGGTGGTCGACGCACGTGGAGCGACTCGCCGATCTGGGCATCACGCTCGGCTGTGATGCGGGACCGCCCCGGCTCTACTGCCCGCACCAGCCGGTGAGCCGCGCCCAGATGGCGTCGTTCCTCAGCCGCGCCTTCGAACTGGAACCTCCCGACGGCACCGAGACCTTCACCGACATCGGACCCGGCCCCCACTTCGACGACATCAGGGCGCTCGCCGCCTCCGGCATCACCCGGGGGTGCGCAGTCGAGCCCGACCGGTTCTGTCCCGGCGAGCCCACCACGCGGGCCCAGATGGCGAGCTTCCTCAAGCGGGCGTACACGCGGTTCATCGGCGAGTGTCCCACAGAGCCGGAGTCGGACGCCACCGGCGGCGGGGGCGGAGGAGGGGGCCCGGTCGTCACGCCGGCACCGACCACTACCGCTCCCCGGGTCGTCACGCCGGCGCCGACCACTACCGTGCCCCCGGTCGTCCCGCAGTCTGTTACGGCGGACCCCGGCGAGGCGAGCCTGGCCGTCAGCTGGACGCCCCCTGACCCTCCTGACGCGCAAGCGGAGATCTTCGCGTACCGGCTGCGCTGGAGAGGTCCCGGCCAGCGTTACAGCGACACCGAGAGGTGGGACGCCACCGCCGGATTGAGTTACGAGATATCGGGCCTCGCCAACGGCGACCGCTACTTCGTGCAGGTCGCCGCCGGGTTCCGGGGCGAGAGCGGCTCGGGCTTCGGGGAGTGGGCCGAGACCTCGGGCGTGCCGCGCACCGTGCCCGGCGAGCCCCGGTCGGTGCGTGTGACGTCCGGCGACGAGAGCCTGACGGTGAGCTGGAACGCCCCGGCCGACGACGGCGGGGCGGAGATCACCGGCTATCTGGTGGAGGCGGCGACCGGCGGTTCATCGCCGCCCCCGGAGGACGCTGCCGGCCCGGGCCACCGCATCGGGGGGCTGTCCAACGGCGTCGAGCACGAGGTGCGGGTGGCCGCGGTCAACGACGCCGGAGCGGGAGCGTGGTCGCCGCTGGTCGCGGCCACGCCGCTGGGGGTCCCGGACGCCCCGGTCGTGTCGAGTGCGGAGCGCGGCGACCGGTCGGTCGTGGTGGAATGGCACGCGCCGGCCGGCGACGGCGGCTCGGCCGTCACCGGCTACCGGGTGCAGTGGCGCACCGACCGGCAGCAGTTCAGCCCGAGCCGGCAACACTCGGTGGGCGCGGACGTGTCGCGCCGCGAGATCACAAGCCTCGTCAACGGCGTCGAGCACTTCGTGCGGGTGCTGGCGGTGAACTCGGTGGGCGTGGGCGACCCGTCGACGCCGGTTCCGTTCACCCCGGCGACCACGCCCGGCCGTCCGGGAACACCCCGGCTCGAGCGGGGCGACGAGTCGGTCGAGGTCGCCTGGCAGCCGCCCGGCGACGGCGGCTCCGCCATCACCGGCTACGTGGTGGCGTGGTCCGACGACCGGTTCGCCCAGTCGGACGGGCAGCAGCCGCTCGGCGCGGGCGCAACCGGGCACACGGTCACCGGGCTGACCAACGGAACCGAGTACTCCCTGCGGGTGCGGGCCGTCAACGGCGTGGGCGACGGCGACTGGTCGCCTGCCGCGCAGGCGACGCCCGCCACCATCCCGGGCGTGCCCGGCGACGTCGCCGCCGAGCGGGGCGACCGGTCGCTCACCGTGTCCTGGTCGGCGCCCGGCGACGGCGGCTCACCCGTGACCAGATACCGGGTGCAGTGGCGGTCCGGCGACAACCTGTTCACCGGCTCCGACCCCAGCGCGGCGGTCAGCGGGAACGCCGGGAGCCGGCGGGTCGGGTCGCTGACCAACGGTGTCGAGTACTTCGTGCGGGTGCGGGCCGTCAACGGCGTGGGCGACGGGGGCTGGTCCACCGCCGCGTCGGCCACGCCGGCCAGTGTGGCCGGCCCGCCCCGCGGCGTGACGGCGGTCGCCGCGTCGCGGACGGTGACGGTGCGCTGGCAGCCGCCCGCGTCGGACGGCGGCTCCGCCATCACCGGATACAAGGTCCAGTGGCGGGCCGAGAGCGAGGGATACGACGCGGCCGGCCGCCAGCACGCTGCCGGCGCAGCCGACCGCAGCCATCGGATAGCCGGCCTCGCCAACGGCGCCGAGTACTTCGTGCGGGTCGTGGCGGGGAACTCGTTGGGGGACGGAGCGGTCTCCGAGGAGGCGTCGGCCACTCCGGCTACAACCCCGGGCGTGCCCGGCGACGTCGCCGCCGAGCGGGGCGACCGGTCGGTCACCGCCTCGTGGAAGCCTCCCTCCAGCGACGGCGGGTCGTCCGTGACCCGATACGAGGTGCAGTGGCGGTCCGGAGACGACGGGTTCCAGGACTCGGACCGCACAGCGGCGGTCACCACTGGCACCACCCACCGGATCGGAAGTCTGACCAACGGGACCGAGTACTTCGTGCGGGTGCGGGCCGTCAACGGCGTGGGAGACGGCGGCTGGTCCGCCGCCGCTTCAGCGGTCGCCGCGGCTGCGCCGAGCCGGCCCCGCAGCGTCGCGGTGCAGCGGGGCGACGAATCGTTGAGCGTCACCTGGCAGGCATCCGCCGACAACGGCGGCCTGCCCATCACCGGCTACCGGGTGCAGTGGCGGGCCGACGGCGAGGCCTTCGACGAGACCGACCGCCAGGCGACGATGACCGATCTGGACGATCTGAGCCACGAGATCACCGGTCTTGCCAACGGCACCCGGTACTGGGTCCGGGTGATCGCCACCAACGGCGCAGGCCCGGGCCGGGTCTCGCCCGAGCGGTCGGCTGTCCCGGCGACCTTCCCGGAGGCGCCGGGCGGTCCGACGCTGAAGGCGCGGGACCGGTCCATCGACGTGTCCTGGACCGCACCCGGCGACGGCGGGTCGCCCATCACCGGCTACACCGTGCAGTGGCGTGCCGACGGCGAGCAGTTCGACGACGCCGACCGCCAACCCGTGGGCGGTCGGACGACGAGGCATCGCATCGGCTCGCTGACCAACGGCACCGAGTACTTCGTGAGGGTGCTCGCCACCAACGCGGTCGGCGACGGGCCGTGGACGGCGGAGCAGTCGGCCGTCCCTGCGACCCCTCCGGGCGCGCTGCGGAGCTTCACGCTCCAGCCGGGAGACGGGTCGCTGACCGCGGCCTGGCAGGCGCCCGCGTCCGACGGCGGGTCGCCCATCACCGGCTACACCGTGCAGTGGCGTGCCGACGGCGAGCAGTTCGACGACGCCGACCGCCAGGCGACGGCCGTCACCACCAGCCACGAGGTCACCGGCCTGACCAACGGCACGGGGTACTGGGTCCGGGTCTGGGCCGGCAACGCCGCCGGCGCGGGGCCGGCGACGACCGCTTCGGGGACGCCCCGCACCGTGCCCGGCCCGCCGGACACGCTCGTCCTCCACTCCGACGACGCCGCGCTGTTGATCTCTTGGGATGAACCCGCCGACGACGGCGGCTCGGAGCTCACCGGCTACACCGTGCAGTGGAAGGGGCCTGGCCAGGAATACAGCACCACCGACCGGAACGCGGCCGTCGCCAGCCCGCGCCATCAGATCACAGGCCTGACCACCGGCACGGAGTACACGGTCAGGGTTGCCGCGGTGAACGCGGTCGGGACGGGCCCCGCGGTGGAGGAGTCCAAGACGGTGACGATCCCCCCGGGCGCGCCGAGATCGCCCGAGGTGCTGGCCCGGAACCGCAGCCTGGAGGTGAGATGGGAGGCGCCCGCCTCCTCCGGCACCCTGCCCATCACCGGGTACTGGGTGCTGTGGAAGAGTTCAGGCGAGAGTTTCGACGACTCGACGTGCTCCTTCCGCCGGGCCACAGTGAGAGCCGGCGATGATCTGCACACGGCGATCGGCCCGCTCAGGAACGCGAGGACCTACACGGTCCGGATCGTCGCCGTGAGCGACAGCGGCCCCGGGGATCCTCTCGACTTCACGGGCACTCCGGCGGCCATACCGGGACGCCCCCGGGCCCTCGGCGCCTTCTCCATGGACGGCGCCCTGGAGGTCGACTGGGACACGCCCCACAACGGCGGCTCGGCCATCACCGGCTACACATTGCAGTGGAAGGGCCCCGGACAGGAGTACAGCACCACCGAGCGCCAGGCGTCCGTGACGACCACGAGCCATGCGATCACCGGTCTCACCAACGGAACGCAGTACACGGTGAGAGTGAATGCGATCAACACCAATGGCCGGAGCCGCTGGTCCGAGACTACGGGGTCGCCCGCCGACGCGCCGGGCCGGCCAGGGACGCTCACGGCCACCGCGGTGAAGATCGAGGGGCACTCCGAGTGCGGCGTATCGCTGAGTTGGGAGGCCTCCAGCGATGCGGGCGGATCGCCGGTAACGGCATACCGGGTCGAGTGGAAGCCGGACTACGCCCACGCCTACAGCAAGAGCGCGCAGGTCACCGACCTCTCCGATCTGAGCCACGACATCGTCGTCTACTGGCTCTTCGGCTGCGCCTGGCTCACCTACGTCTTCCGGGTTGCCGCGGTCAACGGCGACGGCGCCGGCCCGCCCGCCGAGGCGTCGCTCGAGCTTGAGTAACAGGAGGAGGAATGAAGGAAAGATGCCGGAAAGGACGCCCGCGATGACCGACGACAGGCGCGGCCGCAAGACCGCGGGCTCCGTTGAGCCTTGGGAACCGTCAGTGGTAGGACTGGAAGCCGGCATGTACGAGTCCGACGCCGACGCAGGCCATGTGTGGGTGCGGCGCGACAATGCCGGCGACACCGTCCGGGCAAGGTACGAGGGCTACCCTGAGAGCTTCAGGTTCGAGTACGGCGACGAGACCGGCATCGAGCAGGTGGACGGAGCCTGGCGGACGCTTCCGGCGGTTGCGCACACGGTGAGGCTCCGCAGCCGCATCGAGTACTGGACCAAGAACCGGATCACCGGCCGGTTCCGGTTCCTGACGGAGATGAGCCTCAGCAAAGACGAGGGCGAGGCCGGAGGCGCCCGGTCGTGACGACAATGCATCGAGAGGAAGGCGACGCCATGGCCACAGCAGCGCCGACAGCCAGAGCAGCACCGGGGGGCAGGCGGTGGTTCATGCGTTCGGCCACCGGCGCGGCGATGGCGGCTATGGCGATGGGAGCGCAGGCCGTCTTCGGCGCGTCGCGGGCTTCGGCCCAGGATTCGTGCTGCTTCCTGGTCCGCGAGGTCACACCGTGGTGTCCGTTGCTCTGCGTCGAGGTCGGTCACACTTTCAGATGCTGGAGTTGCTACGGGAAGCCATGCAAGTGCTGCGAGTGCACGCTCGCCAGTTCCTGCTTCTCGTTGATCACGCTCTGCTCCTACTCGGTCGGCTGCTGCACTGGCGCCGATTGAAGTCGCGGATGACGGTGCTCTGCGGTCAGGGGTCCGGGTGCTGGCTCGGCGGCCCGGGAGGGGACGGCATCGATGGCGCCGGCTGCTGACCTGGCCGTGATGGCGGCCGCGGCGGTGCTGCTGGTCAGCGGCACGGCCAAGGTCGCTCAGCCCCGCCCGATCGCCTCCACTCTGGTGATGCTCTGGAACGCCGTGACCGGACAGGCTCGCGGCGCGGCGCCGCCGACCCTGGGGCGGCTGCTGGGCGCCGGCGAGATTGGTCTGGCCGCGGCCGTGGTCCTGGCCCGCTCCCCAGCGGCGGCGGCCGCCTTGGCGGTGTTCGCGGTGGGCCTGTCGGCCGCCGGCGCGGTGGGGGTGGCCAGCGGCGCCCAGCTGCCGTGCGCCTGCTTCGGCCGGCCCGGGCGCGCTCTCGGCTACCCGCACATCCTCCAGCTGCCGCTGTGGCTGGCCGCGGCGTACAGCGTCGGGCGCGTGCCCGCGCTGTTCAGTGAGGGCACACGTCTCGAGCAGGGTCTGGCCATGCTCGGCGCGTGCGCCGCCGCCTCCGCGGCGTTCCACACCGCAAGGCTGTGGCGGGCCGTGTACCCGATGGCGCGGCAGCGCATGGCCCGGGCCGTCGGGGCCGGCGGCCACCCGCCGGCCGTGGGAGCGCCGTGATGGTGGTCGCGGCCCTGGTCATCGCGATCCTTGCGCTGCTGCTGTGCGGGCTGGTCGCGCTGGCCGTCCTGGAGCTCCTGGCCGACGGACCCCCTCGGCCGGCCGAGCCCGCCGACGACCTCATCGAGGAGTTCGAGCTCCCGCCGGCGGTGGAGGGGACCCCGGCCGGCTCGCACGGACTGCCCGGACGCGTCGAGCAGTCGCTTGCCCATCTGGTGCTGGTGCTCTCGCCGGTGTGCGCCACCTGCCAGAAGCTGGCCGCCTCCTTCGAGGGAGTCCTGCCGGATCAGCTGACGGTCGTGGTGACCGCGGCCGACCCGGTGCGGATGCGGAAGTGGTCGTCGATGGCCGGGCTGCCTCTGGAGGAGGTTGTGTTCGACGACGACATGTCCATCGTGAACGGCCTGGGCGTCTCCTCGAGCCCGGCCGCCGTCGGGTTCGTGCGCGGCCGGGCCGCGTTCGGGGCCAATCTCGGCGGTCGGCCCGCACTGGACAACCTCCTGGCCCAGCGCACCGCAGTACTCGACGAGGCCACCGGACCCGACCCAGCCACCGGACCCGACCCAGCCACCGGACCCGACCCAGCCACCGGACCCGACCCAGCCGCCGGACCCGACCCAGCCGCCGGACCCGACCCAGCCGCCGGACCCGACCCAGCCGCCGGACCCGACCCAGCCGCCGGACCCGACCCAGCCGCCGGACCCGACCCAGCCGCCGGACCCGACCCAGCCGGGAACGACCCAGCCGCCGGACCCGACCCAGCCGGGAACGACACAGGGCGCTCGGGGTAGGGCTGCGACAGTGGCACGGACCGGACCGGAAGATGCTTGAGATCCTCTCCGCGGCTGTCCTGCTCGCAGGGGGGCTCCTCCAGCGGTACAGCCCTTGAGGCGTGTCCTTCGTGGGCCAGTTCGGACCCACGTTCGCGGCCGGCCGGGGGATCCGCCGGTTCTCCGACAGCGCCGCCTACGTGGTGGGCGTGCTGGCCTCGTCGTTCCTGTTCCTGCTGGCGGTCGACGCCGCCGGGGGGTGGTTCGGCGCGCTCGCCGGCAGCCGCGGCGCCGTCGTCACCGCTCTCGCTCTGGCGGGGATGCTGGCGCTGATCGACGCGCTCCGGGTCTGGGGAGGCCGGTCCATGTCGTTCGGGCCCGGCCGGCAGACCCCCTATGCGTGGCGCGCCAAGGGCCTGGCCGGCGTCGTCGCCTGGGGGCTCGACACCGGGCTGCCGGTGTCGACGGTGAGAGCCACTCCGCTGCCCCTGCTCGGCGTGATCCTGGCGGCCACCGGGCACGCCGGCCCGTTCCACGGGCTGTTCTACGGCCTCGGCGTCACGCTCGGACTCCTCGCCGGGCTGCCCGCGGCGCGCTCCTCACCGCGCATCGACCGGGTGATGGACAACCTGACAGGGCAGTACCGGACCCTCGGGCCGGTCGTGCTGCTGCTGGCGCCCAGCGGCCTCACGGTCGCCGCGCTGGGCGCGTCCCTCGCACAGATGCCGTAGATGCCCCGGCACCGGCTCTCGCGGCTACCAGTCGTCGTCGCGGTCGGCCCGGTCGGCTGCGCTGACGCCGTAGCCGATGATGATCGACGGCAACAGCACCACCGACCCGGCCACCAGAGTGACCGCGGCGATCGTGGCCGGCGCGGCGGTGAAGCCGATCAGGAAGCCGGCCACGAACGCGGCCAGAGACACGCCGTACAACGAGTAGCCCAATCGCCGTCCCGACCGCGCCAGACGGGCCAGGCGCTGCCTCCGCTCGAGTACAGGGTCGGCGGGTCCCATCATCGGGCTGTGCCCTCGGCCGTGCCCGCCACCTGTTCGTCGTTGGGGTCGTACAGCCAGCAGTGGACGCCGCGGTAACGGGCGACCTCGTGCTCGAAGTTGGTTCGATTGGGTGTGAACACTCCGATCTCGTAGACCGACAACTCGTAGAGCTCCCCCACGAACGCCTCGAACTGCTCGTAACACACTCTCAGGGCGTAGCCGCGCACCGCGTCGTCGCCCGGGTAGACGGCAGGATAGGGAGCGTCCAGGTCGAAGGTGTGGTACACCTCGCCCCAGTGGGGCTCCTCGCAGCCGGTACGGGCGGTGATCGCCAGCCGCCGACCCGCCTGCAGGCCCTCGAACCGGTTGAAGCAGTCACCCTCGACGAGGCTGTACTCGTTGATGATCTCGCCGGGGATGTCGAGCGGGTCGATGGGTCCCAGTTCGCCGGAATCGTCCGAGTGGCCGTCGCCGGTGTCAACAGCGCCGGCTGCGGTGTCCGGTCTGGCCCCGGCGCCCCCTTCCAGGGTGGCGACGACGTCGGCGGTGTTGGGCGGACCGGCCGCGGCGGCCGCCGCGGCCGGATCGGTCACGCTCTCGTCTGCAGCATCGGGACCACCGCTGCACCCGGCCAGCAGCACCGCCACCGACGCCGCGCCCAGCAGCCGGCGCGCGAGAACCTGGGAAGCCGATTCCATCGAGTCGGAGGCTAGGAGATTCCCTAGAGTGTGCGCCGATGACAGATCTGGGCTTCGCCGCCTTCGACGCCGACAACCACTACTACGAGGCCACCGACGCCTTCATCCGCCACGTCGACCCCAAGATGCACAAGCGCTGCATGCAGTGGTCCACCGTGGACGGGCGCGAGCGGCTGCTGGTGGCCGGTCGGATCAACCGCTTCATCCCCAACCCCACCTTCGATCCGGTGGCGAGGCCGGGCTGCCTCGACGACTACTTCAGGGGAAAGGTCCCGGCCGCCGACATGCGCGAGGCCTTCGGCGAACTCAAGCCCATCTCGGCCGCTTACCGCGACCGCGACGCCCGCATCGAGCTGCTGGATTCGCAAGGCCTGCAGGCCTGCTTCCTGTTCCCCACGCTGGGCGTGGGCATGGAGGCCGCCCTCGAGCACGACCCGGCCGCACTGACGGCGGCGTTCGGCGGCTTCAACCGTTGGCTGGCCGACGACTGGGGGTTCGCCTACCGCGACCGCCTGTTCGCGGCCGGGTACCTGACGCTGGCCGACCCGGACTGGGCTCTCGACGAGCTCGACTGGCTGATCGCCGGCGACGTGAGGGTGGTGAACATGCGACCGTCGTCGGTGCCCGACGGGGCAGGCGGCCGCCGCTCGCTGGGTCACCCCGCCCACGACAAGGTTTGGCAGCGGCTGGACGATCACGGCATCACGGTGGCCATGCACTCCGGCGACTCCGGCTACGGGTTCCTGCTGGAGCACTGGGGGGTGGACAGCGAGTTCGAGTCGTTCCGTTACAACGCCCTCAAGAGCATGCTCACCTACTCGCCGATCTCCGACGCGCTGGCCTCGCTGCTGGCCGAGGGCGTGCTGAGCCGGCACCGGAACCTGAGAGTCGCCACCATCGAGACCGGCTCGGAATGGGTATGGCCCTTCGTGAAGAAGCTCACCAAGACCTACCGCCAGCAGCAGCACGCTTTCGAGGAGGATCCGCTGGAGGTGTTCCGGCGCCAGGTATGGATCTCGCCCTACTACGAGGACGACCTGCTCGCTCTGCGCGACCTGATCGGCGCCGACCACATGCTGTTCGGGTCGGACTTCCCCCACGCCGAGGGACTGGCCGATCCCGTGTCGTTCGTGCACGATCTCGCCGGGTTCTCCGACGACGAGATCGAGCAGGTGATGCGCACCAACGGGCTGTCGCTCATCCAACGGGCTGCAGCCTGATCGCGGCCGCGGTCCCGTCCAGCCCGTGAGCGCGGCGACCCGGGTCGGCGGCGACGGCCGGGTCAGGTGCTGGTGGCCGGGTGACGACGAGGGCTACGTCGCCTATCACGACCGCGAGTGGGGCCGCCCGGTCACCGACGACGACCGGCTGTTCGAGAAGATCTGCCTCGAGGGCTTCCAGGCCGGATTGTCCTGGCTGACGATCCTGCGCAAGCGCGGCAACTTCCGGGCCGCCTTCAGTGGCTTCGACATAGCGGCGGTGGCCGCCTTCGGGTCAGGAGACGTCGAGCGGCTGCTGGACGACGCCGGCATCGTGCGCCACCGGGGCAAGATCGCCTCAGCCGTCAACAACGCCGGCCGGGCCCTGGAGGTGATCGAGGAGTTCGGCTCCCTCGCCGCCTACATCTGGGGCTGGGAGCCGCCCCCGGGCGCCGCGGCGCCGACCAGCATGGAGGCGCTGCCGGCATCCACACCGGAGTCCGAGGCCCTGGCCAAGGACCTGAAGCGGCGGGGATGGACCTTCGTCGGTCCCACCACCGTCTACGCCTTCATGCAGTCGATGGGCCTGGTCAACGATCACATCGAGGGCTGCTTCGCCCGTCCGGAGTGCGAATCGGAGCGGGCCGGGCTGCTTCGCCCGCGCAGGGCGCAGCCCTGATGAAGTAGTCGACGGTCCCGGCGAAGCCGCCGCGACCTCGCCGCATTGAGCCGCCGCGCTCGCCCGCTGGCTGCTGCAGCGGCCGAGCCCACCGACTGAGCGCGCCCGCGATTAAGCGCAAGCCTGTGCTGCGGTGTGACGGCGGGTCAGGGGGTGGGGCCCAGGCGGTTCCGGAGCTCGGCGAGCTCTGCCTCGGCGACGGATGCTCGGGCCTCGGCGGCGTCGGCTCGTACGATCTGGTCGTCGTTGTCGAGGAGCCAGGCGCCGGCTGCGAGGTCCCACAGACGCAGCTTGGGCGGACGCCAGCAGAGATCCAGGCCCAGCACCTCGCTGCGGCCGCGCAGCCCGTCGCCGTCGGGCGCCACCTCGATCGGCGTCCAGCGTCCCGAGCGGCGCCGTTCGCCTTGCAGCGGCGGGTCCAGCAGTTCACCGCCGGTGGGGTCGAGGCGCCAGTATTCCTGTACTCCGAGTTCGGCGTACTGGGCCGGCTTGACGTGAAGGTCCGTGCCCACAGTGTTGGGCGAAGCGATCTCCAGCGCGAAGCACGGCGCCGCGCCGGCCTCCCACACTTTGTAGGTGGTCTTGTTCTCCACCGCGGCGACATCCACCCCGAACGCCACCGCCACGTCTGGCGCGACGACTGCCTTGGGATCGCCCTGCTTGTAGTAGACGTTGATGTCGCAACACACCCACGGGCCCGGCACGTCGCCGCGCTGGGCGTACCAGTGCCGCAGCGCCACCAGCAACTCGACGCGCCGCCGCAACTGCAGGTCTCCCTCCGGCACTTGGGGCCCCTCCGGGTAGTGAATATCCACCTCGGGAGGACCAGCCACGATCGAGCTCATCAACGCGCACCTCCGACTCGCTTCGCTGACACTACCCCAACCTTCCATGCCCCACAACCTACAGACATCAACATAATTGACAAGACAGCACATTGCTCGACAAAGCACTTACCGACCCGTGATGTGATTTGCAACCCCGCAGCGACAAGGTCGCCGAGGCTCACCGTGGGATGCTGGGGCCGTCTAGAGTCGCGGTCTTTCGGGATGACGCCCGATCACACCGAAGGGAGCCAAGTGTTCAGGCCACGATCCTCGCTTCCTGGCTCACGACCCAGGCATGCCTCGCCAGCTGTGACAACCACGGCCGCCACGCAGGCGATTCGACGACCGCGTGACGGTTCCCCGGCTGCGAATCGGCGAAGGATTGCTGCGACGTGTCTGGCCGCGTTCGCGATAGCCGCGTCAATCGTCGCGGCGGTGCCCGCGGCCGCAGCTGCACAACAGGACGTGTTCCCGGACGTGACCGGGGGCGTGCACAAGCCGGCAATCGACGTTCTGGGGGAGATGGGCCTGTTCGAGGGCACGCTGTGCGGTGACGGCATGTTCTGCCCGAACGAGCCGATCAAGCGTTCCGACATGGCTGTGTGGCTCATACGCGCCCTGGCTGACGGAGAGCTTCCCGCGGCCGGCACCGCCCGCTTCGCCGATATGGACGCCGCGGTGTGGTGGGCGCCATATGTCGAGCGGCTGGCAGAACTCGAGATCACCCTCGGTTGCCGGTCGGGCACGCTGCGCTACTGTCCTGACGACCCGGTGACTCGGGGCCAGATGGCGAGCTTCCTGGTGCGGGCCTTCGAGTTGGGGCCGGCCGAGCCAGTTGGTTTCGCCGACACCGAGGGCAGCGGCCACGAAGCCAGCATCGATGCGCTGGCCGCGGCCGGGATCACCGCGGGCTGTGAGCGGGACCCACTCAGGTACTGCCCCGGCGACCCCGTCCAGCGGTCCCAGATGGCTACCTTCCTGGCTAGAGCACTCGGTCTCATCGAGACCCCCGAACCAATCCAGCCGGAAACGCCGGAAGTCGAGGGTGAAGACAACTTCGACCACTTGTACTTCTACGAGGATGTCTTCCCAGAAGGGCACACCTATCCTGTGGGGCGGCCGACGGGCCGTGTCTTCAACAGCATCAACCGGTTGCGGGAGATCGGTGTCTTTCAGGGCGCGGAGTGCGGTGAAAAGAGGTTCTGTCCCGATGATCCGGTGGATCGGGCCACCTTCGCGGTCTGGTTGGTCCGGCTGTTGGACGAGGGCAGCGGCGGCCCGGCCGCAGCGCCGCGACGGCTGGTGGAACTCGAGATTGCAGAACCGTGCTCTGATCGGCCTGCCGCTTTGTGTCCCGGCGAGCAGCTCAGCCGGGCAAAGTTGGCGACCCTCATCACGCGGGCCCTCGATCTGCCGGAATCCGAAGAGATCGGCTTCTGGGATGTCGACGAAGACAGCGACCATCGAGAGGACATCGACAGGCTGGTCGGGTCGGGACTCGACGACGGCTGCAGCGAACTCAGGTTTGTGCCGCTGCATTTCTGCCCCGACCAGTTGGTTTCCAGGGGGGAGATGGCGAAGGTCCTGTCTGAGGTCCTCGACCACATCGAGGCGGACGGCATCATCAAGGTCACCCCTGGCTCAGAACCCGACAACTCGATAGGCTTGTCGGTCGGCTTCGACGAAGACCGATATGCCATCACAGTGACTTGGCACAATCCTGACAACCGCCTAGGAGACGTTTCTCACTACATCCTGCAGTGGCGACCGAGATGGATCGGCTTCAACTACCAGCGATACCGAGTGGTCGACTTCAAAGAGAACGGCGACTATACGATGGAGTTCCTGCCAGCGGTTACATCCAGTGAACTTGATCTGGCTTTGTCTGGTGATAATACAGGCTATGAGAACTATTCGACTGCAATCGGCAATAGAATCTACTATAGTGGCAGCCATGGCGTCTACTCACTTAGGGTGGTTGTGGCTTATGGAAACGACACTGATCGTCAATCGGCCACTGGCGAGACCAAAGTACCCATTGAGGATTATGTACTGCATGACTTGATAGAGAGTCGCGTCGTCGCTGTCTACGGCGATGACCTGCCCTGGCTTGTTGATACTTGGAGGATTTTGAACGGCCCTCATGGCGGTGTACGGGTCGGAGAGGACAACCACCATTCGGGTTGGGGGCAAATCACCCTGACACGGCGCCATATTGAGCGTCTGGAACTACTGGAATCTCAGCCTATTCACTGGGGCAAGTACGGTGCTGTGATCCACGAGATGGGACATGCGTACACCGTGGCACAGGGCATAGCAAGAAACGAAGCCCCCAAAGCCATTGGCTGGCTCTACCTATATTTGCTTGTCCAGGAGTTTCCAGAACTTCTGAACTCCAACTGGTTTAACTGTGCTCCTGTTGAATACTATGCTGATTTGGCCGAGATGTCCCATTATGAGATCTTGGAAAGAAACCACCCAGACAAAGCTTGGCCGTTTTCTGACTATAGGTCTTGGTTAGGCTATTGGCAGAGTTGCGGAGCCAATGACTTGTCCAAAGAACCCGGCAACAATGTGGGTAGAGATATTGAAGATATTGTCGATAGCGTCTTCATCAATCAAACAATGCCTCAATGGTTCTATGACAACTATCAACGCGACGACAGTTCAATCGATCTTGACAAACTGTGGTCGGATATACTGAGAACCGCCAAGGTTGCCGGAAAACCAGTGGCTGAAATAGTCTACGGCCTGCAGAGTGAATTCGGGGGCTATTGCTCAATAGATGAGGTTCGGCAGCTACTAGGAGGGGACATAGAATCTCTTGAAACACCCTGGAGGGATGCTGGCGGCTGCCCAGACTAAGCTCGCTTGGTGTCTCCTCCGGCTAATCGGCGACCATCGGGATGGCTGGCACGCCCTCCCGGCGCCTGAGCAGGTCCACTGCCCGCTCGTGGATCTCGGTGAGCGCCTCCGCCTCGTCCACACCGCAGGTCTCGCCGCCGGAGACGCAGGCCCGGCCCTGAACCCAGACGTCGCGCACGTCGCTGGAACGGCCCGCGAACACCAGGTTCCATAGGATCGGGTCGTGGCCCTCGGCCAGGGCAACCGGCAATAGATGGGGCTGCCACAGATCGACGGTGATGAGGTCGGCCTGCTTGCCGACCTCTATCGAGCCGACTTCATCGCCGATGCCGAGCAGCCGCGCCCCGTCGAGGGTGGCCATCAAATCGATCGTGCGGGCCAAGCGGATCTCCGAGGCCCAGCTCCATCCCGCGGCCGTCCTCGTCTCCGGCGACTGCGTCTGGGAGGACTGAGGGTGGCCCTGGACGGCTACGAGTGGCTGGGCCGGCTGGCCAACCGGCTGCCCGAGGATTGCCTGGTGATGTCCACCTACATCGGGGCGGTGTCGTTCGAGTGGGCCCACCACACCGAGGAGCACCACCGCACGGCCCACCTCGGCCAGATGGGAGACGTGATCGGCATGGCCGCGGGCCTGGCGCTGGCCCTTCCCCACCGCAGGATCGTGTGCCTCGACGGCGACGGCTCGGTGCTGATGGAGCTGGGCCAGCTGGTGGCCATGGGCGAGCAGCAGCCCGACAATCTGGTGGTGTTCGTGGTGGACAACGGTGTTTACGAGTCGATCGGCTGGAGCAGCCAGGGACGGCGGCCCACGGCCACCGCGGGACGGGCCGGCCTGGCCGCGATCGCGGCCGGCTGCGGGGTGCCCTACACCGTAGACGTGACCGCCGAGGACGAACTAGACGCCGAGATGGACCTGGCCTTCTCCCGCAACGTGTGCAGCTTCATCAACGTGCGCACCCGGCCCGGCCACTCACACGTGCGGCCCCGCCGCACCGACGGTAGCGAGGACAAGTACCGCTTCGTACGCTACGTCGAGCGCCTGGAGGGCATCTGGATAACCGGAGTCCCACCCCAGGACATAGCCCTGATGAAGGACCGAAAGGAGTAGCGGGTCCTAGCCGGTGTCGGGGTCGGATAGGCGGAGGTCGGCGAACTCGTGGGGGTTGCGGTCGCCGACCAGCACGTGCTGGCTGCCGGCGTGCATGTCGCGGAAGCAGCGTTGCAGCGGCCCGTCCCGCAGCGCCTCGGTGCCGCACCACTCGTACAGGCTGCGGACTAGCGCCAGACCCTCCTGGGTGAGCAGGGTGGCCGACTGCTTGACGTTGGTAGCCAGCACTGGATCGCGGCCCGAGCCGGCCTCGGCTGCCTGCTCAGCCTGGCGGAACGCCTGCCGGCACCACGTCTCGGCCGCCTCGAAGCGCGACACCGCCATGGCGAACTCGTAACGGAAGCGGGGATCGGTGGCGATGACCGACGGCGCGGCCATGCGGGCCCGGACCTTGGCGATGGCCACCGCCTCGTCGACGGCCCGGCGGATGACCCCGATGGTCCAGCCCATGTGGCCGATCTCGGTGAGGATGATCACCCCGAGGTCGTACATGGGGCCGCCCCGGTAGCGGGTGGGGGAGAAGAACTCGAAGGTGGCATGAGCGGGGACGTCGGCGTCGATGCCGTAGTCGTAGGACGAGGTGGCCCGCAGCCCCAGCACGTCCCAGTTGCCGAGCAACTCCACCTCGGCGCGGGGCACCATCATCAGCCTGAACTCGGCCTGTTCGCCCTCGGGCGGGGCGGTGAAGGCGCCCCCGCCTACCCAGTCGGCGTGCGCGAGCCCCGAGCCGAAGCTGTACTTGCCGGTTAGCCGGTACCCGTCGCCGTTGGGAACAGCCGTCCCGTTCGGCGCGAACTGGCCAGCCACCACCGGAACAACGCCGCCGGCGAACATCTGGTCGGTGAAGCTGTCGGGGCAGTAGGCACCGAAGAAGCAGGCGCCGGTGGCCCCGGCCATGAGGGCCCACCCCACAGAGCCGTCGCCGTAGGCCACCTCGGCGAACACGTCCAGGCAATCGTCGATCGGCAGTTCCGCGCCGCCCACCGCCCGGGGCGACAAGGTGCCGTACAGTCCCGCCTCGTGGCAGGCGCTCGCCAGCTCCCGTGGCAGTTCGGTCGCACCGGTCTCCGCGGCCGCCGCGCCGGCGGCGTCGATCGCCGAGCGCAGTTCGCGGGCCCGCTCTAGCAGCTCTGATCCCATCCGCTCGGCTCCTAGGCGACGGTCCGCAGCGATTCGGCCATGGTGTCGATGATCCGGCCTATCTCGTCGTCGGTGATCACCAGCGGCGGGCAGAGGGCCAGCACGTCGTTGATGGGCCGCACGATCACACCCCGGCGCAGCATGTCGTTGCGCACGTCCATCGACGGGCGGTCCAGCACCGCGGCCTGTACCGCGCCCTCGCCGCGGTACGACGCGATGAGCCTGTCGGCGGCCAGCGCCTCAAGCCCCTCGGTGAGCTTGGCCCCCACATGGTTGGCCCGGTCCACGAGATCCTCGTCGGTGATGATCTCCAGGTTCTTGATGGCGGCGGCGGCCACGGTGGGATGGCCCGAGTAGGTGTAGCCGGTGCGCAGCAGGAAGCCGGGCTCCTCGAGGTTCTCGCACACCCGGCGGCTCACGATCACGCCGCTGAGGGGCAGGTAGCCGGACGTGACGCCCTTGGCGAAGGTCATCATGTCGGGGGTCACGCCGAACGTCTGGGCCCCGAACCACTCGCCGGTGCGGCCGAATCCGCAGATCACCTCGTCGAGGATCATCAGGGCGCCGTGCTGGTCGCACAGCCGGCGGACCCCGGCGAGGTAGCCGTCAGGCGGCGGGAACACCCCGCCCGCGCCCTGCACGGGCTCGGTGATCACCGCAGCCACCCGCTCGCCGTGCTCGGCGAATGCGGTGGCCATCACCTCGATGTCGTCGTTGGGGACCTCGATGAAGTGGGGTACCAGGTCGCCCCATCCCTCGCGGTTGGGAGCGATGCCCTGGGCCGAGGTGCCGCCGAAGTTGGTGCCGTGGTAGCCGTTGGTGCGCCGTATCACCACCTGGCGCTCGGCTCCGCTGGTTCGCTGGGCGTAGAGGCGGGCGAGCTTGAGCGCGGTGTCCACCGCGTCCGACCCGGTGCAACCGAAGAACACCCGCCCGTCGGTCAGGGGCGAGCGTTCTGCGACCATCTCGGCCGCTCGGGCCGCGGGCGGGTTGGTGAACGGGTCGAACGTGTTGTAGGCGGCGAGCTCGCGCATCTGCGCGGCGACCGCGTCGGCCATCTCTGGTCGGGAATGACCGATCTGGCAGTACCAGAGGCTGGCGAGGCCGTCGATGTACGACCGTCCCTGGTCGTCGTAGACGGTGGAGCCCTCCGCCCGCACGATGTTGATCATCTCGGACTCCGGCTTGGCCGGAGGGGCGAAGGGATGGAGCAGAGCGTGATTCCCCATGGGACGGGCTCCTGAGGTCGCGACGGTGAGGCAGCCGGCTCAGCCTAGGGCACCCCGGCGGGCTGCCATCCACCGATGAGGCCGGGAACTGGCAGCGGCCAGTGCCCGAAACGGCACTCCTCGCTGCCAATTCCCGGACAGGGCCTAGAAGGCCACCCTGCCGGCCGACACCACCGGCGTGCCGTCGAGGGTGACGGTGCAGTTGCGCATGGGCAGGTCGAAATGGCCCAGGGTGTGGCGTCCGGCGGTCTCGTTGGCCCCTGTCGAGTACAGGAAGTTGCCGGCGAAGGCCCGCAGTTCGGTGCCGTTGAACTGGGTGCGGTCGTACATCGTCATCGCCTCCCAGCGGGCCGCGGGGTTCATGCCCCACCCGACGTGGGAGACGGCGTAGGCGTCGGGGTCGTTCCAGGCCTCGAGGTAGCTGGTGGTGAGGGCGGCGTCGACACCGTCGCCTGAGATGTCGGTGATGTAGTCGTCGGTGATGCTCATCCGCACCGGCGACTCCAAGTAGCGCTTGAAGGTGAGGTTCACGTCGCCGGTGTCGAGCACCAGCGTGCCGTTGACGGTTCCCGCGGCCGGGAAGCACAGGCACAGCCCGCCGGGCCAGTGGGCGATGGTGCCCGGACCGTCGGTGCAACCCCAGCTTCCCGCGGCCGGAGCCTGCGACACGTCGATAGTCAGGTCGGTGCCCGCGACCGAGGTGACCCGCATCTCAGCGGCCTGCTCGAGCATGGCCGCCCCCTGCTTTACCCGGCCCTGGAGCGCCGGGTCGGGAACGAGCCGCTCGAGGATCTCGGGATTCTCGTTGGACACCATCAGGATCCGAGCTCCGCCGTCGAGGATCGCCCCCAGCTCGGGGGCGTGCAGCAGACCCTCCACGGTGCAGTCGGCCACGAACGACGCCCCGGCCAGCGCAGCCACGGCCGGTTCGAGCCCGCCGATGGCGTCGGAGGCTCCGGTGGAGCGCACCGGTACCGCCACCTTCTGGCGCGGCGTGGTGAGACGCAAGTGGAAGACGCGCGCTCCGAGGCGCTGGAGGGCCAGGTCGGCGAGCTGCACGTTGACCGGGCGGCTCTGGGACTCTGACAGCACCGCGGCGGTCTCGCCCTCTGACACCCCGCAGAGGCGGAAGGTCTCCGCGAACGCTTCGATCCACTTGCCCTCGACCTGTTCCACGAGCATCGACGGCCCCTCGCCCGGCTCGCTCAGTCCCGGTCGCGCGGAGCGCTGCCAGCGCATCGCGGTGCGGCGTGGTCATTCCCGCTCTTGTTCGCTGCGCTCACGGGCTGCTCGGGCCACGGCCTCGCTCGGTACCTCGCGCAACGCCTCATCCGTCGCCGTCCATCCGCTCGGCCTCAGTCCCGGTACTGGACGCCGGGGAGCACGCACAGCATCTCGTAGACGAGGTCGGCGGCAATGTGGGCTGTCATTCCCGAGGTGTCGTAGATGGGCGCCACCTCCACCATGTCGCAGCCGACCAGATCGAGACCCCGGCAGCCGCGGACGATCTCCAGGGCCTGGGGGGTGGTGAGGCCGCCGATCTCGGGGGTGCCGGTGCCGGGGGCGAACGCCGGGTCCAGCCCGTCGATGTCGAAGCTCAGGTACACGGGGCCGCTACCAACCTGGTCGCGCACCTCCTCCATCAGCGGGGCCAGCGAGCGGTGCCAGCAATCCTCGATCTGCACCACCCGGAAGCCCTGCCGGCGCGACCAGTCGAAGTCGTCGGCCGCGTAGCCGGTGGCTCGCATGCCGATCTGGACCACCCGCGAGCAGTCGAGCAGGCCCTCCTCCACCGCCCGCCGGAACGGGGTGCCGTGGGCGATGCGCTCGCCGAACATCTCGTCGTTGATGTCGGTGTGGGCGTCGACGTGCACCAGCCCGACCGGTCCGTGGCGGGCCCTCATGGCCCGCAGGATGGGCAGCACGATGGTGTGGTCACCGCCGAGGGCCACCGTGATCACGCCGTGGGTCAGCAGCTCGGTGAAGTGGGCTTCGATGCGGGCGACCGAGTCGAGCAGGTTGTAGGGGTTGGTGGCCACGTCGCCGGTGTCGTCGATGCGCAGGCTGTCGAAGGGCGCGGCCCGAGTGGCCATGTTGTAGGGGCGGATCAGCACGGACTCGTCGCGGATGCCCCGCGGCCCGAAACGGGCGCCGGGCCGGTTGGAGGTGCCGATGTCGAACGGGACGCCCACGATGGCCGCATCGAGTTCGGAGGGTTGCGAGCGCCCCGGCAGCCGCATGAAGGTGGCTATCCCCGCGAAGCGGGGCATCTCGTTGCCGCCCAGCGGCTGCGGATTGCCTTGAGGCCCCGTCACCTTGCCAACCCTAGGGCTGGTGAACGAACTTCAATGGGTTGGCCACCTCTGAGGTGGTTAGCCCATTGATGTTGGTCGGGACTCCTTGGCTTGCAGGCACGGTAGCAGGCGGTCGAGGATCTCGTCGAGTACGGCCCCTGACGTGCCGAAGTTGAGCCTCACATGGCCCCGGCCGTTGGTGCCGAACTCGGTGCCCTCCGACACGGCTGCGCCGGCCACCTCCAGCAGCCGGGCTGCGGGAGCAGGGCCCAGTCGGCAGGCCGACACATCCAGCCACGCCAGGAAGGTCGAGTCGGGCCGTTGGAAGCGCACGGCCGGCGCTTCCGCGCCCAGTCGGTTCGCCAGCTGGTCGCGCCGCTCCTCCAGATAGGGGACGAGCCCGTCGACCCAGGCGGCGCCGTGTGCCCAGGCCGCGATGGTGGCGTCGATGCCTGTGCGGGCCGCGTGGCCGAGCAGCAGCGGTGGGTGGGCCTCCCGCACGCGGCGGCGCAGCGTCCGGTCGCCGTAGGCCATCACCGCGCATCGCAGTCCCGATATGGAGAACGTCTTGGCTGGCGAGGTCACGGTCACTACCCGCTCCGCCGCGCCGGGGATGGACAGCAGGGGGACGAACGGCGACGAGGAGTCCGGATACACGAGGTCGGCGTGGATCTCGTCCGACACGACGTAGAAGTCGTAGGCGTGGGCCAGCTCGACGATCCTGGCCAGGACCTCGGCGCCGGGCACCCATCCGGTGGGGTTGTGGGGGTGGCACCACAGCAGCACCCGGGCGCCGGGCTGGCGGCGCACCAAGTCCTCCAGGTCGTCGGGGTCGAGGTGCCAGCCCCGGTCGGGGTCGTGGCGCATCAGCCATTCGAGCTGGGGGCGCCGGGTAGTGGCGCAGATCTGGAGGAAGATGTGGTAGATCGGCGGGGTGAGGATCACACCCGCCCCGGGCTCGGCCAGGGCGGTGACCGCGGCGGTGACCCCTTGGAGGACGTCGACGCAGGTGTGCACGAACCCGGGGTCGGGGTGCCAGCCGTAGCGCTCGCCGGCCCACTGGGCGAACGCCTCGCCGACATCCTCCTCAAGATCGTGGTAGCCGAAGTCGCCGCGGTCGATCGTGGCTCGCATGGCGTCGAGCACGACCGGCGGGGGCCGGAAGTCGTGCTCGGCCACCCACGCCGGCAGGGTCTCGGCGGCGTACTTCGACCACTTGGCGTTGCGGTTGCCTCGCTTCTGCCCGACATCGATGGCGGGATCGAAGGCATCGAGGCGCAAGTCGCCGGTTCCAGTCACAGGCCGTCAAGCTAGCTGCGCCACAGGATGCGCAATAGGAACTGGCAGTGCTGGGTGCCCGTTTGGGAGTCCTGGGCTGCCAATTCGCAGCCGAGGCCTACGGGAGGGAGCCGGTGTTGACGATGGGGGTGGTCTGCTGCTCGCTGGTGAGCACCACCAGAAGGTTGGCCACCATCGACGCCTTGGCCTGCTCGTCGAGGCTGACCACCGAGCGCTCGGCCAGCAGATCGAGGGCCTCCTCCACCATGCCGACCGCTCCCTCCACGATGGTGCGCCGGGCGGCCACCACCGCGGCGGCCTGCTGGCGGCGCAGCATGGCCTCGGCGATCTCGGTGGCGTAGGCCAGATGGTTGAGCCGGGTCTCGATGACCTCCACGCCGGCCCGATTGAGGCGGTCCTGCACCTCGGCGTGCAGGGTGGCCGCCACCGTGTCGGGATCGGAGCGCAGCGACACCCGGTCGCCCTCGAAGTCGTCGTAGGGATACTGGGTGCCCAGATGGCGTATGGCCGTCTCGCTCTGGACGTGGACGAAGTCCTCGAAGTCGTCCACCTCGAACACGGCGGCAGCGGTGTCCACCACCCGCCACACCACCACCGCGGAGATCTCGATGGGGTTGCCCTCGGCGTCGTTGACCTTGGAGACGCTGGTGGTGAAGTTGTGCACCCGCAGCGAGATCTTGCGCGACTCCATGCGGGTGAACGGGTTGGCCAGATGCCAGCCCGTGGTCTCCACCGTGCCCTTGTAGCGGCCGAACAGGATCAGCACCAACGCCTCGTTGGGCTGCACCAGATATTGGCCCGGCCAGGCGAACGCGAATGTGATCCCGCCCACCGGGATGAGGAACACCAGCGGCCAGGCCACCGCGGCCGCGCCGACGATCCCGGCGGCGATCACGATCAGTCCGACGAGGGCGATCAGCACGCCGAGCAGGCCCGGCTTGGTGCGGGCCGGTCGGGCCGTCGCTGCGGGGGTCTGGGAGTCCTCGGCGAGACTGCCGGAAGCGGAGGGGGAGGAGGTTTCGGCCATGTCCGCCATCCTGTCACTCGGATGCGCCGCTGGCTACCGTGACCGGCCGGCGTTCCTTCCCGCTCTTGTTCGCTGCGACCTGAGGGCCGCTCGGGCCACGGCCTCGCTGAGCGTCTCGCTAGAGTCCGAACGAGTTCTGTCAACCGCTCGGCCTATTGAGTCAGGAGCACAGATGAAGTTCGGCATCTCGTTCGTCAATGTGGGCACGTTCGTGAAGGGCGAGGGCGCGGCCCGGCTGGCTCAATCCGCTGAGGAAGCCGGGTTCGACTCGCTCTGGACGGTGGAGCACATCCTGTACCCGGAGGGCTACGAGTCGACCTACCCGTACGCGCCCGACGGGAAGATGCCCGGTTCGGGCGACAACCCGATACCCGACCCGCTGGTGTGGCTCGGCTACGCGGCCGCAGTCACCTCCACCATCAGGCTGGCCACCGGCATCTCGCTGCTTCCCGAGCGCCATCCGCTCACGTTCGCCAAGGAGGTGGCCACCCTGGACGTGCTCTCGGGAGGCCGGGTGACGCTCGGTGTGGGCATCGGCTGGCTGCGCGAGGAGTTCGACGCGCTCGGCGTGCCCTGGGAGCGCCGTGGCCCCCGCACTGAGGAGTACATGGAGGTCATGCGCCGGGTGTGGGCCTCCGACGATGTGACCTTCGACGGCGAGTTCGTGTCGTTCCGCCGGGCCAGCTCCAACCCCAAGCCGGCCGCAGGCAGGATCCCGATCCACATCGGCGGACACACCGAGGCCGCGGCCCGCCGGGCCGGGCGCGTCGGCGACGGTCTGTTCCTGGCCGGTGGCGACATGGCGCACCTCTTCGACATGGCCCGCAACACCGCAGCCGACTGCGGGCGAGATCCGGCTGATCTGGAGATGTCGGCCGTGCACCTCGGGCTGTTCGGAGACGATCCCGCGGCGGCGATCCAGGAGGCCGAGTCGTGGGGTGTGGAGCGGTTGATGGTTCCGTCGGTGTTCTACTTCCGCAACACGGCCGAGGGTCTGGCCGCATTCGGCGAATCGGTGATCGCGCCCCACTCCTGACTCTTCGGGGGGCCGGCTGCTCAGGCTCGAAGTCCCCTGGGAGTGGTATTGCCCGATCCGTTGGCTGGGTGGTTCCTGCGCTGACGCTGCCGGCTGGTCTCCACCATCCGGAAGCCGACGGTGCGTCCGAGGGCGTCGGCCAGTAGCTCGGCGCTGCGGCGAGCGGTGAACAGCTCGATGTCCACGTCGGTGCCCGGGGCAACCTCTACGTCGATGGTCACCGCCCCGTCGCTCACGGAGGCGTGCACTCGCTCGACGGCCCTCCGGTAGGTGCGGTCCAGCGCTATCCCCACCCGCAGCAGCCCGGCCAGCACCCGCACCCGGCGGCGGTCCGGCTTGCCGAGCGCCGTGTACTCGCGGTGCGACGACACCGGCCGGCTCTTCCGGTGGTAGCGGGCCACCAGCGCGATCACCTCCAGCTCGGCCTCGCTGAAGCCCGCCAGGCGCTCGCTGTGGCGTATCAGGTAGTAGGAGTGCTTGTGGTGCGAGGAGTCAGCCACGAAACGGCCGATGTTGTGGAGCAGGCCCGCAGCCTCCAGAAGCTCGCTGTCCGCGATAGTCAGCCCGTGGGCCGCCTCGGTCTCGTCGAAGAGCTCCAGCGCCAGGTCGGTGGCGTGTTCGGCGTGGATCAAGTCTTCGTGGTAGCTGCGAGCCAGGGCCAGCACGCCGGAGCGTCTGAGGTCGCTGAGGTGGTGGAGCCCGTCGTCACGGGAGCGGTCCCGGCGGTTGAAGCGATCGAGCAGCAGCCCCTCGCGCAGCGCTCCGGTCGACACCACCAGCGACTCGATGCCGAGAGCCTTGAAGAGCTGCCGCAGCAGGATGGCCCCCGCGACCATCACGTCGCGCCGGGCGGGGTCCAGGCCGCGTACATCGACTCGGTCTCCGGGTGTGGGCCGGGACACCAGGTCGGCAACCACCTTGTCGAGGTCGGCACGCTCGATGGTGGCGTTGGCGACGGTGCGCAACGTCTCGCCGCGCCGCGCCGCGCACAGGGCCGCCACCGCCGCGATGGTCCCCGAACATCCCACTGCGACCTCGAAGCCGATGTCGCGAGCCTCCCGGGCCACGTGGGCCACGAACGACTTGATGTGGCGCCGGCAGGCCTTGACCGCGCCGTCGGCGATCACGCCTCCGCTGAAGAAGCGGTCCGTGAGGCGGATGTGGCCCAGCTTGAGGCTGCGGGCCAGTCTCGCGGGGGCGCGGTCGCCGACGATCAGCTCGGTGGAGCCACCGCCGATGTCGATGACGATGTGGGGCCGGCCCGCGATCGGCACTGCGCTCATGGCGCCCAGGTGGATCAGCCGGGCCTCCTCCATGCCCGAGACGGTCTCCACCGTGATGCGAGCCTCGTCGTGGACTCTGCGCAGGAACTGGCCCTGATTCTGGGCCTCCCGCACCGCGCTGGTGGCCACCGCCACCACGTCGGCGTCGTGGGCGTCGGCGATGTGGCGGTACTCCACCAACGTGGCCACCGCCCGGTCGACAGCGTCGGGCATCAGCAGTTTCATGTCGTCGCCGCCGGTGCCGAGGCGGACCGGCACGCGCTCGCGGGCCAGTATCTCGGGTGCTCCGCCGGGCACGGGCCGGGCGATCACCATGTGCACGGAGTTGGTGCCCACATCGATGGCGGCCAGCGCCCGCGACCCGGTCATCGGGCGAGCATCCTCACGGCAAACTGCCGGTATCGCAACCCCACGTCCACGCGGCCCGGCGTGGGTGGCTCGAGCGGTGAGCGCAGTGCGGCCCGGCTACGGTGGCTCCGATGAGCGGGGTGCTGGACGGGCGGCGTGTGCTGGTGGTGGGAGCGTCGTCGGGGATCGGCGCTGCGGTGGCCCGCGCGGTGGCGGCCCGGGGCGGCTCTGTGACCGTGTCGGCTCGGCGCCGGGAGAGGCTCGAGGCTCTGCTGGCTGAGCTGGGCACCGGCCACGCGGCCCCCGGCGACACGACCATGGCTGACGACGCCCGCCGGGTCGCGGCCGAGGCTGCGGCGGCCATGGGTGGACTCGATCTGATGGTGTACGCCGCCGGTTACGGCGTCCTGCAACCGCTGAGCGGGACCGATCCCGATACCTGGTCCGGCGTGTTCCAGGTGAACGTCTTGGGGGCCAACCTGGCAGCGGCCGCTGCGCTCGACCACATGGACCGCGATGGCTTGGTTGCCTTCGTGTCGTCTCGCACTGTCGAGGACGCCAACGCGCTGTTCGCGTCCTACAGCGCCACGAAGGCCGCTCTCGACCAGTGCATCCGGGTGTGGAGGGCCGAGCATCCCGACAGGCGCTTCATGCGGGTGGTGATGGGCAACACCGCTCCGACGGAGTTCAGCGACCATATGAACGCCGACCTGCTTGGCGAAGCCCTGGAGGCCTGGGAGCGTCAGGCCGTGCCGGGCGGCATGATGCACGTCGACGATGTGGGAGCGGCCCTGGCCGAGGCGTTCGCGGTGGCGCTGGATCATCCCGATATCGACTTCCCGGTGCTCAAGCTAGACGCCCGCACCGGTTGAGCCCGTTCGGAGACGGGTCGGGAATTGGCAGCGGAGAGTGCCGTTTTGGGCGTTGTGCGCCGCCAATTCGCGGTGTGGGCTGCGGAGGTGGGGTCAGGCGGTAGCCAGCGGGCGGTCGGGATCGGACCCCCAGGCCGACCACGATCCCACGAACAGCCGGCCGTCGCTAAGCCCGGCATGACGGAGGGCGAGCAGGTCGTGACAGGCGGACACCCCGCTGCCGCAGTAGGCGATGACCTGCCGGTCTGACGCGCCGGCCTGCTCGTAGCGATCCCGCAGATCGGTCGCCGGGAGCAGCCGCCCGTCGCTCAGGTTGTTGCCCACCTGCATGCTCACCGCTCCGGGGATGTGGCCGAAGCGGGGATCGATGGAGTTGGGTTCGCCCCGGTAGCGCTCCACGGATCGGGCGTCGATCACCAAGAAGTCCGGATCGGTTCGCGCTGCGTCTACCTCCTCGATGGTGGCCAACCGCGCCGCGGGCCAGGTCCGGGCGGTGAACGACGCCGGTGGCCACGAGGGTTCGGCTGTCTGGAGGCTGCCCGCCCAGGCGTCGATGCCTCCGTCGAGAATGGCAGCGTCGCATCCCACAGAGTCGAGCATCCACCACAGCCGCGAGGCCATCACCCCTCCGGCGTCGTCGTAGGCCACCACGGCGGTCTCGTCGCCAATCCCGAGCCGGCCCATCGCGGCGGCGAAGTCCTCGGGTGACGGCAGCGGATGGCGGCCGCCCCCGGTAGTGGGCGGACCCGACAGATCTATGTCGAGGTCGACGAAACGCGCCCCCGGAATGTGGCCCCGGTCGTAGGCGTCCCGGCCCGAGCGGCCGTCGAGGTACCACCTGACGTCGGCGATCACCACGGCGTCGGCGTGGGCCGCGAGCCACTCGGCGTCAACCAGCGGTCCGAACCGGTCCATCAGTGCCTCCCAGCAGCTAGGCCGGCGGCGGCCGCGACGTTGCGCACCATGTCGGCCACCACTTCGGGGTGGGTCCTCATCAACCGGTGGCGGCCGTCGCTGACGGTGCTGCGACGCACGTCGGGCAGCTTGCGTTCCATGTAGTCGTTGGCGCCCATGAAGGCCCTGTCGTTGCTGCCCACCAGCAAGCCCACCGGTACCGTCACCTCGGTGAGACGGTCGATCACCATGGAGTCGGTGTGGAGGCTGGTCGTGGTGGCGATCCGGGGGATGGTGAGGCGGGGGGCGCTGAGGTGAACCCGGTCGTTCCAGTCCTTCATGGCTGCCGCGTCGCGGAAGCCGGGGCCGGCGGCCACCAGCACAAGCCCTCGAATGACGCCGGGCCTCGTCAGGCAGTGGGTCAGCCCCAAGTAGCCGCCCAGCGAGTGTCCGACGTAGACGGCTGGACCGGTCCGGTCCAGCACGGCGTCGATCGATGCCAGCACGGCCTCCCGCTCGTACGGGGCCTGCTCGGATGGAGCGGGGGAGCGCCCGTGGCCGGGCAGGTCTACCGTCGTGCAGGCGTAGCCCGCTCCGAGAGCCTCCACCGTCCCGGCCCATACCGAGCCGCTGTCACCCATGCCGTGCACTAGGACCACCGCAGGTCCCGTGCCGGCCGTGGTCGTGTGCAGCGCGGCGATCACGGGCCCTGCACGATGTCGGGTTCCACGTACATGATGCGGGCGATGGGCACCGTGGCCCGGGTGTTCTCTTCGACCCGGTTGATGGCTTCTACGAGTTCGGCGGTGGTGTAGCCGGGATTGAACGTGACCTTGGCCGCTACCAGCAGCTCTTCGGGGCCGATGTGCTGGGTGCGCAGATGGATCAGGCCCACAACGCCCTCGGTCGAGGCAATGGCCTTGCGTATGGCGTCGTCGTCGGCCTTGGTGGCTGACTCGCCCAGCAGCAGACTGCGCATCTCCACCGCCAGCACCACCGCGATCAGTCCCAGCAGCACGCCGATCGAGAGGGTGCCGATTCCATCCCACACCGGCGCGTCGAACACGGCAGCAATCGCCAGCGCCCCGAGGGCCAGAACCAGCCCCAGGAGGGCGCCTAGGTCCTCGAGCAGCACCACCGGCAACTCGGGCGTTCGTGACCGCCTGATGAAGTGCATCCACGACGCCGAACCCCGGACTCGGTTGGACTCGACCACCGCGGTGCGCATCGAGAAGCTCTCCAGCACGATGCCCACGCTGAGCACTACGAAGGCCCACGCGGGCGAGTCGATCTCGTGGGGGTGGCGGATCTTGTCGATGCCCTCATAAAGGGCGTAAAGGGATCCGACCGTGAAGAGCACCAGCGCCACCACGAACGACCAGAAATAGCGCTCGCGCCCGTAGCCGAAGGGATGCTGAGTGGTGGCGTCGCGGCGGGCCAGGCGTCCGCCCAGCAGCAGCAGCGCTTGATTGCTGGTGTCGGCCACGCTGTGGATGGCTTCGGCCAGCATGGACGAGGCCCCGGTGAAGACGAAGGCCACGAACTTGGCGATGGCTAGTCCGAGGTTGGCGAAGAGGGCGGCGAGGATCGCCTTGGTTCCGCCGCTGGCCGCCATGGGCGGCAAGGCTAGCCGTGATGTAGCGGTACGCTGCCGGCCGAGCCGGCGAGCAAGGGGACACAAGGGGTCGGCCGCAGGTCCGTGCGGCGCTAGCGTCTCGGCTTGTGCCGGCCGTGTTCGCCAACCCCGACGAGTTGCTGGGCGCGGTCGGCCGGCACCTCGGCCACAGCGACTGGGTGACCGTCGACCAGGCGCGGATCGACATGTTCGCCGAGGCCACCGGTGATCACCAGTGGATCCATGTCGATCCCGAAGCGGCCGCCGCCGGCCCGTTCGGGACCACCATCGCCCACGGCTATCTGACACTGGCTCTCACTAATCTGCTGCTGCCCGAGATCGTGCGGGTGGAAGGGATCTCGATGGGGGTCAACTACGGAGTCAACCGGGTGCGCTTCCCGCAGCCGGTCCTGGTGGGGTCGCGGCTGCGGGCCTCAGCGACCCTGACATCCGCTGAGGAGCTGCCGGGCGGCTCAGGCGTCCAGACGGTGATCACGGTCACGGTGGAGATAGAGGATCAGGCCAAGCCCGCCTGCGTCGTCGAGTCTGTCAGCCGGTTTCTCCGCTGAGGGCTTCTGCGTGCCTGCTGTGCGAGCCGATCCGCTCGGCCTCCGGGCTCGCCGGATTGCCGGCGCCGTGCTGGCCGCCTTGGTCCTGTGGCCCGCCGCCGCGGCCGCACAGGACGCCGACGCCGCCGCGGGGGCTGGGTCGGGCACCCGGACGGGTACTGGCGCCGAGGCCGAAAGGGTCTCGTGCGACGAGGCTCCGGCGGTGTTCGATCTGCTGTGCGTCAGCTACCGGTTGCTGAAGGAGGACTACGTCGACGAGTTGGCCGACGAGGACCTCGCCTCAGCCGCCGCCGAGGGGGTGCGGGAGGCCGAGCTGGCCCCGCGGGGCGCCCAAGCAGCCCCGCCGTGTGCGCTGCCCTCGACCTCATTCGAGCAGACCTGCGCAGAGATCGACGCCGTGGGCGACACCGCCGCCGCCGTCTGGGCCGCGTCCAGCGCGATGTTCACTTCTCTGGGGATCCCAACACCGTCCTGATGCCGCCCGATGAGTACGAGGCGCTGCTGTCCCGCCTGAACCGCGGTGTGCCGTACTCGGGTATCGGCTTGAGGTTGGGGCTGTTGAACGGCACGGTTGCCTGCAGTGTGCTGTCCGAGACGTGCCGGCTGGTTGTGTCCGAAGTGTTCTCGGGCAGCCCGGCGGAGCAGGCCGGCTTGAAGCCCGACGACATCTTGGAGAGCATCGCCGGCCTGGTTCCGTCGGGCTCGGGCTGCGGCTTGCAGGACTTGCCCACCTTCGAGTCGGGCCGCCTCGTGCCGGTCATCGTGGAGCGGGACGGTCGCAGGAGATCGTTCCGGATGAACGCCGGACCGGTGCATGCCCCTTCGGTGGCCGGCAGGACGGTGGCGGGCACCATCGGTTACCTGCGCCTCGACTCCTTCGGGGCAAGAACCGATGAGCGTCTCGGTACCGAACTGGAGACCCTGCTCGACTCTGGCGCCAAGATTCTGGTCGTAGATCTGCGGGGCAATCCCGGGGGCTTCCTGGAGACCGTCGTCAACATCGCAGGGATGTTCCTGGACGACCGTCAGGTCGTGATCCGGGAAGAATCCCGGCTCCACACCCTCCGTCACCTGGTCAGCGAGCACGGAAGTCTGCCGAGACCGGCACTGCTGCCCATAGCGGTAGCGGTAGACGGCTCGTCGGCATCGGCGTCCGAGGTCATGACGCTGGCCCTGCGCGATCACGGTCGCGCCACCGTGGTGGGCACGACCACCTACGGGAAGAACACAGGCCAGATCACCCGGGCCGTGGAGTCGCGCACCGGCGCGTTGCTGGGCGGAGCCCGGATAACGGTGTTCAGATGGTTCGGACCGGACGGGGGGAGCGCCGAAGGGGGCGTCGAGCCCGACGTGGAACTGGACCTGTCGGGCTGCTGGCATCCGATCGGCTTCACCCGCCAGGTGGCGGCCGCGGCAGGGCTGCCGGGCACCCTTCCGGCCGACGTCCAGATGGGTGGCGAGCCGTTCGATGCAGTGGCTGCCCTGGCGGAGGACGGAGTGCTGGCCGGCTCCGAGTGTGAGCCCGGACGCTTCTGCCCCGGCGATCCGGTCCCACGATGGTTGGCGGCAGTGTGGCTGGTGCGCACCGTCGACGGCCAGGATCCCGAGCCGATCAGTACGTCGCGGTTCGCCGATGTTGATGCCGGCCAGTGGTGGGCCGCGCACGCGGAGCGGCTGGCGGAGCTCGGGATCACCCGCGGCTGCAGTACGGAGCCGGCCCGGTACTGTCCCGACGATCCGGTCACCCGCGCTCAGATGGCGAGCTTCCTGGAGACGGCGTTCCGCCTGGATCCAGCTCCGGCGGCGGGGTTCGCCGACACGCACGGCAACCGCCACGCGGCTGCCATCGACGCACTGCACAATGCGGGCATCACCAAGGGCTGTTCGGCCGAGCCGCTGCAGTTCTGCCCGGACCGCGCCACCACGCGGATCCAGATGGCAGTCTTCCTCGAGCGGGTCCGCAACCGCTCGAACTAGCGGCAGGCGAGCCGGTCCGGGACTCGGCCCGTGTCAACCGGGTTCGTTCGTCTGCCTGCTCGGCCTCTCGGACCGTGCGCGGGCAGGTGCAGACTTGTCGCGTGCGGGCGGGGTGATTCCCGCTCTTGTTCGCTGCGTTCACGGGCTGCACGGGCCACGGCCTCGCCTGTGTGCAGCGGATGTGCTCGCCTACTCGCTCGGCCTCTTAGCCTGTGAGGCGATGGCGAAGCGCAAGCGGCGGGTTCCCGCCGGTGTGGGTGTGGACAGCATCCCGGCGTCGCATCCGCCGGTGCGACCGGGGCTCGTGAGCTCCCAGCGCCGCGTGCCGGCCGGCATCGAGCGCCCGCCCTACGCCTCGCTTCCCGGCGGGGAGCCCCACCCTCCGGCTTCGTCGCTGGTGCGGACGCCGGCGGAGCTGGATGCCATGCGCCGCACCGGTGCGCTCGCGGCCGAGGTGCTCATAGCGACTTGTGAGCACGTCCGGGTCGGGATGACCACCGACGCCATCGACCGGTTCGTGCACGAGGCGGCCGTGGCCGCGGGCGCGTATCCGAGCCCGCTCGGCTACCGGGGCTATCCGAAATCGGTATGCACCTCCGTTAACGAGGTGATCTGCCACGGGATACCCGACTCCCGCCGGTTGGCCTCCGGCGACATCGTCAACATCGATGTGACGGTGTACCGGGAAGGGGTCCACGGTGACACCTCGGTGACCCTGATGATCGGCGACGTTGACGAGCACTCCCGGCGCCTGGTGGCCGAGACCCGCGTCGCGCTGTACGAGGGCATCGGGGCCGTGAAGGCGGGTGCGGTCGTGTCCGACATCGGCCGGGCCATCCAGAACCACGCCTGGACGCACGGGCTCGGCGTGGTGCGGGAGTTCATCGGCCACGGTGTCGGCACGGAGTTCCATTCCGGCCTGCAGGTGCCCCACTACTACGACCGGCGGCACTCGACGGCACTCGCCGAAGGGATGACTTTCACCATCGAGCCGATGCTCACGCTGGGCTCGCCCGAGGCCGCAATGTGGTCTGACGGGTGGACTGCGGTGACGGTCGACGGCCGCCGCACCGCCCAGTTCGAGCACACTCTGGCGTGCACTGTCGACGGAGCGGAGATCCTGACCCGCACGCCGGCGGGCGAGAGCGCCCACGAGCTGTTCACCGAGCCGGTCGGCTGACGCGTCAGCCGTCAAGGGCTGCAGCATGTATCGCAATCCTGCAATCTGTCACTTGATTCTCCTGCAATCTGTCATCTAATTCTCCTGCAATCCGTCAAGCAACAGCGCCCCTTCGGCTATGCTGCGAAGATGTCGACCGCACGCCCGCCAGGACCGCTGACACCGAGCGGATACCTGCCGCGGGTTGTCGACGCCCTCATGGGCTCGGCGCTGGCTGCGGCACCCATAGTGGTTGTCGAGGGTGCCCGAGGAACGGGCAAGTCGTGGACCGGCCTTCGACACGCTCGAAGCCAGGTGCGCCTCGACAGCGACCCCGGAGCCGTGGAGGCGGCGGAACTGCGGCCCGCGGGGGTGCTCGAGGGTGCGAGGCCCCGACTGGTGGATGAGTGGCAGTTGGCTCCCGGGCTCTGGAATGTTGCCCGCCATGCAGTGGACGCCGAGCCGGGAAGCGGCTGCTTCATCTTCACCGGATCGGCCCATCCTCCCGACGACCGCACCCGGCACTCCGGTGCGGGCCGTGTGACGAGGGTGCGGATGCGGCCCATGTCGCTGGCGGAGTCGGGCGAGTCGTCGGCGGAAGTGTCGCTTGCTTCGCTGCTCGACGGTGGAGACTGCGCGGCCGGTTCGCCCGAGGCCGAGCTGGACGATGTGGTCCAGGCGTTGTGCCGTGGCGGCTGGCCCCGCCACCTCGGAATGCCGGCGTCGACCGCCCAGTCGCTGTGCCGCGCCTATGTGCAGGAGGTGGCTCGGGCCGACATCCCCCGGTTGGGTCGCACGTTGCATCGGCCCGAGGCCGTGCTCAGGATGCTGGCTTCGCTGAGTCGCAACACCGCGACCGCCACTGCGGTCACGACCCTCTCCGAGGACGTCGCGGGTGACCGCACCCCGTCCCGAGCGGCCGCGGCCCAGTATCTGGAGGCGCTCAGGCGGGTATTCGTCGTGGAGGACCTGCCTCCATGGGCCGTCTATCTGAGGTCGAGGGCCCGGCTCCGGCGCTCTCCGAAGCGCCACTTCGTTGATCCGTCGCTTGCGGTGGCGACGTTGCGGGCGGGCCCGGAGCGCTTGTGGCGGGACACCGGCTATCTGGGGCAGGCCTTCGAGTCGCTGGTGGTGCGCGACCTGCGCGTGTATGCCGAGGCCAACGACGCGTCTGTCTACCACTATCGGGACAGCAACGATCACGAACTCGACGCGGTGGTCGAGCACGGCGATGGCCGATGGCTGGCTGTGGAGGTCAAGCTTGGCTCGAGAGGGCGGCTCGACGAGGGCGCGCGGTCGCTGACGAGGGCCTGTGAGCAGATCGACACGTCCCGAGTGGGCGAGCCGGCCAAGAAGCTGCTGATCACGGGGGAGGGCTACGGCTACGAGCGTCCCGACGGCGTGTCGGTGTTGCCGATCACGGCTCTCGGCCCGTGACACGTCGAGCTCGTGAGGCGCAGCGCTCCCTGCCGAGCGCAGGGAGCAAGGCGTCCCTGCAATGTGTCGGCTGTGGGTCTGCAATCTGTGGGTTAGACCTCGTCGCCGGCCGCCGGGCTTTCGGGAGGGGCTGGGTACGCCAGCCGCAACTGGCTCTGTGCGTCGGTCGGGAGTGGGGCGGGCTCGGGCCGCGCCGATGGGGGAGGGGTCAGGTCTCGGCGGGCGTAGGTGCCGACCGCGAAGTCGGGGTCGCGGCGCATGTCTTGGATGAGTCCGAGGCGGCGGGGGTCGGTGGCGTCGACGATGATCGACTCCGACACGTCGGTGACCCCCTGCACTCCGGCCACCTCCTCGGCGGCGATCAGCGAGCAGCGCCGGGCGGCCTCGATCATGCTGTAGGCGAACTCGGGTGTGAGCTTGGACAGGCTGGCCTCCGAGCTCTTGGCGCCCGTGTAGGTGCCGACGATGCGCCACGGTGAGACGTCTTCGGGATCGAGGGGTGAGATGGCGCTGTAGAAGCGCTGCCGGTCCCTGTGGGGCAGGCACTGGAGCAGGTGTTGGATGTGATGGCCCTGGGTGCCCCGCCCGGGGTACTGGCCGAGCACGCCGCGGGTGTAGGCCTTGAGGGCCGTCTCGATCGCGGCGTGGGAGTCCTCGCATATCTCGATCATCCGCCGGAACCGGCTGCGGTCCCAGCGGTCGGCCTGGCCGTGGAGGAGCGCGTCGAGCTCGTCGTGGCTCGGGTGCAGTTCGTTGAACGCCTTCAGGAGGGCGTCCTCGACCGCGCAGAGGTCCTGGTGGGCCTCGTCGGCGTCGGTGGTGGGCATCGGCGTGTCCTTGTCCCAGTCGATTTCCTGGTTCGGGGGCCGGTCCACCAGCGCGACGGCGCGGCGGTGTATGCCTGCTTCGAACGATGTGCGCATCCGGGTGCGCTTGCGCCATTCGGGACGGTCGGTGACGAACACGTCGGTGAAACGTCCCGAGGCTTGGTGGGCGGCTGCCTGGGCCTGGTACTTCAGGCGGTCGCGCTGGGAGTAGTCGCCGAGGTCGTCGAACACCGCCACGAGGTCGATGTCCGACGACGGGGTGGCCGTGCCGTCGGCCACCGAACCGAACAGCAGCACCTGCGCAGCATCCATCCGCACGAGGGCCTGGGCGGCCCGCTCGGCATCGCTGCGGGCAGGTGCAGTCGTGCTCGACATATCAGCAATATACATGGGACATACTCACAAAGCTGGATCAACAAGAAGATTGTTCTCGCTCAAGCCGTGGAGGCGGCAGAGCCCGAGCTACCGCGAACGGCTGCTGCCGGTCGGTCTGATCAGATCCCGTCGGTCGTGGCAGAGTCGGGTTCGCGGATTCAGCTGTCGACGACGTGATGTCCTAGTTCGAGCTGGCGCGGCTTGGCCCATACAGGTCCTCGGGCGCCAGTTCGGGGAGGGCTCTCGGGGGTTGGCTCGGGTCTGCTTGCGATCCACTGTGGGGTTGCGGCGCCGGCAGCCCGACCAGGCGATACAGCTCGGACCGCACCTCGCGGCTGCCGTCTGAGCGGCCGGAGCGATCCTCGAGCAAGTCCGCCACTGCCAGCGTCAGGCGGGCTGCCGCGTTCACCATCGTTGCCGCATGTTCCGGCGTGGAGCGCTCGGACACCACCTCGTCCTCGAAGTCGCCGGGATAGGTGCCCATCTCCCGCCACCGCGTCGCGGCCGCAAGGTCCAGGCCCTGTACTGCCGCGGCCAGCCGCTTGTGTTCGCTCGAGGTGACCGGCAGCAGGTCGATCAGCGCGCTGAGATCATGGGTCCTTGGAGGGTGCGGACCCGGCAGTGCATGATTCAGAGCCAACAGCCCGGTCTCCATCGCCGCCTGAGCCGACGCGCACACGCGGCGCATTCGCCTGGCCCGGCTCCGCGCCGCCCATTCGGCATCGTCCGCCTCGTCCGCCTCCAGTTCTTGGACGTAGGGCGTCAGGTCGTGGTTCAGCGCGACGAGCGCTTGTGTCAGGTCGTCCAGCGACGCCTGCGCCAAGTCTTCGTCGGTCGGGGGGATCGGGATCTCCTTGTGCCAGTCGACGTGCCCGGCCCGGCGCTGCCGCAGCGTGACCGCGGTGGACGCGACATGCCGCTCGAAGCTCGACATGCACTCGGTGCGGGCCTTCCACTCGGGACGGTCGGTGATCCGTACATCGACAGGCCGTCCGATAGCGCTCTCTGCGGCTTGCCTGGCACGGCGCCGCAGGCGCGGGCGCTGACTGTAGTCGCCCAGGTCGTCGAGAACGACCACCAGATCCACGTCCGAGCCGGCGTCGGCGGTTCCAGCAGCCACCGAGCCGTACACGAGCACCAGCCCCGGATCGAGGAACGACAGTGCGTCGGCCGCCCGGCGAGCGTCCTCCATGCTGGGCGCGCTGGACTGGGCGCTTCCCCGATCCGAAGCCACATAGACGGGCATGGCCACACGATAGTGCCGGCAGGCCACCGCCTACGCTTGAAGCAGCCGGGTCTGGGCCACCCGGTCAGCGAGTTGTCCCCCGAGAGCAGAGGATCCCGCAGGAACAGGATGTTCCGCTCCGTCGGCCGCGGCGGGGTCGTGTTCGCGGACCGGCCGTCCGCCGCTACTTCGAGGCCCGAGCAGCCGCCGAGGGCCTTGCCGGCCAACATTCCAGCCCTCCATGGGCGCCCGGCAGTCAGCGAGGCGTTGCGGCGGTTTCGGGAAGGTATGTGGATTCACTGCGGGGGATCGGTGCGCTCCAGCCAGAGTTGGAGGGTTTCGGTGGTCCAGGTTGCGACGCCCGTTCCGAGGAAGTCGTTGTCGTTCGTCCACACGCCGGCCGACAGGGCAAGCGCGCAGGCCACGACGGGCCAATCATCGGGATCGCGCTGAGACCGGGCCCGAGCCTCGTCCTCCAGCGCCGAGTACACCGCCGACGCCACGATGACGACATTGCGGACCACGGCCTCAAGGCACTGCCGGGTCAACTCGTCGGCCAGGTCCGAAGCGAGGCCGCGGGCACTGGCGAACGCCGCGACGCGGCGAGGCAGATGCAGGCTCGCCTCGGTCCACATCTGTTGGGGCAGGAACAGATCCAGGCGCTCATCGCGCAGGCGCCGGCGTCCCCGGGCTCGCAGTAGCTCTCCCACTAGGACGCTGGTGTCAACAACCAGGCGCATCCGGCCCAACCTGTGGTTCGGCCAGTTCGCTCACGAGTTCATCCTCGCTGAGGCCCGTCCTCGCGAGCACGTCGCCGATCAGTTCGCCGAGCTGCTCCAGGGCCTCGCCGCCGGCACGGCGGTCGGTGGCCGCGATCGGCACATAGAAGCCGACCGGCTCGCCCCGACGCTCGATGATGAGGGTCTCGCCCTCGGCCATCATCTGAGTCGCCCGATCCCTGAACTCCCGTACCCCTACCGACCGCATGACGATCCTCCAACCCGGTGTGACCACAAGTGTAGCCACTGGATCGCGGTCCTAGTTCGAGCCGGCGCGGCTCGTGCGTCGGCATCCTGTGGGGCAACTGAGGCAATTCTGCGCAACGGTCCGTAGCTGACGCAATGGAGAGAGGGCCGGATGGCCCCCTGGCTTGGAGTCTCCGCTGCTACCCAGCAGTACACCAGCAAGCTTCAATGGAGGAGGATGTGCTAATCCCCGGATGGCGCTTGCCGGCCTACGGCACGGGATCACCTAGGTGTGGTACTGGATCCTGGGTAGCTCCGTGAAGGTCTACATGGCTTCAGTCCCCTCGCACGTGAGTCCTCTCGCTCGTGCTGAGATGATGGGCAGGTCGACCTTCTGGGTGTGTTTGGGTGAGGATTGTGGTTGGTAGGAAATTGTGCCTTGCTCCCTCCAAGCCTCCGGCTTGGCAGCAGGCTCGGCTTTGCGGCAGGCCCGCCGTGGCGCCGTACCCAAGCCGCTGGTCGCACAAAGGGGTCTGGCCGGGGTTGTGCTTGCCGCGGCTTGCGTGTAGTCTGCCCATCTCAGGCCACTACTATATCAGGTACACTCACCGCTCCGCAACATTACACTAACAAGAAGAGGAACTCTATGAAGGTCAACGACTATCAAGCCATCTTCCACCGTTGTCGGGTGGAGGCGGTCTTGGCCGAGCGCAGGCAAGGCATGGCCGGAGTCCGAGTTGAGGGGTGGTCCGGCGAACACGAGTCCGTCCACGCTCGCCATTTGGTCATCGAGACGGATGGTAGAGGAGAAGCGCCCACTGCTCGGGGACGTCCGATGGGTGGTGTTGCGAGTGTCGCTGGCCCTGCCCCGGCGACGGTGTCGCCTGTCGATCGTGAAGGGTTGGAAGGGTCTGGGCAGTCTGTTGTCATACCCCTGCGGGATGATCGGTCTCGTGGCTCTTGCGAGATGCCTGAGCCTCCGACGAAAGGAGGGCCCAAGTGGCTGAACTGACAATTGAGCGGCTGACCGAGGCCGTGGCGGGTGGGGCGGTTGCCCTTCGGTCGATCATGCGGCTGGAGCCCGCGGACGGGCCGGGCGGCAAGGTGTTCCCGCCGACCTATGCCGTGGCCGCCGCGGCGGAGCACAAGTACGCGATCGAAGAGCGGCAGGTCGGCGATCAGGTCGTAACGACCGTTCTGCTCGACTCGGTCGCTTCACAGGCCAACCGAGCCGAGCACGCGCTCCTAGAGGGCTGGGAGGCCGAAGATCTACAGTTTCCCGTCCCGTACGTGGACTTCACCGGGGAGCCCGAACTGGCGGACCTTGGTCGAATCACGGTGCTGGAGGCTCCTCACCGCTTCGCCGATGCCATCTTCAGGGACAGCCTGCTCGGCGGGACACTCTTCCGGCTCAGCGACATCGGCCAGAAGATCACCGAGGCGCGTCCCGGCAACGCCACCGACATGTTCCGCTACGCGCCGACGGCGTTGCTGTTCGGCCAGTGGGACTCGACGGGCCCCAAGGGTGGTCTCGGCTCGAAATTCCAGCGAGCGTACGTCTCGGAGATCGTCGGACTGGACGCAAAGATCGGGCGCAAGGTCGGAAGCCGCATCGACCCCTTGCAGGTCGAGCGCAATGCGGCAGTCGTCTACGAGCACGCTGATCCGCAGCAGAGGTGGACGCTGGATAAGGCCGAGGCGGCGCAGGAGAAGAGCAAGCCCAAGCTGGCAGGCGGTGACGGGCGCCCATCCGAGATCAACCACGGCAACATCGCTCCGTCCATCGACGCTCAGGCCGGTGGCGTGACCATCTCGGAGGCGAGGCAGACGACCGTGTTGTCGCTGGCCGCACTCCGGCGACTGCGGTTCGCGGGCAAGAGCCGTGACGCAGAAGTCGCAGCGAGGACGGCCGTCGCGGCGCTCGGCGTGGCGGCGATCGCCTACGGCCATGAGGCGGACCACGATCTGCGGTCCAGGTGTCTTCTCATCCCGCAGCACGTCCCCGCGATTGAGATCGTCGGACGGGACGGGGAGTCGCCTGAGACGGTCGGCGTTGACCGCGAGTCCGCGGCTCATCTGCTGTCGGAGGCGTCGGCTCGAGCGGAGCGGTCGGGCATCGCCTGGGAGAAGGTCGAGATCGTGCTGACGCCGGCGCCCAAGTTGGTCGAGTTGCTGCGGCGCAGCCGCGAGGTGTCTGCACGCGAGCCCGTCGGGGAGTGATCGATGACCGTCATAGAGGTCAACTTCCTCACTGGGCGGTACAGCGCGACATCGCATCACGACCGCGCGGAGCCGGAATGGCCTCCTCACGGTGCTCGTCTGTTCTCGGCCATGGTTGCTACCTGGGCGGACGCTGAACTGCCAGACGAAGCCGAGCGGGCCGCGCTCGAATGGCTGGAGGCGTTGCCACCGCCACGCATCACGGCTCCCGAGGCGGTCGGGCGTCGAGTCGTCAGCCACTTCGTGCCCGTCAACGACGCCGGTGTGGTCGCCCCGGCCCAATACCAGCGCCGAGCGAAGGCACTGGGCGAACTCGTCGCCCAGTGGGAGGACCAAGTCGACGCCTCGAAGGGCGAAGTGACGAAGAAGGTCGAGAGGCTCCAGGAAAAGATCAACAAGGAACGCGATGTCGATTCGCTGGCTGGCAAGGTCGGCAATACGAACGAAGCGTCCGCGCTCGCGCTGCTGCCCGACGGTCGTGTCAAGAAGGAGCGGCACTTCCCGTCGGTCACGCTGGTGGAGCCAGAGATCTCCGGATCCTCTGGAGATCCAGAGCAGACGGCACTGCCGCAAGTGGGGCCAGCACCTTGTGTCACCTTTGCCTGGGACGACAGTGCACCGCCCGAAGTCGCCAGAGCTCTCGACGGACTCCTGGGCCGCGTCACCCGGCTCGGCCACTCGTCGTCACTGGTGTCTTGCCGGTTGCATGACGAGGAGTCGGCTGCGACGCACACGCCTGGCGAAGGCACGATGATGCTGCGCTGGGTGCGGCCCGGACAGCTTGCAGCGCTCGAGGAGGAGCACCAGCGGCACTTGGCCATCAGGCCCCGCAGCCTGCCGTTCCGAGGAGTCCGGTACAGCGAGGCAGCCTCCGAGAAGGCTGAGACCGGTGACCCGATGCGCCCTTCGAACGCCGGCGATTGGATTGTGTTCGAGTTGGAGCCCGGTCATCGACACCGGCCCATGACTCGGACCGTCGAGCTTGCGAGAGTTCTGCGGGAGTCGGTCCTCAGCCACGTACCCGATCCGCTGCCGGAGGGGGTCAGCGGGCATCTCCCCGACGGAACCCCCACTGGCTCGCCTCACGTTGCCTTCCTAGCCCTGCCCAACGTCGGCCACGAACACGCCGACGGTCGGATCATGGGTCTAGCGGTCGCTCTGCCAACCGAATTCGATGCGGTAGCGCGCGACGCGACCCTGCGTGGAATCGCGTCGTGGGAGCGCGAGTGCGGCGAGGAACCGCTTGAACTGACGATGGGCAGAGGCGGAGTCGTCGAGATGCGAAGGCGACAGCCGCCCTTCGCCCTGGTCAGCCTGCGCCCGAGCGTGTGGGCTCGGCCGTCGAGGTGGTGGGCGTCGGCTACGCCGGTGGCGCTGCCGGCCCATCCCGGCAATCTCCGCCGAGGAACCCCGGCCGCCAGGGCCAAGGCGTGGGCGCGAGCCGAGGAGGCCGTCGCCAGGTCCTGCGAGCACGTCGGTCTGCCGAGACCGGTGGATGTGCGAGTGTCCTTGGTCTCTGATCTCGTCGGGACGCGACCGGCCAACGACTTCCCTGTGTTCAGACAGGGCCGCGGGCCGGGCGGCGGAGTCGTGCGACGGCTCGTCCACGCATCAGTCGAGTTCGCCGAGCCGGTACGCGGACCCCTGGTGCTGGGCAGCGGGCGCTTCGTGGGGCTGGGGCTGATGCGGCCCGTGGACGAAGCGGCCACCGAGGCGGCGGCTTCCGGTGAGGGGGCGAACGATGGGTGAACTAACCGCAGATGACTTTGGCAAGTACTTCCAAGCCGTTCACGGATACGAGCCCTACCCGTGGCAGAGCCGCCTCACCCGACAGGTGCTCGAAGGCGACGGGTGGCCCGATGTCATCGATCTGCCGACTGGCGTGGGCAAGACCGCCGTGCTCGACACGGCCGTCTTCGCGCTCGCGGTGAAGCCCGACATCTCGCCCCGCAGGATTGTGTTCGTAATCGACCGGCGCATCGTCGTGGATCAGGTGGTCGAGCGCGCACGAGCCATCGGAGACAGCATCGGTGCGGCTGCCAACGGCGTTCTTGGAGAGATGAACGGCTGTCTACAAGAATTGACAGGGGCCGAGAAGCTCCTAGAGGTCGCGGCTCTGCGAGGCGGCATGGGCGGCATCCCTGTGGCCGCGGACTGGGCGAAGCGACCGGAGCAGCCATGGGTTCTGGTGTCCACCGTGGACCAGTTCGGCTCCCGCCTGCTGTTCAGGGGCTACGGCGACAGCCCCGGGAAGCGTCCGATCTGTGCCGGCCTTGCGGGCAACGACTGCCTCGTGATCCTCGATGAGGTCCACCTGAGCCGGGCGTTCGCTGCCACGCTGCGGGACGTCTCATCCGACGGGGAAGTACCTCTGATTCGCTCAGTCAACTCGGATCTTCTGCCTCGCCGGTTCAAGGTCGTGGAGATGTCGGCCACGCCGACGAACACGAACGGCCGGCGCTTCCAGCTTCAGGACGGCGACTTGGATCAATCGCCGCCACTCGCCCAGATCGCCAATGCGCCCAAGCGTGCGACGCTGGTGGCGGTCAGCGGCAACCGCCCGCCTCACGAATCGGTCCCCAAGAAGGTCCTCGAGCTGGTCAAGCGAGAGCTGAGAGAAGACGAGAAGAGTGTGGGAGTCATCGTCAATCGGGTCCGGACCGCTCGCGAGACCCACAAGCTGTTGCAGCAGCACGGATTCGATGCCCATTTGTTGACGGGCCGCATGCGCCCCATCGACAAGGAGGAGGTCCTCGGCAGAATCGGCCACTGCGTGGACCCTGATCGGGACTCGCCAACCGATGAGCGGACGGTGGTTGTGGCAACGCAGGCGATCGAGGTCGGTGCCGACTTCAGCTTTGACGCACTCATCAGCGAGGCCGCGCCCATCGACAGCTTGTGCCAGCGTCTTGGACGGCTCGACCGCCGCGGCAACGCGGCCGTGCGGCGTGGCGGCCCAGCGCGCTGCTGGATCCTGGGCGTGGCTTCCGAGATGAAGCCGAATCGATCCGATCCGGTGTACGGCCACGCCACCCGGCACACATGGGAAGGGCTACAGTCGCTTGCAAACCAGGGAGAGGTCGACGTCGGACCGAGCACCCAACTCCCGGCGCGGCTAAGCGCTGATGCTGAGGATGTTCAGGCGCCTAAGCCGGAGGCCCCCCTGCTGCTTCCGACTCATGTGGACGCATGGTCACAGACGAGTCCCGAGCCGATCGCTGATCCCCCCATCGCCGAGTTCCTTCACGGCAAGGACAGCTTGAGCGAGCCTGATGTTTCCGTGGTGTGGCGCCATGACTGGTCCGATGAAGCGCTAAAGGTGGTGCCGTTGCGTCCGGCCGAGTTCCTGGCGGTTCCTGTCTCAGCGATCCGGGCCTGGATCCGACGCACCGCGGAGGCGCCGGTATCGGACACTGGCACAGCACCGTCGGAGGGCGAAGAGCGACGTGCTGCACGGCGCGATGGGGAATCGGCGCCACGGCTGCTGGTCAGCGTGCGCCGCTGGACAGGCCAAGGGGACGGCCTCACCGAGGCGATAGAGCGAGTCGAAGACATCAAGCCAGGTGATCTCCTAGTCGTGGACCCGGCCATGGGCGGGCTGGGCGCCGGCACCTGGGATCCATCGGCTCGACCCTCCGCTCGCCAGGGCTCGATCGACGCGGACCCCGGGCATGGGTTGGTCGAGGATCTCGGTGACCGGGCACAGATCGTCTACGGAGTGCGGGCGACGCTTCGCCTCGATCCGCGTCTGCTCGAGGAATACGGTCTGCCCGCGGCACCCAGTCCTCAGGATGAGCACAACGCTTCGATGAGCACGCGGGATGCCGTTGACCAATGGCTCTCGGAACTCGAGGGGTTGTCGCCGAGGGCTCGTCCAGACTGGATGGCTCAGGTGATCGAACGTCTCCGAGACGATGGTCGCTTCGACATTGAGCGGGTTTATCCAAACCCAGGGTCCGGCTATTACGTCCTCGTCGAGCGATCCGTGGATCCCGCACTCCTCGACGACTTCGACGACAGGCCGTCCCTGACGGGCGCGAGAACGACGCTTCGGGATCATCTCGGCGGAGTCGGGGTCAAGGCTCAAGACTTCGCTCGCCGCTTGGGGCTGTCTGAGGAAATCGCCGCGGATCTGCGATTGGCGGGGGAGCTTCACGATCTCGGCAAGATCGACTCCCGATTCCAAGCCCAGATGCTCGGCCATGACGCCGTGCTCATCGCCGCGTCGGACGAACCGCTGGCGAAGTCGGTGCACGGAACACGAACCCGCCGGCACATGTGGCCCGCTGCGCGTCACGAGTTCAGCAGCGTCGCTCTCGCGCAGAGCAGTTCGGCGATACTCGACATGGCTCACGACCCCGACTTGGTGCTGCATCTTGTGGGGACCCACCACGGACACGGCCGGCCGCTGCCGCCGATAAAGAAGGACGACGATCCTCAGGAGTTAACGGCAGTTGGCCGACTGACCCGAGGCGCGTTCCGGCTCGGCGCCGATGGCGTTGACGGGCCGGGTGCCTCCGGAGGAGTTGACCGTCCGGTGGACATGAGCGTGTGGTCGGATCTTGCCGGAACGCGGCTTGCCCTCGAGATGGCGGACCGGTTCTGGCGGCTGCAGGAGCGCTACGGCCATCACGGACTGGCCTGGCTGGAGGCGATCTTTCGGTTGGCCGATCAGCAACGAAGCGCCGAGGAGGCGCGATGACTAGTTCCGATGTGACGCCGATGACCGGCTTGCCAGGTGACAATCCACTCGGCTTTCTGGCTGCGTTGGGAGTCCAAGTGGCGCTGGCGGATCAGAACGCCGATCATCGCTTGAGTTGGACCGACGATCCGATCCCGCATCCCGTACTCAGTCCGGCTCGGAGCCTTGACGAGATCGCTCAGGCGGTTGATGACGTGGCTAAGGCCTGGCTCGACGGTCCGGCGCTTGACCAGTCGATCCATCCAGGGTTGAAGCTTAAGCCCGACGACATACGGGAGTACCTGCGCCAGGGTCGCGCCGCTCGCTCGTCAGGTTCGCTGTCGGCATGCCTGCTGGCGGAGAACAGTCTGGACAACAACGACAAGGCCAAACCCTCTGACCTGTACTTCACCGCCGGGCAGCAGAAGTTCGTGCTGATGGCGCGGACGATTCTGGGCGAGGTCACCAAGGAGGAGATTGTCGATGACATTACGAAGCCGTGGAGCTACCACAGCAAGCGAGAGTCGCTCATGTGGGATTGTGTAGACGATAGAGATCACGCCCTCAGCGCAGCCGATCCCACCGACAACTCCCGGAATCCGAAGCTCACAAATCCGGGTGCGGAGGCTCTGGCGATCATTGGCCTATGCAGGTACCCGTGCTTCGCTTCGCCTCAGGGAACGCTGACTCAAGGCTGCTCGGGAAGCTGGAAGAGAGGCTTCTTTGTCTGGCCCTTGTGGACTGCTCCAACGACGGCGCGATCTGTCCGATCCCTGCTCGCGCAGGTTGCTTCGCCGGAAGTCGACGAGCGTCGCGCCGATTGGTACGGGGCCTGGGGAATCAGCCGGGTGTTGCAGTCGCAGATTCGCCGAAGCTCGCAGGGGGGTTACGGAACTTTCGGGCCACCGCGCGTAGTCTGGCAACGTGACTGATGTGAACGTGCTTGTGACGCTGACCGGGTAGTAGTCGAGCAATCAACACGTTCGGGGAACGAGTGTCCGGGAGTGTGACCGAGGTTCCAGAGCTGGTTCCGGCTCGGATGATCAACGAGTTCGAGTACTGCCAGCGCCTGTTCTACCTGGAATGGGTGCAGTCACGCTTCGAGCACAACCAGGACACGATGGAGGGCATCTATGTCCATCGGGCCGTCGATGCCGGCGGGGGCCGGATGGGAGAGGCCGGCGATGCGCCGTTCAGGAAGGCGAAGTCGGTCGAATTGAGCTCGCAGCGTCTCGGGCTGATCGCGAAAGCCGACATCATCGAGCAGAAGGACGGCAAGGTCGTGCCCGTGGAGGTGAAGCGTGGGCGGCCGCCTGCGCACGGGCCCGCCTGGATGCCCGAGAAGGTGCAGCTGTGCACCATCGGCCTGCTGCTGCGCGACAACGGCTACGACTGTTCGGAGGGGCAGATCTACTTCGCCGAGACCCGCAAGCGGGCCACGATTCCGCTCGACGCGACGCTGGTGGCGCACACCTTGCAGCTCATCGAGCAACTCCGCGGAGTCGCGGCTTCTGGCGATGCGCCTGCTCCGCTGGTTGATAGCCCGAAGTGTCCGAGGTGTTCGCTGGTGGGCATCTGCCTGCCGGACGAGACGAACCTCCATGTCGGTCGTAGCGATGCCGCTCCTCGGCGCCTGACCCCCCGCGACTCGGCGGCGAGGCCGCTGTATGTCACCGAGCAGGGCGCCCGAATCGGATCCGTTCCGGCCGGGTCGTGGTCAGCAAGGATCGGGAGGAGCTCCAGCAGCTTCGCCTCATCGACGTCTCGCAGATCTCGGTGTATGGCAACGTTCAGGTGAGCAGCCAGATGATGCGGGCGGCGTTCCGTGAGTCGATACCGGTGTGCTGGTTCTCCTACGGCGGGTGGTTCCAAGGCATCGCCGAGGGGTTGCCGTCCAAGCATGTCGACCTGCGCAGGCGCCAGGTCGCCATCGCGGCGCAGGCAGGCCTTCCGATCGCCCAATCCATGATCGAGGGCAAGCTGAGGAACTCGCGGACGTTCCTCAGGCGCAACTCGCGCTCTGATGTCAAGACGGTGCTGGACCAACTGAAGTCGCTGGCCGACACCGTGGCCGGTAGCGAGTCGATTGAGAGCCTGTTGGGTATGGAGGGAACCGGCGCCCGTCTCTACTTCTCCAAGTTCTCGTCGATGATCCGGGACGAGAGCCTCGGGTCTTTCGACTTCACCGGACGCAACCGGAGGCCGCCGAGGGATCCCATCAACTGCCTGCTGTCGTATGTCTACGCGCTCCTCACCAAGGATCTGACCGCGGTCGCGATAGCGGTCGGATTCGATCCATACCTGGGAGTGTTTCATCGGCCGCGCTTCGGCCGGCCGGCGCTGGCGTTGGATCTTGCCGAGGAGTTCCGCCCGCTGGTGGCCGAGTCCGTCGTGATCAACGTGGTCAACAACGGCGAGATAGGGGAGAGGGACTTCCTAGCCCGTGCCGGAGGGGTCTCGCTCACCCAGGACGGAAGGCGGTCAGTGCTGTCCGCATACGAGCGAAGGCTCGACACCGAGGTGACGCATCCGACCTACGGCTACCGCATCACCTACCGTCGGGTGTTCGAGGTTCAGGCCCGCGTGCTGGCTGCCCACCTGCTCGGTGAGATACCCGGCTACACGCCGTTCATGACGAGGTAGAGATGGCCGCTGGAAGGACGCGTTACTTGGTGAGCTATGACATCAGCGACGCCAAGCGCCTCAGGCGGGTGCACAAGATCGTCAAGGACTTCGGGTGGCCGATGCAGTACAGCGTCTTCATCTGCGACCTGGATCCAGTGGAGATGCTGATATTGAAGCGGGACGTGGGGGACATCATCCACCATGGGGAGGACTCGGTAGCCTTCATCAACCTGGGTCCTCCCGCGCAACGTGGCCGTGAGTGCTTCGATTTTCTGGGGGTCAGGACTGCGCTTCCGACATCTGGCCCGACGGTCATCTGATGCGAGCGCTACGGTGAGCACACAAGTCCCCAGGACCGCTCGATGCCTTTTGGCACAAGGCAAACCGCAGCTTGACAACACAATCGACACACCTTCGAAGCTCACGCTTCCTGGACCGCTCGCAAACGCCCGCGAAGAGCCACTTCAAGGGCACCAAAGCAAGCGAGCGGTCAGGCCGGGCAATTGCCCGGCCCTCCATTGAAATGCGGACGTGACGCCGACGCCCGTCAGGCCGGGCAATTGCCCGGCCCTCCATTGAAGGACGCCCGACAACCGGGGGAGCAGCAATCCGCTGCAGGTCAGGCCGGGCAATTGCCCGGCCCTCCATTGAAGGGCGCAGGTGGCGGTGGCGGTGGTGTGGGTGGTCGGGACCGCGGTCAGGCCGGGCAATTGCCCGGCCCTCCATTGAAGGGACATGGTGCTGGCCCGTGACTGCGGGCTGCGTGAGGTCAGGCCGGGCAATTGCCCGGCCCTCCATTGAAGGCGGTCGTCACCACGCCATCCCCAGTCTGTGGGGAAGTCAGGCCGGGCAATTGCCCGGCCCTCCATTGAAGGAGCCCGGCGGCGAGCCACGCCCACACCAGCCCGTACAGTCAGGCCGGGCAATTGCCCGGCCCTCCATTGAAGGGCGATGTCGGAGAATTCGCCGGTGGTCTTGACGCCGGTCAGGCCGGGCAATTGCCCGGCCCTCCATTGAAGGTGCTCGAGTGGCTCGGTCGTCTCGTTGGCGATGTCGGAGGTCAGGCCGGGCAATTGCCCGGCCCTCCATTGAAGGTAGCGAACGTCGTTCAAGTAGCCATCATTCGCTGGCTGTCAGGCCGGGCAATTGCCCGGCCCTCCATTGAAGGGCCGAGTACGTCAAGCACGCCTGGGCCGGCGCCTGGGTGTCAGGCCGGGCAATTGCCCGGCCCTCCATTGAAGGTCGCAGGAGTTCACCCCGTCGGGGGGCGGTCCGTCGCCCGTCAGGCCGGGCAATTGCCCGGCCCTCCATTGAAGGCGGTCCCTCAAGTCCAATAGGCGCCCGAGGCGCAACAGGTCAGGCCGGGCAATTGCCCGGCCCTCCATTGAAGGGAGGTCACTCATGTGTCCTCCCCTTCCTCCTCGGGAGTCAGGCCGGGCAATTGCCCGGCCCTCCATTGAAGGGCGAGCAGCAGGTGGCCGTCGTCGGTGATGGCCAGGGTCAGGCCGGGCAATTGCCCGGCCCTCCATTGAAGGCGCGCCGAAATCTACTCGGATTTCGAGGTTTCCGAGTCAGGCCGGGCAATTGCCCGGCCCTCCATTGAAGGGGCACCGGCGACCGCACGCTCTATCTCTACATGCCGGGTCAGGCCGGGCAATTGCCCGGCCCTCCATTGAAGGTGTTGTTAGGTGGAATTTCCACCCGGAAGGGCCCCGGTCAGGCCGGGCAATTGCCCGGCCCTCCATTGAAGGCACCTGCTGTACGGCGTCGAGTTCTCGGGAGAGATCAGTCAGGCCGGGCAATTGCCCGGCCCTCCATTGAAGGCGAGACACTTTGGAGCCCCTAAGTTCCTAGCCGGTTGTCAGGCCGGGCAATTGCCCGGCCCTCCATTGAAGGCCCAGTGCGTTAGGCAAATCCTGATACCGGGGAAGGGGTCAGGCCGGGCAATTGCCCGGCCCTCCATTGAAGGGACTAGCGCGCCGGCAACCGCGATCTGCCGCTTGGAGTCAGGCCGGGCAATTGCCCGGCCCTCCATTGAAGGGTCTCGAAGCGGCCCGATCCTCACCGACCAGACTGGGGTCAGGCCGGGCAATTGCCCGGCCCTCCATTGAAGGGGGACAGGCTTCCAACGCGGGTGGACCGCGGCACGGGGTCAGGCCGGGCAATTGCCCGGCCCTCCATTGAAGGTTCAGTGTATCAGCTATATACCCGAGACACTTCCGCACGTCAGGCCGGGCAATTGCCCGGCCCTCCATTGAAGGGACGCGAATGGCGAGGCACTAGGTGAGGCATATTGGCGTCAGGCCGGGCAATTGCCCGGCCCTCCATTGAAGGCGGTGTCGGGTGCTGACTCATGACTACCAGCATATGTCAGGCCGGGCAATTGCCCGGCCCTCCATTGAAGGCCGAACACCGGGATGACGAGCCGCCGGCAGTCGGCGTCAGGCCGGGCAATTGCCCGGCCCTCCATTGAAGGGTCAGGTCGCCCGAGCCGCTGCGACGTCGCTGTCCCAGTCAGGCCGGGCAATTGCCCGGCCCTCCATTGAAGGCGCTGTGAGGCGCACTTGCCTAGCGACGGGCTCCCGGTCAGGCCGGGCAATTGCCCGGCCCTCCATTGAAGGAGGACTTCCTTACGGGCCTACCTAGGGGCCTGCTCTGCGTCAGGCCGGGCAATTGCCCGGCCCTCCATTGAAGGGACGGGGACACCGCCCACGTACCCATCGAGGGGGAGGTCAGGCCGGGCAATTGCCCGGCCCTCCATTGAAGGAACCCCCTCGCCTACGCGTCGTACGCCGAGCGCCAGTGTCAGGCCGGGCAATTGCCCGGCCCTCCATTGAAGGTTCTTTGCGGGCCTTCGGCCCGCGGCGCTAATCGTAGGGTCAGGCCGGGCAATTGCCCGGCCCTCCATTGAAGGTACGCGGTGGCGGGGCGGGTCTACAAGCTCCTGCCTGTCAGGCCGGGCAATTGCCCGGCCCTCCATTGAAGGTCATGATTCAGAAGATGATCAACAAGGCCGGTCCGGGTCAGGCCGGGCAATTGCCCGGCCCTCCATTGAAGGTGGAATGACCAGTGCGCTGCGGGAGCTGCTCGATGAGTCAGGCCGGGCAATTGCCCGGCCCTCCATTGAAGGCGGGTACGCTCGGGTGGTCGCTCGAGTCTGAGCTGCGGGTCAGGCCGGGCAATTGCCCGGCCCTCCATTGAAGGTCGCTCCCGTTGACGGTGTCGTAGGTGAGGCCCTGCGTCAGGCCGGGCAATTGCCCGGCCCTCCATTGAAGGGCTTGGGCGGCGGTGAGCGGCAGCCAGCGGACGCCGGCGTCAGGCCGGGCAATTGCCCGGCCCTCCATTGAAGGGATCGTCAATATGAGCGTGACCGTGAGCCCGTATGCGAAGTCAGGCCGGGCAATTGCCCGGCCCTCCATTGAAGGCTGAACACGTAGCTGAATGTGAAGTGGAACTGGACGCCGTCAGGCCGGGCAATTGCCCGGCCCTCCATTGAAGGGGGCAGGCCGAGGGGGGTAACCGTGAGGGACTGGAGGTCAGGCCGGGCAATTGCCCGGCCCTCCATTGAAGGCCATGGCCCTCAGGGACCTCGTGGGAGGCAACAATCCCGTCAGGCCGGGCAATTGCCCGGCCCTCCATTGAAGGGTGGGGGGATCGACCGGCGGCCCCTGGAGCGTTATCGTCAGGCCGGGCAATTGCCCGGCCCTCCATTGAAGGCTAGCCTTCGGCGAGGACCCGGAGGACCTGCCCGTGTCAGGCCGGGCAATTGCCCGGCCCTCCATTGAAGGTAGGAGACGCCCTCATCTCCGGCGATGCCACCACGGCGTCAGGCCGGGCAATTGCCCGGCCCTCCATTGAAGGGTCGCCGGCAGCGCCCAGTCGGCCCGGGCGCGTCGGGTCAGGCCGGGCAATTGCCCGGCCCTCCATTGAAGGAGAGCGCGCCCCCACCTGGTGACCCGCAGGCCACAGGTCAGGCCGGGCAATTGCCCGGCCCTCCATTGAAGGTGGGACGACGACGCCGCCGAGGCGCTGGCCTGCATCGAGTCAGGCCGGGCAATTGCCCGGCCCTCCATTGAAGGTCAGCGCAGTTGTACGGGGGCAGCGGCCCGAAGTCCGGTCAGGCCGGGCAATTGCCCGGCCCTCCATTGAAGGCTGTCGGCCACTACCGAGCAGCTTGCCGCAATGGCCGTCAGGCCGGGCAATTGCCCGGCCCTCCATTGAAGGCTGTCGGCCACTACCGAGCAGCTTGCCGCAATGGCCGTCAGGCCGGGCAATTGCCCGGCCCTCCATTGAAGGCCATGGCGTTGATCGTGGGGTAGAGCCGGCCTAGCCCGTCAGGCCGGGCAATTGCCCGGCCCTCCATTGAAGGAGTGTCGAGGAGAACGGATGGACCACCCCGGTCCTTGTCAGGCCGGGCAATTGCCCGGCCCTCCATTGAAGGGAGCTCCTCGACGGCATCGGGGCTCATCCGGTCCACGCGTCAGGCCGGGCAATTGCCCGGCCCTCCATTGAAGGATCTTCATGTCTATTCTCCTATGCCCTCCAACTCGGGGGGTCAGGCCGGGCAATTGCCCGGCCCTCCATTGAAGGGAGGGGGACGCCACGAGCTTCTACGTCCCAGATCGGGCCGTCAGGCCGGGCAATTGCCCGGCCCTCCATTGAAGGGGGCCCTCACCGACCGAGGCGTGAGCTACGACGCCGGTCAGGCCGGGCAATTGCCCGGCCCTCCATTGAAGGCCGGGCGCTGGCGTGAAGACAACCGGCGAATTCTCCGAGTCAGGCCGGGCAATTGCCCGGCCCTCCATTGAAGGACGTCATCAGCGACATAGGCGACGGCGTGACCATCGGGTCAGGCCGGGCAATTGCCCGGCCCTCCATTGAAGGGACACGCGCCCCACCCCAGGAGGCCGCGGAGCGCTCGCGTCAGGCCGGGCAATTGCCCGGCCCTCCATTGAAGGGCGGACCAGTGACCGCGCCACTTGCTGTGGCTTGGGGGTCAGGCCGGGCAATTGCCCGGCCCTCCATTGAAGGTGGGCCCTGCCCGACGACCGGCCAGACGGGGCACCGGTCAGGCCGGGCAATTGCCCGGCCCTCCATTGAAGGTGCCCATAGTTGCACGCTCCGAGAGCGTCTCGGGCCGGTCAGGCCGGGCAATTGCCCGGCCCTCCATTGAAGGCGGGCTGGCGATGGCGGTGCCGGCTGCGCATGGGCTGCCCGGCCCTCCATTGAAGGATGCCAGCCGAGCCGGACCGCGATCTGGCCGTAGGACGTCAGGCCGGGCAATTGCCCGGCCCTCCATTGAAGGACCTAGATGGCGGTTCAACGTGAACGGGCCGTCGGTGTTGGCCGCGCCCGGGTGGATGTCGGACCGGCCGGGCCGTTGTCTGATGTATTTGCTTACGATCTTGGACTGTCGATTCGCCTGGTTGCCGCCGACGAGCCTGCTGGGCTGTGGCGTATGGTCGAGCCCGACGTGCTTGATGTGGACGACACTCCGTCGGACTGCCAGCCTCACGTCGCCTCGCCTGATGTCCATGCCGATGGTCGGCGGCAGCGGTTCGTCATGTACTTCCACGGGATGGTCCCGGAGTCGGTGGGAGGCTGTCTGCTGTGCTGGAGCGAGTACCCGTCGTTGAACCAGAAGACCATGGTGGCCACGTCGGACGGTGGCCGGGACTTCGAGTTGGTTGAGCCGGTGGTGGCCGTGTCCCGCAGCTGTCTGCGGATGTTCCGCGCCGGCGGCGCCTGGTACGGGGTGGCCATGCCCTCCCAGGTGGTGCGCTCGGTCGACGGGCTGCGGGGCTTCGAGTACGGGCCGATGCTGTTCGACGACGACGAGATCCGCCACAGCTGCGTGTCGTACCGGCCGGAGCGCCAAGAGCTGGAGATGCTGTTCACCCGCTGCTTCGAGGCGTCGGAGCGGATCTACCGCACCGTGATCGACACCTCGGGCGGCCGGCACCAGTGGACGCCCGGACCGGCCAGCGACGTGATGCGGCCCATCGAGCCTTGGGAGGGTTCCGACGAGCCGCTCAAGCCGGTGGCGAGAGGCTTGGCCGCGTCGCCCCAGAACGGTCTGCGCGACCCTTGCCTGCTCGACGACGGCCGCCGCTGGCTCTACTACGCCGCATCGGGCGAGCACGCCATCGGCGTCACCGAGCTCTAGGCGCGGCATCGGCTGACACTTCGAGCCGGCCGCGGCTGAGACTCGTCCACAGCGCCTGCACGGCCCGTGCTCCGACCTGTTTCGCGTGGAGCTGCCTTTGTCGGCCGCCACTGGGCAGGATCTCATGGCCGCCGACACATGTCAACGGCCAGTGGGCAGATCCCACTGGCCGTTGACATGCCTTGTTGCGCCCGTTACGCTTGGATCGGTTCTTCCTCCCGTCCGTTTGGGCTGTTGGGGTCTTCGAGTTGGGGAGAGAGGCGCGATGGTGTCAGGGCGCGGCGGGCTTGGTTGCACCACGGGTCGGCCGCGGCTGTTGGCGGTCCTGTTGGTTGTGTCGTTGGTGGGGGTGCCGGCGGTGCCCGCCGCGGCCCAGCAGGAGGGTGGCGGTGAGGGGTCGGGGCCGTTGGCGGGGCTCACCCTGGTGGATGCGTCGGATCAGTCGGTGGTCGCGACGCTGGTGGGCGGTTCGAGTGTGGTGGTGGCTGATCCTGGTGGCGGCAATTATGGGTTTCGGGTTGAGTTGGTGTCGGGCAGCTCGGTGGGCAGTGTGAGTTTGGAGCTGTCGGGTGTGAGGTCGGTTGGGCCCAAGACGGAGAACTGGGCGCCGTATTCGCTGTATGGGGACTATGGCAGCCGAGGCGCCAGGCGCTTGAATGGTGAGGCGCTGCCTGAGGGTGAGTATGTGTTGCGGGCGGTGGCGTATGCGGGGAGGGGGCTGTCGGGTGATGTGCTGGGCGTGCTGGAAGTGGCGTTCACCGTGTCGGCTGGGGAAGCGTCTGAACAGGCAGCGGTGTCGAGTGTGCTGGCCCCGACGGGCTTGTCGGCGACGGCGACTCATCGTTCGGTGCGGCTGGTGTGGGTGGCGCCGCATCAGCCCGATCGCGGGTACGGGGACTTGTCGATCGACGACATGTATGTGGAGCGCCGCGAGCAGGGCGGGGCGTGGTCGACGTTGAGCTGGGTGTCGAGCGGCCGGGTGGACCCAGACACCGGCGAGGCCGAGTTCTACGACACCAGCGGCGTCGTGGCGGGCAAGGTGTATGAGTATCGGGTGAGGTTGGAGGCCAGCCGGGCCGCCACAGACGGCGGCGGTCACAGCCGCATCGCCGACACGTTTTCCGATGCGGTGGCGGTCACCGTCGAGTCCGAGCCGCCGGCGGCTGCTGAGGGCCTGGGGGCGGTGACGCGAAACGGCGGGGTGGCGCTGAGCTGGACGGTGCCCGAACAACCGTCGTGGGCAGAGGTGTTCTCAGTGCGCGTCTTGCGCACCACCAGCACCCGGCGCACGCCGATATACGAGGTGGGCCGCGTGGAGTGGGAGCGGGGCCGCACCGGCTACCAGTTCTTCGACGACACCGTACAGCCAGGCATGCAGTACCGCTATGTGGTGAGCGTCGTCGCGGGCGCGGTCGCTGCCGACGGGCACGAGGTGGGCACCGGCGGATTGCCCAGCGCAATCATTGCGGTCGCGACGCCGCCGGCAGGCTCCGCCGCAGCCGGGCTCACCCAAGGCGCCGACGCCGTCGCGCAACTGCGCACCACAAACGACGGCGTGCCATTCATCGAGTTCCCCGCCGACCCGGTGTCGCGCGCCGCGGCGACGGGCCCGCCGGGGCCCGTCGGCGGCGATGTGTTTGAGCTGTCGCCAAACGGGCGGGACGCGGCAACGGGGCCGTCGGGCGCCAAGTGGCCGCCGGGCGCGTGGGGGGCGTCGAGCATGCAGGGCCCGGCGGGCGCCAGCTCCGACGACATCGCCTCGGACCTGGCCGGCGAGAATCTGATCGCGCAGGCGTTCTGGTCCGACGGCACGACCATCTGGGTGTCGGCGCGGGGCAGCACCGGCGACTGGGACGGCAAGATCTACGCCTACACGCTGTCGAGCGGTGCCCGTGACACCGCCAAGGACATCGACTTGGCTCTGCCGGCGTCCACCGACAATCCCACGCAGGCCGGCACGTCGCACGGGCTGTGGATGGACGCCGACACCGTGTGGGTCACCAGCAGCGAGACCGCAGCCATCCTGGCCTACCACCGCAACGCGGACTCCGACGCCGATCCCGCGATCGAGGCGGGCGCCCGCAAGTCCACCGCTGACTTCACGACGCTTGCGGCAGCGGGCAACGCCAACCCGATGGGGATATGGGCCGACACGTCCCACATCTACGTCGCCGACGCCGACGACGCCAAGATCTACGTCTACGACCGCTCCACCAAGGCCCTCGAGCGCACCATCGACACGCCGGGCCGCCCCAACGACGATCCCGTCGGAGTGTGGTCCGACGGCGCGACCCTGTGGGTGTCGGACCGCACCGACGCCCGGGTCTACGCGTACCGCCTCGACAACGGTGACAGGGAATGGAGGCGCGACATCAAACGGCGCCTGTCCGACGCCGACCAGAGGCTCTCCGACGACAACGACCAGCCGCTGGCCATGTGGTCGGACCGGTCCCAGCTCTGGGTCGCCGACGCCGACACCACCAAAGTGTTCGTCTACAACCTGCCCGCCGACGCACGCCTGCGCCGCTTCGCCATCGACGGCAAGGACTGGATAGGGGACAGAAGATCCGAACGGGTGGTCAGGCGCTGGACCTATGTCGCCTTCGGCACCACCCAGGTGACCATCGACGCCAAGCCGCTGCGATCCGACGCAGAGATCACCATCCTCCCCGCCGACGCCGACAACGACACCGACGGGCACCAGGTGAACGTCCCCTCGCGCGGCGAGGTCAACATCACCATCACCGTCGTCCAAGGCCCCACAGGCAACCGCGAGACGTTGGTCAGCAAGGTGGGGATTCGGGTTCCGCCGACGCCGAGCGGCAGGGACAACCGCATAAGGTTTGTACGTCTCAACGGCGCGGATTTGCCGGGCTGGGACCCGGTCGCGACGGAGTTCGCCCACGAGGTGTCCCCCGACCTCACCGAAGTGAGCCTGATGGCGATCTCAAATCGTGGCGATCTCGTAGTGTCCATCGACGGAGGCCCGTACCGCTCCGGCAGCCTAGAGCAACGGGTCAGCCTCGACGCCGACGGTTCCACCACGCTCACCCTGAAATCGAATGTCTCGCTGGTGCCGCCCGAGCATGCGCAGACCTACAAGCTGACGCTGGAGCAGAACGGCCTGCGGCGCCTCGAGGTGAGCGGCGTCAACCTCGACGACTTCACCCCCTCGGTCACCGCCTATGCCCGCAACGTCGCGGCCGATGTCACCGAGGTGACGGTGGAGGCCGAGTCGATCCACGCCGGCGCGACGGTGGCGATCTCGCCCGCGGACGCCGACACCAACGAGTCGGGCCACCAGGTGAGCCTCGACGCCGACGGGGTCACCGACATCACCGTCACGCTCACCAGAGACGGCGAGTCGATGAAATACACGCTGAAGCTCACCAAGCTCGACGGCACTTCGGGGACCCTGTCGAGCGACAACACGCTGTCCGCGCTCAGCCTGTCGGGCGTGACGCTCTCGCCGGCATTCGACCCGGAGATCTCCGACTACACCTACCGGCTCACGAACGACCAGTCCGACGACGGATTCACGACCACGGTCACCGCCACCCCAACAGACAGCGACGCGACGGCAACCGTTCTGCCCGCGGACGACGACGGCGGCACCGAAGAGCACCAGATCGACATCGACGGCGGCGGGCCGGCCGCCGTCACCGTCACCGTCACCCCCCAAGACGGCTCCCCCGCGAAGGTCTACACAGTGCACCTCCAGCGGACCAGACGCGACACCAGCAAAGACCTGCTTGTCGGGTTTTACCTCGACTACGGGGAGCTGCTGGTGATCCCCTACGACATCTGGTCCGACGGCGACACCATGTGGGTCCTGTCCTCCGGTCTGTACACGATGCACGCTTTCGATCTCGACTCCGGGGATCGCCAGTCCCAGCAGGACATTCAGCGCAGCCCAGAGCACAGCTGGTACGACACCGGCCTGTGGGCCGACGGCGACACCATGTGGGTCGCCCAGCCCTGGATCAACAGCAACTCATGGCACCCCTATATCGAAGCCATCGACATGGCGTCATCGAAATCGACCGCGGTGCACATCGACACCGAGTCGTTCTTCGACACCCTGGGGCCGCGGGACTTGTGGTCCGACGGCGAGACGATATGGGTGGCCTCAGTCGACGGCCGACGTGCCTTCGACAGCTTGCCCAAGGGAGGCAAGCTCCAAGCGTTCGACTTCGCCACCAAGGCCCGAAAGCCCGACCGCGACATCACCGTCACCACTACCGGGGACTCCAGATTTGCAGCCTCGAACAGGGTGTCGTTCGCTCTGTGGTCCGACGGCACGGTCATGTGGGTCGCCTCCAACGAGGGCGACGCCACATCGCGGCTCGAGGCGTACGCGCTCTCCGACGGCGCCCGGGTGCCGGGCATGGACATCCCCGTCGGAGCGGACGGCGTCACCCACCCCCGCGGCCTGTGGTCCGACGGCCGCACCATGTGGGTCCTGGACGTCCCCTACGACAGCGTCGAGACCCGGGACTCGGCGGGCATCAGGGCGTTCAGCCTGCCCGCCAACGCCAAACTGCACTCGCTGACGATGAGCGACGTCGACTTCGGCCACTTCATCCACGGCAAACCCGACTACACAGCCGAGGTCGCCAACAGCGTGTCGACCACCACCGTCGACGCGGTGGCGGCCTTCGACCGCGGCGACTCAGCAGTGGCCATCACCGCGGCCGACAGCGATGACTCCACCGAAGACGTAACCGAAGACGCCGACGACAAAACTGAGGGCTACCAGGTCAACCTCGCCACCGGGGTGAACACCATCACCATCGAGGTGACCGCGCCCAACGGGACCGACACCTACACCTACACCGTCACCATCACCCGCGCCTCCTGAGCCGCGCGCCAACCGGCGCACCTCGCGTCCGATACGAGAGCGGAGTGACACCGCTGCCGCAGGCCCGGACCTGACGTCGCCGCCGCGGTCCTTCAATGGAGAGCCGAGCAATTGGCGAACCCGGCCGGGCAACTGTGCGGCCCCACCTTGGACGGTAGACGATACCGCCGCCGGGGTTGCCTCGTCAGTCCGACCGGTCAGCCGGGCCTTCCATGACGCGGTGAGCGGCGTTCAGTGCGCTTCTGGGACGGCGACGACGGCATGACCCACCTGAAGGGCGAGTTCGATCCGGTCACGGGCGAGCGCATCCGGAACCGGTTGGAGGCCGAGGCCCGGCGTTTGTACAAGGCCGACAAGAAGCTCGCCCGAGCCGGCGGGGTGGAGCGGCGCACCTTCGGTCAGTGCATGGCCGATGCTCTCGACCGAACCACCGCGGGATCGGGCCGCGACACCGAACGCCGGGGCGGCGGGCGGGGCAACGCGACCCATCCGCTGGCCGACATCGCGGTGGTCGCCCATCTCGACGACGCAACCAGCCGCCTTGTGGCTCAGCGCGCCAACGGCGAGCCGCTGCCCGCCAGCGTTCTCGAGGAACTCATGTGCCGCTCGGCCATCACGCCGCTGCTGTATGGATCCAACGGCGTGCCGTTGTGGCGCGGCGTCACCAAGCGCAGCGCCACCGCGGCCCAGCACCAGGCGCTCGTCGCCCGTGACGGGGGCTGCAGCGGGTGCCGGTGCAACCCGGCGCTGTGTGACGACCACCATGTACGACCGGTGTCGGAGGGCGGGCCGACCGACATATCCAACATGACCCTGCTGTGCTGGGACTGCCACGCCAAGGTTCACCACCACGGCTGGCGGGTAGTGCCCGCGGGCCGAGGCCGGTTCGAGGTCCACCCGCCGGATCGCATCCGTCATGGACCCGCCAAGGCAACCGAGCGTCCGCCGCCACCATCTCGTGGTCTCGGCCGAGCGCGGACCGAGACCGCGGGCGCGGTCCGCGATATTGCGTCCACCTCGAGTGGCGGTGCGGAACTGACGGCGGGTGCCGGCGCGGCCCGCGGTGCAGTGCCAACTCCATCGCTCTTCGGGTAGTCGGACCTGCATCCGCCGAGCTTCAGCGGCCCCGGCCGTGCGGCAGCGTCACCCGGGTGGTGGAGATCAAGACAAGCGGAAAGCTAAAGCCCCGCAGCCTCGACCGAGGCCCCGTGGGAGCGAGGCTGCGGGGTGCTATTCGCTATGTGACGCGACGGCGACGACCGATATCACGGCGGACTGGCTCACGAGTTCAGCCATCGCCGCATAGTCGCTGGACGCCACCCAACTGTTCAGGGCGTCGGCGTCCGGGAATTCGACGATCAGCAGATTGGTGGGTTTCCAAGGGCCGTCGATCACCTCCACCCAGTCGCCGCACACCAGCAATCGGCCGCCGTAGTTCGTGGCGGTTTGAGCCGCGGACTGCCACTGGTTGACGGTGGCGACATAGGCGTCACGATCGACGATTCTCGGGTCGATAACCAAGAACATGGGGCGGTTCCTTTCGCAGATCGCTCGGCTCGTTCCAGCCGTGGCTGCGGAGGTCGTAGACCACTACGTCGAAGTCGTCGGCGAGCAGCGACCAGAACGGCCAATAGAGGTCGGCGGCGAAGCCGCAGCCGTGGGTGAACACCACCCTGGGTCCGTCCGGATCGCCGTGGCGGCGTGCCACGATCACCGAGCCGTCGCTGAGGCTCGCTCGTGCTAACGCTGACGGTTCAGACAGTCCGAAAACGGCAGAAGTGGCGGCCATTATCCGATGTGACTCCCCTCCGGAGCGCTGACAAACCCATGTGCAGGCTTCGAGCGTCGGGAGATTACTTGTGATGTCAGAGCGGTGCAAGGGTCCGTTGTGGGCCGGCCCCTGCGCAAAACCCGGCGCTGGCTCTAGGCTCAACCTGCAATTATGATACACTCAGCGGCGATACTGAGTCTGGACAGCTATCATGTCAGGGAGGGCCATGCACCGGGTTGAGAGCTATGTGGCGGGAGCCTGGCACCGTCCGTGTATCGAAGGACGGGAGCTGCTCGATGCGGCCACAGGCGACACCGTCGCGGAGTTCTCACCATGCGCTGTCGACATGGCGGCTTCGGTCGCCCATGGGCGCGACGTCGGCGGCCCGGCGCTGCGGGAGTTGACCTTCCACCAGCGGGCCTCCATCCTCCGCAACGTTGGGAAGATGCTGCTGGCCGACGAGGTCAAGGAGCAGCTCTACGACCTGTCGTACTGCACCGGCGCCACCCGGGCCGACTCGTGGATCGACATCGAAGGGGGCGCCGGGGTGCTCATGTCCTACGCCGGCATGGCCCGGCGCGAGCTTCCCAACGCGACCGTCGCAGTCGACGGCGCTACCGAGGCGCTGTCCCGGGACGACTCCTTCTCGGCCGTGCACCTCCTCACGCCCCGCAAAGGCGTGGAAGTGCAGATCAATGCCTTCAACTTCCCCGTCTGGGGGATGCTCGAGAAGCTCGCCCCCGCCTTCATCGCCGGGGTGCCCTCCATCGTCAAGCCGGCGTCGCCCACCGTCTATCTGGCCGAGGCCGCGGTGCGACTGATCATCGAGTCGGGGATGCTGCCCGAAGGCGCCCTTCAGCTGGTGTGCGCCTCGCCCGATGAACTGGGACGCCTGCTCGACTGCCTGGGCGGCCAGGACAGCGTTGCGTTCACGGGCTCGGCCGCCACCGCCGCAGTGCTGCGCACCCACCCCGCAGTGGCCGAGAGGGCGGCCCGGCTCAATGTCGAGGCCGACTCGCTCAATGCGGCCGTTCTGGCGCCGGCTGCGGTTCCGGGCACCGCCGAGTTCGGCCTGTTCACCGACGAGGTTGTCAAGGAGATGACAGTAAAGGCGGGCCAGAAGTGCACGGCCATCCGCAGGGTGCTCGTACCGGCGCAGCACCTGGACACCGCCGCGGAGGCCCTCGCCGCGGCTCTGAGCGAGGTCGTAGTGGGAGATCCCCGGGACCAAGCCTCCGGCATGGGCTCGCTCGCCGGCCTGGCCCAGCGCCATGAGGTGGAAGCCTCGGTGGCGGCGTTGCGGGAGGTCGCCGCGCCCATCGTGGATTCCTGCGACCTCTCCGGCGTCGACGCCGTGGCCGGGGCGTTCATGGCTCCCACGCTGCTGCAGGCCAGAGACCGTCGATCCGCCACCGTCCACACCACCGAGGCATTCGGGCCCGTCTCGACCCTCATGCCCTACAGCAGCATCGACGAGGCGATCGAACTCGTGGCAGCCGGCGGGGGAAGCCTGGTCGCCTCCCTGTACGGCCCCGATCGGGACGAGATCGTCACACTTGCGGCAGGGATCGCCTCGCACCACGGCCGGGTTCTGATCATGGACTCACCCGTGGCCGCGGCGAGCACGGGCCACGGATCGCCTCTGCCGCCGCTGGTGCACGGCGGGCCGGGCCGGGCAGGGGGCGGGCAGGAGATGGGAGGCATGCGCGGCGTGTATGCCCACATGCAGCGCACCGCGGTTCAGGGCTCTCCCGACATGCTCACCGCAGTGACCGGCGAGCACATCGGCGGCTCGGCGACCCAAGGGCACAAGGGGCACCCGTTCAAGCTCACCTTCGACGACCTCGAGGTGGGCGACTCGATAACCACCGAGTCCCGCACCGTCACCCGAGCCGACATCGCCGCCTTCGCGGAGAGCACCGGGGACAAGTTCTACGCCCACATGGACGACGAGGCCGCGGCCCGCAGCCCGATCTTCAACGGGCTGGTGGCCCACGGCTACCTGGTGCTGTCGTTCGCGGCCGGGCTGTTCGTGTGGCCCGACGAGGGACCGGTGCTGGCCAACTACGGCATCGACCGGCTGCGCTTCGCCAAGCCCACCTATCCCGGGGACGAGATCCACGTCGTGCTCACATGCAAGCGCAAGACGCAACTCGACGGGCGCGGCTACGGCGAGGTGGCCTGGGACACCAGGGTCATCAACCAGCACGGCGAGGTCAACGCGGCCTACGACGTGCTGACCATGGTGGCCAACTCCCCAGGTGTCAACGGAGCGCCCGAGGCGAGAAGCGATGGCTAGATCCTGGGCGACCATGGAGGACTTCGAGACCTTCCTCGACGGCGGCGGCCTTGTGGAAGCGGACGACGACATGCCCGACGCCTACCGCCAAGCGGTGTTCGCCTTCATCGAGATGCACGCCAACAGCGAGTTGATGGGGGGCCTGACCGAGCGGGACTGGATTCCCAAAACCCCCGGGCTGCGCCACAAGATGGCGGTCCTGGCCAAGACCCAGGATGAGATCGGCCACGGGCACCTGCTGTACATGGTGGCCGCCGACCTCGGCGTCAAGACCCGCACCGAGATGCTGGAAGACCTGTTCGCGGGCCGCAGCCGCTTCCACAACGTGTTTCACTACCGGGCCGTCACCTGGGGCGACCAGGTGGCCATCGCCTTCCTGGTGGACGCAGCCGCGCTGATCAGCCAGCAGGCCGTGTTCAAGAACTGCTCCTACGGGCCCTACAAGCGGATCCTGCGCCGCATCATCGCCGAAGAAGGGTTCCACATGCGCCTGGGCGAGGACCGCATGATGCGTATCGCCGAGGGCACCGCCCGCCAGCGCCAGATGTTCCAGGAGTCGCTCGACCGGTGGTTCTGGCCGGCGCTGCAGCTGTTCGGCCCCGACTCGAGTTCCGACGACGTGCTGCTGCGCTGGCACATCAAGTCCGAGCGCAACGAGGTGCTGCGCGACCGGTGGGTGCAGAAGTTCGTCCCCATGCTCCAGCGCTACGGGTTCACGATACCCGCGCCGAGTCTGCGCTTTGACGAGGAAGCCCATCGCTGGGACGTAGGCGCCATCGACTGGGAGCCGCTCAAACGCACGCTCGCCCAGGGCGGTCCCGACTCGGCCAGGCGCATCGGCGAAGCCGCCGCCAACTGGGAGCACACCGCCTGGGTGAGGGCCGCCCTCTACCACGGCAACGGTTCGTAGACCATGCACGTCTACGAGGTGTTCGTCAAGAAGGACGGGCGCGACGAGTTCCGCCATGTCGGAGCGCTGGAGGCGGCCACCGACGAGCTGGCGCTGGTGCTGGCCCGGGAGGGCTACATGCGCCGGGCCGAGGGCGACCGCCTGTGGGTGGTGCGCCGCGACCATGTGATCGTCGCCGATGACGACTTTGTGACCCCCAACGCGGACAAGCCGCATCGCCACCACGACGGAGCGGCCGTGGCCGCCCGCCGCAAGGCAGCGCGGCAGTCGCGCCAATGAGTCCCGCGAACCGGATTGGCAGTGTTTTGCGTGCTATGCGTGCATTGTGCTGCCAGTTCGCGGTAGCCGGTCAGGTGTCGGATCGGATTGGCAGTGTTTTGCGTGCTATGCGTGCATTGTGCTGCCAGTTCGCGGTAGCCGGTCAGGTGTCGGATCGGATTGGCAGTGTTTTGCGTGCTATGCGTGCATTGTGCTGCCAGTTCGCGGTAGCCGGTCAGGTGTCGGATCGGATTGGCAGTGTTTTGCGTGCTATGCGTGCATTGTGCTGCCAGTTCGCGGGGAGGGCTTGGGCGTGAGCGAACAGGGGGCGATCCGGGAGTTCCTGCTGGCCTTCGCCGACGACGAGCACATGATGGGCCAGCAGCACACCGAGTGGGTCGGCGTCGCCCCGTTCCTGGAGGAGGACCTCGCCTTCTCCAGCATCGGCCAGGACGAGCTCGGCCATGCCGCCATGCTCTACGAGCTGGTGCTCGAACTCGACGGGATCGAGCCCACCGACACGGCCGTCGACACCCTCGCCTTCGGAAGGCCGAGTCATGACTACCGGTGCTGCCACCTGGTCGAGTACGAGACGAAGGACTGGGCCGAAGCTCTCGTGCGGCACTGGGTCTACGACGCCTTCGAGGAGATGCGCTGGCAGCTGGTAGGCGATTCGACGCTGCCGAAGCTGGCAGCCGTCGCCGGCAAGGCGCTGCGGGAGGAGGCGTTCCACCGGCGCCATGCCGATGCCCTGCTGGACAAGCTGCTGGAGTCATCTGAAGCCCGGGCACGGATTCTGGAGGCCCTTGAGGCCATCGCGCCGATGGTTCCCGGCCTGTGCGAGGGGACCGCTGGTGAGGCCGCCGCGGTTGTCGGAGGTGTGGCCGCCGGGCCTACCGACGGCCTCCTCGAACCATTGGTACGGGCCCTAGCGCAGCGATTCGGCAATCCCGCCGACGGCGGCTCGGCCGACGGCTCGCCTCGGCACACCCGACGGTCGGACGGCGTCGAGCCGAGCATGGTCTGGATGAGCGAGGTCCTCGCCGGTGGGCTCACCGCCGACTGCTCGGCCAACGGCCACGCCCGGCGTACCCGGCGGTCAGTGTGCTTCGAGCCCCTGATGGCCCGCATGCGCGAGGTCCTCGACTACGACCCGGAGGCGGTGTGGTGAGTATGCCTGACTACGACCCGGGGGCGGTGTGGTGAGTATGCCTGACTACGACCCGGGGGCGGTGTGGTGAACCCGTCCGACCACGGCTCCTACGAGCCGATCGAGAAGGCTTCGATGGACGAGCTGCGCAGCCTGCAGCTGGCCCGCCTGCGCGACACTCTGAACCACGCCTACGCCAACGTCGCCCACTACCGGCAGGCCTTCGACCGGGCCGGCGTGGCGCCCGGCGACCTGAGGGAACTGGCCGATCTCGCCCGGTTCCCGTTCCTCACCAAAGCCGACCTGCGCGACAACTACCCGTTCGGGCTGTTCGCGGTGCCCCGCTCGGAGGTAGTGCGGGTCCACGCGTCGTCGGGAACCACCGGCAGACCCACCGTCGTGGGCTACACCCAGGGCGATATCGACGTGTGGTCCCAGCTGATGGCCCGCTCGATCTACGCTGCGGGAGGCCGTCCCGGCGATGTTGCCCACGTGGCCTACGGCTATGGGTTGTTCACTGGAGGCCTGGGCGCCCACTACGGCGCTGAGCGGCTGGGATGCACGGTCGTGCCGGTGTCGGGCGGCCAGACCGAGCGGCAGGTGACCCTGATCGCGGACTTCGAGCCTCGCATCATCCTGGTGACGCCGTCGTACTGCTTGAACCTCATTGACGAGATGCAACGTCGAGGCATCGATCCGGCGTCGTGCTCGCTGGCGGTCGGGATCTTCGGCGCCGAGCCGTGGACCGAGGAGCTGCGATCCGAGATCGAGACCCGCTTGGGCATGGACGCGACCGACATCTACGGGCTGTCGGAGGTCATGGGACCGGGCGTGGCCCAGGAGTGCGTCGAGACCAAGGACGGTCCAACCCTGTGGGAGGACCACTTCTACCCCGAGATCATCGATCCCGACACGGGCGAGGTGCTCGGTGAGGGGAGCTTCGGCGAGCTGGTGCTGACCGCGCTGACCAAGCGGGGTCAGCCGGTTGTCCGCTACCGCACCCGCGACCTCACCCGGCTCTTGCCGGGCACGGCCCGCACCATGCGCCGCATCGAGCGCGTCACCGGCCGGTCCGACGACATGCTGATCGTGCGGGGCGTCAACGTGTTCCCGTCCCAGGTCGAGGCAGAGGTGCTCAAGGTGGACGGGCTCACGCCGCATTTCCAGATACACGTCGACCGGTCCGCCAACCTGGCCGCTCTCACGGTCCGGGTGGAGCGGGACCCTGCCGCGAGCCGCACGGCGGAGGACCTGGCCATCGCACTCGCCGGCCACATCAAGGGCAACATCGGCGTGTCCGCGGAGGTGGTCGTGACCGAGCCCGGCGGCGTGCCCCGCTCCGCGGGAAAGGCCCAGCGGGTCGTGTCGGAAGGATGAGGCATCTGCCGAAGCGGGATCCAGCGCCATGACCGGCATCGAGCGATGACCGGCATCGAGCGATGACCGGCACCGAGCCATGACCGACATCGCCGCCGCGGTGCGGCAGCGCTGCTCGGAGCCTGACATCTCGGCCCGGTCGGTGCTGGTGACGGTGCTGGGAGACTCGGTGCTGCCGGTCACCAAGACGCTCTGGCTGTCAAGCCTCTTCGAGCTGGCCGAGCCGTTCGGGTTCAGCGAGAGGCTGGTGCGCACCTCGATGTTCCGGCTGGTGGCTGAGGGCTGGACGTCGAACGAGCGGATCGGTCGCCGCAGCCGCTATTCGATGACCCTGCTGGCGGTGCGAGAGTCCGAGGACGCCGACCATCGCATCTATGGCTCAGAGTCGGGCAACTGGGACGGCTCGTGGACGTTCGCGGTGGTCGACACGCCATCGATCTCCACAGGTGAGCGCGACCGCATCGTCAAGCACCTGCGCTGGCATGGCTTCGTGGCCCTGGGCCGGGGGCTGATGGCCTCACCGTCGGTCGGGGTGTCGAGCCTGCGCGAACTCCTGCAGCTGGTACGGCCGGCGGCCGCGGTGCCGATCGGAAGGTCGGAGTTCGACGAGCTCGAGGGACTGGTGGAGGAGGGATACTTCGCGGAAGTCTTCCGGACGGCCGACACCGAGACGGCGTACAGCCGGTTCCTTGCCCGCTACGAGCGCTGGGCCCGCCACGACCTCGAGGCAGCTGCCCCGCTGGACGCGTACGCCCTGCGCACAATGCTCGTGCACGAGTTTCGCCGGATCCGCCTGGGGGCGCCCGATGTGCCGGCCGATCTGCTGCCAACCGACTGGATCGGCAGCCACGCCTACGGCCTCGCCGCCGACCTCTACCGGCGGCTCAACCCGGGGGCGGCCCGAGCCCTCAGCGAGGTCTTGGAGGTGGACTACCCCGCCGAGATGCTCCATCGGTTCGCGCCCCAGGCTTGAGCGCTAGTGGTGTGTCGCCGAAATGACTAGTGCAACGCGAAAGGCCCAAGCTCAGCTCGAAGCCGCTCCAGGGCACCCGATCAATTCCGGGCCGGACCACTAGTTCTGACGGCTGGCCAGCTCGCCCTCGACTCGCAGGTTGGGGATCAGGCGGTCCAGCCATCGGGGCAGCCACCAGTTGCGGGCGCCGAGCAGCTCCATCGTCGAGGGCACGATGAGCATCCGCACCAGGGTGGCGTCGATGGCGATGGCGGTGGCCAGGCCGAGGCCGAAGAGCTTGACCGGCCGGCTGTCCTCGAGCACGAAGCTGCCGAACACGACGACCATGATGGCCGCGGCTGCGGTGATGACCCGGGCGGTGGCGGCCAGCCCGTCGGCCACGGAGTTGACGGTGTCGCCGGTGCGCTCGTACTCCTCTTTCATGCGCGACAGCAGGAACACCTCGTAGTCCATCGACAGCCCGAACAGGATGGCGAACAGCATCATCGGTATGAACGGCTCGATCGGCGCGGGCTCGACGGCGGTCAGGTCTCCCAGCCAACCCCACTGGAACACGGCCACGACCACGCCGTAGGCCGCCCCTATCGAGAGCATGTTCATGACCACGGCCTTCAGCGGGACCACCAGTGACCGGAACACCGCTGTCAGCAGCAGGAACGACGCGCCGAGAACGGCCCCGAAGAAGATCGGGATCCGGCCGGCCAGGTAGTCGGAGATGTCGATGTTGAAGGCCACCTGGCCCGCCACCAGCGGGTCGGGGCCGGTGACGGGCAGAGTCCGGGGCACGACTTCGCTGCGGATCCGGTGCACCAGGTCCTCGGTGGCCGCATCCTGGGGGCCGGTGATGGGCCGCAGCCGGATCACTGCGGCCTGACCATCGGAGCTGGGCACGGCCGGCGAGGCGAAGGCGACGCCCTCGGTCCGGTTCAACGCGGCCGACAGGTCGTTGAGGGCGGCGAGATCTTGCGGGCCCGACACTTCGGCCACCACCAGCAGCGGGCCGTTGGCCCCCGGTCCGAAGCCTTCAGAGATCAGGTCGTAGGCCCTGCGGGTCGTGGTCTCCTCCGCGAAGTTGCCCTCGTCGGAGAACCCGAGCCGGAGTCCCAGTACGGGCGCGGCCAGCACCAGCAGGACGACGGTACCGCCGATGGCGAACTGCCACGGCCGGGACTGGACCATCCGGCTGAGCCGGTACCAGCCGGTCTCCCGCAACGGCTTGGCCTCCCGGTGGCGTACCGCTCGCCGCAACGGGTTGGCCGGGATTCTGAACGACCCGGCCACCAGCACGATCACCGCGGCGGGTATGCCCACCAGCAGCAGTCTGAAGCCCGTGCCGAAGCCGAGCAGGGCAATGGCGATCAGCGCGGAGGCAGCCATACCCCGGACCCGGGTGGTGTGGATCCGGTCACCGAGCAAGCCGACAACAGCCGGCAGGAGCGTTACGGACCCGGCCATGACGACGGCCACGGTGATGGCAGCGGCCAGCCCCAGCCCGGCCACGAAGGGCAGTCCGATGAGCAGCAGGCCCAGCAGCGACACCACCACGGTGGCTCCCGCGAAGACCACCGCCCGTCCGGCCGAGTCGAGCGCGGCCGCAGCGGCCTCCTCGGCGTTCAGGCCATGGTCGACCCACTCCCGGTAGCGGGTGATGATGAACAGCGCGTAGTCGATGCCCACCCCGATGCCGATCATGATGCCGATGGTGGGGGCGAACTCGGGGACGGTCGCCACGTTGCTCAGCATCACGACGCCGGTCGCGCCGACTCCGACGCCGATGAGGGCCGTCCCGACGGTCATGCCCATGGCCACGACCGAGCCGACCGCCATGATCAGCACGAACACCGCGAAGGCGAGCCCTATGGCCTCGGACTCGGGCGGCTCCCGGTCGGAGAGCCAGGCGCCCCCCACTTCCACCTGGACGCCCTCCATCGAGCGCAGCCCGAGCTGATCGATGAGGTGCCCGATCTCGATTCCGACGTCCTCCGCCTCGAATGCGGAGGTGTCGGCGCCGGTGTCGACGTCGGCGTAGGCGATCCGGCCGGTTTCAGGGCCCTGAGCGGCGATGCGGCGACGCCCGTCGGGGGCGTAGGGCGATCCGAGGGTGACCCCTTCGATGGCCTCGACCTTCTCGAAGAGCTCGGTCATGGCCGCCCGCACGGCGGGGTCGTCCACCCCCTGCTCAGCCCGGAACACGATGCGACCGCTGATCACCGCCCCGATGCGGCCGAAGTGCGCGTCGAGGATGTCGGCTCCCCGGCTGCTCTCTGCGTCGGGAGCAGCCGGCGTGCCGCCGTAGGCCGCGCCGAGGCCGCTAGCAGCCCCGCCCGCGATCACGATGATCAGCAGCCAGGCGACCAGAATCCGCCACGGATGCCGGTAGCACCACCGGCCGAGAGATGAGTACACAGCAGGGGCCTTCTGTCCTGAAGGCTAAGTGCTGTATCAGTGGCGGCCTACGCCGATTCGCGCCCCTCCTGGAGCGCGGCCCGCCTGGCTTCTTCTACCAACCTGTCGACCTCGGGGTCGTCGTCGAGCAATTTGAGGATCTCTCGCGATCTCTCGGGGTCGGCTACCTTCAACTCCTCGGGCTTCACGCGTTCCGCCCAGTCCTCGAACGCCGCCAGCTTCTCGGCCAGCCATTCCTCTCTGGTCTGGCTCATCGGTTCCTTCGACCCGTCAGGTACTTCCGCGGGCGCTCTCCTCGATTTCCACCACGTAGTTTTACAGCTCTATTTATTACATTACAATGAGTATAGCTGTACAGCGTCGTTGGTGACGGTGCGCGGTCGGCGCGGCTGGGCCGGCGACGGCTGAGTGCCGCCGCCGGCCCGAACCGGATGGGTTTCTGGCTAGTGGCTACTCGCCGCCGGGGAGCAGGGTGACCGGTACGCGCTGCCAGTTGTTGCCGATGACGTCGACGCCGGCGTTGCGCAGGTTGGTGACCGCCTCCCAGGCGATCTCGGGGCGATAGGCGTCGTCGTCGGGGGCCGAAGCGAGGATTCCCTCGCTGGTGGCCACCGCGACGGTCTGGTCCCACAGGTCCTTGTCCATCACGCCCACGCCCTGCGGCGACGGCCAGATAAGGGCGTTGATCTCGTTGAGCTGCCAGGTCTGGTGCGACCGGCCCAGAGTGGGCGCGTTGTCGAGGACGATGTCCACGCACTCCTCGGGGTTGTCGCGGCAGTAGATCCAGCCCTTGAGCGACGCCTCGACGAACTTGACCGCGGTCTCGTGGTACGCGGGGTCGTCGTCCAGGCGGTCGGCGTCGGCCCACAGGGCATCCTGGAGCATGGCCGTGCCCACATCGTTCCAGTTGATGATGTTGAGGTCCTCGGGCTGGTACAGCTCGCCGGTGTCGGGGTTGACCGTCTCGAGCACTTGGGCGTACTCGTTGTAGATCATGGCCTGGGCGGCGTCGATCTCGCCGCTGATCAGCGCCAGCATGTCGAAGTTCTGCTGAACCAGCTGCACATCGCTGGCCGGGTCGAGTCCGTTCCTGCGGAGGCCGGCCAGCAGCTCGAACTCGTTGCCGAAGCCCCAGTTGCCGACGGTGCGGCCCTCGAGGTCGGTCACGGTGGTGATGCCGGAGTCGGCGAAGGCCACCTGGAGGGTGGCGCTGCGCTGGAACACCTGGGCGATGTTGGTGATGTTGACGCCCTCCTCGCGTGGCACCAGTCCGCGGGGCACCCACGACACTGCGAAGTCGGCGGCGCCCGAGTTCAGCACCGAGGCGGGCACGATCTCCACGCCGCCCTCGAGGATCTCCACGTTCAGTCCGTAGTCCTCGTAGATGCCGGTGGCCACGGCCGCGTAGTAGCCGGCGAACTGCGACTGGGTGAACCACTGCAGCTGCAGGGTGACGTCGACCGGCGGCGCGGGCTCGGGCTCGGCCATCGCCTCGGCTGCGGCTGCCTCGGCCTCGGCTGCGGCTGCCTCGGCGTCGGCTGCGGCTGCTTCGGCGTCTGCCTGTGCGGCTGCGGCTGCGTCGGCCTCGGACTGGGCCGCGGCCAGTTGAGCCTCAAGCTCAGCGAGAGCGCCGGAATCTCCCTCGGCCTCAGCCATGGCAGCCTCGAGAGCCGCTTCGGCGTCGGCCGCCCTGGCGGCGGCGGCTTCCGCCTCCGCCGCGGCCTTGTCGGCCGCGGCCTGCGCCGCAGCTGCGTCGGCCTCGGCGGCCGCCGCGTCCGCCGCACTGGTGTCCGGAGCTGCAGGCTCGTCGTCGCCGCAGGCTGCGGCGATCAGACCTAGGGCCAGGAGCGGCACCAATAGACGGATCAAGGTGTTTCTTGTTTTCATGGGTTTCCCTCCCCGGGGTGGGTTATCTCTGACGAGACCTAGAGGCCGAGCGAATGGCCGGACCAATCCGCCCCATACGGGCGAGGCCGTGGCCCGAGCGGCCCGTGAGCGCAGCGAACAGGAGCGGGAATGACACCGTTGCGACACATCCGGCTACCACCGACACGCAGACGCTTTCAGGTGCACGCGTCACGCCGACCTCCTGGCCACGAAGTACCAGGGCATGACGAGGCGCTCGGCAAGGACTGCCAGCGCGTACAGGCCGATGCCCACCAACGAGCCGGCCAGCACTGCGGCCCAGGCGTCGTCGTAGCGGGTGAATCCGGCCGAGTTGGTGATGAGGTTGCCCAGGGCGTCCTGACGGCCGCCGAAGTACTCGGCCACGATGGCGGCGATCACGGCCAGCGAAGTGGCCAGCTTCAATGCGGTGAAGAAGAACGGCATGGCGTTGGGAATGCGCACCTCGCGCATGATCCGCCACTTGCCGGCCCCGTAGGACTCCATCAGCTCGATCTGGCTCGGCTCCACCTGGGTCAAGCCCCGTGCCGTGTTGATGAAGACCGGGAAGAACACCAGCATTACCACCACGGCCTGGTTGGAGCGGGGCGACAGGAGCCCGAACCAGGCGTTGAAGATCGGGGCCAGAGCGATGATCGGCACCGCGTTGACGGCCACCGCCAGGGGAGTGAGCGTCTCGTTGGCGGCCCGGAAGGCGGTGACCAGCAGAGCGAACGTCGCTCCCACCACCACTCCGGCGACCAGACCGGTGACGATGATGAAGCCGGTGACCCCGGTGGCGGTGATGATCGCGTCGAAGTTCTCCGCCACCGCGCTCCCGATCTCCGAGGGCGGCGGGAGCACGAAGCCGTCGGGGCGCAATACCGCCAGAACCGCCTCCCAGCCGCCGAAGATGACCACCGCAGCCACCACCGGGGGCAGCCAGGAGCGCAGCAGCGCCCTCGCCGCGGTCACGGCTGCACCGGATCCCTGTTCGAGGCGGGAATGGCTGTGGGCACGCTGCTAATGACCTCCCCGCAGCGCGTCGCGCACTGCGGTGACGTTGCTGAAGAAGGCGGGATCGTCCCGGGTGGCGTCGGTGCGCGGGCCCAGATCGTTGTCGATCACGGCCGCGATCCGACCCGGGCGTGGCGACATGACGGCCACCTCGGTGGACAGGAACACCGCCTCGGGTATGGAGTGGGTGACGAACACGACGGTGATCCGAGTCTCCGACCAGATGCGCAGGAGCTCGTTCTGCATGTGCTCGCGGGTCATCTCGTCGAGCGCGCCGAACGGCTCGTCCATCAGCAGCAGCTGCGGGTGGAACGACATGGCCCGGGCGATGGCGATGCGCTGCTGCATGCCCCCGGAGAGCTCGGCGGGGTGATGACGGGCGAACTCGGTGAGCTTGACCAGCTCGAGCATCTCCGCGGACCGGCGGCGCCGGTCGGCTGCCTTCCAGCCCATCAGCTCGAGCGGCAGCTCGATGTTGCGTGAGACGTTGCGCCAGTCGAACAGGCCCGCTCGCTGGAACACCATGGAGTAGTCCCGGTCGAGGCGGGCCGCGTCGGCGGTCTTGCCGTTGACGAGCACGGTGCCGTCGCTGGCGTCGACGAGCGCCGCGATGAGGCGCAGCAGCGTGCTCTTGCCGCAGCCCGAGGGGCCGATGAGGGTGACGAAGTCGCCCTGGTCGATGTGGAGGTCGATGTCTTCGAGGGCCTTCACCTCGTTGTGGCGCCCGGGATTGAAGACCTTCGACGCGCCCCGGATCTCGACGGCCGGAGGCTGGACGCCGTCGACTGCGCCTGCGCCGTTCATGTCACTGTCTCCCGGCCCTTGCGGCCCACCAGCCCGTACTCGATCGAGGAGATCACCGCGAACACGAATATCCCCAGCGCGGCCGCGCCCAGCACCGCCACATACAGGCGTTCCGGGCCGGTGGTGTAGCGGTAGGCCTCCAGCAGCACCCGCCGGCCCAGGCCTCCGTTCACCCCGGCGGAGATCTCTCCGACGATGGCTCCCACCACGCTGGCGGTGGCCGCGATCTTGAACGCCGCGAACAGGTACGGCAGCGAGGCCGGCAGCCGCAGGCGCCACAGGGTCTGGCCCCAGCGGGCCGCGTAGGAGTCCATCAGCTCGAGGTTCTCGGGGCGGGGCGACTGCAGACCCCTCAATCCGTTGATGGTGACGGGGAAGAACGTCAGGTAGGTGGCGATCATCGACACCGACATCCAGTCCTGCCACTCGAAGGGCAGGAAGTCGAGGCTCTTGCGGCCCCAGATGACGATGATGGGCGCGATGGCGATGAGGGGGATGGTCTGGCTGGCGATGACGTGGGGGACCAGGGCCCGCTCCAGGCGCCCGGATGTGGTGAGCACGATGGCGATGCTGAGGCCCACTATCACCCCGATGGCGAACCCCACCGCGGCCTCCCTCAGCGTGAAGGCGGCCTCCTTGCCGACGATCGACCAGAACGGCTCGTCGGTGCCTCTCGGTTCCTCGAAGATTCCCGACACGATGTCGAGCACGGGGGGCATCTTGAGGTCGTCGGACTCCGGCAGGATCGAGCCGATGACCGGCCAGCCGGACTGGGCGTCGTCGATGGCCGTGCCCGCCGCCTTGTAGGCGCTGTAGGCCAGGCCCAGCAGGCAGATGAACACCGCCAGCACGACCACCTGCCGGCCGGTCCTGCGCATCCGGTCCCGCCGCTGCTCCCGGGCGGCTTGCAGTCGGAGCAACTGCTCGAAGACGATCGGATCGTCGACCGCCGGGGCCCCGTCAGCCGGATCGTCGACCGCTTCAGTCGAGGCCTGGCGCGCGGGATCGATCATGGAATCAACGGCGCTGACCAGGTTCGGAACTCACGTTGGGAATCAATCCCTGAGTGCGGGGATGATCCGCTGGCCGTAGGCGTTGAGCGTCTCGTCCTTCTGGTCGTGCATCAGGTAGATGGCGAACTGGTCGACGCCCAGGTCGCGCAGGTCCCGAAGGCGAGCGATGTGGTTGTCGGCGTCGCCGAGGATGCAGAAGCGGTCGATCACCTCGTCGGGCACGAAGTCGGTGTGAACGTTGCCGGCCTTGCCGTGCTCCGAGTAGTCGTAGCCCTCCCGTCCCTTGATGTAGTCGGTGAGGGCCTGGGGCACACCCCCGCCGGTGTCGCCGTAGCGGTCCACCAGGTCGGCCACATGGTTGCCGACCATGCCGCCGAACCATCGAACCTGGTCTCGCTGGTGGGCCAGATTGTCTCCCACGTAAGCGGGTGCGGCGACACACATGTACAGCTCGTCGGGATCACGGCCCGCCGCGGCGGCTGCCTGCCGGACGGCCGCGATGGTCCACTCGGTGATCTGGGGGTCGGCGAGTTGGAGTATGAACCCGTCGGCCTGCTGGCCGCAGAGCCTCAAGGCCCGGGGTCCGTAGGCGGCCATCCAGATGTCGAGCCGGCCGCCCGCCGACCAACCGAACTGCTGACGGGTGCCGTTGTAGTCGACCTCCCGGCCCTCGACCAGGCCCTTGATGACCTTCATGGACTGGCCCAGGGTGGCCAGGCTGGTCGGAGCGTGGCCCAGCACCCGCATGGCCGAGTCGCCCCGGCCGATGCCGCACACGGTGCGGTCGCCGAACATGTCGTTGAGGGTGGCGAACAGCGAGGCGATGACTGTCCAGTTGCGGGTGCCTGGGTTGGTGACCATCGGCCCGATCGTCATGCGGTTCGTGGCGGCCAGCATCTGGCTGTAGATCACGAACGGTTCCTGCCACAGCACATGGCTGTCGAAGGTCCAACCGTAGGAGAACCCGTACGTCTCGGCCCGCTGGGCCAGGTCCACCACCCGCCAAGCCGGCGGATCGGTCTGTAGGACTACTCCGAAATCCATGACGGCGGCTGTCTCACCCCCTCACCGGTTGCGGGGGAAGCCCAGGTCGACGGTGCTGTCGGCGGGGTCCGGCCAGCGGGCGGTGATGGCCTTGGCCTTGGTGAAGAAGTGGATGCCCTCGGGACCGTACATGTGGGTGTCGCCGAACAGTGAGTTCTTCCAGCCGCCGAAGGAGTGGTAGCCCACCGGCACCGGGATGGGGACGTTGACTCCGACCATGCCCGCGTCGGCGTCGATCTGGAACTGGCGGGCCGCGCCGCCGTCGCGGGTGAAGATGGCTGCTCCGTTGCCCCACGGGTTCTGCTCGATCAACGCCACGGCCTCGTGGTAGGTGTCGGAGCGCACCACGCACAGCACCGGGCCGAAGATCTCGTCCTGGTACACGGACATGCCGGGGGTGACGTTGTCTAGCAGCGACACTCCGAGAAAGAACCCGTCGTGTTCGAAGACCGCTTCGCGGCCGTCGACCACCACGGTCGCGCCTGCCTCCGCGCCGGCGCCTACGTAGCCGGCCACCCGGTCGCGGTGCTCGCGGGTGATCAGCGGACCCATCTCGGACTCGGGATCGTCGCCGGGTCCGACCCTCAGCTTGTCTATGCGCACTCTGATGGCGTCGACCAGCGGGTCGCCCGCCTCGCCCACTGCCACCACCACCGACACCGCCATGCAACGCTCACCCGCCGAGCCGTAGGCCGCGGAGACGGCTGCATCCGCGGCCAGATCGATATCGGCGTCGGGCAGAACCACCATGTGGTTCTTGGCCCCGCCGAGGGCCTGCACCCGCTTACCGGCCGAGGTGCCCGTCTCGTACACGTAGCGGGCGATCGGCGTGGAGCCCACGAAGCTCACCGCGGCCACATCGGGATGGGTCAGCAACCGGTCGACGGCCACCTTGTCACCGTTGACGACGTTCAGCACACCGGGCGGGAACCCGGCCTCGAAGAACAACTCGGCCACCAGCAGCGGCGCGGACGGGTCACGCTCGGACGGCTTGAGCACGAACGTATTGCCACAAGCCACCGCGTTGGGGATCATCCACAGCGGCACCATGGCCGGGAAGTTGAACGGGGTGATGCCGGCCACCACGCCCAGGGGCTGCCGCACCGTGTACACGTCGACGCCACTGGACGCCTGAGAGTTGAAACTCCCCTTGAGCAGGTCAGCCAGGCCGCAGGCGTACTCGATGTTCTCGAGGCCCCGAGCAACTTCGCCCATCGCATCGGAGCGCACCTTGCCGTGCTGTGCGGTAAGGCGGGCCGCGATCTCGGCCGCGTTGGCCTCCACCAGGTTGCGGAACGCCAGCATCAGCTTCGTGCGGGCCGCCAACGATGTGTTGCGCCACTCCTCGAACGCGGCCGCAGCCGAAGCCACCGCCGCGTCGACCTCCTCGACGCTGGCCAACCCGACCTGAGCGGCCTGCTCCCCGGTGGCCGGATTGAAGACCGGATGAGACCGGCCGGATCCGCAGGGCAGGGCCGCTCCGTCAACGAAATGCTGAATTGTCTCCACTCGCTGTCTCCCGTCTCCTTCGGGTGTTCCCGGTTGTCAGACTTGGAGGAGGGTCGGGTTCGCCTCCCCTCCGCTCAGTGCAGGTACTGGCTCAGGCCTCTCGGCAGGTATTGGCCGTCGCCGGCCCGGCCCAGGTACCGGCCGTCGTCGATGACCTTGCGGCCCCGCGAGAACACCGCGTCGACGTGTCCGGTCACTTCGGTGCCCTCGTAGGCGGAGTGGTCCATGTTCATGTGGTGGTTCTCGACGCTGATGGTCCACCGCTTGTCGGGGTCGTAGATCACGAGGTCGGCGTCGGAGCCGGGAGCGATGATCCCCTTGCGGGGGTAGAGGCCCATCATGCGGGCCGGGGTGGTGGCGCACAGCTCCACCCAGCGGGCGAGGCCGATCTCGCCGGTTACCACGCCCTGGTAGATCATGTCCATGCGGTGCTCGACGCCGCCGATGCCGTTGGGGATGGCCCGGAAGTCGTTCAGGCCCAGCTCCTTCTGCTCCTTCATGCAGAACGGGCAGTGGTCGGTGGACACGACGGCCAGGTCGTTGGTGCGCAGCCCCTTCCACAGATCGTCCTGGTGGCCCTCCGCCCGCGACCGGATCGGGGTGGAGCACACGTAGGCGGCCCCCTCGAATCCGGGGCGGTCCAGATGCTCCTCCAGGCTGAAGTGCAGGTACTGCGGGCACGTCTCGGCGAACACGTTCATGCCGGCGTCGCGGGCCATGGCCACCTGCTCGAGGGCCTCGGAGGCCGAGAGGTGGACGATGTAGAGGGGCGCCGCCCCCACTTTGGCCAGCTGGATGGCCCGGTGGGTGGCCTCGGACTCCAGCTCCTTGCGGCGCACGTAGCCGTGGGTGACCGGGCTGATCTCGCCCCGCTCGAAGGCCTGCTCGGCCAGCACGTCGATGGCCAGGCCGTTCTCGGCGTGCATCATGATCAGCCCGCCGTTGCCCGCGGCCTGCTGCATGGCCCGCAGGATCTGGCCGTCGTCGGCCAGGAACACTCCAGGATAGGCCATGAACAGCTTGAAGCTGGTGATGCCCTCGTTGACCAGCAGGTCCATCTCCTTGAGGGAGTCGTTGTCGACGCCTCCGATGATCATGTGGAAGCCGTAGTCGATGGCGCAGTTGCCCTCGGCCTTGGCCATCCAGGCGTCGAGGCTCTCCCTGACGTTCTCGCCGGTCTTCTGCACCGCGAAGTCCACGATGGTGGTGGTGCCGCCCCAGGCCGCGGCCCGGGTGCCGGTCTCGAAGGTGTCGGAGGCGAAGGTCCCGCCGAAGGGCAGCTCCATGTGGGTGTGGACGTCGACGCCGCCGGGCACCACCAGCCGGCCTGTGGCGTCGATTACCTCTGAGCCCTGCTCGGCCGCGGCTGCGATGTCGCTTCCCGGGTGCAGGACCGCGGTGACCTGCTCGCCGTCGATGAGCACCTCGGCCGGATCCGCGCCGGTCGAGCTGACGACGGTTCCTCCCTTTATGAGCGTTGCCATCTACGTCTCCTTCCGGTACGTCCGGCCGTTCGTTGGCGTTCGGGTCGGTCGGCCGGGTCGGTCGGCTGTCCCGGTCATGGGGCGGTCAGCGGGTCGTAGATGTCGGGTCGGCGGTCGCGGTAGAAGGCCCACTGGGACCGGACCTCCTCGATCTGGTCGAGGTCGAGGTCGCGTACCACCAATTCCTCGGTCTGGTCCGACGCAGTGCCGTCCACGAACTGCCCCCTCGGGTTGGCGAAGTACGAGGTGCCGTAGAAGTCGTTGTCGCCCAGCGGCTCGACGCCGACCCGGTTGATGGCCCCGACGAAGTACATGTTGGCCACTGCGGCCGAGGTCTGCTCGAGCTGCCAGAGGTACGCGGAGAGCCCGCGGCTGGTGGCCGAGGGGTTGAACACGATCTCGGCTCCGGCGAGTCCGAGAGCGCGCCAGCCCTCGGGGAAGTGGCGGTCGTAGCAGATGTACACGCCCACCGTGCCGACCGCGGTCTCGAACACCGGGTATCCGAGGTTGCCGGGACGGAAGTAGAACTTCTCCCAGAACCCCTTGACCTGCGGGATGTGGGTCTTGCGGTACTTGCCCAGGTAGCTGCCGTCGGCGTCGATGACCGCCGCGGTGTTGTACAGGAATCCGGCCTTCTCGTGCTCGTACATGGGCAGCACCAGCACCATCTCGTGCTTGGCGGCCAGCTCCTGGAACCGCTTGGTGGTGGGACCGTCGGGGATGGCCTCGGCGTAGGAGTAGTACTCGGTGTCCTGCACCTGGCAGAAGTAGGGGCCGTAGAACAGCTCCTGGAAGCACATCACCCGGGCGCCGGCTGCGGCCGCCTCGGCCACGTACTTCTCGTGGAGCTCGATCATCGACTCCTTGTCGCCGGTCCAGCCCACCTGGACAATTGCCGACGTAACCGTTCGTGCCATCGGTCCTCCCCCACATCTCATCGGATGCCCGCCCGAATCGAGAGAAAAAGCGATCTTAGCGAACCGCTTCCCACCCGGGAAAGGGGAAACCTTGCGCCTCGCGCCCGCTCGGTTGGCGATTCGGGTTTGTGCAAGGGATGGCTATAGCGTCTAACTGGGTAATTGCGCGAGTATTGTTGCGCGGATCACCTGGTGCTCAACTGTTCTTGCACAGAATCCGGCAAATCTGCTTAATTTTGGAGCTTACGGCGCGAGGAGACAACGCCGATGTCGAATCCGGCGAGGCGCAAACCGCCGCGGATAGCCACTCCGACTCGCCCGACCTCTCTGCACTATGAGAAGACCGTTCTGCCTAGCTCTCCTTGTGAAGAGGAGGATTGATCCGTGGGTTCTCCTTTCAAGAAGGAGAAATATGGGAACGCCACCAAGCGCCTGCTGACCGACCCGCCGCGGCCTGCCCGCCCAGCGGCCCGCGGACGTCGAAGCCCAGCCCGCCTACGACTGGATCATCGCCGTTCGTCACACTGCGGCCGGAGCCTCCACAGGGTGACGAACGGTACTCGCGTCACCCACCACGCCACGGGCCCCCGGCGGTGAAGGTCTCGTGGACGCGGCACCACCCATCCAGGACCCTCTCCCTGTCGAACAGGTGGGCGACCTGGAGCCGGTGAGACGAGCGTCTACGTGGGCGTGGACGGGTTGTCGTGGCCGTGGAGGGCGTAGGGGTTGAGGAACTGGCGCTCCCAGAGCCGCTGCTTGTCGGTTTCGGGCATGGCTGCGAGCTCGCACACCTCGCCCCACTGGTCCCTTATCACCGTGATCTGGCGGTCGATGATCTCGCGGGCCTGCTGGGCGGTGAGGTGGTAGTGGGCGGCGTGGGTGACGCAGCGGGCGACTTGGCTGAGCCGCTCGCCGTCGCCGCCGAAGGCCATGGCCTGGGCTGCCTCGCCGCCGGCGCGGGCCTGCGGGCAGATGTCGTATGCGGGCGTGAGCGTGAGGTCCTCGCCGTCCCAGAACGCGGAGTGGTTGCGGGCGTGGTCGTCGGTGTTGCCGACCAGGATGTTGAACACGATGCGGGCGAACAGTTCCCGCAGCGTGGCGTCCGGGGCGGTGAAGCGCGACCGCACCCGATGGGCCAGGTCCGTGTAGGTGGCGTAGCGGCCCGCGATGCCGTGCGCGTCGTGCAACTCCAGCATGGTCAGCGCCGAGACCATCATGCGCCGGGCGCCCGAGGCTGTCCGGTCGAATCGCTCGACCAGCAGCACGTCCTTGCCCAGCGCCTGGACGAGTTCGACGGGCGCGGCGTCGATCCCGGCGCGGCGGGCCAATTCCATGGCGGCGTACTCCGCCTTCACCACCGGGTAGGGGTCCGTCGAGGAGGCGAACTTGGCGATCACCCGGCGGGTGCCGTCGGTGAGGAGTGCTTTCGGCCGGGCCCCGCCCACCGAGGTTCCATGCAGCAGGGCCCGGTCCAGCGCCGGCGTGAGCGGCTCGCCGGCCTCGACGCGTTCCGCGGCCTCGGCCAGCTCGGCCAGAGACGCCGCGTCGGCGGACCTGGCCTCGTAGCGGGTGGCCGAGGCCTGGAAGTCGAGGGCGCCGATGCGGTCGGATCCCGACTCCAGCAGGTAGGCGAGAGTGTGGAGGTCCGAGCGGGCGCCGCCGCGGCGGTGCTCGATCACCCGGCGTCCCCAGGCGTCGGGCGCGGCGTCGACCACGCAGCCAGCGATCTCCCCCGAGCGGGGCGGGATCTCGCCGCGCCCGAGCGGCAGTTCGGGCAGGTACAGCGCGACCGCGCCGGGATGCCGGAGGTAGCTCCGCCCGTAGGCGAACGTCACCACCGGGCCCCGGTCGATCAGCCTGCCCGCCACCACCGGCTCGGCCGCGCCAGGCAGCCAAACCCACACGAACGCGCCGGGGGACGCGGTAATCCGCTCAGAAGCCGTCATCGACGCAGCTAGGGCGCACCACGGATCGTCCTTGCCGGCCAACCACGCGCCACCCGCCGTCAGAACTCGTCATCGACGCCGGCCACACGCACCGCGGCCGGCAGCACCGCCAGCCGGGTCTGCACGACCTCTGCCTCCAGGGCGCGCCGTGCCGGGTCGTCGTGGAACAGCGCCACCCCCACGAGGGTGGCCGCCTCGAAGGCGGTGCCCAACGCGACGGTCGGGTCGCCCTTTTCCACCTTGCGGATCGTGACGACGGACACGCCCGCCCGCTCGGCCAGCTCCGCCAGCGTCCACCGCCGCTCCCGCCGGGCGGCGGCCACCCGGTCGCCCAGCAGCCGGGCAGCCTCCACCGTCACCGGACTCAAAACCCTCGCTGAACTCATATCGAAACTATACTATCAACAAGAGTGTTTTATAGAAGTTTTAGCGACTAGTCGCCTCGTTCCCCCGCGGTCGTCCCCTGCGTATCTTCCTCCGTTGTGAGCCTGGCAGATGAACGCGCACATGCTGTCTGGCTGGTGTCCGGCGGCTTCCCCGAGGCAGGGGCTGGACGACTCGCTGCGGGGGCGTCCGCCGGCTCGGTGCCAGCAGGATTGATTGGTTTATCATGATATGGCGCTATAACTGAAGACAGGGAGCGCTGGCAGGGCGGCAGGAGGGAGGTTCATGTCGTGCTGGAGGCGGCCGGGACTGGCGCATGCTGAAGCACGGCGCTGGCAGGGCGGCAGGAGGGAGGTTCATGTCGTGGGCGAGACCTATGTGACCGTGACGGTCAGCAATCCGGCGGCGCCCGAGCGGGCCTGGGAGGGCAGGTTCCTCGCCGACACGGGGACGACCACCAGCGTCGTCCCCCGCAGCCGGCTCGAGGAGATCGGGATAGCGCCGGTGTCGAGCCGGCTCGTCGAGTTGGCCGATGGCAGCTCCACCAGACTCGACCTCGGGATGGCCATCCTCAGCTTCGTGGGCAAGGACTCTCCCTCCGCGGTGTTCTTCGGCGTCGACGACGCCGACCCGCTGCTGGGCACGACGGCGATGCAGGTGGCCGGCGTGAAGGTGGACCCCCTCAACCACTGCCTCGAGCGCTCGAAGATCCGCTACTAGCGGGCGCCGCGCCCGGGGCCACCGCGACGGCGACCACGCACACCATCTGGTATCCGTTGCATGGACTGTGAGGATTGAGCAAATCGCATCGGGGTTCCTTCGACGCCTCCACAAGGTGACGAACGGTCCCGGCCTCTGAGCGGCCGCGGCCGAAACAGCCGCGCCGCAACCCGGTCGCCAAGAAGCGTCCTTGCCGAGCGCCTGGGCGAGTTCGACGGGCGTCAAGTCGGGCGTCACCGGGCCGACCGGTGCGCATAGGAACATAGCGACAAACAAAAACGCATAAACAAATAAAAGCGAAGCGACCGGTGGGGATGGGGTAGCGTTGCCGTCATGTCTGTACCCCGGGCCAAGAACCCGTTCTCGCCCACGTTCGGGACCACGCCCCCGCTGCTGGCGGGGCGCGACGACGTGACGGCGAGATTCGCCGACGCCCTCGACAGCGGGCCGGCCCATCCCGACTACACCCTGCTCATCACCGGCGACCGCGGTGCCGGAAAGACCGCCTTGCTGAACGTGCTGGAGGCGAGGGCGGCCGACCGGGGCTGGATGACGGTGACCGCGGCGGCTTCATCGGAGCCGGTGACCGCTCGCATCGCTGGCGAGGCTCGCCGCTGCACGGATCGCCTGCGCAGCGTGCGCCGCGGCGCCCGCGTGGCGTCGGTGAGCGCCCTGGGCGTCGGGGTCTCGTTGGAGCAGCCCGCGCCGGTGACCGGGCCCGAGCCGGGACTGCTGTCGGTGCTGGAGGAACTCGGCGACCTGCTGGAGGCCAGGGGCACCGGGCTGCTGCTGACTGTGGACGAGCTGCACGACGTCGACCGGGACGATGTGCGCGACGTGGCCTCAGCCGTGCAGATCGTCACCAGGCGCCGCCTGAGGCCGCTGGCGTTCGCGGCGGCCGCGCTGCCGCTCATCGAGCACACCCACCTCGGCGACCCGAACATGACGTTCCTTCAGCGATGCGCCCGGGCCCGGCTCGGCCCGCTCGACGGTGACGAGACCCTTCGGGCGCTGCGGCAGCCGATCATCGACAGCGGCAGCGCCATCGACGACGACGCCCTGGCCGAGGCGGCGGCTGCGACCCTGGGCTACCCCTACATGATCCAGTTGGTGGGGTTCCACGCATGGCAGATCAGGGAGGACCCCGACGCCCCGATCAGCCTCACCGACGTGCGCGCGGCTGCGGTCGAGGCGGAGCACGCCATGGTGGACCAGGTCGCCGGACCCATCTGGAACCGGCTGTCGCCGATGGACAAGAGGTTCCTGGTCGCCATGCTCGCCGACGACCCCGACTCGTCCCTGGCCGACATCGCGGCCCGCATCGACCGGTCGATGCAGTACGCCCGCACCTACCGCGCCCGCCTCACCGCGGCTGGCGCCATCAGCCCGACCTCGAAGGCTCGGGTCCAGTTCCGCCACCATGCCCTCCGCAAGCGCGCCCGAACCGCAGCCCGCGACGACCCCACCCTGCTGCGCTGACGCCACCGGCCTGTGAGACTGGACGCAGATCCCCGCCGGGTCGCTGTTCAGCGTCGAGAAGCTCCACCGGGCCATCCGGTCCCAGGGGATCGCCATGACCCGCGACACCGTCCAGCAGTATCTCGCCCTCCTCGAGGACTGCTTCCTGGTGCGGACGGTGTGGATGGAGTCCCGCTCGGAGCGCCGAAGGATGGTGAATCCCCGCAAGGCCTATCCCATCGACACCGGGCTGATAGCCGTGTTCGACCGCCACGGCGAGGCCAACAGAGGCCACGCGCTGGAAGCCGCCGTGCTGGTGGAGCTCTAGCGCCGCCGCAGCGAGGCGACCTATGTGCGGACCCCCGAGGGCCATGAGGTGGACTTCCTGGCCCGTGCCGAGGACGGCTCGGCCGAGTTGGTCCAGGTCTGCGACGACGCGTCCGGCGCCAAGACTGCGGCCCGGGAGCTTCGGGCCCTGGCCGGGGCGGGCCGCATGCTCCCGTCGGCCACCAAGCGCCTGCTGACCCGGACCCGCCGCGGCCTGCCCGCCCAGTGGCCCGCAGACGCCGAAGCCCAGCCCGCCTACGAATGGATCCTCGCGCCTTGAGTCGTGGATCAGCACCGTGACCATCATGCGCCGGGCACCCTGAGGCCGATGCCGTCCCCACAGCGTGACCCACAGGACTCGCGTCACCCATTGCGCCACGGGTCCCCGAGGTGAGGACCGAATGGCGTCTGATCGGATTCCATTAGGGTGTGGACGCCGCGCGCGGTTGACTCAGGAGGCCAGCGGTACGCTGATCGCGTGTACGAGCGGATCCACGTCGACAACTACAAGTGCCTCGTCGACTTCGATCTGCATTTGAGCGAGACTTCATTGCTCGTGGGCTCGAACGGCTCCGGCAAGACGGCCGTTCTCGATGTGGTCTTCGGACTCCGGAGGCTGCTCGCCGGTGAGGCGAAGGTCAACGACCGGATCGCGTTTCATCCCTCCACCCTGACGCGCTGGCAGCCGGGTCGCGAGCAGTTGTTCGAGATGGACGTGAGCGCCTGCGGCGAGAGGTACCGCTACCGTCTCAAGGTTGAGCACACACTCGACGAGCGGCAGTCGCGCGTGGTCGAGGAGAGCCTGGTGTCGCATGGCGACACACTGTTCCGCTGCGACCTGGGCGAGGTGAGGCTCTACCGCGACGACGGCTCCGAGGGTCCGGCCTACCGGGCCGACTGGAGCGAATCGGCACTTGCCCGTGTTGCGCCTCAGCCCGCCAATGCTCGGCTGACGACCTTCATGGAACTGGTGCAATCGACGGTGGTGTGCTCGATCAGGCCGGCGCTGCTCGGCGCTGAGTCCGAACGCGAAGCCAAGTACCTCGGCCGTCACGCGGAGAACTTCGTGGACTGGTACCGCCACGCGGTCCAGGAGAATCCTGGCTCGGTCCGGTCCCATGTGGAGGCGTTGCGACCCGTCGTCGATGGGTTCGACAACGTGCATCTCCAGCAGGCCGGCCTCGATCAGCGCGCTCTGATGCTGGACTTCCGCGCCGAGGGGGCCGCGCTGGACGGCGCTGCGAGGCGGTTCAAGCTCCGTTTCGACGAGTTGTCCGACGGGCAGCGGGCGCTCGTCGTCCTGTACGCGCTGCTGCATCTACGCGACGAGGAGCGTGGAGCCGTGCTGTTCCTTGACGAGCCCGACAACTTTGTGGCGCTCGCTGAGCTGCAGCCCTGGCTCCTCGCCTTGGTCGCACTGTGTGAGGAAACGTCCTCACAAGCCGTCTTGTGCTCGCACCATCCAGAATTGATCGACTACCTGGGACCTGACAGCGGGCTGCTGCTACGCCGAGAGGCATCGGCGGTGACCGTGGCTCCGCTCAGATCGCCCGACTTGCCCGATTGCGGCCTCAAGCTGTCCGAACTGATGGCGCGAGGCTGGGAGCGGTGAGCCGCAGTGTCCGCATCGTGCTGCTCTACGAGGACCGCCAGCACGAGACATTCGTGAAGCAGTTCCTGTTGAGAGACGGATGGAACGTGCGCAACATCCGCCCCGTAATCTCCCCTCATGGCCGGGGATCGGCTGAGCAGTTCGTCCGCGAGCGGTTTCCGATCGAACTTGAGGCCGTCCGCGCCAAGCGCGGGGAGCGCGTATGGCTGATCGTGATGATCGACGGCGACGACCAGGGTGTTGCTGCTCGCCGCGCCTCGCTCGATGACGCCTGCACGGCTCGGGGGATCGCAGCCGTAGACCACAGTGAGAATGTGCTGATCTGTGTGCCGACATGGAGCATCGAGACGTGGTTCGCCTTCCTCGACGGAGAGGACGTCGACGAAATTCGACGCGACTATCCGCGCCTGCCCCGAGTCAGGCACTGCCAGCGCCACGTTGATGAGCTGTCCGAGAGATGCCGACTGGACCGTCAGAGCACACCGCTGCCACCGTCACTAGAAGATGCCTGCGTCCAGTACCGGCGCCTGCCGCTGCGGCAGTAGCCCACGGCCGCGAGACTGCCTGATCCGATCTCTCCGCCTCCGGTGCGCTTGTCGCCTTCGAGTCCCACGAAGCGCCTTGGAGGCGAGGCGTCGTTCGGCCGCTGGCTGTGGTGCGGCGGCTTCCCCGAGGCTCAGGGGCTGGACGACTCGCTGCGAGGGCGTCTGCTGCGCGACTACGTCGATGTGGCCGTGTTCCGCGACGTGATCGACCGTCACCAGGTCAGCAATGTGGCCGGCCTGCGCTGGTTGTCGAGGCGTCTCCTCGCCAACGCGGGGTCGCGGTTCAGCGTCGAGAAGTTCCACCGGGCCATCCGGTCCCAGGGGATCGCCATGGCCCGCGACACCGTCCACAGCATCTCGCCCACCTCGAGGACTGCTTCCTGGTGCGCACGGTGTGGATGGAGTCCCGCTCGGAGCGCCAGAGGATGGTGAACCCCCGCAAGGCCTATCCCATCGACACCGGGCTGATAGCCGCATTCGACCGCCACGGCGAGGCCAACAGAGGCCACGCGCTGGAGACCGCCGTGCTCATCGAGTTGGAACGGCGCTGCTGCGAGGCGACCTATGTGCGCACCCGCGAGGGCCACGAGGTGGACTTCCTGGCCCGTGGCGAGGACGGCTCGGCCGAGCTGGTCCAGGTCTGCGATGACGCGTCCGGCGCCAAGACCGCGGCCCGGGAACTCCGGGCCCTAACCGAGGCGGGCCGCATGTTCCCGTCGGCCACCAAGCGCCTGCTGACCCGGACCCGCCGCGGCCTGCCCGCCCAGTGGCCCGCCGACGTCGAAGCCCAGCCCGCCTACGAATGGATCCTCGCGCCTTGAGTCGTGGATCAGCACCGTGACCATCATGTGCCGGGCGCCCTGGGCGGTCCGGTCGAATCGCTCGACCCGCAGCGCATCCTTGCCGAGCGCCCGAGCGAGTTCGACGGGCGTTGCCGGACCGACCGCTGCGCATAGAAGCACAGTGACAAATAGAAACGCATAAACAAATAAGAACGAAGCGACTTGTGAGGACGAGGCCGGTGGCGTTCGCCGCGGCTGCACTGCCGCTGATCGAGCACACCCATCTGGGCGATCCCAACATGACGTTCCTGCAGCGCTGCGCCCGGGCCCCGCTCGGTCCGCTCGGCGCCGAGGATACGCTCAGGGCGCTGCAACAGCCCATCATCGACACCGGCGGCGCCATCGACGACGACGCCCTCGCTGAGGCGGTCGCCGCCACTCTGGGCTATCCCTACATGATCCAGCTCGTGGGATTCCACGCCTGGCAGATGCGCCGAGACCCCGACGCCCCGATCAGCCGGAACGATGTCCGTGCGGCCGTGGTCGAAGCCGAGCACGCCATGATCGATCAGGTCGCAGGACCGATCTGGAACCGCCTGTCCCCGATGGACAAGCGCTTCCTGGTCGCCATGCTCGACGACGACCTCGACTCGTCGTTGGCCGACATCGCGGCGCGCCTCGACCGCTCGCAGCAGTACGCCCGCACCTACCGTGCCCGCCTCATCGCGGCCGGCGCTGTCAGCCCCACCGCCAAGGCCCGGGTCCAGTTCCGCCACCACGCCCTGCGCAAGCGCGCCCAGACCGCAGCCCGCGACGACCCCACCCTGCTGCGCTGACGCCACGGCCGGTGAGACTGGGCGCAGATCCCCGCCGGGTCGCGGTTCAGCGTCGAGAAGCTCCACCGGGCCATCCGCTCCCAGGGGATCGCCATGGCCCGCGACACCGTGACCAGTATCCCGCCTACCTCGATGACTGCTTGCTGGTGCGGACGGTGTGGATGGAGTCCCGCTCGGAGCTGCCAGTTCGCGAACTATGGCCGCCCCTGCGGTGCACTGGCCCGGAGCTGAGCGAAGCGCCGTTCGGCTTCGCCGATCGACATCTCGAGGATCTCGGCGACTCGCTGCCATGACGTTCCGCTTGAGAGTGCGGCCGCGACGCGTTCGGCGATGTGCTGTTCGCTCTCGCCGTCCTCGACGGCGCACCGCAGGAAGTAGTCGGCTACCGGTATCTCGTTCTCCGGCGGCGGTCCGCCGGCCTCGCACCAGTCCGCGAGCGCCTCGTCGTCGTCGAGCATCTGTCTGGTGAGTCGCGTCATCCCCGTCACCTCAAGTACTTCGCGCGCGCAGGCATGGCATGAACGATCCTACGCCGTCCGCGATGAGTCACGACCAGCACCTCCAGCATGCGCCCGCTCCGGTCGGCTCCGATGCACATCACAGCCTCGTCCTGCTGGAAGGCACGGAATGCGTTGCGGTAGGCATGCAGGATGTCCTGTTCGTCGATGCCATGCCGGCGAGCGCTCGATGCAATCTCCGGCTTCATCCTATGATGTTAGTAAGTGTCGTGTGTAATCGCTCAGGCGGATGCGCAAAGGGAATGCCGAGTTTGCGGAGGCTGTGAGTGTTGCTGGCAGCCGGTGACGAGGGCTTCTAGGCGAGGTCTCCCTGCCAGAGGCGCCGGGCGAAGTCGGTGGCCCCTATGATGTCGATGCCGTCGCCGGTGCGCCGGGGGCGGGGCTCGAGGCAGACCACGATCCGCCGGTCCAGGCCGGGGTGCTCCTGCGCCAGTGTGCGGAGGCCCTTGAGATGGTCGCTTGTGATCCTGGCGCTCGCCTTCGCCTCGATCGCGAGCCGCATGTCGCCCACTATGAAGTCCACCTCGATCCTGCTGGGAAGCCGCCAGTAGCTCAGCTGCTCGTCGAGGCCCCGGTAGGAGACGAAGGCCGACAGCTCGTGGAAGACCCAGTTCTCGAACGCCTTGCCGTAGCGGTCGGTGCCGCGTTCGAGCTCGCCCCGGCGCGCCAGGCGGTTGACCACGCCGACGTCCTCGAAGTACAGCTTGGAGGCCCCGGCGAGGCGGCGCTTCGCTCTGCGTTGCCAGCGCGGCAGCCAGCGGGCGAGGAGCGTGTCGGTGAGGATGCCGAAGTACGCCTTGGCCGTGGGGGCCGAGACCCCGCAGTCGCGGGCGATGGTCGAGAAGTTGACGGGGTCTCCGTCGCTCAGGGCGGCGGCGTCGAGGAAGTACGAGAAGGCCGGCAGGTTCCGCACGAAGCCCTCGGCGGCGATCTCCTCTCGCAGGTAGTCGGCGATGTAGGCGTCGAGCATGCGCCGGGGCCTGCTCGACTGGTAAATCCTGGGCAGGTAGCCGCCGTTGAGGGCCCGGTCGAGGTCGAAGTCCTCTCCGATCTCCGCGGAGGTGAGGCCTCGCAGCTCGGAGCGGAGGGCGCGCCCGCCCAGCAGGTTGGCGGCGCCGCGGCGCACCCTGCGGGCGCTCGACCCGCAGAGAGCGAAGCTCAGCCCGCGGTTCTCGATCAGCCAGTGCACCTCGTCGAGGAGGGCGGGCACCTTCTGGATCTCGTCGGACTCGCACTACCCAGACCGCCATTGCCTTGCGGTCCATGGGGTCGTCGGGGCAGAAGAGGTTGTCCCCGCAGTAGGTGCCGTCGAAGATGCCCTGGGCGGCGAGGGCGTGGATGTCGTCACGGTGGGTGTGGGTAGCAGCGACGTCGGGGTAGAGGGCCTGAGCGGCGAGGCTTGCGGCGCTGGGGTCAGGGGCCCAGCAGGGCGGCGGGGATGACGGCGATGCCGTCGCGGCGTCGGTAGGCCTGCGGGCCGGTGGTGACGACCGCGGCGTCGAGCATGTCGTCGCCCAGTTCGCGCCGCAGCCAATGGAGGTGCCCGACGTCGCGGTCTGACACCGACCCCGAGAGCTTGGCCTCCAGCGCGAGCGCCCGCCCGTCGCGTGAGCTGACGATGAAGTCGATCTCGCGCTCGCCGGCTCGCTTGCGCATGTGGTGCACTGAGGCGCGCGCCGCTTGGGCGTAGGTTCGCAGGTTGAGCGCGACCAGCGACTCGAACAGGCCGCCGAGCAGCGCCCGGCCGGCGCCCGCGGGCCGGGTGGGCTGCTCGCCTCGCAGCAGCGCCGCCGTGTCGATGCCGAGCAGGGCGACCGCGAGGGCGGGGTCGACGAGATGGTGCTTGGGCCCGCTGGTGAGCTTGGCCAGCGGGTTGTGAGTCGGGCTCCAGCCGGGCAGCGGCTCGAGTATGTGCAGGCGTTCGAGGGTGTCGATGTAGGGGGCGGTGGCGGAGCGGCTGGGCTTGTCGCCGTGCCCGCCGGTGGCGGCGTCGCGGATGCGCTCGTAGGAGGCGGTTGTGGCGGTGGCGGCGGCGTACGCGGTGAGCCACCGTCGCAGCGCGCTCGGGTTGCGCAGGTCGTGGCCCGCTTCGGGGAAGTCGCGGTCGATGATCCTGTCGATGTAGCCGTGGAGCGCCTCCGAGCACGCCTGGGCGGAGAGTCCCCGAAGGCCCGGAAAGCCGCTGGCGGTGATCTCTGCCGCATAGTCGGCGAGCCGAGCCTCGGTGCGTCCGCCGATGGGGGGCCGGGTGCCGGTGAGCAGATCGGACAGGCTGACGGTGGGCTCGCTGAACACGGGCGCATCCCAGCGCTCGCACAGGCTCAGCGGCCGCATGCGCAGGGTGACGATCCGGCCGGCGCCGGTGTGGGTCGGGGGCCGCTTGGGCGAGGCTGATCCGCAGATGAGGAACCGGCCCGCCGAGCGGTCCTCGTCCACTGCCCGCCTCACCGCGTCGAAGACGGCTGGCAGGCGCTGCCACTCGTCTATGACCACCGGCGGCGGGTACGTCGCCACCAGGCGAGGGTCGGCCTGGAGCACCTCCAGTACCGGCGCGTCGTCGAGCGCGAGGAACGTGGCCGCCCGCTGCCGCGCGGTGGTGGTCTTGCCCACGCCGCGAGCCCCTTCGAGGCTGATCGCGGGCAGCTCCCCGAACAGCTTCTCGATCCGAGCGTCAACGATGCGCGGCCCGTAGAAGACCATGACTCCAAGCTACCGGCATTCTCACTCTACAATACAAGTTGCCCAATGATTGCCATCCATAATGTCTATATTCTACAAGACAGAATGTCCCCCGAACGGACGACCATGCCGGAGATGACGCCGGTGCCGGATCCTCGCCGCCCGGCACCCTGAGGCCGATGCCGCCCCCACAGCGTGACGAACAGGATTCGCGTCACCCATTGCGCCACGGGTCCCCGAGGTGAGGACCTGATGGTGTCTGATCAAGTCCCATCAGGGTGTGGACGCTGCGTCTTGGCTCTAATGACGGCTCGGTCGGGGCAGTAGCGCGCCGGCGCGGCCGCACAGCCTCGGGTGACGCCAGCCGCCGCCTGAGAATCGATGTAGGAGCGAAGACGCTGCCGGGAGCGACATCCGCGAGGCGGCTACTGGTCTTGTGTGGGAGTGGCGGAGGCGGTCGGAAGCTTCTAGGGCGTCCACAGCGACGACAGGGGCCACATGCGCAGCCGGTCGCCCACGGTGACTTCGTGCGGTCCCATGTGCAGCAGCACGCCGACGGTGAAGCAGCCGGGGGCCGCGGCATCGAGGCGGTCGCGCATCCAACGGACTCGTGGCGGCGTCTAGGGGCTGCGGCGCGAGGAGATGACTCCGGTGTCGAATCCGGACAGGTGCAGACCGCCGTGGAAGCGGGCGTGCTCGATCTTGAGGCACCGGTCCATCACCACGTCGAGTCCGGACGCGACGCAGCGCATCGCGGCCTCGGGGCTCCACAGTCCGAGTTGAGCCCAGTAGACCGGTGCGCCCACCGCGATGGTCTCGTCGGCCACGGCGGGCAGGTCCTCGGCCCGGCGGAACACGTCGACGATGTCGGGCGTGGCCGGGAGGTCCTCCAGCGAGGCGTAGACCCGGCGACCGAGGATCTCGTCGCCGGCCGCCCGCGGATTGACGGGGTAGACGTCGAAGTCGGTGGACGACGACAGCAGGTAGGTGAGAACGAAGTAGCTGGCCCGGGCCAGGTTGGCGGAGGCGCCGACGACCGCCACCGAGCGCGACCGGTTCAGGATGCGCTGGCGCTCGAGCGCGGTCGGCGGCGTCCAGCCCTCCACAGGCGGATGCTCAGCCATCGGTCCTCCGGGAATTGGCAGCGGTCAGTGCCCGAATGGGCGTCCTGGGCTGCCAATTCGGCAGGTCGTGGGCGTGCTCTTGGCAATTGGCAGCGGTCAGTGCCTGAATGGGCGTCCTGGGCTGCCAATTCGGCGTCGGCGTCGTTCGCTCAGCCATCGGGGTCTTTTGTCGCCGCGGTCAGGGCCTGATCCAGGTCCCAGATTATGTCCTCGACATCCTCCAAGCCGACCGATATGCGCACCATGTCGGGCGACACGCCCCCGGCTTCCAGCTCGGCGTCGGAGAGCTGCTGATGGGTGGTGGAGGCGGGGTGGATGACAAGGGTCTTGGCGTCGCCCACGTTGGCCAGGTGCGACACCATCTGCAGCGACTCGATGAAGCGGGCCCCGGCGGCTCGCCCGCCCACCACACCGAAGGTGAAGATGGCGCCCGGACCGGAGGGCAGGTAGCGGCGGGCCAAGTCGTGCTGAGGGTGGTCGGGCAATCCCGCCCAGAGCACCCATGCCACCCGGTCGTCGGCGTCGAGCCACTCGGCCACGGCCCGGGCGTTGGCGACGTGGGCCTCCATGCGCAGCGGCAGCGTCTCGATCCCCTGAAGCAGCAGGAAGGCGTTGAACGGCGACAGGCAGGCGCCTACGTCGCGCAACTGCTCCGCCCTCACCTTCGTGCAGAAGGCGTACTCGCCGAAGTTGTCCCACCAGCGCAGCTCGTTGTAGCTGGGAATCCGCTCGACCATGTGGGGGAACCGGCCCGAGTCCCAGTCGAAGCGTCCCGCCTCGACGATCACGCCGCCGATAGAGGTTCCGTGCCCGCCCAGGAACTTGGTGGCCGAGTGCAGGACGATGTCGACCTTGTGATCCAGCGGGCGGCACAGGTACGGCGTGGCGAAAGTGGAGTCCACCACCAGCGGCAGCTTGTGGGCTTGGGCGACGTCCGCTAGGGCGGCGAGATCGGCAACCGCGCCTGAGGGATTGGCGATGATCTCGGTGTAGAGCAGCTTCGTGTCATCACGAACGGCTGCGGCGAAGGCGTCGGGGTCGGTCCCGTCCACGAACGTCGTGTCGATGCCGAGCCGCCGCAGCGTCACGTCGAACAGGGTGTAGGTGCCCCCGTAGAGCCCGGCCGCGGCCACGATGTGCTCGCCGGCAGCTGCCAGCGCGGTGACGGTGAGGAACTCGGCGGCCTGGCCGCTGGCGGTGGCTACTGCCCCGATGCCTCCCTCGAGGCTGGCCATGCGCTCCTCGAAGGCCGCGTTGGTCGGGTTGGAGATCCGGGTGTAGATGGTGCCGTACTTCTGCAGGGCGAACAGGTCGGCGGCATCCGCGGTGTTCTCGAACACGAAGCTGGTGGACTGGTAGATGGGCACGGCTCGTGCGCCGGTGGTGGGATCGGGCTGGCTGCCCGCGTGCAGTGCCTTGGTACGGAAGCCCCATTGGCGGTCGGCCATGCCTTGACGATACTCATCCCACCCCCCGGCCGGCGGGTCCTGTCGCCGAGTCGAGATGACCGACACGGGCTTCGCCCTATTCGTCGGTCATCTGACTCGTCGCCACCCCCCGGCCTGGCGCTGCCCGCCTCCCACCTCCGTCGCTGCCTGCGCGGGCAGTACGGTTCGGAGTCGTGGGCTCGTTCAGTAGCGAGACGGTGGCTTTCGAGTCGTCTGACACGTCAGCGGTGGTGCGGGCCATGCAGACCCTGGCGGATCGGGGCGACGGCTTGGGCTGGATCAACATCGGTCCCGGGCTGCGGGACGACCAGATCGACGCGCTGCCGACACCCTCGCCGCTGGGCCGCTGGTTCTCCGGTCGAGGGCCGGCGGCGCCGATGGCGACCTGGACTCCGCCACACCGGGACCGCAACTCGTTGGTGCCGACAGTCGGGGTCGAGCACGGTGCGGGACCCAAGGCGCTCGACCGGCTCCGGGACGCCGGGGCGCCGCTGCCGACGGGCTGGCGCAAGGTGCAGGATCACGCCAAGAACGGGATCGTCGTGCACCCCGCCTCGGGAGCGTCGCACGACGCGGTGTTGCGCTGGCTGCTATCGGCGTGCTGGGCGCTCTGCCCCATCGAGATCGAGGACCACTGGCTGGCCGAGGTCCACCGACCCGGTTAGACCCGGCCCCGAGAATCCGGCGGCCCACCCGTTGCCGCGCAAATTGATGACATATTGTGCCCTGGAGGCCCACTATCGGCCCCAAATTCGCCGAACTACCCGGTGCCCGCGGAAATTGGCGACGTATTGTGCCCTGGAGGCCCACTATCGGCCCCAAATTCGGGCGGTCCGCTAGGCGTTGATCACCGCCTCCACGATCAGGTCGATGACGGCCTGCGCGTCGGCGTCCCAGACGACATCGTGGGCGGTTGGGGCGGGCGCGGCGGCAATGGCGGCCGGGGGGCGCACGTCGGTGACGGTCATACCCCGGGTGTGCTCGCCGTGCAACTCCACCGCGACCGGGTGGCTCGACCGCTGGAACAGGTGGGGGTGCGTGACCGCGATGATGGCGGTGGCGTCATGCACCGGGGCCGCTTCCAGCCCGAACTCGCGGCAGCGGTCGTAGGCGTACTCCAGAAGGCCCGCGGCGAAGCGGGATGCTGGCGTGCCGGCTGAGCGCATCCGGGATGCTTCGCTGCCGCCCAGCAGGACCTTGTGGGTCACGTCCAGACCTACCATCGTCAGCGGGGCCGCCTCCCGGAACACGATCGCCGCGGCCTCGGGGTCGGCCCAGACATTGAACTCGGCGACCGGAGTGACGTTTCCTGCGTGAGCGCCCCCACCCATGATCGTGAGGCCTGCTAGGCGGCTGCGCAGATCGGGGTCGCGTCGCAGGGCGAGAGCCACGTTCGTCAGGGGACCCACCGCTACCAGATGGAGATCGTCGACGGAGCGGGCCGTGTCGCACAGGAAGGCCACGGCATCGTTGGAAGCGACGGAGCGGGTCAGCTCGGGCAGAGCGACGTCACCGAGGCCGGTGGCTCCGTGGATGCGAGCCGCGTCCATGGTGGGCGCGATCAGCGGGCGAGCCGCGCCCCGGTGCACTTCAGCGTCCAGGTCCGCCACCTGAGCGGTGATCAGGGCGTTGTGGGTCGTGTGCTCGATGCCGACGTTTCCGTTGACGGTGGTGATGCCGACCAGTTCGCCGTGGTAGGCCGCGGTAAGGATGGCGATCGCGTCGTCGAGGCCGGGGTCGCAGTCCAGCACGATCCGGGGCCGGGCCGGTGCGTCGTCGGTGGTCATTCCACGAGCCTAGAGGCCGAGCGGGTGGGCGCTGGGCCTAGCTGCCCAACAGGTACTCGATGTCGGCTCGGGTCGGCAGGGATGGCTGGGCGCCGTGGCGCAGGGTGGTGGCCGCGCCCACTCTCACCGCCCACTTCGTGGCCTCCACCAGGTCAGCGCCTCCGACCAGGGCATCGGCCAGCGCTCCGCAGAAGGCGTCTCCGGCTGCGGTCGTGTCGACCGGCAGCACGGTCGGCGCGGGCACGTGGCTGGCGTCGGTGGGCGTGACGACCATCGCGCCGGCCGCTCCCAGGGTCACTACCGCAGCCGCGGCCGGCAGCCCTCGGGCCAGGGCCACCGCAGTCTCGGGGTCCACGCCGCCGATGGGGGAGAGTCCGGCGTGGCCGGCCATCGTGGCCAGTTCGGTCTGGTTGGGCACGACCACGTCCACCCCGTCGAGAAGATCGGACGGGAGCAGGGCGGCCGGTGCGGGCGCGGGGTTGAGCACGACCGTTCCCCGGGCACACCGGACGGCCGCCGCGACCGCCTCGAGAGGCACCTCCAACTGGAGCAGCACTGCCTCCGCAGCCGCGAGAACGTCGGCCGCGCCCTCCACGTCGGCGGCGCTGAGGCGGCCGTTGGCTCCGGGGCTCACCACGATGGCGTTGTCGCCGTCGGCACCGACCGCGATCAGGGCCGTGCCGCTCGGAGTGCCTTCGGTGGCCAGCAGGCATTTCGTGTCGACGCCGGCCGAGTCCATCGCTGAGCGCAGCATCGTGCCCGCGTCGTCCTCGCCGACCCGCCCGACCATGGCGACCTGCCGGCCGAGGCGGGCCGCGGCGACAGCCTGATTGGCGCCCTTGCCACCGGGAATGAGCCGCAGGTCGCCGCCCATGACGGTCTCGCCCGCAACCGGGACGGTCTCCACCTCCACCACCTGGTCGAGGTTGGCGCTGCCCACGACCGCAACCTCCGGCCCCGCCACTTCGTCGTCAGCGATGGCAGCCATGGTCGGATGGTAGCTGCCGTGTCACTGGCAGTCTCGGCCGGTCACAGCGCAGTGTCCAACATCAACATTGACTGAATATCATTGAAGATGTGTCTCAGTCGACTGGTAGCCTGACACCATGAGGTTCGGCGACGTCGACCTGCCCGACGACTTGGTCTCCGCCCACACGGACGGAAGGCTGGTGCTGTTCGTCGGCGCGGGCGCGTCGGTGCCTAAGCCCTCCAACCTCCCCACCTTCCGCGCCCTGGCGAAGCAGATCGCCGACGACAGCTGCGTTCCCTACACCGAATCCGACCTCGACAAGCCCGACGAGCTTCTTGGCCGGATCGACAGCAGGAACGTAGATGTCCACCTGCGGGTTCGAGACTTGATCGGATCGGCCGACTCGCAGCCCAATCAACTTCACGAGGCGATCATCGACCTGGCGAGCGCCTATTCGGCGTGCCGGGTCGTCACCACCAACTACGACCGTCACCTCTCGGGCTTGCTGCCCGGGGGGACGGACGAGTTCGAGGCGCCTGCCCTGCCTCCGGGCAAAGACTTCCGCGGCCTCGTCTATCTGCACGGCTCGGTCCGCCAGGAGCCGAACCGCTCGGTAGTGACGCGGGCGGACTTCGGGAGGGCCTACATGTCGGATGGCTGGGCGACGGGCTTCCTCGAGAAGCTGTTCGGAGATCTCCCGATTCTGTTCATTGGCTATGGGCTGAACGACACGCTCATGCAGTACCTGGTCGGGGCGCTGTCCGCGGGCGCCAAGATGTACGCCCTCACCGACAAGCCCGAGGATCTGCGCTGGGACCAGCACGGCGTCGTGCCCGTGGGTTACGGGAGCCACGAGCAGCTTCCCGTCCTGATCCGGCTGTGGGCCGACCAGTCGCGGATGGGGATGCTGGACCACGACCGGCGTATCAGCGCCATCGTCTCGGGCACACCGCCCCTGTCACCGCAGGACGAGTCGTATCTCGATTCGGCTGTCGCCCATTCTGACAGGGTCGGCCTGTTCGCTACCCATGCCCGTGGCGCCGAGTGGCTTCGCTGGATGAGTTCCCGGACGCAGTTCAAGGCACTCTTCGACCCGCTGGCATCGTTCGGTAGAACGGAGCACAGCTTGAACTCATGGTTCGCCCGCCGCTATGCGGTTGAGCCGGACCACGCGCCAGAGGCTCTGGGCCTCGTGGCCAGCAACGGCGGCCTGGTCAACCGCGAATTGTGGTTCTCGCTCGTGCAGACGCTGTCGCTCTCCGGCCGGGCCCGCTCAGAGGCGGTCAATCGCTGGATCCCTGTCTTGGCACACACGATGCCTCCGGGATGCAACGACTGGCTCGGGATGCTCCTGCAGGGATGCGAACTGCCCCGGGACCGTGATTTCGCTCTCGTGCTGCTCGATCGGATCCTTGAGCCCCGGCTGACAGTCGCCCGCTTCGAGCCGGGACGCATGGAAGTTGTCGCCGGCACTGAGGAGTCGTGGATTCAGAGCATTGCCAGCGAGTGGCTCGAATCGAACGGAGCGAGCTTGGCGCAGGACCTGGCTCCGACCCTTGACCAGCATCTCCGGCGGTTCTACCTGCTCTCCAAGACGCTCAACCCGGCTGGCGCGGCGTGGAGGCTCGACGGCCGAAATCGAGCCGCAATCGAGAGCCGGGGAGAGGAAGGGCGCGATGGCGGTGTCGACCTCCTGATCGACGCGGCCCGAGATGTGATCGAGATCTTGGTTGCTGACGCGCCCGAGGCCGCAGACCCGTACCTACGCGAATGGCGCGGGCATGAGTGGGCGGTTCTGAGGCGGCTCGCTGTTCATGGATGGGTCAACCGAGAGGATCGCTCAGCTGACGAGAAGCTCCTGTGGTTCAGCCGGTCGGGCCTGTTGATGGACGGTCTGGTGCGGCCCGAAGTGATGCGGCTGCTGAAGGCAACCCTGCCAGAAGCATCGTCCGACACTGTCGAGTCCCTGGTCGAGCAGGTCTGCGGGGCGCGCCGGGGTGACGAGTTGTACGCCTACTGCCTTCTGGGCTGGATTGCGGAGCATGCTCCCGGGGCCGTATCGGCCTGCGGCGCGTTCGCGGAACTACAGGCGAGCCATCCCGATTGGCGGCAGCTGACGGATCCGGACTTCCCGACCTGGCAGGCGCTGCCGGCAGAAGACTTGATGGAGCCTCTGGAGTTGCAAGATCTCCACGACCGGATCCAAGCCGACGCCGAAGCGGCGGTCGCAGGTCTAATCAACGAGAAGGATGAACGGGCTAGCCGCGGCATTGACTGGACCGACGCGCTGGACGCGCTGTTCTCGGAGGTCGTCGAGCACCCCGAAGACGGAGCAGCCGTGCTAGCGGTTCTTGCCTGTGAGCCGACTGCCGCTCCGGAATGGGAGCGCGCCCTGGGGGAAACAGTCTTGGCCGCTTGGACGCACGCGCGAGCAACTGCGTCCCTCACCGATGAGCAGTGCACCCGCATCGGGGGCCATCTGCTGGATGTGTGGAGGGTGGGGTTGGCGCGCTGGGGTGATGACTACACGACCTTCAGCAACTCCGGCTGGCTTGCTAGCGCCGAGAACCATTGGGCGGGGAGGATCGCAAGCCTGTGGCTGGAGGTGGTGTTGGCGCAGAGGCGGGCCGCGGGCGACGGGTGGGCGGGACTTCCGGACGCGGCCCATGCGGGGCTGGAGGAGATCCTCGGGGGAGACTCCAGAGCCTCGCACTGCGCTCAAGCCATGGTCGCCACACAGCTTCACCTGCTCTTCCAGCTTGATGAGCCGTGGTGCCTGCGAATCGTGCTGCCCATGCTCGATCCTTCCGTTGATGATCGTCGAGCCGTTCGCTGCTGGGAGGGCTGTCTGGCCAGGGGACGGGCAAGCGAGGAACTCCTCGAAGCTGGCCTGTTGGATCACTTTGTCGCCATGACGCCCTTGGTGGATCGGCTCGCTCGTCAGTATCCGGAGGCTCGGTCCTCCTACGCCGGGCTAGCGGCGAGCGTGTGCATCGACACATCCATCGACCCGTTGGGAAACGGATGGCTGCCGAGGCTTGTCGTCTCGGCAGACATCGGTGCCCGAGTTGCTTGGATTCACCAGATCACGCTACGGATGTCGAGCCTGTCGGCTGGCGCCGCCGATGCCCACTGGTCGAGGTGGATGCGTCGCTACTGGGAGGATCGCCTGGCCAGCGTTCCGGTGGCGATCACGTCCGAGGAGGGCTCGGCCATGGCGGAGTGGTCCGTCCTGCTGGGGCACTCCTATCAGGAGGCCGCGGACCTCGCGCTCCAGTCGAAGGCAGGCTTGTGCGCTGGCTCCCGCCTGCTCCGCAGACTTGCGGGGCTCGACTTGCCCCAGGACGGCAATTCCCGACCCGATCACCTCATCGAGCATCCCGAGGCCACAGCTCAGCTAATGGCACACCTGCTCCACAATGCCGAGACGTCTAGCGACGATCTCCGGCTTCGGCACCTCACCGAGGTCGTTGCGCGGCTCGACAAGCTGCTCGACGCACCGCGGATGGAGCCCATCGTCAACGAGTTGCTCCGGCTTGGCTTCGGAGAGTTCGTCGGGTGGCTCCAGTCGCATCGGGAGACCGCGACAGATCCCACTCCGGCAGCCTCTCTGAGCTGACAGCGCCGCCGCGCCGTTCTCGTCGAGCCTATGGTCGATATCCGGTGGCACTCGCAGTTCGTCGAGTGGATGGATGTCGCCTTTGGCCCCGACAGCCGCGAGTTCCCTGGGCGCTCAGAGTTCGGCGATCCGTCAGGGGATCACCGAACTGATCGACACTCTGGCGGCCTCGGATGAGCCTCTCGCTATGCCGCATGGCAGTCAGCTATCCGGCACTCGTTTCGACCTCTACCAGTTGAGGTGGCCACCGCTACCACGGGGATCAGGTCCCAGCGCGATGTTCGGCAGTCCCGTCATTCGCGTGCTCTACGGCTACGTGCGGCCGGTTCGAGGTCCGGCGGGGAGTGCCGTTGCTGTGATCCTGCTCGGTGGGAACAAGTCGCCGACGGCCGACACGTGGTACGACGCTGCGGTGCCCGAGGCCGAGCGGCGGCTGGTGGACTGGTGCGACCAGCACTTGGCGTTCGTGCCCAGCGAACGCGATGACTGACATGCGTCCAGGACCACGGCGGCACACCGCAGGATCCTTGCGGTTGACCGTCCCACCGACGGGCCAGTCGGGGTACGAGTCTGCTCCACTGTCTCTTTGATCGCAGCGGGATAACGCCAGTTTGCCAACTGTACGGTTGATGGCATGGATCGGGTGCTGGAGTTTCCCGGAGGCACCGTGCCGGTTAGTGCGGTCGGCTGGCGCTTCGATCCCTCGGGCGGGCCGGGCGGCCAGCACGCCAACCGCGCCAGCACGCGGGTCGAGGCGGTGATCGACCTGACCACAGCGGGCGACATGGATTCCGACATCCGGCAGCGCCTCGTCGACCGCTACGGCGCCGGGTTGCGAGCGGTTGTCGATGACACCCGGTCGCAAGCCCGCAACCGCGACATCGCGCTCGACCGGCTGGAGGCGCTGTTGCGTGACGGGCTGGCCGTCGCCAAGCCTCGGAGGTCGACCCGTCCATCGGGTGCGGCCCGACGGCGCCGACTGGAGGACAAGCGCCGTCGCTCGGGCACCAAGCGCGGCCGCAGTCGCATCGATCCGGCCAGCTACGACGCTTAGATCTACGGATCTACGACGCTTGGATATTGACTGCCCGGCATGGCGGCGCACCGGGCCCGGCCATGGGCGACGCCGCGCTAGCGGACCACACTGTCTTCGGGGTCGGCCAGGCGACGCTACCCGTCGGCGGAGGCTATGAAGGGAACCTCGAAGGTGCCGTCGATGACTTCCTGCAGGCGGGTCTCGAACAGCTCTATCGCCTCGGCGGAGACAGTGCCGGCGGTCACAGGACGGCCACGGGGTTGACGGGGGAGCCGCAGCCGCCCACGAAGGGCTCCGGGTTGGCCTGGAGGAGGAACTCGTAGCGACCCTCCTCGGCGCAGGCGGCCGCCAGGGCCTCCAGGTCCCAGTTCTGGCCCTGGGTCATGCCCATGTCCACCACGTGGAGGCAGTGCACGCCCAGTGCGTCGTCCCAGCTGGGTCCGGGGAATATCTCGAAGATGTAGGTGTCGTCGGCCACTGCGGCCACATCGTTGCGCCAGAACCAGCGTACCGCGTCGAAGCCCGGTCCCGGGCTGGTCCCGTCGGCGTCGGGCCCGGTGACATAGGGCAGCGCACCCATCTCGCGGAACACCTGGATCCGTCCCGTGCGCAGCAGCACGATGTCGCCTGATCGCATCGTCACCCGCCCGTGCTCGGCCGCTTCGTCGAGGTCGTCGCCAGTGACCTCGTGATCGCTCGGAAGCCGCTCAAGCCCCTTGGCCGCGCACACGTCGAGCAGCACTCCCCGTCCCGTGAGGTGGCGGATGTTCTCGATCCCGAGAACCGTGGCACCGCCGGTGGGGTTGATCGACGACACCGGCACCCCGTTGTAGAGGGTGTTGTCGTAGCTCACGTGGGACAGGCCGTCCCAGTGGGTGGCGGCCTGCAGGGGCATGGTCACGATGTCGTCGGAGAAGTGGGGGGCCATGCCCTTGCCGTCGGCGTCGCCCAGATCGGGGCTGTGGATCTTGACCATGGCGTGCAGTGGGTTGATCCGCCCGTGCATCTGTCCGATCTGGACGCCGCCGGAGTGCTTGAGGTCGAGGGCGCACGAGACTCGCCGGCCGGTGCGCACCAGCGAGGCAGCATGCGCGACCGCGTCGTCGGTGATCAGGTTGAGGGTGCCGAGACGGTCATCGTCGCCCCAGCGGCCCCAGTTGCGCACCTCGTCGCGGACTGCAAGAAAGGCGTCAGTGAAGCTCATGGGTCACCTCGGTGCGGACAGTACGGCGCTGATACTAGCTTGGGCCCATGGTCGCCCGGATGCTCGGCCCGTACCCGGCTGATACGGGAGTCACCCGATGACGTGGCTGTACGCGTTCATGCTGTGTGCGGGCGCGCCGGTGCTGCTGTGGTTCGTGTTCGGCGGCGGCGACGCCGACATGGAGGCGGGCGCGGAGGTGGACGGGCTGTCGGACGTCTTCTCGCTGATACCGCTGAGCAGCCTCGCCTTCATTGCCACCTTCTTCGGAGCCACCGGGCTGGTCTCGGAGTGGCTGGGTTCCGGCACGGTCGTCACACTGCTGCTGGCTGTCGTGGTCGGGGTGCTGGCCGGCGCCCTCAACAGCGCGGCCTTCGCCTACCTGCGTCGCAGCGAGGCCTCCAGCGACGTGAGCGACCGCGAGATCGAGGGCAGTATTGCCCGGGTCTCGCTGCCCATGACGAGCGAGCAGCGCGGCCGGATCGTGCTCAGCGTGGCCGGAGCCCGCACCCAGATGACGGCGGCGCCCATCGATCCTCTCCACGACGATGAGGCCATCGAGACGGGCGCCCGGGTCATCGTGGTGCGCATCGAGGGCGGCGTGGCCCTCGTCACCCGCCTGGATCCGCAGCTGGAATAGCCTTCGCCGGCTACTAGCACCGGCGCGGGCAGGCGTCGGCCCGCTGCGTCGGAGCGGGCTGTTTCCCGCTCTCGTTCGCTGCGACCTGAGGGCCGCTCGGGCCCAGGGGCATCGCCCGAATGGGCCGGTTTCGCTCGCCTACCCGCTCGGCCTCGGAGGACGCGCTGGTACGCTCGGCCGGGCAGTGGGCTTTCGAGGCGCGCGAGGCGCGCGGGAGGGAAGGCGCAATGTCCTCAGCAATCGTGGCCGGCATCGCTCTGGCGCTGGCCGTGTTCTTCGTCATCCTCATCGTGCGGTCCCTGATCGTGATCTGCCCGCCGAACCGGGTGGCTGTCATCTCGGGCCGCAAGCGGGCCCTGTCCGACGGGCGGACCGTGGGCTACCGGATCCTCAAAGGCGGCCGCACGCTGCGGATCCCGCTCATCGAGAGGGTGGCCTGGATGGACCTCAACACCATCCCGTTGGAGGTGTCGGTCACCAACGCCTACTCGAAGGGCGCCATCCCCCTCAATGTGCAGGGCATCGCCAACGTGAAGGTGTCGAGCGGCGAGGGCCTGCTGGAGAACGCCGCCGAGCGCTTCCTTCACGTCGACCACATGCACATCGGCAAGATCGCCAAGGAGACCCTGGAGGCCAATCTGCGGGGCGTGCTGGCCACCATGTCCCCCGAGGAGGTGAACGAGGACCGGCTCAAGTTCAGCCAGCAGCTCATCGACGAGGCCGACGACGACATCAAGACGTTGGGGCTGGAACTCGACGTGCTCAAGATCCAGAACGTCACCGACGATGTGAACTACCTCGAGTCGGTGGGCCGGCGCCTCACCGCGGAGGTGATCCGGGACGCCCGGGTGGCCGAGGCCAACCGCACGGCGGAGTCTGAACAGGCCGAGGCGGCCGCCCGCCGGACGGCGCAGGTCGCCCAGATCGAGGCGGACAAGAAGATCGTCGAGGAGCAGAACGCCCTGCGGGTGCGAACGGCAGAACTAGAGGCCATCTCCAGGGCGCGTGAGGAGGAGGCGCTCGTGGCCGGGGAGACGGCCAAAGCGGTGGCCAGCCAGGAGTTGGAGACCGAGCGCATTGAATTGGAGAAGCGCAGGGTGGAGGCCGATGTGGTGGTGCCGGCACGAGCCGAACTCGAGGCCCGCCAGCTCCAGGCCCAGGCCGAGGCGGCCACGATCGTCGAGGACGGCAAGGCCCAAGTGGAGGTGTTCAAGCGGCTCACCGACCAGTACCAGGCGGCCGGCGCAGACGGCCACGACGTGCTCGTGCTCAACATGCTGCCGGACCTGGTCGACAAGATCGTCGCCACCGTGCAGAACGTGAGCATCGACCGGGTCGCGGTGGTGGACGCCGGCGGCGGGGGCGGAAACGGCGACGGGAACGGCGACGGCGGCTCGCGAGGGGGCATCCCCGGACTGATGAGTCAACTGCCGGCGTCGCTGGTGGCCATGACCGAGCAGATCGAGGCCGCTACCGGCGTGGACATCCTGGCCTCCCTGCGCCGGCGCGACCAAGAGCACGGCGCCGAGGGCTGAGAGGCAGAGCGAAGCGCGTGAGCGGGTACCTCGTCGGCAAGAGCATCGCGATCACCGGCGGCGGGGGCGGCATCGGCCGGGAGGTGTCGCTGGCCTGTGCGGCGGAGGGCGCGAACGTAGTGGTGGCCGACTACGGCGTCGGGCTGGATGGATCGTCGCCGTCCAGCGAGGTGGCCGACGCGGTGGTGGAGGAGATACGCGCCGGCGGCGGCGAGGCCGTCGCGGTGGCGGGCGATATTTCCCGCTTCGACGTGGGAGCCGAGATCGTCGAGGCGGCCTGCGACCAGTGGGGCGGCATCGACGGCGTGGTGTGCGCCGCGGGCGTGCTGCGGGAGCGGATGCTGTTCAACATGAGCGAGCAGGAGTGGGATCACGTGGTCGCGGTCCATCTCAAGGGTCACTTCAACGTGTACCGCGCCGCGCTCGCCCGGATGCGCAAGCAGCCGTCGGGCGGCTCGCTGGTGGGGTTCACCTCCGGTGCGGCCATTGCCTCCACCGCCCAGACCAACTACTCGGCGGCCAAGGGCGGCATCATGAGCCTCACGCGCTCGGCGGCCATGACCGCGGCCTCCATCCGGATACGGGGCGGGCCCGCCATCAACGCCAACTGCGTCGCGCCGGTGGCCCGGACCCGGATGAGCGAGAACGTTCCGTTCGAGATGGAGACCGGGGATCCTTCCGCGGTGGCCCCCATGGTGGTCTACCTGCTCAGCGACGCCGGCCGGGACGTCAACGCGCAGATCTACAGCGTCGTGGGACGGCGGATCTCGGTCTGGAACCAGCCCCAGGAGCTGCGCTCGATGTGGTCGGCCGGTGAGCAGTGGACGCCGGGCGAGATCGCCGAGCAGCTTCCCCGGACCGTCGGGCAGGAGCCCAACTGGGTGATCGCCGACCTGGAGCGGCGCATGGCCGAGATGGCCGGCGGCTGAGTGGTGGTGGCGGAGCCGGGCGACTGGCCGTGGCCGGCACCTCCCGCCGAGCCGCCCGGGCGAGGATTGCTCGCAGGCAAGCGGGTCGTCGTCACCGCCGCGGCCGGGGCGGGCATCGGCTCGGCCGCGGCCCGCAGAGCTCTCATCGAAGGCGCCCGCGTCCTGATCTCCGATGCCCACGAACGGCGCCTGGCCGCCACCCGCGACCACCTGGAGACCGATACCGGCTCGCGGCCCGAGGCCGTCCGGTGCGACGTGACAGCCGAGAGCGACGTGCAGGCTCTGATGGACACGGCGGTCGGCTTGCTGGGCGGCATCGACGTGATGATGAACAACGCGGGCCTCGGCGGCTCGGTCCGCTTGGTGGACATGACCGACGAGCAGTGGTCGTCTGTGCTCGGCGTGACTCTCGACGGCACCATGCGCTGCACCCGGGCCGCGCTGCGACTCATGATCGCGCAGGACGACGGTGGGGCCATCGTCAACAACGCCTCGGTGGCGGGCTGGCGGGCGCAGGTCGAGCAGGCCCACTACGCCGCGGCCAAGGCGGGGGTCATGGCCCTCACCCGCTGCGCGGCGCTCGAGGCCGCCGAACACGGGATCAGGGTCAACTGCGTAGCGCCCAGCCTGGCCTGGCACCCGTTCCTGGCCAAGACCACCGACGAGCAGTTGCTGGCCGACCTGGCCCGCAAGGAGGCGTTCGGCCGGCCGGCCGAGCCGTGGGAGGTGGCCAACGTGATGGTGTTCCTGGCCAGCGACCTCGCCGGCTACATGACCGGCGAAGTCGTGTCGGTCAGCAGCCAGCACCCGTGAGCCGGAGCCTCGACTCATTGGCGGTGCCATGGCGCCGTCTGGCAAGATGTCTCGAATAGCCGCCGGCATGCCGGCTCTACACAGAAGGGCAAGTGGAATGACTGCTCGACCGATTCACAAGCGTTGCGCGTCCTGGTTGGCGGCGCTGCTGGCGTTCTCCTTGGTCGCCGCAGCATGCGGCGGGGGAGACGGCGGCGGCGAAGCGCAGCCGTCCCAGGTTGTCGAGACCACCGAGACGGCCGCGCCCGCTGCACCGGACGAGCCGGCCGAAGCGCCCGCGTCTGCCGAGACGGACGACGAGCCCCTGGTCGCTCCCGTGGATACGACCACCACGACTACACCGCCAGACGATGGGGAAGTGGCGGTCGAGGCCCCGGCCGAGCCTGAGCCCCAGTTCGGCGGAACGCTGAAGGTCGCGGTCGAAGCCGAGAGCGACGGCCTGAACCCGGCGGCCAACAACTTCGCGGTGTCGGCCTACATTATGGCCTACCCGGTGTTCGATCCGGTGGCCTACTGGAACACGCAGGGACAGTGGATCCCGTACCTGGCCGAGTCGTTCACCCCGATCAACGACGGGCAGTCCTGGCAGATGAAGCTGCGCGAAGGGGTGCGCTTCCACGACGGCACCCCGCTCGGCGCCGACGACGTGATCGCCACCTTCAATGCCCAGCTGGCCGATCCGATCGTCTCGCTGGCGGTGCGCCCCTACTACCCCGAGGACCTGTCTGTGGCCCTCGTCAGGATCGACGACCTGACGGTGCAGTTCAACCCCCTCGACAAGTTCGGCTTCTTCCCTCAGTTCATAACCAGCCAGCTCGGGATGATCGCCCCGTCGGAGTGGCTGGCCGCCGCCGCGGATGATCCGAGCCTGAACCAGTTCCCGATCGGCACCGGCCCGTTCATGATCGAGAGCCGCACCCAGGACGAGGTGACCGTGCTGGTGCGCAACCCCGACTACTGGGCCGCCGACATCACCGATATCTATCTCGACCGCATCGAGGTCTATCCCATCACCGACACGGTCATCGCGGCCGAGCGGGTGGCTGCCGGCGACATCGACCTCATGGTGACCAGCAACTCCGACGCCATATTGACGCTGCGCGACTCCGAGGGGGTCCAGGCCATCGAGAACGTCCGCTCCAGCGAGGACTTCGCGATGATGAACACGCAGATGGCGCCCTTCGACGACATCCGGGCCCGGAAGGCTCTCACGCACGCCACCGACCGGGACGCCTACGTGGCCCTCATCCGCCAGGGCGTGTCCCCGCCGGCCGACACGATGTTCCATCCCGACCTGATCTGGCACAACCCCGACGTGAAGCAGGAGTCGAACATGCCGGAGCTGGCGGGACCGCTGGTGGACGCATACTGCGCCGACTTCCCGGCGAACTGCACCGACGGCAAGATCAACATGGAGTTGCAGTACTCGGGGCCGTCGGTGGCTCAGACCCGCATCGCGGAGCTGCTGATCGACAGCTGGGAGCCGTTCTTCAACGTGACCGAGCAGGAGCTCCTCCAGGACGACCACATCCTCGAGGTGGCGCTCGGCTTCTACAACGTGGTGACCTGGCGGCAGTTCGGCGCCGTCGACCCGGACAACGACGTGCTGTGGATGGAGTGCCGAGCGATCAGCTTCATCTCGCTCAACTGGCCGCGCGACTGCGATGAGGAGCGGGACGCGCTCATGTACGAGCAGCGGGCCACCAACGACCTCGACCGGCGAGTCGAGATATGGCACTGGATCCAGGAGAACCTCCGCGACGCGTACACCTACATCTTCTTCAACCATGCCAACTGGACGATCGGCGCGGGGGACCACGTCCAGAACATCTGCGGCCAGACCTCGCCCGACGGCGTCGAACTGTTCTGCAACAACCAGGGCAGGGTGCAGCTCCACCAGGTCTGGCTGAGCTAGTGCCCTCCCGATCGACGCGCAACCCGTCGGCGCGCCTGCTGGCGGGGCTCCTGACGCTCGCGCTGGCAGCGGCGGCGTGCGGAGGCGGCGACGGCGGGGAGCCTCCGGCCCCGACGGCCGCGGACACCACCGAGACAGCCGCTCCGGCCGACCCGGCCGACGCCGGTGGAGCAACCGGCGAGACGCCCGCCGCCACCGACACCGAACCGAAGGTCGTGGAGGAGGAGCAGGAACTGCTGGTGGCCCCGGTCGACACCACGACCACCACCACTGCGCCGCCACCCGACGGCGACGGAGACGTCGCCGAGGCTCCGGCCGAGCCGGAGCCCCAGCACGGCGGCACGTTGAGAGTGGGCGCCTTCGCTGAGGGCGACGGCCTCAACCCGGCGGCCAACGCCTTCTCGACGCCCGTGTACCTCATGGCCAACCCGGTCTTCGACCCGCTGGCCTACTACGACACCGAGGGCAACTGGGTCCCGGTGCTGGCCGAGTCGTGGACGAAGATCGGCGACGGCTCGTCCTGGCAGATGAAGGTGCGCGAGGGGGTGCGATTCCACGACGGGACCGAGCTCGACGCCGACGACGTGGTGGCGACGTTCCAGGCCCAGATCAGCGACCCGTTGCTCTCGATCGCGTTCCAGCCGGGCTTCGACCCCGACGAGCCCATCCGCAAGGTCGACGACTACACCGTCGAGTTCGTCGGCGTCCGACCCTCGGCCCACCTGCCCAACGGGTTCACGACCCAGATCGGGATGGTCCTGCCGTCGGAGTGGCTCGCCCGGGCCGCGGCCGATCCGACGCTCAACCAGATGCCGGTCGGCACCGGCCCGTTCATGGTCGAGAGCCGCATCCAGGACGAGGTGACGGTGCTGGTGCGCAACCCCGACTACTGGGCCGCGGAGCTGATCGACGTCTACCTCGACCGCATCGAGGTGTACCCCATACCCGACTCCGCCGTCGCCGCGCAGCGGCTCATCGCGGGAGAGCTCGACCTTATGGTCTCCTCCGAGACGGGGGCCATCCTGACCCTGCGCGACGCCGCCGAGCAGGGCGTTGTCACCATCGAGAACCAGCGCGCCGACGAGGCGATGATGATCATCAACGCGCAGAGCCCGGTCTTCTCCGACATCCGGGCCCGCAAGGCCCTCACCTTCGCGACCGACCGGGACCTGTACGTGGAACTCCTGCGCGAGGGCACCGCCCCGCCGGCCGACACGATGTTCCATCCCGACCTGATCTGGCGCAACCCCGACATCCAGCAAGAGACGAACATGCCGGAAGAGGCCGGGCCGCTGGTCGCCGCCTACTGCGCCGACTTCCCGGAGAACTGCTCCGACGGCAGGATCAACATGCGCTTCGGCGTTCCGGGCCCGTCGGTGGAGAGCGATCGCACCGTCGATCTGATGAATGCGACCTGGGGCGAGTTCTTCAACCTGGACACCTCGGTGAAGCTGTTCGACGAGCTGATCATCGATGTGGCGCTGGGCAACTACGACGTGGCCCTGGCGGACGCATTCGGCTCGGTCGACCCCGACAACGACGTGATATTCCTGGAGTGCGGGGCGATCGGCTTCATCTCTCTGAACTTCGCCCGCTACTGCGACCTCGAGCGCGACGAGCTGATCTACGAGCAGCGGGCCATCGACGACCTCGACCGGCGGGTGGAGATCTGGCACCGCATCCAGGAGATAATCCGCGACTCGTACAGCTTCATCTTCCTCGCCCACTCCAACTGGACCATCGGGGTGCGCGACAACGTGCACAACATCTGCGGGCAGATCGGGCCCACCGGCGACGCGCTGTTCTGCAACAACCAGGGCAGGATCTGGCTGCACCAGATCTGGCTGAGCTAGCCGGGAGAGAGGCCGAGCGAATGGGCGGCGATTCGTGTGAGCCTTCGTGGGCGCTCAGCGAGGCCGTGGCCCGAGCGGCCCGTGAGCGCAGCGAACATGAGCGGAGAATTTGCCGGCATCGACTCGGCGGCCCTGGACCCGTTGGCTGGCGGCGCTGCTGGCGTCGGCGCTGGTCGCGGCTGGCTGCGGGGGCGGCGACGGCGAGCCGCGTCCCGTAGAGACAGCGGAAGCGGCGAGCCAGCCGGAGTCGGGTCCTTCCGGCGCCGGAGGCTCCAGCGGCCAGGAGGGCTCCGGAGACGCCGGCGCTGCCGCCGACGGTTCGCCTGCGGCCACTGAGGACGGGACCGGGGCGCCGGAGGCGGACGCCGAACCTCTGCTGTCGCCTACGTGAGCCTGATCCGCCAGGGCACCTCCCCGCCGGCCGACACGATGTTCCACCCCGACCTGGTCTGGCACAACCCGGGCGTGAAGCAGCAGACGAACATGCCGGAGCTGGCCGGCCCCCTGGTCGAGTCCTACTGCGCCGACCACCCCCAGAACTGCTCCGGCGGCCGCATCGACATGGAGCTCCACTTCGGGGGCCCGTCGGTCGAGAACACCCGTATCGCCGAGGTCCAGGCCGACGCCTGGGAGGACTTCTTCAACGTCACAACGGTCGAGGTGCTCCAGGACAAGCTGATCAACGACGTGGTGCGGGGGAACTACAACGTGGTCAACTGGCGGCAGTTCGGCTCGGTCAGCCCCGACAACGACATCCTGTGGCTGGAGTGCGCCACGGTCGGCTTCATCTCGCTGAACTTCGCCCGCTACTGCGACCCCGAGCGAGACGCGCTCATGTTCGAGTCGCGCCGGATCGACGACCACGACCGGCGGGTGGAGATCTGGCACCGGGTCGCCGAGATGATCCGCGACGCCTACACCTACATCTTCTACTACCACACCAACTGGGTGGTCGGCGCCCGCGACAACGTGCACAACGTCTGCGGCCAGGTCTCGCCCGACGGCGCCGAGCTGCTGTGCAACAACTCGGGACGGGTGCTGCTGCAGGGAGTCTGGCTGAGATGAGAGGCCGAGCCGTGAACCCCCCGGCGTCCGGCGTGCAGTAGTAGACTCCCCGGCCGCAGTGACCGCCATCAATGAACCGGATTGCGCCCTGAAGACCACGCTGCGATCGGGGCGGTAGGGGCTCGTGGCCAAGTTCGTGCTGCGCCGGGTGGTCCTGCTGGTCGCGGTGCTGTTCGCGGTGACGTTCCTGGGGTTCGCCGCCATGAACCTGCTGGGAGACCCGCTCGTGAACGTGGTGGGCGTGCTGGCAGAGCTCGACTGCGAGGGCATCGAGGCCGGTCTCGTCGAGGACACGACGGTGGACGCGGCCAGCCGGGACTGCGACACCGTGGCCGCGGCCAAGGCCCAGTACCACCTCGACCGGCCGGTACCCGTGCGCTACGTGCTGTGGGTGGGCGACATGGCCACCGGCGACTTCGGAACCTCGTTCCAGAACGACCAGCCGGTGAGCCAAGTGGTCCGCGAGAAGCTGCCCGAGACGCTGATCCTGCTGGTGATGGCCCAGATCGTCTCGCTCGGGGTCGCCATCCCCTGGGGTGTGATCGCCGCATACCGGGCCAACCGGGCCTTCGATCGAGGCTCCACCGTGGCTTCGTTCGGCCTGCTGTCCGTGCCCAACTTCGCGCTGGGAGTCGTGCTGCTGTACCTGCTGGCCCTGCGATGGCAGGTCTTCCCGTCGGCCTACGAGAGCGACAACCTCGCCGGGCTGGTGTTCTCCATGGTCCTGCCCGCCCTCACGCTCGGCCTGCCTCTGGCGGCCAGCTACCAGCGGCTGCTGCGCACCGACTTGATCACCACCCTTCAGGAGGACTTCGTCCACATGGCCCGAGCCAAGGGCCTTCCGCCGCTGCGGATCATGTTCCGCCACGCCCTGCGGCCGTCGATGTTCTCGGTAGTGACCGTCTTCGGCGTGAGCACCGGGGCCCTGATCGGGGGGTCGCTGGTGGTGGAGCAGATCTTCGGCATTCCCGGCATCGGCCGTGAGATCGTGACCGCCGTGATCCGCGACGACTTCCCGGTGGTACTGGCGATCGTGATGCTGGTGGCGGTCACCTTCGTGGTGCTCAACTTCCTGGTGGACTTGTTCTACAGCTGGCTCGACCCGAGGGTGAGGGCCCGGTGAACGCGGTGAACGGGGTGAGGGGCGTGAGGGTCCGGTGAACGGGGTGAACGGCGAGGACCGGACGACCCCCAGGCCGCGGGCGTCCCGCGACCGGAGAGCCTCCCGGCAGCGGCTGCTCTGGCGCTTCCGGATCCTCCGGCTCGTCCGGCCCACCGGGGTGCCCGATGACGGTCCCGCCGGAGACGAGGGCGCCGTTCGCCGCCGTCTGGGCCCCGCCTTCTGGCTGGCGGTGGTCTGGCTGCTGGTCATGGCGTTCGTGGCCGTGTTCGCGCCTCTGCTCCCGATCGCGGACCCCACCAAGGTCGCCTACGGCGGTCCTCGCGAGTCTCCCTCGTTCGACGCCTGGTTCGGGACCGACGCCCTGGGTCGCGACGTGTTCTCCCGCACCGTGTACGGCGCCCGCGTCAGTCTGGCCGTGGGCGGGTTCGCCATCGTCTTCGGGATGGCCGTCGGGGGCGCCCTGGGGATCGTGGCCGGCTACTTCCGGGGTCGCCTGGACCAGGCGGTGGGATTCCTGTTCTTCGTGCTGCTGTCGTTCCCGGCCCTGGTGCTGGCCATCCTCATAACCGCCACCCTCGAACGGAGCCTGCTGGTGGTGAGCCTGACCATCGGAATCCTGTCCGTGGCGCCCGTGGGCCTGCTGGCCCGGGCCTCCACCCTGGTGTACGCCGAGCGTGAGTTCGTGGCCGCCGCCCGGGTGCTCGGCGCCCGCCACGGCCGGATCATCGTGCGGGAGCTGCTTCCCAACGTGGTCATCCCCATGGGGGCGTTGACCCTGCTCGGGATGGCCATCGCCGTGGTGGCCGAGGGCTCGCTGGCCTTCCTGGGCCTGTCGGTGGCCGGGGAGGACTCCATCTCGTGGGGCAAGATGATCGTTGACGGCGCCGGCCTGCGCGACCTGCAGAACGCCACCCATGTGGCGATGTTCCCCGTCGCGGTGATGTTCGTGACCGTGCTGTCGTTGAACTTCGCCGGCGACCGCATACGCCAGTACTTCGATGTGAAGGAGCTGGCCTTCTGATGGCGGATCAGGCCGCGGCCCGTGTCCCGCTGCTGTCGGTGCGTGACCTCCACGTCCGGTTCCCCACCGAGCGGGGCACCGTCAACGCGGTCAACGGTGTGAGTTTCGACCTCTACGAGGGCAAGACCCTGGCCATCGTGGGCGAGTCCGGCTCGGGCAAGTCGGTCACCGCCAAGACACTGATGAACCTCCTGCCCCGGACCGCTCAGGTGAGCGGTCAGGTGACCTACGACGGCCAGGACGTGCGGGCCCTGGCGGCGGAGAGGGTCAAGCACTTCTTCGGGGTGCAGATGACGATGGTGTTCCAGGACCCGATGACATCGCTCAATCCGGTCAAGAAGGTGGGCGAGCAGATCGCCGAGACCCTTCGCTACCACCTCGGCCGGTCGCGAGGCGAGGCTCTGGCCGAGGCCGAGGAGCTGCTGAACGTGGTGGGCATTCCCGAGTCGGCACGGCGAGTGTCGCAGTACCCCCACGAGTTGTCGGGCGGTCTGCGCCAGCGCGTTGTCATCGCCATGGCCCTGGCCTGCCAGCCTCGGCTGCTGATCGCCGACGAGCCCACCACCGCGGTGGACGTGACCGTGCAGAAGCATCTCCTGGACCTGCTCGACGAGCTGCGCCGCGACCGGGGGATGTCGATGATCCTCATCACCCACGACCTGGGTGTGGCCCACGGCCGGGCCGACGACGTGGCAGTGATGTACGCGGGCCGGGTGGTGGAGACCGCCGACGCTCGCACGCTCTTCTTCGACATGCGCCATCCCTACACCGAGGCGCTGCTGCGCTCGATACCCCGCATCGACGATCCCGTCCATCACCGGCTCGACCCGATCCCGGGACGCCCGCCCGAGCTGATCAACCCGCCCGACGAGTGCGCCTTCGCGCCCCGGTGCATCTACGCCCAGAGCGACTGTCTCGGCGGCATCCCCGAGTTGAGCGGGCTGGTAGGACTGCATCGTTTCGCGTGCCTCCATCCGACGGGCACCGAGCGTGGCATGGCCGCGATGTCGGCCAACCGGGACGCGGGGGTGACTGCGGCCGGGCTGCCGGTCACCGACAGCGGGGGAGGCAGCGGCTGATGGCCGGCACCGGCCACGCGCAACTGCGCGGCCGCGACGACGTGCTGCTGCAGGTCAAGGATCTCGTCGTGCAGTTCCCGGCGGGCCGCAAGCGCGTCGTGCACGCCGTGTCGGAGGTGAGCTTCGACGTCGCCGAGGGCGAGACGCTCGGCATCGTGGGCGAGTCCGGTTGCGGCAAGTCGACGGTGGCCCGGGCCATCATCCGCCTGGTCGACATCACCGCCGGCGAGGTGCTCTACGCCGGTCAGGATCTCGCCGGCCTCGAGGGCGAGGACCTTCGCAGGGTCCGGCCGCAGGTGCAGATGATCTTCCAGGACCCGATCTCCTCGCTCAACCCCCGCCGCCGGGTCCGCGATGTGATAGCCGAGGGTTTGGCTGTGTGGGGCGACGACATCGGGTCGTGGAGCCGTGACCGCATAGACGAGTTGATGGACGCGGTCGGGGTGGAGGCGAAGTACGGGGCCCGGCGCCCGCACGAGTTCTCCGGCGGCCAATGCCAGCGCATCGGCATCGCCAGGGCGTTGGCGCTCGACCCCAAGGTGCTGATCTGCGACGAGCCGGTGTCGGCGCTCGACGTGTCCATCCAGGCCCAGATCCTGAACCTTCTCCAGGACATGAAGCGTCGCTACGGCCTGACCGTGCTGTTCATCTCCCACGACCTGTCGGTGGTGAAGAACGTCAGCGACCGGATCGTGGTCATGTACCTGGGCAAGGTGTGCGAGATCGGCAGCACCGCCGAGATCTACTCCCACCCCGCCCATCCCTACACCCGGGCGCTGCTGGCCTCCATTCCCGAGCCTGCGCCGACCGTGGACGTGAGCGAGGGCGACATCGGCGACGAGCTGCCGTCGGCGACCGATCCCCCCAGCGGCTGCCGGTTCCATACGCGGTGCCCGCGGGCGACCGACGTCTGCGGCGAGGTCGAGCCGGTCAGCGAGCAGGTCGGCGACGCGGACCACTACGTCGCCTGCCACCACCCCGTCGCGGTAGAACTCAGCCCCCGCTGACCGCTCCCCGTCCCCCACAACCCGATTTCTCGGGTGTGTTTTGCGCGTTGGGCGCGTACAAGTCCACCGAGATTCTTCGGGTCGATTTCTCGGGTGTGTTATGCGCGTTGGGTGCGTACAAATCTCCCGAGATTTCTCGGCGGGTGGTCTAGGTGGCGCACTCCGAGGCGCCTGTCTCCACGGTGTAGGGGCCGGTCTCGTCGAAGTCGACGTAGAACGATGGGTCGTCCTCGTAGGCGGGGAACTGGTCGAGGTCCTTGAGGCTCTCGGCTACGGCGCGGGCGCCGCCGGCGCGCTCCATCCAGTCCCGGAAGCCCTCCGAGGCCTGGCGCTCGTCGACGAAGCGCCGGATCACCCGGGCGGTGGCTTCGGGGGCGTTGCGGGCGGGGAGGCGCAGGGCCTTGTCGCCGAAGTGCATCTGCTGCCGGCCGACGTAGCCGCCGAGAAGCATCTGGTAGCCGGGGGCGCTGCGGCCGTGGGCCCGTCTCTCCGCCCCGAAGAAGCCGATGTCCGAAGCGTGGTGCTGTCCGCAGGAGTTGGGGCACCCGGAGATGTTGATGCGGATGCCGCCCACATCGGCCAGCCCCTCCTCCTCGAGGCGCTCGCCGATGGCGTCGCCCAGGCCGCGACTCTGGGTGACGGCCAGGTTGCAGGTGTCCGACCCGGGGCAGGCCACCACGTCGCGGGCCAGCTCCGCGCCCGGGCGGGCCATGCCGATGGAGTCCAGGCGGTCGTAGACGGTGGCCAGGTCGTCGGGGTGCAGGCCCCGGAACACCACGTTCTGGCGGTTGGTCAGTCGCACGTCGGCGCCGAGCTCGCGCTGCAGCCCGGCCAGGGCCCGGAACTGGTCGCCGGTGATGTCACCGAGGTGAGCCTGCGCGTAGACGGAGACCGTGCCGTCGCGCACGCCCCGGACCACGTTGACCCGTTCCCACCGTTCGTAGGCGGAGCCCGTGCCGATGGTGACCGGCGTGCCGTGGCCCACCGCGGTGACGGTGGCGGGGTCGTCGTCGGCACCGGCCGGGTCGTCGCCGTCGATCTGCACCTCGGCGGGGATCCCGCCCGGCCAGGAGGTCGACGCCACCAGGAACTTGCGCTGGGTCAGCACCCGGCGCTGGACCTCCTCGAAGCCGAGCGTGTCCACCAGCCACTTCATGCGGGCCCGCAGCTTGTTGTCGCGGTTGCCGGCCTGGTCGAACACCCTCAAGCAGGCCTCGATGGTGGGCAGCAGCTCCTCGCGAGGGGTGAAGTCCTCGAGGGCCAGAGCCGGGTGCGGTGTCGTGCCCAACCCGCCGGCGATGAACACCCGGAAGCCGCGCTCGACCGTGCCGTCGTCGGTGCGGCGGGCCACGCCGATCACGCCCACGTCGTTGAACATGGCCTGGCCGCAGTCGGTGTCGCAGCCCGAGAAGTTGATCTTGAACTTGCGGGGCAGCCGCTGGCTGATCGGGTTGCGGACGAAGTGCCGGTAGGTGGCCTCGGCCCAGGGCGTGACGTCGAGCTCCTCGTGGGGGCAGGCGCCGGCCAGGTGGCAGCCCTGGACGTTGCGGACGGTGTCGCCGCAGGCCTCCCGGGTGGTGAGCCCGACCGCGGCCAGATGCTCGAGAACCTCGGGGATCTGGTCGAGCTGCACGAAGTGGAACTGGATGTTCTGCCGGGTGGTGATGTGGCCCCAGCCCCGGCTGTAGGCGTCGACCAGCCAGCCGATCATCTCGAGCTGCTCGGGCCGGATGGACCCGTAGGGCACCTTCACCCGGACCATCTGGTTGGTGCCGCCCTGGCGCTGCCCGTAGATGCCGTTGGTGAGCCGGTAGACCCGGAACACCTCGTCGCTCAGTTCCCCGGCCTCAAAGCGCGCGTACTGCTGCCTGTACTTGTCGACGTCGGCCCGTATGGCCGGATCGATCGGGCCGCCGGCGGGGGGCGGTCCCGGCGTCGTGGGCGTGTCGAGCGGGGCGATGCGGGGTTCGAGCAGGGTCATGGCACGGCTCCTGGAGATGTCAGAGCGTTCGAGCGGACGGGCGGATGCATCACGGTCTTGCGTCGGCGCATACAGCCTCCCGCTCTTGTTCGCTGCGCTCACGGGCCGCTCGGGCCACGGCCGCGCTCAGCGCTGTCGGAAGCCCTCGAGAACCGCGGCTGATCCGCTCGGCCTCTGGGGCGCTCAGTTCGGAGAGGGCGAGAACGTCGGCGGCTGCGACCGCTCCCACGACGATGGTGGCTGGGCTGGCCACCCGGAGGTGCCGCAGGCCGGCCAGATCGGTGCGGTCGATTCTCTGGCGTGCGGTCGTGGCTGCGCTGATGACCGCCACCGGCGTGCTCGAAGCCATGCCGCCGGCCCGCAAGCGGTCGGCGATCCGGGTGGTGCGGGCCGCTCCCATCAGGATCACCAGCGTCGTGCCGGCCTGGGCCAGGGCGTCCCAGTTGAGCCACCGGTCGGACGACGGGTCCTGGTGGGCCGTGACCACGGTGAAACCGCTGGAGACGCCGCGAAGGGTGACCGGGACGCCGGCCGCGGCCGGCGCGGCCACCGCCGACGTGACCCCGGGGACGACCTCGACGGCGACACCGGCCGCCCGCAGCGCCGAGGCCTCCTCGCCGCCCCGCCCGAAGACGAACGGGTCGCCGCCCTTGAGCCGCACGACGTGCTCGAAGCGGCGGCCGCGGTCGATGAGGATGGCGTTGATCTCATCTTGGGACGGGCTCACCACTCCCGACGTCTTGCCGACATCGATGCGCTCGGCCCACGGTGGTGCGAGGTCGACGACGGCAGGATCGACGAGCCGGTCGTGGACGACCACGTCGGCCTGGCGGATCAGGTTGACGGCTCGGACCGTCAACAGGTCCGGGTCGCCGGGTCCCGCGCCCACGAGGTGCACGGTCACGACGCCAACGCCTCCGCCGGTGCGGTCTCGGGCGTGTCGAGGGCGAGGTGGCGGCGAAGAAGGGACTGGGCCTCGCTGATGCGGCCGACCCTGACGAGTTCGAGCAGTCCGTCGCCGAGGGCGGTATCCCAGCCGGTCACCTCGGAGGTGCCGAATCGGGCCTTGGCTTCGGCTCGGGTCTCGGACAGCAGTTCGAGCAGGGCCGCATAGCCGGAGTCGATCTCACGCTCGATCCGCTGCCGGAGCCAGCGGGCCAGGGCAGGACTGCGTCCGCCGCTGGACACCGCCACCTGCAGGTCGCCGCGCCGGGCCACCGACGGCAGCGTGAACGTGCAGTTGGCCGGATCGTCCGCAGAGTTGACGAAGACGTTGGCGGCCTCGCAGTCGCGGGCAACCAGCGAGTTCACCGCGGGATTGTTCGTAGCGGTGACGATGAGACGGTACGAGCCCGCCTCCCCACGGAGGTATCCGCGCGGTTGCCAGGTGACCTCGGGGTGCTGGGCGATGGCGTCGACCGCGGCCGGCGCGACCACGGTCACGGCGGCTCCGGCTCGAAGCAGGGCCTCAACCTTGCGGGCCGCGACCGGACCGCCGCCGACCACCAGGACGCGCTGTCCCGAGAGGCAGAGGTTCACCGGGTAGGGGACTGGAGTGTTGGACATCCGAATACGATAATTCCGATAAGATAAGTCGGGATTAGCGAGGGTAGCTCGCTCGCAGGCGCGATACAACACAAACCTGATCAGAATTGTCATATTTATGCGGCTGAGCTGAGGGCCGTCAGCTGTGGCTGTCAGCCGGCACCTGATGCGAAGCTCGGCGGGCGGACCGGGCGATGCGCCACATGATGAACCCGACGGCCACGGCCACAGCGCCCAGGGTGGCGAACTGGAGGCTCCCGCCCCGATCGCCGGCGTGCTGGGGCTCGGGTCCGGGATCGGGCGAGCCGATGATCCGGTCGGCGCCCTCCGGCACCTCGTACACGGGTCTCAAGTCGCCGCCCGTATCCGCCGGGAGGGGCTCATCGTCGTCCTCGTGGGCCCAGACGCCGACTGGAGCGCCGAGCAGCAGCGCGGCGGTGGCGATCACCAGCAGCACGCTACGGCTTCCCACCCAGCGTATTGCGATCTTCACGACTCCGGCCCCGGCCGGAATCGGGCCACCTCGCCGGTTGAGACGGTCAGGTAGGACGGCGCCTCGCCGCCGCCGTGCACCGGCACCGACGCGCCTGACATGAACGACGCCAAAGGCGAGGCGCAGAACAGCACGACGTCGGCGATCTCGTCCGGGTTCCCGAGCCGGCCGAGGGCGAGGGTCCCCCCCACGGCTTCGATGCCGGCCTCGTCGCCGTAGTAGAGGTGGGCCTGCTCGGTGCGAAGCAGCCCGACCATGACGCTGAGCACCCGGATCGACGGACCCCACTCGTGGGCCAGCGTCTGGGTGAGGCTGTCGAGCCCGGCCTTGGCCGCCCCGTAGGCCGCTCCAGCGGGGGTGGGGCGGATGCCGGACACCGACGAGATGTTGATGACCACCCCGCCGCCGTCCTGGGCGCTCATCACCGGGTACACCGCCTGGGAGAAGGTCAGCGGGGCCAGCAGGTTGAGGGCTATCACCTTCTCGTTGAACCGGGGCGACACGGTGGCCGTCTCGGCGGGAGGAGCGCCGCCGGCATTGTTGACCAGCACGTCGATCCGCCCGGTCAGCCGGACCGCCTCGGCTACCACAGCCCCGATCTGGTCGGGATCGCGAACATCGGCCGCCACGAAGGCTGCTTCCCTCCGGTCGGCCGCTATGGGCTCCTCCGGCTCGCGGCGGGCGCACGCGATCACTTCGGCGCCTTGCTCCAGGAACCTGGTGGCGATCACCCTGCCGAGGCCCATCGTGGCACCGGTCACGATCACGGTCCGGCCGGTCATGTCGAGAGGATTGTCGGGCACGCGGCGCTCCCCGGATCGGCGGGCCCTCCAGGCCCAGCCCTGCCTTGAAGCTATCTCCCCAAGCGAATTGGCAGCGGGGAGTGCCCGTTTGGGCGTCCTGGGCTGCCAGTTCGCGGGTGGGGTTGGGCGGAGTTGGGAATTGGCAGCGTTGTGCGCGGTATGCGTGCATCCTGCTGCCAATTCGGTCGGCCGGTGGTAGCGCAACCGGCTTGGACGCTCTACCGTCGGGCGGTGGCCGACAAGCGCATGACTGAGGACGAGGTCGTCGCCGAGCTGAGCAGCGGCATGACCATCGGCATCGGCGGCTGGGGCTCGCGCCGCAAGCCGATGTCGCTGGTGCGGGCCATGCTCCGAAGCGATCTGACCGACCTTCACGTGGTGAGCTACGGCGGACCGGACGTCGGCTTGCTGTGCGCCGCGGGCCGGGTCCGCAAGATCACCTACGGCTTCGTGTCGCTCGACTCCATCCCTCTCGAGCCCCACTTCCGGATCGCTCGCCAGACCGGCTCGGTGGAGGCCCGCGAGTTCGACGAGGGCGCCTTCTACCTGGGCCTGCTGGCCGCGGTGCACCGGGTGCCGTTCTACCCCACCAGGGCGGGTCTCGGATCGGACATGCTCACCTACAACCCCGATCTCAAGACGGTGACCAGCCCCTACGGCGACGGCACGGAGCTGGTGGCGGTGCCCGCTTTCGACATCGATGTGTCGCTGGTGCACATGAACCGGGCCGACGCCGCCGGCAACGGTCAGTTCCTGGGACCGGACCTGTACTTCGACGACCTGTTCGCGATGGCGGCTGAGCGCACGTTCATGTCGTGCGAGCGGGTGGTGCCCACCGACGAGTTGCTGCGGGAGGGTTCGGTCCACACCCTGAAGATCCCGCGCCTGCACACCGACGGGGTGGTGGAGGCGCCCGGCGGCGCCCACTTCACCGAGTGCCCGCCCGACTACGGCCGGGACGAAGGCTTCCAGCGTGAGTACGCGGCCACGGCCCGCGACCCCGACGTGTGGACCCGGTTCCGTGCCGACTGGCTCGACCTGCCCTCCCACGATGCCTACCGCTCCCGCCTGGCCGGGCGGACCGAGCCCTCGGGCGGAGATCGATGAGCGAGCGTGCCTCTGGCTGGGGACCCGGATCGGGGGAGGCCCGATGAGCGACGCGACCATCGATGAGATCTGCCTGGTCGCGCTGGCCGAGGCCTTCCGGGGGGACGGCGAGCTGCTGTGCCATCCGATGGGGCCGTTCCCGGTGGCCGCGGGCAGGCTGGCTCGGGCCAGCTTCGAGCCCGACTTGATGCTCACCGACACCATCGCCTACGCGGTCGCCGGCACCCTGCCGCTGGGCGCGACCGTCACCCGTCCCGGCGCGGCCGATGAGGGCATCGTGGTCGAGGGCTACCTGCCCTTCCGAACGGTCTTCGACCAGGCGTGGTCGGGGCACCGCCACGTGGTGATGGGCGCCAGCCAGATCGACCGGCACGGCAACCAGAACTTCGCGGCCATCGGCGACTACCGCCAACCCAAGGCTCAGCTCCTCGGCCTGCGGGGCGCGCCCGGAAACGTGATCAACCACACCACCAGCTACTGGATTCCCAACCAGGCTCGAGCCTTCGTCGAGAGCGTCGACGTCGTGTCGGGCCCGGGCTATGACCGGGTGGCCGCGCTGCCGGAGGGCAGCGGCCGATTCCACGAGATCCGCAGGGTCGTCACCGAGTTGGCCGCCTACGACTTCGAGACGCCCGACCGCACCATGCGCCTCCGGTCCGTCCATCCCGGGGTGTCGCTCGACGCCGTGCTGGCGGCCACCCCCTTCGAGCTCGCCGTGTCCGAGAATGTTCCGGCCAGCCGGCTCCCCACCGCCGAGGAACTCCACCTAATCCGCAACGTCATAGACCACAAAGACATCCGCAAGCACGAGTTCCGCTCGTAGGGACAGCGCGAGTGGGCTGGAGCCCGGCGTGTCGCCGCGACGTCGCTCCCGCCCTTGTTCGCTCCGCTCACGGGCCGCTCGGGCCACGGCCTCGCCCGCATGGCCGGATCGTGCGCCAACCCGCTCGGCCTCTAGGGTTCAGCCGCCATGGTGGCGGCGGGAGACGGGTGACGACGATGGGGGAGCGGCCGGTGGTGTACATGGTGTGCACCGGCAACGCGGCCCGGTCGCCCATGGCCGCGGCCATGCTGCGGAACCTCGACGCCGATGGCCGGATCGACGTGCGCAGCGCGGGCATCCTCACGCTGGAGGGTCATCCCATGGGAACCCGTACAAGGTCGGCTCTGTCCCGCCACGGGCTCGTGGACCACGCCCACCGATCGCGGCAGTTCCGCCGCGATGATGCCGTCGGAGCCGACCTAGTGGTGGTGATGGAGCCGCTGCACCTTCACTGGGTTCGCCGCAATCTGCCCGAGGCAGCCCCGATTACCGGGTCTCTGCGCCGGCTGGCCCGGGATCTGAGCCCGCCGGAGGGAGGGGCTGACGCCGGCGACGTCGGCCGGAGGGTGAGGGCTCTGGAGTTGGACACGCTGGAGCCGGAGCCATGGGAGGAGATCGTCGATCCCGGCGCCGGAGAGCAGGACGACTTCGACCGCTGTTCCGACGAACTGCGCCTGCTTGTGGCCGAGCTTCACCGCCGGTTGACATGACCCCCCGAACCCGACCGCTCGGTTGGGGTCTGGCATGACCAGCCGGACGCGGCCCTACCGGCGCGACTGCCTGGTGGTGAGCCTGGCCGTCGGGGTGGTCGGCGTGACCTTCGGCGTGTTCGCCGACGCGGCCGGCTTCGACCTGGCCCAGATCGTGGTGATGTCCGCGTTCGTCTTCACCGGCGCGTCGCAGTTCGCGGCGGTGGGCGTGATCGAGGACGGCGGGTCGGGGGGCGCGGCCGTCGGCTCGGCTCTCCTGCTGGCCGCTCGCAACGCGCTCTACGGGCCGGTAGCCCGCCGGGTCCTTCCTGCAGCGACCCTGGGCCGCCTCGCCTCGGCCCATTTCGTGATCGACGAGACCACGGCCATGGCGGCCGCCCAGACCGACCGTCGGGACGGGGCCGGCGCCTTCTGGATCACCGCCACCACCCTCTGGCTGTTGTGGAACCTGGGCTCGGTCGCCGGAGCGCTCCTTGGCGCGGTGGTGGGCGAGCCCGAGACCTGGGGGCTCGATGCGGCCTTCCCGGCGATGTTCGTCGCACTGCTCGTGCCTCATGTGCGAACTGCGGCAGGTCGGGTGGCCGCGGCAGTCGCTGCGACCGTCGCCCTGGGCGCCGTGCCTGTGTCCGCGTCGGGCATCCCGCCCCTGCTGGCGGTGTCGGCTCTGCTCCCGGCGGTGTTCGTCCAGCGGCGCCGGAAGCAGGCAGCGACAGACGCGAGCGAGGCTGGCGACGATTCCGGAGCGGCGTGGTGAGTTGGCCCCTGCTGATACTGCTGGCCGCCGGTTCCTACGGGCTCAAGGCGCTGGGCGTGACTGCGCTGGGCCGCGTCGTCGGGCGCAGGCTCGGACCGGTGGTGTCGCTGCTGCCGGCCGCGCTGTTCTCGGCACTCATCGCAGTGATGACCTTCGAGGAGGCCGGCCGGCTGGTACTTGATTCCCGTGTGGCCGGTGTCGCGGTCGGCGTGCTGGCGACGTGGCGCAAGGCGCCGTTGCTGGTGGTGGTGGCCTCGGCCATGGCTGTGACGGCCGGCCTGCGGGCTCTGGCCTGATCCAGGAAATGTAGCTATGTGGGCCCGGATCCAGCCTTACTGGCGCGACGGCTTGACAATGAGCCTCGCGGTCGGGGTGGTCGGCGTGACCTTCGGCGCATTCGCCGATGCAGCCGGCTTCGTCCTGGTCTAGGAGACTGCTGAGTAATGCGATTTTGGAGCAGCATGCAAGCCTCTGACCTGGGGTTTTGCAATTGAGATTTGCGCGATTTGGGAGTTGCTCATCACTCTCCTAGATCGTCGAATGTCGGTACTGGCATGCGCCGGCGCGGCGCAGTTCGTGGTGGTAGGTGTGATCGACAGCGGCGGGATCGAGACCGCGGCCGTCGGCTCGCCCCTGCTGCTGATCACCCGCTATGCGCCCTACGGGCCAGTGGTGCGGCGATTCCTGCCCTCGCCGCTGCCGGGCCGGTTGGTGCAGCCCAATTCGTGATCGACCAGAGCACGGCTATGGCAGTGGCGCAGACCGACCGTCGAGACGGTGACCTGACCGCGTCGCCGCGACCAATCACACGGTGAAGGAGCGGGGCCAGTCGTCGGAGCGGATCAGGGCGTCGGTGCCGCCGTCGACGTAGAACACCGAGCCGCAGGCGAACCTGGCCACAGGCGACAGCAGGAACTCCACCCACTGCGCCAGAGCATCGGCGTCAGGCGTCTCGGGCACCGGCACGGGAAATGCCTCCAGGAGCGGGCCGTACACCTCGTCGTCCTGGCCCTGCCGCAGCAGCGGGGTGTCCACCGGACCCGGCGCGATCACATTCAGCCGGATGCCCTCGCCCACCCACGGCTCGGTGACCGCGGCTCGGCGGCACCAGCGGGTGACCGCCAGCTTCGCGCCCGCGTAGCCGACCGCCGGAGCGAACACCGGATCGACTTCGTTCACGATGGCCAACGCATCCTCCTCGCGGTCCTCCAAGAAGGCGGCCAGCAACTCGTCGGTCAGGTTCGGCGTGGTGGTCGATGAGTTGGATCCGAACTGCACAGCCTGGGCCGAGCTCGAGGCGGCCAGCGCGGGCCGCAGCCCCTCCAGCAGCGCCACCGATCCGAAGTAGTTGACCCGGGCTATGAGCTCGCCCGCAGTCGGCGGGCCGAGACCGGCCGCCAAGACCGCGCCGTTGAGGACTCCGCCGGCTGCGTCGACAACCGCGCTGACCGCTTCAGCCCGACCCGCATCCGTGCCCAAGTCGGCGGTCACCTCGGCGTTGTGCAAGTCGATGCCGATCACCCGGTGTCCGGCGGCCTCGAGCCGGGACCGGGTGGCCGCCCCCATGCCCGAGGCGGAGCCACTGATCGCGTAGATACCCATTCACCCATTTTGCCCGAAAAGTTGTCGCGAGCGCGAGAAGACGAGAACCCGTCGTGTCCCAGCGGTGGTCGCTCCGCTCACGGGCCGCTCGGGCCACGGCCTCGCTGGGCGATTCGCCGATTTCTCACAGTTTCCGTCTACTCGCTCGGCCTCCGGGCGGCGGGTGTCGCGACTGGGCGATCAGAGGGCCAGACTGTGGCCATGGACAAAGACGCGATCATCAGCCGGGTCGAGACCGACGGGCGGCGCCTGATCGAGGTGGCCCGGTCCGATCTTGGCGCAGCTGTGCCTACCTGCGGCCACTGGACCCTGCGCGACCTGGCTGGGCACATGGGGTGGGTGCACGGACTGGTGGGCAGCTACGTGGCCAGTCGCGCCACCGAGCCCCTGTCCCGGGAGCAGATGCCCCAGGTGCCTGACGACGACTCGGCGGTGGACTTCGCGGCCGATGCTCTCGAACGGCTCGTCGACGCTCTGGCCGGCATCGACCACGACGCCCCGGTGTGGAACTGGTCGCCCCGGCCCGACGCGGGCTTCTACTTCCGCCGGATGCTGCACGAGACCAGCATCCATCGCTGGGACGCCGAGAATGCGGTGGGCGAGACTGCACCGGTGGACGGCGAGCAGGGTCGGGACGGGGTGGACGAGTTCTTCGACTTCGTGCTGCCCAATGCGCAGCAGCGCAAGCGCCGGGACCTCCCGGCAGGCAGCCTGCATGTGCACCGCACCGACGGCGAAGGTGAGTGGATCGTGCATGCCGACGGCGACGAGGTGTTCATGGAGCGTGCCCACGTCAAGGGCGACGCCGCGGTGAGAGGGCCGGGGGGGTCGCTGTTCCTGGCCATGTGGAACCGCCTGCCGCTCGAGGACGCCTCGCTGTCGGTAGTGGGCGACGAGCAGGTCGCCAGAGCCTGGGCGGCTCTCGCTCCGTGAACGAAGCCGCCGACGGCGCCCAAACCGACAAGTCCGGCCCGACCGGCGCTCTGTCCGAGCCGGCTGGATTGCCCGAAGGGGCCGAATCCTCAACCGATCCCCGAGATCTGGCGAGGACGTCTCGTCAGACCGTTTGGGGCTGGCGCAGCAACCTCGACCAACTCATGCCGGTCGTGCTGTTCCTGGTGTTCTACAACCTCGTCAACACCGAAGTGGCGGTCGTCGCGGCCACTGCGTGGTCGGTGAAGGCGGCCTACAGCAGGCGCCGCCGTGGCTTGCCCATCGGGGCCTGGCTGCCGGTCATCACCGGTTACCTCCTGGTGCGAGCGGCGTTGAGCATCGCAGTTGAACGGGACCTGGTCGACTTCGGCGTCAGCAGCGAGGCCGTGTACTTCGGCGTCGGCATCGGCACCAAGATGCTGGTGGGGGTGGCCGCGGCGGTCACCATCCTGGTGGGGAGGCCCTTCATGGTGTGGGCGGCCCGCCGCTTCCTGGACCTGCCCGAAGCAGTACAGGGCCACCCTGACTTCCTGTCCACCATGCGCAACGTCACTTGGGTGATCACCGTCTACGAGGTCGGCTCGGCCGTCTGGGACATCTGGCTCTACAACAACGCCGGGGTCAACCTGTTCCTGGTCACCCGCCAGTTCGTGAACTTCTTCGTGGCCTTCCTCCTGATCTTCGCCATGCTGCTGTACGTGGACCGTCGTTTCTCCAAGATCGACGGCTGCCCGAGCCTCGTGGACCTTGTGAGCGGGGCCACCCGCCGCGCGCCGGCCGACGACTCGTGACGGGCGACATGCCGGTACCGGGTCGACTGGCGGGCAAGTCGGTACTCGTCACCGGGGGCGGCACCGGCATCGGACGGGCCTGCGCGGCCCGGGTGGCGGCTGAGGGCGCCGATGTCACGATCTGCGGACGGACCGAGCAGACGCTCGCGGCGGCGGCCGCCGCGGCTCTTGAGTGCAGCGATGGGGGCGCGGTCTCGTACGTGGTGGCCGACGTGACCTCCGAGGACGACATGGCCCGGGCCGCGCAGGTCGCTGCCGACCACGACGGCCACCTGCACGGGGTGGTGGCCAACGCCGGCGGCGGCGGCGGGATGGGCCCGTACCACCTGCTCGACACCGACGAGTTCAAGCGGGTGCTCGGCCTCAACGTGGTGGGCACCATGCTCACCATCAAGCACACGGTGGAGCGTCTGGCCGCCGCGGGCGGAGGGTCGTTCGTGGCGATGTCCTCGCTGGCCGGACACGTCACCCACCCGTACTTCGGGGCCTACACCGCGGGGAAGGCCGGCATCGAGGCGATGGTCCGCAACGCGGCCGACGAGTTCGGACCGGCCGGGGTGCGCCTCAACGCGGTCAGGCCCGGGTTCATCGCCACCGAGATCATGGAGGCCATCCCCCGTGACTCCGCGGTGTACGCCAGCTACGTGGAGAACACGCCGCTGGGCGGGGTGGGCCGGCCGTCCGACGTGGCCGCTCTGGTGGCGTTCCTGCTGTCCGACGAGTCCCGCTGGATCACCGGCACCGTCATCAACGTCGACGGCGGGCACAGCCTGCGGCGCGGTCCCGACTTCGGGTCCTTCCTGCCCTACGGCGACGACGTGAAGTCAGGCCGGGCCCGCCCCCAGAGGCCGAGCGGGTAGGCGAGCGAACCCGGTCCATACGGGCGAGGCCCCCAGGCCCGAGCGGCCTGTGAGCGCAGCGAACGAGAGCGGGCGACAGGCCCGAGCGGCCTGTGAGCGCAGCGAACGAGAGCGGGCGACAGGCCCGAGCGGCCTGTGAGCGCAGCGAACGAGAGCGGGCATTACGCGGTCTGCAGGCGCTGCCATTCGTCCAGCAGGCTTGAGTCCACCTCGCGGACCAGCGCGCCCAGCCACTCGGTCACCTCGGCCAGGCGGTCATCGACGGCAGCCGCCGGGACAGTCTGCACCAGCGCCTTGTAGCAGTCGGTCAGGTAGCGCAGCACCAGTCCCTCGGAGCGCTTGAGCCCGTAACGGCTCACGTACTGGTTGAAGGTGTCGGCGTGCTCGACCATGTCGCGCACCACCGACTTGGGGCTGGGCCGCAGATGCCCTACCCACGGGTGATGGCGGGAGAAGGTATCGAAGGCGGGCACGATGAACTCGGCCTCCGGCCTCGGCCAGGTCACCTCGGCCAGCCGGGCCATGCGCTCGGTGTATTCCACGCCCTCCTCCTTCATGCGGGTCATCAGCTCGTCCCGGGCCGCATCCCTCTGGGCCAGCAGCACCGCCAGGGGATCCTCCAGCACCGACTCGGCCACGCTCAGCGCCTGCAGGTGGTAGTCGGGAGCCTCCGGGTCGAGAACCGAGATCGCCTCCACCGCGAACAGCCCCAGCGGCTGGTTGAGGCGGAACTCGTCCTGCAGGTCCATGTCGACCCGCACCGGCCGGCCGGACGCATCCGGCTCAGGAAGCACCTCGACGATCCCGGCGTCGATCAGCGATCGGAACACCCCGACCGCCTTGCGGATGTGCCGGCGCTGGCGGGAGCGGGGCTCGTGGTTGTCGACCAGCAGGCGCTTCATGGCCGCGCAGCCGTCGCCAGGCCGGTCCAGGACGTTGAGCATCATGGCGTGGGTGACGTCGAAGCTGGAATCCAGCGTCTCGGGGGTGCCCTCCCACAGCCGGGCCAGGGTCTTGTCGTCGTAGTGGGCGTAGCCCCTCTCGGGCGGCTTCTTGCGGACCAGCTTGCGGAGCTTCCTGGGGTCGCCCGCCGCCCGCATCTCGGCCCGCTTGTTCTCCACCGCGTGCTCGGGGGCCTGCACCCACACGCTGCCGACGGTGTCGAACCCCCGCCTTCCGGCCCGGCCCGCGATCTGCTGGAAGTCCCTAACCGACAGCACCCGCGTGCGCCGGCCGTCGTACTTGTAGAGCTGGGTGAACAGCACGGTGCGGATGGGGACGTTCACCCCCACTCCGAGCGTGTCGGTGCCGCAGATCAGCTTCAGGTGGCCCTGCTGGGCCAGCTTCTCCACCAGCAGCCGGTACTTGGGCAGCATCCCGGCGTGGTGCACGCCGACGCCGGCCAGCACGAAGCGGCGCAGGTCCTTGCCGATGGGCGTGTCGAAGCGGAATCCGCCCACCGCCTCCTTCACGGCGGCCTTCTCGTCGGCGCTGAGCACCTTGAGGCTGGTGAGGCTCTGGGCCCGGGCCGTCGCCTCCCGCTGGGTGAAGTGCACGATGTAGACGGGAGCCTGGCCCGCGGAGAGCAACTGCTCGATAGAAACGTGCAGCGGGGTCGCCCGGTACTCGACGTCGAGGGGGACCGGGCGCTCGGCCGAGGCCACCAGGGCGGTGTCGCGCCCGGTGCGAGCGGTGAGATCGCGGCGCAGTCCGGTGGTGTCGCCGAGGGTGGCCGACATGAGCAGGAACCGGGACCTCGGCAATTCCAGCAGGGGAACCTGCCAGGCCCAGCCCCGGTCGCGGTCGCCGTAGTAGTGGAACTCGTCCATCACCACTAGGTCGGCAGGCGTGTCGGCACCGGATCGAAGTGCTCGCTGGGCCAGTATCTCCGCGGTGCATGCCACTATCGGGGCGTCGGCGTTGACCGAGGCGTCGCCGGTGACCATGCCCACCTCCGACGGCCCGAAGGCCGCTGTCAACTCGAAGAACTTCTCGCTCACCAGCGCCTTGATCGGGGCGGTGTAGACGGCCCGGCGCCCCTGGGCCAGCATCGTGAAGGCACCGGCCAGGGCCACCAGCGACTTGCCTGAGCCTGTGGGCGTGGACAGCACCACGTTCTCGCCGGCCAGCAGCCGCAGCACCGCCTCCTCCTGATGCGGGTACAGCTCCAGCCCGGCTGCGAGAGACCACTCGATGAAGGCGTCCAGCAGCTCGTCGGCGCCGGGTGTCTCCGGCAAGAAGTCGCCGAGTGCGGGCAGGGCCATGCCGTCCGAAGGCTAGGTGGGCGTTAGCGTTCCGCGGATGCCTAGCCGGGAGCCGAGCGGACGGAGCAGCCCTCAGGAGCGGACCGGCCCGCCGGGGCGAATCGAGCCGCGGCTCTGGGCGCTCTTCGGGGCGACCTTCTTCTCGATGGCGTTGACCATGGGGCAGATCACGTTCCTGGGCAAGCAGGTCTTCGACATGACCGGCGAGGCGATCTTCCTGGGGCTGCTGGGGTTGGCCGAGTTCGTGCCCGCCTTCCTGCTGGCGCCGATCACCGGCCTGGTCGCGGACCGCTTCGAGCGCCGACTGGTGTTCGCCTGTGGTCTCAGCGGCGAGGCCGTCGCCTCGCTCGGCCTGTTCTTCTATGTCGCGTCGGATCCCACATCGGTGCTTCCGATCTACGGTCTGGTCGTAGCGTTCGGCACCGCCCGGGCCTTCCTCATGGCGGTGAGCCGGGCCATGCCGGTGGACCTGGCGCCTGAGGGGGCCCGCGAGCGGATGGTGGCGTTGAACGTCGCTGGTTGGCAGGGGGGCTTCATCGTCGGCCCGGTGGTGTTCGGACTCGCCTTCGACGTCGATCCGGCCCTGCCGTACCTGCTGGCCGCCGGGTGCGCGGCAGCCGGGATCAGCCTGCTCATGATCGTGCCGCCGAGCGACGTGCGGCGGGCTGCGCTCGCGGCCGGCGCCGGAGCGCGGGCCGCGATCTCGCAGGCCCTCGAGGGTCTGCGGTACGTCCGGCGCAACCGGGTGGTGCTCGGGGCGATCTCCCTCGATCTGTTCGCGGTGTTCCTGGGCGGCGTGCAGTTGCTGCTGCCCGCCATCGCCGACGAGCGCCTGGGAGTGGGCGCGGTACGTCTCGGTTGGCTGGCGTCGGCGGTCGGCATCGGGGCCGCGGTGGTGATGCTGACCTTGTCGGTGCGGCCGCTCCAGCGGCGAGTGGGCCCGTCGTTGCTGGGCTCGGTGGCCCTGTTCGGCGTGGGGACGATCGTTCTCGGCCTGACCCGCTCCTATGTCGTCGCCTTCGTGGCGTTGCTGGTGTTGGGCGGGGCGGACGCGGTGAGCATCTTCGTGCGCGGCACGATGGTCCCGCTGGCCACGCCGGAGGAGATGCGGGGACGGGTCCTGGCCGTGGAGTACGTCTTCATCGGCGGCTCGAACGAGCTGGGCGGGTTCAGGTCGGGCGTGACCGCGGCGCTGCTCGGTGTGGCCGGTGCAGTGGTGTTCGGCGGCGCGGGCACCCTGGCGGTGGTCGCCGTCTGGTGGCTGGTGTTCCCGGAGTTGCGCCGGATCGACCGCTTCATGGAAGTAAGCCCCGACCCCTAGCCGCAGGCCGCCACCCGTAGTCGGGCGGTCGGACGCGCCATGGCCGATACTGGGTGCGTGGCGACGGTGCGAGGACTGGACCACATCGTGTTGAACGTGGCCGACGCCGAGCGTTCCATGCGCTGGTACCGGGACCGGCTGGGCCTGGAGCCGGTCCGCTACGAGGAGTGGAGGGCGGGCGAGGCGCCGTTCGTGTCGGTCCGCGTCGACGAGGGCACCATCATCGACCTGGTGGAGGCTGAGCGCAGCGGCGAGAACCTGGCCCACTTCGCGCTGTGGGTCACAGGCGACGTGGAGTCGATCACGGCCCATCCCGACGTGGAGGTGGTGCAGCGGTCCCCGCGGGTGTACGGGGCCCAGGGCTGGGGTTCGGCGGTCTATGTGCGCGACCCTGACGGCAACGAGGTCGAACTGCGCAGCTACCCCGCTTGAGCGAAGCTGTGCTCGCCTGTTGGCCGGAGCGGGTCAGCGGTGGACTGTGAACGCTTGGCGCAGGCCCGGGCCGTAGCGGTAGACGGCGAAGTCGACGTCGAAAGCGACGGCCTCCTCGATGCTGTGGCGTTCCATCACGGCCCAACTGGTCCGGTCGACCATCGAGAAGTCCTGGTCGCGGTAGACCTCCCCGATCCTGAGGGCGGTGGAGATGTCCTGCGGCGTTGCCGTGAGCAGTTCGGCGAGCCGGTGGTCGACGATGGCGGCCACCAGCGCGTCGGCCGCGGCCCGGTCCCGCCGGCTGCGGGCCACCATCCATGTCTCGACCAGGACATGGTCGGTGGTGGCCAACCGTCCCGAGTGCTCTTCGAGCACCTGCACGGCCCGCGGGTGGGAGACGTCGTCGGTCGCGGCCAGCGCGTACCACGCGCTGGTGTCCACGAAGACTCGGATCACTCGATACCTGTCCGGGCCGGCTGCTCGCGGTCGAAGGCTTCGTCGAAGGCCTGCCGGACCATCCGGTGCTTGTCGCGGGCGATGTCGGTCGCCCCAGAGCCGGATCCGAGTAGGCCGACGAGCGGCGTGAGGTCGCAGTGCCGGGCCTGGGCCGCGGCGTCGTCGGCGCGGATCAGGTCCCGGATGTAGGCGGAAACGCTCACGCCGCGCTCGCTGGCCCGGCGTTTCGCGACGGCCTTCAGAGAGGCGTCCAATACGACATTCGTGGGCGTGGCCATATCCTCACCGTAGACGGGTTGCACATAATGCGCAACCTATATTGCGCGCTCTGGGCTCAGGCGAGGCCGGCGAAGTCGACCTGGTTGGTGGTGAACCAGGCCATGAAGCCGTGGTCGGCCACGAGGTTGTGGCCGTTCATGGCTGCGCTGGCGTCGGATCCGAGCATCACCAGGGTGCGGGCGATGTCGGTGGGGGTGAGGATCCCGGCTGACTGGTCCACCATCCAGTCGATGACCTTCTCGGTCATGTGGCGGCGGAAGTCGTGCAGCAGGGGAGTGTCGATCACGCCCGGGCACACGCTGTTGGTGCGCACCCCGTAGTCGAGGTAGCTGCGGCGCGAGCCGTGCATGGTCCAGACCTGCGCCACCTCCTTGGAGAACTCGTAGGGCGCGGGGTCGATCAGCTCGCCGTGCTCCGCGATCCAGGCCAGGGCGTCGTCCCAGCCGTCGATGGCGATCAGCTCCAGGATCTCGGCCAGGTGCTGGGGCCAGCGCTGCCCGGCCACCGACGCGGTGTTGACGATGGCTCCGCCCCGCGTCATGGTGGGCAGCAGCCCCTCGCTGAGCCGGCGCAGCCCCAGGTAGTTGACCCGCAGCACGAAGTCCGACGAGTGCACCCCGGCCACGCCCGCATTGTTGAACAGCACGTCGGTTCCCGGGCCGATGGCCTCGCAGGCCGCGTCGATCGAGTCGGGGTCGCTCAGGTCCGCGGCCACGTAGGCGGTAGCCGGGCCGGTGGGTTCGTTGCGGTCGAGCACGGTGAGGTCGGTGCAGCCCGCCTCGGCCAGCAACTCCGCCGCAGTCGCGCCGACGCCGCTGGCCCCGCCGGTGAGCACGACCTTCTTTCCTGCGTAGCTGAACAGGCTCAATGGCGCTGCTTCAGGCATGACAAACTCCTGACAGAAGGACTCGGTGTGAGACGAGTGTAGGCAGTCTTCGAGCAGCCTATCCTTGGATCGAACCGGCAGCCTTCCGGGGCGCCAATCGAAGAACCCGGTATGGGCGTAGATCTCGACTTCTTGAGTCTCAAGGTCGACCAAGACGGCGCGATACGGAAATTCGCCCGGCAGTGTCGTCGAATAGTCTTCTTGGGTCCGAGTATTGATGACCAAGACAGATCCCCATGCCTCGATGGCGTAAATCCAAGTGTGCTCCTCTGGCAGTACTAGTGGCAGCATGATCTGGCTTGATACGGAGTCAGGATCTGGAAAGAATACGACGAAGACCTTCTTCCATTCATCTGGATCGGTCACATAACTCACAAATGCATCTGCGTCCTGACTGTTGGCATCGTCACAACCCAGAATGGACTCGCCTTCTACGAAGCCTGCCAGCCAGGAAACGTCACCACAGATCACTGCACCTGATCTCAAGTCATAGTTCACAAGTCCTTCCTGCGCATCAGTGCCAAATCCTCCGCGGAGTTCAGTGCCTACAATCCGGCCACCGAATGCCCACTCATGGCCTCCCACTCTGACGAGGTTTACAGAAACTCGGGTCTCAAGATCTATCCTGTAAAGCGTCTCAGTTTCGGTGGGATAAAGATACTCTGCATCGTCGGGCAACGGAGGCCAATAGTCTACGGTGTAGACAGCTTCCGTGGAGTCACCAAAGTGGACCAGGCCGAGGAGGCGGAGTCCGATACAGGTTTCCCAGTCACCGGTGCACTCCACTAGCGTCTCTGGATCAAGTCTTGGATCCTTCAAGTAGTTTATGCTGGAGCTATAGCTGTACTCTGGATCGTAGGACTCGGATTCGACCCGGTAGACGATTCCTCCGGCACCGTCAGGAAACACAGCCACTGCCGGCTCATTGAAGAGCCATTCCTTGTCGAAGGATCCCTCACCGTCGAAGGTCCAGGCTTGATCCTTGCCGTGTAAGAGCACTTCAACATCGTCGAATTGCCTGAGCAGGCGAGGCGCTGCCGGGATGTCGTCGGTGTCCGAAACCGCGGTCTCTGGAACGACTATGGCCGGGATGCCTTGCCACACTAGGGGCGTGGCGGTTTCTGTCGCCGGTACAGCTCCAGTCCGCGGGACTAGGCGCACGATGCCAGCATGGGGATAGAGCTCTACTTCACCCGTCGAGAGGTCCGTCAACACTGAATGGTAAGATTGATCACGACTAGCGTCTGCGTCGTTGCATGCGCCTGTGTTGATGACGGCTACCGTCTGCCAGACTTCTGTATTCCTTATGCAGCCGAAACGTGATGCCATCCGAATAGGCACGCTATGGATATTGTGATCAGCTTTCCGATCTCTCAGCGCAAGGACATGGAGAGTCGCCCCGCCATACTCAGATACTGATTGATCGGTGACGCCGTAGTGTACGACAACCATGTCATCCCCGAGGGCAGCAACGTTTCTTGGACATTCCCGGTTGTTGCCTGACTCCGTAAGTTGCCACTCTGCGCAACTAGCACCACCAAGACCAGAGTTCAGATCGATACTTGTCCAACCGCCGCCACCGTCTGTCCCAAACGCTCCGAAGAGTTCATGGCCCGAGATGGACGTATTCCCGAACCACCACTCGTAGCCCCCTACTTCCCCGAGGCTGACGACCTTACGAGTAGCTAACGACATCCGGTGCAGAGTCTCTCTGATGTCGGGATTGCCTTCCCATCCCTCGGGTGTGTGATTTGTCGTTACCGTGTAGATCACTTCGGTGGACTCGCCCAAGACCGCTACGCCGATCAGCCTTACTGGCGCCACCGGACAAGAGTCTGGGCATGCGATCAGGATCTCCGGGTCCGATTCCGGCTTGGCCCGATGGAATATGCCGTAGTCGCTGTGGACGATCCCCCCGGCGCCGTCGGGGAACACGGCCCGCGGCTCATCTTGAAATGACCATTCGTGCGCGACGGAGCCGTCGGTGCTGAAGGTCCAAGCACGATCGCGGTCGTGCAGGAGTACTTCCACATCGTCGAACCCACTCAGCAGGCGTGGTGCCGTGAGGGCTTCGTTCGTTCCGCTCGCGGCCAACCCGGAGATGTCCACGACGGGGATGCCTTGCCACGTCAGCGGTGTCTCAGAATCGGGTTCGGGCGCCGGTTCGGGTTCGGGCGCCGGTTCGGGTTCGGGCGCCGGTTCGGGTTCGGGCGCCGGTTCGGGTTCGGGCATCGGCTCTTCAGTCGGAGCAGTGTCGGGCGCTGGCTCGCCGCCATCGCCCGGCGGCTCGTCACCCTCGCTGCTCGATGGCTGTGCGGCGGGGTCTGCGGCTGGCGGCTCGTCTGGGGGTGGATCATCGGGTGTCTCCGGCTGCTCCGTCGGAGCCGAGGTAGTCGATGGCGGGGCTGCCGAGGTGGTGGCCGCAGGGGCAGCGGCCGTCACTGTCGTCGGCGTCTCTGCCGCCGGGGGTGAAGCCGGCACGGTGGGCTCTGGGCTGGCGCTGCCGTCAGCGTCCGTTGCACAACCGGCGGCGATCAGTGTCGCGCAGAGGTACCCGAACCACAGAGCGTTCCACCACGGATGCCGTGGGGGAACGACCGTAGGACCCACGCTAATGCCCCTGCCTCTTGCGCTGCAGGGCCTGAACACGGTCCGGTCAGGCCGGGGTGAAGGCTAGGTGGGCTTCGAGCAGGCCGTGGACGAACGCGTTGGGCATCTCCACCTGGGGCTCGCCCTCGATGCGCTCGATGCGGGCGACCCGCTCCAGTAGCCGCTCGAAGAAGATCTGAATCTCGAGGCGGGCCAGCGCCGCGCCTAGGCAGAAGTGGGTGCCGAAGCCGAAGGCGATGTGGTGGTTGGGACTGCGGGTCACGTCGTAGGTCTCGGGATCGCGGAAATGGGCCGGATCCCGGTTGGCCGACGGGTACATCATCACCAGCTGCTGGCCTCTGCGGACCGGCTGGCCCGCCAGCTCGGTGTCGGCGGTGGCCGTGCGGCACATGTTGTGGATGGGGGTGACCCAGCGGATGAACTCCTCCACCGCGGTCTCGATGTCGGCGCCGGCCTTCAGTGCGGCCCAGGCGTCGGGCCGGTCGGCCAGGTCCAGCAGCGTGCGGGCGATCACGGTGCGGGTGGTCTCCGCGCCGCCGTCGAGCAGCAGCAGCGAGTCCGACACGATCTGGTCCAGCCCGAAGGGTGAGCCGCCCACCATCCCGCCGCAGTCGGACTCGACCTCGATCCAGCGCGACATCAGGTCGTCGGCCGGACATCCCTGCTTGTCGGTGTACAGCTCGGTGGCGGCCACCGCGAACTCCAGCACCGCCTCGACGCCCTCCTGGCTGCGGTACCGCGGACCTCCGCCGGTGGCGATCGAGGCCTCCGACCAGTGCTTGAGCTTCGGCCACATGTTGGCGTCGAAGCCCAGCACCAAGCCGATCATCTTGGCCGGCAGCGGCGCGGCCAGCTCGTTCACGATCTCGGCGGTGCCCCGCTCGATCACCGGATCCAGCAACCCGTCGACGGTGGCGGTGATGTGGCCGCGCCACCGCTGCACGGCCCGGGGAGTGAACCGGCGAGAAACCAGCGAGCGGCGGGCCTGGTGCAGAGGGTCGTCGGTACCGATGATCGACTGGTCGGCGGGGAGGTTGGGCCGGTAGCCGCCCTTATGGCGGTCGGAGCTGATGAACAGCTGCTTGTCGGTCTCCACCGCGACGATGTCGTCGTAGCGGGTGAGCACCCACAGCTCGTTGATGCCGTCCCAGTGGCACGGCGAGTTCTCCCGCAGCCAGGCGTAACGGGAGTAGGGGTCGTTCACATAGAAGTCGCCGTCGAGGATGTCGAGGGGCCGGGGATCGACGGGCGTGATGGCCATGGCCGGGTCATCCTAGGCGGGGACTGCCTAGAGGCCGAGCGGTCAGGCGACCGAATCCGGCGCATCCGGGCGAGGCCGTGGCCCGAGCGGCCCGTGAGCGCAGCGAACAGGAGCGGGAGACACAACGCCGTACCGCGAGGCGGCGTCACCTACCCGCGCGCATTCTCACGGGAACAGGCTCCGGAGGCTCGTCCACAGCAACAGCAGGCCCGCGATGGCCATCGGGCCGGGGATGGCGATGACCAGCGTCCAGGTCAGGTACCGCACCCAGGCGGGCCGGTCGGCGAACCGTCTCTGGTGGAAGGCTGCGTCGAGGCGCTCGGCCTCGAGATCGGGTCGCTCCAGTCCGAGCAGCTCGGCGGCCGGGTCGGCGACCTCGGTGCGCACGACCAGCACGGCGAGGCGCTCGGTCACGTGGTGGGGGGCGACCTCGGTGGCGGGGTCCACCAGCACTGTGGCCTCGTAGCCGGCCTCCTTGAGCCGGGCTGCAGCCACGTTGGCCTCCCAGCGGCTGGGGTACTCGGCGATGGGCACCATGCCCGGCAGCGGTTTCACCCCCATATCGTGCCCGCTCCAGCCGCGGATAGCGTGCCGCGGGTGGGTCCGGCCGTAGCCGTCAGCGAGCTCGTCAAGGACTACGGCGCGGTTCGGGCCGTCGACGGGGTGTCGTTCGAAGTGGAGCGGGGCGAGGTGTTCGCGCTGCTCGGACCCAACGGCGCAGGCAAGTCCACCATCGTGGAGATCCTGGAGGGGCATCGCACCCGCACGGCGGGCACTGCGCTGGTTCTCGACGCCGACCCGTCGGCGGCGGGCGCCTCCTTCCGCGACCGGATCGGCATCGTGCTGCAGTCCTCGGGCATCGACCCCGAACTGACGGTGCGCGAGGCGATCGACTTCTACGGCGCCGCCTACTCGCGCCCGGTCCCGACCGGCGAGCTCATCGAGTTGGTGGAACTGGAGGAGAAGGCCGACGCCCGCATCTCCACCCTGTCGGGAGGGCAGCAGCGCCGCATCGACATGGCGCTCGGGCTGGTGGGCGACCCCGACGTGGTGTTCCTGGACGAGCCGACCACCGGATTCGACCCCGCGGCCCGCCGGCGGGGCTGGGAGCTGGTCGAGAGGCTCGCATCCGAGCAGCGGGCCGTGCTGCTCACTACCCACTACCTCGACGAGGCCGAGACTCTGGCCGATCGTGTGGCCGTGCTGGCGAAGGGCCGCATTGTTGCCGAGGGCACGCCCGCGGAACTGAGAGCCCGAGCGGGCTCGGCACTGATCCGGTTCACCGTGCCCGACCGCGCCGAGCCGGTGGCCGATCTCCTGGCCCCGATCTCGGGTGACATAGTCGGGCGGGACCGCCAGGTGGAGATCACGACCGACGCTCCCACGGCCGACCTGGCCCACCTGACCGGGTGGGCCGCCGAGCGCGGGTTCGAGCTCGAAGGGCTGACCGTCTCGACGCCGAGCCTCGAGGACGTGTACTTGAGTCTTGTCGGCGACGACGGCGATGCAGCGCCGGGTGAAGGGGACAGCCGGCCATGAGAGCCATGAGGCTGCTGTGGCGCCGCACGCGCATCCAGAACCGGATCTTCTGGCGGACGCCGGTCGCGGCCTTCTTCACGCTGGTGTTCCCGATCCTGATGATGGTGCTGTTCACCGCCATCTTCGGCAACGACCCCTTCGACACCGTCTACGGCCGGGTCAGCAGCAGCCAGTTCTACACGCCCGGTCTGGCCGTGTTCGCGGCGGCGTCGTCCACCTACACCAATATCGGGATCAGCCTGGCAAGCCGGCGCGAGCTCGGCATCCTCAAGCGGGTGCGGGGCACGCCCCTGCCGCCCTGGATCTATCTCGGCGGGGTGGTGCTGTCGGCGGTCTGGATCGCGGCGCTGGGAGTGGCCGCCATGGTCGTTCTGGGGGTGGCGGCCTACGGCGTCAACGTCGAGGCGGCCAAAGTCCCGGCCATGCTCGTCACGTTCGCGGTCGGGGCGGCGTCGTTCGCCGCGCTCGGCCTGGCGCTCTCCTCGGTGGCCCGGTCGGTGAACATGGCGGTGCCCATCGCCAACGCCACCCTGTTGCCGCTGGCCTTCATCTCCAACATCTTCGTCCCCTTCGGCGCCGACACTCCCGCCTGGCTGGACATGCTCGGGAACATCTTCCCCCTCAAGCACTTCGGGCTGGCCTTCGGCGAGGCCATGAACCCGTCCTCGGACGCCCCCGCCTTCGAGTGGCACCGGCTCGGTGTGCTGCTGATCTGGCTGGCGGCCGGTGCGGCGGTGGCCGCGTGGCGGTTCAGCTGGGAGCCGCCGGTGATATCGGGCCGGCATTCCCGTCGCCGCCGCCGGCCCGTGCTTGCCTAGAGGCCGAGCGGATAGACGGAGTTCGCTCGTGCCTCACGGCCTCGCAGCGAAGCCGTGGCCCGAGCGGCCCGTGAGCGCAGCGAACAAGAGCGGGAATGACAACTCCGCACCGCGACGGGCTGGTGGCCTATTCCGCGCTGCCGCCTAGCATCGCCGGATGGTCGCTTACGACGAGTTCGGACTGTTCGGCGAGAACGCCGCCGAGTACGGCATCGAGTATTCCGGCCCGCCCATCGTCCGCCGGGCATCAGTGGAGCTGCCGTCGGGGCTGCACTTGTCGGCACTGGTGTGGGGCACCCCCGAGCCGGAGTTGGTGCTGATCCACGGAGGCGCCCAGAACGCCCACACTTGGGACACGGTCGCCCTGGCTCTCGGACGGCCGCTGGTAGCGGTGGACCTGCCCGGCCACGGGTACTCCGACCACCGGCCGGCCCACAACTACGGACCCGCTTCGATGGCTGATGACGTCGCGGTCGCAGTCGAGGAGCTCGCGCCCCGGGCCGAGGCGGTGGTGGGCATGTCTCTGGGCGGGCTCACCGCCATCTGCCTGGCCGCCGACCACCCCCACCTGGTGCGCCGCCTGGGGGTCGTTGACGTGACGCCGGGCACCGACCACGCCAAGGCCGAGCCGATCATCGCCTTCGTCGACGGGCCCGAGCACTTCGACAGCTTCGAGACGATCCTGGAGCGCACCATCGAGCACAACCCGACCCGCAGCGAGTCGTCGCTGCGCCGGGGGGTGCTGCACAACGCCCACGAGATGGCCGACGGCCGCTGGACCTGGAACTACGACCGGATGCGGGACTGGAAGACCGGCGACGGGGCCGAGCCGGGATTCGAGGGCCTGTGGGAGAAGGTCTCTGCCATCGCGGCCCCGGCCGCACTGTGGCAAGGCGGTGCCTGGAGTGTTGTGGACGACGCCGACGTGGACGAGTGGATGCGAAGGCTGCCCGGAACGGTCCACGAGGTGGTGGACGGTGCCGGCCACTCGATCCAGGGTGACCGCCCCCTCGAGCTGGCGGGCCTGATCGAGGAACTCCTGCGAACTCCTGTCAAATGACCACCGCACAGGTGGAAATCTGACAGAAGTTCATGTCGACGCCCCCGGCGGACTCCATGCGACCCACTCCAGGAGCCAACGACCCGGCTCGCTAGTCGGGGTCGGTGTAGCCGGACTCGTCGAACAGGTAGCCGTCGGGGGTCATCTCCAGCCGGTGACGGGGACCGGGCACGGAGGCGTCGCCGGTCGCGTAGCCCGCGTCGCCGTGCCACATCGACACCGGTCCGTGCTCCCCCGTGCCGAGCCGAGGCTCGTAGCGGCGAGGGCGGCGACGGCTCAGACCGTCCAGCGCTCCGGCCACCGTCAAGTAGCCGCTGAGGGTGTGCAGCGTCACCCACGTCGGGGCGATCAGCTCGATCTCTCCGGCGTCGCGGCGTCGCATGGCCCCGGCCGGGGTCATCCACTCGTGGTGGGTAATCTCGCCGTCGTCGACGGACACCTCGGCTGCCGGGGCCCGGGCCGCGAAGAACCAGGTGGCGAAGCGCTTGGGGGCGATCGGCGGCGGCATCCAGAACGAGAAGTGCACCAGGCCGGCCGCGTCGAGTGATATTGCAGCCTCCTCCCGGGCCTCCCGGGCCGCGGCGTTGCGGGCGGCCGTGATCATGTCGCTGGAGCTGTCGTAGTCGTCGTCGTCGATCCGGCCCCCGGGGAACACCCACATCCCGCCGAAGGCGATGCGGGAGTTCTTGCGCAGCATCAGCGACTCCACGCCCTCGGGGCCGTCTCTCAGCACGACCACGGTGGCAGCCGGGATGGCGCGCGCCTCACCGTCCCGCTCGAACTGCTCGCGCCACTCCTCGAAGAGGAGCATCTCGCGATCGAACGCCTTCTTGGACCCGGCACCGACGTCGTGTGCGGGGGTCTGCGTCACTTGATCACGCCGTCCGCTCGGAGCTGGTCGATGCTGTCCGTCAGGCCCAACTCCTTCAGTACCTCGTCGGTGTGCTGGCCGTGGACAGGAGATGACGGCTGGCGCAACTCGGCCGGCGTTGTCGAGAAGCGGGCCGCGGGCCGGGGCTGGCGCACCCGGCCCATCGCGGGGTGGTCGTGCTCGGTGAACAGCTGGTTGTGAACGGCCTGGGCGTCGCCGGCGACGTCCTCCACGTCGAGCACGACCCCGAACGGCGCCTGATGGCGATCCAGCGCTTCCACCGCATCGGCCAGGGGCATGGCGGCGGCCGCGGCATGCACGGCCCTGAACACCACGCTGGTCTGCTCCTTGTGGCGCTGGCGGTCACTCATGCCGGCCACGCGGGGGTCGGTGGAGTCCACGCCGAACGCCTTGGCCATGCCGTGGAACTCGTCGTCGGTCACCGCGGCCACCACCACGTGCCCGTCGGCGAGGGCGATGGCCCGCTGGTGGGCCGAGAACGACTGGGCAAGATGACGCTGGTCGTTGTCCAGAGCGACCTCGTGAGCCGCCGCGTCGGCGAACAGGAACGCCACCGAGGCGTCCAGCATCGCCAGATGGACGTGCTGACCGCCGGCGCCCCGCTCCCGGGCGAGAAGCGCCGCGGTGATGGCCTGTGCGGCGGTGTAGGCGGTGATCTTGTCGGCCGCGGCCTGGCGCAGGAACCGGGGGGACGCGTCGTTGATGCCGGTCTGGTTGCCGACCAGCCCCGATTGGGCCTGTATCACCGAGTCGTACACCCTCCGATGGGCGTAGGGGCCGTCGGGACCGAATCCCGAGAGCGAGGCGTAGACGATGTCGGGGTTGCGAGCCGAGACGTCTTCGTGGCCGAGGCCGAGTCGTTCGACCACCCCCGGCCGCATGTTCTGCACGAACACGTCGGCGTCGGCGGCGAGGTCGAGCACGATGTCGCGACCCTGCGGGTGGGTGCAGTCCACCGCGATGGAACGCTTGCCCCGGTTGCACATCTGGAACAGGGCCGAGATCCCGCCCGACGCCACGCCCACATAGCGGCCCTGGTCCCCGAAGCCGGGCTCCTCCACCTTGATGGCCTCGGCGCCCTGGTCGACCAGGAGGGTCACCGCCAGGGGGCCGGTGACGGCCACGCACATCTCCACGATGCGTATGCCGTCGAGGGGTCCGGGCATCGTGTCTCGCGGATCCTCGGTCAGGTGGCGGCTGACTCTGGCTCAGCCTTGGCCGGCTGAGTCGCCGCCGGCCGGCTTCTCGGGCTCTGGGAGGCCGTCGAACCAGCCGGCCTCCTCCACCAGGGACCGGCTCCGCCAGCCCTCGGGCGTGCGCACCAATTCGTGGTGGTACCAGCCGCCGGTGGCCCACACGGGGGTGTCGGGAAGCTTCAGTGGGTTGTAGACCATGGCGGCGACCTTGGCCTCGTCGCCGTCGATGGCGATGTCGATGTTGGAGATCAAGTGCTGCATCGTCTCGAACATCGGCATGACCTGCTCCAGGAAGCCCACCACCTCGTCCAGGTTCCCGGCGATCCCGCCGACCTGCGTGTAGTCGATGCGGGCGTCGGGGGTGAAGACGCTGCGGAACAGCTCCCAGTCCTTCCGGTCGACGGCTCGGGCGTAGCGGGTCAGGAGATCGGTGATCTCGGCCCGGTCGATGAGGGTCTGCAGGTCCACCGCCCCACGATAGGGCTGGCCGCCACGATTAGGGTGGGAGTATCACCACCTCTGACGAGCAGCTAGCAGGTTGTCCCCTCGATCACGGAGCGCGGCGATGCCCCGCCGAGGGCGTCGACCTGTGGGACTTGGGTCTGTTCCAGCGCCAGGAGTACCACGAGGTCATGGAGCGGCTGCGAGAGACCGATCCAGGCATTCACTGGGTGGACGAAGGTGACAGGGGTTCCGGCTACTGGGCCGTCACCCGCCACGCCCACGTCAAGGAGGTCAACCGGCGGGCCGACGTGTTCTCGTCCGGCCACAGCGGGGCGCAGATGCGCGACCTCGACCCGAACCGCACCGTGTCGGGCTCGGCGCGCCATCCGACGTTGGTCGACATGGACCCGCCCCGCCACACCCGCTATCGCAGGCTGGTCAACCGGGGCTTCACCCCCCGCATGATCGGTCTGCTCGAGGACTACCTCCAGAATCGCACCGACATCATCCTGGACAATGTCGTGGAGCGGGGCCGCTGCGACTTCGTGCGCGATGTCTCGGCGGAACTGCCCCTTCAGGCCGTCGCGGATGTGATGGGCATTCCCGTCGAGGACCGGGCCAGGGTCTGCGACTGGAGCAACGCTCTGATCGGCCGGGCCGATCCCGAGTTCATCAAGACCCGCGAGGACGTCCTCCGGGCCGCGGAGGAGCTGTTCGGCTACTCCCACGAACTCCAGACGGAGCGTCGCAGCACGCCCGCCGACGACATCATCACCACGCTGCTGGCCGCCGACGTCGACGGCGAGGCCCTGACTGAGAGCGAGTTCGACATGCTCTTCCTGCTGTTGTGCGTGGCCGGCATCGAGACCACCCGCAACGCGATCACATGGGGGATGATGGCCTTCTTCGACTTCGGTGACCAGTGGGAGAAGTTCACCTCCGATCCCGACCGGTACATGGACACCGCGGTGGAGGAGATCGTGCGTTGGGCCACGCCGGTGCTGCACTTCCGCCGCCAGGCTGTGTCCGACTACGAGATCGGCGGGGTGAGGATCGCCGCGGGCGACAAGGTGGTCTTCTGGCACGCGGCCGCCAACCGCGACCCGCGGGCCTTCGAGGACCCGTGGCGCTTCGACATCGAGCGCGCCCCCAACGACCATGTCGGCTTCGGCGGGGGCGGACCGCACTACTGCCTGGGCGCCAGCCTGGCCCGCATGGAGATCCGCCTGATGTTCCGCGAGATCGCCGGTCGGATGCCCGACATCCGCCTCGACGGCGAGCCCGACTACCTGCGCTCCAACTTCATCGCCGGCGTCAAGCACCTGCCGGTGGCCTACACCCCGTCGCGGCCGTACAGCACCGTGCCGCTGCCGCGCCTCGGCTCCGCGGCCGGCGTGTCCGGCACGGTCGGCTACGGCGGCCACGTGGAGCGCGCCACCTCCTGACGCCGGGCGCCGAGACTTGACAGGCGCATGAGGGATAGTAGAATTCTCTAGACGTATGGCGGGCCGCGGAAGGAGAGCATTGTGGCCGTGTACTTTGTGATTCTGGATTCTGAGATCAGCGACCCCGAAGGGCTCGCAAGCATCTCGGACTCACTGGCCGAGATGGTCAGAGCCCACGGGGGCCGATACCTGGTTCGAGGAGAGCCGACCGAGCCGAAGGGCGGAGAGCTGGCGCTGAAGCGCATGGCAGTGGTCGAGTTCGAGAGCATGGATCAGGTGACGGCGCTGTTCGAAGTGGATGCGTTCGTCGAGCTGCGTGAGCAACGCAGCAAGATCGCCGATACCAGCGCGTTCATTGTCGAGGGTGCGTGACGGGCGAAAGGCTCAAATCCGTCTGATCCCCCCAGGGGGTGGCCGTGGGTCTAGTCGAGGGCATCACCCACGAACCTGACGAGAAGTGCCCCCTCACCGTGTCCGGCACCGTAGGGCTGCAGGGGGTCTTGCTGGCCATCCCGCCGACGGTGCTGACCATGTCGCTGTTCGCTCGGGCTTCGGGCCTCGGCGAGCGCTACCTGGCATGGTCCGTCCTCGCAGCCATCATGATCAGCGGCGTCGCGACCGCTCTGCAGGCGGCCCGTTTCGGGCGGCTCGGGGGCGGCCACAACCTGGTCAGCGGCACTGCCTCCGGCTTCGTGGCCGTCGGACTCGTCGCGGTGAACGAGGCCGGGCTGGAGACGCTGACCACGCTGGTCGTCGTGTCCTCGGTCCTCCAGCTGGCCCTCGGCGGGTGTCTCAGGTGGCTGCGCCGGATCATCACGCCGGTCGTCTCCGGCGTCGTGCTCATGCTGATCTCGGTTGGCATCATGCAGATCGTCGTGGCTCGACTGGGGGCTGCCGAAGGCGCTCCTGGGGTGGCCGAGCCGGCCGTGGCCGCGGTGACGGTGGCCGGCGCCGCGGTCCTGGGGCTGCGAGCCAAGGGCGTTCTGCGGCTGTGGTCGCCTCTGGTCGGGGTTCTCGCCGGGTGTGTCGCCGCCGGAGTGTTCGGGCTCTACAGCGCTCAGCGCGTGGTGGACGCAGCGTGGATCGGTGTGCCCGAGCCCTGGCTTCCGGGATTCGACTTGACTTTCGACCGCCAGTTCTGGGCGCTCCTGCCGATGTTCATGATCGTGTCGACGGCGACCGCGATCAAGACGGTCGGCGGCAGCGTGGCCTTGCAGCGAGTCTCCTGGCGCGAGCCGAGGGTCACCGACTACCGGCTGGTGCAGGGCGCTGTCAGCGCCAACGGGGTGTGCGGGGTGCTGTCGGGCATTGCGGGGACGCTGCCCACCTGGAGCTTCGAGGCCATGAGCGTCTCACTCACCAACTTCACCGGCGTCGCGGCGCGCCGGGTGGGGTACGCCGTCGGCATCATTCTTGTGGCCTTGACATTCCTGCCGAAGGTGACGGCGCTGCTGCTGACGATCCCCGACCCCGTCATCAGTGCCTATCTGCTGGTGATCATGGGCATGCTCTTCGTGGAGGGTTTCCGCACGGTCCTCCAGGACGGCCTCGAGCCCCGCAAGGCCCTGATCGTCGGCCTCTCGCTCGCGGTCGGGATCGGGCTGCAGGGCGAGAACGCAATCGCTGATCTCATCGGCGGCACCTGGGGGACGCTGCTCGGCGACGGCCTGACCATGGGCACGCTCACGGCGGTCCTGTTGACGGTGTTCATCGAAGTGAGCAGCCCCCGGCGCAGACGGCTCGAGCTCGAGCTGAACATGAACGCGCTGCCAGAGATCGACGGCTTCCTCGAGACGCTGGCCACGAGCATCGGGTGGGATGAGGCCTCTACGAGCCGGCTGCGTTTCGTCGGGGAGGAGTCGCTGTCGAGCCTGCTGGAGATGAACACCGATGAGGCGCCGCGACGCCTCATCGTGGCGGCGCGACCGGGAGCCGGCCTCGTCGAACTGGAGTTCCTCGCCGTGTTGGCGGACGAGAACATCCAGGACCAACTGGCCTATCTGAGCAACCAGACCGACGCGACAGAGCAGCGGGAGGTCTCTCTGCGCCTGCTGAGGCACTTCGCGTCGGCGGTGCGTCACCGCAAGTACAGCGGCATAGACATAGTGACTGTGGAGGTCGAGGGCTCTCGCTAGCGCTCTGTCCGCGAGGCGCTCGTACCTCAACCGCTCGGGCCCCGTCCCCGCCATTCGGCAATTCGCGCAAAATCATAAAGGATGCAAAAACACTAAAGCTCGCAAACAGCTAGCCTGGGGGTTGGGCACCAGCGCCGCAGGAGTTCCCATGGCCAGAAACAACCCGTTCTCGCCGACCTTCGGAGCGCCGCCGCCTGTCATCGCGGGCCGCGACGACATTCTCGACGCAATTGGCGACGCGCTCGACACCGGGCCGACCCATCCGGACTACACCAGCCTCTTCCTCGGAGTGCGGGGCGCGGGCAAGACGGTGCTGCTCAACGCGGTAGAGGATCTGGCCCGCGCCCGGGGCTGGCTGACGCTGGCCGAGGACGCCTCGCACGCCGGGCTGATCGGTCGCCTCACCCGCGCCTCGGCCAGGCTGCTGGCCGCGATCGAGGAGGAGCCCGGCAGGCGGATCAGGGCTGTAGCGGCGGCGGGGTTCGGCATCGAGTTCGAGCCGAGCGCCATGCTCGACGCCGCGGGGACCGATTCTGCCGAGGACCTCCGACAGGTTCTCGGCGCGCTTGGCGAGGCTCTCGACGGCGGCGGATCGGGCTTGGTGATCACCCTCGACGAGTTGCTGCGGGCCGACCTCGAGGAGGTCCAGCAGTTCGGCTCCGTGATCCAGCACGTGTGCCGGCGCGAGCAGCGGCCCGTCGCGTTCGTCGGCGCCGCCCTTCCCCAGATCGAGGACAGGCTCGGATCCGACGACGCCGCCACCTTCCTTCAGCGGTGCTCCCGCTTCGACATTGGCCGGCTCGGTCCGGCCGCCACCCGCCTGGCGATCTCCAAACCGATCGAGGACCGTGGCGCCGGCATCGATCCCGGTGCCCTCGACTCGGCCGCAACCGCATCGTCGGGCTACGCCTTCATGGTGCAGCTCGTCGGATTCCACAGCTGGGCCGCCGCCTCCGATCCTCCCTCGCGGATCACCCCCACCGACGTGGCCGCCGGCATCGACCGGGCCCAGGGCCGGGTTGCCAGGCTGGTGCTCGCCCCGATCTGGCGGGACCTCTCCGACATGGACCAGCGCTTCCTGCTCGCCATGGCCCACGACGACGGCGAATCCACAGTGGCGGACGTGGCCCGGCGCTTGGGGGTGGACACCAACTACGCCGCCGTCTACCGGCAAAGGCTGATCCGCGCCGGCATGATCATGCCCACCGGCAAAGGCCGCATCGACCTGGCCCACCACGCCGCGAGAGGATGGCTCCGCCAACAGGCTGCCGGCGGCTGAAGACCAGGAGACCGCCTACTGCTCCAATCGAGCCATTCTTCGCGACCGGATGGCACTACACTGTACCCCTGGTGTATGGTATATCATGCACAGGGGGTATATTGTGCTCATGGATCACGACGGACGCATCAAGGGCGTCGCCACTTGGGAACAGATGGGCGCAGCGGTGCGCGAACTGCGCCGCGCCGCTGGACTCACACAGCAGCAGCTTGCTGAACATGCAGGCGTCTCGCGCCTGTGCGTGAGCGACCTGGAGCGCTCGGCCCGACAGACTGGCATCGCCGGCCTGATCCGTATCGTCGCCGCCTTGGGCTACGAGTTCGACCTGCACCCAAGGCCCGAGCGGACGAACAGCCTCTCTGAGCACATCGCGTCATTCGCCGAAGCATGACATCCGAACTCTCGGTCTTCATGCACGGCGAACCCATTGGACGGGTGGTCGAGGGCAGAGAGCGGGCGTGCTGGTTCACCTATCTCCCCGAGTACACCGAGCGACGCAACCCCGTGCCGCTCTCGTTGACCGCTCCAGTCGGTACCGGCCGTTACGACGTATCCGACTGGATGGATGGTCTGCTGCCCAATCGACTCGATGTGCGCGGGTACTGGCAGCATGTGTACGCAGCACGGTCCACTCTGGCAATCGACATGCTTGCGACACCTATGGGGTGGGATTGCGCTGGGGCAGTCCAGTTCTGCCCCGCAGAAGCAGCAACCGACATGCTCGCCCGGCGCTGCAGCACCGTATCGTTCAGTGAGAGCGATCTTGCCCGCCATCTTGAATCAATCCGCCGCGGACTTCCCGATCTGCCTGGCGCGCCCCAGTGGGTGCCGTTCAGCCTCGCGGGTGCTCAGATGAAGACGGCGCTGGTTCGCAGCCCATCCGGATGGGCCAAGCCGACAGGCGGCTACCCTTCCACCCACATCCTCAAGATCGCCCTCTCCAATTTCCCGGACAATGACATTGTCGAGCATGTCTGCATGACTGCCTTGCGGCTGTGTGGCGTGGCTGCGGCCCGCACAGAGATTGTCCAAGCCGAAGGCGAGCGAGCGATCGCCATCGAGCGCTTCGACCGCAGGGTCGATGCTCAGGGGCGAATGTCGAGGGTGCATCAGGAGGATGTGTGCCAAGCACTCGGATTCGAGTCCCAGGACAAGTACCAGTCCTCATTCGGTCCGTCGCCCATTGACGTGGCTGAACTGCTCGGCCACGCCTCCGACAGGCAGGAGTCCATGCCGCGATTCCGCGACGCGCTCATGTGCAGCTGGCTGCTGGCTGCTCCCGACGCGCACGCCAAGAACTACAGCCTGCTGATGGATCGGGAGGGATGTTCGCTCGCTCCTCTGTACGACGTGTGCTCATCGGCGCCCTACGACCGGCCCGTCGACGAGATCACGATGGCCATGAAGGTAGGGGATGCATGGAGTGTGGGAGAGGCGGACAGCGCGGTGGCCTGGAGCAACTGCGCCGAGGACCTCGGGCTGGACATCGAGGAGACGCTGTCTCGCGTTGAGGAGTTGTGCGCAGCGATGCCTGGGGCTCTCGCGGCGGCTGTGGACAACCTGCCCGAGGACTGCGCTGCATCACCAGCGGTGGCGAGACTGCTCGACTCCCTCCTGCACGGGCGCCTGGAGCAACTCCCCGCGCGCCTAGCCCGCAGCAGAGACAGCGGACTGTTCCGCGAAGGGATGCAGGCGCTCGCAAACGGCACTAGGCCCAAGAGGAGCCTCCAGCCCACCAGGTGCCCGCACTACGGCAAGCGGACGCATCGGCGCTGCGTCAGGACGTTCAGGCACAAGGGGCAGCATCGCTATCGCTAGTGGCGGGGCGGCGATGCCTGGGTTCCGGCGGAGAGGAGATGCCCAACGTCGGGCGGCTGTTGGACGCGGGGGAGTTGACCCTTGAGAGCGTGTTCGCACTGGGTTCTGCGGCCAAACAGTGCGGCGCGGGGGTCGTGGACGGCTCCGACGAGTTGCTCTACCAGGCCGCTGCCCGGGGCTCCGGGTCGTTCAGCCGGGTGGCTCGGCGGTTCGCTCAGCGTCACGATCCGTCGGCCGATGGCGACCTGCTCAAGGGTCAGCGCAACAGCCGGAAGGCCGAGCTGTTCGTCGGCAGCGATGGCATGGGCGTGCTGAAGGGCGAGATGGACCCGGTCGGCTTCGGTGTGCTGGAGCAGGCGGTGGACGAGCGCAAGGACTACCTGTGGCGCTAGGACGGTGGCCGTGACGGGACTCCCGATCCTGTGCGAAACGCGAGGATGAGGCGCCGCGGCGCCTCATCGTGGTGGCGCGACCGGGAGCGGGCCTGGTCGAACTGGAGTTCCTCGCCGTGCTGGCGGAGGAGAACATCCAGGACCAGCTGGCCTGTCTGAGCAACCAGACCGACGCCACAGAGCAGCGAGAGGTCTCCCTGCGCCTGCTGAGGCATTTCGCGTCGGGGGTGCGTCACCGCAAGTACAGCGGCATAGACATAGTGACTGTGGAGGTCGAGGGCTCTCGCTAGCGCTCTGTCCTGGCCGCCGTCAGCCGGCGCATACAGACTGAAGGCGTGACGCGCAGGGAACTCGTGCTCGTCAAACACCGAGAGGCGATACGAGCCGCCGCGGCGCGCCACCGGCGCCGCTCCATCGCCCTTGGTCGGAGCCGACTAGTGGTCGGAGGCGACCAGGGTCTGGCGACAGCAGGCTGTTCGCCCTATCCGACAGCTCGCCCCAAAGGGAAGGGACCCCGTGCGGTCCGGGGCCCCAAGCACCTGGGGTATACAGTCGCATTCGGCCAAGGGCCTACTAACTGTGACCGTCAGGTGTCCCCGAACGGTACAGCTCGCGGCTGGATGCCGCAAGGACGATCATCAGAACAGTGTGATCTCGTTGGTCCACGGTCGGGCGGCGTGCGTGAGCCTGTCAGGCAGCGCGGACGGTCGCAGAGCGGTCAGGGTGCGTGCCAGCGCTTGCAGATTGGGGTCGCCCTCAATCGCCCGACGGCGTGTCCCCGCCACCAGGTCAGCGGCCTGGATGGCCTGTGTGGCAACCGAATTGGCGTAGTAGACCGCGGCGTGCAACGGCAGACCAACCGACGCGATGTAGCTGGCGGCGCAGCGGCTCGAATGGGCATCGAGAGACTGCTCGGAGTGATCCATGACCACGACGCCGACATCGCCTCGGTAGTCACACTCCACCGCAAAGTGCTCCACCAGGCACTGGATCTGCAACGGCATCGTGGCGCGCAGCGGCATGGCGTGTTTCATTCGAGACTTGGTGATCGCCGCCGTGTAGGTGGTGCAGCCCAGCCCCCGCAGGATGCGGACCACCTCTGCGACCAGTGCTCGGTTCTTGGAGCGGTTCCACCGGTTGGGCCTGATCGTCTCAGCGGCCTTGATCTCCCAGTTCGCTGGCGGCGCGCGCCCGGGGAAGAACCGGACCTTGGCCCCAGCAGCCGGCGGTTGAGCCCTGCCACATCACCGGAGGCGACTGAGACGCCACCAATGACTACAGCGCCGGAGTCGTAATTGGGGGACGGGTGGCCGGAGTCGTCGAGGAACAAGAACCTAGTGGGCTTTCGGCTGGCCATCGTGGGCTCCCTTGGGCCGAAGTGCTGAGAGCCGGAGGCCAGTGCTCCGGCCCTCTCATGCCAGCACCATATCCCCGGTGGCAAGCGACTCCTTTTCCTTATCTCTCCTGGAGGGTGCCACCCCTGGCCGCCGCCAGCAGGCGCATACAGACTGAAGGTGTAGTCGATGCGGGCGTCGGGGTGAAGACGCAGCGGACTCTTGTGCCCTCTCGGGGCCCGCTAGTGTCCTGAGTCAGGAATTTGTTGGAGATGTGTTGCCGGGTTGTGGAGTATCTCGTCGGCGCTCTTGTGCCATGTGAACGGGCGGGGGTTGTGGTTCCGGTGGTCGATCCAGTGCTGGATGGAGCCGGTGGGTTCTTTGGTGCTGGTGTGGGCGCCGCGGCGGATCCATTTGGTGGTGGGCTCGGCGAGCCAGCGCTCGACGTGGTTCATCCACGAGCTGTGGGTGGGGGTGAAGTGGAGGCTGGAGCGGGGGTGGCTCAGCAGCCGGCGCTGTATGGCGGGGGTCTTGTGGGTGGAGGAGTTGTCCAGCACGACGTGCACCTTGGGGCCCTCGGGGGCTTCGCTGTCGATGAGGTCCAGGAACTTGCGGAACTCGATGGCGCGGTGGCGCGCGGTCATCGAGGAGATGGCTTTGCCCGAGGCGGCGTCGAGCGCCGCGTGGAGGTTGGTGGCGCCGAAGCGGCGGTAGTCGTGGGTTCGGCGCTGGGGCACACCCGGCATCAAGGCAAGCACCGGCGCGGTGCGGTCGAGAGCCTGGATCCGGGTCTTCTCGTCCACGCAGAGCACCACCGCGGCCTCCGGCGGGTTCAAGTACAGCCCGGCGACGTCGCGCGCCTTGTCGATGAACTGGGGGTCCGGCGACACCTTGAACTCCTCCACGCCATGGGGCCTGAGCCCGAAGGCCCGCCACATCCTCGAGATCGTCGACTGCGACAGCCCCACCTGCGCGGCCATCGAGCGCGTCGACCAGCGCGCCGCGCCCTCAGGAGCCGACTCCAGCGTCTTGGCGATCACCTCCTGCACCTTGTCGTCGCTCACCGCGCGCGGCGCGCCCGGACGCGGCTCGTCGCAGAGCCCGTCCAACCCGCGCCCCGCGAACCGGCGCCGCCACTTCGACGCCGTCGCCTCGCTGCACCCCAGCGACGCCGCGATCGACTTGTTCGTCTCCCCCGCGGCCGCGCCCAGCACTATCTGGCACCGCAGCGCCAGAGCCTGCGACGACTTCGGGCGCCGCGCCCACCGCTCCAGCGTCTCGCGCTGCTCATCGGCGAGCACCACCTCCACCCCACGACGGCCCCTAGCCACCACTGCCTGCAATCACCGCCCGCAGCCACACCAACCACACCACAACCAACCCCAATAACTTAGAGCGAGCGCGGATTGATCATGGGTGGGGGTTCCATCGGTCGCGGTGGTCGATGAGTTTGGCTGTGATAATGAGGGTTATGGCGAGGGAGAGTTGGGCTCGTCGGTGCTGGGGGCGGCGGTCTGTGTTGCGGCGCATCTGTCCGAAGTTCGACAGCCACGAGTTGGTGCGCTCGACGCTCCAGCGCAGCCCGAGGGGAGCCGTGTTGGGTTTGCGGCGCTTGGCGTGGCGGGGGCGCTTCTTCGCGCACACGACGTCGTCGATGCCCATCGCGGCGCACACCGCGCGCGCCGGCGCGTTGTCATATCCGCGGTCGAGGTGCAGGGTCTCCACGTCGGCTAGCAGCCCTTCGGGGGCGGCTCGCAGTGTGGGTTCCAACAAGATGGTGTCGTGTCGGTTGGCGCCGTCGGCGACCGCCGCGACCGGCACCCCGGCCCGGTCGGCCAATATGGACCACTTCCAGCCCAGTTTGGCCCGGTCAACAGGGCTTTTGGCGGTGCCTTCGCCGCCGCAGGGCGCCTTGTGGATCGACCCGTCCACCGCCACCTCGGACAAGTCGAGGCCCACGATGCGGTCATAGGCGCGCAGCGCCTCAGACTCCAGGCTCTCAAAGACTCCGGCCTCGACCCACTCGTCGCGGCGGGCGCGCATAGTCGTGTCAGACACGCGCCCGCCCAACAGCCTCTCCGCGGTGACCCACGAGCAGCCCGTCACCAGCCGGATCAAGATCCCCCAGAACACGATCTTGTCCGGTATCCGGCGCCGGTGCCCGCCGGTGGGATGGTTGTCCACAGGCACCGGCACAAGCGGCTCGATCGCCGCCCACACCGGATCCACCACTTCCGACTCCAACGCGCGCATGATGTGTCTGACCTCCACGGTCGTCTCGTTGACAGGACACCCGACATTCCAGTCGGGACAACCAGACGACCCGTGGATGGTCAATCCGCGCGGCCTCTTAGCTTTGTGGCCGCCGCGGTTCTGGGGCCTACGAGACGGCATGTGGGCTTGCTCGGCGCGTGCGGCCTCGTCATGCCGGGAGGCCGCTACGGTTTACCTGCTATTTTGTGCATTGCAAGGGTGTTTGTCACAGGGGGTGGGTAGGGTGGCAGCTATGGAACGAACAGGTGTTCTGAATCGCAGCGGCGGGTCCGGCGGCGGGCTGGCGGCAGGGGAGGTTGGCTGCTCGAACGGCAGCGAAGTGGATCGCGGGTCCTCGGTGCGGGTTCTGCTGGAGGCGGCTTGCAGCGCGTTGCGGGCGGTGTCGTTGGAGGGGTTGGACGAGGATGAGCTGTGCCGGTTGGCGACCGGGGTCGGCCGGGTGACGGCTCTGGCCGATGCTCTGACTCTGCGGGTTGCGGGCGGCTTGGAATCGCTGCGGGCGGGTTCGGCGCGGGAGGCGCTGGTGGCCGGGGCGAAGCTGTCGGGCCGGGCGGCCAGGCGGGTGACCGAGGCGGCTCGCCAAGTGGAGGAGATGCCCAATGTCGGGCGGCTGCTGGATGCGGGGGACTTGACTCTTGAGAGCGTGTTCGCCCTGGGTTCTGCGGCCAAGCAGTGCGGCGCTGCTCTCGTGGACGGCTCGGACGAGTTGCTCTACCAGGCCGCTACCCGGGACTCCGGGTCGTTCAGCCGGGTGGCTCGGCGGTTCGCCCAGCGTCATGATCCGTCGGCGGGAGGCGACCTGCTCAAGGGTCAGCGCAACAGCCGGAAGGCCGACCTGTTCGTCGGCGGCGACGGCATGGGCGTGCTCAAGGGCGAGATGGACCCGGTCAGCTTCGGCGTGCTGGAGCAGGCGGTGGACGAGCGCAAGGACTACCTGTGGCGCAAGGACGGCGGCCGCGACGGCACGCCCGATGCTGTGCGAAACAACGGTCAGCGGACGATGGACGCCATCTTCGAGTTGTGTACCGGGCTGGATGCGCTGACCTACGACCCCTTGGCGGCTGACGACGGGCCGCGGGGCTGGCGGTGCCTGCCGCCGGGGCGGATCATCGCGGTGACCGCTGGCGTGGTTGACGGCACCGACCCCGACGGGTCCTGTGAGATCATCGGGGTCGGTCCGGTCCCGCCGACCGTGCTCGACAGCATCTCACCCGATGACCGGCTGGTGGGCGCCATCTTCGGCGGGGACGGCCAGCCCTTGTGGTTGGGTCGTATGGAGCGCCTGGCCAACACTGCCCAGTATGTGGCGGTCGCTCTGCGCGACCGTGGCTGCGTGCTGTGCCGGGCTCCTATGCATCGCTGCCGGCTCCATCACGCGGAAGAGTGGGACGAGGATTGGGGACTGACCGACATCGAGAATCTGGTCGCGCTGTGCGGAGGTTGCCACCGGTGGTTGCATCGGAACAGGCGGCGTGTGGTGCGCAAGGTCGACGAGTACGGAGTCGTGACTTGGTCCACGGCCGCCCGTGGAGGGAATCAGAGACCGGCAGATGTGGCGAACGGACTCGGTGACCGGGGAGACGACCCAATCGACGGGATGGAGGCCAGCAGGGCCGATATCGGCGCTGGCTCGGCGGTACGCGGCCCGCCCGTCGTTGCCTGCAGGTGATGGCGCGGACGCAGGGGATCGAGGTCGCGACTGGTGATGTCGAGGCGGGCGCCGATCAGTGCGTCTGGACGGGAGTCAGCTATCGCCACTTCAATCGGTTCGCGCCGTCCTCCGGGTGGCGGCCGCGGAGGGGGCCGCGCCGGCGGTGCGGGGATCGCCACTTCAATCGGTTCGCGCCGTCCTCCGGGTCGGAGAATGGACGGGTGGGGTCACCGAAGAACCGACCGTCAGCCGCTACCTTCGATCACATCGGTGAGCCGCACCTGAATCCCCGGCGGGCCAGGCCCACGGCGGTGGGCGGCTCACGAGAAGCCTCGAGAAGAACAAGAGCCTGGAGACGACTGTGGCACCACCACAACAGCAACTGACCACCGCGACCCTCGACCCCGTCCCGGCCCGCGAGGTGTACGACGTGCCGGTGGCCGAGGAGATGAGCGACTCGTTCCTCGCCTACGCCCTGTCGGTCATCACCTCCCGTGCCATCCCCGATGTGCGGGACGGCCTCAAGCCGGTGCAGCGCCGGGTGCTCTACTCGATGCTGCAGATGGGGCTGCGCCCGGGCACCCCGTACCGCAAGTCGGCCCGTGTCGTGGGCGACACGATGGGCCGCTACCACCCTCACGGCGACGCCGCCATCTACGACACCCTCGTCCGCATGGGCCAGGACTTCAGCCGCATGGTGGCCCTCGTCGACCCGCAGGGCAACTTCGGCAGCCTCGACGACCCGCCGGCCGCGTCCCGCTACACCGAGTGCCGCCTGAGCGAGGCGGCCATGGACATGGTGGGCGAGCTCGCCGAGGACACCGTCGACTTCCGGCCCACCTACGACGGCGAGGACACGGAGCCGGTCGTTCTTCCCGCGGCGATGCCGAACCTGCTCGTGAACGGCACCGCGGGAATCGCCGTGGGCATGGCCACCAACATGGTGCCTCACAATCTGGCCGAGGTCGGCGAGGCCATCGAGCTGGTCATGAGCAAGCAGCCGGGCGAAGCCGCAACAGAGCCGAGCCGCAGGCGCCGGACGCGGCCGACGACCGACGAGCTCATGGAGGCGCTTCCCGGGCCCGACTTCCCCGGCGGCGGAATCGTGATCGCAGACGAGGGTCTCCAGGCCGCTTACGAGACTGGCCGAGGCTCGGTCAGGGTGCGGGCCCGGGCAACCGTCGAGGCGGTCACCCGGCGACGCCAGGCCGTGATCGTCACCGAACTGCCCCACCTCGTGGGGCCCGAACGGGTGGTGTCGCGCATAGCCGAGTTGGTGGGGGCCGGACGGCTCACCGGGGTTTCCGGCATCGCCGACTTGAGCGATATGGACGGGCTGCGCTTGCAGATCGACCTGAAGCCGGGCGCCGATCCTGCGATCGTCCTTTCGGAGCTCTACCGGCACACTCCCTTGGAGGAGAGCCTGAGCGTCAACAACGTGGTGCTGGTCGACGGTGTCCCCACAACAGTCGGGCTGCGGGAGTTGTGTGAGCACTACGTAGCCCACCGTCTCCAGGTCGTCGTGCGCCGCACCCGCCACCGCCTGCGACGGGCCGACGAGCGTCTGCACATCGTGGAGGGCCTGATCGCGGCTCTCGACAACATCGACGACGTAGTGGCCCTGATCCGCGGCTCGAGGGACGCGGCAGAGGCCAGAGCGGGCCTCATGGCCCGGTACGGGCTGACCGAAGTCCAGGCAACCCACATCCTCGACATGGCGCTTCGGCGGCTCACGGCCTTGGAGCGCGAGCGGCTGGACCAAGAGGCCGAGGGCCTCAGAGCGGACATAAGTGACTTCAAGGAGATTCTCGGCAGCAACCGCAGGCAGCGGGCCATCGTGCGCAAGGAGTTGCGGCGGATCGTCGAGGATCACGGCCGCCCGCGGCGCAGCCGGATGGTCACGGCCGAGATCGCTGACCGCGAGCCGTCCAGGACTCCTGGAAGCGACGCAGGGACCTCCGCATCGGTTGAAACGGACGATGCTGGGCCTGATCTGCCCTGCGTGGTGACCGTGTCGACGAGCGGGAACATCGGACGGGCATCGCTGAAGGGGGACCGGCGCGCCTCTCCTGGACGCCACGATCTGATCGCCGCCAGGGTGGTGGCCTCGACCGGAGCGCCGGTAGCCGCGGTCACCACCGCGGGGCGAACGTTCATCGTGCGCGGCGCCGAGATCGAAGAGGCGAACAATCGGGTCCGCGGTACCGACGCCGCGTCCGTCTTCGATATGGAGGCCGGCGAAAGGATCCTGGCTCTGGTCGCCGAAGGCAGCGAGAAGCTCGTCATGGTGACCGGGGGAGGCATCATCAAACGGGTCGACGCCGATGAGGTGCTCGCCGCGCCGCCGGGATCCCCGTTGATCGCGTTGACAGCGGGCGACCGGGTGGCATGCGCCTTCACTGCGCCCGACGAAGCGGACCTTGTGGTCGCGGCGGACGACGGCCGGGCGCTGCGGATGGAAGCCTCATCGGTGCGGGTGCAGCGGCGGGGCGCGGCGGGAATGGCCGGTATCAAGCTGCGCGACGGCTCCGTGCCGGTGGGCGCGGGAGCCGTGGTCGGAGACCCGGTGCTGATGGTCGCCACCGGCGCACCCGGCGCGGAGAGCGGCATCAAGGTCACGCACTGCTCCGAGTTGCCTACCCAGGGCAGGGGAGCTCAGGGCGTGCTCGTCGTCAGGCTCCAGCCTGGAGAGTCTGTGGTTGCCGCGGCAGTGGGGGCCGCCGACGGCATGCTGGCCCTGATGGGCCAGGACGACAATCCCCGCAAGATCGATCCCCACCCCGTGCCGGTACGGGTCGGGCCCACCCCGCGCTATCGCTCGCCCCAGCGCTTTGAGCGTCGCATCCATGTGCTGGCGCCGGCTAGGTGGTGATTCCGGTGGCGTCGTCAACCCAGTCGGCGAGAGGGTCGGGGGCGGTCGAGGTACCGCTGTTGCCGGGAATTGAGATGGAGTCTGCGGTAGAGCCGGACGCTGCCGGCCGTGCCGGCAATGGCTCCAACGGGGCGTCGACCCGCTCCGCGGACACATACGACGCCGAATCCATAGAGACGCTGGAGGGTCTGGAGGCTGTTCGCAAGCGCCCGGCCATGTACATCGGCGGCAACGGGTCCGAGGGCCTGATGCACCTCGTCTGGGAAATCGTCGACAACGCTGTCGACGAGGCCGCTGCGGGCTTCGGCAAGAAGGTGGACGTCACGCTGCGCCGCGACGGGTCGATCGAGGTGTCGGACAAAGGTCGCGGCATTCCTGTCGACAAGCACCCCGACCGCGACGTGTCGGCCCTGGAAGTGGTGTTCACCGAGCTTCACGCCGGCGGCAAGTTCGGCGAGGGCGCCTACAAGGCTTCCGGCGGGCTGCACGGCGTCGGGGCGTCGGTCGTCAACGCCCTGTCCACCCGGCTGGACGTCGAAGTGCGTCGAGACGGGTACGTCCACGAGTTGAGCTTCAAGGATCAGGATCCGGGCCACTTCGTTGGAAACAAGTTCAAGTCCAGCAGCAACGTCCGTCCTTCCACGCGGCGAACCAAGGCAACCGGCACAAGGGTGAGGTTCTGGCCGGACACGGCCCTCTTCCATCCCGACGCACGCATCGACGCCGACGAGGTGCGCAGCCGGGTCAGGCAGATGTGCTACCTGGTGCCGGGCTTGAGGATGACGGTTGCCGACAGCCGAGCCGGTGAGAGCGCCGAGCCCTTCGACTTTGTGAGCAGGGGTGGTCTCGCCGACTTGGTGAAGGACCGCTCCGAGCGGTCCAGCGAAGACGCCGTCAGCGGCGTGATCACGATCAACGGCATCGAGCGCTTCACCGAGAAGGTTCCCGTCGACGGCAGGATCACCGAGGTTGAGAGGGAGTGCACCGTCGACATCGCCCTCCGCTGGGTGTCGGGATACGACAGCGACGTGCAGTCGTTCGTGAACACGATCCCCACCAGTTCCGGCGGCACCCACCTGGCCGGGTTCGACAAGGCGCTGACGCGGGTGGTCAACGGGGTTCTCCTGAAGGACAACCGCAAGCTGGCCCGCCTGGCTCGCGACGCCGGCGGCTCAGGCACTAAGAACGGCAGGAGCAGCGCGGCCAAGACCAGTGCCACCAAGGACGACGTGCGCGAGGGCCTGGTGGCCGCGGTAAAGGTGACCGTCTCGGAGCCGCAGTTCCGGGGCCAGACCAAACAGGAACTCGGTACGCCGGCCATCGAGGGCATCGTGGCCAGGGTCACCTATGAGCAGCTCAAGGAGTGGTTCGAGCCCGGCGGCGGTCCTCGCTCGCAGGTGAAGGCCATCGGCGACAAGCTGGCCGCCGCGGTCGTGAACCGGGTCGCCTCCAAGCAGATGCTCGACACCAAGCGCAAGGCGGCCAGTCTCGGCTCGACCGGCATGCCGGACAAGCTGGCCGACTGCCGCGTCCACGGTGACAAGGCCGAGTTGATCCTGGTGGAGGGCGATTCGGCCGCGGGCCCGGCCAAGCGGGGCCGCGACTCGGAGTTCATGGCCATCCTTCCGCTGCGGGGCAAGATCGTGAACGCAGCCAAGGCAAGCCCCAAGCAAGTGCTCGACAACGCCGAGGCGCAGGCGATCTTCACCGCCATGGGCGCCGGCGCGGGCGACGCCTTCGACATCGAGGCCGCCCGCTACGGCCGGATCGTCATCCTGTGCGACGCCGACGTCGACGGCAGCCATATCCGCTGCCTGCTGCTGACGCTCATCCACGGTTACATGCGGGAGATGCTCGTCCAGGGCCGCGTCTTCTCGGCCCAGCCGCCGCTGTACACCGCCAAGGTCGGGGATCGGACCTACCGGGCCTTCTCGGACGACGAGCGGGACCGCATCACCGGCGAGCTCTGCCGGGGCAAGCGCAGGCCCGAGAACGTGAAATGGCAGCGTTTCAAGGGGTTGGGGGAGATGAACACCGACGAGCTCCGGCACTGTGCGCTCGATCCCGAGACCCGCACCCTGCGCCGCCTCACCATGGCCGACGCCCAGCAGGCTGACGCTGCGGCCCAGATGTTCGACGTTCTGATGGGCAGCGACGTAGCGGTGCGACGCGAATACCTGGTCGAGAACTCCTCCCTCGTGGACGAGGCGACGCTCGACATCTAGGCAGCTGCACGCCCGCTCGTGTACGCAGCTCGCGCATCCGTGCTGCTGTCTCACCCATCAACTAGAACGGCGGCATGCAGCTCGAATTCGATCCCGCCGACATGCTCGACCCGGCAGGCGTCGGGGCGGTCGGTGATGACGGTCGCCCGAGCCCGCCCGAGAGGCTGTCACCGTCGGGCGCGGCGACGTTCGAGCAGTGCCCCCGCCGCTGGCGGTTCCGCTACGTGGACCGCCTGCCCGACCCGCCGGGCGAGGATGCCCTGGTCGGCACGTTCGCCCATCGGGTGCTCGAGCACCTCATGCAGCGGCACCCGGGCCGGCGGACCAAGGACGAGGCCAAGCGCATCGCTCGGGCGGTGTGGCCCGAGGTGGCCGAGGGCGAGGACTACGAGGATCTGGAGCTGAGCGATGACGAGGCTCGGGCCTTCCGTTGGCGCGCCTGGCACGCGATCGAGGGCCTGTGGCACCTGGAGGACCCGACCCAGGTCGAAGTCGAGGCCACTGAGGCGCAGATGTCGGTGATGCTGGGCGACGTGCCCTTCCGGGGAGTGGTGGACCGCCTCGCGAGGGAGGCCGACGGTCTCGTGGTCAGCGACTACAAGTCTGGACGGGCGCCCACGGCCCGCTACGCACCTACACGATTGCAGCAGGTATTGCTCTATGCGGCCGCCATAGCCGAGGAGACGGGCGAGCAGCCGATCAGGGCGCAGCTGCTGTACCTGGGCCAGAAGACCGTAGTGACCGCCTCGACACCAGACGAGACCGGTTGCGCTGTCGAGCAGCTGAAGTCCACATGGGACGCCATCGCAGCCGCATGCGACGTGGATGACTTCGCGGCCCGGCCCGGTCCGCTCTGCGCCTACTGCTCTTACGCCGAGCATTGCCCGGAGGGCCAGGCTGAGAATCTCCGGCGAGAAGAACTCCGCGCCGCCGAGGAAGAATCGCTGCTGAGGCTGGCCGGCTAGCGGGACCGGCGCCTCCACGCCCTCCATAGCAGCCCGAGGACCACCAGGCCTACGGCTGCGCCCAGCACCGTTGAGATCCCCACCGAGTACAGCAGCCTCTCGCTCCAGGCGTTGGGTGGTTCCGGGGCCATTCCGGGACCCGGTGCCGGAGGGGGCTCACTCTGGCCGGTTTGCGGCGGGGTGGTCACGGGGTCGAGGAGGGTGTCGACGACCGAGGACCTGTTCCCGCTGGGCCGGTAGCGGGGCTGGTCGCGCTGGGGGTCATAGGCCATTGCGATCCTCCGGTGCTGGTGTGCCGACCACTAGATCGTAGAGGAGATCGAACTCGGCGCACGCCTCGGCTGCACCTCGACGGGGTGGGAGGGCATGTATGGGACGTGAGCGAGCGGCGGCCTCCGCCACGGCGGCCCGCAGACGGACCGCAGCCAGCACCAGCTGCCCGTGGTCGGCGATGAGCTGCTCGTTCCAGTAGCGGGAATCCCGGGTGCGAGCGAGACGGTTGACGGCTACCCCCGCGACTCGGAGGCCCGACGGCTTCCTGGCCGCGACGCGTTCGATCGTCCGCATGATCTCGCTGACCCCGTCGGAGGCCCACGCGCTCGGCTCGGTGACTACCAGGGCTGCGTCTGCGGCGAACAGGGCGTTGATGGTCAGGAGTCCGAGCGACGGGGGACAGTCGATCAGCACGAGGCTCTGGTTTCCCGACAGGGCCACCCGGAGCCGGTCCTGGGCACCGACAGGGTCGGAGAGCAGCTGCCGCTCGCGGCCCGCCAGGGCTGGAGTGGATGCCACCACCTTCGGAGGCAGACCCTTGTCGTCGGGCCATCCCGACGGAAGGGCCAGGTTCGCTATCACTCCCGGCCGGTCGGACGCCAGGGCTTCGTCCACGTTGGCGTCAGGCGCCCACAGCCCGAGTCCGGTGGTTGCGTTGCCCTGAGGATCGAGGTCGATCACAAGGCACGGGATCCGTCGCGCCCAGGCAGCCGACGCCAGCCCGAGCGCCGTGGTCGTCTTGCCGACTCCGCCCTTCTGGTTCACCAGAGCGATCACTGTCACGCCTGCACGGTACCCAAGCGTGACGATGCCACGCGCAAGATCGCGCCGAAGCTCCGCCTGACGGAGCACACTTGCTGCATGGCTGCACGCGGTCGTATTCCTCAGGCGCTGACGCGGGCGGCCACGCGCTGGGTGCGCGACCTGCTGGCGGTGCGCAGCGCCTTCGCCGCGCTGGTGATGGCTGCCCTCGCCAGCCTCGTTGCCGGTCTGATCCTTGCGTCCATCACCGACACGCTCGAGGAATTGCCGGGCTTGCTGCTGCTGGTACCGGCGGCCATCGCGGTGAAGGGCAACATCTTCGGGGCGCTGGGCAGCCGGCTCGGCACCGCCATCCACGCGGGCACATTCCGGCTGTCGGGCCGGCGGGATTCGGTGATGGCGCAGAACGCGTCCGCTTCTGTGGCGTTGAGCCTCGCGCTGGGTGTGGTGCTGGCCATCATGGCGAAGGGCGTCGCGCTGGCCTTCAACGTCTCGCCGACGATGAGCCTCTCGGACTTCGTGGTGATCTCGGCGCTGGGGTGTCTGATAGCGGCCTTCGTGGTGCTGGCGATCACTCTGGCGACGACGGCCGGCGCAGTGCGGTTCGGCTGGGATCTCGACAACGTGGTCGCGCCGATGGTGACGGTCGCCGGCGATGTGGTGACCCTGCCCTCGCTGGTGGTGGCGGCCGAACTCGCCGGGTTCGACATTCTCACGCCGTCGATGGCGTGGGGTCTGGGGGTCCTGGCCGCGTTGTCGGTGGCGTGGGGGCTGCGGAGCAGGCTGCTGGAGTTGCGCACGATCATGCGCGAGTCGATGCCCGTGTTGATCGCGGCGGGAATGCTCGACCTGGTGGCCGGGATCACGGTCGAGAAGCGCATCGAGGACTTCGTCGCCTTCCCGGTGCTGCTCGTTCTGCTGCCGGGCTACCTGGCCACGGCCGGAGCGCTCGGGGGGGTGCTGTCGAGCCGCCTGTCCACCAAGCTGCATCTGGGCCTGGCCAGGCCCTCCGTGGTGCCCTCGGGTGAGGCAAGGGTCGATCTCGCCACCACTTTCGCGCTGGCGCTCCCGGTGTTCGCGCTGCTCGGCCTGGTGTCGTCGATGGCGGCCGGTCTGACGGGCCATGCCGGCCCCCCGCTGGCCGACCTGGTCGCGGTGGCCGTGCTCGGCGGCCTGCTGGCCACGGTGCTGATCGTGGTGGTCGCCTACTACGGAACGCTCGCGGCCGTGCGGTTCGGAGTCGACCCCGACACCTACGGCATTCCCATGGTCACCTCGTCGCTGGACTTGGCCGGGGCGTTCACCCTGATCGTCTCGGTGGTGCTGGTAGGGGTTGTCTAGAGGCCGAGCGGGAGGAAGCGCATCATGCGAGTCGTCGCGACAATCCGAGCGAGGCCGTGGCCCGAGCGGCCCGTGAGCGAAGCGAACAAGAGCGGGCGCTAGTGGGCACGGCGCTGCGCTTGAGACCTACGATGATTCCAGGGGGGACCTGATGGAAGACAGACCTCGCAATCTGCGGGAGATGCTGGCCGAGGCCAAGGACACCTCCGAGTTGATGGTGGACCTGGCCTATGCCGCGCTCTACTTCGGAGACCCCGACATGGCCGACGAGGTGGGCGCGCTCGAGGAGCGGATGAGCCACCTGGTGCAGGACATGAGGGCGGTGTGCATCCTGGCCGTGCGCCACCCCCGCGACGCCGACGGCATGTCGTCGGTGCTGCAGGTGGTCTCCGCTATCGAGCGCATCGCCAACGACGCGGTCGACATCGCCCGCATCGTCACCCACCGGGTCGGCATACCGGCAGAGCTCGTGGCCGACCTGAGTGCGGCCGAGGAGGTGTCGCACCGGGTGCTGGTCTCGGACGGCTCGCTTCTCGCCCACCGCCGCCTGGCCGACCACGAGATGCCGGCCAAGATGGGTATGCGGGTGATGGCGGTGCGTCGGGAGCGCGAGTGGATCACCGATGTGGGAGGCGACACCGTCCTCGTCCCCGATGACGTGCTGTTTCTGCGGGGCTCGCCCGACGGCATCGACGAGTTGCGCAGCCTGGCCGGGTCTCCGGACTGGACGCCGCCGGAGGTCCCCGACGGTCCGGTCGCCACAGATCTCGACCGTGCGGTGGACGTGCTGGTGGAGATGAAGGACCTCTCGGAGGTGGCCGTGGGCTTGGCCTACTCGTCGCTGGTGCTCCGGGACGAGAGCCTTGCCGCTGAGGTGCGCCACCTCGAGGACCGCCTCGACGAGATGAAGGACCGCCTGGAGGAGTGGGTGCTGCGCGCCGCTCGGGAACACGTGGACCACTCGGGTCTTCGGGGGCTGCTGCACCTGTCGCAGGCGGCGGAGGATCTGGGAGACCAGGCCCAGCAGATGGTGTGGATCATCGAGCGGCAGGAAGACATCCATCCGATCTTGGCTGTCGCGCTCGGCGACAGCGACGAAGTGGTCGTGCACATACCGGTGGCGGAGGGCTGCGCGGCCGACGGCCGGACGCTGGCCGACCTGAGGCTGAACATCGAGCCCGGCTTCACCGTGCTGGCGATCCGCCGCGGAGGCCAGTACCGCTACCGGCCCCGCGGCGAGGTACGGCTCGCGCCCGGTGATGCTCTCATCGCCAGCGGCCCCGACGAGGGACGCGATCGCCTGGCCGAGATGTGCGGCTGGCGGCTCATCAACAGAGACGACGACACGGCGATGGTCTTCGAGCCGTTGGAGTCGAGCCTGCCGACTGCCTAGCGGAGGGCGGACGACGAGCCGGCGCGGTGCGCGGCGGTGCGCGGCGGTGCGCGGCGGCGCTAGCTTCACCGGCCATGGCGACTCCCGCCGGCCGGCTCTGCTTGCTCACCGTTCACGCCCACCCCGACGACGAGGCGTCGAAGGGCGCGCCCACGGTGGCTCGCTACCACGCCGAGGGAGTGCGCACCGTGCTGGTGTGCTGTACGGGAGGAGAGGAAGGCGAGATCCTCAACCCGGCGCTGGACAAACCCTCTATGGCCGAGAAGCTGGCCGAGATACGGGCCGAGGAACTGGCCCGGGCCGCGGCCGTGATCGGCTACGACGAAGTGGTGATGCTCGGATACCGCGACTCCGGAATGGAAGGGTCGGAGGCCAACGCCCATCCCGACTGCTTCGCCAACGCCGACCTGGACGAGGCGGTGAGCCGCCTGGTGTCGGTGATCCGCCGGCACCGGCCCCAGGTGATCGTGACCTATCCCGAGGATCAGGGCGGCTACATGCACCCGGACCATGTGCGGGTCCACGACATCTCGATCCCTGCCTTCGAGCGCGCCGGCGACGTCCGATACCGTCGCGACCTCGGCGAGCCCTGGTCGCCGGCCAAGCTCTACTACACGCTCTGGTCCCGCAAGCGCATCGAGGAGCGGCACCAGGCATTCCAGGACCTCGGCTTGGAGTCGCCCTACAACGACTGGTGGTTCAAGCGACCGTCCACCGACGACCAGATCACTACTCAGGTGCCCGTGGACGGGTTCATCGACGCGCGCATCGAGGGGCTGCTGGCCCACGCCACCCAGATCGATCCCGAGTCGACCTTCTGGTTCGGGTTGCCTCCGGAGGTTGAGCGTTCCATTCACCCCTACGACGACTATGTGCTGGCCCGCGGCCCCCGCCCCGCAGAGCTGCCCGAGCGCGACCTGTTCGAGGGCTTGCGGGCCTCAGCGGCCGGCCGGTCCGGTTGACATGGCGCTCGAGCCTCTCAGCGAGGGGTGGTTGGAGGCCGTAGCGGCCGAGTTGGAGGTGGTCGACGAACCCGGCTCAGCCGACGGCGTGGCTCAGATCGTCGTGAGCGGCTCGCCTGCCGGCGCAGCTCCCTTTCATGTGGTGGTGGCTGACGGCCGCGTGGGAGTGGTGGCCGGGCGCCACCCGGAACCCGACATGGTGCTGTCCGGGTCGTATCCCGACTTCGTACGGGCCTGGGAGGGCGAGCTGTCGATGGAGGCGGCCTACATGTCGGGCCGGATGAAGCTCGAGGGCGACCAGGTCCTGCTGTTCGACGGCTGGCGCCCCCTTCTGCGGTCGTCCCAGCTCCGGGCGGCCCTCGCCCCTCTGCGCTGAAGCCCGCCGATTCAGATGCGGTGCCTGGCCCTCCTCTGGGCGCTGCGCAGCGCGCGGTAACCGACCAGCACGGCTCCGGACTGCTGGAGCATCTCGGCCACCTCGGCAGACAGGGCGAGCGCGAGGTCGTCCACCCGGCCGGCTGCCGCAGGATCGATGGCGTGGATCTCGGGCTCGTCCAGGGCCGGGTGCAGCGACAGCTCGGTGACCCCCGGACTCAAGTCGCCCAGCTGCTCGACCACATGACGGCGAGCGTCGCCCCGCACGAGCCGGAAGTGGTCCGGGTAGACGATGCCCTCCTCCGTCGCCAGCGACCGGAACGGGAATCCGGCCTTGGCTTCGGCGTCGGCACCCTCGAGCCGCACGGGCAGGTCGAACGAGACGGCCAGGTCCAGCAGTACGTCGAAGAACTCCGGGCGCTGCTGAAGGGCAGACAGGTGGGTGGTGAGGTGGGTCACGTCGAAACCCCACAGCACGGCGCGCTCGACCTGGGCCCGGCACTCGCGGCGGACCTCGTCGAGGTCCGCGTGGTCCCACAAGTCCTGCACCGTGCGGGGGAAGCCGCCGTCGCCGTCGAGCAGGCTCGGAGCGTTGGTGATCGGACCCCAACGGAAGCAGTCGAGTTCGGAATTGAGCGTGAGGTGGACGCCCAGGTCCTCGCCCCGGTACAGCTCGGCCGCATGGCGGGCCCACGCGCCGGGCATCACGATCGTTGCGGTGGTGGCCGCGCCGTCGCGCAGGGCCTGATAGCCGCCGGCAGTGGAGGAGTGGGTGGTGCCGATCCGGTCCGCGCTGACGATGACGAGCCTCGCGTCGGCTGGGTGCCCGAGTCGCTCCACCAGCGATTCCACAGCCCTGACGGTACCTCACACCGGCACCGTGTCGGCCAGGCGCCTGCGAGTTGGCAGTGTCCGGGTCAGTCCAACGGCACGTCGGGACCTCCACAGGCGCTCCACAGCCCCCGGCCGGAGACGACGGCCTCAGCCTGCGCCCGGTCCAATACATCGGCGTAGTGGTCGTTGGGCGGGTAGCTCAGCACCGCGGCGTAGCCGGCCGCGACCAGCTCCAGGTTGACGAAGAGGCCGTCACTGGATCGCACGACGTAGCCCAGCAACCGGTCGTAGACGTCGCGGGCCTCCGCATCGCGCACCAGCGTGATCTCTGTCCCGGCGGGAAGCAGGGCTGCCAGGAAGAGCGAAGCCTCCGGGCCGAAGCACTGCACCGGCCGGGTGGGCGCCACCGATTCGGGAGTGTCGACACCGATGAGGCGAACCGTCTCGGAACGGCTCCCGATCTTCGCGATGATCGTGTCCCCGTCGACGACTCGCTCCACGACCGCGTTGGGAACCCAGCCACTCTCACCACCTAAGGAGGCCCCGACAGCGTCCGGCGTCCGGCCGTCGGGAGGGTCTCGCCCGCCTACTTCAGGCAGAACGGCGGTTTCAACCCCGGCGTTGAGAGTCTCGCCCGCTCGTGAGTCCGGCGTAGTTGCCGAGAGGTCAGCCGGGCTGCGGGCATGGATTCCACAGCCGCTCGCGATCAACAGTGCGACGGGTGCGAGCACCCGGAGTGTTCGACGCAACATCGCGCCCGTCTCCCTTCACGAGGTACATCCGCAGATGGACATGGCTGCCATCCGAGGCCCCGCAGCCGGCAGTTGGCCAGGGGCGATAGGGCGACTCCCGCGGTGATCAGGCCGCGGCAGGCAGGTTCGGGTTGGAGACAGTAGCGGTCCGAGCTTCCGAGCGTGCTTCCCGCAGCGCCTGGCGGGCCCGGGCCACCCCGCGCCGGCCCATCTCGCATGTGGCGGAGTCGAGCTGCCAACTGTTTCCCGAGTCTGCCCTCTCGGTGGGAACGATGTCGATGAGAACCAATTGATCGGTCATGCAAACATGATGGCCAGGGGGTGTGACAGTCATGATGTGGGGGTCAGTGGTCGGGGCTCGGATCTGACCCTGGGTGTGACGGGCCTTGTGCCTTTCCGATGATCTGTCGGTTCGGTGTCCCGGCTGCTGGCGCGCACCGACCGGTCGGGCGGACGTGACCTCATAGGAGCCTTGGGAAGACCACCTTGACTGTCCTGTCCGCCGTCCCGGCCGGTGGTGCCGACCCCACTGGCTAGCAAGGAAGGCAGGGCTTCATCATGACCGATCAACTCGTCGGCATCTACGGCGGTGTCGACACGCACAAGGACCAGCACGTGGCCGCGGTCATTGACCACACGGGCCGGATCGTCGAGGTCGGCTCCTTTGGTGCTGATCTGGCGGGGTATCGCAGCCTCGAGGCGTGGATGCGGTCCTTCGGGCCGATCGTCAAGGTCGGTGTGGAGGGCACCAGCTCCTATGGCGTGGGGCTCGCCCGCCATCTGGTGGGCGCCGGTGTCGAGGTGGTGGAGGTGATCCGGCCGAACCGCCAGGTGCGGCGCCGGCGCGGCAAGTCCGACACCGTGGATGCCGAGGCCGCGGCACGCGCCGCGCTCAGCGGCGACGCCACAGCGGTGCCCAAAGGCAACGACGGAACAGTGGAGTCGATCCGGGCGCTGCGGGTCGCGTTGTGCTCGACACGGGCCCACCGCACCCGCATCTCCAACCAGATCGGCGACCTCATCACCACCGCCCCCCAGCAGTTGCGCGCCGGCCTGGAGCCGCTCAGCGCCGCTGTGCGGGTGCGGCGCTGCGCCCGGTTCCGTCCCGGGGACCTCACCGAGCCCACAGAGGCCACCAAGGCCGCCCTGCGCACCCTGGCCCGCCAGCACCAGGTGCTCGACGCCGACCTCGCCGAGCTGCGCAGCCACCTCGACGAGCTCACCGCGGCCGCCAACCCGGCGCTGCGCGCCGCCAAAGGCATCGGCCCAGACACCGCGGCGATCCTGCTCATCGCCGTCGGCGACAACCCCCAGAGGCTCCAAAGCGAAGCCTCCTTCGCCGCGCTGTGCGGCGCCAGCCCCGTGGAGGCCTCCTCGGGCAAGATCACCCGCCACCGCCTCAACACAGGCGGCAACCGCCAAGCCAACCACGCCCTGTGGCGCATCGCCATGGTCCGGCTCTCCACCGACCCGGCCACCCGCGCCTACGCCCAACGCCGCCACACCGAAGGCAAAACCCGCCGCGAGACCATCCGCTGCCTCAAGCGCTACATCGCCCGCGAGGTCTACCGGCTGCTCACCAACCCCCAACCCGCCACCAACACCACCAACACCACCAACAACATGCGAACACAGCGCCAACAAGCCGGAGCCACCCTCCAACACGCCGCCGACTGCCTCAACACCTGGCCCAGCACCATCTCCAGAATCGAACACGGCAAAACACCCAACCACCACCTCGTGCCCGCCTACCGAAACTGGCTCAACACCCAAACCCCCGCCGCTTGACTTGACACATATAGGAGCATCATCCTTTCCGGCGTGACTCAGCCCCATACCCAAAGACACGGCATCACCGTGCCCTTCGCCGGCCCCCTGCACTCGCAACGGGAGCGCTTCGAGGAGCTCGTCGACCTGGGCTACACCGACGTCTGGTCGGCGGAGGCCGACGGCTTCGACGGCTTGACCACCTTAGCTCTCGCTTCTGCATGGGCACCGTCGCTGCGCCTCGGTACCGCCATCCTTCCCGTCTACACCCGCGGTCCAGCCCTGCTCGCCCAGTCGGCCGCGTCCCTGGCCTCAGCCGCGCCGGGTCGCTTCGTGCTGGGCATCGGCTCGTCGTCGGATGTCATCGTCGGCCGCTGGAACGCGATGTCCTTCGATCATCCCTACCGCCGTGTCCGCGACACGATCCGTTTCCTCCGAGCGGCTCTGAGTGGCGAGAAGGTCACCGTGGACTACGACACCTTCTCGGTGCGTGGCTTCAGGCTCGGCGTGAGAGTCGATGAGCCGGTCCCTATCTTCGTGGCCGCCCTGCGAGAGCGCATGCTGCGGCTCGCGGCACGCGAAGGCGATGGGGCCATCGTCAACTGGCTGTCGGCGCAGGACGCATCCCGAGTATGCGACATCGTGAGATCCGAGAGCCCGTCAGCCGAGATCGTGGCCCGCATCTTCGTGTTGCCCACCCCTGATCGTGAGGTGGCCATGGCCACGGGCCGGTTCATACTGGCCGCGTACCTCAACGTGCCGGTCTACCGGGCGTTTCACACCTGGCTAGGTCGCATGGATGCGCTCGGGGAGCATTGGGCTCAGTGGGAGGCAGGCGACCGGCGGGGCTCCCTCGAGAAGATCCCCGAGCACGTGGTCGATGATCTGCTGGTGCACGGCTCTCCGGAACAGTGCCGCCGGCATATCGAGCGTTTCGTTGACAACGGCGTGACCTGCCCCGCGCCCATGGTGCTGCCGGTAGACGGAGTGGACGCGTTCGAAGTGGTCAGAGCATTGGCGCCCGCAGCGAGCTAGGAGCTCAGAGTTCCGAGAAGACCCCGTTGCATACGCTGCATACCGCGCAGCCAGCGCTGCCGGTCGCCTGCCCGGCGCTGCTCGTAGGTCGTCACTTCGGGGTGGGGCAATATCAGGAAGCGATCCCCGCGAAGAGCCTCAAGGGTTACGGCCGCCACCTCTTCGGGCTCCATGAGACCCAGGGCCTCCACCTGGGCCACTCCGAGCATCCAGTCCGATTCGGTCATCGGCGTGCGCACCCCTTGGGGGCACAGGCACGACACCCTCACGCCGTCGTCGCCGTGGGTGATGGCGATCCACTCGGCCAGCGCCACTGCGGCGTGCTTGGTGACCGCGTACGATGCCGTCCCCAGCCCGGTCAGCAGCCCTGCGGCCGAGGCGGTGATCAGCAGATGGCCTGAGCCCCGGTCCACCCACCGCGGCACCAGATGGCGGCAGGCGATGACATGGGCCATCAGGTTCACATCCCAAACGAGGTTCCACTCCTCGTTGGGGCGCTCCACCCCGCCCATGGCGGATATACCGGCGTTGCCGCACCACAGCTCGATGGGTCCGAGGCTCGCCTCGACCCCATCGATCAGGGCGACCACCGCGGCCTCGTCGGTCACGTCGATCTCGGCTGCGAAGCCGATCGGGCTCCCGCGAGCAGCCTCGGCGGCGATATCGGTGGCCACCTCCTCGGCGCCGGTCCCGTCGATGTCGGCTGCCACAACCACAGCTCCCGCATCGAGCGCCAAGGCCCGGGCCAGCGAGCGTCCGATGCCGCTGGCCGCGCCGGTCACCACTGCGACAGCCCCTTCGAGTTCCACGTCCCGATCCTAGTGATGGCCCGCCGCCGCGGGCCTCAGCGCCACAGGCGGCGGGCGACCGCGCCGAGCACCGCGCCGGTCCCGATCCCTGCGGCCACATCGCTGGCGTGGTGGATCCGGACGTGTATGCGGCTCAGTGCCACGACGAGGGCCAGCGCGTAGTACGCAGGCGCCCAAGGGCTGCGGCGTGACAGCAGCGACGCCGCGACCATGGCTGCACTGGCGTGACCGCTGGGGAAGCTGCTGGTGAGGGGCTGGCGCAGGGCATGGGGCCGGTTCCCCGAGAAGGCCGGCCTCCGCCGCCCGAAGACTGTCTTGATGACGCCGTTGACCAGCACCGCTTCGGCGAGGAGGGAGATGCTGAGTTCGGCGGCCGGGCGATAGTGTCGCCGCGCCACAGCCTGAGCAGCCCCGAGCGCGTGCCACAGCTGCGAGTGGTTGGCGGCCTCCGATGCCGAGTACATGATCCGGTCCAGGGCGGGCTTTCCCCGCAGGGCGCGCTCCCACCAGGCGTCGACCGCCGTGTCGATGCCCTCGACGGGCTTGTCGGCATCGCTCATTGGGGTTCACCCGGGATGGTCGTGGAAGGCGTGACACTACTCCCCGGCTCACCCGACTCCCCGCCCTGCTGGCCGGGATCCTCGCCGAAGTCTGTTCCGGTCTCGCCCTGCTCCCAGCCGGCCTCCTCGCCCTGCTGCTCGCCCTCCTCCTCGGCTGGCACGACCGTGGTGGACGTCGTCGTCGTGACCGAGGGAGACCCGTCGCACTTGAGGCCCTCGGGGCGGTACTGGGCCCACACAGTGTCGGTCTCGGTGCGCCCGTCCTCGAGGTAGGTGCGGGTCCGCTCCGTGGTCACCCGGGTGCAGGACGTTCCCACGGTCCGGGTCCACTGGCCGGTCTGCTCGGCCAGCACCCACGGCGTGGAGTAGAGCCTCACCGTGATCGAGTCGTCGGCGGTGGTGGGCCACAGCATCACGCCGTAGGGGGTGTTGTTCTCCAGCACCAGATCAGGCGCCGGGTACGACACCGTGGCCTCGCGCCCGTAGGGGTAGCGGCTCAAGTAGATGGTGTGGCTCTGGTAGTCGATGAAGTCGAGCCCCGCGAAGAACGCGGCATTGAACAGCGTGGTGGCGTACTGCGAGATGCCTCCCCCCACCGAGTCGACGAACACGCCGTCGAGGATCATCTTGGCTGGGACGAACCCCTTGCCGGTCGTGCGCTGCCCGACGTGGCCGTTGACCGAGAACCGCTGACCCGGCTCGATGATCACGCCGCGGGTCAGCTCCGAGATGCGGGCGATGTTGATAATCCGGTCCTGGGCCGGCCGGAAGAGCGTGGTGAACTCTCCGACCACCTGGAGGATCCCGAGCGACTCGGCCCACTCCTGCCCCCGGGGGTGGGGGTTGGGCGCGGCCGGCAGCACTATCACCGGCTGACCGTCGATCATCCCCTGCAGCAAGGCGTCGGCCGCCGTCTCGTGGCAGCACTTGAATCCGGCCTCGCCCTCGTAGATCGTCACGGCGCCGTCTTCATCCAGGCTGATGGTCGCGGGGATCCCTTCGCTGCCGATCCCCACGAACAGGCTGGCGAGAGTGGCCTCGATCCGCGGGTTGAGGCCGAGGTGCGTGTCGTGCTGCTCTCCCTCGAGCACGATGAACTGCCGGAGGGCCTGCTCGCCGACGGTGAACGTCTCGGCGGTGCCCTCGAGTTGGAGTTGAACCCCTCCCTCGGTGATCTCGTTGGCCTTGGTGGCGAGGGCGGAGGCCAGCGCCACCGCGATCGGGTCGGCCGGCTCCATGCCGCTTATCGGAACCTCGACGGTGACATGACCGCCCATGTTGTTGAGCACGGCGTCCTCGAGCCTGCGGGCCAGCAACTCCATGTCGGGGACGGGCACATCGATGTGAAGAACCGGCTGGAAGGCCCCGGCCTCATCGTCGAACCGGATCCGGGGCGTCTCCGGGTCGGTGTAGGGGTCGACCGTGTCGGCGAGGGTTCCCAGGTCGGTGGTCACCGATGGACGCACGTCGCGGCTGGCGAACAGATCGAACAGCCACGCGGCCGGCCGGACCACCGGCGGGGGCGGGTCGTCGGCCTCGGCGAGGATCCGCTCGGAATCCAGCGAGATCCCGAGCTCATCGGCCTTGAACGTGATCGTGTGGCCCAGGAACTGCAGGTCGATGTCCGGGAACGGGAGGTCGTCCGGGAACTGGAGATCGATGGTGGTCTCGGCCACCTCCTGGCCGACGGGTTCGAGAGCGATGACTGCCTCTTCGGGCTCAAGCCCGCCGATCTCGACGCCCGACACGGTGGCGCCCGGACGGATGCGGGTCTCCTCGCGCGCCTCGTAGACCTGCCAGCCGACGATCAGAGCACCGATCACCACTGCTGCTCCGACGAGGAACAGCCATAGTCGCCCGTGCCGAACCTGCCGTCCTAGCAGCCGCCTGAGCACGGTTCGAGGGTATCCGCAGCAAGTGACAGCGCTGGCTCAACAGCGCCGCCTAGCTGCTCAGAACAGTCTCAGCTCCGGCGACTCGATGCCCCGCAATTCGTCGTAGTCCACCTCCACGCAGTCGATGGAGCGGTCGGCCGCGAGCACCTTGGCCTGCGGCTTGATGGTCCGGGCCACGAACACGCCCCGCACCGGAGCCAGGCTCGGGTCGGAGTTCAGGTAGTGCAGGTACCGGGTGAGCTGCTCCACACCGTCGATCTCGCCGTTGCGCTTCACCTCCACCGCCACCGCGTTGCCCGAGGCGTCGCGGCACAGCAGGTCTACGGGGCCGATGGCAGTGGGGAACTCGCGGCGCACCAGGGTGAAGCCGTCCTCGATGGTGTCCGGGTTGTGTGCGAGGAGCTCCTGCATCTGCGCCTCCACGCCGTCCTTCTGCAGTCCGGGATCGGTGCCCATCTCGTGGGTGCTGTCGTGGAGGATCTCCTCGATGGTGATGACGAGCGAGTCGCGGCGGCCCGGAGCCGTCACCCGCCAGACCCCTGCCTCGGTGTCGATCACCAGCCGGTTGGGGGCGTTCATCCAGTTGAGTGGCTTGTAGGCGCCGCCGTCGGCATGGACGGCCACGCAGCCGTCGGCCTTGACCATGATGAGGCGGACGGCCGATGGCAGGTGAGCCTGCAGGCGGCCGTCGTAGTCGACGGTGCAGCGGGCGATCACGAGCCGCACCGCGGCCAAGCTAGAGGCCGAGCGGGCAAGGCGCACGCATCCGGTCCATGCGGGCGAGGCCCTTGGGCCTGAGCGGCCCGTGAGCGCAGCGAACAAGAGCGGGCAGCAGGCCTGAGCGGCCCGTGAGCGCAGCGAGCAGGAGCGGGCAGACAGCGCACCGGCCCCGCTGATCTGGGGCGGTGGTCGGGTGGCATACTCATCCGATGGATCTTGCCGGCCGGACAGCCCTGGTGACCGGGGGAGCCAAGCGGGTCGGTCGGGGCATCACCCTGACGTTGGCCCGGGCCGGGGCCAACGTCGTCATCAACTACAACACCTCGGCCGACGAGGCTCGCCGCACCGCAGCCGACGCCGAGGCACTGGGCGTGCAGGCCCTGCCGGTGGCGGCCGATGTCACCGACGACGGCCAGGTTCAGGCCATGGTCGAGGCCGCGACCGACCGCTTCGGCGCCATCGACGTGCTGGTCAACAACGCGTCCACCTTCGCCTTCGGAGAGTTCCCGACCGACGATCTGACGGTGTGGCACCGGTCGATCGACACGCTCGTCCACGGCCCCTTCTACTGTGCCAACCGGGTGGCGCCGGTCATGCTGGCCAACGGCTCCGGTGTGATCGTCAGCATCGGCGACCTGAGCGCCTTCGAGCCCTGGCCCGGGTTCGCCGGCCACTCCGTTGGCAAGGGGGCGATCATCTCGCTTACCCGCCAGCTGGCCCTGGAGCTGGCGCCCACCATCAGAGTCAACGCGGTGGTTCCCGGCCCCGCACTGCGCCCCGCCGACTACGACGACGCCACCTACCAGCGGGTGGCGGACGAGACCCTGGTCGGGCGGTGGGGAACCCCCGCCGAGATGGGCCAGGCGGTCCAGTTCCTGATCGAGGCCGACTACATAACGGGCGAGGTCCTCACCGTGGACGGCGGCCAGCGCTACGGGCACCGCAAGCACGCCCACGGCTGACCCCGGTCGTGGTCGCGCCAGAGGCCGAGCGAATGGGCGAGCGCATCCACCCATACGGGCGAGGCGGTGGCCCGAGCGGCCCGTGAGCGAAGCGAACAAGAGCGGGAGTGACACCGCTGCGACACCGCGGACTCGCACCTGTTCGCGGGCCGCTCCAAGCCCGTAGCATCTGCTGTCGTGGGTTCCCGAGACCTGAGCCGCATCTTCGGCCCTGACGGGCGAACCGTGATCATCGCTCTGGACCACGGGCTGATCGACGGCCCCTGCCCGGGCTTCGAACGGCCGGCCGAGACCATCTCAGCGGTGGTGGCCGGTGGGCCCGACGCGGTGTTGACCTCCTACGGAGTCGCCCAGAACTTCGCGGCCGAACTGGATCCGGTCGGGCTCATCCTGCGCAGCGACGGCGCGGTGAGCAACCTTGGATCGCCCAGCACCGGCTCAGTCGGGCGGATCTTCGGGGTTGAGGACGCGCTCCGGGTGGGGGCCGACGCCCTGGCCGTGACCGCGCTGCCCGGCTCAGCTTCGGAGGCGGACACGCTGCGCAATCTGGCCCACACCATCGGCGAGGCTCACCGATCGGATCTGCCGGTAATGGCCGAGATGGTGCCCGGCGGGTTCGACTCTCCGCCCGAGATGCGGGGACCCGACGCGGTTGCCTTCGCGGCCCGCCTGGGAGCCGAGCTGGGAGCCGACTTCATCAAGGCGCCCTACTGCGAGGACTACGCCCGGGTCACCTCATCGACGTTCGTTCCCGTGGTGATCCTGGGCGGATCCAAGGGCTCCGAGACCGCCACCCTGGCCAACGTCCGGGCCGCCCTCGACGCGGGCGCCACCGGGGTGGCCATGGGCCGCAACGTCTTCCAGAGCGAGAACCCCACGGCCATGACCCGGGCCGTCGTGGCCGTCGTGCACGCCGACGCCAGCGTCGAGGAAGCCCTATCCATCCTGGAAGGATGACCGGGCCGTTTCCCATCATCGGGTTGTCGCATCCCCGGTGTTACTCTCACCCCGTGCAGTAATCCTCCATGGCTTCAGGAGGTTCAATGACCATGGCGGCAGGACAGCTGCGGACTAACGAGGTCGCCTACGAGAACGACTACAGAGAGAAGTTGGAGCGCGACCACCACGGCAAGACCGCGCTCATGCACGATGGCAAGGTCGTTGACATATGCGACGACCCGAACGGCGCCTACGTGACCGGCTACGAGAGGTGGGGTTTGGGCGGCTTCTCCATGAAGGAGATCGGTCGGGAACCCATCGAGTTGGGCATTTTCTCAGCCGGCTTTGCCTGAGAGCGTCTATTGCCCTCATTCGACGTTGTCTTGGGGCTTGATGCGGGGACTACGTCGGCCAAGGCGGTGGTCGTCGACTGGGCGGGTGAGGTGGTGGTGACCGGTGGGTCGGATCCCATCGCCGTCCGCTCGACCCCCGACGGCGGCCGCGAGCAGGATCCGAACGAGATCTGGCAGGCCCTAGCAACGGCCGGCCGGCGGGCCGTCGAAGGGCTCGGATCCGGTGTCCATGTGGCGGCGCTGGCTGTGGCCTCTCAGAGCGGTTCTGTGATTCCGGTGACGGTCGAGGGCCGTGCCGAGAGGGCCATCACCTGGATGGACACACGATTCCGGTCTGTGGTGGGGGACTGGCCCGGCGAAGTCGCGGCGAGGGTCCGCGCCGTCAGCGGCTGGACGCCCGCGCCTGGGGTCGGCCTGTCGGCCATCGTCGGGCTGCAGGCTCCGGGCACTTGCCAGGCCGGAGCCGATCCGGCAACCGTGTCCCGGTGGGCCTCGGTGGACGACTATCTCGTGTTCCAGCTGACCGCGCAATGGGTCACGAACCCGTCCAACGCGGCGGGCATGCAACTGATGGACGTCACGACCAGGACGTGGAGCAACGACTTGTGCCGGCTCGCCGGCATCGATCCCGGCTCGCTGTCGCCGATCCTTGAGTCGGGCAGCACCGCAGGCGAGCTTGCGGGCGAGGCTGCGGCCGCACTGGGGTTGGATGCGGGTACGCCGGTGGTGATCGGCGGCCATGACCAGGCTTGCGCTGCGCTCGGTCTCGGTGTCGTCGATCCTGGCGACCTGTTCCTCTCGGCCGGCACGGCATGGGTCTTGACGGCTGTCACCGACCGGGCCGATGTCGCCTCACTGCCTTCCTCGCTGAACCTCAGCCCTCATGTACTGCCCGGGGTCTGGACTGCCTCCGAGAATCTGGGCGGGCTCGGGGCGATGCTGGCTGAGACCCCGCCGGACGGGATCCCGGACGCCTTCGAGACCTGCGCCCGCAGTGTGCAAGCGGCTCTTGAGGGAGCCGCCGAAACGGTCGCCGGTGGCTCAGAGCTGATCATGGTGGGGGGCGGGACCCGTTCCGGTGATTTGATCGGCATGATCGCCGACGCCGTCGGCCGGCCCGTGGTCGCACGCCCTGACGCCAGTTGGCCGGCTCTCGGAGCGGCCCGGCTGGCCGGGTCAGCCCTAGGGTGGTGGCTTCCGGGAGAAGCGCCGTGACCAGACCTGTCGTAGCAATCACCATCGGCCAGGCCCACTACGGGCGGATGTTCAGCACCGGAGCCCTGAACGACCTCGCGGCTGTGGCCGAGGTGGTGCACCACTCCGGAGACGAGCCGGCCTCCAAGCAGGAGTTGCTGGGCGTGCTGGCTTCCGCCGACGCCTGCATCACCAGTTGGGGCGTGGCCGCGCTTGACGCCGACGTCGTGGCGGCCGCGCCCCGCCTGGGGCACCTGGCCCACATGGGCGGCAGCGTCAAGCGCTTCGTGTCAGCAGCCGTATGGGAGCGGGAGATCAGGGTCACCAGCGCCTCCGTTGCGCTGGCCCGAGATGTGGCCGAGACCACCTTGGGCCTGATGATCGTGGGCCGTAAGCGGATCTGGCCCCTGGGAAGCCACGTGCGAGACGGCGGATGGCGCGACAGTCCGGCCTGGGGCCGCTGGGACGCTCGGGAGCTCAGCCGCTCGACGGTGGGCCTGATCGGTGTCGGCAACGTCGGCCGCCACGTGATCGAGCTGTTGGCCGGGTTCGAGACGAGCATCCTGGTAGCCGATCCGTACCTCGGCAACGATGAGGCGCAGCGGCTCGGAGTGGAGAGGGTCGAGCTGGCGGAGCTGATGGATCGCTGCGACGTGGTGTCGATCCACGCTCCAGCCAACGACGAGACCAGGCACATGGTCGATGGCGAGCTACTGGGCCGACTGGGCGACGGCGCGGTGCTGATCAACACCGCCCGAGGCACCATCATCGATGAGGGGGCCCTGGTCGACGAGCTCGCCACCGGGCGGATCTTCGCCTTCCTCGACGTGACCGATCCGGAGCCCCCGGCACCCGACAGCCCGCTCCGGCGTCTCGACAACGTGGTGGTCACCCCCCACATCGCGGGTTGCATCGAGAACTGCCACCGCATGGGCGAGTTGGCCGTCGAGGAGGTCCGCCGCTATCTCGCGGGCGAACCGGCCACCAACGAGGTCCGGCCCGACATGCTCGACCGGATCGCCTAGCTGAGGACTAGGCCGCCGTCCACCTCGATGGCCTGTCCCGTCAGGTAGCGGGCGTCGTCGCTGGCCAGGAAGGCGACGACTCCGGCTATCTCCTCAGGGCGGGCCAGCCGCTTGACCGCTGTGTCGTCGGCCCGCATTTCCAGCCATTCCTCGGCGGTCATCCCGACGGTGGCCCCGACCTCGGCCGCCACCTTGCGCACCATCTCGGTGAGGGTGTTGCCCGCGCACAGCGCGTTGACGGTGATGCCGTGGGGTCCCAGCTCCATGGCGGCCGAGCGGGTGATGCCCACCACCCCGCTCTTGGTGCCCGAGTACTCGGCCGAGTAGGGCCAACTCGTCTTGGCGGCCATGGAAGCGATGTTGATGATGGAGCCCCGACCCTGAGCGGTCATGACCGGCGCGGCCAGGCTGTTGGAGATGAGAACGCCGGTCAGGTTGACGGCCACGATGTCCTCCCAGCGGTCGAGAGGGATCTCCGGCAGCGGCCCCCCGACATAGACCCCCGCACAGGCCACCAGCACATCGATGCGCCCCCAGGCCTCCATCACCCGGTCGAACGCGGCCTGCTGGTCATCGCGTGACCGCACGTCGCACCTCAGCGCCATCGCCTCGACCCTCTGGGCCCGAGCGGCGGCAGCGGTGGCTTCGTTGTCGGCCTCGTTGATGTCGAGGCAGGCGACGTTGGCTCCCTCAGCCGCGAAGCGGAGCGCCGTAGCCGCCCCAATCCCGGTAGCCGAGCCGGTGATCACCACAACCTGGTTCTCGAACCGCCTCACCGTGCGACCCTACCAGCGCGACGAGAACCCGATAGCCAAGCTGGACCACGTCCGTGGTCCTCCACGGCGGCGCCTGATTAGGAAAGCGCGCTTCCCCAATATCGCTAGCAAGTAAAGCAACAGGGCGATCGCTTTAATCGCGCTCCAAGTTGATTGGGGCCGAGTCGTCCTCCTCCGATTCGACGGGCCCATAGGCGGCCTCGAAGATCCTGGGAGCTTCATACAGTCGGTAGCGCTCCCGGCCGCTTATCTCCTCCAGGTCACCGCGCTCGATCAAGGCTCGTATAGCAGCGTTGGCCGTGGGCGCCGTCGCGTCGATCAACCGGGCCGCCATGCGTGCCGTCACTAGCGGCTGGGCGAACAGGTGCTCGGCCAGCCGCAGCACCGAATTGGGCCTGCCCTCCTCAAGAAGCTGGCTGCGGAGATCGGACTGCAGTCGCACCAGCCGATGCGTGCGATGCTCGGCGTCTTTGGCCTGTCGGCGCACTCCCCTCAGGAAGAACTTGAGCCATGGCATGAGGTCGCCCTGCTGGCTGGTGCGCAGCAGCAGGTCGTAGTACTCGCTGCGGTTCTGCTCGAAGTAGGCCGACAAGTAGAGCAGCGGCTCGGGCAGCACGCCCCGCTCGACGAGGAGCAGCGGTATGAGAATCCGGCCGAGCCGTCCGTTTCCGTCCAGGAACGGGTGTATCGCCTCGAGTTGGTAGTGCACCAGGGCAATCTGAACGAGCAGAGGCATGGGCTGCTCATGGACGAAGCTCTCCAAGTCCGGGGTGAAACGCCCAGTATCCGTCCAAGGTTCGGAGGACTCTGCCGCGGTCTGTGGACTTGAACGACTCGGGCCGCACGTTCACCCCTCCGGTCCTAGAGAAAGTCCGCTTCACTGTTGGCCAAGTTAAGTAAAGCGATCCATCAATTGCTTTATCTACAGCAGGCTCGAATGGGGCGGAACTGCTGGTGCTGCGACCACGCGCGTGCTTCTACGAACCGGTGTCGGGACTCGCGGCGACGATCGCATTCGGCGCGCCTCGTCGTAGCCATTCGGAGATGTCGGTGCCGACTCGGGAGGCGGCCGAGGCGACTCCGTGCACGGCCTGTGCCGCGATCTCAGGTCTGAGTCGGGTGACCGCACGGTAGCGGGCGCCGTCTTCGCTGGTGAAGCGCCAGTTCGATGGATCGCCGCTTGCCATGACCGAACCTCCACCCGTCGGCGCGAACATTGGTAAGTCCAAGCGGTACGGGCTCGTGTCGAAGCCGATGGGGATGGCTGTGCCATCTGGCAGACGGATCATGGCTGTGGGTTCGTTGGGGGCGACGATGATACGTAGCATGGGGAAGGCGCGGCTTTCCTCGAGACGCACGCTGTCGCAGAGGGCTTGGATGCACAGCCAAAGTCCCTCGTCCTCGTCTTGGACGACGACGCCGAGTTCGAGCCTGGGAGGCGTCTCGCCGAGACTGCTCGAACTCATCAGGACGGCTAGCGGTTCATTTGCGACCTCGTCGCCGACAGCAGCCACAAGAGCAGGGACTCGCCTCTTGATCGCGCTGTCACCCATACCGGTATCCGACAAGCCGCCGATGATTGCCTCAAGGGCCAACTCCTCGTCGTCGAGGTTCTTGAGGTCGTTGCGCACATCCTGATCGCTCTTCAGAATGTCGACCAGACGCTCTGGCGAGCCAGCCAGCGAAGTGCCCTCGATATAGGCGCATACTGACTCTCGATCCCAGATCTCTCCAATTCGCTCGTCTTGTAGCACCTGCTCGAAATCGCTTGCGAGGAGTCGCACGAACTGCGGCCCGGCATCGGCAGGCTCTGGGAGCAGTGCCCGGTGCACCAGCGCAGCCGAATCCAATTCGGAGTTGAACGTTGCAAGGATTCGCGGAGTTGTTTCGCGCAGGGCGTTGATCCCGCGAAAGGCGAACTCAGGCATCAGTCCCGTGAACACCATCTCGAGGTCGTCGCGGATCATTGTCGGCAGCTCCTCAACCGCAGAGGGCTGCCGTCTGTTCTCTCCGCCGGCCAGCGGCGGTCCGGGCTTGCCGAAGACCAGCACGACGGTGGCGCCGCGCCGCAGCACGAACTCGTCGGCCCTTGCGAAGCCGGCGTCCTGAACGAGGCGCTCGGCCACGTCGCTGAGGCTGTGCGCGCCGGTGTACACAACGACGACCCGCAGGCGGGACTCGTTCTGCTCAGCAACCTTGCGGATGGCGTCCACGGTTTTCGAGTCGCTGCCGAACAGCAGCCAGTCGAGGATCAACAGATCGGCGATCTGTGCCCCGTGGAGCGCCATGCGAACGGGGTCGGAGCCGTCTTCGCGCGCCTCGACGACACTGCACACCACGCCCTCCTCAAGGAAGGCGACCACGAGGCTCGACGGGTGGACGGGCGTCTCGTCCTCGGCCGGCGGCGTCTCGAGGCCGGGCTCAGGCTCGCCGCCGGGTGCCGCGGTCTCGTTGATGGGCAGTTCGTCGAGCGGCTGGTAGTCGGCTGCCACGCGGTCGTCGATGAGCAGGGCGGTGCGGAAGTAGTCGCTGACGGCGGACATCAGGGCTTCCTTCGCTCACGGATCAGGAACTCGGCGCCGTTGTCACGACATCCGAGGCTTATCGACCAGCCGGCCCGGTCCAGCACCTGGCTCGCGATGGCAAGCCCCAAGCCGCTGCCTCCCGGCCTTGTGGTGAAGCCGAAGTCGAACACTCGGTCGGCGATATCGGCTGCGATGCCCGGCCCGTTGTCGCGGTATACGAGCGTGTCTCCACGCGTGCTCAGTTCGATGGTGCCCCCGGTAGCCCTCGTTCCTGCATGCTCGATCCAGTACAGGCTGTTGTCGACGAGGTTGATGAACACCGGAAAGAACGTCGAGGTGTAGCCGGTGATCTTGGCGGCCTCGAACTCCCGGCTGGCGCGAACCTCGGTGCCGGTGCTGCGCAGACGCTCGCGGAAGAGCTCATTGAGGAATCGTGCGATGTCGCTGCCCCTGATGGTGGTCTCGGCGCGCCGTATGCGCCGCTGCATGGGGGTGAGCAGGGTGAGATAGCTGTCCAGGTGGTCGAAATCCCGCCGCAGGTCCTCGTAGAGCCCGGTCAACTGGGGGTTCTTCTTCGCCCAGGAGTGTACCCGTCGGATATCCCTGCGGATGTTCGAGACGGTCGCTCGGAACTCATGGTCTACGACTGCCAGCGCCATGCCGAGCTGCACGTACTCGAGCTGATCGTCAGCCTGGGCTCGAAGCTCAACGATCTCGGCGTCGGCCGCGGCCGCGAGCTCCGCAGGTGCCGGGCCACCGTCGGTCAAGACAACGTCGCTCGCCTTGATCAAGTTCGTGATTCGCGTGAACGCCCTGCCAGAGTCAGTAGCCAAAGATTCCAGCTCCTGCTCGAACTCTGACTGCTTGCGGATCCAGCCCGTGCTCGCGGAGCCGTTCGGATGGGAAATGGCTGCGAGGCGCCTGTCGTATTCTTCTCTCATGGTCCGAAGGGCCGCGGAGGCGTGCTCGGTCAATGCCGACAGAGCTGCGCCGGCTTCGGCTTGGGCGGCTGCCACCTGTTCTCGCGTCGCCACGATTCGCTCCCTGACGAACCTGTTGCGCTCCTGCTCGTCGGCCTCTCGTGCGGCTAGACGAGCCTCGGTTGCTCTAGCCAAGTCGTCTACGAGTTCGAGGGCGGGCCGCACGTACGACGTTTCGGCATCCGTCGCGCCGTCTTCGACGAGCCTCATATCTCTGCGCATCGGTCGCGACGGTGCGAAGCCGTCCGGTTCGTCGAAATCGAGGGGTTCGACCAACTGGCGTAGGGCCTGTCTGGCCGCCGCGACCTCTCGTGTCGCGGGTTGAAGGCGGTCGACGCCTGCGAGCCGTGTGCTAAGACCCTCGACTATCTCTGTTGCACGTTCTTGGAAGTCGGTGTCGGACAGGTATTGGACGGCCGACGCGAGCTGTGTTTGCATCTTTCTGCGGCCCGCTGCGGCTCGCTTCTCGCGCTCCTTGCGAAACTCCTCCTCCCTTACCAGCCGTTCACGGCCTCGATCGTAGGCGCGTACCTGCGGAGCCTCGGGCCTGAAGTATGTGGCGGCAAGCTGAACCAGTAGGTTGATCAGGAGTTCTCGGAAGTCCGAGTAGGCGCGGTTCCGCGCGAAGCCCTCTCGGCCCGCCTTCTCCCGCAAGCGAGAGTTCTGTTCGCTCGTGAGGCTCACGGCACCGAACATCCTTCTGTAGGAGAAGTAGTAGTGCGCGGCGCCAAGGGTCCGGCGTTCCTCGATCTCCAGGTAGTCGACATCGGGGCGGCCGTACGGCTGCACTCTGATCCCGTCCATGTAGATGTACAGGCCGCCGAGCCGTCGCAGCTTGTTGTACATGGCTCCGAACGCCTCGGGGTCTAACCTCGACTGGCTGGCCCGTCCCTGCACCACTCCGAGCTCGAACGAGAGCGGTCCGCATCGAGGCTGTAGCGAGTCAGGGCAGCGGATGTGGACGGCCGTCTCCTCCTCGTCGAAGATTCTTATCGTTCCGATGAAGTCGCCTTGCTCGTCGAAGTCGCCGCGGATGTGGTGGTCCGCCTGCTCGAAGTCCGCCCTTGCGAAGAATTCGGTAGGCGGCAGCAGGCTCTCGTCGTCGCCGGCGCCTCGATGGTCGACGAAGTCGATGTCGAAGTCGGGGGTGGAGGCGTCGCCGAGCCACGCGTCCGTGAAACCGTGGAGCGTTCGCTCGAACAGTGACGCTTCCTTCGATCCAGGTGCTCCGATCTCGGCGGGCAGGTCCTCCGAGACCGAACTCACCAAGAACATGGTGCCGGTCGGGCCGAGGGGTCCCAGGCCTGGCACGACCCGACAGGGATCGTCGGGCAACTCGTTCAGCGTCGTCTCGATGCCGTCGAGTGAGCGAGACCGCCTCCCTGCGCCGTCTTCACGCAGGAAGCGGTCCAACGCGTCGGCCAGCGGCGCCTTGAGTCGAGCTATGTCGGCCGCGGTCAACTCGTCATCATCGAGTTCCACCAAGCCGACGGGCACTTCGTCGAGGTCGATGCCGGGCAACTCGAACATCTTCCAGTTCACGAGCGCGGCAACCGTTCGGCACCCGCGCCGCTTGGACACCACCAAGACTTGGCTGCCGAGTGCGCCGATCGCGAATCGGCCGATGCCCTTCTCGCCGAGTTGCACTCTGGGACTCATCTCGGCGGGCCTGAGTGTCGGGTCGTGCTCCAGTTTCGACTCGGTGGCGATCGTTAGCCACGACCGCTCGAAGGTCTCGCGGTCCATCCCGATGCCGTCGTCGCTCACCACGAGAACGTTGTGAACTCGGTAGAGGTCGGCTATCGCCGTGGTGGCGTAGGCGTCGTGGGCGTTCTTGAAGAGCTCGCTGAGCGCAGTCGGGAGGTTGGCGATCTGCTGCCGCCCCAGCATGTCGACCGCGCGGGCGCGTGCCCGGAAGACTGTCACGCGGCGTGTCTCATCGGCTCGGGAACGCGGTCAACTGCTGGGGAGCACATGCCCTCGGCTGTGCCGGTCCGGCCGTTGGCGAACTTAGCGGCATGCTCCATCAGATGGTGCCCGAAGCGTCGGGCGAGCGCGACCGGGACCGCGTTGCCGATCTGTCTAGCCTGCGACGTCAGGCTTCCAGCGAACTGGAAGTCGACGGGGAACGTCTGCAGCAGCGCCGCCTCCCGGGCGCTGAGCGCACGGTCCTGGTCGGGGTGGCCGAAGCGCCCGTTGCTGTAGCTGATGCACTTCGTGGTGAGCGTTGGTGCCGGCTTGTCCCAGCAGAGACGGCCGTAAACGTCGGTGTGCCCGTCGAATCCGCCGCGGTGGCAGTCGGGCCAGAGACGCTCGGGCCAGTCCCGCCGGTCGCCTCCCTCGGGGGTAGCGCGGATCCGGGCAAGGTTCAGCTTCGACAGCCGCATGGCCCGGTGGCTGTGCAGTTCGGGACTCTCGCACCCGGCGGCGATCTCGGGTAGTCCGCCGATCCATTCGCGGACCGTTGTGTGCGGGTGATCGGTGGCGGGTCCGTGGGTGGGCTCCGGCAGGCCGATCGGTCCGAGACGGCTCGCGACGAGAACGAGTCGGCGCCTGGTCTGCGGCACGCCGTAGTCAGCGCTGGGGACGGTGTCGTAGGCGAGATGGTGGGTACTGGAGATCTCGTCCACGAACTCGGCGAACGGCCCCTGTGAAGCACTCAGGCGCCGCATGCCCGCCACGTTCTCCACGAAGATCAAATCGGGCGCTAGGGACAGGATGAACCGCAGGAAGTCCAGCAGCAGGAGCGAGCGGCCGTCGCGGCTTGCCGGCTCGTGGCGGTGCCCGGCGAAGGGCTGGCAAGGTGCGCACCCCGCGAACAGCCTGATCCGATCCTCAGTGGGGCGCAGCGCTGCGGCAACCTCGTCGACGCCGAGATCGCGCACGTCGCGTTCGATGACGATGGTCCCCGGGAAGTTCAGCCGGTAGGTCGCCGCGGCGTCCGGCTCCCAGTCCACGGCCAGCACAGGCTCGATCCCCGCCTGCGCGAAACCCAACGACGTGCCGCCACAGCCCGAGAAGAAGTCGGCCAAGACCACATCGGCCGTCATCGGACCGCTTCGATGCTGCTCGACGTCTCTTGTGAGTCCGGTGCTGCTCATTGCCGCAAATCTAGTGCGGGGCTACGACGAGCGAGCCCGCACACCACTCCGATGTCGTCACGGTGCTGGTGCGGAGCATCCAACGCGCGTTCTGGATCTCGATCTGCGCCTGTCTCGAGGGCTGCGCGGAATCTGAGAAAGATCCTGTCGGGCCTTCGCATGCTCCTGTTGGAGGCCCCGGCCGCCTTATCGCGGTCGACCGGGTCGTCTACCAGCCGTCGAAGCGGGCCAGGACGGCGAGTACCGGGCCGGCCAGTTCGGGGCGGCAGACCACCAGGTCGGGAAGGTAGACGTCGGGCTGGTTGTAGCGAAGTCGGGAACCGTCGAGCCGGCTCACGAAGCAGCCGGCGGCCTTCGCCACGGCCGCCGGGGCGCACGAGTCCCATTCGTACTGGCCGCCGGCGTGGACGTAGACGTCGGCGGTGCCCCGGACCACGGCCATCGACTTGGCCCCGGCCGATCCCAGCGGCACGACGTCGGCGCCCAGCGCGGCGGCCACCGCGTCGGCCTGCTCCGGGGGCCGTGAGCGCGACACCACCAGCCGGGGCGGACCGGCTCGTTCGGGAGGCAGCCGGGGAGGCTCGGCCGTCGAGAGCGTCACCCCCAGCCCGGGCAGGGCCACCGACCCCGCGACCGGGTGCTCGTCGACCACCAGGGCCACATGAACCGCCCAGTCGGTACGCCCCGGTTCAGAGAACTCACGAGTGCCGTCGAGCGGGTCGATCACCCAGACGCGTTCAGCGGTGAGCCGGCTCGGGTCGTCGGCGCCCTCCTCCGACAGCACCGCGTCCGAGGGTCGTGCCGCGGCCAGTTCGGAGATCAGCAGCTCGTGAGCTTGGCGGTCGCCCTCGGCTCTCAGCACGGCGGCAGGGGCCTCCTCACCGACCAGCCTCTGTTGCAACTCGACCAGCAGGTCGCCTGCCCGGCGGGCCAGATCGGCTGCCAGGCGATGATCGTCGGCGGCTTGATGCTCAGGGCCCATGGACGCAGATCGCGCCGCCGGAAATCTGCCTACCGATCACGGAGTCGTCCCGGTAACGGGTGTCAAGCCAGCACGGCCGCGTCGAGCAGGTCCTGCTGTTCCTGGCCGTGCACGGTGGGGCTTCCGCCCGCGGGGCTGCCCGACTCGGGGCGGCTCACCCTGCGGATCTCGTAGTCGTCGCCGTGGGCCTCGTAGAGGCGCCCCTTGATCCCGTTCCAGGCGCCCATGTTCTCGGGCTCCTCCTGCAGCCAGACGATCTCGGTGGCGTTGGGGTACCGGCGAAGCTCGTAGCCGACCGCCCCGTACGGCCACGGGAAGAGCTGCTCGACCCGGCACACGGCCAGCGGGGCCTTGTGCTCGTCGCGCAGTTCCATCGCCGCGTAGGCCACCTTGCCGCTGCAGAAGACCACCCTGGTCACGGCCTCCGGGTCGATGGTCCCAGCCTCCGCGGCGGGGTCGCCGAGCACCTCCTCGAATGTGCCCGACGACAGGTCGGCCACCTTCGAGCGGGCGGCCTTGGCCCGCAGCAGCGACTTCGGCGTGAACAGGATCATGGGCTTGCGGACCCGGTGGATCATCTGGCGGCGCAGCAGATGGAAGTACTGCCCCGCGGTCGTGGGCTGGCACACGTGCATGTTGTCCTCCGCGGCCAGCGTCAGGAACCTCTCGATGCGGGCCGACGAGTGCTCCGGGCCCTGGCCCTCCATGCCGTGGGGGAGCAGCAGCACCATCCCGCAGTGCTGGTCCCACTTGTCCTCGGCGGCCACGATGAACTGGTCGATGATGATCTGGGCCCCGTTGGCGAAGTCGCCGAACTGGGCCTCCCATATCACCAGGGCCTCCGGCTTGGCCACTGCGTAGCCGTACTCGAAGCCCAGAGCGGCGTACTCCGACAGCAGGGAGTCGTAGATCCACAGGTCGGCCTCGCGGGCGCACAGGGTCGACAGGGGCACGTACTCATCGCCGGTCACGTAGTCCACCAGGGTGGAGTGACGGTGCGAGAAGGTCCCCCGGCGGCTGTCCTGACCGCTGAGCCGGACCGGAGTGCCCTCCATGAGCAGCGATCCGAAGGCCATCGCCTCGCCCACGCCCCAGTCGAACTCGCCGCTGCGGAACATCTTGTTGCGCTGCTCGAACTGGCGGGCCAGCTTGGGATGCACGGTGAAACCCTCCGGCACGGTGTTGAGAGCCTCGTAGATGCGCTCCACCGTGACCGAGTCGATGGCGGTGCGGACGTGGGGCAGTACTCCCATCGGCTCGGGCGGGCGCCGGGCGCGGATGTTGTGGCCGGGTGCGGCGTCACGGGTCTCGTCCAGAGCAGCCTGGAGCTGGTCGCGGTAGTCGGCCAGGGAGGCGTCGGCCTCCTCGGCGCTGATGTCGCCCCGCTTGAGCAGCGACTCCCGGTACTGGGTGCGCACCGAGGGCTTGGCGTTGATGCGGCGGTACATGTCCGGCAGCGTGTAGCTGGGGTCGTCGCCCTCGTTGTGCCCGTGGCGCCGGTAGCAGATCATGTCGATCACGGCGTCCTTGTTGAAACGCTGGCGGTAGGCGAAGGCCAGGCGGGCCGCCCGAACGCAGGCCTCGGGATCGTCGCCGTTCACGTGGAAGATCGGCGCGCCGACCATCTTGGCCACATCGGTGGAGTACTGCGTGGAGCGGGCGGAGTCCGGCGTAGTGGTGAACCCGAGCTGGTTGTTGATCACCAGGTGGATGGTCCCGCCGACGCGGTATCCCCTGATGAGGCTCAGGTTGAAGGTCTCGGCCACCACTCCCTGCCCCGCGAAGGCGGCGTCGCCGTGGATCAGCAGCGGCATCACCGGATAGCGGCCGTAGCTGCTGTCGGGCGGGATGTTGTCCATGCGGGCCCGGGCCATGCCCACCACCACCGGGTCGACCGCCTCCAGGTGGGATGGGTTGGCGGCCAACTCCACCAGCAGGTGCTTTCCTGCCGGGCTCTCGTAGGCGCCGATCTGCCCGAGGTGGTACTTGACGTCGCCGCTGCCCTGGATCTGGTCCTCGGTGATGGCTCCCTCGAACTCCTTGAACAGCTCGTGGTAGCTCTTGCCCACCAGGTTGACGAGCACATTCAGCCGCCCCCGGTGGGCCATGCCCATCACCACCTCCGCCAGCGGCGTGTCGGCCGCGCAGGTCAGCAGGGCGTCCAGAAGCGGGATGGCGGACTCGGCGCCCTCGAGGCCGAAGCGCTTCTGGCCGACGTACTTGGTGCCCAGGAAGCTGCTGAGGGCCTCGGCCGCGTTGAGCTGGCTGAGGATGCGGCGCTGGTCCTCACCCTTGAGCGTGGCGTCGGCGCCCTCGATCTGCTCCTGGATCCAGCGCTTCTCCTCGGGCTCCTGTATGTGCATGTACTCCACGCCGACGGTGCGGCAGTAGGCGTCGCGCAGCACGCCCAGCAGATCGCCGAGCTTCATCCGGCGGTCCTGGCCCACGGTGGCGTAGATGCCCGTCTCGCTGCCGGTCAGGAACTCGCGGTCCAGGTCCCAGATGGTCAGCCCGTAGGTGGCCGGATCGAGCTCGGAGTGCATCACGGGCGCCTCGTCGCGCAGCGGGTTGAGGTCGGCGATCAGGTGACCCCGCACCCGGTACTGGTTGATCAGCTGGTTGACCTTGGCCTGCTTCTCGAGCATGGCCGCCTCGCGGTCCACCGGGTTGAAGTCGCGCCGCCACTTCACGGCCTCGTACGGGATGTGCAGCGACCGGAAGGCCTCCCCGTAGAAGTCGTCGGCGCCCAGCAGCAGGTCGTGCACCCGCTGCAGGAACAGCCCCGACTCCGCGCCCTGGATGACCCGGTGGTCGTACGTGCTGCTGATCGTCACCAGCTTGCTCACACCCAGGTCGGCCAGCAGGGACGGGTCGGCGGCCTCGTACTCGGTTGGGAAGGCCAGAGCCCCGACGCCCACGATCGTTCCCTGCCCCGTCATCAGCCTGGGCACCGACTGCTGGGTGCCGATGGTGCCGGGGTTGGTGATGGTGACGGTCACGCCCGCCATGTCGTCGGCGCTCAGGCGGTTCTCGCGGATCTTGGCGATCTGCTCGTCGTATCGCTCCACGAAGGTGGCGAAGTCGAGGGTGTCGGCGTCGTGGATGCACGGCACCATCAGCGACCGCGTGCCGTCGTCGCGGGCGATGTCGACTGCGATCCCGAGACCGATGTGGGTGGGTCGCACGATCCTCGGCTTGCCGGCGGCGTCGGTTGCGAAGATGTTGTTCATGGCCGGCACCGTGTCGATGATGGCTCGCACCACGGCGTAGCCGATCAGGTGCGTGAACGAGACCTTGCGGACCATCTTGCGGCTCAGGTGGCCGTTGATGATCTTGCGGTTGACCTCTAGGAGCTTGGCGGGAATCTCGCGGAAGCTCGTGGCGGTGGGCACGGCCAGGCTGGCCTCCATGTTGGAGACGATGCGGGCTCCCACTCCTCTGATCGGCTCGCCGATGGGCGTGTCGGCCTCCGGTTCCTTCCGCGCCTTCTCTGGTGCGGGCGGCGGTGGGGGCTCGCCTGCGAGCGGCACGGTCACCTCGGCGGAGTCTGCGGCGGGCGCGGTCACGTCGGTGGCGACCGCGTCGATGGTGGTCCGGGTCGCGGCCGATGCCGGCGGTGGGGTCGAAGTCGCCGGCGAATCCGGCGCCTCGCCCTCGAACAGTGCGCGCCAGGCTTCGTCCACCGAGGCCGGATCGGCGGCCCACAGGTCGCGCATCTCATCGATGACCCAGGCGTTGGCGCCCAGAGAGTCGCTCGGCCCAGTGCGAATACGGTCGTTCATGGCTGCGATCCTAGTTTCTGGCGTCTCCGGCCGGTATAGGGTCGGCCTGTGCGGGTCGTCACCTGGAACGTCAACTCGTTGAAGGCGAGGCTTGGCCGGGTCCAGCGCTGGATCGAGGCCTTCTCGCCGGATGTGGTGTGCTTGCAGGAGACCAAGCTCGCCGACGACGCCTTCCCCGCGCTGTCGTTCCAGTCGCTCGGTTACGACTGCTTCCACCACGGCGAGGGACGCTGGAACGGCGTGGCCGTGCTGAGCAGGGTGGGGCTCACCGATCCGGTGGCCGGATTCGGCGACGGCATCGAGCCCGACCCCGACGCCCGGCTGGCTTGGGCCACCTGCGGCGGCGTGCGGGTGGCCTCGTGCTACGTGCCCAACGGTCGGGCCGTGGGCCACGACCACTACCACTACAAGCTCGATTGGCTGGGCCGCCTGCTCCGCTCCCTGGATGTGCAGGCCGATCCGGATGCGCCCGTCCTCGTGTGCGGCGACTTCAACGTCGCCCCCGACGATCGGGACGTGTACGACCCGGCCGCCTTCACCGACACGACCCACACCAGCGCGGCCGAGCGGGAGAGGCTGGCCGGCCTGCTCGACTGGGGGTTGATCGACGTGTTCCGCCGGCATCACGAAGGCGGCGGGCTGTTCACGTGGTGGGACTACCGGGGAGGCGACTTCCACAAGCGCAAGGGAATGCGCATCGACCTGGCGCTGGCCACCCGCCCGGTCGCCGACGCGGCCGGCTTCGCGCTCATCGACCGCAATGAGCGCAAGGGTCCCAAGGACGACCCGCCCAGCGACCATGCGCCCCTGTACGTCGACCTGGAAGAGGGCGCCTTGCCATGCTGACCCCGCTGGACGAGCACGCCCTCCTCGTCTTCTGGACGCAACTGCTGGTTCTGGTCGTGGCGGCTCGGGCGGTGGGATACGCAATGCGGCGGGTCGGGCTGCCGTCGGTCGTCGGCCAGCTGGCTGCGGGCGTCGTCCTCGGGCCCTCAGTGTTCGGAGCGGTGTGGCCGGGCGGGTTCGAGTGGTTCATCCCCCACGAGGAGATCTCCTCGGGCGCCCTATTCGCGGTGACCTGGCTCGGAGTGGCGCTGCTGCTGGTCACAGCCGGGTTCGAGACGGACCTGGCGCTGATACGGCGCCTGGGACGCGCCGCCGCGCTGGTAACCGGCTTCAGCCTCGTGGTGCCGCTGGCGGGAGGACTCGTGACCGGCCTCCTGTTGCCGGCGGATTTCGTGGGTGGGGGCGCCGACCGCACCGTGTTTGCGCTGTTCGTGGCTCTGGCGCTGTCGGTGTCGGCCTTGGCCGTGATCGCGCGGATCCTGTCGGAGCTCGGGCTGATGCGGCGCGATTTCGGCCAGATCACCGTGGCCGCCGGGATGGCCAACGATGTGGTCGGCTGGGTGATGCTGGCTGTGTTCACGGGCTTCGCCACCGCGGGCCAGGTGTCGGTGACCGGAACGCTGCGGACAGTGCTTGGCCTGGCCGTGTTCCTGCTGCTGGCGATGACCCTGGGCCAGCGCGCCATCGACGCCAGTTTGCGCCGCGTCCGGCGCGACGGCCCCAACCTGCACGGTGCGCTCGGCATCGCGGTGTTCACGATGCTGACCTTCGGTGTGGCCACCCAGGCGTTGGGCATAGAGGCCGTACTCGGGGCTTTCGTGGCCGGGGTGGTCCTCAACCGCTCGCGCTTCCAGCAGCACGAGGTCGTCCATCACATCGAGTCCCTCACCAACGCCTTCCTCGCCCCGGTGTTCTTCGCCATGGCCGGCCTTAGGGTCGATCTCTCGCTGCTGGCCGAGGGCGATGCGCTGGCATGGGCCGGCGTGGTGATGGTGGTGGCCATCGTGGCCAAGTTCGCGGGCGCCTTCGTGGGCGCGAGGCTGGCGGGGCAGTCGCAACGGGCTGCGGTGGCCCTGGGAGCGGGTCTCAACGCCAGGGGCGCATTGGAGATCGTCATCGCCTCGGTGGGGCTGTCGTTGGGCGTGTTCAGTGAGACGGCCTACACCGTCATTGTGATAGTGCCCCTGGTGACCTCGGTGTTCGCCGCGGCGAGCCTGCGGCTGGCGGTGCGCGATTGGATGGGATCTCCGGCCGAGCGCGAGCGCCTCGAGCGCGAGGAGGCGCTCAGCCGGAACCTCGTGGTGCGCTCGTCCCGGCTTCTGCTGGCGTCGCGGGCCGAGCCGGCGTCCATTGCGGCCGCGCAGCTCATGCACTTCGCCTGGCCGGTGCAGGTGCCCGCCACCGTGATCTCAGTGGCGCCCGAGAGCCTCGGCGACGGCGCCTACCACTCCGACGGCGCAACCAACCGCCAGTGGCCCGACATCACCATCGTCCGCAGCGTGCTCGACGGGCGGGAGGTCGATCATCGCCAGGTGCGGTCCCCCAGCGCAGCTGGCGCGGTCGTGGCGGCGGCCATCGTGGCCGAGGCCCGCCTCGGCTACGGGGTGATCTGCGTGGGCGTGGCCGGCCGTCACGAGGGTCAGCTGTACTCGCCGCTGGTCGACGAACTGCTGCTGCACTCGCCGGTGCCGGTGGTGATCGTCAGGCGGGCCGACGGTCTCGACACTCCGCTGCCCGGCGCCTTCACCCGCGCCGTCGTGCCGGTCACCGGAACGCGGTCGTCCCGAGCGGCGCAGGAGGTCGCCTTCGGGGTGAGCAGCCAGCTGGGCACCGAGGTGGTGCTGACCCACGTGGTGCAGCGGCAGTGGCCGGAGCTGCGGATGCTGCCCAAGCGGCTGACCAGCAGCCGGTTGGCGACCCGCGTGCTCGGCGAGGCCCACCCGGAATCGGCTCGCCCGGTGGTCGATGCGCTCATGGACGCCGCCCGGGCCCGCGGCGCGGAGATGGGCATAGAGGCCCGCACGCTGGTGCAGCCGGGCTCGTCGCCGGCGTCGACGCTGGTGTCGGTGGCCGAGGAGCAGGAGGCGGATCTCGTGGTCCTGGGCGCTTCGCTGCGCAACGTCGACGGCCGCCCCTTCCTGGGTCACACCGTGGAGACGGTTCTTGAGCGCTGCACCGCCAACGTGGCGGTAGTGGCCATGCCCCGCGCCGACTCCGGCTAGATCGGATGTCGCTCCAGACATGGTGGATCATCATGTTATAATGTTGCTTTCCATGCTCAAAGGGTGTAGAACATCAGCATGGACGGGGACGCGATCTTCCAGGTGGTCATGGTGGTAGCCGCGGTGCTGGCCATCATCGGGCACCAGCAGCGCAGCATCGACAAGTTGCGCAAGGAGTTCCGCAAGGAGAACAGGCGGCTGCGCAAAGACCACGCCGAGTTGAAGCGGTCCTTCGAGCTGTTGCGTGCTGGTGTGTCCGACATTGGGCAGCGGCTGGCCCGAATCGAGGGGTTCCTCGGCATCGGAATGCCGCCGGCCGCAGTGGCTCGCGCCAGGCGCCGCTTGCGCCAACCCCGACTCTGGCGCTGAGCCGGCGACGCGCCGGCCGACGGGCGGCGCCGCGCTCTAGCGGTCTCGGCGGGCCTGGAGTGCTTGGCGGGCCCGGGCGACGGCCGCCAGTTGGTCGACTGCGCCGGGCCCTGGATCGGCCGCCGAGGCGATTGCCTCCAGCCACGGCGAGGGCTGTCTGTTGACACTCTCGCCTCCGAGGTCGCGCCGGTCGCACCACAGGACGTGCAGTTCCTGTTCGGCTCTGGTGACGGCGACATGGAGCAGGCGGCGCTCCTCGGCCCGGGCCGCGGTGGTGCGGGCGTGGGCGATGGGCACGAAACCGTCCTCCAGGCCCACGAGATGGACGACAGGCCACTCCAGCCCCTTGGCGGCGTGGAAGGTCATCAGGTCGATGCCGTCCGATGACGGGGCCAAGCGGCTGTCGGCCCTCAGCGCGGTGATGAAGGCGTCCACCGTGGAGTCGGGGTCGAGCGACAGGTGGTCCTCGGCGAACTCCAGGAAGGCTTCGACGTTGGCTCGGGCCGCGGGCGTGTCCGGGGTGGTCGGCTTCTGGGGATCGGCCCCGGCGTCCTGCGGCTCGCGCATCCGCTCGCGAGTGTCGGCCGCGCAGGAGGCGAGGCTGGCGCCGCGGGGCCAGGCCTCGAGCACAGCCGCTATCTCGGGCCGGCGGAGCAGGCTGCCTTCGGAAGCAGCGGCCACCGGGATGTTCTGGCGCACCAGCGCCTTGCGGAGCGGATCGAGCTGAGCGTTGGTGCGGGCCAGCACTGCCTGCCGTCGCCACGACGAGCCGGGCCGGTGGTGGCTTCGCACCGCTCGGGCCAGCACGGCGGCTTCGTCGGCTCCGTCGCACACGGTGACCGTCGGGTCTTCCCCCGACGGCCGCACCGCGGGCTGGGGTGATCGGCCCAGGATCCGGCCCGCCGCGTCCAGCACTTCGGGCGTTGAGCGGAAGTTGGCGCGCATGTGCAGCACCGCGCAGCCGGGCAGGTGTTTGCCGACGGTGTTGATCAGTCCGGGATCGGCACCGTTCCACCCGTAGATCGCCTGGTCGGGGTCGCCCACCACCACCAGCGTCGAGTCCGGTCCCAGCCAGGACTTGAGCAGGGCGAACTGAAGCGGGTTGATGTCCTGGAACTCGTCGACGAGCATGTGCTGGTGAAGCCAGCGGTGGGCGGCCGCGTGCTTGGGCTCGGTCTCCATTACTTCCAGCGACCGGGCCAGCAGGTCGTCGAAGTCGAGCAGGCGGCGCTTGCCTTTGGCCGACTCGTAGTCGGCGTAGAGCTGCACGAAGCGGTCGGCCCGCCCCACCGGGGGCCGCCGACCGGCGGCCCGCGCCGCAGTCGCGTAGTCCTCGGGCGGCACCAGCCGGGCCCGGCACCAGCCGATCTCGTTGACGATGTCGGCCACCGTGGCGCGGTCGGCCCTGGGCCGCAGCTCGGAGATCAGCCGGCCGGCGTTCTCGAGGATCCGGGGCGGGCGTCTGCCGGCGTCGGCCGCGTGGCGGCGCAGCTGGGCCAGAGCGACGGCATGGAAGGTCCCGGCCCGCACCGCGTCGTTGAGGCCGAGCCTTCGCAGCCTCCACCGCAGCTCGCGGGCGGCCCGGCGGGTGAAGGTCACGGCCAGGGTGCGCCGTGGATCGATGTGGCCCTCGCCGGCCTGCCAGGCGATGCGCCTCGTCAGCACGCGGGTCTTGCCGGAGCCGGCCCCGGCGACGACGCACAGCGGCGATGCCCGGGTAGTCACCGCGTCGCGCTGCTCGGCCGTCAGGCCCGCCAGCAGTGGATGCTCACGCTCGGCCACCACACGACCCTACGAGGCCATGGACCGCTTCGCCGTGGCTGTGACGGTCGCTGGGCCTGCGACAGGCTGAGCGTTCCGCGGGGCTAGAGTCGCGCCCTGCTCGACGTGCAGAGCACAAACCCCGGAGAGGTGCCATGACTTGGATTGACGCGATCCTCGACGGGTGTGCGTCCCCGATGGTGATCAACGACTCCAAGACGCCGAGCGGGTTGGCCCATGTGGGCTCGCTGCGCGGCGTTCTGATCCATGACGCCCTGGCCCGGACGGCGCGCCAGCGCTCGATGGGTGCCCGGTTCATCTACGGATGCGACGACATGGATCCGGTCGACGAGATACCCCACGGCACCGGCGAACACTTCCGCAGCTACCTGGGCGTCCCGCTGTTCCGGGCGCCCCCGCCACCCGGGCTGCCGGGCGAGAGCATCGCCGAAGCGTATTTTGGCGAGTTCACCTCCACGTTCGGTCCCCTGGGAGTGGATGCCGACTTCTACTTCATGAGCGAGGTCTACCGGTCGGGACGGCTCGACCAGACGATCGACGCCTACCTGCGGGCCGCCTCGAAGGTGAGGGACATCTACCGGCGCGAGACGGGCAGCGTGAGGTCGCTGGACTGGTTGCCGTTCCAGCCCATCTGCGAGGCGTGCGGCCGGATCGGCACGACCTACGCATACGACTACGACGGCGAGACCGTCGCTTACGAATGCAGGACGGACCTCGTCGAGTGGGCTCAGGGGTGCGGTACGAGAGGGCGCCGGAGCCCGTTCGGTGGCAACGGCAAGCTGCCCTGGAAGCTCGAATGGGCTGCGAAGTGGAACGTGCTCGCCGTGTCGCTCGAAGGGGGCGGCAAGGACCACATGGGCGCGGGTGGGTCGCACAGGGTCGCGTCCGCGCTGGCACGGGAGGTCCTCATGTGCGACGTGCCCGCCTCGTTCAGCTACGAGTTCTTCACCCTCGCGGGTGCCAAGATGAGTTCATCGAAGGGGATCGGCTCCACCGCGGGCGAGTTGGCTGCCGTGCTGCCTCCGGAGTTGCTCCGCTATCTCATACTCAGAGTCCAGCCTCGCAAGGCTGTTGACTTCGCGGTCGACCTAGCGGGTGTTACGAGGGCGTTCGCAGAGTACGAGCGCCTGTGGCGCACCCTCTCCGACTGCGGTCCGGCGCAACGGCAACTCTTCGCGCTGTCACAGCCCACCCCCCGCGACAGCTGGCCGCCCCCGCCTGACTACAGCCCGCCGTTCGACACGATGGTGAGCGTCGCGCAGCAGCCGCACATGGATCTCGCCGAACACCTGGCGAGTCTGGGGCGCACGAGCCTGTCGAGAGCTGAGCGCGAGTGGATGGAGCGCAAGCGCAGGACCGCCGAGTCGTGGTCGAAACGGTTCTCGGACATTGCTGAGCGTCTGACTGTCATAGAGGACTATCGGTCGGCGGCTCGCCGGCTCACCAACCACCAGCGGTCGTTCCTCTCGGTCGTGTCAAGGCTGCTGCACCGTCTCCAAGCCTGGAACGCCTCGGACATTCAGGGCGCCCTGTTCGACGCCGCTCGCATGGTCGGAATCGATCCGGCTGAGGCCTTCGCCGCCTTCTACGAGGTGTTCTTCGGTTGGCCGGAGGGACCTCGTGCGGGCTCCTTCCTCGAGTTCTTCGGGAAGCCGGACGCGTGCAGCCGGCTGGCGGCAGTCACGTACTCGTATCGCGATCTGGTGGAAGCCACCGCGATGCCCCCGGACCAGTGGGAGCAGGCCGTCTCCGAGGCAGAGTCGAGCGGTCACAGCATCTCGTTCCTGCCGGTGTGGGTCGGTCCCCTCACCGACGATCCGGTGGCTCCCGAGGGATCCTCGGGAGAGTTCGTCGACGGACTCGGAGTCATCGAGTTCTTCTTCTCGGATGCCAAGAACCGAACGAGGGCGGCGAGAACGATCTTCGAACGGGCAGACGGCTACCCAGCAAAGGATCAGGATCCGATCCGGTCGTTCCACCGCGATGCGCAGTCGTATCTGGCCGACCTGCTGGGCGTGCCCGAGGCGGATGTCAGCATCCGCCGAGACAGTCCATTCGGCGCTGTCGATGACAGGGGCGTCATCGCCTGACGCCTATTTCTGGTCTCGACGGCGCCGGTATTGTCTGGCCGGTGTTCCTGATCGAGGAAGTCCGCTTCGAGCGGCTGGTGGGCGAGGCCCTTGATTCTCTGCCCGCCGCGCTGGGCGAGATGATGGAGAACATCGTGGTGGTGGTGGAGGACGCCCACCCGGAGGAGGATCTCCTCGGCCTCTACGAGGGGGTGCCCCTGACCGAGCGGGACGACTACGGCGGGATGGCCATGCCCGACCGGGTGACCGTCTACCGCCTGCCGATCTGCGAGATCTGCGACAACGAGGACGAGCTGCTCGACGAGATCATGGTCACGGTGGTGCATGAGGTGGCCCACCACTTCGGCATCGACGACGAGACCCTGCACCAGCTCGGCTGGGACTGACCCCCACGACTCACGAGAATTCGTGAGTCGTGGGGGTGGGCGTCGCTGTGTGATTCGGGAGGCGGGGTTCGCGGGTCGGGTCCTGCGAGCGGGCGGTGCGGGGACTGTGCTCGTTGGAGCTGTTGTGGCGGCGGGTCGCCGCGTCGTGAGGCGCGGCCAGTTGGCTGTTGCGCTGGTGCGCGCTTCGATGCTGGCGGTGCCCGCGGCGCCTGCCGCCCGGGGGCTTCGTCGGCGTCGGCACTGTCGGCATCGAACCCCCGACCGGGGGCACACGCTCATCAGATGACGAGCCCGCCACACCCGCTGTGCAGCGGGCCGCGCTCGTAGCGCTCTACAACGCCACCGGCGGCGCGAACTGGCGCCGCAACACCAACTGGAACACGACCGCCCCGGTAGCGGACTGGTACGGCGTGACCACCGACGACGACGGCGATGTCGTTCGCCTGTATCTGTGGACCAATGGGCTTTCGGGAACGATTCCTGTCGAGTTGGGCAATCTCGCGGGACTGCGGTACCTGACTCTCTTCGGCAATGACTTGTCCGGGAGCATCCCTGCGGAACTGGGGGGTCTCAGCAGCATCAGTACCTTGGACCTGCGGGCCAACGACTTGTCGGACAGCATCCCCGCCGAGCTGAGAAGCCTCACGAACCTGGAGCGCCTGTACCTCAACGGCAACGACCTGTCGGGGCCGATCCCGGCTGAGATCGGCAGCCTCACCAACCTGGCGTTTCTGCAGCTACAGGTCAACAGCCTGTCGGGTGCCATTCCGACCGAGATCGGCAACCTCACCAACCTCAGCGAGTTCAACCTGAGCCGCAACAGTCTCTCGGGGTCGATCCCCGCTGAGATCGGTGAGCTCACCAACCTCACAGTCCTCGACCTGTCTCGCAACAGCCTGTCGGGGGCGATCCCGGCTGAGGTAGGTGGCCTCACCAACCTCACAACCCTCGATCTGTCCGGCAACGGTCTGTGGGGTTGTGTGCCTGCTTCGCTGTCGTCGGTGCGCACGATCGCTTTCGACGCGGGCCTGTCGTAGTGCTCTTCGGCGAGGATGCCGGTCGGGTTCCGTGTCGCTGAGGATCATGGTTCCCGCTCCGCGCGAAGCGGCGCCCGCATCTCGCGTTCGGTTGTCTTGGAATATGCCGGTGATGCTGGTTCGCCGTTCGCGTACAGGGATGTGGCGGTGGAGGTGCGGTCGGGTCCCAGCGCGGGCGCGAGCGTGCGCTGCCGGGTGGGATCTCTTGCCGTGTTGAGTGGCCTGGATGATACTTTGGGGTCGTGCCGAACCGGTAGCGGCGGTGGCTTGACCGTCGTGTATGCGGCGGGTTCGTTCGGCCGTGACGACATGTCGCGTGAGGATGAGTTGGGGGTCTTCGTTGACTCGAGCCGCGACGGTGTGTGGCAGGGCGGCGAGCCTTTCGCTGATCTCGTTGCGGTGCGGTTCATCCACCCGGCGGGTGTGGTGGCGCTCGGGGACTCGTATTCCGCGGGAGAGAACGGGCAGTTCCGTGCCGGCGTGGGGTTCGGTCCGGGCTCTGATGGCGGGTATTGCCTGACCGACAATCCGGCGGTGTTCGATTGTCGCCGCTGGAACAGGGCCTATGCCCGTTTGCTGCCGGGCATCGAGTCGAGCGTGTACGGCGGCGTCGAGACCTGTGCGTGCACCGGCGCGGTCAGTTTGAACATCTTCCATCCCGACGACAGCGACTACGACGGGCTCCACGACACGCTCGGCGCTCCGTCGCGTCCGTCGGTCCGTCCGCGGCCCGGTGTGCGTGAGACGATCGTGGCGGACCTGCCGTCGCCGGCCGCAGAGCCCTTTGTGTGGCCTGCCCCGGCTGATGGTCAGGACGACGAGTGGGAGCCGCGCCGGGGCCGTTCGCTGCGCGGTGCGAACACGCGGCAGGCCGTCGACATGGTGACGCTCGCCATCGGGGGGAACGACTTGGGATTCGCCGAGGTGTTGAAGTCGTGCTACCTCGGCGGCTGCGCTGACTATCTGCAGTCCCAGGAGCGCGTCCATTGCCGGCGTGCGCACCAAGGGGTGGCCGTAAGCCTCGGTGAAGTGGGGCGCGAGCTGTGGACACGCTGGGTCTGGAGTTCTGCACGCCCGCCGGCGTATAGTCTCGGGCGACAACAGAAACCGGGGAGCTCGGGGCAGCCGGGCTGAGAGGGCATCCACGCGATTGCAGCGGTGTCGACCCGCCGAACCTGATCTGGGTAATGCCAGCGGAGGAAGACCCATGGATCACCAGCCCCCAGCAACTCCAATCCAGCCGGGCGCGCCCCGTCGCACGATCGGTCGACGCATCCGGGTGGTGGCCATCGCGGTGGCCGCGGCCGCGGTTGCCGTGCTGGCTGCAGCCTGTAGCGGAGACCGTGCGGCTGACGAGACTGTTGACACGGAGGGCGCTCCCACGGCTGCTTCGGAAACCGAATCGACGACTGCTGTCACCACCACGGTTCCGGCTGAGGGCGAATCCGATACGTCCGGAACCACGGTGACACTGCTCACCCACGACTCGTTCGCCCTCTCACCCGAGACCCTCGAGGCGTTCACGGCCTCCACCGGCATCGAGGTGGAGCAGCTCGCCTCGGGCGATGCCGGGGCACTGGTGGCCCAGGCGTGCCTCACCGCGGGGGAGCCGCTGGGCGACGTGCTGTTCGGCATCGACAACACGTTCCTGCAGCGGGGCCTCGACTGCGGCATGTTCGAGCCGTACACGTCGCCCGGCCTCGCCGACGTGCCCGACCATTTCGAACTCGATCCCGAGCACCGGGTCACCCCCGTCGACTTCGGCGACGTGTGCCTCAACTACTGGATCGACGCCTTCGACGGCTCGCCGCCCCCACCGTCGTCTCTCGACGATCTGACCGACCCGGCGTATGCGGGCATGCTCGTAGTTCAGAGTCCTGAGACCTCATCGCCCGGTCTGGCCTTCCTGCTGGCCACCATCGCCCACTACGGCGATGGCTGGGAGGAGTACTGGGCCGCGTTGCGGGACAACGGCGTGGCCGTTACCGCCGGTTGGGAGGACGCCTACTGGGGCGAGTTCATCGCCGGCGGCGGCGAGCGCCCCATCGTGGTTTCGTACGCGTCCAGCCCGCCCGCCGAGGTGATATTCGCCGATCCGCCCGTCGACGAGCCGCCCACCGGCGTGGTGACCGCCAGCTGCTACCGCCAGATCGAGTTCGCCGGTGTGCTCGCCGGCGCCGGCAATCCCGGCGGCGCCCGGGCCCTGATCGACTTCATGCTCACCCCGACGTTCCAGAACGACGTACCCCTCAACATGTTCGTGTTCCCAGTGGCTGCCACGGCCACGCTCCCGCCGGAGTTCGCGGCCAACGCCGAGATCGCCGACGACCCGTTCATGGTGGACCCGGCCGAGGTGGAGGCCCAGCGCAACGCCTGGACCGACCGGTGGGTGGAGATCGTCCTGCGCTGAAGTCCAGGGCCGCCCTCATGGAATTGGCAGCGTCATGCACGGTATTCGTGCGTTCTGCTGCCAGTTCGCGCCGGACAGTGCGTCCATGAGGCGCCTAGCGGGTGCCCTGCCCGTGGTGGTCCCGCCGCTCGGGGTCGGGGCGTTCATGGCGCTGTTCTTCGTCTGGCCCATCGGCGGGGTGATCGCCCGGGGTCTCGGCGGGGCCAACCCTGCGACTCTGCTGGAGGAGATTCTCGGCTCGGCGTCTCATCGCTCGGTGATCTGGTTCACCGTCTGGCAGGCGGCCGCCTCGACCGTCCTGACGGTGGCGATGGCCCTGCCCGCGGCGGGAGCTGTGGCCCGGCTGCGCTTCCGGGGGCAGCGGCTGGTTCGAGCGTTGGTGACGGTGCCGTTCGTGCTGCCCACTGTGGTGGTGGGCGCCGCGTTCGAGGGCCTGTTCGACCGGTTCGGCCTCTCAGGAGGCGGCGGGGTGAGCCTGCGCCACACGGTCTGGGCGATCCTCGCAGCCCACGTGTTCTTCAACTACGCGGTCGTGATCCGAACCGTCGGGGCCCACTGGGCGAACCTCGACGCCCGGGTCGAGGACCAGGCCCGGGTGCTGGGCGCCTCGCGAGCTCAGGTCTTCCGCCGAGTCGTGCTGCCTCGCCTGGCGCCGTCGATAGCTGCCGCCTCGGCCATCGTGTTCCTGTTCTCGTTCGCGTCCTTCGGCGTGGTCCTGATACTGGGAGGCCCGGCCCGGGCCACCATCGAGACCGAGATCTACCGGTACGCGGTGACCCGGCTCGACCTCTCCACCGCCGCGGCCCTCGCCGTCGTGCAGCTGGCTGCCGTGGTGGCGCTGGTGGCGGTGTCGAATGCCCTGGAGCGGAGACGGGCCGCCATCGAGCCGGCCTCCTCGCCTGCGGCCGCGCCCCGGTGCCGAGGTCCCGGTCTGGTCGCCAACCTCGCGGTGATGGGCTTGGTCCTGGGGCTGCCGCTGGCTGTCCTGGTGGAGCGGTCGCTCTCCGCGGGCCGCGGCGGCGGCTACACCTTGCGCAACTACACGGCTATGGCCGAGCGCGTCAACCTGCTGCCCGACACGGCCCTGGCCGCCCTGCTGAACTCGCTGACCTTCGCAGTGCCCGCGGCTGCGCTGGCGCTGCTCGTGGGTGGGGCGGCCACCCTGGTAGTGATGCAGTCAGCTTCCCGCGGCGCCCGCGGCCTCGGCCGTGCCTTCGACATCGGCCTCACCCTTCCGCTGGGAACCTCCGCGGTGACGATCGGGCTGGGGTTCCTGCTGGTGCTCGACCGCCCGCCGATCGACGTCCGGACCTCGGTGATCGTGGTGCCCATCGCCCACGCGCTGGTGGGGATCCCCTTCGTCGTGCGCACCCTGGTGCCGATGCTGCGCACCGTGAATCCCCGGGTTCGTGAGGCCGCAGCCGTGCTGGGAGCCTCACCTCACCGGGTGCGTCGCGAGGTGGATCTGCGGGTCGCGGCCCGCGGCGTCGCGGTCGGTGCCGGGTTCGCCTTCGCGGTGTCGCTGGGAGAGTTCGGGGCCACGTCGTTCATTCCCCGCCGTCCCGAGACGCTCACCGCCCCGCTGGCCCTGTTCCGGCTGCTGGGCACCCCGGGGGATGCCCTGCGAGGCCAGGCCATGGCGCTGGCGGTCTCGCTCATGGCGCTCACCGCTGTGGCAGTCTTCGTCATGGACTTGTGGGGCGACAGCCGCAGGGGAGTGTTCTAGATGCAGGAACCGCTGAACCGGCCGGCCGGTGGAATTGGCAGCGGAGGGGGCCGTTTTGGGCCTTGGCGGCTGCCAGTTCGGCCAAGAGGACACTGCCGAGCCCGGCCGCCGGTGGAATTGGCAGCGGAGGGGGCCGTCTTGGGCCTTGGTGGCTGCCAATTCGGCGGAGGGTTCTAGATGCTGGCGGTCACAGGGGCCACGGTCTCGTTTGGCCGGGTCAGGGCTCTCGACGGGGTGGACCTGGAGGTGGCGACGGGCGAGGTTGTCGCCATCCTCGGCCCGAGCGGCTGCGGCAAGAGCACGCTGCTGCGGGCGGTGGCCGGATTGCAACCCCTGGACTCCGGTGAGGTCCGGTGGGACGGCGAGGACCTGGCCGGGCTGCCCGTGCATCGCCGCGACTTCGGGCTGATGTTCCAGGAGCACGCGCTGTTCTCGCATCGGGATGTGGCCGCCAACGTGGCCTTCGGGCTGCGGATGCAGAAGATGGACGTCGCCGGCCGGAACCGGCGGGTGCGTGAAGTGCTCGGGCTGGTGGGGCTGGCCGGCTACCAGGAGCGAGCGATAACGACGTTGTCGGGGGGTGAGGCTCAGAGGGTGGCGCTGGCCCGCTCGCTGGCGCCCGAGCCGCGCCTGTTGATGCTCGACGAGCCCCTGGGCTCGCTTGACCGGCCCCGCCGCGAGGAGCTCACCGAGGAGCTCAGGCATCTACTGCGCGGCATCGGTGTCACCGTCCTGCATGTGACCCACGACCACGACGAGGCGTTCGCAGTGGCCGACCGGGTGGCGGTCATGCAGTCCGGCCGGATCGCCAGGATCGGCACCCCCGCCGAGATCTGGCACGATCCCCGCCACCCGGAGGTGGCCCGGTTCCTCGGCCACGCCAACGTGGTGACCGTGGGGGAGGGCGGCTCGGTGTCGTGGGGTCGTCTGCATGTGGCCCCGGGGCCGGTGGTGGTACGTGCCGATGCCTTCCGCCGCATTGACGGTCCGCTTGCCGACACCGAGGACGCCGTCACTGGAAGGGTCAGCGACGTCCGCTTCCGGGGCGACCGCTTCGAGATGACCCTGCACACCGACCCGGGCGACGTCGAACTGCTGGTCCGGGACCCCCGTCCGGCCGAGAGGGGAGACCGGCTGCAATACTCCATCGACCGCGGCGCGGTCATGCCCGTCAGCGCCCCGGACGCCTGAGAGCGGGACCCGGCGCCACCCTCGGCTTTGTGCGCAATTGAGTCGCCTATGTCGGCATGTCTGCTCACAGAACGCGCCACCCTCGGTTTTGTGCGCAATTGAGTCGCCTATGTCGGCATGTCTGCTCACAGAACGCGGCGGGTCGGCCGAGAGCTGAGGGTGTCAGGCGGGGCGGGGGCGGGCCATGCGGGCCATTAGCCATGCACCTGCGGCGGCGGCCACCAGCATCAGGGCGGCGATCCCTGAGTAGTGGCTGAGCGACTGGAAGCCGAGCAACTCCACCAGGGCTCCCGATGACATCCCGCCGACCGCGCCGCCGGTGATCATGACGAAGTCGGCGCCGCCCTGAACCTCCACCCTCTGGTGCACCGGGAACGAGTTGGTGAGCAGAGCGCTGCCCGCGATCAGTCCGCAACTCCAGCCGATTCCGATCAGGGTCAGACCGCTGAACAGCCCGGCGCTGTGCTCGGGATCGGTGTGTCCGGCCAACTCTGCGCCCAGGAACAGGATCAGCCCGCCGAGGGTGATGACCGTGTGCGTGCCCATTCGGTCCACGAGCCCCCCCACGATCGGCGAGAAGGCGTACATCCCGATGATGTGGAGCGAGATCACATGGCCGATCACTGCCAGGTCCTGATCCCCGCTGGTCATGTGGAGCGGCGTCGCGGTCATGACGGCCACCATGACCATCTGTCCCACCAGCATGGCCAGCAGGGCCAGCCGGGCCGCGGGCAGGGCCGCGATCCGCCGGATCACGGTTCCGGGCGATGCCGGGCGCGGCGCCTCCGCCCCGATCGTGCCCAGGACTTCCAGCGGGTCGGGGCGCAGCCAGGTCTGCGTGATCGCGAGTCCGGTCAGGAACATCGCCGAACTCAGCACGTAAGGGCCGGCCAACTCGGGTAGGCCGATGAACTCTGCGAAGTCGGCTACCGGCCCCAGCGCGATCGTCGGTCCCGCGGCCGCGCCGAAGGTGGAGGCCCACACCAGCAGCCCGATGGCGCGGGCCCGCCGGTCGTCGGGAGCGAGGTCGGCCACGGCGTAGCGGGCGGCCAGATTGGTGGCTTGGCCCACGCCGACCCCGATGATGCCCAGCACCACCAGCGGGTACAGGCTCAACACGGCCGACAGCAGGGCGGTGATCGCTCCGGCTGCGCCCAGCGCCCATCCCACGACCAAGCCCTGGCGCCGGCCCAGGCGGGCCATGCGGCGCGACAGGGGCACCGCGGCAGCCATGCTGCCCAGCGACATGGAGCCCGCGGCCAGTGTGGCCAGCGTCTCGCTGCCGGTGATGTCCTCGGCGAGCACTGCCGACGCGGCGAATGATGCTCCCATGGCCATGGTGGTGGGAACCACCGAGACCATGGTGGTAGCAATCGTGCGGCGCTGGACCCTGGCCCGGTCGTACGTGGGGGTCGAGGCCGCCTCAGTCATGGCCTTCGACCGTCATGTCGCTCAGAGGCCGAGCGAGCAGGCGAGCGAATCGGCTGTATGCGGGCGAGGCCGCGGCCCGAGCGGCCCTCAGGTCGCAGCGAACAAGAGCGGGAAACACTCCGCACCGACGCGACGGGTCTGCGCCCACCCGCGCCCGTTCCATGGACTCGGTCGCGATGCAGGCCACCGGCCGACGCTATCGCCCCCGGGGACCGTCGGATAGCTTGCCGAAGGCATGGAAGTCGGATTCATCGGGCTGGGGAACATCGGCGGACCCTGCGCCGGGCACCTCCTGGATGCCGGCCATCGCGTGACGGTATTCGACATCGACGAGTCCGCCGTTGACCGGATCGCGCCGCGCGGTGCCCGCACCGCGAGATCGGCGGCCGAGGTGGCGGCGGAGACCGACGGCGTGTTCCTGTCGTTGCCAACGCCCGCAGCTGCTCATGAGGTGGCGGCCGGTGCGGGAGGGCTGCTCGACGCGGCCCGTCCGGGACTGGTGGTGTGGACCTCTCCACCAACTCGGTGGGCACTGCTCGCACCCTGTTCGATCAGTGCCTCCAGGCCGGGGTCGACTACCTCGACTGTCCGGTGTCCGGCGGCGCCTGGGCGGCCGAGAGAGGCGACCTTGCCCTGATGCCGTCGGGCAACGAGTCCGCCTTCGAGGCGACCGGCCCTACCGGCGGCACCATGATCAACGACATACAGATGAGCGGGAAGCTCCTCAACATGATGGACGATCCCCGCCATCAGCGCATCCGCCAGCTCGTCAGCATGGGGTTCGCTCCCAAGCGGATCGCGCGCCTCAGAGGCGATCTGGAGGCGATCACCGAACGCACCCTGGATGCAGTGGCTCCGCCACCGGGGGAGAGGGGAAGCTGCGACATGGTGGTAGACGTCGCCGCCGAGCTGCCCCTGCAGGCCATCTGCCTGCTGATGGGCGCGCCCAGCGAGGATCGCCACGCCCTGTGCGAATGGGTCGACATCACGTCGTCGGACTTCAGCGACGAGGTTCCGTCGTCGGTGCGGGCGCAGGCCAGCGCCAACCTGTTCCAGTACGGCCAGCGGCTGGTCCGGGACCGAACCGCCCACCCCCGGGACGACCTGCTGTCGGTGGTGATCCACGGGGAGCTGCCCGACCAGCATCCACCCCGCCTCGACGAGACCGAGGTGGCCATGTTCTGGAGCCTGCTGTTCACCGCCGGCGCGGAGACCACCCGCAAGGCGATCGCCACCGGCATCTGGGAGCTCTCGAAGTCGCTCGAGCAGTTCGATGCTCTCCGAGCCGACCGGTCCCTGATGCCGGCGGCGGTCGAGGAGATCGTCCGCTGGACGACGCCGTCGGTCCACAAGCGTCGCACCGCCACCAGAGACGCCGTCCTCGGGGGGCAGGAGATACGCGCCGGCGACAAGGTCGTGGTGTGGGAGATGTCGGCCAACCGGGACGAGGCGGTCTTCGACACACCGTTCGAGTTCCGCATCGGCCGCTCCCCGAACGGTCACGTCGGCTTCGGTCACGGGCCCCACTTCTGCCTGAGGGCCAACCTGGCCCGGCTGGAGGTCGACGTGATGCTGAATGCCGTCCTCGATCGCTGGCGGGACATCGAGGCCACCGGCGAGCCCACCTACACCCGCACCAACCGGCTGTCGGGACTGCGGACCCTGCCCGTCGCCTTCACCGACATAGCATCTGCCTAGCCAGCGCGATCTGTCGTGATGATTTAACTCTTGAGGTATGATTTCATTCCAGCAGGACTAGTTCCTGTATCGAGCCGTGTCGATATGGCCGGCTCCTCACGCAGCGTCGCGGAGAACCGAGATGCTTAGAACGTGCGCGGGTAGGTGCAAACCCGTCGCATCCCGGCGGGGTGTGTCCCGCTCTTGTTCGCTGCGCTCACGGGCCGCTCGGGCCACGGCCTCGCCCGTATGGGCCGGATACGCTCGCCTACCCGCTCGGCCTCTTAGCCTGGATCCACCGTTTTGGGTTTTGGTGGCGGGGGTGTGGTGTTGGTGGTGCGGGTTTGGTGTTGTGTGTGGCCGCGGTCGGGGGTTGGGGCGCGTCGGGGCGTGCCGGGTGGGGCCGGGGGGTGGGTGTCGGGTTGGTGGCGCTGGGCTGTTGTGGGGTGCGTCGGGCCCCTGGTGGGGCGGGTTCAGCCTGAGGGGCCCGGCAGTGCTCGCAGGGTTTTGAGGGTGGTGTGGAACTGGTCGGCCCATGGCCAGCGGGCCGCGAATCGCAGGGTGGGTCGGCCGGATCGGTTGGCGAGCACTGCGGGGAGGGCGAACAGGCGGGTTCGTCGGGTGCGTGAGGTGGTGGGGGCGTGGTGGGCGAGCAGGCTGGTCCAGGTGCTGATGTTGTGGGCGAGCACGGCGCAGGCGAGCCAGGCGCAGTTGGCGCCGTAGTGCCCTGAGGGGACGTGTTCGAGCCCGGCGCCGTCTTTGAGGTCTCTGATGGCGAGCTCGATGGTGGCGTGTTGGCGGTGGAAGGCGTCCGCGGCGACGGTGTCGAGGTCGTCGCGGTCGGTGATGAAGGCGTGGTGGCGCCAGTCGGGCCACAGCCGGCGCTGGGCTTGGCCGCGCAGGCGGGTGCGGCGCACCACAAGGCGGACTTCGCGCTCGTCGCCGGCGGTGTAGGTGGTCTCTGCTACCTGGGCCTCTCCGCCGGCGGTGTAGGCGATGGCCTGCCAGTCGGACTCGGCGATGGCGGCGATAGCGGCTTTGACCTTGGGGATCTGGCGCACGGTGATCGACCATCTCACGTTGTGGGCGCCGAGGCAGTCGATGAGCTTCCAGGACCAGAACCCCGAGTCGGCGCGCACGGTCATCGCGCCGGCGGCGCCGGCGCGTCGGGCGACGGCGAGGACCTCCGACACGAAGCGCAGCACGCCCCTCGCGGTATGCGCGGAACCCTTGCGCATCCTCGCGAACAGGACCTCACCGGTGCCCGCCCGGGTGGCCAGCAGCGGGTGATAGCCCAGCTCGCCGGTGTGGCCGTAGGCGGCGCCCTGCTTCTGTTTGCCGTGGACCTCACAGACCGTGGAGTCCAAGTCCACCACCAGCGGCCCCGACCCCGGACCCGCGCCCAGGCCCCAGGCCCGAGCCAGCACACGAGACGCCACCGCCTCAAGCTGGCGGACGTGGCCGAACGTGAAGGACCGCAAGAACGTGCCCACAGTCGACGGCGCCGCCACCCGAAACCCCAGCACCCGCTCGGTGGCCCCGGCGCGCAGCATGCCCACATGGTCGATGCAAGTCCCCCCGGCCAGCATCGCCGCCACCAGCGTCAACACCTTGCGGCCCGGGTTCGCCGAACCGGTCCCCACCCACCTCTCCACCAGCGCCCCGAGCCCCAGGCGCGCCATCAACGTCGCCGGTGCCAACAGCCCCGCACAAGCCACCATCCCCCCATGATCAAAGGTCACTTGCAACCGGTCGATACTGTGAGATGATCCACTCATAGAAAGTGCCTCCCGTCGTGGCGGGTCCGTTGACCTAGGACATCAACAGACTCCCACCTCAGGAGGCCTTTCTGGTGGACGCGGCCACCCCACAGACCTCACCGCACCGGTGGATCCAGGCTTAGAGCGATGGCGCTGTCGAGCTCGCCTACGAGACCTCTGGAGGCTGAGAGCCAGCCGCTGGGCCGCTTGACCAGCGCGTACTGTCGTGATGCTTTGATCTTTGAGGTATGGTCTCATAACAGCAGGGCCATTTACCTGTTTCGAGCCTCGTCGATGTGGCTGGCTCCTCACGCAGCGCTGCGGAAGGAGCGGGTCTCATGGCGGGGGGCGTCCATCCCAAGAAGGAGGTCCGTAAGGCACTCAAGGAGCTGAGGGCGGCGGGCTGGACGATTGAAGTCGCCCTCGGCGGTCATTCCCACAGGTGGGGGACCGCGACATGCCCGCACCAGCATCCCGACGGCTCAGGCGAGGCGACTTGCTGCACACGAGTCATCTACGGCACGCCGCACAATCAGTACGACGAGGCGGACCGGCTTCGCCGAGCGCTTCGCAAGTGCCATGAGATGCGGGCACGATCCGAGTAGGAGTAGAGCGATGGCTAGTACGACGAGAACCAAGTACATCTTCACGCTTGAGACCAGCGGTAGGAGCGTTCTGGACGACGAGGTGATCGACGCCCTCTACGAGGCGGGGTGCGATGACGCCGGGATAGGCCGCTTCCGGGGTGTCGACTGTCTGGACTTCACCCGCGAGGCGGGCTCCTTCTGCGAGACGGTGCGGTCCGCCATCGAGGACGTCCAGTCGGTGCCGGGCGTTCGTGTGACCCGCGTGATCAACGAGAACGCCGCTGTAGGTGCCGCGTTCGCGGAGGCGGTCAATGCGGTGCTGGCCTCCCCGCAGCAGTGCCCCGCCCTGCCCGGCAGCGAGGAGCAAGCCGAATTGAGGCGCATCCGGGAGATGGCCGCGAAGCCTCCATCCCGAAGTGTCCCCGGCTGAACGGCGATCGGCTTCTGCGACATCAGCGAGGTGGCGCGCCTGCTCCGAGATCGTGGTGTGAACGGGGCCGCGAGGTCCGGCTATACATCCAGCAATGCGAACAGCTCGCAACGGCGAGATCGAGATCGTCTGCGGGGGATTACTTACGTGTGTAGCCACGGAGCGGCCAGGGTCTGAGCCGGCCGCTCCGCTGGACGCCCGCCGACTGCCCCTCTAGCCTGCTGGCAGCCGTATCAGCACCGCGGGCCCCGCCGTAGGGGCCTCGCGTCCAGACCTTCCCAGGCGGGCCGAGGATGCCGCCCATGGCTCCCCTCGGGTCCGGCGCACGGTGTTGATACGGCTCAGCATCCAGCCCGCTTCGAGGGGAGCCACCATGCCCGCAGATCAGACCGTCACCGACGAGGCCCTGGAGGTGCTCGAGGCCATCCTCAACCGGATCGACCGCGTCGACGACTGGACCTACAAGCTGTTCGTGTGGGTCCGGGGGGCGATCATCGCCCTACTGGTGCTGGGCGCCCTCTCGATCCTGAGCGTCGCCAGCATCTAGCGGCGACACCAGGGCCCTGCCGGCCCTCTCCCAGGTCTCCCTGTCGATCAGGGGCTCGTCGAGCGGCAAGCCCTCGAAGGGCTCGGGGTCAGGAGCCATCGCCGTTGAGGCTCTCGCGGATCAACTTCTCCAGGGCCTCGAACCGCTGGTCCATCTTGGCCTCCAGGCAGGTGAGCCGCTCACTGTGGGCCTGCTGCCAGGCGAGGATGCTGACAAGGCTCGCCTGCATCGCGTCCTGCTTGCCCTCGACCCGCTCCAGGCGCTGATCGATAGAGGTGACGCGGCGCTCCAGCGTGCCCACCCGGTCCTCTATTGTGCGGGTAACCATTGTTCACCTCGTTCGTGGCACCCTCACGTCCATGGTACCACTTACCACTCACCAGGTTGCACTCACTGGCCGACAAGCTCACGCCATGGGAGTCTCCGCCCGCTCATCGCCGCAGTGGCCGTGGCCATGCGGCGGGCGACGTGCCGGCTGCGGTTGTTGAACCGGAAGGCGTGCTCCTCGACGTATCGGTGGAGATGGTCGTCCGACCACCAATGGTACGTGCCGACGTAGCAGCGCTTCAAGCCTGACCAGAAGTTCTCCAAGCCGTTCGTGTGGACGTCCCCCCGGACGTACTCGCCGACCGAGTGGATGACCTTGTGGTGGTCGTAGCCGATCTGCCACAGGGTGTCGTAGATGTTGGAGCCGTCGGTGTGGACCGTGCCTCCGGGCTGGACCACGGCTGCCACCATGGCTGTCGCTATGGCCTTGGTGACCGCATGCACGGGAGTCGCGGCCACCTTGCCGGTCGCGTTGTCGCGGAAGCACCCCGCGCGCCTACCGCGCGGGGTAGGGGCATTACCGTCGCGGCCACCTTGCCGGTCGCGTTGTCGCGGAAGCCCATCACCGGCGTCTTGCTCGAGAGGCCACTGTGGATGGTGCGCTTGCGGATGTGCTTGAAGCGGTCCTTGCCGCCGATGTACGTCTCGTCCACCTGGACCGGGCCCTCGAAGCCGGGCAGCGATCCCGCCTCCAGCGCCCTGCGGATGCGGTGGGCGAGGTGCCAGGCCGACTTCTGCGTGATGCCGAGGTCGGCGGCCAGCTGGATGCTGCTGCGGCCCTTCGGGTTGGACACGATCAGGAACAGGCCCAGCAGCCAGGTCTGGGGCCCCAGCTTCGTGTCGTGCATCGGGGTGTCCGTCGTGTGGCTGAAGTGCCTCCGGCAATCCTTGCAGCGCCAGGGCTGGGGACGCCTGGACTTGACGTCTGAGACTCGGTCGGAGTCGCAGTGCGGGCAGCGGATGCCGTCCGGCCAGCGCCAGGCGACGAACTGGGCCTCGGCCTCGATGTCCGAGGGGTAGAGCCGGAAGAACTCGGTGAGGCTCATCCCGTTGTTCACGATCTCGTAGGGCTTCTGTGTCATGCCCCCATTCTCCCACGGGGGTATGACACAGAATGTGACCCTGACCTGCGGTTTGGCTAGAGAGGTAAGTAATTGCCTTTGTTGGGGACTTATATACTTAAGTTGCGGGACAACTTGAATCACTGTCTAGCCGGTCCGGGTCGGCACAGAGGCAGCGACCGGCACCGAAGGCGCGGTTGCGGCGTGTTCTAGTCATTGGCGACCTCTGGACCTTGATCGTTTGTTTATTCTTCGGAAGCCGTCAGGTACAGCCAGTCGGTCCAGGGGCCTTCTACTCTTTTAGGCGCCGTTAGACGCACCTGCATCCTGACCCTGACTTGCCGCCCGGACCCGTCCAAGTTGTGAAAAGCGTCGACGTCGACGATAGACGCCCGTTCAATCAATACCTGCCACTGGCCGCCTGAGAGGTCCATCTCGACATGGGGGAGGCGCCGTTGTATGCCCTGGAGGAAGTTGCCGGGGCTGTCCGGGTCGGAAACCTGGATGTCTATCTTATACTCATGACCCCGCTCAAAGGCCCAGCCGATTTTAAGAGCCAGTCGGCCATCTGAGAGCAGGTGGCCGTCTTCGTCAAGGTTAGTCAGGCGGGTCCGGTGTTCGTGTATCTTCGGAGCGAAGGGCAAGCGCCACTGCTGTTCTAAGCCCCGGGACCAGGGGCCTTCGGCGCAAGTGCTGGCCTCGACAGTGTAGACATAGCCTTTGGCTTCAGGGGTTTTGTCATTGTCGGTCAAGGAATAGCGCCATTTGCCGTCAAGTCTAGGAAGGTCGTTGGCCTCATCTCTGGTCTGGTCTGTCTGTTCTACGGGAAGGGCGACTGAAACCTTGCTGGTGTCGTGGGTTCCCTGTCCCCGGGTGTCAACTATGATCGAGCCGAAATCCCAGGCCGGGGAGCGAGTAATGCGGTAGTGGGAAACCTCCCGGATACGCCAGACCTCCTCTTTGTTTATGCGGCGGTTGGTCTTTGTCAAATAGGGAGCGTCCCAGCGGACAATGCCGTCGTCGTCGAGATAGTCAGGCTGCCAGTAGCCCGGGGCGTCCGGGTCGACTTTGGGTTCGTGGTTCGGCTCCGCCCAGGCAAAGTTGCCGACCTTAATCCAGTCTTTGAGAGCGACCGGGGCGGAGGTCGCCCGGCAGCCCAGAGGCTCGGGGTTGTAGGGGCCGAGAGAGGTTATCGAAAAGCTGTATTCGGCGGCCTTGGCGTCGGTGTCGATGGCCTTAACGGTAATCGTAATCGAGTCGCCCTCGGCGAATGAGCCGGGGACCCGGCCGGACAGGGTTAAAGCGGCCGAATCGAAGGCCAGCCAGTCGGCCTCGGGGGGCTTGATGACACTCCAGGTCAGGGTTTGCCCGTCCGGGTCAACAATCGTTCCGGCAAGCGGATAGTAGACTTGAAAGTTCGTATTAACCGACTCATCGGTTATCGCCCGGACCACTTTCGGCGTTCCGGCCGCAGTCTGCAATAAGAATTCGTCTTCTTTGGGCGGAATGACAATTAATGTCGGCGGCGGCGGGTTGTCGTCGCCTCCGGGCGGGTTGTCGTTGCCTCTGGGCGTGTCGCCCCCACCGGGCGGGTTCCCGTCGTCGATGAGACTCTCAGAGTTCAGCGACTCCAGCGCGGCCTGCCGTTCTGCTGCGTAATCGTCGGCCCGCACCAGCAGCAACGCCATCTGAGCCCGTGGGGTGGCCCGCTGGGGGCAGAAGCGCAGCGGTTCCGTCGCGCACCCCGCGGTGATCCCCGCGGAGAACAAGGCGTCGATGTCGGCGCTGTGAATGCCGCCGACGGCCACATCGGTGAACCCGGCCGGGTCGGCGGACTCCAGATCGTACGCATGCGCCAGCAACGTGGCCGTCTGGGCGCGGGTGACGTGCCCGTCGGGGCAGTAGCTCAGCGGAACGGTCGAACAGCCCGCTGTGATACCTAGAGCTGCGAACCTCTCAATGAACGCCGCCTGGGGATGGTCCCCGTCCACATCGCTGAAACGGGTGGCCTTCACCACGGGCGGGTCTGTCCCGTCGATGAGGCGGACCAGCCACACGGCCATGTGGGCGCGTGTCAGCGGCTCCTGCGGGCAGAAGTGGTCCTGGTCCTGTCCGCACAATGTGCCGTCGAAGACGCCCCGGCTGTCGAGAGCGTGAACCGCGGCGCTGCTTGCGCCGTCATGAGGCACATCAGGCAGACCTTCATGGCCGGACGCAGCCGACGGGGGGGGGGGGCAACCGCGAGCAGCGCTGCCGTCATAGCGGCCGTTACAAGGAAGCGGAGCGTGCCGGCGGGCGCGGCGATGCGAGGAACGAAGAGGCTGCCACTAGTTGACGACGGACAACCAGCCATATGAACAGCATAGCACAGACGTATGTTCTGTTCATCATGGAACCGAAATTGCATGCAAGGCGCCATCTGGTGCAGCCTGGGCGAGGTCGGCGCACGGGGCCTCGGGTCCGCTCCGGCTAGCCGCTCGTGGCCTCCAGGCCGCAAGCTCCGTCGCCGTCGTCACACGGTGCCTACGTGCGGGCCAAGGCCCGCGGCGTGGCCGCGCTGCCCGCCCGCATCGGCCGCTGGCCAGGTATAGATCAAATCGCCACCCTGCATCAACGGCCACCCCGCGGGGGCGCAGGTTGGGGGCTTGTCCGATGTGGCTGAGGACCTGTATTACTCGCAGCCGGTGGCTGATCTGGCTGCCTGGGGTGTGTTGGCGGGCACCGAGTGCGCTGAGGGGTTCTGCCCCGACGAGGAGATCGATCGCAAGACGATGGCGGTGTGGGTGGTGCGGATCCTTGATGGCGAGGATCCGTCGCCGGTTCTTCGGTCGCGTTTCGGCGATGTGGACTCCGACAGTTTCTATGGGTCGTTCATCGAGCGGATGGCGGAACTCGGAGTCACCTCAGGATGCGGTGACGGAGCGGACTTCTGCCCGCATCGCAGCGTGTCCCGCGCCCAGATGGCGGCGTTCCTGTCGAGGGCTTACAAGGCGTCCTCCATGTCGCCGCCGCAGAATGGGAGTCCCAGGCTCGGAGCCTGGAGTCGCTTTGGCAGGCTGAGAAGGACGGGGACGATGTTCCGTGCGGGACAGCCTCCTTGCCGGAGGGCTCCTCCCAGAAGACAGCGTTGATCGTCGCCGATCTCTCGGTGGGGGCAACCGACACCCACGGCTTCGCCCGAAGACCCAGCGGACCCGCGTGGGTAGCCCACCGAAGAAACTATCCGGACGAGCCGTACCGCTTCGATCGGGACCGGTACTGGATCGCCGCCGCGCACGAGATCGGTCACTCCGTGTACAACCTCCGGCACCCGTGGAAAGAGTGGAGGTCGTTTGTAGAGCCGACGCAACCAAACAAGATATGTGGTGCCGCGCAGACGGCCTCCACCCGTTTGACGTGGAGCGCGTGCAAGACTGAGCCGCGTCAGCGAGTGGACCCTACCGCGCCCCGGATCGTCATCCGGGCCTGCCAACCTGGCCTGGTCCCTACCTGCTGCGCAATCGTGGAGTGAGCGGGGCCGCGAGTTCCGGCTATACATCCAGCAATGAAGAAAGCTCGCAACGGCGAGGTCGAGATCGCCTACGAGACTGTCGGCACCGAGGGCGATCCTGCGCTGATCCTGCTCCACGGCCTCGGTTCGAGCATGCTCGTGTGGCCCGAGGAGATGTGCGCCGGATTTGTCGACCGCGGCTTCTTCGTGCTGCGCATGGACCACCGCGACTCGGGGCTGTCCACGGTGCTGCCCGACGGCGCCCGCTACACGCTCGGACACATGGCCGGCGACGCGATGGCGGTACTCGACGCGGCCGGCTGCGACCGGGCCGTCGTCTGCGGCTACTCGCTCGGGGGAATGGTGGCCCAGGCCGCGGCGGCCTCCTTCGCTGCGAGGGTGGCCGGGCTCGTCTCGATCTCCTCGCACACCGGAGAGCCGGGTGTCGGCGATCCCACTCCCGAGGCCCTGGCCGCCCTTACCGCTCCCCCCGCGGCCACCGTCTCCGAGCAGATCGAGGTGGATCTGGCCGGCTACCGGATCTGGTCCAGTCCCGAGTGGCGCAACGAGCAGGCCGAGCGTGAGTACCTGGAGCACAGCTACCGGCGGGCGTGGCATCCGGGCGCGTCCGAGCGCCAGTTCAAGGCCGCAGCCCGCAGCGGCAGCCGGGCCGACCGGTTGCGAGGCCTCGATATTCCCACCCTGGTGATCCACGGAAGCGCCGATCCGCTGATCACACCCGACGCAGGCCGTCGCACCGCCGAGCTGGTGCCGGGCGCCGAGTACCTGGAAATCGAGGGCATGGGCCACGATCTGCCGCCCCAGGTGTGGGCTCCGATAATCAGCGCCGTCACCGCCCTGGCGGCCCGCATCGCCTGGTGACGGCGCTACGCGGCCTCGGAATCAGCGGGCCGGTCGAGGGTAGGTCGCTCTCGCCTGACTGCGGAGTGATCCTCGGCATGGACAACCCATGATCACCCGACGCCGCACGCTCGAGAGCCGTCTCCGGCGCCGAGCCTTCAGGCGCCGGGCGGCGGGGCTTGGGGAACATGCAGCGAGCCGGCCGCGACCGACCGCCGCACCCATGCCCCGATTGCCGGGTGAGCCAACTTCAACCGGCCCCGGCCGCCGGGGCTGGCCATGCCCGACAACAGCAGCCGCCTGCGATACGCGCTAGCGCTGTTCTTGCCGATGGCGGCCTCCTCGCACACGGCGGCGACCCGTGGCGACTCCTCGCTCTCGGCTAGTGCAGCCATGGCGGCCAGGAAGCGTTTGTCGGTGTCCGACAGACCCCGCCATGTGGGGGCGAACAGGTGGTCTTCCAAGGACTCATCGGCCTCAGCGACAGCCTTCCTGGCGTGTTCGACGGTGATCGGCCGGCCCGGACCGCCCGCGGCACGCCACATCTTGTCTCCCACGAGTTGGAGCATGTACGGATGGCCGGACACGGCCGAGCCGGCTGTGTCCAGAGCGTCCTCGCTGATGCGGCCCCCGTGCATCTGGATCGGCTCTCGCAGTCCCCGCCGTGTCTCCGGCTCGGACAACGGGTCCACCTTGTGCATGGCAAGGCGTTGCAGGAAGGTCGATTTCCGATCAGCCAGCAGCGTCTCGGTGACATAGGGCAGTGCCGCCCCCAAGAACACCAGCGCCTGCCGCTCCCGCTTTGCGATGTGCTGGATGTACGAGCCGAGCCGGCGGGCCTTGGCCAGCGGGATCGCATGCATCTCGTCCATGGTGAGCAGCACACGGACGCCGATCCGGTCGGCGGCGGCCGCGAGCTCTCCCAGGTCGCGTCGGAGGTCGTCTCCGTAGCTCGTCCGTCTCAGGTCAGGTCTCTCCGTGAATGAGACACCGGCCGACAAGCCTCCGACGCCCACGCTCATTCCCGACGCCTGCCTTCCGGCCGGCTCGCCATGAACGTCTGCCATAGTGCCTTGCGCCTGCAGAACCGCCTTGTGCGTCTCTGCAATCGGGTCGCCGTCGGTGCCCGCGACCGCCAGGACCAGCCAACCCCGCTCTTCTCGAGCAGCATCCTCGATCTCGTTCAGCAAGACGGTCTTGCCCATACCCCGCGGGGCGAGCAGCACGTTCGCTCCGCCCTCGCCGGCAGGGTCGCCGGCCAACAGGGTGCACACCTCGCGGATCAGTTCGTCTCTGCCCACCAAGCACGGCGGCGTGCTGCCGAATCCCGGAGTGAACGGAAGTGCCGCCGGGACATCCGGTTCGTCTGGAAAATAGCGGGGCCGGTCTCCGTTCACTCTTGCAGCATACCCAAGCTTCATTGGCTTCTTTTTTTTGTCCTGTCTTCACTATCTTCACTATCTTCTTTTCGTTCCACATCTGTCCAGGCGGCCGCATCGAAGATGATGAGCCGTCCGGATGGCGGCGGTCGGGTCTCCCGAGGGGTGCGGAACCGGCCGGATTTCCGACAGACGGGAGCCGGCAGAGACTGCGGGAGGATCCCATGATGTGCCCACCCTGGTGATCCTCGGGGGCGCCGATCCGCTGATCGCCCCCGACGCCGACCGCCGGACCGCCGAGCCGGTCCCGGGCGCCGGTCGCGATCCCGGTACACAACCGCTCGGCCGGTCGCTTGTGAGCCGGGTTGACTCCGCTGCGTCGCCGTAGTATGCATTTCCGCACTTGGACAACTGCGAGAGGGAAGCCGCATGAGACGAGTGTCCGTTCTAGTCGCCATCTCTGTGACCTGCGCCTCGATCGCGGTGGCCCAGCCTGCCGCGGCATCCACCTCCCCGCCGGGGGGGGGGGGGCTTCGTAGCGGACGCCTCACATAGCCCGCAGCCACCTCAGCCCAACCACGGTTCTGGACCCTCCGCTTCCGCGTCGAGCCGGCCGCGGGAGCATCTCGACCCCGCTGACATCTCGCCTCTGCCCTCCGGGCTGATCGGAGCCGAGTCGCCTGCTATCTCGAGCCTCAGCGGCGCGACCCTCGCCGCACAGTCCCGTGGCAGCGATGAGATTGCGCCGGTGTTCGAGGGCCCTATGCGGCATACATGGTTTGTCAACCACTACGACGGCCGGTACCGCTACACGTGCAAGTCGGACGAGCCGGGCCGGAAGCTCACATGGGCGGTGTGGAGCTGGCATGACACGCCTGCGGGCTCTTATCGAGTTGAGGTGTTCATTCCTCCGCAGGAGGCTACGGCAATCGTGGAGTATGAGATCGGCCGGGACTCCGCCGGGCTCATCACCGACCCGGTGAGGCTGAACCAGTCGCACCATCGGGGTTCATGGGCCACCGTCGCCAACGTCGACTTCCCTGGCGGTCGGCTGTGGCTGCAACTCGGCGACGACCCCAGCGAGGCAAGCGGCTCACGTGATTGGTGCGCCTGGGGCGGAGATCACAGCATCGGTGCCGCCAAAGCCAGAATCGTAGCAACCGGTACTGCAATAACTGGAACGGAAGCGCCGGGTGCACCTCGCAATGTGGACGCGGCAGCTCACGGCACGAGACAGCTCCGAGTTACATGGTCATCGCCGTCGGACTCCGGCAGTTCGGCGATCAAGCACTACCGGGTGCGGTACTCGCGTCCCGCCATCGGCAATAGTCCTGCTTGGAGTGGCAGCGCCACCTCTACGGGCACTTCACATACCAGCGGCAACCTCAGATACGGCACTACCTATACCGTGACCGTGACCGCTGTCAACCGCGACGACAGAGCAAGTGGACCCGCCACCGACACCGCAACCACCAGATCCCGGGAGACCACCGCACCGATGCAGCCGCGCAATGTGAACGCGTCGGCGCACGGCACGAGGCAGATTCGTGTCACTTGGTTGCCGCCGTTGCGCTCAGGCAGTTCGGCGGTCAAGCACTACAGGGTGCAGTACTCCCGTGACGCACTTCTTTGCGGTGGCTCGACTTGGCGCAGCAGGCTCTACACCACCACCGGCACTTCACATACCAGCGGCAACCTCAGATACGGCACGACCTACACCGTGACTGTGACCGCTGTCAACCGCGACGACAGAGCAAGTCGACCCGCCACCACGGACTCGATGACAGAGGGAACCTCGACGAGCATCAAGTATACGGTAGAGCGAGACGGGGTGTGGCCCAGCCCACACCGGATTACATCTAAACGGCAGTTCGAGACGATAGCGGTAGATGGCGTTAGAGATAGCGTTACTGTGCACGCCAACACGAAGGGCGGTATTGTTTCCAGTGGTAACGTCAATCTTGCGCAGAGTGGTTGCTCATGGGTAGGCTTCGATGCTGAGGTTGTAGACGAAGCACTAATTGAGGAGAACGCTGTCGTTACGGGTGAAGCCAAGGTGTCGGATTCTGCCAGGGTATCTGGGAACGCAACAGTGTCTGGAAATGCACGGGTCAGAGGTGAGGCGCGTGTCTCCGATAGAGCACTCGTGACAGGCCGTGCCATTGTTGAGGGGGAAGCGGAAGTCTCTGGAGATGCGCGAATCGTCGGAGACATGAGAATCGAGTCAGGGGTGTTTGATGGCAAGCAGGAGCACAAGCGGGCTGTACAAGCGATTAGGCGTGAGATCCGATCTCGCCTGACCGAAGAGCTCAAGAAGTGCGGTATAGGAGACGAAAATACCAGGATGTTGGTCAATGATATTCTCAATCCGACATCTAGTAGTAGGGACACGCATCTAGTAATTCCGGCATGCAGATACTTCGATGCAATACGAAGTTTGACACCGACTCCATTCGAAGTAGCGTTCGGCTTTGCTTTCGGACTAGTCGGCGCGTCGCGGCTCCCTCTCTATGTACGCAGTCTTCTAGCAACACTTGAGAGTGTAGAGAGTATTAGACAGATAAAGACCGCTGGAGACACTATGACAAGAGTCATCAGCGAGCTTGAAAAAGCCTACTATGAACTCCCGTAGGCATTCACTCAAACATGCGGACATGAGTTGAGAGACTTTGCATAGGTTGTGCAGAATCCGCGGCGGGGTACGTGCCGGCGGAAGAGCCGTCGATTGATGAATAGGCCTGTGTGCTTGGCTGCGGTTCTTGTGGCGGCAGTGGGGTTGGTTGTTGCTTCTGTGTTGTTGGCGGTAGTACCTGCTTGGGGGCAGGTTGGGGGCCTTTCTGATGTTGCTGGGGACCGGTACTACTCGCAGGCGGTGTCTGACCTGGCTGCTTGGGGTGTGTTGGCGGGAACCGAATGCGCTGAGGGGTTCTGCCCCGGCGAGGCGATCGACCGGAAGACGATGGCGGTGTGGATCGTGCGGATCCTTGATGGCAAGGATCCGTCGCCGGTTCCTCGGTCGCGCTTCGGCGATGTGGATGCCGGTAGCCTCCATGGGCCGTTCATCGAGCGGATGGCGGAGCTCGGAGTCACCTTAGGATGCGGCGACGGAACGGACTTCTGCCCGGACGGCAGCGTGACCCGCGCCCAGATGGCGGCGTTCCTGTCAAGGGCTTACGACTTGGCCGACGGCCCTGACCCTGGCTTCGCGGACGTAGCAGCGGATGCTTGGTACGCCGCGGATGTGGCTCGTCTCGCTTGGTCGGGGATCACTTCGGGCTGCGGTGACGGCACCGTCTTCTGCCCGGACGAGCCCACAACCAGGGCTCAGGCCGCCACATTCCTGTGGCGCGCCGAGACCCGCTTAGGCGAGGGAAGCGAGGGTCCCGGTGGCGACGACGGATCGACAGGAAACGCCCCCGCCGGGCAGTTCGACATCGAGAACGTCACGGTCGAGGTGTACCTGTGCGCCCGAGAAGGCACGTTCGACAGCACCGATCTCGCGAACGAGGTTGAGTCTCTCAACGGCAAAGTCGTCCCGTGGTTCGAGTCGCAGTTCGGCGACAGCGGAGCGTCGATTCGCTTCGCCGCGGGAGGCAACCTCCATGTCGCCGCCGCAGACTGGGAAACCCGGGCTCAGAGCCTGGAGTCCCTTCGGCTGGCCGAGGAGGACAAGAATAATCTTCCTTGCGGGACAGCGTCCTTGCCGGAGGGCTCCGCCCAGAGGACGGCGTTGATCGTCGCCGATCTCTCGGTGCGGGAAGCCAACACCCACGGCTTCGCCTGGCAGGGCGCCGGACCCGCCTGGGTGGCCCACCGGGAGAGATATCCGACAAGACCGCACGGCTTCGATCGGGATCCTTACTGGATCGCGGCTGCTGCGCACGAGATCAGTCACTCCGTGTACGACCTCAAGCATCCGTGGATCGAGTGGAACTCGGAGGCGAGCGACTCCTGTGATGCCGCTCCGGCAGCGGCGAGGGGCGACGCGACCAAGGAACGTGAGCTCGAATCGCTGATGTCCTGGCCCCCGGCGCGGTGCGGCGGAATCTATGATCTGCGCCCCGGCAAGGGAGCGTTCTTCGCGTGCCGCGACCGCCGCGAACTGGGCTGGGTCGCGCCGAACGCATGCGACGGCCCGGTGGATCCCTCTCGGGTGCCGGGCGCTCCCACCCTGACAGGGTTGGTGCCGGGTGACGGTTCGCTGCGGTTGGAGTGGAGCGCTCCGTCCGGTCCGGAGGTGGTCACCGATTACGACGTCAACTACCGGCTTGCCGGTACTGATGCGTGGACCGAATGGCGACCCGAGGATGTCAGCAAGCGGCTTTCGGCGACGATCACGGGACTCACCAACGGGGTCCGTTACGAGGTCGTGGTGTGGGCGCACAACGAACACGCCGGCAGTCTGTACTCGAACGCCATGTTCGGAACGCCTCAGGCATCCGGCACCGGCACGTTCCCGCAGCCCGAGCCGGACCCCGCCGTCACGGTGACGCTGAGCGTCGGTGCTGACGCCAGCGACCATTGCAGTGGCGCGCACTGCCGCTGGCTGCGCATCGACGCGCAAGCACTCGGCCCGGGCCCGTATGCAGTGGAGTGCTGGCACGAGGCGTTCGGCCGCTTTCCCCGGGCCGCATTCAAGGTCTCGACCGTCTCTGACCTTCCCGCGGAGGACGTGTGCTTCTTCGGCTTCCCCGGGGTCAGGGTCTGGGCCGTCGTGGACGGCGTCGAGTCCAACGAGGTCACCTGGCCCCACGGGTGAACAGGCGGTCGCATCGAGGATGATGAGCCGTCCTCTCGACGGCGAGTAGGTCGCCTGAGGGTACGCAACCGGCCGGATTGCCGATAGACGGGAGCAGGCAGCGACTGCGGGAGGATCCCATGGGGCCGTTGACAGGAATCCGGGTGATCGAGATCGCCGGCATCGGGCCCGGCCCGTTCTGCGCCATGATGCTGGCCGACATGGGCGCCGACGTGGTTCGGGTCGATCGGGCCTCCGCAGTGCGGGGCGGCGACCCTGAGGACCCGCCACGCGACCTCCTCAACCGGGGCAGGCGCTCGGTGGGCGTAGATCTCAAGTCGCCCGAGGGCGTAGAGACCGTGCTGTCGCTCGCGGAGGGGGCCGACGCGATGCTGGAGGGATTCCGCCCCGGCGTGGCCGAGCGGCTCGGGATCGGCCCGGAGGACTGCCTGGCCCGCAACCCGCGCCTGGTCTACGGCCGGATGACCGGCTGGGGCCAGGAGGGCCCCTACGCCTCGGCGGCCGGCCACGACCTGAACTACATCGCGCTGGCCGGCGCACTGCACGGCATCGGCCGGCAGGGTGACGCCCCCGTTCCGCCCCTCAACCTCGTCGGTGACTTCGGCGGCGGTGGCATGTACCTCGCCTACGGGATGGTGTGCGCCATGCTCGAGGCGCGGACCTCGGGCCAGGGCCAGGTTGTGGACGCGGCCATGGTGGACGGGGCCGCCTCGCTGATGACCGCCTTCTTCGGTATGGCCGGCTCGGGCTTCTGGAGAGACGAGCGGGGCACCAACATGCTCGACACGGGCGCCCACTTCTACAACGTGTACGAGACCGCCGACGGCAAGTACATCTCGCTGGGACCGATCGAGCCCCAGTTCTACGCGGAGCTGCGGGAGCGGCTCGGACTGCACGGCCCGGAGTGGGACCCGCAGATGGATCGGTCCGCCTGGCCCGAACTCAAGGAGAAGCTGGCTGCCGTGATCGCACAGCGCACCCGCGACCAGTGGTGCGAGCTGCTGGAGGGCACCGACACCTGCTTCGCGCCGGTGCTGTCGCTGGCCGAGGCGCCCGAACATGCTCACAACGTCCAGCGGGGCACCTTCACCGAGGTAGCCGGAGTGGTCCAGCCCGTCCCGGCCCCGCGCTTCAGCCGCACTCCGGGGGCGATCCGTCGTCCACCGCCCCATGCCGGCCAGCACACCGACGAGATCCTGGCCGAGTCGGGCATCGACACCGACGAGATTGCTTCCTTGCGCGCCTGCGGTGCTGTGGCCTGATGGCGACCGCGGTCTTCTTCCACGCCCACCCCGACGACGAGGCCCTGTCAACCGGCGGGACGATGCTGATGGCATCGCGCGCCGGCCATCGCGTGGTGCTGGTGTGCGCCACCGATGGATCACGCGGCGAGGCCTCCGGATTCGACGAGGGTCAAGAGCCGACGGGCGAGGAGTTGGCCGAGATCAGGGAGGCGGAACTGCTCGCGGCGGCCGAGCTGCTGGGCGTGCACCGGGTCGTGATGCTGGGCTACCGCGACTCGGGCATGGCCGGTGACCCCGCCAATGACGACCCCGGCTGTTTCTGGCAGGCAGACGACTCCGAGGCGGCTGAGCGGCTGGCCGCGGTCTTGAGGCACGAGGGAGCCGACCTGCTCACCTGCTACGACGACAACGGCACCTATGGACACCCCGACCACATAAAGGTTCACCGTGTGGCCGTGAAGGCGGCGGAGTTGGCCGGTGTGGACGTCGTGTACGAGGCGACACTCGACCGCGACCATTTCCGCTCGTCGATGGACCAGTTGATGAGCATGGCCGCCGAGGCGGGCTTGGAGTCCATCCCGGAGCAGGACCAGGCGGAATTCGAGGCTGAACTAGACGAGGGGACCTTCGGTGTGGAGGGCGCCCGGATCACCCATCACATCGATGTGCGCCCGGCTCTGGCCGCCAAGCGAGCTGCGCTGCGGGCCCATGCCTCTCAGATCCCGCCGGACTCGTTCTTCGTGGCCCTACCCGACGAGGCCTTCGAGCTGGTCTTCGGCACCGAATGGTTCATCTGCCGCGACGCGGCCGCGGGCGGCGCAAGTTCGATCGACCTCTTCGCCGCGCTGGACGGGGACTAGAACCCCTAGGTCCCGGCGGCGGGGTGAGTGCAATGACATTGGCGACGGCGTCGATTGTCGGTGATGTTCATGATTGGTTCTCGTGGGTGGTGATCTTCTCCAACGCACTGGCCGGATCGTGGGCCCTCGCCGCGCACCGCCGTCCGAGCCTGCGATCGCTCATGCTGTGGGCGACCACTGCGGCCGCCCAGACCACCGTCTTCGTGCAGGCGGGACTCGGGACCTGGCTCATGGTGCGGGAGGGACGCGACGCTCCCGACCTGCATGCGCTGTACGGGTTCTCGGCGCTGGTCGCGGTAGGCATCGCATACAGCTACCGGCAGCATCTGCGCAGCCACTTGCACGTGCTCTACGGATGCACCGGACTGTTCCTCATGGGGCTGGGAATCCGGGCCGTGATCCTGGATTCGGTTGCCTGAAAGCAGCCGCGCCGGACCCCGCAGGGCCATGCGCGGCTCGTCATCGGTGTCGGGTTACTGTCCGCCGAGGCGACAAGGGAGTCGTTCGACCATGACTATGACGATGACGCGGGCGGTCACAGCTTCGGTCGCCCATGTGGCCCCTGAACTCTTCTCGTCTCTCGGTCTGGCGACCGTGGACATTCATTACGGCTTGACCCAGGACGAGTTGTTCGCGGCCGCGATCGCCGGCGACCTGGGCCGGGTGCGTCCCGGGGGCCCCGACGACGAGCACAAGGCCTACGCCACCTCGCTCGGTAGTGACGGCCCGCTGGTCTTCTACTCCGATCCATCCTGCACCGGGCGCCCGGTCCGCGACACGTTCTGCGTGGACCGGCCCTCCGTCAGCGACGACGTGTGGTGGAAGGACGGTTTCGCGCCCTTCGACGCCGGCAAGTTCGATCCGCTGGTGGAGAGGGTCGTGGACCACCTCAACGGACGCCGCGCCCGGCTTTACGTGACCGACGTGTACTGCGGCGCGGACCCGGATTTTGCTGAGCCGTGCCGGTTCGTCGGCGAATATGCCACTCACGCCTACTTCTGCAACATCATGCTGCCCGCCCATCTGGAGGGAGCGCCCGACCACCGCGAACACGGGTGGACGCTGCTCAACGTGCCGTCGTTCCGTTGCAGCCCCAGCCGGGACGGCACCCGTTCGCAGCGGGCTGTGATCATCGACATGGACCGCCGCCTGGCCCTGGTCCTCGGCCGGGCCGACTATTGCGGGGTCAACAAGAAGACGATGTTCACGATCATGAACTTCGTGCAGCCCGGCAAGGGCCAACTCTCGATGCACTGCTCGGCCAATGTGGGCGCCGACGGGGACAGCGCCATCCTGTTCGGCCTGTCCGGTACGGGCAAGACCACCCTCTCGGCCGATCCTGATCGCGATCTCATCGGCGACGACGAGCACATCTGGACCGATGCGGGGATCGCCAACTTTGAGGCGGGCTGCTACGCCAAACTGATCGACCTCGACAAGGAGGCCGAGCCGGTCATCGCCGCCGCGCTGTCGATGAAGGGCACGCTGATCGAGAACGTCCCCGCCCTCGACGGTCGGAGCATCGCCGACACCCATCCCCAGGACTTGGATCTGCGGGACCGGTCCATTACCGAGAACACCCGTTTCGCCTATCCGATCGAGTGCAACCCGCATGTGGCCCCCGGCCACCGCGGCCCCCACCCGACCACCATCGTGCTGCTGACGGCGGACGCCTTCGGGGTGCTGCCGCCGGTCGCGATCCTGGACCCCGACGAGGTCATGTACCACTTTGTGATGGGCTTCACGGCCAAGCTGGCCGGCACCGAGGTTGACGTGACCGAGCCGGCAGCCACCTTCTCACCCTGCTTCGGCGCGCCGTTCATGGCCCGCAAGCCCGACGTGTACGCCCGGCTGCTCAAGCAGCGCATGCACGATCACCGGGCCCGCTGTGTGCTGTTGAACACGGGCTGGTCGGGCGGCGCCTTTGGTGCCGGCCGGCGGATGTCGCTGCCGGTAACCCGGCGCCTTCTCGATGCGGCGCTCTCGGGTGAGTTCGACGACGTCGACACCCGCACGCATCCCGTGTTGGGCCTGCGCATGCCGGTGACCTGCGCCGGGGTGGACGACCGGATCCTCGATCCCGGCAGCACCTGGGAGATCTCCGACACTTACGACGCCGCGGCTCTCCGTCTCCGGGACATGTTCCGGGCCCAGTACACCAACCAGGGATACGCCGAGATGGGGATCGCCGCCGCGATGTGATTCCAGGGCCCGAGCGGCCCGTGAACGCAGTGAACAGGAGCGGCAGACCGCGGCTTCAGAACTCGGGCGTACCCATGTCGACCTCCGAGCCGAGCCGCAACCGGGTGGCCCGGCCGTTCTCGTCGAGGTCGAACTGCACTCGCTGACCCTGGCGCAGCATCCGGAACAGGGACCCCTCCAGGGCGCCGGCCGCGAGATCGACGTCGGCCAGGTCGGCCTCGTTCACGAGCACGCCGTCGCCGGTGACCGGGTCGTAGCTCTTGATGACGCCCTGCACGGAGCCGCAGCCTAGAGGCCGAGCGGATAGATCGTGAGCTGTCAGCGGCAGCATCCGGGCGTGACGCCTGGTCTGGAGGCCGAGCGGATAGATCGTGAGCTCTCGCCGGGATCCCGCGCGAGCCGGCGAGGCCGTGGCCCGAGCGGCCCGTGAGCGAAGCGAACAGGAGCGGGAATGGCATCGCTGCGACGCGACAGGCTTGCACCTGCTCGCGTTCGCTCTTGGCGCCGGGTCGGCCGAGCGGGGTCGGCGGCGCCGGTCCCGGCTCACCTGCGCCACCCCTGGTCGGTATCATCGGCGCCATGGCATCGATCGTCCTCGACGCGGCCACCCTGCGTCGCGCCATCGTCGGTTTCCACGGAGGCCTGGCTGACCACCGCCAAGTGATCGACAACCTCAACGTCTATCCGGTCCCGGACGGAGACACCGGGACCAACATGACTCTGACCATGCAGTCGGTGGTCGAGAGCCTCGACGGCGTCGCCGATGATCTTGAGCCTCTGTGCGCCGCGGTCGCCCATGGGGCGCTCATGGGCGCCCGGGGCAACTCGGGGGTGATCCTGGCCCAGATCCTCCGAGGCGTGTCCGGCGTGCTGCGCGACTCGGCTGCAGCCGGCTCCGCGCCGGATGCAGCGGTAGTGGCCCAGGCACTGGCTGCGGCCAGCGAGGGTGCGTATTCGGCAGTGGCGCGGCCGGTGGAGGGCACGATTCTCACGGTCATCCGCGAGGCCTCGGAGTCGGCCCAGGCTGCTGCGGCGGCCGGGGGCGGTCTCACCGAGGTGCTCGACGCGGCCCGCGACCGCGGCTACGACGCGCTGGAACGCACGCCCGAGATGCTGGCGGTGCTCGCCGAGGCCGGGGTCGTCGACGCGGGCGGGGCCGGACTGCTGCTGCTGTTCGACGCCTGCCTGGCCGAGATCGATGGCCGGCCCATGCCTGAAGCCCCCGAGCCGGCAGCGCCGCCCGCGGCTGTGACCAGCGCCGAGGCGCCCGAGGAGGAGTCCTCCATAGCCGACCTGCGTTATGAGGTGATGTTCCTTCTGGATGCTCCCGACCCTTCCGTAGACGGCTTCAAGACCGCCTGGCAGGAGATTGGGGACTCGATAGTGGTGGTCGGCGGGGACGGCATCTGGAACTGCCACATCCACACCGACGACATCGGCGCGGCCATCGAGGCCGGGATCGCGGTGGGCCGGCCCCATCGCATCCAGATCACGGACCTGCTCGACCAGGCGGCCGAGCACTCCGAGGCGTTCATTGCGCCGGACTCTGTTCACCCCGAAGACGACGTCGGTGTCACGCCGCCCCAGCCGGTGGAGGTCACCGAGGCCGACCAATGCTCGGTGGTGGCGGTGGGAGCGGGCCCGGGCGTGGTCGACATCCTCATGTCCATGGGGGCTCACCGGGTGGTGGCCGGAGGCCAGTCGATGAACCCTTCCACGGCGGAGTTGCTCGCAGCCGTCGACTCGCTCCCCACCGGACATGTCGTGGTGCTGCCCAACAACAAGAACATCATCGGTGTGGCTGAGCAGGTCGGCGGCGAGACCGAGCGCACGGTGGGCGTCGTGCCCACTCGCAGCGTGGTGGAGGGGATCTCCAGCCTGATGGCCTTCTCTCCCGGCGCCACCGCGGCCCAGAACTCCGAGGCCATGGCGGCCGCAGCCGCGTCGGTCACTCACGGCGAAGTCACCCAAGCCGTGCGCGACGCCTCCAGTTCGGCCGGGCCCATCACGGAGGGCGACTGGCTCGGCATCGGCCCCGACGGCATCGTCGCGGTGGAGTCCGACGTGGCCGCGGCGGCGACCGGGCTGCTGCGGGCCATCATCGACGACGACCACGAACTTCTCACCGTGCTCACCGGCGCCGACGCGGATGCGGCCACGACCGGAGCCATCGTCGGGCACGTGGCCGAGCACCATCCTGACATCGAGGTCGAGGTGTCCGAGGGCGGCCAGCCCCTGTACCCCTACCACTTCGGCCTCGAATAGACGTCGGGCGAACAGGCGGCACTTGATGAGGGTCTTCGCGAGGCCGCATCGAGGCCGTGGCCCGAACTGCCGGCAACTTCAAGCGGTCAGCCACATCTGAGGTGGTTGACTCCTTGAAGTTCGGTCTCCGTCAGAACCATGGTGCATCAGTGAGCGCAGGCAACAGGAGCGGGAAACAACTCGCCTCCACGCGTGGTGTCAACAACCGCCCGCGGCGCCCAGAGTAGGCCCCGGCGGGCCTGAACCAGCGCGCCGATGCCGGCCGGCGACCCGCCCCTCAGCCTCCGGGATCTCGACGCCATCGAAGTCGGCCGGCTCCGGAACGAGCGCGGCAAGCGGGCCAGTGCGCTCACCAGGATGGAGATCGACTCAGTGCTCGATCTGTTGCAGCACTACCCGCGCCGCTACGAAGACCGCACCAAGCAGGCCCGCATCGCGGAACTCGCCGAAGGCGAGGACGCTTACGTCGAGGGCCGGGTTGAGCGCAGCTCGGCGAGACCCATCAGGCAGCGGCGCAAGCTCGTCGAGGTCGTCATCTCCGATGAGACCGGCCGGCTCAAGCTGGCGTTCTTCAACCAGCCCTGGCAGGAGAAGAGCCTGCAGCCGGGCCGCCGGGTCGTCGTTCACGGTCGCCCGAAGCTGTATCGAGGCTCGCTCCAGATGACGAATCCGGACGTCGATCGGGTCGGCGACCGCACAGGCCGGTTCTTTCCGGTCTACCCGCTGTCCGAGAAGGCGGGTCTCAGCATCTGGGACATCGGCAGCTTCGTGAATCAGGCTCTCAACAAGTGCCAACCCCGCGGGATATTCGATCCAGTTCCCTCTGCCGTGCTGCGCAGATTCGACTTCGTGGGCCGGCACACCGCGCTCAACAGCATCCACCGGCCCGCCACAATGCGAGAATCGAGCGAGGCTCGGCGGCGCCTGATGTTCGACGAGCTCCTGCGGGTGCAGGTGGAGCTGGTCAGGCGCAAGCGCTGGCTGGAGCGCCATACCGCCGGTCTGTCCCATGCCACCGGCGGCGAGCTGGTCGATCAGTTCCTAGCCCGCCTGCCGTTCCCGCTGACCGGCGCTCAGAGGAGGGTGATCGAGGAGATCGCCGGCGATCTGGCCATGCCCTACCCCATGCACCGGCTCATGCAGGGCGACGTGGGTGCGGGCAAGACGGTCGTGGCCCTGTGCGCCCTGCTCACCGGGGTGCAGGGCGGCTTCCAGGGTGCGCTGATGGCGCCGACCGAGGTGCTGGCCGAGCAGCACTACGACACGATGGTCTCGCTCCTCGACGACCTGTCGGTGCCCGACGGGGCGAGGCTCGGCGGCGAGCGTCCTCTGCGGGTCGAGTTGCTGTCGGGGAGCCGTGGCGCGGCCGACCGGCGCCGGGCCGCTCATGGGCTTGCAACGGGCGATGTCGACATCGTGGTAGGCACCCATGCCCTGATCTCGGAGGGTCTGGAGTACCGGGCGCTGGGTGTGGTTGTGATCGACGAGCAGCATCGCTTCGGCGTGGAGCAGCGGGCTGTGCTGCGTGATCGCGGGCCCGGATCGGTCATGCCCGATCTGCTCGTGATGACTGCCACGCCGATCCCCCGCACCGCAGCCATGACCGTGTACGGCGATCTGGACGTGTCGGTGCTCGACGAGCTCCCCGCGGGCCGGCTGCCGGTGGCCACCTCATGGGCTCGCGGCCCGTTGGCGGAGGCGCAGGTCTGGGAGGCCGTGCGCGCCGCTGTGTCGGAGGGCCGGCAGGCCTATGTCGTGTGTCCGGTCATCGATGAGTCCGAAGTGCTCGACGTGCGCTCGGCGACAGAGACGTACGACCGGCTGGCCGGTGACGGAGGCGCGCTGGCCGGGCTCCGGGTCGGCCTCCTGCACGGCCGGGTGACGCCCGCGGAGAAGGAGGCGACCATGGAGTTGTTCCGGTCCGGCGGGTTGGACGTCCTGGTGGCCACAACCGTCATCGAGGTCGGGGTGGACGTGCCCAACGCAACCGTCATGGTGGTCGTCGACGCGGGCCGGTTCGGCATCGCCCAGCTCCACCAGCTCCGGGGCCGGGTGGGCCGCTCCCATCTGGCGTCCGGCTGCTACCTGCTGGGCGAGGCTGTCACCGCTGAGGCCGAGGCCCGGCTGGAGGCGGTGGTGGCCTCCAACGACGGCTTCGAGCTGGCCGAGGCGGACCTCGAGCTGCGGGGAGAGGGCACGCTCATGGGTGAGCGCCAGAGGGGCCGCAACGACCTGCGCCTCGCTTCGTTGCGCCGGGACAAGGAGTGGGTTGCCATAGCCCGCGACGTCGCAATCGAGATACTCGATGCAGACCCGGACTTACTCGGCAACCGGGAGCTGGCCGACGAGATCGAGTTGCTGCTCGGCGACGCCGACGCCGAGTACCTGCTGAAGAGCTAGAAGCTGGCGGGTGGCTGTGAGCATTCGCGTCGTGGCGGGCTCGGCCAAGGGCCGCCGGCTGGCAGCCCCCGCCGGCCTCCTCACCCGGCCCACGCCCAACCGGGTGCGCGAAGCCGTGTTCAACTCGCTCTACTCGCTCGGCGCCATCGGCGATGCCCGGGTGCTCGACCTCTTCGCGGGCACGGGTGCGCTGGGGATCGAGGCGCTGAGCAGGGGTGCGGCTGAAGCGGTGTTCGTCGAGAGCGAGCGGGCTGTGGCCGACGTGCTGCGCAGCAACCTCGAGGCCACCCGACTGGTGGAAGCTGCCACCGTCATGGTCGTCGACGTCGAAGCGGCCCTCGCTGAACTGGCTCGCCGCCGCTTCGATGTCGCGCTGGTGGATCCCCCGTACGCCTTCGACGCCTGGCCGGAGCTGCTGTCGCGGGTGCCGGCCGATCTGGTCGTGGCAGAGTCGGATCGTCCGGTGGAAGTGGGACCGCACTTTGCCATCCACCATCGCAGGCGTCACGGCGGTACCGTGGTGACGTTCGCACAAGCTGCCGAGAGGCCGAGTGGATAGGGAGCAATCAGTGACCCGTGTGCTGTACCCCGGATCCTTCGACCCGATCCACTACGGCCATCTCGAGATCATCGAGACCATCGCCGGGCTGTTCGATGAGGTGGTCGTGGCGGCCATGCGCAATCCCCAGAAGGGGGAAGGCCTGTTCGGCCTCGACGAGCGGGAGCAGATGATCAAGGATTGCTGCACTCACCTGCCCAACGTCTCGGTGGCGATGTTCTCCAATCTGGTGGTCAATCTGGCCCGAGAGGTCGAGGCCGACTTCATCGTCAAGGGTCTGAGGGCGGTCTCCGACTTCGAGAACGAGCTGCAGATGGCCCAGATGAACCACGCTCTGGCCGGGGTGCAGACGATCTTCATCCCCTCGGCCAGCAAGCGGTCGTTCGTGGCCTCCAAGCTGATCCGGGAGGTCGTCCGCCTAGGCGGGGACGTCACATCCATGGTGCCTGAGCCGGTGCAGGCGCGGCTGGCCCGTCGTGTCGAGCAGGAACAATGAGTTCGGGCGAACCGGTCCCGTCGACCGACGCCGGCCGTTCCGACGGTTCGGCCGAGGCTCGACGGTTGGCCGTCGAACAGATGCTCACCCAGGCCATCCGGATGGTGGAGCGGTCGCGGCCGATGCCGTTCTCGACCTCGGTGATGATCAACGGCGAAGAGTTGCTGGGGATTCTGCAGAAGGCGTTCGCGGCCCTGCCCGAGGAACTTCGGGCTGCTCGGTGGATGCTCAAGGAACGCGACGACATGCGGCTGCGCACGCAACGCGAGGGCGAGGAGATCATCGCGGCCGCCCGGGCCCGGGCCGAGCAGATGGTGCAGCGCAGCGAGGTCGTCAAGTCCGCGGAGATGCGGGCGAGACGGACGATCGACGAAGCCGAGGAGCGGGCCGGCAGGATGAAGCTGGAGACCGAGGACTGGTGCGATCAGCGCCTCGCAGCCTTCGAGTCGATGCTTCACAAGACAGCCACCGCGGTGTCGACAGGGCGCCGGCGACTCCAGGACACCAGGTTGCCCCGCCCGGCGCCGGCGCCTGCTCCGCCCGAACTCGACGACGACGTTTTCGACCAGGACGTGGGTTGAACCAAGCAGAGGACGAGCGGAGCGGGGCCCGGGGCCCGAGCGGCCCTCAGGTCGCAGCGAACAAGAGACGGCGTCGGGCCCGTGAGCACGGCGAACAGGAGCGGACAAGCTCGCGGTTGGCTGTCGACTGCGCCCGGCTGGAAGCGGGTTCGGTCGACTGCATTGAAGTCGTTCGCCAGTGCCTTCTGGACGACCCCGGTGTGCAGGGGGCCGCGGTGGTGGACGGCGTCGTGGACCTCGAAGTGACAATCCGGGCGGCCCGAGGGGCCTACGTGGCCGTCGGACGCGTGGTCGGCGCGTGGACGGCGGAGTGCCGTCGCTGCCTCGAGGAGGTTCGCGGCCCGCTGGAGGCGCCGATGCGGGAAGTGTTCGAGTGGGAGCCCACCGAGGGGGAGACCTGGCCGATCGACGATCAACGCATCGACCTGGCTCCCGCGGCCCGGGAGGCCGCGATGCTGGCCCTGCCGCTGGCGCCGCTGTGCTCGGAGGACTGCGCCGGGCCCGTGCCGGAACGCTTCCCGACGGGACCTGCTGCGGCCGATCTGTCGACGATCACCGACGTGTAGACCGAGCCGGCGGCCGGTACGCTGGCCGGCCGCAATAGTCCGGCCGGCCGCGAAGATCAGGATCCCCCATGGCTGTTCCCAAGAAGAAGACCTCCAAGGCCAAGGGGCGCAGTCGGAGGGCCTCCGCGTGGCGGATCCGGCCGGGCGGTCGCAGCGCCTGCAGTCGCTGCGGTGCAGTCAAGCGGCCCCATCGCGTGTGCGGCAACTGCGGGTGGTACCACGACCGGCAGGCCATCGAGGTCGAATAGCCGGCACGTCCCCAGCATCGATTGATCCCAGTCGAACGCCGGGCGTCATCGAGTGACGATGGAACCTTTGTCGGCGTAGTGTGGTCTGAACCTCCATGGAGCCGGTAGCCGTCGACGCCATGGGGGGTGATCGCGCTCCCGTCGAGATCGTGGCCGGCGCCCGGCGCGCCGCTGACGAGCTGGGAATCCCGGTAGTGCTGGTGGGGCGGCCCGACGAGATGGGCGACGCCGGCGGTCTGGAGGTGATCGAGGCCTCCGAAGTGATCCCGATGGACGCCGAACCGGGATCGAGTGTGCGAACCATGAAGGACTCCTCGCTGGTGAGGGCGGCCGAGGCGGTGCGCGACGGGCGGGCCTCGGCAATGGTGTCGGCAGGCAACACCGGTGCGGCGATGGGCTCGGCCCTGCTTCGGATGGGGCGTATTCGCGGCATCGCCCGCCCCGCGATCGCGACGCCCATCCCGACGCCGGGGGCCAGTCCCACGACCATGCTCGACTCGGGCGCCAACGCGGAGTGCCGACCGGAATGGCTCGTCCAGTTCGCTCGCATGGGCTCGGTCTACGCTCGGGACCGCTTCGGGATCGAGCGGCCTCGAGTGGGCCTGCTGTCGATAGGCGAGGAGGCCGGCAAGGGCAACGACTTCACCAAGGGCGTCTTCGAACTGCTCTCCGACGGCCGGTGGGCCGACGACGTCGGAGCAGAGTGGATCGGCAACGTGGAGGGTCGCGACATCATGACCCCCTCCGTCGATGTGGTCGTGACCGACGGCTTCACGGGCAACGTGACGCTCAAGGCGCTGGAAGGGGCGCTGCGGGCCCTGTTCGGCCGGTTGCTGGTGGCCATCGACACCGACGACACGTCGCGGCGGGCCGGGGAGATGCTCGCCCCCGCCCTCGACGTGATGTCACAGGAGCTTCACCCCGACGGCGTGGGTGGCGCGCTCCTGCTGGGCGTGCGGGGCGTGTGCGTGATATCGCACGGAGCCAGCAGTGCCGCCGCGGTGATGAACGCGGTGAGGGTGGCCCGCGAGATGGTCACGGCGGGCATGGTGGACCACATCGCGGCCATTGCCCGCGGATAGTGAAGGTAACGAGGGGCCGAGAGGTGGCCCGCGCCCGCGACGGTATGGTTGTCGGTCGCAGCGACGAAGGACCGACGCACGGAGGCGCCGATGCCGGCAGAAACCCACGTGGAGCAGGCGCCCATGGGGCGTGAGGAGGTCTTGGCGCTGATTCGCGACCGGCTGGCCGACATCCTCGAGATCGATCCCGCCGACATCGCCGAGGGAGCCTCATTCGCCGACGACCTCGATGCCGACTCGCTAGCGCTGATCGAGCTGGTGGAGGGGATCGAGGAGGAACTGGCGGAGCGTGCGGTCGGCTTTCGCATCGAGGACGAGGACCTGGAAGACCTGCGCTCCGTCCGGGATGCCGTCGACTACGTCGTCGCGAAGCTGGGTTGAAGGTCCAGGCCGCTCCGGCGGACACCGCGACGCTGATGGACCGGCTCGGCCACCGGTTCGCCGACGCCGCGTTGATCGAGTTGGCCCTAACCCATCGCTCCTGGTGCGCGGAGCACGCGGGGTCGTCCTCCAACGAGCGGCTGGAATTCCTCGGCGACGCTGTTCTGGGCCTTGTCGTGACAGAGAGGCTCTACTCGCGTTTCGGCGAATGGTCCGAAGGCGACCTGGCCAAGACCCGTGCCTCGCTCGTCAACTCGGCCACGCTGGCTGACGTGGGCCGATCGATCGGCCTGGGCGATCTTCTGCGCCTCGGTCGGGGGGAGGCCGCTTCGGGCGGCCGCGAGAAGTCCTCGATCCTGGCCGACGCCATGGAGGCGGTGATCGGGGCCGTGTACCTCGACGGCGGCATCGGCGCGGCCGACAATGCGGTCGGCCGGCTCCTCGGCTCGCGGCTCGATGCGGCGGCCCGCGCTCCCGGCCACGCCGATTTCAAGACGAGGCTGCAGGAACTGGCAGCCCGTCTCGGATACGCCCCCCCCGTCTACAACGTGACCACCAGCGGGCCCGCTCACGACAAGTCGTTCGAGGCCATGGTGCGCACCGGCGCCGCCAGCGGCGCCGGCCGGGGAAGCACCAAGAAGGACGCCGAACAGCACGCGGCCGAGATCGCCTACGCGGCCCTGCAATCAGAGGCCGAGCGTATTGGGAGCAGCTCATGAGGATGCGCGCGACGTGCGGAGCGAGGCCCCGGGCCCGAGCGGCCCGTGAGCGCAGCGAACAAGAGCGGAGAATGTGGCCCGAGCGGCCCGTGAGCGCAGCGAACAAGAGCGGGCAATCAGAGGCCCAATCATGAGCACGTCGCGCCCCAACCCCACCCTTGCCTTCGAGCTGCCGGAGGTCGAGACGATCCGGCGGGACCTCGAACGCGAGATCATCGGCCGCAAGGTCAAGACGGCGGAGGCCTCGAGCATGAAGTGCCTGCGCCGCTACCACACCCGCAAGGCCTTCACCTCGCAGTTGGCGGGGGCCAAGATCACCGATGTGAGGCGGGTGGGCCTGTACCTGGTGATCGAGCTCAGCACGGAGATGATGCTCGTGCTGTCGCTCGGCTCGTCGGGTTCGCCTCGCCGCAACGCCAACAAGCATCCCAGGGTGGCGGGCACCGAAGTGGTGATCTCGTTCACGCAGTACGGACAGTTGCGCTTCGTGGACACCGAAGGCACGGGGCAGATGTTCGTGGTGCCTTGCGACGACCTGGCGACCGCACTGCCGGATGTGGCTGAGCTCGGCATCGATCCGGTCGCCACGCCGATCTCCTGGACGGAGATGGGTCGGCTCCTTCTCCAGAGGGACACCAAGCTCAAGCCCCTCATCACCGACGACGCCTTCGTGGTCGGAGTCGGCGACATATACGCGGACGAGATCCTGTTCGAGGCGGGACTGCGCTTCGACCGCGTCTCCAACACCCTGTCCACTCAGGAGATCCGCCGGCTGCACCGGTCGCTCGTCGGCACGATGCACGACGCCATGAAGTACCGGGGGACGTCGGTGCCGGATCGTCCCTTCGTGGACCCGTTCGGCCAGCCGGGCAGCTACGCCGGCCACCTCAAGGTGTGGGGCCGCCACGGCGAGTTGAGCGAGCGTTCCAAGGCTCCGATCAAGCGGACCAAGTTCCGCGGCAGATGGACCTACTACTGCGACACGCAGGTCTGAACACCGCCTTTCTCGGCGTCTGGCAGGCGGGGGGGGGGGGGGGGGGGTAGGGGGATGCCCGGTTCTCCCAATGGGCCGAACTAGCGTCGCGCGCGTGTATCTGAAGACGCTGACGCTGAAGGGCTTCAAGTCCTTCGCCGAGCCGGCCTCGATCCGCTTGGAGCCGGGGGTCACCGTGGTCGTCGGCCCCAACGGCAGCGGCAAGTCGAACGTTGTGGATGCGGTGGCCTGGGTTCTGGGCGCCCAGGCGCCGAGCGCGGTGCGGTCCACCCGGATGGACGATGTGATCTTCGCGGGCACGGCTCACAAGCCCGCACTGGGCCGGGCCGAGGTCTCGCTGACGATCGACAACGCCGACGGGATGCTGCCCATGGCGGCCAGCGAGGTGCAGATCACCCGCACCCTGTTCCGCAACGGCGAGTCGGCCTACGCGCTCAACGGCACGTCGTGCCGGCTGCTGGACGTCGTCGAGTTGCTCTCGGATGCGGGCGTGGGCCGCCAGCAGCACATGATCGTGTCGCAGAGCCAGATAGACGCCGTGCTGAACGCCCGCCCCGCCGACCGCCGGGTGGTTGTGGAGGAGGCGGCCGGAATCCTCAAGTACCGCAAGCGGCGGGAGCGGGCCGAGCGCCGCCTGCTCGCCACCGACGGGGACTTGACCCGGATGAGCGACCTCCTGAGGGAGGTGCGACGGAGGCTGCGCCCCCTGCAGAAGCAGGCCGAGGCAGCCCGGCGGCACGCCGATCTGCTGTCCGAGTTGGAGGCGCTGCGGGTGCACATCGCCGGCCGCGAGATAGCCGACATGCGGGAGCAACTCCGGCTGCACAAGGATCAGAGGGAGGCGCAGGCGGCAATGCAGGCCGGACTGCGAGCCGAACTCGACGCTCTCAACGCCGGCGTCGCCGCCGACGAGCAGCGGCTCGCCCGCCACGGGATGGACGACCACTCAGAGCGCCTGGCCCGCCTCGAAGGGCTCCGGGCCAGGGCGGCCGGCCTGGCCGCGGTCGCGGTCGAGCGCCGGCGGGGCATCGAACACCAGAGGGCCGCCCTCGCCGAGCATGATCTGGCCGCGGGACTGCAAGCGGAGTTGGAGCGCTGCCGCAAGGAGCTCTCCGCAGCCGTGCTGTCGGCCGCCGCGGCCGACTCCGATCGCCTCCGTCTCGAGCGCCTGCAGGAACGGTTGGAAGCCGACCGGGCCGTGTTCGACGCCCAATGGGGCGATGCGACGGGGTTCGACGTCGCGGTAGCGAGCCAGGCTGCAGAAGCCAGGGGCGAGCTGGCGGCGCTGCGGTCGACGATCGGGGCCGGCCAGTCGGAGCAGCAGCGTCTCGCCGAACGTTTGGAGGAGTCCGAGCGCCGCCTGCAGGATCTGGGGAGGCGGATAGATGACCACCGCGGAGAACTGGGCCGGTGCAACGACGAGATTGCCGAGAGGCGAAGCGAGCTAGCGATGTCGGAAGCCGCTCGAGCTGACGCCGCGGGCGCGCTGGAGGACGCCGGCGCGGCCCGTTCGGGCGCCGAAGGCGACTTGCGGCATTGGACCGCAAGGAGCGAGGCCCTCGCCATGGCTCTCGAGGAGGCCGCCAAGGGTGTGCCCGTCGATGTGCATCTCGCGACCGATGGCGTCTTGGGGCTGCTGGGCGACCTTGTGGAGGTGGATCCGGGAGTCGAGGCCGCCTTCGCGGCCGCGGCCGGCGACGCCATCGGTGCGGTCGTAGTACGGCATGCCGCCGCGGCGCGCCGCTTCCTCGACAGCGTTGAGGCCGGCGATGCCGGCGCGGCGGTTATCGCTCTGGGGGGCGACGGGTCTGAGCGCGCGCCCGGGGCGCCGCTGCACTACCTCGGACTGGCGCCGCTGCGGGACCGTGTCCGCGCCGCCGATCCGGAAGTGGACCGCCTGCTGGACGTGTTGCTCTGCTCCACGGCGCTGGTGGAGGGCGATTGGCGTTCCGCGGCCGACACCTGGATGCGACACCCCGCCACAATCGTGGTCACGCCGGCCGGTGACCGGTTGAGCAGCCGAGGGTGGCGACTCGGTGTGCACGGCGCGGCCGGGCTCCGGCCCGCGCTGGTTGAGGCCGATCAACGAGTCGAGGCGGCGCGGTCGGCCTGCGAACGGGCCGGCGCTGCCTGCGAAGCGGCCCGGAGCCGGCTGGACGGGAGCCGAGCGAGAGTCGACGAGCTCGGTGGTCGGCTGGCTGAGGCCGAACGCGCCGCGGCATCGGCGACCGACGCCGTCCATCGTGCCGAAGCCGATCGCCGCGACCTCGATACGGCGAGCAGCGCTCTGCGCGACCACCTGATGGAGGTGTCCCGCCGTCTCGACGAGGCTGTCAGCCGAGGGGCAGAGATCGAATCCGGGCTGCCCGAGTTGGAGGCGGCAGAGAACCAGGCCCAGCAACGGAGCCGTGAGTCGGCGGATGAGCGCGCCCACCTCGACCGGCGTGCATCCGAGTTGGCGTTGATGGCCGCCGAGCAGAGCGCAACTGATGCCGGGTTGGAGCAGCGCCGGCAGATGCTGCAGGCCCGTGCCACAGAATTGGAGGACCGGCTGGCTCGTCACCGCTCTTCGCGGGCCGCCGCCGAGGATCGTATGGCCGCGCTGGAGCGTGAGGTGACGGTGCTCGACACGCTCAGACGAGCGGTGGAGGAGCGGACGGGGATACTGAACGCGGGGCTCGCTGAGATCCGGGAGGTGCGCCGCAGGCACTCCGAGGAGGTCCGGGCCCTGGCCGCGAATCTCGATGACCTGCGACAGCGGCTTGCCGGCGCCGAGAGTCGCTACGAGACCCTGCGCCAGGCTGAGGGCCGTCGTGACGTCGAGGAGGCCGAGTTGCGGACATTGCTGCAGGGGGCGGTCGAGCGCCTGCGCGACGCCTACGGTCTGTCCCCGCAACAGGCCGCCGATGCACCGTTGCCGGACCTGCCCGACGGGCTCCAACCCGATCAGCGGGTGGACCATCTGGCCTCCGAGTTGGAGATCATGGGCCCCGTCAATCCCCTGGCTCTGGCCGAGTACGACGAGCTCTATGAGCGTCACGAGTTGTTGAGCGGCCAGATGGACGACATCCGGGCGGCCCGCAGGGACCTCAATCGGGTGATCCGGTCGATCGACGGGGAGATCAAGACAGTGTTCAGTTCGGCCTTCATCGATGTGGCCGCCAATTTCGAAGTGCTGTTCGAGGCGCTGTTCCCGGGCGGTGAGGGCCGCCTCAGCCTCACCGAACCCGACGATCTGCTCGATACCGGCATCGAGATATCGGCCAAGCCGTCGGGCAAGAACGTGAAGCGGCTGTCGCTGCTCTCGGGCGGGGAGCGGACGCTGGCCGCACTGGCCTTCCTGTTCGCGGTGTTCCGCAGCCGGCCCTCGCCCTTCTACGTGATGGACGAGGTGGAGGCTGCCCTCGACGACGTCAACCTGCATCGCTTCCTGAAGCTTGTGGACGAGTTCCGCGCCGACGCACAGCTCGTGATAGTCACCCACCAGAAGCGGACCATGGAGGCAGCAGACTGCCTGCAAGGGGTCTCGATGAAACCCGGCGGCTCTTCGATGGTTGTGTCTGAGCGCGTCTCCGACGCCGCCTGACCCGGTGACCTGCCGGATTCCGACTGCTAGGGCTGGTAGTCGCCGCCTCTAGCTGTTCTCTCAGCTGTTCGGCCTAGCTTTAGGGTGCGATGCAGGATCCCGAAGCCGTCAGCCGGACAGCGGTGGTCAGGCCGCCGGAAGCCGACCCCGCGATCTCGCGAACGGCGCCCGCGCCGCGGCGACCTGCGTGGCAGGTCGCCGCGGTGGTGATCCTGGCGTGCCTGGTCCTCGTCGCCGGGACCGCTGTTGGAGTGGTGCTGTCCAATCGCCCGCAGGACGCGGGACCTGCCCTGGGGCTGAGACCGGTATCACCCGATGAGGTTGCCCCAGTCGACGGTTCCGGGGCGCCCGCGGCTGGCGAGCAATTGACCGGCGAGCAGCTCGCGGCTGGCGAGCTAGAGGTGGACGAAGGTCCGGAACCCGGCGAGGGAGCACCCTCAGACGGGCCGGCTGTCGCGCTGGCAGAACAGGTCCCGGATCCGGCCGTCCCGCAGTATCCCGCGCCGACCGTCTCCGAGGAGCCGGTGGTGGCCGTGGCCGAAGCGCTCAGCCCGTCCGTAGTCCTCGTCGAGGTCGGTGCTCCGATCGGCTTCGGTCTCGGCTCCGGCATCGTTTGGGACGCTGAGAACGGGTACATCGTCACCAATCAGCACGTCGTGGAGGGCGTAGAGAGCGTGACCATCTATCTGTCGGACGGGGCCCGTCTCGAAGGCGAGGTCGTCGGCGGGTCGTCCGGGCACGACGTGGCGGTGGTACGGGTCGATCCGGAGGCCGCTGAGTTGGTGGGCGCCACCTTTGCGCCGGCCTCCTCGGTGAGGGTGGGCCAGCTGGCGGTGGCCATCGGCAGCCCGCTCGGCTTGACGGGCACGGTGACCGCTGGGATCGTGAGCGCGGTCCGCATCCAGGTCCAGGGCGGCGCCGACCCCAGCTCGCCGGTGCCGGTGGAGATGATCCAGACCGACGCCGCCATCAACCGCGGCAACTCCGGCGGCGCGCTGGCCGACTCGCAGGGTCGGGTCATCGGGATGAACACGATGATCCAGACCACTACGGGCGGCAGCATCGGTCTGGGCTTCGCCGTTCCCAGCGACACTGTCGATCTGATCGCCACCCGCATAGTCAACGGGGAGTCGCTGGAACTCGGGTATCTCGGCATCAGCGGCCAGGCGGGCGAGGGCGACGACGTGGGAGTGGTAGTGGCCGAAGTCCTGCCCGGATCCCCGGCTGCGGAGGCCGGGCTGGCGGCCGGCGACGTGATCATCAGCCTCGGCGACGAGCCCATGTACGACATCGCGGAGCTCTCGGCAGCCATCAAGCTGCGCCGCCCGGGTGACACTGTCGAGTTGACGATCAGGCGAGGTGGCGACCTCTACGTCGCCACAGCCGTACTGGACGCACTGGGATGACGCTGGAAATCATCGTCGGTCTCGTGGTGCTGGCGGCGGTGGTGCTGGCCGTGATCGCGGTCGTTCGCAGGCGCCGACGCCCGCCGGCGCTCGATGCCCGAGCCGATGCGACGGCCATGGGCGAGGTCGCGGATCGGGTTGTGGACCGCTTGGCCGGCAGGACCGTCGGGACCACCGAACGGTCGGCGGCCTCCTTGCGCGACCGCCTGTCGAAGGCTCGCACCGCGCTGGCGGGGTCGCTGGGCTCCGCCCTCGAGCGAACCTCGGCCTCCACCGAGGCGTGGACCGACGTGACCGAGGCGCTGATAAGGGCCGATGTCGGGTTGGCGACCAGCTCCGAGATCGTCGAGTCGGCGAGGTCGCGGATCGAGGCTGCAGGACATGATCCCACCGAGGCGAGGACGGCGCTCCAGGCCGAGCTGCGAGAGCGGCTCGGCGGCTTCGACCGGTCGCTGGCTCGACGCTCTGCCGGCGAGGGCCCGTCGGTGTGGCTCTTCGTCGGAGTCAACGGCACCGGAAAGACCACCACCATCGGCAAGCTGGCCAAGCGCGAAGCCGATGGCGGCACAAGGGTGGTGCTGGCCGCGGGCGACACGTTCCGGGCCGCGGCCTCGGACCAGCTGGCCATGTGGGCCGAGCGGTCGTCCGCGCACATCGTGCGGGGCGCAGCGGGTGCCGACCCCGCGTCGGTGGTCTACGACGCGGTCGAATCGGCTGCGGCCAGGGGGGCGGACCTGGTCTTGGCCGACACCGCCGGCCGATTCCACACCGAGCAGAACCTGATGGCCGAACTGCAGAAAGTGCGGCGCGTGGCCGACAGGGGATCGGGGGTGGTCACCGAGACTCTCCTGGTGCTCGACGCCACCACCGGTCAGAACGGCTTGGCTCAAGCTCGGCAGTTCACCGAGGCCGTCGACGTCACCGGCGTGGTGCTCACCAAGCTGGACGGCTCGGCCAAGGGCGGGATCGTGGTGGCTGTGCAGGCTGAACTTGGAGTGCCGGTGAAGCTCATCGGAGTCGGCGAGGGGATCGCCGACCTCGTACCCTTCGACACCGCGGAGTTCGTCGAGGCCCTGTTCACCTGACGCCCGAATTGGCAGCGGAGGGTTCCGTTTCGGGCGTTCTGGGCTGCCAGTTCGCGGTGTGGGGGCTGTCGACTGCCGAATTGGCAGCGGAGGGTTCCGTTTCGGGCGTTCTGGGCTGCCAGTTCGAACGTGCGTGACTTCCTGGTCGGTAGGGTGGCTCGACCATGTTCGACACTCTCACCAGCCGCTTCGAGACCGTCTTCTCCAGGCTGCGTGGCCGGGGACGGCTCACCGCCACTGATGTCGACGCGGCTCTGCAGGAGATCCGGGTCGCCCTGCTCGAGGCCGACGTCAATCTGGATGTGGTCACGAGCCTCACCGGGCGCATCCGCCAGCGAGCCGTCGGCGAGGAGCTCTCCCGGGCTCTCAATCCCGCCCAGCAGGTGGTGAAGATCGTGCTCTCCGAGCTCACGACCAGCCTGGGGGGTGAGCGGCTGGCCATCACGTACGCGTCGAAGCCGCCCACCGTGGTCCTGCTGGCCGGTCTCCAGGGATCAGGCAAGACCACCAATGCGGCCAAGCTGGCCCAGTGGTTCCTGCGTCAGGGACGCAGCCCGCTGCTGGTCGGCGCCGACCTGCAGCGCCCCGCCGCCGTCGAGCAGCTCCGCACGCTCGGTGAGCGCGCCGGCGTGCCCGTGTTCAGCCACCCCCGCAGCCCGGTCAAAGCGGCTTCGGCCTCGCTGGCTGAAGCAACCCGGACCGGGCGCGATGTAGTCATCGTCGACACTGCGGGCCGTCTGGCCATCGACGCCGAGATGATGGACCAGGTCCGCCGGATCTCCAAGGCGGTGCGACCCCTCTACACGTTCCTGGTGGTGGACGCAACGGTCGGCCAGGACGCGGTGCACTCGGCCAGGGTCTTCCACGACACGCTGGCCCTCGACGGTGTGATCCTCACGAAGCTGGACGGCGACGCCCGGGGTGGCGCCGCCCTGTCGGTGAAGGAGGTGGTGGGGAGGCCGATCGCCTTCGCCTCCGTCGGTGAGAAACTGGAGGACTTCGAGCCGTTCCATCCCGACCGTCTCGCCAGCCGCATCCTGGGGATGGGCGACGTTGAGACGCTGATCGACAAGGCTGAGGCCGCCTTCGAGGCCGAGGAGGCGGACGAGACGGCGTCGCGGCTTCTCGAAGGCACGTTCACGTTCGATGACTTCCTGTCCACTATGCAGCAGGTTCTCGGTATGGGAAACCTGCGCAGCATCCTCGGCATGATGCCGGGCCTGCCGCGGGAGCTGCGCAACGCGGACGTCGATGAGAGCCGCATCGGCCGCATCACCGGCATGATCCACTCAATGACACCCGCGGAGCGCACCGAACCCGACATCATCGACGCCTCCCGCCGCCAGCGCATCGCAGCCGGTTCCGGCTGCCGCCCGGCCGACGTCAAGGCGCTGGTCGACCAGTTCAAGCAGATGCGGTCCATGATGAGGGGCCTCGGCGGGCTCGGGGGCAAGCGGCGAGGACCCGCACCGAGGGCCGGATCGTCCACGCAGGCGGGACGCTCCGGGCGAAAGTCGCCCGCTTCCAAGCGGCGCGGTGCCGGCGGTCGAACCACGCCCAAGGGGCCGGTGCCCGTCTCCAAGGCCCCGCTCACCCTCCCAGGGTTGGAAAAGGGTGACTGGCCCGGGTTGAATTGACCCTACGCCGAACTGCCTAGAGGATCAGAGGACTCACATTGGCCGTCAAATTGCGCCTCATGCGGATGGGGAAGAAGAAGCAGCCCACCTACCGCGTCGTGGCGGCAGACTCCCGCGCTCCCCGCAACGGGCGCTTCATCGAGATAATCGGGATCTACGAGCCCCGCCAGGAACCCTCGGTGGTGCGGATCGACAACGAGCGGGCCCTGCACTGGCTGCGCCACGGCGCCCAGCCCACCGAGCGGGTCGAGAAGCTGCTGAGGATCAGCGGCGCCTGGGAGACATTCCGCGGGACGGATGCTGCCGCCGCCGAGACCGCGGTCACCGCTGAGGTCGAGGGTTCGTGAGCGATCTGGCCCCCACTGCCGAGGCGGTGTGCCGCTACGTGGTCACCAGCATCGTCGATGACGCCGAAGCGGTGCAGGTCACCGCCACCTCGGCCGGGACCGACGCGGTGCGCCTCGACGTCCGCGTCGCCCAGGGCGAGATGGGTCGGGTGATCGGCAAGCGAGGCCGCGTGGCCCACGCCATCCGCACCCTCGTGCGCGCCGCCGGGTCGCGCGACGATGTGGACGTCGAGGTCGAGTTCGTCGACTGAGGCCGAGCCGGTGGTCAGCAGCCTCATGGATCTCGCGAGGCGTCGAGCGAGGCCGTGGCCCGAGCGGCCCGTGAGCGAAGCGAACAAGGGCGGGAGTGGCTGACTCGTCTGGGTCGTCCGGGGCGTCCTCAGCGCCTCTGCTCGAGATAGGCCGCGTCGGGCGGCCTCATGGCACTGCTGGCGAGGTTGCGGTCACCCTGGTTTCCAACCGGCCTGAGCGTCTGGTGCCGGGATCGGAGCTGCAGACCGATGCGGGGACGCTTCAAGTGGCTGCGGCCCGGCCCCACAACCAGCGCCACCTCGTGACGTTTGCCGGCATCGACGACCGTGACAAGGCAGAGGTCCTGCGGGGCTTGGTGCTGAGGGCCGCACCGATTGCCGATCCCGACGAGCTGTGGGTCCACGAGTTGATCGGGGCGCGGGTGGTGGAGGTGTCCGGCACGGATCGGGGCCCGGTGGCCGCGGTGGTGGCCAATCCGGCCGGGGATCTGCTCGAACTGGCCGACGGGACGCTCGTGCCACTGCGCTTCGTCGTCGATTCGGTGCCCGGCGAGCGCATCGCGGTGGACGCTCCCGACGGACTCTTCGAGCCAGAGGCGGAACTGTGAGCTTCCGGGTCGACATCTTCACGATCTTCCCCGACTTGGTGGAGACCATGGCCTCGGCGTCGATCATCGGACGGAGTAGAGCCTCGGGAACACTCGACGTGCGGGTCCACGACCTCCGGATGGCCGCGACCGACCGCCATCGCAGCATCGACGACGCTCCCTTCGGCGGGGGAGCGGGCATGGTGATGACGCCCCAGCCGCTGTTCGACGCGGTGGAGGCGGTCGAGCCGGCCCGACCGCTGTTCTACCTGTCGCCCGCAGGACGGCGCTTCGATCAGGCCATGGCGAGTGAGCTAGCCGCCTCCTCCGGGTTCTCGATGCTCTGCGGGCGGTACGAGGGCGTCGACGAGCGGGTCTGCGAGCACCTGGTGGACGGCGAGATCTCGGTTGGCGACGTGGTTCTGTCAGGCGGCGAGGCGGCGGCCATGGTCGTGCTGGAGGCAGTGGCTCGGTGCGTGCCCGGAGTCCTCTCCAACGAGGCCTCCACCGCCGAGGAGTCCTTCCGCGACGGCCTGCTGGAGTACCCGCAGTACACCCGGCCGGCTGACTTTCGGGGCTGGTCCGTGCCCGAGGTGCTGCTGTCCGGCGACCACGGGCGGGTGGCCCGCTGGCGCCGGGCCCAGTCGCTGGCCCGCACCGTCGAGCGCCGCCCCGACCTGATCGAGGCCCGCGGCGGCCTGAGCGACGACGAGCGGGACCTGCTCGCGGCCCACGGCTTCAGCCCCGAACTGCCGGACTGACTCCTAATCAGGGAAGCCGAATGGTGCCGCGCGTAGCGTGCGGCGGTGGAGGCGGGGAGCCGTCCTCCTAGACTCGCTCGGCCCGGCCGCCGCGGCCGATGTGAGCGGAGACAGCTATGAACCCCACAGATCTTGTCGACGCGCAGAGCCTTCGCGACGACATTCCTGAGTTCCAGCCGGGCGACACTGTGCGCGTGCATGTCCGGGTGGTGGAGGGCAACCGGGCCCGCACCCAGGTGTTCGAGGGCGTCGTGATCCGGCGTCAGGGCAGCGGCGTGCGCGAGACCTTCACCGTGCGCAAGGTGAGCTTCGGTGTGGGCGTGGAGCGGACGTTCCCCGTGCACACCCCAGTGGTTGATCGCATCGAGCGCGTCACGCAGGGCGATGTGCGCCGAGCGAAGCTGTACTACCTGCGCGACCGCGTCGGCAAGGCGGCCAAGGTCAAGGAAAAGCGCTATCGCTGACGCCCACTCCGGTGCTGCGCACCGGAGTGGCCGGCCACCGGACCGTTCGAAGCAAGCCCGCGGCGCCTGGGGTGAGCGCAGAGTCGCCCAGTGGTACCGGGAAGCCGGCTACGAGATCCTCGACCAGAACTGGCGGGTGCGCTCGGGCGAGCTGGACCTGGTCCTGTATCGCGACGGCGAGATCGTGTTCTGCGAGGTAAAGGCCCGCCGCTCCGAACGCTACGGCACAGCCGCCGAGGCGGTCGACCGTCGCAAGCAGCTCAAGATCCGGTCGCTGGCCGCTCAATGGCTGAGAGCCAACGACTGCCGGGGCCGGGTCCGCTTCGACGTCGCCACCGTCACCGGCGTCGAAGTCAAGGTGATCGAGAACGCCTTCTAGCGCTTGGTGCGCCTTCTAGCGTCATGCGCCGAGAAGCGCGTGCCGCCCGCTATGTGAGGGCGCGTTCAGTTCGGCTGCCGGGCAGCGCGTCCATGCTGTCGCGCACGTCGATCACCCGCACGCCGGGCACGGCGGTCACGTCCCGTATCGCCGATTGGGTCGCATCCCATCGGGTTGGGGCCTCCCGGTCGAACTCGACGGTTCGGCGGCCGATGCCGAGCGCTACGCGACGGCGTTGGCATCGGTCGCCCGCAACCGCATGTCGGTCGCCAACTTTCTGGAGGCGGCCATCGTCGTCGAGGGCCGCGCCGGGGAGGGCGGCGGGCATCATCTCGACGCGCTGGTCGAGCGGGCTCCGATCAAGTTGGTCGAGGCCACAGTCGACCACGTCAGGGCGGCCCGCAGCGCCTGGCGCAGATTCGGCCGGGGGAACCACCCGGCCGGGCTGAACTTCGGAGACTGCTTCGCTTATGCGCTGGCGGACACGAGCGGCGAACCCCTGCTCTTCAAGGGCTCCGACTGCGCCCTCACCGGCATCCGGGCCGCCTAGAGCCAAGCCCGCCCTCACCATCTCGGAGCCGCACGGCAGATAGGTCCGCAAGCGTCTCTCGCGCCCCACAACAAGACCAGGCGCCGGCCCCACAGCACCCCGATTACGAGGTTGTCTGGCTCATCGGCCCTGACGGACCTTCGTCGTGTCGAATGGCTGTGAGCTCTTCCTGCCGATTCGAGCCGCGCGACGATGGCGGATTTGGATGCACCCCGAGCCGCGGCTTGTGCGATGACAGCCCGCACTCAACCGTCGAAACGGTGCCTCATCCGGCCGTATCGACCGTATCGGCCGTCCTCATCGGATTGTGCCCCCAGCACTCGACAACGCCGTCCGTGTCTCCTAGCGCTTGGTGCGGCGGTCCCAGCAGCCGCGGTGCCAGTGGCGTCGCAGGTCGGGCGCCTCTAGGGGCACCACCACGTAGTGGCCTGTTCCGGCCGGGATGGTCCGGTTGCAGTTGGGACAGATGTAGTCCTTGGTGGCCAGGTAGGACTGGATGAAGCGGACCTCCACCTCGCCGAGGCGCTCCGGCTCGTCCACAGCCGCCTACCCCAGCAGTGCCCAGACCACCAGGCCGACGGCCACCAGCAGTCCCGCGACCACGAAGGCAAGGTCAGACGGCCGGCGCCTCTGGGGACGGGTGGGATCGAAACCCATGGCACCAGTATCGTGCAGCGGCGATCCCGCCGCACCCATCGCGCCATGATCCGACGCCGCCTGATCCCGCACCGCCTTCTGCTGGCAGCCCTGATCGCCGCGACGGCCGCGCTCGGAGCCTGTGCGGCCGACGACGTGCCGGAGGTGCCCGTCGGCCCCGACGGGTTCCCCGACCGGGAACTGGTGGCGGGGCGGCAGGTCTACATCGACCGCTGCGCCAACTGCCACGGCAACGACGGCGGCGGGGGACGGGGCACGAAGCTCTCCGACGGTCGGATGGTCACGCAGTACCCCGACATTGCCGACCAAGTCGAGATCATCGCCGACGGGGTCCGGTCCATGCCCGCATTCGCCGAGGTGCTCAACGCCGGAGAAATCGCAGCAGTAGTCAGATATACACGAGAAGTGCTATAGTTGACCACTGCATGCTCTTGATGCACGGTTAGCCGCCGACCGAGTCGACGACGGCCTCCAGTCCCCAGCCACGGAGGCCGCCAATGCTCGCTACCGTCCGCTCCGCCACCCTCGTCGGCGTGTGGGGCCACCCCGTGTCGGTGGAGGTCCACGTCGCCGACGGGCTGCCCGGCTTCACCATCGTCGGCCTGCCCGACGCCTCGTGCCGTGAGGCCCGCGACCGAGTCCGGGCCGCCATCGTTTCCAGCCGGCTGACCTGGCCGTCGAAGCGCATCACCGTCAACCTGGCCCCGAGCGACGTGCCCAAGTCGGGCGCCGGTCTCGATCTGGCCGTGGCCGTAGGCGTGCTCGTCGCCGACGGGCAGCTCGAAGCCGCTTCGATCGCCGACCTCGGCGTGCTCGGGCAGCTGGGCCTCGACGGGTCGGTGCGGCCCGTGCCCGGCGCGCTGCCCCTGGTCGACGCCATGGACAACTCCTCGATCGTGGTGGCCGCCCGCGACAGCGCGGTGGCCGAGCTGGTGGCTCCCGAACGGGTCCGGCCCGTCAACCACCTCAAGGAGGTGTTCGAGGCGCTGGCCGGCACGGAGCCCTGGCCCGTACCGCCCGTGGCTCGAAGCTCGCCCCGCGCCGAGCCCGAGCCCGACCTCTCCGACATCGCGGGACAGCCTTTGGCCCGGTGGGCGCTGGAGGTGGCCGCCGCCGGCGGGCACCACCTGCTGCTGGTAGGGCCCCCCGGCGCGGGCAAGACGATGCTGGCCCGCCGCCTCGTCGGCGTGCTGCCGGACCTGTCGACCGAGGAGTCCCTGGAGGTCACCCGGGTCCACTCGGCGGCCGGGCTGGCGCTTCCCGGCGGCTTGGTGACCCGGCCCCCGTTCCGGGCGCCCCACCACTCGTCGTCGATGGCCGCGCTGGTGGGCGGGGGCACGGCCCGGGCCAGGCCGGGGGAGGTGAGCGCGGCCACCGGCGGCGTCCTGTTCCTCGACGAGCTCGGGGAGTTCGCGCCGTCGGTGCTGGACGCGCTGCGCCAGCCGCTGGAGGAGGGCATGATCCGGGTGGCCCGCTCCCAGGGAATGGTGGAGCATCCGGCCCGCTTCCTGCTGGTGGCGGCCATGAACCCGTGCCCGTGCGGCACCGGCGGAACGGTCGGCTGCCGGTGCGCTCCGGGGGCGCTGGCCCGGTACCAGCGCAGGCTGTCGGGCCCCTTCGTCGACCGGCTCGATCTGGTGGTCCGGGTGGACCGTCCCGATCCGGCCGACCTGCTCGACACCGGGCCGAGCACCCCCAGCGCCGAGGTAGCCGAAAGGGTGGCGGCTGTACGTGCTCAAGCTCGCGAGCGGGGCGTCGCCAGCAACGGCGCTCTGGCCGGGCCGGACTTGGAGCGGCACGCCCCGCTCGACCGGGCCGCCACCGAGGTGTTGAGGGCCGCGCTGGCCGAGGGCCGTCTCAGCGCCCGGGGCCTGCGCCGGGTCCGCACCGTGGCCCGCACCATCCGCGACCTCGAGGACGCCGGCCACGAACTGCGGGCCGTCGATGTGCTCGCCGCCCTGTCGTTGAGGATGCGGCTCGACGGAGCGGGAGGTCTGGTCCATGGGTGACGCATCTCCATCGCCGATTGAGGAGCGGTCTGTGGACGACGCACCCCCGCAGCCGAAGGAGCGGGGCGTCTACGCCGCCGCGCTGGCCACACTGCCGCGCGCTACGCCGCGACGGCTCGACCGGCTGCTCCGCAAGCAGGATCCGGCCAAGGTCTGGAAGAAGGTGGAGACGGGCCAGATGGCCAAATGGGTGGCCGGCGACGACCTTCACGACGTCTGGCGGGACCACGCACGCGGCACCGACCTCACCGCAGTGGCCGAACAGCTCGAATCGCTCGACGCCTGGGTGACCACGCCGGCAAGCCTCCAACATCCGTTCGCCCTCATCCACGATCTCGATCCGGCACCGATCCTGTTCCGCCGCGGCCGCCTGCCCGACCCGACGGCGCCGGCCGTGGCCATCGTGGGCACCCGGCGGTGCACTCCCACGGGACGCTCGGTGGCGATGGAGCTGGGATCGGGTCTGGCCGCAGCCGGCGTCACCGTGGTGTCGGGCCTCGCCCTGGGGATCGACGGCGCCGCGCACCGGGGCGCCTTGGCCGCCGACGGCGCACCCGTGGTCGGCGTGGTCGGCAGCGGTCTCGACGTCGTGTACCCGAGGGGCAACCGCGATCTGTGGGAAGCGGTGAGCGGGGCCGGAACCCTGCTCTCGGAGGCGCCGCTGGGCGCCGAGCCGGAGGGTTGGCGCTTCCCGGCCCGCAACCGGCTGCTGGCCGCGCTGGCCGATGTGGTCGTGGTGGTGGAGTCCAAGCGGGCCGGTGGCTCCATGCACACGGTGGAGGAGGCCATCCGGCGCGAAGTCACGGTCATGGCCGTGCCAGGCTCGGTCCGCAACCCGGCCGCGGCAGGCACCAACCTGCTCTTGAGCGAGGGCTGCGCCCCGGCCTGTTCCACCGAGGACGTATTGGTCGCCCTGGGACTGGCCACCGCTGGTGACATGCTGGCCCGCATCGCCGCGGGCGTGGACCCGGCGGTGAGCCGGGTCGATATCGAGGGTCTCGACGGGCTCCAGAAGAGGCTGCTCGACCTGCTCGACGACGGCCCGATCAGCCTCGACGTGCTGGTGCTGCGAGCCGGCGCGCCCGTGCCGGAAGTGCTGGTGGCGGCCGAGGGCCTCGAGCGCATCGGCCTGCTCGCCCGCGACGGCGCCCGCGTCCTGCGAGCCTGAGGTCGGCAGAGTGGCCGGGCCGCCGGAGCGCTGCCACCCAATAGTGCTAACATACACTCTCTATGCGCTGGATATCATGGAGAGGCGAGGGATTCGTCTGGCATGGGTGGAGCGGACAGTGGCTGCACCCATGCGGAGGACGCGCGACCCCTACGATGCAGCTGTGGAGCGGTTCTTCTCTCGGATCCCCGAGCATGGCGGCAGAGTGCTGCGCGTCGCGGTGAACACCCAAACGGATCCCTGGCAGGTTGTGACTGCGTTCTTCGACCGTTCGATGGGAAGTGGGTCATGAAGCTGCGGATTGACAGCAAGGCCGACGCCCTGTACCTGCGTCTCGATGAATCTGCCGTCGTCGCGTCCGTCGAGGTCGCCCCCGGAGTCGTGCTGGACTACAACCAGGCGGAGCACGTAGTCGGCCTGGAGATGCTCAGCCTGTCCACCCGGTCACCGGGCCTCGACGTCTCGGACTTGAGATTCGAGACTGGAACGGGGCCCACAGCCGGGATGCCTGATGAGCGACCTGATGAATGATATTGAGCAATACAACTACCGTTTGGTCTGGTCGCAGCCGGATGCGGAATGGATCGGCCTTTGCGACGCGTTCCCTGGGTTGAGTTGGCTCGAGAGGGACAAGCAGGCCGCGCTCGACGGCATACGCAGGATGGTGCACAGGGCCCTCGACATCCTGGACGAGGATGGGATGGCACCGCCGGCGCCCATCCCAACGGGTGCTGATGCTGCGAGTCACCCGGTCCCGAGCCCTCAGTCGGGACACCTCAAACCGATCAACCCGAGCCCGCCGGAATAGGAACAACGTCCTGGGTTGTCACAGCTGGCGACACAAGTTCCGTGCGAGAGCGCTGTGGAAAACTACACTCAAGGTGTGGACAACTGGGGCTTGAGCGCGTGGCTCGACTCGCTCAGCGGCGTGGCCGACTCCACCCGGGACGTGTACGAGCGGGACGCGGCCGCAGCCGTGCAATGGCTCGGCGAGACGGGTGTGACCGGTCCCGAGTCCGTCGACCGCAGGGCTCTGCGCCGCTACTTGGCCGAACTCGGCGCCAACCGCTACGCGGCCCGCACGATCACGCGCAAGGCCTCGGTGCTGCGGCGCTACTTCGACTGGGCCCGCCGCACCGGCCGGGTCGACGTCGACCCGACGATCGGGCTGGCTGCGCCGAGGGGGCCGTCGAAGCTGCCGCAGGTGCTCAAGGACGACCAGATACACACCCTCATCGAGAAGCCGGCCCGGGCCGGCGATGACGAGGCCCGCGAGGCCCGCGACGCCCGCGATCTGGCCATTGTGGAGCTGCTGTATGGAAGCGGCCTGAGGGTGAGCGAGCTGTGCGGCTTGCGCCATGAGGACTTGGATCTGGCCCAAGGCCAGGTTCGAGTGTGGGGCAAGGGCTCCAAGCAGCGCCTGGTTCCGCTCAGCGACCCGGCGGTGGCCGCGCTGCGTGCCTGGCTACAGGATCATCGAGCTGCGTTCGTCACGAGCGACACCCCGGACGCCGCGATCTTCCTGAACCAGCGGGGACGGGCCATGACGCCCCGCGATGTGCGCAGGGTGATCGACCGCCGCAGTGTGGCGCCGACCCATCCCCACGCGCTGCGTCACACGTTCGCCACCCACCTGCTCGACGGCGGCGCCGACCTGCGGGCCGTGCAGGAACTGCTGGGCCACGCCGACATCGCCAGCACCCAGATCTACACCCACGTGAGCCGCGAGCGCCTGCGCGATGTGCACCGCGCTTCGCACCCACGAGCCTGAACGCTCGCGTCGGCACCCGGCCTCCGTCGGGTCGAGAACCACGGGTCCGGGCCGGCGTCGCGCCGACGGGCCCGGCCGGGGTTCGGTGCCGCGAGGTCTAGGCGGGCGGGGGCCGGAACTCGTCTACCGGGTAGATGCAGACGTTCTCGGCACCGAAGGGGAACAGCTTGCTGCAGGGGAACTCGAACACCAGAGTGTGGTACGCGTCGGGGATCGACAGCTTGCCCGGCCGGATCGAGCCGGGGATCATCTCGATGGTGTCGACGGCGCCCAGATTGGCCAGCGCGGCATAGACGTCGGCCCGGGTGGGGTTGTCGCCCGCGTCGTAGAGCGCTCGCAGCGCCATGCGCATGACCTCGCACACTATGTTGACCATGCCGTAGCGGGCGTTGCCGTCGAAGCGATCATCCGACTCGTGGGAGGCCCCGCCTATGAACGAGAACCCGAGCCCGCCGGCTGCGGTCACTCCCGAGGGGCTGTTCGCGCCGTAGGTCTCGTTGCACATCTCGTTGAACGCCCGAGGCTGGTAGCCCTCTATGCGGTAGCTGCCGGTGTCGGCGGAGTCGAGAATGATCGCGCCGTTGTAGAGGGCGCCGGCTGCCTCGCTGCCGAACGACACGATCTTCTCGGCGACCAGCTCTCGGGCCTGCGAGTTGAAGTCGGTGGCGTAGAACTGCACGTCGCCGGGCTCGAACCCCTGGTTGATCATCTCGTTGAGGAACTGGGGCGCGGTGACGGCGCTGAGCACGTTGAACACCACGTCGACACCTGCGCTGCGCATGCGGCCCGCTGACTCCACTGCTCCGTCCATGCAGATGATCGTTCCGCCGCATCCGAGCTGGTCGAACACGGCGACGTTTGCTCCGTGCTCGCGCAGCACGTCCACCAGACCGGTCTTGACCGCCTCGTACTGCCCTGGGGTGTCTTGAGCCGCGACGCCGATCGTCTTGCCGTCGAGTTCGCCCCGCCGGAGCAGGTCGAGTGCGAGCCACCTCAGCGACTGCTCCGCGGTGAGCGTGGTGGACACCAGCCTGCCCTCGCCTCGCCGGACGAACTCCTCGGGCTGGGGCTGCACTGTGATGAAGGCGGTCTCATGATCCTCCACGATGCAGAGGGCGGCGGAGCCCTGGAAGCCGCTGCTGTTCAAGAGGATCACGCCGTGCAGGTCCTCGGTGGCCTCGATGCAGTCCAGGTTCTGGTCGGTCTCCACCTCGGGGCTGAGGGGGTCGTGCTCGAGGGTGTGCATGACGAGCTTCCGGCCCCGCACACCGCCGCACTGCTCGTTGACCACCGTCGCGAACGTCTCGAACATCTCCCGGGGGTCGCCGACGTCTACGGCGAAGCCGATCTGCTCGAGGTTCTCGAGCTGGGAGCGCATGTGCACCAGCGAGATGGTGTCGGCCTCTATGCCCTCGTCGGTGGCTCGCCGGTCCGGGGCCGGGTCGTGGGCGGTGCAGAACGCGTCGATCTGCATGAACGGATGGTCGCCGCGGTCCATCGAGGCCTGGTGCTCATCGAAGATGCCGTCGCGGGGATCGTCGAAGATGTTCGCGGCTCGCTCGTCGGGGTCGGTGGGATCGTCGTCGGGGTCGGTGGGACTGTCGTCGGGGTCGGTGGGACTGTCGTCGGGGTCGGTGGGACTGTCGTCGGAGTCGGCCTGCTCGCCGGGGTCGGTCCGCGGGGAAGCGGGGGTGTCGGCGGCTTGACCTGATGATGGTTGCACCTCTGCGCACTCGCAGCTGCAGCCCGCGGCCAGAACGGCCGCGCATGCGACCATAATCATCCCGAGGCGCCATCGCACGCCTATCCGGTTCTCTGACATCTCACCATCCAGTGTCTCAAGTGCATTCGATTTCAGAGGGGCACGAGTATGGTTCAGACGGTGCACCGGCGCAAGCCCGGTGGCTAGCCGGATCGATACACCCAGATCTACACCCACGTCAGCCGCGAGCGGCTGCGCGAAGTGCACCGCGGCACCCACCCCCGGGCCTAGAGGCCGAATAGGCGGGACAACTCGGCCCATGCGGCGCGAGGCCGTGGCCCGAGCGGCCCGTGAGCGCGGCGAACAAGAGCGGGAGACACCACGCCGCGCGGCGAGAGGGCCGTACTTGTCCGCGTGGTCTGCCCAGGGTTGTTCGCGGACTAGCTTGGGTCGCTGTTGACTGAACACGACCCCGAGCAAGGTCCCGGAGCGGCTGAGCCGGCAGGGACCGCCGAAGACGACACTGCTGTTCTCACCGCAGCGCTGCTGTCGGCGGAATCGGCTCGCCGCGACGCTCAGGCCCGCGCCGGTGAGCAGGTGCTCTTCGCTGACGACCTCCTGCCGGGGGTCGGCGACGAGGATATGCCGCTGCGCGAGGGCCTCAGGATGGGTGGTGCGTTCACCTTCATCGTGCTGCTCGTGCTCAACAGCCTCGACGAGCTCGAACAGGCCGCCATGGCCGTGCTGGCCCCCGACATCCGCGACGCCTTCGGCGTCTCCGACGGCGCCATCACCTTCATAGCTTCCGCTTCGGCTGCCTTCGTGGTGCTGGGCGCCTTCCCGATGGGCTGGCTGGCCGACCGCATCAGACGAGCGCCGATCGTGGGGGTTGCCAGCGCGGTGTTCTCAGCGATGGTGTTCCTCTCGGGCTTCGCGGTGAACGCGTTCATGCTGTTCTGCACCCGCTTCGGCGCCGGCGTCGCCAAGTCGAACACGATCCCGGTGCACAGCTCGCTGCTGGCCGACGCCTACCCCATCGGGGTGCGGGGCCGCATCGGCGGGCTCACCCAGTCCATCGGCCGGGCCGTGGCCGCCATCAGCCCGATCGCCGTGGGCACGGTGGCGTGGGTCGCCGGCGGTGACGAGGGCTGGCGGTGGTCGTTCTTCCTGCTGGGCCTGCCGGTGGCGGTGTTCGCCGTGGCCGCCTTCCGGATCCCCGAACCGACCCGGGGCCAGTGGGAGAAGACGAGCGTCCTCAGCCAGGTGATCGCCGACCCCGACCCCGCCCCCATCTCGGTGGAGGCCGCCTTCGCCCGGCTGCTGAGGATCCGGACGGTCCGAGCGGTGCTGTTCGCGTTCGTCGCCCTGGGTTTCGTGCTGTTCACGATCCCCGTGCAGTCCAACCTGTTCCTGGAGGACGAGTTCGGTCTCGGCACGTTCGGGCGGGGAGTGGCCACCTCGGTCGCCGGCTTCGCCGCGGCCGTGGTACTGCCGATGGTGGGGCTGCGCTTCGATCGGCTGTACCGCCGCGACCCGTCCTTGACTCTGCGGCTGATCGGGGGACTGCTGCTGCCGACGTCGGTCCTGGTGCCGCTGCAGTTCGCCATGCCCAACGAGTACCTGTTCGTGGTGGTGGACGTGCCCCGCACCGTGCTGTCGGCAGCCGCTTTCGCCATGGTCGCTCCGGTGGTGTGGTCGATCGTGCCCTACCGGCTGCGAGGCCTGGGCTCAGCGTTGATCACCCTGTTCATCTTCCTGTTCGGCGCAGTGGGCGGATCGCTGGCCGCGGCGTTCCTCGTCGACTCCTACGGGGTGCAGACCGCAGTGACCGTGCTGGCCCTCCCGGCGGTGTCCATCGGCTCGATCTTCTTGATCCGGGGCTCGCGGTCCATCAAGCACGACCTGTCCATGGTGGTTGCCGAACTCACCGAGGAGCTGGCCGAGCACGACCGCAGGCGCATCGACCCGGAGTCCACTCCGGCGTTGCAGGCCAGCAACATCGACTTCAGCTACGGCGCGGTGCAGGTGCTCTTCGACGTCTCCTTCGAGGTGGCTCCGGGAAAGACGTTGGCCCTGCTCGGCGCCAACGGCGCGGGCAAGTCGACCGCGCTGAGCGTGGTCACCGGACTGTTGACGCCCGACCGGGGCGAGATCCGCATGCACGGGCGCTCGATCACCTACACCACCCCGGAGCAGCGCTCCGCGATGGGTGTGCAGATGCTGCCCGGCGGGCGGGGGGTGTTCCGTGAGCTGAGCATCGAGGACAACCTTCGCATCGGCGCCTACAAGTTCCGTCGGGACTCCGCCGACGTGCAGCGGCGCATCGATCGAGTGGTCGAGATGTTCGAACAGCTCGAGGGCCGTCTGGGCGAGCGAGCCGGCGACCTCTCCGGCGGGCAGCAGCAGATGCTGGCGCTGGCTCGGGTGATGATGCACGACCCCGAGATCCTCATCATCGACGAGATGAGCCTCGGGCTGGCCCCCACCATCGTCCAAGACCTCGTGGCCGGACTCCAGCGGCTGCGTGAGGCCGGGCAGACGATGATCGTCGTGGAGCAGTCGCTCAACCTGGCTCTGTCGCTGGCCGACGACACGGCGTTCCTCGAGAAGGGCGAGGTGCGTTACTCCGGGCGGGCACGGGATCTCATCGAACGGCCCGACCTGATGCACGCAGTGCTGTTCGGCGCCGGGGCCGACCCGGCACCGGGTGTTGCCGGCGACGGCGCCGGCTCCGCCGACGGCGCCCGGGCCGACAGCGCCGAGTCGCCCTCCGACGCAGGCAACGGAAGCTGAGCCGCCGTGGTCCTGGCAGCCTGGATCACACAGCAGCTCGTGTTCAACGGAGCGGTCACGGGCCTGGTCATCGGCATGCTCGCCATGGGCATCGTGCTCATCTACCGCTCCACCCGGGTGATCAACTTCGCGGTGGGGAACCTGGGCCTGCCTGCGGCCGGCCTGTTCGCCCTCATGCAGATCGACTGGGGCTTCCCCTTCTGGATCGGCCTGGCCACCGCCCTGCTGATCGGCACGCTGGCCGGCGCGCTGGTGGAACTGACCGTGGTTCGCCGCCTGTTCAGCCGTCCCCGGGTGATACTGCTGGTGGCCACCGTGGGGGTGGCCCAGCTGATGCGGGCAGTGATCGCCGCGTTCCCCGATATCACTGACACCACGCAGCGCTACCCGGTGGCGGCCCGCACCATTTGGGAGAACGCACCGTTCGGCCTGCGCATCGCCGCTCCCCAGGTGGCCATCATCGTGGTGGTGCCCATTGTCGCCGTCGCTCTGGGCTGGATGCTCAACCGCACGACCTTCGGGCGTGCCGTCGCCGCGTCGGCCGACAACCCCGAGTTGGCCCGCTTGTCGGGCGTGAACCCGAAGGTGGTGTCCACGTTCGTGTGGACAGCGGCCGGCCTGCTGTCGTCTCTGTCGATCATCCTGCTGAGCGGCCAGTCGGGGGCGGTGACCGGCCTGGCGAACCTGGGACCGTTCACCTTGGCCCGAGCGCTGGCCGCGGCCGCCGTGGCAGGAATGAGATCATTTCCCAGAGCAGTCATGGCGGGTCTCGCCATCGGGGTGACCGAGTCGGTGGTGAGATTCAACTACCTGTCCGAGGCGGGTCTGATCGACTTCCTGCTGTTCTGCGCGGTGCTGGTGGCGGTCTACGTGCAGAGCCGTGGCAGTCCCGAGGAGGCGATCCTGGCCTTCGTTCCGCGCATCCGGCCGGTGCCTGCACGGCTCGAGCGGCTGTGGTGGGTCCGGGCCCTGCCCCGGATCACGCTCGCCGCCGCCATGGCCTTCGCCATCGTCCTGCCGCTGATCGTGACGCTGCCGTCCAGGCATCTGCTGTACGCGACGGTTCTGGGATTCGCCATCTGCGCCATGTCGGTCACGGTGATCACGGGCTGGTCGGGCCAGTTGTCGCTGTCGCAGATGGCCTTCGCGGGCATCGGAGCGCTGTCGGGGGCGGCCTTCAGCCGGGGCTTCGAACTCGACATCGGCTGGCGCAGCTTCCGCCTGATCGATGTGGAGGCATCCGGGGCGCCCTTCGTGGTGTCGATCCTGCTGGCGACCCTGTTCACCGCCCTGGTGGCCTCGATCATCGGCGCTGGAGCGTTGCGGGTTCGCGGCCTGATGCTGGCGGTGAGCACGTTCGCGTTCTCGATCGCATCGACCCAGTACCTGTTCCGCCGCCCGTTCTTCACCGGCGGGAGCAGTTCGAGTGTTCCCTACCAACGGGGCACGCTGTTCGGCGTCGATCTCTCGTCTCAGCGGTCGTACTACTACTTCACGCTGGGCGGCTTCGTGATCGCCTATGCCGTGGTATCGAGGCTGCGGCGCAGCGGCATCGGCCGCTCCACCATCGCAGCGCGCGACAACGCGGCCGGTGCCTCCGCCTATACCGTGAGCCCCACCAGGGCGAAGCTCACCGCGTTCGCTCTGGCCGGTGGTCTCGCCGGCTTCGGGGGCGCGCTGCTGGGCGGCCTGGTGCAGAACATCCGCTTCTCGCAGGTGCTGTTCCAGGTCGAGGACTCGCTGCGGGTCGTCGGCATGGCCGTGATCGGCGGACTGGGCTCGGTCACCGGCGCGGTGCTGGGCGCGGTGTGGGTCGAGGGCATGCCGGCCTTCTTCGGCGACAACGATCTGGTGCCGCTGTTCACGTCGAGCATCGGGCTGCTGGTCATCATCATGTACTTGCCCGGCGGCTTCATCCAGGTGGTCTACACAGCCCGCGACGGCCTGCTGAGCTGGCTCGCATCCCGGCTGCCGACCGAGGATGCTCCGGTTGTCAGGGCGGCCTCGCCCGCCAGCCTGAGCCGCCGGGACCCCGCTGGCGGTGATGTCCCCGAAGTTGTAATGCGGGCCGAGAACGTGTCGGTGCGCTTCGGCGGCAATCAAGCCGTGTCGCAGGTCAGCGTCGAGGTGCGCCGCGATGAGATCGTCGGCCTGATCGGCACGAACGGCGCCGGCAAGACCACCCTGATGAACGCGGTCGGCGGGATGGTCAGTTGCGAGGGCCGCGTAGAGCTGATGGGGCGGGACCTGGCCGGCGTGTCGGCCGCGCGCCGAGCCAGGGCCGGCCTGGGTCGGACGTTCCAGGGGGCCATGCTGTTCCCGGAGCTGACCGTGCGGGAGACGGTGATGGTGGCGCTGGAGGCCAGAGGCCGCACGCCGTTCATCTCGACTGCGCTGCACCTGCCCCACACTCTGGTCAACGAGAGGCGCCGCCGCGCCGAGGCCGACGAGCTGATCGACTGGTTCGGCCTGGGCGCCTACGCCGACCACTACGTGTCGGACCTGTCCACCGGCTCCCGGCGCATCGTCGAGCTGGCCGGCCTGCTGGCGCTCGACGCCCGGGTGCTGTGCCTGGACGAGCCCACCGCCGGCGTCGCCCAGCGCGAGACCGAGGCGTTCGCGCCCCTCGTCCGCAGGATACGCAGCGAGCTGGGCGCCGGGATCCTGCTGATCGAGCACGACATGACGGTGATCATGGGAGTCAGCGATCGGGTGTACTGCCTGGAGTCCGGGTCGGTGATCTCGGCGGGCACTCCCGACGAGGTCAAGAGCGACCCTCTGGTCGTAGCCAGCTACCTCGGCACCGCCAGCGGGGCCGCGGGCTAGCCGCAGGCCGCCTCGGCTGGTCGTGGCAGCCACACCCCCAGGCGCGGGGCCATTAGCCTGTCCAGCCTGTCCGGGTTGCTCGAATGAAGGGCACCGCCTGCAAGATGCGCAAGAGGCTCGTTCTCGCTGTTGTGTTCGCCCCGTCCCGTCCAGCTAGCGCTCGCCGTCGCTGAAATGGTCGGGGCGTCCGGAGCGCTCCCAAGCAGGGTCTCGGTCCTGCTGCGCTGCCCTAGCCATTTCGACGACACAGCACTAGCGCTCGCCGTCGCCGTCAGCCTCCAGGAGGGCGACGACGGCGTCGAGCCGGCTGTCGAGCCTTGCCAGCGTCACAGCGATGTCCTGCTGGTTCTCCTCCAGCTTCGTGAACCTGGCGTCGACGGCGGCGAAGTCGGCGTCAATGTCGTCTTCGAGCTTCGTGAATCGAGTGTCGATGTCGTCTTCGAGCTTGGTGAATCGGGTGTCGATGTCGTCTTCGAGTTTGGTGAATCGGGTGTCGATGTCGTCTTCGAGTTTGGTGAATCGGGCGTCGACGGCGGCGAAGTCGGTGGCGATCTCGCCCTTGAGCTCGGAGAATCTGGCGCTGACGCTGTCCTCGAGCCTGTGGACGTCGCTCTTGAGGTCGGTGAAGCTGAACAGCGCCAAGCCTGCGCCAAGCCCCACGATCACGCCCGGGACGACGTTGTCGCGGAACTTGTCCCATCCAGCTCTCAGGAAGCTGCGCTGCGACGCGGGCGCAGCATCGGCAGCTGGCGCTTTCGACCCTGGGTCTGGGGGTGCTTGGGGCATTGGTGCAGGCGGTTGAGCAGCGGCGGCGGTGTCGGCGGGCAAGGACATGGCAACCTCGCTTCGAATCGGGCGAACAGGCGGCAGAGCCGAAGGCACACTGTTGACACCCGGTGGCAAGGTTGTGTATCAGCATACACCATCAATAGCTGAAGTCTCAACTGCCAGCTTCAACCGGGGTGTGCGCCGGGGCGCCTACAGCCGTGGCGGCAGCGGCCACCAGTCGGGGGACACTGCCTCTCAAGGGCCGGAGCCTACGCAATCCCCGGTGCCGCCCTGGCCCATGATCTAACCTGCTCGGCTGTCCTTCCTGCTCGAACATGGGGGCTGGTTGCATGGTGGCCGGAAAGCTCGCGGTCGCCGCTGTATTCGCTGTTGTGGCGGTGGCTGTCGTGCCGGCGGGCACGGCGGTTGCACAGGGTCAGCGGTTCCCGGATGTGCCGGCTGACCATTACGCGTTCGAGGCGATCGAGTGGGCCGCTTCAGCCGGCGTGACGCTGGGCTATGGCGACGGCACGTTCAGACCGTCGGTGGCTTTGGGCCGCTGGCATGCGCTGGTGTTCATGGCGCGCTACTACGACGAGATCCTCCAAGCCGACGAGTCAGCCGACTTCACCCGCGCCGACATGATGGTGCTGCTCAAGGCCATCAACGACGGCACCCTCCGCAACCCAGACACCGCCGGGGACACCACCGCGGGCGCATCCGGGCCCGGTTAGGGCGAAGTCGGAGCCCTTGAAGAGCAGGGGTTCGCCGCTGGTGTCGGCCAGCGCGTAAGCGAAGCAGTCTCCGAAGTTCAGCCCGGCCGGGTGTTTCCCCCTGCCGAAGCGGCGCCAGGCGCGGCGGGCCGCTGTGGCGTGGTCGGCGGTGACCTCGACCAGCTCGATCGGGGCCCGTTCGACGAGGGCGTCGAGATGGTGCCCGCCCTCCTCCCCGGCGCGGCCCTCGATGACGATGGCCGCCTCCAGGTAGTTGGCGACCGACATGCGGTTGTGGGCGACCGATGCCAACGCCGTCGCGTAGCGCTCGGCGTCGGGCTCGTCGAACAGCACCGCCAGCACGGCCGAGGTGTCCACGATCACTTGGGCAGTCCGCGCTCGTCGTAGAGGAGGTCGCCGTGGGCGACGGCGGGAGGCCCGTCGCGCAGCAGTTTGGCGCAACTCTGCCCGATGAGGCGGAGCTCGCGGGCCCGGTCGGCGGCACTGCGCTGCCGCCGCTGCCGCTCCAGACGCTCCTGGAGGGCCACCGTGATCGCGCCGGTCTTGGTCTCTCCCGTGAGGCTGGACAACTCGCCGGCCAGCCGGCAAGTCTCCTCGTTCTTGATGTTGAGACCCATGCGAGCCTCCGATGGTAGAAACGAACTCTCGGTTTCTACCCTACCGCGTCCAGAAGGCTCCTCCGGCTGACGGTCCTCGCCGGAACCCGGCAGCCGGTCAGACCGGTCTCTCCGTTCCCGCTGATGGTTGGATGATATCATGATCACTATATAGACATGATAATGCTTGACAAGTGTCATACCCCTATGGGATACTGTCTTCATGCTGATCGACACCGCCCGACGGGCCGAGACCGCCGCCACCGAGATGCTGGCCTACGTCAATGACGGCTCGGTGTCGTGCGCGGAGGCGCGTGAGGCGCTTGCGATCTGCGCGGCGTTCATGGCTGCCGGTTCGGCGTTCCAGACCGGCGCGGCCCGCATCATCGCACAAGCCGAACGCCACGGCGACGGCGGCGCCCAGGTCCTCGCTGACGCAGCCGGGATGGCGCGCCACGAGGCCCGCAGCCAGGTCAAGACGGCCGAGACGCTCGAGGCCGTTCCCGCGGTGCGCGAGGCGGTGGAGTCGGGGCGGGTGTCGCATGCCAACGCCAGGCGGCTGGCCGACGCGGTGGAGAAGACCAGCGCTGACGTTGTCGAGTCCGACGACGAGTTGTTGGCCAAGGCAGCGTCGATGCGTCCCGAGCAGTTCGCCCGCGAGGCCCGCCGTTGGACCGCGGACCACCAAGCCGACGGCGGGGAGTCCGAGTACAAGCGCCAGCACGCCAAGCGGTGCCTGCGGATCTGGAACGACGATGACGACGGCATGGTGCATCTGCGGGGCCAGTTCGACCCGGTCACCGGCAAGCGCATCGCCAACCGGCTCCGGGAAGCAGCCGGCCGCCTCCACGATGCCGACAAGACGGCCGCCGAGGACGGCTCCGAGCGGCGCAGCTTCGACCAGTGCATGGCCGACGCCCTCGACAACCTCACCTCCGCCACGAACCTGGGCGGCGGCAAGCCTTTCGCGGACATCTGCGTTGTCGCCCACGTCGACGACGACACCGGAGGACTCGTCGCAGAGCTCCCCGACGGGGAACGGCTCCCCAAAGCGGTGCTCGAACAGCTCTCCTGCAACGCCGCCCTCACCGGCGTCGTCTATGACCGCTGCGGCAAGCCCATCTGGCGCACCCAGTCGCGCCGCACCGTCACTGAATCCCAATGGCAGCTGCTCATCGCCAAATGGGGCGGCTGCTTCCACTGCGGTGCCAACCCCGGAATCTGCCAGGGACACCACATCGAACCGGCCTCACAGGGCGGACCCACCAAACTCGACAACCTCGTCCCGGCCTGCTGGAGCTGCCACCACCGCATCCACCACGACAACTGGTGGATACTCAAGAGCCCCGACGGCAACCACACCCTCCACCCACCCGACTGGACGAGCTACGGCCCCGCCCACGCCCTCGAGCCGACCCACCGCGGACCTGCACGCGGCCCGGAACGGCCACCGCCCACATTCCGACCGGCCACCAACAAGCGCGACCGGGCCGGACCCGCGCCACCTAGTGCTGTGTCGTCGAAATGGCTAGGGCAGCGCAGCAGGACCGAGACCCTGCTTGAGAGTGCTCCGGACGCCCCGATCATTTCAGCGACGGACCACTAGGCGAGCCGCCACCGCGCCCCCGGCGTCAACCCGGCCGCCGACGCCCGGGCCAGCCCCGCCCCGGCGGGTGCCCAACCGGACCCACATCCCGCAACACGAGCCGCTCTTCACGCTCAGCAACCCGAGTGCCGAACGATGCGGGGCAGAAGACGCCATAGACTAGAGCCACAGAAGCCATTTACAATATTATTGATTGAATATAGTGTAAATTCGGTTGTGGCCGCTAGCTTTGGCTGATGCCTCCGGCGGCGGATCGACATCCTGACAAGGACATCAATGCGGCCATTGCCGAATTGCGGGGGGCTGGATGGCGGATCGAACGCACCAAGGGGCGCGCTGCTCATGCGTGGGCCAAGGCATTCTGCCCGAACGAGGGGCAGGGAGCGCACTGGGACTGCGCGACGTCCGTGGCGGGTACGCCCCGCAGCGGTGTCGCCGAGGCTCGTAGACTGAGGCAACGCATCAAGAGGTGCCAGAGGCTCAGCGAGGCGAGATGACAGAAGCGACCCCCCGCAGCAGCGATCCGGTTCATCACTTGGTGCTGGTCACCGAGGGGCGCGACCTGCTCGACGATGACGTGCTGGACGCCCTCTACGAGGCGGGCTGCACCGACGCCAGCATCGGCCGCCGAACCGTCGAGTTCGACCGGGAGGCCCCAACCCGATGGGATGCGATCCAATCGGCGATACGGGACGTGACCGCCGTGCCCGGCGTGCGGGTGATCGACGTGCGCGACAGCATGGACGCGCTGCCCGGCAGCCGGACTGAACGCGCCCTCACATAGCGGGCGGCACGCGCTTCTCGGCGAATAACGCTAGAAGGTGCACCAAGCGCTAGAAGGCGTCCTCGATCACCTGGACCTCGACGCCGGTGACGGTGGCGACGTCGAAGCGGACCCGGCCCCGGCGATCGTGGGCCTCCAGCCATTGAGCGGCCAGCGACCGGATCTTGAGCTGCTTGCGACGGTCGACCGCCTCGGCGGCTGCGCCGTAGCGCTCGGACCAGCTACCTCGGCACCGCTGACGAGGCCGCGGGCTAGCCGCATAGCCACCCGGTGTTAACCAAACCGGGTCAGCTCCATTAGTCTGTCCAGCCTGTCCGGGTTGCTCGAATGAAGGGCACCGCCTGCAAGATGCGCAACAGGCTCGTTCTCGCTGTTGTGTTCGCCCCGTCCCGTCCAGCTAGCGCTCGCCGTCGCCGTCAGCCTCCAGGAGGGCGACGACGGCGTCGAGCCGGCTGTCGAGCCTTGCCAGCGTCACAGCGATGTCCTGCTGGTTCTCCTCCAGCTTCGTGAACCTGGCGTCGACGGCGGCGAAGTCGGCGTCAATGTCGTCTTCGAGCTTCGTGAACCTGGCGTCGACGGCGGCGAAGTCGGCGTCAATGTCGTCTTCGAGTTTGGTGAATCGGGTGTCGATGTCGTCTTCGAGTTTGGTGAATCGGGTGTAGATGTCGTCTTCGAGTTTGGTGAATCGGGCGTCGACGGCGGCGAAGTCGGTGGCGATCTCGCCCTTGAGCTCGGAGAATCTGGCGCTGACGCTGTCCTCGAGCCTGTGGACGTCGCTCTTGAGGTCGGTGAAGCTGAACAGCGCCAAGCCTGCGCCAAGCCCCACGATCACGCCCGGGACGACGTTGTCGCGGAACTTGTCCCATCCAGCTCTCAGGAAGCTGCGCTGCGACGCGGGCGCAGCATCGGCAGCTGGCGCTTTCGACCCTGGGTCTGGGGGTGCTTGGGGCATTGGTGCAGGCGGTTGAGCAGCGGCGGCGGTGTCGGCGGGCAAGGACATGGCAACCTCGCTTCGAATCGGGCGAACAGGCGGCAGAGCCGAAGGCACACTGTTGACACCCGGTGGCAAGGTTGTGTATCAGCATACACCATCAATAGCTGAAGTCTCAACTGCCAGCTTCAACCGGGGTGACGCTGGGCTACGGCGACGGCACGTTCATACCGTCTGCCGTGCGATTCGAGATGGTGGGGGCGGTCTTGGCGTCAGGCGGCCCGGATGCCGGTGAGGGTGAAGTCGGGGCCCTTGAAGAGCAGAGGTTCGCCGCTGGTGTCCGCCAGCGCGTAGGCGAAGCAGTCTCCGAAGTTCAGCCCGGCCGGGTGGTTTCCCCTGCCGAAGCGGCGCCAAGCGCTGCGGGCCGCCCTGACGTGGTCGACGGTGACCTCGACCGTCTCGATCGGGACCCGTTCGACGAGCGCGTCGAGATGGTGCCCGCCCTCCTCACCGGCGCGGCCCTCGATGGCGATGGCCGCCTCCAGGAAGTTGGCGGCCGACACGCGGTTGCGGGCGGCCGATGCCGGCGCCGTCGCGTAGCGCTGGGCGTCGGGCTCGTCGAACAGGACGGCCGGCACGGCCGAGGTGTAGGAAGGCCAATCCGGTCCATACGGGCGAGGCCGTGGCCCGAGCGGCTCGTGGGCGCAGCGAACAAGCGGACGCTCTTCGGCGAGTCGGTATACTGCGCCGCCCGTCGGAGGCAGTCGGTGTTGGCGAATCCCCGCCACTGGACCAAGAAACACTGAAGGAGCGCGGCGTTGATGATTCACGAGCGGAGACAGAGCGCAGTGCGGGCCCGAGCAGTGGTCTTCGTTGCCGCGCTGGCCCTGGCAGCCGCGGCCTGCGGTGGCGGCGACGAGGTGCCGGCGGGGGACGCCGCGGTCGACATCTCCAGCACGGACAGCTCGGCCGAAGAGACGGCCGCGCCGTCTGACAGCGACCCCGAACCAGCAGAGGCAGTCTCCGAGCCGGCCGAGTCCAGCAGTGCACCCGGGGAGCAGACCGACGACGCCGCCGACGAGGAGGCCACGGTCGATGAACCCTCCGAAGAAGCCGCGGCGCCCGTGTGGGCCGGCCTGGCCGCGAGCATGGGGCCCGCCGACCCGTCAGAGCTCACTGCATCGTGGAGGGGTGTGACCTCGGACACGATCACGATCGGCGTCTCGATGCTCGACTTCGACCTCCTGCAGGAGATGGGGCTCACGGCAGCAGGCTGGGGCGACCAGCAGGGCGTCTTCCAGGCGTTGGTCGACGACCTGAACGCCAACGGCGGGATCCTGGGCCGCAAGGTCGTGGCCGTCTACGACGTCTACAGCCCCATCGACGCCGCCGACGCGGAACGGGCATGCACGGTTCTCACCCAGGACAACGAGGTGTTCGCGGCTGTGCTCGGATTCGTCGGTCCGCTGGCCGGCACGGCCGACCCCTGTTTCGCCGGCACCAACAACACTCCGCTCGTGGGTGGCGAGCAGACCCCCGACGAGTTGGCCCAGGCCACCGCTCCGTGGTTCAACGTGGATCCCAGCACCGAGGATCACACGTCCAACCTCCTCGACCTGCTGGTCCAGACCGGCAGAGCCGACGGGGCCAGGGTGTTCGTGGTGTCTCACCAGGCCTCGACAGGCGACGAGCCGTTGGTGCTCGAGGGGCTCGGTGAGCGAGGGATCGAGGTGGTGGGCAACGCTGTCCTCGACGCCAATGACGGCGACACCGCTGCTCAGGACCAGTTGATGCAGGTCATTTCCGAGCGGATCAGGGCCGACGGGGCCGACACCGTGATGATCAACGGCAACCCGGCCGCCACCATCCGGGGCTTGGGCTTGAACGGGCTGCTCGATTCGGTGACCATCTGGAGCAACAACGCGGCCGGGCTCAACAATCTCGGAGAGACCTTCGACCACGAGTGGGCTCGGGGCGCGATCGCCTCCGACGGCCCCTCCGAACTCGACATCTGGAACGACGATGTGTTCCAGGACTGCGTGCGGGCGGTCAACGCCGCCGGCATCGGGGCCGACTTGCGGCCCACAGCAGAACTGGCCGACGACGACGAGAACTGGTTCAACCCGGTCCGCCGCTACTGCGGCCATCTGTCGCTGTTCGCGCAGATCGCGGCCGCGGCCGGTCCGGATCTCACGCCGGAGACGTTCGAGCAGGCGGCCTACACGCTGACCGACTTCGTTCTGCCGGGTGCTCCCGCGAACTCGCTGTCGCCCACCAAGCCCGGCGCCCGCGACCTGTACCGGCTCACGACCTTCGATCCCGACGTCGGCAACGGCGAGAACGTACCCCTGACCGAACTCATCGACATCGTTCCATGAGCCGGCCCTGATCGTCCCCCCGCTAGCGCGGGGCGGGGCGGTACTCGTCGATCGGGTAGATGCAGATGTTCTCCTCACCGAAGGGGGCGGGCTTGGTGCAGGGATACTCGAAGCGCATCGTGTGGATGGCGTCGGGCGCCTGCGTCTTGCCGGGTCGTATCGTGAACGGCAGCATCTCGTTGGAGTCGATCGGGCCCAGATTGGCCAGCGCCGCGTAGATGTCGGCCCGCGTCGGGTTGTCGCCCGCCGCATAGATGGCCCGCAGGGCGGTGCGCATGATGTTGCAGACCGTGGCCACCATCCCGTAGGCCGATGAGCCCGAGCCGGACAACCGGTCGGCGTTCTCGTGGTTGGCCCCCGATGGACTGTTGGCCCCGTAGGTGTCGTTGCACATCTCGTTGAACGGTCGCGGCTCGTAGTCCTCCAGCCGGTAGGCGCCGGTGTCGGCATCGTCGATGATCAGCGCGCCGTTGTAGAGGTTGCCGGCCGTCTCGCCCCCGAACACCACCGTCTTGGACGCCACCAGTTCGCCCGCCTGGGCATTGAAGTCCGAGGCGTAGAACTGCACGTCGCCGGGCTCGAATCCCTGGTTGGCCATCTCGAGGATGTAGCCGGGGGAGGAGACGACGTTGAGGACGTTGAAGAAGACGTCGACGCCTGCAGCCCGCATCCGTTGCACGGACTCCACCACGCCCTTCGTGCATGCGGTGCCGCCCCCGCAGCCGATCACATCGAAGACGGCTACGTCGATGCCCTTGGACCGCAGCGTCTCGACGAGGCCGGCCTCCACCGCCTCGAACTGGCCGGGAGTGTCGGGCGCGGCGACGCCGATCGTCTTGCCGTCGAGCTGACCGCGGTTCGCCAAGTCGGCCGCGAGCCAGCGCACGCTCTCCTCCAGCGTCGGTGAAATCGAGATGAGCCGGTCCTCGCCCCGGAGCATGAACTCCTCGCTCTGGCCCTGGGTGGAGATGAACGCGGTCTGGTTCTCCTCGACGATGCACAGGTTGGCCGAGCCCTGGAATCCGCTGGAGTTGAGCAGGATCACGCCCTTGTGGTCCTCGATGGCTTGGATGCAGGCCGCGTTGCGGTCTTCGTCGACAGTGGCGCCGAGGACTTCCAGCTCGATGGTGTGCAACTCGATCATGCGGCCCCTCACTCCGCCGCACTGCTCGTTGACCACAGCGGTGAAGGTGTCGAACATCTCGGCCACGTTGCCCACCGGAACGGCGAACCCGATCGCGGCGAAGTCCTCCAGCTTCGACCGCAGGTGCACCAATGAGATCGAGTCGGCCCCGACGCCCGGGTCGGTTGCCACTCTGTCCGGGGCCGGGTCGTGGGTGTGGCAGAAGGCGTCGAGCTGGGTGAAGGGGTTGTCGCCCCGGTCGAACGCGGCCTGGAACTCGTCGAATATCCCGTCCCGGGGGTCGTCGTAGATGTTCGGCGGCGGACCCTCGGTCTCTCCGTCGGCTCCCGCGGCGGCCGGTTCGGCGCCTGTGCCGGTCTCTTCGGGTTCGACGGCAGCCGGTTCTGTGGCGCCGGTGCCGGTCTCCCCGTCAGGTTCGGCCGCGGCCGGTTCTGTGTCGGGTTCTTCGTCGGGCCGGGTCGTGTCCGGCTCGGTGGCCTCCGGCTCCGTTTCGGGCGCCTGTGCGGTGGGCGCCACCGCGCCGTCGTCAGCGGATTCCGTCACCTCGCCACCGCAGGCTGCAGCCACGAGTGCGGCGCAGGCAACGAGGGCGAGCGCAAGGCGCAAGCGTCTGGTCATGGGCTCTTTCGTCCTCCAAGTCGACGCCGGATGGGGTCGGGGAGCCAAGTCTCTCCCACGCCGTTTGTGCGCACAAGTCGGCTCGCTCACAGTGGTCACACGCCATGCCGTCGCCTGCGTGGTTGCCGCCATCGCCTCCCTCCATCCCGCCGCGACTACTGTCTCCGCACCGACCGCACCGCTGCGGTCGGTCGGAGCGTCCCCGAGGGAGAGAATGGCAGACGACTCGCCCGAGATGACCGGACCCGAGCCGTCGGTCGCCGATCTGGCGGGGGCGATCCTCGAAGAGGAGGCCAGGCGCCGGGCCGAGCAGGCCGAGCGCGACGCCGTGACCGTCCTTCCCGACGACCTGCTGCCGGGTGTGGGCGACGAGCCCATGACCCTGCGCGAGGGTTTGAGGGCCGGCGGCAGGGCCACCGTGCTCATCATGTTCCTGCTGGCCTTCATGGACGAGATGCCCCGAGCCGTCCGGGTGCTCGCCCCCGACATACAGGACTCGCTCAACATCAGCGACACCGTGCTGTTCGGGATACTCGGCTTCGGCGGCGTGACCCTGGTGCTGGGCGCGGTTCCCATGGCCGCCCTCGCCGACCGGGTGAAGCGGGTGGCCATCGTTCCGGTGGCGTCGGCCTTCTGGGGTGTGACCGCGTTCCTGAGCGGCCTGATCGTCAACCCCTTCCAGCTGTTCCTCACCAACGCGGGTACCGGATTCGGCCAGGCCTACCGCATTCCGGTGTCGAACTCGCTGCTGGTGGACACCTACCCGATCCCGGCTCGGAGCCGGATCTTCGCGCTGGAGGGTCTCGGCCGGCCCGCCGGCCAGCTCCTGGGCCCTCTGATGATCGGGGGCATTGCTGCGCTGGTGGGAGGAGACGAGCCCTGGCGAGCCGCCTTCTTCGCCGTCGCGGTCGGTCCGGTGGTGGCCGCCATCGTGTCGGCCCTGGTGCTGCGCGAGCCACCCAGAGGCCGTTTCGAGAAGGAGGCGGTCTTCGGTGACGAACGGGTCCAGGTCGAGGAGCTGCCGGTGTCGATCGGCACCGCCTTCGCCCGACTCCGCAAGATCAAGACCTTCTACTTCCTGTCCAGCGGGGTGGGCGTCCTCGGCTTCGCCCTCATCGCCGTCCCCATCCAGTTCAACCTCCTGCTCGAGGACAAGTACGCCATGGGGCCCTTCGAGCGGGGCGTTGTCGAGTCCCTCATCTGGGTGGCCGCCCTGATCGGCCTGCCCGTGGCCGGACGGCTGTTCGACCGGGGGTTCCGTCGCGACCCGGCCGCCATGATGCGTCTGGCGGGCGTGCTCGTGATGGCGACCGGCGTGATCTACGCGGTGGCCCTCCCCATAAGGATCCTCGGCGGGCTGGTCGCGCTGATGGCCTTGGCGCAGACCCTGATCTCGATGGCGTTCGTGGCGGCTCCCTCGGTGATCGCGGCGGTGTCGCCCTATCGCATCCGGGCCCAGGCCTTCGCCCTGCTGCCGGTGTTCATATTCCTGATGGGCGGCTTCTTCGGCGGCTTGATCGTGGGCCAGCTCTCCGACGCCTACAACGAGCGCACCGCCATGCTGGTGGCCGCTCCACCGGCCGCGCTGATCGGCGGCGCCCTGATCGCCTACGGCAGCCGCTTCATCCGCGTCGACATCTCGCGGTCGGTCGAGGAGCTGCTCGAGGAGCGGGAGGAGCAGCAGCGAGCCGCGGCCGATCCTGCCTCCGTGCCCGCCCTTCAGGTTCACAACCTCGACTTCGCCTACGGCAGCGTGCAGGTGCTGTTCGACGTGTCCTTCGAGGTGGCCCGGGGCGAGGTGCTGGCGCTGCTGGGCACCAACGGTGCAGGCAAGTCCACCCTGCTGCGGGCCGTCAGCGGGCTCGGCATCCCCGATCGGGGCGTAGTGAGGCTCGGGGGCCGCACCATCACCTACGCAGAGGCCGAGGACCGTTTCGCCGCCGGGCTGGTGCAGCTCAGAGGAGGGGAGGGGGTCTTCGACGAACTCTCGGTCGCCGACAACCTCATAGCCTCGGTGCTGGCGTCTCCTCTGAGCGACGCCGAGGCCGCGGCCCGGGCCGAGCGGGCGTTGAGCCTGTTCCCGGCTCTGGCCGAGCGCACCAGCCTCGCGGCCCGCGACCTGTCGGGCGGGCAGCAGCAGATGCTGGCGCTGGCCATGGCCCTGATGCACGAGCCCGAGGTGCTGCTCATCGACGAACTCAGCCTGGGGCTCGCTCCGGTCGTGGTGCAGGAGCTCCTCGGGGTGGTGGAGAGTCTGCGCGAGGCGGGGCAGACGATGGTCATCGTCGAACAGTCGCTCAATGTCGCCCTGGCCTTCGCCGACCGGGCCATCTTCATGGAGAAGGGCCGGATCCGGTTCGAGGGCTCGGCCCAGGAGCTGGCCGAGCGCGACGATCTGGCCCGGGCGGTGTTCCTGGGAGGCGAGGGCGGATGACCGCGCCCGGCCTCAGTGGCCGCAAGAGGCCGGGGACTGAGGGCTCGTGATCGAGTTCCTCGGCATCACGGCCGGCCAGCAATCGCTGATGCTGGGCCTGGTGACGGGCCTCACCTACGCGGCCTTCGCGGCCGGGTTCGTGCTGATCTACCGCTCCACCGGCGTGCTCAACTTCGCCCACGGCGAGGTCGGAGCGTTCGGCGTGGCTCTGTTCGTGCTGCTGCTGGCCCAGTACGGCTTGAACTGGTGGCTGTCGTTCGTGCTCGCCCTGGCGGCCTGCGCGGCCATCGGCATGGCCATCGAGTTGATCGTGATCAGGCGGCTCTTCGCGTCGCCCCGCCTCGTAGTGCTGATCGCCACCATCGGCGTGGGCCAGATAGTGCTCTTCGCCAAGTTCAACCTTCCGAGCGTGGTCGCACCGGGTCCGATCCCGGCGCCGTTCAAGGCGACATGGACGCCTACCGACCATCTCCGCCTCCAGGCCCGCGAATTGGTGGTGCTGGCCGTGGTCCCGGTGCTGATCGCCGCTCTGGCCTGGTTCATCTCGCGCACCCGCTTCGGGCTGGCCGTCCGCGCCTCGGCCTCCAATGCCGACACCGCTCGGGTGTACGGCACTTCGCCCCGCCGGACCTCGACGATCGTGTGGACCATCTCGGGGGCGTTCGCGGCGGCCACCGCCATCTTCCTGGCGCCCTTGCAGGGCATCAACTCGGCCCAGGCCGGGACCGCGGCCATTGCCGAGCCGCTGCTGCTGCGGGTGCTGGTGGTGTCGTTGCTGGCCCGCATGCGCTCGCTTCCCGGAACGCTGGCCGGCGGGGTGACAGTCGGCGTGGTCGAGGCGCTCATCCGCAGCAACGTGGACTCGGCCAACCGCTCGGTGGTGGACGTGTACCTGTTCCTGGCCGTGCTGGTGGTGGTTCTGCTGGTGATACGCAGCACCGGCGAGCAGGAATCCTGGTCGCTCGCTCCCCGGGTGCGGGCCATCCCGAGCCGCCTGGAGTCGCTGTGGTGGGTCCGCCGTCTGAACACTCTGGGGTTCGTGGCCCTCTTCGGGTTCTTCGCCCTTCTGGGCCTGACCCTCTCCACCAACAGCTCGCTGTTCACCTGGACCAGCATCGTGCTGTTCGCCATGGTGGTGCTGTCGATGACCGTGCTGACCGGCTGGGCCGGACAGCTGTCTCTCGGCCAGTTCGCCTTCGTCGGTCTCGGGGGGCTGACCGTTCTCGGGTTGACCCAGGGCAATGACATCCCCGTGCCCTTCGACCTGTTCGACCTGTCGCTGGACCTGCCGTGGGCGCTGGCCATGGCGGTGGCCACCGCGGTGGGAGTCCTGGTCGCAGTGATCGTCGGGCTGCCCGCGCTCCGGGTGCGGGGCCTGTTCCTGGCCGTGACCACCCTCGCGTTCGCGGTGGCCTCGGCGACCTGGTTGTTCTTGCAGGACTTCTTCACCGGGGGCACGACCTTCCCCCGGCCGGCCGACAAGCCGGTCCTCGACGTCGGCCCGATCCATGTGGACTTCGCGGCCTCGCGCAAGAACTACTACTTCCTGTGCCTGGCCTCGCTGGCGGTGGCGGCCGCAGTGGTCGCCCGGCTGCGTCGCACCGGTATCGGGCGGTCGTGGATCGCGGTGCGCGACAACGAGGAGATGGCCGCGGCGTCCACCGTGTCGCCGACCCGGATGAAGCTGACGGCCTTCGGCGTGGCCGGAGGCATCGCGGCCTTCTCCGGCGGACTGCTCGTGACCCTGGTGCCCTCGCTTCAGCCCGACACGCTGTTCCGAGCCGGCGAATCGATCGTGGTGGTGGCCACCGCCATCATCGGCGGCCTCGGCTCGGTGGCCGGCCCCATCCTAGGGGCCCTGTGGGTCCGGGGAATCCCCCAGGTCATTCCCGAGGAGCTCGACGACCTCGTGCGGCTGCTGACCAGCAGCATCGGCCTGCTGGTGCTGCTCATGTACTTCCCCGGCGGCCTGCTTCAGATCCTCTACAGCATCCGGGACAAGCTGCTCGAGCGCGCCGACCGCAAGATGGGGGAACGGGAGGCTGCGGCCGGCGCGGCGCCCTCGCCCGTCGACGAAGCCCCGGAGGAGCCGGAGCCGGGCAGGCCCCGTTCGCCGGTGATGAGGGGCCCCGCTCCGGCTGCGACCGGACCGGGGCCGGCGCTCCAGACCAGGGACGTGTCGGTGCGCTTCGGCGGCAACACCGCGGTCGACCATGTCTCGGTGCATGTCGACCACGGCGAGCTGGTGGGCCTGATCGGGACCAACGGCGCGGGCAAGTCCACCCTGCTCAACGCCATCAGCGGCTTCGTTCCCGCTGAGGGGCGAGTCCTTGTGCTCGGAACGGACGTAACTGCCCGGCGGTCGCCGGCCCGCCACGCCCGCGGCTTGGGCCGGGGCTTCCAGGGCGCCCGCATCTATCCGGGCCTCACGGTGCGCGAGTCGCTGATGGTCGCCCTCGAGGCTCGGTCGCACTCGCGCCTGGTGGCGTCGATGGCCGGGCTGCCGCCGTCACCCGGCCAGGAGAGGACCAAGCGGGCCGAGGCCGACGAGATCATCGACTACATGGGCCTGACCCGCTACGCGGATCACTTCGTGGCCACGCTGTCGACCGGCACCCGCCGCATCGTGGAACTCTCCAGTCTGATGGCAGTCAACGCCCGCGTGCTCCTGCTGGACGAGCCGACAGGCGGGGTGGCCCAGCGCGAGGCCGAGGCGTTTGGCCCGCTCATCAAGCAGGTGCAGGCCGAGTTGGGTGCCTCGGTGATCGTCATCGAGCACGACATGCCGCTGGTGATGGGGATCAGTGACCGCGTCTACTGCCTGGAGGCGGGCGCGGTGATCGCCGAGGGATCCCCCGATCAGGTCCGCCGGGACCCGCTGGTGATCGCCAGCTACCTCGGCACGTCCGACCAGGCCATAGGCCGCTCCGGGCCCTCCGGGCGCTAGGGACCGCCCGCCGCTCCCTAGACGCGAGCCGTGCTAGGGGGCGGTGCAGCCGCCACCCCCGGCAGGTTCCGTCAAGGACCGCAGCGGGCGTGCATGACAGACTTGGCCTTGATGACGCAGTTCTCCGGCGTGCTGGCGCAAGCCGACAGCGAGGCGCTGCTCCACGACGAGTTGACGAGCGGCGACTGGATCAAGGCCGGGATCGTGCTGGTCGGCACCGTGGTGCTGGCGATATCGGTGTCGAAGATCCTGCGCCGAACTGTGTCCCGCGGCATCGGGCACGGCTTCGCGGCCATCCTGACGTCGCGCTTCCTGGGCTACGCCGTGTTCGTCATCGGTCTGTCTTACGCGCTGACCGTGCTCGGGGTGCGGGTGGGCCCGCTGCTCGGCGCGCTAGGGCTCGGCGGTCTGGTTCTCGCGCTGGCCCTCCAGGGGGTGGTCGGCAACTTCGTCTCGTCGCTGATCCTGCAGGCCCGCCGGCCCTACACGGTGGGCGACACCGTCGAGCTTGACGGGCGCCTGGGCGTCGTGGTGGACATCGACTCCCGCACCACTCAGATACGCGGCCTCGACGGCACCCACATCCGCATCCCCAACGCCAACGTGGCCGCGGCCACCATCGTCAACCTCACCCGGGAAGAGGTCAGGCGCAGTTCGCTGGCCGTGGGTGTGGCCTACGACACCGACTTGCAGGAGGCGACCGACGCCATCTACGAGGCTCTAGACCGTGTGCCCAGGGTGCTGGCGGACCCTGAGCCCGCGGTGAACCTCGACGGTTTCGGTGACTCCAGCATCGGGCTCAACGTGCTCTACTGGCATGCCAGCGACGTCCCCTCCGAGTTGGCCGCCCGCCACGATCTGCTGCTGGCCATCCACCAGGCGTTCGCAGCCTCCTCCATCACCATCGCCTTCCCGCAGGTGACGGTGTGGAGCGGCCAGCCGAGGCCCGACCGGCTGTACGGCGGCGAGGTGTCCGAGGTGCGTACGCCCTATCCCGGCTTGGACCAGCCCGAGGAGGGGAGGGAGCGCCGCGGACCGCAGTGGCGCCTTCCCGGGCGACGCACGGCTGACCGCCGCTCGGAGTCGTAGCCTCGGCCGGAGCAGGGCTCAGCCGGCCGGGCTACGGGTGCTCTGGCTGGCGCCGAGGTGGGTGAGGCGCACGAGGTTCGACGGCGATTGCACCGCTCAGTGCGGATGTGATATGTTCGCCTCGGCACGGCCATTCTGGATATGCGGATACCTGTATGTTTGCGAGTTGCCGTGCTGAGGGAACTGGCGTTCGGCAGAGTGCCTCGCACAGAAGGGCAGCCACAGTGAGGATTGAGCGCACACATTCGGAGTACCGTCCTGCCGGCAGCAAGGCAACGGGGGGGGGGGTGGACGTCTTCCGCCTGTCTCCTGCTGGCTGCGTTGGTCGCCGCGCTGGTCCCCCCGCTGCCGGCGCTGGCCCAGGACGTCGGTGATGCGGGACCGCTAGCCGGGTTCACCCTGGTGGACGCCTCCGACCAGAGTGTGCTGGCCACGCTCAGCGACGGGGCGAGCGTGGAACTGGCCGACCCGGACGGCGGCAGCTACGGGATCCGCGCCGACCTGGCCGGCGGCGAGACGGTCGGCAGCGTGAGCCTGGCGCTGAGCGGGGCCAAGACGGTTTCCCGGACGGAGAACCTGGTGCCGTACTCGCTGTACGGGGATCACCGCGACGGCGGGGCGAGGAGGCTGAACGGCGAGGCTCTGCCCGCGGGCGCCTACACGTTGACGGCTGCCGCCTACGCGGGCAGGAGTCTGGGCGGCGACCGGTTGGGCGCCATGGAGGTCTCGTTCACGATCACGAAGGCCGACTCGGCGCCGGAGGTGGTCGAGGATCCCGACGGCACCCGCGAGGGCGCGGTGTCGCTGGGCGAGCAGTCGCCCGACAGGGGGCGGCAGTTCTTCTACGACAAGTCCCTGGACCGCGCAGCCGGCGACGGGGTGGACTACTACACCTTCAGCACCGCCGGCCGCTACACGCTGGGCCTCGGGGTGCGCGACCAGACCATCGACCTGGACTCCTGGCTGGAGGACTCCGACGGCAACACCGTCGCGCAGTCGGGTCCGCCGATCGATCCCAGCAAGGACCAGACCATCGAGTGGCTCAAGGCAACCATCGACGCCGGCACCTACTACATCAAGGTCGAGGCCGCCGAGGACGGCGCCACGGGCTACTACCTGCGCTTCGGGCTGGCAGCGGCGCCCGCGCCCGTGGAGCCGCGCCAGCCGGAGTTCCCGCCGGCGCCTCCGGGCGCGCCCCATGCGCTGCTGGCGGCGGCCTCCCACGATTCGGTGCAGCTGCTGTGGCAGGCCCCCGACGACGACACCGTCACCGGCTACCAGGTGCTGCGCCGCGAAGTCGACGCGGACTTGCCCCAAGAGATGGCCGTGCTGGTCGAGGACACCGGCAGCACCGACACGCAGTACACCGACAACTCCGTGTCGGCCGAGACCGCCTACGAGTACCAGGTCAAGGCCATCAACGGCTCGGGCGCCGGCGAAGGCTCGGACACCCACCAGGTGACGACGCCCAGCGACCCCGACCAGGAGGATGACAGGCCGATTCTCCCGCAGTCGCGGCAGACGGAACTGTGGTCGGCCACCCTGACAGTCGCGCGCAGCGGCCAGCTGGGATGCTTCGACAACGGTCATCGGCTGTCCAGTTCCGATTGTCGCAACAGCAACGTCCTGAGCGACAACACCTTCACCTACGACGGCACCACCTATACGATCAGGAGCCTCTACACCGCGGCCGTGACCGGCTTCTACACCGACGACAACGGCGACCGCGTCGACGTCCTCGACAGGAGGATCTTCCTCTACCTCGACAAGGACCTGGCCGACAACACAATCCAGCTGGTTCTGCACGTCGGCAATGAGGCGCTCCCCTTCTGGTCGGCAAGAATCCCCCAAAGGATCGACACAACAAAAACTGTGACAACACTCGTACCTGACAGGCGAGGCAGGGAGTTCCTGGACACCGGCATCAACTGGACCGAGGGCCAGCAGGTCAACCTGCGGATCGTGCACGATCATGACGCCGGCCCCACCCTCAATCCCGTCCGCAATTTCAGGGCCCACGGGGGGAGCGGAACCGTGACTCTGCGGTGGTCGATCCCCGCCGATCTAGGGAAGATGATACGGGATTGCAGCAGGGGTGACCTGCGCTATGAGATCTCCAGGGCCCACATCGTGCACACGGTGGACAGCATCAACACCATCCGCTTCACGGAGAACTCGGTACCAATCGGCACTTGGAATTACACCATAGAGCCGGTGTGCGAGATTGACAATCAGCCATTTAGTACAGATCTTACGGAAATTGTGACATTGCAGGTCACCGTCAGCTAGCCGGTGAAGGCCCGGACCACGAGGGTCACCCCGGAAGCCGCGAGCAGCAACAGTACGGCCCGGTCGAACTGGGGACCCGACAATCTGGCTCGGAGGTACTCCCCGGCGGGCAGGACGGCCAGTACCGGCCCGAGTCCCACCGCGGCCGCCACCAGGCGGTCGCTGCTGTAGGCGCCGATCGACGCCAAGGTGGTGATCTGGGCGGCGCCGGCCAGCAGGAACAGCACCGCCAGCGAGAAGATGTAGGCGTCGCGGGGCAGCCGGTAGGCGTACAGCCACGACCCGATGATGGGACCCGACACGCCGACAGCGCCCTGCATCAATCCCGTCACCGCGCCCACGAAGGGCGAGGCTCGCCGTCCCACCGACGGCGACACAGTCACCTCCTCGAACCACAGGGACCTGACCACGAACAGCAGCACCGTGGCCGCCAGCACGAGAAGCAGGGGCCTCTCGGGCGCGGAGACCAGAATGAACGCGCCGAACACCGCACCCACAGCCGATGTCGCCGACAGGACGACCACATCGCGGGATTCGGAGCGGGCGTGGCGGGTGCGCCAGCCGACGAGGAGGTTGGCCACGGCGTTGGGCAGGGTCACGACCACGACCGCGGTCTCCACCCCCACCACTGCGGCCACGATCGGGATGGCGATCAGCGGGTAGCCGAGCCCGGTGGCGCTCTTGGCCAGCATGGCCAGCGCGGAGGCCACGCCGACGATTATCAGCTCAGTTGTGCTCATCTACGGTGCGCTCCGAGCGGAGCCGACCCGGGAACGCATTGACGCCGACCACGATCAACTCCGCGGTGCTCACCTGTCAGAGTCGAGCCAGCGGGAGCGCTCGTCGGCGAGCCAGTCCGGGAAGTCGATCTCAGGGTCGGGGAGCGGGGTGACCCCGCGTGCCGAGCACGCGTCGGCGAAGGCGTCCGGGTCGTCGCTCCAGTTGCGGGGGTCGCCCATCATCACCTCGAAGAGGGTGCATCCCGCGTCCCCGGCGATTAGCGGCCCGAACTGGGCGCCTCCGGGCAGTTCGATGTGGGTGCCGGCCCGGCAGAGCTCGTCGCCCACGAGGATCTCGCCCTCCAGCACGAACACGACGTGCGGGGAGCGGTGGCCGTGGCGCCGCACGACCATGCCACCGTCGTAGCGGGCATAGAGCGACAGGTAGGGCGGGTCGGACCGGAATGCGAACCACTTCTCCCACACCGACGACTCGGTGCCGTCGGCGTTGCGCTGCGCCTTGACCCGCTGCCACGGCACGTCGGGGTCATCGAGGCGCCGGATGGTGGGGCCGCCGCTCATTGTGCCGACCAGTCCGCGCCCGGCTGGTGAAGGGCCCACAGTTCGGCTATGCGCCCGCCCTCGACCCGGTATTGCCCCAGCCAGGCCAGCGACATCGGTGCCGCAGTGGCCAGGCTCACCCCTCGCAGTGTGAGCCGGATCCACACAGTGAGGCCGTCGGCGGTTGCGGGTGCGGGGCCTGTTCCTGGCCGTCACCACCCTGGCGTTCGCGGTGGCCTCAGCGACGTGGCTGTTCCTGCAGGACTTCTTCACGGGGGGCACGAGCTTCCCTCGGCCGGCCGAGAAGCCGGTGCTCGATCTCGGCCCGATCCACATTGACTTCGACGCTTCGCGCAAGAACTATTACTTCCTGTGCCTGGTGTCGCTGGCGGTGGCGGCCGCAGTGGTCGCCCGGCTGCGTCGCACCGGTATCGGGCGGTCGTGGATCGCGGTGCGCGACAACGAGGAGATGGCCGCGGCGTCCACCGTGTCGCCCACCCGCATGAAGCTGGCCGCCTTCGGTGTTGCCGGGGGCATCGCGGCCTACTCGGGCGGGCTGCTCGTGACCCTGGTGCCCTCGCTTCAGCCCGACACGCTGTTCCGAGCCGGCGAGTCGATCGTGGTGGTGGCCACCGCCATCATCGGCGGCCTCGGCTCGGTGGCCGGCCCCATCCTAGGGGCCCTGTGGGTCCGGGGAATCCCCCAGGTCATTCCCGAGCAGCTCGACGACCTCGTGCGGCTGCTGACCAGCAGTATCGGCCTGCTGGTGCTGCTCATGTACTTCCCCGGCGGACTGCTGCAGATGCCGCCCGCCACGATCTGCTGCTGGCCATCCACCAGGCGTTCGCAGCCGCCTCCATCACCATCGCCTTCCCGCAGGTGACGGTGTGGAGCGGCCGGCCGAGGCGGGACCGGCTGTACGGAGGAGAGGTGTCCGAGGTGCGGTCCCGGTATCCCGGTCTGGGCCGGCCCGAGGAAGGGAGGGAGCGCCGCGGACTTCAATGGCGTCTTCCCGGGCGACGCACGGCTGACCGTCGCTCGGAGTCGTAGCCTAGTGGTATGTCGTCGAAATGGCTAGGGCAGCGCGGAGGGCTCTAGCCCCAGCTTGAAATGGCTACAGACGCCCCGACCAATTCAGCGACGGACCACTAGGCGGAGCAGGGTTCGGCCGGCTGGGCTGTGGGGCGCTCTGGTCGGTGCCGGCGTGGGTGGTGCCGGGATTGGTGAGGTGCACGGGGTCGACCGGGGCCGCGCCGCTCAGTGCGCACACGGTATGCACGATGTGGTATGTTCATCTCGGCACGGCTGTCTCGGGTGTGCGGGTGTTCGTATATTTGGGGTGTTGTCGTGCTGAGGGAACGGGCGTTCGGCGGAGCGCCGTGCACAGGAGGGCAGCCGCAGTGGAGATTGAGCACAGGCATCCGGAGCACCGTTCTGCCGGCGACAGGACGCGGGGGGTGCGGACGTCTTGGGCTTGTCTGCTGCTGGTTGCGGTGGTTGCCGCTTTGGTCTACCCGTCGTCGGCGTTGGCCCAGGGTGGCGGTGGTGCGGGGCCGTTGGCGGGGTTCTCGCTGGTGGACGCCTCGGATCAGTCGGTGCTGGCGGCGCTCAGCGGCGGGGTGAGTGTGGAGTTGGCCGATCCCGATGGTGGCAGCTACGGGATCCGCGCCGATTTGGCGGGCGGCGAGGCGGTGGGCAGTGTGAGCTTGGCGCTGAGCGGGGCCAAGTCGGTTTCTCGGACGGAGAACCTGGCGCCGTACTCGCTGTACGGGGATCGCCGCGACGGCGGGGTGAGGAAGCTTCACGGCGCGGCCCTGCCTGCGGGCGTGTACACGGTGACGGCCACCGCGTATTCGGACAGTGGGTTGGGCGGGGACCAGTTGGGGACCCTGGAGGTGTCGTTCACGGTCACGGGGGCCGAAGCCGAGGATGGCGGTGGTGCGGGGCCGTTGGCGGGGTTCACGCTGGTGGACGCCTCTGATCAGTCGGTGCTGGCGGCGCTCAGCGGCGGGGCGAGCGTGGAGTTGGCCGATCCCGATGGTGGCAGCTACGGGATCCGCGCCGATTTGGCGGGCGGCGAGGCGGTGGGCAGTGTGAGCTTGGCGCTGAGCGGGGCCGAGACGGTTTCTCGGACGGAGAACCTGGCGCCGTACTCGCTGTGGGGCGACCACTACAGCGGCGGAGTCAACTACATGGACGGCTCCTCGCTGCCGGTCGGCAGCTACACCCTGAGGGCCACCGCATACTCGGGCAGTGGGCTGGGCGGCGACCTGCTCGGGACCCTGGAGGTGTCGTTCACGATAACGCAGGCCAACCGCGCGCCGGCCTTCGGCAGTACGGCGTACAGTTTCTCGGTGGCTGAGGACGCGGCGAGCGGCGCTGCGGTGGGCAGTGTGTCGGCCACCGACGCCGACGACGATGCTGTGGCTTACAGCTTCACGGCGGGCAACGGTGACGGCAAGTTCGCCGTCGACGGCAGTACTGGGGCTGTTGCCACGGCGGGCGCGCTGGATTATGGGACTACGGCGTCCTATTCGTTGACGGTGCAGGCCGACGACGGCAACGGCGGCACGGCGACGGCTGCGGTGAATGTCACCGTGACCGATGTGGATGAGAACTCGGCGCCGTCGTTCGGCAGCGCATCGTACAGTTTCTCGGTGGTCGAGGACGCGGCGAGCGGCGCTGCGGTGGGCAGTGTGTCGGCGACCGACGCCGACGACGATGCTGTGGCTTACAGCTTCACGGCGGGCAACGGTGACGGCAAGTTCGCCGTCGACGGCAGTACTGGGGCTGTTGCCACGGCGGGCGCGCTGGATTATGGGACTACGGCGTCCTATTCGTTGACGGTGCAGGCCGACGACGGCAACGGCGGCACGGCGACGGCTGCGGTGAGCGTCACCGTGACCGAGGCGGGTGAGGACTCAGCGCCGGTTCCGCCGAGCAGGCCCGTGCTGGCGGCCGGCCATGACCGTGTGCAGGTGGCGTGGCTGGTGCCGACCCAGCCCGCTGCTGTGACGGTGGATGCCATGGAGCTGTTGCGCGACGGGCTGGTGGTCGCCACGGTGGGCTGGCAGCGGGACGTCACGGCGTACAGCTACGAGGACGCCGACGTGTTGCCGGAGGCCACCTACGCCTACCAGGTGCGCCTGACCGTCGGCGAGGAGACCCTGGCAAGCCCGGCCGGCGAGGCCACCACGCCGGCGGCGCCGGCCGGGCAATCGGAGCAGCCGCTGATGCTGGCGCTGCGAGACCGGGACAGTTTCGGCGCCGGGGCCACGTTCCTGAACGGCCCCGCGGAGCTCCGCCCGGAGCCGGAGTTCGCACTCCAGGGCGCCGAGTTCGCACTCCAGGGCGCCAGCGACGGAGACACGACCACGGTGACCGGCACCTTGGACTCGTCTGCTGGCGACGTCGCCGACGATTATGCGCTGGTCTTGGAGGACGCCTACGACGAGCACACCGTGGCGGTGACGGTCACCGGGCTGAGCGCGGAGATCAGGGTGAAGGTCACCGACGCTGAGGGCACGGTGCTGGCCGACGAGGCCAGCGGCGACGCGGACACGGTCACGGTGGACTCGATGAGGCTGCCCTATGGGACCTACAGCATCGAGATTCGGCTGGACGAGGAAGGATCCACCGGCTACACCCTCAGCTACGACGTCGACGCCTTGGACCCCTGGGCCGAGCTGCGCAGCGAGGCGAAAGGATTTCGCATTTCCAATAACGGGGCCGTGTATGACACGACGCCACTGAGCCTCTACCACGGGCGGACGGCTGGGCTGCCTCCTGTGGTTTACCGCACCTTCGAGCTGGACCGGCGACAAGGCGTGCGCCTGGGCGCTAGAGACACTCGTTGGGACCGGGATCTGCTCTTGACTCTGGAGGATTCCGAAGGGCGCACGCTGGCCCGGGCCCCTTCCTGGACCGACCGTACGGGCAATGCCGCAGCGTGGATCGCGACCACCCTGGAGGCCGGCACGTACTACGCCCGCGAGGTGCTCGTCAATACCGATGACCGCTGTTTGGATGAAGACTTCCACCGGGAGGAGGCTTCATGGGTGGGCGGCCGGGGGAATTGGAGACCGGGCATCTGTGTGCCCGCCAACATGCTGGGCACTCTGACAGTCTTGCCGGCGCCGGATGATCCCGATGAGTCGCCGGACACCACGGTGAGCTATGACGTGCCCACCTACGCCGCTCCGGAGCTCATCACGCCGCCCGTCGACCATCAGGCCGACGCCCGGTTCACCGCGATCGAGTTCCAGCACACCCTCGATTACACCCGTTTGACCTGGGACCTCCCCGACCTGGGCGCGAACGTGGCCGTGAGCCGTTACGTCCTTCAGCGCAACGACGAGGGAGACGGCGGCGCCTGGGTCGACATGCACAGCTCGGACACTGCCTTCACCGCCTATAGCGACCGCACGGTGCAGCCTCACTACTACTACTACTACCGGCTGAAGCTCGAAACCAGCGAGGGCGAGGTCCGCTCCCCGGCCTACGTCTCGGCCAACCCGACGTTCGGGACCGTCGGGGTGACGTACATCAAGGAGATCGCCAAGGACTCGGTCACCATCGCGTGGCATCCGGTGCCCGACACCGCCGCCATCGACGGCTACCGCATCTATGAGGTTGGAGGATCTGTCGACGTGATCCTGGACACGGTCGGGCCCGACGTGACCGAGTACACCGGCGAGTTGCCGCACACACCCTCTGCCTACGCCTACGGCGTCGTGCCCTACACCGAGGAGGACCGGGGCCTGTGGAGCATGAGGGCCACGGCCATAGTGACGGACCATCCCGACCTGAGGGCGAAGTGGGACGGCAAATTCACCGGTGGCGCCGGGCCGCCCAGCTACGATATGTCACTGGTCTGGCACAAGACCGAGGGCGGGGATTTCTGGCTCCGGTGGTCAATTTGGCCGGGGAGTTCTCCGCCCACGGGCTTCCAGATACGCCGCACCATGTGGGCCAGAAGCCTCGGCCTGCCCGAGCGCGTCGACATCATCGACGTTCAGGGAATGCACACCACGCACTACGTCGACCGGGAGTTCCGGATGGGCATGGTCAAGTACGAGGTGCGAGCAGTCAACGAACACGGCGTGGGCAGCCGCTGGACTGCAGCGACCTGCTTGCCGGAGAACGGCGTCCTGTGGGCGAGCACCCACGGCTCGCAGTACGAAGAATAGAGAGCGCGCCCACAACCCGGCTTCGCCGTCCCCTGCCGCCGCGGCGTCTGGGACTCGTTCTACTGGTCGGTCGCCACGACGAGCACGTGGCCGGGCACGGCGACAAGGTGGCCCGGGGGACGCGGGGCCGCGTGCCGGCCCTCGTATGGATCGCGCTGGGCACCCATCCGCGGCTGAGAGCCGCCCAGCCGGCCTAGCCGGTGAGGGCCCGGACCACGAGGGTCACCCCTGAGGCGGCCAGCAGGACCAGCACGGCCCGGTCGAACTGCGCGCCCGAGAGTCGGACTCGGAGGTACTCCCCGGCGGGCAGGACGGCCAGTACCGGTCCGAGCCCTGCCGCGGCCGCGATCAGCCGGTCACCGCTGTAGGCGCCGATCGACGCCAAGGTGGTGATCTGGGCGGCGCCGGCCAGCAGGAACAGCATCGCCAGCGAGAAGATGTAGGCGTCGCGGGGCAGACGGTAGGCGTACAGCCACGACCCGATGATGGGTCCCGACACGCCGACTGCGCCCTGCATCAAACCCGTCACCGCGCCCACGAGGGGCGAGGCCCGCCGTCCTACTGAGGGCGACACGGTCACCTCCTCGAACCACAGGGACCTGATGACGAACAGCAGCACCGTGGCCGCCAGCACGAGAAGGAGGGGCCTCTCGGGCGCGGAGACCAGTATGAACGCACCGAACACCGCACCGACGGCCGACGTCGCCGACAGAACGAGCACATCGCGCGACTCGGAGCGGGCATGGCGGGTGCGCCAGCCGACGAGGAGGTTGGCCACGGCATTGGGCAGGGTCACGACCACCACCGCGGTCTCCACGCCGACCACGGCGGCCACAATCGGGATGGCGATCAGCGGGTAGCCGAGCCCGGTGGCGCTCTTGGCCAGCATGGCCAGCCCAGAGGCCACGCCGATGACGATCAACTCGGTCGTGCTCATCTACCGTGCGTTCCGAACGGAGTCGACCATGAACGCGTTGACGCCGACTACGATCAACTCGGTGGTGCTCACCCCCGAGGCTCGTGGGTGTCGCCCTCAGGATCGAGCCAGCGGGAGCGCTCGTCCTCAAGCCACTCGGGAAAGTCGATCTCAGGGTCGGGGAGCGGGGTGACTCCGCGTGCCGAGCACGCGTCGGCGAAGGCTTCCGGGTCGTCGCTCCAGCTGCGGGGGTCGCCCAGCATCACCTCGAACAGGGTGCATCCCTCGTCCCCGGCGACGAGCGGCCCGAACTGGGCGCCTTCGGGCAGTTCGATGTGGGTGCCGGCCCGGCAGAGTTCGTCGCCCACGAGGATCTCTCCCTCCAGCACGAACACCACGTGGGGCGAGCGGTGGCCGTGGCGCCGCACCACCATGCCGCTGTCGTAGCGGGCATAGAGCGAGAGGTAGGGCGGGGCGGCGCGGAAGGCGAACCACTTCTCCCACACCGACGACTCCGTGCCGTCGGCGTTGCGCTGCGCCTTGACCCGCTGCCACGGCACGGCGGGATCGTCGACGCGGCGGATGGTCGGGCCGCCGGTCATCACGAGGGAGCCCGAACAGGTTGCAGGCGAGCCGCGGTGCGATGTTGGGTTTCCCGCTCTTGTTCGCTGCGCTCACGGGCCGCTCGGGCCACGGCCTCGCTCGACGTCCTCGAGAATCGCATGGTGACACGCTCCTCTCGCTCGGCCTCTACGCCGACCAGTCCATGCCGGGCTGGTGCAGGGCCCACAACTCGGCGATGCGCCCGCCCTCGACCCGGTACTGCGCCAGCCATGCCAGCGACATCGGGGCCGCGGTGGCCAGGCTCACGCCCCGCATTGTGAGCCGGATCCAAACCGCAGAGCTGTCGGCGGTGATGTCGTCGATGATCACGTCGGTGGCTCGGACCATCTCGAAGGCGCCTGAAAGCCGGTGACGGAACTCTCGGAGCGTCAGCGACTGCGTGCCCTCGGCTGTATGGCGCACCAGAGGGTCGGTAATCAGGTCTTCGAGCGCATCGAGGTCCCGCTCGAGCCAGATTCTCTCCCAGTAGGCGCGCACCACCGACTCGGCGGAAGCCGAACCCGCGGCATGATCGCTGTCCGTATCGCCGGCCATAGCTGCCTCCTCCTTCAGTAGTTGCGCGGGCAAGTGCAGCCGCCTCCCGTGCAGCCTCGCCCTTCCCGCTCTTGTTCGCTTCGCTCACGGGCCGCTCGGGCCACGGCCTCGCAAGCTCGGCCTCTTGTCTATTCATAGTGTTGTCTCCTCGGGCATGTGGCGCGGCTCGACGATCCGGGCCACCGTCATCACCGCGATCACCAGCACGCCGAGCACTACCAGGGTCGTGCGGATCCCGATGGCGTCGGCCACGATTCCGATGGGCAGGGCGGCTATGGCGAAACCCGAGAAGCTGAGCATCAGCAGGCTCTGGACCCGTCCGTGGTACTCGACCGGCGTCGATGTGAGCAGCATGGAGTTGTTGAGCGCTTGGAACACGCTGGACGTGGCGCCCACCACTGCCATGACCGCCAGCGCGGCGTAGAAGCCGGGCATCACCGCGAACACGGCCAGCGAGGCGCCGAAGGCCAGGCCGCTGCGAGTCTGGAACGGGCGCAGCCTCCTTCGCTCCAGGTTCGCCAGCGAGATGGAGCCCACCGCGGCGCCCACCGCCGCGGCCGCGTTGAGGAAGCCGAAGCCGGTCGATCCGCTGTTGTGAACCTGCTCGGCCACCACCGGCAGGAACGCCATGTGGGGGAAGCCGATCAGCACCACCCCGAACGACACCAGGAGCAGGTGCACGAGGTCCGGGCGGGAGCGGACGAATCGCAAGCCGTCGGCGATGTCGCCCAGCGCGCTGCGACCCGAGTGGCTCGCCGGCGCTCCCCTGGGCAGGCCGACCAACAGGACCACGCTCAGGATCCCGAGCGCCCCGGCGGCGAAGAAGACGCCGGCCAGGCCGAAGAAGGCCACACCGATCAAGGCGCCCGCCGCGGCCGGACCGGCAACCCGGGCCAACTGAACGGTCGACATCGACAGAAACACGGCGTTGGTGATGGCCTCCCGGCCGACGATCTCGGAGATGAAGGAGAGCCGGGCCGGCGCCAGGATCGAGATGACCCCGCCCTGGACCACACTGGCGGCGATCAGGATCCAGTACGTCTCGGCGCCGCTGGCCACCACCACGCCGAGGCAGATCGGGGTGGCCGCCTGCAGGACGCCCGCCACCAGCAGCACAGTGCGCCGGGGGAAGCGGTCGGAGATCACACCCCCGTAGGGGATGGCGATGATGCTGCAGAATCCGAAGGCCAGCATCACGCCCCCGAGGCCGGTGTTGCTGCCGGTGAGTTCGAACGCCAGCCAGGCCCGGGCGATGCCGGCCACCTGCATGGTGAGGAACGTGAACAACCCGCCCACGAAGAGCAACCGGAAATGGCGGTTGTGAAGCGCCGCGAACCGCCCCGGAGGCTTCGGGGATCCAGCGGCGCGCATCCGTCAGCGTACCTTTGAGAGGCCGAGTGAACGGGTGCCAGACTCCGGTTGGGAGCGGGCGCTTAGCGAGGCCGTGTCCCGAGCGGCCCGTGAGCGAAGCGAACAGGAGCGGGAATGACACCCTTGCGACGCGACGAACATCCGCATCGTCAGCCCCGACATCGGCGGCGGCTTCGGCAACAAGGTGCCCATCTATCCGGGCTATGTGGTGGCCACCGCGGCCAGCCTGCTGATCGGCCAGCCGGTCAAGTGGGTGGAGACCCGCACCGGCAACCTGATCTCCACCGGGTTCGGGCGGGACTACTACATGACCGGCGAGCAGGCCCTCACCAACGACGGCCGCATCCAGGCCATGCGGGTGGACATGCTGTCGGACCAGGGGCGCCTTCTACTCCGACGCCCAGCCCACCCGCTTCCGGGCCGGGCTGTTCCGCGTGTGCACCGGCAGCTACGACTTCGGCGCCGCCCACATCAAGTGCCGGGGCGCCTTCACCAACAAGGCGCCCGGCGGGGTGGTACCGGTGCTCGTTCATGATCACCGAGGCGTCGTACCTGATCGAGCGGCTGATCCAGACCGCGGCCTACGAGCTGGGCATCGACCCGGCCGAGATGAGGATGCGCAACTTCATCCAGCCCGACCAGTTCCCGTACGAGACGGCCACCGGACCGACGACACCCCCTACGGGCTGGGCACGTACGCGTCGCGGTCCACGCCGGTGGGCGGGGCGGCCACCGCCATGACGGCATCGGGTACAACTTCATGGACTACCTGATCCCCACCGCCTGGGAGACGCCCCGCTTCGAGCTGCTGGAGACGGTCACACCGTCGCCGCACCATCCGATCGGCGCCAAGGGCATCGGCGAGTCGGCCACGGTCGGCTCGCCCGCGGCCTTCGTGAACGCGGTCGTCGACGCGCTGGCCCACCTCGGCGTGCGCAACATCGACATGCCGGTCCTGCCCGACCGGGTATGGGAGGCCATCGACTCAGCCGGCGCCTGAGCAGCGGCCATGGCCGCGATCGGACCGCATTGAGCGGCGCTCCACCACCAATCCGCTGGCTCGTGGCGGAAGGCGGCCACGGATCACGGCGCGGCTGTCGATGGCGATGACCGCCTCGTAGTCGCCGTACCTCGCATGAGAGTGCGGCGGCGGATGGTCACCGTAGTACATGGTGATCACGGTGCCGTTTGGCGATCACGGGGAGGCCGCGTACCTGGCCTCTTGCTGTTGTGGCGTTATGGTCGTGGGGTGTCGGGTGGGCTGTTGTCGGGTTTGAGGGGTGTGGGTGTGCGGCGGTCGATGGCCGTGTTTGTTGTTGCGGTTATGGCTGCGGCTGGCTTGTCGTTGGGGGCGGGTCCGGTGCTAGCGCAGTCCGGTGGGTTGGAGCCGAATCTCGGCGCCTATCCCGATGTCGGCGAGGATGTGTACTACTCGGTGCCGGTGGTGGCGTTGCGCGAGGGCGGGGTGTTCGACGGGACCGAGTGCAGCAGGGGCGGTTTCTGTCCCGATCTGCCGATTGATCGCGTCACGATGGCGGTGTGGGTGGTGCGCGTCCTCGACGGCAGGGCTCCGGCCGCGGTGTCGGGGTCGAGGTTCGGTGATGTGGACGGGGCCGACTGGCGGGCGGGGCATGTCGAGCGCATGGCTGAGCTCGGGGTCACCGAGGGCTGCGGCGACGGTTCGCGGTTCTGTCCTGCCCAATATGTGACCCGTGCTCAGATGGCGGTGTTTCTGACGCGGGCGTTCGACCTGCCTGCCGGGCCTGATCCGGGGTTCGCCGATGTCGCGCCGGACGCCTGGTATGGGGCTGATGTGGCCGCTTTGGCCGCGTCGGGGATCACTTCGGGTTGCGGCGACGGCACCGGGTTCTGCCCGGGCGATTACACGACTAGGGCCCAGATGGCGACGTTCCTGTACCGCGCCGCGGCAAGACAGGGCCGGGCCGCGGTCGAGGTCACCGGCTTCGACGACTCGATCGACCTGCAGGTCACCTACGACGAGCAGCGTTACGAGGCCACCGCCACCTGGCGGGCGCCGCCGGGCAGCCACGGCCCGGTGGAGCACTACGTGTTGCAGTCGCGCACGATGCTGACCGACTTCGGGCCCGAGTACACCGCACCGCCCGCGCTAGGCGGCACTGTGGCCACTAGGCGCACGGTCCTGGAGCACTTCGGGGCCGTGTCCTACCGGATCGTCGATTCTGAGGCGGGCACGGCCACATACCGGGCGACGGTTCCCGCCCGGACCCACAACCACCTCTACGCGGTGCGGGTGATAGCCGTCTACGCCAACGGCGACAGGCTGGCCACCAGCGAGGTCAAGGTGCCCAGCGATGTCCGCCGCCTGCGTGATGTCATCTGGGAGAAAATCGTTGAGCCCAACCAGAGGTCCCAGCCCTGGTTGGCGGATACCTGGATTCACATGAACGACTTCGCCAGATTCGGGCTGGGATTCGGCGCTGGATCCGCCGGTCGAGGTGGCGAATACCGCCCCGGTGAGCTGTACCGGAGTTTTTCCGGCGGCCTTACTATTGGGAAAGGAATTCTCCACAACCAAAGCTCTTACTATACTGTGACTGCGATCGAAGAGATGGGGCATGTCTACACCCTCACCCACTGGATAAACCAAAACCCGGCTTCGGTTGGTATCGGTTCCTTGTATCTGTCTCTGCTATCATTCGATCACGGCCCCAAGGCAAAAAATCCCACCCGCTGTGGGGCGGGTGAATTATATGGTGATTTGGCGATAATGGTTTTTTGGGACAGATATTCCGATTTCGATGCCGTCGTGGGACTGCACTACAGGGATGACGGCATCAGCATGTCTGAATGGGATTCTTGTGGGTTTCGTCTTGATGGTGCGACCAAGGCGATGGTGGATGAGGAGATTCCCAAAATAGCCAAGAGCGTCTTCATCGATCAAGAAATACCCCAGTGGTTTTACGACACCTATCAAGGGCCGGACGGAGCCATCGACCTCGAGAGGCTTTGGGCGGACATCACAAAAGGACACGGGGGGTTTATAGCCTATAGCCTGCGCAACGAGTTCGGCGGCTACTGCTCCGAAAAGCAGGTACGTCAATTCATCGACGGTCGAATCGATGGCATCACCAATCCTTGGAGAGACGGCGGCTGCAAAGACAGTGTAATCATGGAGGGGGAAGATAACGAATATACCGACACGGACGATAATGGGGCAGTCGACAGCGGCGTGCCAGTTGAAATACCCACCCCCATAAACTACCCGATGGACTTTCTAGAAAGATTCCGGAGCACTCCAGACAACTGTTGGGTTGCAGTGAACGGTTATGCTTACGACGTGACTCCCGGACGTGGATATGAATACCCGGGCCCCGGATCGATCACAGACTTGTGCGGGCAGGACGCTTCGGACCACTTCTCGTCCAACAACATCGAACTGCCCCCGCAGGAGTACGTCGTGGGCTCGATCAGGAGTTGACGCCGCACGGGGGCATAGGAGAGTATGCGTTACTGCTCAGAGCCGATGAGAAGTTGGATGGGCTCGGCGTCGGGGAACGTTACGATGAGTTGAAGCTCGCCGCCGGTAGCCCTTATGAACGAGCGGAGCGTTGACAGCAGCATGTTGCTGCGGTGTTCCAGTCTCGACACTTCGGACTGGTCCATCTCCAAGAGTTCGGCGAGGGTTGCCTGCGTCAACGCCCGTGCCCGGCGCACTTGGGCGAGGGTCGCCTGATGCGCGTCGATCTCTGCCAGGGCCGCGTCGAAGCGCGTCCGCGCTCGCGTGTCAGCCGACACCTGGTCGTAGAGGGTCCGGGGTGTGATCTTGTCCTGCCACGCGTCAGGAGGCACCTCATCGGTTGAGGCATCATCTGCTGGCAGTTGTCTTGTATGTGCTTCCTTCATCTGATGCAGTCTAACACATATGCTGTCCAACACATAATCCCAATGGGCCGATGGATTGTGCTCTAATGGACCGAGAATTTGTATCCTAGGCAGCCGATGGATTGTGCTCTACTCGGTTCATCCTGACCGGTTCGGCCTCGCCGTCGACGCCCCCCACCCGCACCGGCGCGGGCCGGATCATCAGTGTGCGGATGAGGCCCCTGGGCCTTTGCGCGACGGCACCCTGCTGGGAGCGTTGTTCGAATCGCTGATAGCGCTCAATCTGCGCGTCTACGCCCAGATGTCGGAGGCGTCGGTGAGCCACCTGCGCAAGTGGGGAGGCGAGCGCGAGATCGACTTCATCGTCACCGCCCGCGACGGCCGGGTGGTCGCCGTCGAAGCGAAACTCTCCCAGACGGTCCAGGATCACGACGTGCGCCACCTCCACTGGCTCCGCCACGAGATCGGAGACGAACTCGCCGACGCGGTGGTGCTCACCACCGGCAGGGAGGCCTACCGGCGCACCGACGGCATCGCCGTCGTCCCGGCCGCACTGCTCGGGCCGTAACGAAGGCCGCCGCCCGGACCCGGCACGAGGTGCCCGCGCAGCAGCCGAGTCCCATCGGAACCGGCGTGGTAGCCTGGGTAAGACTCAGTAACAACAAGGGCCGGGCAGGGGGATCCGCGATGCCGCGAACCACTAGGACCGTGACCTTCTCGCTGCCGCCTGAGATGGCTGATCGGGTGGACGAGATGATGACGCAGCAGGGGCGCTCCCGCAGCGAGTTCCTGCGGGAGGCGGTGCTCCGCTACATCGAGGAGTGTGAGTGGAGAGGGCTGCTTCAGTACGGGGAGCAGACGGCCAGGCAGCAGGGGATCGGCCCTGAGGACGTGGCTGCTCTAGTGGAGGAGTTTCGGGCCGAGTTCGACTCGCCCCGGACATGAGGGTCGTCCTCGACACCAACGTCATCGTCTCGGGCCTGAACTTCCCCGGAAACGAGCGGATCGTGCTCGAGTTCGCCCTGAGGGGGCGCTTCGAGCTGTGGCTGTCGCCGCTGATCCTGGCCGAGGTGGGCGGTGTGCTGGTGCGCAAGTTCGGCTGGTCCGAGGATCGCGCGTCCCAGGCTCTCAGGCTGCTGGGGGAGGCCGCTGCCGTCATCGAGCCCCGCCGGCTCCCCGACACCATCGAGGGCGGCCACCCCGACAATCGCATACTGGAATGCGCGGCGCAGGCCTCTGCCGATTACCTGGTGACCGGCGACCGGCGGCACCTGCTGCCTCTCGGCGAGCACCACGGCGCGAGGATCGTGAACGCTCCCCGATTCCTGTCAGAGACAGAAGACCTGGGATGACTGTCCGGGCAGTGCTGGATTGCCGAGGCTCCCCTGACCGGCCCGAATCCAGCAGCCCGGTGGCGGGCGGGAACAGCTCGGCGGTCTGGCGGAGGCGGTGTGCTGGTCGTTGGGTGTTGTGGCGTTATGGTCGTGGGGTGTCGGGTGGGTTGTTGTCGGGTTTGAGGGGTGTGGGTGTGCGGCGGTCGATGGCCGTGTTTGTTGTTGCGGTTATGGCTGCGGCTGGCTTGTCGTTGGGGGCGGGTCCGGTGCTAGCGCAGTCCGGTGGGTTGGAGCCGAATCTCGGCGCCTATCCCGATGTCGGCGAGGATGTGTACTACTCGGTGCCGGTGGTGGCGTTGCGCGAGGGCGGGGTGTTCGACGGGACCGAGTGCAGCAGGGGCGGTTTCTGTCCCGATCTGCCGATTGATCGCGGGACGATGGCGGTGTGGGTGGTGCGCGTCCTCGACGGCAGGGCTCCGGCCGCGGTGTCGGGGTCGAGGTTCGGTGATGTGGACGGGGCCGACTGGCGGGCGGGGCATGTCGAGCGCATGGCTGAGCTCGGGGTCACCGAGGGCTGCGGCGACGGTTCGCGGTTCTGTCCTGCCCAATATGTGACCCGTGCTCAGATGGCGGTGTTTCTGACGCGGGCGTTCGACCTGCCTGCCGGGCCTGATCCGGGGTTCGCCGATGTCGCGCCGGACGCCTGGTATGGGGCTGATGTGGCCGCTTTGGCCGCGTCGGGGATCACTTCGGGTTGCGGCGACGGCACCGGGTTCTGCCCGGGCGATTACACGACTAGGGCCCAGATGGCGACGTTCCTGTACCGCGCCGCGGCAAGACAGGGCCGGGCCGCGGTCGAGGTCACCGGCTTCGACGACTCGATCGACCTGCGGGTCGCCTACGACGAGCAGCGTTACGAGGCCACCGCCACCTGGCGGGCGCCGCCGGGCAGCCACGGCCCGGTGGAGCACTACGTGTTGCAGTCGCGCACGATGCTGACCGACTTCGGGCCCGAGTACACCGCACCGCCCGCGCTAGGCGGCACTGTGGCCACTAGGCGCACGGTCCTGGAGCACTTCGGGAGGGTTTCCTACCGGATCGTCGACTCTGAGGCGGGCACGGCCACATACCGGGCGACGGTTCCCGCCTTGACCCACAACCACCTCTACGCGGTGCGGGTGATAGCCGTCTACGCCAACGGCGACAGGCTGGCCACCAGCGAGGTCAAGGTGCCCAGCGACATCCGCCGGCTGCGTGACGTCATCTGGGAAAAGATCATCGAACCCAACCAGGACGCCCAACCCTGGTTGGCGGACACCTGGCTCTACATGAACGACAGCACCAGACTCGGGCTGGGCTTTGGACGCGCCAGAGTCGGGATGGTGGGTGATTACCCGCGCCCGGACGGGTTGGGGCGAACATTCGCCAGCGCCATCGGCATAGGGGGGAAGGGGATTCTCCAGAACCAAAGCACCTTCTACACCAGCACTGCGATCGAGGAGATGGGCCATGTCTACACCCTCACCAACGACATAAGCCAATACCCGGCCCCGATCGCCATCGGGCGCCTGTACCTGCACCTGCTCCAAGCCAACCACGGCGCCGCCGCCCAACAACCGAACCGATGCGGGGTGAGTGAACTGTACGGCGATCTGGCCATAATGGTCCATTGGGACAGGTACTCTGATTTCGATGCCGTCGTGGGACTGCACTACAGGGATGACGGCATCAGCATGTCTGAATGGGATTCTTGTGGGTTTCGTCTTGATGCCGCGACCAAGGCGGCAGTCGACGAAGAGATCCCCAAGATAGCCAGAAGCGCGTTCGTCGACCGGCAAATGCCCCAATGGTTCTACGACACCTACCAGAAGACGGACGGGACGATCGACCTCGAGAAACTCTGGGCCGACATCACAATCGACGGGCCCTCCGGGAGAAGCGTGGAGTTGATCGCCTACGACCTGCGCAACGAATTCGGCGGCTACTGCTCCGAACAGCAGGTCCGCCAATCCATCGAAGGCAAGGCCACCGGGATAACCACCCCCTGGAGAGACGGCGGCTGCACCGACAACGTTGTCGTAGATGATGATGACAGCACCAGTGTGGTGTCAGAGCCGGTGGATGGGGGCCCAACGGTACCGATAGACGGTGAACCCCCCGACATTAGTGAGCTGCTACGGAGTGGGGAGTATGGAAGCTACCCATTGGTCTTCCTGCAACGGTTGCGCAACCGGCCCGACAGATGCTGGATAGCCATCAACGGTTACGTCTATGACGTCACGCCCAGAGACGGCGGATATGACTACCCGGGGCCCGGCCGAATAACCGATCTTTGTGGTCAGGACGCCTCTGAGCACTTTTCTTCCAATGAATTGACTTATCCCCCCATCGAGTACCTCAAGGGCTACCTGAGAAACTTCTAGGCGCCTTGTGCTATTCGCCTGATCCTGCTCCATGCATTGCTACTACCGCTACTCGTTGCCGATGAGGCCCTTCTCTCATGCCGCCTTTCAGCGCCGCATCATTGGGCCTCGTCGCAGTCTTCATAATTCACTGTAATATATGGAAGTTCGATGGTTGAGCACGAGTACCGCTTTTGGACCGAGTGGTCGGAAGAGGACGGGGAGTGGGTCGGCCTTTGCGACGGGTTTCCCCTGGTCAGCTGGCTCGAGCCGGATCGCGGGGCGGCCGAGGCGGGGATCCGGGCCGTGGTCGCCGAGACGGTCGAGCATTTGCGGGCGCAGGGCAGGCCGCTTCCCGCACCCGGCGTGAAGTGGCCCCCGCAACAGTCTGGTCATCGCGGCCGGGCTCCATCGGAGCCGCGGGCATAGGGGAGTCCGCCACCGCCGGGTAGCCCGACGTTGCTGCGGGGGGTAGTAGGTCACACCGCGGACCTGCCGGACCGGCCTCGACGGCTGGCGCAGCGGTGGTGCTGGCCGGGGTCTTCCACGGCACGCTCGCCTCTGGCCGGTCCAGGGGCGCCGACAGCTCGCTGAGGCTCTGCCGGTCAGCCCTTGCGGCCCCGTCCGGCGCGACCGGGTGCTCCAGCGCCGGCAGCCCCCGCTGAGGCTCTGGTGGTCAGCGGCCCTTGTCGTCCGGGGCCGCCCAGAGGGAGTCGATGGGGCGGACGTGCAGGCGGTCGCCGACGGTCAGGCGATGCTCGCCGGTGTGCAGGAGTATCCCAGCCCGGAACGTGCCCGGATTCACCGCGTCGATGCGGTCGCGCAGCCAGGCCACTTGGCGGAGCTGCTCGGCGCGGGGCGAACTGGTGGCCTTCACCTCGACAGCCACCAGCGCCCCGTCGGCCCGCTCGATCACGAGATCGACTTCGTGGCCCTCGTGGTCGCGGTAGTGGTGCATCCTGAGCCTGGTGCCCGAGGCCGAGAGCTGCCGCAGCGCCTCGTTCACCGTGAAGGACTCCAGCAGCGGCCCCGCCGATGGCGAGGTGGGCGCGGTCAGCGAGTCGGGGTCGGCGCCCAGGAGGCTCGCGGCCAGGCCGGTGTCGGTCATGTGGACTTTGGGTCGGCGCACAGGACGAGACGCTGGATTGCGCGACCACGACGGCAGCCGGTGCATGAGGAACACGGTCTCCATCCATGCGATGTATGACTCGAGCGTGGTCCTGTCGATCCCCAGCCGGCCCGCCACTGCCTGCACGTTGAGCTCACTGGCTGTGTTGGCCGCGATCCACTGCGCCAGCAGCGGCAGCACGGAGCGGCGGCGGAGGTCTCCCAGCGCCACGACGTCCCGCTCGATGACGGTCTCCACGTAGCTCTCGAACCAGCTGCGGTGCAGGCCCGGACGCAGCGCGACGACTTCGGGGTAGCCGCCGCGGCACACCAGCCGCATGTAGCCGCGCCGACCGGACTGGCTTGAAGCCGGGCTCGGGCGCACGCCGCCGCCGGCGAGCCCGTCGAACCAGTTCAGCAGCGCCGGCTGTGCGGTGCTGCCGGCGAGTTCGGCTTGCGACAGCGGCCACAGACGCAGGATGCGGGCCCGCCCCGCGAGCGACTCGCTGATCGTGGGCACGGTGAGGAAGTCGGTGGAGCCCGTCAGCAGGAAGCGGCCCGGCGTGGGATCGAGGTCCACGGTCTGCTTGACGGCGCGGACCACTCGGTCACCGCCGAGTTGGACCTCGTCCACTACGAGCGGATGGGCTTGGTCGAGCAGGAATCCCTGCGGGTCGGCCAATGCGGCATCGAGGGTGGCCTCGTCGTCGAGCGATGCGTAGGCGCCATGGCGACTCGATGCCACAAGGCGGGCCAGAGTCGACTTGCCGCACTGCCTGGCTCCATGGAGCACCACGACCCGGAAGCTGTCCAAGGCCTCCTCGACTAGAGGCAGCATCTGACGAGCAACGATCCCCACCCGGGCCACCCTAGCGCCCAATCACAAAAATCGTGGCATACTAATCCTAATTTCATGGTCGCCATAATCCCAATTTATTGAGGATTTGGCGGTAGGCGGTATACGCTATTGTTCCCCGCTTGGGGAACAGCTATTGTCTGTCGGGGGAGGTTGAGCAATGGCCAAGACCGAAATGATCAGGGCGCGAGTCGAGCCCGAGCTCAAGCACGAGGCAGAGGAACTGCTTCGCGAGCTGGGCCTGTCGGTGACCGAGGCAATCACTCTGTTCTACAAGCAGTTGACCATGCACCGGGGACTGCCGTTCGAGGTGAAGATTCCCAACGCGGACACCGTCGAGGCGCTGCGCCAAGCCCGATCGGGAGCCGGCCTCGCCGAGTGTTCCACTCTCGATGATCTCAAGACGAGATCGCGGTGAGCCGTGCGCCTGCTCACTACGGGTCGCTTCGAGAGGGACCTCAAGCGAGCAAGAAGATGCGGCAAGGACCTGGACAAGCTCTGGAGCATCGTCGACACGCTCTTGTCGGGCCGCGGTCTTCCCTCCCGTAGTAGGCCCCACCGCCTGTCCGGGCAGTGGTCCTCGTTCTGGGAGTGCCATATCGAACCGGATTGGCTGTTGATCTGGGGACATGAGCAGGATGCCGTGGTCCTGGTCAGGACAGGAACGCACACGGACCTGTTCGGCTGAAGCTCCCACGAGGCAGAACCACCATAGTTCAGGCAGCCGCGGTGGCGGCTTCCGTGACTTGTGCTGACCGCATGCCGGGCGCCTACGGGTAGTGGGCGAAGTTCTGGGTGAACCAGAAGCTGGATCCCTCCACAGCGACGCCGACTCCCAGAGAATTGAACTCGGGGCTGGTCATGTTGGCGTAATGGCCCTGGCTGGCCGCCAGCCCGTCGAAGGCGACTTGCACGGCGTCCATGATCGTTCTCCCCGACGCCGAGTTGAATGCAATGTTCTCTCCGGCTGCCGTCCAGCCTCCGGGGTATTGCCCGCTGTAGTGCGGATTGTGCTCGAAGATGTCCCAGTCCCTCATGGTCAGCGACCAGGCGCGAGCCACATTCGACAGGACGGGGTAGACCGTCAGGGGGGCCAGTCCGAGGCTCTGGCGGAGCTTGTTGACCAGCCGGGACATCTGAGCCTCGGCGGCGGCGATCTCGTCGGTGTCCCACGGGGGCGGCAACGCAATCTGGACGCCTGCCGGCAGGGAAGCAGTCTCCAGGTGGCCGTGGTTGAAGTAGCCCCAGCAGACGGCAGCCCCGTCAGTCCTGACCCCGCAAGCGGCATTGCCTCCGCTTGAGACGGACGTGAACTGGCCGTCCGGCGCGAACTCGGTGGGAACCGGGCCTCTAGGGCCACGGGAGACATGGATGCTGTTGCAGTAGAGAGTTCGGTCGGTCCTGATGCCGCAGAACCGATCAAAGGTCGTGGAGATCGCAGTGAACTCGCCCTGGGGAGGCCTCCCCCCCACGGAGGCCGCGTACCTGCAGACGGCAGTGCCGTCGACCAAGAGTACGCATCCGGATCTGTCGTCAGTGTCAACGGCGGCGAACGGGCCCTTATTCCCGTACCCTAACGCCTGGTCGTAGACCTTGACGTTGCCGTTGTCGTCGACGAAAACGAGGGAGCCGTCGGTCTCGTAGACGCTGACGGCGTCGTTGAAGTCGTAAACCTCTACGACGGAGCCGTCGGTACGGACCCCGATCACGTTCTCGTCGCCGACAGCGACGTCGGTGAAGCGGCCTTGGCGGTTGATCTTCTCGGTGAGTTCGGCGCCGTCGCGGCCCCAGCATGCGACCGTCTGGTCGGTTCTGAGAGCGCACCCCCTGGCGAAGTAGTCGACGTCGATGGCGATGTAGTGGCCGTCGGGAACCTCCAGTTGGCCGTCGGTGTTGTCGCCCCAGCACACGGCGGTCCGGTCAGCCTTGATCGCGCATGCGTGACCCGAGCCGACGGAAACAGCGGTGAACTGGCCCCGGGGAGCGTCGAGCACGGCGCCTCGTCGCAGCAGCTGGGCGCAGGTCGCGGGGAACCGCTGCTGGTCGCAGTCCGCGGGGTCGCTCGTATCCAGGTTCCAGCAGACGATGGTCCCGTCGATGCTGATCGCGCACACGTTCATGTCTCCGACCGAGACAGCGGTGAACTGGCCGGGCGCCTGCTGTGGGGTGTCGAGGTTCTGGCCGCGCCACAGGAACGTCGCCATCTGGGCGCGGGTCACGTCGTCTTGGGGGCAGAAGCCGCTGCCGTCGCCGCATCCTTGGGTGACGCCCGACGCGGCGAGCTTGGCCACATGCGCCGCGTACCAGGCGTCTGCCGGAACGTCGGCGAAGCCCGGGTCGGCGCCGTCGGGGAGCTCGAAGGCCCGAGAGAGGAACACGGCCATCTGGGCGCGGGTCGTTTCCTGGCTCGGGCAGAAGCCGCTGCCGTCGCCGCAGCCGCTGGTCACCCCGAGTCGGTGCATGCGTTCGATGAACGGCGCGTGGAAGCTGTCGGCGTCGACGTCGTCGAACCTCGACTGCGAGATTGCGGGCGGGTCCGCGCCGTCGAGCACGCGCACGACCCACACCGCCATCGTCTTGCGGTCGATCGGCTCGCGGGGGCAGAACCCCTCGTCGCACTCGGTGCCGGCGAACACGCCGTCGGCGGCCAGCGCGCTCACCGGCACGGTGTAGTAGGCATCCGTGGGCGTGTCCGCGAACGGCGCGTTGTCCTGCGCCGCCACAGGAGCGGCCGACACGACCGCCCCCACCGCAGCGAACACGGCCAAAGCTGCAATCGAACAAGAGATTCGACTCACAAAAGCGCGACGATAGCCGTTGCCGGCCCTGATCGCCGTGCCGCTCGGTGTCCATCCAGGACGCCGTCTTCGCGGCTGAGCGATGTGGCGTGAGCGGACGTGGATCCCGACACCGGGGTGTGGAAGGTGCGCCGCATGGTGGCTCTCGACGACTGCGGGGTGCGCATCAATCCCATGATCGTGGAGGGCCAGATCCACGGCGGGCTCACCGAGGGGTTCGCCATGTCGTCGATGCGGTGGATCACTTTCGACGACGACGGCAACTGCATCGGGTCCAACTTCATGGACTACCTGATCCCCACCGCCTGGGAGACGCCCCGCTTCGAGCTGCTGGAGACGGTCACCCCGTCGCCGCACCACCCGATCGGCGCCAAGGGCATCGGAGAATCGGCCACCGTCGGCTCTCCCGCCGCCTTCGTGAACGCGGTAGTCGACGCGCCGGCCCACCTCGGGGTGCGCAACATCGACATGCCGGTGCTGCCCGACCGGGTATGGGAGGCCATCGACTCAGCCACCGGCTGATTCGCTGGAGCGGGCAAGGCTTCGTCTCCAGGAGTGCCGCGGGGCTCTGCCCGAGATCAGAAGGCCTTGGATGCGTCGCGCTCAGGAGAGGTCGGGGTTGTCGCGTGCGGCTGCGCCAGCAGCGGCAGCACGGAGCGGCGGCGGAGGTCTCCCAGCGCCACGACGTCCCGCTCGATGACGGTCTCCACGTAGCTCTCGAACCAGCTGCGGCGCGGGCCCGGACGCAGCGCGACGACTTCGGGGTAGCCGCCGCGGCACACCAGCCGCATGTAGCCGCGCCGACCGGACTGGCTTGAAGCCGGGCTCGGGCGCACGCCGCCGCCGGCGAGCCCGTCGAACCAGTTCAGCAGCGCCGGCTGTGCGGTGCTGCCGGCGAGTTCGGCTTGCGACAGCGGCCACAGACGCAGGATGCGGGCCCGCCCCGCGAGCGATTCGCTGATCGTGGGCACGGTGAGGAAGTTGGTGGAGCCCGTCAGCAGGAAGCGGCCCGGCGTGGGATCGAGGTCCACGGTCTGCTTGACGGCGCGGACCACTCGGTCACCGCCGAGTTGGACCTCGTCCACTACGAGCGGATGGGCTTGGTCGAGCAGGAATCCCTGCGGGTCGGCCAATGCGGCATCGAGGGTGGCCTCGTCGTCGAGCGATGCGTAGGCGCCATGGCGTCTCGATGCCACAAGGCGGGCCAGAGTCGACTTGCCGCACTGCCTGGCTCCGTGGAGCACCACGACCCGGAAGCTGTCCAGGGCCTCCTCGACTAGAGGCAGCATCTGACGAGCAACGATCCCCACCCGGGCCACCCTAACGCCCAATCACAAAAATCGTGGGTTGCTAATCCTAATGTCATGATCGCCCTAATCCCAATTTATTGCGAATTTGGCGGAGGGCGCTCCTGAAGGGGGCCGGGCGAGTCAAGCCATCTAGGTGTGACGACCGGGGACGTTGTCAGCGCAGGTCCTTCCAGGTCCAGGGCGCTGCGGGGACCAGGAGTTCCGGGTCGCCGGTCCATAGCGTCGCGCCGCGGCCGACAGCCGTCGCGGCGGCGAACGCGTCGGCGTAGGCCATTGGACGGTCGGCCTTGATGCGGGCCGCCTCGATGACTCGGGCCGGGGTCGGCAGTTCAGCCGTCAACTCTTCTTGGAGGTCCCGCACAGCTGCCTGCGCGGCTGCCTCGCCGGCACGTCGGCGCACGATGTAGAACACCTCGCCGAGGTTGATCCAGCTCACGACAGGCGTCTGCGACTCGAGGAGTGCCGCCACCGCGGAGGCGGCGGGCTCGCCGTCCTCGAGATACTGCAGAATCGCCCAGGAATCCAGGACCACGCTCACCGGCGCGCCTCGCGTCCGCGGTCGGCTTTGCGCTCACGTTCGAGTTCCTTGGTGAGCCCCAGGCCCCGCAAGCGGCCTCGGAGCGGCTCGGCTGAGCCGACCGGACGCACCGCGACGTGGTCGTCGCAGTACCAGAAGACCACCTCCGCGCCGGGCTCGATTCCACAGCGGTCACGCAGTTCCTTCGGTATGACGACCTGCCCCTTCATTCCTACCCGGTGAGTCATACCTTTAAGTATAACCCAGGCTCGCCTGTGCCCGGTCCACGAGTTCGTTCACCAGAAGTTGCGTGGGTTGGTGAAGCCGTGGACGGTGCGTCCGAGGACTTGCAGCGTCCGGCAAGAGGCCGCGCGGGCTTCCCACTCGGGAGGGGCAACGTCGGCAGGTCGGGCCTGCCTGACCGGGTGTGGGATGTCATCGCCAGCGTCGGTGGCGTCTACGGGTAGTGGGCGAAGTTCTGCGTGAACCAGAAGCTGGATCCCTCCACAGGAATTCCGACTCCCAGATGGTTGAACTCGGGGTTGGTCATGTTGGCATAGTGGCCCGGGCTGGCCACCAGCGCGTCGAAGGCCGCTTGCACGGCCTCCATGAGCGTTCTCCCCGACGCCGAGTTGAATGCGATGTTCTCCCCGGCCCTCGTCCAGCCCCCGGGTGGCCCACCTGATCCCCACCGCCTGGGACGCGGTCGCGCAACCAGCTCGCGTGGCTCAGCTGGGAGACGCTCGGAGAGCTCGTGGCCTTGATCTCGACCGCGACGACGGCGCCGTCGGCCCTCTCGATGCCGAGGTCGACCTCGTGGCCCTGATGGTCGCGGTAGTGGTGCAGCCGGAGCCGGTCGCCCGACTCCGAGGCGGCGCGGAGTATCTCGTTCACGACGAAGCTCTCCAGAAGCGGGCCGGTGGCGGTCGCGGTGGGGACGGCTTGCACCGCGGACTGTGATCGGGTGCCGGAACCGGCGTGGTACGCTGAGTAAGACTCAGTAACAACAGATGCCGGACAGGGGGTTCCACGATGCCGCGAACCACTAGGACCGTGACCTTCTCGCTGCCGCCTGACATGGCTGATCGGGTGGACGAGATGATGGCGCAGCAGGGACGCTCCCGGAGCGAGTTCCTGCGGGAGGCGGTGCTCCGCTACATCGAGGAGTGTGAGTGGAGAGGGCTGCTTCAGTACGGGGAACAGACGGCCAGGCAGCAGGGGATCGGCCCTGAGGACGTGGCTGCTCTCGTGGAGGAGTACCGGGCCGAGTTCAACTCGCCCCGCACATGAGGGTCGTCCTTGACACGAACGTTGTAGTCTCCGGCCTGAACTTCCCCGGAAACGAGCGGGTTGTACTGGAGTTCACCCTGAGGGGGCGCTTCGAGCTGTGGCTGTCCCCGCTGATCCTGGCCGAGGTGGGCGGTGTGCTGGTGCGCAAGTTCGGCTGGTCCGAGAAGCGCACGTCGCAGGCTCTCGGGTTGCTGGGGGAGGCCGCTACCGTCATCGAGCCCCGCCGGCTCCCCGACACCATCGCGGGCGGTCACGCCGACAATCGCATTCTGGAGTGCGCGGCGCAGGCTTCCGCGGACTACCTGGTCACCGGCGACCGGCGGCACCTGTTGCCTCTCGGCGAGCACTACGGCACCAGGATCGTGAACGCGCCACGATTCCTGTCAGAGACAGAGGAGGAACTTGATGGTTGAGCACGAGTACCGCCTGCTCGGTGTCGGCCCGGTTCCAGTTCAAAGCGACCGCCACCACGCCCACGGTCGCTCAGAGCACCTCGCCGGCGTCGAACGTGTTGATGTCGTAGAGCCACCGCTTGGGGATGCCCAGGCTGTTGTCGAGGGTCTGGGCCACCGAGTCGAACGTCGCCTTGTCCCAGGTGGCCAGGGGCAGGCCCCGCTCGGTGGACACGTCGCGCAGCAGCGCCTCCACAGTGCCGAGCGTCTGGCGTGTCAGCGTGTCGTCGATGGGGGCCTCGTTCACGAGGACGGCAACACGGGGCTGATCTTGTCAGCGTCTGCGACGTATGCTCCGGCAGGCCGCGACGAGGCGGAGGAAGCCATCTGATCCATGACACCCCGTGGATGGATCACCCCGGCGCTGGCCTTGCAACCTCGCAAGGGGAGGGCCATAGAGTATGCGTTACTGCTCAGAGCCGATGAGGAGTTGGATGGGCTCGGCGTCGGGGAACGTCGCGATGAGTTGAAGCTCGCCGCCGGTCGCCCTTATGAACGATCGGAGCGTCGACAGCAGCATGTTGCTGCGGTGCTCCAGTCTCGACACCTCGGACTGGTCCATCTCCAAGAGTTCGGCGAGGGTTGCCTGCGTCAGCGCCCGCGCCCGGCGCACTTGGGCGAGCGTCGCCTGACGCGCGTCGATCTCTGCCAGGGCCGCGTCGAAGCGCGTCCGCGCTCGCGGGTCGGCGGACACCTGGTCGTAGAGAGTCCGGGGTGTGATCTTGTCCTGCCACGCGTCAGGAGGCACCTCATCGGTTGAGGCATCATCTGCTGGCAGTTGTCTTGTATGTGCTTCTTCCATGCCGTCTTGTGTTTCGCCTTTCGTGTCTTGCCCGTCTTGTTGTCGCCTCATGTTGCGCCTCTTTGTCTTGCCCTTCGGTGGATGGGCGGCGTTCGTCTGTTCGGCGCTCTGTTCCTGGCGTTCGGTCTTGGGACTTCTTGCCGGCGTGTAGTCTTCGGCTTGGCTGAACTCTGCTGTTCGGTTGCCTCCCCGTAGTTGCTTGTGGGCCGCCGCGCTTGACGATCGGCCGACAGTCGGAATGGTGTCGGCACCATTGCTCTAACCGTTCCTCTGCCCGGTGGACGTGAGGCGGATACCAACGGTTGCCGAGTTGTGTCTTGTCACCGCCGATGAGGACTACTGCGGCCTCTCCGCCTTTGCTGTCGGCCACGAATGCGAAGAGGAGGCGCAGTACAGGGGGAGCGTCGGCGTAGGGCGGGGTCGCCGTCGGTGGCGTGCGCCGCAGAGCGTGCATGTCGTAGCGCGAGGACACGACCTCGTGGCACTCGGGGTCGCCCAGGTCGCGACCGTGCGTCTCCAAGGCCATCAGCAGGGCCGCAATTTCAGCTTGCACCTCCCACCAGTCCACTCCGTCGTCGGTGTCCTCGCTCGAGAGCGACCGCAGCCAGCCATCGAAGAGAGGGTGAAGATAGATGTCCACGTCATGCAGTCTAACACATATGTTGTCGAACACATACACCTGCTCGTCACGGTGAAGCGCGCTGTCGCCTCTGAGCAGCTAGTGGTATGTCGTCGAAATGGCTAGGGCAGCGCGGAGGGCTGTAGCCCCTGCTTGAAATGGCTACAGACGCCCCGACCAATTCAGCGACGGACCACTAGCCAGCCATCCCGTTCGGAATTGGCAGCGTTGTGCACGGTATGCGTGCATTCTGCTGCCAGTTCCGCTGGCGAGCCGGGGTCGTTCGGGAATTGGCAGCGTTGTGCACGGTATGCGTGCGTTGTGCTGCCAATTCGGTTAGCTAGTGCTGTGTCGTCGAAATGGCTAGGGCAGCGCAGCAGGACCGAGACCCTGCTTGGGAGCGCTCCGGACGCCCCGATCATTTCAGCGACGGACCACTAGGTGGACGTGTCGGTGCTGGCCGAGGCGGTGGAGCTCACTACCCAACGGGTGCCCTACGTGCTGGCCACGGTCGCCGCCAGTCTTCTTGGTGCGGTTTGTGTGGACTGAGTGCGCAGAACCAACCCGAGCTTTCACGGAGGTCTGAACAAGCCGCTTGAACTTGCGACTCAGAGCACTAGCCGCGGGCCGATCCGTCCGCCACAGCCGCACCCGGCCCCGAGCCTTCAGTGGGGATTTCGTGTGACCAGCTGCCCGCCCTAGACGTTCCGGACCGTGCCCGCCCTCCATGGCCGTGAGGCGGGCTGCCGTTAGTTTGACCCGGTGAGCGCGGAGCACTCGGACGATCGGCGGCGGCTGGGGTGGCTGCTGGCCGGCGTGGGGATGCTGTGCGTCTCCACCGACTCGCTGTGGGTGCGAGTGTCGGAGGCTGGTGCGCTGGACGTGGCCTTCCTGGTGTCGTGCTGCGCGCTGGTGGTGCACTCCACCTTCGGGCGGTGGTTCGACCGGCGTCCCGCACTGGAGTCTCTGCGGGCCCACCGGTTGCCGATCATTGGCGTGGGGGCGCTGGCATCGGTGAGCCAGCTCGCCTTCATCACCGCCATCACCGAGACCCGGGTGGCCAATGTGGTGGCCATCGTGGCCGCGGCTCCTCTGATGGCCTCGCTCTGCGCCCGGCTGTTCTTGGGCGAGCCCATCACCCGGCGCGTGGCCGTGGCCATCGCCCTCACCATGGTGGGCATCGGAGTGATCGTGTGGAGTTCGGTGGGAGAGCCGACGTTGAGGGGCGACCTCCTGGCGCTGTTGGCGGTGGTGTGCTTTGCCGGGAACATGACCGTCTGGCGGCGCTTCCCGGACGTGAGCCGCCGAGCCGCGTTGTTCCTCAGCGCGGCCATCGTCGTGGCTGTCACGAGCTTGGCGGCATCCCCGTTCTCGCTCGACACGCGGGCCTACCTGGCCATCGCGGCCATGGGACTGTGCTTCAACCCCCTGGGCCGGCTGGCAAACTCGAACGCCCTCCGCTACGCCCCGGTGTCGGAGGTCTCGCTGTTCGCGCCGACCGAGACGGTGGCCGGGACGGTGTGGGCCGCATTGTTCCTGTCGGAGCCGCCCGGTACCAGCACGGTGGCCGGTGCGGCAGTGGTGCTGGCCGGCGTGTTCTACGGCACGGTGGCGGCCGGCCGTTCCAAGCGCTCCAGGCCGGGTCCGGGCGGGGCAATTCGTAGGCTGGCCCCATGAGAGCGCTGGTGCAACGGGCCGCGGAAGCCAGGGTGCGGGTGGACGGTCAGGTCATCGGCGAGATCGGTCCTGGGCTGTGCTGCCTGGTCGGTGTGACCCACGACGACGACCACCAAGCCGCGGTGAAGCTGGCGGCCAAGCTGTGGAACCTGCGCATCTTCGCCGACGACAACGGCCACATGAACCGGTCGGTGGCCGACACCAGCGGCGAGATGCTGGTCGTCAGCCAGTTCACCCTCTACGGCGACACTCGCAAGGGCCGCCGGCCGTCGTTCATCGCGGCGGCCGCCCCCGACGCGGCGGCCCGGCTGATCGACGACTTGGTGGAAGAACTGAGACGTTTGGGCGCCGCCGTGGCCACCGGCGCCTTCGGGGCCGACATGGCGGTGGAGCTCACCAACGACGGCCCGGTCACCCTGATGCTCGAAGTCTGACCATCGCGAATTGGCAGCGTTGTGCATGGTATGCCTGCATTGTGCTGCCAGTTCGGGAGGGACCAGCGTGAACAGATTCGATCGAGACTCGACCGTCGATGAGGTTCTCGACGGCATGGACCTGTCCGGACGGGTGTTCGTCGTCACCGGATCGTCTAGCGGGCTGGGGGAGGAGTCGGCCCGGGGGCTGGCAGCCCGGGGAGCACACGTCGCCATGGCCGCCCGGGACGGCGTCAAGAACGCCGAGGCCGTCGAGCGCGTCCGCGCTTCCGTACCGGACGCAGATCTGTCCGTCCACGAGCTGGACCTTGCCGACCTGTCCAACGTGGCCCGGTTCGCAGAGCGGGCCGCCGGTGTGCTCGGCCGCGTCGACGTTCTCATCAACAACGCCGGCGTGATGGCCTGTCCCGAGGGTCGCACCGCTGACGGGTTCGAGACCCAGTTCGGCACCAACCACCTGGGCCACTTCGGGCTGACCCTCCGGCTGATGCCGCTGCTGCGCGAGGCCGAGAGCCCGCGGGTCGTGACCCTGTCCTCGGGAGGGCATCGCATCGCCGACGTCGACCTTGACGATCCCAACTTCGAGACGACCCCCTACGACGGGTGGGTCGCTTATGGGAGGTCCAAGAGCGCCAACGCGCACTTCGCAGCCGAGCTCGCGCGGCGCGCCGGCGAACCGATGCTGTCGTTCTCGGTCCACCCCGGCGCGATCGTCACCCGACTGGGCCGTCACTTGACGCCGGAACTCACCGAGGCGCTGATGGCGCGGGCAAGAGCGAGCGCTTCCCGGCATGGCAGCAGTTCCGGTGGCGGGATGCGCTTCAAGAGCGTCGAAGCCGGCGCGGCCACGCAGGTGTGGGCAGCCACCTCGCCCGATGCGGCCGCCCACAACGGCGGGTACTTCGTCGACTGCGGATCTACCGCCCCGGGCCCAGGCGAGCAGGGCTACGAGCCGTGGATCGACAACGCCGCCACCGCCGGACGGTTGTGGGAATTGAGCGAGAGGCTGGTCGGACTGTCCCTCGACGAGGCCTGACCCGTGAGTCCGGTGGTTACGCTCCGAGGAATGTCGAACAACCCGCCCATCGAGCACGAGGCGCGCGCCGACGACAGGCTCCACATCGCCGGCTCGACAGCGGTGGTCACCGGTGGCGCCGGCGGCATCGGCAAGGGCATTGTGAAGGCGCTGCTGCGGCGTGGAGCCCGAGTGGTGATCGCCGACGTCGAGGCGTCCGTGCTGGAGCAGGCGGTGGGGGAGTTGTCGCCCTTGGGGTCGGTGGAGGGCGTGCCCACTGATGTGAGCGACGAACACTCGGTCACCGCACTCGCGGGTCAGGTGTTCAAGACGCACGGCGCCTGCAACCTGCTGTTCTGCAACGCGGGGGTCACGTCCGGCGGCGGGGGCAAGCCCTGGCAGCAGGAGCCCAACGACTGGCGCTGGTGCTTCGGCGTCAACGTGTTCGGGGTGGCTATCTGCACATGGGCGTTCGTGCCCCTCATGATCGATTCCGGCCAGCCGGGCCACGTGATCGTCACGTCCTCGGGTGACGGCGGGTTCGCGCCCGTGCCCACCGCCTCGGTGTACGCAGCGTCCAAGGCGGCGGCCAGCTGCTTCACCGAGGCCCTCAACCACAACCTCATCCGAGAGGGCGCCAACGTGAGGGCGTCGGTGTTCTACCCCTCGGGCGGCCTGATGAACACGGGACTGTTCAACGCCCAGCGCAACCGCCCCGAGCATCTGCAGCGGGTGGGGGAGGGCACCGGGCGCAAGAGCCTCAGCTTCGAGCAGCTCAAGCAGATGATCGCTGAGATGCGGGGCACCGAGCCTGAAGTGGCCGACCTCGACGAACTCGGAGAGTTCGTGCTCGACGGGGTGGCCGAACGCCGCTACATCATCGCCCGGGATCTCGACGAGACCGAGGAGTTGCTGCACCGGCGGGCCGAGGCCATCGGCAGGGCGGAGATGCCGTCGGTCCACGACCTCGGCGGCTGAGAGGCCGAGCAAGACAAGGAGCGATTCATGGGAGAGCATCACATCGTCATCTCGGCCGACACCCACTGCGGTGCCGACCTGCGCGACTACCGCCCGTACCTGGAGTCCAAGCACCACCGGGACTTCGACGAGTGGGCCGACGGGATCGAACGCACCCAGAAGGCGGCAGCCGCTGCGTTCGAGGGCCGCAAGAGCCCCCGCAACGTCGGCGTGGACGGGGATCCCGTGGCTGATGGCAACCGCAACTGGTCGATGGAGAGGCGGCTGCGAGAGCAGGATGCCGACGGCGTGGTGGCCGAGGTCATGTTCCCCAACACCCTGCCGCCGTTCGCCCCGCCCGCGTCGACCGCGCTCGAAGCCCCGCCTTACGCCGACAACTTCGAGCACCGCTGGGCCGGCCTGCGGGCCCATAACCGCTGGATGCTCGACATGGTGAGCCAGGCCCCCGAGCGCTGCGCCGGCATCGCTCAGATATTCCTGGGCGACGTGGAGGGTTCCGTGGCCGAGATCGAGTGGGCCGCGGAGAACGGCCTGCGGGGCGGCATCCTGCTGCCGGGGGCTCCCCCCGATTCGCCTTTCGAGCCGCTCTACTCCGCAGCCTACGAGCCGATCTGGGCCGCGGCCGAGGCCAACGACATGCCGGTGAACCACCATGCGGGCGGGGCCACCCCATCGTTCGGGAACCACTTCCCGGCGTCGCTGGCGGTGTTCCTGATCGAGGTCCGCTGGTGGTCGCAGCGGGCGCTGTGGCACCTGATGTTCTCGGGGGTGTTCGAGCGTCACCCGGATCTGAAGTTCGTCAACACCGAGACGGGCACGGCCTGGGTCCCGGAGGTGCTCCAGGACCTCGACTCCTTCTACCACCGGATGAAGTACTCGACCCACGGCTCCGAGGCGATCTTCGGCGGGCCGGCGGTGTCGGCCATGTCGATGAAGCCGAGCGAATACTGGCAGCGCCAGTGCTTCATCGGGGCCAGCTTCCTTCGTCCCAGCGAGGCTCACCTGCCGGCCGAGATCGGCATCGACCGCATCATGTGGGGCTCGGACTATCCCCATACCGAGGGGTCGCATCCATACACCGGTCATCACCTGAGGCTCACCTTCGGCGGGATGGCCGTCGAGGACGCCACCAGCCTTCTGACGACCAACGCGGCCAAGCTCTACAAGTTCGACCTCGGCGCGCTGCGGCCGCTGGCTGAGCAGCACTGCCTCACCAAGGACGAGGTCGCCGCCGGAATCGATTATGCCGACGTGCCTGAGGAGGCCCGGGGCTGCCCGGGCATGAATCCCCTCAACCAGCGCCAGCGCGCCGCGGCCTGACGCGGTCTATCAGCCGGCTCGGGGACCGCCCCGGGCGCCGGGCCAGCGGGAAGCGCCGATGGTGTCCACATAGGGCCAGAAGGCGTCCGGGTCGAGGGGGCCCGCGTTCGTGATGCTGCGGGCCTTGGCCTGGTGGGTCACGAGCTGTGCCGACAGCTGCTCCCGTACCGGGAGGTAGCGGGCGACCGGGTCCCACGGGCTGTCCAGCAGCTTCATCTCACCGTCGATGTGCTCGACGTGGCGCTGCTCGAAGGTGGTGGCCACGTCCACCACGTGGGGCGGGAAGTCGTACTGGCCGGTCTCCCCGCCGATGGCCCGGGAGTACTTGATCCACCACTCGTGGTCGCTCACGTCACCGGGCGCCACGTCGGCCGACCCGGTCACGTCCCCGCTGAACTCGACGAAGGTGTAACCCTGGTGGGTGGCCCGGGCCGAAACGTGGTCGCCGAGCCGGTAGTAGTCGATCTCGCACAGGAACTTGGGCTGCCCGTTGGTCTCGTGACTGATGGAGACGGCCGCCTCCTGGTCGATGCCCATCCCGAGGTTGTAGAGGCCCGCGGCGCCCTGCCAGGAGGCCGGCACCTTGATGCTGATCCCGAACTCGGGCTCTCCGAGGATGGGCACGCAGTAGACGCCCACGGTCACGGTCGGCTCGCCCGGAACCAGCCCGGGCGGCACGAGCCGCGCGACTCCGGCCGGGTCGGTCCGATACGTCACCACCAGCTTCGGCCATCCGGCCACCTCGCCGGGTCGGGTCATCGGGGTCTCGGTCACGCTGCCTCCTGACGTCTCGGAATTCGCTCAGCGTATTGGAGGGGAGCGGCCGAGCGGGTGCCTGGTGCTCGGCGAGGAGGGCGCGCGGTGCTGAGCGAGGCCGTGGCCCGAGCGGCCCGTGAGCGAAGCGAACGAGAGCGGGAAACACGACGCCACGACGCGAGGCGTCCCCACCTGCCAGCGCCGTCTCGTAGCGGTCCCCGGCAGACTGGTCCCGCAGCGACCGAGGAGCAGACATGGCCATCGACTTCACGCTCACCCCTGAACTGGAGGAGATCCGATCCCGGGTGCGGGCGTTCATCGACAGTGTGGTCAAGCCGGCCGAGGAGCGAATCGAGGGTCGTGACAGTGGCGAGCCCCTCACCGGGGGCGACCGGGTGGCTGTGCTGGTCGACCTCCGCAAGCAGGCCCGCGCCGCCGGGCTGTGGCTGCCGCACATGCCGGCGGAGTGGGGCGGGATGGGGCTCGGCCACGTGGCGCTGGCCATGGTCCAGGCCGAGGCGGCCAAGTCCTACTACGGGCCGTGGGTGCTCAACTGCCAGGCCCCGGACGAGGGCAACATGCACACGCTGCTGCACTGGGCCACGCCCGAGCAGGCCGAGAAGTACCTGCGCCCGCTGTGCGAGGGCAAGGTCTGGTCATGCTTCGCCATGACCGAGCCCGAGGTGGCGGGCTCCGATCCCACGCTGATACAGACCCGGGCCTACCCCGACGGCGACGGGTGGGTGATCGACGGACACAAGTGGTTCATCTCCAACGCTCACCGGGCCGACTTCGCCATCCTGGTGTGCCGGACGGAGGACGAACCCGACGTCCCCCAGGCAGCCAACACCGCGTTCCTCGTCGACCTCCCTCAGGAGGGATGGAGCGAGGTGCGCCAGATCGAGACTATGCACGGCAGCACCGGCCACAGCGAGATCCTCATCGAGGACCTTCGGGTCCACAACGACCAGATGCTCGGCGGGCGTGGCCAGGGCCACCTGCTCGGCCAGTACCGGCTCGGACCGGCCCGTCTGGCCCACTGCATGCGCTGGATCGCTCAGGCCGAGACCGCGCTGGACATGATGGTGGACCGGTCCCTCAACCGCTTCTCCCACGGCTCGCTGCTGGCCGAGAAGCAGGGAGTCCAGTGGATGATCGCCGACTCGGCCATGGAGCTGTACCAGGCCAAGCTGATGGTCCTGCACGCTGCCCACAAGATCGACACTGGCGACGAGTTCAAGTCCGAGGTGTCGATGGCCAAGCACTTCGTGGCCAACATGCTGAACCGGGTCATCGACCGCTCGATCCAGGTCCACGGCGCCCTCGGCTACTCCACCGACACGCCTCTGGCCCACATGTACCAGCACGCCCGCTGGGCCCGCTTCGCCGACGGCGCCGACGAGGTCCACCAGATGCGCATCGCTCAGCGCACCATCGCGGCGTACACCGACGACGGCACCACTCGCCGGGCCACCGGAAACCTGCCTGTCTGACGGGCGACCCGGGTTGAGCCCAGTCGGTCGACCTATCCTGCGACCGTGAGCGACGCGACGATCGGAGGCGACCCGGACCGCGGCGACGACGCCGAGGTTCGCGACGAGCTCCCCGCCGACCTCGACGCATCGGGATACGTGGGGCCCTACCTGTTCCCCAACAACAGCAGGCGCCGCATCGCCGGCGCGCTCTACCTGCTGATCGGAGCGGCTTCGATCGTGATCGCGCTGGTGGCCGGCAGCGACGCCGTGCTCGTCAACGGCGGCTTCGTCGTGGGAGGCGCCGCCCTGGTCGGGTTCGGGCTGTACTGCATGCAGGCAGGATGGGATCTCGCCGTCGACGAGAACGACGCCCTGGTTGCGGCCACCCGGGAGGTGGGCTTCCCGGTGGGGCACGCTGCGGCACAGCTCGGGTGGCGGGGTTTGAGGAGCCGTCCGACGTGGCGCATCCTGCTGTATTCGAACCAGGCGCCCCCCGACCATCGTGGCCTCGTGCTGGTGGACGGCGTGGATGGTGAGACAATGGGCTGCTTCGTGGAGGACAACCCCGAGGACTGGACCGGTCTCGACGCATGAGCGCCCCCGCCGGCGGCACCGCGGCGCCGGGGGCACGCTGCGGCAAACTGGTAGCGTTCAACCTCAGCCGAACCGGAGGCCGGTGAATGTTCGACGGAAACTGGCGCGAGGCGGTGGACCGGGGCCTCACCCCGATCGGCGTCTCGCTCCGCCGCACCGGGGTGACCGCGGACATGGTCACCATCACCGGCATCGTCATGGCCGGCGGCGCGGCCGTCGCCATAGCGACCGGCTACCTGCGGGTCGGCTTCCTGCTGCTGATCCTGGCCGGGATTCCCGACGCCCTCGACGGCGCAGTCGCCAAGGCCTCGGGCACCTCGTCGCTGCGGGGCGCCTTCTTCGACTCGGTCTCGGACCGCCTCACCGACGCCCTGCTGTTCGGCGGCATTGCCTGGTACCTGGCCGACACCCGGTCCGGTCACATCATGATGCTGCCGGTGGCGGTGATGAGCCTGGCCATGCTGGTGTCGTACCAGCGGGCCAAGGCCGAGTCCCTCGGCTACGAGGCCAAGGGCGGCATCATGGAGAGGGCCGAGCGCTTCGTCGTGCTGGCCTTCGGCCTGCTCTTCAGCGAACTGCTCATATGGACCCTGTGGGTGATGATCGTCCTCACCGCGGTCACCGCGGTGCAGCGCTTCGTGAAGGTGTGGAGGCAGGCGTCGGAGGGCCGGCCGGTCCGTCCTCGCTCCCGTCGCCGTTCCCGCCGCGCCCGCACAACGCGGACGCAAGGCCGCGTCAGCGAACCCGCTTGGCGAGCGCGGATGCGCAACCGCCCGTCGACCGACGCCGGCTGAGCTTCTAGATGCCGAGCGCCTCGGCCTACAGGGCCGGCGAGTTCTTTGCTCGCCACGCGCCCTTGCCGGTTGCCCGGGTTGCCGCGCTGGCCGGCGCAGCCGCGGTGGCGGCCGCGAGCAGCAACCGGCGGATGCTGGTGCGGCGCAACCTCGAGAGGGCGCTGGGCCGGCCGATGGGGCGCCGTGAGGCTGCGGTCCGGGTCGCAGCCGCCTTCGACTGGTACGCCCGCTACTACCTCGAGAGCTTCCAACTTCCGTCGCTGGACGCGGCGGCGATAGACGCCGGCTTCGGCTACGAGGGCGTCGACGCCATCGAGCGCTCGGTTCGCTCCGGCCTCGGCCCCATCCTGGTCATGCCACACCTCGGCACATGGGAATGGGCCGCCTGGTGGCTCGCACTGGTCCCGCACATGAAGGTGACGGCCGTGGTGGAGCCGCTCGAGCCTCCCGAGGTCTTCGAGTGGTTCGTCTCGTTCCGGCAGCGTTTGGGCATGGACATCATCCCGCTGGGACCGGATGCCGGCGGGCGTCTCGCCGCGGCCGTAAAGCGGGGAGACGTCGTTTGCCTGCTCGCCGATCGAGACGTAGCCGGCAACGGGGTGGCCGTGGAGTTCTTCGGGGAGCGGACCAGGCTGCCGGCGGGCCCTGCCCTGCTGGCGCTGCGGACCGGTGCACCCCTCCTCCCCGCCGCGGTGTACTGGCGGGGGCGGACCCGCCACGCCATCGCCGGGCCGGCGGTCGACACCCGTCGCTCAGGGGGGATCCGCAGCGACACGATCCGCGTGGTCCAGGACTACGCCGCCGCCCTCGAACGTCTGATCAGGGCAGCACCCGAACAATGGCATCTGATGTCACCCAACTGGCCCAGCGACTACGAGGCGCTCGGCCTCCCAGTCCCGGACCCGTTGCAGGACGTCTAGCCTTCTACTGTGCGGATAGGCATCATCTGCCCGTACAGCCTCACCGTGCCGGGCGGTGTCCAGATGCAGGTGCTCGGCCTGGCCCGAGCGCTGAGCCGCAGCGGGCATCCGACCCGGGTGCTCGGACCATGCGACGGCCCGCCCCCGGACACCAACGTCACGCCGCTCGGCAACAGCCTTCCGACCATCGCCAACGGCTCCATAGCCCCGGTGGCCCCCGACCCCTCCTGCCAGCTGCGCGCCATCCGAGCCATGCGGGACGAGTCCTTCGACGTCATCCACCTCCACGAGCCGCTGGCGCCGGGCCCCACCATGACGGCACTGCTGGTGAGGCCTGCGCCCCTCATCGGCACCTTCCACGCGGCGGGAGGGTCGCTGGCCTACGACCTCCTGCCCCGAGCCACCCGCTTCCTCGCTGGCCGCCTCGACCTGAGGGTCGCGGTCTCGCCCGATGCCCGCGACATGGCCCGCAACGCTCTCGGCGGAACCTACGACCTGCTCTACAACGGCGTGGAGTTGGCCCCGTACCGGGTCGCCGAGCCGGTACGGGCTCCCGGTCCCACGGTCCTGTTCGTCGGCCGCCACGAGCCCCGCAAGGGACTCGGCGTCCTCCTCGACGCACTCCGGATGCTCCCTGGCGATGTGCGGCTGCAGATTGCGGGGTCCGGTTCGGAGACGGCCGGGCTGCAAGCCCGTTCGGCGTCCGATCCTCGCATCGAGTGGCTCGGGACCGTGACCGACAGCGAGAAGATCGCCCGACTCAAGGGAGCCGACGTGTTGTGCGCCCCATCGTTGAGGGGCGAGTCCTTCGGAATCGTCCTGCTGGAGGCGATGGCGGCCGGCGCGGCGGTCGTGGCCAGCGACCTTCCCGGCTATCGCAATGTGGCTCGGTCCGGCCAGGACGCCCTGCTCGTTCCGCCGGGCGATTCCACCAAGCTGGCTGAGGCCCTGCATCGAGTGCTGTCGGACGGCGCAGAATCGTCCAGGCTGGTGGCTGAAGGCCACAAGCGAGCCGGGGCCTTCTCGATGTCGGGTCTGGCCGACCAGTACCTGGAGCGCTACGAACGGATCGCTGTGTCCACCGGTCGCGCCAAGAGGCCCGTAGGGTAGAACGTCCTTGAAGCACTCTCCCGCCGCCCTCGTCGCGCCTCCCGCGCTCGCTGTGTCTGTCATCGTGTGGGCTTCCCTGTCGGTGGCCGGCGTCTCGCCACCGGTGGCGCTCGCGCCGGCGGCCGCAGCGGGTCTGCTCATCGCCGCGCTGCTCTACTCGGGGGCTCCCCGATCGGCCCTCCGGGCCCTCGGGGCCCGGCTGCTGGAGAGGGGCGACGACCCGCGGCTGGAGAATCTCGTCGACGGGCTGTGCACGACCCACGGGTTCCATGAGCCTTCTGTCCATGTGGTCGAGTCCCCGGCCATCAACGCGGCCGCGGTCGCGCTGAGGCGGCACGCGGGCCATCTGGTTGTGACCCGCGGCGCGCTGTCCGGCCTCGATCGGCTGGAGCTCGAGGCCGTGGTGGCCCGCCAACTCTGCGCGGCTAGGAGGGGAGTCGCCTCCGCCACGGTGCTTGCCGGCATCTCCAGGCTTCCGGGCGCGTCGCCGCTGACGGCAGGACTGGCCGCCCAGGCCGGCGGCTTCGACATCGTCACGGACATCGACGTCGAGGCGGCCCGCCTCACCAGCTTTCCGCCGGCCCTGGCGTCGGCCCTCCGCAAGGCCGCCGACGGACCCGACCTGAACACCTCACGCGCGGTCACCCACCTGTGGATGGTGGCCCCACCTCACCGGGACGCCTCCCCGAGCAGACTACGATCTTGGACGCCTCAGCGGATTGACGTGCTGGGAGAGATCTGATGGCGGCACGGCCCGGCCCGCGCCGGCGAGGTGCGGGCCTCGTGGGCCGTCTCGCTTGGACGAGCGCTCTCGTGGTGCTTGCGCTGGCTGCGGCCTGCAGCGGCAGCCCCGAAGACGTCTCGTCGACCGGTGTCACCATCGAGAATGCCGGCTCGGGCTCGCCTGCGGTGGATGCCGTCTCCAACCCGGCTGAAGCCGATGGCCGGCCGGACAATCAACCGGACAACGGAGGCACGGCCGGCGCAGCGGAGGGTGAAGGCGATGTTGCGGTCGCCGACGCGGCCCCCGACGGCGCCGCGACCGGCACAACGGGCGCCGCCGAGGATGGAGGATCTGAGGCCGCAGGTTCCGGGCAGTCACCCACCGAGGCCGGGTCGTCCGAGGCCGGGCAGTCACCCACCGAGGCGGGGTCGTCCGAGGCCGGGCAGTCACCCACCGAGGCGGGGTCGTCTGGGGCCGGGCAGTCACCCACCGAGGCGGGGTCGTCTGAGGCCGGGCAGTCACCCACCGAGGCGGGGTCGTCTGAGGCCGGGCAGTCACCCACCGAGGCCGGGTCGTCCGATGGCGGGGAACTGGCATTCGGGGGGGCCGCGTCCGAGGGTGACGTCGAGGTCGATCCATCCGTGATCGGTGCTTTCGTGACCGGCCCGTTCGCTCCCCTCACGGGCTCGCTGACCACCGACCTGAGTCTGGCCCAGCGGCGCCCCCTCGCGGTGAAGGTGGGCAACGGCGACCCCAAGGATCGTCCCCAGGCCGGTCTGGCGGCGGCCGACATCGTCTATGAGGTGCTGGTCGAGGCGGGCTTCACCAGGTTCCTTGCCGTGTTCCATTCCGAGACGCCGACCCGCATCGGGCCGGTGCGATCAGCCCGGTCAAGCGACTTCGACATCCTCGCCGATCTCGCCACTCCCTACCTGGCCACCTCCGGCGCCAACAGCACCGTGCTTCGAGAGATGCGCCAAGCCGCCGGGGAGGGGACCCTCATCGACGTCGGTGCGATGAGGATGGGAGCTCCGTACACGCGGGACCGCTCACGGCCCTCGCCGCACAACCTGTACTTCTACTACGAGAACCTCGGCGGAGGTGACGCTGACACACTGCCCGGCGGCCTGCCCGAGGCGCCGCCGGCGCACCTGTTCGACTATGGCTCGCCCAACCCGCCCGGCCTGCCGGATGCAGCCGGCGTCACCGTGGCGTACAAGACGCTCTACGGCGGTGAGGTCTCCCATGTCTGGGATCCATTCCTGGGGGGCTGGGTGCGAATCCAGGACGGCACTCTGCACACAGCCGAGACCGACTTCGGTGTGGCCGAGATCGCGCCGGCCAACGTGATCGTGGTGTTGATGCCGTACGGCAGATCCGCGGCCGACCGCCGTTCTCCCCAGGCCCTCTCCTATGGCTCGGGCGAAGCGATCGTCCTCACGGCGGGGTCGGTCCACGAGGCGCAGTGGGAGCGCACGGAGGATCGCGTCGGCTTCCGGTTCACCGACGAGGCCGGAGACCCCCTGAGCTTGTCGGCCGGTTCCACCTGGCTGCTGCTGGGCAACACCAGCAGCCGCTGGCCGTTGGCCGAAGTAACGGTGTTGACGTCATCGGACGCCACCCGGTTGCTGGCCGACGCCCGTGCTTCGGCCCCGGAGGAAGCCAACGCTGCCGGCGCCTCGTAGGGGACGAGCTTGCGAGGCCCCCGGCCCGAGAGGCCCGTGAGCGGAGCGAACAGGAGCGGAGAAGTTAGGATTGGAGTCATGCCCGGCACTTCCAGTCCCGACGCAGCCTCCACCGGCCGGGGCGCAGCCTCCACCGGCACCACGCTCGTGAAGCGGGGCCTGGCCGAGATGCTCAAGGGCGGCGTGATCATGGACGTCGTCACGCCGGAACAGGCTCGGACAGCGGAGGACGCCGGAGCGGTCTCGGTCATGGCGCTGGAGCGGGTGCCTTCCGACATCCGGGCCCACGGCGGCGTGTCGCGGATGTCGGATCCCGAGATGATCGTGCGGATCCAGGCTGCGGTGAGCATTCCGGTGATGGCCAAGACTCGGATCGGTCATTTCGCAGAGGCTCAGATCCTCCAGGCGCTCGGCGTGGACTACGTGGACGAGTCCGAAGTTCTCACGCCCGCCGATGAGGCCCACCACATCGACAAGTGGGCGTTCACGGCGCCGTTCGTATGCGGCGCCACCAACCTGGGCGAGGCGCTGCGACGCATCAGCGAGGGCGCCTGCATGATCCGGTCCAAGGGCGAGGCCGGAACGGGCAACATCGTCGAGGCCGTCCGGCACCTTCGTTCGATCGTGGGCGACATGCGCCGCATCGCGGCTGCGGGCGACGAGGCCGAGCTGTTCGAGTGGGCCAAGCAGTTGCGGGCCCCGTTGCCGCTGGTGCAGGAGATCGCCGACACGGGATGGCTGCCGGTGCCGCTGTTCTGCGCGGGCGGTATCGCCACGCCGGCGGACGCCTCGCTGGTGATGCAGCTCGGCGCCGAGGCTGCGTTCGTGGGGTCGGGGATCTTCAAGAGTTCCGACCCGCCGAAGATGGCTGCGGCCATCGTGGAGGCGGTCACCCACTACCGCGACCCGGAGATCCTGGCCAAGATCAGTTCCGGGCTGGGTGAGGCCATGGCCGGCCTCGAGACCGCCACCCTCGCCGTCAAGATGGCTGAACGGGGTTGGTGAAGCCGCGCGTCGGCGTGCTCGCCCTTCAGGGCGGGTTCGCCGCCCACGCCGCCATCCTTCAGAACCTCGGGGCGCGTGTCGACGAGGTCCGGACGGCGGACCAGCTCGCGGGGGTGGACGCGCTGGTCATGCCCGGTGGCGAATCGACCACCATGTCGATGCTGCTCGAGCGCTCCGGGCTGCTGGAACCTCTCGCCGAGCGGCTGGACTCGGGGATGGGGGTGCTGGGAACCTGCGCGGGGATGATCCTGCTGGCTTCCGGGGTGGTCGACGGGCGCGCCGACCAGCATTGCCTGGGACTGGTGGACGTCACCGTGAGGCGAAACGCCTACGGCACGCAGATCGAGAGCTTCGAGGCTGACGTCGATGTCGACGGCTTCGAGGAGCCCTTCCACGCGGTGTTCATCCGCGCTCCGGCCGTCGAGCGGGTCGGCCCCGGCGTCGAGGTGCTGGCCCGCCACGACGGTCGTCCGGTGCTGTGCCGGTCGGGTCCGGCCACGGTGGCGGCCTTCCATCCCGAACTGTCCGGCGACGCCCGCCTCCACGCCCGCTTCCTGGCCGACTTGCAGCACCAGAGGCCGAGCTTGCGAGGCCGTGGTCCGAGCGGCCCGTGAGCGCAGCGAGCAAGAGCGGCCTCTTAGCCGGCCACTTCCTCCATGAGATCGTCGCCGATGTCGAAGTTGCTGTGCACGTCCTGAACGTCGTCGAGGTCGTCGATGAGGTCCATCAGCTTCAGCACCGTTCGGGCGACGGACGGCTCGGTCACGGCCACCGTGCTGGTGGGCAGCATAGTGAGGTCGGCGCTCTCGAAGGTGATCTCGGCCGCCGCCAGTGCTTCCCGCACCGTGTTGAGGTCGCCGGGTTCGGTAGTGACTCGCCACATGTCGCCCTCGCCCTCCAGATCCTCGGCCCCGGCGTCGAGCACGACCATCATCAGATCGTCCTCGCTGGCCGCCGACGACGGGACCAGCACCACGCCCTTGCGCTCGAACTGCCAGGCCACCGAGCCCGGCTCGGCCAGTGACCCGCCGTTGCGGGTGAGGGTGCTGCGCACCTCGCTGCCGGTGCGGTTGCGGTTGTCGGTCAGGCACTCGATGTAGAGCGCCACCCCGCCCGGCGCGTACCCCTCGTAGGTGACCGACTCGTAGCTGACCCCCTCGAGCTCGCCGGTGCCCCGCTTGACGGCCCGCTCGATGGTGTCGAGCGGGACCGAGTTGTCGCGGGCCTTCTGATACATGGTCCGCAGGGTCGGGTTGGCGTCGAGGTCTCCGCCGCCGGAGCGGGCCGCCACCTCGACCTGCTTGATGAGCTTCGCGAACAGCTTGCCCCGCTTGGCGTCGGCCGCGCCCTTGCGGTGCTTGATCGTCGCCCACTTGCTGTGTCCGCTCACCGCCCGGAGGCTACCGGGGGTCGGGCTACAAGTCGGCCAGAGCTTGCAACGGTCGGGGGCTGGTTGCTGCTCGTGTTCGCTGTGCTCGCGGGCCGCTCGCCCCCAGGGCCATCCGCGGCGCGGCGGCAAGTCTCCAATAGAGTCGCGCATGTGTTCGTATTGGGCATAGATCCAGGGCTCTCGCGCTGCGGGTACGGCGCGGTCCGGCAAGGGCGCCGGCCCATCGCTGAGGCGGCCGGCGTGCTGACCACGCCTGCGGAGATGGACCGGGCCTCGCGACTGGCCGAGCTGCAGTCCGACGTCCGCGCACTGATAACCGAACTGAAGCCCGACGTGGTGGCGGTGGAGCGGGTGCTGTTCCAGCGCAATGTCGCTACGGCCATGTCCGTGGGGCAGGCCGTCGGTGTTGTGCTGGCCGAGTCGGCCTCGGCCGGCTGCGACGTGGTGGAGTACTCGCCGAACGAGGTCAAGGAGGCGGTGGCGGGCTGGGGTGGCGCCGGCAAGCAGGAGATCGCCGAAATGGTCCGAGTCCTGCTCGGGATCGGGGAGCTGCTGCATCCGGCCGACGCCGCCGACGCGGTGGCGGTCGCGCTGTGTCACCTGGCCCGCATGGGACCGCCCGCCGCCGCCAGCCGGAGGGCCACGGTCGGGAGCGGCGCACCATGATCGGGGTCTGTGCGATGAGTGAGGTCTTGCCATGATCGGCTCTCTGCGGGGCGCGCTGCTGGCCCGGTCACCGGACGCTGAGCTGGTAGTAGAGGTGTCCGGGGTCGGCTACCGGGTGCAGGCCACGCCCCGGACGGCCGCGGCCGCGGGCGTTCTTGGCTCCGAAGTGTTCGTCCACGTCAGCCACATCGTGCGCGAGGACGCTCAGACGCTGTACGGGTTCTCGACGCTGGATGAACGGCGGACCTTCGAGGCGCTGATCGGCGCCCGCGGCGTGGGTCCCAGCCTGGCACTGTCGATCTTGGCCGTGCACCATCCCGACGCTCTCCGCCGGGCCGTGGCCGCCGACGACGTGGACATGTTGTGCCAGGTACCGGGGGTGGGGCCCAAGACCGCGGTGCGGATGCTGGTGGAGCTGAAATCGCGCCTGGACCTGCCCGAGGTCGAAGCGCCTCCCGGGGTTGATGGCCTTGCCGCTGTTCCCGCGGCGCACGACGACGTCCGCACCGATGTGAGGGCTGCGCTCGACGGGCTGGGCTACGGCGCCGAGGAGATCAGGGGCGTGCTGGCTGAGCTGCCCGCCGGCGACGACGCCGGCCTGCTGCTGCGCGAGGCGCTGCGGCGCCTGGCCGGTGCGGCCGCCTGAACCGCGGAGAGCGTGGGTTCTCGACCATGACCCGCTCCGAGACACTGGCCCCGCCCTCGGGCGACGGCGTTGCGGTCGCCGCCGCGCCCGAGACCGATGCAGCCGGGTTGCTGTCGCCGGATCCGTTGCCCGCCGACCGCCTCGGCGAGGCTGCTCTCAGACCCCGAACCCTCCAGGAGTTCGTCGGCCAGAGCGAGCTGAAGGGCCATCTCGACGTGCTCCTCGGTGCGGCCCGCAAGCGCCGCGAGCCCGTCGACCATCTGCTGTTCGCGGGGCCGCCCGGCCTGGGCAAGACCACCCTGGCGCACATTGTGGCCAACGAAATCGATGCCCACCTCCAGACCACGTCGGGCCCGGCCCTGGAGCGGGCCGGGGATCTGGCGGCCATGCTCACCAAGCTCGAGCCCGGCGACGTTCTGTTCATCGACGAGATCCATCGCCTTCCCCGGCCCGTCGAAGAAGTCCTGTATCCGGCCATGGAGGACTTCCGGATCGACATCGTGCTCGGCAAGGGCCCCGCGGCCCGCTCCATCCCCCTGGACCTGGCCGCGTTCACCCTGGTCGGCGCCACCACCCGCACCGGCCTCATAACCGGACCGCTGCGCGATCGTTTCGGGCTGGTGACCCGGCTGGACTTCTACACCGTCGACGACCTCGTATCGATCGTGGAGCGGACCGCGGGGATTCTCGACGTCCACCTCGACGCGGGCGGCGCGGCCGAGATCGCCCAACGGGCCCGGGGCACGCCCCGCATCGCCAACCGCCTGCTGCGCCAGGTGCGAGACTTCTCCGAGGTGCACCGCGACGGTCGCATCAACTCGTTAGTGGCGGCCGACGGTCTGGAGTTCTTCGGGGTCGACGAGTTGGGACTCGACCGGGCCTCCCGGGCTGTGCTGGAAGCTCTGTGCCGCCGCTTCGGCGGCGGTCCCGTCGGCTTGTCCACCCTGGCCATAGCGGTCAGCGAGCCGACCGAGACCGTCGAGGACGTATACGAGCCCTACCTGATCCAGCAGGGACTGCTGATGCGCACACCGAGAGGCAGGGTGGCGACGCCCGCGGCCTGGGCGCACCTCGGCTTGGAGGCGCCTCAGCCAGACCCGGACGCCCAGCCGGGCCTGTTCACCTGATCCCTGGGCCCGGCCTCAGCGATGCCGCGATCGCGCCATCGGGACAAGGAGACCGAGGCGGCGGTGCGGGAGATGGAGGCTGCCGGTTGGATCATCCGTCTCTCGGCCGGCCGAAGCAGCCACGCCTGGGCCCGGGCGGACTGCCCGCTCGGGCATCTCGAATGCACTCTGTCCGTGTATCAGACGCCGGCCGTTGCGCATCACGAGGCGCGTAGACTACGGTCCGCGATCAGGCGCTGCGAGCGCAGGAGCGAGACGTCATGAGCACAGCCCGGGCACCGGAGCACGCCGTAGTGGGGCGAGCCACGAGTGTGCACCACTTCGAGATCGAGACCGAGGGCGCCGACCTGTTGGACTGGGAGATGATCGACGCCCTGTACGAGGCGGGCTGTTCCGACGCCACGATCCGGCACCGGTCCGTCGAGTTCGACCGTGAGGCGCCGACGCTGGACGCAGCCATCGAGTCGGCTATCAACGACATCGAGACGGTTCCCGGCGTCACGGTGAGGGGCGTCCGGCACCTCTGAACGAGATCGATCCGAGGGGACCGTGCCCGCGCCTGCGGACTGGCGAGCGGTCGCGGCAGCGCCGGTCAGGCCGGAAGACCTCGACTACGACCTGCCCTCCGAGGCGGTCGCTCAGTCGCCGCTGGCGGAGCGCGACCGGGCACGGCTGCTGGTGGACCGCGGCGACGCCGTGTCGCACTGCCGGGTCAGCGACCTGCCGGAACTGTTGGGACCCGGCGACGTCGTTGTGGTCAACGACACCCGGGTGCTGCCCGCCCGCCTCCGGCTGCGCCGCGCCACCGGGGGCGCGGTGGAGGTGTTGCTCCTGCACGAGCGTGACGACGGCGACTGGGAGGCGCTGGTGCGGCCGTCCCGGCGCCTCCGCCCCGGCGAGGTCGTCGCACCCGAGCACCCGGTCGGTCCGATTGGGGTCGAGATCCGCGACGACTTGGGGGAGGGGCGCCGCATCGTGCGTGTCCGCACCGGCGGACGTTCCCTGCTCGGGGTGCTCGACGAGATCGGCGACGTCCCGCTGCCACCCTACATCTCCGGCAGCATCGACGACCCCGAGCGCTACCAGACCGTGTATTCGCGCACGCCGTCTTCAGCGGCGGCCCCGACTGCGGGGCTCCACTTCACCGAGCGGCTCCTGGCCCGGGTGCGCGCCTCCGGTGCCGAGGTGGTGGCGGTGGAGCTGGCGGTCGGGCTCGACACGTTCCGGCCCATCACCGCGGCCCGCCTCGACGACCACCACATGCACACCGAGCGCTACCGGGTACCCGACGACACTCAGCGCGCGCTGGGCCGCGCCGGACGGGTTGTGGCGGTAGGGACGACTGTCGTTAGGTGCCTCGAGGCGTGGGCGGCCACCGGCGAGGCGACGGGCCGAACCGGCCTGTTCATTCGCAGGCCGTACTCGTGGCGCGTCGTGGACGCGCTGATGACGAACTTCCACCTGCCCCGCTCCACCCTGCTGTGCTTGCTCGACGCCTTCATCGGACCTCGCTGGCGCATGCTCTACGACACTGCCCTCGAGCACGGCTACCGGTTCCTGTCCTTCGGCGACGCCATGTTCGTGCCCCGCTCTGATCTGCAGGCGCTTGAGCCGTGATTCGCTGCCGACCGCTCACCGTCCGAAATTGGTGCCGATATTGGGCTTCCAGGGGCCGTCTCGTCATCAATTTCGCTTCTGGGTCGGGCCTGGAGTCGATGTGACGGCGGCCGTCTTCACCGTCGAGGCGTCTGACGGCGCGGCCCGCGCCGGCACGGTGGTCACGCCGCGGGGCACGTTCTCGACTCCCTGCTTCATGCCGGTCGGCACCCGGGGGGCGGTTCCGCATCTCGACTCGGGCGATCTCGAGGCCCTCGGCGTGGAGGTCGTGCTGGCCAACACCTACCACCTGATGCTGCGGCCCGGCGCCGAGACCGTGGCTCGGCTAGGCGGCATTCACGGCTTCGCCCGCTGGCACGGTCACGTCCTGACCGATTCCGGCGGCTACCAGATCTACTCCCTGGACCCCGAAGTGGACGACGACGGAGCCGGCTTCAAGTCGGTCTATGACGGCTCGGCGTGCAGACTCACCACTGAGGAAGCAGTGCGCCTGCAGGCTCTGATCGGCGCCGACATAACCATGGTGCTCGACGTCTGCCCCTCCGCGGTGGCTGAGCGCCCCGTCGTTGAGGAGGCTGTGCGCCGCACCGCTCTGTGGGCCCGGCGAGGCCGCGACGCCTTCCTGGCCCACCCTGACGCGGCCCAGCGCCAGTGCCAGTTCGGCATCGTGCAGGGCGGCGCGGACGCGGCCCTCCGGCTGGAGTCGGCCCAACGCACTGTCGAGATCGGGTTCGACGGCTACGCGGTGGGCGGGCTGTCGGTGGGCGAGGATCGAGCGGCGATGCTCGAGGCCCTCGACGCGTGCATCGCTCCGCTGCCCGCCGACCGGCCCCGTTACTTCATGGGGTTGGGCGACCCGGCGGGCATCGTCGAGTCCGTGGCGCGGGGCGTGGACATGTTCGACTGCGTCCTGCCGGCCCGGCTCGGCCGCCACGGAACGGTTCTGTCCGACGCGGGCCGCTACAACCTGGCCGCCGCCCGCCACGCGAGCAGCGACGAACCGCTCGATCCGTCGTTTCCCGACAGCCCTGCCGGCAGGTGGTCGCGCGGCTACCTCCGCCACCTGCTGGCCACCCACGAGCCGACCGCGGCCCGGCTCGTCACGCTGCACAACCTGGCCTGGTTGCTGCGCTTCATGGACCAGGTGCGCGCCGCAGTGAGTGACGGCGCCCTCGACGACCTCCGCGCCTCTGTTGGGGCCATCTGGCAATAGAGGCCGAGCTTGGCGAGGCCGTGGCCCGAGCGGCCCGTGAGCGCAGCGAACAACAGCGGGAACGCAATGCTCAGAGGTTGTATCGCTAGTTGCCCATGCCCGGCCGGTAGGTGTCTACGCCGTGGAAGCCGCGAGTTCCCGGCGCTGAACTGGCGCGGCTCTCTACCAGGCGGTCAGCTCGGTGTGTTCTGGTCGTTGCGTCCGTGGATGGTCAGCCCGGCGATGTTCTCTACGGGTGTGAAGTCGGTGATGCGGTTGCCGCCGAGGTGGAGTCTTCGCAGGCTGGTGTAGGTGCGCAGGGGTTCGAGGCTGGTGATCCGGTTGCCTGTGATGTAGAGGTTGCGGAGCCCAGTGTGTTGGGTGAGGGGCTCGAGGCTGGTGACGTTGTTGTTCTGCACGTCGAGGGTCCATAGCGCCTCGAGTGCCCGCAGGGGCTCGAGGCTGGTGATCCGGTTGTTGCCCAAGTGCAGGAACCTCAGCGCGGTGAGCCTCCTGAGGGGTTCGAGGTCTGAGGTGCCGGTGAATTCGAGGCGCAGGGCTCTGAGCGAGCCGAGCCCGGCGAGGGGCGAGATGTCTGTGATGTTGTTGAGCGACAGCGACAGCGACTCGAGCCCGGTGAGCCCGGCGAGGGGCGCGATGTCGGTGATGTCGTTGCCGACGAGCCCGAGATGCGCCAGTGTCGTGCGCGGTGCGAGCGGTGTGAGGTCCCGTATGTGGTTGAGGTCCACGAACAGCGACTCGAGTCTGGGCAGCGCGGGGAGCGTGTCGAGGCTGGTGATGTTGTTGTCGACCAGGCTGAGGGTCTCGAGCGACGCGAGGCCCCGAAGTTGGGCCAGGTCGCTGACGCGGTTGGTGTGCAAGTCGAGCTCGGTGAGCCGCGCGAGGCCCGATACGGGACCGATGTCGGCGATGTTGTTGTTGCGCAGGCGCAGCACTCTCAAAGCGGTGGCGTGCTCGAGGCCCGACAGGTCAGCGATCGGGGCGGGATCTGACGCCGGGCCGACCCGTTCGAGGCGTTCGATGGTGGCGATCTCTGCTGGGCTGAGGGTGGCGCCTGTTGTCTTGCCCAACGCGGCCAGCAGGGCGGCCCGCAGGCTGGCGTCGTTGACCCGCACCGTCGCCACCCGCTGGGGTTCGCTGTGGATGGTGCCGCCCGTTGCGGCCAGCGCGTCGAGCGGGGCGATGTCGGCGATGAGGTTGTGGCGGACATCTAGATAGCCCAGACCGCCCGCCGGAGCCCACCCGTGGGGGCTGGCCAGGTCGTTGCCGTCGACCCACAGCGTCGAGAGGTTGTTGAGCGACGACAAAGCAGCGGCGTCGGCGATGTCGTTGTCGAAGATGTACAGCGTCTCCAGCGCGGTGAGTCCGGACAACGCGGTGATGTCGGTGATCTGGTTGTCGCCGAGCCCCAGGGTGGTCAGGCCCGTTAGCGATGACAGCGCGGCGATGCCGGTGATCTGGTTGTGGTCCAGATACAGGGCCGTGAGGCTGGTGAGCGACGACAGGGCGGCGATGTCGCTGATCTGGTTGTCATAGAGGTGGAGACGCTCGAGGCTGGTGAGCGACGACAGGGCGGCGATGTCGCTGATCTGGTTGCGGGCGACGTTCAGCACCTTGAGGCTTGTGACACATCTCAGGGGTGCGAGGTCGGCGATGTCGTGGCCGGCGATGTCGAGGGCCTCCAGCGCGGTGGCGTGCTGCAGGCCTGTCAGGTTTGTGACAGCGCTGCTGGGCGCGTCGGGCGCTCGGGGCACCCTCAGCGCGGTGAGCGACACCATCTCCGCTGCGGTGATCGTTTGGCCGGCGAGCTTGTTCAGCGCCCGTTCCAGCGCGGCGCGCAGTACCGGGTCGCTCACCGGTACCGGTGTTTCCGGCGGCAGCGGCATCGCGCATTGCGACGCGTCGGCGGAGCGGCCCGTTGTGGTGGAGCCGGCGAGCTTCTCGTCGATCAGGCCACGGCCCGCAGGGCTGTCAGGCCGTGCCGAGCTTGACGCGCCGCCGGCTTGTTGGGAGACGGTGCGCTGGATCGAGACGGTGTAAGCGGTGGTCAAAGCTGTGTCGGTTCCGCTGGTGACAGACACCGTGATCGTGGCCGGCGCTGCGGGCTGGGTCGCCGGTATGGCCGCGCCCCAGCACAGCACCGTCCCTGCGGTGGTGAGCCCGCAGGAGTGCTCCTCGCCCGCGGACACAGCCGTGAACGAGCCCGAAGGCGCGGTGGCGCGGCCCGATCCGTCGTTGCCCCAGCACACAGCGGTGTTGTCGGTCTTGACGCCGCAGGAGTGCTCGTGTCCTGCGGAGACCGCTATGAACGTGCCCGAAGGCGCGGAGGTGCGGCCCGATCCGCTGTTGCCCCAGCACGACACGGTGGAGTCTGTGGCGATGGCGCAGTTGTGCCGCCAACTCGTTGAGAGCGCTGTGAAGGTCCCCGACGGCGGGCTGGACTCGCCGCTGTTGTTCAGCCCCCAGCAGCTCAGCGTTCCCGCGGCGGTGATCCCGCAGGAGTGGTTGCCGCCTGCGGCCACCGCCGTGAAGGTTCCCGACGGCGGGCTGGACTGCCCGCTGAAGTCGTATCCCCAACATCGCACGGTCCCCGAGGCGGTCAGCCCACAGGAGTGCCCGCCGCCCGCCGACACCGACGCGAAGCTCCCGCCGGGCGGCCGGGACTGGCCCCAATAGTTGTCGCCCCAGCAGCGGGCCGCGCCCGCAGTGGTGATCGCGCAGGTGTGGCCCCAGCCCGCCGACACCGACGCGTAGCTCCCGCTGGGCACTCGCGACTGGCCCAAGTAGCTGCTGCCTCCCCAGCAGCGGGCCACACCGCCCGCGGACAGGCCGCATGAATGATCGCTGCCCACGTCCATCGACACGAAACCCGTGTTCGTGGTCAAGGCCACCTGATGGCCAGCCGAGCCATCAGAACCGTCGCTCGCGTCTGTTGGCGACACCGATACCGAATCCGCCGCGTCCGCCGCGGAGTACGCCACCGTCACCTCGTCCACATCCGGCGGCACCACCACCGAGTATGCGGTCACCGCAGAGTCGAAGGCCGGCACCAGCACGTAGGGCGGGCACCCCTCCCCGGGACAGTCCGCACCTGAAGCCAGCCGCCGCACACTCAACGCCGCCAGTTGCGGCCGCGCTACCACACGGATGGTGTAGCTGCGGGTCACGACCCCGTCGAATGGCGCCACCACATTCACGGTCACCACCGAGCCGTCCCGCACGAACACCGCGTGGTCCGCCACCGCCGATCCCGTCAAAGAAGAACTCCCTCCGGTGTTGACGACCGACACGGTGACCTGCGGATCGGCGTCGCCCGCCGAAGCCCCGTCGACCGCCCACCCGACGGTCACAGTCCCTGCGAACGCCGCTACCTCGTAGTCGGTGACATCGGCATCGAACACACCGTCCAGCAGATCTGCACCGTCAGCGGTGAACGACAGCGACGCCAGCCTGCCCCGTGGCGCCTGGCCGCCTGTGTTGTCGCCCCAGCACGACACCGTCGCGTCGGCGAGCACACCGCAGCCGTGACTCTCGCCGGCCGACACCTCGATGAACGGTTCTGCCGGTGCGACCAGCCGGCCGTCGCCGCTGTCGCCCCAACAACTCAACGCCCAGCCCGGCAACCCACGAGCACACGTATGGTCCGCCCCCGCCCACACATTCGCGAAATCGCCCGCCGGGCCGTCGAGCTGGCCATCAGTGTTGTCCCCGTAACACGACACCGCCAAACCGGTGCTGACCACACAGGTGTGCGACGCCCCCGCAGCGACGTCGCGCACCGCGAACGGCAACGAGGACGGCGGCAACTGCCCCTCGCTGTCGTCTCCCCAACACACCACATCGGACGCATCGGTGATCGCGCACGTGTGATCCGAACCGGCCACGACCTTGGACACTGGCTCACCGCCAGAGCCGCTGAAGCGGCCAAACGGCACATCGGTCTGGTCCGAGCTGTTGTCGCCCCAGCACACCACCCGACCATCCGGGCGCACCCCGCACACATGGGACTCACCCACAGCAACCTGCACGAAACGGCCCTCAGGCGCCCCCACCGCGCCAGAACCCGCCACCGTCGCCACACCAGAAGGCACATCACCCCAACACAGCACCGCCTGATCACCGCGGCGCACCCCGCACACGAAATCCGCCGTCGGCGGCGACGACACCGACTCGAACGCGAACCCCGGAACATCATCTGACACCACAGCAGCCCCCCAGCACTGCACCGCACCATTGGAACGCAACCCACACGAATGAGCGGCCCCCGACGACACCGCCACGAACCCGCCCAACGGACCCGACGGCACCCGCAGACCAAGAATCGCACCCAGCCCGGACACCGCCCCATCCGGATCCACAACCCCATGGCCATACCCGTCGTCACGGCCAACACCGCGGGGATGCGACGCGGTCGCCTCCAACGCCCGCTGAACCTGACCCGGCGTCGCATGCGGATGACGGTTCAACATATGAGCCACCACCCCCGACACATAAGCAGCCGCTGCAGACGTGCCCCCAGACTCGCCCACGCAGTCCGCGGCGGTGCACGACGGCTCGGTCGTACGGAATCTCTGTGTGGTGAGGATCATGTCGCCGGGCGCCGCCACATCTACATGTTCGTTGGCCGAGCTGACGTCGATGCGTACTCCGTCGCGTTTGATGCCAGCCACCGCGACGACATCACCGTAGATGGCCGGCCGCTCAGACGCGTTGTGCTCTGGGCAGTCCTCCCCACCCTCGTCTTCCTCCTCCTGCCAGTTCGGAATCCCGTCCTTATCGTCATCGTCGTCGTCGCCGCAGTTGCCAGCGGCGGCGACCGCCACCACCCCCAGCATCGTCGCTGCCCGCAGAGCAAGCTCGTAGGTGTCATTCGAGGGAATCCCCACCCCGCCTACCTCGATCCCAGAGGCGTCGCGCCGTGCAGAGCCGCGGAACGACATGTTGATCACCCGCGCACCATCGTTCACCGCCTCAGCGATTGCAACCGGCGGCATCATCGGCGCCAGCCGCTCCGCGGTGTCTGTGCAACTGGTGCGGTCGAGGGTTCTCAGCGGCAGTATTCGGGCTTGGGGCGCGACGCCGGCCACGTGGCCGCCGCCCAACTCCGCGGCGATGATGCCCGCCATCTGGGTGCCGTGGCCGTTGTCGTCGACGATGTGGCAGCCGACGCCGTCCACGACACGCTCGTGGGTGTCGTCCGCGCTGGGGCCGCCCTCGTTCTCTGTGAAGTCCGGGTGGGTGATGTCTACGCCGGTGTCGAGCACTGCGACGATCACCTGCGCGTCGGCGTCGCGGTCCCAGCCGTCCCACAGGTCCTGCATCGTCGGATGGGGCAGGTGCCACTGCTCATCGGCGGCGTCGCCGGTGTCGGTGTGGTGGTCGCCGGTGTGTTTGTGGGCGTCGGAATCGTGGTCAAGCCTCAGACCCCGCACCGGCTCGCTGACCGCGTGGACGCTGGCATCGGATGCGAGCAGGTCGCGGACCTGGGTCACGGTGCGGCCTGCCAGCGCGACGTGCTCGACGATCAGGCAGCCGCCCGCGATACGAGCCACCTCGGCCACCGTCAACTCGGCGTTGGGGTCGTCGAGGTCCGCGGGCGGGTCCACCACTGTGACGCCTTCGACGGCCAGCGCCGGTACCGCGGCGCAGTCGGCCTCTCCGGGGGTGATGGTGGCCACCGCCTCGCGCAGGCGCTCAAGATCGATGCCCGAGCGCGTCGGCGCGGTGAACGGGTCAAACAACGGGGCTCCCTCGGCGCCCTCAGGCGCGCGCGTAACTGCAGATTGCGACCACTGCGACACCCCGAAGACGTTTCGGGCACGCACCGCGAATCACCACTCCGCGGCGTTCGCAGGCAGGCCCGAGACCAGCGCCGAGGAGCCTTCGAAGGTCACGATCACCCCGCTGGATGCTTCGCGCTCGGACAGCAACTCCCAACCGTCGGCGCTGCGATACATCAACTCATAGCCGTCCGCGGCGTCCACATCATCCCAGTCCAAAGACGCCAGCCCGGGCGACAGTCGCACTCCCTCCAACACAAAGCCGGCGCCCAGCGTCGGCGGTGTCTCAGCAGCCGGGCTCCGTGTGTCTGGCGCGGCAGTATCGCTTTGGTTGGCTGGGGACGTGTCGGGCGGTTGTTGCGCGTCGGCGGGAGCAGTCGTGGTGGCCAGCGTGGCCGCGGCGCACAAGATCGCGATCCGAACGGGCATTGCGGGCATGATGGGTTTGCCTCCGGTCAGCGGGACTGTTCGGTGTCTGGCGCGGCGCTGTCGGAACGGCCGACCAAGTCGGCCAGGACGCGCCGGGCGACCTCGGGGTCGATGGCGGTGTCGGGCTCGCTGTGATCGTCGCCGGGACCGACGGCGCGGCGTCTGTGGTGCTTTGCCTTGAGGGCTGCTCCTCCGGCGGCGACGATGAGGCCGGCCGCGAGCAGAAGCCACCGCCGGCGCCAAGGGGCCGAGTCGTCGACGATCTCCGGCTCAACATCACGTGGCAGGTACTCGTACGGGTCTGCTGGGCTTCCCCAGCAGGCGACGGTGCCGTCGGTGGCGATGGCGCAGGCGTGGCGAGCGCCGACGGCGAGTTTGACGAACTCACCGTCGGGCGGTTCCATCAGCGTGGGGAGTCTGCCCCAGGCGTCCGGGTCCGCGCATACGATCGTTCCTTCGGCGCGTAGCGCGCAGTAGCCGTCGTGACTCACCGCCACCTGCACGAACTCGCCGTCGGGCACGCGCCGGGCTGCTACGAGGTGTTCCGCGACGAGGTGCGGGTCTTGTTTGGTTCGGTTGTGCCAGCACGCGATCGATGCGTCGATACGGATCCCGCACGAGACTGGGTCTCGCACTGAGACATCGGTCAGGGGCCCGACCCATGGGGGCGGCTCGCCGTAGGGTCCGTAGCCCCAGCACTCCACTGCGCCGTTGGGGCGGATCCCGCAGGGGCGGCCCAGCGGGCCCGACGCGGACATAGAGGTGAACTCCCCCGGCGGCGGCCGCTGCCCCGCGATCGCGCCCCAACAGGTCACGATGCCGTCTACGCGCAGCCCGCACGACGAGTCGCCCACCGCTGACACCTCCACGAACTCGCCTGTAGGCGGGTCGCTTTGGCCCTGCTCGTTGGCGCCCCAGCACTCCACCGCGCCGTCGACGCCGACGCCACAGCTGTGATGGTCCCCGGCCGAGATCTGGCCGAAGTCGCCTGCGGGCTGGTAGCTGCTGGCGTGCCAGTTCTCGCGGCCGTCTCCCATGTACCAGCACAGCACCTTGCCGCTGGTGCGCAGCGCGCAGGCATGAAGGTACCCGACCGCGACCTCGCTGAAGGACCCCCCAAGGACCCCGTATCGGTCGATCGACTTGCCCCAGCACATCACCAGCGCCTCGTCGGCGCGCACCGCGCAGGTGTTGTTGGCTCCCGCTGAGATCTGCGCGAAGGGGCCCCGCAGAACCGCGGGAGGGGCGCCGTGTGTCTCTTGGTTGCCCCAGCACACCGCCGCGGCTGCGGTGTCGATGGCGCAGGCGTGCTCGGGTGCCGCGGACACCGCGATGAACGAGCCCTCAGGCGCGTCGGCCTGCCCGAAATCGAAGCCCTCACCAAAGGGCGCCGCCCAGCATCGGACGCGGCCGTCAGTGCGCAGCCCGCACACGTATTCCGCGACCGGGTGAAGATTACGACTCTCGACTGAGGCCGCCGACACCTCGCTGAACTCGCCGCCGGGACCATCAGGCACGCTTCGCTGGGGGGGTCCGCCCCAGCACACCAGCGCCCCAGCGGTCTCCAACGCGCACAGATGCCTATCACCGGCATGCACCGCAGCGAACTCCCCGACCATCCGAGACGAGCCATCGCCCCAGCACTCCACCGCGCCGCCGGGACGCAACCCGCACACGCTTCCCGCGTGCCAAAAGCTTCTCGCCCCCGCCGACACCTGCACGAACTCTCCCCCCGGAGGATCGGCCTGCCCCACGGCGGACCCGCCCCAGCACGCCACCGAGCCATCCACCCCCAGCGCGCACACGTGACCGCTGCGAGGACTCGCCGACACCTGCTTGAACACCCCCTCAGGCATGACCGATGCGGTGCCCCAACACTCCAGCGCGCCGCCGACGCGCACCCCGCAAGTCTCAAGTTCCCCCGCGGACAGATCTGTGAACACCCCCTCAGGAGGATCCGTACGCCCCGAACCCGGCAAGAACCGATCCGCATGCCCCGAACCGCCTGCGTCACCAGCAACGCCCGAGCCGCCCGGCTCGGCGCCGTTCCCGCCGGCACCGCCAGAACGCCCATCCACCGACCCGCCAAAGCCCCCACCGCCACAAGCCCCCACAACCACCGCAGCCACCGCCACCAACACCCGCAAACTCACCCGACATCACCGACTAGCACGGCCGAGCCTCCTCGTGACAAGCTCCCCTCAGGCAAGATCCACCAGCACGCACCCCCCGCGATGCGGGTCACCGCCGCCACCGTCAACGGCGCATCGGGGTCATTGAGATCCGCCGGCGCGTCCACCACCGACACGCCGGCCACATCCAGCGCCGGTGCCGCCGCGCAGTCAGATTGTCCCGGCGTGACCGTCGCCACCGCCTGTCGCAGAGCCTCCAGATCGATCCCAGAGCGTGTCGGCGCGGTGAACGGATCAAACACACCGTCACCGGAGCCGCCCCCGACCGCGTCCTCAGGCACCGCCACCGCGGTGCTCGGCGACCACTCAGACACACCGAAGACGTTGCGGGCCCGCACCGCGAACCAATGCTCGCCCACATCGCGTGCCAGACCCGCCACCAGCGCCGAAGACCCGTCGAACTCCACCAGCATCCCGCCAGCCGATCCGCGGCGGTCCAGCAGCACCCAACCATCAGCGGCGCGCACCATCAACTCATAGCCCGCCGCGCCGGTGACATCATCCCAGTCCAGCGACACCACCCCAGCCGCCAGCCACCGGCCCCCAATGACGAACCCCCCAGCCAGCACCGGCGGACCAGAACCAGCCACAGACCGCGAAACGGAGCCGTCCTGCGCGCCGGAGGGAGCCTGCTGCGCCGCCGCCGGAACCGCCAACGCCGCCGACAGCCCCGCCGTCGCGACAACCCCCGCAAACCACCGCCAAGAGCGCATAACGAGACCCCTCGGATTCACCGCTCAACCAGCCCGGAAGGCGGAGCCTGTCGCAAACATGCTGGCTACGCAACTCCCGCACAAGCAAAGCAGCCGTCGTGGACGTAGCAGTCGAAGGGTTACCAGCCAGGTCCACACCTCGCGTGCCGGGCTCGCCTCAGCCCAAGACCCGATCGAGCCCGCCGTCACCGCCGTGCTGGGTGAGGTGTAGGCGCGGGGTTCCGTCCCGCTCCTGAGCGGACTATTCGGAAGCGTCAGGCCGGCCGGGGCGGTCGCTGCGGACCAAGCCGCTCAGGGCACGCTTGGCGGTGTCGGGGTCGACGACGCCGGCGGGCGGCAGGTCGGGTACCTGCCCGCGACGCTTGATGACGAGCACCATCTTGGGCACCATCTTGGACACCGCTGCGCCAGCGGCTCCTGCCAGGGCCAACAACAACAACTTCACCAGCCCGACCGCAGCCTCAGCCCACCGGCCGGGCTGGTCGGTGTAGGGGTCGATCAACGCGTAGCGATCAGGACCCGGCCACCACTGCGGGGACCCTATGAGGATTGCAACGGCCTCGTCGCTGCCCCTGACATCGAGCAGGTCAACGAAGCCGTTGCCATTCACGTCAAAAAAGAGGTCGATTGCCTTGGCCCGGTGTGGATATTGATCCCGCTCCGGTATGCATGTGTACCCCGGATCGGTTGCCGCATAGACGGTTCCGCGGCGGCCGATCAGGCTCGCGTAAGGATCCAGCCTGAGGCCACAAGCATAATCGCCCGTCAACTTGGCGACGCAGAGCTCGCCGCACTCAACACCGTCAACAGTTAGGTCCCGGGCGTAGTGGGTGAATCGCTGCCCGATGAGAACCTCTTGACCCCCGATGAGAACCTCTTGACCCTCGACCGCGGGCCGGAACAACGAGGGCGCCAACAAACCAAGGACCATGACGATCGCGACCAGCGTCACAGCAACGACACGGCGCGCCCGACGAGGTTTGGACCGGAGCCTGACGGCGAGCACACCCAGCGCCAGCGCCGCCGCCGACGTCACCGCCACCGCCAGGAGCCTCAGCAACGGCACCCCCTCCAACCCTCCGCCCAGCGCCAGCATCTTGGGGACGAACTCGCGGTAACTCATCGGCACCACCACCAGCGCGGCCAGAGCCCAGCCAACAACTGCTCGACGCCGCCTCAACGCCGAGACTCTAACGCCGGTCACCGAACCGCCGCCCCGCCGGATCCCGGCTCCCAAGAACCGGATCGACCCTGTGCGACGACGGGGGTGAGCTTCCCCCCAAATCTTGGAGTGTTGGTTAGGCGGCTTGGGCTTGTTCGTGCTTGGGCTTGTTCGTGGTCGAGGGGGCTGGTCATGTTGTTGGCGGAGTGTAGGCGTAGGGGGTTGTACCAGGTGTCGATCCAGGCGGCGATGTCTCGCCGGGCGTGGTCGCGTGTCTGCCAGCGCCGCCGGGAGATGAGCTCGTGTTGCAGGGTGGAGAAGAACGACTCGGCCGCGGCGTTGTCCAGCGCGCAGCCGACGCGCCCCATCGACTGGTTGACCCCGAGGCGCCGGCAGGCCTCGGCGAAGTCTCCGGAGCTGTACTGGGCGCCCTTGTCGGTGTGGAAGATCACGCCGGCGACGGAGCCGCCTCGGGTGGCGGCGGCCATGTTGAGCGCCGCGGCGGCGAGGCCGGCTGTGGGATCGCGCTCAGAGGTGGCGAAGCCCAGCATCCGGCGGCTGTAGAGGTCCTCGACGGTCGCGAGGAACACCGGCCCCTGGTCGGTGGGGATCTGCTTGAAGTCGCCGACCCACTTCTGGTCGGGGGCCTCTGCGGTGAAGTCGCGCCTGAGCAGGTCGGGCACGGGATCGGCCGACTTGTCGGGCCGTGTCAGGCCCCGCCGGCGGGGCCGGGTGCGGGCCTGGAGCCCTTGGCGGGCCATGGAGGCCTCCACCGTCTTCTTGGACACCGTGTGGCCGTCTCGGCGCAGCTGGGCGCGCACCCGCGGCGAGCCGTAGGTCCCGCCGGACGCCTCGAAGCAGTCCTTGACCGCGGCATCAACGCGCTGTCGGCGCCTCCCCGGCGACGGAGGGTCCGCGGCTGCGGCGCTCATAGAAGCTGGACTCGGCCACCCCCAGGGCCCGGCAGGAGACCGCGTGAGGCACCCCGTGATCGGTCCTTTGGGCCGCGATGTGCTCGACCAGGCTCACCGCGTCGCCTCCTTGACCCAAAGGACCACCGATCGTTTGAGCACATCACGCTCCATCTCCAACTCGGCGCAGCGGCGGCGCAGCCTCACCAACTCGGCACGCTCGTCGCCGTCGGAGACGCTCGCCCGAGCGCTCGGCGCGGTCCTTGCGGACCCAGTTGCCCAACGTGCCCGCGCCGATCCCCAGCTCGCGGGCCACCTCAGTGACCGATCTGCGAGTCTCTTGGACGATCCGCACAGCACCGGCCTTGAACTCCGGGTCGTACTGTCTTCGTGTCTCAGGCATGGCGTCTCCTCTTAGACGATGCCTCCAAGATCAGGGGGGATACTCAGGGCCAGCCGCGGCGTCCACATCGTCCCAACCCAAAGACGCCACCCCCGACGCCAGCCACACACCCTCCAACACGAAGCCGGCGCCCAGCACAGGCCCAGACCCAGCAAGTGTCGGCTCAGACGCTGCGGGCGCGGGCTCTGTCGCTGTGTCGGGCGCCTGTTGGGCCGCGGCCGGGGCCACGGACGCGGCGAGGACCGCCGCGGCGGTCACCACGGTGCCGAAAATGCGGGCAACGTTCATGCCAAACTCCTATATTCGGGTGAGAGGGTCGGGACGGAACTGGTGCCGCCGGGAACTCACAAAGATCACTCCAGCGGGCATGGGTCGGCGCCAGGGCATGGGTCGGGCAAGGGTTTGTTGCTGTTCTCTCCCCAGCAGGCCACGGTTCCGTCGACGCGGATCGCGCACGCGTGGTGCGCGCCCACCGCAATGTGAGTGAACTCTCCCCCGGGCGGGTCCGAGAGTTCGGCCCACGACCTTGCGTTGGTGAGGTTCCAGCACGCGATGGAGCGGTCGGCGCGTAGCGCGCACACCGGGCCCGCAGTTCGATCCACCTGCACGAACTCGCCCCGAGGGTCGCGGTGGTGGGATGAGCATGTCAGTGTGGAGTCGGGCCGGATCCCGCACACAAAGTCGATCGGGTCTTGCCAATACGGGCCCCGGAAGTAGGCCCAGGTGTTTCCCCATCCCGGCGACACCGCCACCAGGCGCTCATCCCAATAGGAGTGATCCGGCCGCAGCACGTCGTGTGCGTGGGAGCTCCAGCACACGAGCGCGCCGTCGGGGCGCAGCCCGCACGGCGGGTGGCCCGCGTGCACTTCCACGAAAGGCCCCGCAGGCACCTCCAGAACCCCGCTGGGCCACCGCGCTGCGAAGCCGTCGTAGGTGTGCCCGGTGTTGTCGCCCCAACACACCGCGGAGCCGTCGATCCTGAGCCCGCAGGAGAACCGCTCCGCCACCGACACATCCACAAAGGCCCCCGCAGGCGCGTGGTCCTGCCCGTAGTCGTTGTCGTGGCCGGTGTCCTCGAGGAGCTTTCCGCTGCGGAATCTGCTCCAGCACTGAACCGACGCGTCGGCAGCCACCGCGCACGCGTTGCCCGGCCCGTAGGCGTCCCAGACCTCCACCTTCGCGAACCGCCCCTGAGGCGGGTCGCCGTAGTCGTCGCCCCAGCATTCGATCTCGCCGCTGGTGCGCACCCCGCAGGTGCGCGTCGCGCCCGCGGAGAGGTCCACGAAGGTGCCCTCGGGCGGGTCGGCGCGCCCATAGCCGGGATTGGACGGATAGTCCACCTCGAAACGGTCAGCCGGCGGGCCCGGCGGATAGTCCATCTCGAAACGGTCAGCTGGCGGGCCCGGCCGACCCGACAGCGCCACCGCGGCCACCGCCACCACGAACAACCCGACCGCCGCGAACCGCGACCACACCCCGATCACAGCCCGACCTCCTCACCGATAACCCACGCCGGCGCTGCGCACATCCCGCAGGCCGGTTCAGCCATCCGGCCGCGGAGACCGGCACGAGACCGGGGCACGGCCGCCACCGGCCACCGCTACCGCCAGCACCGGCGCCCAGAACCAGCCACCGACCTCGAAGCGGAGCCGTCCCACGCGCCGGCAGGAGCCTGCTGCGCCGCGGCCGGAACCGCCAACGCCGCCGACAGCCCCGCCGTCAGGACAACCGCCGCGACTGCGGCACAAGCGGCACCTGCCATCGCCAACAACAATAACAATAACAACAACTTCACCAGCCCGACCGCCACCGCGGCCCACCGGCCGGGCTGGTCGGTGTAGGGGTCGATCAACGCGTAGCGGTCGGGGCTCGCCCACCGCTGCGGGGACCCTATGAGGATTGCAGCAACCTCGTCGTTGCCCCTGACATCGAGCAGGTCAACGAAGCCGTTGCCATCCACGTCAAAAACGAGGTCGATTGCCCTGACCGGAGATGGATATTGATCCATCTCCGGTATGCATGCGTACCCCGGATCGCCCCAACGTCGGCGACAGCTCAAACTCAATCCCTGAGCATCCCGGCATTCATCGCGAGACGGTGCCACCTCCCCCCGCTGCCGCGTAGGCTCGCGGCATGGAACAGTTCCTCATCATCATCCTCATGTTCGGCGCGCTCTACTACCTGCTGCTGCGCCCCCAGCAGAAGCGCGAGAAGGCTCGCCGGGAGCTGGTTCGCTCCCTCCAGGCGGGCGACGAAGTGGTCACCAACGCCGGCATCCACGGCGTCGTGGCCGAAGTGGAGGACGCCGTCGTGTGGCTGGAGGTGGCCCCCGACGTCGAATTGAAGCTCTCCCGGGACGCCATCCACGGCCGCACACCGGGTGCGTCGGACTCCGGCGCCGATGAGGCCGACGACGACGACGACACCGACGAGGAGCACGACGGCTAGGCCCACCCCACTCCTGAGGGTCCATCGGGTCGGACGGCGGGAGGGTCGTTGCGCCGCAAACTCGCCTATGTGATCGGCATCGTCGCGGTCGCCGCCGCCGGCGTGGTGTACACGCTCGCCGCCGGCAACGAGCCCCTGCTCGGCCTCGACCTGCAGGGCGGCGCCAGCGTCGTGCTGGAGCCGACCCGCGTCGCCGAGCCCGAGGAGCTGGACATCGCGGTGGAGATCATCCGCAACCGGGTGGACGGCCTGGGCGTGGCCGAGCCCGAGATCTCCACCCAGGGCAACAACATCCTCGTGCAGCTCCCCGGCGTCGACGAGCAGCAGCGGGCCCTTGACCTGGTGGGCCAGACCGCCGAGCTGCGCTTCCGGCCCGTGCTCAGCGTGGTGGCGGAGAGCTCGCTGGAGAGCACGGACGCCGACGAGACGCTGCTGGACTTGTTCGCCCTCAGCGAGGGCGACGTCGCCGCCGAAGCGGATGTCGTCCTGCCCCAGTACGACGACGACCGCAACATCGTGTTCCGCTACCAGCTCGGCCCCACCGCCGTGGCCGGCGACGGCCTGGAGGGTGCCGTCGCCCAGTTCCACTCGTTCATCGGCTGGCACGTCGCGCCGACGTTCAAGCCCGGAGCCGAGGGCATCGACCTGTTCAACGAGGTGAGCCGCCGGTGCCACAGCCGTGTCCCCTCGTGCCCCACGCAGCAGGTGGCCATAGAGATGGACAACGAGGTCGTGAGCGCGCCCAGCGTCCAGGCCGACAACGCCTTCTTCGAGCCGTTCGAGCGTTCCGGCATCACCATCTCCGGGGGGTTCAGCGAGCAGGAGGCCCGCGACGTGGCCCTCGTTCTCGACTACGGCGCCCTGCCGGTGGAACTGGAGGCCCAGCAGAGCCAGATCGTGTCGGCGTCGCTGGGAACCGACGCGCTGTCCGCCGGCGTCCTCGCGGGACTGATCGGGCTGGGGCTCGTGACGGTGTACCTGCTGACCTACTACCGCCTGCTCGGCCTGGTGGCCATGGCCAGCCTCGGCCTGTCCGGCGCGATGCTGTGGGCGATCATCGCCTGGCTGGGCGAGACCCAGGGCCTGGCACTGACCCTGGCGGGCGTCACCGGCCTCATCGTCGCCATCGGCGTGTCGGTGGACTCCAACATCGTGTACTTCGAGCACCTCAAGGAGGACGTCCGCTCGGGCCGGACGCTGCGCTCCGCGGTGGACCGGGCCTTCCCGGTGGCCTTCGCCACCATCGTCAAGGCGGACTTCGCGTCGCTGATCGCGGCCGCGGTGCTGTACTTCCTGACCGTGGGCCAGGTCCGGGGCTTCGCGCTGTACCTCGGGCTGGCGACGATCCTCGATCTGGTGGCCACGTACTTCTTCATGGGTCCGCTGATCGGCCTCATGTCGCGCCGCTCGGGCCTGTACTCCCATCCGGGCCGGTTCGGCATACCGGCGAAGATGGCGGGGGCACAGCAGCCGGGAGCTGCCGCATGACCGCGGCCGTCGCAGTGTGGGGAGCTGCCGCATGAGGGGCGGGCCGCTGGGCGTGCTGGCGTCGGTGTACCGCGGGGAGCAGCAGATCGACTTCCCGCGGCTGTGGCGGCGGGCACTGATCGGCTCCCTCGCGGCGGTGGTGGTGAGCGTGGCCAGCTTCGGGCTGCGCGGCGTCGATCTGGGCATCGAGTTCGAGGGAGGCACCTCCTGGGAGGTCCCCGCGCCGGGTGTGTCGGTGGCCGAGGCCCGCGACGCGCTGAGGGGCACGGGCGCGGCCGACGCCAAGATCCAGACGGTCGGCGGCGACACCATCAGGGTGCGGGCCGACATCGAGGACCGCGAGGCGGTCGACCGGGTGCGCGACGCCCTGGCCGGCCTGGCCGGCGTCACCGGAGACGACGTGAGCGTGACCACCGTCGGGCCGTCCTGGGGGGCGGAGATCACCAGCAAGGCCCGCAACGCGCTGATCGCCTTCTTCGCGCTCATCGCCGTCTACATCGCCATAAGGCTCGAGTGGAAGATGGCGGTGGGCGCGTTGGTGGCCGTCGTCCACGACATCGTGGTGTCGGTGGGGTTCTACTCCGTGTTCCAGTTCGAGATCACCCCGGCCACGGTCATCGCGTTCCTGACGATCATGGGGTATTCGCTGTACGACACCATCGTCGTGTACGACAAGGTGCGCGAGGTGGTGGGCCGGGTGTCGGCCACCGGTCGCTACACCTACACCGAGATGATGAACCTGTCGCTCAACCAGGTGCTGATGCGGTCGGTCAACACCTCCATCACCTCGATGATTCCGGTGGCGTCGATGCTGGTGATCGGTTCGTTCGTCCTGGGCGCGGTCACGCTCCAGGAGTTCGCGGTCGCTCTGCTGGTGGGCATCGTCGTGGGCACGTACTCTTCGTTGTTCGTAGCAGCCGCAGTGGTGGCCAGGATGAAGGAACGGGAGCCGGCCTACGTCGAGATCGCCGAGCGGGTCCGTCAGCGCGGCGGTGCGGCCGGTGCCGGCACCCGCACGGTCGCGACCGACGACGCAGTGCTCGGCGAAGCGGCCGCGGCCAAGCGGTCGGCCACGGCCCGGCGGTCGGGTCCGGCTCCCCGAGCCGCGGCAGGGCCGGCGCAGGGCGCGATACCGCCGCGTCCTCGAAAGAAGAAGAAGCGGTGATCACCATGGTTCGCCGTCACCGGGGCTGCCCAGAGGCCGAGCGGCGACAACTCATGCCGGTGCTCGCAAGGCGCCGGACGAGGCCGTGGCCCGAGCAGCCCGTGAGCGAAGCGAACAAGGGCGGAAGACGACATGCCGCGCCGTCAGGCGCTCCCATGCCGGTGGGGGTCTGCTAGGTGGCCACCGTCACCCGGGTCCTGCCCTGGAGGCGCGGCGCCCGGCGCCCCGCGGCGGCCGAGATCGCCCCGCTGCTGGAGTGCTACCGCCAGCGCCACCGGGATCGTTCGCCTGATCTGATCCTGCGGGCCTTCGACACCGCCGCGGCGGCCCATGAGGGCCAGATGCGCCTGTCGGGGGAGCCCTACATCCGCCATCCGCTGGCCGTCGCCACCATCGTGGCGAAGCTCGGGCTCGACGATGTGACCATCGCGGCGTCGCTGCTGCACGACGCCGTGGAGGACACCGACGTGGCCCTGGCCACCATCGAGACCGACTTCGGGGCCGAGGTCACCCGCATCGTGGACGGGGTCACCAAGCTGGACCGGGTCCAGTACGACACCCGCGAGCAGCAGCAGGCGGCGTCGGTGCGCAAGATGATCGTCGCCATCGCCCGCGATCTGAGGGTCCTGATCATCAAGCTGGCCGACCGGCTGCACAACCTGCGCACGCTGGCGGTGCTGCCGGCGTTCAAGCAGGACTACATCGCCCGCGAGACCCTCGACGTGTACGCGCCGCTGGCCCACCGCCTCGGGATGCAGGACCTCAGGCAGCAGCTGGAGGATCTCGCCTTCGCCGCGTTGGAGCCCCGCCGTTATGCCGAGATCGACCAGATGGTGCAGCAGCGGGCCCCCGAGCGCGACATATACCTGGAGCAGGTGCTGGGCGACGTGGAGGCCCGCCTGGCCGAGCTGGGGATCAAGGCGGCGGTCACCGGCCGCCCCAAGCACCTGTGGTCGATCTACGAGAAGATGGTGGTGAAGGGCCGGTCCTTCGAGGAGATCTTCGACCTTGTCGGCATCCGCGTGCTGGTGGACTCGGTGCGGGACTGCTACGCGGCCCTCGGCTCGATCCATGCCACCTGGCGGCCGGTGCAGGGCCGGTTCAAGGACTACATCGCCATGCCCAAGTTCAACCTCTACCAGTCGCTGCACACGACGGTGGTGGGGCCGGCGGGCAAGGCCCTCGAGGTGCAGATCCGGACCCGGGCGATGCACGAGCGGGCCGAGCACGGCGTGGCCGCCCACTGGGAGTACAAGGACGCTTCGCCGTCGGAGGAGATGGCCTGGCTGTCGCGCATCGTGGGCTGGCAGCAGGAGACTTCGGATCCGGCGGAGTTCATGTCCAACCTCAAGACGGAGCTCGACACCGACGAGGTGTACGTGTTCACCCCCAAGGGCAGGGTCATCGAACTGCCGGTGGGGGCCACCCCGGTGGACTTCGCCTACAGCATCCACACCGACGTGGGCCACGCCTGCGTCGGGGCCAAGGTGAACGGCCGGCTGGTGGCGCTGGACAGCCGCCTGCTGTCGGGCGACGTGGTGGAGGTCTTCACCACCCGCACCGAGGGCGCGGGACCGAGCCGGGACTGGCTCAAGTTCGTGGCCAGCCGCCGGGCGGTCAACAAGATCAAGCAGTGGTACTCGCGCGAGCGCCGGGCCGACGCCATCGAGAACGGGCGCGACGACCTCATCCAGGCCCTGCGGCGCGAGGGTCTTCCCGCCCAGCGCCTGCTGAAGGACAAGCTGCTGGAAACCATCGCCGAGCAGCTCAACTACAGCTCCACCGATCTGCTGTTCCTGGCCATAGGCGAGGGCCACCAGTCGGCGTCGTCTGTGGCCGGCCGGTTCGCCCGGGCCCTGCAGGGCGACGACGCCGACGGCGAGACCGAGCGCGACCTCCTGCCCACCACGGCGAGGCGGCGGGCCGGCCATCTGCGCAGCGACTCCGACGTGGGCGTGCACGTGGAGGGCCTCGACGACATCCTCATCCGGCTGTCGCAGTGCTGTGCACCGGTGCCGCCCGACGAGATCATGGGCTTCGTGACCCGGGGCCGGGGCGTGTCGGTGCACCAGGCCGACTGTGTCAACGCCATCGGGCTCGCCGAGGGCCAGACCGACCGGCTGATCGAGGTCGAGTGGGACGCCGACTTCGCCGGCAAGTTCTCGACGACCATCTCGGTGCAGGGGCTGGACCGGCCCGGTCTGCTGCGCGACGTGACCGACGTGCTGGCCGAGCACCGCCTGAGCATCATCAGCGCGAAGGCCGAGACGGGCGACGACTTCATCGCCCGCATGGACTTCGAGTTCGAGCTGGCCGACCTGTCCCAGCTCGACTCGGTGCTGTCAAGCGTCCTCGCCCTGGAAGCGGTGTTCGAGGCCTACCGAGTAATCCCCGGCCGCAACGCCCGCTCCGGGTAGGTCCCACGACGGCTGCATGGGCAAGCCCAGCCGGCCCTTTTTATGGCCCTCGCTGCTAGCTCTGCATTTGAAGAGGCAACATGCCGAATCTTCAAGCGCCACGGAGCCGCACCTGCGAGTCGCTGTCAGCCGCTCGGGCCGCTCTCACCGCTTTCGTGGTCGTCGCGGCTGGCGAACGGGCGGTGCGTTCGCCGTGCAAGTAGCCTCACTTCTTGGCTCACCGCGGATAACACAGACAGGAGACCGATGGGGCTGAGGGAGACGGTGGAGCGGATCGCGAACATGCCTCGCCCGCCGGCTAACGAGGAGGCCGCGAAAATTCGAGTGCTGGTGCCGATCCTGGCCGAACTTGGCTGGGACGTGCACGACCACCGTGACACTGGCGAGGTGCTATGGGAGCACCCGGTCGGTCCCGGTAGCGGTGCAGGCCAGAAGGGACGCGCTGACATCGTGCTGGCCAAGACAGGCCACGGGCATCGTCTGCTTTGCCTTATTGAGGCCAAGTCACCGAAAGAGGACCTCTCTAAGCACGTGGACCAACTGATGGGCTATGCCTTCCATGAGGGTGTCGACATCTGCGTCCTGACGAATGGACTCGAGTGGTGGTTGTATCTGCCCCGCGAGCCCGGTCCAGCCGCGAGCCGCCGTTTCGCCGAGTTGCGGCTCAGCAGTTCATCGCATCGGCAGGTTGCCGATGACCTTGAGGCGTACATGGGTAAGGCCAACCTGAATAGCGGGGAAGCCGAGAGACGGGCCAAGGAGGCACTGAGCAAGCTCCGGGAGGCGGATCGCCTCAAGACGGAGATGCCGAGAGTCTGGCGGAGAATGCTGGATGAGCCGGATCAGGATCTTGTCGATCTGTTCGCTATGCGCGTCCACGAACGAACGAGGTTATGGCCCTCTCCCGAAGCCCTGGCTGCCGTACTTCAAGGCAAGCTCAGCGACTCAGTCCCGGTCGCGAGACCTGGCAACCCTCCGAAAGACACCCATCCTCTAGTCCAGCGGCCACCGAAGAGGTCTCCGAAGACAGTTGCGGGCAAAGCATGGACGCGTCCCCGAACGGTAGTGCTGTGGGGTATTGCTACCGGGGTCACTCGTTGGACCGGTGTCATGGTCTGTGTGGCCGAAGCCGTCTATCAGCGCCATCCCCATGACTTCTTGGAACGTACGAAGGCCATGGCGGGCAAGAAGCGGCCATTCGCCTCCCAAGACCCTGCGGACTTGATTAGGGCAGGGCAGATCGCGTCGGCCGAAGTGTGGGTCGAGACGAACTTCTCCGCGGATGACACACTAAAGAAGTGCAGGAAGCTGCTTGAGATCTTCGGGTACTCTGCCAGCGACTTGGATGTCTTGACTAAGGAGTAGTCCAGGCGCCGTTAGCCGTCCTCAGATGGCGACATTCCACCCGTCGGCACGGTTTCGGACTCCAGGGGGTTCGAACGCCAGACCAGTTGCGTCGAGATAGAGGCTGAGCAGGCATATCTCGATCTCGGGCCGTCGCTCTTAGGCCACGGTCGCGGAGTCGGACACCATGTGGGCTGATGCCGGGATCTACCGGAGGTGCATCAGAACAGTTGCGGCTCCGCCAAGCGAAACACGCGATCCGCATAGGCTTGGCCAGAGCGCACCTGATCCACCCTGCTCTGCTCCATGAGCCGATCCACAATGGGCTTGACGTGGGTCTTCTTGTAGATCGTCTCGAGGAGGGCGTCCTCGCAGAGCTCCGCCATGTTGTGGTTGCGATTGCCGAGCATCTTCAAGATACGCCCCTCTAACGGGGTGAAGTCCGGTTCCAGAATGTCGAAGGACATTTGGTTGGGATCACGCGGGTCTCGGAATCGCTGACCGGAGACACCGTCAACTTCCCACAACCCGTCCTTGAACTTCTCTACGCCGGCCTTGTTCGTTGTCCCGAAGAAGAGATGCAGAGAGTGCCCACCTTCGTCGATCATCTCGAACGTCAGCACGTACGGAAAGCCGGCCGAGTGAAGACCCTCGCGGTACAGATCCAATAGGAACGGCTTCTTGTCGGCAGTCGGCTGCTGATCAACGCGCCGCCAGTCGCTGTGTTGGGCGAAGACACGCTCTCCTGCTTGATGTTCCCCCTTGGCGAAGCGGATGAAGAACTGATCCTTGAATGTGATGAGCACCTCGGATGATTGCTGTTGGGCGATCCGCTGCACAATCTCATAGTCGGCATCGGCACCCCAGCCGTCAAGATTGGCGAACACTGGTCCATCCCATCCACCCACTTCGGCGATCGCCTGCTCGAAGCAGTCGATGCACTTGTCGCAGTAGACGCGCATCACCAGGCCGGGCGGCCTAGTCGTAGGCGGGAACTGATCGTCAAGGAGGCTCTCAAGGTGCGCAGCGCGTCCGCGATCAGCCTCGACGAAGACGAGACGTGTCTGAGTGCCATAGCGCGTCACATCGCTCCGCAGCGCCTGATCCATCGCGATCACCGGCGAACTCTCTTGGGCGTTGGTGTACTCCCCTGGACCCGCGAAGCCGTCGAAGAACGTGATCCCGTCGCCGCGGAACTGCTTTGCCATGATGGGAAACCACGCTGACATGTACCGGCGCAGCAGCGTGTGTTTCGCTGCCGTGTGGGGGTCACGCTCCCAGAGGATCCCAGTTGGAACGGCCAATGCGGTTAGGCCGTTGCCTCTTGTGGGAGCTGGTCCCACACTTCGCCCTCGAGTTCTCGGCCACCGGCCTTGGGGGTTCTGCCTCCCCATTGCTTGAAGAAGAACGCGACGCCCGCTGACGTGCATGTGTCGCGCAGCTCGGTGGCCCAGGCGAGCTCCATTGGTCGTGCGTTGGCACCGGACTCGCCACCGGCGATCAGCCAATGGATGCCCTCAAGATCGAGTGCGCCGAGCGGGCCGAGAAGAGGTTCGGCACTCACGAACCGCACTGCGGCCGGGACCTTGCGAAGATGATTGATGCGGAAGGCGTACCGGCGAGACTCCACGCTGACGCCCATCCACAGGTTCGGCGGCCAATCGAGCTCACCTGCTGCCCGGCTCAGCCGCTGAGCTCGCTTGGTGAGCAGCTGGTATCTGTGCTGCGGCGTATCTCGGATCACGTCGAAGACCTGCTTGATGAACTCGAGCGGCACTTCGTCGTGGAAGAGGTCGCTCATCGAGTCCACGAAGACGAGCCGCGGTGCACTCCAGCGGCGAGGCACATCGAGCGATGAGGGATGCAGCGTGAGCCCAAAGCCCGGTCCACTCGTCCTCGGGTCGCCATCGAGCTGGTACTTCGGCGATCCCATCGCCTTGAGCCGTTTCGACAGCGTGAGTGCGTAGCAATGATCGCACCCCGGGGATTCGCGGTCACAACCGGTGGTCGGGTTCCACGTTGCCTCGGTCCACTCGATCGTCGACCTGTCAGCCATGCCCCTCAATGTAAGGCCATCGTGTGACAGTCAGAAAGTTGGATTCGTCAGGCCCAAGGACTTCGGAGGCTGGACGACATCAGGCGGATGCTTCGATCACCCAAGCCGCGGCAGGTGGAGCGCTCTGACGTCTGGCCAATGGGTGCCGAGGTACTCGACGATGAGCCGTCGGTGACAATGCGTCGCGGTGTGTTCGCTGCACAGCAGCACCGATCGCGGACGAAAGAACTCCGGTGACAGCTCTGTCTCGATGCTTCGGCTGGCGATGAGGTCCAAGAATCGGTTCTCGTAGTCGGTCCACGTGATCTCGCGATTCCGGTAGGCCTTAAGCAGGTCCGAGGTGGGTGCCAGCAGGCGCGGCTCGTGTGCATAGCCGATGCCGTGCAACTCCAGGAAGTAGAGAAGATCGTCGCGTTTGGCAAAGCCGGCGAGCTGGTTCGAGTTGTTCAGGCGGACATCGATCAGCCTCTCGACTCCCTCAGCCGTCAGGATGCCAAAGAACTCCCGCGCGGAGTGCTTAGAGGCCGCGCGGATTGACCATCCACGGGTCGTCTGGTTGTCCCGACTGGAATGTCGGGTGTCCTGTCAACGAGACGACCGTGGAGGTCAGACACATCATGCGCGCGTTGGAGTCGGAAGTGGTGGATCCGGTGTGGGCGGCGATCGAGCCGCTTGTGCCGGTGCCTGTGGACAACCATCCCACCGGCGGGCACCGGCGCCGGATACCGGACAAGATCGTGTTCTGGGGGATCTTGATCCGGTTGGTGACGGGCTGCTCGTGGGTCACCGCGGAGAGGCTGTTGGGCGGGCGCGTGTCTGACACGACTATGCGCGCCCGCCGCGACGAGTGGGTCGAGGCCGGAGTCTTTGAGGGCCTGGAGTCTGAGGCGCTGCGCGCCTATGACCGCATCGTGGGCCTCGACTTGTCCGAGGTGGCGGTGGACGGGTCGATCCACAAGGCGCCCTGCGGCGGCGAAGGCACCGCCAAAAGCCCTGTTGACCGGGCCAAACTGGGCTGGAAGTGGTCCATATTGGCGGACCGGGCCGGGGTGCCGGTCGCGGCGGTCGCCGACGGCGCCAACCGACACGACACCATCTTGTTGGAACCCACACTGCGAGCCGCCCCCGAAGGGCTGCTAGCCGACGTGGAGACCCTGCACCTCGACCGCGGATATGACAACGCGCCGGCGCGCGCGGTGTGCGCCGCGATGGGCATCGACGACGTCGTGTGCGCGAAGAAGCGCCCCCGCCACGCCAAGCGCCGCAAACCCAACACGGCTCCCTTCGGGCTGCGCTGGAGCGTCGAGCGCACCAACTCGTGGCTGTCGAACTTCGGACAGATGCGCCGCAACACAGACCGCCGCCCCCAGCACCGACGAGCCCAACTCTCCCTCGCCATAACCCTCATTATCACAGCCAAACTCATCGACCACCGCGACCGATGGAACCCCCACCCATGATCAATCCGCGCTCGCTCTTAGTGAAACCGATCGTGCAGATCTCCACTGGGGCTCCTCCTCGAAGAGAGGGAGTTGGCTCGGGGCCGTCAAGGTCGCGGATCAGCTGTCTTTCGTCAACAACGCGGCCGTCGTCGAGGATGTGCGCACGTCGTAACGTCGGTTGGTTGAACCCCTAGAGGCCATCACGCCGACGGTAATGCACCCTTGTGACGATGCTTGGAACCACCTCTGTAGCAATAGGGCGGCGGTAACCTCGGGGGTCGTGGCCCAGCCCTTGTTCCGCGCCCCGGTGGGCACCCGCGACATCCTGCCGCCGGAGTCGGCGCGCCGGCGCCGGCTGGTGTCCGTGTTCGCCGACCTTGCCGACCGGACCGGCTTCGGCCTGTTGGAGTCGCCGGTGTTCGAGGACGTCGGGGTGTTCCAGCGCCTGGGTATCTCCACCGAAGTCGTCACCAAGGAGATGTTTGAGTTCTTCGACAAGGGCAACCCGCCCCGCCACCTGGCCCTCCGTCCCGAACTCACGGCCAGCGTGTGCCGGGCCTTCGCCGAGTTGCGGCCACCGGTGCCGTGGAAGATCTGGTACTCCGGCCCCCAGTTCCGCTATGAGCGCCCCCAGGCCGGCCGCTACCGGCAGTTCGACCAGGTCGGGGTGGAGACCCTGGGTACCGACGACCCCCACGCTGACGTCGAGGTCATCGGTCTGGGGGTGCGCTTCTACGAAGCACTCGGCATGGGGCAGGTGCGCCTGCTGATCAACAGCCTCGGAGACGCCGATAGCCGACCCGCCTACGACGCCGCGTTGACCGACTATCTCCAGAGAAGGAGAGGCGACCTGTCCGAGCAGTCGCGCTCCACCCTGGACCACAATCCGTTGCGGGTGCTCGACTCCAAGCGCGCCGAGGATCAGCCGGTGATCGCCGACGCGCCGCTGATGCCAGACTTCCTGTCGGGGGCCTCGGCCGAGCACTTCGACTCAGTGCGGTCCGGCCTCGACAGCCTCGACGTGGCCTACGAGGTTTCGCCCCGCCTGGTGCGCGGCTTCGACTACTACACCCGCACCGCCTTCGAGTTCGTCGCCGACGCGCTCGGCACCGCCCAGGACGCGGTAGGGGGTGGAGGGCGCTACGACGGGTTGGTGGAGGAGTTGGGCGGGCCCCCGACGCCGGGCATCGGCTTCGCCCTCGGCGTGGACCGTATCCTGCTGGCCTGCGACGCCGAGGGTGTCTTCCCTCCAGATCCCGCACCCGTGCAGGTGTTCATGGTGGACACGGCCGGCGGGCAGAGCGCAGCCGTGCTATGCGACCGGCTCCGGCAAGCCGGCCTCGGCGTTGACCGGGCCTTCGACGGCCGGTCCATGAAGGCCCAGATGAAGCGGGCCGACCGCTCGGGGGCCGTCGTCGCGGTGATCATCGGACCCGACGAGCAAGCCGCCGGCACTGCGGCTGTACGGGACATGCGCCCGGGCGGAGGCCAGCAGCACGTGGCCATAGAGGATGTCGTGCCGGCCGTGACCGAACTGCTCCGGAGGGCCGCACCATGATCACCCGACCCCGTCCGGGAATTGGCAGCGTTGCGCACGGTATGCGTGCATTGTGCTGCCAATTCGGCGTGCGGGCTGCTGCCCCTTGGGAATTGGCAGCGTTGTGCACGGTATGCGTGCATTGTGCTGCCAATTCGGGATGCTCGGTCGGGTGGCACCGGTGACCGGGGTCGACTCAACCTCCATGCGGACCGATCTGTGCGGCCGCCTCGGTTCCGAAGACGCGGGCCGAAAGGTGACGGTGTGCGGCTGGGTGGACCGCCGCCGCGAGCACAGTGAGCATCTCGCCTTCGTGGACCTGCGGGACCACACCGGGGTGCTGCAGTGCGTGGTGGACGGCGCCCGGGACCTGCGTTCGGAGTTCGTGGTGCGGATCACCGGCACGGTGCGGATGCGGCCCGAAGGCACCGTCAACCCGGCGCTGGCCACCGGCGAGGTCGAGCTGCAGGACTGCGACGTGGAGCTGCTGTCGCGGGCCGAGCCGCCGCCATTCCCCCTTGACGAGCGCACCGAGGTGGACGAGACCCTGCGCCTGCGGCACCGCTACGTCGATCTGCGCAAGCCCCGCATGCAGCACAACCTGCGGGCCCGGGCCGCGGTCAACGGGGCCATCCGGCGGGCCATGGACGCCCAGGGCTTCGTCGAGGTGGAGACCCCGATGCTCATCGCCTCCACCCCGGAGGGGGCTCGCGACTTCGTGGTTCCGTCCCGCAAGGAGCCCGGCTCGTTCTACGCCCTGCCCCAGAGCCCGCAGATCTTCAAGCAGCTCACGATGGTGGGGGGCGTCGACCGCTACTACCAGATCGCCCGCTGCCTGCGCGACGAGGACCTTCGGGCCGACCGCCAGTTCGAGTTCTCCCAGCTCGATGTGGAGGCGTCGTTCGTGACCCGCGACGACGTGCTCGGCTTCGTGACAAGGGCAGTGGCCGAAGCCACCGTCGAGGTCACCGGGCACGACCCCGGCACGTTCGACCGCATGACCTGGCACGACGCCATGGAGCGCTTCGGCTCGGACAAGCCCGACACCCGCTTCGGGATGGAACTGGCCGAGTTGACCCCGGTCTTCGCCGACACCCAGGCCCGGGTGTTCCAGGCGCCCTGCGTGAAGGGGATCTGCCTGACCGGCGGGGCGGAGACCCTGCCCCGCAGCCGGGTGGACGAGCTGGTGGCCACCTGCCAGCGGTGGGGGGCCAAGGGCCTGGCCTGGATGAGGATCGTGGCCACCGATGACGGGGGCTCAGCCCTCGACGGCGGCGTGGCCAAGTTCCTGTCGGCCGCCGAGGCCGCCGCAGTGATCGAGGCCCTCGACGCCCGGCCCGGCGACATGGTGTTCCTAGTGGCCGACAAGCGGCCGGTGGTGCGCCATGTGCTGGGCCTGCTTCGCCTCGAGCTGGGCCGCCCGCCGGTCAACGACGGCAGCTTCAACTACCTGTGGGTAGTGGACTTCCCGCTGTTCGAGGCGCTCAGCGCCGAGGGCGAGCCGATCCCTTCTCACCACCCGTTCACCATGCCCCACGAAGACGATCTGGGTGTGCTCATGTCGCCGGACGGCCCGCCCACCGGCGAGGCCCTGCTGGACGTCCGCAGCCAGGCCTACGACCTGGTCCTCAACGGCTGGGAGCTCGGGTCGGGAAGCGTGAGGATCCACCGCCGCGAGGTCCAGCAGCGCATCTTCGAAGTCCTGGGCATTGCCCCCGCCGAGGCTCAGGAGCGCTTCGGCTTCCTGCTCGACGCCTTCCGCTACGGCGCCCCACCCCACGCCGGCTTCGCAGTGGGCCTGGACCGCCTGGCCGCCCTGCTGGTGGGGGAGGAGAACATCCGTGAGGTGATCGCCTTCCCCAAGACGCAATCAGGCGCTGATCCCCTGACCGACGCCCCGAGCCCCATAGCCGACGCCCACCTGCAAGAACTCGGCCTGAGAGTCCAGCCCCCCGCCTGATCGGCCCCGGTCTCGGGCGCGGCGCGTATCGGGTTGCGGCATGCCGATGTCAGATTGAGCCCCGCGGGACCACCCACTCGGTGCGCTGCCCCGTCACTTCGGCGATCCGGTCGAAGTCTCGGTCGTAGTGGATGACTGACAGCCTGTGCTCCTCCGCCGTCGCGGCAATCAGAAGGTCGGGCACGGGCACTCGGTGCTGGCCACGTTGGGCCAGCCGGTGCTGCGCTTCCAGCGCACGGACCGCGATCCTCTCCGTCATGGGGAGCGACGGGAGAGCGCTCCGTTCGGCGAGGATCTCCTCGTAGTCGCTGAGCGAGCGGGCGCTGTACAGCACCTCCAGGTCGATGATGGCGCAGGTCGCTACCTGCCCGCCGAGGATGAGGGGGGCGAGACGCTCCACGACGGCGGCGTGCGTCATTCGCGACAGAGCGCTCTTGTCGGCCAGATACCGAGGGCTCACCGCCATGCGTCGCGCATGAGTTGCTCGTCGGCCAAGTCGATCCCCTCCAAGGTCAGGAGCCGACGCACATGCCTCAGACGCAGGTCGAAGTCAACGACATGCTGGAGGGCCCCGTTGACCGCCTCCTTCATGGTGGCCGCTCCAGTCATCTGGCGAACCTGTTCGAGGAGGTCGTCGTCTATGTCGACTAGTCGCTTGGTCATCAGCCTGAGTATATCTATTCAACACTTGTATGGATATACCGAGCCGCCGATGGAGACAACCAGGCTTCAAGCCGCGCCCATTTGCCTAGCGTCCCGGGGTTCTAGGGTGGAGGAGTGAATGGCGATGTCTATCGCCCGGCTTCTCCCACTGGCGGCGATGCGGAGCCTTCCGAGGCTCGGCCGCGGTGGCGAGGGGCGCAGGATGCGGTCGCCCTGTTCTTCGTTCCGGTCGGGCTCGGACTCGTGATCATCCACTATCTCGGCGGTGCCGATGGGCTTCCCAACGCCGAGCTCGGTGCGGTGGCCTTCGGGACACCGTACTGCGTGCTCGGGTTCCTGGCCTTCCTCGGAGGTCGCACCGGGCGGCCCGCGCTCACGCTCTTCGCGAGCACGCCGCTGGTGCTGATGAGCATGGTCTCGATTGTCCTGATCCCGCTGGTGCTGCTGGCCGGGTTCCTGGTGGTCCGGGCCATCTCGGGACTGGCCGCCGGACAGCAGCAGCACCTAAGCCCGTCCGAGATGTTCCTTCCGTTCGTCGTAACGTCTGCGCCGGTGCTGGCGTTCGGCTACCTGCTGTTCCACCAGGACCCGGCGTCGTGGCGATCGGATGACAACACGTTCCACTCCGCCAGCGACATCGTGACCGTCACGGAGTCCATCATCTCGCTGGGGGCAGTTGCCCTGTCGGCCGTGATCTCGTACGTGTGGATCATCAGGGAGCCGAACACCGATCACGGTTCGAGCGTCGAGTGAACGCCTAGGGTCACAGCGTGGCTGGTGACCTGTTCGATGCGGCTGCGGCTGAGCGGCTGAGAGGGAGGGCTCCGCTGGCGGCCCGGCTCAGGCCCCGCACCCTCGACGAGGTTGTGGGTCAGGACCACCTGGTCGGGCCGGGACGGCCGCTGCGGGAGCTGATCGAGGCCGACCGCCTGTCTTCGGTGATCCTGTGGGGACCGCCGGGCACGGGCAAGACCACGCTGGCCCGGGTTGTGGCCCTCACCACCGCCAAGGCCTTCGAGGACCTCTCCGCGGTGACCGCCGGGGTCAAGGACGTGCGGGCGGTGATCGAGCGGGCCCGGGAGCGCCTCGGCGTCCACGGCACCGGCACGATCCTGTTCCTCGACGAGGTCCACCGCTTCAACAAGGCGCAGCAGGACGCTCTGCTGCCTGCGGTGGAGGACGGCCTGATCGTGTTGATCGGCGCCACCACCGAGAACCCGCACTTCGAGGTCAACCCGCCGTTGATGTCCCGCTCGACCCTGTTCCGGCTTCACCCGCTGGATGCCGGCGCGCTGGTGGAACTGGTCCACCGCGGCCTGGCCGCGGAGTCGGCGACCGCCGACGACGACGCGGTTGAGCACCTCGCGGCCCGCAGCGGCGGCGACGGCCGCCATGCCCTGACCGGGACAGAGGTGGCGGTTGCGCTGGCCGGCCGCCGGAGCGGAGCCCAGCCCGGTACCGGACGGGCCGATCCCGTCCACGTGACATTGGCCGACGCCGAGGCGGCCGCCGACGCCAAAGCGGTGCGCTACGGCCGCGACGGCCACTACGACGTCATCAGCGCGTTCATTAAGAGCATCCGGGGCTCCGATGCCGACGCCGGCCTGTACTGGCTGGCCCGGATGCTGGAGGCGGGCGAGGATCCCCGCTTCATCGCCCGCCGGCTGGTGATCCTGGCCTCCGAGGACATCGGCCTGGCCGACGACGGAGCCCTGCTGGTGGCCGACGCCGCGGCCAGGGCGGTGGAGTACGTCGGCCTGCCCGAGGCCCAGCTCAACCTGGCCCACGCTGTGGTGCGGCTGGCCACCTCACCCAAGTCCAACCGGGTGACCGTGGCCCTCGGCAGGGCCGCCGCTGACGCCCGGACCGCGGGTGCGGGCGAGGTGCCCATGCACCTGCGCGACGCCCACTACCAGGGCGCGAAGTCCCTCGGCCACGGCGACGGGTACCGGTACCCCCACGACGACCCCGATGGCTGGGTTGCCCAAGAGCATCGCCCGGCAGAAGTGGCCGGCAACGTCTACTACGAGCCCTCCGACCACGGCGCCGAAGCCACCCTGTCCAAGGACTGGCCCGGCCCCGAACGTTCCTAGGTTGCCGGTATCTTGACTGGGTGAGCGCTGTCGATCTGGCCGCCGTGATCGTGACCGTGGTCTGCCTGGCCACGGTGGTCGTGCTGACCATGGCCGTGGTCTCGCTGGTGCGGACCATGCGCGAGCTGCGCGACGTGGTCGACGACCTGCGGGACTCGGCCCTTCCCATGGTCGACGATCTGCGCACCACCGTCACCAAGGCCGACGCAGAACTTCACCGGGTGGACCGGGTGATCGGGCGGGCCGAGCGCATCGCGGCCACCGCCGACCATGCGAGCCGCCTGACCTACCAGGCTTTCGCCCCGCCGCTGATCAAGGGCCTGTCGCTGGTGTCGGGAGCGGGCCAGGCCGGCCGGCGCCTGCGGGAGCGCCGCCGCCACCGCCGGTCTCTCGATGTGGCTGCCTCGGACAGCCCGGCCGCGGCCGTGGAGGTCGCCACTGCCCGCCACCGAGACGTCCCTGCGACGGGCGGCGCCGGCCGGACCCGGAGACGACGGCGATGAGGCGGATGTGGTGGCTGGGCGCAGGCTATGTGGCCGGGCTGGGGACGGCGGCCTGGTTGCGCAGCAAGGCCCGTGAGGCAGCCGAGCGTTACGCGCCGGCGAACGTTCGCAGCGCGGTGGCCGACCGGTCCCGGGAAGCCGCCCAGCGAGCCCAGCAGACCGCGGCCGACAGCGCCAGGAACCTGGGCCGGGAGGCCCGGCGCATCGCTGACGACATCCGTCACGCGGTTGCCGAGGGGCGCGACGCCATGCGCGACACCGAGTCGGAGTTGAGCAGCGACGACGAGCCCACGGCCACCACGGACCGGCCATGAAGTCGATGACCGCGGCCGAGGTCCGCAAAGCCTTCGTCGACTTCTTCGTCGAGCGGGGCCACACCCACCATCCGTCGGCCAGCCTGATCCCCCACGACCCCACGCTGCTGTTCACGGTGGCCGGAATGGTGCCGTTCAAGACGTACTTCACCGGCGAGCAGCAGCCGCCCTTCCCGCGGGCCGTCACCGTGCAGAAGTGCGTGCGGGCCGGCGGCAAGCACAACGACCTCGACGAGATCGGGCGCACCTCCCGTCACCTCACGTTCTTCGAGATGCTCGGCAACTTCAGCTTCGGCGACTACTTCAAGTCCGACGCCTGCGCCTGGGCCTGGGAGCTCGTGACCGGGGTGTTCGGCCTCGATCCCGAGCGGCTGTGGGTGACGGTGCACCTCAGCGACGACGAGGCCGAGGCCATCTGGCGGGACGAGGTCGGCGTGCCCGCCGAGCGGATCCAGCGCCTGGGCGAGGACAACTACTGGCGCATGGCCGATGTGGGCCCCTGCGGGCCGTGCTCGGAGATCTTCTGGGACAAGGGCCCCGAATACGGCCCCGGCGGCGGCCCCGCCCACGGCGGCGAGGAGCGATACATCGAGGTGTGGAACCTGGTGTTCATGCAGTTCGAGAGCACCCCGGACGGCACCGAGATCCCGCTGCCCAAGCCCTCGATCGACACCGGCCTGGGCCTCGAGCGCACCGTGGCCGTGCTCCAGGGCGTCGACTCGGTGTGGGAGACCGACGAGTTCGTCGTCCTGCTCGACGCGGCCCAGCGCCTCTCCGGCGCCAAGCTGGGCGAGTCCGAGGCCCGTGACGTGTCGCTTCGGATCCTCGCCGACCACGCCCGGTCCACATCGCTGCTGGTAAGCGACGGAGTGTTCCCCTCCAACGAGGACCGCGGCTACGTGCTGCGGCGCATCATCCGCCGCGCCGTGCGCCACGCCTACCTGCTGGGGGTGGAGGAGCCCGTCATGGGGGGGATGGTCGACGCGGTGGTGGAGGTGATGGCCGAGGCCTACCCGGACCTGGCCCGAAACCACGGCTACGTGCACGACGTGATCGACCGCGAGGAGCAGCGCTTCCGCCAGACGCTGCGCACAGGCCAGACCATCCTCGACGGCCGCCTGGCCGCCCTGGCCCCCGGCCGGCCGATCGACGGCGAGGTCGCGTTCCTGCTGCACGACACCTACGGCTTCCCCCTCGAGGTGACTGTAGAGATCGCGGCAGAGAGAGGGGTGGAGGTCGACACCGAGGGCTTTGCGGCCGCGATGTCGCAGCAGCAGGAGCGGGCCCGCAGCGCCCGCTCGGTGGCCGCCGCCGACGATGTGACCCCGTTCGTGGCGCTGTTCTCGGCGGCAGGCCCCACCGACTTCACAGGCCGGGCTGAACTGACCTCCCCGGGCCGGGTGCTGCACGCGGCCGACGGTCGGGTGGTGCTGGACCGCACGCCGTTCTACGCCGAGAGCGGCGGTCAGATCGGCGACACCGGCGAGATCTCGTGCGAGGCGACCGGCGCACGGGTGCGGGTCGTCGACACCGTCTACGGAGTGCCCGACCTGCATGTCCACGCAGTCGAGCCGATCGACGGGGAGCTGCGCGTCGGCGACGAGGTCGTCGCCACGGTGGACGCCGAGCGCCGGGCCGGCATCAGGCGCAACCACACCGCCACCCACATCCTGCACTGGGCGTTGCGCGAGGTGCTCGGCGACCACGTCAAGCAGCAGGGATCCTGGGTCGGACCCGACCGGCTCCGTTTCGACTTCAGCCACTACGAGGCCCTCACGGCCGAGCAGATCACCGACGTGGAGGACCTGGTCAACTCAGAGGTGCTCGGCAACGAGTCGTGCCGCCACTACGAGACCACCTTCGACCATGCCCAACAGGTCGGCGCGGTCGCCTTCTTCGGCGAGAAGTACGGCGACATGGTTCGGGTGCTCGAGGCCGGGCGCCACTCCGTTGAGCTGTGCGGCGGCACCCATGTGCGGGCCCTGGGCGACATCGGCGCGTTCCACATCACTTCCGAGGCGTCGATCGGCGCCAACATGCGCAGGCTGGAGGCCATCACCGGCCACGACACGCTCACCCTTCTGCGCGATCAGCAGTCGCTCATAGACGACGTGGCCCGCTCACTGGGAGTGCCCTCGGCCGAGTTGGCCGACGGCGTGGCCAAGCGACAGAGCGAGACGAAGGCCCTGCGGACCGAGGTGGCCGAGCTGCGGCGCCGGGTGGCGCTCAGTCGGGCGCCCGAGCTCGCAGCAACGGCAGTGGAGGGCGTGGTGGTGGCCCGGGTCGACGACGTGGGCCGCGACGGCCTGCGCGACCTGGCGGTGTCGATTCGCGACATCGACGGGGTGAAGGCGGTGGTGCTGGGCACCGCGCTCGACTCGGGAGGGGCGGCTCTGGCTGCGGCGGCCACCGGGGGCGGAGGATTCCACGCCGGCGAGCTCATCGGTGACGCCAAGAAGACGATCGGCGGCGGAGGTCGCTCCGCCGCTGACCTCTGCGTAGCCGGGGGCAGGGACGCCGATCGCCTGGACGAGGCCCTTGAGCTGGCACGCGCCGCGGCTGGGATTGCCCGCGGCCAGAATTAGTCCAGAGGCCGAGCGGACGGGCCGTATCTCATGAGGATCATCGCTCGTCGCTTAGCGAGGCCGTGGCCCGAGCGGCCCGTGAGCGCAGCGAACAAGAGCGGGAGACGCTACGCCTCACTGCGAGGCGGCCGAGCCGAGGGTGGCAATGCTGTCGTACTCCACAACAAGAGCGGGAGACGCTACGCCTCACTGCGAGGCGGCTTCATATACCCGCGGATGTCTTGAAGATGCGGGCTCTGGGGCTCGATCTGGGCGAGCGTCGGGTCGGCGTGGCGGTGTGCGACTCGGCCGGGACGGTGGCGACTCCGGTCGAGACCCTCGTGCGCACCGGCGATCCCGACCGGGATGTGGAGGCCATCGCCGATCTCCTCAATGAGTGGCAGGCCGAGATAGTGGTGGTCGGGCTGCCCATCTCGCTCGACGGCTCGGAGGGTCCGGCAGCCCGGGCGGCTCGCGCCGAGATGGACCGTCTCGGGCGCCACCTGGCGGTGCCGGTTGTTTCCTACGATGAGCGGCTGACCACGGTCATCGCTGAACGGAGCCTCATGGAGCAGCAGATGAAGGCGCCGCGAAGGCGGGGCGTTGTCGACCGGGTGGCGGCCGCGGTGATGTTGCAGTCCTGGATCGAAGCCGGTATGCCCCGTGGCTGACCGCGGCCGGCGCCCCCGGCGCCCCCGGCGCCCCTCGAAGCTGTCGGACTTCATCACCGGACGCTCCGATGGCGGTGCCCGCCCGCAGGATTCTCGCCCGCACTCTTCGCCTCGCCCGGATGCTGCTACGCGCGGCACCAGGTCTCCCAGACCTCCCAAGCCGCCCAAGCCGCCCAGACGGCCCAAGCCTCCCAGACGGCCCAAGAACCGTCGCGATCGCCCGCGTCAGCGTTCCGCGCCCCGCGCCCCGCGTTCCTACCAGAAGGCGGCCCGCAAGGCGGCCCGGCGCGATGAGCAGCGTGCCGTCGCAGCGCGGGGCGGCTGGTCGACCGTCGATCAGGGCTTCATGGCCCAGGGTGCTGTCGCCGTCGTGGAGGAGGAGCTCGGCGACGACCCTCTCGTCGACCCGGTCTACGACGCCGACGACCGCAACTGGGTCCGCTACCGCCCCTTCTGGGGCGGGTTCGCCCGCTTGGTGCTGCTTGTGGTGGTGATGGTGCTGGCCGTCGGGTGGGTCCGGGGGCGCATCTACGGCTGGGTCGACGCTCAGATCACGCCCGAGGGACTGGTGGGAGACGCCGTGGAACTGACCATTCCCCAGGGTGCGTCGGTCAACGAGATCGCCGGCGAGCTCCAGAGCGCGGGAGTGATCTCCAACGCCACCGTCTTCCGCTACTGGCTCCGCTGCGACGGCGAACTGACCATCACCGGGTTCCTCGGGTGCGACTCGGTGGTGGCCGTCGATGCGGGCGACTACGTCCTGTACGAGAACATGGACTTCGAATCGGTGCGCACCGTGTTCGAGGCCGGGCCGCTGCCCGAAGTGTTCGAACTCGTGCGGATTCCCGAGGGCCTTCGCTGGAGCGAGCTGGCCCTGCGCCTCTTGGAGGAGAATCCCGCCTTCGAATGGGAGGACCTGGAGGCGGCCTACGTGTCGCTGGTGCGGGAGGCGTCCTACCTGCCCGACGAAGCGCCGGTGAGGAGCCTCGAAGGCATGCTCTTCCCGGCTACCTACGACATCAACGCCGACGACCTGGCCGACGAGCACGGTTTCCTGTTGCGCCTCTCCGACGAGTTCGATCGCCGTTTCGCTCGCCTGCTGGAGGATCCGGGGCTCCATCCCGACATCGTCGAGCTGGGTCTGGCGCCCTATGAGGTGATCATCGTGGCCAGCCTCATCGAGGAGGAGGCTCTGGTGTCGGAGGACCGGGCCAAGATCTCCCGGGTGATCTACAACCGGATGGCTGAGGGCATGCGCCTCGACATCGACGCAACCGCCTGCTACGCCGCGGCCAAGTCGTGCGCCGACCTCACCTCGGCCGACATCCGTAGAGAGTCGCCCTGGAATACTCGCGTGGTGACCGGACTGCCCCCCACGCCGATATCGGCGCCGGGCGAGGCGTCGCTGGAGGCCGCGCTGCAGCCCGCCGACGGCGACTGGCTGTTCTACGTCCGCACCGATGATGGAGGGGTGCGGGGCGCCCACCACTTCCACCGCACGCTGGAGGAGCACGAAGAGCAGGTCGCCGTCTGCCGCGAGCTCGGATACTGCTGATGGGCGGGCTGTCGTTCGATCCCCCCAGCGAAATCCCTGCAGTTGGGGACCTCCTGCGTCCTCCAGCACAGGGATTTGCGGAAACCGAAGCCGGGGACCGGCGCGGAGCACGGGCATGACCTCCGCCAGGCCGGACCGGGTGGCGGCGGTCATCGGCGACCCGGCGCGCCACTCCCGCTCGCCCGCCATCCACAACGCTGCGTTCGCTGCGACGGGCATCGACTGGGTGTTCACAGCTTTCGACGTGCCCGCCGGCGGTGGCGCGGCCGCCCTGGAAGCCATGCGGGTGATGCGGCTGGCGGGACTGTCGGTCACCATGCCCCTCAAGGCCGAGGTGGCCGAGGCAGCCGACTTGCGTGACGACGAGGTGGAAGTGCTCGCCGCGGCCAACTGCATCGTGCCGCTGGATGACGGTCGGCTCCGTGCCGCCAACACCGACGCCGCCGGCTTCCTGGCCGGCCTGCAGGCCGACGCCGGGCGGGAACCCGAAGGACTTCGCGTGGCGTTGCTGGGCGCGGGCGGGGCCGCCCGGGCGGTGGCCTGGGGACTGGCGGCGGCCGGCGCGGCTGACGTCGCAGTGATCAACCGCACACCGTCGAGAGCACTAGCCGCGGCGGCGGTCGCCAATGCGACGGGCCGAGCGGATCAGCCCGGTCGCGTCGGATCGAGCGACGACATTGCGGCCGCGGACATCGTCGTGAACGCAACCTCGGTGGGCATGGGCGCGGACTCTGCCTCCCTGCCGTGCGATCCGTCTCTCTTGCGGCCCGGCCAGATCGCGGTGGACCTGGTGTACGAGCCGCTGGAGACTGCCTGGCTGGCCGCTCTGCGACGGCGGGGCGTCGAAGCTCACAATGGCCTGTCGATGCTGGCGCACCAGGCCGCAGCCGCGTTCGAGCTGTGGACTGGCGTCGAGGCGCCGGTGGAGGTGATGCGCCAGGCCGCCGTCACGGGACGCGCCGGGTAGGTCGATCAGTCGATCACGCGGGAACGGTGCGCTCCAGAGCCCCGCTAGTGCTCCGTCCACTAACCATCGTCGGGGTTGAGCCGAGATTCTCTATGCCGGTTCTGCGCGAATACGACAGGTTTCTCTACATATTTCGACGGGACATACTTCGACGGGAGCACCCGTCCGAACGCTTGTGGACAGCCCCGTAGCGCGTCGCAAGAGGCCGAGCGGATGGGCGCGACCTGCGAGTATTGGCGCGGTGCGTCGAGCGAGGCCGTGGCCCGAGCGGCCCGTGAGCGAAGCGAACGAGAGCGGGAATGTCACCGCGGCGACGCGACGCCATTCTCTCCTATTCGCGGTCCTCTAGGCTTTCCGGATGCCGCCGTCCGCTTCGCAAGCCCATGTCGTGAGGGTTGCCCTGCCCGGCCGCGCCTACGACGTCCATGTCGGCCCGGGAGTCCGAGCCCGGCTCGGCTCGGTGATGCCCGCCGGGGCGCGCCGGGTTGCGATCATCACCCAGGAAGGTGTGGGCTGGACCGTCGACAGCGGCCTCGCCCAGTCGGTGTTCACCGTCGCCGACGGCGAGGAAGCCAAGTCGCTGGCCACCGTCGAGCGGCTCTGCGGCGAGATGTCGCGGGCCGGCTTCACCCGGTCCGACGTGATCGTGGCGGTCGGCGGGGGAGTGGTGACCGACCTGGCCGGTTTCGTGGCCGCCGTCTACCACCGCGGCGTCCGCTACGTCTCGGTGGCCACCACGCTGCTGGCCCAGGTGGACGCAGCCATCGGGGGCAAGACGGGAGTCAACCTGTCCGAGGGGAAGAACCTCGTCGGAGCGTTCTGGCAACCCGACGCGGTGCTGTGCGACACCGAGACGCTGGCCACGCTGCCGGCCCGGGAGCTGCGCAGCGGCCAGGGCGAGCTGGCCAAGTACCACTTCCTGAGCGGGGACGACCTAGACGCCCTGGACACCGGCGCGAGGATCGCAGCCGCCGTTCGCATCAAGGCCGAAGTGGTCGCGGCCGATGAGCGCGAAGGGGGTCGCCGGGCCATCCTGAACTACGGCCACACGCTGGCCCACGCCATCGAGACGGCGGGACGCTACGACCTGCGCCACGGCGAGGCGGTGGCCGTCGGTCTGGTGTACGCGGCCGAGGTGGCCCTGCGGCTGGGTCGGATCGACGAGGACCGGGTGGACGCCCACCGTCGGGTGGTGTCCGGCTACGGCCTTGGAGACCGGCTGCCGGCGGTGCTCGAAGACGACGAGCTGCTGGCGCTGTTCGGCCGGGACAAGAAGGCCGTCGACGGCCTGACCTTCGTGCTCGACTCGGACCGGGGTGTAGAGGTAGTGGTCGGAGTGCCCGAGCCGGTGCTGCGGGAAGCGCTGGCGGCAGTTCGATGAGCGGCCATGGTCCGCGCTCGAGGCCAGTGACCCGAGGCGCCGGTTCACGGTGTTGCGGCTCAGGGTCGGGCCGTGTCGTCCGAGCGGACCAGCCAGCCGTGGCGGCGACTCCGGGGCCGCCCCGTGAGATTCTCGAGTGACTCGTGGTGTCTCCAAGACCCATTAGTCACCCGAGAACGGCTGGGACGGCGGTCGGTGCGCCCGCGCCTGCCGCAGCCGAGGCTCTGCAGGGCCTGCCGCCGCTGCGGGTGGACGGCCGCCTCGGCCGGCTCCGGGACTTGCTGTCTGACTCGGGTGTCGACGCGGCTGTGATCTCAGAGCCCGCCAATGTGCGGTGGCTCACCGGGTTCACCGGCTCCAACGGAACCGTCGTGGTGTTCGGCTCCGGCGAGGCCCTGCTCGTCACCGATGGTCGCTACGCCGAGCAGGCGCCCGCGCAGTTCGCAGAGGCCGGCTGCTCGGACGAGGTGGAGTTGGTCGTGGCTCGCGAGGGCCCGCACGCGGTGGCGGGGCGGTTCGACGGGGTGAGCCGCCTCGGCTTGGAGGACAGCGTCGCCTGGCGCGAGCAGATCCGCTGGAGCGAGGCTGTGGATGCCGAGAATTCTGAGACGGTGCCGCTCACCGAGGTCGTCGAGGGTCTGCGGGCCGTCAAGGACCCGGCCGAGCTGGCCCGCATGCAGGCGGCCGCCAGGATCGCCGACGCAGCTCTGGCCGCTGTCGAGCCGATGCTGCAGCCCGGAGTAGCCGAGACGGACATCCAACAGGCTCTGGACGACGCCATCCGGGCCGCGGGCGCATCCGGCCCCGCCTACGACACGATCGTCGCGTCGGGTCCGAACGGCGCGCTTCCCCATGCCCGACCGACCGTGCGGAGGTTGCAGCCCGGTGATCTGGTGATCATCGACGTCGGGGCGACGGTGGACGGCTACCGCAGCGACATGACCCGCTCGTTCGTGCTGGGAGATCCCGACGGGCGGGCCGGGGCCATGCTGGAGGTGGTAGGCCGCAGCCAGTCGGCCGGCGTGGCGGCTGTACGCCCGGGGGTGAAGGCGAGCGAGATCGACGGCGCCTGCCGCTCGGTGATCGACGAGGCCGGCATGGGCGAAGCCTTCGTCCACGGCTCGGGCCACGGTGTCGGGCTGGACATCCACGAGTTGCCCCGGGTGGGCTCGGGCTCCACCGCGGTCCTCGAGCCCGGCAATGTGCTGACTGTCGAGCCCGGCGTGTACTTTCCCGGGTTCGGGGGCGCCAGGGTGGAGGACCTGCTGGTCGTCACCGACGACGGGTGCTGCCCGTTGACGCTCTATCCGAAGGCTCCCGTCGTGCCGCCGGCACGGTAGAACGACGCATCAGAACGACGCATCGGCGAGTGCCGGGACCGTCACCGACTGACCGTCACCGACTGACCGTCACCAACTGACCGTCACCAACTGACCATCACAAGAAAGAGGTAGACGCACTTGCCGACCATCACGACCAACGACCTGAAGAACGGCATGACTCTCGACCTCGACGGGAACCTGTTCAGCGTCGTGGAGTTCCAGCACGTAAAGCCGGGCAAGGGTCATGCGTTCGTGCGCACCACCCTCAAGAACGCCCGCACCGGAGCGGTGGTCGACCGCACTTTCCGGGCCGGCGAGAAGGTGGAGCGGGCCACCATCGACAAGCGTGAGATGCAGCTTCTGTACCGCGAGGGGGAGAACCTGGTGTTCATGGACAACGAGTCCTACGACCAGATGACCGTGCCCCCTGAGGTGCTGGGCGACGCGGCCCGGTTCCTGGTGGAGGGCTCGGTGGCGGTGATGCTGATGCACGGCGTCGAGATAGTCGGCACCGATCTGCCCGCGGCGGTGGAGCTGGCCATCGCCGAGACCGAGCCCGGCATCCAGGGCGACCGGGTGTCGGGCGCCACCAAGGCAGCCACCCTGGAGACGGGTCTGGTTGTCCAGGTGCCCCTGTTCGTGTCGCCCGGGGAGCGGGTCAAGGTCGACACCCGCTCCGGCACCTACATCGCCCGAGCTTAGGGCAGGTCTTCCGGTGGCGGATTCTCTTCCGGCGGCGGATTCACCTTCGTCGGTTCCCGGCTTCGGTGCCCGCCGGGAGGCGCGCGAGGACGCCCTTGCGGTGCTGTACGAGGCCGAGATAGCGAGCGGCGCCGCCTCCGAAGCGCTGGCCCGTCGAGCGGTGCCGCCGTCGGAGTACGCGGTGGAGCTGTCGCTGGGGGTGGACGCCAACCGCGATCACGTGGACGGCCTGTTGCGCCGGCACTTGGTGGGATGGCGGCTGGAGCGTCTGGCGGTGGTCGACCGGACGCTGGCTCGGATCGCAGTGTGGGAGCTGGTGTACCGCGTCGACGTGCCGACCGGCGTCGTGCTGTCCGAGGCGGTGGCGCTGGCCACGCAGTACTGCAGCGCCGAGTCTCCCCGCTTCCTCAACGGGGTGCTGCGAGCGGTGGCCGACGAAGTGCGGGGAGACGAAGTCCGGGGAGACGAAGTCCGGGGATCCGATGAGCCGGCATGACTGCCGCTGCCGCCCCAGAGGATCCGGCGGCCGCTGTGAGTCGGGCGATCTCACCGGACGCCGCGGCCCCTGAGGACTCGACAGGCTCACGGGGTCCATCTGCCTCGATGGTCCTGCCCGTGCCCTACCTCGCCGGCCCCACGACGCGGCTGCGGCCATGGCGCGTCGCCGACGTTCCGGCACTGGTAGCAGCCTGGCATGATCCGGTGATCCGGGACCGGTTGAACGTTCCCGAGCCCGCGGACGAGGCTTCAGCCGCGAGTTGGATCTCCCAGCGCGAGCGGGCCTGGGCCGACGGGCTCTCGGTTGATCTGGCTGTCACCGATCCGCCGTCGGGGACCGTGATCGGCGAGGTAGGGCTGAGCGCCCTCGACCCGGTGCGGCGGGCTGCGCTGGTCGGATGGTGGGTCGCCCTGGACTGGCGCGGCCAGGGCAGAGCTGGCGAGGCCGTCCGGCTGGTCGTCGACTGGGCGCTGTCGGAGGGGCCGCTGGAGGCGGTGATGGCGGAGATCGCTGCCGACAACCCTGCGTCGGTGGCGGTGGCCCGCCGGGCCGGCCTGCGCCGAGTGCATGCGCCCCGGAAGCCGTCGAGCGAGTCCGACGGCCCGAGGATGCTCGTGTTCGCCCGCACCCGAACCGAAGGGCGCTAGGGTGCTGAGGAGCTAGTCGCCTCCCAGGATCTCCTCCAGCGGGATAACCGGCAGGTCGAAGACGTCAACGTCCGCGTTGACGCGAGGTTCGGCGGTGCGGGCGAAGCTGCGGTAGTGCCGCCGGGCGAACCGCCAGCGGCCGTCGTCACTGCGTTCGAGGCGGTCGTGGTAGACGCCGTAGGCATCGGTGCGGCGCCCGTCGGAGACGTTCTGGCGGATCTCCTGCATATACACCCGGGCCGCGGCCACACCGCGTTCGGCGTCAATCCGGAACACCATGTTGAGCAGCACGAACTCGAAGACCGAGAAGCGCTGGATTGCCCCGTCTATGAACTCGCCGTACTCGGTCGGGCCGGTGAATTCGAACTTGGTGTGGCGCACATCCACCACGATCGGGCAGTCGTCCCGCACGACGTCGGCCAACTCGCCCCACGCCCGCCGGGTGACCACATCGGCATAGCGGCTCTCCAGCCGCTGCAACTCGACATACGCCACAGCCTCGGCCAGGCCGGAATCGGGGGGTGTGTCGTGGTTGGGCGGCGGTGGTGTCATGGACGCCTGTATAGCCGACGGCCACGACGCTGGTGCTGGGGCCTATGGCGGCCGCGGCGGCTGCCGTCGCAGCCACCCACACGCCGGTCCCCACAGCAGCGGCGCGCAGCCCCTTCGGGCATGCAGCAGTGCCCGCGCCCGCCGCAGGTGGTCGCCGACAGCGGACGCTGCTGTGCAGGGTCTCACCAGTGACAGGCTGTGGCGCGGGCGGCAGTCATGAACCGGCGATGTCGCGTATCGCTATGGGCACGACTATGCCGGTGCAGACAAGCCAACCGATGTTGATCGCACGCCACAGGCCGGGAAACGCAGGATCGATGTCGTCATCCGCGTTGTGCGCCTCGACGACGGCGCCGCCGGCGGCGCGGCGGTGCATGCCATCACCCCGGGGGAGCGGCGGGCGATCCTGGAGCTGTTCGACGCCTGGGGCGACATCGACGGCGGCTACCGCAAGCTCGCGCACCGCGGGTCATATGAGAGCCTGGTGTGGGTGTCTCCCTCGACGCTGTATCGCGTTCCGGCACATGAGGGGCTTGTTCTGCCCGCCCGGCCCCGGCGTGCGCCGGCGCCGGCACGGCCCATGCCCGACTGGGTGCGCTGGCAGCGCCACCAGATCCGGATCTATGACATCACCCACTTCCCGCGCGCCGGCCGGGTCGCCTACGCCGTCCTCGACGTCGTCACCCGCAAATGGCTCGCCACCCACGTCACCGCCGAGGAGGCCGCCACCGGCGTCGAGGTCGTGTTCTGTGACGCCCTCGACGCCGAGGGCCTGTGGTCCGCCGTCGAGGCCCGCCAAGCCCGACGCCGCGACAGCGGCGGCGGCGACGACAACCAGGAGCCGATCCTGTTGGCCATGTCTGACAACGGCCCCCAGATGCGAGCCCGCAGCACCCGCGAGTTCCTCGCCCTGTGCTCCATCGCGGCCCGCTTCGGGCGGCCCGCAACCCCCACCGACCAGGCCTGGATCGAGACGCTGTTCGGACACGTCAAGACCGAGTGGCCCCACCTGGAGAAGATCACCGACCCAGCCGAGCTGCGAGCCGAGCTCGACATCGCCCGCCACGAGTCAACTGCCGCCGCCTGCACGCCGCTTTGGGCTACGTCACTCCCGACGACGAACACCAAGGCCGCGGCGACGCCATCCGCCAAGCCCGACGAGACGGCCTCGCACAAGCCCGCCAAGCCCGAATCGCCTACCATCGCAACAACCAACCCAACCAGCCATGACCACGCCCGCCCAATGCGGCGTAATCAAACCGCCAAAAGCGGACATTCACTCAGAAGCACCTCAATCGCCTGGCTCGTCCGCAACAACCGAAGATGCCCCTACAGAGGCACCCGAAAGAACCGCCACTGGCTGACCCTGCGCGCCGCCGCAGTCAACCTCAAACGACTCACCAGCCTCGGCCTGCACCACAACGGCACCAACTGGGCCATCGCCTGACCCGCCGAGGCCCGCCCCAGACCCCGACGGACCCGCCGAACCCCCCAAAGCACCCGACCCGGGCCCCCACACAACCCGCCGAGGCCCCCAGCGCCCCCAACCAGCACCGCCCGGCTGCACACCACAACCGACACCGACCCCCCACCCGCCGCTACACCGTCACCACCACAGGCGACTTGCTCAGCAGTCTCCTAGCGGAGATGCCCGGTTCTCCGCGTGATGGGGAGGGTCTCGGTGGCGGAGGCGGCGGGTCGGGGTCGTGTTGGGTGCCGGGCATGAACAGCGCCGGCGCGTGGTCTGGAGCCCGCGCGGGCCCGTATCTCACCGTGTCGGGCGGGTGGAGGGTGTGGTTGCCGTCGGGGCGTTTGTGGATCTGCCAGCCGTCGTGGTGGATCCGGTGGTGGCAGGTCCAGCAGGCCGGGACGAGGTTGTCGAGCTTGGTCGGCCCGCCTCGTGAGGCCGGCTCGATGTGGTGGCCTTGGCAGATTCCTGGATTCGCTCCGCAGTGGAAGCAGCCGCCCCATCTTGCGATAAGCAGCTGCCACTGGGACTCGGTGACGGTGCGCCGGGACTCGGTGCGCCAGATCGGCTTACCCTTGCGGTCATAGACGACGCCGGTGAGCTTGGCGTTGCAGGCCAGTTGTTCGAGCACTGTCTTGGGGAGCCGTTCTCCGTCGGGGAGCTCGGCTATGAGTTCGCCGGTGTCGTCGTCGACATGGGCGACCACGCAGATGTCAGCGAGGGGCTTGCCGGCGCCTTGACGCGCGCTGGTGATGTTGGTGAGGTTGTCCAGGGCGTCGGCCATGCACTGGTCGAAGTTGCGCCGGGCCGCGCCATCCTTGGCGGCCGTCTTGTCTGAGTCGTGGAGGTGGGCCGCTTCGGCCCGCAGCCGGTTGGCGATGCGCTTGCCGGTAACCGGGTCGAACTCGCCCCGCAGATGCACCATGCCGTCATCGCCGTCCCACATCCGCACGCAGCGTCTCGCCCGCATCCTTCGGTAGTCGGAGGCGCCGCCGTCGTCTTGGTGGTCCGCGGTCCAGCGGCGGGCCTCGCGCACGAACTGCTCGGGCCGCATCGACTCGGCCTTGGCCAGCAGCTCACCGTCGGATGCCACGTCGGCGGCGCTGGTCTTCTCCACCGCCTCCGCGAGCCGCCGGGCGTTGGCCTGCGACACCCGTCCCGACTCCACCGCGTCCCGCACTGCGGGCACCGCTTCGATTACCTGGGCCGTCTTGACCTGGCTGCGAGCGTCCTGCTGAGACAGCCCGGCGGCGTCGGCAAGGACCTGGGTGCCGCCGTCGCCGTGGCGCTCACGCCCCGCGATGTTGGCCGCGGCCGCGGTCTGCGCGGCCGAGATGAGCGCCGCGGTGGCCTTGGACTCCTCCAGCATCTCGCGCATCTCCTCGCACGAAGCCGACCCCTCGTTCACTAGGGCGAGCATCTCCTTGGCGGCGGCGTGGCCCCGGCGGGCGGTCTCGATAAGCATGAAGGCAGTATCTCACACCGGTGTGACATCTGTCAAGCATTTACAGATATTTTGAATCATGATGATGCTATAATGTCGGCTAGTCGCCCCCCCCCAGAACACGAGGTCTGCAACTTGATTGCTAGCATTATGCAACATGAGCACGCTGTACCTGCGGAACGTCCCCGACGACGTCCTGGCTCGCCTCAAGCGTCTGGCTGGTCGAGAGGGTCTCTCGGTCTCTGCGATGGCCGTTCGAGAGCTGGCTGAGTCGACCCGCCGAGCCGACAACGCAGCGCTGCTGGGCGCGCTTCCCGACCTCGACGTTCCCGCGTCCGAAGTGCCGGCCGCGCTGGACGAGGCCCGCGCCGGGAAGTGATCGTCGTCGATGCGTCGGCGGCCGTGCGGGCGCTGCTTCACGACGGCGAGGCCCGCCGCTACTTGAGCGCCGGGAGTCTGGTCGCCCCGCACTTGGTTGACGCCGAGGTCATCCAGGCCCTCCGCAGGCTGGTGGCCCGCGGTTCGGTGGGCGACACGGATGCCGGCCGGGCAGTGCGACAGTGGAGCCGGCTAGGGCTGACGCGTCTCCCGGTGTCCGGTCTGACCAGTCGGATCTGGTCCCTGCGCCACAACCTCTCCGCCTACGCCGCCAGCTACGTGGCGTTGGCCGAGGCCCTCGACTGCCCGCTGCTCACGGCCGACGCGCGGCTGGCCGGCGCGCCCGGGCCAAGCTGCCCGATCACAGTCGTACCCCGCTGAGATGTTTCTCGCGGTACTGCCTGAGCACACCAAGAATGTCGAGAGTCGAGACGTTCCCTGCCCGGACCCAGATCGCCTTGGGAGGCGGTCCCAGCAGCAATGCGAGCTGCCGGAAGTCGGCGTCCTTCGCGACGATCATGAATCCGTGTTCGCCTGCATAGTCCCAGATAGCGCGATCCGTCGCTGTGGCAAGACCCAGATCCGCGACGTGGCGACGGCTGGGATACTCGACGGCGAGCATTGCCACCAGTCGACGCGACCGGTTCTGATCGAAGAGAAGTTTCACACTGGAGCGGCAAGCCGACGCTCACGCACCGCCGCGAACTCGATCGCAGCCCGAACGTGCTGCTCAGTGAGTTCTGGGAAGTCCACGACGATCTCCGACGACGTCATCCCCGAGGCGAGGTAGTCGAGCATGTCGTAGACCGTGATCCGCGTGCCAGCGACGCACGGCTTGCCGCCGCGCACCCCCGGACACGTCTCGATCAGTGAGGTCAGGTCCATCGACCACATCCTAGTAGAGGGTTCGGTTGGCGGGTCCTGTGATTGATGGTCGGATGGGGCAACGATGGGCTGCTGGATGTCCCTGGAGCCGTGGACGTATCCGGCGAGCGCGACGCTGAGGGCGTCAGCGGCGAGCCGAAGCGTCTCGGCTCCGTCCCGCCGTCAGGCCCGTCTGCGATGGCTTCAGGCACGTATGGGAAGGTGACGGCTAGTGCACCGTCCTCTTCCGAGCTGATTTCACACGGGTACGCGTACATCAAGGCTCAGAACTCCGTGCCGTCGATTGGGTCCGGCTTGCCGAAGGTGTTCACTGTCCGGCTGCCAGCCCCATTGTGCAGACGATGGTGGGTTCGTTGTCGGTCCCGTCTGGTGTGGGGGGCACGCAGAGCCGGTTGTCGTTGTGGAGGTCTACGACGAGCGCGGCCAAGTCGTCGACGCTTCGGTCGCGGACTGCCTTGGCCAATCGTTGGGTGGCTGATTCGTAGAGGGGGCGCTCGTTCATGGCGTCGTGGGCTGCCTCCAGGTCCGCCCTGGTGAACAGCAGGTTGTCGGTGAAGCTGTCCATCTGGTCGTGCAGCCTTCGCCAGACCTTGCCCCTTACGCCTTGCAAGGCTCCGGTGGCTCGCCCGGTGGGGGTTCGCAGCGGCCCGCCCAGAGCGGCTGCGGTCAGGTCGTGGTGGTCGTCCAGGCGCTGCACCGAGGGAGTGTCCGGTTTGCATTCTGCTAGCCGTAGGGCTTCCTGTGGGGTGACGCGTCGGGCCTGGCCGCCGGGTTCCACGAAGGCGAACGCGTCGGCCCCTTCGACGGTCTGGGTGTGGACCAGTACACCGGTGGCGGGGGCGTTGTCGGTGGTGTGCTTGGTCGAGTAGACGATGTTGGGCAGCGACGCGACCCGCTGGGCGAGGTCGGGATGGTTGTCGCTGGCGTGCCTCCAGATCTCGTAGGCCATCGACACGGGGTCCACGTCGTCGATGCCTGTGCCTGTCAGCCCGTAGGAGGACGATTCGTCGTAGACGCCGGAGATGATCTGGCGTTCGGTGGGGTCACCGAAGAATGTCTCGTCTGAGCCGAGCAACTGGGCGTTCTCGCCCAAGCGTTCACGGATACGTCCACGCAGGTTGATCTCGTCTTCGACCGACTCCGCCGGCATCAGCGAGTAGACCAGCACTTCGGGCGAATTCTGCCCGATGCGGTCCACACGCCCGGCTCGTTGGACCAACTTGACGATGGCCCAGGGCAGGTCATAGTTGACGATGATGTGGGCGTCCTGAAGGTTCTGACCCTCTGAGAGAACGTCGGTGGACACCAGCGCCCTCAATTCGTCCTTGACGTGGGAGCCGTTGGTGATGACGCTGTTGGAAGCCGGCGAAAACCTCTGGGCGAGCGCGGTCGGGTTCTCGGAGTCACCGGTGACCACCCCGACAGCCTCGACGCCGCGCCGCAGCAGTTCCTCCCAGACATAGTGGGCGGTGTCGGCTGCTTCGGTGAAGATGAGCACCTTGCTGTCGGGGTAGCGATCGGTGAGCAGGCTCTCGAGTGCCGCGACCTTGCCATCACGCTCAGCGTCCCAGGCCCCGAAGCGTTCGAGCATCTCGGTGATGACTTCCGCGTCGTGCTGGAGGTCTTCCGCGAGGTCGTCCCTGAACATGCGGTGAGGCGCCCAGCGGATCACTCTGGGGCTCTTGGCCTGGAGCTTGTCGTAGGCACTCGCGGCAGCGTCATGATCGGAGTCGAACAGTGCGGTACCGCTGTCGTCCTCGCCGCTGTCCTCGGGGTCTTTGTCCACCTCCGCGGCCCACAGCGCGTTGTCGACCGACCCGATGGGCACAGACAGGCTGTTGTCGAGCGCGTACGCGGCTACCAGATTCCGAAGCCGGTGACGGCGCAGCGTCGCGATGAACGCGGGCCCCGACGACGACAACCTCTTGAACATTGACACTCTGGTGAACCCGGCGAGGTTTCCCCGCGACGAGTTCTCCAGATCGTCCACCAATTGACGCTCTGCAGGGTTGGAAGGCTCGAAGTCGGCGTCGATGTAGTCGCCCAGGCGATACCGGGGCAGCATCAGATCACGGATCGAGTCCAGCGTGTCGTCCGATGCCATCACATAGGCGGGGTCATCCTCGGTCAGGGTTCGCTCGGTGGGCATCGGGGTGCGCTTCGGGAAGTAGAACTTCTTGCCGGTGCCGAACTCCAGGTAGCGGCGTCCCTGCTCGTCCGCCTCCGCGTAGTTGTCCTCAACGAACCGGCGCGTACGACGAACGAGATACTGCGACATCAACGCCTGCCAGTCCCCGAGATACTCTGACCGCTTGAACGCGCCCAGTGTCGAAGTCAGTCCATTGCACGTCCATTCGAAGTCCGTCTCGCCGACTTCAGCGATGGCCCGCTCCGGCCGCAGCCCCAAGTCGGTGTCGGGGCGGATGAACAGCGACAACTGAGAAGCGAGGTCGCCGAGTTCCTTGTTGTAGGGGGTTGCAGTCAGTAGCAGGACCCTGGAGTCGTTGTCAGCTATGTAGCTCTGAAGAACACCGTGGTCGCGGCGCTTGTCGCTTCGGAGGTTGTGGGCCTCATCGATGATCACCAGCCGATGGCGGCGAGCATCGGGCAGGGTCTTGTGAACCATCGACAACGACTCGACCTTGCCCCGTACCTCGTACTCGTGCAGGTACGACTCCCACATCTCCGTGAGGTTCTTCGGGCATACCACCAATGTCTCGAAGCCCTGCTCCTCCTGAAGCAGCCGAGCGACCGCAGTACCGATGAGGGTCTTGCCCAACCCGACCACGTCACCGATCATCGCCCCGCCCTTCTGCATGACGATCCGGGCGGCGATCTTCACAGCAGCGGCCTGGAAGTCCAGAAGCTTGTCTTGCATCGAGGCGGGCAAGCCGTACTCGATGAGGCCCTCACGGGCCTCCTTGGACAGGTGGTAGGCCATCTTCAGATACACCAGGAACGGGTCGAGGTGGTCCTCTGACGCCCAGGACTCATGCAGCGACTCGGCCAACTCCGGCATCGCATCAACGGTGAACGGGTCGTTCCAGCGGTCCTCGAACCAGCGGTAGAGTTTGTCGGTCGCGTCTCCGTCCACCACATCGACGTTCAATTCGCCCTGCTCACGAAGCCCCGCCACCGTCAGATTCGATGAGCCGACATATCCCACACGAGGGGCCGCGGTGTCGTCACGGTGGCAGAGGTACAGCTTGGCGTGCAACCGGTGCGCCGTATGCACCCGCACCTGGACATCGCCTGACTCGATCTGTCGAAGCAGCGCCCGAAGCGCTGTCTCGTCACCTTCGGTCGGCAGGCCGACCTGCAACTGATCCCGATACTCCGAAACCGTCTCACCCTTCAACCGGGCAGCCGTTCGGTTGTCCGTTGGCTCTGGTTGACGCATCCGAGCCAACCGACGCATCTCCTCAGCCGGAGCCTCATGGATGCCAACCAGAATCCGGGCCTTCGGCTCCTCCGGTCGCTCCGGCAGCGCATCCACCGCATCGGCCAGCAGCTTCCAGCCCCGGAGATTGAAGTACCCGATCGCCGCATCCAACCGGTACGACGTCGCCAGCGTCGCCAGAAGCTCACGCTCGGTTTCAAGCTCGATGTTGTCGAGGATCAGCGGCACGCCGGGCGACCTCCTGCGAAGGCCGCGCTCTGCGCCTCGCCGGCATCTGAAGATGAGCGATCCATGTATCGGGAGGTGCGAGAGCAGGACTTCGACGGCTGCGGCATTGCTGCATCGGTGCCCGCGCCGTCGCGTGCCCGTCGTGGTCCGTGAACTGATTGTGGCGTCTGCGAGGCTGGCGGCGAGGTGCTGCACTGCCGGGTGTCGCGTGCCCGTCGTGGTCCGTGAACTGATTGTGGCGTCTGGAGAGCTTGCAAGCAGGGGCTCGGGCCTTCCGCGCTGCTCCAGCCATTTCGACGGCACACTCTTCGCCCGATGCGCGGCCCCGCGTTACCGTTGAACCCGTGAGGCAACCCCCGACCGCCGCCGCTGCGCACGCTGCCGACGCCGCGGCGCGCCTGTCCGAGGGGATCTACTCGTTCCCGCAGGTGGCTGCCATCGTGGGACGGCGCAGCCTGGCGACACGCGAGCAGCTGCGGCGATGGCTGGCTGTGATCATCGCCCCGACGGGCGGTCCGCACTCGATCGAGACCGTCAGCTTCCTCGACCTGGTGAGCCTGGAGACGGTGCGCCGCTTCCGGGACCAGGGAACCTCTTTGCAGAAGGTCCGCAAGGTGCTCGAGGCTCTGCGTACCGCTGAGCCGGACGTCGCACGGCCTCTGGCTCACCGCTCGTTCTTCACTGACGGCGTGAGCGTGTGGGCCGACGTGGTGGGCAACACCGAGGAACTCGTGGGCCGCAACCGTCGACAGCTGGCGTTCCGGGATGCTGTGCGGACCTTCGCCGAGGAGATCCGCTTCGTGAACGACGCGGCAGCGGCCTAGGACATATCCCCGTGGGTCGGCATCGACCCCCTCGTGTGTTTCGGGGCGCCGACGGCTCGCGGGACCCGCATCCCGGTCAAGACGATTCTTGCCAACCTGGCCGACGCGACCGAATGGGAGGTCGCCGACTGGTACGAGTTGAGCGTCAGCCAGGTGAGAGGCGTTGCCGAGTTCGCCACCTAGACCCGGCGGGGTGCGCTTCTGTCTTGACGCCAACCTCTTCTTCCGGGTCGCGGAGGCCATCGATCCGAACGTTGCCGATGTCATCCATGTCTCACGCGTCGCTGCACTCGCCGCAGCTGCTAGAGGCTCGTCGGACGCGTCCGACGAAGACGTGGCGCGCTGGTGCGCGGCCCACGAACGGGTGCTCGTCACCTGCGACGACGATTTCCGCGGGCGCAGCGCTCGCACGGCTGGGCTCACGGAACTGGGTCTTGAGGTCATTGTGTTTGTTGCCCAATTGCGCGGCCTTCACAACCAGATCGACACGATTTCCCGCAGGGTGACCGCCTGGCAGGATCAACTCGGTGCCTCGCCGTACGGTCGGCGTGCTTGGATCCAATACTCGAGGGGTCGTCTACGCCTCCAGAGGTGATCCACCCTCGCGTCGCGCTCAAGAATGGCGCAGACATATGACCGGGTTCACCGATCAAGGAGGCGGACATCCCCGAACTGGGAGAAGTTGATTTCGTCATTCTTTGTTCCCGAAAACCATCCGGTCACGCAGGTTCCCGGCCGCTTCGAAAGCATCCTCAATCCCCCAGGCTTTCGCCAGAAGCCAGTCGGCCTGATCAGTGAAATGGCGCAGTTTCAGCATGTTGTAGCGCCCTACATTGACGCCAGCGTTTAGCTTCCACGCCACATTCTCGGGCATCTCTTGCTGAAGGGTGCTTGACAGCTGGAGTAAAATCACGAGTTCCATGTCACCCGGTGTGCGCTTGGCCAGCCGTTCGATGTCACCCGGGAACGCTGCAAGCGTGCTGCGGGTGACATCGAACTCGTCGCCGTACATGAGCCACCACAGATACCCCCAGCGGCCGCTCAGAGCCAGCAGAGCCAGATCGCGATTGACTGAATCTCTGAACTTAAGCCACTGGTGCCGCTCACTGCCCATTCGTGCTGGCCGTCCGGTCGCAGTGTCTACTGTCGGGGGCAAAGTCACGAACACTCCGAGCATATACTGAGCTGTTGTCTTGAAGCCCAACAAGTGACCATTATCCCTCACGAGCGAGGTACTCAGACTCGTCCTCGTCTTCATCATCCGTTCGTATGCTGACCGAACAGACCGATCCAAGAAGGGCCATTGATTTCGCAAGGTCGAGACTCGAAATGTCTCGTCAACAATACCATACTCGAGATCCTCAAAGAGGTGGTTACGACCGGAGGCGGTCCATCTCATGCAGGCAGTCATTGCCTGCTGAGCTTCTATGCTGGAATGAGCAATGAGGATTGAATTCCGGACCCGGACCGAACCACCAAAGAGCGCATCAGGGATTCGGGAATATGATGAGACCCAATATGCGCCAAACCGTGCATCGATATACTGCCTCAACTGCGCGAAGTGTCGGCTGAAGCACAAGCTGTGCATTACAATCATGGCGAAGCGGCCTTGATCGTTGAGCAGGGTTGACGCTCGCTCCATGCAGATCGCGTAAAGGTCGGGACACTTCTGGGTCTTGTATCCGACCCAGGTGTAGTCGACCACAAGGCTGGTCTTGATGTAGGGCGGATTGCCGATCACCACGTCGAAGCCGCCATTACGCCACACGCTCGGGAACTCCACGAACCAGTGGAACGGCTGGTGCGACTCGATCCACTTCTCGAGCGGAGTCGTGCCGCGGATGCTGTGCAGCAGTTCGTGGCATTGATTGCGGGCGTCGTCGAACTTCGCCGCGAGCGCTTGCTTGTCGGCCGGCGCGTCAGCCTCGGATGTCTGCGACTGCTCCGCCACGAACCGGTCGTACACCTCGCCTATCTCAGTGGCCAGCGCCTCCATCTCGGCGATCTCGCCACCCAAGTCGAGCCGCCCGCCTCCCAGCCGACTGCTGGCATCTTCGGCGTCGGCGATTCCCACCAGCAGGTTGCCGCACTTGATGTTGAAGTCGAGGTCGGGCAGCGGCTCCAAGTCCTCCACGCGCTCGATCTGGGCGGCCAGCTTCAAGAACAGCCGCAGCTTGGCGATCTCGGGGGCCTCCTGCATCAGGTCCACGCCGTAGAGGTTGTGCAGGCAGATCGTCTTGATGAGCCAGTAGCTGGGACTGGGGTGCTTGCGGGCGTCCGCCAGGAACTCCGGCGCCTCCCGCCCCTCGCTCTCAAGCTCCTCGGCTCGGGCCAGCACCTCGCTGTAGAGCGGTTCGAGCGCGTTGATCGCGGCGAACAGGAACGCCCCCGAACCCACCGTCGGGTCACAGACCGTCAGCGAGCGCAGAACCGTGAATGCCGCCTCGCACTCCGCCGTGCCGTTGAGCTGGCTCATGTAGTCGCGCAGCAGCTCAGGCAACGCCAGGTTCTCGGTTATCGCTTCGTCGATGCTCCAGTCGCGGCCCGCATCCGCCAGCATCTCGACCTGTCGCTGGTAGCGCTCGTGGCGATGCACCACATCGCACCAGCGCTCACCCGGCAACGCGATGTCGTCACCGGGGTCGCCCAGCCGCGCATACTCGGAGTCCGGGCCGTAGCGGGCAGGGTCACCGTCGCGCCATTGCCACGGCCATCCTCCTGCGGGGGGGGGGGGTCTCGATGCGAACGCCGTGGCTGAGGCTCTCGCGCATGTAGGCATCGCCCGAGCCGGCCAGCAGTAGCGCGGGATCCTCGAGGCCGGACGCGACGAGCCGGTCGGCAACGGCCGGTAGGATGGTTGACTCGGCCATGTATCCGGTCACGTCGGGCTTCGTGTAGTACGCGCCCTTGTCCTTCTGGCCCGATTCTGTGAAGTTGATGTACTGCTCGAAGATGTAGCCGAGCACGTCCGGATTGATCTCGTTGCCCTCGGCGGTGGGACGCTCGTCGAGATGCCAGCGCCAATCGTCGAAGAAGTCGAACAGCGATCCGAACGCGTCGTCGCGGATCCGGATGTCGTGGGTCGTCTCCAGTTCGTGAGGCTCGAAGATGCCGCCGTTGATGTAGCGGACCTCGCCGATGATCCTCCCGATGTCGGCATCCTCGTAGGCAGGTTCGGGGCTGCCCAGACCCTGATGGAACAACGGCAGCAGGAATCGCTTGTAGAAGGCGTAGAACTCCTCGCTTCCGGAGTGGTTGCGCACCATCTCCAGACGGTTGCGGAGATAGTCCTGATCGCCGGCCATGAACCCCTTCTTCTGAATGAAGTAGATGAACATGAGCCGGTTGAGCAGTACCGACGTGTACCAGTTCTGGTTCTTCTCGGTTGCGATGCCTTCGACCGCTCTCGCGAAGATCGTGTGATGCTTCTTGAAGTCGCGATAGAAGGACTTGGTCACCCTGTCGGCGTTGAACGAGCGCCGCACCCGATTCAGCACTTCGCTGGAGGTGAGATTCGGCTCCTCCCGAATTGTGAACCTGACTTGCCCGAGCCGTTGCAGGAGAGCCTCGGTCGGCGCCTGCACCGGGTACTCGTGATCCACGAGCCGGTACCCGACTCCGCTCGGACGCTGCTCAGGCCATTGCCACAGATGCCTGTCCGGGGCTACGAACACCACAAGCTGGTCGCGGCTGTGGCGCTTCAGATGACGCACCACCCGATGCTGCTCCGAGCGCTTCGGCAGCCCGTTCGGGCAGTCCACCCGCCACGCAGTCACGCCCCGCTTGTCGGCAACCTGCACAGGACGCAGTTCGCTCTCGGCCACATCGACCGGCAGGCGTTGCTCCGGGTTGTCCCAACCAATCCTGCGGAACAGCGCGCCGAAGTCGCCTTCTTGAAGCAGTCTCGACAACTCTTGAGACTGGGCAAGCTCTACCGGTGGTTGCAAGTGAGGGCAGCATAGACGCTGTGGGGTGAGTCCCAGTGGTGGAGCTTTCTGGGCATGGTGTTGAGGTTGTCCTCGATGACGGCGAGCATTCCCAGCGGCGTGGGTGCAGCGGGGAAGTCGTTTGGCACCGACCAGGTAGTTGGGTCCAGGTCAGTCAGTAAGTCTTCCATCGCCCACACCGCCTTGCTCGATATGAAGATTGCTACATGACTATCTCCGACATCATCAAATCCTTCATGGGTTCCACCATCCTTGATCGTGGCGGCCCGAAGGTGGCATCGGCCGGGCCGCGCGCCGATTCTACAATGCAATTTAAATTATTGCCTTGTAAACTGAGACACATGGCTAGCAGCGGAGACCTCAGAGTGTCGGCCCGGGGGCAGATGAGCCTGCCGGCGGCGGCCCGTCGGCGATGGGGGCTTCAGGATGGGGGAGACGTCGCGTACGTCGACCTGGGTGACGCGGTAGTCCTCGTCGCGGGGCGGGTGGAGAGCCTGCGCCGTGAGCTGCTCGAATCCGTCACCGACGAGGACTGGGAACTGGCCCGCAAGGGGTTCGGCGACCCCGACCTGGCCAGCGAGTGACACAGATCCTTGACGACCAGCTCCTCAGCGAGCTTCTCCGGGGCGGCCGGCTGCCACGGCCCGGAGAAGCGGTCTACACCACCGGCTACTGGTACGTGCGGCTGTGCCAGGCCGTGCTCGGGGCCTCAGAACGCACCGGCGCCCTGTCGCAGCCCTTCGCCGGCCATCCTGCGAACCTCCGCGGCCAGGCGATCGGGAGGCTGCTGGAACTGCCCGACGAGATCGGCCTGGTCAGCCTGAGGACCCTGGGTCCGGTGATCCCTCGCCACCGCCGCCACCATCGCCTCGACGCTCTGGGCAGCGAGGCCTTGGCGGCTGCCGCCCATCTCGAGGCGAGCGTGTTCCTGTCGGCGCCGTCGCCTCGGCTCGAAGGCGCCCTGCGGGCCGAGGGGCTTGGCGTCGAAGTGGTCGGCTGAGCGACAAACCGCAACGCCAGAGCACTCCTGCAAGCCATGCGCGCGTATCGCGCGAGCCGGTGGTACCGTCGCCTCCCGACCGTGAAACGGGTCCAGTGAGGCCCGAACGGAAAGGACAACATGGCCGACAGAGAACGCCGCTTCACGGTGCCCCACGCCAGCGGCACGTTCCGGTCACGCAGCCAGGTGATGAATGCCGACGACGTGGACCGCGCCGTCCGCCGCATGACCCACGAAGTGATCGAGCGCAACCACGGATCCGGAGGCCTGGTCATCATCGGCCTGCAAACCGGCGGCGTGCCCATCGCCAACAGCATCGCGGCCACCCTGGCCGAGATCGAGGGCTCCGCGGCGCCGGTCGGCACCCTCGACGTGGCCCTGCACCGCGACGACATCGGCCTGAGGCCGGTGCTGCCGCAGGCCGAGACCCGCATCCCGGTGAACCTCGACCAGCAGACCGTGGTGCTGGTCGACGACGTCTTGTTCACCGGCCGCACCGTGCGGGCCGCGCTCGACGCGCTGCACACCTGGGGACGGCCCAGCGCAGTGCATCTGGCGGTGATGGTGGACCGGGGCCACCGGGAGCTTCCCATCCGTCCCGACTACGTCGGCAAGAACCTTCCCACCAGCCGCGAGGAGATGGTGGACGTGCAATCCGACGGCGTTCACATAGGGGAGCTGGTGTGATGGAGACAGGTGCGACGCACACGGGGGAGCTGGTGTGATGCCGACGGACGCACCAAGCCGCCATCTGCTGTCGATCACCGATCTGGACCGGCCCGATCTCGAGCGCATTCTCGACCTCACCGGCTCGTTCGCGGACGTGAGCCAGCGCCGCATCCCCAGAGTGCCGGCCCTGCGGGGCAAGACCGTGGTGTGGCTGTTCTACGAGGACAGCACCCGCACGCGGTTGTCGTTCGAGGCGGCCGCCAAGCAGCTGTCGGCCGACACCGTGAACTTCTCCGTCGGATCGTCGTCGGTGAACAAGGGCGAGTCGGTGCGCGACACCGTGCTGACGATCGAGGCGATGGGCATCGACGCCATCGTCGTGCGCCACTCGTGTGCGGGCGTGCCCCACCGGGTGGCCGACTGGATCGACGCCTCGGTCATCAACGCCGGCGACGGCCGCCACGAGCATCCCACCCAGGCGCTTCTCGACCTGTACACCGCCCGCACCCGCCTGGGGGGCCTCGACGGCGCCCGCGTCGCCATCGTCGGCGACATCCTCCACTCCCGGGTGGCCCGCTCCGACGTGCTGGCCTTCACGGCCATGGGCGCCGACGTGACCCTGGTCGCGCCCCGTCCGCTGCTGCCGTCGAGTCTTGAAGGCTGGCCCGTCACCGTCACCCATGACTTCGACTCGGTCCTGGGCGACATCGACATCTGCTACCTGCTGAGGATGCAGCTGGAGCGCGAGGCCGGCGCGTCGGTGCCGTCGCTGCGCGAGTTCCGGGCCGAGTACGGCCTCGACGCGGCCCGGGCCGACCGGCTCAGAGACGGCGCTTTGATCATGCACCCGGGACCCATGAACCGCGGCGTGGAGATCGACGGGGACGTGGCCGACCGGCCCAATGCGGTCATCACCGAGCAGGTCGCCAACGGCGTGGCCGTCCGCATGGCCGTGCTGTTCCTGCTGCTCGGCTCGGGCATGGACCTCGCCGAGGGCGAGAGGATGAAGGCGGCGTGACGGCTGTGGGGGCCACACGGTGCCCGGAGTTGGCCCACCGCAGCCGCGGGGTGATGGCGGCGTGACGGCTGTGGGGGCCACACGGTGCCCGGAGTTGGCCCACCGCAGCCGCGGGGTGATGGCGGCGTGACGGCGCGACTAGCCGCGGTGCCCTCTCATGGCACCATCGCCATACGGGGAGGGACGGTGGTGGACTCGGGCGGCAGCCGCCGTGCCGACGTGCTGGTCGGCGGCGGCCGGGTGATCTCGGTCGATGCTGCCGGCGTGGAGGGCGATCGCACGCTGGACGCCTCTGGCTGCGTGGTGGCTCCGGGACTCGTCGACCTGCACGCTCACCTGCGCCAGCCCGGCCGCGAGGACGCTGAGACCATCGAGACCGGCGCCCGGGGTGCAGCCCTGGGCGGCTTCACTGCCATGGTCGCCATGCCCAATACCGACCCGCCCATCGACTGCGCGGCGGTGGTGCGCGAGGTGCAGGACCTCAATTCCGGGGCCTGCTGCGACGTGTACCCGTCGGCCGCCATCACCGTGGGCCGCCGCGGCGCCGACCTGGTGCCCATGGCCGAGCTGGTGCGCCTCGGAGTGCGGATATTCACCGACGACGGCGCCGGTGTGCAGAACGCGCGGGTGATGAGGCGGGCCCTCGAATACGCGGCCGGTCTCGACCACCTCACCGGCGGCCGCCGGGTGGTGGTGGCCCAGCACTGCGAGGTGGACGAACTCGCCGCCGGCGGTTCCATGCACGAAGGCGAGTGGTCCAGCCGCCTGGGCCTGGGGGGCCAACCTGCCGAGGCCGAGGAGCTGATGGTCATGCGTGACATCGCCCTGTCGCGGCTCACCGGGTCGAGGGTGCACTTCCTGCACCTGTCGACCGCCGGGTCAGTGGCCATGGTGCGAGCGGCCAAGGAGGCGGGGCTGCCAGTGACGGCCGAGGCCACGCCCCACCACTTCATCCTCACCGACGCCTGCTGCGCCGACTACGACACCGTCTTCAAGGTCCATCCACCGCTGCGAACCGAAGGCGACGTGGCCGCCATTCGCGCCGGACTGGCCGACGGCACCATCGACGCCATCGCCACCGACCACGCACCCCACACCAGCGCCGACAAGGAGAGGCCCTTCGACGCAGCACCGCCGGGAATGCTAGGACTCGAGACCGCGCTCGCCCTGTCCCTGACCGAACTGGAGCTCCCCATCGAGCGGGTGCTGGCCCTGATGTCGTGGCAGCCCGCGGCCATCGCCGGCGTCGACGACCGTCACGGGCGTCTGGTGGCTCCCGGCGAACCCGCCAACCTGTGCGTCATCGACCCCGGCGTCACCTGGACGGTGTCGGGCGAGGCCATGGCCAGCCCGAGCCGCAACACCCCCTACGAGGGTCGGGAACTGCGAGGCCGGGTCCGGCACACCCTGCTGGCGGCCGAGCCGGTCGTGATCGACGGCGAGCCGCAGCGATGACCGCACCGGAGCCCACCCCCGCGACCGCAGCGAAGATCGCACCGGAGTTCACCCCTGCCCTGCTGGTGCTGTGCGACGGGGAGGTGTTCGAGGGCGAGGCCGTCGGAGCACCCGCCGCGGTCGCCTCCGGAGAGGTCGTCTTCAACACGGTGATGAGCGGGTATCAGGAGGTGATCTCCGACCCGTCCTACGCGGGTCAGATCATCACCTTCACCTATCCCCACATCGGCAACTACGGCACCAACGGCGCCGACTCCGAGGCGGCCCGGCCCCATTGCCGGGGTGTGATCGTGCGCGACCTGGCCCGCCGCCACAGCAACTGGCGGGCCACCGGCAGCCTCGATGACTACTTGCGCCGCCACGGCATTGCCGGCATCACCGGGATCGACACCCGCCGCCTCACCCGCCACATCCGCGACGCGGGGGCCATGCCCGGCGCCTTCGGCACCGCCGACGAAGCCACCCTGCTGGCCGCAGCCCGGGCCGAGCCCGGCACCAGCGGGGTAGACCTCGTGAGCGAGGTCACCACCGGCGAGCCGTACTCTGCGGGCACGGGCCCCCGCCGGGTTGTGGCCTACGACCTGGGCATCAAGTCCACCATCCTGAGCTGCCTGGGCGAGCTGGCCACGGTGACCGTGGTGCCGGCGCACACTCCAGCCGACGAGGTGCTCGCCCGCCGGCCCGACGGCGTGTTCTTCAGCAACGGGCCGGGAGACCCGGAGCTGGCCGGGCCGGCCATCGAGGCGCTGCGCGGCCTTGTGGGCACGGTTCCCGTCTTCGGGATCTGTCTGGGCCACCAGCTGCTCGCCCTGGCCCTCGGCGGGCGCACCTTCAAGATGCGCTTCGGCCATCACGGAGGCAACGTGCCCGTCCGGTGCACCGCCAGCGGGCGTATCGAGATCACCAGCCAGAACCACAATTTCGCGGTCGAGACAGGATCGGTGCCGGGAGTGACGGAGACCCACGTCTGCCTCAACGACAGCGCCCTGGAGGGGCTCCACGTCGGCGGCGCCGACGCCTTCGGCGTGCAGTACCACCCCGAGGCCGGCCCCGGCCCCCACGACGCCCGACACCACTTCACCGCCTTCGCCGAGATGATGGATCGCCGCCGTGCGGTGGCGTGACGATGTGGCGGGCGACTCAGTCGCGGGCGGCGACCGGATGATGGGCGGGTTCCGTGCCCCGGCGTGACGACATCGAATCGATCCTCATCATCGGCTCGGGCCCCATAGTCATCGGTCAGGCCTGCGAGTTCGACTACTCGGGAACGCAGGCCTGCCGGGTGCTTCGGGCCGAGGGCTACCGGGTGGTCCTGGCCAACTCCAATCCGGCCACGATCATGACGGACCCCGAGGTGGCCGACGCCACTTACGTGGAGCCGCTCGACGCCGCCGTGCTGGCTCGCATCATCGAACGGGAACGGCCCGACGCGGTGCTGCCCACCCTGGGCGGCCAGACGGGGCTGAACCTGGCGATGGAGCTCGCTGACGGCGGGGTGCTGGAGGCCAAGGGCGCCGAGCTGATCGGCGCCGACGCGTCCGCCATCGCCACCGCCGAGGATCGCCAGCTCTTCAAGCAGGCCATGCTCGAGATCGGCCTGGACGTGCCCCGCTCCGGGATCGCCCGTGACATGGACGCCGCACGCGAGGTGATGCGAAGGGTGGGGCTGCCGGTGATCGTCCGGCCCGCCTACATACTCGGAGGTCGCGGCGCAGGCATCGCGGCCACCGCCGAGGAGTTCGAGAGCGTCGCCGCCTTCGGCCTGGAGGCCAGCCCCATCTCCGAGATCCTGATCGAGGAGTCGATCGTGGGCTGGAAGGAGTTCGAGCTCGAGGTGATGCGGGACCGCGCCGACAACTGCGTGGTGGTGTGCTCCATCGAGAACCTCGATCCCATGGGGGTGCACACCGGCGACTCCATCACTGTCGCTCCCGTCCAGACGCTGAGCGACCCCGAGTACCAGCAGATGCGCAACGCCGCCTTCGCGGTGCTGCGCCGGGTGGGGGTCGAGACCGGCGGGTCCAACGTGCAGTTCGCGGTGGACCCGGCCACCGGTCGCCAGGTCGTGATCGAGATGAACCCCAGGGTGAGCCGGTCCTCAGCGCTGGCCTCGAAGGCGACCGGCTTCCCCATCGCCAAGATCGCGGCCCGGCTGGCGGTGGGGTACACGCTCGACGAGATCCCCAACGACATCACCGGCGTGACCCCGGCCTCGTTCGAGCCGACCCTGGACTACGTGGTCACCAAGATCCCCCGCTGGGCGTTCGAGAAGTTCCAGATCACCTCGGGTGTGCTGGGCACTTCCATGCAGTCGGTGGGCGAGGTGATGGCCATCGGCCGCACGTTCTGCGAGTCGCTGCAGAAGGGGCTGCGCTCCCTGGAGCAGGGCCGCCTCGGCCTCAACGCCGACCCTGCCGAAGCCGCCCTCGACCGCCTCGGCGACGCCGAGCTGCTGGCAGCGGCGGCCGTGCCCACGCCGGAGCGGATCTTCCATCTGGAGGCTCTTCTGCGCCGGGGCGTGTCCATCGAGGAGGTGTCGACGGCCACCGGCGTGGACCCCTGGTTCCTCGACCAGATGGAGCGCATCAGCGAGGAGCGACTGGCGCTCGAGGACGCGTCACCGGAGGCGATGACCCGAGCCGGATGGCGCCGGGCCAAGCGACTCGGATTCTCCGACGGCCAGCTCGCCCACCTTTGGGGCACGGCTCCGGCCCAGGTCCGCGCCCTCCGGGAGGCGTCCGGCGTGCTGCCGACGTTCAAGACGGTCGACACCTGCGCGGCCGAGTTCGAGGCGACCACGCCGTACCACTACTCCACCTACGAGGACGCCGACGAGATCCGGCCGGCCACCAAGCCTCGTGTGGTGATCTGCGGATCGGGCCCGAACCGCATCGGGCAGGGCATCGAGTTCGACTACTGCTGCGTCCACGCCGGGCAGGCCCTTCAACAGGCCGGGTACGAGACGGTCATGGTCAACTGCAACCCCGAGACCGTCTCCACCGACTACGACGTCAACGACCGGCTCTACTTCGAGCCGCTCACCACCGAGGACGTGGCCAACGTGATCGCGGCGGAGGACCCCGTCGGAGTGATCGTCTCGCTCGGGGGTCAGACGCCGCTGGCGCTTGCGGGCCATCTGCCCGCAGACCTGGTGCTGGGCACCTCGCCGGCCTCGATCGATCTGGCCGAGGACCGCGAGCGCTGGAACGCCCTGTGCGAGCGCCTGGGCATCCCGCAGCCGCCGGGCGGCACGGCCACCAGCTTCGAGGAGGCGCAGCAGGTGGCGGCCCGGGTCGGCTATCCGGTGCTGGTCCGGCCCTCCTATGTGCTGGGCGGTCGGGCCATGGCCATCGTCTACGACGACGAGGAGCTCGCGGCGGCCATCGAGGAGCTCGCCGACTTCGGCTCCCTGGGCCGGGAAGGGGGACCGGCTTCGGAGCGGCCCGTGCTGGTGGACCGCTTCCTCGAGGATGCGACCGAGGTGGACGTCGATGCCGTGCGGGACCGCACCGGCGAGGTTCAGATCGGGGCCGTCATGGAGCATGTCGAGGAGGCGGGCGTCCACTCCGGCGACTCGGCGTGCACGATCCCGCCCACGACGCTGGGCGACGACGTCGTCTCGGTCATCTGCGACCACACCCGCCGCATCGCGCAGGAGCTGGACGTCAAGGGCCTGCTGAACGTCCAGTTCGCGGTCAAGCGCAACGGGGACAGTCCGTTGCAGATGCCGACCCGATGGAGCGGGACCGGAGCGAGTGACGTGTTCGTGATCGAAGCCAATCCGAGGGCGTCGCGCACGGTGCCGTTCGTGGCCAAGGCCACCGGAGTCCCGCTGGCGATGGTTGCGGCCCGCCTGATGGTCGGAGCGACGCTGGCCGAGTTGAGAGCCGAGGGCATGCTGCCGGAGGCTCCGGACGGATTGCGGGAGGCCTCCGGCTATGTGGCAGCCTCCGACTACGTGGCGGTCAAGGAGGTGGTGCTGCCGTTCAACCGGTTCCCGGAGGCCGATGCCGTGCTCGGTCCCGAGATGCGCTCCACCGGCGAGGTGATGGCGCTGGACGCCACGCCGGGTCTCGCCTTCGTGAAGGCCCAGTTGGCCGCGGGCACCCGGCTGCCCGCCGAGGGCGCCGTGTTCATGTCCATGGCCGACCGCGACAAGGAGGCGGGGCTGCGGGCGGCTCGGATCCTGCACGCACTGGGCTACCGGCTGGCCGCCACCGTGGGAACGGCGCAGTTCCTGCGACGCGGCGGCGTGCCGGTGGCCGTCGAAGTGGCCAAGCTGGGCGACCAGGAGGGTCGTGATGCCGTCGATCTCATCGAGGCGGGCCAGATACAGCTGGTGATCAACTCGCCTCACGGCCGCGGCCCCAGAGCCGACGGCGCGCACATCCGATCGGCTGCGGGAGGCGCCGGCCTGCCCCTGGTGACCACCGGAGCGGCGGCGCTGGCCGCGGCGTACGGCCTGCGCGACCTGCGAGGACAACGTCTGTCGGTGCGCAGCCTCCAGGAGTATCACCGCAGCCTGCGAGGCGCGGCGTAGATGACCGGGAGCGAGCTCGAATCGGTGGGAGCCGGTCCCGTGGAAGGGGTGCCGTTCCCGCTCTTGTTCGCTTCGCTCACGGGCCGCTCGGGCCACGGCCTCGCCCGCATGCGACTGGTTTGCTCGCCCATTCGCTCGGCCTCTGTGCCTCGGCCATGACCGACCTGACGACGAGCGTCGGCAGCGTTGTGCTCCGGGCCCCGGTGATGACTGCGTCGGGCGCGTCGGGACATGGTAATGAGTTGGCTCCCTACGGTCGGCTCACCGATCTGGGGGCGGTGGTGGTCAAGTCGTTGAGCGACGAACCCTGGCCGGGCAATCCCGCCCCCCGTCTGCATCCGTTGCAGCACGCGGCCGCGGGCATGATCAACAGCGTGGGGCTTCAGGGCCCGGGCACGGAATCCTGGCTTGACGAGGACCTGCCCGCTCTTGTCGAGGAGGGCGCTGACGTGGTGGCCAGCATCTGGGGCGACACCGTCGACGCATTCCGGCGGGCGGCTGACTCGCTGGCCGAGGCTCCGCCGGGGGTCGTGGCGGTGGAAGTGAACGTGTCGTGCCCCAACACCGACGACGGCATGCGCATGTTCGCGCACTCCGCCGACGCGACCACCGCAGCCCTCGCCGCCACCGCCGGGTGCGGGCGGCCCCGCTGGGCCAAGCTGAGCCCCAATACGCCTGAGCTGGTCGCGATGGCCGCGGCGGCGGTCGCCGGCGGGGCCGAAGCGGTCGTCCTCACCAACACGCTGGCCGGCCTGGTCATCGATATCGACAAGCGGCGCCCCGCTCTCGGAGGGCGGCGCGGCGGGGTGAGCGGAGCCGCGCTGCACCCCGTCGCGGTGCGAGCCGTCTACGACGTGTGGGAAGCTCTGCCGGAGGTGCCCATCGTCGGTGTGGGCGGGGTAGCCCGCGGCACCGACGCCGTCGAGATGCTCCAGGCCGGCGCGTCTGCGGTGCAGGTGGGCACGGCGATCTTCGCCGATCCTCGAGCCCCTTGGCAGGTGCTCCACGAACTGCGGGAGTGGTGCCAGAACGCAGGTGTACAAGAACTGGACGAACTGATTGGAGCGGCCCATGGATGAAGCAGCTCGTGCTTCCACGCACGACGGGGGTGGTTCGCTCCGCACCGAGGTTCGCGACCGTCTCGCTCTGGCGCTCGACGTCGACGACCTGGTGGCGGCCTCCCGCCTGGCCCGGTCGCTCGCCGGGCACTTCAGAGTGGCCAAGATCGGCCTGGAGCTCTACACGGCTGCGGGACCCGAGACGATCGGAGCCATGATCGACCTCGGCTACGACGTGTTCTGCGACATCAAGCTCCACGACATCCCCAACACCGTGGCCCGGGCGGCCCGAGTGGTGGGCGAGCTGGGCGTCTCGTACCTCACCGTGCACGCCGCCGGAGGGGTCGAGATGCTGCAGGCCGGCGCCGAGGGCCTGGCCGAGGGTGCGACCCGCCCCGCAGGCGTGCTGGCCGTCACCGTCTTGACCAGCGAGGCGGAGGTCGCTGCCACCCGCGACCTCGTGGCCCGGCGCATGGAGATGGCCTTCGAGGCAGGATGCGCCGGCGTGGTGTGCGCTGCGCCCGACCTGACCGCAACCCGTCACGTCCGTCCCGAGCTTCTACGGGTCGTTCCAGGCATCCGGCTGGCCGGAGACTCGGTGGACGACCAGCGACGGGTTGCCTCGCCGGTGCAGGCGTTGGCGGCCGGCGCAGATCTGCTGGTTGTCGGCAGGCCGGTTACCAGGGCCGCCGATCCCGTCGAGGCTGCTGAGCGTCTGCACCACAGCCTCCAGCAGTAGCAGTCGGCGCCGGAGCACCGAGGAGGCTGATTCGCTGAAATGGTGGCATATCCGCGCCAGGTTGGGTACTCTCACCGCCCATGGCTCAACCGTTCTCCATTTCCGATGAAGTCAGGCGCGCCGCGCTGGTCAAGGCTACCGCGGTCCGCCGGGAGCGTGCAGAGCTCCGCGGGCAGCTCAAGGCCGGTGACATTTCGCTCTCCGACCTCTTGGATCGGCTGGACGACGACACCGTCGGCAAGATGAAGGTTCTGGCTGTGATCGAGTCCTTGCCCGGCGTGGGCAAGGTGAAGGCTCGCAGGGCGATGGAGGAGATCGGGATTTCCGAGAACCGCCGCCTGCGGGGACTCGGCAGCAGGCAGCGGAGCCAACTGCTTGACGCCTTCGGCTGACTAGTACCGGGTCGGTAGCCTCGCGGGGGTGACCTCCCTCGCGGGCCGTTCAGTCGTCATCGTCTCCGGACCGGGAGGCGTCGGCAAGGGCACGATCGTCGAGCAGTTGCTGGCTCGTGACCCTCGCCTCTGGCTGTCACGGTCCTGGACGACGCGGCCGCGGCGGCTGGCCGAGCCGGCTGAGGCCTATCGTTTCGTGGGCCGCGCCACGTTCGAGGCCGCCATCGACGAGGGCCGCTTCCTGGAGTGGGTCGAGTTTCTCGACTACCTGCAGGGCACACCGGTTCCGGACCCTCCCGAAGGCGCGGACGTGGTGCTCGAGATCGACGTCCGGGGAGGTCGGCAGGTCAAGGAACTGGTGTCTGAGGCCGTGCTGGTGTTCGTGGACGCCCCCAGCCCCGAGCATCAGCGGAAGCGACTCGAGAACCGGGGTGACGATGCGGCCACGGTCGCTCTCCGGATGCGAAAGACCGCCTCAGAGAGGGCCGAGGCTCTGGCAATGGGCTACGAGATAGTAGTGAATGACGAGGTGGGCCGGGCTGTTCGAGCCATCGAACGCCTGATCGCGGCGGATCGCGATCGGCGCCGCGGTCGGGACTGAACCACAGGTCTGGGGGTCGGGTCCATGCGTCCGCAACTGTGAGTGCGGCTGGTAGCGTGAAGCTCCCTCAGTCGGCAGACCCAGCGGAGCGCGCCATGGCCCACGGCTACGACACGATGATGACCCCGGCCATCGAGGAGCTCCTCGACCGGACAGAGTCCAAGTTCGTACTCGTGACGCTGGCTGCCATGAGAAGCCGCGAGATCACGAACTATCTGGGACAGCTCGGCGGCGGAATCGGAGCGTCCGTGCCGCCCCAGGTGATCTCCACATCCTCCAAGCCGCTGTCGATCGCCCTCGAGGAGGTTGCGGCCGGCAAGATCGAAGCAGTCGAGGCAGACCCCGATGCTGAGGCCGATGAGCTCGTCGACGGCCCAGAGACGCCGGCCCAGCAGGGGGACTCCTCCGAGGGTGCTCACCTGCAGGACGTCAGCGACCCCGAGCAGCGTCTGGCCGCGGCTGAGTCCTCGGAGCCGGCCGGCAGCACTGGCGCCTGACGGGCGCGCCATGAGCCCGCTCCGAGGCCGGTTCATCGTGCTCGGCGTGACCGGCGGTATCGCGGCTTACAAGGCGGCCGAGGTGTGCCGCCGGATGGTCGGCGCCGGCGCCCACGTCGTGCCCGTGCTCACGGCCGGAGCGCTGCGGATGGTGGGCGAGACGACCTTCTCGGCCCTGGCTTCGGAACCGGCGGTCACCTCGCTGTGGAACGATCCCTCCTCGGCGATTCCTCACACGAGACTCGGTCAGCGGGCCGATGCGGTCGTCGTGTGCCCTGCGACGGCCCGCTTGGTCTCGGACTTGCGCACAGGCCGCTCCGGTGATGTTCTGGCGGCCACCCTGCTCGCCACCAGGGCGCCGGTGATCGTGGCTCCTGCCATGCACACCGAGATGTGGGAGCAGCCGTCGGTGCAGGACAACGTCGCAGTGCTGGCCGGGCGCGGAGTGACCATCGTGGGACCGGTCGAGGGTCCCCTCGCGGGTTCCGACGTCGGATCAGGACGGATGGCGGAGCCGGCCGACATCGTGGCCGCGGTGGAGGCGGCGCTCACTCCCCAGAGCCTGGCCGGCCGGCGAGTGCTGGTCACATCCGGCGGGACTCGCGAGCCCATGGATGCGGTCCGCTTTGTCGGCAATCGCTCTTCGGGCAAGCAGGGCGCAGCTGTTGCCGGCGAAGCGGCGGCCCGGGGAGCAGAAGTCGTGCTCGTCACCACAGAACCGGACCGCGCTCCGGCTGCGGCTCGGGTGGTGGTGGTCGAGACGGCCGCCGAGATGACTGCCGCAGTCGAGTTGGAGGCGCCCGGTGCCGACGCAGTGGTAATGGCGGCTGCGGTCGCCGACTTCCGCCCGGCGCGTCCGGCAGGCGGCAAGCTCAAGAAGGGCCGGGGCGTTCCGGCGCTCGAGTTGGAGCCCACCCACGACATCCTCGCGTCGTTGGGCGCCTCCAAGCCGTCCGGCCAGGTGCTGGTCGGCTTTGCAGCCGAGACCGAGGATCTCGAGACCAACGCGCTCAACAAGTTGCGTAGCAAGAACCTTGACGTGATCGTGGCCAACGACGTATCCAAGGAGCATGTCGGCTTCGGCCATGACACCAACGAGATTGTCATGTACACCGCCGACGGCGCACGCCACCATGTCCCCTTGACCACCAAGCAGGAGGCCGCCCGGGCCGTGCTCGACAGGGTGGCCGCGCTCATGCCGGAGGCCCCGTGAGTACTTGGATGTTCACTTCCGAGTCGGTCACCGAAGGCCATCCCGACAAGATGGCCGACCAGATATCGGACGCCGTCCTCGACGCCCTGCTCGGCGCCGACCCCAACAGCCGGGTCGCCTGCGAGACGCTGCTCACCACCGGCCTGGCCGTGGTGTCGGGCGAGATTCGCACTGACGCGTACGTCGAGATCCCGAACATCGTGCGCCGGACGATCCGCGCTGCGGGCTACGACAAGGCCACCTTCGGTTTCGACGGCGACGCCTGCGGCGTCGTAGTGGCCGTCGGCGACCAGTCTCCCGACATCGCCATGGGCGTCGATCGCGGCGACGAGGATCCCGACGACCAGGGCGCGGGCGACCAGGGGATGATGTTCGGCTACGCCTGCGATGAGACGGAAGCCCTCATGCCCCTGCCGATCCATCTCGCCCACCGGTTGGCCTCGCGCCAAGCCGAGGTGCGCCGGGCCGGCACGATCCCTTACCTCGGGCCCGACGCCAAGACCCAGGTCACCTTGGAATACGAGGGCAGCCGGCCGGTGCAGCTGCACACCGTGCTCGTTTCCACCCAGCACTCGACGGGCATCGACCGTGACCGGATGATCCTCCCCGACGTCACCGAGCAGATCATCGAGCCGGTCATCAGCGAGCAGTGCCCGCAGTTCGCCGACGACGGTTACGAAGTAATCGTCAACCCGACCGGGAAGTTCGAGACCGGCGGGCCGAAGGGAGACACCGGCCTCACTGGGCGAAAGATCATCGTCGACACCTACGGGGGCATGGCCCGCCATGGAGGCGGCGCCTTCTCCGGCAAGGATCCTTCCAAAGTCGACCGCTCCGCCGCGTATGCGGCCCGCTGGGTGGCCAAGCACATCGTGGCGTCGGGCGCGGCATCGCGCTGTGAGCTGCAGGTGGCCTACGCCATCGGCATGGCGGAACCGCTGTCGCTGATGGTGGAAACCTTCGGCACCGAGACGCTGGACATAGCCCGGATCGTCGAGTCCGTGCGGGAGGTGTTCGACCTGCGCCCGGCGGCCATCGTGCGGGACTTGGACCTGCTCAAGCCGATCTACACGCCGACCGCGGCCTACGGCCATTTCGGCCGCATCCCAGAAGGCGGGCAGTTCACTTGGGAGAGCACGGATCGTCTCGACGACCTGAAGTCGGCTCTCGGCCTCTAGTGCCGTCACCGTTCTCTCAGCAACAGAGCCGCCTCAGTCGGCATATCTGCTCACAGAACGGCTGCGAAGCATGATCTTCGTGTGAACCGCGACCAGTCCGCTCGGCCTCTGAGCCCCGGCGTCCAAGGCCACCTCTGGGTCGAGGGGCCGTCCGCGGAGGGGCCGACCGCTCCAGACGAGGACCCGGCGGGGCTCGAGGAGGGTTCTTCGGCATCCGGCGAGGCTCACCCGAGCAGGGCTGAGGATGCCACCCCGGTGCTGGTCGTTCGGGTGTTGCCCGACGTGGTCGGTCTCGACAAGACCTTCGACTACGCGGTGCCCGATGCCTGGCACGTCGACGGGCGCGCCGAGCGGCTCCGGATCGGCACGATCGTGCGCATCACTCTGGGCGGCCGGCGGCTGCGGGGCTGGGTCACCGAGTTGGACGTCGATCCGCCTCCTGACGTCGAGCTCCAGCCCTTGTCCCGGCTGACCGGCATGGGGCCGCCCGCCGACGTCGTGAACCTGGCCGGCTGGGCCGCGTGGCGCTGGGCCGGGCGCCCGGTGCATCTGCTGAGAGCCGCTTCGCCGCCCCGGGTGGTCATCAGACCGGCACCGGCCCGGCCCGCCGCAGGTGCGGCCGTCGGCTCGGCCCAGACCTACGACGGCTTGTTCGAGCGTTCGGGTGGCGTGGTCGTCGGCGGGAGTCGGGGTGAGCGCAACCGGGCCGTCGCCGGCGGCGCGGCGTGCGAGCGTTCCGGTGCAGTGACCGTTCTGCGGTGCCCGCCTGGCGACAGCGGCGCGCCGATCGTGCAGGCCGCGGCCCGCCGCGGTGACGCGCTGGTCGTCGTGCCCACGTTGGCGGACGCACGTCGCGTCGCGGCAGGCCTTAGACGGCAGGACGTGCGGGTCGCGCTTGGTTTCGACGACTGGGCCGTGGCCGCCGCAGGAGCAACCGTCGTCGGAACCCGCACCGCGGTGTGGCTGCCGATGCCGCGCCTGGCCGCGGTGGTCGTGCTCGACGAGCACTCCGAGAGTCTCCAGAGCGAGCAGGCGCCGACGTGGCACGCCCGCGACGTGGCCCTGGAGCGGGCTCGGAGAGCGGGCGTGCCGGCCGTTCTGGTCTCGCCCGTCCCCACGCTGGAGGCCCTCGAGGCTGGTGAGCTGAGGACGGTCGATCGGACCGCCGAGCGCGACGGCTGGCCTGTGGTCGACGTGCTGGACCGCCGGCTCGACGATCCGGTCCGGGGTGGCCTGTTCGCCGAGGGGCTGCGCGGTCGCTTGGCTGCCGCCCAAGGGAGAGTTGCCGTAGTGCTCAATCGTAAGGGACGGGCCCGGCTGCTGGCGTGCAAGGCCTGCGGCGAGCTGGTCCGCTCCTCCGACGGCCGGGCGCCGATGCGGCTTGTCGACGATGATCTGGTCGCGGCCGACGGCAGTGAGCGCCGGCCGGTGGTGTGCGCGGAGTGCGGCTCGACGGTCCTGCGCAACCTTCGTATGGGCGTGACCCGGGCCCGTGAGGAACTCGCCGCGCTTGTGGGCGAGCCGGTGGGGGAGCTGACCTCGGAGGCAGGCACCCTTGGCCCGGAGCGGATCGTGATCGGCACCGAGGCCGTGCTCTGGCGGATGCCGTCGGCGGCCGCGGTGGTGTTCCTCGACTTCGACCAGGAGCTTCTGGCTCCCCGCCAGCGAGCCGCGGAGCAGGCGCTGGCGCTGTTGGCGCGCGGTGCCCGTCTGGCGGGGGGACGCCGGAGCGGTAGTCGTCTCGTGATCCAGACCCGCCAGCCCGACCATCCGGTCGTGGCCGCCGCGGTCAGAGCCGATCCCTCGATCGTGTCCACCGTCGAGCGGGACCGGCGCCGGGCTCTCGGCCTTCCTCCCTACGGTGCCCAGGCCAAGGTCTCCGGCCCGGGCGCGCCGGCGTTCGTCGAAGCGCTGCGAGCAGCCTCCGACACCGCGGTCCGAATCCGGGGCCCGTCGAGCGGGCAGTTCCTGCTGCGGGCCCGCCGCCATCAGCCGCTCCTGGACCTTCTGGACCGCACGCCGCGGCCGGCCGAGCGGCTGCGAGTCGAGATCGACCCCCTGCGGGTCTGATACGACGGTGCCGTCAATGTCATGCATGGCATAGTTGTTGTATGAGGCGACCGGCCCGAGCTGGTGCTCACCGGCGACCCCGTCGCGGACCGCATCGGCGCAGTCGTCGTGGCAGCGTTGACGAGAACGCGCCGAGGCTTGACTTCGGAGTTGCCCCTGACAGCGGCCTCTGATGGCGTGCCGACGGACTGTCTCGTCAACTTCGATACCGTCCACACCTTGCCCAGAGAGGCGTTCCGCCGGCCGGTGGCCATGCTCGGTCCAGCCAAGCTGGAGGAAGCCTGCCAAGCCCTCAGAGCCGCCACTGGTTGCTGAGAGAGGTAGATCCTCTACGGGTGTGTCTGGTCGGGTGCCGTCCACTGCTGGCGGCGGGCCTCGTAGATGGCGATGGCGGCCGCGGCGGCCACGTTCAGGGAGCCGACCCGTCCGAGCTGGGGGACGAAGCCCACCTCGTCACAGCGTTCCAGCGTGCCGGCCGACAGACCGCGGTCCTCGTGGCCCAGAACCAGGGCCACCGGGCCGGAGAGGTCCAGTTCGTGCAGCGGCCGAGCCTTGGCGGCCAGCTCCACCCCCACGATCCGGTATCCGCCGGCCCGGGCCGCCTCCACTGCCACAACCGGCTCGTCGAAGCGGCTCCACGTCACGTATCGCTGAGTGCCCAGCGACGTCTTGGCCACCTTGGGCTCGTCCGGTGACGTACTGGCACCGAGGTAGAGGTGCTCCACCCGCTCGGCTGCGGCCGTGCGGACGATCGCGCCCAGGTTGAACGGGTTCTGCACCCGGTCGAGCACCAGCGCTAGGCGCTCGTGGCTCTGCCGGCGCCACTCGCGGTGCAGCCGTTTCAACCCGGTGGAATCAAGCTGGTTCATGTCGCCGCTGCTCCGACGGGCCGGACCTCGAGCACCCGGTAACCCGACCGCGAAACCAGTCGGTCCACCATGTGTCCCCTGCCGGCCAGCCAACGGGCCAGCGAGTCGCTGCCGAGGTGGCGGTGCACGACGAGGTGGGCCCGCCCGCCGGTCGCGAGGCGGTCGAGCCAGGTGGCCAGCAAGCTGTGAAGGGCGTCCTTGCCGACGCGGATGGGGGGATTGCAGAGGATGCGGTCGAAGCGGCGCGCCGGGTCCACCTCGTCGGGGCGCGCCACCGTCACGTTGCCGACGCCGTTGCGCCTGGCATTGCCGGCCGTGATGCTCAGCGCCCGCTCGTTGACGTCCACCGCCAGCACTTCGGCCGCGGGGGAGCGCAGCCCGGCGACGCAGGCGATGGGACCCCAGCCGCATCCCAGGTCGAGCACGCTCCGGTCGTCGGTGGTCAGCGGCGGCGCCTCGAGAAGCAGCAGACGCGTGCCTGCGTCCAGCCGGTCGGGCGAGAACACCCCTGAATCGGTGATGAATCTCAGCTTCATCCCACCGATGTTCACCGCGATCGTGCGAGGTGCGGCGGCTGCAGCCGGCTCGGCCTCGAAGTACTGGCCGCTGGCGGGCTGGGAGGCGGGATCGGCCACGTCGCGACGGTAGCCTCAACCGTCGTGGCCCCCTACGACATACGCATAATCGGTGATCCGGTCCTGCGCCGCCGCGCCGCCGACGTCAGCGACGTCGATGCCGGCCTGGTGCGCATCGTGGAGGGGATGGTCGAGACCATGTACGCCGCGGAGGGGGTCGGGCTGGCCGCTCCCCAGATCGGGGTGCAGAAGCGCTTGTTCGTCTGGGATCTGGGCGACGGACCGCGCACCATCGTCAACCCGCAGATCGTCGAGTCCGACGGCGAGTGGGTCTACGACGAGGGGTGCCTGTCCGTGCCGGGGCTGTCGTGGGAGATCGTCAGACCCAAGCAGGTCCACGTCATCGGCCGTGACCTGGACGGCAACGAGATCTCGGTGGAGGCTGACGAGATCGAGGCCCGCCTGTTCCAGCACGAGCTGGACCACCTCGACGGGACGCTGCTCATCGAGCGGCTCGACGAGGCCACCCGCAAGGCCGCTCTGCGCACGCTGCGCGAGCTGGGGATCGGGTCCGGCTCGACGACGGCGAAGCGGCCGTCGGAGGTAGGAGGGGACGCGACTTCGGGCGGCCTGCGTCTGCTGTGAGGGCGGGCAGCGTCCGAGTGCGTAGGTTCTAGCTGCTCGCGATGAGGCGTCTCGTTTCCCGCTCTTGTTCGCTGCGCTCACGGGCCGCTCGGGCCACGGCCTCGCTCGGGGCTGTGCGAGGCCCGCAATAGGTTGCGGCCCGCCCGCTCGGCCTCTGGGCCGGCGCGCGTCGTCTACTTCGGCACACCGGAAGTGGCGGTTCCGCCCCTGCAGGCCCTGTACCGCGCCGGTCACGACGTGGCGCTGGTGGTCACCCGTCCTCCCAAGCGGAGGGGCCGGCGCCAGGCCCCCACCTCCTCGCCGGTGGCCGCCGCAGCCGCCGATCTGGGACTGGCCGTCACCTGCAATCTCGCCGACGCACTGGAGGTCGGGGCCGACCTGGGCGTAGTCGTCGCCTACGGCGAGCACATTCCTGACGAGGTTCTAGAACGACGCCGCACGGTGAACCTGCACTTCTCGCTGCTGCCCCGCTGGCGGGGGGCGGCGCCGGTGGAGCGTGCCATCCTTGCCGGCGACACCGAGACCGGAGTCTGCCTCATGGATGTGGCCGCCGAGATCGACGCCGGGGGCGTGTACCGGCGGGCGTCCACGCCGATCGAACCGCACGAGTCCGCCGACGAACTTCGGAACCGGCTCTGCGAGCTGGGCGTCGGGCTGCTGCTGGATGCCCTGAGCGAGGGGTTCGGTGATCCGGAGCCGCAGTCGGGTGAGACGACCTGGGCCGACAAGATCACCTCCCCGGATCTGCGGATCGACTGGTCCGCGCCCGCGGAGCATGTCCTGCGGCTGGTGCGGGTCGGCGGTGCCTGGACCACGGTGAGGGGCCGGCGACTCAAAGTCGTCCAGGCCGGGCTCGCCCTCGACGCCGACCGGAGCGGCCACGCCGGCACGATCCTGCTACGACCGGGATCCGGTGACGGTCCCTCGGTGGTGGTCGCCGCCGGGGTCGGCGCGGTGGAGTTGCTGACAGTGCAGTTCGAGGGACGGGCCGCAACCTCGGCCCGCGACTGGCTCAACGGCGCCCGCATCGCCGGCGGCGAGCAGTTCGAGCAGTGAGTAAGTCTCGCCGCCGGGACCGACCCGCCGGCGACCAGGAGCCCGCCTCCGACGCCCGGGAGGTGGCGCTCGAGGTGCTGGTTCGGGTGGACGCGGGGGGCGCGTACGCCAATGTGGTCCTTCCGGCAGCGCTCAAGAAGACTGATCTTGACGAGCGCGACCGAGCCTTCGCCACCGAGCTCGTCTACGGCGTCACCCGCCGTCGTCGGGCCCTTGACTGGGCTCTGGAGGCGTTCCTGGTCGCGGAGCCGCCGCCGCCGGCAAGGGCGGCGCTACGCATGGGCGCCTACCAGATCATCGAGTTGGGCACACCGGCCTACGCGGCTGTGTCGGCCACCGTCTCGGCTGCACCCCGCCGGCATCGCGGGCTGGTCAACGCGGTGCTGCGGCGGGTTGCCGACGCCGGCGTGCCGGACTGGCCCGACGACCCGACCCGGCTCAGCTACCCGGACTGGATAGTCGGCACCCTTGTTGACGACCTCGGCCGCTCCACTGCACTGGCCGCGCTCGAGTCGATGAACGGCCCAGCCCAATGGCGCCGCCGCTCGGACGGCTACGTGCAGGACCTGAGCTCGCAGCTGGTGGTGGACGCCATCGAGGCGCAGGAGGGCGCTCTGGTGGTCGACCTGTGCGCCGCGCCCGGCGGCAAGGCCACCGCGCTGGCCGCACGCAGCGCGACCGTGGTCGCCTGCGACTCGCACCGGGGCCGGGCCGGCCTGCTCGAAGCCAACCGGCGTGCTCTCGGTGTCGAGTCGATGCTGGCCGTGGTCGCCGACGGCCGGCACCCGCCGCTGCGACCGGACCGGTTCGACGTGGTGCTGGTGGACGCGCCGTGCAGCGGTCTCGGGTCCCTGCGGCGCCGTCCCGACGCGCGCTGGCGTATCGAGCCATCGGCCGTTGGGAGGCTGGCCGAGTTGCAGAGAGCCTTGCTCGATGCCGCTGCCGGCCTGCTGCGCCCCGGCGGGCAGCTCGTCTACAGCGTCTGCACACTGACTGCCGCGGAGACCTCGGCGGTTGCCGCGCACGTCTCCCGCGACGACCGCCTGGAACTCCGGCCACCCCCGCGAGAGCCGTGGCTGCCGCACGGTGACGGCGCGATGCTGCTCCCCGACGCCGACCACGACGGCATGGCCCTGTTCCGCTGGCGCCGGCGCTGAATTGGCAGCGGTTGGATCCCGTTCGGGCGTTGGTGGCTGCCAGATTCGGTTGATGGGCCGGTGGCGGGTGTGAATTGGCAGCGGTGGGTTCCCGAATGGGAGTCGGTGGCTGCCAGTTCGGCCGGGGCTGGCACCGTGTTCTGGCTTTGGCAGGGTTGTGCACGGTATGCGTGCATTGTGCTGCCGGTTCGGCCGGGGCGACGAGGGCAGGCGGCCGTGGATAGGGTCGGGACGTGACGAACGGGGGCGACTCCGGGATGGAGGCCAAGGTGCTCACCGTGTCCGACGGGGTGGTGGAGGGCACCCGGCAGGACCGCAGCGGCGAGGCGCTGGAGGCGTACCTGTCATCGGCGGGCTGGACAGTGGTAGAGCGGTCCGCCATCGCGGACGGAGTCGACTCGGTGGCGGGGGAGTTGCGGCGCCTGGCCGGCGGGTTCCACGGGCTCATCGTCACCACCGGCGGCACCGGCTTCGGGCCCCGCGACGCCACCCCGGAGGCAACCAAGGCCGTGCTCGACCGGGAGGCGCCGGGCCTGGCCGAGGCCATGCGCCTGGTCAACCCGCTGGGCCGGCTCTCCCGCGGCGCCGCCGGCACGATCGGCACCGCGCTGGTGCTCAACACGCCGGGCTCGTCTAAGGGCTGCGTGGAGGCGGTGGAGGCGGTGGTCGACGTCGTCGGCCACGCCGTCCGACTCCTGGTCGACAACTACGACCCTCACCCCCACGGCGGGTGAGCGGGCCGCGCCCCGGGCCATGACCCTGCGGGACGACCGGCCCGGTCCCACCGCCTCGCCCAAGGGCGCCGCCTCCAACCGCTGGGACGGGGCCATGGCCAAGGCCATCGAGGCGGCGTCGACGGTGCGGCACCTCACCAGCCCCAACCCCTGGGTTGGAGCAGTGCTGGTCGCCCCCGGCGGCAGCGCCTACACCGGCGCCACCAGCCCGCCCGGCGGGCTCCACGCCGAGCGGCATGCCCTGGCTCTCGCCGGTGCGGCTGCGAGGGGCTCAACGCTTGTGACGACCCTCGAGCCCTGCGACCACCACGGCCGCACGCCGCCCTGCACCGAGGCGATCATCGGAGCCGGTGTGAGCCGAGTGGTGATCGGCGTGCTCGACCCCGACCAGCAGGTGTCGGGCGCGGGCGCGGCCCGGCTGCGGGCGGCGGGAATCGAAGTGCAGGTCGGCGTGAGGTCCGGAGACGTCTCACGCCAGTTGTTGCCCTACCTCCATCACCGCCGCACCGGCCGGCCCTGGGTGGTGGCCAAGCTCGCGGCCAGCGCCGACGGCCGCACCGCCGCGCCGGACGGCACGTCGCAGTGGATCACGTCGCTGGAGGCCCGTACCGACGGTCACCGCCTGCGGGCTGCCTCCGACGCGGTGATAGTCGGCGCGGGCACGGTCCGAGCCGACGATCCCAGCCTCATCGTGCGTCACTGGACCCCGCCGGGCGGGCGGGTGTGGAGCGACGGCGCCGAGCCCGTCGACGTGGTCCAGCCCCGCCGGGTGGTGGTCGGCGCGGCCCCGGCCGGCGCCCGCGTCCATCCCTGCCTGCAATGGGACGGCCCCCTCGACGGTCTGATCGGCCACCTCGGCAGCGAGGGGGCGCTACAGGTCCTGGTCGAGGGTGGCGCGGCGGTGGCCGGCGAATTCGTGCGGGCCGGGCTGGTCGACAGCTTCGTCGTGCACCTGGCGCCGGCCCTCTTCGGCGGCGACGACGGGACTCCGATGCTGTCGGGGCCCGGCGCCCCGTCCATCGGCAGCATCGTGCGAGGCTCGATCTCGGCGGTGGAGCGCCTCGGCCCCGACGTGCGAATCGACGTGACCGTCGGCGGGGCGCGGGTGGGGGAGTCGGCAAGGGGCGGCGCCGGGGACTGACCGTCGGCGGGGGTAACGACAAGGGGCAGGGAGGCGGGCGGGGGCCGGTAGCCTCGCGTGGTCGGAAACGCCGCCGTCGACCGCCCAGGACCGCAGATGCTGAAGCTTGTCCTCCCCAAGGGATCGCTCGAGAGGGCCACCCTCGAGCTGTTCGAGGCCGCCGATCTGCCGGTGCGGCGGTCCTCCGAGGTGGCGTACCAGGCCTCGGTGGCCGACCCGCGTATCGAGGACGTGCGGATCCTCAGGCCCCAGGAGATCCCCGTCTACATCGACGACGGCCTGTTCGACATCGGCATCACCGGCCGGGACTGGGTCACCGAGACCAGCAGCCGGGTGGTCTCGCTGGGCGAGCTCCAGTACTCAAAGGCCACGTCGCTGCCGATCAGGGTGGTGCTGGCCGTGGCCGACGGCTCGCCCTACCGCAGTGTCGCCGACCTGCCCCAGGGGGTGCGGGTGTCGACCGAGTACCCCGCGCTGACCCGGCGGTTCTTCGCCGAAGCCGGCATCGAGGCCCAGATCGCGCTGAGCTACGGCGCCACCGAGGCCAAGGTGCCCGACATCGTGGACGCGGTGGTCGAGATCACCGAGACCGGCCGGGCGCTGCGGGCCGCCGGACTGCGGATCATCGACACTCTGCTGACCTCCTACACCGAGCTGATCGCCCACCCCGCGGCCGCCGCCGACGACAAGAAGCGGCACGCGATGGGCCAGATCTACACATTGCTTCAAGGCGTGCTGGAGGCCCGGGGCAAGGTGCTGGTGAAGCTGAACGTGGGCGCCGACGCGCTCGACGACGTGATCGAGATCCTGCCGGCCATGAAGGCCCCCACCGTCAACGAGCTGTTCCGGGGCGCGGGCTACGCGGTGGAGACGGTGGTGCCCCGCAGCGAGATCAACATCCTGATCCCCGCTCTGCGCGACCTGGGCGCCACCGACATAGTGGAGATGCCCATCTCCAAGATCGTCCCGTAGGGAGGTTCGTCATGGGTGAGACGTCTGATTCGGGCCGCGCAACCGGCGACAGCCCCGGGAGCGGCCCGCCGGCGACGTCCCATGGATGGTTGAAGTACGGGGTCGGTCCCGCGATCGGCGTGGGCGCGGGCGGCGGCGCGGGTGTGGGCGCCATCTTCGGGAACCCGGGCGTGGGGGCGGCCGTCGGCGCGGCCATAGGCGTCGTGGTCGGATTGTCGATCTCCAGGCGGGGAGGCAGGCGCGAGGCCTGCTGACCGACCGCCTCGATCATTGGCCCCGCAGGGCGGCCCGTCACCCCTTGGTGGGCTTGGAGGACACGACTGTCGCCCAGACACGCACTCGGCAAGCACGATCGTGTGAAGCCGGGGAGGCCAGTAGCCCTCCTCCCGTAGGTGCTTGACGTTCGCATCGGATTGGAGGTTGCCGTGCGCGAGCCGGTCGACTGCTCCGGAGTCGACGAACAGGCGCTTGTCTTGCTTTCGCCCTAGTCGTCGGAGACAGCGGACGAGCCGGTGTCCGCGGGCGATCCGACACCGGAATCTGCGTCGCCGGATACGTTGCTGCCCGCGGTGTCCGATTGTTCAGCGGCCGGGTCTTGCGGGCGGTTCTTGAGTTGGACGAAGGCCACGCGGATCTGGGACAGGCCATCGCGCAGGGTGGACTCGGCCTCGCCCAGACGGCCCTGCATCCCGTCCAGCAACGCCCCCAGGGCGTCGATCGCGACGGTCGCCTGAGCGAAGTTCGGCGGCTGGTTCGAGAGGTGCAGGGCGGCCAATTCGTAGAGGCCCATGGCGTGGTTGGCGACCACCACCGACGCGGGGACCGCCTTGAGCCGCTCGCGGGACTCGGCCAGTTCTCGTATGTACTGCTCGGCCTGCTCCCGCTCCTCCGGAGACAGGCTGTCGAGGTTGAAGTCGGCGGGCGCGGCGGCCGCCGCGTCGGCGGCTGGTTCGCTCGAAGCCTCCGTGGCGCGAGCGCCGACCGGTACTTCCCCTCCGGGGGTCCACAGCGTGCTCATCCGAACACCTCCGGCTCAACCTCGCAGACGGGCCTGGAGGCCGAGCGGATTGATCGCGATTCGTGGGAGTCCTGGCGCGGCGTTGAGCGAGGCCGTGGCCCGAGCGGCCCGTGAGCGCAGCGAACAAGAGCGGGAGTGACCACACCGCGACGCGACATGCTTTCAAGCTATCTGCGCTCGCTCTTGGCCGCATGCTGCGACCGGCTGCTACCCTACCGGGGTCAATCCAGCGGACATGCGCCCCGGCCGCCGCCGGGGCGTTCCGCCCGAACTCGGAGGTTCCGTGCTCACGAGGAGTGAACGGCGATAGCACCGCCAGGCGAAGAGCCCAATATCAACGACCAGATCCGAGCTCCCGAGGTGCGCCTCGTCGGTGAGGACGGTCAGCAGATCGGCATAAGGACGCTTCAGGAGGCGCTGAACTTGGCCCGGGCCGCCGGACGCGACCTCGTCGAGGTGGCGGAGGCGGCCAACCCGCCCGTCTGCCGCATCATGGACTACGGCAAGTTCAAGTACGAGGCGGCCCAGCGGGCCAAAGAGTCCCGCCGCAAGTCGTCCAACGTCATGGTCAAGGAGATGAAGTACCGGCCCAAGATCGGTCGGGGCGACTTCGAGACCAAGACCCGCAGAGTCGAGAAGTTCCTGGGCGAGGGCAACAAGGTCAAGGTGACCATCATGTTCCGGGGGCGGGAGGTCCAGCATCCAGAGCTGGGAAAGAAGATCCTCGACGATGTGGCCGCAACCGTCGAGCATGTGGGCAAGGTGGAGTTCCAGCCCCGCCAGGACGGCCGCAACATGGTGATGGTGCTCGCGCCCGACAAGCAGGCACAGGCCCGGCACCGCCGTAGACTCGAGGCCGAGGCCGCTATGGCGGCCACCGAGACGCCTCAGCCCGGCACCGCCGAGTAGGACGTCGCCGGCCTTTCGCTCTCACACCGAGGCGAGCACTCGAACCAGAGAAGATCAACCATGCCCAAGATGAAGACACACCGGGGCGCAGCCAAGCGCTTCCGGCGCACCGGCACCGGCAAGCTGCGCCGCCGCCGCACCAACAAGAACCACATTCTCGAGAAGAAGTCCCCCAAGCGCAAGCGCCAATTGCGGGCGCCGGCCGAGGTGTCCTCGTCGGACGAGAGGATGCTGCGGGACCTGGGCGTCTAGTCCAGCTCCAGGCAACACCAAGAAGGTGAGGATTCGATGGCCAGAGTGACGCGACCCGCCCAGTCGAGGCGCCGCCGCCGGGCGCTTCTGGCGCGGGCCAAGGGCTACTACGGCAACAAGTCCCGGTCCTGGCGTTCAGCCAACGAGCAGCTCATGCACTCGGGCAACTACGCGTTCCGCGACCGCAGGGCCCGCAAGAACGACTTCCGCAGGCTCTGGATCCAGCGCATCAACGCAGCCTGCCGCCAGCGCGGAACCTCCTACAGCCGCTTCATCGCGGGGCTGAAGGCAGCCGGCATAGAGGTCGACCGCAAGATCCTGGCCGACCTGGCCGTCAACGACCCCGACGCTTTCACCGGCCTTGTCGAGGCGGCCTCCGCAGCCTCCGCGGCCCAGGCCCAGGCCAGCTGACTGCACCCGGGGCGCTCGGGCCGCGCCATCGGCGGGTGGCCGAGCGTGTCGAGCGCCGGGTGCCCGGCTAGCAGGTTCGGGGACGGCCGAGTTGAGCCCGCCTCCGGCGCTCGGGCCGCGCCATCGGCGGGTGGCCGAGCTGCGTCGCCTGGTGCGCCGGCGCGCGCCGAGCGACTCCGAGTTCGTGCTGGAGGGGCTGCGAACGCTGTCGGAGGCGTTGACGGCCGGTCTGCAGCCTTCGGTCGTGGCGATTGTCGAGCCCGCCGCCGACGACTCGGCGGTGAAGGACGTGCTGGCCCGGCTGGCGCCTGGCACCGAGGCGCTTGTGCTCTCCCACAGGGCCTTCCGCTCGGTCGCGCCGGCGGCAACGCCTCAGCCGGTATTGGCGCTGATCGACAAGCCCAGGTGCGAACTGCCCAAGATGCTCGGCCCAGACGACCTCGTGCTGGTGCTCATAGGCGTGTCCGATCCTGGCAACACGGGCACGATCATCCGCACCGCTGAGGCCTGCGCGGCCTGCTGCGTGGTCGTGGTGGGTGGCGCCGACCCGTGGGCGCCCAAGGCGGTGCGAGCCTCGGCCGGGTCGGTGCTGCGGGTGCCGGTGGTGCAGGCGACCGGAGGGCCCGCCGCATTGGAGGCGCTGCGGCTGGCCGGTGCGGTCGTCGTAGCTGCGGACCCCCACGACGGCGCCCGGCACGACTCCGGCGTGCTCGCGGCCGGATCGGGTCCGTTGGCGCTGGCGCTCGGATCGGAGTCGCACGGCCTCGAGCCCGCCCTTCGCAACCTGGCGGACCGCCGGGTCCGTATCCCGATGGCGGGCGGTGCCGAGTCCCTGAACGTCGCCATGGCCGCCACGCTCCTCGCCTTCGAGTACCGCCGCTAGCGGGCCGGGTCACCCCTCGACCGCGGCTGCCGCGTCCGTTCGGCCGAGAGACGCGATGAGTGCTGCCAACTGCCGGCTGATCTCGGAGGAGGAGCTGATGCCCTATGAGTGGATCGTCACGACGACGCGATGAGTGCTGCCAACTGCCGGCTGATCTCGGACTGACCTCGTCGCAAGTCCTCGATCTTGGCGTCCTGGGTGGCGAAGAGTCTTTCGATCTTGGCGTCCTGGGTGGCCAAGCGTTCTTCGATCCTGTCGTTCTGGGTGGCGAATCTGGTGTCCATCCTGTCGGAAAGGGACTCGACCTTGTCGCTGACGCGGTTGACTTCCTCGTTCAGCAGGAACACGGGGACGCCGATCAGGACGCTGACAGAGCCGATGAGCCCCACGATGATCCCGATCAAGAGAGCGGTGTTGCCGGCGTCGATTCTGCGAGCAGCGGGCTGCGGCTCAGCACTGTCGGCTGCCGGGACGGTCCGCGTGGTCTGGGCCGCCGTCTCGGGCGCGGCTTCCGGTCCGAGACTGCCGGAGGGTTCGGGCCTACGATCCTCGCGTGTCTCATCCATGGATTCGATCGCCTCGTTCGTGGTGGCGTGAATTGGTGCGGTCAACAGATCCTCGCTCGGGTCAGGCGGCGCTCGTAGCGCGCTCAGAACTCAACAGGTGACTGCCGCTCGGAGCCCGGCAGCGAGGCTGTTGCATAAGGATAACTTACAACTAGTCTAATGTCAAACACAGATTCTTCGCAGGTATCGCGACGGCGCACAATGCACCGGGCGGCGGATTGCTTGCCTTAGCCTTGCTCGGATGACGGAGGGCTACGAGCAGGCCTGCGGAACGGCTGCCGCCGAGGCCGAGGAGCGACTCGCCGCGGCAGCCAACCTCGACACTGTAGCCGGCATCGAGCGGGAGTTGCTGGGGCGCCGGTCGCAGTTCACAGAGGCCAAGCGGCGGCTCGGCGACCTCGACCCCGGTGAGCGGGCTGCTGCCGGCCGGCGGCTCAACGAGGCCCGTGCCTGTGTCGAGGCCGCGGTGGCCGCAGCCCGTGAGCGCCTCGCCGCGCAGGGCCGGGCCGAGCGCTGCGCGGCCGAGCGTCTCGACCTCACCGAGCGGCTGCCCCAGACCGCTCCGCTGCGCCGGGGGCACTTCCATCCCGTCACCCAGGCCCGCGACCGCCTCGAGGACGTGTTCGTGGGGATGGGCTACACCGTCGCGGAGGGACCCGAGGTGGAGAGCGCCTGGTACAATTTCGAGGCCCTCAACATCCCTGAATGGCACCCGGCCCGGGGCGAGTTCGACACCATCTTCGTGAACCTCGGGCAGCCCGAGGAGGTGATGCTGCGCTCGCACACCTCGCCGGTGCAGATCAGGGTCATGGAGAACCGCAAGCCGCCCATCTACATCGTGGCGCCCGGCCGGACCTTCCGGACCGACACCGCCGACGCCACCCACCTGCCCGCCTTCAACCAGATCGAAGGCCTGGCCGTCGACCGCAACATCACCCTGGGCGACCTGGCCGGCACAATCGACGAGTTCGTCAGGGCCCTGTTCGGGCGGGAGGTCAAGGCCAGACTGCGCCCCTCGTACTTCCCGTTCACCGAGCCGTCGGCCGAGTTCGACATCTCCCGGCCCGACGGTTCCTGGCTGGAGCTCGGAGGCTGCGGGATGGTCCACCCCAACGTGCTGCGCAACTGCGGGATCGATCCCGAGGAGTGGCAGGGCTTCGCCTTCGGCTTCGGCATCGACCGCCTGGCGGTGATGCGCCACGAGATCGACGACATCCGCGAGTTCGTCATCAGCGACGCTCGCTTCCTGAGCCAGTTCTGATGGGCGCGATGACATTCGAAGCGGCGAACGTCCCTGGGAAGGCGCCGACGGCTGTACGTCTGTCAGTCGGGGACGCGCCTGAGCCAGTTCTGATGGGCGCGCCAGTTCTGAACCGGAGCCGGTCGTGAAGGTGCTGCTGTCGTGGCTCCGGGAGTTCGCCCCCGGCATCGATGGCGACCCGGCCGCGCTCAGCGACGTGTTGAGCGCGCTGGGGCTGGCGGTGGAGGAGATGACCGTCACCGGCTCGGTGCCCGAAGGCGTGGTGCTCGGCCGGGTGCTGGAACTGCGCCCCCATCCGGACGCCGACCGCATCCAGCTGGTCGAGGTGGACGACGGGTCACCGGGCAGCCTTCAGGTGTGCTGCGGCGCCTTCAACATGGCCGTCGGCGACCTCGTCCCGCTGGCCAGGGTGGGGACGGTGCTGCCGAGCGGGCTGGAGATCGCTCGGCGCAAGATGCGGGGCCAGGCCTCCGAGGGCATGTGCTGCTCGGAGATCGAGCTCGACATGGGCGACGACGCCGACGGCATCATGATCCTCAACGACAGGGCCGCCGCCGGGGCCGGGCCGGGCACGCCGCTGGCGGAGGCGCTCGGCTTGGCGCCCGACGTGCTGTGGGACCTGGAGGTGGGCGCCAACCGGCCCGACGCCCTGTCGGTGATGGGCGTGGCCCGCGACCTGGCGGCCGCCCTCGGCGTGGGCTTCGAGCCCCCCGACTGGTCGACGCCCTCCTACGGCCCCGACGTCTCGGAGGCCGTCGACGTGGTGATGGTCGACCCCACGCTGTGCGGCCGCTTCGTCGGGCGGGTGCTGCGCAGCACGCCCTCGGGCCCGTCGCCCGCGTGGATGGCCAACCGGCTGATCGCGCTGGGCCAGCGTCCCATCAACAGCATCGTCGACATCTCCAACTACGTGATGCTCGAGCTGGGCCAGCCCAGCCATACGTTTGACTTGGGCCGGGTGAGCGGTGCCCGGATACGGGTGCGCCGGGCCGGCGGCGGCGAGACAGTCACCACCCTCGACGGCGTGCATCGCAGCCTGGCCGCCGGCGACGGGGTCATCGCCGACGGCGACGACAGGGTGATCGGCATCGCCGGTGTGATGGGCGGAGCTTCCACCGAGATCGACGAGGGCACTACCGACGTGCTGGTGGAGATGGCCTGGTGGGACCCGCCGTCGATCTCGCGCACGGCCAAGCGGCTGAACCTCTCCAGCGGGGCCGCCACCCGGTTCCGCCGGGGCGCCGACTGGGGCTACAACGTCGAGCGCTGCATGAACCGCTTCGTGCAGCTGGCCGCCGAGCTGGGGGCCGAGGTGGCGCCGGGAATGATCGACGAGCGCGGCGACCTCCCCGATCGGCGGCCCTTGAGGGTGCGCACGTCGAGGGTGAACCGGCTGCTCGGCATCAGCCTTAGCGCGGCGGAAATGGCCGGCCATCTGCGCTCCATCGGCTTCGGCGTGGACATGGACACGGACGACACGACCGACGGCGGGGCCGGCTTGAACGTGACCATCCCCACGTGGCGCTGGGACACCGAGACCGAGACCGACGTCGCCGAGGAGGTGGCCCGGCTCCACGGGTACGAGAACATCGAGCCCACCGTCCCCACCGCCAACGAGGCCGGCGGGCTGTCGCCCTACCAGGAGGACCGCCGGCTGGTGCGCGACGTGCTGGTCGGGGCGGGCTGCTTCGAGACCCAGCCGATGCCCTTCGTGGCGCCCGGCGCGCTGGCTGCGGTGGGCCTGCCCGAGGACGGCGTCACGCTGTCCAACCCGGTCGACGACAGCGAGTCCGTGCTGCGGACGTCGCTGCTTCCCGGTCAGCTGCGGGCGGTGGCCTACAACCAGCGTCATTTCAACGGGGACGTGCGGCTGTTCGAGATCGGCCACGTGTACCTGCCCGCGCCCACCGGGCAGCTGCTCCCCGACGAGCGCGAGTTCATGGCGGTTGCCCTGTCGGGCGAGGAGGCGCCGGCCGCGGTGGCGGTCCTCGACCTGCTGGTTGAGGCGCTGGCGCTGCCTGCGGTCGAGTTGCGGCAGCCGGTGCCCATCTTCGAGGAGTTCGCCACAGCCTCCGGGGCGCCGACCCTGCCGGGCATGCACCCCACCCGCTCGGCCGAGGTGATCGTGGCCGGGCGGGCACGGGGCGCGGTGGGGGAGGTCGACCCCGAGGTGCTGGAGGCCTGCGGGGTGGCCGGCCGGGTGGCGTGGCTGCAGCTCGACCTCCAAGAGGTGCTCGACGGCCCCAGGGCCCGGCGCCGTTACCGCCCGGTCAGCAAGTACCCGCCCAGCGATGTGGATCTGGCCTTCGCGGTGCCCGACGACGTTGCCGCCGCCCAGGTGGAGCGGGCCTTGCGGGCTTCGGCCGGATCGCTGCTGGCCCGGGTCGAGTTGTTCGACGTGTACCGGGGGCCCGGCGTCTCCGACGGCTCGCGGAGCCTGGCCTACCGCCTGCGATTCCAGGCCCCGGATCGAACGCTCACCGACGCTGAGGTGGCCGAAGCCCGGCAGCGCTGCATAGATGAGACGTCGCGGCGCACTGGTTCGACCCTGAGGACCTGAGTTCTGCAATTCCGTACTTAGCTATGAACATAGTTGCATCCATCTGAGAACCTGCTAGCCTGATCGGATGCACAAGGTGGCCGTGATCGGCGCGTCGGGGTTCACCGGCGCCGAACTGCTGCGGATCTGCGCGTCCCATCCCGCCTTGGAGGTGGTGGTGGCCACCGGCGACTCCATGGCCGGCCGGGCGGTAGCCGACCTGTACCCGAGCCTGGCCCCCGCCTACGGCGAGACCCGGTTCGTTCCCTATGGGCCCGGGGTCGCGTCCGGCTGCGACCTGGCCTTCTGCGCGCTTCCCCACGGCGCCTCGCAGGCGGTGGCGGGCGAGCTTCGCAATGACGTCAAGCACATAGTCGACCTCGCCGCGGACTTCAGGCTGGACGATCCCGGCCTGTACCCGGCCTGGTACGGCACCGAGCACACCGCGCCGGACCTTCTCGACGAGTTCGTGTACGGCCTTCCCGAGCTGTTCCGCTCCGACGTCCGGGGCGCCGAGTTGGTGGCCGCGCCCGGCTGCTACGTGACCACCGCCTCGCTGGCGCTGGCGCCCCTGGTGGCTGAGGGCGCGGTCGAGCCGGCCGGCATCGTCGTCGACGCGGCCAGCGGAGTGTCGGGCGCGGGCCGGCCGGCCAAGCCCAACACCACGTTCTGCGCGGTGGATGAGGACTTCACCGCCTACGGACTGCTGACCCACCGGCACACGCCTGAGATCGAGATGGCGGTGTCCCGCCACTCCGGCGCCGATGTGCAGGTGCTGTTCACGCCCCATCTGGCGCCTATGAACCGGGGCATCCTCGCCACTTGCTACGCCAGGCCCACCGGAGCGACGAGCACGTACGAAGTCCTCGGCCTGCTGAGCGACGCCTACCGCGACGAGCCCTTCGTGGTGGTGAGCGATCGGTCGCCCTCCACCAAGGCGACTCTCGGATCCAACAGCGTCCACATCACCGCCCGGGCCGACTCCCGGACCGGCTGGGTGATTGCCGTCGCCGCGCTCGACAATCTGGTCAAGGGAGCCTCGGGCCAGGCCGTGCAGTGCGCCAACCTGGCGCTGGGCATCGACGAGACCGCCGGTCTGGCCTCGGCGGGGATCTACCCCTAGAGGCCGGCATGGGCACTCCTTCCACTCTCTGGCGGCCCGTCCATGGAATTGGCAGCGGTGGAGGCCCGAATGGGCGTTCTGGGCTGCCAGTTCCCGGTGACCGCCGTGACTGAGATCAAGGTCTCACCGCTCGCCCCGACGGCCTTTCCCGTGATGCCCGTGGTCAAGGGCTTGCGCCTGGCCACCGCGGCCGCCGGCATCCGCTGCCAGGGCCGCGACGACGTGATGCTGGCCGAGATGCCCCCGGGAACCACGGTGGCCGGTGTGTTCACCCGGTCGCTGTGCACCGCCGCGCCAGTGGACTGGTGCCGGCACGCGCTGGCCGCGAGCGGAGGCAGGGGTCGGGCGGTGATCGTCAACTCCGGCAACGCCAACGCCTTCACCGGCGCGGCCGGATACCGGGTCGCCGAGCACACCGCCGCTTCGGTGGCCGGCGCGTTGGGTGCGCAGCCCCACGAGGTGCTGATCGCGTCGACCGGCGTGATCGCCGAGAACCTGCCCGTCGAGCGCATCGATGCCGCCCTGCCCGGACTGGTGGCCGGCCTCGAGCCCGCTACCTCCCCCCTGTGGGAGGCGGCCGCCGCCGCCATAGGCACCACCGACACCTTTCCCAAGGGTGCGTCGGCGCCGGTGGCACGGACCAGCGCCCACGTGGCCGGCATCGCCAAGGGCAGCGGCATGATCGCCCCCGACATGGCCACCATGCTCGCGTTCGTGTTCACCGACTTGGCCCTGGACGCGGCCATCGCCCAGGAGTGCCTGGCAACGTCGGCGGAGAGGAGCTTCAACCGCATCACCGTCGACTCCGACACCTCCACCAGCGACACCGTGATCCTGGCCGGCACCGGCACATCCGGCCAGAGCGCCGATCTGCATCTGGCCGACTTCCGGGACGCGCTGGACGCGGTCACACTGGATCTGGCCCACCAGATAGTGCGGGATGGCGAGGGGGCCACCAAGTTCGTGGCCGTCACCGTCATCGGCGCGGCCGACGATGCCGCCGCGGAAGCCATAGCCCGGGCCGTGGCTGACTCGCCGCTGGTGAAGACCGCCCTGGCCGCCTCCGACGCCAACTGGGGCCGGATCGTGGCTGCGGTGGGAAAGGCCGGCCAGCGGGCCGACCGGGACCGGCTCGCGATCTGGATCGGCGACGAGCAGTGCGCTCACAACGGCATGCCCCACCCCGGCTACAGCGAGGAGAGGGCCACCGAACACCTGCTGGGCGACGAGATCGAGCTTCGGGTGGACGTCGGCGTGGGCGACGGCCGGGCCACCATATGGACCTGCGACCTCACTCACGGCTACATCGACATCAACGCGGGGTACCGGACATGAGTGAGGTACCCAAGCGGGATCAATCCGGCACTGCGCTTGGGGCCGGCGCTGGGGCGTTGGACTACTGCGCCGTCGTTCAGGGGTGCTGGACATGACCCACCCGGCCGGCACCCACCCGGCCGGCACCCACGCCGACAGCGACGCGTCGCACGGCTTCGAGCCCGAGCGGAGAGCCCGGGCGCTCGTAGAGGCGCTGCCCTACATCCGGCGCTTCCGGGGCGCAGTCGTGGTGGTCAAGTACGGCGGCCACGCCATGACCGACGCTGGGCTGGCGGCCTCGTTCGCCCGCGACGTCGTCCTAGTGCGGGCCGTCGGGCTGCATCCCGTGGTGGTCCACGGCGGCGCCCCCCAGATCGGTGAGCACCTCCGGAAGCTGGGCAAGCAGAGCGAGTTCCGCGACGGCCTGCGGGTCACGGACGCAGAGACCCTCGAAGTGGCCCGGATGGTCCTGGTCGGCAAGGTCGGCCGGGACATCGTCAGCGCCATCAACGCCAGCGGGGGAGCGGCCCTGGGACTCTCCGGCGAGGACGGTCGCCTCGTCACTGCCGTGCCCCGGGATCCTGCCCTCGGGTTCGTGGGCGACGTCGCCGCGGTCAACCCGGGCGTCATCGAGCGGCTCGTGACCAGAGAGATCATCCCCGTCGTGTCCTCGATCGGCGCCGACGCCTCCGGCCAGGCCTACAACATCAACGCCGACACCATGGCTGCGGCTCTCGCCGGCGCGCTCGGCGCGGCCAAGGTCGTGTACCTCACCGACGTGCCCGGCCTGCTGGCCGACCCCGACGACGTGTCGTCGCTGGTTAGCCGGGCCACGGTCACCGAGGTGGAGGCCATGATCGCCTCCGGCGCCGTGAGCGGCGGGATGATTCCCAAGGCGAGAGCCTGCGTGGACGCAGTACTCCAGGGCGCCGGCTCGGCCCACATGCTCGACGGCCGGATCCCCCATGCCGTACTGCTCGAACTGTTCACCGACGCCGGCATCGGCACGATGATCAACAACGGTGCAGCCGAGGACACATACGAGGACCAGCCATGAGCAGAGCCGTGCTGATGAACAACTACGGCACCCCGCCGGTGACCTTCGTGAGCGGCCACGGCGCCGAGCTGACCGATGACCGCGGCCGCCGCTATATCGACTTCCTGTGCGGGCTGGCGGTCACCGGGCTGGGCCACGCCCATCCGGCGGTGACCGAGGCGGTTGCCGGCCAGGCCGGGACGCTCATCCACACGTCCAACCTCTTCGCCAACGAGCCGACCGCCGAAGTGGTGGAGACGCTCGACCGCCTGATCCGGTCCGGTCCCGGCGGCGACGCCGAGCCCGGCCGGATCCTGTTCCAGAACTCGGGCGCGGAGGCGGTCGAGGCCGCCCTCAAGCTTGCCCGCAAGCACCAGGGGAGGGGACGCCACGCAGTGGTCAGCGCCTACGGATCGTTCCACGGCCGCACGCTGGCCGCGCTGGCGGCCACCGGGCAGCCGGAGAAGCACGAGCCCTTCCAGCCCATGCCGGACGGCTTTCGCCATGTGCCCTTCGATGACCTCGACGCGCTGGTGGCCGCGCTCGACCCCTCCGTCGGCGCCGTGCTGCTCGAGTCGGTGCAGGGCGAGGGCGGCGTCGTTCCTGCCGGCGACGGGTACCTGCAGGCCGTCAGGCAGGTGTGCGACGAGCGCGGCGTCCTGCTGGTGCTGGACGAGATCCAGACCGGCCTGGCCCGCACCGGACGGTGGTTCGGCTACCAGCACGCCGGCGTGCAGCCCGACGTCGTGACCATGGCCAAGGCCCTCGGCAACGGCGTGCCCACCGGAGCGGTCTGGGCCCGGCCCGACGTCGCCGACGCCTTCGCTCCCGGCGACCACGGCTCGACCTTCGCGGGGCAGCCCCTGGCGCTGGCCGCGGTCCGGGCCGTGCTTACTGAGATGCAGGCCATGGACGCGCCCGCCACTGCCGACCGCCTAGGTGCCGTGCTGCGGGACCGGCTGCTCCGGATCGACGGCGTTGACGGCGTGCGGGGCCGGGGCCTGCTGCTGGCCGCGGAGCTGTCGGAGGAGGCGAGGGCGGGCCGCTCGGCCAAGGACGTCGCCTCGGCCTGCCTCGACCGGGGGCTGGTGGTGAACGGAGTGACGCCGACGGCACTGCGGCTCGCCCCGCCGTTCGTCGTGTCCGCCGAGCAGCTCGCCGAAGGGTGCTCCATCCTGGCCGAAGTACTGGGTGACCGCTGATGCCCGACACGTTTGCAAGAATCATTCCCACTTGATGAAAGGAGTTCAGATGCGCCACTTCCTAGACATCGACGACTTGAATCCGAGCGAGCTCGCCCGGATCCTGAACCTGGCGACCACCCCGAACCCGCCGCCGGCACTGGCGGGCAAGGGGGTGTCGCTGCTGTTCGAGAAGCCCTCGGCTCGCACCCGCAGTGCCACCGAGATGGCTGTGGTGCAGTTGGGTGGCCACGCCACCTACATCGGCCCGGCCGAGGTCGGTCTGGACGAGCGCGAGAGCGTGGAGGACGTGACCCGCACCCTGGCGTGCTACAGCGCGGTGATCGGGGCGAGGGTGTTCGACCACCGCACGGTGAAGCGCATGGCGGCCGTGAGCACGGTGCCGGTCATCAACCTGCTCAGCGACGCCGCCCATCCCACCCAGGCGGTGGCCGACCTGCTGACGATCCGGGCTGCTCGCGGCCATCTCGAAGGCCGGGTCCTGGCCTACGTCGGCGACGCCAACAACGTGGCCCACTCGCTGGCGTACGCGGCCGGATTGTCGGGCATGGCAGTGCGTATCGCCAGTCCCGTCGGCTACGAGTTCAGCGAGGCCGACCTGCGGCGGATGCGCCGCCACGGCTGCGAGCCGGTCCAGGTGCAGAGGCCGGCCGAGGCGGTGAACGGCGCTGATGTGGTCTACACCGACGTGTGGACCTCGATGGGCCAGGAAGACGAGGCCGACCAGCGCCGCAAGGACTTCGCCGGCTTCAGGGTGGACAGGCGGATGATGGCCCGGGCCTCGGCGGGCGCCGTGTTCCTGCACTGCCTGCCCGCCCACCGGGGCGAGGAGGTGGCCTCCACGGTGATCGACGGTCCCAGCAGTCTGGTTTGGCAGCAGGCCGCCAACCGGATGCACGCGGCCAGGGGCCTGCTGCTGTGGCTGATGGAACAAGCGTGACGCAGCCATGACCAAGGCCAGCCGCCAGCACCTCATCGTCCGGCTGCTAGGCGAGCACGCCGTGGCCAGCCAGCAGCAGCTGGTCGACCTGCTGGCGTCCGCAGGCGTGACCGCGACCCGGGCGACGGTGTCGCGCGACCTCGACGTCCTCGGGGCGGTGAAGGTCCGGGTTCCGGGAGGAGGGACCGCGTACGCTATACCTGAGCATCCCGTCGACCGCATCGCGCCGGAGGAGCATCTCAGGAAGGTGATGGGCGACTGGGTGGCCGACGTCGGCGCCTCGGGCAACCTTGCCGTGGTGCGCACACCGCCCGGCTCGGCCCACGTGGTGGCGTCGGCGCTCGACCGGGCCGGCCTTGAAGAGGTGCTCGGAACGGTGGCCGGCGACGACTCGCTGATCGTGGTGGCCGCCGACGGTACGCCGGGCTCGGAACTGGCCGACCGCCTGCGGGACCTGGCCGGCCTGGCCCCGTAGTCAATGCATCACGACATCAAGACCCCAGATATGAAGTGGCAAGGGACAGCTGATCACAGAGGCCGAGTGGACAGGAAGCGAGCAGTGCAGAACTCACGAACCGCTCGGCGAGGCCGTGGCCCGAGCGGCCCGTGAGCGAAGCGAACAAGAGCGGCAACAAGAGGACGGAGTTGGAACGGAGACTCAAATGAGCAGAGAGCATGCAACGCCGGGCGCCGCGCCCGTCTCCAAGGTCGTGCTGGCCTACTCGGGTGGGCTGGACACGTCCATCATCCTGCATTGGCTGCGGGAGACGCACGGCTGCACCGTGGTGACGTTCACGGCCGACATAGGCCAGGACGACGAGCTCGAGCCGGCCCGGGCCAAGGCCCTGGCCATGGGCGTCGCGCCAGGAGACGTCTTCATCGAGGACCTGCGTGAGGAATTCGCCCGCGACTTCGTGTTCCCGATGTTCAGGGCCAATGCCGTCTACGAGGGCGAGTACCTGCTGGGCACGTCCATCGCCCGGCCGCTGATCGCCAAGCGGCTGGTCGAGATCGCGGCGCTGACCGGTGCGGACGCCATCAGCCACGGAGCCACCGGCAAGGGCAACGACCAGGTCCGCTTCGAGCTGGGCGCCCACGCGCTCAAGCCGGACATCCGGGTCATCGCGCCATGGCGGGAGTGGGACCTGGGCTCCAGGGAGTCGCTCATGGCCTACGCGGCCGACCACGGCATCCCCATCGAGCGCAAGCGGGGCACGGAGTCGCCGTTCTCGATGGACGCCAACATGCTGCACATCTCCTACGAGGGCGGTCCGCTGGAGGATCCCTGGTACGAGCCCCCCGCGGAGATGTGGCTCTGGTCGGTGAGTCCCCAGCACGCCCCCAACGAGCCGACCTACGTGGACCTCACCTTCGCGGGCGGCGACATCGTGGCCGTCGACGGCCGGCCCAAGTCTCCGGGCCAGGTGCTGGCCACTCTCAACTCGCTGGGCGCGGCCAACGGCGTCGGGCGCATCGACATCGTCGAGAACCGGTACGTCGGCATGAAGAGCCGGGGCGCCTACGAGACGCCGGGCGGCACGATCATGCTGCGGGCGCACCGGGCCATCGAGTCGATCACCCTCGACCGGGAGGTGGCCCACCTCAAGGACGAGTTGATGCCCCGGTACGCGGAGCTGATCTACAACGGCTACTGGTGGAGCCCGGAGCGCAGGATGCTCCAGACCGCCATCGACTACAGCCAGAGCAGCGTGAACGGCGACGTCCGGGTCCGGCTCTACAAGGGAAACGTCGACATCGCCGGGCGGCGCTCCGACGACTCGCTGTTCGACTACCGGACGGTGACCTTCGAGGAGGACGAGGGCGCCTACGACCAGGCGAACGCCACCGGGTTCATCGCGCTCAACGCCCTGCGGCTGCGCAACCTGGCCCTCAAGCAATCGGGGAGCGGGGACTAGTCATGGACGACTCGGCGACCCTGTGGCACGGGCGGTTCGACGGCGATCCCGCCGAGGCGCTCCGGGCCCTCAACGACAGCCTCGGTTTCGACCGGCGCATGTTCCGCGAGGACGTCGCGGGGTCGCGCGCCCATGCTGCCATGCTGGCCGCGGTAGGGCTTGTCACCGGCGACGAGCGCGACGCCGTCTGCGAGGCCCTCGACGCCGTCGAGGCCGAGATGGCTGAGGGCCGCTTCGTCTTCGCGCCCGGCGACGAGGACATCCACACCGCGGTGGAGCGGCGGGTCACCGAGATCACCCCGGCCGGGGCCAAGCTCCACACCGGTCGCAGCCGCAACGATCAGGTGGCCGCCGACCTGCGGCTGTGGACCCGCTCCGCCCTGGACGACGTCGCCCGGGCAGTGCTGGGTGTGCAGCGGACGCTCCTGAGCCGGGCCGTCGATGCCGGCGAGGCGCGGCTGCCCGGCTACACCCACCTGCAGCAGGCTCAGCCGGTGCTGCTGGCCCATCATCTGCTGGCCCACGGCTGGGCGCTGGCCCGCGATGTCGAGCGGCTCGCCGAGGCCCGTCGCCGGGCCGACGTCTCCCCTCTGGGGGCGGGCGCGCTGGCCGGGTCGTCGCTGCCGCTGGACCCCGAGCGGACCGCGGCCGAGCTGGGCTTCGCGTCCGTCTTCGAGAACAGCCTGGACGCGGTGGCCGACCGCGACTTCGTGGTCGATGCCCTCTACGCGCTGGCCGTCCTCGGGGTTCACCTGAGCCGGATCGGCGAGGAGCTTGTGCTGTGGTCGTCGTCGGAATTCGGATTCGTAGAGCTCGACGACGCCTACAGCACCGGCTCGTCGATGATGCCCCAGAAGAAGAACCCCGACGTGGCCGAGCTGGCCCGGGCCAAGGCCGGCCGCCTCATCGGGCACCTGACCGGTCTGCTGGCCACCCTCAAGGGATTGCCCCTGGCCTACGCCAAGGACCTCCAGGAGGACAAGGAGCCCCTGTTCGACGCGGTCGACACCGTCCGGTTGACGCTGGCCGCCCTCGACGGCCTGCTGGCCACGGCCGGCTTCGACGCCGACCGTATGGGCGAAGCGGCGTCCTCGCCCTACGCGGCGGCCACCGACCTGGCCGAGTGGCTGGTGGGGAGGGGGACGCCGTTCCGTCAGGCCCACGCCGCAGTGGGCGAGCTGGTGCGGCGCTCGCTCGCGGGCGAGGAACCGCTGGCCGAGCTGGTGGCCGCCGACGACCGGTTCGGCCCCGAGGCCGCCGCGCTGCTGGAGCCGGGCGCCTCGGCGGCCCGCCGCGGCACGCACGGCGCGGGCGGCCCGGAGGCGGTTGCCGACCAGCTGGAGAGGTTCCGGCAGCGGATCGAGACCGACGCGGCCCGATTGGAGTGAGTGCTGGAAGTCTCCCCAGGGACTTCTACGCGCGCAACGCGCTGGAGGTCGCGCCCGGCCTGCTCAACAAGGTGCTGATGGCACCGGACGGCCGTGCCGGCCGGATCGTGGAGGTCGAGGCCTACCGGGGCGCGGACGATCCCGGCAGCCACGGCCGCCGCGGCAAGACCGAGCGCAACGCCGCCATGTTCGGTCCGCCGGGCCATCTGTATGTGTACTTCACCTACGGCATGCACTGGTGCGCCAACGTGGTGGCCGAGACCGAGGGGGTGGCCGCGGCGGTGCTGCTGCGGGCGCTCACACCGCTGGAGGGCCTCGACGCCATGTACGCGGCCCGGGGCCCGGCCGCGCGCCGCGACCGCGACCTGTGCAGCGGCCCGGCCAAGCTCACCCAGGCGCTGGGCATCGACGGCGGCCTCGACGGCGCCGACCTTGTGAGCGGCGACCGGGGCGTGACCATCCTCGACGACGGCCGGCCGCCCCCGCCCGACCCCGCCGTCACCACCAGGATCGGCCTCACCAGCGGCGCCGACCTCCCCTGGCGCTTCCACGTCACCGGAGCGGCAACCGTCTCGCGGCCGCAAGCACTTCAACATGCCGCGCGGCGGTGATCCCGCGCGGCGCGCCGGGCCGGCCGACTAGGCAAGGCCGGCTCGCGGCATGAGAGGGTCGCCGACGGCGACCAGAGGTTGAATGGATCGCCTGATTGCTCGAGTCTTCGAGCACGGTCGCTACGCTCTGCCGAGTAGTGCGCTTGTAGCGATTGGATCAGAGTCATGCGTGCGTCGCCGGAGTTCGTGCAATGGAGTTGACACGCGCCCGCCGCGACCGGTCAAGCAGGCCCGCCGGGCCCGTGGCCGCGGCCGCGGCGTACGTCGCGGTTGCCGTCATCGCCAGCGGATGCGGAGCCGGTGATCGCTCGGGAGCCGGCCCCGATCCCGTCGAGGCTGCCGCGGCGGCCATGGACCCCGGTGCCGCTGAGGGCAGGGTTCTCGCGGTGGGCGCCGGCCACGGGTGCGTGATCCTCAGCGACGGTGCTATCCAGTGCTGGGGCAGCAACCTCTACGGTTCGGCCGAGGCCCCCGCGGGGGCGTTCACCTCTGTCGCCGCCGGCGCGGCCCACAACTGCGGGCTGCGAACCGACGACACGATCCAGTGCTGGGGCAACGACTACGAGGGCCAAACCGGCGCGCCGGCCGGCGAATTCACCGCCGTCGCCGCCGGCGGTGCCCACTCCTGCGGAGTGCGCACAGACGGCGCCATCGAGTGCTGGGGCAACAACGACGAAGGCCAAGCCGACCCGCCCGAGGGGAACTTCACAGATGTGGTCGCGGGCGAAGCCCACAGCTGCGGGCTGCGAGCCGACGGTGCCATCGAGTGCTGGGGCAACAACGACGAAGGCCAAGCCGACGCACCTGATGGAGTCTTCAGCCGCGTCTCCGCCGGTGCCGCCTACTCCTGCGGCCTGCGAACCGACGGGACTATCGCCTGCTGGGGAGACGCCTCGTTGGAGATCATCGACTGGGGCTCCAGCGACGACGAGGAGATCGAGCCTCCCGGCGGGGTCTTCACCGATGTCTCCGCCGGCTCGATCTACAGCTGCGGGCTGCGCCCCGGCGGCGCCGTGGAGTGCTGGGACTTCGACCACGAACCGGCGGGCGCGTTCACTGCGGTGGCCGCCGGCTTCTTCTTCTCCTGCGGGCTGCGCGGCGACGGCACCGTGGAGTGCTGGGGTCTCGGACCGCAGTCGCTGTTCGAGAGGGTCGACGCGCCCTACGGCACCTTCACCGAGGTCTCGGCCCGGTGGGACCGCTCCTGCGGGCTGCGAACCGACGGCACCGTTGAATGCTGGGGAGAGATTGAGCTCTACGACAGCGAACCACTGCCCGACATCTTCGAGGAACCGCCCCCGGGCTCCTTCAAGTCGTTGACCTCCAGCGGCTGGCACCACTGCGGGCTGCGCCCCGACGGCGCCGTGGAGTGCTGGGGCTACAACGAGGACGGGCAGGCCGACGCCCCCGCGGGCGCGTTCACCTCGGTCTCCACCTTCTCGTTCCACACCTGCGGGCTGCGAACCGACGGCACCGTCGAATGCTGGGGCTTCAACGGCGACGGCGAATCCGACGCCCCCGCAGGCGCATTCGTGTCGGTGTCGGCCGGCGACCGCCACAGCTGCGGGCTGCGCCCCGACGGCGCCGTGGAGTGCTGGGGCAACAACGAGCACGGCCAAGCCGACGCCCCCGCGGGCACCTTCAGCGCGGTGGCCGCGGGCTGGCAGCACACCTGCGCCGTCGGCACCGGCGGCACCGTCGAATGCTGGGGCGACAACGAGCACGGCCAAAGCGAAGCGCCCGCCGGCGCCTACGAGTCAGTCAGCGCAGGATTCGACCACACCTGCGCGGTGAGAACCGACCAGACGCTGAGATGCTGGGGCAACAGCAAGGACGGCCGCACCGACGCCCCGGCAGGCGCCTTCAGCGCCGTGTCCGCCGGAAGCGAGCACTCCTGCGGGCTGCGCACCGACGGCACCCTGATCTGCTGGAGCCCTCCCTGGGCGCCGACACCCCCGTTCGTGCGTTGGACACCACCGCCCGAACCCGCCACATCCAGCGAGACCTCCGCGGATACAGACGGCGGCGGGGCGCTTGCGCCTGACTCTGGCGCCGCCCCCGTGGCGGCCGATCCGGACCAGGCTGTTGCCGCCTACGAGGTGCGCGACATCGACCGCTTCGAGACGGTCTCAGCGGGGGACTCGCATTCCTGCGGCCTGGCTGCGGACGGGACGGTGGCCTGCTGGGGCAACAACGAGTACGGCAAGGCCTACGCGCCCTCCGGCGAGTTCGTGTCGGTGTCGGCCGGCTGGTGGCACTCCTGCGGTGTGCGCCGCGGCGGGGCCATCGAGTGCTGGGGCAGCGACCACGGTGGACGGCTCGACCCGCCACAAGGGGCCTTCACGTCGGTGTCCGCGGGTACTTGGCACACATGCGGACTGCGAACCGACGCCACGGCGCAGTGCTGGGGCGACCTGTCCCGCAACGCCGAGCCACCGCCCGGGCAGTTCACCGCCGTGTCCACGGGCCAATATCTCACCTGCGGCCTGCGCCCCGACTCCACAATCGAATGCTGGGGCATCCGCGCCGGCATCGACGCGCCCTCAGGGTCGTTCAGCGCGGTGGCGGCCGGCTACGAGCACGCATGCGGCCTCACCACCGGCAGGACCGTCGAATGCTGGGGCAACAACGACTACGGTCAGGCCGGCAGCCCCGACGGCACGTTCGTTTCAGTGTCAGCCGGCGACTACCACTCCTGCGCAGTCCGGGACGGCGGCGCGGTGATCTGCTGGGGACAGGACGTCCTCGGAGCCCTGAACGACTTCTGGCCCGGCTTCGTCCCCGCACCCGGCCGATATACGACGGTGTCGGTCGGGAGCACGGTCGCCTGCGGCGTGCACGCCGACGGAACCGTGTCCTGCTGGGGCCACAACGACGCCGCGGCGAGCGAGCCGCCCTCGAGTGATTTCATAGCGGTCTCCGCCGGCAGCGTCCACACATGCGGGCTGCGCCCCGACGGCTCGGCCGAATGCTGGCAGGACCGCACCGCAGGATCTGAACCGCCCGCTACGGCCTTCACCGCACTCGCGGCCGGCTACGTCCACACATGCGGGCTGCGCCCCGGCGGCTCAGCCGAATGCTGGAGCAACCTGCGCAACGGCAACTACTACGGCCAGTCCGACGCACCCGCGAGGAACTTCGCGGCGGTCTCCGGCGGCGGGTCCCACACCTGCGGCCTCACCGTCGACGGCGTGGTGGCGTGCTGGGGCAAGAACGACCTCGGCCAGTCCGACGCACCCGAGGGGGCCTTCATTGCGGTGTCGGCCGGGGAGGAGCACTCCTGCGGTGTGCGCACCAGCGGCGAGGTCCTGTGCTGGGGCAGCAACCAGGACAACAAACTCGACGCCCCCGAAGGACCCTTCAGCACAGTCTCGGCAGGAGTGTGGCAGACCTGCGGCGTGCTCGTCGACGGCGACATCCGATGCTGGGGCGACCTAGGCGTAGACCCTGAGTCGTACACCGTCACAGGACCCTTCGAAGCCGCGGCCACCGGCCGCGGCTTCTCGTGCGGGCTACGCACCGACGGAGCAGTCTTCTGCTGGGGCCGGACTCCATCGAGCTACATGGTGCGCCTAGCAGGCACGTTCAACACGTTCACCGCCGGAAAGCACCACGCCTGCGGGCTGCGCACCGACGGCGCCGTCGGCTGCTGGAGCCCCTACCACCTCGCATCCCCCAACACCGTCCGATGGACCGAAACGACCCTGGAACCGTGATCCGACGACTGAGCGATCGTGCGGGTGCTGATCTCGTGAGAGACCTTGTTGGGGCTGTTGTTGTGATGCTTGTGGTTCCTGGCCTCGGCCTGCAGCGGCCATAGCGACGGAGACTCCCCAAGACAGGAGCCGGCTCCGATTCCCGGCGCGGGCCAGCCGGCAGCCTTGCCCGGATCCGGCGGCGATCCATCGGCCGCTCGTGCTCAGCTGGCCCGTGAACTCGAGGCTCGGCTCGTGGATGATCCGCAAAATATCTTGGCTGGGGCGCAGATCCGCTGCGTTGTCGAGAGCATCCGCAACGGCCTCAGCGATGAACGAATCGCCGAGTTGACCGTAGTGGAGGGCGATGAGCCTCCCCCCGGCAGCGAGACGCTGCTCGGCAACCTGAACGACGATGAGGCCGACTTGATCGCCGCTGGATTGCATGAATGCCTCAACTGGAGCGACCTTCTCGCGGTGGGCCTCTCGGAGTGGTTCTCGGCCGAGGATGTGGAGTTCTCAGACGACTCGTCGGCCTGCATCGCCGGAGTGGGCGAGATAGACGCTGTCAAGTCGCATCTTGTCGAGATCGTGCGCGACTTCCTGGTGGATCCCGGCACCGATCCAGCCGGCTTGGAATGGGTGGTGGACGCCATTTTCGAGAGCTGTTGGGCGCCGCCGCTCAAGGACACCTTCGCGGTACAGCTTGTTGCCTCCGAGGTCGTGTCGGAGGGCTCCGCCGACTGCGTCGTCGACCGTATGGACTGGTCGTCGCTGGGTGGCTGGGAACAAATCCAGCGAATCCAGCAAGGCTCCGACCTGCCGCCAAGCCTCATGGACGAACTGCTGATCGCCATGACGGCGTGTCAAGCTCACAAGCAATCCGACACGCGGGCGCCATGACGCCCGGCGCTGATCCACCTTCGCGATGAGAACGCTCGGTTCCGTCATCCTTGATGGCGCACGCCTTGGCCGTCGAGTGGACTTCGACTTGAACATAGCGACCCGACGGAGGCTCCAAGGACACCGAAGCAGTCGTCTGGCAGACGAGCGACCGATCGAGCTTCAGGCCGCACAGGGTCGCCCCGGCGATGGATATCTGCTCCACTGAGTCAACACCGTGCATCGTGGGCCACTCCCAGCATGTGACCGTACTGTCGACCTCCAGCCCGCACACCCGGTCCTCACTCGCCGCGACCTGGGTCCACATCCCACCGCGGGGCTCAGAACGATCCCCGAAACCCGGGCCCCAGCACTCGGCCCCGCCGTCAGACCGGACGCCACAGACATAGGGCAGATACTCTCCGGGCCGACCTTCCCCGATAGATGCGGCGTCGATCTGCACGAAACGAACATCGGCCCTGTCGAGTGCTGCTGCTCCGCCCGTTCCCCAGCCGGCAACCGGCTCCCTGCCCAATTCGAGCCCCCACCTGGTCCACGCGCTCGCGGTGCTGACATCCATCGAGAACGGGCCGGACTCACACATGGCGTCCTGATCGCTCCCGATCACGGCGGCCGTGCCTCGCTGCGCGACGGCAACCTTCGCCGAGAGCCGGATGAGGGTCGAGAGATGCCCCGCATGACAGTCGGTTGCTTCACCCGGCCGGATGTACATGTTGATTCGCTCGTCCGATGAGAAGACGGGCACCCAAGTCCCATCCACGAGCGTGACCTCGTACTCTCCGCTGCCGATCCCGCTGACGCGGACCACACCGTCGCCTCCCGTCTGTATCACAGCGGTGCCGCTCTTGCCGTGGAACCCGTCCCAGAAGTCGATCTCGTCAGAGTCAGGATCCGGCCCAGGTCCGGTCATTCTCCAGCATTGGAGGCTGCGGTCGATGCCTGTGCCACAGGCTGCTCCAGATCCCCCGACCGACAGGTGATCGAGCCTTGTCTCGACCGACCGGTCGGTCGACACCCGAGCATCCGCGCCGACGGCGATGCCCCCGATCTGATCGCGGTGCGCGAGGTCCCAGCACTCGACCGTGCCGTATTCACGGAGTGTGAGACGATGGCGTCGCGGGCTGGTTCCCGCCGGAGCGGCGGCGGTTGGCGTAGGTGGCGGCCTTGGCGTCGGGCTTGCCGGCCCAGCTGCGCAGCCCGCGCTCGCGCAGATCCAGCAGGGTCGCATTCGAGTGGTAGCTCTTGTCGGTGACCACCTCTTCGGGCGGCGCGGACACCTGCGCCAGGTTGCGCTGGGCCTCATCGAGGGTCACCCGCAGCGAAGCACAGTCGCCGCCGCCGGTGGTCTGCACCGTCACCGCGGCCACCGCTCCGGTGTCTGTGTCCACGGCCGCCTCGAGCTTGTGCGCCAGGCGAGCGCAACCATCTGTCATCCTAGCCATATTGCCGACACAGCACTATACATCGCCGGGGACGTGGCAGTTGTCCATGTTGTTGAGGCGGGAGAAGCCGTCCATCCGCTCCGTGTAGGTGCTGCCCTCGGTCATGTCGACCAGCAGGAAGCGCAGCTCCCGGTCGGGGGTGTCGTCGCCGGCGGTGCGCAGCCGGTCCGAGTGGCCGCGGCGATCCGAGATGTAGACGTCCCAGTCGGCGAGCCAATCGGCGACCAGCGACGCGTCCGGCGGCCCGTCGCCCTCGGTGGACTCAGAAAGGGAGGCGTCGGCCCGCAGGCGCAAGTCGTCCACGAGTGATTCGACCTCCTCGGTTCCCCGGTCAACGTGGTCGGCACGCTCAGCCCGCGAGGCTGCCTGGCGGGCCGTGGGCAATGCCGCTATGGCCGTCTGGGCCTCAGCACAGCGCTGGTCGGCCCATTGGGCGAACTCGCGGTCGTCGAGGCGGGCCGGGTTCTCGCTGCGGGCCCACGGCGAGAACGCCCACGCCCAGAACACGAAGCTGCCGACCACGAACAGGCCGGCCAGCCACCGGCCCAGCAGCCGCCATCGCCGGCGGACCGGTGTCGGGCCGGCGTCGCCGTCCGCCCCGGCCGCGGCTATCGCATTGGATCTCTCGGTGGTCACCGTTCCGTGTTCACCCAGATCTCGGCGGAGCCGCCCGACTCCACGATGGCTCCCGCCGCGGGCGACTGCTGCCACACGACGCCGGGATCGCCGCCGAAGCGTTCGGCTTCCTCGTCGAAGAACGGCTCGACGTGGACCTCCACACCCAGCCCGGTCGCGGCCAGCACCCCTCGAGCCTCGGCCTCGCTGAGGCCGACCACATCGGGCATGGCGATGATCGTTGGCAACTCGGGAGCCACCGCCACCTCTACCGTCACCGTGATGCCGCCCCGCTGCAGCGTCCGTGCCGCCGGTGCCTGCCCGATGATCGTGCCCTCCGCGTACTCATCGGTCTCGACGTCGACCGCGGCCACCCCGAGGGTCAGCTCCCCCAACTCGGTGGCCACCAGTTCCGGATCCCAGGCCCGGCCCACCAGGTCGGGGATCTCGACCGAGTCGAGCGGCGGCGGGTCGGTGGGCGCGGCGGGCGCGCTGGGCGGGGGAGAGGGCAGGCTGACGGCGGGGATCTGTTGATGGGCGGCGAACATGATCTCGCGCCAGATCTGGGCCGGGTACGTGCCGCCCGACACCCTGATGTCGGTGGTAGGGGGAACCATGGGGATCTGGGCGACGGGGAAGCCGACCCACACCGCGGCAGCCCGCTGCGGTGTGTAGCCGACGAAGGTGGCGTCGGCGTAGTTCTGGGCCGTGCCCGTCTTGCCCGCGGCCGGCCGGTCGATGGCCGCCCGGTGCCCGGTGCCCTGGGTGATGGAACCCTGGAGCACCCAGGTGATCTGGTTGGCGACGGCGGAATCGAGTACAGGCACCGCGTCGCCGACGTGGCGGTACAGCGCGGTGCCGTCCGATTCGATGATGCTGGTCACCAGCACCGGCTCGACCCTCCGCCCCGAGCGGGCGAAGGTGGAGAACATGTTGGCCAGCTCGAGGGTGTTGACGTCCTCGGTGCCCAGCACGCCCGCGCACACCGGTGCGATGCTGCTGGCTTCCAGGCCGAGCCTCTCGGCCATGGTCACGAAGTTGGCCGGGCGGATGTCCACCATCAGCTGGGCATAGACCGTGTTGATCGAGCGTCGGGTGGCCTGTATCAGGTTGGCTCCCACCGGCGCCTCGGGCTCCGAGCCCAGCCCTCCCCTGATTGTCCAGACCGGCCCGCAGACGTCGGGTCGGTCGATCTCCAGCTCGTCGGGAGCGTCGTAGCTCTTGGTCACCGTGAAGCCGCGGGTCAAGGCGGTGGCCAGCGCGATCGGCTTCATGGCCGATCCGGCCTGCCTGCCCTTGCCGCTGGCCAGATTGAACTTGGCGTCGGCGTCGTCACCGAAGAAGTCGCGGCCGCCCACCATGGCCAGCACGTGGCCGTCCTCATTGCCGCCCAGCCCCAGCACCGTTGCCGCCGCGTCGGGATTGACCCCGTTGTCGGGGAGGATCGCCTCCACCGCAGCCTCGGCGCTGGCCTGGAGGCCCAGGTCGATGGTGGTGTGGATATGCAGGCCGCCCTCGAACAGGAGCTGGGTGCGGTACTCGCGCGTCGGTCCGAAGGCGTCGTTGTCGAGGAACCACTGCTTGACGTCCTCGACGAAATGGGCGGCCGGGTAGCGCTCCTCGAGGATCGGGACGTCCTCGATCAGCACGATCGGCTCGTTGTAGGCCCGGTCGTGCTCGTCGATGGTGATGTAGCCGTTGACCAGCATCCGGTCCAGTACGAGGTTGCGGCGGCGCCGGGCGTCCTGGGGGTTGCGGTAGGGATCGAATGCGCTGGGCCGCTGTATCAGTCCGGCCAGCAGCGCGGCCTGCTCGAGGGTGAGCTCGGTCACCTTCAGGCAGGCTTCGCTGCCGCGCTCGGCCCCGGTCGTCACCAGTTCGCAGGCGGGGGCGCCGAAGTACTGCCGGGCCGCGGCCTCGATGCCGTAGGCGCCGTTGCCGAAGTACACCCAGTTCAGGTAGCGCAGCAGGATGAAGTCCTTTGTGTGGAACTGCTCGAAGCGCCGGGCCATGAAGAACTCTTCGATCTTGCGGGTCAGGGTCTCCTCGGAGCGGTCCAGGAACACGTTGCCGACGTACTGCTGGGTGATGGTGGAGCCGCCCTGGCTGATCCCGCCCGCGGCCACGTTGCTGCGGGCCGCCCGCAGGATGGCCTTGAGGTCTGCCCCGTCGTGCTCGTAGAAGCGCTCGTCCTCGATGGCGATGACCGCGTTGCGCACCACTTCGGGGACCAGCGCGATGTCGGTCACGTCGGTGCGGCGCTGCTCGCCCCTCAGCTCGGTGATGAGCACACCGTTGCGGTCGTAGACGCGCGAGGACTGTGCGGTGGCGAGCTTCTCCACGTCGAAGCTCACGTCGCGCAGCTCATACGAGCAGCCGGCGGCCAACACCGACAGCAGGACTGCGATGGCAGCCATCGTGGCTGGGCGCCGACTCACGGCCTCCAGTGTGCTGCACCGGCGAGGCCGCGCCACTCTTGCGCTCAGGATGCGGCGAGTGGGCTCAGCCGTCCGGGCCGTGTCGGTAGGCTGAGCTGCGATGGTTGACCTGCTCGACGACCTGCGCGCCCGCTGGCTGGTCCACGACCACACCGACGAGACCGGCTTGCGCGAACTGCTCGATTCGGGCCCCGTCACCCTCTACTGTGGCATCGATCCCAGCGCCGACAGCCTGCACGTCGGGCACCTCGTGGCCGTGCTGGTGCTGCGCCGCTTCCAGCAGGCCGGACATCGCCCGCTGGCGCTGGTGGGCGGGGCCACGGGAATGGTCGGCGACCCCAGCGGCCGCTCCGACGAACGCACGCTGTTCGATGCGGCCGCGCTCGAGGCCAACACTGCGGGCATCCGGGCCCAACTCGAGTCCCTCTTCGACTTCTCCGGCGACAGCGCGGCCCGTCTCGTCAACAACTACGACTGGACCCGCGACGTGAGCCTGCTCGATTTCCTGCGAGACGTGGGCAAGCACATCACCGTCAACCAGATGGTGGCCAAGGACTCGGTGCGCAGCCGGATGGAGAGCGACCACGGCATCTCGTTCACCGAGTTCAGCTACATGCTGCTTCAGGCCTTCGACTACTGGTGGCAGTTCGAGCGCTACGGCTGCCGGCTCCAGGTGGGCGGCTCCGACCAGTGGGGCAACATCACCGCGGGCATCGACCTCGTCCGGCGTCGCAGCGGCGCTGCCGTCCACGGCCTGACCTGGCCGCTGATGACCCGCGCCGACGGCCAGAAGTTCGGAAAGACGGCAGAGGGCACCGTGTGGCTCGACGCCGGACGCACACTCCCCTTCGAGCTGCACCAGTACTTCGTGAACACCGACGACCGGGACGCCGAGCGACTGCTGTTGCAGCTCACCCTGCTGACGGTGGCCGAGGCGTCCGAGATCATGTCGGCCCACGCGGCCGCCCCGCACGAGCGGCGGGCCCAGCGCGCTCTCGCCGATGAGGTCTGCACCCTCGTGCACGGTGCCGCCGCCACCAACCAGGCCCGCCTCGCGGCCGAGGTGCTGTTCGGGGAGCCGGTGCTGTCAGGTGATCGGCTGGAAGCGGTGCGCGGCATCGTGCCTGAGACGGTGGTGAGCGGCTCGGACATCGGCCGCGACGAGCCGGTGGTCGACGCGCTGGTCGCGGCCGGCGTGTGCGCCTCGCGCTCCGACGCCCGCCGCACGATCACCGGGGGCGGCGTCCGCGTGAACGGCCGGCGGGTGTGGTCTCCGGCGGATCCAGTCGACCTGGTGGACGGCTGCTACGCGCTGGTGCAGCGGGGCCGCCGACAGCGTCACCTGCTGGTGGTCGACTGAACCTGCACGGCGGCGGCCGGTCACCGGCAATCGGCGGTGTGGGAGGGTTGTTGGCAGGGGCCGGATCCGCTAGTGTCACCCGTTACCCCCCGGCGGGGCCCATTGGGCGCGGCCGGGGGTGCAGTGCCTCGGCGCAATCGGATTGGTTCGAACCGGTCCGCAATCGTCGCCGACGGAGATTGCTTCTTGAAAACGGAAGAGACGGACGCATAGCGAGTGCGGGCGTCGGCTCGGGCTGCGTGGTCCGAGGCGATGTCCGTCAAACACATGGTCCGGCATGCCTGCCGGACCGCCCGGTGCCTCGGCACCGGGAGAGCCGATGGCCTCCCCGCACCCAAGCGGAGAGGCCGGCTCTCTGAACGCAGAGCTGCTCACGCACCCGCCTAGGCGGGGAGCAGCCGAGCAACCCGATCGAAGGCCCGGCCTCGGCTGGTGCCGGAGATCTCGACGGAGAGTTTGATCCTGGCTCAGGACGAACGCTGGCGGCGTGCTTAACACATGCAAGTCGAACGAGGCAGCGGCCTTCGGGCCGTTGTCGAGTGGCGAACGGGTGAGTAACACGTGAGGAACCTGCCCCGGAGACCGGGACAACCAGGGGAAACCCTGGCTAATACCGGATGCCCTCGGATGGTCGCATGGCCAACCGAGGAAACGCTCCGGTGCTCTGGGAGGGCCTCGCGGCCTATCAGCTTGTTGGTGGGGTAACGGCCCACCAAGGCATCGACGGGTAGCTGGTCTGAGAGGACGATCAGCCACACTGGGACTGAGACACGGCCCAGACTCCTACGGGAGGCAGCAGTGGGGAATATTGCGCAATGGGCGAAAGCCTGACGCAGCAACGCCGCGTGGGGGATGAAGGCCTTCGGGTTGTAAACCCCTTTCAGCAGGGACGAAAATGACGGTACCTGCAGAAGAAGCCCCGGCCAACTACGTGCCAGCAGCCGCGGTAACACGTAGGGGGCGAGCGTTGTCCGGATTTATTGGGCGTAAAGAGCTCGTAGGCGGTTGCGTAAGTCGGATGTGAAAACTCAGGGCTCAACCCGGAGACGCCATCCGATACTGCGCTGACTAGAGTCCGGTAGGGGAGCATGGAATTCCTGGTGTAGCGGTGAAATGCGCAGATATCAGGAGGAACACCAGTGGCGAAGGCGGTGCTCTGGGCCGGTACTGACGCTGAGGAGCGAAAGCGTGGGTAGCGAACAGGATTAGATACCCTGGTAGTCCACGCCGTAAACGTTGGGCACTAGGTGTGGGGCCTACTTAACGGGTTCCGTGCCGTAGCTAACGCATTAAGTGCCCCGCCTGGGGAGTACGGCCGCAAGGCTAAAACTCAAAGGAATTGACGGGGGCCCGCACAAGCGGCGGAGCATGTTGCTTAATTCGAGGCAACGCGAAGAACCTTACCTGGGTTTGACATGCACGGAAAAGCCATAGAGATATGGTGTCCTTCGGGGCTGTGCACAGGTGGTGCATGGCTGTCGTCAGCTCGTGTCGTGAGATGTTGGGTTAAGTCCCGCAACGAGCGCAACCCTTGTCCTATATTGCCAGCACGTAACGGTGGGGACTTGTAGGAGACTGCCGGGGTCAACTCGGAGGAAGGTGGGGATGACGTCAAGTCATCATGCCCCTTATGCCCAGGGCTGCAAACATGCTACAATGGCCGGTACAAAGGGCTGCTATACCGTGAGGTTGAGCGAATCCCATAAAGCCGGTCTCAGTTCGGATTGGAGTCTGCAACTCGACTCCATGAAGTCGGAGTCGCTAGTAATCCCGGATCAGCAATGCCGGGGTGAATACGTTCCCGGGCCTTGTACACACCGCCCGTCACACCACGAAAGTCGGCAACACCCGAAGTCAGTGGCCTAACCCCTCGGGGAAGGAGCTGCCGAAGGTGGGGTTGGCGATTGGGGTGAAGTCGTAACAAGGTAGCCGTACCGGAAGGTGCGGCTGGATCACCTCCTTTCTAAGGAGCATGATCTCAACGGCCAGCTGGCTGCTCAGGCCGGCTGTCAGTTGAGTGCTTCCAGTTAAGGCACTCGCTGGTCCGTCTCTTCCGTTTTGAGGAAGTGGTCATGGCACTGCTCCTCTTGGCGCGCTGAACTCGATCAGATTCATCGCCAGCGGATCGCCTCTTGAGAATTGCATAGCGAGCACGAGCATCTTTCGCGAGATGCAATGAAAATGAAACCCAAGCTACTAAGAGCCAACGGTGGATGCCTTGGCACTGACTACCGATGAAGGTCGTGAGAGGCTGCGATAAGCCGCGGGGAGCTGCCGACTAAGCTTCGATCCGCGGATGACCGAATGGGGAAACCCGACACTCGTAATGGAGTGTCACTGCCGTCTGAACACATAGGGCGGCTAGAGGGAACCGGGTGAACTGAAACATCTAAGTAACCCGAGGAAAAGAAAGCAACAGCGACTCCCTGAGTAGCGGCGAGCGAAACGGGAAGAGCCTAAACTCAGGTGGTGGAAAGCCTGGCGGCGTTGCCACCTGGGGGTTGTGGGAACCGATTGGGAGAGCGCCAGATCTCCCGCAGAGTTACAAAGACAGTGGGTAGTGGAATCGCTCTGGAAAGGCGAGCCACAGAGGGTAATGGCCCCGTACACGAAACTCATCTGTCCTCTGATCGTGTCTCCCGAGTAGCGCCGGATCCGGGAAAGCCGGCGTGAATCTGCGAGGACCACCTCGTAAGGCTAAGTATACGTCAGTGACCGATAGTGAACTAGTACCGTGAGGGAAAGGTGAAAAGCACCCCGGGAGGGGAGTGAAATAGTACCTGAAACCGTTGGTTTACAAGCAGTCAGAGTGTCGCCTCCGTCGCCTTGTGCGTCGGGGGTCACGATGGCGTGCCTTTTGAAGAATGAGCCTGCGAGTTACGGTGTGTGGCGAGGTTAACCCGTGAGGGGAAGCCGGAGCGAAAGCGAGTCTGAACAGGGCGTTCAGTCGCATGCTGTAGACCCGAAGCCGAGTGATCTAGCCATGGGCAGTGTGAAGCGGGGGTAAGACCCCGTGGAGGCGCGAACCCACTTCGGTTGAAAACGGAGGGGATGACCTGTGGTTAGGGGTGAAAGGCCAATCAAACTCGGTGATAGCTGGTTCTCCGCGAAATGTATTTAGGTGCAGCGTCGCATGTTCAGCCGTGGAGGTAGAGCACTGGATGGGCTAGGGGCCCCACAAGGTTACTGACCCCAACCAAACTCCGAATGCCACGGCTCCAGAGTGCGGCAGTGAGTCCTCGGGGGATGAGCTTCGATGGACAAAAGGGAAACAGCCCAGACCGCCAGTTAAGGCCCCTAATTCTGTACTAAGTGGTAAACGATGTGGGATTGCCCAGACAGCCAGGAGGTTGGCTTAGAAGCAGCCACCCTTGAAAGAGTGCGTAACAGCTCACTGGTCGAGTGGCCCTGCGCGGACAATGTAACGGGGCTTAAGTACAGAGCCGAAACTGCGGATGTCTGTGTAAACAGGCATGGTAGCGGAGCGTCGATCTTGGTGTGAAGCGCCGGTGTGAACCGGCGTGGACCGTGGTCGAGTGCGAATGCAGGTATGAGTAGCGAAAGAGGGGTGAGAAACCCCTCCACCGGAAGTCCAAGGGTTCCTGGGGAAGGCTAATCCTCCCAGGGTAAGTCGGGAGCTAAGGCGAGGCCGACAGGCGTAGTCGATGCACAACCGGTTGATATTCCGGTACCACCAAGTGCGCGCCCATGCAAAAGCGAGATTGCTAAGAGGATGCCTGGCGCCCCACGAAGGGGCAATAGGTCGAATCGACCCATCTCGTGGCTGCAAGCAATGCGGGGACACAGTAAGGTAGGTGAGCCCAGGCGATGGTTGTCCTGGGGTAAGCGTGTAGGAGGAGGACCAGGCAAGTCCGGGCCTCATGAACTCTGAGACGTGATGCCGAACCGCCACAGGTGAAGTCACTGATCCTATGCTGTCGAGAAAAGCCGCTAGCGAGCTCACTCGGTGCCCGTACCCCAAACCAACTCAGGTGGACAGGTAGAGAATACCAAGGTGATTGGGTGAACTATGGTTAAGGAACTCGGCAAATTGCGTCCGTAACCTCGGGAGAAGGACGACTCCAATAGGGTGACGGCCCTTAGCGGCCCGAGCTTGAAGGAGTGGCACAGACCAGGGGGAAGCGACTGTTTACTAAAAACACAGCAGCGTGCGAAGCCGCAAGGCGATGTATACGCTGTGACGCCTGCCCGGTGCTGGAAGGTTACGGGGAAAGGTTAGCCTCCGGGCGAAGCTTTGAACCTAAGCCCCAGTAAACGGCGGCCGTAACTATAACGGTCCTAAGGTAGCGAAATTCCTTGTCGGGTAAGTTCCGACCTGCACGAATGGCGTAACGACTTCCCTACTGTCTCAACCATAGACCCAGCGAAATTGAAGTACGAGTAAAGATGCTCGTTAGCTGCAGAAGGACGGAAAGACCCCGTGCACCTTTACTACAGTCTGGTATTGGTTTTTGGTATAGGTTGTGTAGGATAGGTGGGAGACTTGGAAGCGAGAGCGCCAGCTGTCGTGGAGTCATCCTTGAAATACCACCCTTCCTATGCTGGGAATCTAACCTAGGTCCGTAATCCGGATTAGGAACAGTGCCAGATGGGTAGTTTGACTGGGGCGGTCGCCTCCTAAAAGGTAACGGAGGCGCCCAAAGGTTCCCTCAGCCTGGTCGGCCATCAGGCGTTGAGTGCAATGACACAAGGGAGCTTGACTGCGAGACGTACATGTCGAGCAGGTGCGAAAGCAGGGCATAGTGATCCGGCGGTTGCGTGTGGAAGCGCCGTCGCTCAACGGATAAAAGGTACGCCGGGGATAACAGGCTCATCTTCCCCAAGAGTCCATATCGACGGGAAGGTTTGGCACCTCGATGTCGGCTCATCGCATCCTGGGGCTGAAGCAGGTCCCAAGGGTTGGGCTGTTCGCCCATTAAAGCGGTACGCGAGCTGGGTTTAGAACGTCGTGAGACAGTTCGGTCCCTATCCTCTGCAGCCGGAAGAGACTTGAGGAAAGCTGTCCCTAGTACGAGAGGACCGGGACGGACGCAGCTCTCGTGTGCCAGTTGTTCCGCCAGGAGCATGGCTGGTTGGCGACCTGCGGAAGGGATAACCGCTGAAAGCATCTAAGCGGGAAGCCTGTTTCAAGATGAGGTCTCTCACCGGGTAACCGGGTAAGGCCCGTGGCAGAACACCACGTTGATAGGCCGGAAGTGTAAGCACGGCGACGTGTTCAGCTGACCGGTACTAATCGGCCGAGGGCTTGGTTCAATTTCGCATCGAGCGCTCGGTGCTCGTGCTCGCTATGGAGTTCGTCAAGAGGCGATCCCTGCCTCAGGGTTCGCCCGTACGACAACAGGTTTCGGTGGCGATAGCGGCGGGGTCACACCCGTTCCCATTCCGAACACGGAAGTTAAGCCCGCCAGCGCCGATGGTACTTGGGTGGAGACGCCCTGGGAGAGTAGGACGCCGCCGGATTTCGCCGACCAGAAGGCCCCGCCGACCACGGGGCCTTCTGGCATTCTCAGGTGCTGTTCCCGGCGGAATTGGCAGCGTTGTGCACGGATGGCGTGCATTGTGCTGCCAATTCGCGCCGTGGACGGGATTGGCTGCCGAATTGGCAGCGTTGTGCACGGATGGCGTGCGTTCTGCTGCCAATTCGCGCTGTGGACGGGATTGACCGCCGAATTGGCAGCGTTGTGCACGGATGGCGTGCATTGTGCTGCCAGTTCGCGCCGTGGACGGGATTGGCTGCCGAATTGGCAGCGTTGTGCACGGATGGCGTGCATTGTGCTGCCAATTCGCGGGCGGACGCCTGGGATTGGGGCACAGGTAGGCTCCGCCCATGGTGCGGAAGAGCGACAGGTCGGGTCGCTCGCGGTCGGGGCCCGGCCGGGGCAAGCCGCGCCAGCGAGTGCCGCTGCCGCCGGTCCCGCACCCCGCAATGGATCCTCACGTCGAGTTGGTGCGGGCTCTGGGCCCCGAACGCGGCAAGAGCGCGGTGCGGCGCTTCGAGGCTGCGGCCAAGGCCTTCCGCGCCGAGCGATTCAAGGAGGCCCTCCCGCTGCTCACCCGGCTGGCTCGCGACGCGCCCGACGTCGCCGATGTGCGGGAGCTCTACGGCCTGGTGCTGTACCGGTTGGGCCGGTTCAACGTCGCCGTAGCCGAACTCGAGTACTTCCGCGAGCTGAGTGGCTCGGTGGAGCAGCATCCGGTCCTGGCCGACTGCCACCGCGCCCTGGGACGCTGGGCTGACGTAGAGGAGCTCTGGAAGGAGCTCGGCGCGGCGTCTCCGTCGGCCGAACTGGTGACCGAGGGGCGCCTCGTGCTGGCCGGAGCCAAGGCCGACAGGGGAGAGCTGCCGGCGGCCATCCGGGTGCTGGAGCAGGGCTGGCGCCTGCCGTCGCGACCCCGGGCCCACCACTTGCGGCGGGCCTACGCCCTCGCCGACCTCTACGAGCGGGCCGGCCGTTCCCCGAGGGCCCGGGAGCTGTTCCGCTGGGTCGAGTCCCACGACCCGCGGCTGGCCGACGTGTCCCAACGGGTCCGCGCCCTCAGCTGATCAGACGGCGGCTCACGCCGGGACGAAGCGCGCCTCCATGTCGCGGCGGATCCTCACTGCGTCGCTGGTCTCGTCGACCTTCACGTCGGCCCACGTGATGACCTGGCCCTTGGACACGTCGTTGACCAGAGGCACGTTGTGGGCGAGACCGATGGGCAGGGCCCCCATGGCCACGCTGTCGCCCGCCGGCATGAGCCGGCCCCAGACAGTGAAGCCCCCCTCGCCGTCGAGGCTCTCGCCGGCGGTGAGGGGCCGCTTGGCCACCGCTACTGCATCGCCGCGGAACCCGGTGGGCGTCCCGGTCGGTTCGCCCCGCAGGGCCGCGCTCAAGACTGACACGCCAACCTCCAGGCCGATCAGGTGGTAGGGCTTGTAGGTCGCGCTGTAGCGGCCGCTGCGGTCGATAATGAGGCCGTACTCGGCGAAACAGCGCGCCGTGTAGTCGCTGGGCGCCTCGAAGACCACGTAGACGCCCCAGCGCAGGTCGCATTCGACCGGCTCGCCGTTCCGATGGAGCGACGAGACCACCTCCACCTGGCCCTTGTGGTGCAGCGTGCCGCCCTCGGCACGCGGTCGCAGGACCTCGGCGAGCCGGTCCGTGCCGGCCGGCGGGAATCCGAGTCCGCCCGGCGCCGGCGTCAGGCCGGTGGCGTTGGACACCGCGGCCATCTCGATCGCTGACTTCGTGCCGTCGAGGAATGAGTTGAACATCTGTGGGTTCATGCCGCCCTCGGCGGCTTGCTCGGGCGAGATGCCGTAGCCATCCCAGACTGTCTCGGGCGTGGAATCGTGGTAGCTCGGTAGGTACTTGGTGCCCTTGCCCGCCGCGACCACACCGAGGCCGGAGGCTTGGGCCCAGTCGAACATCTCGCAGATCAGCGCGGGCTGGTCGCCGTAGGCCATCGAGTAGACCAGCCCGGCCCGGCGCGCCTCCTCAGCCAGCAGAGGCCCGGCCAGGACGTCGGCTTCGACGTTGGCCATGACGATGTGCTTGCCGCTGGCGACAGCGGCCCGGGCGTGGGCCAGCCCGGCCGGGGGGTTGCCGGTCGCGTCGACCACCACCTCCACACCGTCGGCGGCGATCAGCTCGAAGGCATCGTCGGTCATGTGGACCGTGCCGTGCTCCAGCGCGGCAGCCGGCGACGGAGCGCAGCAGGCCTCATCGGGCCAGCCGGTCGCGGCCAGGGCGGCGCGGGCCCGGTCGGGATCGAGATCGGCGATGGCCGTCACGCAGAGGCCCGGGGTGGTCCTGGCCTGGGCCAGGAACATCGAGCCGAACTTGCCGGCTCCGATCAGGCCGGCGGTGACGGGGCGGCCTTCAGCGACGCGCTCCTGCAGTAGCCGGAAGAGGTTCATGCTGTGGATCCAGACTGTGGTCGCGTGCGGACTGATCCGGAGTCGAGTCCTGGAGTCGTATCAGTTCCTCGAGGCAGTCGTCGGCCAACGGCTCGATCGGCGCGAAGTCGCGCAGGGCTCGCCACTCCGCCCGTTGGAACCTGCGGATGTGGTTCGAGACCTCACACAGGCTCAGGTAGACGATCACCCGGCTCAAAGGGCTGATGTTGGGCGGGCTGGCGTGCGCCATGTTGGAGTGGAACATCAGCACGCAGCCGGCCGTGCCCGTCGGCGCGACCACGCCGCCCCTCTCGGCCAGGTCGCGAACTGTCTCACGTTCCAGGCACCAGAGCGGATAGGTAGTGGTCTCCAGGTCGTGGCCGGCCTCCAGCACGCCGAGCTTGTGGCTGCCCGGAATGAGGAGCAGCGGCCCGTTGGCCGCAGTCACGTCGTCGAGGAAGACCGCGATGTTCATGGCGCGGGGCTCGGGCATGTCGTCGTCGCGCTGCCAGGTGCCGTAGTCCTGGTGCCACTGCCACACCGCACCGTCAAAGGCCGCCTTGGCGTTGATCTTGAACTGGTGCATGTACACCTGGCCGTCGAGGATCTGCATCACCGGCTCGAGGAGCCGGGGGTGCGCGGCGATACGGCGGTAGGCCTCGTTGTAGCGGTGGGCGGCGAAGGCACTGCGGGGTGCGCCGTTGTCCTCGCGCCACACCTCCTCGCGCCGCATGGCGAAGCAGATGTCAGCCTCGCGGCGCAGCAGAGCGGCTTCCGCGGCCGAGAAGACACCGGGAAGGAACAGGTAGCCGGCCTCGTCGAACTCCCGGAGTTGCTCGTCGGTAAGCCGCATCGCTTGTCCCCCTGGGATGTTGGCAACGACGCTAGCGCAACTCTTTCGAGCCCCGCCGGTGGTCCACCGTCGCGGGTCCGCTAGTAGGTGATGGGGCCCGCGATGCAGCGCCGTGTTCCCGCTCTTGTTCGCTGCGCTCACGGGCCGCTCGGGCCACGGCCTCGCTGGATGCCTCGCCGAGGTGTTCACGAGTGCCGCCTGCCCGCTCGGCCTCTGGGCGGGTCCGCGCTCGCTGATGGGTTGGGGCGCTACCGTGGCGGCAGGCGGGCGCGGGTCGCCTGGCTTGCCGACCGGCGGTCGCCTCGGACCACCCCATCAGGAGCTTTCCGTGGACATTCACACATTGCTCGGTGACGACGCCGAGTCGCTGCTCGATCATGAGTGCAAGACCTTCGAGCGGGAGTCGCTGACCCTTCCCGGCCCCGACTTCGTGGACCGGGTTCTCGCCACCAGCGACCGCTCGCCCCAGGTGCTGCGCAGCATCCAGTCGCTGTTCGGCAGCGGCCGGCTGGCCGGCACCGGCTACGTGTCGATACTGCCGGTCGACCAGGGCATCGAGCACTCGGGCGCGGCCTCGTTCGCGCCCAACCCGGCCTACTTCGACCCGATGAACATCGTGGAGCTCGGGATCGAGGGAGGCTGCAACGCGGTGGCCACCACCTTCGGCGTGCTGGGCATGGCGTCGCGCCGCTACGCCCATCGCATACCGTTCATCGTCAAGCTCAACCACAACGAGTTGCTGAGCCATCCCGAGTCGTACGACCAGGTGATGTTCGGCTCGGTGGAGCAGGCCTGGGATCTCGGCGCGGCCGGCGTGGGCGCCACCGTCTACTTCGGATCCGAGAACGCCCGGCGCCAGATCGGAGAGGTCTCCGAGGCCTTCGCGGCCGCCCACGAGCTGGGCATGTTCACCGTGCTGTGGTGCTACCTGCGCAACTCGGCCTTCAAGGTGGACGGCACCGACTACCACGCGGCCGCCGACCTGACCGGTCAGGCCAACCACATGGGCGTCACCATCGAGGCCGACATCATCAAGCAGAAGCTGCCCACCAACAACGGCGGCTACCGGGCCGTGGGCTTCGGCAAGACCCATGACCTCGTCTACGACCAGCTCACCAGCGACCATCCCATCGACCTGTGCCGCTACCAGGTGGCCAACTGCTACATGGGCCGGATCGGGCTCATCAACAGCGGCGGGGCTTCGTCGGGCGCGAGCGATCTGGCCGAGGCGGTCGCCACCGCGGTGATCAACAAGCGGGCCGGCGGCACCGGGCTGATCTCGGGCCGCAAGGCCTTCCAGCGGCCCATGGCCTCCGGCGTCGAACTGCTCAACGCCATCCAGGACGTGTACCTGGACACGTCCGTCACCGTGGCCTGATCCTGGCGCTGGTCGAGGGGGGTGCGTCGTCGCTCCTGGCCGTGTGTTCGGTTGGAACGGCATATCGCCGCCGGTCTATCCAGCTGACTTGATGTTATGATGTAGCATTATGCGCACACAGATCGCGCTCGAAGCGGAGCAGCATGCGCAGGCGAGGTCGAAGGCGGCGTCGCTGGGGATCTCCATGGCGGAGTACATCAGGCGGTTGGTCGATCAGGACCTCAGGCGCGGGGGAGCCTTTGCGGACGTCTCGGCCGTCATCGGCATCGGCCGCTCAGGCGGAAGCGACATCGCGTCCGAAAGTCGAGCGGCCACCGAAGAGGCAATCGCAGCAGTCCGGCGAGACCGGCGGTGACCGTATTCGTCGACACGTCGGCCTGGTACGCCGCCGCTGACATCGACGATGCCGGGCACCAGCGAGCGGCGCGACGTCTGGAGGAGTTCGCGGGCAGCCTGCTCACCAGCGACCACGTCCTAGTGGTCCGTCGCTGAAATGATCGGGGCGTCCGGAGCGCTCCCAAGCAGGGTCTCGGTCCTGCTGTGCTGCCCTAGCCATTTCGACGACACAGCACTAGTCGAGACGTGGTTCTTGATGGCGCGGCGCCTGGGAACAGATGCCGCCGAGAGGCTGGTCAACGGGGTGCGCACAGGCGTCGCCCGCATCGAGCCTGCAATCGTCGCCGATCTCGAGGCTGCTGCTCGAATCGGGGAGGACTTCGCGGATCAAGCCTTCTCGATCGTGGACCGCACGAGTTGGTCGATCATGCAGCGCCTCGGTGTGCACGAGGCGATCTCGCTGGATGCGGACTTCTCGATATTCCGCTTCGGCCGGGACAGGCGCAAGGCGTTCACAGTGCACAGTTGACACTTCGGCGCGCCGGGACGGGTCCTCAGCCATCGCCCATGTGCCGCGCCGCCGCGTGGGTCCTGCGGTGCCCATGTCGAGAGGCTCGTCGAGATCTGCCGGGGCCCGCGGCCGGCATAGTCCTCCCCTGCCCCGTCACTGAGAAACACCTGCGTCCAGTATCAGCGCCTCTTCAGGTAGATGTCTAATACTGAATGTTGCGTCTAAATCGAGCGAGTAGTAGCCCCCGGCGCCGTGACCAGGTTTGCTGCCTCTGTTGCACTGCGTTCGGGAGGGGGTAGCTAGCTCTCTCCGGTGTGGCGCAGCCACTCGGGTCTGGCTCTTCATCCTGGTTGCGGTCGGGTGGGTTCTGGCTGTTGCGCCGACCGCGGCACCGGCCAGCTGAGTCGATTCCGGCACGCTAGCACTGCTTCGCGTTTTGCACGGGTGCCACATAGAGTCTCGCACGGGCACCCACTTCAAGAAATCGCAGGCACAAGTGCACTGCACAGTCAGGCCACCGTTGCTGAACCGCCCCGGGCTTCCCGGGGTTCTTGAGCTACCTGCAAATGAACGGGCTGAATACCGTGGGCACCGACGGTATACAGGCTAGGGTTGCACCTGCGGGACGGAGATGGTGGGTCTCGACCGCGGGTCACACCGTCCGCTGCCGCACAGCGGGTGCAAAGGAGCATCAGTGACCGATACTGCGGCACGGGCCCAAGAGGTCCGTAGGACCGATGGGATCGTTCTTCGTTTCGCGGGCGACTCCGGCGACGGAATGCAGCTCACCGGCGACCGTTTCACCTCGGCCAGCGCCCTTTTCGGCAACGATCTGGCCACCCTGCCCGAGTTCCCGGCGGAGATCAGGGCCCCGGCCGGCACGCTGGCCGGCGTCTCGTCGTTCCAGGTCCACATCTCCGACCACGACATCACCACTCCCGGCGACGCCCCGACGGTGCTGGTGGCCATGAACCCGGCCGCGCTGCAGTCCGACCTGCATCTGCTCAAGCCGGGCGGGACCGTGATCGTCAACGCCGACGCCTTCAACGAGCGCAACCTGGCCAAGGCCGGATACGAGTCCAACCCGCTCGAAGACGGCAGCCTCGACGGCTACACGGTGGTCACCGCCCCGATGACCGACCTCACCAAGCGGGCTTGCCAGGACCTGGGCGTCAAGCCCCGCGACGCCGAGCGGTCCAAGAACTTCTTCGCCCTCGGACTGGTGTCGTGGCTGTACTCGCGCCCGGTCAAGCCCACCGTCGACTGGATCGACGGCAAGTTCGCGGGACGCGACACGGTGATCGCAGCCAACAAGGCCGCCTTCGCCGCGGGCCACGCCTTCGGCGAGACCGCCGAGCTGGGCGCCAGCCGTCTGATGGTCAACCCCGCGGAACTCGAGCCGGGCACCTACACCAACATCAACGGCAACACCGCCCTGTCGTGGGGGCTCATCGTCGCCTCCCAGCAGGCCGGAATACCGCTGTTCCTGGGGTCCTACCCGATCACGCCGGCCAGCGACGTCCTGCACGAGTTGGCCCGGCACAAGAACTTCGGGGTCCGCACCCTCCAGGCCGAGGACGAGATCGGCGCGGTGGGCGCGGCCCTCGGCGCGGCCTACGGCGGCCACATCGGCGTCACCACCACCTCGGGTCCCGGCATGGCCCTCAAGGCCGAGACCGTGGGCCTGGCCGTGAGCCTGGAGGTTCCGCTGGTGGTCATCGACATCCAGCGGGGCGGGCCGTCGACCGGCCTGCCGACCAAGACCGAAGCGGCCGACCTGCTCATGGCCATGTACGGCCGCCACGGCGAGGCGCCCCTGCCCATAGTGGCAGCCCAGAGCCCCTCGGACTGCTTCTTCACGGCCATCGAGGCGGTGCGCCTGGCCGTCGAGCATCGCACGCCGGTGATCCTGCTCTCGGACGGCTACCTGGCCAACAGCAGCGAGCCGTGGCGCATCCCCGACGTCGAGCAGCTCGGTTCCATCGCCGTCAACTTCGCCTCCAAGCCCAACCACGTGAACGACGAGGGCGAGTCCGTCTTCTGGCCCTTCCGCCGCGACGAGCGGCTGGTGCGCCCGTGGGCCATCCCCGGCACTCCGGGACTCATGCACCGCATCGGCGGGATCGAGAAGGAGGACGGCAGCGGCAACATCAGCTACGAGCCCGACAACCACCAGGCCATGGTGCGGTTGCGGGCCGAGCGGATCGCCCTGATCGCCCACCACATCCCGGCCGCGGAGATCGTCGGCGACCCGGACGCGTCGGTCGCCGTGGTCAGCTGGGGCTCGACGTGGGGCGCCATCACCTCGGCCCGCCGCCGGATCGAGTCGGCCGGCCGCCGTCTGGCCCACATCCACCTGCGCCACCTGAACCCGCTGCCCGCCAACCTCGGGGACCTGCTGCGGTCGTTCGAGCGGGTCGTGGTGCCCGAGATGAACACCGGGCAGCTCTGCCGGATGCTGCGGGCCGAGTATCTCGTCGACGCCAAGTCGGTGACCAAGGTCTCGGGTCAGCCCTTCACCGCGGCGGAGCTGGTGGAGGCGATCGGGGAGGCGATCGGGGCGACCGGAGGGCAACGATGACCGACGTGCCGGTGACGACCCGCAAGGACTGGACCACCGACCAGGAGGTCCGCTGGTGCCCGGGCTGCGGCGACTATTCGATCCTCACCGCGGTGCAGCTGCTGATGCCCGAGCTGGAGGTGCGGCGCGAGGACACGGTGTTCGTGTCGGGGATCGGCTGCGCTGCCCGGTTCCCGTACTACATGAACACCTACGGCCTGCACGCCATCCACGGGCGCTCGCCGGCGGTGGCCACCGGCCTGGCCATGGCCCGGGGCGACCTGCACGTCTGGGTGGTGGGCGGCGACGGCGACATGATGTCGATCGGGGGCAACCACCTGATCCACGCGCTGCGCCGCAACGTGAACCTGAACATCCTGCTGTTCAACAACCAGATCTACGGGCTGACCAAGGGCCAGTACTCGCCCACCAGCGAGCGGGGCAAGGTCACCAAGTCCACCCCGCACGGCTCGGTCGAGCAGCCCTTCAACGCGATCTCGCTGGCGCTCGGGGCCGAGGCGTCGTTCGTGGCCCGCACCCATGACATGGACCGTGGCCACATGCAGGAGATGTTCCGGCGGGCCCACGACCATCCGGGAGCGGCGTTCGTGGAGGTCTTCCAGAACTGCAACGTGTTCAACGACGGCGCCTTCGCGGCCCTCACCAAGCGCGACGCCCGCGACTCGATGCTTATCGACCTGCGCCACGGCGAGCCGGTGCGCTTCGGAGCCGACGGCGAGCTTGGCGTGGTGATGGACGGCGGCCGGGCTCGGGTGGTGACCGTGGCCGACGTGGGAATGGACGCCCTCGTGGTGCACGACGAGGCCGACCCCGATCCGTCGGTGGCGTTCGCGCTGAGCCGCCTGGCCAACACCAACGACGTGCCCACCCCGATCGGCGTCTTCCGGGCCGTCGAGCGCTCGGAGTACGGCTCGGCCGTCACCTCCCAGATAGCCGCCTCCCAGTCGAAGGCCGGACCGGGCGACCTCCACAAGCTGCTGCGCTCTCGCCCCACCTGGCAGGTCGCCTAGCCGCCTCCCAAGCACCGGCCTCGCCCTTGCACCGCTAGTTGCCCTGCGCTCCTGAGTAATTCTACTCAGGAACACCGGGGGATAGAGTTGTGCAACGTGCAAGGACTTCGCCGTCGCCAGGTGGTGACGCTGGTCGAGCGGATCGAGGAGGCTCCCTAGCGGCTCATCGCGGTCTTCGGACCACGCCAGACCGGCAAGACCACGGCCGCGCTTCAGGCTCTCGCCACCGCCCAGCGCGAGCGAGTGCATCTGGCGGCCGACGAGCCCGACACCGCACCCGTACCGGTCGGCCTGGCTCCGGGGCCACTCGCCCCGAACCGTCGCTGGGGCGGGACGCGCGTCGGCTGGAGAGAGTGGGGCAGGAGGACCGCGGCAGGGCGTGGCGCTCCGAAGGGGGCTTCGTCCTGTCCCAGGTATTTCAGTAGGGGGCTTGGTTGGGGGCTGCCGCGTCCGCGGGAATGCCCTCTTGGCGGGGCCGAATCGGGTTTGAACACATGAGCCTGACCGCGCCACGCGGCGACGTTCGTCTCAGACGTCGACCGCTGGGTCGACCGCGGCGCGTCATCTGCCTGATGATCGACGTGAGCAGCGGCAGTAGGGGCTCCGACTTCGTGCGCCGGCTGCTGACCGACAAGCGCATGGCGGTGGTGCCGGGCGACGCCTTCGGTCCCGGCTCGGGCCGGTTCGTGCGCATCTCGCCGGCCACCGCGGCCGACCTCCTGATCGAGGGAGTCGAGTGCCTGGCCGACGCCGTCGAGGAGTGGGGCGGCTAGCTCGGGTGAAGGGCCGCTGGGTGGACCGCTACGTCGATCCGAGCTATGGCACCGGTACGGGCGAAGAGGGCCCGGCTGGTGTCGCGGCTGCGGCCTCTGCGGCTGCGGCCTCTGCAGCGGCCTCGTCGGCCATCGCCTGGGCCGCAGCGGCCTCAGCTTCGGCCTGGTCCACTGCCGCGGTGTCAACTACGGCGGGGCTAGTGGTATGTCGTCGAAATGGCTAGGGCAGCGCGGAGGGCTCTAGCCCCAGCTTGAAATGGCTACAGACGCCCCGACCAATTCAGCGACGGACCACTAGCCGGTTCGTCGTCGCCGCAGGCCACAGCCACAAGGCATATGGCCAGCAGCACGGTGAGCAGCCGGCCGATCGTTGATTCAAGCATTGTTGTTGTCTCCTCCTGTTGTTGTATGACGTCTTGCGACGCAATGGAAGATCGGGGAACTGCGGCGGGCATCACGCCTCCGCGGCCGCAGTCGGGATGGAGCCGCAGGACTCGCGCACGACCAACTCGGTCGGGAACACCACGTGCTCAGGCGTGGAGGCGCCGGCGATCACGGTCGTGAGCAGGCGCACAGCCCGCTCGCCGACCTCGGTCACGGGCTGGACCACCGAGGTCAGCCGAGGGGCCGTGAGGTCCGGCGGCACGATGCCGTCGAACGAGACCACTGAGATGTCGCGTGGGCAGTCCAGGCTGGCCTCGCTGACCGCCCGGAGCGCGCCGACAGCCATCCGGTCCGAGGAGACGAACACCGAGTCCGGTTGTCCGGCCAGCAGCCGGGCCATCGCGGTGCGGCCGGATTCCTGTGACCAGTCGCCCTCCTGGATGCGATCCTCGACGCTGAGGCCTGCTTCTGCCAGACCTTCGAGGAAGCCGTTGCGGCGGTCGATGCCTGCCGAGGCGTTCGACGGCGCTGCGATCAGCGCCGGCCGGCTACGCCCGAGCGCGGCGAGGTGCAGGGCCGCAGTGCGGGCGCCGGCGCGGTTGTCGACGTCGACGCAGAACGTGGAGCTGGCGCTGTCTGGCCGCCCGACCACCACGAAGGGCATGTTGGTGCCCTGCATGTAGTCGATCAGGGGGTCGCCTCTGGTGGTGGCGGTCACGATCACGCCGTCGACGAGGCCGGGCGTGACGACCCGCGAGATGATCGAGCTCTCGTCGGGACCGTCGCCGAACAGGAACAGGGCCAGCGTCATGTCGACTTCGTTGGTAGCGCTGCTGATCCCCAGGATGAGCCGGCCGAAGTAGGGGTCGTCGAACAGGGCCCCGGCCGCGCTGGGTATCACGAGCCCGATGACGCCGGTGCTGTTCGAGGCGAGCGATCGGGCCGCGGCATGGGGGCGGTAGCCGGTCTCCGCGATCACGGCCTCTACCCGCCTCTTGGTCTCGGAGCTCACGTGCCCGCCGGCTGTCAGCCCCTGCTCTCAGGCGTCGAGCACTTGGAAGCCCACCTCGGCCAGGTCGACCACCGGCGGCAAGGTGGACCACGGGAAGTTGATCCACAGGTCGGTGCGCCTCCACACGTAGTCGCACTTCACCAGCGAATGCGACTTCTCGTAGAGCACCGCCGAGCGCACCTCGGCGACCTCGCCGAGGCAGTAGTCGCGCACCAGCTTGAGGGTGTGGCCGGTGTCGGCAACATCGTCGGCGATCAGGATCCTGGACTGGCGGTGGTCGACCAGGTCGAGTTGGGGAGGCAGCACCACCGGGACCTCCAGGCGCTCGCCCACGCCGGTGTAGTACTCGCAGTTCATCACGTAGACGTTCTTCACCGACAGCGCATAGCCCAGCGACCCGGCACAGAACAGCCCGCCGCGGGCGATGGCCAGGATCATGTCGGGCCGGTACCCGTCATCGGCGATCATGTGGGCCAACTCGCGGACGCCGCGCCCGTAGAGCGCCCAATCCATCTCCTCCCGTGCCGGATTGTCACCCATGCCGTGCTGTCCCCCTGTGAGTGGTGAGGTGCCGGCAAGTTACTACTAGCTCCCACCGGATCGCGCGGGGATGATTGGATCCTGCGTACGGAAGATGACCCTGCTTGTAATGAGACTGGATGTTCTTATGCAGAATCCTTGCAATCAGCAGATGGGCATGTATGATGTACCCCGGCGGTGGGGCGGCACTGGCACTGGCAGACGCAGCACCAGTTGGATGACGCCGGCGCCGCCCCAGCCGCACTCCACAAGCGTCTATTGTCCTTACACTACGTTGGATATATTTCATGCAATAGACTGCATGGTGAGCGCGATGCGGCGGTGGTCTTGGAGCATCTGCTCGGTGCCTGAGGCTCGAAGTTCGCCGTCCTCCACTACCAGGCGGCCGGCGACGATGGTGTAATGGGCCGACACCGGGCCGCAGCGCAGCCAGGCCTCGATCGGGTCGGACCAGGCCCCAGCGAAGGCGATGCCGTCGAGACGCCACACTGCGATGTCGCCGCAGGCGCCCACCGTCAGCTCGCCGATCTCGCCGGATCGTCCCAGGCACGAGGCGCCGCCGAGAGTGGCCATCTCCAGGGCCTCGCGGGCGGTGAACAGGCTCCCGCGTCCGGCCTGGCCGTCCCGCAGGCGGGCCATGAGCATGGCGTTGCGGGCCTCGGTCCACATCGAACCCGAATCGGCCGACGCCGAGCCGTCGACTCCGAGGCCCACCGGCACCCCCGCGGCCCGCAGTTCCCGCACCGGCGCCATCCCCGCGCCCAGGATCATGTTGGAGCTAGGGCAGTGGGCCACACCGGTGCCCCAGCGTCCCAGCCGGGAGATCTCGGCGGGGTCGGGCTGCACGCAGTGGGCGATCCAGGACCGGTCGGTGCCCCATCCGCAGTCCTCGAAATAGTCCACCGGACGCATGCCGAACATCTCCAGGCAGAAGTCGTTCTCGCTTACGTCCTCAGCCAGGTGGGTGTGCAGCCGCACGTCGAGGCGCTCGGCCAGTTCCGCGGTGGCCGTCATCAGTTCGGTGGACACCGAGAACGGCGAGCACGGCGCTAGGGCGATCCGCACCATGGCGTCCGGGGACGGGTCGTGGTGGGTAGCCACCAGCCGCTCCGAATCGGCCAGGATCACGTCGTCGGTCTGCACTGTCGAGTCGGGGGGCAGCCCGCCGTCCTTGACGCTGAGCGACATCGAGCCCCGGGTGGGGTGGAAGCGCACGCCCAGGTCGGTGGCGGCCGCGATCTCGGCCGAGATCAGGTCGCCGCCGCCCACCGGGTGGACGTAGAGGTGGTCGGTGCTGGTGGTGCAGCCGCTCAGGGCGAGCTCGGCCAGCCCCACCCAGGCCGACACATGAGCCGCCTCCTCGTCGAGCCGGGCCCACAGCGGGTAGAGCGTGCGCAGCCAGTCGAACAGGCTGCCGTCGAGGGCGGGGCCGTAGGCTCGGGTCAGGTTCTGGTACAGGTGGTGGTGGGTGTTGATGAGCCCCGGCGTGACCATGCAGTCGGCGGCGTCGACGGTGCGGGTCGCGCCGGCGGGCTCGGAGCCGGCCGGACCCACCCCCGACACGAGCCCGTCGGTGACAGCCACCCAGCCCCCGGCGATTTCGGTGCGCTGCGCGTCCATGGCGGCCACGAGCCGGGCGTTGCGGACGAGAAGATCGGTCATTGCAGTTGTTCCCGGAACGGAATTGGCAGCTGTGGGCGCCCGAAACGGCCTCCTGGGCTGCCAATTCGCGAGCGGGCCTGCGGTAGAGGTGCCATCGTCAGTGGCGCGGGCGTCAGATCTCCCAGTCGGCGAAGGCGTCGATCATCATCTCGGCGTCTGGTCCCAGCGGGTACAGGATCGGCGTGGTGCAGCCGTTGTCGATGTAGTGGCGAACCTTGGCCCGGCACTCGTCGGCGGTGCCGGCCGCGCAGAGCAGCTGCACCACCTCGTCGGGCACCAGCTTCGAGGCTTCCTCGACCTGTTCGAGGGTGGCCGGCCAGGTCAGCACCGAGCCGACCTCGTCGAGCAGCGACTGCGATACGCCTGAAGCCTTCATGATGTGGGGCTGCTGGCCCAGGTACTGGGTGATCAGCATGCGCCCGCCGTCGAGAGCCTCGGTCCGCTCGGCATCGGAGTCGCCCGACGCCATCGAGCACACGATCAGCTGGGGCCGGTCCAGGTCGTCGACGGTGCGGCCCACCCGGGCCGCGCCCTCGGCCAGGTGCTCCATGGCCTGCGCGTTGTACTGGGGAGACACCAGGTAGTTGAACACCACGCCGTCGGCGATCTCGCCGGTGAGGGCCATCATCTTGGCGCCGGTCGCGCCTACGTAGATGGGCACGTCCTTGGGCCGGCGCTCCTGCTGCACGTAGTCGAGCTCCACCCCGTCGAACTGCACGAACTCGCCTTGGAAGGTGACGGTCTGATCGTTGAGAAGGCCGCGGCACGCCTCCACGATCTCCCGCATCGCCTTCAACGGCCGCACCCGGCTCACGCCCACCTTCGACGCCAGCGGCTCCCACCACGCTCCGATGCCGAGCAGGATGCGGCCCGGGGCCAGGTCGTCGAGGGTGGAGAAGGTGGAGGCCAGCCGGGCCGGGTTGCGGGTCCAGCAGTCCACCACGCCGCTGCCCACCTTGATCGTGTCGGTGACCGCCGCGATGGCGGCCATCGGGACCACGGCGTCGCGCACCAGCCGGGAGTCGGCCTGCCACACGGCGTCGAAGCCCTTGGCCTCGGCGTAGCGGGACAGATCCATCGATTCGGCGAGAGTGTGGGCGTCCTGGATGTAGAGGGCTACGGGCTGGGTCATGGCGTCTCCTAATGCGGCTCTTCCGCCTAGAGGCCGAGTGAATAGGCGAGCCTACCCGGCTCATACGGGCGAGGCCGTGGCCCGAGCGGCCCGTGAGCGCAGCGAACAAGAGCGGGAGACACTTCGCCCCGGCGCGAGGCGCTTTCGCCTCTGGCGGACGCCCTCAAGGCATCTGTTCGAGCTTGGCGAACAGTCTGGCGGCTGCTTCGGCGGCCTTGGCTCTGATCTCGGTGGCGTCCACCCGAGTCGGCCGGCCGTCGCGCAGCACGGTCTCGCCGCCGACCGTCACTTCCAGGGCCCGGACGCCGGTGGTGAAGGCCAGCGACCAGGGGTCCATGCGGTCATACGACCAGACCACAGTGTCGTCGAGGGCCTCGGGGAACAGTCGCCAACCGGCTTCCAGCCAGTTCCATGCCGTCTCGGGGGTGGCGGTCACGTCGTCTTCGCGGTGACGCACGTAGGCCACCCGGAACTCGTCGAGCATGGCCGCGCCGATCCCGTCGGTTCCCAGAGCCACCAGGTTGGACCGGCCCGCCGGCCGGGCGTAGCCGACCTGGTTGTTCATGTTCGAGCGCGGGTTGTGCACGATGGTGCCCGGAAGGTCGCGGTCGAGGTGCACGGCGTGGACGACCAGCCAGTCTTCGCGGGCCAGCTGCTCCAAGCGGTACCCGGCCTCCACATCCGCGGTGCCCTCCGACACGTGGATATGGACTCCGGTGCCGTGGTCGGCGGCCAGTCCCGCGGCGGTTTCCAGCGTCTCGTCGGAGCAGGTGAACGCGGCGTGGACGCCGACATGGCCCCTTCCCCCGGCTCGAAGGAACCGGTCATTCTCGACGAGGCCCGCTCGGGCGCCCGCCGGTCCGTGCCTGTCGGTCACGCCGTAGGCGCAGTCGACCCTCACTCCGACTTCGGCGCAGGCGCGGGCGATCACGTCCAGCGACCCTTCGATGGTGTTGGGGGATTCGTGATGGTCGATGATGGCGGTGGTGCCCGACTCCAGGGCTTCCAGCGCGCCGAGCTTCGCCGACCACTCGATGACATCGAGGTCGAGGGCCTGGTCCAGGCGCCACCAGATCAGCTCCAGGATCTCCAGGAATCCCGTGGGGGTGCGGGGCGGCGCGGGCATGCCCCGGGCCAGGGCGGAGTACAGGTGGTGGTGGGCGCACACCATGCCCGGGGTGGTCTGGCTGTCGCCTCCGGCCGCCTGCGAGGGCGCGGCGGCGTTACCGGGGTCTGGGGCCGTGCCGGTCACGGTTGGGGGACTACCGGCTGATGGGTGTTGATGGGCAGGCGGTTGCGCCACTGGCCGTCCACCTGGCGCATGGCCTCGGCCACCGCTCCGGCGGTGGGCACCAGTCCGATCTCGCCCACGCCCTTGATGCCGTAGGGCGAGTCGGGCTGGGGTGCCTCGACGAGGATCACGTCGACCGGCGGCATGTCCTTGGCCCGGATGATGTCGAGTGCTCTCAGGGTGTCGAAGCGGGGCCGGCCGTCGGTGTCGCAGGGAAAGTCCTCGCTCAGTGCGTAGCCCAGGCCCATGTGGACGCTGCCCTCGATCTGGCCCTCGCACAGCAGCGGGTTGACGGCCCGTCCCACGTCGTGGGCGGCCACCACCTTCTCGACCTTGCCGGTCTTCGGGTCGGCGATCACCATCTGGGCTGCGTAGCCGAAGGTGGAGTGGATCACCGGGTTCTCCAGGCCGTCGCTGAGCTTGTTGGTCCAGTCCACCCGGTACTCGCCCTCGTAGTCGACGCCGGTGAGGCAGCCGCCGTCCCTGGCCGCCCGGCACGCGTCGGCGACCGACCCGGCCCCCATCAGGGTTCCCCGCGAGCCGGTGGTCTGCCCGGCGCCGAACTCCCGGCTGGTGTCGACGTAGACCCTCACTTGGTCGGGCCGCACGCCGAGTTCCTCCACCGCCACCTGCAGGGCCACGGTGTGCACGCCCTGGCCCATCTCGGTCCAGCAGTGGCGCACCTCCACGATGGTGTCAGGGCCCGCCGGGGTTCCGGCCGGGTGGACGGCGTCGGCCACGAAATGCACCACCGCCTTGCTGATCTCCTCGAAACCGTTGCCGAGCCCGGAGTTCTTGAGGCCCAGCCCCAGTCCGACGGCCTTGCCGGCTGCGACAGCCTCGTCGTAGGCCGGCTTGATGGCCTCCAGGCAGTCCATGGCGCCGAGGCTGCCGCCGTCCATGATCTGGCCCGGGCCCCAGACGGCTCCGGGGTACACCGCGTTGCGCCGGCGGATCTCCCAGCCGCTGATGCCCACCGCGTCGGCCAGGCGGTCCAGGGCGCCCTCCATGGCGAACTGGGCCTGGTTGGCGCCGAAGCCCCGGAAGGCGCCGCAAACGCTGTTGTTGGTGCGGGCCGCCACCGCTTCGACGTCGACGACCGGCACCACGTAGGGGCCGCAGGCATGGCCGGCTGCTCGCTCAAGCACCTTCATCCCCACCGAGGCGTAGGGACCGGAGTCGCCCAGCATCCGGGAGCGCAGAGCCGTGAGCCGGCCCTCGGCGTCGCAGCCCACCGCCAGCTCGACGCGCACCGGGTGCCGCTTGGGATGGACCAGCAGCGACTCCTCGCGCGAGAACGTCGTCTTGACGGGACGGTCCAGAAGCCAGGCCGCCAGCGCGGTCTGGGTCTGGTTGGAGCAGTCCTCCTTGCCTCCGAAGGCCCCGCCGTTGGCGACCTGCTCGGCCCAGATGCGGCTGCTGTCGATCCCGAGCACGGCCGCGGTCTGGTCGCGGTCGTCCCACACGCCCTGGCCGCCGGAGTACAGGTCCAGGCCGCGTTCGCCGTCGACGACCTTGGGCACGGCCAGCGTCGACTCGGGCTCCAGGAAGGCCTGCTCCACCCGCTGGGTCTGGAACGTCTCCCGCACGACGTGGACCGACGCCGCGAGCGCATCCTCCACGTCGCCGCCCCGGGCGTAGGTCGACACCGACAGGATGTTGCCGTCCAGTCCCCACACCGCGTCCTCGGCGCCGTCGGCCACGGCCGCGGCCGGGTCGGTAATCGGAGGCAGGGGCTCGTAGACGACGTCGACCAACTCCGCCGCCCGACGGGCCGTCTCGCGGCTGTCGGCCACCACCAGGGCCATGACGTCGCCGAGGTAGGACGTGCGGCCGCCCTCGGGGATGAACACCGGCCAGTCCTTGTGGATCAGCCCGATGCGCAGGTCGCCGGGAACGTCGGTCCCGGTGAACACGGCCACCACGCCGGGCTGGGCCTCTGCCCGGCTGGTATCGATGGAGATCACGTCGGCCCGGGCGTGCTCGGCCAGATGCACCGCGCCGTGGAGCATTCCCGGCGCGGTCATGTCGTCGATGTAGAGCTTGTCGCCCATTGCCAGATCGGTGGATTCGTAGCGGGCGGCGCGCGAGCCGACGCCCTTGACGATCTCGACTGCGGTGCCGCCGCTTCCGGTCAGCCCGTCGGCACCGGTGGCCAGCATGGCGACCGCGTCGAGGATCTTGAGGTAGCCCGTGCAGCGGCACAGATGGGCGCCGAGGTGGCGGGACGCCTGGTCGCGGGTGAGGTCGGCGCCGTGACGGTCTATCAGGGCCTTGACCCGCATCACGATTCCCGGCGTGCAGAAGCCGCATTGCACGGCTCCGGCTGCACCGAATGCGGCTGCGTAGCGGTGGCGTTCGGTGTCGCTGAGTCCCTCGGGCGTGACGATCTCCGCGCCCCGGACCTTGCTTAGGGGGATCTGGCACGCCACCCGGGCCTTGCCGTTGAGGAGCACCGTGCAGCAGCCGCATTGGCCCGACGGGGAGCAGCCGTCCTTGGCTGCCACCAGCCCCAACTCCTCCCGCAGGGCGGCGAGCAGGTGGGGATGGTCGCCGACGCGGACGGTCGAGCCGTTGCAGACGAACTCCGTCACCGTCGGCGCGGCGGGCTCGGCTCGCTGCTGAAGGTCGGTCACGGAAGATCGCCGGTCCTGAGCGCGCGTTGCGACACGCTCGCACGATACACGGTCGCGCCGACCGGGACCTCTGTGGCGTCGACGGGCGCCTCGCGTCGGGTGTCGGTGTCCGTCGGCGGCACGAAGGTCTGCGCCCTCGACCAGCACCGCCGCGTCGAGTGCTGGGCGCCGTTCGCGGCGCCCGCGCCCCGGTTCGTGACGTCGACATGACGGATCGCAGGAGATCTGCCGGTTCTGCGCCCCGCATTCCGGCGCTTCGCGGCCGGTCTCCGGCGTCACGGCATGGATGGCAGACCTGCGCCGCTGTGCCGGCGGTTCGCTGCCGGGGCCGGTGCGGCGAGCGTCAGGCGCCCACGTCGACGGTGACGGTGTGCCATCCCTCGGCGCCGTTGGGGGCGGGATCGACCTCCCGCCCGCTCTGGGTGATGCCGTCGCCGTCTGTGGCCCGCACCTGGATCCGGTGCCGGCCGGCGGTGGGCGTCCACTCGCGGTGCCACTGCACCCAGCTCTCGTCGCCCAGGGCCTCGCCCAACTCGCACGGCATCCAGCCCTCGTCGTCGACGTTGACCTCGACCCGCTCGATGCCTCGGGTCGGCGCCCAGGCGATGCCGGCGATCGGGGTGGTCTGGCCGGCGACGAGGCCGCGGCCGGCGTCGGGAACGTCGATGCGGCTCTGGGTCTTCATCGGCCCCTCCTTGGACCAGCCCCTCGGCACCCAGTAGCCGTCGAACCCGTCCCAGGTGGTCAGGTGGATCTCATCGATCCACTTCACGGCCGAGACGTAGCCGTACAGGCCGGCCACCACCAGCCGGGCCGGGAAGCCGTGGTTCGTCGGCAGGAACTCGTCGTTCATGCCGATGGCCAGGATGGCGTTGCGGCCGTCGTACACCAGCGGGGTCGGGAAGCCGGCCGTCCAGTCGTCCACCGAGCGGCCCACCACCTGGTCGGCGCCCGGCTGCACCCCGGCCTGGTCGAGCAGCACGGACAGCGGAACACCGGTCCAGACCGCGTTGCCGACCAGGTTGCCCCCCACCCGGTTCGACACGCACGACAGGGTGATGACATGGTCGGAGAGGTCCATGGCCTGGATCTCATCGAAGGTGAGTTCGTAGGGATTGTCGACCATGCCGGTGAAGCGCAGCCGCCAGCCGGCCGGGTCGATCTGGGGCACCTGGCCGAAGGCTGTGTCGATGCGGTAGAAGCCGTCGTTGGGCGTCACGTAGGACGAGATGCCGGCCACATCGCCGTCCAGCGTGTCCAGCGCGGCCACCTGCTCCTTCACCGAGGGGCCGGCCGGCGCCGGTGAGGCTGGAGTGGTGGTGGACGCCGGTGCTGCGGCCGCGTCAGTGGTGGACGGCCGGGGGGCCGTGGTGGTGGCCGCCGACCGCAGCGTGTTCGTCTCCAGGAACTGCTCCGCGGCCGACTGGCCCCGCAATGCCCGGCCGACGCCGACCATGGCCAGCGCGGCCGCACCGGCACCGACCGCGTACGCGAAGAAGGCCCGCCGCGTCTTCATCTCCGCGACCGGTGCAGCGACGTCGGCGGCACGCTCCGGCTCTGCCGGCGGGGTCGCGGGCGATCGAGCAACTCGCTCGGCCAGACGACCGACCAGCAGCAGCGTCGTCCCCGCGGCGAGAGCGGCGGCCGCCAGCCCCACGATCCATGATCCGACGGCCGGGCTGATCGGGTTGCGGGCCGCGGCCCAGCCGGCCAGCAGACCGAACAGCGCGAACCCTGCGACCATTGCCCGCAAGCGCCCGCGTGCCGCGAAACGCCCAAGCATCCCGCCGAGAGCCAGCGAGCCGACGATGATGCCGACCGTGAGCAGGGTTTTCTGGCTGGTGCCGAAGTTGGCGATGCTGAACCTCACCACATCGCCCGGGGTGTAGTCGCTGAGCAGTTCGCTCACCGCGACCACCAGCGACGGGATGGACTCGGAGGCTCCTTCGACGAGTTCGCCGAACCCCAAGCCGACGGCGGCGCCCGCTGTTCCCGCCAGCGCGCCCATCACGGAGGGCGGCGAGTCCGGCGAGTATCCCGTATGGTCGCCGCTGGATTCTTCGTCTGTCACCGCTCTCCCCTTGGCCGTCTCGGATCGACTATTTCGCGCGTCGTGAGCGTACGCCTTTCGCCCCCGTGCGCAATGGGCCATACACGACTACCCCCTCACCGGCCTGGAGGTCGAACTTTCGCCCCCGTGCGCAATGGGCCATAGTGAACGGATGGAGACGGGGTCGAGCGCGATGAAGCTCCCGTGACTGGTGGAGTCGGCGACCTGAGTCCCTGGGGCTACGACGACCGCGTGGCCGGTTCGGCGGACGGGGGAGCGAGGGTCGGACGGGTCGTGCAGGTGGATCGAGGCGAGTGCGATGTAGTGACCGCGGACGGGATGGTGCGGGCGGGCTCCGATTCCGTGCGGGCTCAGGCCGAGATCGCGCCGGTCACCGGCGACTGGGTGCAGGTGACCAGCCAACACGAAGTGGTGCTCATCAGCCGGGTGCTGCCCCGGTTCACCGCGCTGGCCCGCCGGGATCCGGCCGAACGCGAGACCGAGCAGGTCCTCGCGGCCAACTTCGATGTGGTGGGCATCGTCGCCGGCCTTGACCGGCCCCTGCCGCCGGGACGGTTCGAGCGCATGCTGGTGATGGCTCGCGACAGCGGGGCGTCCATCGTGATACTCCTGACCAAGGCTGATCGGGCCCCACAGGCGGCCGCCGCGGCCGAGACGGTTCGGGCCGTGGCCGGCGACGTGGAGGTCCTCACGTTGAGTGCTCGCCGAGGTCTGGGCTTGGAGGATCTGCGATCCGCGCTCGGGCCCGGCCGCACGCTGGCCCTGGTGGGCGCCAGCGGGTCGGGCAAGTCCACCCTGGTGAATGCCCTGGTCGGCGCGGAGGTGGCCGCCACCGCGGCAGTCCGCGCCTCCGACCGGAGGGGCCGCCATACCACGGTGGCCCGCCGGCTCGTGCTGTTGCCGGGCGACGGCGGGATGGTGATCGACACGCCCGGCGTGCGCGCCCTCGGCCTGATCGACGCGCAGGAGGCTCTGAGCCGCGTGTTCAGCGACATCGAGGAGCGGGGCCGCAGCTGCCGGTTCTCGGACTGTGCCCACGGAGCCGAGCCCGATTGCGCGGTGACGGCCGCCACCGAGCGCGGCGAGATGGATCCCCGCCGGGTTGAGCGCTACCTGGCGTTGAGCGAGGAGATCGAGCACCAGCGGATCAGAGAGGAGAGACGGCTCCGTTCCGGGACCCGCGGCCGCCGCAGATAGCCGGATCCCGGCCAGTCCGGAGGGCTCCGGCGCAGCAACGCCGACGCCGGAGTCACCCGAGGCGGCGACGGTCTACCTTTCCCGTTGCGTTGCGGGGCAGTTCGTCGACGACCTTCAAGGCTTCGGGCAGCTTGTGCCGGGCCAGCACAGCGGCTCCGAAGGACCGCAGGTCCTCCAGCGTGGGAGGGCCGGCGCCGTCCAGGGGCACCACCACGGCCAGGCCGATCTCGCCCATCACCGGGTCGGGGCGCGGCACCACCGCCACCTCCTGCACCTTCGGGTGCCCGGCAAGCACGCTCTCGACTTCGGCGGGGTGCACGTTGTAGCCGCCCCGGATGAACATGTCGCTCAACCGCCCGGCGAGACGGTAGAGGCCGTCGGAGCCCGCGGTGGCCAGGTCGCCGGTGCGCAGCCAGCCGTCCTGTAGAGCCTCGGCGCTGGAGGAGGGGTCGCGCCAGTATCCCGACATCATCGTGGGCGACCTCAGCCAGAGCTCACCCGTCTCGCCGGGGTCGAGCCGCCGCCGGTCGGTGTCCCTGACCTCGGCCTGCACGCCGCGGCGGGGCCGGCCCACCGAATAGCAGGCCTCGTCATCGTCGGCGTCCAGCGCGGTCCCCAGGCCGACGCCGCCCGACTCGGTGGACGAGTACCGGATCGAGTACGGGGCACCGAAGCGCTCGCGGGCGGATCGGACCAACTCCGGCGCCGAGGGGCCCCCGCCGGCCACCACCGCCCGGACAGCCGAGAAGTCCAGCCGAGCCGATGACGGGTGCCGGACCATCAGGGCGATCTGGGGGGCCACCCCGATCACCGCGTCCATCCGGTAGCGGGCGGTGAGATCCAGGGCCGCGCCGGCCGACCAGCGCTCCAGCAGATGGGTGGTCCGTCCACATTCCAGCATCCACGGGAGTTTCGTCATGAAGGCGACGTGGGCGAACTGGGTCGACGAGATTCCGTGGCCGGCGCCCCACGCGCCCCCCGCATCGATCTGGGCCACCGCCCGCAGCTGCCGGTCGGCGAACCAGGCCGCCTTGGGAGCGCCCGTAGAGCCCGACGTGAAGCAGATGCACACGGGACGATCGTCGTCGGGAGCGGCCGCGAGGCCGGCCAGGGCGCGAGCCGACATGGATGAGCCCGAGCGCAGCGATCCGCCCGCGGAGGCCGGATCGCCCCCGCCCTCCATCTGCTCCAAGTGCGGGGCTGCTAGCGGGTCGGCGAGGTGAGCCAGCTGGGGGTCCACCACCACAAGGTCGGCTTGCAGCCGTTCGAGGCAGCCGGCCGCCTCGGCGGGAGTGAGCAGCGGGTTGATCCCTGCGGTGACGGCGCCGATGCGGGCCGCGCCGAGGTAGGCGGCCACGTAGTCCACATCGGAGGGCAGCACCAGACAGACCACCGAGCCCTCACCGAGCCCACGCTCGTGCAACCCGGCCGCCACCTGCTGCGCGGCCCGCTCGAGTTCGTCGAAACTGAGGGCCTTGCCCGCAGGCGTGACGAAGGCGGCCCGTTCGCCGTATTCGCCCGCGGCCCGCTGAATGGCTTCCGTCAGCACCTGGTGACTATCGGACGTGGACGCTGATGGTGTGCCATCCCTCCGCACCGTTCGGCCGGGGCCTCACGTTCCTCCCGCCCTGGGTGTAGCCACTGCCGTCGGTGGCCCGCACCTGGATCTGCTGTCGGCCTCCGCCGGCAGGAGTCCACTGGTGGTGCCATTGCACCCAGCTCTCGTTGCCCGCGACCTGGCCCAGCCGGCACGGCGTCCAGTCCTCGTTGTCGATCTTCACCTCGACCCGCTCGATGCCCCGGGTGGGCGCCCACGCGATGCCGGCCACTGCGGTGGGTCGGCCGCTCTCGACCCGGTCTCCGTCCTTGGGGACGTCGATGCGGCTCTGGGTCTTGATCGGACCCTGCTTGGACCAGCCCCTCGGCACCCAGTAGCCGTCGAAGCCGTCCCAGGTGGTGAGGTGTATCTCCTCGAGCCACTTCACTGCCGAGACGTAGCCGTACAGTCCCGCCACCACGATGCGGGCCGGGAACCCGTGCCGGATCGGCAGCGGCTCGTTGTTCATGCCGATGGCGAGTATGGCGTTGCGGCCGTCGTAGGCCAGGGTGGTGGGGAACCCGGCGGTGAAGTCGTCCACCGAGCGCCCCACGATCTGCTGAGCGCCGCGCTGGACGCCGGCTCGCTGGAGCAGCTCATAGAGAGGGATGCCGGTCCAGATCGCGTTACCGACGAGCCTGCCGCCCACCTGATTGGACACGCAGGAGAGGGTGATCACATAGTCGTCGAGGCGCATGGCCCGGATGTCCTGGTACGTGAGCTCGTAGGGATTGTCGACCAGGCCGGTGATGCGCAGGCGCCACGAGTCCGGGTCGACCTGCGGGATCGTCAAGGCGGTGTCGATGCGGTAGAACTCGTTACTGGGGGAGATCGGGGTGACGTAGGGCGAGATTCCCGACACTTCGTCGTCGAGCGTGTCGAGGTGGGCCACCTGCGGGTAGCGCGACGACTGCCCTCGCGGCTGCGTGGTTGTGGTTGCCGGCTCTTCGGGAGGTTGAGTGGTGGTCGTGGGGGGTTCTTCGGGGGGTTGCGTGGTTGTGGTTGCCGGTTCTTCGGGGGGCTGGGTGGTGGTCGTTGTGGGCGCTTCGACCTCGGCAGGCGGCTGTGTGGTCGTGGGGGGTTCTTCGGGGGGTTGTGTGGTTGTGGGGGGTTCTTCGGGGGGTTGTGTGGTCGTGGGGGGTTCTTCGGGGGGCTGGGTGGTGGTCGTTGCCGGTTCTTCGGGGGGCTGGGTGGTGGTCGTTGTGGGCGCTTCGACCTCGGCAGGCGGCTGTGTGGTCGTGGGGGGTTCTTCGGGGGGTTGTGTGGTGGTGGCTGCGGGCCCGTCCGGAGCTTCGACAACGATCTCGTCCGGTATCTCTATGCCCTCCGGGATCTCTACGCCTTCCGGTATCTCTATGCCCTGTGGGACCTCTATGCCCTGTGGGATCTCTATGCCTTCCGGAACCTCGACGGCAGCGGTCGCGGCGCCGCCCGTCGTGCCGGCGGCCGGGCCGGCCGTCCTCGGCGGCAGCGCATAGGTCTCGCGGGCCTTCTCGGCGACGGACGGTCCTCGCAAGCCCCGACCCAGCCCGACCAGGCTGAGCGCCGTCACGCCCGCTCCCGCGGCGAAACCGAAGAACGACCGGCGCGTGCCGGCCGATTCCTGGGGCGTGTCTGCGTCGCCGGAGTCCACCCCATCGTCGTCCGCGCCGGAAGTGCTCGAGCGTGGAGAGAATGCCCGGCTCAACAGGAAGAGGGTGACAGCCGCACCCAGCACGGCGGCTGACAGCGCAAGCAGCCACGAGGCCACGGCGGGGCTCAGGGGATTGCGGGCCGCGGCCCAACCGGCGACCACCCCGAAGAGCGCGAAGCCTGCGGCCGCCACCAGGCGGCCGCCGTATGCCGCCATTCGGCCGAGGAGACCGCAGATCGCCAGCGCGACCACCACGATGCCCGCCGTCAACACGGTCTTCTGGCTGGCGCCGATGTTGGCGATGCTGAAGGCCACGACGTCGCCGGGCGTGTAGTCGGTGACCACCTCGCCCACCGCGATGACCAGCGAAGGGATGGTGTCGCTGACGCCTTCGACCAGTTCGCCGAAGCCCAGCGCAACCGCACACCCGAAGACTCCAGCGATGAAGCCCGCAACACCGCCCGCCCTGCGGCCTTCTCGTGGCCGCTGTTCCGCCGGTTCAGGCTCGTCCATCGGGGCGATTGTACGCTCCGGCATGATGGATGTTCGGTCCGACCCGAGACTCGCCAGTTTTGCTGACGAGGTGCGCACCTGGCTCGAGGCCCACCTGGTCGGCGAATTCGCCCGGTACCGGGGCCGGGGCCTCACCGGACAGGATGACGTGCCGGTCGAGGTCCGGATCGCCTGGGAGCGGGAGCTCGCGTCGGGGGGATGGCTCGGGCTCGACTTCCCCGAATCGATCGGCGGCCGGGGATGCACGCTGGCCGAGCAGGTCGTGTTCTTCAACACCTACACCGAGGCCCGCGCTCCCGGTCGGCTGCCCAATGTGGGCGTGATGCTGCTCGGCCCCACCCTGATGGCGTTCGGGTCGACCGAGCAGCAGCAGCGATTCGTGCCCTCGATCCTGGAGGCACGGGAACTGTGGTGCCAGGGCTACTCGGAGCCCGGCGCGGGCAGCGATCTCGCCGGTGTGGCCACCACCGCGGCCCGGCGCGACGGCCGGTGGGTGTTGAACGGCCAGAAAGTCTGGACCTCGCTGGCCCAGCACGCCGACTGGATCTTCGTGCTGGCCCGCAGCACTCCGGGCTCGCAGCGACACACGGGGCTCAGCTACCTGCTCGTTCCCATGGACCAGCCCGGAATCGAGGTCAGGCCCATCGTCCAGATCAATGGCGGGGTCGAGTTCAACGAGACGTTCTTCGACGACGCCGAGACCGACGCGGACCTAGTGGTGGGCGGCGAGGGCAACGGCTGGAAGGTGGCCATGGGCACCCTCGCCTTCGAGCGGGGAGCGAGCACGCTGGGCCAGCAGATCAGCTTCCGCCAGGAGTTCGACTCCCTGGTGTCGGAGGCCAGAGCATCCGGGCGCATCCGCAGCGACGTGCTGCGCTCGGAACTGGTTCAGAGCTACATAGAACTCGAGATCCTGCGCTACAACCAGATGCGGATGCTGACTTCGCTCACCCACGACCAGCTGGCGGGGCCCGAGCAGTCGATCGGCAAGCTCTACTGGGCGTCGTGGCACCAGCGGCTGGGCGAACTGGCCATGAAGGTCCGGGGCGCGGCTGCGATGGTGGCCGAACCGGCCGAGGGAGCCCACGCCTCCGAGGCCGGGTTGGACTATCGTCTCGACTGCTGGCAGCGAACGTTCCTCTACTCGCGAGCCCACACGATCTACGGGGGAAGCAATGAGGTACAGCGCAATATAATCGGAGAGCGAGTCCTGGGTCTGCCTCGGGAGCGACGGTAGACGGCGGCTGCGCCGATACTCTTCAAGTCATCGCCTCCGAACCGAGCGTCAGGAGAATCGATGGGACGTATTGCCAATACCTGGAACCTGGCCAAGCTCTCGTGGGGGGTGCTCAGGAAGGATCGGGAGCTGCTGTGGATGCCGGTGCTGTCATTCCTGGCGTCGGCGGTCGTGATCGTGATCGTGATCGCGTTCACGTTCATCACCTTGTCGACCGAGTCCTCGCACGGCCAGACCACTATGGAGTTCAACCCGGCGATGATCGTGGTCTACATCGCGGCCGCCCTGGCCTTGGGCGTCATCGCGGTGTTCTTCAACGGAGCTCTGGTGGCGGGCGCCCACGAGAGGCTCACCGGGGGCGACCCGACGGTTCGCAGCGCCATCGGCAGGGCCTTCGCCCGCATCCCGGGCCTGGTGCCGTGGGCGATCATCACCACCACGGTCGGGCTGGTACTTCAGGCACTGAGGGAACGGGCCGGATTCCTGGGGCGGATCGTCACCCACATGCTGGAGGTGGCCTGGGAGGTGGTGACGTTCCTGACCGTGCCCGCCATCGTGATCGACAACCTCGGGGCCGTAGCCGGTCTCAAGCAGTCGGCGTCGTTGCTGCGCCGCACCTGGGGCGAGAACATCGCGGCCCGGGTCGGGTTCGGCCTGCTCGGCTTCGTGTTGATCATCCCGGCGGTCATAGTGGCCGGGCTCTTCATCGCGTCCGGCTGGCAGCTGCTGATGGCGATCGGCATCATCGTCGCGGCGGCTTGGGTGGCGGTGGTCATGGTCGTGCTCACCGCTCTGAACGCCGTCTTCCAGACTGCCCTGTACCTCTACGTCACGACGGGGGCCGTTCCCTCCGGCTTCGAGCAGGCCCCCCTGGCCCAGACCTTCGTCCAAAAGTAGACGAGCAACGTCAGGGCGCCGCCGGCCCCTCAGGCCGGCCTGTCCGCCAGGCCCCACTCCAGCGCCGTGGCGGCGTCGAGTTCGGTGCCGGTGAGCAGCCACCACAGCGTGCGCTGGCGCCCGATGCGGGCCGGGATGCTCACCGTGCCTCCCGCGCCGGGGATCAGTCCCATCGACAGCTCCGGGAGCCGGAACCGGGCCCGGTCGGTGGCGATGACCGTGGCGCAGAACGCGGCCAGCTCGACGCCCGCGCCGACGCACGCCCCGTCGATCAGTGCCGTCGCTCGGTGGGCGACCGCGGCCAGCCAGGGCGCGGCGTTGGCCTCGCTGCGGATCAAGTGGGCGGTCGCAGGGTCTGAGACTGTGCCGAACTCGGCCGGGTCGCCCCCGGCACAGAAGTTGCCTCCCGCGCCGGTGAGGACCACCGAGCGGTCGTCCCCGCCTGCCTGAAGGGCCTTGAAGACGTCGACGAGCTGGTCGCGCATGGCTGCGTCGAACAGGTTGAGCAGGCGGGGTCGGCTGAGCGTCACCGTCACCACCGCACCGTCGTCGGTCACCTCGATCCGGGGTTGGTCAGCGTCCCGCCGGGTCCGGCGTCCCCGCTGTGCCAGCCAGCGGGCGTGCTCCGGGCCGGCCTGGAGAGTGGCGTAGGCGAGGCTCTCCACCAGCAGCGCGTCGAGGAGGCCGAGTTGGCCGGTCCGGCGCAGCGTCTGGGCCGACACGACCGCGGCTTGCGGGTTGGCTCGCAGCCCTTCGAGGGCCGGTCCGGGATCGTCGAGCGCGAGATCCCACGTCTCTCCGCCCGCCCCCACCGCGACCGACACCACCGGGAGTGCGGACAGCGCTGCGCCCACATCGTCGGCGGTATCGTCGCCCACGTCCACCACCACTGCGGGCACACCGCCCGCAGATGCGATCCCGATGAGCACCAGCCGGTCGAAGTCGACCGAGCCAACCACCGGTGTGAGTTCCTCCAGCGGCCAGATCTCTACGTGCACGGCTAGTGCCCTGTCCACAAACGTTCGTCGGGTTGAGAGTGCCGCAATTTCGCCGTCTTGCCAGGTCGCAGCGCCCGCGGCACGCGAGCGAAGGTCACTGGGGAGAGCACTGGCGGCTTGGCAGGGCGGGGTCGGGGGTGAAGCGCTGCCTCAACTTCCGGCGCAGCAGCTTGCCCGTGTCGTTGTACGGCAGTTCGTCGACGAACTCCACCCAGGTCGGCACCCGGCTCGAACGCAGCCGGGTCCGGACCAGTTCTCGGAGGTCTTGGGCGGTAGGCGCGGGGGAGCGGGAGACTATGCAGACGGCTACTTCCTCGCCCCATTCCCGGCTGGGCACCCCGAATGCGGCCGCGTCGGTCACGGCGGGATGGGTCAGCAGTGCGTCCTCGATCTCACCGGGTGACATGTTCTCGCCGCCCCGGATGATGATGTCGTCGTTGCGCCCGTGGATCCACAGGTAGCCGGCATCGTCGGTGTGCCCGCTGTCGCGGGTGCAGAACCAGCCTTCCTCGTCGAGCAGGGGCCCGTCCTCGGCGTACTCGCCGGCGACCTGCTCGCCTCTGACCCAGATCTCTCCGGCGGTACCGGTCTCCGCCTCGGATCCGTCGCCGCGGCGCACCGATATCTCCACTCCCGGCAAGGGTCGGCCCGCCGACGAGAGCCGGGCCCTCTCATCCGGATCGTCGGAGGCGGCCCACCGTCGGTGGTCGTCGGGACCCATCACGCACACGGTTGAACTCGTCTCGGTGAGGCCGTATGCGTGCGAGAACCCTGCGTCCGGGAACAGCTCCAGCGCCCTCTCCACCACGGTCCGGTGCGATTTCCCTCCCCCGTAGGACACGTAGCGCACCGACTCGAGAGTCTCCCCCCGGCGGTCGAGGGCGTCGACGATGCGGGCCAGCATCGTGGGTACGAGCATGGCGTGAGTCACACCCTGGGCTTGCACGAGGTCGATCCAGGAGTCGGGATCGAACTTCGACAGGGGCACGATCCTGCGCCCCGAGTACACCTGCGACAACTGGGCCGCCACCGAGGCTATGTGGTACGGCGGTACGGCCATGATGTGGGCCTCGTCGGAGCCGGCCGACGCGAATTCAACCGTGCCGAACACGTAGGACGCCAGGTGGCGGTGGCGCAGTACGGCAGCTTTGGGCGGGCCGGAGGTGCCGCTGGTGTACAGCAGCACGGCCGCGGCGTCGGCGTCCATGGGCCAGTCGCCAACCTCGGCAGGATCGGCGCCTCCAGCGGGATCTTCAAGAAGTGCGTCCCGCTCGACGATCTCCAGCCCGTCCACCGGCGTCAGCCGCTCCGCGCCGGACGCGTCGACCACCGCCACCGCGGGCGCGGCTCGCTCGGCCAGCCGGCGCAGATCGTCGTCGGGGAGCCGGTAGTTGATCGGCACATAGGGCACGCCCGCCCAAGCCGCGCCGAACAGGGTGACCGGCAGGAAGGGGCCGGGCTCGTCGCAGAGCACCAGGTGCTCCGCCTGCGAGTCTCGCAGGCGCCCTGCGAGGCCGGCGGCGCCGTCCATCAGGCCGTCACAGGTGACGCCTCCGTCAAGCGTTCCCACCGCCACGCGGCCGGCCATGGCGGTGGCCGCCATCTCCAACAGCATCATCACGTTCACGGCAGCAGAGGACTGAGCCGCTCGGCCCTCAGTCCGAGGCGGGCAGCGGCTTCGTCACCTTCACCGCCAGCGGCACATCGCCGAGGGCGAGCGAACCGGGGCCGGCCTTGGTGCATAGCACCTCGATGGTCTCGTCCTGGTCGCCGTAGCGCTTGCCGAGGAGTGTTCCGCCCGACGCGTCGGCGCTCGGCTCTCCGGTTCGCTCCGCTGATCCGGCCGTCACCATCGGCTCACCGCCGCAGGTCAGCTCGGCCGGCCCTGTGCCCTTCACCACGATCACCTCGGTGGCGCACACCGTGCTCTGGAATCGGGCCCCTGGCCGTAGTTCCACCATGCAGCCATCCTACGCCGGAGTCGACGTCCCCCGGGTAAGCCTGCCGGGCGGTGGCTGGTGCGGAGTCCCATCCCACGCTCGGCAGGGCGAAGGCCGGCACGAGCGGGCGCACCAGCGGCACGCCGGCCGCGGCGTCCTCCTGTCGGCTCCACCCGTTGGATCGCGGCCGTACCAAGCAGCCATTTCGGCGACGCACCACTAGCTTCGGTTCGTGCTCGGATGCAGGAGTGCCGCTCTCGATGACGACGCCTGCGTCAAGGCTTGGGCTGGGTCGGGCGCCATGCATCTCACCGGGCCGGCCTGCGGTCCACCGGCGGTGTCGCCCGCTGGGATCGTGCGCCCCCTGGTCACTCTGGGCGAGGCTCTGGCTTCGGCCACGGAGCGTCTGGGGGCAGAAGTCAGGGTAGATCCGGTCGGGCTGGCGGCCCAGCGAGCCGCCTTCACGGGCTTTGGGCGCAGCGGATCACGTAGCGCGGGCGGCTACGCGCAGATGGTGCGGGCCCGCGACGGTTGGCTCGTCCTCAACCTTCCCCGGCCGTCCGACGCCGAGGCGCTGCCCGCTCTGGCGGGTGCTCCGGCAGTTGCCGGCGACTGGAGCGGGACCGCGGCCCGTCTGGCAACCATGGCTACCGCAGAGGTCGTGGACCGGGCATCACTGCTGGGCCTGGCCGTGGCCTCGGTAGGGGCCACGCTCCCGCCACCGACGCCTTGGACGATCCACCATCGGAGACGGGCCCGGGTCCGGGGTTCCGAACCGGTGGTGGTGGACTTGACCAGCCTGTGGGCGGGCCCTCTCGCGGGTCAGCTGCTGGCTGAGGCGGGCTGCCGGGTACTCAAGGTGGAATCGGCGTCCAGGCCCGACGGCGCCCGCCGGGGTCCGTCCGGATTCTTCGAGCTGCTGAATCGCAAGAAACAGCACCTGAGCATGGACCTGCCCGAACCCGAAGCCCTCGACCGGCTGCGAGAGTTGATCGCCGAAGCCGACCTCGTGTTGGAGGCGAGCCGGCCCCGGGTGATGCAGCAGTGGGGGATCAGTCCCTTCGACGCGGTGGCCGCGGGCACGGCCTGGGTGTCGATCAGCGGCCACGGGCGCAGGGGGCGGCACGCCAACCGGATCGCCTTCGGTGACGACGCCGCCGCCTCCGGCGGTCTGGTCGCGCCGGGAGATCCGCCCATGTTCGTGGGAGACGCCGTTGCCGATCCCATCGCCGGTCTGGCTGCGGCGTCGATCGCCGCGCACTTGTTGGCCGAGGGTCTGGCCGCGCTGGCGGAGGTGTCGCTGGCCGGCGCTTCAGCATGGGTTCGAGCCCATGCCGGCGCTCCCATCGACCGGCCGGTCATCCACAGCGGCGGATGCTGGCGGGTCGTGCTGACAGACAGCCCGGTAGCAGTGGCCCCTCCCGCGGCGTCCGACCGGCTTGCGGCTCGCCCGATGGCCGGCAACTAGTCCGTCGCCGTGCGCCCGTCCAGCCACAAGAGGGGATCGGCGGGAGACGTCCGTCTGGAGGCGGAGGGCAGGAAGCCGATCGTGTTCTCGACTGATGTCGGCCAGGAGGTCCCGCCTCGTCACCTGAGGGATATGCTTGTTGAGAAGGCCGGGCTGTCCGACCAGGAGATCGACGCGCTGCTTTGAATTCAGGAGCCTCGACGGTGGTGGAGATGTCCAAGATCGAGATCTATAGGAATCGCGGCGCCGGCCCCTCGTGGTGCGCCATGGGTGAATTGGGCGACGCCGGGCACTACGCGGGTGCGGATACGCGCGACGAGCTGCTAACCCAGATCCAGGAGGCGGCCGAGATGGAGGGGATCACTCCCGAAGTTCTCATGGCGGAAGACGATGAGGCCGGAGAGGACCCGGTGGAGCCTCCCTTGCGAGCGGGGCGCACCGGCTAGAGCCGGGCGTCCGAGCCCCGCGGTGGTCCAGGCCATGGTGCGGACGAGCGGCTCCCAGACCGGTCTGCGGGTACGGCCGGCGTGAGCGACGACTCCGGCTGGGATGCCACCCTTGACGACCTTGAGCGCCGCCGGCACCAGGCTCGAGCCATGGGCGGGTCCGAGAAGCTGGCGCGGCGCCGGGCGGAGGGGCGTCTGGACGCTCGGGGCCGCATAGACGCATTGCTGGACGCGGGATCGTTCACCGAGATCGGCACCCTGGCCGGCCCGGTGCCGGCCGACGCCCTGGTGGCGGGGGTGGGGGCCATTGACGGCCGTCCCGTGGCGGTGGGCGCGGAGGACTTCACCACCATGGGGGGCTCGATCGGTCCGGCGGCCACCCGCAAGCGGTGGCGGATTGCCGACGTCGCTCACCGCGAACGCGTCCCGCTGGTGATGCTGCTGGAAGGAGCCGGGCATCGGCCACCGATGCCGGGCGATCCCGGAGGGGGCGGGCCCAACGACCTGCAGGCCCAGGCAGCCCTGTCGGGGATCGTGCCCATGGTGTGCGGGGTCATGGGGCCCTCTGCGGGCCATGGGGCCATCACCGCACTGCTGTGCGACTTCTCGATCATGACACCCGACGCGGCCATCTTCACCGCGGGCCCTCCGGTGGTGGAGGCGTCGCTCGGAGAGCGGGTCGGCAAGGACGACCTCGGCGGGCCCGCGGTGGCTCTCGGCGCAGGCACCATTCACAACGCCGCCGCTGACGATGCAGACCTGCTGAGCCAGGTCCGGGTTTACCTCTCGTACTTCGGATCGTCGGCCTGGGAGCGTCCCCCCGTCGTCGAGACCGGCGACACCGGCCGGCGTCGCATCGATCGCATGCTCGACTTGGTTCCGCGCGATGGTCGGCGGGGCTACGACATGGCTGCGGTCGTCGAGTCGCTGGTCGACCGCGGCCGGAGCCTTGCGATCCAACCCGACTACGGCCGGTCCATCATCTGCGTGCTGGCGCGCATTGGCGGCGAGGCGGTGGGAGTAGTGGCCAACCAGCCGGTCGAACTGGCCGGCTCGATAGATGCTGCGGCGGCTGACAAGGCGGCCCACTTCATCGCCGTGTGCGATGCCTTCCACTTGCCGCTGCTGTTCCTGGCCGACAACCCCGGCGTGCTGGCGGGCACCGCGTCCGAGCGGCGGGGGGTGCTCCGGGCGTCGGCTCGCATGTACGCCGCGCAAACCGGCGCCAACACCGTCAAGATCCATGTCACGCTGCGCAAGGCCTTCGGTTTCGGCAGCTGCGTGATGGCCATGAACCCCCACGACTCCCAGACCCTCAGCTTCGCCTTTCCAGGAGCCACGGTCGGGGCCATGGGTGCTGCGGGCGCAGGCCGGGCCGTCGGCGCCGACGAGCATGGCGAACAGGACTTGCATCGGGCCGAGGAGGAATCGGCCTACCGCTCCGCGTCGGCGTTGAGCTTCGACGAGGTGATCGATCCCCGCGACGCCCGCAACGCCATCCTGTCGGCTCTCGAAGTCTCGGCTCGGCGCCGTCGCCAGCCCTGCGAGCCCAAGGCTCGAACCGGCATCACGCCGTAGAGGTTCTCCCCCTCCCGGCCGGTTGGGCGCCGCTATTGCTTGCCGCCGCCACCCCCGGCCTGGCCGGTCGTGCCAACCTGCCGGCTAGTGTCCTGAGCCAGGAATCCATTGCAGACGTCGCCGCCAGTCTTCTTGGTGCGGTTTGCGTGGACTGAGTGCGCAGAACTAACCCGAGATTCACGGAGGTCTGAACAAGCCGCTTGAACTTGCGACTCAGGACGCTAGGCGATCAGGCGCTCCATGATGTGGTCGATGCAGTTTGTTAGGGCCTCGACGTCTGAGGGCTCCACCGCGGGGAACATGCCGATGCGGAGCTGGTTGCGCCCGAGCTTGCGGTAGCCGTCGGTGTCGACGACGCCGTTGGCCCGCAGCGCCGCGCTGATGTCGTCGGCGCTCACCCGGTCGTCGAAGTCGATGGTCCCCACCACCCGGCTGCGGATAGCGGCGTCGGTCACGAAGGGCGCGGCGATGTCGGAGGCCTCGGCCCAGCCGTAGAGAATGTCGGCGGAGCGGTCGCTGCGGGACGCGGCCCACTCCAGACCGCCGTTGCCGTTGAGCCAGTCGACCTGACTCACGGTGAGGAACACCGTGGCCAGCGCGGGAGTGTTGTAGGTCTGGTCCTTGCGGGAGTTGTCCACCGCCAGCTTGAGGTCCAGGAAGGCCGGCGCCCAGCGGCCTGAGGCCGACAGGCGCTCGATCCGCTCGATGGCGCCGGGCGACATCAGCGCGATCCACAGCCCGCCGTCGCTGGACAGGGCCTTCTGCGGCGCGAAGTAGTAGACGTCGCAGCCCGAGGGGTCGAACCGGAGCCCGCCTGCGGCCGAGGTGGCGTCCACCAGCACCAGCGATTCGTCGTCGCCGGCGGGGCGGCGGACCTCCAGCATCACGCCGGTCGACGTCTCGTTGTGGGGGTAGCAGTAGGCGTCGACTCCGTCGGCAGCCTCGAGCGGGGGGCAGGTCCCGAAGTCCCCGACCCGCACCGACGGTTCGGCGAGGTGGGGCGCGGACGCGGTCACCGCGACGAACTTGGAGCTGAACTCGCCCAGCGACAGGTGGTGGCTGCGCTGCTCGATCAGCCCGAAGCTTGCCGCGTCCCAGAAGGCGGTGGCGCCGCCGTTGCCCATCACCACTTCGTAGCCGTCGGGCGCATCCAGCAGATCGGCGATTCCGGCCTTCAGTCGGGCTACCACCCGGCGCACCCCGGCCTTGCGGTGGCTGGTGCCGAGATAGTCGACGGCCCTGTCGGCCAGCGCCTGAGCGGCCGCTGGACGGAACTTCGAGGGCCCGCTGCCGAAGCGGCCGTCGGAGGGGAGCATCGCGGGGGGGATGGCGATGGCGTCGGCGTCGGGTCGGGCTGGCGCCGGTGTGGGCATCGTCCGGAAGTCTGGCGCCCGCGAGCCCTGCTCCACGCCATTTGCGCCTGCAAGTTCGGCAGATTGTGTCGAAGCTCCGAGGACGTCCGCAGATGTGCGAGAAGCCGTCGCGTCGCGGTGTCGTGTTTCCCGCTCTTGTTCGTCGCTGCTCGGCGTCAGCCTCGCCGGCATCGTGCTCGTCGCGTCGCGGTGTCGTGTTTCCCGCTCTTGTTCGCTTCGCTCACGGGCCGCTCGGGCCACGGCCTCGCTCTGCGGCTTGTGAGGATCATCAATGATCGCTCCCCATTTCGCTCGGCCTCTCGCCGGTACGCTCGCGGCCATGACGAGTGAGCGGATCTCAAGGCGGGTCGGGGCGATCGCCCCCTCGGCCACCCTGGCGGTGACGGCCAAGGCCAGGGCGCTGCGGGCCGCGGGCGAGCGGGTCATCAGCTTCGGCGCGGGCGAGCCCGACTTCCCCACGCCTGACCACATCGTGGAGGCGGCCGTGGCCGCGTGCCGCGATCCCCAGCACCACAAGTACACCCCCGTCGGCGGCCTCGAGGATCTCCGTGAGGCGGTGGCGGTCAAGACCCGGCGCGACTCGGGCCTAAAGGTCGGCCCGGCCGACGTGCTGATCACCAACGGCGGCAAGCACGCGGTCTACAACGCCATCACGGCAGTGGTCGACGCGGGCGACGAGGTGCTGCTGCCCACCCCCTACTGGACGACCTATCCCGAGCCGATCGCCCTGTCGGGCGGCGTGACCGTGCCCGTCCTGACCTCTGCCGCCAGCGGCTTCCGGGTGAGCGTCGAGCAGCTGGAGGCGGCCCGGACGGCCCGGACCAAGGCGCTGATCTTCGTGTCGCCGTCCAACCCCACCGGCGCCGTCTACCCCCGCTCGGAGATCGAGCAGATCGGCCGCTGGGCCGCGGAGCACGGCGTCTGGGTCCTCACCGACGAGATCTACGAGCACCTCACCTACGGTGACGCCCAGCACCATTCCATGCCGGTGGTGGTCCCCGAACTTCAGGACCGCTGCATCGTGCTCAACGGCGTGGCCAAGACCTACGCCATGACCGGCTGGCGGGTGGGCTGGATGATCGGACCGTCAGACGCCATGGCCGCGGCCCGCAACCTCCAGTCCCACTGCACGTCCAACGTGTGCAACGTGGCCCAGGCCGCGGCGCTGGCCGCGGTGTCGGGGCCCCTCGACGCGGTGGTCGAGATGCGCCGCCATTTCGACCGCCGGCGCCAGACCATGCACCGGCTGCTGAGCGGGATCGAGGGGCTGGTCTGCCCCGAGCCCGAGGGCGCCTTCTACGCCTATCCCGACGCCACCGGCCTGCTGGGCCGCGACTACGGCGGCGTCCGACCGGCGACCACCCTGGAACTGGCCGACCTGCTGCTGGATCGGGTCAAGGTGGCGGTCGTCCCCGGCGAGGCCTTCGGCGCCGGCGGCGGGCTGCGTCTGTCGTTCGCCCTCGGCGACGACGACCTGGGCGAGGGAGTGGGCCGGATGGTCGACCTGCTGGGCGGAGGCTGATGCCCGACCCGGCGGTGGTGCCTTTCGGGGAGTGGCCGTCCCCGGTCACCGCCGCGTGCCTGGTGCAGGGAGCGGCGGGGATCTCCGAGGTGATCGCCGATCCGGTCCGCCCCTGGGTGCTCTGGTGGGCCGAGAACCGCCCCGACGAGGGTGGTCGCGCCGCGGTGATGCGTCGCGACCTCCGCGGCGGCGAGTCTCAGGAGGTCACACCGGCGGACGCCAACGTCCGCACCCGAGTGCACGAGTACGGCGGCGGAGCCTGGTGGCCGCACGACGGGTCGCTCTACTACGCCGAGTTCGCCGACCAGCGGCTCCGGAGAATCGATCATCCGGGCGCCAAGCCACTGCTGCTGACCGCTGAGCCGCCCGAGCCGCGAGCGTGGCGGTACGCCGACGGGCGGGTCACGCCGGACGGCCGCTGGAGCGTGTGCGTTCAGGAGCGCCACGACGCCGGTGGCGAGCCGGTCAACGAGCTGGTGGCAGTGGCCACCGATGGATCCCAGCGGGTAGTCCGGTTGTGGTCGGGATCCGACTTCGTGATGACGCCCCGGGTGTCGCCCGACGGATCGATGCTGGCCTGGATCTCGTGGGACCATCCGAACATGCCGTGGGACGCCACCCGGCTGCACGTCCATGAGCTCGGCGACGCCGAACTGGGCGCGGAGGTGCAGGTCCTGGGCCTCCGCGGGGACCGCAGCCTGTGCGAGCCCGGCTGGGATCCCGGTGCCGCCGGCGCGGAATCGAGGCTGATGGTGTGCAGCGACCACGACGACTGGTGGGGCCTCTACGAGGTGAGCCTGGACGCCGGGTCCCTGCTGCCGGTCGTGGTGGGCGACTTCGATGTGGCCACCCCGCCCTGGGTCTTCGGAATGCAGCGCTGGGCGGCGGCCGGCGGAACGGTGGCCGCCGCAGCCGGGATGCCCGCAGGCGACCGGGTCCTGGTGGACGGCCGCGCCGTCCGGCTGATCGACTCGTCGATGTCGTCGCTGACCATGGCCCGCAACGCCCCGGACGGCGCCGCCGTGCTGGCCTACACGGGCGCCGGCTACCGGCACGAACCGGAGGTCGCGGTGGTGCGTATCGACGGCGCCGGCCGGGCCGGCCGCAACGCGGTGCGGCCGGCCCGCGGGCTGGGCCTCGGCGCGGGCCTGCTGATCGAGCCCGAGGCCATCACCTTCCCGACCGGCGGGGGCGGATCGGCGGTTGCCCACGCCCTGTACTACCCGCCCGCCAACCCGGCCTGTGCCGGCCCGGCCGGTGATCGTCCGCCGCTGCTGGTCATGGCCCACGGAGGGCCCACGGCCGCAGCCCGCCGCCAACTCCAGCTGGGCGTCGTGTTCTGGACCTCCCGGGGGATCGCGGTGGTCGACGTGGACTACCGGGGTTCCACCGGCTACGGGCGCAGCTACCGCCGTGCCCTGGACGGCGCCTGGGGCGTGGCCGACGTGGAGGACTGCGTGGCCGCGGCCCGGTTCCTGGCCGACCGGGGCGACGTCGACCCGCAGCGGCTGATCATCCGGGGCGGGAGCGCGGGCGGCTTCACCGTGCTGGCCGCGCTGGCCCTCCACGACACGTTCGCGGCCGGGGCCAGCCGCTACGGCATCGCGGATTTGGAGGCTCTGGCTGCCGACACCCACAAGTTCGAGTCCCGCTACCTCGACCGCCTCGTCGGCCCCTACCCGGAGGCCAGGGACGTCTACGTCGCTCGTTCCCCGATCCACCACCTCGACGGCTTCGACGCCCCGATGATCGTGCTGCAGGGCGACGAGGACGAGATCGTGCCCCCGGCCCAGTCCGAGATGATCGTCGCGGCGCTCGAGGCCAAGGGCGTGCCGGTCGCCTACCTGCTCTTCGAGGGTGAGCAGCACGGCTTCCGCAGCGCCGACAACATTGTGACCGCGCTCGAGGCCGAACTCGCCTTCTTCGGCCGGGTCCTAGGCTTCTCGCCCGCCGACCGGCTCCCCGACCTGGAGATCAGCGGCCTGTAGGGCTAGTGTCCTGAGTCGCAAGTTCAAGCGGCTTGTTCAGACCTCCGTGAAATCTCGGGTTGGTTCTGCGCACCCAGTCCACACAAACCGCACCAAGAAAACTGGCGGCGACATCCGCAACGGATTCCTGGCTCAGGTCACTAGTGGTATGTCGTCGAAATGGCTAGGGCAGCGCGGAGGGCTCTAGCCCCAGCTTGAAATGGCTACAGACGCCCCGACCAATTCAGCGACGGACCACTAGTCCTTGTCGCTGCCTGTCGCGTCCTTGTCGCTGCCTGTCGCGGCGTCGGCAGTCTCAGAGCCGTCGTCGCCATCGTCCGGCGCGGCTTCGGCATCGTCAGAGTCCTCCACCGGTTGGCCGTTCTGGGCTGCGGTCTCGGCGATGGTGGGCCAGGACGACTCGTCCACGTCGGATCTGCGCCGGCGCATCAACACCAGCCGGCCCACGCCGACCAGGGCGCCTGCGACGGCACCGAACTTGAGTAGGCGAAGGGCCCGGGGAAGGAGGCTTGACATATCCGCAGCCTACCGCCCGAGGTTTCAGATACTGACGGCTATTGCAACTCCAGGGCCGCCAGCCGCTCGAGGGTCTGCAGGTCGTTGACATGGAGCCGGGCAGGGGACTGGCCGTCGAAGGAGCCCCGGCCCTTGAAGCCCAGCGTCCACAACTCGTCGTCGATGACGATGCTCCGCACGATCACGTTGGGCGAGTCGCCGAGCCAGCAGATCGAGATGGCCTCATCGCCTCGGAGCAGTCCCAGCCTCTCGGCCTCGTCCACGAAGAACGGCTCGTGGTGGCACTCGAAGCCGGTCATGCCGACCTCGCCGGGCTCGCAGGCCAGCACCGCGGTGCCGTAGTCGTCGGAGACCATGTACTCGATCTCGGTGGTGAAGTCCTCCATGTCGGTGGACGGCAGATCCGCCGGGGTGAGCTCGCGGCAGTCGGTCCGGCCCGGTTCGGCGCCCTCGATCACATGGTCGACCCGGCCCGCCTCGGTGATGGTGCCGTCGGCCACCCGCAGCACCACCGCGCCGGACCACTCGTTCCACACCGTGACCGGTATGACCGCCAGTTCCTCGGGAGCCCACCACAGGAAGGCCCGGTGGTCCCAGCCGACGTCGTTCCAGCCGTCGGGGGCGGTCCACACCGCCACCTCCAGGGGTTCGGTCAGGTCGCTCACGTCGAACAGCGACGCCTTGGCCCCGGTGACCCGGCCCTCGTCGTCGGCGTCGGAGCCCACTCCCAGCACCAGCGTGTCGCTGATGGGGTGCAGGTAGCTGGAGAAGCCGGGGATCTTCAGCTCGCCCAGGATCCGGGGGTCGGTCGGGTCCGACAGGTCGATGGTGTAGAAGGGATCGATCTGGCGGAACGTCACCACATAGCCGATGTCGCCCACGAAGCGCACCGACTGGACGTCCTCGCCCCGGCCGATGTCGCCCACGCTGCCGACCTCCACCAGGACGTCGCCGTCGGTGCTCAGCACCCGAACCTGGCTCTCGGACTCCTCACCCCACGGATCGCCGACGGTCGTCACGATGCGCAGGTAGCCGTCGTGCTCCGACAGCGAGAACTGGTTGCGGATCACGCCCAGAACCTCGCCGGAGGACGCGTAGGCGGCCGCGTCGCCGCTGACGTCGAAGCGGTGGACGCTGGTGCGGCGCCGGCTCCAGGCCTGGCGCCAGCCGTCGGCGTCCCAGTCGTCCTCGCCCCCGAACTCGTCGGGGTCGAGCCAACGGGTGGTGGAAACGTAGAGCGACCCGGTCGACGCGTAGACGGTGTCGCCGGGCGCCATCACCGCGGTCGATGACGACGGGTCGAAGCCGCCGCTGATGGGCACGCTGATCACGGTGGTGACCCCGAAGCCGGAGAACACCGACGGGGCGTGCACGTCGTCGCAGGGCACCATCAGCGATCCCGTCGAGCTGTCGGCCGATCCGAGCGTGTAGTGGGGCAGCCAGTCGTCGAGGGTCGAGTTGAGGACCGCGGCCCGGTTGGCCGCCTCGGCCACGTCGGTGGCGGACTCGTTCTGGGGGAACACGAACGGGAAGTTCCACTGGGGGTCGTAGCGCATTATCACGTGGGCGGTGCCGCCGACGCCGCGGGCGCTGATGTAGCTGCCCTGCACACCGACGGTCTCGATGATCCGGGGCGCGCCGCTCACGTCGATGCGCTGGAGCACGGTCTCGGAGCCGTCGCCCGACTCGCTGTGGGAGCGGGTGATCAGCAGCAGGCCGTCGCCGTCGATGAACAGTTCCCGTCCCCAGCCGTCGGCCACCGCGACCGAGCCGACGGAGCGGCGACTGGCCGCGTCGACCACCACCAGCCGGCCCGACGACAGCGTGAAGATCCTGCGGCCGTCCGTCTTGACGATGTCGGCCTCGTCCACCCCGGCCTCCTGGACGTTGGTGCCCGAGAAGTCCACGCCCTCGACGGGAGCCGCGCTCGGAGCCGCGGGCTCGGCGGCGGCCGTGGCCTCCACGGCCATGTCCATGTCGTCGCCGCCGCGACGCGCGCCCACGGGACCGAACCAGCCGCCCTGGTCGAATCCCCACGGTCCGACCCTGGCCGAGTACTCGTCGCGCAGGTGGTCGAGCAGCGTGTCGCAGCCGTCGAACCGCACCAGCCCCGCGGTCAGGATCACATCCTCGGGCCCGAGATCGATCACGGTCGGATCGCCGTCGGTGCTGCCGGGCGTGTCCGTGCCTGCCCCGTCGTCGGTGCTGCCGGGCGTGTCCGTGCCTGCCCCGCCGTCGCCGTCGGTGCCGGTCGAAGGCTCGGCGGAGCCGGAGATCCCTGGCCCTCCCCTGGAGCTGTCGCCTCCGCACGAGGCAGCTACGAGCAGGAAGCTGAGAGCGAGGATGAGTGTCTTCCGCATGGCGGCCTGGCCTTTCGTCGCGCGCACCCGCCGGCACGCGTTCGATTTCGAGGGATACGACGTTGCTGCTTGCGCCGCGGTTCCCGAGTTCGCTCCGATTCTCGCAGAGGGGTCGGACATCACTCCCTATGGGGCCGCGGGCAGCCAGGGGAGGCGTCGTCGCTCGTAGTCGTCGATGGCTCCTGTGTGGCGCAGTGTGAGCCCGATGTCGTCGAGGCCGTCGAGGAACCGCTGCTGGGTGGAGGCCTCCATACCGAACCCGGCCTCGAACCCGATGGCCGGCGCCTCCACGGTGAGCCGCTCCACATCGACGGTGATCTCCAGGCCGGGGTCGGCCTGCACGGCGGCCATCAACTCCGCGGCCGCCGCTGCCGGGATCTGGGCCGGGACCAGCCCGTTCTTGGTGCAGTTGTTGCGGAATATGTCGGCGAAGCGGGGGCTGATCACCGCGTCGAAGCCGTACTGCTGGATGGCCCACACCGCGTGCTCCCGTGAGGAGCCGGTGCCGAAGTTGGTCCCGGCCAGCAGGATGGTCGCGCCGGCATAGCGCTCGTCGTCGAGGACGAAGTCGCGGCTGTCGCGCCACTCCGAGAACAGGCCCTTCTCGAAGCCGGTGCGCGACACCTGCTTGAGCCAGTCCGACGGGATGATCTGGTCGGTGTCCACGTCGCTGCGGTCCAGCGGCGCCGCGGTGCCCGTCACCACCCGGGTCGCCTTCATGGCCGCGACCGGAGCGCGGCGTCGAGGCCTGCCTTCATCACAGGTCCCCGGGGGCGGCGAAGCGACCGGCGACGGCGGTGGCCGCGGCCACTGCGGGCGACACCAGATGGGTGCGCCCGCCTCGGCCCTGGCGGCCCTCGAAGTTGCGGTTCGACGTGCTGGCCGCCCGCTCGCCGACAGTCAGCTTGTCGGGGTTCATGGCCAGGCACATCGAGCATCCCGGCTCGCGCCAGTCGAACCCGGCCGCCCGGAAGATCTCCGGCAGCCCCTCGGCCTCGGCCTGGGCTTTGACCTGGCCTGAGCCCGGCACCACCAGGGTGCGCACCCCGTCGGCCACCCGGCGGCCGGCCACCACCGACGCCGCGGCCCGCAGATCCTCGATCCGGCTGTTCGTGCACGAGCCGATGAACACGGCGTCCACCGCGACGTCGCGCATCGGAGTCGAAGCCGCCAGCCCCATGTAGTCGAGAGCCCGAGATGCGGCCTCGCGCCGGGCCGGCTCCTCGAAGCTGTCGGGGGCGGGGACCTCGCCGTCCAGCGGCACCGATTGGGCGGGATTGGTGCCCCAGGTCACCATGGGGGAGATCCTGGCGCCGTCGAGGGTGACCTCGACGTCGAATGAGGCGGCGTCGTCGGTCCGCAGGGTGCGCCAGTCGGCCACCGCTCTCTCCCACAGGTCGTCCACTGGCGCCTGCTCGCGGCCTCGCAGGTATTCGAAGGTGGCGTCGTCGGGGGCGATCAGCCCCGCCTTGGCGCCGGCCTCGATGGACATGTTGCACACCGTCATGCGGCCCTCCATCGACAGCGCTTCGATCACCGGCCCCCGGTACTCGATGATCCGTCCCACTCCGCCGGTGGTGCCGATGCGGCCGATGATGGCCAGGATCACGTCCTTGGCGCTGGAGCCGGAGGCCAGGGTTCCCTCCACGGTCACCGCCATGGTGCCCGGCCGCATCTGGGGCAGGGTCTGGGTGGCCAGCACGTGCTCCACCTCGCTGGTGCCGATGCCGAAGGCGATCGCGCCGAAGGCCCCGTGGGTGGACGTGTGGGAGTCGCCGCACACGATGGTCATGCCTGGCTGGGTGAGGCCCTGCTCGGGCCCGATCACGTGGACGATGCCCTGCTTGGCGTGGCCCATCGGGTAGTTGGTGATGCCGAACTCGTCGGCGTTGCGTCGCAACGTCTCGACCTGGGTGCGGCTGACCGCATCCGCGATCGGCTGGTCGATGTCGGCAGTGGGGACGTTGTGGTCCTCGGTGGCCACGGTCAGGTCGGGTCGTCGCACGCCGCGCCCCGAGAGCCGCAACCCGTCGAAGGCCTGCGGCGAGGTGACTTCGTGCACCAGGTGAAGGTCGATGTAGAGCAGGTCGGGCTCGCCGTCGCCGCCGCGGGCCACCGTGTGGCGGTCCCAGATCTTCTCGCTCAGCGTCTGCGGCTCAGTCACGGTTTCGATACTACGCAGGGGCTCAGCCGTCGCGGCCGGTGATCACTGCCGGCGGGGAATCATCGGTTGCCGCATCCCAGACCGTCAGTGTCACGGCCATGCCCAGCAGCAGGGCGCCCACCACCAGGGCGATCCGCGCCCACCGCAGCGTGCGGGGCGGACCGGCGTCCACCGGTCAGAGGCCGAGCGGACCGGGCGAGAATCGCGGGGTACTACGCGTCTCGCAGAGCGAGGCCGTGGCCCGAGCGGCCCGTGAGCGAAGCGAACAAGAGCGGGAGTCACCACGCCTCGCCGCGAGGCGGTGGCGAACTGTCCCCGCTCGCACTCAGGACACCTCCACGACGGTGACCTTCTGGCGGCCGCCGGGAGAGTCGAACTCGACGGCGTCTCCCTCGGCCGCGCCCAGCAGTGCCTCGCCCATCGGCGATCCCGGTGACACTACGACAACGTCGTCCTGTCGCTCCTCGATCACTCCGACCAGGAAGCGCTCGGGCTCGTCGTCGCCGTCGTAGAGGACGGTCACCACCGATCCAAGCATCACCCCGAAGTCACCGTCGGCGCCGTTGCCGGCATCGATGATCTCCGCGTTGGTCAGGATCCGGGCGAGATGGACGATGCGGCCCTCCAGCTTGGCCTGCTCCTCCTTCGCCGCGTGGTAGTCGCCGTTCTCCGACAGGTCGCCCAGCTTGCGGGCGGCTTCAATCTTGTCGGCTATCTCGATGCGGCCCCGAGTGGTGAGTTCCTGCAGCTCAGCGCTCAGCCGATCGTGCGCGGCCTGCGAGAGGTGATGAGCATCGGGCATCGCACCAATCTACCGCCCTCGGGTTATGCTGATGCCGTGGCGAACCGGCCCAGCATCGCGATTCCCTAGCGCGCGCCACCTGCGGCGCGCGCCTCAACCGTCCACCCAGGTGGGCGGTTTCTTTATTTCGGCACGAGATTCCGGGTATCACAAATGACACATCGAGTGGGAGTCATCGGAGGCGACGGCATCGGTCCCGAGGTCGTGGCCGAGGGCCTGAAGGTGATCGCGGCCGCGGGCGTCGAGATGGCCACCATCCACTACGACCTCGGCGGTGACCGCTACCTACGAGACGGAACCGTGCTCGACGACGCCACCCTCGAAGAGTGGAGGGCGCTCGACGCGCTGTATGTGGGGGCGGTCGGCACGCCCGGCGTGCCTCCCGGGGTCATCGAGAGAGGCCTGCTGCTCAAGATGCGATTCGAGTTGGACCTCTACATCAATCTGCGGCCCTTCACCGCGCCGGGCCACGACTTCGTGGTGATCCGCGAGAACACTGAGGGAACTTACGCGGGGGAGGGCGGCTTCCTGCGGCGGGGCACCCCGCACGAGATCGCAACCCAGGGATCCGTCAACACCCGGCACGGCGTCGAGCGGGCCGTCCGCTACGCGTTCGGCCTGGCCATGACCCGGCGCAAGCACGTGACGCTGGTGCACAAGACCAATGTTCTGACATTCGCCGGCGACCTCTGGGAGCGCACCTTCGACGAGGTCGCGGCGGGATGCCCGGACGTGTCGACGGCCTACAACCATGTCGACGCGGCGTGCATCTACTTCGTGGAGGACCCATCCCGCTACGACGTGATCGTCACCGACAACCTCTTCGGCGACATCCTCACCGACCTCGGCGGCGCGGTCTCGGGCGGCATCGGGCTGGCCCCCACCGCCAACCTCCACCCCGGGCAGGTGTCGATGTTCGAGCCGGTCCACGGCTCGGCGCCCGACATCGTGGGCACCGGCCGGGCCAATCCCGTCGCGGCGGTGCTGTCGGGCGCGATGATGTTGGACCACCTCGGCGAGACCGTCGCCGCCGAACGGATCCGCAAGGCCTGCGACCGGCCCGAGTCGCTCGCCGGCACCACCAGCGAGATCGGCGACGCCATCGTCGCCCGCCTCGCCGACCAGCAGGTCTGATCTCGACAGCACGAAGAGCCACACTCACGGAAGGCCACCCGCAGACATGCCCATCACCCCCAGCAAGCACATCTGGATGAACGGCGAACTCGTCGACTGGAACGACGCCAAGATCCACGTGCTGTCGCACTCCCTGCACTACGGGACGGGAGTGTTCGAGGGAATCCGCACGTACGCCACCGACGACGGCCCCGCCGTGTTCCGGCTGACCGACCACATCCAGCGGCTCTACAATTCGGCCAAGATCCTCAACATGGGCATGCCGTACTCGGTGCCCGAGATCGTGGACGCCTGCAAGCTGGTGGTGCGAGACAGCGGCCTGCCCGAGTGCTACGTGCGTCCCATCGCCTACTACGGCTACGGCGAGATCGGCCTGTCCACCGCCGACTGCACCACGGAGATCGCCATCGCGGTGTGGCCCTGGGGGGCCTACCTGGGCGACGACGCCCTCACCAAGGGAGTCCGGCTGAAGATCTCGTCGTGGGCCCGCCACGACCACAACATCATGCCGCCCGCCTCGAAGACGACCGGCAACTACGCCAACTCGACACTGGCCAAGATGGAGGCTCTGCGGGCCGGCTACGACGAGGCCATCATGCTCAACCCGGCCGGTCTGGTTGCGGAGTGCAGCGGCGAGAACATCTTCGCGGGCGCCCCCGGCACGCTGGTGACGCCGCCGCTGTCGTCCGGTGCGCTGCCCGGCATCACCCAGGACTCGGTCATGTCCATCGCCCGCGACATCGGCATCGACGTCGTGATCGGCGACCTGGCCCGCAGCGACCTGTACATCGCCCAGGAGATATTCGTGTGCGGCACCGCCACCGAGGTCGGCGCGGTCAACTCGGTGGACGACCGGCCCCTGGAGTGCCCCGGCCCGCGCACGCTGGCGATCGCCGAGGCCTACTCCGACGTGGTGCGGGGCCGAAACGACCGTTACAAGACGTGGAACGAGCACGTCCATGAGTAGCCGCTCCGGGTCGCGGCCCTCGGTGGAGATCTACGACACCACCCTGCGCGACGGCACCCAGCTGGAGGGCATCTCGCTCACCGTCGACGACAAGCTGCGCATCGCCGAGCAGCTCGAGTATCTCGGGGTGGCCTTCATCGAGGGGGGCTGGCCGGGCGCCAATCCCAAGGACGACGAGTTCTTCGAGCGGGCCCGCACCGAGCTCGACCTCCAGGTCAGTGAGCTGGTCGCCTTCGGCTCCACCCGCCGGGCCCGCGGCAAGGTCGACTCCGACCAGGTGCTGGCCCATCTGGCCGGCGCCGGAACCTCGACGGTGTGCATAGTCGGCAAGTGCTGGGACTACCACGTCACCGAGGCCCTTCAAACCACCCTGGACGAGGGCGTGGCCATGGTGGCCGACTCGGTGGAGTTCCTGGTGGCCGCGGGCAAGCGGGTCCTGTTCGACGCCGAGCACTTCTTCGACGGCTTCCGCCGCAACCCCGAGTTCAGCCTGCGGGTGCTGGAGGCGGCCGCTATGGCCGGGGCGTCCACGGTGGTGCTGTGCGACACCAACGGCGGCACGCTGCCCGACGACATCTCCGAGGCCGTGTCGGCGGTGGCGGCCCACGTGGACTGCGAGGTCGGCATCCACCTGCACAACGACACGGGCTGCGGGGTCGCCAACGCGCTGGCGGCGGTGCAGGCCGGGGCGGTGCACGTTCAGGGCACCATCAACGGTTACGGGGAGCGGGTCGGCAACTGCGACCTGGTGCCGATCATCGCCAACCTCGAGCTGAAGATGGGCATGCGGGCGCTGCCGGAGGGCCGGCTGCCCCGGCTCACGTCGGTGTCGCACCATGTGGCCGAGCTGGTCAACCTGCCGATGAACGCCCAGCAGCCCTACGTGGGGGCCAGCGCCTTCGCCCACAAGGCGGGGCTGCACGCCAGCGCGCTGAGCCGCCGCCCCGACGCCTACGAGCACGTGTCGCCGGAGCTGGTCGGCAACGGCGCCCGGGTGCTGGTGTCGGAGATGGCCGGCCGCTCGACACTGGAGATGAGGGCCGCCGAACTCGGTCTGGACATCGACGGCCGCGTGCTGGGCGAGGTGATCGACACGCTCAAGCGCCTGGAGCACGCCGGCTACCACTTCGAGGCGGCCGACGCCTCGCTGGAGCTCCTGATGCGGGGCGCGGCGGGCTGGGAGCAGGACTTCTTCAAGCTGGAGTCGTTCCGCGTCTCGATGGACCACCGCTCAGGTACTGGCGCCCGGGCCTGGAACGACGTCTCGGTCGAGGTCGACACCGAGGCCACGGTGAAGCTGTGGGTCGACGGCCGGCGCTGCGTAGCCGTGGGGGAGGGCAACGGCCCGGTCAACGCGCTGGACACCGCGCTCAGAGCGGCGCTGGGCGACCGCTACCCGGCGCTGGAGAACATCTCGCTCACCGACTACAAGGTCCGGGTGCTCGACACCCAGAAGGGCACCGGCGCGGTGACCCGGGTGCTGGTCGACTCCACCGACCGCCGCAGGGTGTGGACCACCATCGGCGTGTCGGAGAACATCATCGAGGCGTCCTGGCAGGCGCTGGCCGACTCAGTGGTCTACGGCCTGCTCCACGCCGACGACTGAGCGTCCCGTCCGGGATCGCTCAGCTGGCCGCGGTCACGATGATGCGGCCGACCTTCGACTCCTCCACGTCGAGCCAGAAGGCGATGGCCGACCGTGCTTCGTCCTCCACATCGTCGGGTTGAGAGTGCCGCAATGCGCCGTGTTGCCAGGTCGCAGCGCCCGCGGCACGGGCGCGAAGGCTACTGGACAGAGCACTAGGCGCCGTTGAACACGCCGCAGGCGTCGAACACCGGGAAGGCGGCTCGCTCCAGGCCGACTAGATCGAACTCGATCTCTCCCTGTGACGGGCCCAGCTGGCTTGCGGTGTAGCCCTCGAAGGTCTCGACGGTCAGCATTGGCCCCGAGTCTTCGTCCCCGTCGGCCTTCGCAGCGCTGTGCATCCGGGCCGCGAAAGTGTGCGAGTCGGCCTCTTGCCCCACGATCTCGGGTGTCGGAGGCGGCAGCAGCAGAACTTCAGCCTGCCCGGAGTGGCCCCACCACCGCGCCACGTCGCTCGGACCCTGGCCCTCGAACTGGTACTGAACCGGTGTCGGCTCGCCGTAGGACCGCTGGGGCGGGCCGAAATGCCACAGCGACACCTCCAGGTACGGCTCGGCCGGCGCCTCCTCCCCGCGTTGCAACTGCCAGCATGAGACCCACAGGGTTGGGACGATGCCGCGCCAGTCGTGCAGCACCGAGTGGCTCACCGCATCCAGATGCGCCGAGATGCTGTAAGTACCCTGCTCGTCGAAACGCTCCTCGACCACCCAGCGCCCCAGGGGCCCTGGATCGATGTTCTGACAGTACTCGATCTCGGCTTCGATCGCGCTGTCGAACGCGAGCCCGTCCCAGAAGTAGACGCGGCCCGCGGCTTCGCGGTAGGCGGGGCACACGCCGCTCACCATCGTGGCCGGCGGCTCGGTCACGGCCCGGTGCCCGCTGCCGTCCCCCGAGGCGGCCGCTCGTTCTTCGCCGCGCAGGGCGCAGGCGGTCAGGGCGAGCATCCCGGCTGCTGCCGCCAGCAGCCGCATGATCCGGCCTGCGGACGCTCGATGCGGCCGGGTGCCGGTCACGTCTTGCGAGCCGGTCGCACCGAGGGTGAGACGAGACTCGCTCACCAGACCCTTCCGCAGTTCTCGACGACATGTCGCAGGCGGTCGGCGGCCTGCGACTCCGCGCCGATGTCGAAGATCCAGAGCAGGGGAGCGCTGCCGTCGCGTTCGGGGAACAACGCCACCACCTGCAGTTGGGCGCCTTCGGTGCCGGCGAACTCGCTGAAGAATCCCAGCGCGCGCCTGACGAGGCGCTCGCCGGGCACGAACGCGACGAACCCGTCGACCAGCGAGAGCCTCTCCTCGCCGTCCTGCACGCCTATGAGGACGTCACTGGGGCCGCCGTCACCGTCGAAGTCGAGCTTCCAGCCGCTCCAGGCGTAAGGGTGCCACTCGGGGCGGTCGAGCACGGGACGCGACGGGATGAACGTGATGTCGAGTTCGCCGTCGCCGTCGGCGTTCCCGTCCCAGCACGCAACGCTCAGGCGGGCCGGCAGTTGGCGCCCGTACTTGAGTTCATAGTCCTCGCAGTCGTCAGTGCCCAAGCCGTCGCAGCTGGGCGGTCTGGGCCGCTGCCGGGCGTAGGCGAACGCGGTGATGGCTCGGCCTGCCTCCTGCCCAGGCACCAGATTCAGAGGCCCGGTCGTCAGCTGCCACTGGTGCGCGTCGGGCGGCTCGACGGGCCACTGTCGTGCGCAGGCGGTGGTCGCCACAGCCGTCAGAGCCATCACGGTCGCCACGGCGAATGCGGCGACGCGGCCCGGCGTCCGTCGCCCCTTGTCGCTCCCCGTCGCGGCTTCGCCGGTCGTCCGCTCCCGCAGAGGGTCGCCAATTGGCGAGTGTCTCATATCACTCCTCCCGTCGACGGCGCCGCCGCGGGGCTCTCGGCCACCGCAGCCCACCCTCGAAGATCATCAGCCCGCACCTGTTCGGAGTACTCGAGGCGCCAGGACATCAGCACCATGGTCCCGGCGCCCGCGTCGCCGGTCACGGGCTCGGGCCCTGCTCCGATGGCGTTCATCTGTGGTGCTGCCGGGCTGCTCAGAAGATCGCTCCAGGAGAACCGGTGCCGCACCTCCTCGGCGGGAATAGGCGCGCCGACAGCACCGAGCGCGAGGTAGTCGGCCGCGCTCTGGGCGACTCCAGCCGGCCCGTGCACCGTAGAGAGCGACTCGAGCAAGGCGAGGTAGCGCTCCATGCCGTCGCCGCCGTCGCCGCCCTCGGCGAGCAGCCGGCGCCAGCGGGCGCGGTGGGCGTCCCTCACCGCCCAGCCGTCGGCGTCGACCGCGTTCGCGTAGTCCTCTCGGGCGCCGAGCACCTCGCTGCCGTCGCGGTGGTCGCGCGACACCACCGCGCCGGGGATGGAGGCATCCGAGTCGGGGTCGGGACGGTCTTCGAGCACGCGCCTCTCGTAATGGGTCTGCCATGCCTCCAGGACGTCGTGATGGGCGGAGGTCAGCCACCCTCGTCTCGCGGCCTCGGCCCGGAGCTTTCTCTGCTCGGCCTCGACGCGCTCTGCGGACGCGTCGGCTGCCGCCACCAGCATCGACGGGGGCGGCGCCTCCTCGAAGTGCAGGCTGTCGACGTCGAGGCGGTCGCGTCTCGACAGTTCGGGATCGCCGAACGGGCGGTGCAGCATCTCGATGATGATCCGGCGGTGGTCGGTGAACTGTTCGGAGAGGCTCTGAAGGCGCACTAGTTCGGCGGCGTAGTGGACCGAGTTGGCGATGTGCTCGCGTCTTCGCCGCTCGCCCTCACGCAGGTCGTGCACCGCGTCGCGCAAGCCGGCGGTGCTGCGGCGGAGGGCCCCGGCGCCGAGGGCGGCGAGGGCGACGATAACCGCGAGCCATCCGACCGGCCAGATCGCCGGGCCGTAGGCGGGCCGCGCCCGGAAGGGAGTGACGGCTTCCCAGGCGAGAGCCAGGTACGGCCATCGCTGGTCGATCGCCGCGGCGACGGCTGCCGCCGGCAGCAGGCTGCAAGCGGTCAGTACCGCCCGGGTCCACCTCCGGCGGCGCTTGGCCTGCTCGTACTCGTCGCCTCGCCGCCGCAGCGTGGCGTAGCGCTCGAAGTTCCGGCGCGCCCGGCCCACCGCGGCGTCGAGGCTGGCCGCCAGTCGGGACATGAGCGTGTCGTGGTCGCCGCCCGTCGGAAGCGCGTCCTCGTCGGGTGTCAGCCACTCGTCGAGGGTGGCGGCGCTCGAAGCGCTGTCCGCTCCTGCGTCCTGGGGCGCGTCGGAGCTTGTCGCCGCGTCCGGCATGTCTGAGTTCGGTAGTCGGTAGCGACCCGTGGACTCACTGGGGTCGGTATCCCATGCCCCGTCGGCGATCTCCCGGACGGTCTTGCGCGACGGCTCGGTGCTCGGTTCTTCATCGCTGGAGGACGGTGGCGTCCCAACATTCTCGGGCACGGTGTCGTCCTCGTGGGTCCCGCGGGGCGGTGGCGGCGGGAGCGCGGTCGCCTCAGGCAGGTGCGGCGGCGCCAGCGCCGACGGGTCAGACCACACCAGAACCTCGCCGTCGCGCCCTTCACCGCTTGTCACGGCCGGGACGTCGGCAGGCATCTCGGTGCCGTCGACCAGTCCGAAGAAGGTGCCTCGCACCGTCCGCCACACTTCGGGGGTGGCGCCCTCCGCGCCCGAGGAGCGGGGGCCGATCGGGAAGTTGCAGTGCCTGATGTGGTCCACCAGTTCGGCGACTCTCAGGTCTCCGGTTGGGCCTTCGAGATTCAGCCGGACCATGCCTTTGGCGTCAGGTGCCCGGAAGCCGCTGGTGCGTTCGGCAAGCTGCCGCAGGGCGGACTCCGCACCGGTTCTCGGCTGCGGCGGCGTCAGCGGCCCGAACAGGCACTCCCAGAGTCCCGGCTCGGACTCGACCTCCTCCTCGGCGGGAGCGAGCCTGCACTTGAAGCCGCACTGGCTCGCAAGGGTCTCGGCCACCCGCAGGGGGGGCACGGAGCCGGGCAGGGCCCGCCGCACGCCCGCAACCTTCGGCGTCGGCCACGGTGGCGCGCCGGGAATCCCCAGGAACGCCATGTCCGGGGCGTGCAGCACTCGCTGCTGGGCGTGGACGATGCGCGGGTACTTGATTGGCCCGTCGGCTCGGTCGGACAAGTCCAAGGCGCCGCCGCGGCTGCTCCAGCCTCCTGCCGCGCACAGAGCCACCGTCGCGCCCAGTGCCAGCGAGTCGACGCCGGAGGCGTCTGCGGAGACGGAATGCGGGTCGGGGGCCACCCGGCGGTCGTGCACTAGGTGGAAGTCCCACATCGGGGAGAAGTCGCGCCCGCCGAAGCGCTGTCCCGGACCGGGCACGGTCACGGTGAACGTGCGCACGGTCACCCCGGTGCCGAACAGTCCGCTCATCGCCTCCATGGCCTCATCCTCGACCTGGCCGGTGCTTGCGGAGTCGCTGGCCGGGCATCTCAGCGCCGCCAGCCACAGCTCGGACAGGCCGCCCGCGACAGCGTCGCTCATCAGCCCCTGGACCCAGCTGTGGCCATCGGCCCAGTCGCACTCAGCGCCTGACGCGCCCGCGGCCAACTCCTCGGCGGGGGACCAGGCCACCTCGCCGAGCAGCCCAGCACGGCACCACGACGCCAGGGCCGACCGCAGCCGCTCGGCGGCGGCGCCGGCGTCGGTCGAGGTGAGCAGGACCAGCCGCTCTCCGGGCACCGTCAGACCACCGACCCGGTCTGGGAGCGATCCGAGAGCAGGTTCCGCAGCGCCCGGTAGCACTCGATGTAGATCGGCGCCAGCTCGGTGGTCATGGCGCCGGACTCCGCGGACCCGTCGATGCCCCGCATCATGGGCTCCGCCATCCTGTCGGGATGCTGCTGCCGGAAGTAGTCGAGGTTGGCGTCCAAGTAGCGCACGGCCGCCTCCCGGCGCTGTTCGGGGGTATCGCCGACGGCCTTGGGGGTCTCGGTGCTGACCGTGCCGTCCGCCTGCGTGAATGTGACGGTGGGATGGGGCGGCTCTCCCGACTCCACCAGCTTCTGCAGATCGTCGTGGAGGCGCCCCCGCAGCGACGGCAGTCCCAGATCGTAGAGGCGCTTGTAGCCCTCGTAGACCTTCATGCCGTCCGTGCCCACGGTGCCGTACGTGAGGCTGAAGCCCTCCAACAACGCGGCCAGCACGTCGTCGTAGTTTCGCAGTGTTGTCAGCAACGGCCACGGGAACTCCGCCTCGTCGGCCGCGGCGGTGATCCTGACCTGCTCGTCAGGTCTCGCGGTGACGTAACCGCAGAGTCGGGCGACCGCGAACCCGGAGATCATTGCTCGCAACGCCTCCCGTGGCACAGGCACGAAGGCCTCCAACGTCCGGCCTCGCCGCCACATCCAAAAGCCGGAGGACCGTTGCGACGGATAGCGACTGTCCTGAAGAGCCTCGGCTACGGGCTCGGTGAAGGACTGCACGGCCATCGGGTAGGTGGGGCTCGTGATGTAGGACGAGACCAGCACCGAGGACGTGTCCTGGACGCTGGCCGCGTAGGACGCCTCGCCGATGATGTCCCGCGCCGCCTCCTCGGCGGGGTGGTCTTCGCCGAAGGGGAACTGCGAGCACACCGTCAAGAACGGCTCCAGTTCGTTGCTGTTGGTGAGGGTGTAGATGTCGCGGTCGATACGCATCAGGGGGTCGGAGGCTTGTTTGGCGTTCCCGAGCTGCTCACGGAACACCTCCATGCGGCGGGCATGGTCAGTGCGGCGCTCCCCGGTGTCGGGGTCGTCCTCCGCGAGATAGGAGCGCAACCCCTCGCCGACCACGCGGTTGAACTTGGCGCCCGGACGGCGGGTCCAGCTGCGCACACGCTCCTCTATGTCTTGGGCGCCGGCGTGGCACACCACGTCGGCGTGCTGCCCGGGCCGCCACCGCCGGTGCCGCCCAGGCTGCACCAGCGGTGCTATCTCGCCGCCGCCGGCGATCAGCCGGTATCGAAGAGGGTCTGTGCTGCGATTGCCGTAGGAGACGCTTCCCGGATCGGCTTCGGCGGACAGTTCGGCGATCAGTCGGGGCCAGGCGTCGTGCTTCTCCAGGGGCAACTCGACAGTGGACGGCAAGTACCGCTTGGCGATGTCCTCGGCGGCGGTGGGCCAGCCCTTCACGTCGTCCTCGTCCACTGCAATGCCCGCTTCGGCCCGGGCGGCCTGCACAGCCCGTTGGATCGACCCGCACACCTGGCTCCCCGCGGCCTCCATGGCGTCGGCTGCGGCCTTCAGGCGCAGGCTGCGCCACTGGAAGGCCACTCCCTGCGCGACGCCCTCGGCAGCCTCTCGCACCTGGGGTGAGTCGCCGGCCAGATCGCCGTCGTGGGCGCCGAGCGCGTTGAGAGCGGCCTCCACCCTCTGCCGGTACTGGCGATCGTCGCTCCGGGCCCTCTCCCGGACACTGTTGACTTCCGCCGGGTTGATCTCGTTGATGACGCGGCCCAGCGCCGCGGCGGCGACGTCCAGCGACGCCAGCGCCGCGACCTCCGAGACCGATCGGCAGGTCGCGGTCAGCATCGCCTCGCACCAGTCGAGATCCCGCTCCTGCTGCGACTCTGCCGTCCGCGACCACTTGTCGGCCTGCTCGCCGCCCCTGCGGCGCAGCAAGTCGCTCCAACTATCGCTGGTGGCGGGCTGGCCAGGGAACTCCAGCTCGGACTTCACTTGCGCTTTGACCTCTCGCATCTCATGCTCGGGTGCGAAGGCCTCCGGTGCGGAGGAGCAGCCCCGCGTCTGGCCGCCCGGCGGAAGCTGCCCCGAGTGCCGGCCGTGATGAATGTCCTCGGCGTGGCGCCTGCCTGCCTTCTTGATGAGCTCCTGCTCGGTGTCGTCCGGGGAGCGTTCGGCGAAGTGGCTGAGGCGCAGATGTCCCCGAGAAAGGCTCTCCAGCACCTCGCGGGCCAGAAGGTGCTCGGCCCACAGCGAGAAGCGGTCGCGGCCCACCGTCACCTTCGCCGCGCCGAACGACGACACCGCCCCGTACTGGTTCTCGCGGCTGAACGGATAGCCGCCGTGGTTGCTCTTGGCCGAGTTCCGCCAGTTGACGTTGATGAAGTTGTGGATGCGCTCCTGAACGGCGCCGTCGACCACCCAGGTGGACAGGGCCTCCCCCGAGGCCCGGTACACCTCGGCGGTGTCGCCTAGGTCGGCGCCGCTCTGGCTGTAGCGCCCGACCAGGAAGATGGAGTGGGGTCCCGCGCCGGGAGCCTGCACGGCTCCGGCCTTGAACGGCGACTCGATCTCGCCTGGCTCGGACCAGTAGGCGGCCAGCATCTCGCCCATCAGCCCGAGCGAGTTGGCGGCCATCGGCCGCGCGTCGGGCAGGTCGAAGATGTCGTTGGTGAACAGCACCAGCGCAGGGTGCCCGCCGGCGGGATCGCAAGCCCTCACCAAGTCGACCACGTCGAGAACGACCCCGGCGCCGGTGCCTCCGGCCATCGACGAGCACACCGTCACCAGCGGTGCGGCGGTCTCGCCGCCAGTCTCCGCCTCGACGCCCAGGTAGGTTCCCACCTCACGCAGCAGCGGTCCCCCTGCCGCCGCCCGCTGGAATGCGGTCTTGAGCCGGGCCAGCAAGGCGTGCTCCAGCGACAGCAGCCCGGCGGCCCGCCCGATGCCCCGGTTCTGTCCTGCGCCGTCGCGCAGTGGGATGTTCACCGCGCGAGGATCGGGGAGCCATCCGCACAGCAACCGGGCGCCCCGGTTCGGATCGCCGGTGGGATGCTTGGCGGTGAGCGCCGCCCACAGCCCCCTGTAGGTGTCGAAGGTGCCCGACAGCGACAGGAAGTCCGCGGCCGGGATGGTCGGAATCTCCGTCGGGCTCTCCTGAACGGTGAGCGTGTCGAGCCCGATGAACTGCCAGGCGTCGGGCATGCCGCGGTCCCAGCCACAGTGCTCGAGGCGACGCAGCACCGCGTCGCGCACATAGCGCACGGCCTTGGTCCCCGAGCCGCCGCATCCGATGAAGATGACCGGTCTCAGCATGAGTCGCTCCTTACTGGGTGGGTCTACCGAACGGGTCGGTGTCGTGGTCGTCGTCTTCGGGATCGTCGCCGGCGAAGGGGTCGCCGCTCTCCGGGCCCGCCTCGCCGGAATCGGTGGGACTCTCCGCCGTCATCCGGTCGCTCCTGCCGGCCGTGGCGGCCTCCGACTCCGCCGGGGCGGTTCGGTGAGACTCGCGGTGCGCCCTCAGCCTCGGTGCTGCTTCGCGGGCTGCGTCGTCCAGGCGGTCCTGGGCCTCCTGGTGGTCCGCGGGCAGGTCCCACACGATCAGCCGGTCCTCGTCGGCGGCGGCCTCCACCGTCCAGCCGCCGGACAGGTCCGGGCCGACATTGGCCCGGCAGCGGCCGCCGCGACTCGGCGCGCAGCCCTTCGGACCTATGCAGTGACCCGATGTCGACCACGCCCACAGCCGCGGCCGGCCGCCGAGCAGCAGCGGAAGCCACGCCGAGCGGAGCCTCACTCCGCCGATGTCGGCAGACGCCTTGCGCTGCGTGAGGTCCATGCAGATGTCTCGCCGGGTGTACGCAAGGTCAGCGGGGTGCTCGAGGCTGTCCTCGGTGTGCAGCGGGACGGTGACGAAGTCCGGCGAGCCGATGGGGCGCCAGGGCCGCAGCCTCCAGGCCACGAACACACGAGCGACCAGGGCCGTCGCCACCAGCGCGGCCAGCATCGGCCAGAACTCCCGGAGCTTGTCACCGGCTGCGGGCTCCTTCGGTGGCTCTGTCTCGCCGACGACGACGCAGCCCCGCTCGAGGCTCAGAGCCTCGGCGATCAGTCCCTGAAGTCGCAGGTAGTCCTGGGAGCCGGGCTGGTAGCCCGTACGTTCGAGCAGAGCATCGGCGGATCCGGTTTGCTCACTGACGCACAACGTCGTCTGCAGCGACAGCTCGGCATGCGGCCCGGCGGGAAGGTCCACGGTGATCGGCTCCGGGCATATGAAGAACTCGTTCCCGCCTGCTGCGTCCGGCACCTCGCAGGCCCATCCCGCCCGGCCGGTCAGCACCTCGTCGGATCCCTCCAGGACCCTGACGCCGTCGAGGAGAAGCGTCGCGGGCAGGGCGCCGGGAATGGAATCGACCTCGATGCTCAAGGTGTCGTAGACGATGTCCTCGTCGCCGGCTGGTCTCTGCTTGGCCAGTTCCAGATCAGTCGGCAGCCAGTCTGTGGTCGGATCGATGCTCGCGGGGACCGGCCCGTCCAGTTCATCCAGCCGTCGCTGCCGCTCCAGGGCATCGGCCAGGGCGTCGAGGCGGAGCTGGTAGTCCCTGGAGTCGGGCGGGTACCCCAGGCGTTCGAGCAGAGCGCCGGCCGATCCCGGCTGCTCGACGACGCCCAGCGGCAGCCGCACAAGCAGCGTCGGCCGCAGCGGCGGCTCACTGTCGATGCGAACGCTGATCGGCTCCGGGCATGTGAAGGGCCCGTCCCCGCCGGCCGCGTCGGGAACCTCGCAGGCCCAGGAACTCGTTGTGATCCGAGCGGTGAGGGGGGACGCCGCGTCAGCGTGCTCACCAGCATCCAGTCCGATGACCCCGACGCCGTCGACGTCGAGGCTGAGCGTCGCCGGCAGCTCGCCCGGCAGTGCGGTCACCGCGAAGCTCGCCCCGTCCCAGCCGTGTTCGGGATCGCCCAGAGCCAGGTCGGTCGGTAGCCACTGGACGCCAGGATCCGGCGGCAGGCAGAACAGGTGATCGACACCGGTGCCGTCGAGCAGCCCGCTGAGCTGGGCGAGCTGTCCGTCGGTCAGGTCGAGTCGTCCGATGTCGCGCTCCCACTTCAGCTTCTCGGGCACCCCGGCGTACTGGAAGCGCTGGCTCAGGACTGCGACCGCGGCCAGACCGCCGCGCTCGAGGATCGCCTCGCGCAGGTTCCTGTCGTTGCCGCCGTGCTGCGGGGCGTCCCAGGCGACCAGCCGGTCGAGGAACCCGGGCAGCTCGAAGCGGCGGTTGTCATCCGCTACCGCCAGCGGCTCCTCGGTGATCGACGGACGCGTCGCGTAGACGGGCGCGCCGTCGGCCGCGTCCAGACGGAGCCGCAACTCGACGTCCTCGTATTCCAGCGGCGGATAGTTGAACACGAACCCGCTCAGCGTGCAGTGGGAGTCGATCCCGAGACTGTCCACGGAGGGCCTGTCGGTGGTCTGGAACCGCACCACCGCCGCGGCCTTGCGGGCGTCGGCCTGCGCGTCGGCCGTGTCCCCGAAGAACCGGAGCTGCCAGGTTCCCTGCCATCGCCAGTTCCACTGACCGGCGTCCACCAGCACCTCCGCGGCCTGATGCCCGACGATCTGCAGGTCGCTGGGGTACTGCGAGCGGGCCTGGAAGCCGAACGGATCGACCCGCAGGTATTGGCCGGGATGCTCGCCGGGTCTGATGTCCCCGCTGCCACCGATCGACAGGCCATTTGTGCCGTCGGGGGACTGCACCGACACCAGCACCGAGTCGGGGTTCTCGATGCCGCGTTCAATGAACGTCAGATCCACGAACGCCCGGAAACTCTCGGTGCTGGCCTCCAGATCGAATGTGACCACGCACGGGCGCTCGCGGCTGCCGTCGCCGCCGGTGCATGGCTCGAAGTCCTCCGGAGAAGGCGGTCGGCCGTCTTCGCCCGGCAAGGGTTCCTCATCCTCAATCGGGATCGACCTCTCGATCAACTCCCTGAGGACGCGGTTCAGGCCGCCGGGGTCGAAGTCGTCATAGACCCGGCCGCGCAGGGGGTTGACACACTCGAGGGCGCCGGCCGACGAGTCGTCCTCCCCGTACAGGTAGCGGAGCCTGCTCTCCAGGTCGCCGGTGTTCAGCTGCACCGCCCCGACCCAGACGTGATCCCTCAGCGACTGCATCTGCGGGCTGCTGCAGAGTTGGAGCAGCTCGCGCTGCTCGCCCTCAGCGTCGGATGCGGTGGCGTGCTCGCCGTCGGTGAACCAAATCAGCAGGTTGCAGTCGTCAGTGCGCGCCGCGAACCGGCTCCACGCGCCCTCCAACGCCTTCACATAGTCGGTGTAGCGTCCGTCGTCGGACGCTATGTCCTCGATCGCGTCCCCGAGCCTCTCGTAGACCCCGCTGGCGGGGATCCAGCCCTGCCGGCGGAAGTAGTCCTGATCGAAGGTGTCTACCGTGACCTCGATCTGGGCTTCCGAGAACCGGCTGCTGAGGCTCTCGATCACCTGGAGGGCGTCTCTCGTCCCCGCCGATCGCAGGTTTGCGGGATCGTTCTCCCTCAGGCTGGCCGACGTGTCGAGCAGGATCAGCAGGTTGATCCGCGGACTCTCGCTACGCGTATCCGGGCAGACATCCGAGACGCTCACGCCGGTCTCGGCGCTCGCGGGAGATGCCGGCAGTATCGCCATGGCGGTAGCGGTCCCGACCAGCGCGGCTGCTGCAGCCGCAGCCGCCGCCAACAGCCGAGGCGGTTTCATGCCGCGGCGATGCCCGACGCGGCAAGCCACGCGGCGCCCACCGCGGCCCAGAACACGGCCAGTCTCAGCAGTGCGGTGAGCCAGGGCCGGTCGTAGCGGCGGCGGAGACGGCGGATCACGCGAATGCGCAGGTCCACGGCCACGGCGAGCAAGTATGCGAGGACGCCCAGAACCACGGCGCCCCAGGCGCCTCCGCTCTCTCCCAGCCAGATCGCCCCTGCAGCGGCCGCCATCGAGGCGGCAGCAAGAAGCTGCACCGATCGCCGGCCCGCGGCGCGGCCCCCGGCCTTGACCCTGGGTGAGTCCTCGGGACTTCGCTCAGAGTCCGTGCTGCTTGGAGGGTCTTCCTCGAAGGCGAAAGGATCGTGTTCCCAGCTAGTCATTGATTGGCTTCAGTTCCCATTGAAGCGAAGGGCTCCCCTCCGAAGGATAGCTACCTGATATGTCTAACCGTTCATCCAATGAGCGATCTGAGCGGATGCTCATTCGCCACGCTTGCCCCTTTGCGACCCCCGGCCTGGGAGGGCCTCCGCCGCGAGGACGGCCTACGCTGTGCGTTCATGGCTACCCCGTCCCATGTTCCCGCCACGGCCAAGGCCCCGTCGCTCTACCGGTCGCCGCCGCGGCGGGCCGACCCCTGGATGGCGGACCGGCCCGGCGAGGTGGTCGGCGGCGAGCCTTCGGCTGGCCCCGGTCTCGGCAATCAGGGTCCCGACCAGGGCTACGCGCTGAAGCTGGCCGAGCGCTTCGCCGGGCGGCTAGTACTGGCGCCAGGCGAACGCGAGGACGACGCCTTGGCCGGATGCTGTGCAGTGGCCATGCGCCGGGCATCCATGTTCGGCCGGGCCCCGGTCATGCACGACCTGCGGCTGGCGCTGGAGTTGTTCGGTTTCCTGGGTGAGGCCGACGCCGAGTTGGTCGTCTGGCGCCGCGACCAATTCGCCGGCGCGGCCGGCCATCACGGCTACCACGTCAAGCTGCGCCTCGCCGATCTGGTCCCGCAGGAGACGCTGCGCCGCACCCCGGCCGCAGTGGCCGGCGCCCGCTCCGACAACTGGCGCGTCCCGCTAGGGCTCTAGCCGACTCGTTCTCGCAACCGGTCTTCCGTCGAGACCCGCGTCACACCTTGATGACGAGGGTCCCGGCCGCCTTGTCGTGCCACCCCTGCCGGACCTTGTCCCAGGTGAGGGACAGATACACGAGGAGATACAGGATCCATCCGACGAAGGGGATGAGGCTCAAGACGACTGGGATGATCCACCGCCCGATTGACTTGCCCCAGCCCGGCAGCAGTCCGTTGTCGGCTCTAACGACTCGGATGCTAGTGGCCATCTTTCCCAGCGTCTGTCCCTTCAAGGCGACCATCACTACTTCGTAGAGCACGCCCACGAGCGCAAAGACGACTGTCGTGAGGACCAGACCCCCCAGAAAGGCTCCAGCCTCTTCTTCGGTAACAGTGTCATCGGATCCAACTCCGATTGCCCCTGCAATCACTACGAAGAACAGGATCAGAGCGACCACGATCATGATCACGATGTCGATGATCCGAGCTCCGAGTCTGGCGCCTGGACTTGCCAACTCCAGCGTTTCGCCGGTCCCCAGGGTGGCCCAGCCTGTCATCGCTTGGGGACTGTGGGACAAGGACTCCGGCGGGGAAGGGGGCTGTGACGACCAACCCGAGTCGTCCGGCGGGGGCGGGGGCATGTCGGACATGGGCGGCTCCTTCTGCCGAGGACGGGCGCGGCGACGACCGTAGCAGAGCGTGTTGGGGCGTGATCAGGGTCTGGTTGCGCCCTTCCTGCTCCACAGGAGCCCTTCGGTGCGTCGGTAGTCTCGCTGTGTGAGTTCGCCCAGGGTTCGGTTCGCGCCCGCGCCTACGGGGTTCCTGCATGTGGGGAGCGCCCGGACGGCGCTGTTCAACTGGTTGTTCGCCCGCCGTCACGGTGGCGAGATGGTCCTGCGGGTGGAGGACACCGACGCCGCGCTGAAGACCCAGGAGTACGTGGACGCCATCATCGAGCCGCTGCAGTGGCTGGGCCTCGACTGGGACGTGGGGCCCCTCTTCCAGTCCGAGCGCCGCGATCTGCACGCCGCCGCCATCGAGCAGCTGCTGGCCGACGGCGCAGCTTATTTCTGCGACCTGACCCGGGCCGAGATCGAGGAGCGCTGCGCCGGGGCCGGGCTCCCTGCCGGCTACCACGGCTGGTCCCGCGACCGCGCCGTGGCCGACGGGCTGGGTGTGGTGGTGCGGTTCCGCTGTCCCGACGATGGCGACACCGTCGTGGACGACATCGTGCGCGGCCGGGTCAGCTTCCCCAACGAGTCGCTGGAGGACTTCGTCATCCGCCGCGGCGACGGGTCTCCGACGTTCCATGTCGCCAACGCGGTCGACGACCACGACATGGGGATCACCCACGTCATCAGGGGCGAGGACCTGCTCAACACCACGCCCAGGGTGCTGCTGCTGTGGCAGGCCCTCGGCTACGGCCCTCCGCCGGTGTACTCCCACCTGCCCCTGCTGGTCGACGCCAAGCGCCAGAAGCTGTCCAAGCGGCGCGACGACGTCGCCCTCGACGCTTACCGCCGGCGGGGCTACCTGCCCGAGGCCATGGTCAACTACCTGGCCCTGCTCGGCTGGGGACCGCCCGACGAGGTGGAGATCCGTCCGCTGGAGGAGATCGTCGCGCTGTTCGATCTGGACGCGGTCAAGCCGGCGGCCGCGTTCTTCGACCCGGCCCGTCTCGACCACATCAACGCCGCCTACATCAAGGCGCTCACCCCCGAGCTGTTCGCGGATGCGGCCGAGCCGTTCCTGACCGGCGCCGATGCCCCGTGGCCCTCAGAGCGCTACGACCGCGACATCGTGCAGTCGCTGGCCGGCGAGATCCAGCAACGGGTCTCGCATCTCGACGAGGTGGAAGGATGGATCGACTGGATTCTGCGCCCCGATGTCAACTACGACGAGCGGGCTTGGAACAAGGCCGTCGTCAAGGACCGGGCTGCCGCACAGGTGCTGGAGGCGGTGGAGGCCCGTCTCGCTGACGACGACTTCTCCTCTGCCGAGCGGCTGGAGGCCGTCGTCATGGGCGTCGGTGACGAGCTCACTGAGAGCATCGGCGCCCGGGTGCGGTCCCAGCCCCCGGTCCGGGTGGCGCTAACTGGCCGCGGCGCTGGCCTTCCCCTGTGGGAGCCGATGCGCCTGCTCGGGCGGGACGCCGTGCTGGCTCGCCTGCGCGCCGCCCGGGCCCGGCTCTAACCCTCCGATCTGTTCGCGCTTTTCCGGGCATTTGACGGGTTTGCGCGTACAGAGCGGCGAGCCGGTGCGCGAGCGTGGCGGAGGCTCCCTCGCGCTTTAGGATGGCCGTCTCCCTCGGCCAGACCTTGGCGAAGCGGTCGCCGTGGGCCCAACCGCAACCGCGGTCAGCGCTTCCCCGCAAGGATCACAACCCGGGGATCTCCATCATGTGGTGTCCATGCGTTCTCTGCAGGTTCCTATCGCGCCGCCGGCGCGCTGCCTGCCTCCTATCCGTGGCGGCCGCGGCGATGGCACTGGCTGCGTCTGCCCTTGCTCCTCCTGCTGCTGCGGTGACACACCATGAGCGTCCCGTGTTCCGGCCGCCGGTCGACGCGCCGGTCACCGACCCGTTCCGTCCACCCGAGAGTCCCTACGGTCCGGGCAACCGCGGCATCGAGTACGACACCGAGCCCGGCGACGTGGTGCGAGCCGCGGCCTCGGGCACGGTCGAGTTCGCGGGCGCAGTGGCCGGAACGCTCCATGTGACGATCGGCCACGGCGGAGGGCTTCTCAGCTCGTACTCGTACCTCCAGCGCATCAGCGTGCGGGTCGGCGCCGAAATCGCCCGGGGCGCCGTGATCGGCATCGCGGGGGAGAGGCTTCACTTCAGCGTGCGGTTGGGTGAGGACTACACCGACCCAGACGCCTTCATCGGTGTGCGTCGGGTGAGGGTGCGGCTCGTGCCGCTCCAGCAGTGAACCCGGTGGCAATGGGGCCTGCCTCGCGGTCGCGGTCTGCCTGCCGTCCGCGTACACTTCTTCGTCGGCCCCTCGGGGTCCGACGGTGTCGAGCGGCACCGTCGAAATCATATCGCAACCCGCGCCTTCACCCGGTCGTCTCGGCGTCCGGCGCGGGCCACGCAGAACCGGGAGAACAAACACATATGGCTGTTGTCACCATGAAGCAACTGCTGGAGGCCGGAGTTCAGTTCGGCCACCAGACCCGCCGCTGGAACCCAAAGATGAAGCGCTTCATCCACGGCGACAAGGCCGGCATCCACATAGTCGACCTCCGCCAGACCCTGGCCCATCTCGAGCGTGCCTACGTCTTCGTTCGAGACCTCGTCGCCGATGGTGGAATGGTCCTTTTCATCGGCACGAAGAAGCAGGCCCAGGACTCGGTGCAGTCCTTCGCGGAGCGCTGCAACATGCCCTACGTGAACGAGCGGTGGCAGGGCGGAATGCTCACCAACTTCCACACCATCGCCAAGCGGATCTCCAAGATGAAGCAATACCAGCGCATGCGCGACTCGGGCGAGTTCGAGGCCATGCCCAAGAAGGAGGCGCTGCTGCTCGATCGGGAACTGACCAAGCTGGAGCGCAACCTGGGCGGCATCCGCGACATGGAGGAGCCCCCCGGGGCGGTGTTCATTCTCGACACCAAGAAGGAGTACATAGCGGTCACCGAGGCCCGCAAGCTCGGTGTGCCCATAGTCGCGGTGGTTGACACCAATTGCGATCCCGACCTCGTGGACTACGCCATTCCCGGCAACGACGACGCCATCAGGTCCGGCCGGCTCATGGCTCGAGTGATCTCCGACGCCGTGCTCGAGGGTCGCTTCATCCATTCGAAGCGCACCGAGGCGACCGGCACCGCCCGCGACGCTGTGACGGAGGCGGAGGTCGCCGAACAGCAGGCCAAGGCCCGGGCGGAGGCGGTTGCCGAGGCTGCCGAACGCGAGGCTCGGGTCGCCAAGGCCAAGACAGACTCGGCCGGGGCCGAGGAGGCGGCGGTTGAGCTTGAGGCGGCCGGCGGTGCGGCAGGTGAGGACGCGGGCGGTGTGGCCGGCGGTGCGGCAGGTGAGGACGCGGGCGGTGTGGCCGGCGGTGCGGCAGGTGAGGACGCGAGTGGCGCGGCCGGCGGTGCGGCAGGTGAGGACGCGACCGGGCCAGCTGGCGGTGCGGCAGGTGAGGACGCGACCGGGCCAGCTGGCGATCCGGCAGGCGACGCCGCCACGTTTGACGAGGAGCGCTGACATGGCGGTCAGTGCCCGGGACGTGAAGGCGCTGCGCGACGTAACCGGCGCGGGGATGATGGATGCCAAGAAGGCCCTGACCGCCGCCGACGGCGACATGGAGGCGGCCCGGCAGATCCTGCGGGAGCAGGGCTTGGCCAAGGCCGATGCCCGGAGCGGCCGGGACAACGACCAGGGAGCCATCGCGGTGGCCGGCGATGGCACGACCGCAGCAGTCGTGCAGCTCAAGTGTGAGACCGACTTCTCGGCCAAGAACGAGGGCTTCACCTCGCTGGTGCAGACGCTTGCAGAGTCCGTGAGGGCCGGTGGCCCCGGCGCGGTCGATCAGCACGCAGCAGATATCGACAATCTCAAACTAATCCTGAAGGAGAACATCGAAGTCGGGCTGGTCGAGCATCTGCAAGCGGCCGACGGGAATGTCCTCGACTCGTACCTTCACCGCCAGGACGGCCGAGGAGTGAACGCCGTCGTTGTGGAGGGCAGCGGCGTCGACGCCGACGCGCTTCACCAGGTGGCGCTCCATGTCGCCTTCGCCAAGCCGCAGTTCCTGAGCGCGAGCGAGATTCCCGCCGACGAGATCGAGCGCGAGCGGGCCGCGCTGCTGGAGATCACAAAGGCCGAGGGCAAGCCCGAGCAGGCCTGGGACAAGATCGTGGACGGGCGGATGCGGGGCTGGTACGCGGAGCGCGTGCTGCTCGAGCAGGGTCTGCACGGAGAGAAGACGGCAGTAAAGGACAGCGTCGGCCGCGGATCGATCGTCCGGTTCGTGCAGGTGCTGATCGGCGACTGACAATGGACCATCCCGCCGACGCCGCCAACTGACCATGGACCATATCGCCGACACCGCCAACACAGCGGCGCGGCGGCCGGCTTGCTGGCGGCGGGTGCTGCTCAAGCTGTCGGGGGAGGCCTTCGCAGGGGGATCCGAGGGCGGCATCGACGGTGACACCGTCCGGCGAATCGCGGCCGGAATCGCGGAGGCCCGGGTCGCGTTCGACGTCGACATCGCGGTCGTCGTCGGAGGCGGGAACCTGTGGCGGGGCACCCAGGGAGCTGGCGCCGGCATGGATCGGGCCCAGGCCGACTACATGGGGATGCTGGCGACGGTCATGAATGCCCTGGCCCTTCAGGACACGCTCGAGCAGTTGGGCCAGCCCACGCGGGTCCAGACCGCCATCCACATGGCGCAGATCGCGGAGCCGTACATTCGTAGGCGGGCCATTCGCCACCTCGAGAAGGGACGGGTCGTCATCTTTTCCGGCGGCACCGGCAACCCCTTCTTCACCACTGATACAACGGCCGCGCTACGAGCTGCCGAAGTGGAGGCGGGAGTCGTGCTGAAGGGCACCCACGGCGGGGTGGACGGCATCTATACCGCCGATCCCGAAGTCGATTCCGGAGCGACCCGGCTGGAGCGCGTCACGTATCTCGAGGTACTCAACCGCGGTCTGGAGGTGATGGACTCCACCGCGATCACCTTGTGCATGGACAACCGCCTTCCCATCGTGGTCTTCAACCTGATGGAGCCGGGCAATCTCGAATCCCTGCTCGACGGCGCTCGGGTGGGTACGCTCGTTGCCCAGGAGGAGCGCAGCCCATGAGCGAGGAGCTGATCGGCATGGTGCTAGCCGACGCTGGCGAGCGAATGGACGAGGCTGTCGCCGCGGCCAAGCGCGAGTTCTCCACGGTGCGAACCGGCAGGGCCAGTTCGGCGCTGCTGGAGCGGGTTCCAGTAGATGCCTACGGCGTGAAGATGGCCATGAGGGAACTGGTCAGCTTCGCCGTCCCCGAGGCCAGCCAGCTGATCGTGACCCCGCACGACCCCGCCAACATCACCGCGGTCGAGCGGGCCATCCAGCAGGCCCAGCTCGGGTTGGTTCCCAGCAGCGACGGACGGATCATCCGCCTGTCGTTCCCGCCGTTGACGGAGGAACGCCGCCGGGAGCTCGCGAGGCTCGTGGGATCGATGGCGGAGGACTCCCGCAACCGGGTACGCGGTCTGCGCCGCCAGGCCCGCAAGGATTTTGACGAGATCGAGAAGGAGGGCGGGGTGTCCAAGGACGCGGTGGCGCGCGCCTGCGACGAGCTCGACGGCATTACCCGCGCCCACGAGACGCTGATCGATGAGGCCCTAGCCAGCAAAGAGAACGAACTGCTCGAGGTGTGAAGCGCGGGCAGGACCCGGGTGCTTGATCCGGGGAGCGAAAGGAGCGGTGCAGTGAGCGACCAGGACGACTTCGGAGAACGCGGTTCTGCCGAAGCGGACGAGCTCGACGACGATTCGGGTGTCGTGGCCGGACGGTCGGTGTTCGGCGACGAGCACGGCGAGCCCGCCTGGGGCGACACGGGGACCACGGAATCCTCGCAATTCACCGGGTCCGAGCCAAGGCTGCAGGAGGCCGATCCTCAGGAGTTGGGAATGTGGACCGACCACACCTCCGCACCCCAGTGGGACGAGTCCGATGAGACGCTGCCTCCCATGGAGCCCCACGAGCCTGTCGGCGAAGTCCTTGGCGACGAGGACTTCTTCGGGTACGAGGACCAACAGATGTATGCCGGCGTGACTGCCCCCGGGCCTTCGGCGGCGGCGTCGGCCGAACGAGACATGCCGATGGCGGTCCTCGTGGGCGTCTTCCTCTCGGCTGTGATCCTCGTGGCCCTGCAGGTCGGTCCTGCGTTGGCGCTGGTCGTGGCGACCGTCGTGCTCGGTCTGGCAGCTGTGGAGCTTCTCAGCGCGGTACGAGTGGCGGGTTACCAGCCGGCCGTGGTCCTCGGGCTGGCAGCGGTGGTGACCATGCCCCTGGCGGCGTACTGGCGGGGCGTCGACGCGATCGTGGTCGTGCTCGTCCTGACGGTGGTGTTCGGGGCGTTGTGGTACCTCACGGGAGTAGGCGTCGAAGGGCCGATGCGAGGTCTCGCGGTGACGGTCTTTGCCGTGGCCTACATTGGAGGTCTCGGTTCTCACGCGGCCTTGATGCTGAAGATCCCGACGCACGGCACCGGGATTCTCACCGCAGCCATCGTGCTGACGGTGGCCCACGACGTGAGCGCGATGGCGATCGGCAGGGCCGCGGGCCGCACGCCGCTGTCCAGAGCCAGCCCGAACAAGACGCTGGAAGGGCTCCTCGGCGGAGCCGTCGTGACCGTCGCCGTGGGCGTGGTCATGGGCCTGGTGAGAATGCCCGCGCCCATCGCGGACGGCCCCGGCAGCTTCTGGACCGCGGTATTGCTGTCCGTGGTGGTGGCCGTGGCTGCGCCCATCGGCGACCTGGCCGAGTCCATGCTCAAGCGCGATCTCGACATCAAGGACATGGGTTCGCTCATTCCGGGCCACGGCGGGATCCTCGACCGTTTCGATGCGATGCTGTTCTCGCTGCCGGCCACGTACTACGTGGCGTTGATGACCGGAGTGATCTGAGCGAGACAGGGCCACCCGAGTGATCGGGGTAGTCTGAGCTTGGTGTCATCGGTTGCCATTCTCGGCTCGACCGGGTCGATCGGAACCCAGACGCTCGACATCGTCCAGGCCCGACCCGACCAGTACCGGGTGGCGGCGCTGGGTGCGGCCCGCTCGGTGGATCTCCTGGCTGAGCAGGCGCAGCGCTTCCGCCCGGACATTGTGGCGATCGCCGACGCCTCGCGGGCAGCCGCCCTGGCCGAGCGGCTGCCCGGCACCGTGGAGCTGCTGGCCGGCTCCGACGCCATGGCCGCCGCGGCCTCGGCGGCCGACACCGTCATCAACGGCGTGGTCGGGTTCGCGGGGCTGCCGGTCACCCTGGCCGCGCTGGAAGCCGGCAAGCGGCTGGGGCTGGCCAACAAGGAGTCGCTGATCGCGGCCGCTCCGGTGGTGCAGCGGGCCCGGGCCACGGCCGGCGCGGCGATAATCCCGGTCGACTCGGAGCATTGCGCCGTTCACCAGTGCCTGAGGGCCAACGACCACCCCGAGGCGGTCTCGTCGATCGTGCTGACCGCGAGCGGCGGACCCTTCCGGGGCCGCAGTCGGGCCGAGCTGGAGGAGGTCGGCGTCGACGACGCCCTGGCCCACCCCACCTGGCAGATGGGCCCCAAGATCACCATCGACTCCAGCACGCTCATGAACAAGGGCCTCGAGGTGATCGAGGCGCACGAGCTCTTCGGGATCGCCTACGACCGGATCGAGATCGTCGTGCATCCGCAGTCCATCGTCCATTCGATGGTCACCTACTGCGACGGAGCGACTTTGGCCCAGCTCTCGAAGCCCGACATGAGGCTCTGCATCGGGTATGCGCTGGCCTATCCGGATCGCCTCGACCTTGCCTACGGCGCCATCGACTGGGCTGAGCTGGCCCGCTTGGACTTCGAGCCGCCCGACCGGGACGCCTTCGGCTGCATCGACTTGGCCTACGAGGCCGGCCGCGCCTCGGAGACCGCGCCGGCGTGGCTCAACGCGGCCAACGAGGTGGCGGTGCAGGCCTTCCTCGACGGGCGGATCCGTTGGGTCGACATCGCGCACCTTCTGGAGGAGGCGCTGGGGTTGTGGCCCGGCACGAAGGCCGACGACGTCGAAGCGGTGCTGGCCGCCGACGGCGAGGCTCGCCGGGTGGCTGAAGGCCTGGTCAGAGGCCGAGCGGGTAGGTGAGCGAATGCCGTTCATACGGGCGAGGCTGTGGCCCGAGCGGCCCTCAGGTCGCAGCGAACAAGAGCGGGAGACGCCCTGCCCCGAGTCGGCGGGTCTGCACCTGCCCGCGCGCGTCCTAAGGCGGCGCGAGGCAGCCTGAAGGCGCTCATGAGCCCGCGCCTCTCCGCCTCGCCTCTGGGCGATCACACCCGCCTCGCCGTCCTCGTGGCGCTCCTAGTGCTCCTCGGGGTCTTCGCGGGCGCCGGCTGGCTGGTGATCGTCCTGTCGCTGGTGGCCATGCTGTTCCTGCACGAACTCGGCCACTACCTCATGGCCCGGTGGACGGGCATGAAGGTCAGCGAGTTCTTCATCGGGTTCGGCCCGCGCCTGTGGTCGTTCCGCCGCGGCGAGACGGAGTACGGGGTCAAGGCGATCTGGGTCGGCGCGTACGTGCGCATCGTCGGGATGAACAACCTCGATGAGGTGGAGCCCGACGACGAGCCGCGCAGCTTCCGGCAGCAGAGCTACCCCAGGAGGATGCTCGTCCTGACGGCCGGGTCGGCCATGCACTTCGTGATCGTGCTGGTGCTGCTGTTCGCGGTGCTGCTGGGTGACGGCACGATCCTGAGCGGCCGGTCCGCCGACGAGACCCAGAACTGGGTGCTGGCCACGGTCTCGACCGACAGCGCGGCCTCGGCGGCCGGTCTGCAGCCCGGCGATGAGCTCATCTCGGTCGCCGGAGTGGGTCGCACCACCTTCACCGACTTCTCGCACCTGGTGCGCCAGCTCGCAGGATCCGAGGTCGAGGTGGTGTATCTCCGCGACGGCGTGGTGCACACGACCCTCACACGGGTGGGCGAGCGGCTCACCGCGGCTGGCGCGGCCGGGATCGTGGGACTCATCGAAGGGGACCGCATCCTCGCCGTGGAGGGTCTCGAATCCGGGGGCGCCCCCACGTACGTCCAGGTGGCTGCGTACGGGCGCGACCGGATCGGCGAGCCCCTCGACATGACCATCGTCGACACCCGGACGGGCAGGCCGGCGGTGGTGGAGGGGGCCATCATCACCGATCTGGTCAGCCCGTCGGCCGCGGTCAGGGGCTTCTTCGGGGTGTCGGCCGACTACCGCGCTGACGGACTCGGCATCGTGCGGGCTGCCGGCGAGTCGGTCCGGTTGTCAGCGCTGATCGTCCGCGACGTGGTCTTCGCCATCCCGACCATCGTGACCGACGGATTCGGGGGCACGCTGGACGGGCTGCGCGACGACGATCAGGCGACCGGCGGCGCGCCGATGGCCCGCGAGCTCGAGTTGCGGCGCCTCGACCGATCGCATCCCGACGAGAACCGGATCCTGTCGATCTACGGGGTGGCCCGCATCGGCGCCGAAGCAGCCTCCGACGGCGCCATCGAGGTTCTCCTTCTCCTGGTGTACGTGAACGCCTTCATCGGAGTGTTCAACCTGTTGCCGCTGCTGCCCCTCGACGGGGGACATGTCGTGGTGGCCACATACGAGCGGATCCGCTCCTTCGGGGGCCGCACCCACCGGGTCGATGCGGCCCGTCTGCTCCCGCTCACGTACGCGGTGGTGGCACTGCTGCTGCTGGTGGGCGGAGTGGCCCTGGTGCGCGACATCCTCGATCCTGTCAGCTTCGGCTGAGACCCGGTCGCGCCGGCTATCGCAAGGGAGGTGGCTGGGCTGAAAAGGGCCGCGTGGCATCACGGTGTGCGTAGGCTGTCGCGATGGGCGGCGATGTCAACGACCTCGAGACGGCGCGAGTGAAACTGGCGTGCGGACGCATAGCGGCCAGCGCGGCCGCTATGGTGGAGGCATACCGTTTTGGCGCGTCGGAAGGCCAATGCGGAGTGCCGTGGCAGGCTGAATACCACCGCAACGCGGTCACGGTGTACTTCGAGGCTCTGCCGAAGGCATACCAGTTAGACGTGGCTCGTCTGTTCGCTAACTGCGACAGAGTCATGAGCCGAGGGATGATCCCGGCGGATCTGGCGGACGACTGGGTGATCGTACGCGGCTACCTTAGAGAAGCGGGTGCATCAATCGCTCGGTTGGTGACAAACAGGCCACTCACACATGAGACCGTAGAAGAGTCTCTCGAAGACTCGGCCGAAGATGTCATTGGCACCACAGACCTTCTGCTGACGGACTCCCCGCCGCGGGTCATCCGATACGACAAACTTGCTGGCTTCACCACGCGGGAAGGGGCAGCCAGATTGCATCTCGCTGCCCTCACAGTCCAGCAGCACTTCGATCAAGAAGAACCCACTAGCTTTTCTGAACACGAGCGGCACCTTCTGTATCTCTTGTCGTCGGGAAGGCACATCTCTGATATCGCAGCCGAGGTGATGTACTCAGAGCGATCTGTTTATCGCGAATTGTCGAATCTGTGGAAAAAGCTCGGCGTACACGGACGGAAGGATGGACTCATGAAGGCAGCCGAAGCTGGGCTGTTAGACTAACCTTCCACTTCGATAACGAACGCCGTTCTGGATGGGCAAGATGAGTGGGGTGGGACCGCCAAGTCAGATGGCTCATCATCGCCAAGGACGCCAAGAATCAACGATATGCCCGACTGCAACTCGGTTCCATTGAACGTGATTGTATTGGTGTCTGCGTTCCATGAAGTTTGACTAATTGGCCATACCACGGTGATGTTCCTCTGATAGTAGTCGTCCTGGATCATGACACACTGATCGCTGATTATCAGTTGTCCTGCCAGCCCTTCTAGCCCCACATCCTCGGGAAAGTCTGCATCAAATACCGCGAGCGCTCCCCACTCGGCATTGTGGATAGACGAAGTCGCACCGGTAGCACTTGCGCTATCTGAAGTTGAGTTTGCTTCAACACCTTGAGGCCCAGTGTGTGACTCGCTCTGTGATCTACACGCCACTACGATCTGCAGGCAGAGGCCGATTGTCAATCCGATGACCAATCCGCCGAGAACGGACGGACGCCTTTCAGGCACGCAACATCGCAACATGGTGTTGTGAGAACAGGCGTCAACTCGTCTTGATCCAGACATCGGCCATTCCGTCGTCCACGAAGCGGGCCTGTGACCAAATGTTCCTCGTGGCCCCGCCGAGGGTGAGATCACCGCTGTGTATGCCATAGGCGGTTCCGAGCCAGAACCATGGGCCTCCGCTGTCGCCGCCGACGGTGTTGTCGTTGTCCATTGCGACTAGCCGATCATACGTTGATGTGGAGACATCGTCATCGTAGACATAATCGCATGTCTGACCTCCGCTCGCTTCTCCGTGGAAGCAGATGTAGTCGTCGACTGCCACCGCTCCGCCGATCTCAGAGACATCGCGTCGTTGCGTGTCGTTGAAGTAGTAATCGTCGTACTCGGTATGTGGAGTCGTGTGCCACTGGATGTCGCCCCACTCACCTAGATGTTCGTCTTGCCAGACAGTTGTGTACTCGAGTCCGTCGTTCTGACGGTATGTTCGGTCGTTGGCGCAGTGGCCTGCTGTCAGAACGCCGTCCTCGCCATTCACGCTCACAGTAAACCCAGTCGTGCAGAGGGTGCCGGTGCTAGTGCGAGGGAAAGAATCACCGCCGTACGTGTGTTCTCCTTGCACGACACTTGTTTGATGCAACTCGAGATCTACATCTGACCTCAACACGATTGCCGGCATCTCTGAGAGGCTGGCACCGCCGCCAACCGATAGCCGGATTCGTCCTGTCCGAACGTCAACGCCAGCGGCAACGTCAGTTAGACCTGCGGTCTTGAGCGCATCGATCATCGAACGCTGTCTCTGCCGATTGCGGTCAGCCGAGAATTGCGCAGTCGGGTCAAGGCGAACGGACATGCCGACCGCGGCATTTGCTACTTCGGTCGGCACATCACCCGCGAACCGAATGACCATCTCGTAGCCATCGGACCTGTCGATCCATGAACCCGCATAGCGTGAATGTGCAGCGGCAAGATCCAGTACAGGTTGCATAGCGGTACGCAACTTCATGTGCCGATCCGCCTCGTTGAATGAGATGCCCTGACTGGCCGCATAGAACGAGACATCAATCGTGCGCACCGCGGCCGCACTGACGATCTCACCGGCATGTGCACTGGATCCCTCGTGTTCGGCAGGTGTTGAGGCTGCCGTACCGATGCTGGTCATAACCGCAGCCAAGACCAGAAGCGCGGCCACCAAGTTTCGGACTATTCTTTGCTTGTTGATTTTCATGTCTGCTACCTCTCACCCATGAATAGCCACAACCATGTGGTGCCGGCCAAACTACCATCGTGACAGCTGCTGCCTGCTGACAAACGTGCCGACTTCGATCTTCAATCTGCCAACCTTGGTGTCAGATGTCTGGCAGACATTGTCAGGTCTGTCCGGTCGTGTCAGGCGTGTCAGCTCCTTGGCTCCGGCTGGCTGCCGCAACAACTCTGCCAACGCTAGGCTCAGAGACGTGCAGGTCACCGCGAAGTTCCCGCGGCGAGACACCCGGCAGATCATGGTCGGGACCGTCCCAGTCGGGGGTGGGGCACCGGTAACGGTGCAGTCCATGACGGTCACGAAGACGGCCGACTACGAAGCCACCCTGCAACAGATCTACGCGCTGGCGGCGGCCGGCGCCGACATCGTGCGCTGCACCTGCAACCGGGCCGAGGCTGCCGAGGGACTGGCCCGCATCGTGCCCCGCTCACCGGTGCCGATCGTCGCCGACATCCACAACAACTACCGCATGGCGCTGGCCGCGCTGGAAGCCAGCGTGCACTGCCTGCGCCTGAACCCCGGCAACATCCGCAAACCCGACCAGATCAAGGCCGTGGCCCGGGAATGCAAGGACCGTGGCGTGCCCATCCGCATCGGAGTCAACGGGGGCTCGCTCGATCCCGACCTCTACGACCCGGAGTTGGGAGTGACCCCCGAGGCGATGGTGGCCTCTGCGATGCGGGAGCTCGCCTATTTCGAGGATGTGGGGTTCGATCTGGTGAAGATCTCGGTGAAGGCATCGAGCGTGCCGCTCATGATCGAGGCGTACAGGCAGCTCGCCGACACCACCGACCATCCTCTGCATCTCGGGGTGACCGAGGCCGGCCCCCCGCCGGCGGGGACCATCAAGTCGACAGCCGGGATAGCCGCTCTGCTCGCCGAGGGCGTCGGCGACACGATCCGTTACTCGTTGACCACAGATCCTGTCGAGGAGGCACGGGCCGGTCGGCAGTTGCTGGAGGCGCTGGGACTGCGCGAGCGGCGCAACGTCGACCTGATCGCCTGTCCCAGCTGCGGGCGGGCCGAGGTCGACGTGTTCGGGGTGGCTCAGCAGGCTCTGGAAGCCTTCGGCGAGCGGCGCATACCGCTCCAGGTGGCCGTCATGGGCTGCGTGGTGAACGGTCCGGGCGAAGCCCGGGACGCCGACTTGGGCATCGCCGCGGGGAACCGTCGGGGACACCTCTTCGTCAAGGGCGAGAACGTGGCCGTCGTCGCCGAGGATGAGATGGTGGACGCATTGGTGGAATGGGCCGAGTTCATCTGCGAGCACGGTTCCGAGGCCGCACTGGAACGAGCCGTCGAGACGCGCGCGGCTGCTAGGCGGGCGGCCGACGAGGATCGCCGCCGCAACCTCGACGAGTTGGGGGACGACGCCAACAACTCCGAGATCGTGGTGGAGGGGATCCGGCGCAAGAGCCGCGCCTGAGGCCGAGCTTGCGAGGCCGTGGCCCGAGCGGCCCGTGAGCGCAGCGAACAGGAGCGGGCAACACAACGCGGCACTGCGAGGCGGCACTCACGCTCGCATGTACTTGGAGTGACCCCCGGGTATACTTTCCCGCACGTTCGATTCTCCGGAAGCGGCGTGGGCTCGTGCCCACGCCGTTGCCGGTTCGGGCCCCGGCCCGTCCACGACTCCAGAGCAGAAGATCAGGGAATGTCATGGCGATCGCTGATCGCGTCCGCGAACTCGTTGCCCCGCTGGCGGAGGCCGCCTCGGTCGACCTGTACGACGTCGAGCACCACGGTGGCGTCGTGCGAGTCCTCGTCGATGCTGACGGTGGCATCGATCTCGACGCCATCGCCCGGTTGTCGCGTTCGGTGAGCCGCGCTCTGGACGAGCACGATCTCATACTGGGCCGGTACACGCTGGAAGTTTCGAGCCCCGGCCTGGAGCGTCCGCTGCGCACCCCGGAGCACTTCCGCCGGGCCGCCGGATCCGAAGTGAGGGTCAAGACCCGGCCAGGCTTCGACGGACCGCGCCGGCTGACGGGGACCCTGGAAGCGGTGGCCGACGACGGCGTGGACCTGCGCGGCGGCGACGGCGAGGTGTGCCGGATCGCCTACAAGCAGTTGGCATCGGCCCGCACAGTCTTCGAGTGGGGTTCGCGCCCGCGCCGCCATCAGCCCCGATGATCGATGTCCCAACGGCCGATATCCCAATGACCGATGTCCCATTTGATCCAGAATCAGTCCCAACGACCCGACCATCGGGAGGCCAAGACATGAACGAGGCGAAGCCATGAACGCCGAGGTAATGGAAGCTCTCCAGGCGATGGCGGCTGAACGGGGGGTCACCGTCGATGCGCTCTTCGCAGCCCTGGCCGACGCCTTGGAGTCCGCCTACAAGCGGTTGCCCGACGCCAAGGAGTACGCCTGGGTGACGATCGATCCCTCCACCATGGAGTTCCATGTGATCGCCCAGGATCTGGACGACGAGGGCAACCCGGTCGGCGAGGAGTACGAGGTGACTCCCGGCAATTTCGGGCGCATTGCCGCTCAGACCGCCCGCCAGGTCATGACCCAGCGCATACGCGAGGCCGAGCGCGAGCTCAAGTATGAGGAGTACGCGGGCCGCGAGGGAGACATCGTCACCGGGATGATCCAGCAGACCGACGCGCGCTACACCCTTCTCGATCTGGGCAGGGTCGAGGCGTTGCTGCCCCAGGCCGAGCAGGTTCCGTACGAGCGGCCCGACTCCAACACGCGGCTCAAGGCATACATCGTCGAGGTGCGCAAGACGGCCAAGGGGCCTCAGATTGTGGTCAGCCGGACCCATCCCGGTCTGGTGAAGCGGCTCTTCGAGCTCGAGGTTCCCGAGATCGCCGACGGGATCGTAGAGATCAAGGCATGCGCCCGCGAGCCGGGCCATCGCACCAAGATCGCGGTGCACTCGAACGACCCGAACGTGGATCCGGTGGGCGCGTGCGTCGGGGCCCGGGGAGCAAGGGTCCGCCAGGTCGTCAACGAACTGCGGGGCGAGAAGATCGACATCGTGCCGTTCAGCAACGAACTCGAGGAGTTCGTGACCAAGGCGCTGTCACCGGCGCGGATCAAGGAGGTCCGGCCCAACGAGTTGACCGGCGACTGCGACGTGATCGTCCCCGACTATCAACTGTCGCTCGCTATCGGCAAGGAGGGCCAGAACGCTCGCTTGGCCAGCCGGCTGACCGGCTGGGGAATAAACATCAAGAGCGAGTCCCAGCTGGCCGAGGAGGCCGCTTATGGCGATGTGGAATGGGCCGAGGGAGAGTGGATCACCGACCCTGAGACGGGAGAGCAGCTATGGCAGCCGGCCGACGGCGGCGAGGCGGTCAGCGCCGAGGCGTGGGCCGCGGCCGTGGCGCAGGACCGGGTCGAGGGCGCCGATGCTGGAGAAGTCGCCGATGCCCGAGCAGCAGAGGTGCCGGCGGAGCAGGCGGAGAGCACCTGAGCCCGGTCCGGACCTGCATCGGCTGCCGCACCCGCCGCCCGGGTGCGGAGTTGCGGCGCGTGAGCCTGGATCCGCAGGGCGCTCTGGCCGTCGGGCCGGGTCCCGGGCGAGGCGCCTGGCTGTGCGACGACATGGCCTGCTTCGAATCGGCCAAGCGGCGGAGAGCCTTCGGACGCGCTTTGCGGGCTGACGTGAGACCAGACGAAATCGCTAGGCTTCAAGAGGCGTGGCCGGCCTCGGGGAACGCCCCCGTGCCGGGCGGCCGCGCCGGCCAGTCCTGAAGGGGGCATGCTTTGCCAGGCAAGATCCGCGTCCACGAGCTCGCCAAGGAGCTCGGGCTGACAAATCAGAAGACGCTCGATCTTTGCTTCGCGCTCAGCATCGGAGTCAAGTCACACTCCTCGAGCATCGTTGAGGCTCAAGCCGACCGGGTCAGGCGTAGGGCCGAGCGCGATGGGCTCTTGAAGCCCCCACCTCCTCCGCCACCACCTCCGGTAGAGGTCGCGGAACCGGAGCCCTCCGAGCCCGAGATCAAGAAGGCGGCCGCGGCGAAGGTGGCGAAGGTGGAGGCCGGATCCTCATCCGCCCAGCCTGCAGCACCAGCGAAACCCGCGGTTGAGGCCGCAGAAGACTCCAAGGCCCGGCCCGCGGCCGCGGCGGAAGTGGCCGGCTCCCAAGCGGAACGGGTCGATCCGGCCGCTGTCGCCAAGACGCAGGCGGCTGAGCCGGCCGCGGCCAGACCGAAGGCGACCATCTCCTCCAGCGGCAGCGTGGCTCCGGCCAAGCGAGCCCCGCCCCCAGAACCCCGACCGGCAGCAGACGAGCCGCCGCCGAAGCCGGTCGGTCGCAAGGTGCCGACCGGCACAGCTCCACCCCGCCCTCTGAGGCCGGGAACCCCTCCCGTCTCGCGGTCGGGCAAACCCATTCCTCCTCCCCCTCCACCTCGTCGTGTCCGGCCTACGGCCCCGCAGGGCACGCGGGCCCGTGGGGGCGCGGCCGCACCGGAGCGCCGGCCGCCCGGCGGAGCCTCCCGCCCGTCGGGCACCCGTCCGCCAACCGATCGGCCGGCCGGACCTCGCCGCGGTGCGCCGACGGGGGGCCCTCGTTCGCTCGGTGGTCCCCGGCCCGTCGCCCCCGGACCTCCAGGGCGCCCCGGGGGCAGGGGCGGTCCTGGCGGCGCTCAGCGACGTCCGCCCCGCCGCAAGAGCCGCAGGCGCCGGGTGCGTGAAGAACTGCAGCCGATGGACGTTCCGACCTATACGCCTCGCCACGCGGCCGTGCCGGAGGGCCTTGTCGTCGTGGAGCGGGCCTCGGCCGCTCAGGACTTCGGTCCCAAACTCAATCGCACGGCTGCGGACGTAGTTCGTTTCCTGATGCAGCACGGCGAGATGGTGACCGCCACTCAGTCGCTCAGTGACGAGATGATGGAGTTGTTCGCCGCCGAGATCGGGGCCGAGATACGTCTCGTCGACCCCGGCGAGGAGCAGGAGGCCGAACTCCGCAGGCTCCTCGGGATCGAAGGTGGTGACGATGCCGACGAGGCTCCGCTGCGGCCTCCCGTGGTCACCGTCATGGGCCACGTGGACCACGGCAAGACGCTGCTGCTGGACCGGATCCGCGACACGAACGTGGTGGACGGAGAGGCGGGCGGGATCACCCAGCACATCGGCGCCTATCAGGTCGACCGCCATGACCGGACCCTCACTTTCATCGATACTCCGGGCCACGAGGCCTTCACTGCGATGCGGGCCCGAGGGGCCGGCGCCACCGACATCGTCGTCCTGGTCGTGGCCGCCGACGACGGCGTGATGCCCCAGACGATCGAGGCCATCAACCACGCCAAGGCCGCTGACGTGCCTATCGTCGTCGCGGTCAACAAGATCGACCGCCCGAACGCGGACCTGCAGAGGACCGTGGCCGGAGTTGCGGAGCAGGGTCTGGTACCGGAGGCCTGGGGCGGCGAGACAATCTACTGCGAAGTGTCGGCCCTGACCGGTGCGGGCATCGAGGACCTGCTGGACCAGATACTTCTGGTGGCGGAGGTGGAAGACCTGAGGGCGGTGTCCGAGGGTCGAGCGGGTGGCGTCGTGCTCGAGTCGAATCTCGACATCGGGCGGGGTCCCGTGGCCACCGTGCTGGTGCAGAGAGGCACGCTGCGCATCGGTGACCCGGTCGTTGCGGGGGCGTCCTGGGGCCGCGTGCGAGCGCTGCTCGACGATCGGGGCGAGGGCGTCGACGAGGCAGTTCCTTCGACTCCGGTGCAGGTTCTGGGTCTGTCGGAGGTCGCCATTGCCGGTGACGCCTTTGCGGTCGCCCCGAACGAGAAGATCGCCGGCCGCGTGGCCGACACCCGCGAGCATTGGCAGCGCCTGTCGAGTCTGGGCCGCGAGGCTCACGCCCTGTCCGGCGGGGCCAGGCTCGAGGATCTCTTCACCTGGATCCAGCGGGGCGAGACCGCCACCCTCAACGTCATCGTGAAGGCGGACGTCAACGGATCCCTGGAAGCGGTCACCGAGAGCCTCCGCAAGCTGGAGACCGGCGGCGTCCGCATCGCCATCGTGCATCGCGGCGTGGGTGGCATCACCGAGAACGACATCCAGCTGGCGTCGGCCTCGAACGCGACCATCATCGGATTCAATGTGCGGCCCGATCGCAAGGCGCGTGAGGCCGCTGACGCCGAGAACGTGGAGATCCGGACCTACGAGATCATCTACAAGCTGCTCGAGGACGTCTCATCGGCCATGGTCGGGATGCTGGCCCCCGACATCGAGGAGATCGTCACGGGCGAGGCCGAGGTGCGCCAGGTCTTCCGCATCCCCCGGGTGGGCGCGGTGGCGGGCTGCTACGTGCAGAACGGCACGATCACCAGGGGAGCGAAGGTGCGCTTCCTGAGGGACGGGACGATCATCTGGAAGGGGAGCATCAATTCGCTCAAGCGCTTCGTCGACGATGTCCGCGAGGTTCAGTCCGGGTTCGAGTGCGGCATAGGTCTCGGCAACTTCCAGGACCTCAAGGCGGGCGACGTCATCGAGACCTTCGAAGAGCGCGAGGTGGCCCGAACCCTCGAACAATGACCCGGCGAACCCGACGCCTGCATCCCGACCACCGGGCCGGCCACCGCACTGCCCGGGTGGGCGAGTTGATCCGCCGCATAGTCGCCGAGTCGATGGAGGAGTTCGATGACGATCGGCTGGCGATGGTGTCGGTCACCGGGGTGGATGTGGACCGGGACCTGCATCGGGCCGTGGTGTGGTTCACGTCCCTCGGCGACACCGAGGAAGGCGACGCCGACATCGTCCATGCCTTCGACGAGCATGCCGGCCACCTGCGACGCACCGTCGGTGATCAGACCCGGCTGCGGCGCACACCGGAACTCGTGTTCCGTCCCGACACCGTGCTGAGATCGGCTGAACGGATCGAGAGGCTTCTCGATGGAACTGCCGATCCCGAGAGCTGATCCCGAGAGCAGAGAGGCCGAGCGGATAGTGCCCGACGGGGTCGCGGTAATAGACAAACCCGCGGGCTGGACGAGCCATGACGTCGTGGCCAGGGCGAGGGGGCTGCTGGGCACCCGCAAGGTGGGGCACAGCGGAACCCTCGATCCCGACGCCACCGGAGTCCTGGTCCTCGGCGTGGGCCGGGCCACCCGGCTGCTGCGGTACGTCACCGGACTCCCCAAGAGCTACGAGGCGGAGATCGTGCTCGGAGTCGAGACCGACACCCTCGATTCGGCGGGGAGGGTGACGGCCCGTCACGACATGGTGGCGGTGAGTGCCGAGCGGGCAAGCGAGGCTGCTGCCGCGCTGACCGGCGAGATCCTCCAGGTTCCGCCCATGGTCTCGGCCGTGAAGGTGGGAGGGCGCAGGCTCCACACTCTCGCCCGTGCCGGCATCGAAGTGGAGCGCGACGCCCGTCGGGTGACCGTCCATCGGTTTGACGTCGTGCCCGTTCCGGGTGGCGAGGCTGTGCTGCGAGCCGTGGTCGACTGCTCCTCGGGCACTTACGTGCGGGTGCTCGCCGCAGATCTCGGCAAGGCCCTCGGCGGGGGCGCTCACCTGCGGAACCTCCGACGGACCGCGGTCGGCAGCTTCGGTCTTGCTTGCGCCCGCCCGGTCGAGTCGGCTGAGGTCCTGCCGATGGCGCACGCCGTCGAGCACCTGGCGGGCGTGCGGGTGGGTGCGGAAGTGGCGGCCGAGGTGGTCCACGGCCGGGTGCTGGATCTCGATCGCCTCGGCGCTGAGGGAGCGGGTCCGTGGGCGGTGCACGACGCCGGGGGCGGGCTGCTCGCCGTCTACGAGCGGTTCCGCTCGGGCGCCAAGCCGGTGGTAGTGGTGGCGGGTCCCCCAACCCTGTAGCGGCTTCGGTGCCCTCGCGGTGTGAGGTCGGGAACCGGCGTCGGTAGCCTCACAGGTACCGGCCCCGGGGCCCGGAACCGTCACTATCACGCTCGGGAGGCGTCCGTGGAACTGCTGCACGATCGGCGCGATCAACTACCCCCCGCAGTGTCCGTCGCGGCCGCGATAGGCGTGTTCGACGGGGTGCACCTCGGACACCAGGAGGTGCTCACCCATGTTCGCAAGGCCGCGGAGCGCCTAGGCGTGGCGTCTGCGGTCGTCACGTTCGACACCCATCCCGCGTACGTGGTTCGTCCGGAGAACGCTCCGAAGCTGCTGACGACTCTCGAACAGAAGCTGGAACTGCTCGAGGCCCAGGGACTCGACTACACCTATGTGATCCAGTTCGACGAGGCTCGGGCCGGCACCCGGCCCGAGGAGTTCGTGGAGCAGGTCTTCCTCGACGCCCTCCACGCCCGAGCGGTAGTGGTGGGGGAGGACTTCCACTTCGGCAAGGGCCGCACCGGCAACGTCACCGAACTCCAGCGCCTGGGAAAGGAATGGGACTTCGAGGTGGTCCCCCTGAAGCTCATCCGGCACGCCCGCGACGCCCGCGAGCCGGTGTCGTCCACCGCGGTGCGCCGGGCTCTGGCCGGCGGCGATGTGGCGCGGGCCGCGGCCATGCTGGGGCGCTACTACGAAGTGCGCGGCACAGTCGTTCCCGGCGACAAGCGAGGGGTGACGGTGGGGTTTCCCACCGCCAACGTGCCCGTCCCGAAGTTCATGGCCTGGCCGGCCGACGCGGTGTACGCGGGCTGGTGCACGCTGCCCGACGGCCAGCGCCGGGGGTGCGCCATCAACATCGGTCGCCGGCCGACGTTCTACGAGCACGCTCAGAGGTCACTGCTCGAGGCTCATCTCATCGATTTCGAGAGCGACCTGTACGGATGCGAGGTACGGGTGGAGTTCGTCGACTTCCTGAGGAGCGAGCGCAAGTTCGAGGGGATCGAGCACCTTTCTGCCCAGCTCACCATCGATGTCGCCGACGCGCGGCGCCGACTCGGGCTGGCGTGAGCAGCTCGGCTCCCGACGGAGGCCCACACCCGGCGTCGACGGTCGAGCACTTCGCGGAGGCACTCGTTCCGACCCCGCATGGGGAGTTCCTGGCCCACGTGTACCTGGCCACCGGCGGCGAGCAGCATGTCGCCTGCGTGATGGGCGACGTGGAGGATCCGCCGCCCCCGCTGGTGCGGGTGCACTCGGAGTGCCTGACCGGAGACGTGCTGCGGTCGCTGCGCTGCGACTGCGGGGCACAGCTCGACCACGCTCTGGCCGCCATCGCGTCCGAGGGGCGCGGCGTGCTGCTGTATATGCGGGGACATGAGGGCCGCGGCATCGGCATCGGGCACAAGATCAGGGCCTATGCCCTCCAGGAGCACGGGCTCGACACGGTGGAGGCGAACGCTGCGCAGGGGCTGCCGGTGGACGCCCGCGTCTACGACGCCGCCGGGGCGATCCTCGCCGATCTGGGCCTCTCCGGGGTGAGGCTGCTGACCAACAACCCCGCCAAGCGCGAGGGTCTGGCCAGCTGCGGGATAGAGGTGGTGGAGCGGATTCCCATCGAGATCGGCGCCCGGCCCGAGAACCTCCGCTACCTCCGCACCAAGCGAGCCAAGCTGGGCCACTCCCTCAGCGACTGAGACTTCCGCCAGGCGCAGCCACGCGCTGATCGTGTGCCGACTGTGCTGCCGGCGTCCTTCCGGCCGGCGGGCGCAGCCACGCGCTGATCGTGTGCCGACTGTGCTGCCGGCGTCCTTCCGGCTGGCGGGCGCAGCCACGCGCTGGCCGTGTGCCGACTGTGTGCTGATCGTGTGCCGACCGTGCTGCCTGCGCCCTTCCGGCTGGCGGGTCCTGCCGTCGAGCCCGTTCGACCGACGGGCCTGCGGCCCATTGCCGGTCGCTCGGACTCACCGCCACCCCCCGGCCTGGCCGGTCGGACCGCCGGAGTGGTCTGGTGGCGTGAGCGGCGCCACTGAGTGGCTTCCGGTGCTTGCCTCAGGCCACAGCGAAGAGCGGTTCGCAGGTGAGGCTCGCCGGGCTGCCCGGCTCTCCGCGTGCTGGGGAGTGCCCTGGTGGAGGAGTGGGAGGGTCGGGGTCGTGTTGGGTGTCGGGCTTCAGCAGCGGCGCGTGGTCCGGAGCCCGCGGTGGCCCGTAACTGACCGTCTCGGGTGGGTGGAGGGTGTGGTTGCCGTCGGGGCTCTTAAGGATCCACCAGTTGTCGTGGTGGATGCGGTGGTGGCAGCTCCAGCAGGCCGGGACGAGGTTGTCGAGCTTGGTGGGTCCGCCCTGTGAGGCTGGTTCGATGTGATGTCCCTGGCAGATTGCGGGGTTGGCGCCGCAGTGGAAGCATCCGCCCCATTTGGCGATGAGCAACTGCCACTGGGCTTCGGTGACGGTGCGGCGCGAGTGGGTGCGCCAGATCGGCTTGCCCTTGCGGTCGTAGACGACGCCGGTGAGTTTGGCGTTGCAGGAGAGTTGTTCGAGCACCGCCTTGGGGAGTCGTTCGCCGTCGGGGAGTTCTGCGATGAGTTCGCCGGTGTCGTCGTCGACGTGGGCGACGACGCAGATGTCGGCGAAGGGCTTGCCGCCGCCGTTGCCGGCGCGCGAGGAGTTGTTGCTGGTGAGGTTGTCGAGGGCGTCGGCCATGCACTGGTCGAAGGTGCGGAGCTCGACGCCGTCCGCAGCGGCCGTCTTGTCGGCGTCATGGAGGCGGCAGGCCTGGGCCCGGAGCCGGTTGGCGATGCGCTTGCCGGTGACCGGGTCGAATTGGCCCCGCAGGTGCACCATGCCGTCGTCATCGTCGTCCCAGATCCGCACACAGCGCCGGGCCCGCAGCCGCCGGTACTGGGACTCACCGCCGTCACTGTCGTGATTGGCGACCCAGCGGCGGGCCTCGCGCGCGAACTGCTCAGGCCGCATCGACTCAGCTTTGGCCAATAACTCCCCGTCGGATGAGACCGCGTCGGTGCCCGTGCGCTCGATGGCGTCGGCCAGCCGCTTGGCGTTGGCCTGTGACACCCGCCCCGACTCCACCGCATCGCGCACCGCGGGAACCGCTCCGATCGTCTCGGCCGTCTTGACCTGGCTGTGCGCGTCGCCTCGTGAAAGCCCGGCCGCGTCCGCCAGCACCTGGGCACCGCCGTCGCCGTGGCGCTCCCGCCCGGCGATGCTGGCCGCAGCCGCAGTCTGCGCAGCCGACAGCATCGCGGCGGCAGACCTCGTAACCGCCATCATCTCGCGCATCTCCTCGCACGAGACGTCACCGGCGTTCACCAGCGCCAGCGTCTCCTTGGCGGCGGTCTCGGCCCGTCGGGCGGTCTCGACCAACATGCAGACAGTATCTCACACCGGTGTGACATCTGTCAAGCATTTACAAGTCTTATTCAGCCATTTCAATCTGCTGACGGGTCCAGCGATGATGTGCGAGCAGGTCCAAGAGCCCACGCCGAACGCCAGCGGAATGAACTACTCGTCGATGTACGGACGGGACGCGTCGTCGCTGCTGGCCGACTGTAATGCGGCGGCTCCAAACGAGGCACGCACTACGTCCCCAAAGGATGCTCACCGGGCGCGCCGTGCCGGTCGGTGCGGGCAAATCAGTGCCTGGGCCGCACTACGTCCCCAAAGGATGCTCACCGGGCGCGCCTCTGTCGGGGAGGCACAGCGAGCCCAGGGATGCCACTCTCGTTCGCTGTAGAGGCAAAACGAGAACGAATGTGCAAACAGGCGCAAACAAGCAAGCTATAGACGGAACTCAGAGTATCCAGGGCATCGCCTACTTCTCGGCGGCTCGGGGTTCCGAGCACGGTCTTGCACTCTGGCAGAGGCCGCCCGAGGTGATAGATGTTCACGCAGTCCTTCTGGGCGTCGATGATGGACTCCAGTTCGCTCGTCAGGGCTGCATACCGGGCGGGCGTGAGGCGGCATTCGAACACAGAGAACTGCACTCGGGTGCCGTACCCGCAGCAGAGGTCGTGGACCGCCCGCAGGCGCTTGCCGCCCGATCCTTGCGTGTCGGCGATGTCGTAGGCCACGAGCAAGTCCATGAGCGGTCCTGCCCTACAGCGCCACGAAGGGCGGATAGTGGCGCAGGTCGCCGCGCAAGTGTCTGGCCAGCAGGGTTGCCTGCACGGTCGGCAGCGCCCAACGCTCCACTGGTCGGCGAAGGATCCGGTGAGGGACTGACTTCTCCTTGTGCGCTTCCCACGACTTGAGCACGACGTCGCGACCGTCATCCGCCAAGTAGACGGCACCCCCCGGAGTTCGGACGAAGTGGTCGGCGCCCAACTGGCGCCGTGTCACCAGGGCCACAGCGAAGCGGTCCGTGAGTGGACGCATCTCTTCGGCTAGATCCAAGGCGAGCGATGGGCGTCCTGATCGTGGCCGATGCAGGAATCCGAGTTGATGGTCAAGCCCCACGGAGTTCAAGGGCCCGTCCGGCTGCGGGTTCCTCGATATCGCCAACCCGAAATATGCCCGATAGAACAGCAACCCTGCGGCAGACCCAATCCAAGAATTGCATGTCCCTTAACCCCTGATTCGCCAATTGACTTCAGGGAGTCCGGGAGCGCTCAGCTGCCCAGCACGGCGGCTGCGAGGCGGTTCGACTCACGGGTGCGTAGCGCGACGTTGATGTCTAGTCGCTCCAGGTGCTGGGCGACCTGCTTGGCTCCCTGGGGGAGGGGGTGCATGGCCAGGAAGGCATGGACCCGGGCGGCCAGCTCGGCCCGGTCGAGGGCGGTCACGCCCTCCAGCATCCGGGCGGGCGAGTTGGTCGGGAAGACGCCCAGGAGACGGTCCCAGTTCCCGGACAGGAAGTCCCACGCCTCGGGTCCGCACCGGAAGTTGACCAGAGCACGCCGCACCAGGTAGGGGCCGTCCTGGGTGCGAACCGAGCCGTCGAGGGTGCCCTCGAGAACCGTGCGCACGAGCTTCTCATCACGGAAGTCGGCCAGCGCGGCGAGGTGGCGCTGCTCGGTCTGGGGGTCCGATGCCGTCTCGAAGCGCCGCCGGACCCAGGCGAAGTCCTCGGCGTCCCCGTGGGCCGCCACCACGCTCAGGGCCGCGGCCGCCAGCGTGGGGTCAGGATGGCCGAGCCTCTGGCGGCACGCCTCGATGGTGGCGACGTGATCGGCCACCACGCCCCGCAGCAGGATGAGCGTCGCCCGCAGTTCGCTGGTCCGAGCGTCCTCGCCTTCTCCGGGCGGATCGAGCCCAACAGCGGCCGCGGCGCCATTGGAGGCAGCAACCACGAGTTCGCAGAAGCGCTGGGCCGCGTCGGCGTCCAGCAGTCTGCGCAAGTGGGCCAACGTGCCCGCGATGGCCTGCCATACGGTGAGATCCCGCTCGTCGGCGAAGCCCCGCAGTACCGAGTCGACGAAGACGGACGCATCGAGGCTGCCGGCCAGCGTTGCGGCCCAAGCGTCGTCGACCAGGCCGTGGCGTTCCTCCGCGTTCCGGTCGCCGGGGCCCTCCGACGCGACTGCGGCAAGCGAGTCGGCGCTGGGGTCGTCGCGGTAGAAGCCTGAAGCGCCGCTGTTCACTGTCACCGGCTGGCCGGCTGCTCCGGTGAGAGTCCGGCCGGGCTGGTCGAGCAGAACCCGCAGCTCTCGCCGGTCATCGTCGCCGGGACCCTGAATCCGCAGGCGCAAGGGGACGGCCCAGCTTCGCTCATCGGCTTGCCGGGGGTCGAGCGTGAAGTGGCGCTGGGACAGGCTGACGCCGTGGTCGGTGGTGGTGGCCGCCACCGCCGGATACCCGCCCTGGTATATCCAGCCCTCCATGATCTGTCGCACGGGCTCGCCCGACGCGTCGGCCAGCGAGTTCCACAGGTCCTCGGTGACCGTGTTGGCGTAGGCGTGCCGCCGCAGGTAGAGCCGCACGCCTGCCCGGAACGTCTCGGGCCCCAGGTATTGCTCCAGCATGCGGACCAGCGACGCGCCCTTCTCGTAGGTGATCACGTCGAACATGTCCTCAGCCTCGGCGGGGGAGTGCACCGGGTACTCCACCGGTCTCGTGTTGCCGAGGGCGTCGGTCGCCAGAGCCGAGGCTCGGCTGCGGCAGAACGTCGACCAGATCCGCCAGTCGGGCCGGTAGGCGTCGGTGCAGGCCGTCTCCATGAAAGTGGCGAACGCCTCGTTCAGCCAGATGCCCTCCCACCAGGCCATGGTGACCAGGTCGCCGAACCACATGTGGGCCAGTTCATGGTTGATTACTGCGGCCACTCGCTGCAGTTCGGGCTGGCTGGCGGAGCGGGGATCCACTAGCAGCAGCACCTCCCGGAAGGTCACGCAGCCCAGGTTCTCCATGGCGCCGAACGCGAAGTCGGGAATGGCGACCAGGTCGACCTTGTCCGACGGGTAGGGCAGGCCGTAGTAGTCGGAGAACCACTCCAGGGCGTGGGCCGCGACATCGAGGGCGAAGCTGGTCTGGTCGGCGCGGCCGGGCCGGTGGATCACCCGCAGGGGCACGCCGCCGCAGTCGATCGCCTCGGTCGCCTCCAGCGGGCCCACCACGAAGGCCACCAGGTAGGTGGACATCGGCATGGTGGTGGCGAAGCTGACGCGTACCCTTCCGTCCTCCAGCGACTCGCGGCCGGTCTCGGCAGTGTTGGACACCGCCAGCAAGCCCTCGTCCACGATCAGCGTCGTCGCGAAGGTCGCTTTGAGCGCGGGCTCGTCGAAGCAGGGAAAGGCCCGGCGGGCGTCGGTGGATTCGAATTGGGTGGTGGCGATGGTGTGGGACGCGCCGGCGTCGTCGGTGTAGGTGGACCGGTAGAAGCCGTGCAACTGGTCGTTGAGGATCCCGTCGAAGGAGATGTCCAGCCGGGCAGGGCCCGCCTCGAACGGGCCGTTCAGGTCGTTGCGGGTCAGGGTCAGCCGCTCGGACTCCGCATCGAGCCGAGGATCGAGTCCGACGGCCTCGCCGGATGATGTGACGAGCTGTGCGCCGACGATCGTCAACTCCGCCGCGTTCAGGGTGATCGAGTCCAGCGGCTCCGTGACGTCGACATCGATTGCGACGCTTCCGGCGAAGGTCGCGTCCTCGAGGTCGGGCGACAATTCGATGGCGTAGTGCCTGGGAACGACGCCGGCCGGCAGTCTCGGACTCATGGTCCGACGGTACTAGCGACCTGCGCCAGCCAGATCGAGGCTTCGTCCGGGTTCACCAACGTCCGGCTCCGTTAGCCTGCCGCTTCGTGCCTGAAGCTGTCCGAACCGGGAGCAACAACCGAGCCATCTCCGCCCGAGGGCTGGTCCGGACCTTCGGTGACAACCGGGCGGTGGACGGGGTGGATCTCGGTGTCAACTCCGGGGAGATCTACGGGTTCCTGGGGCCCAACGGAGCGGGCAAGAGCACCACGGTGCGGATGCTGTGCACCCTGTTGAAGCCCACCGCGGGGCAGGCCACGGTGGCCGGCTACGACATCGTCGACCGCCCCGGTGAGGTTCGCATCCGCATCGGCGTCGCCCTGCAGGAGGCCGCGCTCGACGAGCGCCAGACCGGCAGGGAGATCCTCGACCTGCAGGCCCGCCTCTACGGGTTGAGTGCGGCGGACCGGGCCGCCTCCATCGCGAGGGCCGTGGACCTCGCCGACATCGGCGACGCCATGGATGCCCGTGTCAAGACCTACAGCGGCGGCATGAGACGCCGTCTCGACCTGGCCGCATCGCTCATTCACGGTCCCGAGGTGCTGTTCCTGGACGAGCCGACCACCGGCCTCGATCCAGTGAGCCGGGCGCAGGTGTGGGACGAGGTGCGCCGGCTGAACCGCGAGCTCGGGGTGACGGTGTTCCTCACCACCCAGTATCTCGAGGAGGCCGATGCGCTGGCCGACCGGGTGGCCATCATCGACGGCGGCCGCATCGTCGAGGAGGGGTCGCCATCGGAGCTGAAGCGGGCCGTGGGCGCCGATGTGATCGTGGTGGACCTTCCCCCCGAGGCCATCGCCGCAGCGGCGACCGTCGCCGAGACGCTGCCGGCTGTCGATGCCGTCACCCAGGGTCGTCGTGGCATCACCATCGCCACCGCCGACGGTGCGGCCACCGTCGGAAGCGTGGCAGTGGCGCTGTCGGGGGCGGGAATCCACCCCCAGTCGCTCACCGTGCGCACCCCGTCGCTCGATGACGTGTTCCTGCTGGCCACCGGATACCGGATGTCGGCCGTGGACCCGGCCGCCGAGGGCGCCGGTGCGGCACCGGGATCGGGTTCCCGGGCGGCGGCTCCAGGGAGCGGCGGGTCGTGAGCACCCAGTCCGGCGTTGCCGTTGCGGCCGGTGGCGGAATGGTCCGCCCGGTGGGGATCGTCACCGACGTCGCCACGGTGGCCCGCCGCTCCGTGCGCAGCCTGCTGCGCGAGCCCGAGGCCATGGCTCCCGCGCTGATCATCCCGACGTTCTTCTTCATCGTCAACATCGGCGCGCTGGAGTCGTTCGTGGAGCGCTCACCGGGCATCGACTACCGGGCGTTCCAGATACCGGTGGCCATCATCTTCGCGGTCACGGGCATCTCCCGGGCGTCGGTGCTGGTCATCGACATCCAGACCGGCTACCTCGACCGCATGCTCGTCACGCCGGTGCGGCGCACGACCCTGCTGCTCGGCATGATGGTCGCCGACGTCGTTCTGGCGCTGGCGTTGTCGCTGGTCGTGGTGGCCATGGGCTTCGTCGCCGGCGTTCGCTTCGAGACCGGGTTGCTCGGGATCCTGCTATTCCTGGGGTTGGCGGTGGCGTGGAGCCTGGCGTTCACGGGATTCCCGTACACGGTGGCCCTGCGCACCGGGAACCCCGCCGCGGTCAACTCGTCGTTCCTGATCTTCTTCCCTTTCGCCTTCCTGACGCCCGCCTACCTGCCGCGCGAGCTGATGACCGGATGGATGCAGACCGTGGCCGCCTGGAACCCGGTCACATACCTGCTCGAGGGCATGCGGTCGCTGCTCTCCGACGGCTGGGAGGCGGCCGCCATCGGCAAGGCCTCGGCGGCCATCGGCGGGCTCGCCCTCGTTACCTTCGTGATGGCCTTCCGCTCGCTGGCCCGCCGGGTGGCGACGGGCTGAGAACGGACCATCCGTAGCGGCCTACTGTCTTGGGCGGTTAGGGAGGCTCCTTGGAACCTGTGCTCGATGTGGTGGGCGTCGGCAACGCCATCGTGGACGTGATCGCCTCCGTGGACGACTCGTTCATCGGCGACCACGACCTGGTGAAGGGGGCCATGACCCTGGTCAGCGCCGAGAGATCGGCCGAGATGTACGACTCCATGCCGCCGGGAGTCGCCGCCTCCGGCGGATCGGCGGCCAACACCATGGCCGGCGTGGCCTCCTTCGGCGGCCGGGCGGCCTTCATCGGCAAGGTGCGCGACGACCAGCTCGGCGAGGTGTTCATCCACGACATCAGGGCGACCGGAGTCTCCTTCGACGTGCCGCCGGCGCCCGACGGTCCTGCGACCGCCTGCTGCCTGGTCCAGGTGACCCCGGATGCGGAGCGCACGATGAACACCTATCTGGGCACCGCCGCGCTGCTCGAACCCCCCGACGTGGACACCGATCTCGTCGCCTCGGCCGGCATCACGTATTGCGAGGGCTACCTCTGGGACGTCCAGGTGGCCAAGGACGCGATCCGGGTGGCCATGGCGGCCGCAGCCTCCGCAGGCAGGACGGTGGCGCTGGCGCTGAGCGACTCATTCTGCGTGCAGCGGCACCGCGACGAGTGGCTCGACCTGATCGAGGACCGCGTCGACGTGGTGTTCGCCAACGAGGCAGAGGTGTGCGCCCTGCACCCGAGCGACGACTTCGAATCTGCCCTCCGGCGCACGGCCGCGATGGCCAGGACGGTCGTGGTCACCCGCGGGGCCCGCGGCTCCGTGGCGGTCCGGGGCTCGGAGTCGGCGACGGTGCCTGTGGCCGAGATCCCGGCCGTCGTCGACGTCACCGGAGCCGGCGATCTGTACGCCGCCGGCTTCCTGTGGGGTCTCAAGTGCGATGCGCCGCTGGCCCGCTGCGCAGAATTGGGCAGCCTGGCCGCGGCAGAGGTCATCAGCCACGTCGGCGCCCGCCCCATGATGCCGCTGTCACAACTCGCAACCGCGGCCGGCCTCGCCTGACCCTCCGCCTCACCGCCGGCCTCTTGTTCCCGCTCTTGTTCGCTGCCCTCACGGGCCGCTCGGGCCTCGGCCTCGCCCGCATGAAGGGATTCGCTCGCCTACCCGCTCGGCCTCATAGGCTCCGCTGGTGGTCGCCATCCGGGTCTCGAAGGTGGTGCCTGCCGCGCCGGCGGCGGTGTGGGAGGACCTGCGCCACATCGACCGCCACGTCGAGTGGATGAGCGACGCCGACTCGATCCGCTTCCTGACCGATGCCACCGAGGGCGCGGGCGTGCTCTTCGAGTGCGTAACCCAGATCGGTCCCATCCGGCTGATCGATCGGATGGAGGTCACCGATTGGCGCGACGCCCAGACGATGGCGATCCGTCACCGTGGCGTGGTGACGGGTACAGGGGAGTTCCGGCTTACGCCCTGCCCGGCTGCCGGCGGTGCGGTCCACACGGCGTTCGAGTGGAGCGAGTCGCTGCGGTTCCCGTGGTGGATGGGCGGCCCGGTCGGTGCCGTGGCGGCCCGACCGGTGCTTCAGGCCTTCTGGAAGCGAAACCTGCGCATGTTCGCTGCCCGGTTCTGATCCGCTGCCGCGGCCTGCCTGTGGTTTCGACCACGACAGATAATACACTTATAAGCAATGACAGCCTATTCTCTACAATAACGATTATTATTCGGTTTGGACCAGAGAATGGATCCTGGCTCGAACGACGGCTCAAGCCGGGCGCAGGACACGACGGAGCGCCTGCTGGAATCAGCCGTCGCCGCGCTCGCGGAGCACGGGTTCGAGGCGGCCAGGGTCGCGCAGATTGCCCGGTGTGCCGGCTTGACCACCGGCGCGATCTACTCGCGCTGGCTCGGCAAGCGCGATCTCATCGTGGCCGCGGTGCGCTACATCGTTCCGAAGTGCATGCGCCTTCCACCAGTCAGCGACGAGGTTCCCGCTCGTGAGACGCTCGCAGCGGTGGGCGCGGATCTCATCTCGACCGCTGACGTCGTCGCTCGCGACGTGATGCTCGAAGCCTGCGTGAGCGCGCGGCGCGATGACAGCTTCCGGGCCGCCGTCGCCCACTCGATGGAGGAGGAGGCCACGAAGCTGGGCGCCATCGTCTCGAGGGGAAAGGCCGAGGGGTCCATCGACCCCGATCTGAGCACGAATGCCATAGTCGCCCTTTTCCAGGCCATCAGCCTCGGCATGCATCTGGTCATCTCCTCGCAGCCCGAGGAGCGCCATGTTCCCGGCGAGGAGTGGGATGCGCTGATCTCGCGGCTGCTGGAGGCCGCCAGCCCGTCGTCCGCCACGAGGTAGCCGTTTCCTGCCGCCGGTACGCTGCGAGAATGGGCTACCAGTGTTTCGAGGTCGAGGAATCCCAAGGCGTCGCGCACGTGCGGCTCAGCCGCGGCGACAAGGCCAATTCGATGATCCCGGCGTTCTGGTCGGAGCTCCCGGCGATCGTCGACGAGATCTCCGACGCCGGCCGGGCACGGGTGATCGTGCTCTCCGCGGAGGGGCGCCACTTCTGCGCCGGGATGGACCTCTCGGTCTTCACCAGCGGTTCCGGCATCGCCACCGAGTCGGGCGAGGCCGGCCGCCAGCGGGCCAACTTACGCCTCAACCTCCTGCACCTGCAGCGGTCGTTCACCGCGCTGGAGGAGTCCCGGACGCCGGTTCTGGCCGCCATCCAGGGCGCCTGCGTGGGCGGCGGCGTCGACCTCGTGACCGCCGCTGACTGCCGCTACGCCACCGCCGACGCCTGGTTCTCGATCCACGAGATCAACATCGGCATGGCCGCCGACGTGGGAACCCTTCAGCGCCTGCCCAAGCTCATACCGGCCGGAGTGGCCCGCGAGCACGCGTACACCGGGCGGCGCATGCCGGCGCGGCGGGCCCGCGAGCTGGGCCTGGTCAACGAGGTCTTCGAGGACTACGCCTCGATGATGGAGGCGGTGATGGAGATCGCCTCCGAGATCGCCTCCAAGTCGCCGCTGGCGCTGCACGGCACCAAGGAGGCGCTCAACTACAGCCGGGACCACTCGGTGGAGGAGTCACTGCGCCACATCGCGCTGTGGCAGTCGGGAATGCTCCATCCCGACGACATCATCGAGTCGCTCAAAGCCCAGTCCGAGGGCCGCACGCCCTCCTACGAGGACCTTGGTGAGATCCGCCGCGGGCTGTGAGCAGCGCCGCGGCGTCAGCCGTCGACGGGACCGTTGAACACCGGCTTGTAGCACAGCTTGAGGTCGCCCAGGCGCACCAGCATCGAGGCGATCCAGCCGCCCAGCGCGGTGAAGTGCTTGTCGAGCTCCGCGCCGTCGGACAGGCTCGCCTCGTCGAGCTCGTAGACGCCCTCGTAGCTGACGTCGATGGCGTACTCGGTCGCGTCGGCGTCGTCGAGGTCGTCGGCGTACAGCGATTCCACCCTCGGCCCGCCCCTCGAGAGCCGCTCGCTGCCGATGTCGGGGCTGGTGGGGGGCAGGACATCCAGGACCATCGCAGGCTCGGGCGCCTCGGCCAGGCACTGGGCCTGCAGCAGGATCTTGATCTCGATACGGGGCGGCTCGGCGTGGCTCTCGCCCGCGTACCAGCTCAGGTAGGCCGCCTGCGACCATGTGGGCCACACGCAGCTGACGTCGGCGCACACTTTCGGTGGCTGCCCCTCCCCGGGCAGGGCGTACGAGTTCTCCCAGGCGACGTCGCCCGCCAGCACGTCGGTCTGGAACCGCTCCTCGCCCGCCTGCCGTTCCAGCAGCGCGTCCTCGAAGGCGTCTCGCAGGGCGCCTATGGCGTCGGTGAATACGTGGTCGAGCACGGTCAGGGCCCGGTCATGGCCGGGCTGCGGGGCCGGAGCGCCGCGTTCCGTGGCGGTCCCGTGGTGCCGCGCACCACCAAGTCGGGCTGCAGCGTGTGGTGGACCGGCCGGCCTGAGCCGTCGGAGAGCCGTCGGAGCAGGGTCTCGACCGCGAGGCGGCCCATGGCCAGTGTCGGCTGGTTGACGGTGGTGAGCGACAGGTGGCGCAGGGCGGAGATGAAGGTGTTGTCGAAACCGACGAGGGACACGTCGCCGGGGACGGCCACGCCGGCGCCGTCCAGGCGGTTGAGCGCACCCGCGGCGAGCAGGTCGTTGAAGGCGAAGATCGCTGTGGGCGGGTCGCTGTCGGCCAGCAGCGCGTCGATCACGGCCAGAGCGTCGGTCTCGTCGTCGCCTGCGGGACGGATGTCGATGAGGTGACCGACGCCGGCGGAATGCATGCCCGACCGGTAGCCGGAGCGACGCTCTGCTGCGGACACGTTGGCCCCTCCATCCAGATGGACTATCCGCGTGTGGCCCAGTTCAGCCAGATGTTCGACCGCCAACTCTGATCCCCGCCGTCCGTCGGTGGCGATGGTATCGATGTCGGGGTGGGCGGCGCCGGTCGCCACTATCACGCAGGGGGCGGCCGTGCCGACCTCGCCCAGGTCGTCCTGGGCGACACGGGGGCCGACCAGCGCCATCCCCTCCACTTGCAGCTGGAGGAAGGTCTCTATCGCCTCCATTTCTTGCCGGGCGTCGCGATGGCCATTGAGGATGATCACTCTGAAGCCGTGCTCGGCGGCCTCCGCCTCGATCCCGTCGACGACCTCGCCGAAGAATGGGTTGCGCAGGTCGTCGACGAGCACTCCGATGGTGTGGGTGCGCTGCTGGGCCAGGTTCCGGGCCACCAGGTTGGGCCGGTAGCCGAGTTCGCGGGCGGCTCGCAGCACTGAGCGCCGCTTCTCCTCGGACACCTGGGGCGAGTTGTTCATGACAAGCGACACGAGGGCGCGCGAGACGTTGGCCCGCTCGGCCACGTCCTCCATGGTCGGGCGGCTCATGTCAATTCCGGCATTCGGCTTGACATGTCATGCGGGGCACGATAGACCATTGGAGCGCTCCAATCGAGGCGTGGCGTAAAGGGGGGTTGCTCGGAACATGCCGGTGGGAGACGCCAAGTTCAAGACAGCATGCTGGCCGGCCGCGGGCATGCCATGACGGCCGCTGTAGGCACCGCACTGCTCGACCGGGTCGCGACCGCCCCGATCAGCTGGGGCGTGTGCGAGGTGCCGGGCTGGGGATACCAGCTTCCCGTCGACCGGGTGCTGGCCGAGATGGCGGCGGCGGGCTTCACCCACACCGAACTCGGCTCCTTCGGATACCTGCCCACCGAACCGGCAGAGCTGCGCTCGACGCTCGACCGCCACGGCTTGGGCCTGCTGGGCGGGTTCGTGCCGCTTGTCCTGCACGACCCGGACCGGGCGGCGAAGACCCGCGCCGCCGCGCACCGCTGGGCCGAGCTCATCGGCGGCGCCGGAGGCAGGTTCTTCGTGACCTGTGCCGTGAGTCACCCGGACCACTGGCGCCAGCAGCCGCTCACCGATCAACAGTGGGCTGTGTTGTGCGACTCTCTGGCCGAGATCGACGCATTGGTCGACTCGCACGGTCTGCGGCAGGTCTACCACTCGCACTTCGGATCGGTGGTGGAGACCGACGCCGAACTCGCCCGGGTCTTGAGAGGATCCGAGGTGTCGCTCGTGCTGGACACCGCCCACCTCACCCTGGGCGGGACCGACGTGTTGGAGCTGCTGGATCGCTACGCGCACCGCGTGGGGCTCGTCCACCTCAAGGACGTGGATCCCGCCCTCGGAGCGCGTCTGACGGCGGGGGAGTCGACGCTCATGCAGGCCGTGCAGCGCGGCCTGTTCCCGCCCCTTGGCCGAGGAGGGGTGGCGATCGCCGAGATCGTCGCCCGTCTCGAAGAGTCAGGACGGGACCTCTGGTACGTCCTGGAGCAGGATGCCGCCATCGCGGAGGGAGACCTCTCCGCGGTGGCCTGGCTCAGGCGCAACGCCGATCTGAGCCTCGACTTCCTGCGAGGTCTGGTGCCCGCCCGCGCGGGCAGCGGAGCAATGCAGAACAACCACCGATTCCCGGAGGGATGAACAACAATGTCAAGACTATTCAAGCTGCTTGCCGTGGTGCTCGCCATCACGCTCGTGGCCGCATCGTGCGGCGACGACGGCGATGACGCGCCCGAGCCGGCCGCGCCGGTGGAGACGACTGCTCCCGACGACGGCGAGGCCGCAGCCACCACCGCAGCTCCGACCGACGAGGTCGTAGACACCCAGGGCTGCGACAAGACCTATCACGTGGTCACCCACGGCGACGCCGGGACGTTCTGGTCCGTCGTGGAGAAGGCGGTGCGCGACGCGGCCTCGGCCATCGGCTGCGACGTCGTGTACCAGGGCTCCAACAACGACGCCCTCAAGCAGTCCCAGGACATCGAGGCCGCCATCGCGGCCGGCTCCGACGGCATCGCCATCTCGCTGTCCGACCCGACCGGCGTCAGCGCCGCGGCCGAAGCGGTCGTGGCGGCGGGAATCCCCCTCTACACGCTGAACTCCGGTGTGGACTACTACAAGGATCTCGGCGCGGTAACCCATATCGGGCAGACCGAGTTCGTGGCCGGCCAGGGCGCGGGCGAGCGGTTCAACGCGCTGGGCGCCAGCAAGGTGCTGTGCGGGCGCCAGGAGCAGGGCAACGTCGGCCTCGAGGAGCGTTGCGACGGTCTGGCTGACACCTTCGACGGCGAGGTCGTGTCCGAGTTCATCGGTCTCGACGCCAACCCCGACGAGCAGCGGGCCACGATCTCCTCGCGGCTGATCGCCGACGAGGCCATCGACGCGGTGCTCGGCACCGGTCCGAACGTCCCCTTGAGGGCGCTCGAGGCGGCCGAGAACGCGGGTCGCACGCTCCACATCGGCGGCTTCGACCTCTCCAGCGACCTGATCGACAGGATCCAGTCCGGGGAGATCGCCTTCACGGTCGACCAGCAGCAGTACCTGCAGGGATACCTGCCGGTGATCCTGATGCATCTGCAGGCGACCAACCAGAACACCGCGGGCGGCGGCCTGCCCGTCCTAACCGGCCCGGGCTTCGTGACGCCCGAGAACGCGGCTGCGGTGGCCGCGCTGGTGGCTCAGGGCACCCGCTAAAGGGACACCCCCCAAGGGGGCGGCCGGCCGCGGCCGGCCGCCCCCTGCTAACTTCCGGCGGCACGAGGCCTGCCGCCGCACGCCGGTCTCGGAACCGGGACTCCGATCTCGAATGAAGCGGCCGACTCGGCCTTGGAGCGGTCGTCGAACACCACAGCCAATGCGATAGGGGGACATATGGCCGACACGACCAGCGACAAACCGGCCGAGACCTCGGCCGACGACTCCGGCGACGAGCGGCTCGCTCACCGGGGGCCGATCCAGACACTCCTCACGAGGCCGGAGATCGGGGCGCTGCTCGGCCTCGTCGGCGTGGGAGTGATGTTCTGGCTTGTGGCCGGCCAGTTCGGCACCGTCGGAGGCATAGCGAACTTCCTGGACACCGCGGCCATCCTCGGCATCATGGCCGTGCCGGTGGCACTGCTCATGATCGGGGGAGAGTTCGACCTGTCCTCGGGCGCCATGACCGGCGCCACCGCCATGGTGGTGGTGCTGCTGAGCATAGATCCCGGCTCGGGCGGGGCCGGGCTGAACCTGTTCCTCGCCGTGCCGCTGACCTTGGCCCTGGCGCTGTCCATCGGATGGTTCAACGGCACCGTGGTGGACAGGACGTCGCTGCCCAGCTTCATCGTCACCCTGGGCACGTTCTTCATCCTGTGGGGCGGCAAGCTCGGCTTCGCCAAGCTCTTCACCGACAAGGTGATCGTGGGCGACGGCGGCCAGCTCAAGGACGCCGGCGGCTTCGACTTCTGGAGCAGCATCTTCGGCGCGGAGTGGGTGCTCAATCCCCAGAAGGTCGAATCGGGCGAGATCGACGAGAACGGCCAGGCGATACTCGACATCGTCCCGGGAACCGGCCACCTCTGGGACGGCCGCGACTGGGCCTGGGCCGGGTTGCTCATCATCGGCGGCGCAGCCCTGCTGCTGGGTGTGCTGGAGCTCACCTACCGGCGCCGCCGCGCCTACAAGATGCCGGGCATCGTCTTCTCGGCGGCCGGTGTGGCCGTGGCCGTCGCGGGCTTCGCGTGCCTGCTCACCCAGGGAGGCTCCGCCTCCGAGTGGATCGGCGGCGTGCTGGTCGCGGCCGGCGTCCTGGCCGGAGTGTCGGGATGGTGCGTGGCCCGCTACGAGCCCGCCGATCGCAGCGGAGCCGGAGCCGCCGACTCGCCCGGGCTGAAGTATCGCATTGCCGCGGGCGTGGTCGGGATAGTGCTTGGTGTGCTGGCGGCGCTGCTGATGGACGCGGACAACACCGAGCGGCTCGGATTCCTGCCGGGTGCGGCTGGGCGGACCGTCTTCGCTATCGGCATAGCCGTTGCCGGCGTGCTGGCGGTGCTCGCGGCCATGGGCCGGATCCGGATGACCTACCCGTTGATCGGCGCAGTCATCATGTTCATTCCGACCATCAGCTTCCTGGTCACCGGCCAGGGGGCCCGGGTGCTGCTCTTCGGCGGTCTCGCCGGAGTCGGCGTCATGCTGCTGGCGTCTGCGGCCGGCCGATCCCGGATGCCGCTGGCAGTCTCGCTGCTGTCGGCTGTGGCCGTGGTGGTTCTGGCCTTCTTCATCCAGGCGGAGTCCACATCCCGCAAGCTGCGGGTCGAGCTGTTCGTCGTCCTGCTGTTGATCGCGCTGCTGGTGGCCGTGGCCGCCCTGGCCGGCCACCTGTGCCAGAGGCGCCAGACGTCAGCGGCGCCGGCCGACCTCGGACCGTGGGCCCGGGTGGGCGCCATCGCCGGCCTGGCCGGTGTGGTCGTGTTCGCCGCCCTCGAACTGATCGACGGCGACGGGATCATCTACAGCGTCGTCATCGGAATCACCAAGGGAGCCTTGGCCGCCTTCGCGGTGTACGCCGTGGGCGCCCTCTACAAGCTGCTGTTCACCTCCGACGAGGGCACGGGTCGCGCCGTAGTGGTCGTCGGCGCCGGCCTGGTGGCGCTGAGCTTCATCGTCCGGCTGCTGTTCATCACCGAGGCGGAGGCGCTGGCCACCAACGCCCGGACCAGCTTCCGGGTCCAGGTGCTGTTCCTGCTGCTCTACGCGGCCGCGGGCACGTGGGTGCTGTCCAAGACACAGTTCGGCAACTGGATATTCGCGGTGGGCGGCAACAAGGAGGCGGCCCGGTCGGTGGGCGTGCCCGCCGCCCGCGCCAAGACCACGCTGTTCATGCTGGTGTCGGGCTCGGCGTGGCTGGCCGGGATGCTGATCGCCTTCCGACAGCTGTCGGTGCAGGCCGACGTCGGCAACGGCGACGAGTTCCGCTACATCATCGTGGCCGTGGTCGGCGGCAACCTGCTGACCGGCGGGTACGGGTCGGCGTTGGGCGCGGCCATCGGCGCGATCATCTGGGGCATGATCAGCCAGGGGATCGGCTTCGCGCTGTGGAACAGCAACTGGCAGTTCCTGGTGCTGGGCGCCCTGCTGCTGGTGGCCGTGATAGTGAACAACTACATCCGCGGCCGGGCCGAGAAGGCCCCGGTCAAGACGGAGAAAGCGAAACCCGATCAAGCGGAGATCACCATCGTCGTGCCCAAGGAACCCACCTCTGAGTCGAAGGAGGACCAGTCATGAGCACCGAGTTCCTCGAGATGAAGAACCTCTCGAAGTTCTACGGCAACATCATCGCCCTCACCGGAGTGACCACCACCGTCAACCCCGGGGAGGTGACGTGCATCCTCGGCGACAACGGCGCGGGCAAGTCCACCTTCATCAAGATCCTCGCCGGCGTGCACCAGCATGACGAGGGTGAGCTGCTGCTCGAGGGCGCCGAGGTGAGGTTCGCCTCGCCCCGCGAGGCCCTCGCGGCGGGCATCGCCACCGTGTATCAGGACTTGGCCATGGTGCCGTTGATGTCGGTGTGGCGGAACTTCTTCCTGGGCCAGGAGCCCAAGAAGGGCATGTGGCCGTTCCGCCAGATCGACATCGACAAGGCCAAGATGATCGCCAAGGAGGAGATGGCCAAGATGGGCATCGACATCCGCGACACCGAGCAGAGCGTGGGCACCCTGTCCGGTGGCGAGCGCCAGTCGGTGGCCATCGCCCGGGCCAGCTATTTCGGGGCCCGGGTGCTGATCCTCGACGAGCCCACGTCCGCGTTGGGCGTGAAGCAGTCGGGTGTGGTGCTGCGCCGCATCGTGGAGGCGCGCGATCAGGGGCTGGCAGTGATCTTCATCACCCACAACCCCCACCACGCCTACCCGGTGGGCGATCGGTTCGTGATCCTCAAGCGGGGTCGTGCGCTGGGCAACTGGGCCAAGGAGGAGCTGTCACAGGGAGAGTTGACTCAGCTGATGGCCGGCGGAGCCGAGCTTGAGGAGCTCCAGCACGAACTGGCCCAGGCCGGCACCGACTGAGAGGCCGAGCGGATTGGCGCACGAATCCGGCCCGTACGGCCGAGGCTGTGGCCCGAGCGGCCCTCGGGTCGCAGCGAACAAGAGCGGGAGACGCGGCGCTGTGATGCGAGACGGCGTCACATGCCCGCGCGTGTTCCGAGGGTGATCCGCCCTCGCTCGTCGGCCCTCGTCGACTCGATGGCGGCATCCAACCCCTCCCCTCACCATCGATGGCCGAACTCGAGTTGCTGACCGTCGGTCGCGTCAGCGTCGACCTCTATCCGCAACAGAGTGGCGTGCCCCTGAGCGGGGTGTCGTCGTTCGCCAAGTCGATCGGGGGCTCACCGACCAATGTGGCGGTGGCCGCGGCTCGGCTGGGTCGCCGGGCCGCAGTGGTCACCCGAGTCGGCGACGACGGCTTCGGCGAGTACATCCGCACGGCGCTGGCCGAGCAGTTCGGGGTGGTCAACGACTTCGTGTCGGTGGATGCTCACTTGCGTACTGCCTTGGCCTTCTGCGCGCTGGATCCTCCCACCGACCCGCCGCTGCTGTTCTACCGGGAGCCGCGCGGCCCCGACATGAACCTCACCCTCGATGACATTCCCGAGGAGGCATACGAGGCGCCCGTACTGTGGGTGACCGGCTCGCGCTTCGCTCAAGAGCCGTCGCGCTCGGCCGTGCAAACCGTCCTGGAGAGGCGCAGCCGAGCCGAGCACACCGTGCTCGACCTGGACTACCGGCCCAGCTTCTGGCCGTCGCCGGCCGAGGCGTCCGAGCACATCGGAGCCGCAGTCGACCTCGCCACCGTGGCGGTCGGCAACCGGACCGAGTGCGGGATCGCCGTCGGCGCCGCCGATCCCGACCAGGCCGCCGACCGGCTGCTCGATCGGGGCGTGTCATTGGCGGTGGTGAAGATGGGCGCCGACGGGGTGTTGGTGGCCACGGGCGAGGGGCGGTCAGCCGTTCCACCGGTGCCGGTGGAGGTCGTGTGCGGGCTCGGCGCGGGCGACGCCTTCGGCGGAGCGCTGGCCGACGGGCTGCTGGCCGGACTCGACCCCGTCGAGATGGTCACGAGGGCCAATGCCGCCGGCGCGATCGTGGCCGGCCGGCTGACATGCGCCGATGCCATGCCCACCGCGGCCGAGATCGATGCGGTGCTCGCCGGCGGGGATCCTTCCGAGGCCGAGGCGGCATGAGCCGGCCGGCGCCGTGGCGCATCTGGATCGACCGCCGTCCGCCGCCCGAGGTCTCCGTCCCCGACGACGTCGAGCTGACCGACGACCTCGCCGCGGCCGACGGCGCCGTGGTCGGAGCGGAGAAGTCTTGGGACTCCGACGCATGCCGCCGCCTGCCTCGCCTGAAGGTGGTGGCCCGCGCCGGCATCGGCTATGACAACGTGGCCGTCGCCGAGTGCGCCGCAGCCGGCGTGGCCGCCTGCAACGCTCCCGACGCTCCCACCGTGTCCACCGCCGAGCACGCCCTGGCGCTGCTGCTGGCCGTGTCCAAGCGCGTCAAGCCCGCCGAGCGCGGGCTGGCGGCCGGTCGGGGCGACTACCGGGTCAACCACCGCGCCCTGGAGCTCCAGGGCCGGACCCTGGGACTGCTGGGCTGCGGGCGCATAGGCAGCCGCGTGGGGCGCTACGGGGCCGCGCTCGGCATGAGGGTGCTGGTCCACGATCCCCATCTGGATCCCGCTCGCGTGGCCGAGACCAGCGAGCCGGTGGACCTCGACGGCCTGTGGCGCGACAGCGACGCGGTGTCGCTGCACGCGCCCGCGACCGCGGCCACCCGCCACATCGTCGACGCCCGCGCCGTCGCGTCCATGAAGCCGGGGGTCATAATCATCAACTGTGCTCGGGGCGCGCTGATCGACCACGACGCGCTGCTCGCCGGACTGGAGTCGGGCCGCATCTCCGGGGCCGGGCTCGATGTGACCGAGCCCGAGCCGCTGCCGGTGGGCCATCCGCTGCTCGAACGCGACGATGTGATCGTCACCCCGCACGTCGCGTCGTCGACCACCGCGGGAATGGTCAGGCTTCTCGACCAGGCGCTGGGCCAGGCAGCCCAGTGGCTGCGGGGAGGCAGCCCCGAGCACCTGCTCGATCCGGCCGCGGCCGATCCCGCCGTCGACCGCCGGAGGGCACGATGACCGCTAACCGGCGCATCGGGGTCGCGGTGATCGGCTTCGGCTGGATGGGTCAGGCCCACGCCCGGTCATACGCGCGCCTGCCGTTGATCTTCGACAGTCTCGACTACTGCGCCGAACTGACGGTGTGCGCCGACACGCTGGCGGAGCGGCGGACCGTCGCCCTGCGGGACTTCGGCTTTCGCGAGGCCACCGAGGACTGGCGGGCAGCGGTCGACCACCCCGACGTGGACGTGGTCGTGATCTGCGCGCCCAACATGGTGCACTGCGAGCTGGTCGAGGCAGCCGCCGCGTCGGGCAGGCACGTGTTCTGCGAGAAGCCCGTCGGCGGCACTCCCGCCCAGACGGCCCGGGCCGAGAAGGCCTGCCGTGACGCGGGGATCATCACCGGGGTCGGCTACAACTACCGGTTCGTGCCGCTCGTGCAGCACGCCCGCAACCTGATAGAGGCGGGCGAGCTGGGCCAGATCACCAACTACCGGGGCCGGTTCTTCTCCATGTACGGCGCCGATCCGCTCGGTCTGCTCAGCTGGCGCTTCCTGATCGATCAGGCCGGGCACGGCGTGTCCACCGACATCCTCAGCCACGCCGTCGACCTGGCCACGATGCTCAACGGCCCGATCCGGCGGGTGGTGGGAACCGGCGAGACGTTCATCAAGGAGCGGCCCCTGCCGTCCGCGTCGGGCACCCACTACGACCGGGGCGAGCCGGGCGACCCGGTCGGGGTGGTCACCAACGAGGACTACTTCGGGGCCATGGCCGTGTTCGCCAACGGCAGCCGCGGCACCTTCGAGGTGAGCCGGACGATGGTGGGGCCGCAGAGTCAGATGGCGTTCGACGTCCACGGCACCGACGGCGCGCTCAGCTGGAACTTCGAGACCATGAACCAGATGCGACTGTTCAACATCATCGAGGGCGACCGGGGCTACACCACCGTCTACGCCGGCGAACGACACCCGTATCACGCGGGCTTCGTCCCCGGCGAGGCCAACTCCATCGGGTTCGAGGACGTGGTGACCATCCAGGACCACGAGTTCCTGGCCGCAGTGGCCGAGGGCCGGCCCCATTCGGCGGGGATGGAGCAGGCGCTGGAGTATGTGAGCGTGCAGGCCGCGCTGCTGCGCAGCTGGGAGACCGGCGCCTGGGCGGACGTGGTCTCGGCAAGGATCGACTGAGAGGCCGACCGGACGGGCGGACGATGCAGGGATCTTCCGAGACGCTGAGCGAGGCCGTGGCCCGAACGGCCCGTGAGTGCAAGCGAACAAGAGCGGGAGACGCCGCGCGGCGACGCGAGGCGCCTCCACTGGCGCGAGCACGCTTCGAGAAGGTGCGGCGGCACACGGAAGCTGCTACCAAGAGACCCGACACTGTCGATTCCGGCGCGGATCGACCGGGGGTCGGGAGGCCACAGAGAGGCAGGCCATGGAGACGGTAAGGCTCACTACTTCGGGGGCGGTGGTCCGCTACCTCGCAGCCCAGCGCATTGAGGTCGACGGCGACGCCGTGCCGCTGTTCGCGGGCGTGTTCGCCATCTTCGGCCACGGAAACGTCACCTGCCTGGGCCACGAACTGGAGCGGGCCGGCGACACGCTGCCCACCTGGCGAGGCCAGAACGAGCAGGGCATGGCCCTGGCTGCCTGCGGCTTCACCCGGGCCCACAAGCGGCGCCGGATCATGGTGGCCACCAGCTCGATCGGCCCGGGCGCCACCAACATGGTGACCGCGGCCGCGGTGGCGCTGTCCAACCGGCTGCCGCTGCTGCTGATCTCGGGCGACACCTTCGACCACCGCATCGTCGATCCGGTGCTGCAGCAGGTCGAGCACTTCGGTTCCCCCACCACCACCGTCAACGACGCCTTCCGGGCCGTGGTGCGCTTCTGGGACCGGATCACCACACCCGAGCAGGTCGTGCACTCGCTGCCGCACGCCGTCCACACCATGCTCGATCCGGGCGACTGCGGTCCGGCCTTCATCGGGCTGCCCCAGGACGTGCAGGGCGACGCCTACGACTACCCGGCCCGCTTCTTCGCCGACACTGTGCACGAGATCCGCCGGCCCAGGCCTGACCGGGGCGAGCTGCGCCGCGCCGCGGAGGTGCTGGCCGGCGCGCAGCGTCCGCTGATCATCGCCGGCGGCGGCGTGCGCTGGTCGCTGGCCGAGGAGCAGCTGGCCGCCTTCGCGGAGGCCCACGGGATCCCGGTGGTGGAGACCACTGCGGGCCGCACGTCGCTGCCCGCCCACCATCCCCTCAACTGCGGACCGATCGGCGTGACCGGCTGCGTCTCGGGCAATGCCATGGCCGCGGAGGCCGACGTCGTGCTGGCGGTGGGCACCCGCCTCGGCGACTTCGTCACCGGCTCATGGACCGTGTTCTCCGACGAGGCCGCCCGCATCATCGGGTTGAACGCGGCCCGCTTCGACGCGGTCAAGCACCGGTCGTTCCCCCTGGTGGCCGACGCCGGGGAAGGCCTGGCCGAGCTGGGCGCGGCCGTCGGCGACTACCGGGCCCCGCAGTCCTGGTCGGTGAGGGCCGCCTCCGAGACGGCCCAGTACCACGCGTACATCGACAAGATCGCCGCTCCGGTGACGCTGGGGACGTCCGGCGCCGACACCGACGGAGCCGACGCCGACGACCTCCCCACCTACGCGCAGGTCGTCGGCGCGGTCGACCGGGCCGCCGGCGCGTCCACCTACGTGGTCACCGCCGCCGGGGGCTTCCCCGGCGAGCTGATCAGCGGGTGGCGCTCGCAGGGCGTCCACTCGTTCGACTGCGAGTACGGCTACTCGTGCATGGGGTATGAGATCTCGGGGGCCTGGGGGGCGAAGATGGCCATGCCCGACCGCGAGGTGATCGCCCTGGTCGGCGACGGCTCGTACCTGATGATGAACAGCGACCTCTACAGCACGGTGCTGTCGGGGCACAAGCTCATCGTCATCGTCTGCGACAACGGCGGCTTCGCCATCATCGACCGGTTGCAGGTCTCCGCGGGCGGGGCGTCGTTCAACAACTTCATGTCGGACTGCCGCACCGACCGCACCGACGGCGCCGACGTCGTCGGAGTGGACTTCGCGGCCCACGCGGCCTCGATGGGCTGCGGCGCCGAGACGGTGCGCACGGTGGCTGAGCTCGAGGAGGCCATCGAGCGGGCCAGGGGCGCTGATCGCACCTACGTCATCGCGCTGAAGACCCATCCGAGCTCCTGGACCGAGGGAGGTGCCTTCTGGGAGGTCAGCGTGCCCGAGGTGAGCGGCCTCCCCGCGGTGCTCGAGGCCCGCGCCGGCTTCGACGAGGCCCGCTCCTCCCAGCGGGTGGGCTGGTGAGGAATGAGGGCCGTGTCTGGTAGCGGGTGGGCCGGTGGCTGATCCGGGCTCCTTCCGCGGCGGTGTGGCGCTGATCACGGGCGGCTCGCAGGGCCTCGGCTACGCCGTGGCGCAGCGGCTGGTCTCAGAGGGAGCGTCGGGCCTGCTGCTGGTCGGCCGGGACACCGTCAAGGGCGAAGCGGCCGCGGCATCCCTGCAAACTGAGCAGTGCCGGGCGGAGTTCCTGGCCGCCGACCTCGTCCGCGCCGACGCATGCGAGCGCGTCATCGCGGCCCTCGATGAGAGCTTCGGCGCCTGCCACAGCTTCGTCAGCAGCGCGGCCATCACGGACCGCGGCACGGTTTGGGACACCACCCCCGAGCTGTGGGACGCAATGCTGGCCGTCAACGTCAAGGCGCCCGGATTGCTGAGCCAGGGAGTGGCGAGGATCATGGCCCGCGAGTCGATCGAGGGCACGATCGTGCTGATCGGGTCCATCGCGGGACGGGGAGGGCCGCCCAAGCTGCTGCCGTACTCCACTTCCAAGGGCGCGCTGGTGGCCATGACCCGCAACCTGGCCTTCGCCCTGATGCGCCACCGCATCCGCGTGAACCTGCTGTGCCCGGGATGGATGGACACCCCCGCCGAGGACGTCGTGCAGCGCACGTTCGACGGCGCCGCCGACGGCTGGCTGGAGCGGGCCGAGGCCGAGATGCCGTTCGGCCGGCTGGTCAAGCCCGACGAGATCGCCCGCACCATCGTGCACCTGGCCACCCCCGAGTCGGGGATGATGACCGGCGCGGTGGTGGAGTGGGACCAGACCGTGCTGGGTGCCGGCGATTCGGTGTTCCCGGGACCGGGGTTGGGGCCACCGACCACGGGCGCGGGGGTGCCGCGGTGACCGCAGCCGTGCGGGACTACGGTCTCACCGGGAACGACTCCCGGCTGGCCATCGAGAGGGGTCTGGTGGAGGCGGAGTGGTTCCGCCCGCCCATCGATCCTGAGCGGCTGCGTGCCCTCCAGGTGCGCACCAACACCCGGGCGGCCCGCGACACCGTGCTGTGGCTGGGCCTGCTGGCGCTGTTCGGCTATCTCGCCTTCCGGGCGCTGGGAACGTGGTGGGCGGTCCCGGCCTTCGCGGCCTACGGGGCGCTGTACGGCGGGGCCGGCGACTCCCGCTGGCACGAGTGCGGCCACGGCACCGCGTTCCGCACCAAGTGGCTCAACGACGTCGTGTACTACGTGGCCTCGTTCATGCTGCTGCGCCAACCCACGCTGTGGCGCTGGTCGCATGTGCGCCACCACACCGACACGATCGTGGTGGGCCGCGACCCCGAGATCATGTTCCCCCGCCCGTCGTCCATGCGCAGGGTGCTCGGGGTGTACGTGCCGGTGCTGATCCTCCCCAAGGCGGTGTGGCGCACCCTCAAGCACGCCGCCGGGCGGTTCGACGACGACGCCCGGGACTTCATCCCCACCGACGAGCTGCCCAAGCTCAAATGGGAGTCGAGGGCCTACATCGCCGTGTTGGGCGGCACCGCGGTGTGGTGCGTCGCCATCGGCTCGATCGTGCCGGCTCTGTACGTCGGGCTGCCGACGTTCTACGGAGCGTGGCTCATGGTGTTCTTCGGGGCGACGCAGCACGCCGGCCTGCGCGAGGACGTGCTCGACCACCGCTACAACTCCAGGACCGTGTACATGAACCCCGTCCTGAGGTTCCTGTACTCGAACATGAACTACCACGTCGAGCACCACATCTTCCCGACGGTGCCGTACTACGCGCTGCCGGCTCTCCATTCAGAGATCAAGGAGTACCTGGCCCCGCCGGACTCGTCGACCATCAGCGCCTACCGGCGGATCTTCTCCACATTGCGCCGCCAGTGGAGCGACCCGTCCTACGACGATCCCCGCCCGGACGTGCCCGAAGTCTCGGGCCCGGAGCGGACCTTCGTGGACACCGGCCTCACCGCCTGGGCCGGCGACGTGCACGACGGTCTGGTGGACCTCGGTCCGGCCGAGGGCCTGAGCGCCGGGTCGGCTCGCCGGATCGACCGGGGCGACGCCACCTACGCGCTGTACCGGCTCGACCCGGACGACATCGAACCCGATGACCTCGGTGGCGAATTCGTGCTGAGCGACGGGCTGTGCACCCACGGACAGGCCCACCTGGCCGAGGGAGCGGTGCTCGACTGCATGGTCGAGTGCCCCAAGCACAACGGCTGCTTCGACCTGCGCACCGGGGAGGCGCTGCGCTATCCCGCCACCGAGCCCATCACCCTCTACGACGTAGCGCTCCGCAACGGCCGCGTGGTCTCGCGGCTGGAGCCCCTCGCGCCGGCGGACACGGCGCGGTGAGCGGTGCAGTCCGCAAAGGCTGGCTGGTGTCGAGCCTGAGCCGCGGGGAGCCGGCGGGTGAGTGACCCTGTCCGCGTCGGGCTGCTCGGCTGCGGGCGCATCGGCTCGATGCATGCCGAGCTGGTGTCCCGCCGGGTGCCGGGGACGGACCTGGTAGGAGTCTACGACGTGTTCGATGATGCAGCCGCCGGGGTCGCTGAAGCGTTCGGCGCCCGCCACGCGTCGAGCGCGGCCGAACTCATCGAGGCGGACGACGTGGACGCGGTGGCGATATGCAGCTCTACCGACACCCACATCGACCTGCTGGTGGAGGCGGCCGCCGCGGGCAAGCCCGCCTTCGTCGAGAAGCCGCTCTCGTTGGACCTGGCCGAGGTGGACCGGGGCATCGCGGCGGCCACCGAGGCCGGCATCGCGGTGCAGGTGGGCTTCAACCGCCGCTTCGACGCCGCCCACCGCAATGTGCGCGACCGGGTGGCCGCAGGCGATGTGGGCGACGTGCATCTGGTCCGCATCTCCAGCCGCGACCCCGACCCGCCGCCGATCGCCTACATCGAGGTGTCGGGCGGGATCTTCTGCGACATGACCATCCACGACTTCGACATGGCCCGGTTCGTGACCGGCAGCGACGCGGTCGAGGTGTACGCCACCGGGGGAGTGAGGGTGGATCCGGCCATCGGCGAGGCCGGCGACCTGGATACGGCCGTGGTGGTGGTGACCCACGCCAACGGCGCCATCACCACCATCGACAACAGCCGCCGGGCCGTCTACGGCTACGACCAGCGGCTGGAGGCGTTCGGATCCGAGGGGATGGCCTGCTCGGAGAATCCGCCTTCGGCCACGGCGCAGTACTGGGATGGGGACGGCTCGCACGGCCCGCCGCTGCCGTACTTCTTCCTGGATCGCTACATCCCGTCGTACCTGGCCGAGTGGGACGCCTTCGTGGCCACGGTCGGCGGCGCGCCGTCGCCGGTGAACCTGGCCGACGGCCGGGCCCCGCTGGTGATGGGCCTGGCCGCTTGGAAGTCGGTCCGCGAGGGCCGCCCGGTCGCCATCTCGGAGATCGGCTGACCGCCCATGCGATCCGCCTGCACCCCATCCCGGAATTGGCAGCGTTGTGCACGGTATGCGTGCGTTTTGCTGCCAGTTCGGGATGCGGGTGTGGGGCTTGCTGGAATTGGCAGCGTTGTGCACGGTATGCGTGCGTTTTGCTGCCAGTTCGGGACGAGCGGGTAGGTGGGGCAGGCCGTGAGGGCCTATGTGACCGGGGGCACCGGCTTCGTCGGGTCGAACATCGTCAAGGTGTTCTCCGAGCGCCACGGCGCCGAGGTGCACTGCCCGGTCCACCGGTTCGTCCCCACCGATGTCGGCGGGTTCACCACCGAGCGCCTCGACCTGCTCGACAACGAAGCCGTATTGGCCAGCGTGGCCGCCTTCGGGCCCGATGTCATCGTGCACTCGATGATCCTCAACGACTTCGCGGCCATGTATGCCGACCGGGACTTGGCCTGGCGTAGCTTCGTCGGCACCACCGAGACCCTGGCCCGAGCGGCCGACGACGTGGGGGCCAAGCTGATCCTGGTGTCCACCGACTGGGTGTTCGACGGCACCCAGGCCGGCGCCGACGAGGACACCCCACCCAACCCCGTCAACATCTACGGCGTGCTCAAGATGGCCAGCGAGCAGGCCGCCATGCTGAGCGCGGAACGGGCCGCGGTGGCTCGGGTGTCGGCGGTCAGCGGCATGCACTGGATGCGCGACCACACGCCCCGGGTGCAGGACGGCGGCTTCGGATACTTCGTCACCTCGATAGTCGGCGCGCTGGAGGCTGGAGAGCTCTTCGCGGTGTGGGAGGCCGACAACATCAACATGGTGGCTTCGCCGTCGCTGGCCAGCGAGTGCGCCGAGGTCATGTGGCGCATCGCGGCCGACCCGGCCGCCGTAGGGGTCTTCCATTGCTGCGGCGCCGAATCGGCGGGTCGTATGGAGTTGGCCCGCATGGCCTGCGATGTCTTCGACTTGGACCCGGCGCTGCTCCATTCGACGGTGCCCGACACCGGCGCGGTGGGAGCCGTGGGCGAGTTCCCTATCCCGTATGACACCAGCCTCACCGTGCGGCGTACCAGGGAGGTCCTCGGCTACGAACCGCCCGATATCCGTGAGCTGCTGACCCGATTCCGACACGAGCGCTCCACCGGTGCCCTCGCCTACTGATTCTCGGGTCGGTTTTGGGCGTATGCCACAGGTTTTCGACCCGAGATTTTGCCCGTCGATTCTCGGATTGGTTTGCTGTGTTGAATGCAGTCGCCCAACCCGAGGTTGTCGCCCGCTGATGCCGGAGGCCGCAACATGACCAGTTCGTCGCTAATCCATCCGACCGGCGGGCCGGGACGGATCCTCCATGTGACGCCTGAGTCCGCCGGCTGGGGCCATGTGGAGTTCGGGGTGGTCGAGGTGAACCCGGACGCGCCGTGGTCGGGCATGGCGGCGGACCGCGAGACCGCCATAGTGCCGCTGGCCGGCGAAGGCCGGGTGGTGGTCGGCGACGGCGACTTAGAGGTCGAGTTGAGCCGGGAGTCGGTGTTCACCGAGATGGCCAGCATCGTCTACCTGCCTCCGGGGATGCCGTACCGGATCGAATCCGAGACCGGGCTGCAGGCGTCGGTGGGTTCAGCTCCGGCCGAGGGCCGCTACCCCGTGCGGGTCTTCGAGCCGTCGGAGATGCGTATCGAGATCCGGGGCGGCGGTCAGGCCTACCGCCAGGTGGTCCACTCGCTGTCCCATCCGCTGCCGGCCGAGCGGCTGATCCTCTACGAGGTGTACGTGCCCCGGGGCACTTGGTCGGGGTGGCCGCCGCACTGCCACGACGGCCGGGACGGCTCGCCCTACCTGGAGGAGGTCTACTACTTCCGCCTCGACCGGCCCGAGGGCTACGCCATCCACCGCAACTGGCGGGATGACGAGGACTACGACGACGCCATGGTGGTGCGCGACGGCGATGTGGCGCTGGTGCCCAAGGGCTACCACACCTCGGTGGCCTGTCCCGGCTCCAACATGTACTTCCTGAACTACCTAGCGGGCGAGCTGCAGGACGACGAGCGCCGCACGCCCCCGTGCTTCATGGCTGAGCACACCTGGATCGAGTCCGACTGGACGGCGGGGGAGTGGGGCCTGCCGGTGGTGACCCCGGACGGCCCCGGAGCCGGGTCGTGAGCCCGGCGCGACCCCGGGTGCGGGACCGGTGATCCCATGAGCCTGGAGGGCATCTCTGAGCAGGGGCGCTTCGGGGTGCTGGCCATCGACCACCGCGACTCGCTGCGGGCTGTCCTGGCTCCCGATGATCAGGAGTCCGTCAGCGCAGGTGATATCACCGGTCTGAAGCGCGATCTGGTGGGGGCTCTGGCTGGGGCCGCCACCGGGGTGATGCTGGAGCCCGAGTACTCGATCCCGCAGTTGCTCGATGGCACGCTTCCCGCCGGGATGGGGTTCACCGCCGCGCTGGAGGCCCAGGGCTACGCAGCCGACCCGGAGGCCGCCCCCGCCCGGATCCTGGAGGGCTGGTCGGTGGAGGCGGCCGCTGCCAGCGGGGCCTCCGCCGCCAAGCTCCTGGTGCTGTACCGGCCGGATCGCCCCCATGGGGCGGCCCAGGAGCGGGTGGCGGCCGAGATCCTCGCTGAGTGCCGCCGGGTGGGGATCCCTCTGGTGCTGGAGCCGCTGTTCTACGGGCTGGCCGACCCCGGCGCCCGCCGCGCCCTGGTGATCGAGACGGTCGAGCGCTTCGCGGCCATGGACCCCCACCTGCTCAAACTGCCCTTCCCGGTAGACCCGACCCACGAACGAGACCGGTCCGTGTGGGCCGAGGCGTGCGCCGAGATCACCGAGCGCTGCCACATGCCGTGGACGCTGCTGTCGGGCGGCGGCAACTTCGAGTCCTACCGTGATCAGGTGGCCGCGGCTGTGGCCGCGGGCTGCTCCGGCTTCATGGCCGGCCGGGCCCTCTGGGGCGAGGCCGCCTTGGCGCCTCCATCTGAGCGACCCACGATCATCTCCGACCTGGTCGCCCCCCGCCTAGCCGAGCTTCGCAGCTTGCTCAGCTAGCCGCGCCTCCGGGCCTTCGGGCTGGCCGGCGCTCCTAGAGTGGCGGTCTGTGAGCACTGGCGCTGAACGTCTGGATGCCGGCCGCGGCGCGACGTGGGCAGCCATGGCAATGAAGGCGGCGCTGGCGCTGGCCTTCGTGGTGGCGTTGACAGTGCCGCTCGATCAGCTCGAGGGCAAGGGCATGGCCTTCAGGTTTCCGCTGTTCATGTTGTCGGCCGCGATCGTGCCGCTGGCGTGGAGGCGGCGGTTCTCGCCGTATCCGGCCACCGCGGACGTGCTGGTGGTGGCACCCTTCCTGCTGGACACTCTCGGCAATCTGGTCGGGCTCTACGACGCTTACGACGTCACCGACGACGTGCTGCACACCGTCAACTGGATACTCCTGGTGGCGGCGTTCCACGCCTGGCGCTTCCGCCGGGGCGGCTCCGCGGCAGCGATGTCCGGCCGCGACGCCTGGCTGCTGGGGGCGGGCATCGGCGCGCTGGCCATCGTGGGCTGGGAGATCGCGGAGTGGATCGTGGCCGAGACCGGCGCCGGCGGCGGGCTGGCCCTCACCTACGGCGACACTGTCGGCGACCTGGCCCTCTCCACCGCCGGCGGCATGGTCGGCTCCTGGCTAGGCGTCCGCTACCTCGGCGACGGCGCTGTGCCGTCAGGCCCCACCGACCTTGGCTAGCGGCCGGGCTCCGTAGATCGCCAAGTGCTTCTCACTTCGGAATGCGTAGTCCCAGCGCCTTCTCCAGGTTCGAGAGGTACTCGGCGTAGGCCCGCCGCCCGGACACCGTCGCCTGCAGCCAGGTGCGGGGCTTGGCGCCCTCGAACTCCTTGGTGATGGTCAGGAACCCGGCGGCCTCGAGCTTTCGCAGGTGGATCGTCTGGTTCCCGCCGGTCAGCCCCAGGGTCTGCTGGATGAACCCGTAGGCCAACCGGTCCGCCTCCGGAACCGAGACCAGCAACGTCATGATCCTCAGCCGGGCCGGCTGATGAATGGTCTCGTCGAGTACGACCCCGTCCCCGGCGGGGGAGACCTCGTCGCTCACGGGCCGCTCACCATTCACCGGTCCTGCGTATCCATAGGAACGTGAGACCGAACGTCACCAGGCTCAACACGCCAGTCACGCCCAGTGCCGCATCGCCCAGCAGGTAGTGCGGGACGAAGAAGACGACCGCGAAGCCGGCGCCTGCAAGGGCTATCACCGCCCGGGTCATTATCCCGAACAGGATGTACCCCAGGGCCACAAAGGCGGCGATCGAGGCTGTCAGGGTCTTGCCGCCGTCCGCGTTCGGGTCGTCCAACACTCCTGCGACTCCCAGTATGAGGAACATCGCCACGACCATCGTGACGAAGAAGAGGCACACACGGATTCCGGCCCGGCGACCGGCGGCACCGTATGAGAGGCGTCGGCTGGCACGGCTTCCGATGATGCCGCTTGAGACCCCTCCGACAGGCCCTAGAACCCACCACAGGGGTGCCGGGAACCACGGATGCTGCTCAGCGAAGTCTGGTGCCAGTTCGTAGACGCCGTACATGGTGAGGTAGCCCACGGCCAGGATCACGCCCCACATCAGCAGGATCGTCGCCATCCCGGCCACGTACATGGAACTCCGGACGTTGTCCATCGTGGCGTGGATGGACTGCCAGCTCTCTTCGGCGGTCAGGGCGTCTGCGCCCTCATCGAATGTCTCCACTTGCTCCGCCTCCCGCAGATAGTTTGTATTGCAAACTAGTTTGCACTAACAGGAGAGCTGTGTCAAGTACTTGTTGGGAACTAGCCGTTGGCGCCGGTCGCGTTCGGTGGTGTGGGGCCGATGCCCATGTGGCCCTCTATGCGGGCCAGCCGCTCGCGGGTGTCGGTGAGGCTGCCGGTGACCTCTTTGTGGTTCTTCTCGGTGATGCGGCGGTGCTCTGCGAAGTCCTGGAGTAGGTGCTGGTGGCTGGCCTCGAGGACTGTCGTCCGGGAGGCGAGGTCCCGCAGGGCTTCGGTGTTCTCGTCCAGCTTGTCGTTCAACTCGTCGCGTGTCTTGGCCCCCTCCCGGCGCTGTTCGTGGATGCTCCCAAGCACGGCGACGAACGTCGCAGCGACAATGGTGATCAGCGCGGCGTTCATCGTGAGGAGTGCGGCCTCCATGCCTGGGACAATATACGCAAACCACAACCATTGCAACTGTAATATCACAGAATATATTGAAGCGTCAGGATCCCGGAAGGAACGTCAGTAGCCGAGGGCTACATCGACTAGGCCGAGAAGATCCTCGCCGGCCAGCCAGCGGCGCACGTTCTCCCGCACCCGGTTGGTGATCAGCGGCAGGCCCATCTCGCGGGTGTTGCCGATGTGGGGGGTGATCACGCAGTTGGGCAGGGCCCACAGCTCCGAGTCGTCGGGAAGCGGCTCGGGGTCGGTCACGTCGAGCACCGCCCCGGCGATGGCTCCCGTCCGCAGCGCGGCCCCCAGCGCGGCATGGTCGACGTGCCCGCCGCGGGCCACGTTCACCAGCCAGCACTGCGGACCCATGGCTGCCAGTAGTCCTGCGTCCACCACATGGCGGGTCTCGTCGGTCAGCGCCAGCGCCACCACCACCGCGTCGGCGCCGGCCACCGCCTCGCGCACGTCGGCCAGCGTCACAGTACGGATGGCGCCCTCGAAGGGCTCTGCGGAGCGGCGTACCACCGTCACCCGGCAGCCCCACGGCTCCAGCAGCCGCATGAGCGACCGGGTGATGCCGCCCCCGCCCAGCACGGTGATTCGAGTGCCGAACAGGTTGCGTCCCGACTCGGCGCACCACGAGTCGGCCGCCGCGAACAGATGGAAGTCCCGCAGGCCCATCAGCAGCGCGGCCATCACCCATTCGGCCACGGGATCGGCGTACACGCCCTTGGCGCACGTCCACGTCAGACGGGTGTCCAGATAGTCGAGGAACGGCTCGACCCCCGCATAGGGGAGCTGCACCCATTCCACCGACGGGGCCGCGGCGATCACCTCCGGGTACATGGCGGCCGCGTAGGGGTCGGCCCAGAGCAGGGCCCGGGCCTCGGCCAGGTCCGCCACCTCGCCGTCGGCGTCGCGCACCGCGGCCGCGAAGGCGTCGTACATCACGGGCCGGGTGTCCGGCGCGACCGCGACCAGGCGTGTCACGTGACCGGCCCGAGCGCGAGGCGGTGGCGGCAGGCCCGGCGGCGGTCGTTCACGGCCGGGATCGGGTCACGACGGGTTGAACTGGCGGTCTCCGGCGTCGCCGAGACCCGGCAGGATGAACCCGTTGTGGTCGAGCGCCTCGTCGACGGCGGCCACGCACACGGCGTCGGCCAGCCCCGACTCGCGCACCCGCTCGATCCCCTCGGGAGCGGCCAACACGCACACCGCGGTGACCCGTGCCGCGCCGCTGGCCCTGAGCGTCTCCAGGGCGTGGACGCAGGATCCGCCGGTGGCCAGCATCGGGTCGAGGATCAACGCGTCTCGACCTTCGAGGCTCTCTGGAAGCGTGCTCGCGTACTGGCTGGCCTCCAGGGTCTGCTCGTTGCGCCTGAGCCCCACGAACGCCACCTCGACGTCGCCGAGCAGCTCCAGCGCGGCGTCGAGCATGCCCAGCCCGGCCCGCAGCACCGGCACCACCACCGGCAGCCGCGCGATGCGGGAGCCCACCGTCGGACCCATGGGCGTGGTGACGTCGACGGGCACCAGTGGAGCCTGCCTCATGGCTTCGTACACCAGGATCGAGGTCAGGTCGCGCAGCAGCCTCCGGAACTCGTGGTTGGGGGTGGACGAGGCGCGCAACCGTGTCACCCGGTCGGCGACCAGCGCATTGTCGATCACATGGACTTCGGTCACGGCTTTCGCGCCACCTCGATGCGTCCGCCCTCACCGTAGATCGCCGCGGCCAGCGCCTGCACGTCCTCCGGCGTCAATCGCTCCAGCTCCTGGCTGAGGCGATTCTTGGTGAGCACGTCCTCGTCGTCGGCGCTGCGTCGAGACAGCAGCGCGCTGATCAGGTCGGAGTTGCGCGACCGGGCGTAGTCGGTGGTCAGGATGGCGGTGGCTTGAGCGAACTCGGCGGGAGTCAGCCCGTTGGCGGCCACATCGGCCAGTATGTCGAGCGTCGTGGAGTGGATCTCGTCATACCGGCCCGGATTGAGCGTGGCGTAGACCCGAGAGTCGAAGAACTGGCTGGGGAGGCTGTTGCTGTCGACCGAGGCCCCTGCGACGTAGGAGGCGCCCAACTCCTCGCGTATCACGAGGAACAAGCGCTCGCTCAAGGCGACTTCGAGCACATCGGCGGCCACCGCCGTCAGCGGGGTCACCTCCGTGTCGGCCTCGTTGTAGATCTCCAGCACGGCGCTCTCGCCCTCGCCGACCTGCACCTGCCGCTGCACGAGCCCGGCCGGCATGGGCGGCCGGCGGTTGATGTAGGTGTCGGGCTCTCCTGCGGGAAGGGTGCCGATGTAGTGGCGGGCCAGACGCTCGATCTCCGCGGCGTCGATGTCGCCGGCGACGGCCACCACCATGTCGTCGACTTTGCCCAGCCGGCTCCGGTACATGGCGAGCAGCCGCTCCGTGGTCAGGGAATCGATCTCCTCGCGTTCGGCGATGGCCCGGTGCCAGGTCTCGCCGTAGCGGGCCTCGAGGTAGGCGATGGCCGCCTGCCAGCGGGGGTCGCGCCCCGACAGGGCCAGCCTCGTCTCGGCGGTGTGGAGAGCATCCTCATAGGACTGGTCGTCGATCCGGGGTGCGGTTACCAGCAGGTGCATCAGCTGGAACATGGTCTCGACGTCGTCGGTGCTCGACGACCCGGCAAAGCCCTCAGTCGTCTCGCCGATGAAGGGGACCACCGACACGGTGCGGTCTCCCAGGAAGCGATTCAGCTCCGCTCGCGACACGTCTCCCAAGCTGCTGTCTCGCACTGCGTTCACGGCAATGGCCGACCGAGCGCGGTCGCCGGGCTCCAGCAGCGACCAGCCTCCGAGGGATTGGGCTTGCAGGCTGACCGAGCCCTCCGCGATGTCGGAGGGCGCGAACATGACCCGGGCCCCGTTTGCGAAGGTCCATTCGTACCCGTCGTCGAAGACGTCGAAGGATCCCTCCGAGATCGGATCCGCCGGTTCGGGAAGGTCCATGAGCTGATCAATGACCGCCACTTCCTGCGGGGGCGGTCCCGGAGCGGCCGCCGCCAGGGCGGCGTCGAGTTCGGCCACCGTCGGCACGCTCGACGGGTCGGGACCGACCGCGATGACCACCAGCCCGCCGCGCTTCATCTGCCACCGGAAATGCTCGGTCAACTCCTCGGGCGTGAACTGCACCAGCAGCCGGGCGGTGCGGGTCACCGAACTCGCGACGGAGTCGATGTCGCCACCGTAGAAGAAATGGTCCCGGTAGATGCCGGCCCACTCGCCGTCCTGGATGGTGGGTGTCCTGTCGAGCAGGAACTGCAGGTCGGCCACGATCTGGCTGATGGCTCGCCCGAGGTCGCCGGAAGTGAAGCCGTGCTCCTGCGCGGTCAGGAGCACCGAGAGGTAGTCCCGGGAGGCGTCGTCGAGATTGTCGCCCTGCCAGTTCGTTCCGTAGTACCTCAGCCCGCGGTTGTAGGTGAAGGTCGTGAAGTGCGGTGGGTCGACCTGGCTCAGCTCGCCCCGGTGGTAGGCGTCGTCGAGACGGTTCGCCATCATCACTTCGATGAGGGCTTCCATCGTTGCGAGCCGGTCCCCGCCGGCAGTGCCGAGGTCGTAGGGATCGATGGGTATGTCCAGCGAGATGTAGGTGACGCCCTGCCTCGGGTCGGTCACCACATGGCTCGAGGACTCGGCTGGAGGTATGTACACGCTGGGTGCCCGGCGCCCTTCGCCTGCCGGCAGCGGCCCGAAGTGCTCCTCGACCAGGGCGCGCTGGTCTTCAATATCCATGTCGCCCACCACGACCACCGCCATGTTGGCGGGCACGTACCACTTCTCGTAGAAGGCTCGCAGATCGTCGGTCGTCATCGAGTTGACGGTGTCGATGGTGCCTACGGGATCGCGTCCCGCATAGGGGGTGCCCTGGGTGTAGACCCGGTCGAATTCGGAGCCGATGAAGCCGTTGACGCTCTCGCGCCTGAAGCGCATCTCGTCGAGGACGACGCCCCGCTCGGACTCGACGGCGTCGGGCTCGAAGGTTGCGTCGCCGGCCATCTGCGACAGGGCGCGGAACACCAGGGGCGCTTTTCGGTCTTCGTCGAGACGCACCTCGATCTGGTAGACGGTCTCGTCGTGGCCCACATGGGCGTTGACGTCGGGTCCCAGCTCCACGCCGATCTCTCGCAGCGCCTCGCCCAGGGAGTTGCCGGGGTATTCGGTGGTGCCGTTGAACAGCATGTGCTCGATGAAGTGCCCGATGCCCACCTGCTCGTCGGTCTCGTCGACCGATCCGACGTTGATGAGCAACTGCACCGCGAGGTTCCTGCCGGGGCTGTCGTTGTTGCGCAGGTAGTAGGTGAGGCCGTTGTCGAGCGTGCCGATGGTCACCGCGGGGTCGATCGGCAGCAGGGCGTCGTCGTGGGCGGGTACGGGTTCGGCCGGGTGAACCAGTCCAAGCGTCCGGGCCAGGAACGTGGCCGTCTCACCCCGGGTCACACGGAGCTGCGGGCAGTAGCGGGCCGGGTCGCGGTCGCATCCGGCGGTGATGCGCGCCGCCGCGAGCCGGTCGATGTCGTCGGCGAAGACGTGATCGGCCGGCACGTCCGCGAACCCGGCTCTCACCGCCGGGTCCAGGTCGAAGGCTCTAGCCAGCAACGCGGCCATCTGGCCGCGGTCGATGGGATCGTCAGGGCAGAACCTCAGTGGATCCGTCTCGCACCCCTCGATGATTCCCAGCTCGGCCAAGCGCTCCGCGTGCCGGGACCACCACACGCCGGCGTCGACGTCGGTGAAGCGCGACGAGCCGGTGGCGGGCGGGTCGGCGCGGTCGAGGATCCTGGCCAGCCAGACCGCCATCTCCCAGCGGGGGAGGTCCTCGTTCGGGCAGAGCCCGCCGCTGTCCGGGCAGCCGGTGCGGGAGAACACGTCCACGCCCATATCGATCTCGAAGTACACCAGCGCATCAATGGAAGGCTGATGGACGCCGGCGTCCTGGCTCTGCGCCGGTGCGGTCTGGCCTGCGGCCGCAGGTGCACAGGCGAGGACCGAGGCCGCGATGGCGAGGGCGGCGAGCAGGGAAGTGCGGCGGCGGGCTGGAGTCATAGTCGGGTCTCCTCAGGTTGGGGGAAGGGGTTCAGGTGCGGCCTCGCGTCAAGCGGGGGGCTCGCTCTGGGCCGCCTCGAGCGGAGCATATCGAGGCTTGATAGTGCCCTCGATCATCTGGAGGCGCTCCCGGAAAGGCAAGAAGCTCGACTTCATGGCGTTGACTGTGAGCCACCGCAGGCGGGTCCAGTCGTAGCCGAAGCCATCGACGAGCGCCGCCATCTCCGAGGTCATCGACACGTTCGACATCAGCCGGTTGTCGGTGTTCACGGTCACCCGGAACCGCAGCCCGACCAGCGTGTCGATGGGGTGCTCCGCGACCGATGCGAACACTCCGGTATTGACGTTCGAGGTGGGGCAGACCTCCAGCGGGATGCGGCGGTCCCTGATGTAGTGGGCCAGCCGGCCGAGGGTGCGGTCGCCGTCGCTGTCGGCGACGATGTCGTCGATGATGCGTATGCCGTGGCCGAGGCGCTCGGCGCCGCAGAACTGCAGGGCCTTCCAGATGGAGCGCAGGCCGTAGGCCTCGCCGGCGTGGATCGTGATGTGGAAGTTCTCCCGGTGGCAGTACTGGAACGCGTCCAGATGGTCGTCGGGGGGATGGCCGTCCTCGGGTCCGGCGATGTCGAAGGCCACCACGCCTTGGTCCCGCCAGCGAACGGCGGCCTCGGCCACCTCGGCCGACCGGTGCAGGTGGCGCAGGGCGGTGCAGATCGCCCGGATGGTCAGATCGGTGCCCGCGCTGCCCTGGGAGAAACCCTCGAGGACCGCCTCGACGGCGTCGTCCAGGGTGAGTCCCCGCTCGGCGTGGAGTTCGGGCGCGAACCTGACCTCCGCGTACACGATCCCGTCTCTAGCCAGGTCCTCGGCGCACTCGCGTGCCACGCGCACGATCGCCTCGGGGGTCTGCATCACGGCGACGGTGTGGGCGAACGTCTCCAGGTACAGCGCCAGGTCCTTGCGGTTGGCTCCCCGCTGCATCCAGGCCGACAATCCGGCCGGGTCGGTGGTAGGCAGGTCGCGGTAGCCCGTCTCGTCGGCCAGCTCGATGATGGTCTCGGGGCGCAGGCCTCCGTCGAGGTGGTCGTGGAGCACGACCTTGGGAGCGCGGCGGATGCGCTCTGGGCTTGGAGGGCCGACCTCGACAGCGTTCACGGGAATCGGGATTCTACAACGGTAGCCTTGTGCTTCTAATGGCACTCTCTGATCCGCTCGTCGATGTCCGCTCCCTGGGAGCCGACGCCAACGTGCCGGCTCCCGAAGGGGCCGGCACGTTCGCCGACCTCGGGTTGTGCGACGAGATCGTGGTGTCTCTGGCCGCCCGGGGTATCACTGCGCCGTTCCCCATCCAGGCGCTGGCCATTCCCGACGCGCTAGCCGGGCGCGACGTGTGCGGCAAGGCCAAGACCGGCTCGGGAAAGACGCTCGCCTTCGGCCTGCCCCTGCTGCAGCGGCTTCCCCGGTCCAAACCCGGCTCACCCACCGGCCTGGTTCTCGCGCCCACCCGCGAGCTTGCCAACCAGATCTGCGACGAGCTGGCCGCGCCCGCGGCCGCGGTCCGCAGGCGGGTGCTGGCCATCTACGGCGGGGCGCCCATCGACTATCAGATCGACAAGCTGCGCGCCGGCGTCGACATCGTGGTGGCCACACCGGGCCGGATGATCGACCTGATCGACCGGGGAGCGGCGAACCTGCGGGCTGTGCGCCACGTGGTGGTGGACGAGGCCGACCGGATGGCCGACATGGGCTTCCTGCCCCAGGTCGAATGGATCCTGCGCAACGTCGACAGCGGCCACCAGACCCTGCTGTTCTCTGCCACCCTCGACGGCGCAGTCGACTCGCTCATCAGGCGCTACCAGAGCAAGCCCTCGATGCACTCGGTGGCTCCCCGAGAGATCACCGTGGCGGAGATGGTCCATCGATTCGTGGCCGTCCACAAGCTCGACAAGGTCAAGGTGGCTGCGGCCATAGCGGGCTCGGCGCGGCGCACGCTGATGTTCACCCGCACCAAGGTGGCTGCCGACCGCCTGGCCCGCGACCTGCGACGCGAGGCCGTGAAGGCAGCTCCGATCCACGGGGACTTGCGCCAGGCGGCCCGCGAGAAGTCGCTGCGGCAGTTCATAGCCGGCGAGCTGCCCGTGCTCGTCGCCACCGATGTGGCCGCCCGGGGGATCCACGTCGATGACGTCGACGTCGTCGTGCAGTTCGACCCTCCCTCGGACCACAAGACCTACGTGCACCGCGCGGGCCGCACCGCCCGCGCGGGCGAGTCCGGGGTGGTGGTGACCTTGTCGCTGTGGGACGAGGAACTAGACGTGAAGCGGCTCCAGCGGCGTCTCGAGCTCGACGAGCCGATTGTGGAGATGTTCTCCAACGACGCCCGCCTTCGGGACCTGGTTCACGGGATCCGGAGGCCGAGCGAATCGCCGTAGGCCACGGTCGTCCTCGCGAGGCGCCCCTGGCCTGAGCGGCCCTCAGGTCGCAGCGAGAAGGAGCGGGAGTGACAGCCCGACGCGGGGCGCGGGGCGCGCTTCGGCCGACGTGCCGGCCTAGACTGGTTGTCGACCCTCGCGGGTCACGTCATCGTGAGCGGTCCGGCCCCCGGGTCGGGCCCGGCAACCTGGGATGGACACCCAAGGTGCCATCCCGCCTCCGGGCGGGGATGCGGTGCCGGCTCCGCCGGCGCAACCAAGTGTCCTGAGGGGTACACCCCCGGAGCCACTGGCCTTGAGTGTCCGGACCGGTAGCCGGCCGCCGGCCCGGATGGGGCGACGGCGCGAGCACCGGCAACGAGGAGCAAGGTTGAGCGCGGGATTCCACATCGAGCCTCCGACTCCCGCGGGCGGGCGAGCCGGCCCCGGGGGGCGCTTCCCTGCCGGGCTGCCCGTCACCGGCGCCTGGCAGCCCGGCGACCCTGCGGGCGACCGCCGGTTCCTGACCATCGCCGGCGGGCGGCCCTTCGCCCTGGAGTGGGGCGGCCGCCTGACTGAGGTGCGGCTCGCCTACGAGACCTGGGGTGAGCTCGACTCGCAAGCCTCCAACGCGGTGCTCGTCTGCCATGCGCTCACCGGCGACTCGCATGCGGCCGGCGACAGCGGTCCAGCGCATCCCACCGGGGGCTGGTGGGCCGAGATGATCGGTCCCGGCAAGGCCATCGACACCGACCGCTACTTCGTGGTGTGCAGCAACGTGGTGGGCGGCTGCCAGGGCACCACCGGCCCCGCCGACTTCGACCCCGCGGCCGGCCGGCGTTACGGGCCGCGCTTCCCGGTGGTGACGATCCGCGACATGGTGCGGGCCCAGGCTCTGCTTGCCGATCATCTGGGCGTCGGACGCTGGCTCGGTGTGATCGGCGGCTCGATGGGCGGCATGCAGGTGCTGGAGTGGGCGGCCATGTACCCCAGGCGGGTGCGGTCGATCCTGCCGCTGGCGACCTGCGCGGCGGCCAGCGCCCTGCAGGTCGCCTGGAGCGCGGTGGAGCGCCTGGCCATCGCCACCGACGGTGGCTGGTGCGACGGCGACTACTACGACAAGCCCGAGGGACCCTGGATGGGTTTGGCGGTAGCGCGCCAGATCGCCCAGGTGACCTACCGGTCCGGCGAGTCCTTCGAGCGCCGCTTCGGACGGAAGATGTTCGACCCGGTCGAGGCCTTCGACCTGTGGGGCCGCTTCCAGATGGAGTCCTACCTGGACCATCACGGCCAGAAGCTCGTCAAGCGCTTCGACGCCAACACCTATGTGGTGCTCAACCGGTCGATGGACCTGCACGACGTCGGGCGGGGGCGGGGCGGGACCGCCGCCGCGCTCGGGCGCATCAGGGTGCCGACGCTCACCGCGTCGGTTCGCAGCGACCGCCTGTACCCGCCCCACGAGCAGCAGGAGCTGCGCGACGGGATCCTGGCGGGCGGCGGGGACTGCCGGTTGGTGTTGGTCGACAGCGACGAGGGCCACGACGGGTTCCTGCTCGAGCACGAACTGCTGCGCGATCCGGTCAGCAGCTTCCTGGAGGAGGTTCACGGTGGCTGACGCGTCCACGGGCGATCTCCATGCCCACACCCGGGCGATCCGGGCCGGGCGCGCCGACAACCAGAACGCCCTGGCCCCGATCCTGTGGGCCACGTCCACGTTCACCGCGTCGAGCGTCACCGAGGCCCGCGACCTAGCGGTCGACACCCATTCGACCCGGTTCTACACCCGCTACGGAAACCCGACGGTCAAGGCGTTCGAGGACGTCGTGGCCGACCTCGAGGGCACCGAGTCGGCCCGGTCGTTCGCCTCGGGCATGGGCGCGTTGAGCGCCATCGTGCTGGGGCTGTGCTCCAGCGGCGACCACATCGTGGCTCAGCGCCAGCTCTACGGCGGCACGCAGTTGCTGCTGCAGACGGCGTGTCCCCGCTTCGGCATCGGGGTGACCTTCGTCGACGGCGTCGAGCCCGGCGCGTTCGCCGACGCGGTGATTCCCGGGCGCACGATGCTGGTGATAGCGGAGTCGCCCGCCAACCCGAAGCTCGACATAATCGATCTGGCCGAGTTGGGCGCGATCGCCGGGCCGATGACGGTGGTCGATTCGACATTCGCCACACCGCTCGGGCAGAGGCCCGCCGACTACGGGATCGACCTGGTGGTGCATTCGGCCACCAAGGCCATCGCCGGCCACAACGACGCCACCATCGGGGTGGTGGCCGGCAGCGAGGAGCTGCTGGCGTGGCTGTGGAACTACGCCGTGCTGCACGGAGCGGCGGCCTCGCCGTTCGACGCGCTGAACGCCCTGAGGGGGATCCGCACGCTGGCGGTGCGCCTGCGCCAGCAGACTGCCACTGCCGCTGCGCTGGCCGATGCGCTCGGAGGCCATCCGGCCGTCGAGGCGGTGCACTACCCGGGTTTGGCCTCCCATCCCCAGCACGACCTGGCCGCCAAGCAGATGGAGCTGGCCGGGGGCCTGGTCACCTTCGACCTTAGGGACGGGTACACCGCCGGCGAGGCTTTCCTGGAAGAGGTCCGGGTGGTGCAGTTCGCCACCTCGCTGGGAGGCCCGGAGAGCCTGGTCACCCATCCGGCATCCACCACCCATGTGAGCCTGCTCCCCGAGGAGCTGGAGGCGCTGTGCATCGGCCAGGGAACGGTCCGGTTCTCGGCGGGGCTGGAGCACACCGACGACGTGGTCGCTGATGTGATCGGCGCGCTGGATCGGATAGGCGGAAGCGCGGCCTCTTCTGGCCGGTAGCGTCGAGAGTCGTGCGCTTGATCAGAGGTTGGACGGCGGTGTTGCTGCTTGCGGTGGCGCTGTGCCTGCCAGCGGCCGGGCCCGCCTCGGCTGCCGGATCCGGCGACGAGATGGTGATCAGCGTCGGCCAGTCCGCTTCCCTGGACGTGGTGAGCACTGCCCAGTCCGACGGGGAGACCGATACGGAACCCGGCACGGATCTGCGCATGGTCGAGCGTGAGAGCGGCGAGCGGGTGGACGCGGTGGTGATCGCGCTCTGGACCATCGCCGGTGTGATGACCGTGCTGCTCGGGTTCTTCCTGTGGCACACCAGCCCCCGCCGGCGCCTGCGGCTGGCGGGCGGGTCGGCCGGACTGCTCGGCGAGGCCGGAGAGGATTCTGAGGTGGCCGGCCGCAAGCCGGGGGAGGACGCTGGCGACGAGGACTCCGTCGCGGGGGTGCTTGAGAGGATCCTGGCTTGGACCCGCCTGCGGGGGATGCGGCCCCAGGACGCCGGGCCTGCCGATGACGACTCCCAGCCGGCGCCGGTCGAGGGGTCAGAGAACGAGTCGGCCGTGTGGAAGTTCAACGAGACGGACAGCGACGAGCGTTCGGTCTAGATTGGTGCCCATGGTCGAGGGTTTCGATGCTGACGCGATGATCGAGCGGTTCCGCGAGCGCGCCGCGGGGGTGAAGCGCCGGAACCTGCCGCCAGTGGCGGGGGAGGAGCGGAGGCACTTCCTGGAGCAGGCCCGACTGGACTTCCAGGACTTCGCCATGATCGGCGACGCCGAGGCTGTGTTCGAGGACGGCATCCTGCGCCTGAGCATCGATCTTCGCCCGCGTGAAGCGCGCTAGAGGCCGAGCGGGTGGGAACTTCAATGAGTTAACCACTCCAGAGGTGGTTAACTCATTGAAGTTCGGGGTGTGGAGGTAGGATCGGCAATCCCGCGGACGTAGCTCAGTTGGTAGAGCGCAACCTTGCCAAGGTTGAGGTCGCCGGTTCGAGGCCGGTCGTCCGCTCGGATGGATAGCGCCGGAGCCCTCCGCGGGGACCCTGGAGCGGGGCTCGGCGACATGGGTGGCGTGGCGGTCCGCACGCTCGGCGAGTATTGGCGGCCGGACCGTGACGAGCGCACCGGCATCGGCGAGCTGGTCCGCCGGGCCAAGGACCAGGGCGACCGCGGGGCCGCGGCCGATCTGGTTGAGCGGTTCGCAGGCCTGGCCGGGAACCTGCCGACGGCGGACGGCGGCTCTTCGCGCCTGGTGACGCCGGTCCCGTCCGGGCCGGCCGCGGACGGCGACGATGACCGCCCGCATCTCGCCGAGCTGTTGGCTGTGTCTCTGGCCGCGGCTGGGGCGGGGGAGTACCGGCCGGGCCTTGTGGTGAGGAGCAATCCCACACCGCGCCTGCGTCATGTCGATCCCGAGCGCCGAGCGGAGGTGGCAGCCTCAACGGGCTACCGGGCTTGTGATTCGGTGGCCGGACAACACATCGTGGTGGTCGACGACGTGGTGCTCACCGGCACCACGCTGCAAGCGGTGGCGGCCTGCCTGCGAGACGCGGGCGCTGCTTCGGTCACCGCGGCCGCAGCGGCTCGCACCAGGCTCCGCTGACACCGCCCCTGAGCCCGCCGCCGGTACGCTGCGAGTTCCTGCGCCGGTGCCCGAGCGGACCAAGGGAACGGCCTGCAAAGCCGTAAAGCCGCGGGTTCAAATCCCGCCCGGCGCTCCAGGGGTGCCTTCGCTTGTTTCGGAGCTTGGGTTCGGATATTTGGTGACAGCGCCGTTGGGGGCTGAATTGGGGCTGCGGCTGCGCTCGTTGCCCGGAGTTAGGGCTGTTCGGCTGATGTCGGAGCGTCGAGGGGATGTTGTCGGGCGCGGCGAACCCGGCGGTCTGTGACCGCCGGGCTCGCTCGGGGCCTTACGGGGCGCTAGGGAGGCGCTCGCTCGGGTGGCCGCTCAGATGGCGGCTGGTCACCGCCGGCATCGGGTGTCGTTGTGGGGGGTGTCTGGGTGATCTTGTCGGACGGTTCTGCGCTGGTGGCGTCGTTGGGGTTCTTGGCCTGGCTGTGGTTTGGCTGGCGGGCCGGTTTGGGTTTGCGGGTTCTCGTCGCGGCGCGTCTGGCGCGTCGAGCTTTGATGGTTTCTTGGAGGTTGTGGGCTACGGCTAGCGCGATGGATGCCATCCAGTTGGGGCCGAGGCCGAGTGCTTGGCATCTGCCTATGTGGCGGCCTTTTTCGGGTTTGAGCATCGAGTTTACGGTTTCGACCAGGTTGCGGCGTCCGTAGGCGATGTGCCATGCGGGCGTTCCGTAGGGCACGAGCTGGTATTCGTAGAGGTCTTCGATCTTGATGGTGACGCTGCCGCCGCAGCATCGTGGGGTGTCGGGCTTCGCGAGCGGGGGATGGTCATAGGAGGGCGGGGCCGTGGCTGTGGGGTCGTCGCAGAATCCCGCGCAGGCGGGGCATTTGAATCGCTTGCCGGTGATGACGCCGGCTTTGGTCTTGTAGTGCCCGCGGTCCGCGAAGCGCACGAGGGCGGCTCGCCGCGCGAACCATGCGGCGAGCTCGTCCTTCTTGTCGGGGCGCAGCAGCCGTGCGGGCGGTTTCTGCCAGTACTTGGTGATCCAGGCCGGAAGGAAAGTGCCGCAGTGCATGTGGATGGTCTCCTTGGTTTTCTTGGTGGAGCCGACGGGAATGGTCCTGAGCCTGCGACGCACGTATTGCTTGTAGTCCTGGGTCAGGTTGGCGCCGGCTTGTTGCACCAGTCTCACGAAGCTGGTGCGTTTGGTGCTGTAGCCGCGGTCGGTGACGACGTCTTTGAGGTTGGGGGCGTTGGTGCGGCCGGCGGTGAAGACGCGGCCGCCGGTGGGTCCGGGGTTGGTGCCGGCCGCGTCGACGGCCAGCGCCAGGATGTACAGCGGGACCTCCTCGCCGAGTTCGAGCCGGTCGGGGTCGCCGCGCCAAAGAGCCTCCTGGCAGGCCACGAGCAGCGTCAGCCCGTACCCGACGAAGAACCCGCTGGGGAGCTCTGATGTGGCGCTGGCGTATCCCATGCGGGCGTCGATGTCTTTGCCGTGGATGAGGCGGCCGTCGGGTCCGACTCGGTAGCCGCGGCGGGCCGCTTCGGCTTCGATCGTCGGGATCAACTCGGCGGGATCCGACGGCAGGGGCTGGTTGGGGTGCTGGTCGCGCCAGCGCTGCTCGGCTGCTTTCACCAGTGCTGTCTGGTTCTCGAACACCGTCGTGCGGCGCGCCCAGGTCGGTCTCGGGGTCTCGTCCAGCGCAGCCGCTTTGATGTGCCGCCGCGCGGTCTGGGGGATGCTGGCTTTGAGCAGGCGGGTCGCCAGCCACTCGAAATCACGATATTCGCCATCCTGGAACCAGCCCAGAAGCAGTGTTTGCTCTAGTTCCTTGACGAGCCGGGCGACGGTCTTGTAGCGGAGGATCCTCCATTTGCGGTTCGTGCACACGCCCAGTTGGTATGCGACGTCCGCGTCGAGGCCGATGAGCGCCAGCAGCACCGCGCTGCGGTGATAGCTCTTGGAGTCGGCGCGCGCCGCGATGACCATCGCCACCAGCAGCGCCTCGACGCTGACGCGGCGTTTGGGGCCCCGACGCGTCGACGGCCCGTCGACCTGCGCCTGCAGGTCCTTCGCGACGCCGGCGCGGCGCACCATGTCGAGGACGCGCATGCCGGCCGCCCTGGTGGTGATCAGCTGGGATGCGCCCTGGTTGGGATGATCATCAGGCACCGACGGGCGGGCGTCGTTGAGGCGGTGGCGCTGACGCGCAGTGAGCGCCGCTTTGGGCTTGCTGGGGGCCTTCGGGGTCTTGGGTCTGGTGCTCATGCCCCGAGCGCCTTCTCGACGGCCTGCTCGGGGCTGAGCGCCGCACCCGCGGCGGGCAGCAGTCCGGCGAGGGTGTTCAGCGACAACGGCCCCGCCACGGCCTGCAGAGCGGGCAGCGGCGTCCCGGCCACGAGGTGCGCTGTGAGCCATGTGGCCCGTGCGCGTGGCAGCGACAGCCCCTCGGTGGTGATGCCCGCAGCGACGCTGTACACGGCGCTGGCGCCGTAGGCGGTGACGAAGCTGCCTGTGGCAACCTCGCGGGCGGCGTCGCGCAGGATGTTCGTGTAGGCGGCCCGCGCAGGCACCACCCCCGCGGGCCGGCCCTCGACGCGCATGCCCACACGGCCGCCGCGAAGCTCCACGAGGTCCTCGACGCGTGCCGCGCGGATCGCGGGCCCCGACATCCCCATCCCCAGAGAGGCGCCGACGATGAACAGCCTGACGCCGCGCTGGGGGTATCCGTCCAGCAGCGCGTTGGCGGCGAACCCGCGCTCCTCGTGGGGTTCATATCGCCGCGGCGGGCCGCTGCGGCCGATCCGTGGAGGCGGCGGCGGCCACTCGGCGGGGTTCGCGGTGGTTCCCAGCTGCCGCAGCGCGGCCCGCATCTCATAGCGCCACGACTCCGGCTGGTGCTCGCGCCGCGCCGCCACCAGGTGCGCCTCGACGCTTCGGCGCTGATACAGCACCTCGTCGTGGTCGATCCCGAACCGCTGGCCCCACAGCGCGTGCCGGGTAGCCGCCCACAGCAGCGTGCGGGCCACCTTCGGGGTCGCCGGCCTCGCGGCGGCAACCCGCCGGCGCACAGCGGCCATCACCGCCTCGACCTCGGCGGGGTCCGCGTCGAGCCCCCGCGGCCAGTAGTGGGCGATCCTGCGCTCGACCGCGGGCGTTAGCTTGCGCCGCGAGCGGCTCACGACCCGCCCCCCAAATCAGAGGCTCGATTGCTTGCCTTGGCGTCTAGGTCCTGGCTATGGTGCATATCACTCCAGGGCCGCAGCACCCCGCCGACTTTCCGGAGGGGAGGGTGCTGCGGCCCGGTTGCGTCAACGGGCGATCTCGAACATAGACGGCGTCGGCGGGTGTCACGGCTGAACCCGCCAACCGGCCTGCCAGCATACGTTTCGTGATTCGAGTGATCTGCACGCCGGCTGGGGACATGAGCAGCCTCTGAAGGCCAAACCATGGCTTCGACACGTAGTTTTGCCGCCACTTCGCTGGAAGGCCGCGCATGCTCGGCACCGCCGCCGTCGGCATCAAGAATTCCATGGAAATGGAAGTTATAAGGGGGGTGTGACGCCGGCTGAGGCGTGTCACCCAGCCGGCCCTCAACCTCGATTGCGGGGCCGGCGGGGAAAGTCCGGCAACAGCGGCAACGGCCGGTGGATCGGCCACCGACCAGGCTCCCGGCGCCTCCATCAGAATGGGAACCAACCGTGGACCGCCGACAGCGCCCGGCGGCCTGTCGGCGGCCGCGGCTACTGTCGCAGCCGATGACCGACGACCTCGAACCCGAAGCCTCCCAGCAACACACCACAAACACCCACGACAAGCCCCACCAACCCGACGATCCCCACGATCCCCACGGCGATCCCGGCAATCCCAGCGATCCCCACGGCGATCCCAGCGACGCCGACGAGCCCCACGACGAGCCCGACGATGCCGACGAGCCTGCCGGGTCTGGCGGCGGGCTGCTGCCGCCCAGCGAGTACCGGGCACCCGGCGAAGAATGGCCCTACGGCCACCTCGCAGACGACGCCCCCAAAGAAGCCCGCCTCGTGCGAGGCATCGTCGCCAGGATCAACCGCCACGCCCACAAGCGAGGAGAGTCGCCGTTCGCGATCTCGCGAAGCGCCGACATCGGCTACGAGACCCTCTACAAGCTCCTGCGAGGCGAGACCTACCCCAACCTCGTCACCATCGCCAGACTCGAAAAGCACTTCAACCGCCGCCTCTGGGGCAACGAACACCTCCCCCGCGGAAAGAACACGCCGCCACCGACGCCGCCGGAGGGCTGGGAGCCCTAGACGGCCCCACCCATACAGGCGCCGAACCCTCTCCCCATATCGGCCCCAACAGGGCCACCAGCCCGGGCCCGACCAGCGAGGCGCCGGGTGTCGCCGCGTTGGCGCTGAGCGGCGGCGGCCGTGCAAGCGGATCTCGACGACGATGCAGGTTCCACAGCCCGGCCCGACAGCAACAATGTCGGCGAGTCGAGGCCACCGGGCACCCCCACCGCCCAGAGCCAGCGCTCCGAGCAGACGAACTCGACCCCGAACACCGCGCAACCCGAGTCGTCGCCGCGCTCTCGTCGATGGTCCCCACCAGGATCACGGCGCGGACTGGGCGAAGTGGAGCCGTCGGCTAGCTCTGCCGGGCTTTCTCACAGGGCAGCAGCGACGGCTGCGGAGTCGTTCTCATCGACTGCCATGGGGACAGCGCCTCGATCCGGAACCAGTGCCGGGAGCCGGCATTCACCGGTTCGAGGGTGTGATCGGTCATTGTGGGCGTGACGCCGCGATGTCGTCGGCCAGCGCGATGAGCCGTGCTCGGATGGCGGTGCTGTCAGCGGCGAGATCCACCGTTGCGAAGCGCATGTGGTGGCCTTGGATGACCGCTGACTCGTCGACGTCCTCGCCGGCGGAGGGATGCAGCAGCAGTCCCGACGAGTCGAGGGACCGGGGGTCGCTGTCGCTTTCCTGTGATCTCAGGTAGGCGTACATCTGGAAGATGTAGCCGCTATCGAGGGTCAGTGGCCTGCGATGGCCCGGCTTGAGGATGCTGGTGAACTTGGTGTCGATGACTATGCGATGGCGGTGATCATGCTCATCGGCTGGAGGGCTCTCCAAGACGATGTCGGTCTGCATATGGGGCATGATGTCGCCGATCCTCGAGGTCTCGGTTCGCTCCTCGATTGGCCAGCGGATCCGCTCGCCGGTGCTGACCGACCATCCGCGGGGTCTGAGCACTGTGTCGTAGAAGCCGCCCACCGCAGCCTCGAACAGACGTCTGGCCCATACTTCGTCTCTGTCGGGTGCGGGCAGGTGAGCGCGGCCGGGGTCCTCGGTGGGCAGACTCAGCCTGAGCGCCAGTTCCGCGGCGGCGAGCATCTGGCGGTCCTCGGCGTTGGCCCTGCCGGCGGCGAGGGCGTCTCGGAGGCTTCGTGAACGGATGCTTGCGGAGGTCTCGTCTCCCACTCCGGCCCGGTCGAGAGCCGCGGCGAGTCTGCGGCACCGTCTGGCTAGGGGCTCTTCGCTCACCGAGCCGCGCAGCTTGTTGAGGGCTGTCTTGACAACGCGGTTCCGTGGCGTGTCGGTGGTCAGCTCTTCGAAGCAGCAGGCGATCCTGCCCTGCCGCAACAGGCTGCGCCGCTCGGTGCGGAGGACGTCGATGCGTCCTCGCACACGAGTCAGGTCAGCCCGACGCCGGTGGAACTCGAAAGTCAGGTTGCGCCTGATCCTGCGCTCCACGGCTCGGGTCAGGATCTCCGCGACAAGATCGGGGATGTCGTCGGGGTTCTCCTCTACGCCGCGCGTCTGACGGTTCGGGAGCTCCCGATAGAACTGCGACGCGTACAGCATCAACAGCCAGATGTTCCTGACTGGTATCGCGCCGATCATCCCCGACGCCGGCATCGTCGGCGTCAACCGTCGAGCCCCTCGAGGAGATCCTCCTTTGCGGAGCGAGCCCTGTCGGGGGCGTCGAACCAGTACTCGTCCAACAGCGGTCCGATCTCAGTGTCCACCACCTGTGAGAACCACTCGACGCCGTTCGTGATCTCGCTGGTTGGCGTGACGACGCTGTGACCGACCCGGAACTGCGGGCCCAGCAGATCATCGTCAGAGATCTTCTCGTTCAGCGTCCTCATCCGTCGCTCGATGCTGTCAAGGAACTCGGAGTCCAGACCGCATCGCTCGCGGACCCAGCGGCGCCAACGTTTCCCGAAGACCGGTTCCAGGTCTACGAACGCGAACCGGCGCCGCAGCGCGAGATCCACCAGCGCGAGCGACCGATCGGCGATGTTCATGGTTCCGATGACATAGAGATTGTCCGGTAGGTGCACCCGTTCGTCGCGGTGCCGGGGATAGCTCAGCGCCAGCGCCTCATCGGGAGTGCGCTTGTCGGCCTCCAACAAAGTGAGCATCTCCCCGAAGATCTGGGCAGGACTGCCCCGGTTGATCTCTTCGATCACCACCACAAAGTCATGTGCAGGCTCTTTCTTGGCGTCCTGGACCGCCGCCAGGAACGGTCCGTCCACCAGGTCCAGAGGGCTGTCTGTGTCTCCGCTGGGCCGCCAGCCCCTCACGAAGTCCTCATAGGACAGGTTCGGGTGGAACTGCAACGGGCGCACCCGGCTCCGCGAGCGGCTGCCGATGAGCGCGAACGCGAGCTTCTTGGCCAGCCAGGTCTTGCCGGTTCCCGGCGGCCCCTGAAGGATCAGATTCTTCTTGACCCGCCATCGCTGCAGGATCTCCTCCAGCCTGTCGCGCTTCAGGAAGCATCCCTCCTCGACGATGTCCTTCACCGAATACGGCGCATCGGCAACCTCATCGTCCTCTTCGGCTGGCTCATCGTCCTCATCGCCGTCTGGCTTGTCGCTTCTGATCACTGCCCACACGACCGACTGGGCGTCGAGGCGGTGGCGCAACGACAGACCGCGTTGCGACGCCTCGGCGATTAGCCGGTCAAGGAAGCCGAGCGCGTGGTCGTACAGCTCCGCCTCGTCGGCGTCGTCGTTGGGCGGCGCGTATCCGGTGCGCTGATACGCCTCGTCGAACAACCTGGTCCTGAACGGCGGGTACCGCCAAGCGTCTAGGCCCATCAACAGCACCGACACGATCGTCATGCGCGTACCCGCACCGGCGCTCGCTGATCGGGGCAACAGGTCCGCGAACGCTCGCACTCGATCCGACACCGAGATGTCACCGTCGCCCCACAGCGCTTGCAGGGCCCTGAGCGAGTCGTCTGGTTCCTCGTCGACCCAGTTGCGGAACTTGACCTGTTGCATGTGGTGGACGATGTTGCCGCTGATGCTGACCTTGACGAGGTCCGGCCAACCGGCCGCCCCGGCGAGCACGGCGTCGCGTGCTGTCGCGACTCGCTGGCCGATCTTGACCTTGTAGTCGTTCTCCACGCTGTCGAGCCGGCCGCCTTCTACATAGTCGCGGGCATCCGCGATGAACTCATCCCAAGCGTCAAGTTCGTAGTCGTCATCCCACTGGCTCCGAATACGCCGGCTATAGAAGTCGACGGCCCCGTATGTGCGCTCCAGATTGGATCGAACCTGTTGCAGCTTGCGGTCAACATCCGTCTCCGGATCTTCGACCAGTTCCTCGAATACGGCGGCGATCTTGTCCTTGTGATCGACATTCACGATTCTCTCGAAGGTGTCCGGGTGGACCAGATGCAACAGAGCCTGCCGCTGCGCGCGCGGCGTGTTCTGGTAGTCGCTGAACGTGGCGCTCCGCAAGTGCAGACCCATCACGAAGCCCTTGAACGCCCAAGCATCATCGAGCAGCCGCCGACGCTCATCGGACCCGAGCTGCTTCCACTGACCGGCGAACTCGATGATCAAACCAACCTGGAACGGCCGGTACGAGTGAAAACCCTGACCCGGATTCGCGATGCCCGGCACCAAACCGGCGGCCAACTCCGACGGGACGGCCACCGGCTCTGGCGACCACCCAAGAATCCGGCCGAGTTGGTGTTGCTCGTTGGTGCTGTCTTTCGTGGAGACGATGAGAAAATGCACATACATCACCTCGGCCATCAACTGATAGACCTCTGGCGGCGACCCCGTCAGCTGACGCTCCAGCTTGTCCAGAAACGAGTCCCCGGACTCATCGGGTCTATCAAGGAACCGCCGATGCAGCTCATCGAGCCATACGCTTGCCCATATCCGTCTACCGGGCGTGAACAGCGAGTCGTCGGACCGCAACCCGCGCTCAACCCAGCACTCAGCCGCGGCGTAGACCGTCTCGGCTCCAGGTCTTCGTGTTCCCATCTCCTGCTCCAGCGGATCCGAACGGCGTCTTCCACGCGACCATACGGCGCAACAGTCGAGTCTGCTCTCGTGGAAATCGCCGCCGACGCCTTCCGGTTGGGGCTGCTATTGGCGCGAAGAGCGCTTGGTGCGGCTCTGGCGGGCTATCTCAGACACCCAGGATCGGGACACTCCCAACGCTTTCGCTATCTCGGCATGTGTTGTGTCGCCTTGGCGGAGTGCGTCTTCGATCTGTGGCCGTTTGGTGGCCGGTCTCGCTGATGGTTCATGGTCCCGGGTCCGATGCTGCGGCGGCTCGTTGGCTGTGCCCGAGGAGGCGGTGTCGGCGACGTGATGGGATTGGAACGAGCACTCGACGATCAACTCGTCGACGGCTGCGCGGCACGCGTCGAGTTCGAACGGCACCGGCGCCTGGGTCCCGAAGGCTTGCAGCTCGGCGAGATAGTTCGAGTCGGACCACTTGGCGTCGAGGTTCGACACGGCGCGGTCGAGGTTCCAGCCAGGTATGCGGTAGTGCTGAAAGCGCGCCGCGGCCCGCTGGGCTGTGGTGAGCCCTGCCGTTGTGGCCGCCCACACGTCATAGGCGTCGCGGGGTTGGCTGCGACCGAACACGGCGGCTGCTTTGGAGGCGATCATCTCTTCGGGGGTGACTGAGACGATCACTGCGGTTGTGGCGCCGCTGGGGTGGGGTACAGCCAGGGTGCGGGTCTGGGTATGGGCCGGGACCGCCGGCGGGCTGGTGGGGATGTCGACTGTGATCTTCATGGTCGCGCCGTCGGCGTAGGTGGCTCGAAATGTGACATGTGACAGAAGTTGTCCACGGTTGACGCGCATCTTGGTGCCGTCTAGGCCGGCGCGCCGGCCCGCGGCGCGCAATGCGTCGAAGGTGGCCCCCATGGGGGTGTCTTCGGTGCGGGCGTAGTCGAGGTCCTTGCTGTAGCGCCACGGCTCGGTCAGCCACAGCTTGTGCAGGCAGGTGCCCCCTTTGAGCACGAGCGCTTCGGCCAGGTGCTTGTCGTTGGCGACCTCCGCCATGAGCCGTGTCAGCACGATGTCCTGCTCGACCTGCTGGTTGTCCCAGCCCGGCCGGTGCAGCGCTGCCGCGTCGATCTCGTGCTGGGGAATCAAATCGAATACTCGATGGCCATGTCGACCAGCACGCCCCAGCGAGAATCGACGGGCTCTTCGGCGCCGCTGTCAAGGCGCAAACAGGAATCGCGGCCCGCTGAGAGCCGCACCGTGCGCGAGGGCAGCGCCGCGACGTACTCCGCCAACGGATCGAGGTCCAACGCGCTGTCCATGTCCCAACCGATCTCGGACTGCAACCGATCAAGCAGCAGCCCGCCCCGGCGCACGACCGCCGCCGGTTGCAGGCGCGCCGCGCTCACCAGCGCGGCGCCGTCGAGAGCGTCGACGGTCAACAGTTCAGCTACGAGGGTCGCGGTGCGCGAGAAGCCCAGCGCCAGATCCGGCCGCGCCACCAGATCGAACACGGTCACCTCCGGCGACGCGACCCGCACCGGCGCGCCCGCACGGGCAAGGGTCCGAACGGCCAAGCGATCCAAGTCGGGGCGCGTCACAAACACAAGCGGCCAAGCTCCGAGACAGCGGCTGCGCAGCCGCGCCGCCGTGATCACCTGCAGGTCCCCCCACCCGAAATGCGCGGCCCCGTACATGGCTGCGGCGCTGCGATACCCCAAACAGTAGCGGTGCCCCAGATGAGCCATCATCTCGTCGATGTACTCCACAGGCGGGTTGGTGCCCGCCGCACGACGCGTCAGGCTCACAGGCGCCCACAGCCCCTTGGTGACCGACAACATGCGCTTGTCGCGTCGGGGCACATCCAGGCTGCGCGAAACCCGCTCCGCGCGCACCCCCAACAGCGCAGCCACCTGCTCAGTGGTGACAACCCTGTCGCCGCGCTCGATCAGGAAGTCAGCCAGAGCTGCGGGCTTGACCACACGAGTGGTTCCCATACCCACCACCCTACCCGGTAGTTTGATACATAAGACGTAGAAGGGGCGGCAAACAACGGCGATCGAAGCTCACGAGGGTCCCCCGTGCCGCGGCTGCTCGCCGCCCTCGGCCGTGCAGGAGCTGCGGCTATTGACAGCAAGGCATCACTTGATGCTATGCTGTCAACATGCGGACTACAGTGACGCTCGACTCCGACGCAGAACAGATCGTCCGGCAGCGCATGGCCGAACGGCGGGTCTCCTTCAAGCAGGCCCTCAACGACCTGGTCCGCGAGGGCTGGGGCTCCGCTGACGGGCCCCGCCGGTTCAGAACGACGACCCGGTCGATGGGGCGCGCCCGAGCCGGCCTCGACAAGGCGCTGCGCCTCGCCGGCGAACTCGAGGACGGCGAGCTCGCCGCCAGGCTGCAGAGCGGATCGTGAAGCTCGTAGACGCCAACGTCTTGCTGTACGCGGTCAACCGGGACGCGCCCCAGCACGCCTCGGCGAGGGACTTGCTCGACGAGGCGCTCAGCGGCGGCGCCCGGGTGGCGTTCTGCTGGGTGGTGCTGCTGGCGTTCCTGCGGCTGTCCACCAACGAGCGGATCTTCGACGAGCCGCTGTCGGTGAGCGAGGCGATCACCGTTGCCGAGGACTGGCTGGCCCAGCCCACCGCCGTCGTCGTGGAGCCGACGGCGCGCCACCTCGACGTCGTACAGCAGCTGCTGGCGCCGCTGAACACGGGCGGCAACCTCGCCAACGACGCCCACCTGGCCGCACTCGCTGTCGAGCACCGCTGCACAGTCGTGTCCTACGACACCGACTTCCTGAGCTTCGACGGCGTGAAGCTGGAGACCCCAACCACCTAAGAGCCCGACCCGGACGTGTCCTCTGGAGCCTCCCGGTCCGGTCATCGACAGCCGCAAGCCGCGGGTGGCGCAGCTTCGGGATGCGTTAGCTTTGCGACGCCGCTCGGCGGACGCCGAAGCCAGAACCATCCGGCGGGCGGCGCGTTGCGCTCCAGCCGCCCAGGCAGCATTACATCGCGGCGTCGCACGTTGAGCGTTGGGCCGGCAGCGGCGGCCGGACCCGTACGCGGGCGGACTTTCAGCCCTTGAAGCTGTGCCCCTCTAGTGGGCGGATGCCGTGCACCCGGATGTCTTCGATGCTGGCGGGGTCGAACCAAACGTTGTGGTAGGCGCACGCCGCGGGAGCGATGCGACGGATGTGGTGGTCCCACGCGCCGTCTTCGACGGGCCGCGAGTCGATGTGGATGTCCTTAGCGCTGCGGTGCTCCCACACCCACTGCGGCACCGGATGGCCGTCGCGGTCGCACAGGGCGTGCACCACGGCAGCGATGCGGGCCAAGTCTCGCCGACGTGGGGTGAGCCTGTGATACCAGCGCCGTCGCTTCGGAGGGTCGGAGATCATGGCGTCGCGCAGATGCGGCATGCGCGCCCAGTCTTTGGCTAGTTGGGTCAGCTCAGCGATGCGTCCTCGGTGATCATTCCGGCTCATCCAGTAGGGAAGCTCTGCGGCAGTGACAGCAGGTTCCGTCAGATGCGCGCCCGGCGAGCCGGGGTCTGGCATCTGGTCCATCACAGAGGGATCATACCGAGGGCCTGATGCGGGCTCGGCTGTTGTGGCCGGTGCTCTGCGTGCTGGGGGAGGCTCCGCAGCGACAGGCAAGCGGCTCTTGCGCGGCGACGCCCGAACCGAGGCCGGCGCACGGATCTGTTCCGAGGCGTGCTTCGTTGGTAGCACTCGGGGCACCGTCCGAAGTCAGACACCGTTCATAGGCTGAGCACGATGAACTCCCCGGAACCTGACGACGAGAATCGAGCAGCTTCAACGGAGACGTCCCAGGATCCAGTGCTCGCACCGTCCCCGACCCGACTACAGCGAACGAGACCGGGCATGCCCTGTGGGCCAGAAGAAGCTGCCGTCTCCAAGGCCTCGAGCCGCTTGCTCATGACCGAGGTCCTGGGCACGGAGCCTCCCGTGTCCGTAACTATCACACAGAGCACACCGGGAGCGGTCTACACGTCGGGCCACATCTCATACCACTGGCGCACCCGCCAGCGGTAGTCGTATTTGACCGGAGGCTCGCTGCGGTCCGGGCAGTACTCGAACTCCACATCGTGAGGCGTGCTGGGAAGAGTCGCGGCCAGCGGGTCGAGGTCGAAGTCGCGTTCGACGTATTGGGACATTTCCTGGAGCAGGAACCCGACACGCTGACGGGTCGTCACACGGTAGAGCATCGCGACCGATGCCAGCGTGTCGGGATCGAGCGTCGGCGGCAGGTGCGGGCCGGGATCGAGCAGCTCGCAGGCGACGGTCACCTTGGCGTCACCGCCCCCAAACGGGTGCAGCGCGAACAGGTCGAACACGGCCACCTCCGCGGTCGACACGGTGACCGGTTGCAGGTGGCCCGTACAGCTCATCACATTCTGGGTGACCGTCGGGAACGCCTCGATGTTGGGGCTGTGGAACATCTTGATGCGTGCCATGCCGCGGATCGTGCGGCTCTTGAGGTGGCCGTCGGTGGCGAAGTGGTCCACCATCAGCGCCTGGTGCGAGGCGCCGTGGCGGGCCGCGGCCGACAGCCCGGCCAGGTAGTAGCGGTGGCCGAGATGTCCCATCATCGGCTCAATGAACGCCCTCGGGGCGATGCGGCCGTCCACCGCGGGTACCCAGCCCCGGTGGGTGACGCACACCATCTCGCGTGCCTGGCGGGCGCCGCGCAGCCGGCTCGGCACCTGCTCGGGGCTGCATCCGATCCATTCGCCGACCCGCGACGCGCTGGCGAACTCGATGCCCTGCTCGACCATCATGTCGCGCAGATCCGCGGGAGCGACACAACCTGCCATGACACTAGCCTGCCGCAATCACAGCCCCGAAGCGCCACCCTTGTTGGTAAGGATCCTTGTCGTCTGTGGGCCTGCGGCTACAGTCCCAGCATGCCAACCGCGTAGCGGCGGGCCTCCGCCTGGGTCTTGGGGTCAGAGATGAAATCGACGCCGAACCAGATGTTGTGCCAAGCGCACGCCGTCGGCGCATGCGCCACCATGCGCTCCCACAGCGGCCCCTCCGCCGCCAGCTCACCGGTCCACGCGATCGGCTCGTGCCAGCGGTGATCCCACACCCGCACCGGCACCGGCACGCCGTCGCGGTCGCACAGCGCATGCACCACCGCCACGATGCGGCACAATCGTCGGCGGCCGCCCCTGCAAGGCTCATCCGCGACGATCACAGCCCGCTCATGGGGCCACCACTCCCACTCGCGGACCAGCGCCCCCAGCGGCACCGCCCAGCGCACTCCGGGCTCCGCATACAGCGTTGGCACATCGGCGGCCCGCAGGCGCCGCTCCGTCCACGGCTCCTGTGGGCTCAAGATCTGTCACCCAGCTCGGAGGATGTCGCCCAACCGGTCTTTGTCCGACCCGCTCAAAGCAGGATCGACTCCTTGGCCATACTGGTGGCCTCCGCGGACACGACGCGGCGTGAGGTGATGTCGACACGGCAACCGAGCAGATCCTCAAGCAGGCGCTTCATCCTGCCTAGATGGGCCAAGGTGGTGTGAGGCTTGAAATCCGCGATGAAGTCACAGTCGCTTGCCTCGGTGTCCTCGCCGCGGACGGTCGAGCCGAACAGGGCGACGCTGTCGGCGTTGCATCCCTCGGCGATCTCGCGGATGCGGTCACGGTGGGCCAGCACCATGGGCTTGCGGCTCATGGTCGCATTATGCCCCCACACGACAGCCGCGGCCATCGCCAAGAACGTACCGACCCCAGCAGCCGCCCGGGGTCCAGGACTGTGCGGTGACGCTCAGCCGCCGATGTCGGTGTGAACAGCCTGCAGGTCGCTCACCGACAGCACGGCGGCGCACGCGTGCCGCGCCCGGTCGAACGGCGGCAACCAACCACGGCCGCCACCTACGCAGCTCCCGGGCCCGAACGCGGCTATTCCGGTGATCATCGATACCGCCGCGATGACACGTCCCTCGAAGGTGATCGGGGCGATGTCGCCGTAGCCGACGGCGGCGCCGTGTCGGCCATGGTGGCCGCAGCGATGTTGATCGGGTGGCCGGATCAGCAGGCTGAGCTTGTCCACGGGCGTTCCCTGCTCGAAGACGACGGCACCACAGCGCAGGCTGAGTTGCGTTCGCTGGTGGCGGTCTCGACGTCGATCGCAACGAACGACTCGCCGATGTCGGCTAGATGTGTGCTACTGCTCACCGCTGCCAGCGCTAGAGGGAGTCGGCAGCGAGGGAGGGAGGCTGGCGATGATCCGTGCAGACTCCACGGACACGGTCACGAGTCTGCGCAGATGTCGGACCAGATCGAAGGGCTCTTCGGCCCATTCGCGGCACAGGTTGGGATCGTCGACGGTTCCGGTGGCGTCATCCCTCTTGAGGCGCAGGCTGTCGATGGCCCACTGCAGAGGAGACCGGCCCGAGACCTTGTATTCCTCTGCCTCGGCGGGGATACCGACAAGACGACTCCGACTGTTGACGAGCATTTTCGTGGTGTTGCGCCTATCGGACGGCGGCGAAACACAGCGGCCCTATGTCGTACCGAGACCGGCTTGCGGTGCCGCCTCCCCGCAGGTCGTCGCGGCAACTGCAGAAGCATCCTGCCCTCAATGAAACAGCGCTGAGTGTCGCAAACTCGCAAGGGCATGCACGGTGACTGATCCGAGCCGCCCGCTGCCAGGGGGGCGTCCTCGGGATTCATCGGGCGGGCCGGGTGGTCCTGTCGCAGTCGGGCCAGTGCTCCCCGGGCGGAGCTTGACAGGTCTCGCAGCCAATGAGCCGCCGGTAGTCGACGCCGAACGCCTCGCGCATCCGTCGGATATCGGCGAGCCGCTCGATCAGATCATCCAGCGAACTCACAGCCGGCGCTCCTCGACCGCGGCGATCCGGCCCCCGCGGCGGCGGACTCCTCGATCGCCCTACAGGGCGAGATGTCTCCGGCGGGCCTCTCCCGGTGCAGGGCGCTCACCCCGGTCACCATATGTGACCTCGACGGCTGCGCAAAATCGCAGCTCAAAGGCCACAAACAGGGTCCGCCTCGGCTTCAGGGCACCCAATCACAGAATCCACACAACACTAGGGACGCGCTCCTAGCGGAGGCGACGACCGCGGCTCATACCCGCGTGCGCGGGCGGGGCAGCTTCACGGCTGGGCTGTCTTGCTGCGGGCCGGCTCATACCCGCGTGTGCGGGAGGGGGACGGTGAAGGTCAGTTCCGAGATGTCCGAGGATCGGCTCATGCCCGCGTGTGCGGGCGGGGTTACCCTGTCCGTCGTCGGTCCGATCAAGAGATCGGCTCATACCCGCGTGTGCGGGTGGGGGTGTCAGGTTATCGGCAGCGGGTGCGGGCCTCGATGCGCTCGGCGGGGGTGGTGTCGAGGTCGGCGCGGACTGTGACGGTGTGGACGCTGACGGCGCCGCCGGAGGCTAGGAAGCTCACGCCTTGGTCGTGGCGCACGATGTCGGAGACGGTCGCCTGGTCGGAGGCGGCGTCGGTTCCGTCGGCAGCGGAGGTGACGTCGGGGGTTCCGGTGGTTTCGACGCCGGGGCCGCCGATGCGGTCAGCGAGATCGATCGTGAAGGCGCGCTTCTCGTAGCTGCGCTCGGTGAGGTGGTCGGTCATGACGCGGCGGCTCCCAGCTTGAGGCCGTACCAGCGGCGGCCGCCACAACTAGTGGAAACCACCTCTAGTTACGCTAGGGTGGTTGTGTGAGCGTCCCCGAGATGATGTCGTTGGCCGAAGCGGGCCGCGTGCTAGGCGTCGGCGCCGAGCAGGTCCGGCGCTACCTGCACCGCGGGCTGCTGCCCGCCGCGAAGATCGCCAACGTGTGGGTGCTGCCCGCCGCGGAAGTCCACGCTCTTGCTGAGGCCCCGCCCCGCGGGGGCCGCCCGCTGTCACAGCCCGCCGCCTGGCGCAGCATCCTCGCGGCGAGCGTCGACTTTGACGACCCCTACCGCTACGAGAACCGCGGTGTGCTCGCCAGATACAGCGCCGGGTCGCCCATGGTGTCGTCGCTGCTGGCCAGCCCGGAGGTGGTCGTCAGCGGGATGCACGCCGCGGCCGCCTATGTGGACATGCTCGACCCGTTGGCCGACGAGGCGCATCTCTACATCCAAGAAGGCTGGCAACAGCGGCTCGACCCGCTGCATCCGATGCGCGGCCTTGCGCCTTCTGCGTTGGGCCGGGTTCTGGTGCGGGCTGTGTCTGAAGCCAACTGGGCGCAGCTGCGGGAGCGTTCTGGTGTCGCTGTGGTGCGCTCAGCGGACAACGGATCCGCTGTGGTGGCCCCGGCGGCGGCGGTGGCGCTGGACCTGTGCGTCTCGCCGCACCCGCGCGAGCAGCGCGTGGCTGGTGCCATCATCGAGAGCCTCCGGTGACAACGCCGGTTGTCGTGTTGCCGGTCCTCACCGGCAAGCAGGCCCTGGCCTGGGACGCCTTGATGGCCGTCGCCGCCGACCTCGGCGAGGGCTGGACATTGATCGGCGGGCAGATGGTGCTGTTGCACCAAGCCGAACGCCGGCGCGCCGGCGCGGGTCCGGCGAGCGGTGCCAGTCTGCGCTGGAGCTACGACCTCGACGTCGTCGTGGACCTCCGCACGAACCGGACCCGGATGCGCCACATCGACTCGGTGCTGCGCGACCACGGATTCAACCAGCAGATCCTGCCGATCGGCCATCGGTACGTGGACGCGGCGGGCACCGTGTTCGACGTGCTCGCCCCGGACCATCTCGGCCGGCACCTGCCGCGCCTCGGTCGCGGCAACACGCTGCAAGCGACGGGCGGGACACAAGCCCTGAAGCGTTCAAGGCTTGTGGAGGTTGAGCGCGACCAGCAGCGTTCGCTCATCCCACGCCCCGATATCGTCGGCGCTCTCCTCATCAAGATCGCCGCGGCGTCAGGCCCGCCGACAGGACGCGGCAACAAGCGCCACCTCCTCGACGTGATCACCCTCGCGGCGCTCATCACACCACAAGACGCCGCCAACGCCGCCCTGACGCAAAAAGAACGCAAGCGCATCCAGAGCGCAGCGCGGATCCTTGCACGAGACGGCAGCGGCGCTGCCCGCACCGCCGCTCAGAGCCTGACGCTGCTAGTGCCCGCTCCCACCGTTGATGACAACACCGGGTACGACACCCCCCAAGCAGAGGCCGTGCTGTGCGCGCAGCGATTGGGGCCGCGCCGGACATGCCAACGTCGGCTGACAACTAGGCCGTGCCCGCATCATCCACACAGCCCGGGCAGCGCCATCGTCAAAGCCCGCAGCTGACATCGCAAGCATCCCGAAGCAGCTTGTCACCGCCAGGTGTCCGCACTCATGGTGAAGCGCGTTCGAGGCCCTCGACAACACGGACGCCGTTCAGCAACAGCACCTCGAACCGAGCGGATGACACAAGAGACGTGAGGGTTGTCTCACTGTATTTCAACAGCGCGTCCTGCTCAGTGTCTGTGAGCCCGCTCCACGTCAGCTGGGTCGCCCACGGTGCTAGGTCGATGTGGCAGGCGCCGCCATCGCGCAGTGTGCCCCGCCCAGCGGCCTCGTAGATCGACTCCAAGGGGTTGAACCGTCGCCAGTACGCGTTCGGCCGAAATAGTCGCCGCATGCCTGTGCGACAGCGGAGCACTCCGCGGGGCCGGCATCGCTCCAGTCGCGCAGCCCAAGCGAGTCCAGCGTCTCCAACCGCCGATCTCGTCCCCGTAGCGGCCTTCCGCTGCGGTCGCAGAACTCCCGGCCGCTGGGATTCAGTCCTACCGACGCGATCCGGGCTCGCTCGGCGTGGCCGAAGTATGGCACCGGGCTCGCCCACTCGATGACGGCCGGGAAGTCCCGAGGTTGTCGCCGGATCGACCTCAAGGCCACCTCAACGACGTGAGTGAGCCGATGCGACCGGTCAGCCATGACAAGTTTCTAGTGGAGTGCCTGCACTCTGGCCCGGCTCTTCCCCTCTGTGGCCGCTGAGTGGAGGCCACCCGCGCCGCGGAGAACCCGGCGCCGCAGTTGCCGTACTGGGCCACGTATGGGCTGAACGAAGAGGCCGTCACGTTCGCGGCGGCACGACGACCGTCCAAACCTCGACTTGACTGGCCATAGGAGCATCAACGGGTCGGGTGCCGCTAGCATGGGCCATCCCCATGGTCGAGAAGGTGGTCCTGCACGGACGCGGCTCGGGAGACGGTCGGATATCGGTCTACGACAGTTCGTCGGCCACCGCTATGGGGCTGAAGCCCCCCAAGCCCGTGCTGAGCGGCGATTGGTACAACGGGCACTCTGACGGGCAGTGGAGGGGATGGCTGATCCTGTCGTGGATGTACGACGGGTTCCTGAGCCACCCCCTCGAACTGCGGGACTGGGTGGAGCCCCAGCCGAGCAAGGAGGCGTTGCGGGCAGCGCTCAAGGACACAGCGGAGCGGATGATTGAGGAGCACCTCAATCACCGGTACAGCGTTGAGCGGCAGGCCAGGAGGGGCCAGCGTTAGGTCGAGCGCCCGGACCGAATGTCGAGGTCCTGGATGTCTGCCAGCGCAGCCGCCCAGATCGCCGCCAGCATCGGGGTGTCCGCCGCCGTAGCGACGAATCCTCTCCACTCAGATGACGATGGCCACTACCCGCAATCAAGAACTCCGATCCCGGATTCTGCGAGCCGCCAAAGCCCGGCCCAACGCGACGCTGCGGGAGATCGCAGCCGCGGCTGGATGCCGCCACGCCACGATCCGCGAATGCCTCCCAGCCGATCTGGCCGCCCGGGCGTGTTAGACCCGCTGGGCGGTTCGGCGCCGGTCCGCATCGGCGCTTCGAGCAAAGGCTGATCGCGCCGGGCCACCAGCGGCGCGAATAGCCCGGGCACGAGCCGACGTGCTCGACGCGCTCACCGACACTGTTGAGACCCCTAGCGCAGCGATACGCAGGCCGGCGCGGGAGTCGCCCGACTGAGACCCGACCCTCGATGATCTCCGGCTCGGGCAGACATCCAGCACGTGTGCGGCTCGGCGAGAGCTACGACGACGCTCTGGTGGCCCCGGGTGCGCTGGACAAAGAGGCCGTCACATTTCGCGGTGGCACGATGACCGTCACAATCCGACGACGACTCAGCCCTGCCGACGGCGGAGTTCGCTCAGAGCATCTAGACCATCAGCGAGAACGGCGCCACCGCAACCGTGGAGTTGGTTCTACACCACAACCCCCAGCGCATCGTGACCATCCCGATCCTGCTGGCCCACAGCAGCGGCGCGCCAGTCCATGACAGAATGACCGGGCCGGAGCGCGAGAGTTGAGCTGTCAACTTCCGTCGATTGTGAAGAACCCTCGGAGAGGTCGTATGGCCGCAGAGCAGTGATCCTCGGACGAGCCAGCTGAGTATGTGCTTCGGGTCACGCTGAACCGCCCCGACAGGCGCAACGCCATCTGAAGGCGCTTCGAGCCGCTGTGCTGGATGCTCTGCACGGCTTTGACAGGGATCCCGCTGTCCGTGTGACGATCGGCCCACCGTCGCAGAGGAGTGCGCCGCTGCCGGAGGCGCATGCACCGACCGCGGCCTGTCGATCCTCGGGCGGGGCTGGACCTGCGAGCACCCTCCGGACCTCGCCCCGCCGGGCGGCCGCCATCTGGATAACGTCACCCGGTCGTGAAGCCCGTCGACGTCTACACCGACGGCGCGTGCCGCAAGAACCCCGGCCCCGGCGGATGGGCGTGGCTGATTCCCAGCGGCCGCTGGACGACCGGATGCGAACAGCACACCACCAACCAGCAGATGGAACTGCGGGCGGTCCTAGAAGCGGTCAGGGCCCATCCCGATGACCCGCTGCGTATCCACTCCGACTCGCAGTACGTCGTTCACGGCATCAACAAAGGCTGGTACAAGGGATGGCTCAAACGGACCTGGGTCAACAGCAAACGCCGGCCCGTAGCGAACCGCGACCTGTGGGAACCGCTGATCAAGCTGTGGCTGCCCCGCCGCACCGAGGTCGCCTTCGTGTGGACCGGGCCACGCCGGGAACCGTCACAATGAACTCGCCGACAAGCTGGCCTGCCGGGCAGCCGACACCCAACAGCCCGCCACCGGGATGAACAGCGCAACCGCCTAGCGCTCCAGCCGACAACGCCCCAGTAGGGGCCTCCGGAGGGGGACGGATCCGGCATCGGCTCTCAGGCAGCGGTGATCGCAAGCTCAACTCGGCGCTGCAATTCGTCGCGGTGACCCAGATCCGCATGCCCAACAGCGAGGGCCGCCGCTACTACGGACCGCAAGGTCGACCAGAGCAAGACCCACAACGAGGCCATGCGCTGATGAGAGGGCCCCCGTTGCTCACCGAGCCGCTTGACAGCACACAGAATCACCCAGGCGCAGGGTCGCCAAGCGCGAGAATCTCGTTCAGTCGATTTTGCGGCGGTGACGTGCTGGCAGCTTCGCTACCCGGGCGCGGATCTGTTCCAACTCTTGCTGAGTGGCCGCGCGTTCTTTCTCTGTGCTGTGAATGCGGTCGTCGAGGGCCGTGCGGATCATCTCACGGGTTTCGGCCAGGTCGGTGACGAGTTGACTCAGGTCGGTCGCAGCCAAGAACGTTTCCGCTTGCTGCAACGCTGATTGAAGTTCAGGAAGTGCTGTGAGAGCGGCTTCGGTCACGGCGTGCATCTGAGCGATGTACGCCTGCATCTGTGCAGCGGCCTCGTGCAGCGTGGCGGCGGCGACGTGGTCCTTCTCCTCGGCTGCGGCGAGCGCCTCGAGGCGCTGTTGGAGTTCCTTGATCGTGTCGGCTGCCTCGCTGAGGCGGGCATGAAGCTGCTTCGTTTCGGCGTCGTGTTCGGTGGAGGTGCCGGCAGGATCGGCGTTGGTGGTGCTGTTCGTCATCGGTTGCTCCTTTGCGCGTACTTGTCGATCGCGGTCTGCGCCGCTGTGGTGAGGTCGAGCATCGTGTCGGAGATCACGCGCGCTGCGATGGTCGCGCTGAGATCGCGGTTAGTGAGGCTCCATTGTCGAGCCGTCTCCTCGGCGGGTGTGCTTCGGGCGGCTGCGACAACAGCGGCGGCTAGCCCAGCGCGGCCCATGCATCCATCGGCGGCCAGCGTCGCCAGCGGCGATGACTCGCTGCTGTTAGTGGGGAACAGGCGGTTGAGCATCCATTGCACGAATCCGGCCACGTCGGCGTTGTCGGTGGAGTATGCGGTGCTGGCTTGACGCAGGCTGCGGCGCAGAGTTGGTTCGCACTCGGCGGCATCGCCGCCCGCCAGCAGCGCTTCTGTTAGACCGCGTGTCGCTAGCAGTCCGGGATGGTCGGGGTAGGAGACCAGCAATCTGCCAGCCGATGACCGCCATTCTGTGGTTGTCTGTTGGGTGGCGATCTGCTCCCATTGGGGGATCCAGTCACTGAATTTGAACTCGGGCCTTTGCGTGAGTTGTTGCAGCACTGCGGAGGCGTCGCCTTCGCTGAGATAGTCCAATACCCGGCGACGGATGGTGTCGCCGCCGCTGGTGGCGGCGTCGGACGCGCTGAGCCACATCTCTCGAAGACTGCGAAGTCGGGCTTGGGCGACCGTCTCGTAGACGAGGTCGAGCAGCGCTCGTGTGCATCCTGACACGGCGTCTCGGGTAGTGGTGAAAGGCAGCCCCAGTCCAGAGCGTACGGCGGTGACGCGGCCGGGCTGGGTCCGATCGACATAGCTGAGCAGATGCTCGAGAACCTGCTCGGCTGCGGGATCGCTGTACCGCACGGTCGCTTTGGATGCTTGCGGCGGGCCGTCGATGGTGTAGTCGGCGATCACGCCCAACACGGCGAGTCGATGCAGCGCCCGTTCGTCGACACAGCCGTCTCTGTGGCCCAACGCGACCGCGACGTCCCCGGATTCGATCAGGTCATAGGCCCAAAGGATCTGCTTGTGCTCCTCGTCGGGGTCCGGGAACGACTGGCCATGAAACCACAGTGCGGTCGAGATGTCGTCGCGGGCACCTCCGCCTCTGTCGAGATTCGCGTCGGCGTCGAGGCGGCGGCGGCTGGAGGCGGCGCTCGCCTCGGTGAGGATCAGCACACACTGCGCCGGTCTGCCGTCGCGGCCGGCGCGGCCGGCTTCTTGGTAGTAGCTCTCGATCGAGGACGGCAGACCGTAGTGCAGAACCCACCGCACGTTCGGTTTGTCTATGCCCATCCCGAACGCCTTGGTGGCCACCATGACTGTCGCGTCGTTGTCTTTGAACCGGCGGGCGTTGCGGGCCTTCTCGTCGCGCCACTGCGACCACCCGGTGCCTTTGGGTTTGGTGCCCGCAAACCGCACCGTCTCGCCGGTGACCGCCGCGACCTTGTCGCGGGTGGCGTTGATCCCCCGGGGTCCGTTCACTGTCGGACAGAACACGATCCCGCTGAACGTGTCGAGGCCGCGGCCGGGCTCATAGAACGATCCCGCCGGTTCGTCGAAGCGGGCGTGCATTCCCGCTAGTTCGGCTCGCAGCCTTGCGGCGGCGGTTGCGGGGTCAGTGACGACCACATGGAACGCCAACTCGGGGCGGTCCAGCGACTGCGGGCGGATCATGGTGTTGTCGGTGACCGTGTCGATCCCCAACTGGAACAACATGTCGTTGCGGACCGCTTGAGATGCCGTGCCGGTCAACGCCAAGATCGGCGGTGGGCCCAGCGCCCCGGCGCAGACTCGCCGCAGCACAGCCCCGAAGTTGAGATAAGCGGTGCGGAAGTCATGACCCCATTCGGACACGCAATGCGCTTCATCGACCACAGCCAGGTTGACTGGCACAACAGTGCTGTGCTCAGCGAGCTCGTCACGGAACCGTTGCCGTTGCACACGCTCGGGGGACAAGAAAACGAAGTACGCGTCAGCGACATCGGCGGTGCGGGCTGTCTGCTGTGTCACGCCAGCAACACGGGTGATGCCATGGCGGGCCAGCGACTCGATCTGGTCGTCGATGAGCGAAAGCAGCGGATCCACCACCAGTGTCCGGCCCGGGCTGCACAACCCCGCCAGTTGGTAGATGAGGCTCTTGCCGGCACCGGTCGGCAGCAGCACCACGCAGTCTCGTCCGGCCAGCGTCTCAGTGATCGCCTCTACCTGCCCCGGGCGGGGTTCGGCCACCGCGAACAGTCCCCGCATCAGCGCCCGGATCGCTGTGTGGGGCTCGCCATGGCCGGTGAACGGCTCGAGGCGTTGCGGTGTCTGCTCCACCAGGTCCGCGGTCGGCATCGGCAGCCATGCCGAGCGGATCAACACCAGCGGTGCCTCACCGTCGCCGGCGGGCAGTTCTGCCGCTGGACCGTTGGCGGGCTCAAGCCGCACACCCACATCCACCGACTCGGCCCGAGGGCCGGCCTCGGCTGCTTCGTGGACCGTCCACTCACAGTCCGCCGCCCGGCGCCACACGATGCTGGTGTTGCGGCCGTGCAACCCGACCTCCGCGGGCATGACAGTGCGGTCTCCCCACAGCATGTCCAACGCGTCGAACATCTCCAGGTACGGACCCAGCAGCCGCGGCGCAATACCGGTGGGGTCATCGACCCCGATGTCCCACCGGTCGCCGCTGAGCCAACCAGCGCTGATCGCTTCGCAGATGGCGAGTACCAGACGATGCGTCTGCACCGCCGCCCACACCAGAGGACCATGCCCAGCGCCCTTCGGCGGCACCGACGCTTCCAGATGCTGCTGCAGCGCGTCCAGGCCTGACCCCGTTGCGGTGAAGGTCTCAGACGCCGGTACCCGTATCGTCGGCAGCCCGGTCTCGCGCATCAGCCTGTCCCGAGCGGCATCAACAGCGTGCTGTTGAGCGTGCTGCGCGCCGTCAACCTCGATTACCGCCGCTGGGATAGCCGGGCCAGCGAGCAGGAAGTCACAGCGACGGCCCTGACCGTTCTCGTCGGCCGGCATCTCGTCAGCCCGCGACGCCGCAGCGAGGGTGTCAAGCGACGCCTGCGGGGTCAGCCCAGCCACACACCACCGATGATGCTGCTGCAGCCACTCGACCAGAGCCCTCTCAGCGGGCGAATCCACCAACCCCTCTTCGAACCGATCGAAACCGCCAGGCGCCACGGCCAGATCGTCGGCGCTCAACCACAACGGATCAGACAGCCGCGGCGCAACCTCACTATCCGCCGTGTCGCAGACGCCCAACCCCCGACGCTGCAGCAACAGCCGCTCAGCGTCAGGGTGCATAGGCGGGCACACCCCACGAGCAAGCAACTTGCGCATAACGCCAACCACCGCCGCGACTGCCTCCCGCTGCGGAAGCCGCTCACCCCTAGACGCCACCCAACAGTTGGTCGTGCGCCGCCACACCGGCGACGGCACCGACCTCAACGAAACCCCCGCCGACGCGTAATGGCAGCGCCAACCAGGCCGGGTGAGAGTCGCGTCGCTCCACACCACCCGCCGCCACCTGCGACGACTCCCACCAGCCGACGACGCCCCGGCTGGTGACGGAGTGTGGCCAGAAGCAGCGTCGGGTATGTCGCGTCGGTCTTGAGGTTGTGTGTTGGTGCAAGCGGGCCAGCGGCTGCACCCCCAGAACTCCCCGCCAGAGTTCGGGCCTCGCTTAGCGGTCCGCAACACCATCGCAGCGCCACAATCACCGCACACCCTCGACGCAGCAGAAGGCTGGGCCGCTGGATGCCTCCGGTCAACCACGCCGAGAAGAGTAGACACCCCTTGCTCGTTGCGGTCCCTCGAAGCACGCACGCGACGTGAATGAGGATGATGCGAAGCACCCCAGAAGCAACCGCGGTGGCCTAACAGGATCGCGCCCGTTGTGAGCCATCGAAGACTCTTGGATCACCGAGGCGGCTGGGCGCGGCGGTTCGCCTCGGCGCTCTCTAGCATCGCGGCTGCGGACAGGAGGATGATATGCGCATTACCCGTTGCCTCTGTTGGGCGCTAGTCGTCGGGTCTGTGTTGTCGGCGTGTGCCGTTGAGCCCACCCCGGTTTCTGGTGATGCGGCCCAGCCGTCGGCCACGGCGGTGTCAGCGTCCGCGGTGACTGTGCCCGGTGCGGTGGTGCCCGAACCCGAGGCCACCACAGCGTCGACCTCGACGACGACCGAGACGACCGCCGCGACTGTGGCGACGGTGGAGCCGATTGAGGAATGGACGCCACAGACAGCGCTGGCGGTGTTGAGCGATGTGTGTGCACAACCCATAGACGGGCGGGGCTCCTTTGAGGATTGGACTCCGAAGTTCTCGCTGTTGTGCAACGTGGTCGCGGTCGGCCCGTCGGGAGGCGTGCCCGATATGTGGGGCTTCAACGCCGAGTGCGAAGACCTGCCTGAGCTGGAGTCCGCTTTGGGTTGTGTCGTCTATGACTTGGTGAACTACATGATCATCGACTACCAGATTCTCGAGTCGGGCGGTGATCTGTCTGAGACGTGGTGGCTGTGGAAGGCAGCACAAGCCGATCTCGCGGAACGCTGCGAGCGGCTCGTGTCCAGTGGCTGGGGCGACGACGAGGACCGTGAGCGCTGCGCCGGGTATCTGGCCTCGCTGCCGGTGCTTGAACCTGCAGCGACCGCAGATTCCCTCGCCGGCGACGCGATCGGCTTTGGGCCCGCTGCTGGGGACCGTCTTGTCGTGGCTGCCGTCGAGTCCGATGACGTGCTGAATGTCAGAGACGAGCCGATAGGCGCCATCGTCGCGATGTTGGAGATCATCCGGGGAGAGACCGACGAGCGGCTGTGGGTGCTGCGCCCGGACTCCTCGGTTGCCGCGTACCTAGAGGACGACGCGGTGGTGGCCACCGGGCGGGCCCGTTCGCTGGGCCGCTCGACATGGTACGAGGTCACGGTCGGCGGCTACACGGGCTGGGCCAGCGCCGCCTATCTCGCCTACCCCGCAGCCATCGAGGACGTGACCGACGAAGTGACACAAGCCACAGGCGCAATCCCGCAAGCAGCGACCATGGACGAACTGGCCCAAGTCGTGATGGAGGCGCTCGGGCCGCGCCTTAGCGGAGAGCCGGTCATTGTGTCGGGTCCGGGCTGGTTCGAAGGGCTAGCAGAGGTGGAGGTCGATTTCGTGGTGCGAGGCTCGCGGCATTTTGGGCAGCGGCTCTACATCGCCGCCTCCGCCGACATCGACTGGGACGACACCTTTGAGATCATCGACGCCACACTGCGTTCGGTCAGCCTGCAGACCCTGTGCACGCGGGGCTGGAACGGCCAGCGCTGCCTGTAGCTCCGGGCTGCCGTATCGATACAGCAGACCCGCCGCGGGGAGCCTGCCAACCCATGGCGTGCTGCCGCCCCGAACGTCGGAGTTCGCTGTAGATGCGGCCACAGCCCCGTGCGGCGCTTGACCTGCTGCCTGCGGTGAGGATCGCCGTCGAGGAGGCGTCCATCTTCAACGGTGAGACTCCCAGCCGTAGCCATGATCGCCGCAACGGCCGACCTCACCGCCGCTTGCCCGCTCCGGCAGGGATGATTCGACGACACCCTCATGGCGAGAAGCACCGCCCTTCTCGTTCCCCGCACCCGCAGGGATGACTCGGCTGTTGACGACTATGAGGCGCACATCGCCACATCCTCCCTGCACCCGCAGGGACGGCTCTACGCCCGCGGCATCAAGCCACTTGACCCTCGACTTTCCTCCCCGCACCCGCAGAGATGACTCGGGCTGGCGGCGCGGTGGATTTCTGGGGTGTGGAACTTCCCCTCACACGCCGGGATGACTCGTCTAGCCCGTCGGCTGTCGGCGTGCTCAAGGCGTCTCGTCAGCAGGCGACTGTCAGATGTCAGACCCCGGATCGGTCGCCGGAGTCGTGTGGACGGCCTTGGGACAGTTGGGGTGGGCGGCCGCGGCGGCTCGAAGCGTGTCCGAGCGCAGCGCCGCCTCAGCTAGCACATCGGGCGGGCACGCCGGATTTCTCAGTACCTCGCGGGCGGCGGTGGGCCTGTCGAGCAGGACTCGCATCAACGCGGCAGGCAGGTCGTTGACGCCTGCGAGCGCCACGCGCCAATCGACCTGCCCGACGCCGGGCGGGTCCGGGTCCCATCCGGCCAGGGCTCTCCATCTGGGTGCAGCCAGCTTCGCCAGTTCCAAGCGGTGGCGCTCCACCATGATGTCTGGGTCGCTGCTGGTGGGCCGAGACGGGAAAGGACGCGCCCAACCTGCCGCGCCGCGGGCGCGCCCTGACATCTGAGGGTCGGGGCTGTGAGCGGCACGGCGGACCGCTGGCGGCGGACACCACGGAGCGTTGACCGCGGCGGGGTTCTTCATCGCCTGGGCACCAGCGGCTGTGGCGCATGGCCCACGCGCAGGCAGGGAACGAAGCCGGTAGTGCATCAGTGACGGCCACACCTCGACGGTTGCGGCGATCTCTTCAAGACGCACCACAGCGGCGCTACGTGCCACGCGCAACGACGCTTTCCGGGAGACCCTCGCACCCTGCACCATTTTCTCGACCCTAGCGAATCCGACGACAACCGTGGACTGTCGCAGCGCCCCGACAAGCCGGTCGCCGCGAGGCTGGTCGCATGGCCTCGCCGACTCCACGGGGGCTCCCAAGCTCTAGCCTGTGGCGATGGCTGAGGCGCCTCGCTCGGCGGAGACGGTGGTGAGGGAGGCAGCCGAGACGGTGTACGCCGCGCTGGGTGAGGGCCATTCAGAAGCCACCTATCACGCGGCCATGACTGTCGAACTGCAAGAGCGAGGCGTCCGGTACTGGTCCAAGCCCGACATCGTGGTTACCTACAGGGACGTACCCGTCGGCCGGCTCGAGCCGGACCTGGTGATTGTCCTGGAGGACGGTCTAGTGGTCGAGCTCAAGAAGGCGCAAAGGGGGCTGGAGCCCGCGAACAAGGCCCAGTTGCGGGCGTACCTGCGGACGATGGGCCACGAATGCGGGCTGCTCGTGAACTTCGCGGGGTCCGCCCCAAAGGTCCTGACGGTGCCCGTGGAGCCCGACGCCGACGAATCGGCACAGACATGAGCGTCCGCACAGCACCCTGGCTTCCCGTCGTTATAGCGGCGTCAGCCACTCCCGTCAGCCTCACCGGGCTTCAGGCGGGCTGCTTCGTTGTGAGCCTCTGAAACCGGCAAGTTGGGGTCTGCCTTGCAGGCTGCAGACTGTGGCGGCGCTTGAAGCAACGGTGGAAGCCACGACAACGCTCTGACCTCAATAAACGCGATCCGCGTCGTTCTCAGATGTGCAGCAATGCGATTTCAAATGTGCAGCACAATTAGCGGTGTCGTCGCCGGTACACGCGTATCTGCTGGTGGGCCCACGGGGCTCCGGCAAGCGGGCCGCGGCCGCCGCGTTCGCGGGCGAGCTGATAGTGGCCGCGGACGATCGGGCAGGTTCTGATCCCGACCGGGCCCGGCGGCACCGCCGGCTGGCAGGGAGCGAGGAGCACCCGGATGTATTCGTGCTCAGCCCGGCGGGTAACAGCCTGCGACGATCCGAGGAGGTGCCGCAGCTGATCGTCGAGGCCAGCCGCACGCCGGTGGAGTCCACTCGCAAGGTGCTGGTGGTCGACCGGTTCCACACTGCGACTCCGGCGGCGGCGGCCGCCCTGCTCAAGCCGGTCGAGGAGCCGGCTGCCACGGTGGTGTGGGTGCTCCTGGCCGAGCAGGTGCTGCCCGAGCACGTCACGATCGCGTCGCGCTGCACCCAGGTCGACTTCGGCCCCGTGCCCGACGACGAGATCGCCGCGGTGCTGGTGTCGGAGGGCCTGGTAGCGGCCGACCGGGCCGCGCTGGCGGCGGCCGTCGCGGCGGGCAATCTCCACCGGGCTCGGGTCCTGGCCACCGACGAGCGGGTTGCAGCCCGCCGGGAGGCGTGGTGGAAGGTGCCCGACCGCCTCGACGGAACGGGAGCCACGGTCGCGCTGCTGGTGGCCGAGCTGCGGGCCATGATCGACGAGGCCTCCGGCGCCCTCACCGAGCGGCACCGGACCGAGATCGCCGCCCTGAACGAGCGCGAGGAGAGGTTCGGCGTCCGGGGCTCGGGCCGCAGCGCCATCGAGGCCCAGCACAAGCGCGAGCACCGCCAGTTCCGTACCGACGAGATCCGCTTCGGCTTGGCCACGCTTGCCGCCCGCTACCGAGACCAGATCACGTCGGAACCGCGCGATCCGGCAACAGACCGGAGAGCCATCAGGGCCATAGACCGCCTGCGAGCCACCTCCGAGAGCCTGATCCGCTCCCCGAACGAGGCGCTCGCCCTGCAGGCCCTGCTGCTGGATCTGCCGCGCTCCGCTTCCTAGACGGAGCCCTGCGCAACACCCGCGTGGTCGCCGGGTGCTCGGGCCCCTCGGCGATCTGGGCAGGCATCGCCGCTCGTGGCTGAGCGCCCTCGTTGTGAGGCTTCTTCTGATCGCGGTATTCTGTGCATATCGTCTTTTTCGATCAATACGGTCTGCGGCGTCTGGCGGGGCTGTGGAGAGGGGTGGCCGCCGCTTTGGCCGCGGCGGCGTTGTTGGCCGGGTCGGTCGCGCCGGCGGCTGGGTCTGAGTTCCCGTCTGCGCTTGAGGGAACCGTCGGCGCCACGGTCGCGACCCAGGCGGCCGCCGCAGGCTGGTGGGACGGCACCGGCGCTCTCGCACAGGCTCCGCCCGCGATCGCCGAACAGGGACAGTGCGCCGCGCTGGGCGACGGCCGGTTCGTGCTGTTGGGGTCGGGGTCGCTATCGAAGGTCTGCTACGGCGTCGACGGCTCGTTCGCGGGCTCGCCGGTTGGTGTGGGCTGGGCGGCGGGCTTCGACGCCGAGGGCCCCTTCGTGGAGGTGCTGCTGGTAGGCGCCGCGACGATGGACCATCAGAGATACCGGGGGTTCGGGGAGCTCGATGTGGTGTTCGGCGGCGGAGCGTTCGCCGCGGACTTCGCTGGCTGCGAATACCAGTCCGCATCGGGCTGGTCATCATGCCGCACCGTGGCCGCGGGCGCCACGCTGCCTCCCGGCGGGTTCGTCGGCGTCGGGACGGTCGGCATCGACCTCCCAGCGAGGCGGGCACGCTCATCAGATGATGGGACGGCCACGCCCGCTGTGCAGCGGGCCGCGCTCGTCGCGCTCTACAACTCCACCGACGGTGCGAACTGGACCCGCAACACCAACTGGAACACGACCGACCCCGTAGCGGATTGGTATGGCGTCACTACCGATGGCGACGGCAACGTCACATGGCTGTACCTGTCCCGCAACAGTCTGTCGGGTTCCATTCCCACACAGATCGGCGACCTCGCAAGCCTCACAAGTCTGAATCTAGACCGCAACAGTCTGTCGGGTTCCATTCCCGCAGAGATCGGCGACCTCGCAAGCCTCACAAGTCTGAATCTAGACCGCAACAGTCTGTCGGGTTCCATTCCCGCAGAGATCGGCGACCTCGCAAGCCTCACGAGTCTGGACTTGGCCTCCAATGGGCTGTCGGGTTCCATTCCGTCCTCACTCGGCAATCTCACAAGCCTTTACACTCTCCGCCTTAACAGCAATAGCCTGTCGGGCGGTATCCCTGACGGCCTCAGGAATCTCTCGAATCTCGAGAGGCTCTCTTTGGGCGTCAATGGACTGTCAGGCTCTGTTCCATCCTGGCTCGGAAGTCTCACTAAGCTGACGCACCTACACCTGAATGGGACTGATTTGTCGGGGGGAATACCACAGGAAATCGGTGACCTCGCGAACCTCGTACACCTAGGATTGCGAGACAACGACCTGTCTGGGGAGATACCGGAGGAACTGGGGAGCCTCTCCAACCTTGTCAATTTGCAGTTGGACACCAACCGCTTGTCGGGCAGTATCCCCGAAGAACTCAGCAACCTGTCAAACCTGCAATGGCTGAAGCTTGATCGCAACAGCCTGTCAGGCAGCATTCCAGCAAGATTCGGTGACCTCACAAGCCTGCAACGTCTACACTTGGGGGGCAACCGCCTCTCGGGACAGATCCCTGCCGGACTAGCCGGACTCACAGACCTCCGAGACTTGTTCCTGGACAACAACAGTCTGTCGGGATCGATCCCCGCAGAACTCGGCAGGCTAAGCGGCCTCCGGCAACTCTGGCTGCACCGCAACAGCCTGACAGGAGCAATACCGGAACAGCTTGGCGATCTGACACTGCTCCATGACCTGTACCTCCGTGACAACAACCTTTCGGGAACGATTCCTTCAACACTCGGCAATCTCGCGGAGCTTCTCAATCTCTCGTTGTCCGGCAACAACCTGTCGGGAGCGATACCAGCGGAAATCGGCAACCTCATCGGCCTCCGGCGCCTCGACCTGAGCCGCAACAGCTTGTCGGGTTCGATCCCAGCCGGACTCGGCGGCCTGACGAACCTCAACTATCTCAACTTGAGCGGCAACAGCCTGTCGGGTTGTGTGCCGGCTGCGCTGGTCTCGGTCAGCCACGTCGCCTTTGATTCGGGTCTGACGTATTGCTTTTCGGCGAGGATGCCGGTCGGGTTCCGTGTCGCTGAGGATCATGGTTCCCGTTCCGCGCGAGGCGGCGTCGTTGTCTCGCGTTCGGTTGTCTTGGAATACGCCGGTGGTGCCGGTTCGCCGTTCGGGTACAGGGATGTGGCGGTGGAGGTGCAGTCGGGTCCCAGCGCCGGCGCGAGCGTGCGCTGCCGGGTGAGATCGCTTGCCGCGTTGAGCGGCCTCGATGACGCGCTCGGGTCGTGCCGTACCGATATCGGCGGTGGTGTGACACTGGTGTACACGGCGGGTTCGTTCGGCCGTGACGACATGTCGCGCGAGGACGAGTTGCGGGTCTTTGTCGACTCGAACCGCGACGGCATATGGCAGGACGGCGAACCCTTCGCGGACCTCGCCGCGGTGCGGTTCAGCCACGCTGCGAGACTGGTGGCGCTGGGGGACTCGTACTCCGCGGGCGAGAACGGGCAGTTCCGGGCCTCTGGCGGGTTCGGTGCGGGCTCTGATGGGGGGTACTACCTGACCGACAATCCGGCGGCGTTCGATTGTCACCGCTGGAACAGGGCCTACGCCCGGCTGCTGCCGAGCCTCGAGTCGAGCGTCTACGGCGATGTCGAGACCTATGCGTGCACCGGCGCGATCACATTGAACGTTTTCCATCCCGACGACCGCGACTACGACGGGCTCCACGACACTCTCGGCGCTCCCCCGCGTCCGTCGGTCCGTCCGCGGCCCGGTGTGCGTGAGACCATCGAGACGAACCGGCCGTCTCCGGCGGCAGAGCCCTATGTGTGGCCTCCCCCGACCGGCGGTCAGGACGAGGACTGGGAGCCGCGCCAGGGCCGCTCGCTGCGCGATGCGAACACGCGGCAGGCCGTCGACATGGTGACGCTCACCATCGGCGGCAACGACTTGGGATTCGCCGATGTTATCAAGTCGTGCTACCTCGGCGGCTGCGCCCCATACCTGCAGTCCCAGGAACTCACCGACGAACTGTCCGCGTTCGGCGAGACGCTGGCAGAGGTATTCGCGGAGATCAAGGCTGCTGCGCGCGACGCCGCCGTCTTCGTTCTGGGCTATCCGTACCTGGTGCCATACAGCCTGCTCGACTATCAGGAGTACCTGAGCGCCGTGGCTGAAGACGAGAGGCATGAAGTTCCTAACCCCGGGACCAAGTTTCTTCTCCGCGAACGGGAGCGTTGTGACTCGTTGAGGATCGATCCGCTTCTCAAGGCGGTGGATGTGCCGCTGATAGATGAAGATTCGGCGGTGAGCCTGATCGATGCGCTCGCGAGCCTTCCGGACTTGGCCTCGGAGATCGACGGATTGTATGGGCCTGGTTTGTTCGGTGGTGGCGATTCGTCCGGCGCGGTGATGGATGCGGCGAATCTGTTGTTGAAGATCGACACTGTTGAGAAGGTGCTGTTGGCGACTGCAGCGGATCGCCTGAACGGTGTGATCGAGTCGCGTGCGCGTGAGGCCGGGGTTCATGTCGTGGATGTGTCGGGGGCGTTTCGTGGTCATGATCAGTGCGGGTCTGATCCCTGGTTGAACGGCCTTGTCGTCGATGAGCAGTCTTCGGAGTGGTTGCCCCTCTCGGGGCGGTCGTTCCATCCGAACGCCGCCGGTCACGAGCAGTACGCGGCCGCGCTGTTGGACTTCGTTGCCTCGGCTCTAGAGGAGCCTGATCTAGAGGAGCCTGATGTCGTGGTGAACGCGGCCGGGTTGCCGGCCAATCCTGCTCCGGAGCTTCCGTCGTCGTCCCAGCAGGCGAAGGCTTCGCAGGGCGCGTCGGGTTCGTCGGATCCTGGGGGTTCGGGGGTTCGCTCTGGCGGCGCGGAGCCGCCTGAGGAGCCGCCTGAGGAGTCGTCGGGGGTGGGGTTGGTGCAGAACACGGTGCTGTGGCCGCGTCGGGTGAGCCCGGCCGGGGCGCGTTGCGGTAATTTCTTGGCTCCTGGTGATGGGGTTGTGCTGTCTGCTGAGGGGTTCGCGCCAGCTTCGTCGGTAACGTTTGTGGCGGTGGCGGCGACGGTTTCGGGGGCAGTGCTGCCGGCGGTGTCGGTCCCTGCGGTGACCGCGGACGCTGCTGGGAGCATCGAGGCAGCATGGACGGTGCCGGCGGTTGTGGCGGGGGAGGACTCGGCGGCGCCGCGGGCGTATCTGTTCAAGGCGGTCGGCGCCGACGCGTCGAGTGATGCGTTGGCGGCGTTCACGCCGGGGCCGTTGGTGGCCTATCCGTCGTCGGCGCCGTGCGCGGTCGACGATTCGGCTGCGACGACGATCGGGCGTCCGGTGCGGGTGGCGGTGTTGGCGAACGACACGGCTGCGGCGGGCGGCTCGTTGGATCCCGCGTCGGTGACCGTCGCCGGTGTGCATGGCGGGGAGTTCGCGGTGGACAGCTCCGACGGTTCGCTGACCTTCACGCCGGCTGTCGGCTTCGTGGGCACGGTAACGGCCCGGTACCGCGTCGCCGACAACTGGGCGATGCCGGTGGGTGCGTCGGTGACGGTCACGGTGGACGCGGGCTGCACCATCACCGGCACAACGGGCGTGACCGACATTGCTGGCACCGACGGCGCCGATGTGATCTGTGTTCCCGACCCTAAGGACCGCTCGGCGTTCCACATGATCGACGCCAAAGCCGGTGACGACATCATCATCGGCGGCGACGGCGTCGAGTGGGTCCACGCCGGAGCGGGCACCGACACCGTCTATGGCCGCGGCGGCGACGACGAGATCACCGGCGGAGTGGGCACCGACACCGTCTACGGCGGCGCCGGCTTCGACACCGTCTTCAGCGTCGACCTCGCCGACAGCATCGTCGATGACGCCGACGGCTACGAACTGCTCGTCGCGGAGCCCTCCTCGTCGGCGCACACCGCGCCGGTCGTCTCAGACGACGCGGCGCACACTGCGCCCGGTGAGACGCTGGAGGTCTCGGTGCTCGACAACGACTATGACCCCAACGAGAACCTTGCGGAGGGGTCGCTGGCCATCGTTACGGCGCCGGTGGCGGGCACCGCTCAGGTGGCCGTGTCGGCGACCGGCGAACTGGTCATCCGCTACGTCGCCGGTGACCGCGACGGCGCTGACTCGTTCAGCTACGAGGTGTGCGACACCCTCGGCGCCTGCGGCACCGCCGAGGTGGCAGTCACCGTCGGCACCAGCGGTTGCACGATCGTCGGCACACCCGGCGACGACACCCTCGTGGGCACATCCGGTGCCGACGTGATCTGCGGATTGGGCGGCGACGACACCCTCTACGGCCTCGACGGCGACGACATCCTCATCGGCGGCCCCGGCGACGACACCCTCTATGGCGGCGACCACACCCGCATCGGCGCCACCGACGGCGACGACATCCTCTTCGGCGGATCGGGCGACGACACCCTCGCAGGCGGCAACGGCGACGACACGTTGTGGGGCGGCGCCGGCTCGGACAGCCTCGAAGGCAACCGCCGCAGCGACGTCCTGGTCGGCGGTACTGGCTCGGACATCCTCAACGGCGGCGGCGAGAATGACACCCTGTGGGGCGGGATCGGCGACGACACTCTCATCGGCCACGCCGGCGACGACGCCCTCCACGGCGGGCCAGGCGACGACACCCTCACCGGCGGCAACGGCGACGACACCCTGCGGGGCGGCCCCGGAGCGGACACCCTCACCGGCGGCGCCGGCGACGACGCCCTCTGGGGCGGATCGGGCGACGACACCCTCGACGGCAACAGCCACAACGACACCTTGTGGGGCGGCCCCGGAGCAGATTCGCTGCGCGGCGGCGGCCACAACGACCGTCTCATCGGCGGTCCCGGCGGCGACACCCTCCGCGGCGACGCAGGCGACGACCGCCTCTGGGGCCAAGGCGACGGCGACACCCTCGACGGCGGCAACGGCAGCGACTACATCGACGGCGGCGACGGCACCGATGCCTGCACCCGCGGCGAGACCACGGCGCGATGCGAGCCGTGACCCGCCCGCTCCGGGCGCGCCGGCCGACGCTGCCGTGGCTCGTACTGGTGATCGCGGTGGTCGCTGCCGGGTGCAACGGGAGCGGCGCCCGCGAGCCGGTGGCCGAACCGGAGCCCCCCACCGCGGATGACGGTGCATCAGGCGAGCCCATAGAGGCGGGCTGGAGCGAAGCCGACCTGTTGGAGGCGATCGAGGCCGCTGGCGCGGTGTCGGGGCTTGTAACACCGCCGAGTCGCGCCGAATCCTGCGGTCTGCGCCCCGACGGCCAGTTGGTGTGCTGGGGGTTGGACAGTGCGCCGTGGAAGTGGCAGCAGCCCGAGGGCGTGTTCGCGGCGATCAGCAAGGGGCTGCTTCACGGCTGCGCTCTACGGGTGTCAGGGGAGGTGGATTGTTGGGGGCTACTGGACTTGGACGCCCCTGAGGGTAAGTTCGCGGCGATCAGCACGTCGGAGTTCCGGAGCTGTGGTTTGCGTCCTGAAGGTTCGGTGGAGTGCTGGGACGGTCTCGCGGAGTTGCTTGAGGGTGCGGACCCGCCAGTAGCCGATGTGGCCCTTCTTGCCGATGTGGCCTTTCCTGGCGGGGTGTTCAGTTCGGTGAGTGTCGGGGGCGCGCATGTGTGCGGTCTGCGGCCGTCTGGGGAGGCGGTGTGTTGGGGGGCGAACTGGTTCGGGCAGGCCGATGCGTCGCCGGGGCCGTTCGTGGCTGTCGATGCGGGTGCGAGCCATTCCTGCGGGCTGCGTTCTGACGGGTCTGTGACATGTTGGGGCGAGGACTCCCCGGACGCGGCTGAGTTGATGACCTTCGGCTACCGGTTCGGCGGCGACGAGCAGGCCTACGTGGTGGACCAGCGTGATACCGAGGCGAGGACTCAGGAGTTCTTCGAGGCCTTCGGCTTCACTGGCCAGTACTTCGGCGCGTCGGATGTGGTGTTGTTGGACCTTGAGGGCGCGGTGCCCGAGGTCGAGGCGCGCGAGGAGATGGCCCGCGGCGCGGCGGGGTGGGAGCCGCCTGCAGGTCCGTTCGTGGCGGTGAGCGCAGGCGAGGGGTTCACGTGCGGGCTGCGCGTGGACGGTGAGGCGGTGTGTTGGGGGTACTACGCCCGCGAGGAGCCTCGCATTCCCCTTGAGGTGTATTCCGACGTCTACGGGGACCGGCTGTGGGACTTCTACGATGCCGTCAAGGATTCGGTGCTCGCCGGGGAAGACGCATTCGACCCCGAGTTCTATTCGTTGTATGAGTCGCTGTACGGTGCCCGTGTCTGGGAGCTGGACCCCTCACGGTACTTGGTGGTCGGTCATGACTACAGCCTGAGGCAGCCCTCGGTCCCGTCGGGCGCAGGACGCGAGCCCGAGTACCTGATCGATGGTCCCGAGCTGATCCCCGTCGCGTCGATGGTCGCCCCCCTGGAGCTGATCGCCCCGCCGCCTGGGCCCTTCGTAGCCGTGGAGGCGGGCTGGGAGCGAGCCTGCGGTCTGCGGCCCGACGGCGAACTCGAGTGCTGGGGTGTCGAGTCTGAGGACGGCGCGCCGCCGCCGGGGCCCTTCGCCACCGCGCCGATCACCGCGACGGCTGCGACCCCGTAGCGCGATGGATGGGCCCTCCGCCGGGCGGGCCGTCGTATGACCGAGCCCGGTTCGCGTCACATGCGCGACGAACACCCCGGTACCGGTGGCCGCATGCTTCGCCGACGGCCTGGCAGTCTGCGACCCTCGCTGCCGCCGCGCTGGCCGCGCATAGCCCGACCTTAGGTCACCGTCGGCGGCTACACGGGGTGGGCCAGCGCCGCAGCGTACCTCGCCTACCCGGCTACCGTCGAGGACGTGACCGACGAAGTAACCCGCACAGTGGGTGGGGTCCGCAAGCGTCGAGTATGCACGAACTGGCCCCTGACCCGGCAAGTTGAGGTCTGCCTTGCAGGCTGCAGAATGCCAGCGGCGCTTGAATCGACGGTTGGAGCCATGACAATGCTCTGACCTCTATGAACTCGATCCGCGCCGTCCTCAAATGTGCAGCAAGACGATTTCAAATGTGCAGTGCCGTTCTGGGAGCGCCCGTTTGTCGAGGTCAGGGAATTGTGCGAAGGCGCCTCCAGGTTCACATCAGTTTTCTGGGCCCCTTGTGTTCGGTTTTCTGGGTGGGACGCGCCGTCGGGACGTTGTTGGGGTGATTGCGGGGCGCGTGCTGTCCCGTTTGGGCGGTTCCGCGCGGCTGATCGGTGACGCTGCGCCGGTGTGTGGTGCCGGCGGGCGCGCTGACGCTGACGGTCAGGGACCGTCAGCGTGCGACCGGTCTCTCGGTGGCGTTAGGGCGGCGCTCGGGGCGGTGCTTGGGTGTCGCTGGAGTCGGAATCGGCAGCGGGAGATGGTTGAGCGGCGGCGGTGGTCAGGCAAGCGATGGACTTGGCGAGCTTCTTGGCCTTCTGTCGGCGCTTCTTGAGCTTCTGTTTGGCTGTGAGCCGCTTGTTGTAGTTGATGATGGTGGCGACCGCCGCGAGGGTGTTCGCGGCGAGTCCGAACGCGAGGCAGGCGTCATTATCGAGACCCAGTCTCTTGAGCTTGCCGATGACGATTTCAACGACGCTGCGCCGGTGGTAGGACTTCCACCACACCGGTGTGCCGTGTGGATGGTCCTGATAGAAGTCGAGTTCGTCGATGTAGGCGCTGACTTGGCCTCCGCAGCATGCGCCGGAGCCGGGTGAGCTCAGCGGGACCTTGTAGGACGCCGTCTGGGTCGGGGTAGCTGCGCGGCCGGCGTGCACCGGGCACAGCATCGGCCGGGTGCTCCTGCCTCGAGTGCTCTGCCGCAGGGCGCCGTTGGTGCTGAAGCGGTCCTCCTGGGCTCGGGTCGCGAACCATTCTTGGCGAGCTGCGTCCTGTTGGTTCCTTAGCTTCTTCCGCTCCTTCTTGGTCAGCTTCTTTCTCTGCTTCTTGGTCGTCTCGGCGGGGTACTTGCTGTGCAGATGCTCAGGGAGGGTGTAGCGGTCGGGTGTGACCCATTCGGGCAGGATCGTGCCGGCGTTGATGATCGCGGGCTGCTTGCGCCTGCCCAGCGTGATGGGGTCGGCCTTGGCGACGACCTTCGCGGGGTAGTCCATCACCACGTTTATGTTCGCCTCGTGCAGGGGACGCAGAAACGACTCGCGCTTGACGGTGTACGCGCGGTCCGCGACGACTTCGCGGATGTTGGGAGCGATTTTGCGGGCCCTCATCACCGCGTCGCAGCCGACGGGGCCGGGGTTGGTTCCCGCGGGGGCCATGACCATCGCCAGGACATAGAGGGGCACCTTCGCCCCCACCTGGTAGCGGCGCGGGTCGCCCTGCCACGCGATGGTGCGGCACAGGACCACGATGTGCAGGTCATAGCCCACAAAGAAATGCGCTCCACGCTTGGCGGTCGCTGACGCCCAGCCGGCGCGCATGTCGGGATCTTTGCCCCGGATGATGCGGCCGTCGGGGCCGACCTTGATCCCGAGGCTGCGGGCGGCGGCTGCGAGGTGGTCCTTCATGGTGGCGGGCTCGGGCAGATCGGGGTCTTCGAGGATGTCGCGGCGATGCCGTGCGTACGGGTCGTTCTCGAGTCTCGCGGCCTGCCTGAGCCGTGTTTTTGCTGCGTCGTTGAGATCTCGTTGTTTGGTGAAGACCCGGGGGACCGCGTAGCCCTCGACGGGGGTGCTGTCGAGCACGACCGACGTGGCGGCGCGGCGGATGCGGCGCGGCACGCTCGCAACAGTCATCGCGTTCGCGATCCATGCCAGGTCGCAGCGCACGTCGTCTGAGTACCATCCCCGCCGCAGCCGCCGCTCCAGCCACTTGAGCGTCGCCTGGACCACGCTGTACTTGACCGTTATGGGACAGCCGTTGTCGTCGATGAGGCCGAGCTCTTCGGCGATAGCTGGATGCAGCCCGTTGAGCACCGAGCACACGTCGCTGCGGCGATAGGTCTTCATCAGGTGCGCGGTCATCTCGATCCCCACCAGCAGCGCCTTGGCGGTGAGGTGACGCTTGCGTCCCAGCCGCCTGGTCATCCGGCGCTGCACCCTCTCGAGGGCGCCGCTGCGCTCCACGACGCTGATCATCCGCCGCCCTAGCCGCTCGTCGGACAGCATCGGCAGCGTCTCAGGCGTCGGGTGATCGTCGGGCAGTTCGCGTCGCTCCCATGCCAGATACTGCGCCACGGTCAGCCCCGCGGCGGTCGCGGCCCGCTGTAGACGACGCAGAACTCTGCGCTTCATGGGCCCGTGCCCAGCATCAACGCCTCCTCGGGCGTCATCGCTGCGGCGGCGTGTGCCAGCACATCGTCAAAGGCGCGCAGACCCGGACCGCCCGCCATCAGATGCAGCGCGGCAGGTGGGGTGTGCGCCATGTGCGCGAGGAGCCACGTCACGCGGGCGCGCCGCAAAGACAAGCCCTCAGGCGGCCCCAGCCGCGCAGCGATGTGGCTGGCGGCGTTGTGAGACTCCCCGGGGAGGAACCGCTCGGTGTCGCAGCCGTCCGCGGCCTGTCTAGCCATGTCGGTGTAGATGCTGCGAACCATCGTCAGCCGCGGGTTCGCTGCCGGGACCTGCACCGCGACCCGCCCGCCGGGCCTCAGCACAAGGTGCTGGGGGCCGCACAACGCGATCTCAGTGCCCAGCAGCCCCGCCCCCAAAGCAGCCGCCACGAGCCACATCCGCGCTACTCGATTCGACCGGCCCGGTATCACCGCAGCCAGCGCGAAGAAGCTCTCCTCAGCGGCCGAGTACGGCACGGGGCTACGCGGCCGTCTCACCGGAGGAGCCGGCGGCGGCCACAGCTCCGGGCAAACAGCGCGGCTCACCTGCCGAAGCGCCGAGTGCATAGCGTGGCGCCATCCCCGTGTTTGATCCCTGCCGATGTGCATCACGAAGTGCTTGACGTTGTGGGGATGTAGCACCACCGCGGGGTCGGTTTCACCCCGCGTGCGGTGCATCCAGATCGCCAGCCGTGCCGTCGCCCACAGCAAGCGCTTGGCGATGCGCCCAGTGGCCGGCGCCGCCGTCGCCACCCAAGTCCGCACCATCGCAGCCACCACCGGCCACGCCGCAGCGTCCGCAGCGTCAAGCCGTCCAGGTCGCCACGTCCCCAGCACCGCGGCCACCGGCCCAGGGAGCGCCCGACCTGCACGCCGGGTCACCACAGACCCCCCGCACCGCAGCAGCGACGGCACCGCCGCAGCCCCATCAAGGCTGTGGAGTTGCTTGCGTTCCTGGTTCTGTTTCCGGTATCGTCCATTTCGCCTATTCGGCAAGAGCCGCAGCGCCCAACTCTTTGGTCAGATGGGGGGCGTTGCGGCTTGCCCCTTTTGTTGCTTGTCACAAACGTAGGCAGCAGGCCTCTCTGCGAGGGCCGTTGGGCCTGGCTCCCGCCGAAACCCTGAAACGTGCACAACGGAACCTACGATTCCGGCACGAGAAAGCCCCAACTTCAACACGCCGAATCCAGGCCCTGAGGACTAGCGATGCCATCACCATCGCGTCCCATAGCCACCTCAGACTTCGATCTCTACATTTTGCTGGTTTTCCCATGGAAATAGAAACTACGTGAGGGGTGTGACGCCGAACATTCTGTGCCACCCCCCGGCCCTCAGAGCTGATTCCCGTCACCCGCGAGACGGTTTACGACCACACGACAAGGCTCTGTCGACACGCCCGATAACCCCGACGTTTCCCACCAAAATGGGAACACACCCGTCGGCGTTGTCACCCTAGGAAATGCTGCGCTGCGTCGCGTCTATCGTCGTCGCCGATGCCCCGCACAGCCGCCCCAACCGAACCCGAACCCGACGAACCCAAACCCGGCGAACCCCCTGGGCCTTGCCGCTTCGTCCCCGAAGGCGAATGGCCCCAAGGCCACCTTGCCGCCCACGCCCCCGAAGAAGCACGCCTCGCGCAAGGCGTCGCCCGCAGATTCATCGACTGCCTCAAGGAGTCCAACACCAACATCAACGCGGTCGCCGCCAGCACCGGGATGGGACCCCAGACGCTCTACAACCTCCGAGACGGCAAGAGCTACCCGAGCCTCGTCACCGTCGCCCGCATCGAGACCCACTTCGACCGCCTCCTATGGGGCGACGAGCACCTAGCCGAGCGCCCCCGGCCCCGCGACTACATCGCCAAAGGTGAATGGCCCCGAGGCGACCTCGCCGCGGGCGCCCCCAAAGAAGCACGCCTCGCAAGAGGCATCGCCGCCGCAGTCCTCGACAACCTCGCAAGAGACGACACCACCCTCGACGCAGTAGCGACCAAACGACAGATCGACCTCGACACCCTCCACGACCTGATCAACGGGAAGAGTTGGCCCGACTTCTTCACGGTCGCCCGACTAGAGATCCACTTCAGGCGCAGACTGTGGGGCTACGAACACAAGCGGCGCTAGCGACAAACTGGATCGGGCTGACATCCCCGAAGCTACGAGCCGCAACAACAGCACCGAAGCCACAGTCGATCCCAGGTTCACCCTCCCTGAGTCGTGTGTCGCCAGTCCGCCGTCGTCTGAAGCGGTTCCTCCGCTGTAGGAGTTACCGAGCTGGCGGCTGCACTTCGGGGCACCCGCATCTGATGGGCCATAATGTCGGCCGCCGTGTCGGGCCCAGATGTCCGGCAGAGCTTCGCCGACCCTGGAGTCCCGTCCATGACAGCCTCCCCCGCCAGCGCAGTCCACATGACGGTGACCGCACGCAAGCTCTTCGACAGCGACTTCTATCTGGCGCTTGAGACTCTGCGCAGCGAAGCAGGCGGGCCTACCGACACCGGGCACCGGTTCGAGCGGCTGATGCGCCGAGCGTTCGAGACCCACCACGAGTACGGCCCGGAGCGCTTCGAGCGGGTATGGCTGTGGCTGGAGTGGCCGGACCGCAAAGCACTGGGGTACGGCATCGACATCGGCGTCGACCTCGTGGCGAAACAGACCCCGGCCTACGGCGGCGGGTTGTGCGCGATCCAGTGCAAGAACTTCGCCGAAGACCGCAAGGTACCCACGAAAGAGATCAACTCGTTCCTCGCCACTTCCGGCAGCGAGGACTTCGCCAGCCGGATACTGGTGGTCACCTCAGATCTGGAGAAGGCGGGCTGGACGAAGGTCACGAAGGCCTCGCCGCGCTGTGAGGTGATTGGACCCGCGGTGCTGGATTCCTGGGACGCTCCCTGGCAGGAGTTCCTGGACCGCCCCGACGAGTTCACATTCGACAGAACCAAGAGGCACAAGCCACGCCCAGATCAGCGCGAGGCGCTTGACGCGGTGGCGAAGGGCTATCGGCAGGGCAGCCGAGGCCGGCTGGTCATGCCGTGCGGGACGGGCAAATCGCTGGTGGCGATGTGGGCCGCCGAGGAGAATGTCGGTGCAGACGGGACGGTGCTGTATCTGGTGCCGTCGATCGCGTTGATGGGCCAGACCATGCGGTCGTGGGCCCGCAACCGAAACACCGGCCACATCTATGTGGGCGTGTGCTCCGACAAGACCACGGGCCGCCGCACAGGCGACGGTGACACCGCCCGCGATTTGGCCGAACTGTCGATGCCGGTCACGACTGACCGCGAAGGGATCGCCCAGGCGCTCGCACAGCCGGGCGGGGACAAGATGCGGGTCGTGTTCAGCACCTACCAGTCGCTGCCGGTGCTGGCGTCAGCCATGCCCGAGGACTTCGCTTTCGATCTGGTGATCTGCGACGAAGCGCACCGCACCACCGGCGTCGACAGGCCGACCGACGACGAAGTGTCAGCGTTCCGGCTGATCCATGACGACGCGGCGGTGTCGGCGCAGTTCCGGTTGTTCATGACCGCCACACAGCGCATCTACACCGCCGCAGCCAAGGTGCGGGCAGCGACCAAAGACAGCGACATCTACTCCATGGACGACGAGGACACCTACGGGCCGCTCCTGTATGAGATGTCGTTCAAGGACGCAGTGGACGCCGGGCTATTGTCGGACTACGAGGTGCTGGTCGTAGCCACCTCGCAGTCTCGGCTGACGACCGGGATGAGCGACCTGGTCGCCGCCGTCAACAAGAAGGGCGGCAAGAGGCAGACCGTCAGCAAAGAAGACGCCGTCAAGCTGCTGGGATGCTGGGACGCGCTGGCAGACCCCAACACCACCGGTGTCGCAGAGGACCGCCCCACCGGCAAGCTCGCCAATGGAGCCGGCCGCGGCCATCTCAACACGGCGATCGCGTTCACCAACACCGTCAACCTCTCCAAGGCGCTAGCAGGCCCCCCAGGCGAGTCACCCGGTCTGTGGCAGGGAGTCGCGGCGGAAGCATCAACCGACGCGGACACGACCGAGCTTCTGGACATGTCCGTGGAGCATGTGGACGGCTCAACACCGGCCATCACCAGAGCCGCCCGGCTCGACCGGCTTCGCGACAAGCCGCAGCCGGGGACTTGTCAAGTGATCTCCAACGCCAGAGTCCTCACCGAAGGCGTAGACGTGCCCGCGCTTGACGCGGTCGTGTTCCTGCAGCCGCGCAAATCCAAGATCGACATCGTCCAGGCGGTAGGACGTGTCATGCGCACCTACCCCGGCAAACAGACCGGCTACATCGTGATCCCCGTCGTGGTCCCCGAAGGCAAAGGCGTCACCGACACCGAGGTGCTCGACAGCTCCGACTTCGGCATCGTCTGGGATGTCGTGCGGGCGCTGCGCTCCCACGACGAGCGCATGGACATGTGGGTCAACCACATTGACGCCGCCAGCAAGTCCGGGCGGGTCAAACTCATGGACCGCGGAACCGACCAGCCACTTAGCGACGAAGATGTCGAGCAGCTTCGGTTCGTGCTCGATGAACGGGTCGCCTCCAAGATGGTCGAACGGTGCGGCGACCGCAAGATGTGGCCCTCCTGGGGAGCACGAGCCGCAGGCGTGTGCCGCGAAGTCCGCAAGAAGGTAGATGCTCAACTGACCGACTCGGGCACAACCGAAGCGTTCGAAGAGTTCGTGGACGCGCTCCGCTCAACCGTCGGCGACCATCTGACAGAAGACCAGGCGGCAGAGATGGTGGCGCAACACGTCGTGACCATCCCGATCTTCGACTGCCTCTTCGCCGACTCGCAGTTCGCCAACGCCAACCCCATCTCGGTAGCGATCAACAACCTCCTCTCCAACTTCGCCCCAACCGACGACCCCGCCACCGCATCGCAGAGTGGGACGACACTCGCGATGGAACTGTTCGAGGAAGAACTGCGCCCGCTCACCCGCGCCTACCACACGATGCGCACCGTCTTCGAGGGAGCACTCACCCCCGCCGCCAAAGTCGATGTGTTGAGAGAGGTGTACGACGGGTTCTTCCAAGCAGCAATGGATGATGTCGTGAAGCGGCTGGGGATTGTCTACACGCCCGTCGAAATCGTCGACTTCATCATCCGAAGCGCAGACGCCGTATGCCGCAAGGAGTTCGGTGTTGGACTCACCTCTGAGAACGTCAACATCCTGGATCCCTTCACAGGGACAGGCACCTTCATCTATCGGGCTCTCACCGTCACCAACGCGGATGGGGACCACATCATTCGTAACGAGGACCTGCAGCGAAAGTACCGCGAAGAACTCTTCGCCAACGAGATCGTGCTGCTCGCCTACTACATCGCTGCCATCAAGATCGAAGCTGGCATGGCCGAGCGCGGCGGGTTCCCGCCAGGGCGGTTTGCACCGTTCCCCGGGATCACCTTCAGCGACACCTTCGTTGCAGGATCCAACGGTGTCCAGCTACCGGGCATGGCAGACAACACCGCCCGCCAAAGCCGCTTAGGCCGCGTCCCGATCACTGTGATCGCCATGAACCCTCCCTGGTCGGCGGGGCAAAAGTCGGCCGGAGACGACAACCCCAACATCGAGTACCCGGACATCCAGCGGCGCGTGGGCGCCACCTACGGCAAGCTCTACAGCGAAATCGCCGAGGGCGCTGCCGGGGGCACCTGGGCTGCCAATCTGTATGTTCAAGCGCTCCGCTGGGCGACAGACCGACTGGAGATCCCCAAGAGCCCACAGCCTCGTCGCGGGGTCATCGCGCTAGTGCATCCCAACTCGCTAGGCAACGGAGTCAGCTTCGTGGGCATGCGCGCCGCCCTGCGCAAGGAGTTCACCGACATATACGTCGTCAACCTCCTCGGCGACGCCTCCAAGGCCGGCGACGAATTCCGGCGCGAGGGCCACAAGATCTTTGGGCAGGGGTCACGCAACGGAGTCCAGATCACAGTGCTTGTGCGCAACCCGAGCAAGGAGCGGGGTCCCACGGGGGCGGAACTGCACTACGCCACGGTCCCAGAGTACTCCAAGCTAGGAGACCGCTGAGCAAGTCGTCCGGTGGTGGCGGTCAGGCAGGCTGTTTGGTGTGGGCGGGTGGTTGTGGTTGTCGGCCGGCGGCGCCGGTTGGGGTCTCGGCGGGTTGGGGTGGGCGCTGGGGTCGGGGTTTTGGCGGTGGGGGTCGGCGCCGGCGGGGGCCGGGCCGGCCTGGGCGGGTCAGGCGATGGCCCAGTTGGTGCCGTTGTGGTGCAGGCCGAGGCTGGTGAGGCGCGCGAGGTTGACTGCGGCGGCTCGCAGCGTGAGCCAGTGGCGGTTCTTTCGGGCGCCTGTGTAGGGGCATCTTCGGTTGTTTCTGACGAGCCATGCGATGGTGCGCTCGGCCATGGGGCGGTGTTTGGTGTAGGCGTCGTGGAACCGTCGGGTTCTGGCCTGGGCTCGGGCTGCGGCGAGGAGGTCGTGGTGTGGGTGCAGCTTGATGGTTCTGCCGTTGGCGGCGGTGGTGCAGCGGCTGCGCACGGGGCAGCTGCGGCACCTGTTGCCGAAACGGGCGCGGCCTTTGGGGGTTATGGCCACGGTGACCCCGGCGGGGCAGGTGACGATCCCGGCGGCGGTGTCGATGTCGAAGTCGTCGAGGCTGTAGCCGCCTTCGACCGCGGTGCGCAACGGCGGGGGCTTGATGACTGCTTGCATGCCGCTGTCTTCGAGGTGGGCTCGCAGTTCGCCGGTGCCGTAGGCGCTGTCGGCGAGCACCACGGTGCCCGCCGCCTCGCCGGCGAGCAGCCCCGCGGCGGCCTGCGCGTCGGCGGTGTCGCCCGGGGTGAGGTCGACCGCGGTGACCAGCCCGGTGTCGGGCTCCGCGCAGACGTGGGCCTTGTAGCCGTCGCGGTAGCTGTGGGCGCTCTTGTGGGAGTGGCGGGACTCGGGGTCCACCACCGACAGCACCCGCCCAGCAGCGACGCGCCGCGCGACGCGCCACCGGCCCGGCGCGTCGCCGGGCTCGGTGTCCTGGCCCGCCACCAGCGCCAGAAGCCCCAACGCGTCGGCCTGCGCCTCGTCGAGATCGAGATCCTCCGCCGCTCCGATCAGCTCCAACGCATCATCCACCAGCTCGCTGACCAGGCGCTCCACATCAGCGGGGTCGTCCCAGTCCACCTCGGGGCCCGCCGGATCCAGGTTGTGCTCGCGCACCCACACCTCGCCGAGCTGCGGCACCAGCCTGCGCAGCTTTCGCATCTGCACCCGCAGCATCTTCACCGTGCTCTGGCGCGCCACCGCGTCATCGAGCACCGTGGAGTCCAGCACCCGGCGCTGCGACCCCGAGATCGCCCCCGTCGCCGCGACCACCTCGCGCACCGCGTCGAAGACCCGATCGGGCCTGTCGCTGGCCCGCAGCCGGTTGCGCCACAGCACCAGCACCGTCGGATGGAACGCCACATCAGTCAGCGCCAGCCCCGCCGCGGCCTTCCACGCCACATCGGTCTGCAACCTCGCGCACGCCTCGCGATCAGACAGGCCCTCCAGCGCCTGCAGCACCATCACGACCGCCACGACCTCGCCGGGCGCCGAAGGGCGGCCCCGCCCCGACGGGAACAAGTCCTCGAACAACTCGTCTGGGAACAGCCTGCTGCGGTGCTCGGCCAACAGCACATGAACCGACCCCGGCGCAACCAGGTGCCCGCACACCGCCCCCGCGTCCAACAACTCCCGATCCACCGACAACGTGCCCTGCATACCCGCCATCGTCCCACACCCGCCCCACGATCGCGAGCACCCCAACCGGATTACTCAGCAGTCTCCTAGACCAGAAGTTCGATTGGCTCGCACGACTAGGCGATGTCACAAACGAGCAATTCTCAGACATCCCCCACAACGACAGCCACGACTGGGTCGACATCACCGACGGTTCTTACAAGCAACTCCTGCCCGTCTGCCTGCCGCGAGCAGCCAAGGGCAAGGAGGAGACGATCTTCGAGGCCCACGCCTCAGGGGCCAAGACCAACTGCGACGACTACGTGTATGCCTTCGACCATGACTCCCTGGTTGAGAAGGTGGAGTCCCTGATCGACGCGTACGAATACGCGCGAAAGAGAATCCTCCGCGGAGGCAAAGGCAACACGTTCGAAAAGCTCACCAGGAATGTGAAGGGCTCACCCATCGTGTGGACCGAGACACTAAAGCAGTCCCTCAAGAAGAACGAGCAAATCGCTCTGGACGAGACCCGGATACGGCAGGTGCTCTACCGCCCTTTCACCAAGAAGTGGCTGTATGTGGACCATCGGATCCTGTCACGTGCCAAGACAGTCTCAGCTATGTTCCCAACAGATACCGTGCGAGAGCGTCCGTCCGTCCGTCCGTCCGTCCGTCCGTCCGACCGACCGACCGACCGACCGACCGACCGACCGACCGACCGACCGACCATCATGGTCACCAGTCCGTCCAACAGGACGAGATTCTCAACAATCGCGACCGACATCCTGCCAGACCTCCACACCTTGGACCCCGCAGCCCGAGCCATACCACGGAGGCAATCTTGATATCCGGAACATCGAACATGACATTCCAGGCGCTCGCGACCGACACGCTGCCGGACCTAGCAGCGATAAAGGGATCGCGCCAGACGCGGGCGATACCGCGAAGGAAGCCGTGATGCTCAGCGGTCCGTCGAACATGGCGCTCTTCGGGGTGTTGGCTTGCACTCTGCTGCCGGACCTGCATCTGATGGGGCCCGGCCAGACAACCCGTGCCCTCCCGAGACAGCAGCAGCCGACATGAGCCAGCCGCAGGCCGAAACGCTAGATCTAGGCATGACTTCCGCGGGCGGCGATGACAACATCACCGACTGGGCGCTTGAGCGATTCCAGGCCGAGCACGGCACGCACATCACGAAGGACGCCATCTGGGAATACGTCTACGGGGTGATGCATGCTCCCGACTGGCGGGACCGCTACGCCGCTGATCTTCGCCGCAGTTTCCCGCGCATCCCCATAGCGCAGGACTTTGAGGCGTTCCGCTCAGCGGGTCGCCAGCTGATGGATCTCCACATCGGTTATGAGTCGGTCGATGAGTGGCCAGTCGTCTGCGAGGTCGACGGCGTTGCTGACGACGGCACGGCAGATGGTGACGCGTACCGGATTGAGCGGCAGATGCGTTGGGGCAAGGACTCGGACAAGAGGGAGGACCGCACGGTGCTGCTCGTCAACAGTCGGAGTCGTATTGTCGGTATCCCCGCCGAAGCAGAGGAATACAAGGTTTCGGGCCGGTCTCCGCTGCAGTGGGCCATAGACAGCCTGCGCCTCAAGCGGGATGACGCCACCGGAACCGTCGACGATCCCAACTTGTGCCGCGAATGGGCAGAAGAGCCCTTCAACCTGGTTCGGCATCTGCGCAGACTCGTGACCGTGTCAGTGGAGTCTGCACGGATCATCGCCAGCCTCCCTCCCTCGCTGCCAACTCCCTCTAGCGCTGGCATCGGTGAGCAGTAGCACCCAGCTAGCCGACATCGGCGAGTCGTTCGTTGCGATCGACTTCGAGACCGCCACCAGCGAACGCAACTCAGCCTGCGCGGTGGGTGCCGTCGTGTTCGAGCAGGGATCTCCGACGGACACACTCAACTTGCTGATCCGGCCGCCCGGCAACTACTACGACGGTCTCAACACGACGATCCACGGCATCGGCCCCTCCGACCCGAGTTTGGCGGGTTCATGGGGGTTTGGTGACAGCTGATGGCCTCTGACGTGGGGTTTTGTGTCTTGGGTTGGTGCTCCGGCGGGGATTTGTAGGGGCGACATATAGTTGACGGCCCGAGTGTCTGATGCTATTGTTGTGGCGTGTTCGTGAAGACGACCCGCCGTCGCAGGGGCGACAAGGTGTACGAGTACCTGTCTTTGGTGGAGTCGGTTCGCGACGGCGCCAAGGTCGGCCACAGGACCCTTTTGCGTCTGGGGGAGGTGACCGCGTTGCGGGAGTCGGGCCAGCTCGAGCGGATCGTGGCCGCGCTGGAGTCGCACCTGCACAGAGAGCGGGTCGATGTGGGGGCGCTGGCCGCTGAGGGCGCGCCCGCGGTCGGGGCGGTGGCGGCTGTGGCGGCGCTGTGGCGCAGGCTGGGGCTCGACGGGCACTTCGCCGGGGTCGGCGCGGCTCGCGGCGCGCTGGCTCTGGAGCACGCGGTGTTCGCGATGGCGGCCAACCGGCTGGTGGCGCCGTGCTCGAAGCGGCGCCTCACAGAATGGGCGGCAACCGACGTGGTGATGCCCGAGTGGTGGTCGGCTCCCTCCGCGGACCAGTACTACCGCGCCCTCGGCGCGGTCGCCGACGCCAAAGACGCGACCGAGCAGCACCTCTACAGCCAGCTGTGCGACCTGTCGAATCTGGATCTGCGGTTGGTGTGCTATGACCTGACATCGACGTATTTCGAGGCGCCGGCGAAGCCGTCGGGACGGTTCCCGTCGCGGGCGTTCGGGTACTCGCGGGACCACCGAGGCGACCGGCCCCGGATCGTGATCGGGCTGTTGTGCACCACCGACGGCATCCCCATCGCGCACCACGTGTTCGCCGGTGACACCAGCGACGCCTCCACCCTGCCGGGGGTGCTGGCCGACCTCGCCGCGAGGTTCGCGGTCAGCGGGATCTGCGTCGTGGCCGACCGGGGCCTGATCTCATCAGACAACGTCGAGGCGGTCGCCGCCGCGGGGTTCGGCCACGTGCTCGCGACCAGGCTGCGACGCGACCACACGACCGCGGAGGCCCTCGCCGCCATCGACGACGACACCGCCTGGGCCGAGATACCCCAGCACCGCTGCCGAGCCGCGGACATGGCACTCACCGACGGCACCCGCGCCATAGTGGTCGCCTCCGACGCCCGCGCCCGCCGAGACGACGCCCGCCGAGACGGGATCGTCGCCGCAGCCGAGGCCGAGCTGCTGTCCCTGGAGCGCCGCGTCCGCGCCGGACGGCTCAAAGACCCCGCAAAGATCGGCCGGGCCGCGCAGCGCATCCTCGACAACAACAGCGGCGCCGGGCGGCTCTTCGACCTCGACATCGCCGAGGGCCGGTTCCTCTACCACTACAACGACGACGCCCTCCAATACGAACAGCTCCTCGCGGGCCGCTACGTGCTCACCACCAGCCTCACACCCGCCCAGGCCAGCACCGCCCAGATCGTCACCGCCTACCGCCAACTCGCCGCCGTCGAGGCCCGCTTCCGGATACTCAAGGACTTCCTGCGCCTGCGACCCGTCAGACACTGGACCGAACAAAGAGTCCGCGGCCACATCGCCGTGTGCGTCTACGCCGCCGTCATCGAGACCCTCATCAACCAAGACCTCGCCAAAGCAGACGTACGCGACCCCGACCTCCCCGACCAGCACCTCAGCGCCGCCCGGGCCCTGCGAGAGCTCAACCGCATCCGCCTACACCACCTCACCGCCAACGGCCGCCGAATCCAGCTCACCACCCGCCGCACACCCCTGCAGGCCCGAGCACTCACCGCCATCGGAGCCGACACCCGCAACTGGGACAGAGCCAACATCACCTGACAAGCCCCCAAAGCGCCCCAGACCGCCGATGTAGTGGAAACACCCAACCAGCGCGCCCCCTCTGACCTGCTAAAACGCGAAACACCCGCCAAACTCGGGTCCGACACGCGGCGCTCTCCTGGACTTCCCGAGGTTTGGGAGAAGGTCGCGCAGATGCTCGACGGGCGCTTGGTCATCGCCCACAACACCGCCTTCGACCTGTCGGTGCTGCGCAGGAGCGCCGAGCACCACGGCTATGAGCCGGACCCGTTCTCGTTCGCCTGTACCTACCGGATCGCTCGCTCAGCGATGCCCGACGCAATGTCGTGGTCGCTCGATGTGCTCGCCAACGAGTTCGGTATCCCCCTGTCGCATCACGACCCGCTGTCGGACGCCCACGCCGCAGGGCTGTTGTGGTTAGCGCTACCACAGCGGTTCGGCACCACCCACGCGGAGCTGCTCGCCTCGCTCGGGTATCGCCTCGGATACTGCCACCTGGCCGGCTACAGGCCGTTCTCGAACGCAGCAGCTTCGTCGTCAGGGTCACCAAAGTCGTTCAGCGCCAAGGACTTCACACCGAACGGCGAACCTGACCCGGAGGGTCTGCTGTTCTCCAAGAGGGTCGTATTCACAGGCACCCTGGAGTCCATGCCGCGCCGCGAGGCGTTCCAAGCGGCGGTGGATGCCGGGGCCAAGCCGTCACAGTCGGTGAGCAAGCGAACTGACTACCTCGTCTTGGGGGTGACCGACCTGCGCAAGGTGGGTGAGACGGGTCGTAGCAGCAAGCACCGCAAGGCCCTCGCTCTCGCCGCTGAAGGCAGCCCCGTCGAGATCATCGACGAGGACCAGTTCGTCTGCCTGCTCGCCGGGACGATCTAAGTGACGATCATGCAGCGTCACCGCCAGAGTTCAACTGATGTCTAGAGAGCGCGGACCTCGTGTCGGCAGCCATGAAGGCGGGGGAGAAGAGGACACATCGGTCTCGCACCAAACCCCTTGGTAGTTGAACGTTGCACACTGTGGCTATTCCACTTATAATATAAGCATGATTGTCACACCATCGCCGTCCGAGGTGGTGCCGCTGCTCGACGCGAGCCTGCCTGAGATCCGGCAGGCGCTGCTCGGCGGCATCGACTTCGCCAACGACATCCAACCAGAACCCGAGAACCGGGACCGGTGGTACTGGGCGCACTCAGCCCGCTACCGGGCGCGGCGAGCGCTCGAGGCGAGCTCTGCGGGCGCACAGAGCTGGGAGCTGATCGCCGGTGTCCCCAACTCCGGCATCCACGTCTGCCTCGGCGGGCTGCACGTCGTGCGCGTCCTGCGCTCGGCCGAAGGAACCACACCCGCTCCCGGACACACCCGCAGGCGCCGCGAAGCCTGGCAGCAGTTCCGGCTCCAGTTCCCGATCGACGACGAGACCGAAGGGCTACCGCCTCTCGATCTGGTCCTCGACTGGACCACCGACGACACCGACGCCCTCACGATGCATCTTGGGATGCCGCTGGGAGTCTGGACCCACGGCAAGCCGCCGATACTGGAGTGGCGGGTGCTGCTTCCATACACCGACGACCTCGAAGGCCTCGCCTTCGAAGGCGCCGACGACGATGTACCCGTGCTCCTGCGAGTCGATGACACCGAGGCAGAGGCACTGTGATAGGCGAACGCGTCCGTTTGGTCCGCGAGTACTTGTCCATGACACAACGAGGTCTCGCCGAAGCCGCTCATGTGACCCAGCCTGCGATCTCCCAGATCGAAAAGGGAGGACCGGTCACCGACGAGACGCTCCGAGCCATCGCAGCGGCAACCGGCTATGACACGGCCTTCTTCCGACGTGGAGCCCTGCCGGACCTGCCCGAGTTGAGCCTGCGGTACCGAAAGCGCGCCTCGTCCCGGCGCAGCGACGACAAGCGCGTGCGGGCCCATTGCCGCCAAGGGATAGAGCTCATCGGCCAGATTGAGCAACAAGCCCAACTGCCGCCCGTTGCCCTGGACCCCACCCACGGCGATGTCGACGATGACGGCATCGAGACACTCGCCGTCTCGATCCGCCACCAACTCGGAATCGGTCCCGATGACCCCGTGCCCAACGTCATGAGAGCCATCGAACGCGGCGGCATCGTCGTGTTCGGCGCCTCGGTCAACCTGGACAAACATGACGCCGCATCGGTGTGGCCGAACTTCCCAATCGGACGACCCGTCGTGTGTTACACCCGCGGCTGGCCCGGAGACCGACAGCGCCTCAGCATTGCGCATGAAGTAGGCCACCTCGTGCTGCATCAGACACGCACAGTCGAAGCCGACCGCGCCGAGACCGAGGCCTTCCGCTTCGGTGCAGCCTTCCTGATCCCGAAAGAAGCGGCCATCGAAGCCATCGAAGCACCGGTGACACTCCGCAGCCTCGCATGGGCAAAGTCAAAATGGGGCATCTCCATAGCCGCCCTCATCCGGCGCGGCCACGACCTACGCATTATCGACACACGCCGCTACCAGTCGCTGATGAAGCAACTCTCAGCCCGCGGCTGGCGCAAGAAAGAACCGGTCAACGTCCCGGAAGAACAGCCCGCGCTCCTGCCGAAGATGCTCCGCCTCACCTACGGAACCGACCGGCCCGCCGCCGTAGCAACCAGCACTGGGCTGAGTCCGCTCGCCATCCGCGATCTCATCGCCTGATCTCTCGTCGAGGCATCCATGACACAGACCACGACCTCGCGCCGGAGAATCGGCGCAATCGGACTATACGGATCCCAGATCCAATCGGTCTCTGCCCTCTGTGGCACATTGAGGCCGGCGAGCACGTCGTCTGAACTTGCGTGCGACGCCTACCCGAATGGCATCCCCGACGAGATCCTGGACAACGAGGTCGACGATCGCAAAGCAGTTGAGGGCAACAAGGGTCTGCGATTCAAGCCAATCCGGGCATTCATCGACGGCGACATTTGCCGGATGATGTTCGGACTCTCGACGTGACCTACGAGCGGGAAGTATCTCGCGTGGCGGCCCGCTAGCGAGAGGGAGATCACTGTGGGTTGGCGTTCTTGGAGAGACCAGCGCCAGGCGATGAAGGTGGCGTTCCCGCTCAGCATGCGATCTGTGCGGCGCTATCGGCGGGCCCGCGGAATACCGGACCTTCCAGGCATCTGGCACACTCCGAGAAGGTTCTACGGCATGGCGCAAGAAAGCGTCATAGAACACGACGACGGGTGGTCAGTGACGACAGCGGATCCCGGTCACAAGTTCATCGCCTGGGAGATGGCGGTGCGCTATGAAGCGGCCAGCAGCGAAGCCAGACTGCACTACACCCAGCTGTGCGACGGGCCGGCTGAAGAGGAGTATCGCGAACGCGTTCGGCGCATCGTGTCCTGTTTGGCCGAGATGAGCCGCCTATCTGAGATCGAACAGGCGGTGAAGCCCATGTTCCCGGGGGATCCAGAGGCGATCCGTCCGCTGGTTCTGTGCCCACGCCCACGCTTCGAGGATCCGCCTCCTGAGCCGCGCCTCGAGAAGCTGGCCATCCAACACCTTGCTGAAATCGTTCCGACGCTCCGCAAGGTGATCGCGCTCCAGAAACAGCAAGCTCCGTTTCAGCCCGAGGCGCTGTCGTTGTTGCTGCAAGCAGACGAGACGATCCCAGGCGCAGGCATGCGCCACAGCGTCCTCATGGGGTCCCGCAACTACGCGTATCCCTTCGACGCCGAGTATGAGGCCGTGCTGCGTCCTCTGCGTTATGCGTTGGCCGAACTGGGTCAGGCCTATCTTCGAGCGACATCGTCCCGCTATGCGGTCCAGACCGCTGGCGGCCATCTCGAGGGTTGCATGAAGATCGTCTGCGGCAAGAGGCACCACGGCAGACCCCTCGGCGCGCTGCTGCGGTGCGCTGAGGCCCAGAAGCGACTTGGCGCTGATGCGCTGGGCGCCATGATCGACTTCACCGACATCGGAGTGAACCCAGCGAAGCACGACTACGCCAACGATCGAGGCCCTGTCCCCCTGTTCGTATTCGACGATGCGCTGTACGCGCACTTTCTGGCCAGACGCTTTGGGGCCACCGCGCTAGAAGCCGTTGGCAAAGTCCATCTCGCTGTGGACGCGGCCGAACAAGCCGCCGAGAAGCAGGCGTACTTCCGAGGGGATCCTCTGACGGTGCCCTAGCGCACACATCCCCCAACACCAGGCGCCTGCTGTTGCAGACGGCGCTGCGGATCGCTCACTCGACTTCGCGGCGGCTTGGCCTCGTGGCTGGCCCGTCCTGGCTGTCGGGGGTCGGCATCGCTGGCATCGATCATGGACCGGGCGGTCGTTCACCTGCCCCGGGCAACGGTTCAGTCATCTACAGGCGGGGACCGTAGTGGGCGACGAGTGTTCCCATGATCTGTTGGCCTCGCAAGGTGAGCAGGTCCATTTCAGTGGCGCTGAGAGCGCTCAGGTCGGTCTTGAATCTGGTCACTTGTTCGCGCGGGACGAGGTTCGGCACGGGCAATGGGAGATTGTCATCGTCCATGCCCAGCATCGCTACGACGAACCCCTTGACAGGGCCTTGCTGGTTGTTGAGATCGAACAGCTTCGATCTGTCGGAGTCCTGGGCTTTGCGGTACGTGGAATCAAAGGACTGCTTGACGCGGCCGGCGTACCAATATGGGCGGCTGGCGCCGTCGAAGAGCCCACGGCCGGCGTCGCAGGCGATGATCCAGTCGTGGGGGTCGAACACGTTGGTGCTGATGTGGCGGCTGCGGCCCGGCAGCAGCGCCGATGTGCCGAGATTGTCGTAGACGCCGCCGTCGGTGAGGATGACTCTCTGTTCGTGCTCGCGGCCGTCCCGATCCACGAATGTCTCGGTGAGGTCGTAGGCGGGGAACGCGAGCGGATGAGCGGCTGAGGCTGCGGCTGCTTGAGCGACTCGGACGCGGTTGTGCTTGATGATTCCGTGCCGCCAGGTTCCGCTTTCTTTGTTGCCGAAGCGGAAAGCGGATCCGGTGCGCAGATCACAGGAGTTGATGATCACGTCGAGTCCCTCACGGGCAACGTCGGTGATGTCCGCGTCAACGATGTGGCTGGTGATGGCTGCTTCGAACGCGTGGATCGAGCTTGTAGTCCTGGGGCGTGGGCCGCCTTGGGCAAACACTGCGTTGGGGGCGCTGCGCAGTCCTGCTGTGAGGGTCGTGGCGGTCGCTTTGGCCAGCCGGCGCGGCGAGAACCACTTGGTGATGATGGGTCTCCACAGGCCGCGGCGCAGGATCGCTGCGAGAGTGTCATCGAAGTCGTCGAAGTTGAGGTCGGTGTAGGCCCACAGGGCAGTGACCAGCGAGCCGCCGGAGACGCCGGAGACTGTGGCGACTTGTTCGAGCAGACCTCGGTCATGGAGCGCACGCAAGCACCCGAGGTGAAACGCTGCGGCGCGTAGGCCACCGCCAGAGAGGGCTAGCCCGATGCGGCCGACTGCGGTGTTGTCGCAGCGGACCGGTGAGGGCTTCGTCGGCGGCCAGTGGGTGGTGTTGTTGGGGGGTCTGGTATCGAACAGGTAGGCGTTCCAGATGTTGCCGACGGGGCTGCCACCGGCGATGAGCAGCAACTGTTGGGGCAGGGGCCGTTCGCGTTGCCCGGTGAGGGTTCTCATTCCCTGGTAGTCGGTTGGGCTCGCTGCGGGGCTGCTGTCGGGGTGGGTGTGCCACATCCCGATCGGGCGGTGCGTCCCGCGGCTGAGTTTGCTAAGGGCGTCGGAGGCTGCGTCTACTCCGCTGGTTCCGCAGATGAATCCAGTGGGCGATGGGTCGCTGTCAGGAGGCGGGCCCATGGCCGCGGTCACCGAGATCGTTCGGGTTGCGTTGTCGATCTCGCCGAAGAGGATCCCGCCTGTCTCGTCGCCGGGGGAGTCTCGGGCGCATCGGTTGATCCAGGCGAGAAGTTCGACCATGACGTGGTGTTCGATCTGCACTGTGAAGCCCCCGCCGGCGACTTCCAGCTCGATTGGATTGGCGACGTCGCGGGTTTCGCTTCGTGCGATGCCGCCCAGCGTGGCATCGGGCAGTTCGAGCATCGTCCAGGATCCCTCGGCTCTGCTCCTGAGTGCTGTGCCGGCAGAGCGTGCGAGCGCTGCCACGATTGCGGCCACATCTGCGTCGGCTCCCACGAAGGTGGGCGCAGAGCAGCCTGGTTCGGGCAAGAACAGGTCGCTGCGTGGAGGGTTGGGCCAGAACTCGTCGGCGAAGGTCTTGAGTCTCATGGCGGCAGTGGCCGTGAGCTTGGCGTGGCGGGCGAGCCGCGGTGGCCCTCCGATGTTGTTTGGTGCCGCCACGGTGAGAAGGCCACGGTCGCCGTGGTGTCCCAGCAGCATCCTGATCATCCACGGCCTCGTAGACACGGTCGGGCGCACTGTCTCAAGTCGTTTGGCGACTGTCTCGTTGGCGGTCGCGTCGATGATGATGTCGTGCTGCCAGATCAGCGACGATGAATCTCCGGCGAGCACCACAGCGTCGGTGGGACACTGCACGAGATTCAGTTGCGGGTTGATCCGCAGCAGACGGTGGGCCAACGCACGCGGTTTCGGTGCGGTCAGGTCGCTCTCGTCGTAGATCTGTCGCGTGAGGTTGCCTGTGGACACTCTGGAATGATCGACCAGAGACAGTTCGGTCACGCCGATACGAACCAGATGCTCGGCTAGGTGGCTGCCGATGGCGCCGCATCCCAACAGAGCGACGCTGCGTCCGGTGAACTCGGTGACGGGGGATGTCCCGTCTCGGGGTCGGGTGACTTCGGGGCGTGCTTCATCGACCGGGCACCAGTCGATTCTCGCCGTCTCAGCCCAACGACTGAGCGCTGCGGGCAGTTCATCGGAGTGTTCCTGCGTTCCGATGGCGTCAGATGCCTCCAGTTGAGCTGATCGCAGTCGCCTGGTGCCCTGGTCGCTGACATGCCATATGGCGAGGTGCTGATGGCGTTCCCCTGCTCTGATGCCGCGCATTGGCGTGCCGATGACGACCAGCAGCGGCGCATGGTCGCTGTTGTGGCGTGCCGCGGCCTGCACCAGGGACAACAGTTGCTGCTTCATGATCCCGCACGACTCGAGTTCTTCGAAGAACGGGCCAAGCCGCGTCGGGTACTGGTATGGCAGCTCGCGATGCGACAACACCACCGCAGCTACATCGTCGTCGCAGCCGATGGCGTTGTTGTCCGTGTCGAGCCATCCGCGAAGGTCGACGCGAGTGTTGCTGTGCACGGTGATCGGCGCGTATCCGAACCAAGGCGCGTCGGTCGGGCGAGGGGTGTCGTCACGCACGACGACGGTCAGGTAGTTCCCGAAGCTGGGTGCGTAGGGTGGGTGCAGGGGAGCGGCTGCCGGGTCCAGGTCGTCAATGGCAGCGCGCTTGAGCCATTCCACCAGCCGCTCGACAAGTCCGTACATGCCGTCGCTGGGATCCCATTCGACGTCGGGAGCCAGATACAGACACAAATGCGACCCGAAGTTCACATGGGGCCTGAGCTCCCAACGCCGGTGCGGCACCTGAACGCTTGGGACCTGCCACGGGTAGTTCGACGAGACCTCGACGTTGAACCGTTCTCGGGGCCGGAATCTAATCCCGTTGGCCTCATGCGGGAACTTGGTGTCGATGGACAACTCGACAACCAGGCGCCCGCGTGAGCGCCGGTGCTGGATCAGCTCGATGCTGCCTCCGGCTTCCGTTATGAAGCGCAGCTCATCGAGGGCCTGCTGTTGCCCGCCGCTCAGCACTCACCGTACCCGACAGGCTTGGACGACGGCTTGTCGCCGCCACGAGCTCCTCTCACTTGCGCCGGTGCTGCGGTGCCAACGACGGGCAATGCGCCTAGGAAGCGGGCACCTGTCGCTGAGGACTTGAAGATCAGCGGGTGCGGGTTGCGCTCGTTGGGGTGCTCGCCGCTGCAAAGGAACGTGTCACAGATCTCTTCGTATCGCGCCTTGGCCTTGGCGTGGGGCGGGTTGTCTCCCGGCGAGTTAGAAGCCGGGATTGGCCCCGAACTCGACACGATCCACCCCTTGGAGGCCTTGGCGTACTCGATGAGGTCGAGCACGTCTCGACGCAGCACGTCCTGGCCGTTCTCTCGTTCGTACATGACGCCCTTGGAGCAGTGGTGCGGCGCCAAGAACACGTCCCACTCCTTGTCTGAGCGGTTCTGTGTGTACTTGAAGATCTGCTTGACGGGCCCGTAGTCGAGATCGCCAAGCAGCAGAGCACGCAACCCGCCCGGCTTGAGCGTCACGTGCAGGCCGATGCTGGTGCGGTTCCGCTCGGAGTCCTCCATGTAGTCCTTGAATGGGCTGTGCACGAAGATCCGCAGCAGCCGTCCGAGGTCCCGGCCGTCCACGGCATGCACCGTCGTCCCAGCCGGCGATACCACACTGGCCGGAAGCGCCTTGAAGTCTCCTTGGAGGCTGTTGTGGTAGCCGATGACCCGGAGCCGGTCGCCGCTGCCGGCGGCGGCTTCTCGGTGGGCGTTGCGCTTGACACGTCGCAGCGCCTCGTCGCGAAGCGCTCGGGCGTCCTCGCTCAACTCCTTGGGATCCTCGTTGTCGATGTCGGCGATCAGCCGAGGGGTGAACCACAACTCGCCGATCAACACATTGTGATCCTCCAGAAGCTCCTTGAAGCCCTGGCAGTGGTCCTTGTCGGCGTGGGTCGCCACGAACGCCGCCAGATAGCGCTTGCCGTTCATCAACGGCAGGCACTCGACCAGTTCGTCTACGACCGGCCACCGCGGGTCGTCGTCGCTCTTCGCCGCCTCAAGATGGTTGAGGTCGACCTGGATGATGATGTCGCGATTGACCAGCACGGTCGTACTATCGCCGGCGCCCACCGGCCAGAACACCAAGCCCTGATCAGGCAGTTCCGTTCTCTTCATCTTCGTGATACCTCCAACCTGTCGCTCATTTCGTTGTCTGTCAGGAGCGGTCCTTCAGCGGATGCCCTCGGTGCTAGATGCCCACCGACCCGTAGAGATCACTCACACTGACCCTGAGATACTCAGGAACACTCGGATAATCTCAGACAGCTGCCATCACGCATCGAAGACTCGACGATGACGATCAGGACTCCAGCACCTCAGAACCTACAGCACAGGTGTGACACGGCAGCGGACCGTGGCCGCGGCCGCGCTTGACCATGGCTGAGCGGACCTGAGCGACCACGCGACACGCTGAGCGTCCAGCCGAGGAAGGCCTAGCGCCAGCAGCGAGACCGAGATCAAGTTCCGACAACGCGATGAGCGTCGCCCATATCAGGAGCCCCCGGGCGAATGGTTCTCGCGGCGATGCCAGCCTGAGCGCTCGCGCTTGGGCCCGCTGCGCTCCACAAGAGCCTCGATCTGTTCTGTGAACAGGGGCTTTGAGACATCGCCCAGGAACTGTTGGGCGGGGTTGGCCTGCTCCCCGTGTGATGGTCCCACGATCTCCTCGTCTGCCAGGTTCTGCGCGAAGCGGCCCAACGACAGAAACGCCAAAGACTGGTGCTTGAAGATCAGCGAGGCCGTGCGATGGTCATCTCCCTGGTCCGACGCGTACTTCGCCACCCAGGCAAGAAACGCGACCCCAGCACCGAACGGGCTGCGCAGCGCCCACTCCCAGCCTTCCGCAGGGACCAGCGCGTTGAAGACCCCCGAGCCGATAGCAGCGACCACGGTTCACCAGCGGTACACGATCGATCTCTTGTGCCACTGCTGTGCGGCCATCCGCTCAGCTAGTGCTGTCTCATCGTGCGACCCGCCCAGCGCCGTTTCGGTGGACACCCGGTGAACTTCACGGAGATTCTCTAGGAGCTCCTTCGACTTGCTCAGATGACGATCTACCTCCTCGACATCCGAAACAGCCTGTTGTCTCAGCGCAGACAGCGCCTCCTCCGTGTCCGAGATCGCTTCCCCCAGGGCCTGTTCGGCTTGAGAGGCCATCTGCGCCTTGATCGCCTCAGCCTCGGACTCGACGGACTGGGCGGCTACGTAGAGGCGCTTCTGGGAGTTCTTGCGGGCTGTCTCGAATCTGTCCGTGGACACAGGTCGCCTCCTTGTCGTCAACAGCATAGCCGAACACCAGTTCGCAGACACTGTGTGGAGTGCTAGGACGTCGAGACTGCTCTTCAACAGACCAGCGGCGCTTGTTGTGAGCTCCAATCACCGTCCAGTCATCAGCCGGGCACCCACTCTGACCTCCTACAACGCGAATCGGAGCCCAGGAAGTTAGGGAGTCCCCCTTAGGAAAGTTGGGGAGTACCCCCTCTAGGGTGCCTCATCGACTGAGGTCAGCGAATTTCCCGAGGTCAATTCCAGATCCAGATCTACCTTCCAGCGTTGGCTACCAAATTCGCGAATTCCCGGCCGTGTCGCAGAGGGCTTCTATGCTCGGATTGCCGTGCGAGGAAGGAGGTGATCCAGGGTGGCCTTGACTGAGGCGAAGGGCGGCGTGGGCGAGCTTCTGTGCTTGGCCGATGCATTGAACGCGGAGTTGGAGTGGACGCCCCCCAACGGCTGCCATGTGCGGTAGGTCGCGCAGCGCCATGCCCATTCGAATGGCCCGTACCGGAACCGGGCCATCCACCACGTCGACCACCAGAGCTGCAGCCCCCAGACGCCCAGGATCCACACAGCGATCATGGTGCGGCTGAGGTTGACGTCGTCCCACCACAACGTGAGCATGGTGACGCCGAGGACGGTCTGGGTGAGGTAGTTGGTGAGCGCCATCTTGCCGACGTTGCGGAATCGCTCGATGTGGTGGCGGTCCCGCCGGTTCCAAATGATGATCAGCGCCATGTAGCCGAGGGCCATGGGGATCGTCCCCAAGCCGGTGAGGATGTGTCCCGTGAGCGCGTAGTCCGGTGACCAGCCGTTCGCGATCCGGAACACGAACTCGGCTGCGGTGACCGTCGCTCCCGCCACGAGGCCCCACGCGGCCATGCGCCGGTAGTACCAGTCGTCTCGCTGCCCCTGCACGATGGCGAGCCGGAACAGAGCAACGCCTATCAGCATCAGACCCAGGGCTCGTCCACCCACGTCCAGGAAGAACCAGCCCGAGACCGCGTCCGACTTGTCACCAAAGTCGGTGAACCAGTACTCGCCGAGACCGGTTCCGTCGGCACCCACGGTGTTCTGGAACAGGGGCGCTGTGATGCTGCCCGCCAGGGCCAGCGCCACCCCCGAGCCAATCAGCAGGCCCGCGGGGAGCTTGCGGACCAGGAGCACGATCGGCGCGCACACGGCGTAGAGGATCAAGACGTCGCCCTCCCACACGGCGGTGTGGGCGATACCGACAACGAGCAGCAGCACGAAGCGCCACAGGCTCAGCCACACGACCCGGCGACCCTTGGCCTGGGCCCGATCGGCGAAGACGACGACACCCACGCCGAACAGCAGCGAGAACAGCGCCATCATCTTCTGGTTGATGAAGATCATGGTCGCCACGCCGGCGACCCAGTCGAAGGGTTGACGGATCCCGTCGGCGGAGACGTTGAAGTAGGCGGCCGGTGCCAGGCCGAAGGACAACGCGTTCATGGGCAGGATGCCGAGCACGGCCACTCCCCGGACCGCGTCAAGCGAGGAGATCCGCTCGGTCGACGAGATGGGACCCGAGGCCCTCCTGCGACCGGATCGTGGGGTGCGGGACGGCATCGCCACCGGTCAGCGGTCCCCCGCGGCGAATGGGCGGTCGGCGCCGCTGATGACTGGCTGGGTTACTTCAGTGAGAACGGTGGGTACTTGTCGGTGATGAGCAGCCACATGTAGGCCGTGACGCGCACGCTCCAGCGGTGCACGCCCAGCACGAAGTCGAACAATCCCCGGGGGTAGCGCCCGGTGAAGATGACGGCGATCCATGCGATCACCACGCATATGAACGCGGCCACTCCCAGCACGGCCAGCACGATGTAGTGCGGGATGGCCAGCAGCCACTTGACCAGCGGCAGCCAGCGGTTCAGGTCCCGGGCCGCGTCGGGATAGTCCAGCTCCAGATGAACGGCCTGGTGCTCGTCGGTCGAGGGGTACTCGTCGCGCATCATTGACAGGTAGGCATAGACGCGGGCGGTGAACCGAGCCAGCTCGAGGTTCCAGTCGAACCACCAGCGGGGGTACTTCTGCCGGAACAGGATCATCAGCAGTGTCGGCCCGAACAGGGAGCCGCTTGCAAGAACCGCCGCGTAGTTCGTCTCGCCCGGCCAACTGCTGGCGATGGAACCACTGACCAGACCCGCCACGATCGCGATGGGAATGACGAGGATGATCCGGAACAGCGTGGTTATCCGGTTGAGCCCGGCCTCGGGATACTCGACATCGAGCCTCGCGGCATAGCCGGCACCTTCGGACACGCTGGCGCCATGGGCGTCTGACATGGGTCTTCTCCCTTCGGGGGGCGTCGACCGGGAACCTAGCAGTTCCGCTCTCGCGGTTGCGGCCACGCAGATGGCCGCACGCTCGCGATGTGAGCGAGACAGCCTGTTCTCGCCGATAGAGCAGCACGCCATTGGCTTGAACAAGCCCTCGGGGTCTACGGCTGCACAGCCGAGCGTGACTGAACGGAGACCTGGGCCTGGGTTCGTGGTGAGATCACGAGGGCATAGGTGCTTGGCGCTACTGGTGTCCGGGGTCCTCGTGGCTGCGGCGTGCGGCGGCGAGGTCCCGACTCCGCCCCGGTGCCTGCCGCCGAGCCCGAGGCGACGGAGTCCGGGAACCGATCGAGGTGGGGCTGGTGGACGTGTTGGAGGCCAACGGCGTGGAGGTGGCCGTGTTCGACCAGATCGGCTGGCAGGGCGGCAGCTTCTGCATGGTCGGCATGCAGGAGACCGTGCAGCGGATGCTCGCCGGCGGCGTGGACGTGGTCTTCAACATGCTCAACGCCGTCTCTCTGCCGGGGTTCGTCACCGAGATGGTCAACCAGGGCTACCAGCCCGGCGACGTGCACTACTACGGCTCGGAGTTCAACTCCGCGGGGGTGGAGATCGTGGCCTCGAAGGTGGTGGCCTTCGGCGGGGAGGCCTCCGGGAGGCTCTACAACGGCGCCGTCACCCTTCAGCGCACGGCCTTGCGGACTATGGACGCGAGCTTGGCCTCAGTGGCGTCGTCGAGCGAGGTGAGGAACCACGCGCACTCCATGAGCTGGTCGGGCGCGCCGTCCTCCATCTCGAAGCCGGCCTTCTCGGTGAGACCGAAGGTCATGTAGTCGTCCAGCCGGAAGAAGCACAAGACCGGGCCGGAGCCCTTCGCGTAGCCCGGCATCCCGTACCACGGCCGGGCGTCGAGTTCCGGTGCGCTCTCGAGGATGAGTTCGTGGATCCGCTCGCCTATGGCTCGGTAGGGCTCGGGCATCGCCGCGACCTTCTCCAGCACGGCCGCCTCGTTGTCGATCTTCTTCTTCGTCTGCTTGCGGGCATTCGCCATCGGGCGTCCTCGGTGGTCTGCTTTGCGGGGGTCATCGGTGCCGACCGGCCGATCGGCATCGCTGGATGTTCTACAGGATCAAGTCGGTGAGCAGGCCGGCGGATGCGGCCACGACGAACACGTAGGCGAAGAACGCAGCGACGACCCGGCCCCGGGCGATCTGGGTGAGCAGGGCGAACTCGGGGATGTTGGCGCCGGCTCCCGCTATGACCAGAGCCACGATGGCGCCGGTGCCCGCTCCCTTGGCGTGGAGGGCGTCGCCGATGGGAATGAAGAGCTCGGTGCCGAAGTAGAGCGGGACGCCTGCGGCCGCGGCCGCGGGGACGGCCAGCGGGTTGTGGGCGCCGACGATGCTGGCGAGGGCGCCGGTGGGGACGAGCAGGCCGATGGCCAGTCCCAAGCCGACGCCTACTGCGATGAGCCAGGCCATGCTCCTCAGCAGCGCCACAGCCCGGCGCCACGCGGCTCGCGATTCGGTTCGCCATCCGGCCCACAGGGCTTCCTCCGGTGATGAGCAGCTCGCCGGCGGCGACGGAATCTGCGGCACCGTGGGGCGTGTTGGCGGGGCGGGCTGCCCGACCAGCGCCGGGACCGGCTTGAGGTGCGGGGCGACGTCGACCGTGTCGACGATGAGAGCCAGCGTGAAGGCTGCCGCGAAGGCGGTGGTGACGTAGACGGCCGCTCCCGCGGGGCCGATGATGATGGCCAAGGCGCCGACCAGCACCGGGTCGACCACCGGCGCGGCGAAGATGAAGGCGGCGTATCCCGCGGGCCTTACCCCGGCCTGGCGCATGCCGACGAGGACCGGTATGGCCGAATAGGTGCAGAACGGCGTGACGAAGCCGACCGCTATGCCCTTGAGCGCGGCCCGGCGGGGCGGCCCGCCCATCCATCGCCGGATGGTGGCGTCGCCCAGCCGTCGTTGCAGCAGCGCCACCCCGAACGTGACCGCCAAAAGCAGCGCGACCATCTCCGCGACCAGGACAGCCGCCCCTGGCAGCGAGGTCATGGGGGATCGGCGCCCATTATCCGGGCAGCCGCCTCGGGCAGCGCCTGCAGGCAGTCGGGGTTCACGGTGACGAGGGTCCGAGTGCTGTCGGCCTGCATGTGGACGAAGCACTCCTCGGCCAGCACGCGCAGATGGTGCGAGACAGTGGACTGGCCCACGCCGACGCGGTCGACGATCTCTCCGACCGTCATGGCCCGTTCGGCGCTGGCCACCGCATTGAGCACCAGCAGCCTCGTCCCGTCGGACAGGCATCGGAACCAGCTGGCGTACTCGTCGGCGTCGTCGGGGGGGAGCGCCGGTCGGATCGGGTTCTGCGGAGGTCCATTCATCGACCATCGACGATAGTCGATTATAGGGTTGCCGGCAACCTGCCCAGCAGAGCTAGCCGGTTCGCTCGGCGTATCTCGGGGCTCGGAGTCTCGCTGTGAGTGCTACCCGGCCGGGTTGACGAGACGGCCCACGAACAGGAGGGCGCCGGTGTCTTGGTGGACGATGGCCCACAGGAAGGGCCGGTCGGCGACGATCTTGAGGTCGGGCGGGGGCGGCATGGACGTCGGGAACATCCCGGCGGTGGCCGCGGCTGCCTCGGTGCCCTTCTCGTCGACGATCACCTTGGCGCCGTGGAGTGCGGCCGACAGGAAGATCCCGGGGGCGATGCCCTCGAAGCCGGCCCCGGCGCAGAACCCCAGCGGGCACAGCCACTCGAACAGGTCGGTGGGCGGCAGGGTCTGCTCCCATTTGGGCATGGTGACGTCGACGAGGCCGGTCTGGGCGGCTCTCGCCAGTCCGGTCAAGGCGTCGGCGTCGAGCGATTCCTCGACGGCGGCGAGCCCGGCCGGGTCGTGGGGCACGACCAGCCACATGGCCAGGTCGTCGCCTTGGTAGGGGAGCTCGACCGCGTCGGCGCCCTCCAGCCGCACAAAGCGGCGAGGCAACGGCACCCGGTCTCGCATGAGCGGCACCATCACCGACTGGTCGGCGCCGGCGGTGAACGGGCCGTCGCTGGTGAAGTCGGGCAGGAACGGCTCGGCCCAGTCGGCCTTCAGGTACACCGTGTTCACGAGGACCAGCTTCTGGTTCTGGACCGCGCCGGCGTCGACGATGGTGGGGATGAGTCCCCGGGTGCGCTCCGACACCCACCGGTTGATGGCGGCCGCGGCCGACGCGCCGTCAGAGGTGTCGACCGGCTGGAGGTCCGCTCCGTACTGGCGGGCGGCCGTGGCGAGGAAGCCGGGCAGCAGCGAGAATCCGTCGTCGGGGAACAGGCGGTTGGCCACCTCCAGGGTGGTGGGTTCCATCGACGCCTTGGCCAGCCTGAGGTCGACGGCGTTGGCCGCACTGTCGGCGCCGGCCTCGGGGAACCCGAAGACGTCGTCGAGGGCCGCCCCGGAGTCGGCCGACGCCCCGGCCCTGCTCAAGCTGAAGGCCATCCCGATGCTCATCGGGCTGGAGACGGCGTTGCCCTCCAAGTGCCGGTGGAAGCCCCATCCGGCGGCGTTGACTCCGGCCACCCAGTCGCCAGCCGGGGCGTCGGGATCGGCCGACAGCCGATCAGCCACCGGATCCGGCGGGGTAGTGGTGGTCGTGGTTGGGGGTGCGGTGGTGGTTGTCGTTGTTGGGGGAGTGGTGGTCGTAGTGGTGCTGGTTGTCGGGGCTGTGGTGGTCGTAGTGGTGCTGGTTGTGGTTTCCGGGCCTTCGCCGACGTCGCTGTCGCCGACCGGCTCTGGGGCTGTCGCGGTCGTGGACGGTTGGATGTCTGGGTCGTCGGTGGGGTCGATGTCGGCCACCGGCTCGGGAACCGAGGTTGTGGTGGTGTCGGGGGACGCCGCGCCCGCATCTTCGTCGTCACCCGGATCGGCCGCTGGCTCGGGGAGGGTGGTCGTGGTGTCGGGGGACGCCGCGCCCGCATCCGCCGCGGTGTCGATGTCTGCCACCGGCTCCTGGACTGTCGCAGGCGTATCCGAGGTAGCGCACGCCGCGGCCAAGCAGGAGACGAGGACAAGGAGTCTGAGTATCTTTGTCATGGCCATTGGACGCTATATCAGCGCCCCAGGTTCCCGAGGCCATTGGTAGCGTCTGCCCGATGACTGACCCGGTGGCGATCGAGATCGGCGACGACTACGTGGCAACTATCGAGCTGCGGCGCCCGCCCAACAACTTCTTCTCACTCGAGATGATCAACGGGATCGCCGACGGGTTGCAGTCGCTGGACGACGACCCCCGCTGCCGGGCCGCGGTGCTCTGCGCGCAGGGCAAGCACTTCTGCGCCGGAGCCGACTTCTCGCCCGAGGGCGCCCGCTACACCACCGAGGACCTGTACGCGGCCGCGGTCCGCATCTTCCGCACCTACACGCCGATGGTGGCCGCCGTGCACGGCGCGGCAGTGGGCGGCGGCCTGGGCCTGGCCCTGGCGGCCGATTTCCGGATAGCCGCCCCCGAGGCCCGATTCAGCGCCAACTTCGCCCGCCTCGGGTTCCATCAAGGCTTCGGCCTGAGCGTGACCCTGCCCCGACTGGTGGGCCCGCAAGTGGCCGCCGACCTGCTCTACACGGGCCGGCGCGTGCCGGGGGAGGAGGCGGCCAATCTCGGTCTGGCCGACGGCCTGGCCCATCGGGACGACCTCCGGGACGCGGCGCGGGGGATAGCTCGCGAGATCGCGATGTCGGCGCCGCTGGCGGTGCGGTCGATCCGGGCCACGCTGCGTGGCGATCTGGCCGATCAGGTGGAGGCGGCCACGTTCCACGAGCACGCCGAGCAGGACCGCCTCCAGCACACGGCCGACTTCGCCGAGGGAACCCGGGCCATGGCCGAGCGCAGAACGCCCGAGTTCCGAGGCGAGTAACGCCCGACCTTCCCCTTCTGAGCCCCGAGTGAGGGTGGTTTAGAGGAATAGGCTATCCACAGTGTGGATTGTCTACTATCCTTTTCTGTAATGAGCTATCTGCGTCGCCACATCGATGCGCGCCTGGCCCGCCTGCTCGAGGTCCATCCGGCCTGCCTGGTCGAGGGCGTGCGCGGCGCGGGCAAGACCAGCACCGCCCAGCAGCTCGCGGCGGCGACGCTCCGTTTGGACCATCCGCCCACCGCCGAGCAGATGGCCAACGATCCCGAGGCGGTGTGTGCGCCGTTGCCGAGCCCCGTGCTCATTGACGAGTGGCAGCGAGTCCCGGAGGTGTGGGACGCCGTGCGGCGCATGGTCGACAGCGACCGGTCGCCGGGTCGGTTCATCCTCAGCGGCTCATCCCGCGCCGCCGTCACTGCCGACGTCCATACCGGCGCGGGCCGGATACTGCCGCTGCGGCTGCGGCCCATGACGCTGTCGGAGAGGCGGGGCGAGCTCCCTGCGGCGGGATTGGAGAGTCTCGCTGATCACGGCATCGAGGCGGTGCGGGGCGCCCGGTCGCCGCTGTCGCCGGCCGAGCAGGTCGCCCCGACGGTGGAGTCGGGATTGCCCGGCTACCTGGGATTGGGCGAGGCCGATCACCACGAGGCGCTCCGGGCCTACCTGGACCTGGCGGTGGCCCGGGACCTGGCCGAGATCACCTCGACTGTGCGAAACCCCAGCAAGCTTCGCAACTATCTGCGGGCCTACGGAGCGGTGGTCGGCACAACCGCCGAGCACGCCACCATCCACCACGCGGCGGGCGTGGCCAAGGCCACCGGCGAGGCATACCACGACCTGCTTAGCCGCCTCGGGTTGATCGAGGAGCTCCCCGGATGGTCTCACAACCGGCTCAAGCGGCTCACGCGGCGACCCAAGCGGCACCTTGTCGACCCGGCACTGGCGGCCGCCGACCACCACGAGACGGCGGAAGTGTTGCGCGGGCGCCGGACCCGCCTGGGGGAGTTGTTCGAGAGCGCCGTGGTGGGCCAGATCCGCGCCGCAGCCGACGCGCTCGGACTGTCGTGGTGCTTCGGTCACCTGCGCTCGGCCGGCGGCGACCACGAGATCGACCTTGTCGCCGACCTCCCCGACGGCGGGATACTGGCCTTCGAGGCCAAGCCGGCCGAGTCGGTCGGCCGCGGCGACATCCGGCAGTTGTCGGCTCTGCGTGACCGGCTCGGCGACGTCTTCCGGGCCGGGCTGGTGGTCCACCCTGGTGCCGCCGCCTTCCGCATCGACGACCGGATCGCCGCCGTTCCTCTGGGCGCGCTGGTCTAGCCTGCTGTATCTGAGGGCCGGCAGTTGCCGGATCGAGTCCCGAGTTCCGAGGCGAGTGGCGCCTGCTACCCTGCGTGGCTCGGGGCCGTTAGCTCAGCCTGGTTAGAGCGCCTGCTCGACACGCAGGAGGTCAGAGGTTCAAATCCCCTACGGCCCACTGAGGGGTGTTTGCGTGTTGGAGCGGCTTGTCTTTGCCAGTTGTCGCCGCAACGGCCCTTGTTGGGCTGTTTCGGCTGCTCTGGAGCCTCAGCGATTGCCGCTGACTGTCACTTGGGCGCGGCTGTAGTCCGGAATGGGCCCCAACTGGGGCTTCACGAGCGCGGCAAAGCTGACGGTCTTGAACCGTCAGCTTCGCTGAAGAGGTTTCCGTGTCTTAGGGCGGCCCTCGAGGCGGTGTTTCGGTGGTGAAGAACGGCTGACAGTCGCTGTCGGGGTTGTGTGGCGGAGGAGCACTGTTGCTGCTGGAGCGTTCTTGATCGGGTGTGGAGTCGATTGCCGTGTTGAAGTCGTGGCTTGCCGGCCCGCGACGTGTGAGGGACTTGGTTTGCTTCCTGCGGGAAGTGGTGTGTCTACGGCGCGGTGGACGATTGTTCGCCATCTCGCGGTTCATGGTGATTTGGATGTTGTGCACCGCTGAGGCGAGGATCGCGGCGAGCGCGTGGGGCACCAGTCCGAACCTTCTGCAGCTCTTGGCGTCGAAGCCGCCTCTGTCCTTCATTGTGCCGTAAGGGCTCTCCGAGGCGTTGCGGTAGGCATTCACGATCTGGTGGGCGGGTGTGCCCTGGGGCGGACGGTGGTATCGGCCCAGTTCCTCTGGCTCAAGAATGGCGGCTCCTGCGCAGCACTTGGTGGCGCCGTCGGGGATGGGGACGACGAGAGCCTCGGGGCTAACGTGCTTGGGCTTCGGCAGGCCCTCTCCGATCAGCTTCCCGGCATGGAATGGGCAAATGAATCGCATGCGGCCGTCGGTGTAGAAGTGCGTTCGCTGGTAGGCCCAGTTGTTACGTTCCAGCAGGAGTTGATTGAACTGCTCTTCCTCTTGGGCTGTCTGCGGCTTGGGTGGCAGGTCCCGCAGGTGCTGGGGCATCCAATGGTGGTAGAAGGTGCCGCCGATGTCGAAAGCGGTCTCTCGACGGGCGCCGATCTGCACGACCCTCTCATGGTCAGAGACGCGCATGTGGAGCTCCAGGCGGTCCTTGCGCGCGGGGACCACGAACGTCTCGGTCTTTTGGGTCACGCCCTGGTCGGCGGTCACTTCGGTTATGTTCGGGCTGATCTCGCGCGCCCAATCCGTGACCATCTTGCATCTGGGGCCGGGGTTCGTGTTGGCTGGCGCTGTTTGCACAGAAAGGATGTAGGCGGGAATCTCGGGTCCGATGGATGCATCGAGGGGGTTGCCGGCCCAGTAGGTGAACCTGGCGGCATTCGCTGTTGCCACATCAAAACCTGTGAACTCTTGTGCCGTCTGTTTGCTGGTAGCGGTTCGGTGCCCTGCGCGGGCGTCGAGGTCGAGGCAGCGGACGACGAGCCCATCTGGGCCGAGCGTCATGCCGAGTTCTGCCGCGATCGCACGGGCTTGTGGCGATGTCATGTCGAGTCTGGGCACCGGCGCGCCGTCTGGAAGCTTGTCGATGTAGGCCTGACGGATCGCTCTTTCGGCGTCGGCTTGTGAGATGAACTCTCGACAGACAGCCCATGTCGGGAACGCGGTCAGATCCACCGCTATCGCCTCGATCACAGCGGCGATCTCCGGTGGGACAGTGGCCGCGATCAGGCTCTTGGAGAACCAGTCGATGTCGTAGGTGACTCCGTCTACCTCCCAGCTGTCACGCAGCGCCTCCTCGAGTCGCAGCAACTGCCCGCGCAAGGCGAAATAGCCCGCGAGGCTCCAGCCGCCGGCGTGACACAGACCAAGCTCGAAGGCGAACTCGGCCGGAAGCCAACCCGCGACGGCACAGATGTCCATCTGCACGTACGAGCACTTGTTCCAGTTGGCCAGCAGCATCAACACCAGCATCGTGTCGATTCGCAGATCCGACTTGGGTCCAGGATGGGTGCGCAGCCGCAACTCCAGAGGCCCGACGAGGCCGCTGTCGGCGACGACCTCGCGGAGCGCCTCGCTGACCTTCGGTTCCCACACAGGCAGCTTGGAGGCCGTCGACGACATGCCCGTGGGGAGCTCGCGGTTCGCGTTGAGCTCCGCGAATTGTTCCGCGGTGGGCTTGCGACCGGCGTGGCGGTCGCTGCGGCGCCGCGCGGCGCGCTTTCGGCTGGTCATGCCCCCAGTCCCTGCGCGGCGGCGTCTTGGGGCGAGAGCGTGTCCGCGGCTTCACGCAACAGCGCGGTGAGCGTGTCGCCGGCGATGGGTCCCGCAATGACCCGAAGAGCCCCCAGAGGCGTACCGGCGACCAAGTGAGCCAGCAGCCATGTGGCCCTAGCACGTCTCAGCGACAGGCTCCCGAGGCCCTTGACTCGGAGCTGCTCCGCGAGGGCATAGACCGACCGCGGTTGTGAACCGGGCACAAACGTGACGCCTCGGCACACGGCCTGCGCTGCGGCCGCGAGGCCGGTGTAGTCCTTGCGGATCGGCACCAGCCGGGCGTGGGGTCCCTTCAGCCGCACGCCGAGGCGGCCGTCGTCGAGATCGACCAGGTCGCTCGGCCCGGCGGCGGCCAGTTGCGGTCCGGTCATACCCGCGCCAAGAGACCCGGCGGGCACCCACAGCCACTCCGCTGAGTTGCCGCGGCCCCGAATCGTGGTGGCCAGCCGGAACGCCTCCTCATCGGCGCGCCGGTACGGCGTAGAGATGTTGCTTCGTCCGACCTGCTGCGGCTTGTCGGACCAGTCGTCGGGGTTGATCACCGGGCCCATGCGCCGAAGCGCCGACCGGACAGCGTTGCGCCATCCCGGGGACCGGTCATCACTGACCGCGGCTATGTAGGCCTCAATGTTGCGGGGATGCCAAACAATCCGCGGGTCAGCCGTGCCGAGCTTCTCGTGGATCCACACGGCCAGACCCGCCGCGGCCCACAGCAGCCTCCGGGCTTGGCTGCGCGAGTCGGGTTGCATCGCGCTGACCCAGACCCGCACCTGGGGCATCGCCGCCGCCACCGAAGCGGAGTTCGCGGCGCGCAGCCCCAAAGGCAACCAGCCCTGCAGGGTCTCATCGAGCCACTCGGGCGTCTGCGATTCGTCGGCACGCCGGTCCGCATCAGTCGCTGAGCGGCCTGTGTGGCCCCTTGGCGTAGACGAATGTCGGGTAGAGTCCACGGCAACCTTTCAGGTTGATCAGCGGCACCCCACGTTTGCGACGAGGTGGGTGCCGCTGATCGTGCACACTTGGCGTTGGTGCTACGTATACCCCACGCGGGAAGGCCGCGGATCTGACGGCATAGGACATGACACGCCAAAGAAGGGGTCTCTGACCTGGGGTTTCACAAAGACACGGGATGCGGTCCGGCCATCGGCACTTTGTGCAGCCTGACCGCTGGACGGGGATGCGTGGGCGGCGATAGCGTCTCTGGACTCGCCGCGGCCCGAGGAAATCCCGATGACGTCTGACCCTGACCCGCCCGCGTGCCTATTGGGTGAGGAGCCACAGATCGATTCAGGCGCCATCGACAACGCAGGTCGCGTTGTCGTAGCGACCGCGCCAGTATCTGAGGACAACAGCGACGACCCGCGGAAGGCGGGCGCGTGAACCCCCCCCCCCCCCGCAGAATTGGGCTGACAAGACGATCTGGACCGGTGACAACCTGCACGTGATGCGCGGCATGAACAGCGCGTCCGTCGACCTGATCTACCTGGACCCGCCGTTCAACTCCAAGACCGATTACGCCGCCCCCATCGGATCGCAGGCGGCGGGAGCGGCATTCAAAGACACCTGGACCTTGTCAGATATCGACGCCGAGTGGATCAACCTGATGGAGGCCCGCCACCCCACGCTCTACCGGGTGCTGCTGGCAGCGATGACAGATTCCGACAAGTCCTATCTCGCCTACATGGCCGTGAGGCTGCTGGAGATGCAACGCATCCTCAAACCCAGCGGGAGCCTGTATCTGCACTGCGATCCCACCATGAGCCACCACCTCAAGCTCGTAATGGACGCAGTGTTCGGGCGGGAAACGTACCTGAATGAGATCGTCTGGTACTACCGGGGGGCAGGAACGCCCAAGCGAGACTTCGCCCGGCGGCACGACATCATCCTGCGGTACGGCGGTGCGGATCGATACTTCGATCCAGACCCAGCTCGCCAACCCTACGCCGAAGCGACAGTCGCGCGGTTCGAGCACCACATCGGCAACGTCAGGGGTGACCGGGACTACGGCGAACAGTCGCTCAACCCCAAGGGCAAGCACCCGGACGATGTGCTCACCGATATCCAGCCGATCGCTCCATCAGCAAAGGCGCGAACTGGATACCCGACACAGAAGCCGCTGCCGCTCCTCGCGCGCATCATCGAGACTTCCTGCCAGCGCGGCGGCGTCGTTTTCGACCCATTCTGCGGATGCGCCACCACTCTCGTTGCCGCCGACGACCTGCAACGTTCCTGGATCGGCATCGACATCTCCCCCAAGGCCGCCGAACTGGTCGTGCATCGCATCTCGGAGCGGCAGGGACTGTTCCGCGACATCGTCCACCGCAGCGACATCCCCCAGCGCACCGACCTGGGCAAACTGCTGTCCTACAACAGCGCCTCCAATCGCAAGACCCTCTACGGCGAGCAAGGAGGCTCATGCGCCGGATGCAACGAGCACTTCAAACCCCAACATCTCGAAGTGGACCACATCATCGCCGTCGCCAAAGGCGGAACGGATCATATCAGCAACCTCCAGTTGCTATGCGGGCACTGCAACAGGGTCAAAGGCGACCGAGGGATGGAATACCTGCGCACTAAACTCCAACTTGTCGCCTGATTGGCTAGCCACGCCGGGGTTCTGGTGGCGTTCTACGTCACGCCAAGCCTCCTCTAGTTCGCGGCGGTTCTACTTCTTGCACTTGACTACCACGCCTGCCCTAGCCGGCAGCCAGCCCTTCCCGCGATCCAGAGAGCGTCGATCTGCACGACGGCCTCACCGTCTCCGTGTCCGGGCGTTGAAGCGGGGCTGCCGGTGGTTCCTAGCTACATCCGGATCACGACGCCGTAGAAGCGGCAGATCTCAGGCATCCGCATCGCCTAACCATGTCGGGAACATCTCCTCGGGGGTCATCCCGGTGATCTCCATGTAGAGCGCGTCGCCGCACAGGTCGAGATCGTCGCCCCAGACGATCGAGTCGCAGGAACCGAGCCGCACGGCCGAAAAGAACTCGTGGTCCAGCCAGGCGACGAACACGCCGTCGCCGGCCAGGTCCGACAGATCCACCTCGCCTTCGACCCCGTCGTCGTAGCGAAGCCAGATCCGGTACGGCTCCAGGGCGCGCACCTCGACAGGGCTCACCGATTTGTCGCTCGCAGGCATGAGAGCAATCTATTCGGCCACCTGTCCCAGATGCTGAAGTCCGTTAGGTGATGTAATGCCGTCTCAGCCAGGCTGAACAGTTGAGAAGGTGTGCGGCAGAGTCGGGATTGATGTGTGGGGAGAAGGCCATGAGTTCTGTTCCTCGGTGCGGGCGTCCCGCACTGTGACGCAGGTCGAACTGGAGAATCTCGCTTGTGGGGTATAGATCGCCCGGGACACGGGCGTCACAGTCGTAGCTGATGATCCACCTGCGGAAGCTTGCCGTGAGCGCTTGGGCGAGTTGTTGGTGCTTCGCGTACGTCATCGTGTCGATGTAGAGGTCGGTTGACTTGGTGAGGTAGGGCGGGTCGGCGTACACGAAGGCTTCCTGGGAATAGCGGGGGGCGAGGTGTTCGAGCAGAGCGACACCGTCGCTGCCATGCACCGTGATCCGGTCCGCGAGTCGAGCGATGTCGCGTAGGCGTTGAAGTAGGTTGGGCTTGTTGAATCGGCAGTCGATCTTGTAGGGACCGTCCTGGTTGAGGCCTCCAATCGGTCGGGCTCGCAGGATGCCTGAGCGGTTGGTGCGGTTGAGGAAGAACGCGGCGAAGCCCAGTGTGATCGTGTCGCTTGGGTCGGTGTGCTCTAGAGCGTGAGCTTGCTCGTGCCATGTGCCGATCGTTACTTGGCAGTTGTCGATGAGGTCTGCGAGTTCATCTGAGTGTTGTAACGCTGCTCTCCAGAACGCCGCGATAGCGGGGTCGGCGTCGCCGATGATGGCCTGCTCGACATCGCCGCTGCGCAGCAATCCAAGAGCGATCGCGGCGCCACCGGCGAATGGCTCGACGTATATGGTCTCCGACGGTGCATTGCGCAACACGATCTCACGGACGAACCGAAGGAGGAGTCCTTTGCCTCCGGGGTATCGCAGCGGGCTGAGATGTGTCACGTAGTGGTAGGTTGCGCGCGGAGGTCCGAGCAGATCCTCTCAAGCAGTGGCCTGTAGGCGAAGGCGATGCTGTTGAGGTCGGACTTTCCCGGCACTGCGTTGACGTTGTGCACGTACTGGTGCAGGTTGGGCACGGAGATGATGCTGTGCTGCTCCTTCAGCTTTGTGTGTAGAGGCTGAAACTGGGCATCGCTATCAGGAATTCCGAGCATCTTCATGGTCTCTCGAATACGCGTCGGAAGCTTCTTGTCCTGTCCCGGCGTGTTGCCCTTGCAATGGAGGTACTCGGTGACGGTGAGTTCAATGATCGCGCGCAGCAGGACAGCGGTAGCGTTCGGGAATCTGTCGTGGTTGAGCTTGAGGACCTCAGCCATGATCAGTTGAATCCGCGGATGCAGGGGGGTTATGTCGATGTCAGCGAAGGGATGAACTGGTGTCTGAGTCTGCCGTGTCTTCTCAGATGTGCCAGTGGCCGACGTGTCATCTCCGGTCGCGGCAGTCGATCGGTCACTCGTACGGCCGTCGGTCTCGTCGTCAGTGGCATCTTGAGTATCACGGCTACTTGATTCTGGAGTCTCATAGGTGTCTTGCTGCAACAGTTCGGTTACGTATTCGGCACGGTCGCCCTTATTCTTGAGTTGGGTGACAGTGGTTCCGCTGGCTAGGTTCTCAATGATCCTCAGCAGACGGCGAATGACGGCACTTGCCTCGTCGTTGAGAGCAATGGCGCCTGATTGGAAATCGAAGCCGACGAGACGCCGGATATCGGGGTCGCCAGCCAGACGCCCGAGGTTGGTGACGCTGTTGCTTTCGACCGTGTCGAGATGCGCACGAGCCGGATCGTCAGCCTCTAGCCGAAGACGAAGCCAGTCAAGCACAGTGATGGCGCTAGCTGTGTGCCCGCGCACAGATGGATTAGGGCTGAAGCGGTGCTTCGCCGCGGATGACCATGGGATTGTACCGACGCCCAACATCTGGCCACTGTGAGTTCTGTCGAGCCAAAGGCGTGCTGCGTCCCGGTTCGGCACTACAGCACACATCACGGCGTTGGGATGGATCCCCGGTTCGGCGGTAGCCCTCGTGAATGCAGAAGAGTGCAAGTCGGCGGGGAGCAGTGTTGGGTCGGCCAGGATGCGCAAGGCCGCCAAACGGCGGTTGCCATCTAAGACTATGAACCGCCCGGTTGCATCTGGGGTGACGATGAACAGTTGGGCTGGGCTGAGCCCATGGTCGTGTATGTCCACAGCGATGCGGACGATCTTGTCGCGCTGGTCCGCGATGAGTCGCACCAACGCCATGCTCTGGTTGGCGACTGGACCGTGGCGAGGGTTCTCGCAATCGAGATCGAGGTCGGCTACTGGGAGTTCTTTGCGTGGAACGGCTGTGTCGGGCATAGCGGTTTCGCAGGCTAGCCAACATTCGGATCGTCGTCTTGAGGACTGGAGGCGGGTCCGCCCGTGGCTCAGCGGCGATGCCTGGAGCAACCGCTTGGGTTTGCGGACGCTGCGAGCGACAACTCTCGGAACCGCTGCGTGAAGGCACCGGGGCTCTGCCTGCTCCCGGCTGCAGGGGGTCTGCCACATGACGCAGGTCGCCAAGCGCGTCGTGGCCGGCGAGGTTGTGCGGTGTGCGTGCCCCGACTCTCGGTGTGTAGTCTGTGCTTCGGCGGAGAGGACCGACGTATCCGGTTCCGTGAGTTCTGCTCCTCTGCCGCAATCGCAGAACCGTGCCCCGTTTCGGCGGGGCACGGACGCGATGGGGCCATCGTGTGCTGGTATAGTTGGCGCAGAACCCCCCTGGGGTGAGCAGCCCCAGGCCAAGCAGCCCCGGCCGCGGCCGGGGCTGTGTGTTCGTGCCTGAGAAGACAGCTGACGCCCCCTCAGCATCGATCATCTTGCCCTTCGTGGCTGCCGGGTCCTTCGAGAGGACGAAGTCTCTGGCACCGCCGCGACGGTCTTAGAGGAGCACAGCGTGACGAACGCATCCGCATGCACAGCAGCCATCAATGCCGCCTGCGTCGACATAGCCGCATCTGGCGGCTCCGTGCGGCTCCATGATGTGCACGACCATCTGAACCAGTTCGCCCACGCGTCACCGACAGACGCTGCATGGAAGCACCTCGCCGAGGCGTGCGCCTACAGGCTCGGCGTACCGGTCACCTCGGATACTGGTGGCCCTTACAGCCCCGATGTGGAACTACGCGACGGCGAGCAGTGGCTGATCTATCCACCGCATCTCGAAACACGCGACGACAATGTGCTGGCCACCTGGCAGCGCGGCGCCGTAGACGACGACCTGCACCCGCTAGTGCGGGCCCGTCTCGCCGATTTGTTGTGGGCCCGCGACGCCGCCCGGCCTCCGCTTTGGCACAAGATCGCCGTCGACAGCTACATCGATTCAGCCATCGACCCGCAACTGGAACTGGCGGACCGTGAAGCAGGTCTGCGTCGCGCCGTTCAGATTGCCACGGAAACGAACCAGGACACCGCTGGTGTCCTGATCGCGTTGGCGAATCTCGCGGGCGAGGCGTTGACCGCCCCCAAGCAACGGCCCGCAGTCGTCATCCGAAGCATCAGGACGCTCGCCGCCAATGGCTATGACTGCGATCCGCTCATCGAGGCTGCAGCGCAGGCATATTGCGGCGACCCTCACCTGCGGGCAGCTGTCAGCGCAGTCGCGGCGCTCGTCGCCGGCGACTCCGTCGAGCGTGAGCGCCATCAACGCGAACAGATCGCCGCACTCGAGACCGAAGCGGACCTGGCAGCCGGGCTCAGGCGTGTGCACTTCCTCAACCAGGCACGCGAGGTGGCCGTTCTCGCCAAGCTGCGCGACGAGGAGCGGCGGTTGACGGCGCTGATCGAGGGCACGGACACCGCCGCCGACTGGCGCACTATTGAAGTCTCAGCGGAGATCGACTCCGCTGAGCTGGATGAATGGGTGCAGCATGTCGTCTGCGATGACAGCCTCGCCGCGGCGCTGAGCCGCTTCGGGTCCGCGACCCCCATCAGCGGGATCGACGCGCCGGAGTCGTTAGCGGTTGCACTGGGCTCGCTGTCGTTGTTCGACGAGCATGGCGGTGTCACCACCTACCGGCCCGGCGACAGACACCGCGCAGAGATCGCAGCAGGCCAGGCAGACGCGGGCGACATAGACGCCTTCGTGCAGTGCCTCGGCTTGCGGACGCTGCGCAGCCTGCATGAGCGTTACGGCCCTGACGAGGCTCAGATCACAGCGACGTTCTCGTGCAGAGCAGTGCCAGAGCAAGTGGCGCAGCGCATCGCAGTCTCGTACTGCCGGTGGGCTGCTTGTGACTACACCAGCGCGGTGGCTGTCATCTTTCCCACCGTGGAAGCGCTAGCCCGCGCGGTCTGCGTTGCCGCCGGTAGCCCTGCCACAACTCCAACACGAGATACCGGCAACATGCGGCGACTGCCCGATCTGCTGGCTGAGATCGCTCCCTGGGTGGGGGAGACCCGCAGCCGTTACCTGCGGTCGGCGCTAACCGACCGATTTTCTCTCCAACTGCGCCACAAACTCGCACACGGACTCGGGGCTTACGGCGAGGCTGAGTACGTCGTGCTGTTCCACATCGTGTGCCTGCTCGCTCTCACATGCGCCACCGGACCGTGGTGCGCGTGCACGCAGCCATAGCCACGCGGCTCCGGGGGCTTGGGAAGTCCCCCCACCTGAATCTGGGAAGTACCCCGTTACTGCAACTACAGACACCCCCATCTACCTCTGCAAACGCCAACTCACAAAGAGCCCACTGAGGCTGTTCCGCAAGTCCGCGGGAACCGCCGCGACGCTGTGCTTCATGGGCCATCTGCTCACCGAGAACCGCAACGGGCTCATCGTCGACGCCGAGCTCGCCACAGCCGACGGCCACGCGGAGCGCGGCACCGCCGCCGCGATGCTCAACAGAGCCCCGCCACGCGCCCGGCGCCGCACCGTCGGCGGCGACCGCAACTACGACACCAGAGGCTTCGTCGCCGACGCCCGGGCGGCGGGATTCACGCCCCACGTCGCCCAGAACACCACCAGACGCCGATCCGCGATCGACGAGCGCACCACCCGCCACGCCGGATACGCCGTCTCCCAGCAAGCCCGAAAACGCGTCGAGGAGCCCTTCGGATGGATCAAAACCATCGCCGGAGGACGCAAACTCCGCCACAAAGGACGACAACGCAACCGGGCCTGGTTCCTCATCACCGCCGCCAGCTACAACCTGGTGCGCATAGCCCGACTCGACACGCCCACCCCCTGAACCGGCCCCGACCCGCCGCCCAGAACGGCCACCCCGAACCGGCGCCGCCAGCCCCGACCCCCGACAACACACCCGAGCCGAGCCCCACAACCCCGCCCCCAACGCACAACACCCCAGACCAAAGCACCACAACACCCCCAACCAGACCCCAAACACAGCCCAACCGCCCTGAACTCCCAAATCTCAGCATCCTGCTAGAGGATTGCGACTCGGACGCTCTCAACGGCCGGGAAGCCGTCACCGCTGGCTACGAACGAAGAAGCAACCTCCCCGCCAACACCGACCAGTGGGCCACCGCCGACATCGCATGGTGGCCCGGACGCGACCAAGGGGTATGGCGCAGACGGTGAACGCAGCAAGGTTGTGTCACAGATACGCTACAATATGCATTACGAAGCGAATGTCGGCTATCTGAGACAAGGTTCCGTGATGGCGCAGCAACTCAACGATATCAAAGGTGTGACCTCGTGCGGGAGGCTGGGGCAAGCCGTTCGCACCGCACGGCGCGCAAGAGGCATGACCCAGGCGGAACTGAGCGCCGCTGCTGGCGTGTCGCGCCCGCAAATCTCTACCATCGAATCCGGTCTGGCCAACCCCGGAACGGCAACAGTGATGCGGCTTCTGCGCGCCCTTGACTGTTCCTTGACCGTCGTGGCGGCAGACCCCGAGAAGTTCAGCCTGTCAACCCACCTCTCACAGCACAGACCTCCCCATGGTGGCACTTAGCGTTGTGATGGCAGGCCGCTTCGCGGGAGTCGCTGCCGCGGACGGTTCAGAGGCATCGTCACGAGCCGGTTTCGAATACGACGCGGGCTACCTGGCTTTGCCGGACGCCACCCCGCTATCGGTGTCGGTCCCGCTTCAACCGGGACGGCACGAGGTCGGCGCGTGGTTGGACGGCTTGCTCTCGGACAATGAACTGGTGCGGGAGCGTTGGCAGGTGGAGCACAAGACGCCGACCACACGGGCGATGGACCTGCTCGCCTCACCGGTTGGACGGGACTGCGCTGGCGCTGTGCAGTTCTGCCCCGTGGAAGAAACCGAAGCGATGCTGGCCCGAGGGGGTGGCGTGCGGGAACTCAGCCAACGCGGGGTTGCTCGCATGATCGGCAGGATGCGCAAGGATGAAGCTGCTTGGTCTCACGGCGCAACCGACGCCGCGTTCAGTCTCGGGGGAGCGCAAGCCAAGACAGCCCTGCGCTACGACGGAAGCCGATGGTGGCTGCCCTACGACGCGTCGCCTACTACTCACATCCTCAAGCCCGGCGTCGCGAGATTCCCGGCCACTGACGTGATCGAGCACATAAGCCAACGAGCAGCCGCCCTGTTGGGCATCCACACCGCCGTCACCGAGTGCATCAAGGTGCGCGGCGCGCGCGCTCTGCTGGTCACCCGCTATGACCGGCTGCCGACGCCGGGCGGGGACTATCAGCGCATCCATCAAGAAGACATCTGCCAAGCGCTCGGCCTGCGAGCCGCTCGCAAGTATCAGAAGGACGGTGGCCCCGACGTAGCACAGGTGGCTGGGCTGCTGTGGAACCAGTCGTCGGACCCGGACACCGATGTGAGACTGTTCAGAGATGCGTTGATATGGAACTGGATCATCGCTGGTCCCGACGCTCACGCCAAGAACTACGGCTTGTTGCTGGACGGCAACGAAGTGCGTCTTGCCCCTCTCTATGACGTCTGTTCAATCCTGCCCTACCGCCGCCTCATCAACCCTCCAGATGTCCCCGACGTGAGCCAACTCAAACTCGCGATGAAGATCGGGCGGGACTACAGCATCCACAAGGCCGACTACCGAGCCGCCTGGGAGCGCACCTCAGATGCGTTGGGCTTGCCCCAGCAGGAGACGCTGAACCGTGCCGAGGAACTCGCCAACCGGACAGAGGCCGCTGTGGAACAAGCGATAGATGAACTGCCCCAGAAGCTGCGCTCGTCGCGGTATGTCGCGCTGACGGCGAAGGAGATCAAGCAGCGAGCCCCCCACTGCACATACCTCTCGTACATGGCGACCCCGACGAGACACTCCAAGGCTTCGCCGGTTGGTGGTTTGGCCCCCGCGGCGTCATCACAGCAACCCGCTGGCCGTCCTGTCACACGAAAGCGCTGCACCCACCAGGGCAAGCGCTCACACAAGCAGTGCATCCTGTCTGAAGGGCACAAGTCTTCGCACCGCTACCGATAGAGCGGGGCCGGCCAAGAAGCCGTAATCGCCGGACACGACCGCCGAAGCGTGGGCCAACCGCCGACATCGCATGGTGGCCCGGACGTGAAGCCGGGGTTTGGCGCAGACGGTGAAACCCGGAGCTATGAGACGTCAGCTTCGGTAGCGTGAAGCTCCGCACCCGGCAGGCGTGGCATGGTGAGACCGGGCGTGGCGAGACAAGACACGGCACGGAAAGAAGCGGGCCGCTCTCAGGGCGGCTCCGCTTCGTGTTACAGGCCGTTCAGGCGGCGTCAAGTTGTGCGACCATCTCTAGCCCCAGTTCCTCCAACGCGATCAGCGCTGTGCTCAGCGCCGTGCCATTGCGGCCCTGCTCCAGCCGGATGACACACTGTCTGGTGGTGCCGACCCGATCAGCGAGCTGCTGTTGGCTCATCGCTGCCGCCTGCCGGGCTTGGCGTATCAGCATTCCGACATCGACAGCCGATGCAACCTCGCAGCCCCCGGTCACAGCACTGACCTGCACTTGCCCCGGTGCTTAGGACGAAGCAGACAGGGATTGCCTGTGCGTTTGACCGTCTTGCCGCATATCCCGATCTCTTGGGGTTCGGCCGCGACGAACAGTGATGCGTCTCGCTCGCCCGTGAGGGATGCCACAGCGCCTCCGGTGCCCATCACCGTTCTATGAGCGTGATCCACGACCCCCTCACAGACCCTGTGAGCCGTCTCAGACGCCCACTCGGGGCATTGCGCCGCTGCGTCTTCAAACGCTTGGGGCAGCGCTTCTGCCATGTCTCGGAGCGCATCGGCGGTGACGTCAATCCCAAGCTGCGCTCCGGTTTGTTCCCACCCCTCCAACGTGGTGGGGGTGGTCCCGGCGAAGCGCATCGCAGGGGGGCCGAGCTCCTCTCCCGGATTCGTGTACGGGGCCAACGAACTCAAGTCGTACAGGGGGGCCAGCCGGGGGCGTGGCCCGTCCAGGAGCAGTCCATAGTTCTTGGAATGGCCGTCGGTGTTGCCGATCAGCCAGTTCCAGTACACCGACAAGAAGAACGCGCCCATGCCGTCGCGGTTCTCTTCGCGCAGCAAACCAACGATGGCCTCGGGACTGGGACCGCCGTCTTCTTGATATTTCCGGGCCGTAGGCACGCCGAACGCTTGACATAGGTCCTCAAAGTGGCATCGCCGCACTTCGCCCCCCACTGCCTCCCGGTCGAAACGCTCCACCACTAGGCACGGCTCGTCTTCAAACATCTCCAACGAGGTACGCGCCGCGTCCAACCCAAGCGCCGCAGCCGCTGTCTGGCACAGATGCTCGTTCACCGCAATCGAGTCCCGCAGCCTCGGGGCGAGATGCCCGCGTTGGGGCTTGAGAATGTGAGTCGTAGCAAGCGAGCCGGTGGGCAGGTGCCATCCGTCATCGGTAAGCCTCATGGCCATCTTGGGCTGGGCACCAGGAAGAGACAACCGCAGCATGCCCAGCCCTCCTGCTGAGTCACCCTCGGCATCTTGCGAGATGAGACGCAGGATGTGCGCCACTTCGGCGTCGCTTTGCTTCACAAGGCCTTCTATGTCCGGGTCGCGCGGATCGGGAACAACCGATTGTGGATAGAACTGCACCGCCCCGCTGCAATCAAGGCCTGCTCGGGTGCAAAGCAGGTCGAACGGGGCCGGTGAATCTGCTCCCAGTTCCTGCGCCCACCGCGCTCGGGTGCGCGGATTCTCCGGCAGCAACCCGTCAACCCAATCGGTGACGTCACGCCTTCTTGGCTGGCCCACCGTCAGAGCCAACGACAACGGAGTGGCTGACGGGCTGCGGTCGGGGTCCAAATGGAGATGCATGGCACCGCGCCGCAATAGCACAAGGGTGCCGACCATCTCGCCGTGCAAGAACACATAGAGGCCTCGTGTCCCTCTAGCCATGCGCCCAATCGTCTCTCTGCGATGCGTCCACCGGTCGCACAGCGATGTTCGCACCCAACGCTGTCAATGCCGTCAACACGTCTCCCATAGACGCTTCGGTGCGCCCACTCTCGAATTTGGATACCCACTGCTGGGACCGCCCCACGGCGGTTGCTAGCTGAGCCTGGTTCCATCTTCGGCGACGACGCAGGTAGAGCACGAAGCGACGGAGAGCGCCCGGCGTGGCAAGCACTACAACCTCTTGTGTCACACAACAGAGTATAACAGATTTACGCTTCTGTATGACTCTTGGCTTCGTGGACGCTACCTCACCATCATGGTAGCCCGACAACACAGGCACGGTGACGACTGGGCAAGGCAGGACTGGGCAAGGCAAGGGACACGGCGCTGCTCTCTCGGGGGCGGCTCGTGTCGCGTCTCGGAGTCGGACTGAGGGCTACCTGAAGCGGACTGTAGCGCTCACGTCCGCGTCTGCTGACATGGTCGCTGAGCATGGTCCGAGCGTGTAGGTCTCGACGGGCATTTGACTCCCTTCCACCGGGAACCAACCCCCCAATACCCGTCGGCGTGAAACCAACCTCCTCCGCCGGGCTGTCAACAAGGCAGCACCTGCCGTCGCCCCTTGGACTCCACCGACACAGCCGAGGCATCAGATCATCATCTAGTAGAGATGCTATGATGTCTATATGCGAACGACCTTGACTCTCGACGATGACTTGGCCGCCGCCCTCAAGGAGCAGGCCCGACGCGCGGACAAGCCGTTCAAGCAGGTCGTCAACGACACCCTGCGGCGAGGCCTTTCCCCGGTGCTCGCAGACGCGGAGCCCGACGACTACCAGGTCAGGCCCCACGACAGCGGCTTCCGGCCCGGCGTCGATCCGTTGCGGCTGAACCAACTCAACGACTCGCTCGAGGCCGCCGACTTCGCGGACTCGCCGCCGCAGTGATCGTCCCGGATCTGAACCTTCTCGTCTACGCCCACAGCACCGGCGCGCCGCTGCACGAGCCGGCGCGCCACTGGTGGGAAGACCTGGTGAACGGAACCGAGCGGGTCGGGGTTCCGTGGCTCGTGGCGGCAGGGTTCGTGCGGCTGCTCACCCACCCCGGTGTCCTGAACACCCCGGCCGCTCCCGAGCACGCCGTCGACCTCATGGCCGAATGGTTCCGCTCACCCAGCGTCACGCCGCTGAACCCGGGCGCCCAGCACATCGAGATCTTCCGCAACATGCTGGCCGCCGCCGGCGTAGGGGGGAACCTCGTCACCGACGCCCACATCGCCACGCTGGCCATCGAGCACCAGGCCGAGGTCCACTCCAACGACAGCGACTTCGCACGCTTCCCGGGACTGCGCTGGCGCAACCCGCTCTAGCGCTGCAACTTGTGAGACGAGGGCCCCCAGACCGCAGTCAGGCCGTGGGGACACCATGACTAGAGATGAACACGTCTGGCCCCGGCAGGGCATGCTGTGGCGCCGGGGCCGGACCAAGGCCTGGGCCACCGACATCGTCGACGTCAGCCGGGGCCGGCTGCTGGACATAGTGCCAGGTATGTCGCCAGGGGCATCCCGGTCGGTTCCTGACCACTCCGCGCGATGTGTCCGCTCAACTCGCCGAACAGCGGACCCATGTTTTCCTGCTCGGCCGGCGAACGTTCGAAGTGACTGGTGACCCTGGTGCCTCCGCACAATCGGGCATCCGAACGTTCGTGTTCTCACGGACGCTGAGCCAGGACGACTACGAGGACGTCACGATCGTCGGAGACAACTGGAAGGACGTTGTGCTGTCGCTACGAGAGGAGCCGGGCAAAGACGTCTGGCTGTTCGGCGGCGGGGAACTGTTCCGCAGCCTCTGCGAGGAAGGGCTCGTAGACACGGTGGAAGTCTCGATAGTCCCGATCCTGCTCGGCGGGGGCATTCCTCTCGTTGCCGACCTGTCCACGCGAGTGGAGCTAACGCTGACGGAGCAAAGGACATACGAGAAGACAGGCACGGTGAGCCTGGTGTACGAGGTGAGACAAGTCCCGTAGGCGCTGACCATGGCGGCTTCGGGACCGGCGTCGATCCGTTGAGGCTGAACCAGCTCTAGCGCCCGCTTGGCTGGCACGGCCTTGCCCTAGCGCAGGTCGAATGCCGTGCTCAGGGCGGTGTCGATGCCCCACTGGTCCTCAGGGCGGAGATGTCCGACCAAGTCGCCCAGGCGGGTGACGTCGACCGCGCCCACCTGCTCGACGAGCACAGTCGTAGGCTGCCCTTCGAGTTCGATGACAGGCCGGAACGAGGCCGGTCGAGCGCTGGTCGAGGTCGGCGCCACCAGCACCACCGAGCGAGGCAGCAGCGCGTCGGACTGCACCACCACGCCGAAGCGGCGCCCGTGCTGTTCATGGCCCACCCCGCGGGGAAGCCGCAGCTCGTAGACGTCACCCCGGCGCATGGAGCTCTCTCGGGTGGTCCGGAGTCATGTCGCCCGGGCTGGGCTCACTCCGGCGCACGCAGCTGCTCCATGAGGCTTGCGACTGCAGCCATCTCAGCCCGGTCGGCCTCGTCAGCCTCCAGGGCGGACACTTCCGCGGCGAGCGCCTGGCGGGCCCGCAGTCGAGCTGCCTCATGCACCAGAGACGACCGGATCGCCTCCGACTGCGTAAGGCCCTGCGCCTCCAGCTGGCTGAGGGCCCGCAGGGCATCGTCGTCAAGTCGCACTGAGATCGCACGGGTCACGGGAGAAGAGTATCACGAAACGTGATACGTCAGGGATGACCGCCTGCAGCCGACAGGTCAGGCAGTTGCACTCCTGTGGGCTTGCCGTTGGTGGCAACCCAAGCTAGGTCAATTGTTTGCCCACTGTCGCTAGTCGAACAGATCTAGGTTGGCGATAGGTTGCCGGCCGTGACCATGGGCAACCTCGACCTGGGCCGGATCGGGATCTGGACCGGGCTGCTCGATCAGGTGCCGTCGTCTCGAGCGGTCGAACTGGCGGCCGAGGTGGAGGGGATGGGCTACAGAGCGATCTGGATCCCCGAGGCGGTCGGGCGGGACCCGTTCGTGACGTCTGCGCTGCTTCTCCAGGGGACCTCCTCGATCAAGGTCGCCACCGGCATCGCCAACATCTACGCCCGCGACCCGATGACGATGGCCAACGCCCAGCGAACCGTCGAGGAGGCCTTTCCGGGCCGCTTCCTGCTGGGACTCGGGGTCAGCCACCAGAACCTGGTGGAGGACCTCCGCAACCACGACTACTCGCGCCCGCTCAGCTACATGCGCGCCTACCTCGCCCGCATGCGGGAGGCGCTGTTCCTGGCCCACGGCCCCCAGGAACTGCCCGAGATCGTGCTCGCCGCGCTCGGCCCCAGGATGCTCGCCCTGTCGGCTGAGGCCGCCGCCGGAGCGCACCCCTACTTCGTGCCGCCCGAGCACACCGCCATCGCCCGCGACGTCATGGGCCCCGACGCGGCGCTGTACCCCGAGCAGATGGTCGTACTCGACACCGACCCGGACACGGCGCGCGCCCTCGCCCGCAAGAACATGGCGCTGTACCTCGGGCTCCCCAACTACACCAACAACCTGCGCCGCCTCGGCTTCGAGCCCTCCGACATCGACGGCGGCCCCGGCGGTGGCCCCTCGGACCGCCTGGTCGACGCCATCGTGGCGTGGGGCACCCCCGAGCAGATCGCCGCCCGCATCGCGGAGCACTTCGACGCGGGCGCCGACCACGTCGGGGTGCAGGTTCTCGCCGACAGCATCGACACCGCCGCCGACGGATGGAGGACCCTGGCCCCCCACCTGCTGGACTGACCAGAGCTCGCCAAAGTCCACCAAGGACAGGCTCACGGAGGGTTCCGGGTCCGGTGGAGCCCGCGGCGGGATTACCGCCTCCTGGGTCTCTACGGCGCCGATGCGGCCGACAGGTCGGGCAACTGCACCCTCGTCGGCTGGCCGTCGGTGTAGCTGACGATCTCTTGCGGCACCCTCAACCGTTCGTCGCTCCCGAACCGGTGCCGGATCGCGGCCAGGTCATCGGTCGCCGCTAGCTCTGCGATCTCGTCGAGCACCGCGAGGTGCTTCCTGGGCGGCGGCCGGTAGGGGTCCCGCAGCATCCCCCAACTGTCCCAGGGGAGCAGCTCCACCTTGTTCAGGCACGCGAAGTCCTTGACGACGTTGCCGGCCAGGAACCCCATGCCCCACATGTCGTAGATGCCGAACCTCTCAGCGTCGACCTCGCCGGCCCGGGCCGCCAGCCACGCCTCCCCGCCCGTGAGGAACCGCCCGGGCGGCTGGTCGTGCGGGTCGAAGCCGAGATGCAGCCTCCCGGCCTGGCGAGCATCGATCTGGGGGTCGTCCCTGATCCAACGGTCGCCGTCCCAGCGCTCCGTGATCCAGTGGTCGTACCACTTGGCCGCATCGAAGTAGCCGGCGAAACCGCAGCGCACCCTCGCCGCCGAGCCCTGGGCCCTCAGCAGCGCGGTGTAGAGCACCGCGAAGTGCCAGCAGATGCCGACCACGCGATCGGCCGGCTCCCGGGCGGTGGTCGCCGGCTCCGGCGAGATCTCAAAGACCCGCTCCAGTACCTCCGCGGCCGACCGGAGGTTCTGCTCCTCGACCCGCAGCATGCCGGCCTCCACGCCATAGTCGGCCGCCCACTCGCGGTGCAGCACCAAGCCCTGAACCACCGAGCGCAAGTCGTCGAGCGCCGTCGGCATGCCGGTGAGCGCCGGCGAATCCGGCAGAGCCGTCATCGGACTAGGGGAGCGGTAGAAGGCGGCTGCCGAACACATGCCCGCCATTCGACTCCCTAGCCTCCCCTGAGGCGAGGCGTTGCCTCAGCGGCCGCCTCTGGAACCTTCCTTCCTCGTGCCTCCAAGGCCGCCCGGCCCTCCGCCACCAAGTCGCGGATGCCTGCCAGGGCCTCGTCACGGCCGGGGGCTAGCCAGCTGAGCGACGGGAAGGCGTCACAACGGCCTACCCATTCCCCGTCTTCTTCCGACCAGTGGACGGTGTACCGGTAGCTGTCATTCGGCTTCATTGACCAAGCAGCCTCTCAATTGCTTTGACCACCTGCTTGACCTGCTCCGGCTTGGCCTGCTTGCCACGCGGCTGGATGTTCAGCAACGGGTCGTCGTCCCACGGAAGCTGGAACATCACGTGACTGCCTCTCGTCCGAATCGGATTGCCGAAGTACCTCTTGCACAGTGCCTCCAGCTCGCTCCACTTGACATTGTGCGGGTTGTTCTTGGCTCTAGCAAGCGCCTTGTCGCTCCTACTCATAGAATACGACCTTATTGAATCAATATCAAGATAATACATGTTCTCCTGTTCGGCCCAACTCCGGGGCCTGAGGCCGGCCGTGGGGGTGACCGCGTGCTGGTCACTCACGTCCTGCTAACCCTGGCGGCGTATCTTTCCTCGTGCGATGAGGTCCTCGATGGTGCGCTATCTGGCGCTGGGTGTGCTGGTGGCCGGGCTGGCTGCCATCGTCTGGACGGCGGTGCGCGGCGACGGCGGCGATGACCCGGCTGCCGGCCCCGAGACGGCGGTCACCGGTGCCGCCGACCCCGTCGACGGCACCGAGCGGGCAGACCCCGTCACCGAGGCTCCCGAGGCAGCTGCCCCCGAGACCACTGTTGCTACAACCACCGTGCCTCCCGAGCCCATCGAGGTGCTGGGTACGGCCGACACCCTCACCAATCTCGACGGCTGGCTCAACACCGACGCCACGTCGCTGGAGGAGATCCGGGCGGCCAACAAGCTCACCGTGGTGCAGTTCTGGACCTTCGGATGCCGCAACTGCAAGAACACCCTCGACGCCCTCGGCCGGCTCTACACCGACTTCCGCGACCAGGGGGTGGAGATCGTGGGGGTGCACTCGCCCGAATTCTCCTACGAGGCCGACGTGAACAACATCATCGAAGCCTCGGCCGACCTCGGCGTGATCTGGCCCATCGCCCTCGACACCGACAAGCGCAACTTCCACCGCTGGCAGCCCGGCAACATCGGCTACTGGCCCCGCGTGTACGTGATCGACGGCGACAACCAGATCCGCTTCGACCGCACCGGCGACGGCCGGGCCACCTACCAGAAGCTGTACGAGACGGTCGAACAACTGCTGGTCGAGGCCTGAGCCGGTCAGGCACTGGACCGGCTGATCGCGATGGCGACGTTCCTGGAAGGAGTGGACGCCATCGGCGTCGCCTGCACCCTGGTGATGCTCGTGCCCGCGGTGGCGCTGGTGCTGGTGGCCCGCAAGGCCCGGCTGACGGTGGCGCTGTTGTACGTGGTCGGCGCCGCGCTGCTGACCTGGGCTCGGGTGGCCGGCCACTGGGACGTCGAACTGAGCGGCGGGGCCGTGCCGTTGGCCGCCGCCCTGGCCGCGGGGGTCTTTGTGATCGCCTACTTCGCCAAGGGGCCGCTGTCGCTGTCGGCGACGGGAGCCGGCGCAGTGGCGGGCGCGCTGGCCGGATGGCTGTGGCGGCCGTGCGTAGGCCCCCAACTGGGCGAGATCCTCAACAACACCGACACCGAGGCGGTCCGCACGCTCGGTCTGATGCTCGTCTACATGCTGGGAGCGCTGCTGCCCGCCCTGCTGCTGGCCGTGCTGCCCCACGCCCTGCCCCCCACCAAGCGGTTCCTCGACCGCCTGCCCGTGGCCGTGTTTGGCGGCGCGATCGGCGCGGCCTACGCCATCACCCTGGCCACCGGCCGCTACGACGATCTCATCGGGGAGCTCTACCGCATCGCAACCAACTCATAACAGTAAATCCATAAAATAGTCATGTTTATATTGAAATAGACTGATAATTGTCACACCCTCCTGGCATGATCTGTGCATGGTCATCGACACGGCACGACGGGTGCGGGAGGGGTTGGCGGAGTTGATCCGGCTGGCCAACGATCCGGCTACTCCGACCTCGGATCTGCGGGTGTTGCTGGGGGAGTGCAAGACCTTCGGAGGGCAGCTGACCGTGCTGCAGGCTGATACGGCTACTGGGGTGGCGGGCCGGGAGCGTCACGGCGATTCGGGTGCAGGGGTGCTGGCGCAGGCTGTCGGGTTGTCGAGGCGTAATGCCGCGGGGCAGGTGAAGATGGCCAAGCAGCTGGAGTCGCTGCCCTCGGTGCGTGACGCGGTGGAGAGCGGTGACATTTCCATTGCCAATGCCAAGGTGCTTTCCGGCACGTCGGAGAGGACCGGCGCCGAGGAGGTGGAGCAGGCCTCGGAGTTGTTGCAGAAGGCTGCGGTGTTGTCGCCTGAGCAGCTAGCGCGGGAGGCGGGCCGGTGGGCGGCTCGTCGACGGCCCGACGACGCCGAGGGCGTCTATCGGCGGCAGCGGGCCCGGCGACGCTTGTCCATCTGTGCTGGAGGAGTACTTCTGCAACGCCGCCATCAAGGGGGTGGTGTTCAGCCACAAGGGCGTGCCGCTGTGGCATGGACATACCAAGCGGTTGGCCACCAAAGCTCAGATGAACGCGTTGAGGGCCCGCTACGGAGGCTGCGGCGGGTGTGACGCCAATGTGTGGATCTGCGACGGCCACCACGTTGAGCCGGTATCGCGAGGAGGGCGGACCGACATCGACAACATGATGTTGCTGTGCTGGATTTGCCATCAGAAGGTTCATCACCATGGCTGGCGCGAGGTGCCCGATGGGCGCGGCCTGTACACCATCGCGCCGCCCGAGCGCATCCGCCACGGACCCTCACACGGGCCCGATCCGCCACCAGTGGCCCGAGCGGTCGGGTCCGAGCGGCTCTTCGCTGTCTCGTAGCGGGCGCTCGGCTGGTGTGGCTGGCGATTGCCTGACTCTTCGACAGCGACGAGCGGGTCGCGAAGGCGCTAGCGGGCACTCGGTTGGTGTGGCTGGCGACTGCTTGACTCTTCGACAGCGGCGAGCGGGTCGCGAGGGTGCTGGAGGGTGCTCGGCTGCGGTGGCTGGCGATAGCTTGGCTGGTGGTGAGTGCTGGTGCCGGGGACGAGACGCTGGCCGGCTTCCGGTCGAGCATCGACGACATTGACGCCTCGCTGGCGAAGCTGCTGGGGGAGAGGTTCAAGATCACCAGGCAGGTCGGGGTCTACAAGGCCAGCGTCGGGCTGCCGGCCGCGGACCACGAGCGCGAGGCGGAGCAGATCGTCCGGCTGCGGGAGGTGGCCGCCTCCGTCGATCTCGACCCCTCCTTCAGCGAGAAGCTCCTACGGCTCGTGTTCGCCGAGGTGAGACGCGAGCACGAGCTGGCTCGCCGCGACGACGCCACTGCCGCGGACGGCTAAAGGCATACCCGCGGTGGTCGGGAACAGCCCGCCGGGCACCCCTGAGGCACTGGCCCGCATCCTGTATGAGCGCTTCGAGGCCTTCCACGCCGACTTCATCTCCGTCACCTCCCGAGCCGAGGGCCGCTTCCTCGCCGCCGACTGGCACGGACACCGCCAAGACGCCTTCGAGCGCCTGAACCTCCACACCGACGCGGTGCTCGACACCGTCGAAGCCTGCCAGGCCCAACTGCCGGAAACCGGCGCCCGCAGCACATGGATCGACGCCCAGCGCCGCTACGTCGAGATCCTCTCCGACCGGGGCGACCTGGAGCTGGCCGAGACCTTCTACAACTCAGTCACCCGGCGCCTGTTCGACGTGGTCGGCCTCGACCGGGAACTGGAGTTCCTCTGGCTCGGCCCCACCGTCCTGCCCGCCAGCGACGACACCGGGCCGGAGCACAGCAGCATCAGCGTGCACGACTCCACCGTCGAAGCGGTCGCAGCCATCCTCGAACGCAGCCCGCTGGGCCCGCACTTCGCCGACCTCGACCGCGACGCCGCGCTCGTCGCCGGCCGCATCGACGGCTACCTCGACGGCACATGGCGCGACCTCGACGCCATCGACATGCTCGACCCGGTGTTCTACCGCCAGAAGGGCGCCTACCTCGTCGGCCGGCTGCGCTGGCTCAACCGGGTATCGCCCTGCATCCTGCCCATCGTCCACGACGACTCGGGCGTGCGCGTCGACGCCGCCCTCCTCACCGAGCCCGCCGCCAGCCGGCTGTTCAGCTACGCCCGCTCCTACATGCACGTGCTGTCGTCCCGCCCCGCCTCGGTCGTGGCCTTCCTCAAGTCGATGCTGCCGGTCAAGCCCGTCGCCGAGCTCTACACGTCGCTCGGGTACTCCCAGCACGGCAAGACCAACCTCTTCCGCGCCCTGTACCGGCACATGGAGCACTCCAACACCCGGTTCGAGCAGTCCCGGGGCGCGGCCGGCACCGTCATGGCCGTGTTCGCGCTGCCGTCGTTCGACGTGGTGTTCAAGGTGATCAAGGACCGGTTCCCGCCCAGCAAGCGGACCACCCCCACCGACGTGAAGCGCCGCTACCGGCTCGTGTTCGGGTACGACCGGATGGGCCGGCTCGTCGACGCCCAGGAGTTCGAGAACCTCACCTTCGCCCGGGACCGCTTCGACGACGATCTCCTCGACGAGCTGCGCCGCGACTGCTCGCGCACGGTGTCGGTCACCGACACCGAGGTCGTGCTGGGCCACGTGTACACCGAGCGCCGCGTCTACCCGCTCGACCTGTACCTGCGCGAGATGGCCCCCGACCGGGCCGTCGCCGCCGCCATCGACTACGGCAACGCCATCAAGGACCTCGCCGCGGCCAACATCTTCCCCGGCGACCTGTTCTGCAAGAACTTCGGTGTCACCCGGCTCGGCTCGGTGGTGTTCTACGACTACGACGAGCTGGCCCTGCTGTCGGAGGTGAACTTCCGGGCCCTGCCCGTGCCCGACGACGACCTCGACGAGATGCTCGACCAGCCCTGGTTCCCGGTCGGCGCCGACGACGTGTTCCCCGAGGAGTTCGCCACCTACCTGCGGTCGCCGCCCATCGTGGGCACCGTGTTCGCCGAGCACCACCCCGAGATCGCCACCCTCGACTTCTGGGAGTCGATGAAGCAGCGCAACCGCGCCGGCGACATCCCCGACCTGTTTCCCTACCCGGCCTCGGTGCGCCTGCACCACCAGTACACAGGCCACCAGTCGTCAACCTGATCGGAGAACCATCGTGCGAGCAGTCGTCCTGACCGCCAAGGGAGGACCCGAAGTCCTGCAGGTACAGGACGTGCCCGACCCCGTCCCGGGCCCCGCCGAGATCCTGGTGGACGTCGCAACCTCGGCGGTCAACCGGGCCGACCTGCTGCATCGCCGCGGCCTCTACCCCGGACCGCCCGCCGACTACGATATCCCCGGTCTGGAGTTCGCGGGCCGGGTGGCCGCGGTCGGCGAGCGGGTCGCCGGGCACGCCGTCGGCGACCCAGTGATGGGGATCGTGGGGGGCGGCGGCTACGCCGAGCGGGTCGTGGTGCACCACCGCCAGGCCATGGCCGTGCCCGACGCCCTCGGGCTGGACGCGGCCGGCGCGTTCCCCGAGGTGTACATCACCGCCTGGGATGCCCTCGTCCGCCAGGGCGGGCTGACCACCGGCCGGTGGGCGCTGGTCCACGCCGGAGCCTCCGGCGTGGGCACCGCGTCGATACAGATCGCCAAGGCCATGGGCGCCCGCATCGCGGTCACCGCCTCCGCCGGCAAGCACCACGTCTGCGAAGCGCTGGGAGCCGACCTCGTGATCGACTACGCCTCCGAGGACTTCGTGGAGGCTGTCAAGTCCGCCACCGGCGGCGCCGGCGTGGACGTGGTCCTCGACGTGGTCGGCGGCGACTACCTGCCCCGCAACGTGTCGTGCCTGCGCACCAACGGCCGCATCATCCAGGTCGGCACCATGGCCGGAACGCCGGTGCCGTTCAACCCCGCCGCGCTGATGCTCAGGCGGGCCGCCCTGATCGGCACCACCCTGAGGGCCCGCCCCATCGAGGAGAAGATCGCGGTCACCCGCCAGTTCGCGGCCGAGATGCTGCCCCACGTCGCGGCCGGGGCGATGGCCCCGGTGATCGACAGCCGCTTCCCGCTGGCCGACGCGCCCGCCGCCCACGAGCGCATGGAGGCCAACCTCAATGCCGGGAAGATCGTCCTCGACGTGTCGCCCACCTGAAATTGGCGACGCATTGGGCCTCCAGGGGCCAATATGTCGTCAATTTCGCAGCAGCCGGGGTGTTAGCGGTCCTTCATCGGGACGTAGTCGCGCTTGGGGGCGCCGACATAGATTTGGCGGGGCCGGTAGATGCGGGAGTTCTGCTCGATCATCTCGTTCCAGTGGGCCAGCCACCCCGGCGTGCGGCCGATGGCGAACAGCACGGTGAACATGTTCGTGGGGAAGCCCAGCGCCTGGTAGATCAGGCCCGAGTAGAAGTCCACGTTCGGGTAGAGCCGGCGGCTGACGAAGTAGTCGTCGGCCAGCGCGACCTCCTCGAGCTTGAGGGCGATGTCGAGCAGCGGGTTCTTGCCGATCACCTTGAACACGTCGTGGGCGGCCGCCTTGATGATCATCGCCCGCGGGTCGTAGTTCTTGTACACGCGGTGCCCGAAGCCCATCAGCCGGTGCCCGCCCCGCTTGACGCTGGCGATGAAGCTGTCGACCTCCTCGTAGGAGCCGATCTGGGTCAGCATGTTGATCACGGCCTCGTTCGCCCCTCCGTGCAGCGGCCCGTACAGGGCGGCGCAGCCGGCCGCGGTGGCGGTGTAGGGGTCGGCGTGGCTCGACCCGACCACCCGGGCCGCGGTGGTGGAGCAGTTCTGGCCGTGGTCAGCGTGCAGGATGAACAGCACCCGCATGGCCTGGACGAGGGCCGGATCGGGCTGGTAGTCGCCGCCGACGTCGAACATCATCTTCAGGAAGCGGGTCGGGTAGTCGTCGGCGTTGTCGGGGAAGATGAACGGCAGGCCCCTCGAGAAGCGGTAGGCGGCGGCGGCCAGCGTCGGCATCTTGGCGATCAGCCGCACGATCTGGGCCCGGCGGTTCTCGGCGTCGAAGATGTCCTTGGCCTCCGGATAGAAGGTGGACAGTCCGGCGACCCCCGATGTCAGCAGCCCCATCGGGTGGGCGTCGTAGTGGAAGGCGTCGAAGATGCGCTTGCGGAAGTTCTCGTGGATGAACGTGTGGCGGGTTATCTCGTAGGTCCACTCGTCGAGCAGCGGCTGCGTGGGCAACTCCCCGTACACCAGCAGGTAGGCGACCTCCGGGAACGTGCTGTGCTGGGCGAGTTGCTCGATCGGGTAGCCGCGGTAGCGCAGGATGCCGGCCTCGCCGTCGATCTCGGCCACCGAGCTGGACGTGGCCGCGGTGGTGGCCAGCCCCGGATCGAAGAACCAGACGCCTCCGAGCAACTTCCGCCAGGCCGAGGAATCGACTCCGCCGTCGACGATCGGGATCTCAATCGACTGGCCGGTGCGGTTGTCGGTGACGGTGACGCTTTCCCCCATCGAGGATCAGATTACAGGGGAGCGTTGTCGTGGCGGCGCTTCGGCAGTTGCTCACGCTTCGCAGACAGCAGATCCAGGGCGGCGCAGATCTCCCGCCTCGTGTCGGCGGGCTCGATCACAGAGTCGATGGCGCCCCGCTCGGCCGCGATGTACGGGTTGAGCAGACGCTGCTCGTAGGCCGTCTCCAGCTCCGCCCTCTCGGCGTCGGTGGCCGACCGGTGGAGGATCCCCACCGCTCCCTTGGCCCCCATCACCGCGATCTCGGCCGTGGGCCAGGCCAGGGCCAGGTCGTTGCCCATCGTCTTGGAGTCCATGACGATGTAGGCGCCGCCGTAGGACTTGCGCAGCGTGACGTTCACCCGCGGAACGGTGGCCCGGGCGTAGGCGAAGGCCATCTGGGCGCCGTAGCGGATCATCCCCCGCCACTCGAGGTCCTTGCCCGGGTAGAAGCCGGACGTGTCCACGAAGGTGACCAGCGGAAGGTTGAAGGCATCGCAGAAGGCCACGAAGCGGGCCCCCTTGCGGGAACCGGTTATGTCGAGCGTCCCGGCCAGCGACTGGGGCTGGTTGGCCACGATCCCCACCGGCCGGCCGCCGAAGGACGCGAAGGCGGTGACCAGGTTGGCGCCCCAGAAGGGGTGCGGCTCCAGCAGCACGCCGTCATCGGCGACGGCCACCAGCACATCGCGCACGTCGTAGCTGCCACCCGACTCGGCCGGCAGGATGTCGAACGCCTCGGGCACCGACCGGTCGACGGGATCGGTGCAGGCCCGGCCGGGCGGATCGACGGCGTTGCTGTCGGGCAGGAAGCCGAGAAGCTCGGCCGAGGTCTCGTCGGCCTCCGCGTCGGTGGAGGCCACGAAGCTCGCCACCCCGGACCTAACGGCGTGAGTCTCGGCGCCGCCCAGGTCGGCGCGGTCGACGGGCATCCCGGTGAAGTGCTCCACCATCCGCGGCCCCACAACGAAGGCGTAGGCGTCGGCGGTCATCACCACGAAGTCGGCCAGCCCCAGCAGCAGGGCCGGACCGGAGACATTGGGACCGGCCGCCACGACGATCACCGGCACCACTCCCGAGCAGCGAGCCAGCTCGGTGGCCGCGGTGGCCCAGCCGTGCAGGGCATCGACTCCCTCGTTGAGGTCGGCGCCCGAGGAGGCCAGCCGCATCAGCAACGGAAGCCGCTGCGTGCGGGCCAGACGGGCGGCGGCCGCCATGCTCTGGCCGTCGGCCGGCGCCAGCGCCCCGCTGCGCTCATCGGTGGCGCCGCGGGCGTCGATCTCGACCACGCTGCGGTCACCGAGGGTCGTCACCCGGCTGCGAACGAACCCGGAGGATCCGGCCCGAAGGTTGACCGCGGTCGCCTGGAAGGCAGCTGACACGCCGCTCATCGTAGGGAGTCGCGGGGCCCTGACCCTCCATGACTGGTCATGGTGCAGGCCGAGCGTCCACCGCATGGATGTGGGGCAGGGTTGCCGCCTCCTGCTGCACGATCCAGCGGATTGTCTCGCCTACGGCGCGCGGCGGCGCGGCCGGCACGGTCCTGCGGTTGCGGGCCAGCCCCACGATGCGGGCGCTCAGGCGGTCCACCTTCACGCTGCGCCAGTCTCCCTGGACAACGCCGTGGGCGGCGCTGGCCGGCAGCAGAGCCGGCGCGAAGCCCGAGAAGGCCAGCGACGCCAGCAGCCGCAGGCCGTCGATCTCGGCCCGGCAGCGCAGCTCCACGTGGACCCGCCGGGCGTCGGTGTCGACCTCGTCGCGGAAGGCGGTGCCCCTGGGAGGCAGCAGCACCTCGTGCCGGGCGAGATCCACAAGGTCGATGCGGTCCCGGTCGGCCAGCTCGTGGCCGGTGGGAGCGATCACCACCCGGTCCTCCGAGAAGAGGTCCTCGGTCTCGACGTCGGGATCGTCGACGGGAAGGTTCGCCACCGCCAGGTCGAGGCGGTTCTCGATGAGCAGGGGAACTAGCGAGGTCGTGGTGGCGTCCAAGACGATCACCTCGAGGAGCGGATGCAGCCGGCTCGTCTCGTCCAGCAGGCGCGGGACGAGCCACCGGGCGGTCGTCCCGATCACTCCGACTGTCACGGTGCCGCTGAGGTTCGCCTGCATGGCGCCCAGATCGTCGGAGATGGCCCGCAGCTCCAGCTGGATGCGACGGGCGCGGTCGGCCACGACCTGGCCCTCCGGGGTGAGGCATCGCCGGGCCCTGTCGATCAGCACCGCGCCCGCCTCCCGCTCGAGCTGAGCGATGTGAGCCGACACGTTGGACTGCACGGTGTGCAGGGCCCGGGCCGCGGCCGAGAAGCTCTGGTGCTCGGCGACCGCGAGGAGCACGTCGAGCTGCCTGAGGTCCATCGGAATTGATAATATGAACTATCGATTCAAACTGTCAAAGTGACATTTACCGGCGGCTCCGGATGGTGTTGAATAGAAGCACAATTCCGGTTCGGCAGGCGTATTCCTCCTCGCAGGCCGCTCCGGTCTCAACTTGGGTCCGAGATCCCCCCAAGATCGGCCCAAGAAAAAATGAAGCGGCTGGTCTCGCCCCAGATCAGCCGCTTCTGTCTTGTGGCGACGGGTCGCCCAGCCGGCGGGTGATAGCGCGGCTCAGGCCTGCCGGCCGGCGCGGCTGCGGATGATGTTCAGCGCGCTGCCGGCCCGGAACCACTCGATCTGCTCGCCGCTGAGGGTGTGGTGCGCCTCGAAGCCCCAGACCGCGCCGTCGGGCGTGGTGACCTCCACCGTCACCGGTTGATCCGGGGCGAGGTCGGCCAGGCCGCGCACCGCGATGCGGTCGTCCTCTCCGATGCGCTCGTAGTCGGCCGGGTCGGCGAACGTAAGCGCCAGCACTCCCTGCTTCTTGAGGTTGGTCTCATGGATGCGGGCGAAGCTGCGGGCCAGGGCCAGCACGCAGCCCCGGAACCGGGGTTCCATGGCGGCGTGCTCCCGGCTGGAACCCTCGCCGGTGTTGGAGTCGCCGATGAACACCCAGCGCACGCCGGCCTCGTGGTACTCGCGGGCGATGTCGGGCAGCGACTGGACCTCGCCGGTGATCTGGTTGCGTCCGTGGCCCACCTCGTATCCGTTGAACCCGTTCACCACGCCCAGGTACAGGTTGCCGGAGATGTTCTCCAGATGGCCCCGGTACCGCAGCCACGGGCCGGCAGCCGAGATGTGGTCGGTGGTGCACTTGCCGTGTGCCTTGGCGATGACGGGCAGGTCCTCGTAGTCGCGGCCGTCCCAGGAGGCGAAGGGCTCGAGGAGCTGGATGCGCTCGGAGTCGGGCGAGACCTCGACGTCGACCGTCGAGCCGTCGGCGGGCGGGGCCACGAACGTGTCCTCGCCGGGGTCGAACCCGTCGGGGGGAAGCTCGATGCCGGACGGCTCGGCCAGCGCCACCGGCTCGCCGCGGTCGTTGGTGAGAGTGCCGCCGATCGGGTCGAAGTCGACGGTGCCGGCCAGCGCCAGCGCGATCACGGTCTCAGGGGAGGTGACGAAGGCCAGCGTGGCCGGATCGCCGTCGTTGCGCTTGGGGAAGTTGCGGTTGTAGGAGGTGACGATCACGTTGGGCCGGCCCGGCGTGTGGCCATCCTCGCCGGAGCGGTCCCACTGGCCGATGCAGGGTCCGCAGGCGTTGGCCAGAACGGTCGCGCCGAGGGCCTCGAAGTCGTCCATCAGGCCGTCGCGCACGATGGTGGAGCGGATCTGCTCGGAGCCGGGCGTCACCAGCAGCCGGGTGCGGGCTCTCAGGCCCTTGGCGGCCGCGTCCCGGGCTATCGACGCGGCCCGGGTGATGTCCTCGTAGGACGAGTTGGTGCAACTGCCGATGAGGGCCGCGCTGATCTCCAACGGCCAGCCGCTGTCTCGGGCCTCCTCGCCGAGATCGGCGACCTCGCGGGCCAGGTCCGGGGTGTGCGGGCCGTTGATGTGGGGTCCGAGGGCGTCGAAGTCTATCTCCACCACCCGGTCGTAGAAGCGCTCGGGGTCGGTCTCGGTCTCGGGGTCGCCGCAGAGATGGTCGGCAGCCGCGGCGGCCAGGTCGGCCGCGGCGGCCCGGCCGGTGGCCCGCAGGTAGCGGTCCATCGACTCGTCGTAGTCGAAGATCGAGGTGGTGGCGCCGATCTCGGCGCCCATGTTGCAGATGGTGGCCTTGCCGGTGGCGCTCAGCGAGCGGGCGCCCGGCCCGAAGTACTCGACGATGGCGCCGGTGCCGCCGGCCACGGTGAGGATGTCGGCCACCTTGAGGATCACGTCCTTGGGGGCCGACCAGCCGCTGAGCTCGCCGGTGAGGTGGACGCCGATGAGCTTGGGCCAGCGCACGTTCCACGGGAACCCGGTCATCACGTCCACCGCGTCGGCGCCGCCCACGCCCACCGCCACCATGGCCAGCCCGCCCGCGTTGGGGGTGTGGCTGTCGGTGCCGATCATCATCCCGCCGGGAAATGCGTAGTTCTCCAGCACGACCTGATGGATGATGCCCGAGCCGGGCTTCCAGAAGCCGGCGCCGTAGCGGGCGCACACGCTGCGCAGGAACTCGTACACCTCGTCGTTGCCCGACAGGGCGGCCAGCAGGTCGCGCCTGGCGTCGGTGCGGGCGGTGATCAGGTGGTCGCAGTGGGTGGTGGTGGGCGCCTGCACCTCGTCGAGCCCGGCCGTCATGAACTGCAGCCAGGCCATCTGGGCGGTGGCGTCCTGCATGGCCACCCGGTCGGGCCGCAAGTCGACGTACGACACGCCCCGCTCCGGCACCCCGGTCTCCGAGGGATCGAGATGGTTGACGAGGATCTTCTCGGTCAGCGTCAACGGCCGCCCGAAACTCTCGCGGGCCCGCCCCACCCGCTCGTCCAGCGTGGCGTAGACGCCCTCGATCAGCTCCACCGGAGTACTAGCAAACACAGCCATACGGCCAGCCTAGAAGGGTCGAGTCGCGGGTCGGCAGGTCATAGGTCACAGTTCGTGAAGAGCAACGTCTGCGGTGTTTCGCCGGCACTGGGCTACCGTGCTTCCGTGGGTCAGACGGAGCAGTTCAAGCATGTCCATCCGGCCCCGGAACACGTGGACAAGAGGTCTGTGGCTGTACGAGCCGGCCGAATTGAAGCCACGCTGATCGAGGCAAGGTCGATCCTCACTCCAGCGAGCGGCTTCATGGCAGATTGGGACTACACGTTGAACGCCTACTCGGGCTGTGGTTTCGGCTGCAACTACTGCTATGCGGCGTTCTTCGCGCGTGATCCTCAACGCCGCGACACGTGGGGCGACTGGGTGGACATCAAGCAGAACGCTGTGGCACTGATTCACCGCTTCTGTCGCCGCAAGCAACTCACCGGCAAGTCCATCTACATGAGCAGCGTGACCGACCCCTACCAGCCAGTGGAACGGAGGCTCGAACTGACTCGTGAGATCCTTCGAACCCTGCAGCCTGAGCAGCCGCGGCTAGCCGTTCAGACCCGGAGTCCCTTGGTAACACGCGATATCGACGTTCTGAAACAGTTCGACGTCGCGCAAGTCAACATGACAGTCACAACGGACTCTGAGACGGTTAGCCGGGCATTCGAGCCGCACTGTCCCAGGAACGGCAAGCGCCTGGCCGCAATAGCCGAGATCGTAGAAGCGGGAATCGATGCCGGCATCACCATGACTCCTCTGCTCCCAGTGGATAGCCCGGAGCGATTCGTATCCGACCTTGTCGCAACGGGTGTGGAGCGGTTCGTCGTACAGCCCTTCCATCCCGGCAAGGGTCGCTTCGTGCGGGGAACCGGCCCTGCAGCGCTAGCTCTCGCCGATGAGATGCGATGGACCGAGGATCGCTATCTCGAAGTTGTGCAGGTCCTGCGCGCCGCTCTGCCGGGCCTTCAGGAAGGACGAAACGGGTTCGCGCCACCGGAATGACCGAAGAAGGACTCGTAGAGCGAACCCGAAGGCTCGCACCGATCTTGGAGCAGGCATGCGCCGAGGCTTGCCGCAAAATGTGGGAGGACGGAGGATGGGCTGACTATGAGTTGAGGGAGGGATATCGGGAGCTCTGGCGCCTGAGCGAAGGCAAGGATCTTGCCTACGATCGGCCGAGCATCGGCCTCCACTACTCGCTCTGGTACCACCTGCAACGCACTCACATCCTTGTGCGGGCGTTAGCGCCCCTGTTGGCTCCGAGGCATAGGCCGGTGCGGATCTATGACCTTGGCTGTGGTTCAGGTGCCACTGCCTGGGCGGCGGCGACCCTTTCCGAAGCCTGCATCCGTGCAGGTACTTCACTTCCTCGCATCACCGTTCTCGGAACTGATTCAAGCCCGTTCATGGTTGATGCCTCCCGTCGGCTGTGGGCGAGCCTGCCCGCAGATCTCGCGGCTCACGTCGAGTTAGAACACCGTCTTGGCAACTGGAGCGACGTTGAGGCGTTTGACGCGCAGGACGAAGACGCCCTCATGGTTTGCTCCTATCTGTTGAACGCTTCGGACGGGGCCTACCTGAGGGAGATCGACTCGTGGCTTCAGCGAGTCTCAGACCGAGTCTCAGCTGATCAGCTTCTCGTGCTCTCATCTCCTCGCAAGGCCGATCTCGCGAACGTCCTGCAGGAGTCGAAGGGTTGGGTGCGTGAAGAATTCGCTCCCCATCCGGAAGTGTGGACGGGCGCTATCAGCCAGGTTGCTGAACTACGCCGGAGGGTCTTGAAGTCGATTGGTGAAGCCTCGCCGCAGGATCCTTCGTGGATGCCGCCGAACGGCGCGGACTTCCGACTCTTGAGCAGGGCACGATCGCAGTTTGCCGGACACGATCGCAGATCGGGACTGACCTTGAACAACGAGCAGGAGCAAGCGGCTGAACCTGCCGATCGACTCACAGCACTTGTCGGTGCAGCAGGATCTGGGAAGTCACTCGTATTGTGCGAGCGGGTTGTTCGAATCATCGAGCGCGCAGGGCACGACGAGCCACCCTGGGTACTTGTGACCTCTTTCAACAAGAGAATGGTCGAACAACTCATCCGTTGGATATTGAAGGGCATCGAGGGATCCGATGAAGCCGAGGTCGCCTCTTCGAGGGGGAGCCCCGAAGACGGAGACTTCACGATTGAAGCTGAGAATTGGCATGACGTTCCAGCCACAGTGCGGTTCTTGAATCGGGACAAGCTCGCGACTCGAGTGTGGCGGGAACCGCCCGCTGACTTCGAGTTGTTTCCCCATCCGACCGCAACGAGTCCGTCGGTGGTGGGCGACGAGTATCTGAGCGAGCACTTCCTTTCTCGGGAACTGGAGCTGGTTGTCTTTGGCCTAGAGGCATTGGATCACGACGCCTACCTTGCGACACCGCGAGATGGCCGCAAGCGTCGACTCACTCGGCCGCAACGTGCCGGCTTGTGGCGTCACCTGGTCCATCACTCGGAGGCTTGGACCGGGTCGACAGGCCCGCTGCCGTTCATTCGTAGGCGCATGCTGGCATACGCCCACAACCGGGACAGCATCGAATCCGGTCGAAGAGTTGAGCTTCGTGACGGTTGCCGACAGCTGACCCACCTGTTCGTAGATGAAGCGCAAGACATGACGCGAGCGGACTTGCGCCTTCTCGCTCACACGCCTCCGCGACCGCAGCGGTTGTTCGTGGCGGGCGATTCTGCCCAGGCGCTTCACACGGGCGGCACCAGTCCGCGTCCCCGTATCCATGGCGCCCGCTGGCAGATCCTGAGGCTTACGGGCTCCTATCGGCTCCCTGCTCTGGTGTGCGATGCGGTGAGGGGATTGGCGACGAGGATCCTCGACGAGCAACCCACTAAGGATGACGAACTTGGCCCCCATGGAGCTCCTCCCGAAGTGCGGCGATCAGCCGTCCCAGGACCTCGACCGATAGTGGTGAATGGCAGTAGTCCAGATCATGTTCACCGAGCCATGCGAGTTATGCGCCGCTTTGTGAGTGATCAGTCTGTTGAAGAATGGAACGTTGTCAGCGAACCGGACTCGACGAGCCGATTGAACCGGTCGCTGACTGAACGCGGGATGCACGTTAGGGAGTGCTCCCTGCTAAAGACCAAGGGACTGGAGCTGCCGATGGTCCTCTTCCCTTCCGACGTCCGGGCCCCCAACGAGGAGGTAGAGGCAGAATGGGTGTATGCAGCCCTGACGCGTGCGCAGAGTGTCTTGATGATCGCAGTGGTTCCCGAGCAGACGTCTGCTCCGGTCGCTGAGGCGCTGAGTTCGATCGACCCATCGAATGTCATGTTCTGGGACGCTTCCGCCGAGAGCGCGTGGAGTGGCATGATCCAGTCTGTGTGAGCCTCGTCCCGACCACTTGCTTACGCATCCTACGTGGCGGGTGGCAGCGCCTTCCGTGGGTGGAGCGGGTGAGTTAGGGGAACGGCCAGAGACAATTGAGGTGCAGGTTCATCCACCAGTCTCTTTCGAGGGTATAGCCGCGGACATTGTCCCACGGCAGTTCTGAAATGGCCTCGGGGATTGGGCCCGAGAGCTGGTTGCCGCTGAGGTCAAGCAGGTCGAGACCAGTCAGGTTGCCCAATTCAGGAGGTATCTGTCCCGAGAGTTGGTTGTCGGCAAGACTCAGGAATTCGAGGTCGGCCAGATCCCCCAGCCACGCAGGGATCGGCCCGGACAAGCGGTTGCCGTCAAGATGCAGTGTCCGCAGGTTCGTGAGGTTGTTGAGTCCGGCAGGTATCGGTCCTGAGAGCCTGTTGCCGGAGAGGTTCAGGCACTGGAGTTCGACCAGGTCGCCCAGCCAGGCAGGGATCGGCCCCGACACGTCGCTCTCATGGGCCAACAGGAACCTGAGTTCCGTCAGATTCGTCAGGTCCGGAATCGGCCCCGTGAGCCGGTTGCGTCCGAGCGAGAGGTGCCGGAGGTTGGTGAGGTCGCCCAGCCAGGCGGGGATCGGTCCCGACAAGTCGTTGCTGGCAAGCGTCAGCGATATGAGGTTGGTGAGGTTGTCTAGCTCCGGCGGTATCGGCCCGGACAAGTCGTTGCTGGCAAGCGTCAGCGATGTGAGGTTGGTGAGGTTGTCTAGCTCCGGCGGTATCGGCCCGGACAAGTCGTTCCATGTGAGCTCTAGGGATGTGAGGTTGGTGAGGTTGCCTAGCTCTGGCGGTATCGGACCCGACAGTTCATTCCTGACCAGACGCAGCTCATGGAGATTGGCCAGGCTGCCGAACTCGGGTGGTATCGGCCCCGACAGCCGGCCTCCAACGAGGTGGAGCACCCGGAGGTTGTTGAGGTTGCCGAGTTCGGGTGGTATCGGCCCCTCCAGCCCACCCAATCTGAGCACCTCGAGGTTGGTCAAGTTTCCCAGCCATTCGGGGATGGGACCGAGCCAGCCGGGCCCCTCGGCCGGCGTCAGGAGAACGAGTTGTTCGAGAGCGGTGAGGTCTCCTAGGGAATCCGCGATCGCGCCGTCGGGCTCGAATTCGACGTTTAGTCCGGTAACGCGCCCTCTAGCGAGGGTCACTCCTCGCCAGTCTCCTAGCCGGGTGTCCGGGCCCCAGGCGCTCGCCGAGTCATAGAGTCCTCCGAGCTGGTGGCGGTGGATCCGGTAGAAGTCCCAGAGGGCTTCGCAGTCGGCGATCAATGCCTCCAGAGACTGGTCCGCGACGGCGGGTGAGGTGCACGGTGAGTCCGGCGGCGGCTCGGGTGCTGTCGGCTCGGGTGCTGTCGGCTCGAACTCGGGTTGTGTGGTTGTTGGGGGTTGTGTGGTTGGCTCGGGTTCGGGTTGCGCGGAGGTTGCAGAGGTCGTGTCGGGCGGGGCCGTGGATGGTGGGGATGCAGTGGTCGCCTGGTCGCCGCTACAACCCGCAAGCACTAGCGCGGCGATGCCGGCCGCGGCGGCTACGAGCGCGGAGGCGAGGACGACTCGTGCATATGTCTTCTCTGAAGGTTGCCGCCGGAGCCCTGCGGTCAGTCGCGTCGACATCGGGTGTGTCCCATCTGCCAGTCATGACGCCCGACTGCATGGGACCTTATAGCAGGTCTCGCCACCATTTCGTCGCGCGTTCTTGGAATAGGCGCGGGATAAACGCGACGAGAGCGGGCAGCCGTCGCTCCGGTTACAGGTCGGGCCAGCGCGGGGAGCGGGTCGACGTTGTGCGGCGGCGGGGTCCGCCCAGGGCCCACTGGCGGCGCCAGACTCCGACATCGGGGCCGGTGAGGGTGCCGCTGGCTCCGGCGTGGGCCCGCTTGCGGGCCGAGTACCAGTCGGTGCTGGCCTCGTCGGCCAGGGCCGTCACCGCCGCCTCTATCCGGGCCGCCAGCCGGGGAGCCTTCTCGCCGGGCTCGGGCCGCAGCGGCGTGCCGAAGGTGACCGTCGCCTCCGCCGGTCGGGGCACAGTGCGGCCCTTGCGCAGGATGGTGCCGGTGCCGCCCACATGGATGGGCACCACCGGCACGTTGCAGCGGAGCGACAGGTAGGCGGCGCCGCCGCGGAATGTCTGCCCCCAGCCGTCGGGACTGCGGCCGCCCTCCGGGTAGATCAGCAGGCTCCAACCGTCGTCGATCAGCCCGGCGGCCATGTCGGCGGAGCGGCGGCCCACCCGGGTCCGCTCGATGGGTACGGCCCCCATCACCAGCGCCGCGGTGGCGCCCGCTGCCCGGGAGCCGAAGAAGTAGTCGGACGCCGCCCCCACCACGATCTTGTGGCGCCACGGCTCGGGGATCGAGGTGAGCAGCAGGGACGTGTCGATGTGGCTGTGATGGTTGGACGCGAAGATGATCGGCCCCTCCAGCTCGCTGAGGCGGTCGGTGCCGCCGCGACGGGGTGATGCGAGCACCTGCACCATGGCCCGTATCGGACCCTCCACCATGGCGGCCCGGAACATTCGCGCCGGCCAGCGGCGGGCCCAGTCCGTGTCGAAGTGGACGCCGGTACGTCCCGGCGCGTGGGGAGGCTCAACCCCGCCGGGAACGGTGGGCGCCCGCAGCGGGAACGAGCGAGCCCTCAACGCCCGGGTCGGCGACGGCAGGCGGCTCCGGATCCGCACCAGGCCTAGGTCGTGTGTGATTCCCACTAGCTCACGCCGTCCCGGTCACTCCACGTCCGCCATCAGGATCGGCGGGTTGTGCACGTGCGTGATCGTGGGCGAGGGCCCCACCACGTCGCTGGCCATCTCCAGGGCGTCCGACAGGGTCGACGCAGGCTGGAATCCCATGCGCCGCACCGCCTTCGGGTCGCCGCCCACCACGATCACCCGACCCAGCCACTGCAGGGCGTGCGCCCCCCAGTACCACATGTAGAAGGGATGCACCCCGTGGTAGGCGTAGCTGGTGCGGTAGAGGTGCACATACCACTCGTCGGTGGCGAACTGGGCCTCGTACTTGGCCTCCAGCTCGGCCGGGTCGGTGGTCTCGGCCAGCAGCTGCTCGAAGAAGTCGATGTAGCTCGGATGGTGCACCGGGTGGAACTCCCACCGGGTCGGGTGGCTCATGATGACGACGCCGCCCTCGCGCACCAGCGGCTGGCCCCGGTACAGGTTGAAGAAGTAGCCCAGGCCCAGGCACATCACCAGGATCGGGTTCATCACCGAGTTGACGTTGTACGGGCAGATGTAGGGCAGCCCCATGGTGAGCACGTCGGTCTGTCCCTGCACCGGAACCAGGTGCTGGGCCAGCACGTTGGCGGTGGTGCTCTCATGGACCGGCTCCACCGAGCCGGCCTGCACCGAAGTCATCTCATAGGGCGCCAGCCACCGGTTGAACACGCCCCGGCAGGCGGCCGGCGGCATCGCCTTGAGCCCGGCGTGCATGGCCATGAACGAGGCCCTGTCCCGGGCGCTCCACTCCCACTCGCGCTTCTGCAGCACGGCCAGCGGGCCGTCGTAGCCGAAGGTGTTGTTGTTGACGGTGGTCTCGATCTGGAAGATGGGCGGTCCGTTGGCCTTGATCACCTCGCCCTGGCGCCAGTTGGAGTGGTGCAGCTCCGAGCGGGGCCGGTCCATGAACGAGCGGGAGTGCTGCATGGTGTGGACGTTGTGGTGGTGGCGCAGCGACCGGTAGTCGGCCAGACCGGTGGCGGTGGACTTCCAGCCTCCGTCCATGGCCACCAGGTTGATGTTCACGTACACCAGCAGGTCGCTCTCGGCGGCCCGCCGGTTCATGGTGACCAGCTCGTCGTGATCGGTGCGGCCCAACTCCACCATGCCGTCGGGGTCCTCGGCGTCGTGGTTGTAGAGCGCGCCCTGCGGGGCGAAGGCGTCGAACACCCGCTCGCCCAGGGCGTGGCGCAGCTCGTCGTCGGTCATCCGGCGGTGCAGCGCCAGAGCCGCGATCAGGTGCACGTCGTCCACCCCCGCCGCGGCCGCCATGTCGAGGACCTGCTCGATCACCCGCTGGCGGATGTCGGGGCGCCGCATGGGCGGCAGCGGCAGCGAGATGTCGTCAAAGGCGATGGTCAGCTTCATGCCGGGCCTCAGCAGCGACGGCAGCGGATCGCAGTCGAGCGGGTTCAACAGGGCGTCGCGGATGGCCGCTTCGGGATCGGACAGCCCCGCGAGCGGCTCGGCCGGGTAGATGATCCGGCTGCGGCCCGGTGGCAGTCGCTCCAGGCGGAAGCCTTCGCCGTGATGGAACAGGATCGGCGGCGTCGAGCGGTCGACGTCGAGCACCAGTCCCGGGCGCGGCGCCTTCCGGCGCTCAGTTGCCATCAGGCCGACCTCCCGGGGAGTTCCAGTCCACGTGTCCTCTCCGCCATCAGGCCGACCTCACCAGCTCGCGGCGGCGGGCTCCGGGGCGGCCCCGAGGCGCCAGCGGCAGGAGCTTGGCGGGAGCGCCCGCGCTGGTGGCCCAGTGCTCGATCAGCCAGCCCCGGCGCCGGGCCAGCGCGGCCAGCTTGGTCTCGGGATTGACCGCCACCGGGAAGCCGACCGCTTCCAGCATGGGCAGGTCCGAGGTGCTGTCGGCGTAGGCCACCGACTCCCGCAGGTCAAGGCCGTGGAGCTCGGCGAAGTCGACCAGCGTCTGGTAGCGGGCCTCGCCGGTGGGAGGCACCGACGTGAGCCGGCCGTCGTAGACCCCGTCGCTCGAGCCCATCTCGGCCGCAATGATGTGATCGAACAGGGGCTTCAGGGGAGCGATCACGAAGTCGAGCGCCCCGGTGATGAGCAGCGTCACGTGCCCGGCCGCCCGATGCTCGCGGATCCGGCGGATCCCCCGGGGGAACGACTTGGTGAGGATGAGATCGCTGAGCATCTCCGCGCAGTCGGCGTCGATGCGGTCCACCGAGGCGCCCTCGAAACGCCGGTAGAAGTAGCGCAGGAAGTCGCTGCGGTCCCTGCGGTCCAACGCCAGCAGACGGGGCGCCTCGCCGAGGGTGCGGGCCACGAAACGGACCCGGTCCAAGTCGTCGAGCTCCCGGGTGGCGAGCCACGCGTAGCTGGCCACCACGTTCGAGGCGATCAGCGTGTTCTCCAGGTCGAACACGGCCAGCTGGCGCTCGGGTACGAGCACCTGGCGGCGGAGCCGGGTGGAGCGGGAATCGGTGCGGCTGGAGCTGGTGCCGGGGGCCATCTTGAGGCGGGCCTGCTCCACCATCGACGGCAGGTGCACCTCCTGCACGTAGTGGGTCCAGTCGATGACGGAGGGATCGAAGCAGAACGCCGCCCGGTCGTCGTCGTCGAGCGAATCCCAGAGCTCCAGGAGCCGGTCGAGCTGGTAGATGGCCTCGCACTCGGCGTAGGAGCCGTACAGTTCGACGTACTCGTTGGCCCTGCCCAGCTGCTGGCGGCGCTCCTCGAGGCTGGCGCTCATCAGGGCGTGGCGACCCCGCAGCGGCAGGGCCGACAGCACCCGGTCGGCGGTCTCCAGCGAGCGTTGCGCTCGCTGAAGCTGCCGGGACACCCTCCCCCGGCCGGGGAAGGACCATTGGGGCACGGAGATCGGCTGGTTGTGCTCGTCGTAGACGGGGTGTTCGGTGAACCAGCCGCTGACCAGGTCGAAGAGCGTGCCGTACTTGAGCGGGTTGATGGCCCCGCTGGCCACCTGTACGACGTCGGGGCTGGGATCGACCGGGCCCCGTGCGGCCACGGCCATGATGGTGGCCACCACCAGGTCCACCGGGATCACGTCGACGATGCCCTCGGGCACGCCCGGGAACTCCTTGAGCAGGCCCCGGGCATAGGCGGCTATGACCGGCTCGGCCATCCGGAATCCCCGGATCCATCCCGGGTAGGGCTCGGTGAGGGCCGACTCGATGATCGAGGGCCGCACGATGCTCACCGCGACGTCGCCGCGGGTCTCGGTGAGGGCCCGCTCGCCGAGGGCCTTGGTGAAGGCGTAGGCGTCGGGGAAGCCGAGGCTGGAGGCCCGGGCCCGGCCGGCCTGGGTCATCTGCTCGTCCACCCAGCGCCGCCGGAGGCTCTCGACCTTCTCGGAGAGTGCGGGGATGCCGGCCGCGCCCAGTTCCCGGCGGGCCTGGGTCGACAGCGCGGCCAGACGCTCGGGGCTGCGGCTGGCCTGCTCGGCGTCGCGGCGGGCGCGGCGGGCGCTGTCCGCCTCGTCGCGCCAGCCGACCTCGGTGAAGAACGGCGAGTCGTCCACCAGCTGCTCGGGGGCGGCGCCCCGGCGGCTGCCGGCCACGTAGCAGGTCGACACCGCGATCAGGTGGGCCTTGGAGCCGGCCTCGGCCAGGACCGCAGCCACCCGGCTCGGACCGAGCAGGTTGACCTCCACCGCGTCGTCGAGGGCCGAGTCGAAGTTCACGGTGGCCGCGGAGTGGATCACGGTGTCGCAGCCGGCCAGGGCGGCCCGGCCCTCGTCGTCGAGCCCCAGGCCGTCGATACCGACGTCGCCGGCCACCGCGGTGACCCGGCGGGCGGTCATCTCGTCGTAGCTCTCGCCGCTGGAATCCTCTGCGGCCTGCCGGCGGAGCCCGTCGAAGGCGTCGTTGCGGAGCACGTCGCGCTGCACTCGCTGAGCTGCGCCCCGGCGGCCCGGGCGCACCACCAGGACCAGCTCGCAGTCGGGCACGCAGCGCAGCAGGCGCTCGGTGAGAGCAGTCCCCAGGAACCCGGTCGCGCCGGTGATAGCGACCCGCTTGCCGGCGAGAGACTCCGCGATCACGTAGTTAGTTCTAGTGCCCGCGGCCGCCAAAGGCTCACGACGCCGCGGGCAGCCCACGTCTGGGAGGCATTCCGAGTGCCCGTTCACCAGCGGCGGTTCGAGGTTCCTATCATTGCCCAACGTGGACGAACCAACTGCAACTCGAGGGAGCCGGCCGCGCTCGTGGTGACGCTCCGCGCCCACGGCGATGGCTCGCTCTTTGCCGATCACCGCGAAGGGCGGGAGCCCTGCCTTCTGGGCTTGCACGGCTGGGGCCGGGACCGCCGCGACATGGGACCGATTCTGGATGCCACCGGGCACAGGTCAGTGGCACCGGACCTGCCCGGTTTCGGTGCTTCGGCCGAGCCCGATAGACCCTGGGGCGCCGTTGGTTACGCAGCTGTGCTGGCCGAGCAGGTCGCCGAAGGAGGAGACCCGCCCTTTGTGGTGGTCGGGCACAGCTTTGGAGGTCGTGTCGCGGTGTGCCTGGCGGCCAATCACCCGGAACTGGTCTGCGGGCTTGTCCTAATGGGCGTTCCGCTCCTGCGGTTGGGCACTGCTAAGCGATCCCCGAAGCGCTACCGGCTCATCCGCGCCGCGGCCAGAGCCCGACTCGCGCCGCCCGGCCGGCTGGAGGCGGCGCGGCGGCGCTTCGGGTCGGACGACTACCGGGCGGCGACCGGTGTGATGCGCGACGTGCTGGTCCGGGTGGTCAACGAGGACTACCGGGATGAGCTGGAGCGCGTGCGGTGCCCGGTGGCGCTGGTCTGGGGAGGCGAGGACCGGGTCGTTCCCTCTCTGGTGGCTCAACGCGCCGCAGCACACATTAATCGAGTCGTGTCGTTGAAGGCCGTCAAGGGTGCTGGCCACGACGTTCACAATGATGCTCCCGAAGCTGTCGCGGAGGCAGTCTTCGCGGTCGTCGCTGCGTCGACAGGGCCGTCTGCATGACTGCCGTCGTGGTAGCTGCCGGCGCTCTCGCAGCTCTTGCTGCGCTACTGCGCTGGCTGCGAGTGTGCCAGCGCGAGCACTACATCGCGGGTTCATGCATGAGGTTCGCGGGACGCTGGGTCTGGGTCCGCCCGCCGAACGTCGGCCTCGCGACCGTTGCCGTTGCGGCGCTCGGTGTCGGCCTGTGGGCCGCGGCGAGTGGCCGGACGAGCGTGGCTTCATTGAGCGCATTGGCCTTGGCCGGATGCACCGCGGTGTTTCCGTGGCCAATGAGCATGACGGGCGAGCCGCGCCTGCGCTTCACCCGTCGCCTCATCCGGCTATCGGCCCTCAGCGCGTGCGCGTGCGCCGCTGTCGCGACGCTATGTGGCCTGCTTGTCGGGCCGGGCTTGGCCCTAGCGCTCGTCGCAGCGCTTGTGCCGGCTGTCGTCGGCATCGCCGCCGCGGTGATCGCCCCGCTAGAGAAGCGACTGCTGCTCTCCTTTCGTCGCCGCGCCGAGATGCGGCTGTCGAGAGTGTCTCCTGTCGTGATCGCCGTTACGGGAAGCTGGGGAAAGACGTCTACCAAGCAGCATGTTCGCGACCTCCTGGCTGGCGATGCAGTCGTGGTGGCCTCGCCAGCCTCGTACAACAACGAAGCCGGTCTAGCGAGGACTATCAACGAGCATCTAACGGACAGCGCCGAAGTCCTCATCGCCGAGATGGGGATGTACAAACCCGGCGAGATCAGAGAACTCTGCTCATGGATCAGACCGCATATCGCGGTGATCACATCGATCGGGCCCATGCATCTTGAGCGAGTGGGCTCGATCGAGGGAATTGCCGCGGCTAAAGCGGAGATCTTGGAGCGAGCTGACACGGCGGTCCTCTGGGTTGACGATCCTCACCTCGCTTCCTTGGCGGAGTCTTGCGGGGTGGCTCGTGTGTGGCGCGTCGGCCGCACGGGGGGCGATCGCCTCGATGTGGAGGTGGAAGTGCTCGATGACGAGATCGTGGTCAGTTCGGGACAGACCGAAGTCGGCCGATGCCCGACCACCGGTGGCGTTCATCCAGGCAACGTGGGATGTGCGGTGGCCGCTGCCGCGGCGTACGGCACCCCCATCGGGCGGCTTGGCACCCGGCTTGTCGCCGTGCAGAGCCCTCAGCATCGCGCCGCCGCAAGGACGAGCCCGGAGGGAATCGTGGTCATCGACGACACCTTCAATTCCAACCCGGTCGGAGCTGCGGCAGCCCTTAGAGAACTCTGCCGCAGCGTCAACGGCCTGCGGGTGGTCGTGACTCCCGGAATGGTCGAACTCGGCGCACAACAGTACGGGGCCAACGCCGATCTCGCCTCGGCCGTATCCGAAGCTGGAGCCACCCTGGTGATAGTGGGATGGACGAACCGTCGGGCGCTGCGAGAGGGCACCCGACGGTCCGGCGGCACGGCAGTGGCGGTTCGCAACCGCGGCGAGGCGCGCCTGTGGGTCCGCAGGACTCTTGGCGCGGGCGACGGAGTGCTTTGGGAGAACGACCTTCCGGACCACTATCCATGATCGATCCGCCCGAGCGAATCGCCCGTCACTGACGATCAAGGTCGTAGAGTCGGGTCCATGGCGAGCGGCGATGCGGTGGGCGTTGTCTTCGGTGGCCAGTCTCCGGAGCACGACATAAGCATCCTCACCGGCCTTCAGGTGGCTCGCTCTCTTTCAGACAACGGGGTGGACGTGTACTGCCTCTACTGGACCAAGTCAGGAACGTGGCGGAGAGTTCCCGCCTCCGCGGAGGCGGCGAACTTCTTGGAGCCAGAGATCGAAGGGTCTTCTCCAGTGTCCTTCGAAGCCCCGGGTGGCTTCGCGGAGCTCCGCCGCCGCCGTACCACGCCGCTCGGAATTCGAACGGTTCTCAATTGTTGCCACGGCGGGCCGGGTGAGGACGGGTCCCTGGCCGCTCTTCTGATGATGGCAGGCATCCGCGTTACCGGGCCGCGCCCAGGCGCAGCCGCTCTGGCCATGGACAAGTTGGCGGCTGCAGCGGTGGCTCAATCGGAGGGTGTGCCGGCGATTGAGACGGTCCTGTGGTCACCCAATTCAAACCCTCCAGACAGCCTTCCTGCGCGGCCATGGGTAGTGAAGCCCCGGTGGGGCGGGTCGTCCATCGACGTTGAGGCAGGAGTTGAGGACACCGCGACTGTCGATGCTCTGGCTCGGCGAGGCGTGGGTCGCGCCGGCGTGTTGGTTCAACCCTTCTTGAAGGGCTGGATCGACTTGAACGTGGCCGTCCGTACCCATCCGACGATCCAGTGCTCAGCCGTGGAGCGGCCGCTCCTGGGCGACGCCGCAATCTTGGGCTACAAGGAGAAGTACCTGACCGGAGGGGCCGGCATGGAGTCAGCACTCCGCGAACTCCCTGCCAACATCCCCGCAACCATCCGCAACGAAATCATCCGCTACGCCGCTGTTCTCATGGAGGCCATGGACTTGACAGGGGCGCCCCGGTTCGACTTTCTCTGGGACGGCGATTCAAGGGTCGTCTTCTGTGAGGTCAACCCCGTCCCGGGCGCGTGGGGAACGTATCTTTGGCGAGAATCAGGAATAGAGCCAGTGGAACTCTATGGGGACCTCTTGGCGGAAGCCGATTCGAGTCCGGCAAGTCTCTATCAGTGGATGCCCTCCAGCGATGGTCGTGCTTTGCGCACGGCGAGCGCCATCGCATCGAAGTTGGTGTAGCTCATGGAAGCTTCACGATCGGCCGCATCCGAGAGCAGCAGCACTCTCCGTGACACAAGGCTCAGCGTCGTCTCGAAGCTCCTGCGACGAGTTGTTCGGCATCTTACTCGCCGAACCGCGTTGCTGGCCGTTATTCTTGGATGTGTAGCTGCACTAGTTGCCATCTTTGTCGGACCATCTACGCCCGTAGGTCAGGTGATGCTTGTGGCGATGGGTATCTTCGTATCGGTCGTCGTACTGCCCGAAGCACCACATCGGCTGTGGAACGTAAAGCCGGTTGACTTGGCCGAAACCGTGCCTTCAGATCATCTACTAGATGCAAGCAAAGCGATCGCGAAGGCAATCGACATACAGTCGCGTCGTGCTGCAACCGGAAGCATGCTGCCTGACAATCTCATCACAGATGTATGGGGTGAGACACTCCGAACCTTGGTAGAGGTTATCGACGATCCTTCCAAGGTGGTACGAAACCTGGAGTACAGCGCGAGGATAGAGCCCGCCGCTGGTAGCGATGCTTGGCACCGCGTCGACACAACGATTCGAGCAGAGCGACATCTGCCGCGTACAAGGGGCGGTTCCGTGTGGTTCAGCTACTGCTCTACCATGCCATCGCTATCGTCAGAGTTCGATCAGCACTCGGATGGCTGTATCGCTAGGGAATTGATCCAGAAGCGGGACGGAGAAGATGATGCAGCATGGTTTGAACGGGTAGAGAGATACGCCGTGCGCTTCGACATTGACGGCAAGCGTGAAGATTCCATAGGAACAGAGAGAATAGCGGCCTCACATGGACTAACTCATAGAACACAATTTGAGTCTGGAATACTAGCAGATGAGTTCGTATCGACAGAACTCAGAATAGCCTTCAGTCTGCCGAGCGATATCGATAATCTTCCTGTTAAGTTCGCAGCGTATTCGGTTGCAGGAACTGCGTCAGTTACAATTGAACTACTTGATAACAGATATGAGATCGATTGTGACGAGTACCTTTCTCCAGCCAACCGAAATCTCTCGATTAATCGCGACCATTCGGATCGCTCAAGTACGTGTACGATTAGAACTTCAGGCCAGACAGTGCTTCCCATTGGCGCGGGCGCAGTCTTCTCATGGAAGAGACATGGCTGAAGCGTGAGTTGACTCAAGAACCGATGGCCTCGTACTCGTTCCTTTGTGACCCTCATGTCGTTCCACTCGCCAAGGTGCCTATGGGGGATGCATTGCCTGACACAGCGCCATTGCCGGGTGCAAGGCAGCCTTGTGCCATCTCGGGTGAACCTCTAGACCTGCTGTCCTCGGTGGCTACGCTAGATGCGTACAGCGAACTTGGAGTCCTGCCTCCTCGACCGGCTCGCGCCCGGTCGGGGGTCATCGGTCGCTTGGCGGCGGCAGAAGATCTGCTACCCGGCGACTTCAGTCTGATCGTGCTTGACGGGTGGCGTTCCCTTGAAGAACAGCAGCGTCTGCTGGACGACTACGGTTCTGCGGCGCGTGACGGAGGATTTGTTGCTCCGATCGAGCCGACGAGTGCGCGTCCTCCGCATACGACGGGCGGTGCCGTAGACCTAACCCTGTGCTGGCAAGGCGTGGCGCTAGGGCTCGGGACTGACTATGACACATTCTGTGAGACCGCTTGCCTAGGAGCGTTCGAGGACGGGAGTGATGAACTTGTGCGGAGGCTTCGGCGCTTAATGGCTGGCGTCTTGGATGCCTCTGGGATGATCTGCTACCACCGTGAGTGGTGGCACTGGTCGTTCGGGGACGATGTTTGGGCATCGGCTACCGGCGAGGTAGCGATCTACGAGATTTGGGAGTTGGAGGGCTGAGGCTCCCTCCCCTCCTCGAAAGGCTGACCGCAATGGATGTTCCCGATTTCCGGACTGTGACTGTGGAGGCCCTCGCGGCCATGGTGCGGGACCACACCCTTACGGCCGCGGCGGTCACCGATCACGCGCTGGAGCGCATCGAGACTCTCAATCCGGTGCTGAACGCGTTCGTGGCGGTGGATGCCGACGGCGCCCGGGCGCAGGCCGCGGCCATCGACGAGCGCCTCGACGCCGGCGAGGAGGTCGGGCCGCTGGCCGGAATCCCCATCGGGGTGAAGGACCTGGTGGACGCGACCGGGTTCCACACCTCCAAGGGCGCCATGTACACCCGCCACGACCCGCCGGCCACCTCCGACTGCACCGAGGTCGCCCGGATGCGGGCCGCGGGCTGTGTGATCGTGGGCAAGACCAACACCCCCGAGCACGGCTGCATGGGCGACACCTACAACCCCAGGTACGGTCCCACGCTCAATCCCTGGAACATCGAGCGCTCGCCGGGCGGGTCGTCCGGCGGCACAGGCTCGGCCATCGCCGCGGGAATGGTCCCGGCGGGCACCGGATCCGACGGGGGCGGCTCCATCCGCATCCCGTCGGCCATCTGCGGACTGTCGGGCATCAAGACCAGCCAGGGCCGGGTGCCGAGCGGCCCGCCGCCGTCGGGCCTGATCGACCTGTCGTGCGTGGGTCCGATGGCCCGGCTCATCCGCGACGTGGCCCTGTGCCTCGACGCCATGGTCGGGCCCCACCCGGCCGACCTGCGCAGCCTGCCCAAGCCCGACGTGTCGTGGCGGGCCGCGCTGGACAGCCCCCGGGTACCGGCCCGCGTGCTGTGGGCGCCGTCCATCGACGGGGAGCCGGTCGACTCCGAGATCGCGGCGGCCTGCGCCGCCGCGGTGGATCGCCTGGCCGCCGAGGGCGTGGACGTGGTCGAGGTCGGCGCGGCGATCACCGCGGTGCCCGGAGCGTTCCTCCAGCTGTTCCTGGGGGGCCTGATCGGGCCCGCGTTCCGCCCGCTGTACGGCACCGACGAGTGGGACAACGTCACCGAGGTGCTGGCGGTGTTGCTGGAGGACGTCTATGAGCGGGCCACGCCGGAGTCGATCTATTGGGCCCGCCAGCAGGCCGGCGAGCTGTCCATCCAGTTGGCCGAGCTGATGGACGGATACGACGCGCTGCTGATGCCCACGTTGGCGGGCCAGGCGCCCGCCCCGGCCGGGCACGGCACTATCAACGGCACCGAGACCCCCAACTGGTTCCGCTTCACACCCCTGGCCAACCTCACCCGCCGCCCGGCCGGAACGGTGTGCTGCGGGTTCAGCAGCGAGGGCGTGCCCATCGGACTCCAGGTGGTAGGCCACCAGCTCGACGATCTGGCCGTGCTGGAGACCATCGCCGTCCTGGAGGACCTGCTGGCCCTCAACCCCATCGCCCCCGACGTGGCTTAGTGCCAGCCGAACCGGCAGCAGCGGCCCCGCTGTCATACGACGACGCTACGGTCCCTTCGGTGACGAGTGCTTGTGCAATGACTGACGCCTGTGAAACACCCGTCCCGCGTGAGGGCGACACATGAGTGATGTCGTGGGCCGCGTTCTGGGCACCGACGATGCAACGCCGCTGCAGTTCTGGGTGGCCGTCGCTCCGGGTTCGCATCTGCAACTTGACGACGTCGTAGCGATGGATCGGGATCTGCCGTCTGGTGATCGCATCAGCCTGTATGGCGTTGTCAGCCAAGTGCGGGCCCGACACGAGGGTGCGCGCTTCGACAGCGATGTCTTTCTCATCACGGAAGGGATCCTTCCCGCTGAGGTCAGCGAGGCGGCACAGGTCCACCTGACACGGGTGGTCCCCGAGACGTTCGTGCCGCCGCTGCCGGGTGCCGAAGTACGTCGAGCCGTTGATGCCGAACGGGACACAGCTCTCGACTTCGACGAGGTCGAACGACGCCTGCCCGCGGGGCTGAGCCGGGACAACGAGCCGATTTACCTGGACTTTGACTTCGTTGACGGCACCAAGGGTGCGCATATCAACATCAGCGGCATCTCGGGCGTGGCCACCAAGACCAGCTACGCCACCTTCCTGCTCTACTCGATGTTCAACTCCGGCGTGCTCGGCGACGAGGCCATGCACACAAAGAGCCTGATCTTCAACGTGAAGGGCGAGGACCTGCTCTTCCTGGATCATCCGAACACTCGGCTTGAGCCCGATGAACGCTCGCGGTATTCGGCCCTCGGGCTTGAGGCCGCGCCGTTCGAATCGGTCGGCATTCTGACGCCACCGCAGCGTGGAGAGCCCGACGCCATCCTCGCCTCTGGCACCCGTCAGGTCGGCGTCAAGCCCTATTTCTGGACCATTGCTGAATTCTGCTCCCAGCAACTACTGCCGTTCCTGTTCGCGGACGAGGAGGACCAGCGCCAGCAGTACATGACCGTCGTGCACTCCGTCGCGGCCCAGCTTGCGCTGCGCGCCGAGGAGTCGACTGAAGCTGACGGCTCGGTCCGAATCGCCGGCAAGGTGGTTCGGAGCTTCTCAGAGTTGGTGGACGCGATCGAAGCGCAACTGCTCCCGGATGCAAACCGGTGCTTCGCGTTTGAGGTCGGAGTCGGCAGGGTGAGGGTCCCCGTCTGAACGCGAGGGATCCCCCAGAATCGGCGCTTCCGAACAGCCGAGGTCTGGAGGATCCCTGTGGAGTGCGACCCTACGCGCGTGTGCGAGTTGTTGGTGGGACTGGGAGATGTGGAGGTGCTCGGCGTCGACGACGAGGCGGGCGCGCCGCTGCGGGTGCACATACGCTGTCGGGCGCCGCGGCCTGGCTGTGAGCGTTGCGGCGGTGCGCTGTGGTCTGACGGCGAACGGGAGGTGGAGCTGGTGGATCTGCCGGTGTTCGGCCGGCCGGCGCGGCTGGTGTGGCACAAGCGCCGCTGGCGCTGCGGGGATCCCGACTGCGCGGCGGGGACCGTGACCGAGCAGGACCGCGAGATCGCGCCCGAGCGCGAGAGACTGACGACGCGCGCGGGGCGCTGGGCGACGCGCCAGTCCGGGCAGGGCCGGCCCCACAGCGATGTCGCCACAGAGCTCGGGTGCAGCTGGCACCCGGTGAACGAGTCGGTGCGCCGCTGGGGCTCTGCGCTGCTCGAGGCCGACACCGAGCGCATCTCAGCCGTCGTCGCGCTCGGGCTCGACGAGCACCTGATGTGGCGCCGCGGCCGGTTCCGGACCAAGGCCTGGGCCACCGGCATCGTCGACATCGGCCGGGGCCAGCTCCTCGACATAGTCCCAGGCCGCACCGCACAGGCGCCCACACAGTGGCTGCTTGCGCGGCCCCGCCGCTGGCTGGCCGGCGTCCGCTGGGCGGTGCTGGACCTCTCAGGCCCCTACCGAGCCGCGTTCGACGCAGCAGTGCCCCACGCCGAGCAGGTCGCGGACCCGTTCCACGTCGTGCGGCTGGGCAACGACGCCCTCGACGAGGTCCGCCGCAGAGTCCAACAGCAGACCCTCGGCCACCGCGGCCACAAACACGACCCGCTGTATCGGGCCCGCAAGCTGCTGGTCTCCGCGTCCGAGAAGATCACCGAGCAAGGCCGCGTCCGGCTGCGGGGCCTGCTCGACGCAGGAGACCCCTACGGCGAGGTCCGCGACGCCTGGCACCGCTGAAGAGACCCTCCGCTCGATCTATGACATCGACGACACCGAAGTGGGCGCAGCCACCGTCGCCCGCCTCGCCCAGGACCTCCAGGACCCCGCCATGCCCGCCGAGATCAACCGGCTCGGCCGCACCCTGTGGCGCTGGCGCACCCAGATCGCCAACTGGCACACCGCCCGGGTCACCAACGCCGCCGCCGAAGCCGCCAACAACCTCATCAAACGCGTCAAACGCGCCGCGTTCGGGTTCACCAACTTCGCCAACTACCGAATCCGAGCCCTCCTCTACGCCGGCAGACCCAACTGGACACTGCTCGACACCCTCACTCCGACCTGATTCGCGAAGAGCCGGCAAACCGGACCCTCGCTGGGCGGGCCGAGCAATCGGTGCCAACACCGTTCAAGCGTTCCATCACCGCCTCCACGCCTCGGCGCGCCATGTGGAGCATCTGATCCGCGCTGACACTCATGATGTGCCGGAGCGCGCCAGAGATCTGTACCTGTACCAGGTGACGGTGGTGGACATACACGAATTGCACGACCGGGCCAAGCACTTCGTCGTGGGTGCCGTACTACGAAGGGCATTTGAGGACCGGGAGCAGAGCAGCGTGGGACAGTCGCTCCTGTTCGTGGTGTTGGACGAACTCAACAAGTTCGCGCCGCGCGACAGCAACAACCCGATCAAGGAAGTCCTGCTGGATGTGGCTGAGTGGGGCCGCGCTCTGGGAATAGCCCTCATCGGGGCTCAGCAGACCGCCAGCGAGGTGGAACACCGTGTGGTGGCAAACAGTGCCATCCGGGTGGTGGGTCGCCTTGACAGTGCAGAAGCACGCGAGGCGCAGTACGGGTTCCTGCCCGGAGTCCAGCGTCGGCGCGCCACGATCCTGCGGCCCGGTTTCGTGTTCCTGGCCCAGCCCCGTGTGCCGGTACCGCTGTTGGTCGAGTTCCCGTTTCCGGCCTGGGCCACCCGCCCCACCGAGGCCGATCTCTGCGAGGCCACATCTGCACCGGAACCTGCCGAACCCTCGATAGACGGCCGAAGTGAGTTGTGACCGACAACCTCAGGGTCGCTGAACGTACGCCAGTGCACTCGGAGGTGGCCTCCTTGGTTGAGTGTAAGGAGGCCTAGTTGGAGTTCACTGTGGAGACATGGGCGCCGGAGTACGGGGTTGCTGCCGACGCCGAACGACTTGAGCAGGTTGAGGGCGACGTCGTGGTGGATGCCGAGCATCCAAGTGGCGAGTGGTCGGCTGTGGATCCGCAGTCTCAGGCACCTCCACCAGAGCAAGTGGTGTTCATTGACGGTGTCCGTCGTGTCGACGCCCGGGTGTGGATCACCGTTGGTTCGAAGACTCATTCAGGCTTGTGCGCCTCGGTGGCGGCCGGGGCAGTGCGTTGCGCGAACGGCGATGCGCGGGTCGTGGGCCCTCGGGTGTTTCGCGGCGTCTACGCCGATGCCACCTTGGCCGGCGGTCCGATCATCACTCGGTACGGGGCTTACGACTTCGTTCCCTGCGCAAGCAGTGCTCCCGAAGACCTGTACCGGGCGATCCACGAGCGCATGATGCTGTTGGAGACCCAGATCGAGGGCACAAACGCCGACCTCGTCGTGTTTGATGGACCGTTGCGAGGGCGCACGTACCAGCAGGGGGTCGGCTTCATCAAGACCCAGCACGTCCAGTACCTGCCTGACCGAGAGCAGCAAGTCTTGACGACGTTGCGCGCTGGTCAACGGACGCCGCTGTTCCTGATCGGTGGGCCTCGGTTCACCCGATGGTCTTGGTACCTGCGCCTCCCTGGCCCTATCGCCCATCCGATGGCGGGCATAGCCCGCTGCGAGGTACCCGGACAGGGTGGTGTGAGTGATGCAGCCCGTCGAGCGGACACAGTGACGGCAAACCCTGCCCCGCTTCGCGAGCGAGCCTCACAAAGACTCCCGGGCACCGCAGAACCTGTATCCGATAGCTGGGTTGGAAGACGATCTGCGACACCGACTCGGCGACCGCGACCTCATGGAACGCGCACTTCGGCGCGCAGCACGATGATCGGCCCGGCTGGCATGCGAGTCCCAACCAGACCTCCTAACTCGAGAACACTTAAAATAACTTTAAATGATTGATAATGTCACACCGGTGTGGCATGCTGTTCCTCATGATGAAGCAGGCGATCCGGCGGGCCGAGGCGGCGCTTGACGATGTGCTGGCGCTGTGCAAGTCCGGCGATACCTCGACGGGCGAGCTGCGCATGGGGCTTGAAGCGTTCAAGTCCATGCGGGCCAAGCTCGACGCCTGCCAAACCCATGCCGCCGGCGACTTGGCCGCACGTGAGCGCCACGGCGACGGGGGTGCAGGCGTGCTGGCCCAGGCCGCAGGGCTGTCCCGTCGAGAGGCCGCCGGCCAGGTCAAGACGGCTCAAAGGCTTCAAACCTTGCCCGACGTGCAGCAGGCCGTCGAGACTGGGCAGGTGTCCTTCGCCAACGCGAAGGTCCTGGCCGATGCCTCCGAGAAGACGAGTCCGAAAGAGGTCAGCGGAGACTCCGAACTGCTGGTCAAGGCCTCATCACTGCCTCTGGACCAGTTCGCCCGGGAAGCGAGCCGGTGGTCCGCGCAGCGCCAGGCTGACGCCGGCGAAGCCGACTGGCAGCGCCACCGCCGGCGGCGCCGGCTAAGCATCTGGGACGGCGACGATGGCATGGTCCATCTGCGCGGCGAGTTCGATCCGGTCGCGGGCGCCAAGCTACGCAAGCGGCTACACGAGGAGGCCGAAGTTCTCCGGCGGGCGGACCGCAAGCACACTGAGGTCGAACCGCGCAGCCATCACCAGCGCATGGCCGATGCTCTTGAGGTTCTCACCGCTGAGGGCACCGGGAGCGGCTCGAGTCGCCGAACGGGTCGGCGCGCCGACATCTCGATCGTGCAGCATCTCAGCGTCGACGGAGCCCGCGACTTTGCTGAGATCGCCGGCGGAGCGGTGATCCCCAGGAGCGTTCTTGAAGAGCACATGTGCAACGCCCGGATCGCCGGCGTCGTGTTCAGCGACAAGGGCGTACCGCTCTGGCACGGCCACACCAAGACCATCGCGACCGAGGCCCAGTTCCGGGCTCTCATCGCCAAGTACGGCGGATGCGCTGGTTGCGGCGCTCTGCCCCTGCTGTGCCAGGCCCATCACATCAGGCCGGTCTCCCAGGGTGGAGCCACCGACATCACCAACATGATCCCCCTGTGCTGGCATTGCCACCAGAAGGTCCATCACCACGGCTGGAGGGTGGTTCCCGACAGGCGGGGCCTCCGCACGATCGAACCCTCCGACCGCATCCGCCACGGCCCGGCCCACGTTCCCGACGACCCGCCGGTCCACAGCACGAGGCACCACAACGAGGCACCGTCGGTAGCAGAAGCCCCGCCGCTGCCATCACCCCGAGCAGGACCTCCTACCGATGTCAGCTCCCCCGTGCCTCGGGCGCCGGCGCGAGCCCGCCCAGGGTCTCCGGCGCAACCGGACCCACCGGACGGTCGAGAGGACGCGCCTCATTCTCAACTTCAGCTCGTAGCGGGCTGACTCAGCCGGAGGCGCTTGGTTACACCGGGAACGCTTCCACAGGCACCAGCCGTCCGTGTACCGGGTCGATGGCCAGACCGAGTATCTCCAAGGTGACAGCCCCGAGAAGCGGCACCGAGCCCTCGTCCCAGAACACGACCGGCGACACGCACTCCTTGCCGTCGAGGCGGATCCAAGGCATGGCCGAAGCCGCGCTCGACGCGGTGGCCGTCAGCGAGAACGAACCCCCGGGTCTCGCGTGGCTCAACCCCCAGGCCCTCGAGGATCGAGGCCGGCAGCACGGTGTAGAGCGCGCCCGAATCGACCATGGCCTCCACCTCCTCGTAGCGCCGCCCCTGCGGATCGGCGACTCCCAGCGTTACGGCGAAAGTTCCCATCAGACACCCCGTTCCATGCTCAGCAACATGTAATGGAATATATTGGAAGCAGATGTTTTCTGCAACCTGTCACGTTCCATATTGCTCTGGACTCGCTTCCCCGAGCGCCGATCAGCCCTGTCCCCGTAGCCCGGCTTGGGGCCCGCTGGTAGCCTCGACCGTTCCAGGGCGATTAGCTCAGATGGCTAGAGCGCTGCCTTCACACGGCAGAGGTCACTGGTTCGAGTCCAGTATCGCCCACCGGTGCAGTTCCGCCGCGACCTCGTCCGGCCCTTGCAGCCCTAGCGGGACGCAACGTGGGTGAATGGCGGGGTGTCTTTGCGTTCGTTGTCGTTCTGTTCGTCCTGCTGGCCGCGGCGTTCTATTTGATCCGGGAGACCCCGGACCTGCTGTTCGGCTCCCAGGGATCGCTGGTTGAGGAGGTCGACCCCGAGGCACCGGTCGAGCCCGCCACTTCCGCCGAGCCGACTGCGCCGGCTGAACCGTCGCCGGACGAAGCCGTCGACGCGGCGGCCATCGAGGCCGCCATCGAGCTAGCCCAGAAGCAGCCCGCCGCGCCGGTCTCGCCGCAGGAGGCCTGCGAAGGGCTGGGCGGCACCTGGCAAGCGGACTCCCGCGGCTGGTGTGACCTGCCGCTGCCGTCGGCATCGCCGGTGTCGGACGTGGCCGTGCTGCACCCCGACATGCGGGTCCCGTGCCCGCAGCCGCTGGAGAAGATCTTCGAGCAGGTCGTCGCCGACACCATCGGCGGCGACGAGATGCGCATCTACCTGCTGTACCGCAGCGTGGATGACGACCTGGAGGAACTGGAGGTGAGCGACGAGACGGACAACGACGTCAAGCTCATCGCCGACGGACTCCGCCGGGTCGAGACCGACATGCGGGAGCGGGCTCGACTTCAGCGAGCCGACCTAGGCATCGACTCGTTCCTGCCCATGGAGTACGTTCCCGCCAGCGGCGAGATCCGCTCGGGCTTCGGGATGCGGGTCCATCCGGTGACCGGCCACTGGTCGCAGCACAACGGGGCGGACATCAGGGGAGACACCGGCGATCCCGTGACAGCCGTGCTCGACGGCGAGGTCCTGTCGGCGCAATCCTGCCCGTTCTACGGCAACACTGTGGTCGTGTACCACGGCGCCGGGCTGGCAACCGTCTACTCGCACCTCGACTCCTTCGCGGTCGCAGTCGACGATGAGGTCGAGGCGGGCCAGCTCCTGGGGGCGATGGGATCCACCGGCAGAACCACAGGCCCTCACCTGCATTTCGAGGCCCGCATCGACGGAACCGCCATAGACCCCGAGCCGTTCCTGCCATGAGACGGATCCTCCGCCGGATCCCGGCAACGGGAGCGATGGCCGCTGCCGCGCTCTGGATGTCTGCCGACATCGCAGCCGCGCACGGTGTGGGCGGCCGCTTGGACCTGCCCGTTCCCCTCTGGCAGCTGGCCTGGGCCGCATCGTTCGCGGTGGCCGCCTCATTCGTGGCGTTGGGCATGTTCTGGGACACGCCGAAGTTCCGGGCCGCCGCGGCCGGGCGGATCCTCGGTGGGCCGTTCCAGCTGGCCTGCCGGGTGCAGGCGCGGCTGGTCGGAGCGGTCGGCCTGCTCGCGCTGGGCGTGTTGCTCTACGCCGGGCTGGCAGGCAACACCAACCCTTCGGTGAACATCGCTCCGGTTGCGATCTACATCATCTTCTGGGTCGGGCTCCAGGCCGTGTCGGTGCTGGTGGGCGACGTGTGGTCGCACCTGAACCCGTTCAGGACCCTCGCCGACGGCTCGGCCCGACTGTGGGCCCGCCGTCGCGGCCAGCAACCAGAGGCCGAGCGGACCGACGGCAGTTCCGGATGCGAGATCAGCGGGAACTCAGCGAGGCCATGTGCCCGAGCGGCCCGTGAGCGCAGCGAACAAGAGCGGGAGATACGGCCCGAGCGGCCCGTGAGCGCAGCGAACAAGAGCGGGGATCACAACGACGCCGATCGGGGCGCCGGCAACCAGTGGTGGGCGGTTGCCACCCTGTTCGGCTTCCTATGGCTGGAGCTCGCCTTCCACGACAACACGAACATCAGGGTCCTCGGGGTGTACCTGGCCGCCTACACGGTCGCGTTGCTGGCCGGAGCGGCCGTCCTCGGCAGAGGTTGGCTGCGCGACGCCGAGGGGTTCGGGGTGCTGTTCTCCAAGCTGTCGGCCATGGCGCCGCTGCACCGCGACGGCGGCGTCCTGCGCCTGCGGGCGCCTCTAGCCGGTCTGGCCGTGCTGCCGATCAAGCGGGGCTCGGTGGCGTTCATCCTCGTGGTCCTCGGCTCGACCACCTTCGACGGCTTCACCCGCAGCTCGGTGTGGCTCGATGTCGCCGCCCAGCGCACCGGCTGGGAGCTGACCGCGGTCAACACCGTCGGGCTGGTGTTCGTGATCTTCGCGGTGTTCGTGCTCTACCGGGCCGCCATCGCGGGCATGGCCGCCATCACCGGCGACTCCGAGCGGGAACTGGCGGAGGCGTTCGCCCCCTCCCTGATGCCCATCGCGGCGGCCTACACCATCGCCCACTACTTCAGCTACCTGCTGCTGGAGGGCCAGCAGACCATCGCCCACCTCTCCGACCCCTTCGGCCGGGGATGGGACCTCTTCGGCACCGCCACCTACCTGGTCGACTACACCGCGATCTCCACCGACACCATCGCGTGGACGCAGACAGCGGCCATCGCCGCGGGCCATGTGCTGGCCGTGGCCGTGGCCCACGACCGGGCCGTGGAGCGCTGGCCCAGCCGGCTGGCCATGCGTTCGCAGTACCCGATGCTGGCCGTGATGATCGCCTACACCATCATCGGCCTGCTGCTTCTGCTCGGCGCATAGGGGCCGAGCGGACGGGCGCAGCCGTCAGAGCGGTGCTCGCAGCGCTCCCCGCAAGGCCGTGACCCGCAAGTCTAGAGTACGGGATGCGTCGGGCCGAGGCCTAAGGCGCGTAGCATCGGAGGCGGTGACCGCCGAAGTCCTGCAGGCCCCGCTCGTTCTCGAGTATCCCTTTACCCGCTCCACGGGACCGGTGGTCGGCGCGTTCCTCACCGGGTTGCGCGAGGGCGTGATCTGCGGCATCCGCCGGGCCGACGGGACCGTGCTGTGCCCCCCGCAGGAGTACGACCCGCTCACTGCGGAGCCCCTCACTGAGATGGTGGAAGTGGGCCAGTCGGGCGAGGTGCTCACCTGGGCCTGGAACGGTGACCCCCGCCCCATGCAGCCCTTCGACCGACCGTTCGCGTGGGCCCTGATACGTCTCGACGGAGCCGACACGTCGATGTTGCACGCGGTGTTCGCCGCCGACGCCGCCGAGATGGCCACCGGAATGAGGGTTCGAGTCGTGTGGCGCACCGAGCGTGAGGGGCACATCGCCGACATAGCCGGCTTCGAGCCGGTCCCTGCCGGGGAGACCGCGTGAGCGCCGACCGGCCCGCGGCCCACGACCCGCTGGCCGCGCCGGCCGGCCTGTCCGCGCCGGTGACGCTGCCCGAGTCGCTCGCCGGCGCCGAGCCGGTGGAGAGCGTGTGCACTCCCATCCGGATGGCCTACACGTACACGCCGGGCCGGGCGCTGTCGAGGTATCTGCGGGCCATGGCGGACAAGCGGATCCTCGGCGAGCGCTGCGGCGCGACCGGCCAGGTGTTCGTGCCGCCCCGGGGCGTGAGTCCTCTGGCCGGTGCGGCCACCAGCGAGGTCGTCGAGTTGGCCGACACCGGCTACGTCGAGTCGTTCAACATCACCCGGGTTCCCATCGAGCGGCGACCCGACCTCAAGCCTCCCTACTGCAGCGCGTGGATCGTCCTCGACGGTGCGTCGGTGGGCTTCCTGGGCCTCGTCATCAACATCGCGCCGGAGGAGGTCCGCATCGGCATGAGAGTGCGCGCCGTGTGGAAGCCCGACGAGGAGCTCGAGACCTCCGCGTCCAACATCCTCGGCTGGGAGCCCACCGGCGAGCCCGACGAGGTGATCACCGACTACGCGCGCATCGGCCGCGTCGAGGAGAGCGAGCGATGATCGACGTTGCCGTCGTGGCCTTCGCCCAGCGCCAGGAGGCGGCCATCTCCGGCGAGTCCGAAGTGGAGTTCATGGTCCCGCTGATGGAGCAGGCCAAGGCGTCCGTCGGCCTGACCCAGTCCGACATGGGGTTCACCTGCTCGGGCTCCTCGGACTTCCTGGCCGGGCAGGCGTTCTCGTTCGTGATGACCATCGACGGGACCGGCCCCGTGCCCCCCATCAGCGAGAGCCACGTCGAGCAGGACGGTGCCTGGGCGCTCTACGAGGCCTGGGTGAAGCTCCAGTGCGGCGGCATCGACACCGCCTTCGTGTACAGCTACGGCAAGTCGTCGCCGGGATCGGCGCGCGACGTGCTGGCCACCCAGATGGACCCCTACTACGTGTGCCCGCTGTGGCCCGACTCGTACGCGATCGAGGCGCTGGCGGCGCGGCTCATGCTGGAGGGGGGCCATGTCAGCGAGAGCCGCCTGGCCGAGATCGCGGCCCGCAGCCGGGCCAGCGCGGCCTCCAATCCCCATGCGGTGCGAACCGACCCCAAGTCCGTCGCCGAGATCCTGGCCGAGGACTATGTGATCGACCCGCTGCGGCCGTCGGACCTCCCGGCGGAGGCCGACGGGGGCTGCGCGGTGGTGCTGGCGTCCGGGGACCGGGCCCGGGAGCTGTGCGAGCGCCCGGCGTGGATCCGGGGGATGGACCATCGCGGCGACGCCCACACTCTCGGAGTGCGGGACCTCACGTCGTCGACCTCCACCCGGATGGCCGCGCACCGGGCCGGAGCGGCTGCCGACAAGATCGACCTGGCCGAGTTGCACGGCCCCTTCACCACCTCCGAGCACCTGCTGATCGGCGCCCTCGGCCTGGACGAGGACAGCACCGCCGTCAACCCCTCGGGGGGCGCGCTGGCGGCGAACACCATGATGGCGTCGGGCCTCATCCGGATCGGTGAGGCCGCGTCGCGGATCTGGCGGGGTGACGGCGACCGGGCCGTGGCCCACGCGACATCGGGGCCGTGCCTCCAGCAGAACCTGATCTGCGTACTGGAGGGCGACTGACATGGCCGGACGAATTGGCAGCGGAGAGTGCCCATTCGGGCGTTCTGGGCTGCCAATTCGCGGCGAGGTTGTGGGCGGCGGGGGAATTGGCAGCGGAGAGTGCCCATTCGGGCGTTCTGGGCTGCCAATTCGCGGATGTGTGCTGGAGGGCGACTGACATGGCCGCTGAGCGCACCGCGGTCATCGGGGTCGGCCAGACCAAATACGCCGCGGCCCGCCGCGACGTGTCCATGGCCGGGCTGCTGCGCGAGGCCGCCTACCGGGCGCTGGAGATGGCCAACAAGACCTGGAGCGACATCGACGCGGTGATCATCGGCAAGGCGCCGGACTTCTTCGAGGGCGTGATGATGCCCGAGGTCTACCTGGCCGAGGCGCTGGGGGCGGTGGGCAAGCCGATCATGCGGGTTCACACCGCGGGCTCGGTCGGGGGCTCCACCGGCTGCGTGGCCGCGTCGATGGTACAGAGCCGCGTCCACCGCTGCGTGCTCACCATCGGCTGGGAGAAGCAGTCGGAGTCCAACGCCATGTGGGCCCTGTCGCTGCCGCAGCCCTTCGCCACCTCGGTCAACGCCGGGGCGGGCGGCTACTTCTCGCCCATCATCCGGCGCTACATGATGATGACCGGCGCCCCGGAGCTGATCGGCTGCATGGTGGCCCACAAGGACCGCCGCCAAGCCCTGCTCAACCCGTACGCCCATCTTCATCAGCACGACCTCACGTTCGAGCAGGTCGTGGACTCGCCGATGCTGTGGGACCCGATCCGCTACTCCGAGACCTGCCCGTCCTCCGACGGCGCCTGCGCCATGGTCCTCGTCGACGAAGCAGGCGGCGACCGCCATCCCGGACCGGTCGCCTGGGTGCACGGCACGGCCATGCGCAGCGAGAGCAACAGCTACGGCGGCCGCAACATGGTGTCGCCGGCCGCGTCCGAGCAGTGCGCCGACGACGTGTTCGCGCAGGCCGGCATCGTCGACCGGCGAGCCGAGATCGACGCCGTCGAGATGTACGTGCCGTTCTCATGGTACGAGCCGATGTGGCTGGAGAGCCTGGGTTTCGCCTCCACCGGCGAGGGCTGGCGCATGGTGGAGTCGGGAGCCACCGAGCTCGAAGGCGGCGATCTGCCGGTCAACTGCTCCGGAGGAGTCCTGTCCAGCAACCCGATCGGAGCATCCGGCATGATCCGGTTCGCCGAGGCGGCACTTCAGGTGATGGGCGCGGCCGGTGAGCACCAGGTGGACGGCGCCCGCCGGGCGGTGGGCCATGCCTACGGCGGCGGGGCACAGTACTTCGCCATGTGGATCGTCGGCTCCAACAAGCTCTAGATCCGATGGGCGCGTCGGACACTCCCACACGCATCCGTAGAATTATTGCGCACAGATTGCGGAAATATTGCCTTTCCATTACGGTTGCTTCAGTGCGTAGGCTACGGCGCCTTTCCGGCGCGCTGCTGCTGATCGCGTCGGCGGCAGCGTTGATGGCGACTGCCGCCCTGGGTCAGAGCGATGGCCGGATCGAGGATCTTCGCCAGCAGCGGGAACAGCTGGCCCGCGACGCCGCCGACGTGGCCAGCCAGATTGATGCACTCGTCGCGGACGACGAGGCCCTGATCGACGCACTCCAGGAACTGGACGACTACGTCGATCTCCAACACACCCGGATCGAGGCGGCCGAGGCGGCCATCCGGGCCGCGGAAGCCGAGGCGGCCGCGGCCCGGGCCGAGGCCGAATGGTTTGTCGACGAGATCGAGACCATCCGGGAGCGCCTGCGCCAGCGGGCCATACAGGCCTACGTGCAGCCGCCCGTCGACTTCGTGGAGCAGTTCTCGACCAGCCTCAACGAGAGCGCGGTGAAGCTGTTCCTGCTCGATCTTGCCATCGGCAACGAGTTGGAGATCACCGACGAACTGCGGACGGCGGAGGCTCAGCTCGAGGTGGTGCGCCGGCGAGCCCTCGACCGGGCCGACGACGCCGATGAGGCGCGGCAGGCCCAGCAGCAACGGCTCGCCGACCTAGAGGAAGCCCGCGCCGCGGCGATCGAGTTGCGCATGGAGATCCAGTCCCGCATCGACGAATGGGACCTCGTGTCGGCCGAGATCGAGCAGTCCGACAAGGACATGGAGCGGGAGATCAACCGCATCGAGGAGGAGATCCGGCGCAGGGAGGAGGAGCGTCGCCGCCAGGAGGAGGAGGCGCGCCGCCGCGCCATCGAGGAGGAGCGGCGCCGCCACGAAGCGGAGCACGGCCCCTTCGAGCTGGTGGCTTGGCCCGCCGACGGCGAGAAGACATCGGGATTCGGGCCACGGGTCCACCCGATCTTCGGGACGGTGCGCCAGCACAACGGGATCGACCTCGACGGCGACACCGGGGACCGGGTCAGGGCGGCCCGCTCCGGCGAAGTGATCCTGGCCGGACAGCGAGGCGGCTTCGGCAACACCATCGTCATCTACCACGGGCTCGGATACAGCACGCTCTACGGCCATCTCAGCCGCATCGAGGTGTCGGAGGGCCAGCAGGTGCAGAGCGGGGACCGCATCGGCGCGATCGGCTCCACCGGCTGGTCGACCGGTCCTCACCTGCATTTCGAGCTGCGCATCGACGGACGGGCCGTGGATCCGACGCCGTACTTGCCGTGAGGCACGGAGCGTCCGCGAAAAGGTGGCAGCCGGCTGCGTCGCGACGGTGCCATTCCCGCTCTTGTTCGCTGCGACCTGAGGGCCGCTCGGCCACGGCCTCGCCGGTATGGGCCGGATTGGCCCGCTCATTGGCTCGGCCTCTGGCCGGCGCAGCGCAACCGGGTTCGTGAAGCGTCGCTCATGGGCCCTGCTGGTGGCGGGCGACCAGCACGGCGAGGCGCCCGCGACGGGATCTCCCGACCTCGTGATGGCCGCTGACGGCGGGCTGGACGCGGCCCGCCGCTGGCGACTGCGCGTCGATGCCGTGGTGGGCGACCTGGATTCCGCGAGCGAGGCTGCGCTGGATTGGGCCAAGCGCTGCGGCGCAACGGTCGACGCCCATCCTGCCGGCAAGGACGCCACCGATCTTGAACTGGCCGTGGCCTCGGTGTTGGGGCAAGTCGAGGCGGTGCATGTGCTGTTGCCCGCGGGAGGGCGGCTCGATCAGGCGATGGCCAGCCTGACGGTGCTGGCCTCGCCTCGCTGGGCTTCGCTCGAAGTGACGGCCACGGTGGGGGAGGCCCATGTGACCGTGGTGCGCGGCCTGCGCCGCCTGCGCGGCGACGTGGGAGAGGTCGTGTCGCTGCTGGCTGTCGGCGGGCCCGCTCTGGTGGCGTCCACGTCAGGTCTGCTGTTCCCGCTGGTCGAGGAGGCGCTGAGCCCAACCGAGGGACGGGGCACGTCCAACGTGATCGTGGCCACGCCACCGGCTGTGGATGTGGTCGAGGGCGTGCTGCTGGCCATCCGCCCGGCCGGAGCGGTCGCCGGGCCCGGCCTGGCCGCCGTCTAGGACCCCGCCGCTTGGTTCTCCTGCGGCGCGACTTCCCGCTCCTGTTCGCTGCGACCTGAGGGTTGCTCGGGCCACGACCTCGCGAGCTCGGCCTCTGGCGGCCGAATAGGAGGACTCCCAGCCGGCCAGTAGCGTCCCGCTGTGAGCTTCGACATGACGGCTCTGCTCAAGCCGGGGCTCGCCGACGGGGAAGCCGAATGGGCCGGGGATCCGCCGTTCAACTTCGTCGGCGGCCACAACGATCCCGCCAGCGTGCCCTTCGGCGGCTTCGCGGAGGCCGCGGCCGCTGCGCTGGCCCGCCACGGCCCGGCCCTGGCCGCCTACAACCTGGGAGGCAGCCCCCAGGGCCACCTGCCGCTGCGGGAGTTCATCTCCGAGGCTCTGGACCGCCGGGCGGACATGCCCACCGATCCCTCCGAGGTCCTGGTCACGTCAGGCTCCCTGCAGGCGCTCGACCTGGTGAGCGGCGCGCTGCTCGCTCCGGGCGATCCCGTGATCGTGGAGGAGGCCACCTACGCGGGCGCCCTGAGCCGCCTGGCCGCGCTCAGGGCCGATGTGCACGGTGTGGAGCTCGACTCCGGCGGGATCCGCGTCGACCATCTCAGAGACGTGCTGGAGTCTCTGAGGCGCCAGGGCCGGCGCCCGAAGTTCATCTACACCATCCCGACGGTGCAGAACCCCACCGGCACGGTGATGCCGGTGCAGCGACGGCTCGAGCTGCTGGAGGCAGCCCGCCGGTACGGGGTCGCTATCTTCGAGGACGACTGTTACGCCGACCTGGTCTTCGACGGGGAGCGGCCGCCGACCATCCGCTCGCTCGACGCCGGAGGCGGCCAGGTCGTGTACTGCGGATCGTTCTCCAAGACGCTCGCGCCCGCCCTGCGGCTGGGCTACATCGTGGCCGACTGGCCGATGATGGGCCGGCTGCTGGCGCTCAAGACCGACGCGGGATCGGGCGCGCTGGAGCAGATCACCGTGGCGGAGTACGCGTCAGCCCACTTCGACGACCATGTGAACGCGCTCACCGGAGTGCTGAGCAAGAAGTGCGGCGCCATCTGCGGGGCGCTGCGCCGCAACTTCGGCGACCTGGCCGTCTTCGAGGAGCCCCGGGGCGGGATCTTCGTGTGGGTGGCGCTGCCCGACGGCGTCGACGCCGACCGCCTGGTGGCCCCCGCGGCCGCAAGAGGAGTCGAGTTCAACCCGGGGTCGGGCTGGTGCGTCGATCCGGTCTACGGGTCGAACCGGATGCGTCTGTGTTTCGGCCATCTTGCCCCCGACGACATCGCGGCGGGTATCGCCGCTCTGTCAGAAGTAGTGAGTGCCAGCTTGAGCTAGTGCTGTGTCGTCGAAATGGCTAGGGCAGCGCAGCAGGACCGAGACCCTGCTTGGGAGCGCTCCGGACGCCCCGATCATTTCAGCGACGGACCGCTAGCTGCCCGCCCGGGCGCACAGATGCAAGGGGCAGGGCACGCATCGGCGGAGACTTCACTGATCAGACTCGCCGCCCACGTAACGACGGCCGCGATGCAAGGGGCAGGGAACGCACCGGCGGAGACTTCACTGGGTCCCGCCGGCCGTCTGGCAAATCTCGACGCGTTGGCGCGGTCTGTGCGACCGCTTACCGGCCGGAGGTGTTGAACAGCGCCGCGTACACGGCTCGTGTGTCGCTGCGGGAGAGGCCCTCGCCCAGGTAGCGGCCGTTGACGTGAAGTTCCCAATGGAGATGCACTGCCCGGTTGGTGTGCCCGGCTGCGGCGGTGACCGTGCCGGTGTTGCCGACCCGCCCCAGGAGGTCGCCGGCGGTGACCGGCTGGCCGATCCGCAGCGACGGGGCGGCCGCGTCCATGTGGGCGTACAGCGTCATGGCATGGCCGACGCCGTCGACGACGCCGTGATCGACCACGACGTAGTTGCCGTAGAGCATCACCAGCGTGTAGGTGGGCGTTGCCCCTGTCTCCTCGGCGACGTCCAGCACGTCGTTGATGTCGGCGAGCGACGCGTTCTCGTAGTCGCCCACGGCCACCACCACCCGGCCGTCGAGGGCCGCTCGCACGGGATGGCCCAGAGGGCAGGAGAAATCGACGCCCTGATGGGTTCCGGACCGGTACTCGCGCGGCGCGTTGGGCATCAGGAACGGGTTGTCCAGCGGCGGGGGCCCGCAGTCGACGGGCAGCACGAACCCGGGCGCCAGCCGTGAGGCGGCGTCGAGGGCCTGCTCGAAGGTGAGCGGCCCCTCACCGTACGTCCCGGCGGGGGCAGCGCCGGTCGCCGGGCCGGATCCGTCGGCCTCAGTGGGGAGATCGATGTCGTCGGGGTCCCCGGACAGGGTCCCGGCCTCGCCGTAGGCGGCCGTGCTCCGGCCTGCTTCGGGCTCCTTCTCGTCGTAGACGTGGATGACCCCGGAGAAGGCCGACACCCACACTTCGTCGTTGAAGGAGTCGTAGGTGACGCCGACCGGGCGTGGGGCGGTGTCGAGGGTCTGGAGGACGGCGAGGTCGCCGGCCCGCAGCTTGGTGACGGTGTCGGAGCGGTAGTTGACCACGTACAGGGCCGTCCCGTCGTCGGAGATGTCCATGGAGCGGGGCATCTCGCCGGTCCGGGCTCGCAGCAACTCCTCGCCGGTCGCCGCATCGAGCGCCACCACGGCTCCCTCGCCCTCGAGGGTCGCGTACAGGACCGAGTCGTCGCCGCTGAGCACCAGATGGCGCGGCGCTCGGCCCACATCGGTCAGGAACCCGACCCCGGCTGCGTTGCCGCTGCCGCCCGCGGTCCGACCGTCGCTGCGGGCCGTGTAGGGCGACAGGTCGATGACGGCGATCTCGGTCGCCCCCTTCACCGCGACGTAGGCGGTGGCACCGTCTCCGGTGACCGCGATGCCCCGCGGGTGGCGGCCGACCTCGATCTCCGCGAGGGTCCGGCCGGCCTCGAGGTCGATGACGCTCACGTCGTAGCCGCACCAGTTCGACACCAGCAGCAGCCCGTCGTCGGGCGTGAGGGCCATGAACTTCGGCGTCGGACCCGCCTCATAGACGCGGTCGATGGTCAGGGTCCGGGCGTCGATGCGGTACACGAAGCTCCGCTGGCCGTCGTCCTTCTCGCAGGCCTCGCCGCCGGCCGAGGGGTGGTAGCCCGGTCCGTACATGCGGTAGTTGGACACGAACGCGTACGACCCGTCCGAGGTGAACACCGCCTCCACCGGAGCGCCCCGGTAGGTCTCACCTCTCACGTCGTGTCCGAATGATCGCAGGTCGACGCGGTCGGGCAGGGTCTTGACGAGCTGCTTGCCGGCGCCGAAGATCGAGATCGTGTGCCGGAACATCACGTTTTGAGCGAAGTACAGCCCGGTGCCGGAGGCGACTATCGACTTGGGGGTGAGTTCGCCGCTGAGTTGCGCCACCTCTCGGAGCGTCTTCTGGTCGCTGGGCACCGCCGGCTGCGACGCCCGGTGGAGAGCGCGGGCGAGGAAGGTGGCCATCTGGCCGCGGGTGACGGGTTCGTCGGGGCAGTAGCGAAGCGGGTCGGTGGCGCACCCGCGGGTGACGCCGGCGGCCGCGAGCTTGTCGATCTCGGAGGCGAAGTGGTGCCCGCCGGTGTCGTCGAACCCCGCCGGCGGCGCGCCCTCGAGCTTGAAGGCCGTGGCCAGCAGAGCAGCCATCTGGCCGCGGGTGACGGGTTCGTCGGGGCAGTAGCGAAGCGGGTCGGTGGCGCACCCGCGGGTGACGCCGAGCTCGGCCAGCCGCTCGATGTGGGAGGCCCGCCAGCCGCCGGCGTCCACGTCCACGAAGCGGACCGACACTGCTTCGGCCGGCTCCGAGCCGGTGACGGCCCGACCGAGCCACACCGCCACGGTGGACCTTGTGACCGGCTCGTCGGGACAGATCCGCCCCGGCGAGCACTGGGTGCCCGCCAGGATGCCCCGCCTCGCCAGAGCATTGATCGGAGCCTCGTAGTAGACGAAGTCATCGTCGCTGAAGGCGTCCGGATTCTCCTCCTGCGCAGCCGCGGGCGCGGCGACCCAGGCTGCAGCCACGGCCGTCGACACAGCCCAGGCGACCGCGGCCCGCGCAGCGATCGCGAGTCTGGGGCAGGACATCGCCAGGAAGGCTACGAAGCGCTCATGCCGGTCCTGCGGGGACTGGCAGCCCTTTGAAGTCCTAGCCGCAGCAGGGTGGCAAATGGCGCCCCCACAAGAAGACGGTGCCGTCGCGGCCGGCAGCGGCTCCGTGGTCTCCATACATGTTGGGGCCGATGTCGATGATGGCCAAGGGACTGCTCGGCGCGTTTCGAATGAACCAGTTGTACTCGTTGGGCCAGCATGCGATGGTGCCGTCGGCGCGGATTCCGCATGCGCCAGAGTGGCCGACAGCTACCGAAGTGAAGGTTCCATCTGGGGGCGGGCCGAGTGGTTGACTGTTCTCGGGGTTGGCCCAGCATGTGATGGTGCCGTCGGCGCGGATTCCGCAGTCCCCGTCCACAGACACGAAGGAACCCGGAGGCACGTCGCTGTTCTCGGCCACGACTAGCTCGGCGGGCCGGACCCAGGGAGGCCCGGCACCAAGGTCCCAATCACTCTCGACCTCCTTTAGCGTCCAGCACTCGATGGCACCGTCTTGTCTCAAGGCGTGCAGATCGCATCCCGATCTGCTGCCATGGTCCAGGTCCTTGTAGCGTCCGTCGGGTGCAGAGATCTCGACATCTTGGGACGGTTCAGATTCACCCTCATAGTTGAGACGTCCCCAGCATTCGACTGTTCCACCGAGGCGCAGGGCGCATGTGAATCTGGAGTCGATACTGATGTCGGTGTAGCCCGACGCCGAAGGTACGGGGACCTCTATGAGGCCGAGGGCGCGGGCTAGGAAGGTGGCCATCTCGGCTCTGGTGTTGAACCGCGCAGGAGTCTTGCCGCGTGTGTCCGCGCTGTCAAACGCCGAGTGACGCGCCGCGGCGGCTCACCGAGCCGGAGCTGCTTGAGGGTGCCGCCGCCGGCGACAGGTTTCAGGCGGCTTGGGCGTCTCCGTCGCCGATGCTGGGCGAAGGCGGCGGCGAGACTCGCAGATGGCCCTCGATGCGGCTCAGGCGCTCGCGGGCGTCTGCGAGGCTGCCGCTCAACTCCCGGTGGTTCCTGTCGATGAGACGGAGTATCTCCTTGTGGGCCTGCTCGCCGGCTTCGCGGTTCTTGTCGATGAGGTCGCGGGTCTTGATGCTGTCGAGGTGCTGGTAGCGCATGGTCGCGGCGGCGAAGACGAGCATCGGTCCGATCACCGCCGCGAGGATGGGGGCCAGGTCCCCGAGCGTGATCGCTTCCATGCCTCAGACCCTAGCGTCCGATACCTTGTTATGCAACGACAATAAATCAGAACTACTTCTGTAACGTCGTAACGGTAACCAAGGATTCAGCTCTGGCCGGTCGCCCGGGCGGTCCAGCGGCCGTGGCGGCGCTCCAGGGTGAGGTCGAGCCCGAAGCACTTCGAGAGATTGGCGCTGGTCAGGGTCTCGCTTATAGGCCCCGACGCCAGCACAGCGCCGTCTCGCAGCAACAGCGCGTGGGTGAAGCTGTCCGGTATCTCGTCGGTGTGGTGGGTGACCAACACCAGCGGCGGGGTCTGCGGGTCGGCCGCCAAGTCGCTCAGAGTGACGATCAGCTGCTCGCGACCGGCTAGGTCGAGGCCGGCGTTGGGTTCGTCGAGGACGATCACCCCCGGGTCCATCGACAGGGCTCGAGCCAGCAGCACCCGCTGCTGCTCGCCCGAGGACATCGTCCCGAAGCGCTGGTCGGCCCGGTCCCCGCAGCCGACGCGCTCCAGGGCGGCACGGGCCCGGCCGGCGTCGTCGGCGTCGTAGGCGTGCCACCACGGGGTCAGCGCGGCGTGCTTGGCCGTCATGACCACCTCGGCTGCGGTCAGCGACGGCCGCAGCATGGTCGCGATCGCCGCGCTGGTGAACCCGACCCTGGCCCGCAGCCGCCGCACGTCGGTGCGCCCCAGCCGTTGGCCCAGCAGTTCGACGGTGCCGGACGAGGGGTGGTCCCACATGGTGGCGATGCGCACGAGGGTGGTCTTGCCCGAGCCGTTCGGGCCGAGCACCACCCACCTCTCAGCGGGGCGTACCTCCCAGTGGACGTCACGCAGGAGGCGGGCGCCGTCGATCGTGCGCTGAACCCCCCGCAACGACAACACGGGCAGGTGGTGCCGCCTCGCGGTGCGGCGTTGCTTTTCCCGCTCTTGTTCGCTGCGCTCACGGGCTGCTCGGGCCTCGGCCTCGCTCATGGTCTCGGCGGATCCTCGTGAGACTGCCGCCCGCCCGCTCGGCCTCTGGGCGCCAGCACCGCACCGTCGGCGGCCGCAGGCGGCCCGGGTGTGTCCGGCGCGGTCACAGGGTCGCGCCGCCCCGATCGAGGCTCCGTGCGGATGGGGACCGGGCGGCGTGGCTCTCCCACATGTCGAACATCGTCGCATAACGCCCGCCCAACGCCACCAGTTCACGGTGGCTCCCGATCTCGACGATCCGGCCCCCGTCGACCACCGCTATCCGGTCGGCCCGGCGGGCTGTGGCCAGGCGGTGGGCGATGATCACCGCGGTCCGCCCTCTCAGCAGCACGTCGAGCGCCTGCTCGATCTGGGCCTCCGAGCGCAGGTCGAGGTTGCTGGTGGCCTCGTCGAGCACCAGCATGCGGGGCCCGGAGACGAACGTCCGGGCCAGGGCCAGGAGTTGACGCTCTCCCGCCGACAGCGTGGCCCCCCGCTCGTGGACGATGCCGTCGAGGCCGCCGAGACGCTCCACCACCTCGCTCATGCCGACGGTGCCGAGGGCCTCGTGCAGTTCGGCGTCGGTCGCGCCGGGGCGGGCGAAGCCCACGTTGTCGCGCACCGTGCCCGCGAACAGGAAGGGCTCCTGGGACACGACCCCGATCTGGGACCGCAGGCTTGTGACGGTGACGTCGCGCAGGTCGTGGCCGTCGATGCGCACCGCGCCCTCTGTCGGATCGTACAACCGGGCGATGAGGCGGGCGACGGTCGTCTTGCCGGCCCCGGTCTCGCCCACCAGCGCGATCGTCTCCCCCGGCGAGACGTGCAGGCTGACATCGTGGAGCACGCGATGGTCGCCGCGGTACGAGAAGCACACGCCGTCCAAGGCGACCTCGCCGCGCACCTCGGCGAGGACCTCGGCACCGGGACGATCCGTCACCGCCGGTTCGGTGCTGAACAGCTCGCGCAGCTTGGCTATGGCCGCGCCGCCCTGCTGGTAGGAGTTGTACAGCTGCACCAGCGCCTGCACGGGAGCGAAGAAGGCGGTCAGGAACAGCAGGTAGGCGGCCAGCTCTCCCACCGTGATCCGGCCGCCGGCGGTCATTGCGCCGCCGACGGCCAGCAGCACCGCCTGAGTGGCGATGCCGATGGCCTCGCTGCCCGGCCCGTACAGGGAGTTGGCCCGCGAGGCCCGCAGGTTGGCGTCGCGGTGGCGGTTCACCACCCGGCGATGCTCGGCGACGTTGGCGTCCCGCCGATCATGGGCGGCGATGACCCGGATGCCGGCCAGGGACTCCTGGAGATCGCCGAGCAGGTCGCCGATGCGGTCGCGCACGCGGCGGTAGTCCGCCGCGGCGCGGCGCCTGAACCACATCGAGGACGCCAGGGTCGCCGGGACGGCCGCGGCCAGGGTGACAAGGGCCAGCAGGGGGTCGTAGTTGAACAGCAGGACGGTGATCACCGCCAGGGTGAGGCCCTGGACCGCGAAGTTGACGACGCCCTCGTTGAACAGCACCGACAGCGCCTCGATGTCGGACGTCATGCGGGTCAGCAGCACCCCGGCCCTCTCGGTGGTGTAGAAGTCCATCTGCTGGCGCTGCATGTGCTCGAAGGTGCGGACTCGCAGGCGCTCCATCAACTGCTCGCCGAGCCTGCCGGTGAACGCCACCCTGATCGTGCCGGCTCCCGCGGCCAGCGCCAGCAGGCCCACATAGGCCACAGCCGCAATGACCAGCACGCCGCGGTCGCGGGCCACGATGCCGTCGTCCACCCCGATCTGGGTGAGCACGGGGCCGAGTTGCAGCGCGACCGTCTCGGCGGCCACCAGCAGCAAGGCCAACGCAAGCCGGTAGCGGTGGGGCCACAGGAACCGACCCAGCCCGAAGCGGCTGCCGGATTCGTCGGTGGTGCGGGACCACTGCACCCCGGGATCGGGATGGGTCGGCTCGTCGGCCAGCACTCGCTCGACGCGGGCCCTCAGGTCGCCGGGCACGTCCGCGTGGGGCAGACCGGCCTGGGCCGCGGCCTGGACCGAGGTCGGTCCGCTGCGCATCCCGACGGGCGAGTGGAACATCAGCCTGCGGGCCGGCCTGAGCGGGCCGCATCATCGGTGGCGCCCCAGAGGCCGAGCGAGTCGGCAACGAGATTCCAGAGAATGCGCCCCTGAGCGAGGCCCTTGGGCCCGAGCGGCCCGTGAGCGCAGCGAACAGGAGCGGGAAGCAGGCCCGAGCGGCCCGTGAGCGCAGCGAACAGGAGCGGGAAGCAGGCCCGAGCGGCCCGTGAGCGCAGCGAACAGGAGCGTGGATCACAACGCCTCACCGCGACGTCCTCTCGCTGGTCTGCGTTTGCGCAAGGTCGGTAAGCACCTCTGCATAAGCGGGCACGGTCTGCAGCAGATGGCGGTGACTGCCGCTGGCCGCCACCTTCCCGTCGGCGATGAACACCACCCGGTCGGCCAGAGCGATGGTGGACAGGCGGTGGGCGATGAGAATGGTGGTGCGCTGGAAGCGACGCCGGCGCAGGGCCGAGTGGATGCGTTCCTCCACCTCGGCGTCGATGGCGCTGGTGGCGTCGTCCAGCACCAGCACGGCCGGGTCGGCGACCAGGGCGCGGGCGATGGCCAGCCGCTGGCGCTGGCCACCGGAGATGGTCGAGCCCCGCTCTCCGAGCTTGGCGCCGGCGCCACCGGGCATGGCCGTCACGAAGCCTCCGGCGGCTGCGTCGACCAGCGCGACGGCCACCGACGCCTCGTCGGCGTCGGGGCGGGCGAAGGCCACGTTGTCGCGGACGCTGGCCGCGAACAGGAACGGATCGTCGGTCGCCACCGTCACGGCCCGGCGCAGATCCGAGATGCGCAAGTCCCGCACGTCGATGCCGTCGATGCGCACCCCGCCCCCGACGACGTCGTAGAAGCGGGGCAGCAGCCGGCCGAGGGTGCTCTTCCCGCTGCCGGTGCGGCCGACGACCGCCACCGTCTCGCCGGGTTCGACGGCCAAGGTGAAGCCGTCGAGGATCGAAGTGCCGTCCCCGGTGGAGTACGTGAACGACACGTTGTCGAACTCCACCCGGCCTGCCGGCTCTGTCAGGGGCACGGCGTCGGGACGCTCGGTGATCTCAGGAGACTCGTCGAGTATCTCGAACACCCGCTGGGCGGCCGCCGAGGCTCGCTGCCACTGGATCAGCACGAAGCCGATCATGCGGAACGGGGCCGCCATGAGGAGCACGTACGCGTTGAACGCGACGATGTCTCCCACCGCGATGCTTCCGTCGATGGCCAGCAGCCCGCCGGTGAGCAGGACCATGGCCAGTCCGAACCGGGGGAGCGCCTCCATGACCGGCGCGTGGCGTGCCCGGGCGTCGGCAGTGGCTGTGCCGGCCCAGCGAAGCCTCCGGGCCGACCGGGCCAGCAGGTCCACCTGGGCCTGCTCCTGGGCGAAGGTGCGCACCAGCTGGGCGCCCTGGATGTTCTCGTCCACGATCATGGCGACGTCGGCCATCCGGGCCTGTGTCACCCAGGTCAGGGGGAAGACCTTGTTCCGCAGCCGCAGGCCGACGTACAGGACCAGCGGCAGCGGCGCCATCGCCACCAGCGTCAGCGGCAGCGACAGCGCCACCATCGCGGCCGTGCCCATGACCAGCAACGCCAGCTGCATGGCCACCAGCGGACCGAACGCGAAGAGCAGCTGGATGGAGCGGATGTCGCTGTTGGCCCGCGAGATGACCTGGCCCGTCTGGGTCCTGTCCCAGTAGGAGAACGACAGCTCGGTGAGGCGCTCAAAGACCAGATTGCGCAGGTCTGCCTCCAGACAGTGGGCGGTGCGGAACAGCCCGTACCGGTAGGCGAAGCCCAACACGAAGCGAGCGCCGGCCAGCGCGACCAGGGCGAGCACCCACGGCCTCAGCGCCTCGCCGGCCGCGGCCGCGTCCACCCCCCGCCCGATCACCACCGGCACGGCCGCGGTGGCCGCCACCGAGACCAGGCCGGCCGCCACGGAGACCGCGAACACGGTCCGGTAGATGGCCACCACCGGCAGGATCCGCCGGAGCCAGCCGAGGCTGCGGTCGGGGTTCAGGCCGGGTGACGGCATCAGGCCAAGCTAGAGGCCGAGCGGACAGGTCGCGTCCAACCGGAACTCCCGGAAGGGTCTGGCGAGGCCCTGGGCCCTTGCGGTCCTCAGGTCGCAGCGAACATGAGCGGGAAGCACCGGGTCGACCGGTTAGATTCACGGCCGCAAGGGTCCGGCGAACCTGGGAGGACCGATAGAGACCGCGCTGTGGCTTCTGGCCGCGCTGGCGCTGATAGCAGCCAACGCCTTCTTCGTCGCCATGGAGTTCGCACTGGTGGCGGTGGACCGGACCCGAGTGGACGAACGGGCTGGGGCGGGCGACCGGCGGGCCCGCATGGTCCAGCGCCTGGTGGGTCGGTTGTCGTTCCACCTCTCCGGCGCTCAGATCGGCATCACAGTCTCGTCGTTGCTGCTGGGCTTCATGATCGAACCGGCCGTGGCGCCGATGATCGCGCCCGGAGTCGAGGCGCTGTTCGGGACGAGCACGCCCTGGGGCGTCTCCGTCGCGGTCGCGCTGCTCCTGGCCACTGTCGTGCAGATGATGATGGGCGAACTCGTCCCCAAGGCCGTGGCCACTACCAAGCCCTTCGGGATGGCGGTGGCGGTGGCCGTGCCGACCACCGTGTACGGCGTGCTGGCCCGGCCCGTGGTGGCGTTCCTCAACGGCTCGGCCAATTGGATGGTGCGCCGCCTCGGCATGGAGCCGCGTGAGGAGATCGACACGGTGCCCGACCGCGACGAACTCGAGCATCTCTTCGTCTCGTCGGGAGAGGAGGGGATGCTCGACGAGGGCGAGGTGCGGCTGCTCACCCGGTCGATCCGCCTGGCCGACAAGCAGGCCGACGACGCCATGGTGCCCAGGGTGGAGGTGGTCGCCATCGAGGCGGACGCCTCGGTGGCCGAACTGGCCGAGTTGGCCGCCGGCACGGGCCATTCCCGGTTCCCGGTCATGGCGGGCCATCTCGACAAAGTCGCCGGTGTGGTCCATGTGAAGTCGCTGTTCGCCGTGCCCGGACCGGAACGGTCGTCCACGCCGGTGTCGCAGTTGATGCAGCCGATGCTGGCCGTGCCGGAGTCACGCGACCTCGACGACCTGCTGGACGACCTGCGTACCGGCGCGGGTCTGCTCGCGGTGGTCGTCGACGAGCACGGGGGCACCGCGGGGATCATCACCCTCGAGGATGTGCTGGAGGAGATCGTCGGCGAGATCGACGACGAGCACGACTCGTTCACACCTGAGCGCACCCGGTCGGAGTCTCGAGGCTCCACCGTGCTGCCGGCGTCGCTCCATACCGACGAGGTACTCGACGCCACCGGCTTCACCATGCCCGAGGGCGACTACGAGACGCTGGCCGGGTTGGTGCTGGACCGGTTGGGCCACATCCCGGTGCCCGGCGAGATCGTCACCGTCGACGGCTGGCGCCTCGAGGTTGTGGCTGTCGACGGGCTGAGGATCGCCGCCGTGAGGGTGGTGGCTCCATCTTCGGCCGGAACTGCGCCCGGCGGCAACCCTGGGCCAGTGTCGGGTTCGGTTCCTCCAGAGGCGTCGCCATGAGCACTGGCACGATCGTGGCCCTGGCGGTGGCGGTGGTGATGCTCGGGGCCAACGCTTTCTTCGTGGCTGCCGAGTTCGCGCTGGTCGCGGCCCGTGCTGCTCGCCTCGAGACAGCCGCCGCAGGCGGGGACCGCCGCAGCCGGGTCGCGCTGGCGGCAGTGCGCGACCTGCAAACCCAGCTCGCGGGCGCCCAGCTCGGTATCACCATGGCCTCGCTGGTGCTGGGCTATGTGGCCGAGCCGGCCATCGCCCATCTCATAGAGCCCGTCATCGAGCGGGTCGTCGAGGTCCCCTCGGGCGTCCTGCACACCATCTCGTTCGCGGTGGCGCTGTTCGTGGTCACCACGCTGCACGTGGTGGTGGGCGAGATGGTGCCCAAGAACATGGCCATCACCGAACCCGAGTCGTCGGCGAGACTGCTCGCGCCGGCCATGCGGATCTACGGCGTCGTGTTCAAGCCGGCCATCTGGTCACTCAATGCGGTGTCGGCGGGCATCGTGCGCCTGATGGGCATCAAACCGGTGGACGAGATCAACACCGCGCTCACCATCAACGAGTTCCACACGCTGCTGGCAGGAGCCCGCGAGGAGGGAGTGATCGAGCCCACCGAGCATGAGTTGCTGTCCGGCGCGCTGGAGTTCCGCGCCCAGTCGGTCGGTTCAGTGATGGTGCCCACCGATCGGCTGGTGGCCGTGCCCCGGGGAGCGTCGGCTGCCCAGCTTGAGGACATCGTGGCCGCCACCGGCCACACCCGGATCCCGATGTGGGGGTCCGATCCCGACGACGTGCTGGGATTCGTGCACGCCAAGGATCTGCTCCGCATGCCGGCCGAGGCCCGCGAAGACCCTCTGCCGCTGGAACTGGTGCGGCGTATGCGGGTGGTGAGTCCCGACATGGCCGGCCGCGACCTGCTGCTCGACATGCGCCGGTCGCGGGTTCACATGGCGCTGGTGCGCAACGAAGCCGGGGAGATGCTCGGCGTTGTCACCCTTGAGGACGTCCTGGAGGCGCTGGTGGGCGACATCTTCGACGAGACCGACGACAACGGCGGGTGATCGGTCGGTCGCGAAATCTGCGCAGCCATGCCGAACATGTCGGCACAACTGCTCAGAGAAACCTGGTGATGTGACCGGCTAGGCGCCGATGGCGTGGTAGCCGCCGTCGGCCTGGACGACAGATCCGGTGGTGACCGGCAGCCAGTCGCTCAGCATGGCCACGATCGTGCGCGACACCCCGGTGTGGTCGGTGACGCTCCAGCTGAGCGGCGCCCGCTGGGCCCAAGCGTCCTCGAATTCGGAGAACCCGGGGATGGAGCGGGCGGCCATGGTCTTCATCGGCCCCGCCGAGACCAGGTTCACCCGGATGCCCTGCGGCCCCAGGTAGCGGGCCAGGTACCGGCAGGTCGATTCGAGGCCGGCCTTGGCCACGCCCATCCAGTCGTAGCCGGGCCAGGCTCGGCTGGCGTCGAAGTCCAGGCCGACGATCGAGCTGCCCGCCGGCATGAGCGGGGCGACCGCGTCGGTGAGCATCTTGAGCGAGTAGGTGGAGATCTCCAGGGCCACCTTGACGTCGTCCCATGCGGCGTCCATGAACGTGCCGCCCAGGCAGACCTCGGGGGCGAACCCGATGGCGTGGAGCGCACCGTCCACCTCGCCCCAGCTGCCGGCCAGATGGTCGCGCAGGGCGTCGGCGTGGGACGGCTCCGTCGCGTCGAACTCCACCACGTCGATGCCGTCGCCGAGCTTGCGGGCGGTGCGCCGGGTGAGGCGCATGGCCCGCCCGGCCCCGGTCACGAGGATCTCGGCGCCCTCGGCCAGCGCCAGCTCGGCCGCCCCGAAGGCGAGCGAGGCGTCGGTGAGCACGCCGGTGACGACGATGCGCTTGCCGTCGAGTAGGCCCATGGCCGGCAACGCTACCTTGAGAACGTGCGGCTCTATGGCGCAGCCCCCGGTGAAGCAGTTGCTTCGGCTGACCCGTCGGCGGGGGCGGCGTGACGCTGCGGCTCTACGACACAGCCCTTGGCGCGCCCGCTCGCTCGGCTCGTCTGTTGGGCGACGCACTGTGACGCTGCGGCTCTACGACACAGCCCTTGGCGCGGTGGCGGACTTCGACGCCCCGCCGGTGGTGCGCATGTACGTGTGCGGCATCACGCCCTACGACGCCACCCACCTGGGGCACGCCGCCACCTACATCACCTACGACGTGCTTCAGCGACGCCTTCGGGACATGGGCCGCGAGACCCGCTGCGTGCGCAACATCACCGACGTCGACGACGACATCCTGGCCGCGGCCGACCGCCGCGGGGTCCACTATCTCGACCTGGCCTTCGACCAGACGGCCCGCTTCGACGACGACATGGCCGCGCTGAACACCCTGCCGCCGGCCTCCGAGCCCAGGGCGACCTCGGCCATCCCCGATATCCGGGGCTTCATTCACGCCGCCCTGGAGCGGGGCTTCGCCTACCGGTCCGGCGGAAGCGTGTACTTCGACACGCAGGCCTTCTCCGGCTTCGGCTCGCTGTCGGGATTCGGGCGCGACCACATGATCGAGCTGGCCCGGCAGTGGCGCGACGACCCCGACGACCCGGCCAAGCGGGACCGACTCGACTTCGTGCTGTGGCAGCAGGCCCGTGGTGGCGAGCCGTCGTGGGAGTCCCGCTGGGGTCCGGGGCGGCCCGGCTGGCATGTCGAGTGCTCGACGCTGGCGCTGCGAGAGCTGGGCGAGACTATCGATCTGCACGGCGGGGGAGTGGACCTGCTGTACCCGCACCACGAATGCGAGCGGGCCCAGTCCGAGGCGGTCACGGGCAAGCCGTTCGCCCGCCATTGGATGCACCAGGCGCTAGTGCACTACCAGGGCTCCAAGATGTCGAAGTCGCTGGGGAACCTGGTGTTCGTCCACGACCTGCGGCAGCGCCACGAACCGATGGTGATCCGCCTGGCCCTCATGGCCCAGCACTACCGCACCCCCTGGCCCTGGCACGACGGCCTGCTGCAGGAGGCCGCAGAGCGTCTCGCCCTGTGGCGCAGCGCCAGCACCGGAGACGACGGCGACGCGGACCTCCTCGACGAGGTCCGTCAACGCCTCGACGACGACCTGGACGTCCCCAGTGCGCTGGCCGCGATGGACGGCGCCGCCGGTGCCGGCCATCCGGTGCACGCCGCGGCCGACCTGTTGGGAGTTGCCCTGCAAGAGGGCGCGATGTGAACGGTTCCGCAGTCGATGGTCTGATCGGCGGGCAGCCGCCCGCGATCGGGGGGCAGCGGTAGCCTCGGAGGCGATGTCTGTGATCTCGGTATCGTTGCCCGACGGCTCCGCGCGTGAGCTGGCCCAGGGGTCCAGCGCGGCCGATCTGGCCGCCGCCATCGGTCCCCGACTTGCCGCCGACGCGGTGGTCGCCGTGGTGGACGGCGATGAGAGGGACCTCGTCGCGCCGCTGACTGATGGGGCCTCGGTGGAGATCGTGACCGCTGCCTCGGATCGGGGCCTGCACACCATCCGGCACTCAACTGCCCACGTGCTGGCCCAGGCAGTGCTGGACCTCTACCCGGGTGCCACCTTCGCCATCGGACCGCCCATCGAGCATGGCTTCTACTATGACTTCGAGCTGCCTGACGGGGGCACCTTCACCGACGCCGACCTGGAGCGCATCGAGACCCGCATGCGCGAGATCATCGACGCCGACCAGCCCTTCCGCAGAGTCGAGATGGCGGCTGAGGACGCCCTGGAGCTGTTCGCCCAGCATCCCTACAAGCGGGCCATCATCGAGGCGGTGGCCCTCGGCGCGGGCGCCGACGGCGATCTGGCCTCGGAGGCATCTGAGGGCGGCCGCGTGAGCTGCTACCGCAACGACGCCGGCAACGGCGACGCCGACGGATTCGTGGACCTGTGCCTGGGCCCCCACGTGCCGTCCACGGGGCGGCTGGGCCACTTTGCCCTGCAGCGGGTGAGTGGTGCCTACTGGCGGGGCAGCGAGCGCAATCCAATGCTCCAGCGCATCTATGGCACGGCGTGGGCCACGCGCAAGGAGCTCTCAGCCCATCTGCACCGCCTGGCCGAGGCCGAGCGGCGCGACCATCGGCGCCTGGCCGCCGAACTCGACCTGGTGTCCTGGCCCGCCGAGTTGGGCCCGGGCCTTGCGGTGTGGCATCCCAAGGGCGCACTGGTGCGCACGCTCATGGAGGACTACTCCCGGCAGCGCCACGCCGGTGGCGGCTACCAGTTCGTGTTCTCGCCCCACATAGCCAAGGGGGTGCTGTGGGAGACGTCCGGCCACCTCGACTTCTACGCCGAGAGCATGTACCCGCCCATGGAGATGGACGGCACCGACTACTACCCCAAGCCGATGAACTGCCCGTTCCACGTGATGGTCTACCGGTCGTCGCAGCGCAGCTACCGGGAACTGCCCATGCGGTTGTTCGAGCTCGGCGCGGTCTACCGGTACGAGTTGTCGGGCGCAGTACACGGCCTGCTCCGCAGCCGGGGCTTCACCCAGGACGATGCCCATATCTTCTGCGCCCGCGAGCACATCGCAGAAGAGTTGGCATCGTTGCTGGAGTTCTCGTTGAGCGTGCTGGAGGCCTTCGGCTTCAGCGAGTTCCAGGCCAGGCTGTCGACCCGGCCGGCAGACAAGTACGTGGGCGAGGAGGCTCTGTGGGACGACGCCACCGTCGGCTTGCGGGCCGCGCTGACCTCAGCCGGGCTCGACTACGAGACCGACGAGGGCGGCGGAGCCTTCTACGGCCCCAAGATCGACGTCGATGTGCGCGACGCCATCGGCCGAGCATGGCAACTCTCCACCATCCAGGTGGACTTCAACCTGCCGGAGCGCTTCGGGCTCGAGTATGTGGCCTCCGATGGATCCCGGCCCCGTCCGGTGATGATCCATCGGGCCCTGTTTGGCTCGGTGGAGCGGTTCTTCGGAGTTCTGGTCGAGCACTACGCAGGCGCCTTCCCGGCATGGCTGGCGCCGGTGCAGGCAACGGTGCTGCCGGTGGCCGCGGCCCACGCGGACTATGCGGCCGAAGTGGCGGGCGCGCTGCTCTCGCGGGGCTTCCGCACCGAGGTGAGCCCCGCGGAGGAGCCCCTGGGCAAGCGGGTGCGCAACGCCAAGGTGGCCAAGGTCCCCTACGTGCTGGTGGTCGGCGACGACGACACCGCCAACGGCACGGTCGGCGTCAACGCCCGAGGCGCCAAGAAGCCCGAGCGCGACGTTCCGCTGGAGGCCTTCGCGACCCGCTTAGCAGCTGAGGTCGAGGCTCGGAGCTGACATGGTGGAGCGCCTCTGGGCCGGGTGGCGGATACCCGCCATGATGGACGACCGGGAGGCGGCCGCGGCCGGGATCGCGGACTCCTCGGGCACCATCCCGGGCACGGTCCCCGGAGCCGGGACCGGCCCCGACGGCGGGGACGGCCAGAGCCTGTTCGAGGCCATCCTCAACTCGGGCCTGCCCGACGACAAGACCCACATCGTGCACCGCGGCGAGCGGGTCTTCGCCATCCTCAACCGCTACCCGTACTCCACGGGCCACTTGCTGATCCTGCCCTACCGGGCCGTTGGAGACCTGGAGGGCCTGGACCTCGACGAGCGCCGCGAACTCTGGGACACCGTCCACGACGCGGTGGCCGCAGTCAAGGCCGCGTTCTCGCCCGACGGGGTGAACGTCGGCGTCAACCTCGGTGAGGGCGCCGGTCCTAGCGTCTTCGACCACGTCCACATCCACGTGCTGCCCCGCTGGCGTTCCGACACCAACTTCATGACGGCCATCGCCGATGTGAGGGTCCTCCCCCAGAGCCTCCAAGACTGCTGGGAACGCCTAACCGCCGCCTGGCCGAGTTAGCTTGCGCCGCAGGCGGCCAGCCGGGCCGCGGGCGCACGGTCCGTTCCGATGGTGGGGAACCGCTACTCCCCGGTCATCCAGTACCGCTGCGCCCGCTCGACTGCCGCTTGCCTGCTCATCTCGGCGAGCTGATCGTCGCGCAGGCCGACCCGATTCTTGAGCAGATGGGCCAAGTCCGTCGGAATGGCCTCCTGCGGCGCCGGCAGCGCACTCCGGGCGGGCGGTTCACCCGTCCGCACGCTCTGCCAGAACTCCTCGAGGCTGGTCTGGAGTTGGTCACGCAGGATGTGCGACCAGAGGGCCGCGCCATAGCCGGTGCGGTCCGGCGGCCTGGATATCCGGGTTCGCAGGATGCGGCCGTCGGGGAGTTCGAACTCGTAGGTCTCGTGGTGGGTGGAGCGCTTCCCGGTGCCGGACCGGACGACGGTCCATCCCTCGATCTCGCAGGAGTGCAGGTGGTCTCGTCGCGTGGGCGCCGGGTAGCTCACGGCCCGCTGCCGCGGGTCCATTGGGCGAGGTCGGCGTCGGAGGCGAGCGAGACGAGCTGCACGAGCGGCCAGTGCTGCTGGTGGTTCGGTGCGAACCGGAGCCGCGCCTGCCAGTCCTCCGCGTATTCGCGCAGGGCGGAGACGAACTCTTCGACGGCTTCGGCGAGGTCGGCGCCGTCGGCCGCGACCGGCGTTCCCGGCAGGAACACAGACCAGCCACCCGCCTCGGCCACCGCTTCCGGCCGGCGCAGCCGCCGCGAGTCCATCAGGATCTCTCGGAGCCTTCCGCTCTCGACTAGGGCGACGAGCGTGTCGTGGCGCCGGATGCCGATCGGCAATCCCGCTTCTGCGGTGTCGAGCACCTCGCGGAGACGGCTGCGCGTGTCGGTGTATGAGAGGTACTGCACCATGCGTCTCCCGATCGGCCGAGATAAGTGTACATCGCGTACTTAAAGGACGTCAACTGGCGCACTGCTTGCGCCCACTCGACCGCCGCCCGTCTCGCAGAAGAGCGGCTTCTCTCGTCGCGTGGGTGCGGGGTAGCCCCGGCCCGCTACAGCGGGACACTTGGGCGAGGTCGGTATCGGACTCGATGTGTCCCGCGCGGTGGAAACGTTGTTGCCAAGGGTGTGCGCCGCTGCCGACACGCTCGTCAGGAGCATACGTGGTGATCGATGTAGTGCTTTGTGAGTTTCCTTATCTGATCTTGGAGCACAGTATCATATATGGCCCAGACTGCCGCTCCTATTGCGACAGCCCAAGCCGCGCCACCTGTAAGGAACCCTGTGATGAGCGCGCCCGCTATGGCCAGCACCACACCAAGGGTCTCCTCTAGCCACCCTCTGCAGTCGGACCTGTCGAATTCGGCACCGGCAGCCTCGGCGAGGTCCACTTGACGCTGTGTGAAGCTTCGATGCCTGACGTTGATGGCGTCGAGGGTGATTCTGCCTGTTGAAGAATCGTTGAAGTCGACTCGTATCACCGTCGGACCGAACAGTTCGTACCTTTCGGAGCAATAGCATGTCCACAACCAGCCGTTGTCCCATGCCTTGAGTTGGTCGATGTTGAAACTGTCCTTGACATACCAGTCGCCGGTCGGGGTTCCATTCCTTTGGTCTGGATTACCATTCTCATCTACTAGGCGCTTCTGCCATACCTCGTATCGCACGCGTGTTGCGGTTGGGTGCCTCGTTGCGGGGCGCTCAATCCATGATCCTTGTGACGGTATCCTTATACTGATCGAGTATCTTCCTTCGTTCATGTTACCGATCCAATAGTCGGCGTAGTCGGTTCTTCCCTTCCAGCTATATCGGTAACCGTCACCGCCGGTGTGGCCATGTCCGCCAGTGTGCAGGTTGTCGGGTACTGAGTACGAGGGCAATCCCGGCTTACGACTGAACCCTCCTATCTCGTGTGCCACCGCGTAGCCACTGTGGTCAGCGTGTGCTGAGGCCGGAGCAAGCGCGAGCATTGCAGCCAGCAGGACTGTGGCTAGAGGTGGAAGAATTAGTCTTGCTGGGCGTCGAAGTGATCTTACAGTTATCATGGTTTGCCCTCCTATGATGTTGACGAGAGTCGTCACTGTCTTGCCGAGTACTGCCAGCACGCGGGGTGCTTGCCTGATCTTGTCTGTCCCATATATGGCTCAGCGGGCGAGTCTCTTGGCGTGTTCTTCGAAGTGGATGAACCGGTAATCCCCTTGGTATGGGCCGGTTCCCTTCTCGACCTTTTGGCTGATACGTATGCCACATCTTCCGTTGTAGTTTCCATCGGAAATGACTATCGAACCGTCTGGATTTGTCGCCTCCACATAGGCGAGATGGCCGAAGAACTGCCCGGTTAGGCTGTCCAAGGCAGTATCGTTCCTGACGAGTACCGATCCGGGAGCGGGGCTCTTGTCTACCCTTATGCCGATCTTCTCAGCGCAATCGTCCCATTGACGGGCATGGCCCCATCTCGCTACTCGGGCACGGTCTACAGCGGCGCATGGTGTTGCTCGCCACTGGTTGTTGAATCCGTAATGGCCACCGTATGCATCGTTCTCGCCGACACCGTTCTCTCGGAGACGCCATGCGACGTACGAAGTGCATTGACCGAGTTGGTAGCCGTCCCATTCAAAGCCGCGACGCCAGCAATCGGTTACCTCCGGGTAGCTCGTGCTCAGCGTGGTACGCGGCAACGTAGTAGTAGGAGGTGTCGATTGGTCGCTGAAGTTAATCTCGTTCGAGCGGATTCCGTTGACGACCACTTGGGCGGTCTCATCGTCATCCCAGAAGATGCAGCCGCGGCTTGAATCGCCCAACCAGTTGAATGGGCCGAATCCTCGCTGACCCTTGCTCCAGCACTCCGTCTGGTACGGCGGCTGCGGCCAATCACCAATGTACTCGTAGCGGAGGTACCGGCAGGACGTGTTGGGTGGGCAGTCGCTTCGACCGCTCGCGTCGCTGCCCCAGGAGATCCGGAGTTCGAGTTCAGAAGAGTCTTCGTCGTCGGGGTTGCCGGGCCCGCCGTGCTCGTCGAGTGCGGTGGAGTCTGGACGCTGGCATTGGCCGTCGGCGTCGAGTTCGACCCAGTTGTGCTGAGCGAGGTGGTAGCAGGCGATGTAAGCCGAGTTCGCCTCGCCGGGTGTCAGGTTCAGCTTCGCGCCCCGGAGTGGCTGGCTCATCACTGACATGAGTTGCTCGGGAGTCGGCGGCTGATCTATGGCGTCGTCCTCCCACGGGTGCTTCCAGTCGTAGAAGGCGTGGCCGATCTCGTGGGCGACGGTGTAGTAGAAGGATTGCCAGCGCGTGTAGCCGAGGTTCTTCTCGGGCGGCTGGTGGTTCGCGACGGTGAGTGATATGGCGGGCCCGGTCCCCTGGCCCGCGTATCCGATCGTGTCGTCTGGGCCCGAAGCCATGTTGGCGAGAATCACGGACCGCAGATTCCCCGTCCGGACCTCGGCCGCGGCGTTGCACGGATCCTTCCAACCAGCGCTCCAGCTCTTTGCCTGGCTCTTGCTGCGCCATTCACTGAGTGTCTGGTCTCTCCAGTTGTGACCGGGCGGCAGGATGTCGGCCGGCAGTATCCCGCCGAAACGGAACGTGATCGTGGTCCCGCGGGTCCCGCCGCTGGCGTCGTAGCCGGACTGTCGCCGGTAGAAGCCGTCCACATGCTGCTGGAGGCGACCGACCTCGGTTTGCAGCCGGGCCTCGTCGTACACGCCGGAGGGGCCGCAATAGAAGACGTTGACTTCCAGATGCTGGGGCAGAGTCCGGGCCCGGTTCAGGAAGCTTGCCATCTCTGCTCGGGTGACGGTGTCGTCGGCGCAGAAGCGAGTGCCGTCGCCGCAGCCAGTGGTGACGCCGGATGCGGCGAGCTTGGCGACTGCAGGGGCGTACCAGGCGTCCGGGGGCACGTCACTGAAGCCGGGGTCGGGTCCGTCGGGGAGGTTGAATGCTCGAGCGAGAAAGACGGCCATCTCTGCTCGGGTGACGGTGTCGTCGGGGCAGAAGCGGGTGCCGTCGCCGCAGCCATTGGTGACTTCGAGTTCCGCGAAGCCCTCTATGAACGCGGCGTGGGGATGGTCGGCGGATACGTCCGCGAAGCGTGTGGCGGCGACTGGGTCGGAGTCGGTGCCCTCAAGGACGCGCACTAGCCAGACGGCGAGGGTCGAACGAAGCAGGGGCTCACCCGGGCAGAAGCGGCCGGCACCGCAGTCGGTGCCCAGGAAGACGCCGTCGGCAGCGAGGACCCGGATGTCGTCGTGGTGAACACCGGTGGAGGCGACATCACTGTAGGGGGACTGCGTGGCGAGGGTCGCGCCGGTCGATCCGGCTGTCCCAGAGGAACCGGTGCCAGCGAATGCGGCGGGCTGCGGCGGGACCATAGGCGAGCCGGTCTGCACCGGGGGAAATCTTGACGAGGAAGCGGGAAGGTCGGAGGCTGAGGCTGCGGGCGGCTGCCGATAAGGCGCGGCGTGAGGGGATTCGCCGGAGGAGGGGGGCGTAGATGCCGCCGCGGGCTGAGCGAGTGTGATCGAGGCGCAGCCGAGCGAGAAGACGATCCACACGGAGGCAAGCCGCACTGCTGGTGCCGGTCTGCCGGCCGGCTGGTCTGGCGTCATGACCATGACAGGGGCCGGTGGGCGGCGGTCGTGACGGAGGAGTTGCCCGAACACGAGCTGCCCACGGGCACGAAGAGCAGTACGGCGACGCCGGGGCGAGGGAACCCCTGAGGTGCTGCTCGTCTTGGAGACCGCCCGGCTGCTGCGAGCGGTCGCGCTATGTCAGCAGCGTGATTTCTGCCGGGGGGGGGTAGGCGAATTCGGGGGTGGTGCGGGCCGGGCAGCGGCGAGGTCGTCCACTGGCGCGGCCGGCGCTGAAGCTGGGCGCGCCGCCGCAGATGCGGTCGGCTCGGTCCCCGGCATCGCAGACGCAGCCCAAGGAGTCCTCAGGCCAAGCTCCAGCATGGGCGTGAAGGCTATAGGCGCGCTCTGTCAGTGTCAAGCAGCGCGGCCGTGAAAGGCCGGCATCAGCGCATCGCCTCGGCCCCGGACTTGGCGAGGCATGCCCATTCGAGGGCGCAGCCAACCGGGTGGCTGCGCCCATCGAGGCCGGCGAGGACCTGGTCGGAGTGAGTGTGACGCTGTCAGATGACGTCGCAGGCTCCGGTGTCGAGCCTCTGGCGGTGCAGTTCGCCGCCGCGGCTCATTCTGCCTGTCGGTCGGGGCTGGGCTGAGGCGCCGCGCGTAGGACCACGTACTGCTTCTCGATCTCGTCGCGGAAGCTCTGCGGCAGCCTTGCCCAGTCGAGGGTCTGCACCACGATGGGAATGTTGGACTGTTCGAGAGCGGTATCGAGCCGGGCCATGCGCCCGCGGGGGATCGGGCCGAGGTTAGGGCCGCGCAGCACGAGGTCCAAGTCGCTTGCCTCGTGGCCTCCGCCGTTGACACGGCTGCCGTAGGCCCACACTTCGGTGTCGGGCACATGGGCCGCGAGCAGCGCCTCGATCCGTCGGCGGTGGCGGCAGCGAAGATCCAGCCGGTCAGTCATCGAAGGGTTCCCCGACGACGGCGGCGATCCGGCGGGCGTCGGCCACGAACGCCGGAAGCACCGCCAGCGTGGCCTCCGCGAACGCCTCGCCGTACTTGTGGGCCGTGTCGTTGCGGCAGTCGCGGTACTCCAGCCACCGCTCGCACGCCTCCACTGCGATCAGGCCGTGCCGGGCGGCCTCGCGGAACGTGGCCTTGAAGGTGAGCGAGTCGGCCTCGCGGTTCGATGAGAAGTAGGGCCGGAGGCGTTTCCTGAGAAGGCTGCCGCACTGTTCCAGGATGATCTCGAACTCTTTGACGCAGGCCGCCCTGAAGATGTCGTAGTCGTCGTCGCCGGTCTCGACGGCATCGAGGCGGTCGAGAGCCGCGGCCAGCGTCCGCACGCAGCGGTTCAAGAAATCGGTGTTGAGTCTCACTTGCCGTCTCGAATCTACTTCACGGCTCGAATTCTCAGGCGCCGTGCTGCCGGTAGACGGCCCCGGAACCGGCCATGGCCCGGTCGGGGGTGAGCGGGAATGATCACCGCACCCTCGACGCCCGACAGTTCTCATCGACGGTCAGAACCTCGGCTGACTGCCGGGCAGGCGGGGGATCGCCCAGCTGTGCGTCGGCCGCGGCTTGAGGAGGATTCCGAGGGTCGTCGGTGCGTCGATGCCGGGCAGGCGGGGGATCGCCCAGCTGTGCGTCGGCCGCGGCTAGAAGAGACGGATCCGGTCGGTGCGTGACGATGCGCCGATCGGTTCCGTGCCGGAGAGAACGAGAGGGCCGCACATGCCACGACCGAAGCGCCGCTGCGGGGGCGGTCGCGTCACGCCGAAAGGGACCAGGCCCGGCGATCGCCTCAGGGCGGCTGCGAGCCCGGAACCGCAGCTGGAACAGGTGCTGTTGATGGATGCCGCCGACGCCGCAGTCCTCACCGACCTCGACGAAGCGGAGTATTGGGCGTCGTCGATGCAGGCGCTGTTCCGTCCCCTCGTCTACGCGTGCGATCCCGCGATGACTGCGCCGAGGGTGCTGGCCGCGGCGGAGGTCTGCGACGACCGTGCCGCGGCCGGGGCGGTGGCCGCGGCGATGGGCGTGTACGGGCCGCCCGGATGCCGGGCCCAGGCGCATGACCTGTTGGAGCAGCTGGCCGGTGACGGTGAGCCGCCGCCTGGCTGGGCGGCGGCGCTCGGCGATGTCGTGCCCCGCCGCTCGGTGCTGCTCACCGACCCGTGGGGAGACGAGCGAGCGGTGTGGATCGACTTCCAGCGCCCCGACGGCGCGGTGCGGGGGATGGGCGTCGCAGTCCACGCGACGGCAGGCATGGGCGCGAACGGTCTCGCCTACGGCCCGGCGGTTGAGACGGTGGCCGCAGAATTCGAGCGGTGGCCCGACGCGGCAGTGGAGGAGATCAGCCTGGGTGACGCTCGGGTGATGGTCGAGGCCGCTCTGGAGGTGCGGGACGTCGCAGCGGCGCTCCGCCATGGCGGCGGCGGCGACGGCGGCGACGACGAAATGATGGACGAGAAGCTGAGGGCGCTGTTGGACCATCGGATCGGGCTGCTGCCGGCATGTGGTGAGCAGCACGGGCCCCGATGGCTGACAGACGAGGAGATCGACGACCTCCGCGGGGAGTTCCGCGCCGCGGTCGACGAGCGGGACGCCTCCGACGCCGACACGGTGCTCGCGGCGGCCTGCCGGTTCTCTGAAGCATGGTGGGACGGTGATGTGCTGTGCTGGAGCCCGCGAAGGGTGGTGGAGTTCGTGAGTGTGTGGATACCGGCCAAGTCGGTGTGCGACGAGTGGTGGCACGACGCCGTCGAGTCGGTGTTCCCGCAATGGCTGCGCTTCGCGGCGCAGCAACGGGGCCTCGCGCAGGACCGGTTGCGGGAGAATCTCGAGGCGGCCCGGGGGGCGTTCGGCGACATGAGGGCCAACGCGGCGGACCCGGCCAAGCGGTCGGTCACCACCAACATCGTCACCGACATGATCGCCGACGGTGTCGACTTCGACGACGACGCCGACGTGCAGGAATGGATGGAGAACTACAACGCCCGTCCCCGCAGCGAACGCTACTAGCCGGGCGCCGCCCGCCGCAACGACACAACCGCGCGAAACTAGCCACTCAGGACATTAGGCCGTCGCCACATCAAGGCAGTCGTGGGGTCCGCCCGATCCGTTCGCTCGCGCCCGCGGCGGCGAGGCCGGCGAGGACGCGGTCGGGGGTGAGGGGGAAGCTGTCGAACCAGACGCCGGTGGCGTCGTGGAGGGCGGCTGTCACTGCGGGGGCGTAGGGGATCATGCCCATCTCGGCCATGCCCCGGGCGCCCCACGGGCCGAGCGGGTCGGCCAGCTCCAGCACGACGCTGTCGACGGTTGTGGGGATGTCGCCGATGCCGGGCATCAGGTAGGTGCTCAGCCGCATGTTCTGGAGGCGGCCGCCGTCTGATCGGAGGTTCTCGCTCAGCGCGTACCCGTGGGCCTGGATGACCGCACCCTCGATCTGGCCCACCACCAGGTCCGGGTTGATGGCCCGGCCCACGTCGTGGGCGCTCACCACCCGGTCGACCCGGATGTGGCCGGTGCCGGTGTCCACCGTGAGCTCCACGTGCTGGGCCACGTAGCCGTAACTGAAGTTGGGGACACAGTGCCCGTCGAAGGGATCGAGGGTCTCGGTGGGCGGAGGCACGAAGCGGAAACGGCCCGCGGCCGGGCGCTGGCCGTCCCGCCAGGCCTTCTCGGCCTCCTCGGCCGCGCCCAGGATGGCGTTGCCCGACATCCACGTGAGCCTCGACGCCGACGCCGAGCCCGCGTCGCCGGAGGTGGCCGTATCGCTGAAACGGTGCTCGATGCGGTCTGCGGGCAGCCCGGTGGCCTCGGCGGCCATCTGCACCAGCGCGGTGTGGGCGCCCTGGCCGACCTCGGCGCCGGCGTGGTACAGCTCGGCCCGTTCAGGCACGTCGGAATCCTGGCCGCCGTGGAGCACGATCTCGGCCTCGCAGCGCTCCGGGAAGCCGAAGGAGAACCCGACGTTCTTGAACGAGCAGGCGAAACCCCGGCCCCGGCGCAGGGCCGACGGCTCGGGCGGCAGCGAGGGGAACGGGCTGAAGGCCGCGCCGTCGCCGTTGGAGGCGGGCTCCGCCGCGGCCTCGGCGCAGCGGTCGATCACCTCGGGCATGGTCACGCCGGTGGGCATGGCCGTCTGGGTGATCCCGATGCTGCCCTCGCGCAGGGTGTTGACACGGCGGATCTCCACCGGGTCCATACCCAGCGCCTCGGCCAGCTTGTTGATCTGGCTCTCGGCCGCGAAGGCGGCCTGGGGGGCGCCGAAGCCCCGGAACGCACCGGCCGGAGTGGCGTTGGTGTACACCGCGATGCTGTCGATCTCGGCGTTGGGAACCTCGTAGGGTCCCGCCTGGTGCAGGTGGCAGTTGCCCAGCACCTTGTTGGAGGTGAAGTTGTAGGCGCCCGCGTCGAGCCAGGCGGTGCTGCTCACCGCAGTGATCCGGCCGTCGCGCCGGGCGCCCCAGCGGGCCACGATGCGACCCCGATGGCGCTTGCCGTGCCCGACGATCGACTCCTCGCGCGACCACACTGTGGCCACCGGGCGGTCGATGCCCCGCTCGTGGAGCCTCACCGCGGCCAGGCCCAGCACGATCTGGACCGATATGTCCTCGCGGCCGCCGAAGGCACCGCCGATGGCCGGATAGATCACCCGGACCCGCTCGGCGGGCAGGTCGAGGGCGTGAGCGATCTGCTCCTGGTCCTCGTGGGTCCACTGGCCCGCGACCTCGACCGTCACCCGGCCCTCGCCGTCGATGTAGGCCATACCCGCCTCAGGCTGCAGGTAGGCGTGCTCCTGGTAGGGGAACTCGTAGGTCGACTCCACCACCACGTCGGCGTCGGCCCAGCCCTGGGCCATGTCACCCTTGCGGATGCGCAGCGAATAGTAGGCGTTGGAGGGCTCGCCGTTCTCGGGGTGGATCATGGTGTCCGAGGCCAGTGCCTGGTCGATGTCGGCCAGCAACGGCAACGGCTTCCAGTGGGCCTCGATAGCGGCCGCCCCCGCTCGGGCCGCAGCCGGCGTCTCGGCCACCACCAGCGCCAGCCGGTCCGCCTCCCAGCGGGACACGTCGCAGGGCAGCGGGCTGCGGCCGGTGTGCTCCAGACCGACGAACACGGGATGGTCGGCCATGGTGAGGCCGAACTCGTTCACGGGCACGTCGGCCGAGCCGAACACGGCCACCACTCCCTCGACGATCCGAGCGGCCTCCAGATCGAGGCTGATCAGGCGGGCGTGGGGCTGGTCGGTGAACACCGCCATGGCCCACAGCGCGTCGGCCGGGATCCTGTCGCTCGGGTACTCGGCTGCGCCGGTGAGCTTGGCCGGCGCATCGATGCGGACCGGGGAGGCGCCGACGCTCACAGCTCGGCCGCTCCAGGCCCGTCCGGCGGGATTGGCAGCGGAGGGGTCCCGTTTGGGCGCTCGTGGCTGCCAGTTCGCGGCGTGGCGTCGCCTGCGGGCGGGATTGGCAGCGGAGGGGTCCCGTTTGGGCGCTCGTGGCTGCCAGTTCGCGGCGTGGCGTCGCCTGCGGGCGGGATTGGCAGCGGAGGGGTCCCGTTTGGGCGCTCGTGGCTGCCAGTTCGCGGCGTGGCGTCGCCGCCGTTTGCGCTGAGGGCTTCGATGATCGAGTAGTAGCCGGTGCATCGGCACAGGTTCCCGGCCAGGCCGTGCTCCACCTGTTCCCGGCTCGGGTGGGGCTCCTCGTCGGCCAGCATGGCCGCGCTCATCACGAACCCGGGGGTGCAGAAGCCGCACTGGACGCCCCCGCAGTCGGCCAGGGCCTGCTGGACGGGGTGCAGGGCTCCGTCGGATGGGGTGAGGCCCTCCACCGTGGTGATGCTTGCGCCGGAAGCACGGGCCGCGGGCACCAGGCACGCCAGCACGGCCCGGCCGTCGAGGTGGACGGTGCAGGCGCCGCACTCGCCCTCGGCGCAGCCCTCCTTGGTACCGGTGAGCCCGAGGTCGAATCGCAGCCAGTCGAGCAGAGTGCGTCCCGCGGCGTTGGTGGCTGTCCTCTCGCGGCCGTTGACGGTGCAGGTGATCGGATCCGCGTCGGTGATGGCTCGCGGTGCCGAGCCCGGGTCGCGGTCCGCGGGCGCCGACCCCGCGGAAGCCGGGAGACTGGCACGGGATCCCTGCTGCCGCGAGAGTGCATCCCGTCTCGGCCGGCGAGTCTCGGGCGACACCAGACGGGGAGGGCGGTGGGGCCAGGTGGCGGCCTCGGTTCCGGCCGCCAGCGAGCGCAGCGCCCGGGCCACGACCACCTCGACGGTGTGGCTGCGATACTCCGCCGTGGAGCGCAGGTCGTCGATCGGGGTAACCGCGTTGCGGGCCGCGGCGGCAACGTCTCCGGCCGCGTCATCCAGCGGGCGGCCCCTGGCGATCGCGGGCGCCTCGTCCACAAGTTCGATGGCCGGGCCGACACTGCCCAGGGCCACCACCAGGTCGGCGACGGTTCCGTCGTCGGCCTCGCTGACCACCGCGGCCGCGTGGACCACCGAAATGGCCTGCGCCCTCCGCAGCCCGAGCTTCACGAAGATCCCCCGGCGGGGGCCGCCCAGAGCGTTGAACGCGATCCTGGTAACCAGTTCGCCCGGTTCCAGCGCGGTGGTGCGGAAGCCGGTGAAGAACTCCTCGATCGGCACGGTCCGATCGCTGCCTCCAGTCGATGAGATCGTCACGTCGGCCCCCAGCGCGTAGAGCGCCGAGATGGTGTCGTTGGCGGGGCTGGCGGTGACGAGGTTGCCTGCGATCGTGGCCCGGTTGCGGAGCTGCGGGCCCCCGACCTCCAGACAGGCCTGCGCGAGAGGCAGTCCCACCTCCAGAATCCGCTCGCGCCCGACAATGTCGCCGTGGGTGACGAGCGGCCCCAACTCGACCCGCCCGCGCTGCTCGGTGATGGTGTCGAGACCGTCGAGGACGCTCAGGTCGACGAGTGTGTCGATGCCGGTCCGCGCGCCGCGGCTGAGCTCCAGCAGCAGGTCGGTGCCGCCGGCGATGGCGCGGGCAGAAGGGCCGCGCGCCGCGAGCACAGCCAAGGCGTCCTCCAACGACTCGGGCGCTACATATCGCTTGATTGGATCGGCCCGGCGCTGGGCTTCGTGAAGTTGGGTCATGGTGCGAGTCGGGACGGCCGGATTTGAACCGGCGACCCCCTGCTCCCAAAGCAGGTGCGCTACCTGGCTGCGCCACGTCCCGTGCGACTCATCAGGCTACCGATGCGGGGTCATGCCCCCAAGCGCGACGCGTCTCGGTCCGTGTGGACCGCTGCCGAGCCTGCCGGGGCTCGATGTGAGGCGAACTTCAATGAGTGAGCTACCTCTGAGGTGGAAAACTCATTGAAGTTGGTGTGCCGTGCCCTCCAAGCTCGCTCAGCGCGACCGGGGCAGGCCCAGCCAGCCCTCGGCCACCAGGTTGCGGTTGATCTCGCTGGTGCCGCCGTAGATGGCGGTCACCGGGGCGTGGCGGAAGTGCTCCTCGATCCGGCCGTCCATATGGGCGCGGGGATCGTCGTGGGTGAGCAGCCCCTCGGCGCCCATCAGGTCGAGGAACCAGGAGCAGTGCTTCTTGTAGGACTCCGAGGCGAACAGCTTGGTCATCGACCCCTCCACCCCGAACATGGCTCCCTCCGAAGCCAGGGCGGCGGTGTGGTAGGCGAAGCTGCGGCAGACCTCCACGTCGATCATGGCCTGCACCAGCTTGTGGCGCACGTCGTCGTCGTCGATGGGGCGGCTGCCGTCGGTCCGGCGGGCACGGCGGGCCCAGTCCACGGCCGCCTCGATCACCGGAGGCGACGGGAACTGGCCGCCGGCAATGCCGCGCTCGTACTTGAGAGCGGTCTTCATCACCGTCCAGCCTTCGTTCACTTCGCCGAGGCGCCACTCGTCGCCGAGCACCACGTCGTCGTAGAAGGTGGCGTTGGACCTCTCGTTTCCCATCGTCTCCACGGCCTGGATCTCGATGCCGGCCGTGTCGAGGGGCACCACGAAGAATGTCAGCCCTCGATGCTTGGGAGCCTCGGGGTCGGTACGGGTGAGCAGCAGCACGTAGTCGGCCACATGGGCCAGCGTCGTCCACATCTTGGAGCCGTTGACGACCCACCGGTCGCCGTCGCGTACGGCCCGGGTGCGGGCCGCGGCGACGTCCGAGCCGGACTCGGGCTCGCTGTAGCCCAGGCACGCCAACGCCTCGCCCGCCATGAGCCGGGGAGCCACCGCGCCCCGCAGATGGTCGTTGCCGTGCTCGAGGATCATCGATACCACCACCACGGCCACACCCAACGCGTCGGCGGGCGCCTCGTGGAGTTGCAGCTCCTCGAGCAGCACGCACAGCTCAACCGGGTCCATCCCGCCCCCGCCGAGATCGGCCGGCACCGCGCCCGACAGCCAGCCCTTCTTCGCGATGGCCCGGTGTAGAGCGGGCGAGTGGATGGTGCCGTCGCGGGTCTCGGCGATCATCTCGCCGGTGAGGTGCTCGGCAAGGAACTGCCGGACCTCGGTCCGGAAGGCTTCGGCCCGCGCCGGCAAGACGAAGTCCATCACGTAGACCTGTTCTCGGTGTGGACGGGCGAGAGCCGCTCGCATCGCATCGGTGTCACTCCTGCTCGTGTTCGCTGCGCTCACGGGCTGCTCGGGTCACGGCCTCGCTAGGGCACTCGCGCAGTGTTCCACGATTCGCTGTCTGTCCGCTCGGTCTCTTGGGGCCCAGGTCGGCGTCGGCGAGCCGGGCGATCTCGGCGGCAGGTTCGCCGAGCTGAAGCAGCCAGCCGGCGGCCCGGCGGTAGTAGAGCTGGACGTCGTACTCGGCGCTGTAGCCGTAGCCACCGTGGTACTGGAGCACCCGGTCGGCCGCGAACCGGGCCGACTCGGCGCCGAACAGCAGCGCCATCGCGGCCAGCCGGGCTCCGTCGGTCCGGCCGGCATCGACAGCGCAGACGGCCCGGAAGGCCAGCAGCCGGGCCCCCTCGCTGCGGGTGGCGGCATCGGCCAGCCCGTGCTGCACGGCCTGGAATGACCCGACCGGCACGCCGAACTGGTGGCGCTGCTTGGTGTAGGCCACCCCCATGGACAGCACCTCGCCGGCCAGCCCGGCGTAGGCCACCGCCATCAGCGCCTTCCATTCGGCCATGGCGCGGTCCCATGCGCTCGTGGCCGCCGCCCCGGAGGCGACCGGTTCGGCGCCGGAGAGGTCCCGGTCGGCGAGGGGCAGGTCCGCGGTGTTGGGGCGAGACGTTCCGGGGGGTCGGCCTCGGGCGACCACGACGTGGTCGCCGTGTTTGGCGGCTACAACGTCGGCCACCGCACCGGCGGGTACGAGCCGGGACGTCCCGTCGGGTTCGACCGGCCCGGGAGCGAGCGTGGCGATCAGATCGCCGGAGGACAGCGCGATGACCAGTTCTCGCTGTTCACCGGCTGAGGCGAGCAGCCGGGCGCACACAGCGTGCTCCACCAGCGGGACCGGAGCTATCCGCCGACCCCATTCGTGGACCACCACGGCCAGATCGACGAGTGAGGCCCCGCCGCCCCCGTCGGCTACGGGCACCGCCATTCCCGGCGCACCCGCGGCCGCGAGCTTGTGCCACAGGTCGGGATCGACACCGCAGCCCGCCTCCGCGGCCCGCACTGCCTCGGGAGTCGCCTCGCGGGCGAACAGTTCGCCGAAGGCTTCCGCGACGGCCTGCTGGTCCTCGGAGTATCGGGTCCGCACTGTCTGTCTTGCTCCCAGCGTCGAATTCACGTACTGAGCTACAGGGGGCTTGTAGGTTCTATCCGATGCCAGGGCAACCCATGACCTTCAGCCTCGACGGCAGCCCCTACACGATCGAAGCCACCGGCCAGCATGTGTTCGATACAGCTGCGAAGCTTCAAGCACGCGCTGACCTGTTGCGGGAGCGGGGTCGCCTGACGGAGGCGACGCTGCGCGACTACTTCGGCGACAAGCGCTTCGAGCAGATCGCGGAGTCGAACGCCATCGAGGGAAGCACCCTGAGCGTCGGAGAGACCGAGTTGGCGGTCGAAAAGGGCATCACGATCACCGGGCACGACCCCGCATACTCCGCCGACGCCGTCAACCTGTCTCGAGCCCTTGAGCACATGGTCGAACTCGCACGTGATCCGTCACCGACGGATTGCTTCCAGGTGAAGGAACTCCACAGTCTCATTCTTGGCAGGGGGCACGGAGCTGGCCTGTTCCGCTCCAAGCCGGTCCGCATCTCAGGCTCTCCTCACACGCCCCCAGGCACCTGGCATGAGGTCATGTCGGATATGGAAGCGTGGGAGCGTTGGTCCGCCTATCAGACGGCGGCCCCTCCGTTGCTGCGCGCCATCATCCTGCACGCGTGGTTGACGCATATACATCCGTTCACCGACGGCAACGGCCGCACCGCGAGGGCCGTAATGAACTTGGAGTTGATCAAGGCGGGACTTCCTAGTGTCATCATCCGTCGTAAGGACCGATTGAGGTATTACGACGCGCTTGCTGAGTCGGATCTTGGTGGTGACCTGGAGCCCATATCGGAGCTGATCCTGGCTCGGGCCGAGGATGCCCTCCGCGACCTGGAGCGCGCAGCAAGGCGGCACGAGGGCTATAGCGCGGCTGAAGAGATGCTCCGCAAGGCACAGGCCCGGCGCGTCTCGATCTGGAATGATGCGGTAAGCCTTCTCTTCTCGCTCGTGACGGACGCCATCGAGTCCGCAGTTGGCGACACTGGCCATGTCACCACTAGGTGGTACGACGCAGAACTCTCGATTGGCGACTATGCGGCTCTCTGTGAGGGGGACTCGGCCGGCAACGCGTGGCTGTTCCGCATCGATGTGGACATCCCGGGGCTGGATCACAACCGTTATCTGGCCTGGACCGGATTTCGCAGCTTCGAGATGAAGGACTGGCTTAGGACGGGTGACGGACCCGCTGTCTTCTGGTCGGTTCCAGATCTTGTGGGTGCCCGCATGTGGAGGCGCGCCTACTCACATTCCCCAGGGGTTGAGGAGTTGACGCTTGAGCTTCCCGATGTCGACAAGTGGGTCGTGCGTTTGCCCAACGAGGGAGTGGCAAGGTTGGAGCCCAGCGAGGTGGCACGGAGAGTTGCGGAGTCCATTGTGGACTCTCTAGTTGCCGATTGAAGCAACAGGCGAAGGGCCCGTCGCGGTGGCTACTCACATTGCCTGTGATCGGCGCCCGAGCTGCCTTGTTGACTTCGCGAAGCCCCTTGTGCTTGGAAGTGCCGCGACGGTTGGCGACAAGATCTAGGCTTCCTGGAGACACTATTGCCTTGACAAGCCTAAGTTGCCTTGCTACGTTTGGGCTTCATGACTATTACCCTGAAGGCACTTGCCGATGAGATCGGTATGGATCGGTCTCACTTGCGACGTTTTGTATCACGTATGGGCATCTCACCGCTTCGCGAGAGAATTCCCGGAGCGAAAGGAAGTCCGCTCCTGGCCGTAACTGATGAGGAAGCTGAGCAGATTCGTGAGGCCCGCCGAGAAGCGGGCTTCTGGGTTGGCGGCAGAGCTACACCGGTCCGCGACGGCCACGGCCATTTCTATACGGTCGAACTAGATCCCGAAGCGCGGCCCGGACGCTTGAAGCTCGGTTTCACGAACAGCGTCCGGGCGAGATTGGCTGATCACCGCACAGCGGCACCGCACGCCGTGTTGTTGCGATCGTGGCCCTGCAAACGGTCATGGGAACCCGCAGCCATCGACGCACTCTCTTTGGCGGGAGAGCGGGTGACTGATGAGATCTATGACATGTCGAACGTTGACGAGGTCGTGAACCGAGGCGACCGGTTCTTCTCGATGCTGCCATCCCTAGGAGACTGCTGAGTAATGGGATTTTGGAGCAGCATGCAAGCTTCTGACCTGGGGTTTTGCAATTGAGATTTGCGCGATTTGGGAGTTGCTCATCACTCTCCTAGCCGAAGGCCGAGCCGCTCAAGGATAGTCACCGGGGCGCGGCCAACAGCGGCTCCGGCGCAGCGACGGGTATGGCGCGGCGGGTGCTTGTGAGCCAGGACTTAGCCGATGGGGAATACCTTGGCCGCGGACCGGGTTGGAGGGGTGCGTCGGTTCACGATGCGAGAAACGGGACCGGCGACTGGGACAGCCGATTGGGACGAAGGAGGGACAGTGAGACTGCAACTCGCGCTGAACGTGTCCGACCTGGAGGCCGCGGTGGACTTCTACACGCGGATGTTCGGCACGGAGCCGGCCCGCCGCCGGCTGGGCTACGCCAACTTCGCCATTGACGAGCCGCCCCTGAAGCTGGTGCTCTTCGAGGCCGCGGATGACGCCCCGGACCCCTCCGGATGCTGCGGGACGGGAGGAACCATCAACCATCTCGGTGTGGAGACCGAGACCGCCGAGCAGGTGATCGAAGCCGAGCGGCGCCTGACCAACGCAGGACTCGAGACCACCGGGGTGGACGACACCGTGTGCTGCTACGCCGCCAAGACCGAGACCTGGCTCACCGATCCCGACGGATCCCGCTGGGAGTGGTACGTCCGAACCGGCGACAGCGAGGTGCTCCGAAACGTGGTGGTCGCCTCTTCCTAGACGCCGGCCCGAGGACCGCAGGCAGGGTGTGGGCGGCGTCGGCCGACGCGTTGACTCCCGCGCCGGACCCGGCGACATGGCGCGGCCTCGGTCGGCAGCCGGCTGACGTCGCTCGACCGACGCGGTGACTCCCGGGGGAACTCCTCGCAATCACCGGGGAATGTCTCGCCACGGGACGCTCCTGCCGACGCCGGGCTCCCTGGGCAGGCCCAGAGCCCGCTCCGCCACGTTGTTGCGGATCACCTCGTTGGTGCCGCCGCCGATCGAGACCGCGTACCGGCCCATCAGCTCGTGGCGGGCCCAGCGGGCCCGCTCGTCCCAGTCGGCGACCACAGCCAGGCCGCCGAGAGTGGCAGCCAGCTCACCGCTGCGCCGCTTCGACTCGGCCGCGAACAGCTTCATGATCCCCGGGTCGATGGGGGGCGGCTCGCCCCGGCGCACGGCGTTCTGGATGGTCTCACCCATCCAGCGCTGCATCTGCTCGCGCGCCCAAGCATCGGCCAGCCACTGGCGCACCAGCGGGTCGCCGAGCCGGTCATGGCGGCGGGCCAGCTCCGACAACGGCGCCATGACGGTCGTGCCCTTGCGGTCGCCGATGAAGGCGGACTCGTTGAGCAGGACGGTGCGGGCCGGCCCCCAGCCTCCGTCGATCTCGCCCACCACGTTGGCCACCGGGATGCGCACGTCAGTGAAGAACACCTCGTTGAAGTGAGCGGCGCCGTTCATCTGCACCAGGGGGCGGGTCTCGATTCCGGGCGAGGCCATCTCCACGAGGAGGAACGTGACTCCCCGATGCTTGGGCGCGTCCGGGTCGGTGCGCACCAGCAGGAACCCCCAGTCGCAGAACTGGGCCTGAGAGTTCCACACCTTCTGGCCGTTCACCACGAACTGATCGCCGTCGCGCTCGGCCCGCGTCGCCAGCCCGGCCAGGTCGCTGCCCGCCCCCGGCTCACTGAACAGCTGGCAGAAGGCCAGCTCCCCCGACAGCAGCCCCGGCACGAAACGGCGCTTCTGGTCCTCCGTGCCGTGGCGCAGCAGCGTGGGTCCGAGCATGGCGATGGTCGCGCCGATGAACCCGGGCCACTCCTCGTAACCGGCCGCCACCTCGGCGAAGATGCGAGCCTGCCAGGGCTCGCCCCCGCCCCCGCCGTAGGCTCGGGGCCACGTCAGCCCGGCCCAGCCGTGCTCGAACAGGGTGCGCTGCCAGGTCCTGCCGTTCTCGAAGGACTCCTCGGCCCGAGCCTCATCCACGTACAGCGGGACTCGCCACAGGTCGTGATAGGACCGCACAGTGGCGTGGCGGTCGTGCCAGACCTGCACCCTGGCCCTGAACTCGGCCTGCTCCGCGGTGTCGTCGGAGGCTCCGGAAGCCTGATCGGAGCGGTATCGAAACACGTACTTCCCTCGTTGCTGACCGTTACCCTCTGCCTCCGTGGCGAAGGAGCACAGCGAACGTTACGGCGTGAGCGAGGACGAGGCTGACATTGAGCGTGTTCGGCCGGCGATGCTGTCCGAGGCGCGCGACCCGGTGACCTTCGCGCTGCTCGACCGGGTGGGCGTGGGCGCCGGCATGCATGTGCTCGAGGTCGGCGCGGGCACGGGCAGCGTGTCGGCCTGGCTGGCCGAGCGGGTGGCGTCGAGCGGCAGGGTGACGTCCACCGACATCGACCTCGGGTTCCACGCCGAGATGCCGTCGAATGTGATCGTGAGGCAACACGACGTGACCTCCGAGAAGCTGCCCGCAGAGCACTTCGATGCGGTGCACGCCCGTGCGGTGATCCGGCACCTGCCGGAGGGCGCGGACGTGCTCGGCCGGCTGTTGCGCACCCTCAAGCCGGGCGCGGCGATGGTCGTCGAGGACGGTGCCATGCTGGAGTTCGCCGAGCAGACGCTGCCGGAGCCGTACGGTTCGGTCCACGAGCTCATTGCGGGCGCCTCCCATGAGGAGTGGCGCGACCCGAACGCCGGCGTGCGGGCGCCGGCTGGATGCGAGACCTCGGGATGGAGGACCTGGAGGTCATCGGGGATGTCTGGACGATGCGGCCCGGCGAGGCGGCCGGGGAGTGGTGGTTCCTCGCCCTGGAGCGGGCCGTGCCCCGGCTCATCGAGTTCGGGGTAGCGTCCGAGACGGACGGCTCGACCCTGCTGACGCGGGTGCGCGAGCCGGGTTTCGCCATGTTGAGTCCCACTTCCATCGCGACCGTGGGGCGCGAGTCAGCCGACGGATAGGGTTCCGCGCAGTGAAGTTCGCAATGTTCTACGAGATCCCGGTGGCCCGGCCCTGGTCGCGCCAGAGTGAGCATCAGGCATACCAGGAGGTGGTGGAGCAGGTGCGCCTGGGCGACCGGGTCGGGTTCCACTCGGTGTGGACGGTGGAGCACCACTTCCTCGAGGAGTTCTCGCACTGTTCCAACCCCGAGGTGCTCTACGGCCACCTCGCCGCGGTCACCGAGAACCTGCGGCTCGGCTACGGCGTGCGGCTCATGCCCAAGCCCTACAACCACCCGGTGCGCACGGCCGAGTCGGTGGCCGTGCTCGACCTGCTCTCGAACGGCCGGGTGGAGCTGGGCACGGGCCGCTCGGCCACCCGGGCCGAACTGGAGGGTTTCGGAATCCACCCGAGCGAGACCCGGGCCATGTGGCGCGAGGCCCTGGAGATGACTGTGGCCGCCATGACCACCGACGAACTGGAATGGGACGGCCACTACTGGCAGATGCCGTCTCGCCGGGTGCTGCCCAAGCCGCTGCAGTCGCCGCACCCCCCGCTGTGGGCCGCCACCAGCTCCGACGGCGGGCACCGCATGATCGGAGAGGCCGGTTTGGGGCTGCTGTCGTTCTCGGTGGGCACACCGCCCGAGGAGCTGGCCCGGCGCATCTCCATCTACCGGGACGGCATAGCCGCATGCACCGACCCGGTCGGGCGTCTCGTGAATGATCAGGCGGCCACCTTCACCATGGTCAACGTGGCCCCCAGTTCGGCCGAGGCGGTCGAGGTGGCCGCGGAATCGTTCGAGTGGTACCCCAAGACGGGAGCCCGCCTCATCGGGTCGGTGGCCCAGTGGCTGCGGCAAATGGAGGACGAGCTGGGCACATACGACTATCTGGGCCGGACCGCGGACCACGTCGAGGACGGCTCGATCGAGCACCTCACCATGGACTACCTGCTGGAGGCCAACGCCTGCGTCTGCGGCGACCCCGACCGCGCCGTCGAGATGTTCCAGGCCTACGAGGCCACCGGCTGCGACATGGTGTTCTGCTTGTTCAACCCCTACAAGGTGCCCCACGACAAGGTGATGCAGACCATCGAGTTGATGGGCGCCGAAGTGATCCCCGAATTCGGGTGATCTTCGAAGTGCCCGTTACAGGGTTCTGCGACCTCTACGGGGCATAATCGAGGCGAGACGAGACGCAAAGGGGAACCTTCGATGAGTGAGGCCTACATCGTCGACGCTGTGCGCACGCCCACGGGCCGGCGCGGCGGCGGGCTGGCCGAGGTGCATCCCGCCGACCTCGGGGCGGCCGCCATCCAGGCGCTGCTGCGCCGCACCGGCGTCGACCCCATGGCCGTCGAGGACGTGATCTTCGGCAACCTCGACAACGTGGGCCCCAACGCGGGCGATGTCGCCCGCACCTGCTGGCTGGCCGCGGGGCTTCCCGAGGCGGTTCCCGGCGTCACTGTGGACCGCCAGTGCGGCTCGGGCCAGCAGGCGGTCAGCTTCGCGGCCATGGGCGTCATGGCCGGCGTGAACGACCTGGTCGTGGCGGGCGGTGTGCAGAACATGTCCATGGTGCCCATCGGAACCGCGCTGACCGCGGCCGAGGCGCTGGGCCACGCCGATCCGTTCGGCGGCTCGCAGGGATGGGTGCAGCGCTACGGCGCCCAGGAGGTCTCGCAGTTCCGGGGCGCCGAGATGATCGCCGAGAAGTGGGACTTCAGCCGGGCCGACATGGAGGCCTACGCGCTGGAGAGCCACCGCCGGGCCATCCGGGCCATCGACGGGGGGCGCTTTGTCGCCGAGATCGAGCCGGTGGCCGGAGTGACCACCGACGAGGGCCCCCGCCGCGACACTTCCCTGGAGAGGATGCGGTCGCTGCCGCCGCTCACCGAGGGCGGGCGGCTCACCGCGGCGATCTCCAGCCAGATCAGCGACGGGGCGGCCGCGCTGCTGGTGGCCTCCGAGAGGGCCGTGGAGCAGCACGGACTGCAGCCCAGGGCCCGCATCCATCACATGTCGGTGCGGGGCGACGACCCGATCTACATGCTGACCGGCCCCATCCCGGCCACCGCCTACGCGCTGGAGCGCACCGGCATGGCCATCGACGACTTCGACCTGTTCGAGTGCAACGAGGCGTTCGCGCCGGTGCCGATGGCCTGGATGCACGAGCACGACATCCCCCACTCCAAGGTCAACGTCAACGGCGGGGCGATCGCGCTCGGCCATCCGCTGGGCTGCACCGGGGCCAAGCTGATGACCACCCTGCTGCACGAGCTGGAGCGCACCGGCGGACGCTGGGGCCTGCAGACGATGTGCGAGGGCGGCGGCCAGGCCAACGTCACCATCATCGAGCGCCTGTGAGCGACCCGGGTCCCGGGATGCAGGGCCGCTCCGCGGTGAGCGGCCTGGCGCAGGACAAGGTGGTGCTGGTCACCGGTGCGGCCGGCGGCATCGGCCGGGCCGCGGCGCTGCAATTCGCTGCGCAGGGCGCAGCCCACGTCGTGGTGGCCGACATCGACGCCGAGGGTGCGCTCGCCACGGCCGCCGCCATCGACGAGGCCTCGCAGGAGCCTGAGGGAGCCTCGGCTGTGGCCGTCGACGTGACCGACGAGGCCGCCGTCGTCTCGATGGTGGACGGGATCGTCGCCGGTCACGGCCGCCTTGACATGGCCTTCAACAATGCCGGGATCGCCGACCAGATGTCGGAGTTCCACCATCTCGACAAGGCCCGCTGGGACCGCATGATCGCGGTCAACATGACCAGCGTGTTCCTGTGCATGAAGCACGAACTGCGCCACATGGCCGCACAGGGCGGCGGCGCCATCGTCAACACATCGTCGGGAGCGGGGGTCGTGGCCGCTCCGGGCCAGCCCCACTACACCGCGGCCAAGCACGGTGTGGTCGGGCTGACCAAGGCGGCCGCACAGGAGTACGCCCGTCGGGGGATCAGGGTCAACGCGGTGCTTCCGGGCTCGACCGACACGCCGATGATCCGGCGCTTCATCGGCGACAACGCCGAGATCGCCAAGATGATCGCGGCCACCAACATCGGCGGCCGGATGCTCGTACCCGACGAGGTGGCCGAGGCGGCTGTGTGGCTGGCCTCCGACGCGGCCAGCATGGTCAACGGCCAGTCGCTGATCGTCGACGGCGGCGGCCTGGTTCGCTGAAGGGGCCGAGCGAACAGGCAGGACAACTCGGCCCATACGGCGCGAGGCCGTGGCCCGAGCGGCCCTCAGGTCGCAGCGAACAAGAGCGGGAAACAGAGCCGAGCGACCCTGGCGGCCGGCGTGACGGGCCCGCCCGGAGTCAGGTCAGGGCGACGTCAACCCGGCGCGACGCCTCGTCCTCGGTCACGTCGAGCGCGAACGACAGTTCCGAGACCAGCACGCTGCGAGCCGTGTTGTAGAGCGTCTTCTCGCCGGCGGAGAGTCCCTTGGCCCGCTCCCGCAGGGCCAAATTGCGCACTACCTCGGCCACCTGGTACACGTCGCCCGACTTGAGCTTCTCCTGGTGGTTCTTGTAGCGTCGCGACCAGTTGGCGGGCTCGCGCACATCGCGGCGGGCCAGTACCTCGAAGAGGTCGTCCACGTCCTCGGTGCTGATGGGCCAGCGCATCCCGACGTCCTCGGCCCTGTCGGCGGGCACGGCCACGGTCATCTCGCCGTGGGTCATGCGCAGCACGAGATAGTCCTGCTCCTCGCCGAAGGCGGTGCGCTTCTCCAGCCTCACAATCTCAGCAGCGCCGTGATGCGGGTACACAACCCGATCACCGACCTTGAAGCTCACTCCGTGGATTCTACCGCCCGCTCGGCCGTGTTTCCGCTCCTGTTCGCTTTGCTCACGGGCCGTTCGGGCCACGGCCTCGCCGTATGCACCGGATTCGCCCGCCGGCCCGCTCGGCCTCTAGCGCGGCTCGATTGTCGTACCCAGGAGGGCGAGGGCGGAGGCGGTCCTTCGGGCGGAGTCCTGGAGCAGCCCCGGATCGCGACCGGTGTCGCGCAGCACGTCGACGATCTCGAAGTTGGAGCGATCCACCCAGGTGGGGGTGTGGGCGGCGTCGGTGACCGACCACCGGCCGGTGGCCTCGTCCTCGGTCACCGTGAGATGGACGATCACACCGTCCTCGGTGGGCAACGGGCATTCGGCGCAGGTTTCCGGTGACTGGTTCGACAGGAAATTCCCCAACCCGTACACGATGTACTCCCCGCCGATCCGGACTACGGGCTGCACCATGTGGGTGTGGTGGCCGAGGATCAGGTCGATGTCGGGGGAGGCCAGCAATCGGGGTCCGAGGCCGACCTGCGTCCCGTCGGGTTCGCTGGTGTAGTTGGTGCCCCAGTGCAGCGACAGCATCACGAAGTCCGCGCCCGCGGACCGTGCCCTCCGGGCCTCGTCGAGGATCGTCGCCTCGTCGATGACGTTGGACAGGTACGGCTCGTCGGGATCGAGCCGTCTGTTGGTGAAGCCGTAGGTGTATGAGAGGTGTGCGACGGTGGCGTCGCCCGCCTCGATCAGGGTGACCTGGTCGCGAGCTTCCGGCGAGAGGGCCATGCCGGCGTGGGCCACCTGGACCTGATCGAGGGCGCCGATGGTGCCCACGATCCCGTCGCGCCCGGCGTCGTTGGCGTGGTTGGAGGCGAGCGAGCAGGTGTCGTAGCCGGCGTAGGCGATCGCTTCGGCCAGCTCCCTGGGCACGAGGAACGCGGGGAAGTAGGAGAGGCGGGCGTTGTTGGGCGACATCGGGCTCTCCACATGGCACACGGCCAGGTCTGCTTGGCCGAGGATCGGCGCGACGCTGGAGAACATCGGTGCGAAGTCCCAGCCGTCGGCGGTGCGGGCGGCGTCGGCCACCGACTCGTGGATGAGCAGGTCGCCGGTGGCCGCGATCGTGAAGGAAGACGGACCGTCGTCCACCGCGGCGGTGACGGTTGGTCCTTCGGCGGCTACTGGAGGGCCTACGGACGGGGTGGTTGTGGTCTCGGCTTGTACGGGCTCTTGCGGGGCAGCCGTGCCGGAGCCGTCGCCGTCCAGTGCGATCGATGCCGCCGCGCCGACCACGAGCAGGACGAACAGCACCCAGGCCACCCCCCGCTCCAACGGCGATCGCGGCTCCATGACTACGGGCTCAGGCCGTGCCGACGTCGGATCGCAGACCCCGGCCGGCGGGTTGAACCGCGGTGAAGCCGTCGGGCGATCGGGCCACCCGACCGTCGACCACCACCCATTGGATCCCTAGGGACTCCTGCGCGGGGTCGGCGATCGTGGACCGGTCGGTGACGGTGGCCGGATCGAACACGGTGACGTCGGCGTCGGCGCCGATGCCGAGCCGGCCCTTGCGCTGCAGCGCCGGGCAGCGGCCCTCCAGCAGGCGGGCCGGCTGGATCGTCATCTTGGCCAGTGCGGTGGGGAGGTCGAGGACCTGCCGCTCGCGCACGAAGTGCCCGAGCACCCGGCTGAAGCATCCGGTCGACCGGGGGTGGTTGTTGTGGGACTGCTCGAGGATGGCGTCGCTGCCGACCATCACGAAGTCGGCCTGAAGCGGGAGGTCCACGTCCTCGGGCGACATGGCGAACGCGGCCGTGAGTCTGTTGGCCGCGTAGGCGTCGGCGAAGGTCTGCTCGGTCAGACGCTCCGACGTTCCCGCCACCTGCAGATCGCCGTAGCCGATGCCGTACTTCTCCTGCCAGTCCTGGTAGCGAGCCGACTTGAGGTACGTGGCCCAGAAGGTGTACGGGTAGGTGCACGCCGTCATGGACAGTCCCTCGCCGATGGCGTCGCCGATGCGTCCGAGCGCCTCGGCCATCACTCCGGTGCCGCCGGTCGAGTTGATGTGCTCGACATGGACATGGGCCCCGGTCTCGCGGGCCGCGGCGACGAGCTCGCTGATGGCCTGGAGGTTGGTGCCGGGCGGGAGGTTGTCGGAGTAGCGGGCGTGCACGCACAGGGGAACGCCGTGCTCCGCGGCGACCGCGGCGTGGGCCAGCAGCGCGTCGGCGCTGGTGCCGGGCGTGTACTCGGGCTGCATGTGCAGCCCGATGAACCCGTTGCGCAGGTCGGCGCGGGCGTCGTCGAGCATGGCCTCGAGCGTGCTGCCCGACGCAGTGTCGTAGGGCTCGAGGCCGTGCACCTGCCGGACGAAGGCGTGATCGGACGCCCCGCCGAAGTGGATCGGCGAGCTGCCGTCGGGATGGGCCGCGAACCAGTTGTCGGCGCGGCTGTCGAGGCCGTGCATACCGAGGTTCGTGGTCACGCCGTCGGCCATCTTGAACCACTCGCCGTAGCCGTTGGGGCTGTACGACAAGATGTCGATGAAGCCGGGTGACACCACCAGACCGGCCGCGTCGATGATCTTGGCTGCCTGCAAGGGCGGTGCGTCGGGATCGACAGAGATAGCCGCGACGGTCGAGCCGCTGACGCCGATGCTCGCCACGGCGTCGAATCCCGAAGCGGGGTCGACCACACGGCCTCCCATGATGGCCAGATCGAACGGCTGATCAGCTCCCTGTGCCGCCGATGCGTCCAGTACCGGAACCTCCGGCGGTTCGGCCGGCTGGTCCGGTTCGGAGACGACCGTCACCGCGGTGGAGGTGGTCGGCGCCTCAGCCGGTGCGGCTTGCGTAGCGGGCTGCTGATCCGGTTCGGGGTCAGCCCCGGAGCCCAGCCGGCGGAGCACGGCAACGTTGGTGGTGCCGAACCCCAATGCCAGCAGCAAGCGGCGACGGGTGATGGATCCGCCGCTCGGTTTCGGCCCAGTCACGACGGGCCAGCATAACAACGCGCTCGGAGGCCCGATTCGTCTGCGCGGCACCCACATGGACTTGGCCCGAAGCCGCCGTCCGGGCACGCGACGGCGGTCTCATGGGACTGCTCCGGCCCGACCGCTCACATCTCCCAGCGCGACCGAGAGGTCTTCGGCCAGGCAGTTGTCGACCCGCCCGCACAGCCACTCCAGAGTGCTGGGAGGGTCCGAGACCCTGCTCAGCACCCAGCGGGCGAAGGAACCGTCGTCGAGCCAGCCGGCGACTGCCGGCGTGAGACCGGGCAGGATCGCGGGCGCGGAGACAGGTAGAGCGACGACTCCGCGGCGCAGCGACGACCAAGTGTTTCTCGCATGGAAGTCCTGCCTGAGACGTAGCGCAACGCAGGACGAGATCGCCTTGCCCGAGACATTGAGCGGGTACAGCAGCGAGACGCTGTACCAGGTCAGCGGGCGGCGCGTACACAATCCGCCCCACCTGTCGAGCAGCCTCGACACTCGATGCAGGAACACGCCGTCGGGGAACCAGACCGTGGGAGAGGAGCATGGCGGCGTGGGTAGTCCCAGGGCGCGGAGGCCGCCGTCCAGCAGCGTGCCGGCGACCGCACTGAGGCGCTCCACACCATCCGCTCCCTGCTCGCGGAACAGTGCCGACGAGCCGCCCCGCCGGTCGATCGACCATGCCAGCGCGCCGCTGCGCCGGGATCCGTCGGGCCACAGCGTCTCGCACCGCGTGGTGGCTGCCACCGCCACCGTCTCCGGCGGACACCTGAGGCCGATAATCGCGAGTCCGCCGCCGCCAGGGGGATCAACCGGGGTCTTCGCTCCCGTGCTTGCGGCCAGCACGGCCCCGCCGTCGGGCAGGTCCAGGGCAGAGAGCGCGAGATCCAGCAGCAGTGGATCCTCGCTCGCCCTGCTCGGTTGGGCACTTCCTGCCATCCACGCAGCGCGGCCCGGGTGCGTTCGCTCCACCAAGCGGCCGTCTTCGAGCCTGGTGAAGTAGGGGAGGATCCGATGGTCGGGATGCATGGGACCGGGGCCTTTCGCCTTGCGGAGTGCAGGCGGCCCGTCGTCCCGGGCTGCGAGGAGAGCGTTCAGTGCTCGGCGCCAGTATGGGGAGCGGCTGTGACACTGCTCGCAAATGGGTGTCCGCGGTTCTCGGCGGGCGGGGCGGCATCGGCCACTGCCGGCCCGGCGGGTTCGCTTGTGGCGCCGCGGAGGCGCCGGGCCGTTGGGCCGGTGTCAGGCGGAGTGCGCCGCGACCAGATCGTCGACCGAACTCCAGCCGTCAAACAGCACATGCACCCCCGGATGCTGCACCACGGCGCGATTCCACGGCTGCGGCAAGACCCACACCGGCTTCTCGGCCTCCACCAGCCGCTTCACCCGCCGCGGCGCGTCGTCCACCCAGACGTCGGCGTCCAGCCCCACGGGATCCTCGGTGAACACGATGTCGTCGTCGCTCATTCCGAGTTGCGGCTGACCGTCGAACCACCGGCGGGCGATCTCGCGGGTTCTCGACTGGTCGTCGGGATTGTCGCCGACCATGTGGTCACGCCTGGTCACCGCGGCGACCCTGAATCCGGCCGACTGCAACGCGGCAATACCGCCCTCTGCGCCTTCGACGAGCTTGAGCCGCCCCGACATCGGCGACAGCAGGAACTCACGGATCATCGCAGCCGGGTCGTCCACGCCCCATTCCGACAGGTCCCAGGAGACGTTCAACGCCAACTGCCGGTCGGCGACTGCGTGGCGGGCGGCAACGTGGGCTCGCAGGCCCTTTACCCAGTTCGCGATTACTCCGTCCATGGTCACTGCCACAGTCGGGGCGCTCGAATTGGAGGATGCGGATGATGGAGGCGTCATGGGGCGGCAGTGTAACTATCTACGTAGACCTCCGTGCCGCTGCCGGCGCCCATGGAACCGTCGCGCGGGGCATAGATGTGGTCCAACCGGGTGCGTTGGGTGGGCAGCGTGACTATCATCCTGCCGTCACCACTTGACAATGGAGGGAGTTGTTCATGAGGAGAGTGACGGCTATTGCTGAGTCCAGGTCATCAAGGATCTGGAAACTTGTAGCAGTCTTGGCGGTGTTCACGCTCGTCGCAGTCGCCTGCGGCGATGACGACGACGACGCCCCGCCGGCCGCGGAACCCGCTACCGATACTGCTACTACGACAGAGCCAGCCGAAGAGCCGATGGTCGACGAGGAGCCGATGGTCGACGAGGAGCCGATGGTCGACGAGGAGCCGATGGTCGACGAGGAGCCGATGGTCGACGAGGAGCCGATGGTCGACGAGGAGCCGATGGTCGACGAGGAGCCGATGGTCGACGCCTCGGACATCACGGCGGCCTTCGTGCTCGTCGGGCCAGTCGGTGACGCCGGCTGGAACTGGGCCCACGACCAGGGCCGGCAATACGCCGAGGAACACACCGGCGCCACCACCCTGTTCGTGGAGAGCGTCCCGGAGAACGCCGAGGAGTTCAAGGCGGTTGCCATCGACTTCATCGAGAAAGAGGGCGTCGACGTGATCTTCGGCACGTCGTTCGGCTACATGGATCCGATGCTGGAGTTGGCCGATGAATACCCCGACGTCGTGTTCGAGCACGCCAGCGGGTTCAAGATGAACGACACCAACTTCGGCAACTTCTTCGGCCGCATGTACCAGCCCCGCTACCTGTCGGGTCTAGCGGCCGGTGCGATGACCGAGTCGGGCAACATCGGCTACGTTGCCGCGTTCCCGATCCCGGAGGTGATCCGGGGCATCAACGCGTTCACTCTGGGAGTGCGGGCCACCAACCCGGACGCCCAGGTCCATGTGAATTGGACGTTCACCTGGTTCGATCCCCCCAAAGAGGGCGACACCGCCAAGGCGCTTCTCGAAGCGGGCGCCGACGTGATCGCCATGCACCAGGACTCCACCGCCGCAGGGACGGCCGCGCAGGACGCGGGCGCCCGCTGGGTGGCCTACAACTCCGACATGAGCGTGTTCGCCCCCGAAGCGTGGGTCACCGCGCCCGTATGGCACTGGGGGCCGCGCTACGCGGCCACCATCAACGCGGTGGCTGACGGCAGCTACACGCCCGGCGCGTACTGGGGCGGCATGGACGACGGCATAGTGGGCCTCGCGCCTCTGGCGGACGATGTTCCCAGCGACGTGGCCGACCTCATCGCGTCGACCGCGGATTCCATTGCCGACGGATCGTGGGACGTGTTCACCGGTCCGATCAACGATCAGGACGGCAACGAGCGCGTCGCCGCCGGCGAGACCATGGAGGACGGTCCGATGCTGGGCATGGACTGGTTCGTCGAAGGCGTCGTTGGAGACGCTTCACCCTGATCGGCCTGCTGGGGACACCCACTGGACTGAGCGCGGCGCACCCGGCGCGGTTCATCTGACGGTGACTGCGCCGGGTCCGCCCGCGCCCGAAGACGGGAAGCGCTCAGATGGAGCCGACGGCTCCTTCACCAGCGCTGAGGGCGATCCCGGCCGGTCTCCGGCCGCGGTGATGCTCACAGACATTCGCAAGCAGTTTCCCGGCGTGGTGGCTTGCGACGGTGCCAGCCTGACCGTCAGATCCGGCACCGTTCATGCACTGATAGGTGAGAACGGGGCGGGCAAGACCTCTCTGGTGAGCGTGCTTGCCGGGGTGTACCTGCCCGACGCCGGGGAGGTGTTGGTGGCCGGCAGGCCACGCCGGTTCCGCTCACCGGCCGACGCCATCGCGGCCGGCATCGGGATGGTCCACCAGGAGTTCCGCCTCGTCCCGACGCTCACCGTGGCGGAGAACATAGTGCTGGGAGCGGCGCCGCGCCTGATGGACACCCAGGAGATCGAACAGCGAGTGTCCGAGCTGGCCGACACCTACTCGCTGGCGGTCGACCCGTCTCGTCCGGTGTGGCAGCTCTCCATGGGGGAGCGCCAGCGGGTGGAGATCCTCAAGGCACTGTGGCGAGACGCTGAGGTTCTGATCCTCGATGAGCCCACGGCGGTGCTCACCCCGGCAGAGGCTGAAGAGCTAGCGAACACGGTGCGAACCATGGCCGACGCGGGCCGCTCGGTGATCTACATCAGCCACAAGCTCGACGAGGTGATCGCTTGCTGTGACGAGGCCACAGTGCTGCGCAAGGGCCGCACCACCGCGGTAGTCGAGGATCTCGAGTCGGTCGATCGCGCCGTGCTCGCAGAGCTGATGGTCGGATCCTCGGAGGGAGGGCACATCCAGCGCCCGCCCCCGGCGATGACCGGCGATCCGGTGCTTGCGCTGGAGGGCCTGGGTGCTCTGAGCGACCGGGGACTCCCGGCGCTCCGGAACGTGTCGCTGGAAGTGCGTTCCGGGGAGATCGTCGGCATCGCCGGCGTGTCGGGCAACGGGCAGAAGGAGCTGGCGGAGGCCGTCAGCGGGCTGCGAGCGACGTCTGGAGGGCGGGTACTGCTCGCCGGCGCGGACGTCACCGCCGCCTCGCCTCGGGAGCGGTTCCGCCGGGGTCTCGCCTATGTCCCCGAGGATCGCATGGGAGTGGGCCTGGCCCGCAACATGTCGGTGGTCGACAACGCCGTGATCCGCTCCTACAAGTCGCACCGCGACGGGCCGATGCTGAATCTGCGCCGTTGCCTGGACTTCTGTATGCGGCTGGTGGAGCGGTTCGGCGTGAGCGTGGGCCGGGTCGAGGACCCGGCTGCGACTCTGTCGGGCGGGAACCTGCAGCGTCTCCTGTTGGGCCGCGAACTCAGCGGAGAGCCCAGCGTGCTGCTGGCTGCGCAGCCAACCCGCGGCCTGGACGTGCAGGGCATCGCGGCAATCCAGGATCAGATCGTCTCCCAGCGAGCCCGCGGCGTGGGCGTTCTCCTCATCTCGGAGGACCTCGACGAGTTGATGGCGTTGTCGGATCGGCTCGCCGTGATGTTCGAGGGTGAGGTCGTGGCCGTCCTCGACCCCACAAGGGCCACCCGTGCCGAGGTCGGCGCGGCAATGGCCGGCCAGGCGGCGGAGGCCGCGTCGTGAGCCCAGCCGGGGCTTCCACGCAGGTCGGTACATGATCCTTCCGGTGCTCCAGCGGCGCGAGCGCGTGGTTCCGGCTGCGCAGGGCGTCGCCTTCCTGGTCGGGATCGGCGCGGCTCTCGTGGTGGGCGCGGTCCTCCTGGCGGCTTCGGGCCACTCCCCGATCACCGTGTACGAGCGGATGCTGGACTCCTCGCTCGGCGGGACGGACTCGCTGTCCCGCACCCTGGTGCGGGCCACCCCGCTGGCACTCGCCGGGCTGGCGGTGGCCGTGGCGGGGTCGATGGGACTCTGGAACATAGGAGCGGAGGGCCAGATGATGGCCGGCGCGACGGTGGCCACCGCAGTCGCGCTCATCGGCGACGACCTGGCAGGGCCGGTGCTGATCGTTGCCATGGTCGCGGCGGGAGCGCTGGGGGGACTGGTTCTCGCCGCTGGACCGGCGCTGGCCCGTGCGTACCTGAACGTGAACGAGATAATCACCACTCTGATGCTGGTGGAGGTGTCGATCCGGATCGTCGAGTGGCTCGAGGTGGGACCGTGGAAGGACCCCGACTCGTTCGGGTTCGCGGTCATCGCCGAACTGCCCGACCAGGCCTCATTGCCTGGGCTCTTCGGCCGGGCCCATATCGGAGTGCTCGTGGCGGCGGCGTTGCTTGTGGTGTTCTGGCTGGCCGTGTCCCGCACCGCGTGGGGGTACGAGCTCCGGGTCGCGGGATCGTCGGCGGCGACGGCGCGGTACGCGGGGATCTCCCTCGAGCGCAAGATCCTGGTCGCATTGCTGCTGTCTGGAGCCATCGCCGGGCTGGCCGGGGCCGTGGAGCTGACCGGGACGGCCAGCCGCTTGTCTCCCGGTCTGTCGAACGGCTACGGATACGCGGGAATCATCGTGGCCGCGCTGGCGCTGATGCGGCCGTCGGGCGTGGCCGTGGTGGCCTTCGTGTTCGGCGCCGTGCAGGTGGGCGGCCAGTCCATCCAGACGCTCGGTGTGGAGTCTTCGATCTCGGTGATCCTGCAGTCGATGATCCTCATCGCGGCGCTGGTGGTAGCGGTGCTTCTCAACTATCGCGTCCGGTGGGAGGTCGGCGAGCGGCGCGTTGCGGCCGCCGACGGGCACGGCGAGACGGCCGAGCATGTCTGAGGACGCCCTCATCGGTCTTCTGGTTGCGAGCGTGCAGTTCGGAACCCTCGTCTACCTTGCCGCGCTCGGCGAACTCATCGCCGAGCGAGCCGGCGTTCTGAACCTCGGTGTCGAGGGGATGATGTCGATGGGGGCGGTGTCGGGGTTCATCGTGGCGCTCACCACCGGAAGCCCGTGGATCGGCTTCATCGCCGCGGCGGCAGTGGGAGTGCTCGTGGCCGCCGTCCATGCGGTGGTCAGCGTGGCCGCCGGCGCCGGGCAGGTCGTCTCGGGCCTGGCGATCACCATCGGCGGCGTGGGGCTGTCGGCCTACATCGGCCGCGACTGGGTGATCCGCCAGCCGGAGTCGGTGTTCACGGACTTGGGCATCGTCGGGCTCGCGGACATACCGTGGATCGGCCCGATCCTCTTCGACCATCCGCCCGTGGTGTATCTGGCCGGGCTGCTCGGCGCGGCGGCTTGGTTCGTGCTCAACCGCACCCGGCTGGGCCTGGCTCTGCGGGCGGTGGGCGAGTCTGCCGCCACGACCGACGGTGCTGGGCACTCGGTAGTGGGCCTCCGTGCGGGGGCAGTGCTGGTGGGGGGTGCTTTCGCCGGCGCCGCGGGAGCCTTCCTGTCGCTCTACATGGCTGCCGGATGGACCGAGGGAATGGTGGCCGGGCGCGGCTGGATAGCGGTTGCCCTGGTGATCTTCGGGGCTTGGCGGCCCGGTCGGCTGGCCGCGGGCGCGCTGCTGTTCGGCTTCACGCTGGCGCTGCAGCCTCGCCTGCAAACCTTCGACGTGGAGGTGCTTGGGCTCCAGCTCAACTCGATCTCGCCCGCGCTGCTCGGGATACTGCCCTTCGTCCTCACGGTCGTTGTGTTGGTGCTGGTGAGCTGGCGGGCTCGCAACCGGCCGTCCCCCGCACCCGCGGCGCTCTGCCTGCCCTATCGACGCGAGGAACGCTAGGCCTCTCCAAGAGCGTCCGCGAATAGGTGAGAGTCCGTGGTGTCGCAGCGGTGTCACTCCCTCTCTTGTTCGCTTCGCTCACGGGCCGCTCGGGCCACGGCCTCGCCCGTGCGGGGTGGATTCGCTCGCCCAGTTGCTCGGCCTCGAAGTTGATGCGGCCAGGTTCCTGAGAGGTCGGGCGGTCATCCCGGACGGTCGAGGCCTACTGCGCCGGCGTCTGCCAGGGCTGCGATCTGGGCGTCGCTGCGGCCCAGTGAGCGCAGGATCGAAGCACTGTGCTCCCCGAGGCGGGGTGCCATGCCCCCGGGAGCCCAAGCGGTGCCTGAGAAGTCTACCGGGGTAGCGACCATCGTGGAGGTCCCGGCCCCATCGGGTACGTCCACTAGCCCTCCGGCCGCCAGGAACTGCGGGTCGGCCAGCAGGTCGTCGGGTGACTGGATGGGCGCCCAGAACAGCTCGGGTTCGGCTGCAAAGATCTGGGCCCACTCGTCAAGCGGCCGGGTGGCGAAGATCTCATCGAGTTCGACGACCAGCTGAGCGGCGTTGTGACGTCGGGATCGGGGCGTGGCGTAGCGCTCGTCGTCGAGCCAGCCGGGTCTTCCCACCGCTCGGACCAGCGGCTCCCAGTGTCGTTCCGGTTCGAGTCCCACGAGCCAGAACCGTCGCCCGTCGCCGGCGGTGTAGTTGTTCATGGCGGGGTTGCCCATGTCGTCGCGGCGGCCGATCTTCAGCGTGAGCCCCCAGCCGAGGGCGATCGACAGGTCGAAGCTGATGGTGTAGGCGCCTTGGCGCAGCAACGAGGTGCTGACGACCTGGCCCTCCCCGGTGCGCTCGCGGGCGACAAGGGCGGCGCACACTCCGGCCGCTGCGGCCAGCGCGGTGCTGTGGTCCCCCATGCCGCCCCTCTGGAAGGGCGGATCATCGCCATCGGGGGTCAGCAGGTGGGCGATGCCCGATCGAGCCCAGAATCCAGCCACATCGAAGGCGCCCTGATCGGCCTCGGCGCCGTCAATGCCGTAGCCAGTGATGGAGGCGTACACGAGCCTTCGATGCCGGACCGTCACCGACGAGTGGTCGAGGCCCAAGCGCTCGAGCCCGCCGAGACGGACGTTGGTGACGAACACGTCGGCCTGGGCGAGGAGTTCCTCCATCACGGCTCGCCCGCCGTCGGTGGTGAGATCCAGAGCGATGCTGCGCTTGCCCCGGTTGTCCATCTCGTACACCGGGTTGGTGGGCATGTCTCCGCCCAGGATGAACTGGAACAATCGGCCCGGATCTCCGCCGATGGGCTCCACCTTGACCACGTCGGCGCCCCAGTCGGCCAGAATGCCGCCAGCCGCCGGTCCGGCTACCCAAACTCCGAGTTCGACGACCCGGATCCCTTCCAGCGGCCCTGCCATCGGGACAGAACGGTAGCGTGCGGAGGTTATGGAACTGCGAGCGGCCGAGTCTCACGGTCCGCTGGACGGACTTGTCGTTGCCGACTTCTCCCGGGTCCTGGCCGGCCCTCTGGCCACGATGATGCTGGGGGACCTGGGCGCGGAAGTAGTCAAGATCGAGCGGCCAGGCCTCGGCGACGACACCCGCGCGTGGGGTCCGCCTTTCGTCGAGGACGGCTCGGCCGCGTACTACGCCTCCGTCAACCGCAACAAGCGGAGCGTCACCCTCGACCTGACCGACGAGAAGCAGCGAGCCGAGGCCCGTGCTCTGGCGGTGTCGGCCGACGTGGTGGTGGAGAACTTCCGGGCCGGGGCCATGGAGCGCTTCGGGCTCCACTACGAGTCGCTGAGGGCCGACAACCCCGGTCTGGTCTTCTGCCGGGTCAGCGCCTACGGGCCCGCCGGCGGGCGTGACCTGACGGGCTACGACTTCATCGCGCAGGCGGCCAGCGGCCTGATGAGCATCACCGGAGAGGCCGGAGGGCCTCCCACCAAGACCGGAGTGGCCATCGTCGACGTGATCACCGGCCTGTATGCCACGATCGGCATCGTCGCCGCGCTGGCCGAGCGACAGTCCAGCGGTGTGGGCCAGTTCATAGAGGTCAACCTCCTGTCATCGGCGCTGGCGGCGCTGGTCAATCAGGCGTCGTCATTCGTGAGCGCCGGAGTGGTGCCGGGCCGGATGGGCAACCTCCATCCGAGCATCACCCCCTATCAGACGTTCGCGACGGCCACGGACCCCCTTGCCATCGCCGCCACCAACGAACGCCAGTTCTCGGCTCTGTGCGAGGCGCTGGACGCGCCCCACCTGGCGTCCGACCATCGCTGGTCGTCCAACACCGCTCGTGTTGAGCACCGGGAGGCCCTGACAGCTGAGCTGGAGTCCATCCTGCGGCGCCGGCCCTGCGGTCAGTGGGTGGAGCGCCTGGCCGCTCACGGGGTCCCCTGCAGCCCGGTCAACACGATCGAGGACGCGTTCCGGTTGGCCGCCGAGCTCGGACTCGACCCGGTGCGCCGGTTGTCGAGCGGCGACAGCCAGTCGACTACCACCGTCGCCAACCCCATCAGCTTCTCGCGAACCCCGGCCTCGCACCGTCTGGCGCCCCCTGCACTGGGGGCCGACACCGCCGAGGTGCTCGAAGCGCTCAGATCCTGGTCAGACGGGACGGGCGGTGGCGGCGTCCAGCCCCACTGAGAGTTGCACGGGCCGGGCGTCGCGGACCCACGACCCGTCGCAGTGCACATCCAGCAGCGATCGGTCCACGGGTATCTGAAGCTCGGTGCTCTCACCGCCGCCTAGGCGGACCTTGGCGAAACCGACCAAGCGCTTGGGCGGGCGCTCGTAGGTCGAGCCGGGCACGCTTCCGTAGACCTGCACGACCGTGGAGCCGGCCCGGCTGCCGGTGTTGGTGACGGCCACCATCACTTCGTCACCTGTCGTCTCGGCCTCGCCCAGATCGAAGCTGGCGTAGCCCAGGCCGTGGCCCAGGGGCAGATGGGCGGCCGTGCCGCTGGCGTCCAGGTGCCACTGGCCGTGGAGCAGGCCGTAGACGGCCGTTTCGGCGTCACGGTCGAAGTCGACGAGGTCGGACTCCTCTCGGGGGATGGCGAAGGGGAGCCTGCCGCCCGGCTCGGCATGGCCGAACAGCACGTCGGCCAGGGCGTGGCCGCCCTCCGATCCCGGGTACCACACCATGAGCGCGGCGTCGACCGTGTCGAGCCAAGGCATCACCACCGCGCTGCCCGCCATTACCGCCACAACTACCCGGTCGCAGACCGCGGCCACCTCGGCGATGAGTTGTTCATCGTTGGGATGCAGGCGCAGCGAGGCCCGGTCGCCGCCCTTGGAAGTCCCGGCTACCGCGCCGCCGTCACCGAAGCCGGCCAGCATCGCCTCGCTCTGGGTTGAGTCGGCGCAGCCGAGCTCGGGATCGTCGATGGGCGGGGCCAGCTTCAGAAACACCGTGCCGCCGTCGTCCATGTACTCGCCCTCGTCCTGGCGGGTGTAACCCACTACCACCACCGCGATATCGGCGCCGGCGGCGACCGACGGGTCGCGGTCGCCGTGGACGACGCTCACGCCGGCGTCGCCGAGAGCCGATTCGATGCCGGCCAGCAGGGTCACCGGGTCGGGCGTGTGGAGCACGTCGCTGGAGCCTCCGTCGCCGAGGTTGGGCACCGCAGCCAGTGGGCCGAGCACGGCCAGCTTCGACAGCCCGGCTGCGTCGACGGGCAGGCAGCCGTCGTTGCGGAGCAGCACCATGGATTCCACCGCGGCCCTGCGGGCCAGCGCCCGGTGCTCGGTGCAGCCCACAACGGAGCGATCCGGGGCGTTGGCGAACACCCGGGCGAAGCGCAGGAAGGTTGCGATCGTCTCCGACACCCGCGCGTTCACGTCGGCGACGTCGAGCTCGCCGGAGGCCACGGCGTCGGGCAGCACCGGGTCCCGCTGCTGGCGGAAGGGCATCTCGATGTTGCAGCCGGCCCGCACCGACTCGACCGGGTCGCGCAGCCCCATGATGAAGTCGGTGACGACCAGCCCGTCCCAACCCCAGTCGTCGCGCAGGATCCCGGTGAGCAGCGGCCGGCTGTCGCCGCACCATTGGCCGTTGAGCGAGTTGTAGGCGCTCATCACCGCAGCCACGCCCTCCGAGGCCACCCGCTTGAAGTGGGGCAGGTACACCTCGTGCAGGACCCTCTCGTCGGCGACCACGTCCACCTTGAAGCGGGCGTTCTCCATGGAGTTGCAGGCGAAGTGCTTCATGCAGGCCATCACGTGGCGCTGCAGGCCCCGGGTCAGCGCGGCAGCCATCTCGCCGACATGGCAAGGATCCTCGCCGTAGGTCTCCTGGGCCCGGCCCCAGGCGGGGTGCCGAAGCAGGTTCATGCACACCGCGCCGGTGAGAGTGGTGCCGGAGGCCCGTAGTTCGGCCCCGATGGCCTCGCCTATGCGCTCCTCCAGGCCCGGATCGAACGACGCTCCCCGGGCCATCGACACCGGGAACGTGGTGGCCGGTCCGATGACGCACCCGCGCGGCCCGTCGGCGAAGTTGAGCCCGGGTATCCCGAGCCGATCGACGCGGGCCGCCGGCCATCCGTGGGCGTGGTAGCCGCCAGTGGTCAGGTCGATGACTCCCGGCCAGAACGCTTGCTCCCCGTCGAGGCAGCCCAACTTCTCCTCCAGCGTCATCATGGCCACGAGGGCATCGGCCTCGTCCCTGGCGTCGGCACCCTCAGCCACTCGCTCGACGGCCTCGTCGAATGCGGTCATGTCGAGAGGCTAAGCCGGCCCCTCCCGGGAATTGGCAGCGTTATGCACGGTATGCGTGCGTTCTGCTGCCAGTCATGGGTCGCCGACGGCCCAGAACCCGAGAGCGTTGGAGAGATCCAGCTATCTTTATATATTGAAATGCAATTGAATGTTGAATCACAGGCAGGAAATGATGCTATGATATCACCCATGAGGACCATCATCACGATGCCCGACCACCTCCACGCTCAAGCCAAGCAGCGCGCTGCCGAGCTCGGGATCAGCTTCGCAGAGTTTGCTCGGCGCCTCTTCGAGAAGGAGTTGAGCCTGCCGGCCCCCCAGGGTGATATCGACTCCATCTGCGGGATGGTGACCGGAACGCCGTTCGACATGGCCACCGACGGCGAGCGGATCATCGGCGAAGCGGCCGACAGCCTCCTTATCGACAAGCGTGACTAGGGCGTGAAGTATTCCTACGTGGACACGTCGGCCTGGGTGTCGCTGGCCGACAACGCCGAGGCGTCACACGACCGCGTCGCAGCCGTGTTACGCGATCGTCGGGGTTGCCTGGTTACCAGCGACCACGTGCTCCACGAGTCATGGATGGTCATGCGCTTCAGGCACGGCTTCGAGCCGGCCGAGCGACTCGTCGACAGCATCCGCGGCGGCATAGCCAGGGTCGAGGTGTCGGGCCTGGCAGATCTGGAAGTTGCCGCGGCCATCGGGGCAGCGTTCCCGGACCAGCGGTTCTCACTGTCGGACCGCACGAGTTGGGCCGTCATGGAGCGTCTCGGGATCCACGACGCGATCACGCTCGACAACGACTTCCGCATCTACCGCTTCGGTCCCGACCGCCGTCGCGCCTTCACCGTCTCACCCTGAAGTTGGCTGGTCCCCGGTTGTGAGGCCCGACACTCTATGAGGGTTGTCCACGCATGGGTGAGCTATGTCCTACTGCCAGAGGCTGGTGATCGCTGTCGTTGAGACACAGGTGGCAGTGACACGTAGGCGTCGACGGTGGCCGTGTTGTGAGCGATCAGAGGATGTCGCGTTCGGCGATCATGGGAATTCGCGTCGCGTGACTGTTGGCTCCTGTCTGGCGGTGGGGAGGTTAGCGGGGGTTGGTGGTTGTGGCGATCTCGAGGCCGTGGTGTTCGCGTAGGCGCCAGCTGGGGCCTTTGATGTTGGCGCTGCGCGATTTTGTGGGATGAGGGGTTGCTGGCACCGGTGGGCTGGTCACGTTATCAGTAGGCCTCGGGCTTCGAAGTTGGTTGGGTTGGTGAAGCCGTGGGCGGTGCGCCGCAGGACTTGCAGCAGGTTGTTGGTGCCCTCGATTCTGCCGTTGGAGGCCCGGCGGCTGTGGTGCCAGGCGAGGATCTCGTGGGACCAGGCGATGATGGCGTCGACGATGTCGTGGGACTCGGGCAGTTCGCCGGTCTCGTAGAGGTCGCAGAACCGCCCGAGCGCTTCGAGGGCGCCGTTGTGGTCGCCTGCGGTGTAGAGGCCGTGGAGCTCCTGGAGGGCCTGCCGGCCGGCTTGGAGGCGGGGGTGTGCGTCGAACAGGCTCCGGGGTCGGGCCTGTTCGGCTTCGGTGAGGGTGTCGGCGCGGCGCAGCAGAGCGAACCGCGCCCCGAACACCTCGGGCTCGAATGCGGGCTTTGCGCCTTGGGGCTCGCGGCGCTGGACGTCGCGGCGCACCGCGGTGAGCCCCGCTGAGAACCACCGGATGACGTGGAACCGGTCAAGCACGTGGCGGGCGTGGCCGAGGCGGGCGTCGATGGCGGCCTTGTAGGCGCGTGAGCCGTCTGTGACGACCACCTTGACGCCTCTGCACCACTTGTGGCCTTGTTGCGCGAAGAACGCCGACAGCGCCGCCGAGCTGCGGTGCGGGACCATCGCGAGGGTCTTGTTGGTGTCGGCGTTGACGATCACGGTCACGTAGCGGCGCCTTCTGCGGATCGAGGTCTCATCGACCACCAGCACCCGGCAGCGCTCGCTGCGGCGGCGCTCGGCGACGATCCCGGCCCAGGCCCGCACCAGCGCGTTGATCTTGTGCCAGCGCGCGCCGCGCCGGCGCGCCGCGGCGCGCAACGTCATCACCTTGGCGTCTGAGACCAGCGCCCGCGCCAGCCTCGCCGTCAGCGCGCCCTCGAAGGCCGCGTGGTCCTCCAAGAACCGGCTGTCGCAGCTGTCACAGACCATCCTGCGCCGCGACCACACCAGCGTCACCGGCCGCCCCGACACCTCCAAGTCCTGGACCTTCTTGCCGCGGCGGTCATGGACCCTGCGGCACATGAACCCGCACATCGGGCAGCGCAGCCGCCTCAGCGTCGACTCGACGCTGACCACAAGGCGCGCCGCGGTGTCCTCGACCACCCCCAGCACACGAATCCGCCGCAGATGAAGCCGCACCGACATAACATCGCTGGCCATCGAGGCCCTCCTGGCTCGGTTGGACTGACGTCACCGATCCCAGCAGGGCCTCGACCCCTCAACGGGGACCCTCAACCACCCCCCTCCCCACGTTTCCGCGCAGGCTCTCATTTCAAGAAAATGTCGCAATTTCGCGCCGGTTTTGGCGCTGACCCCGGGAGGGTGGCGCACCACCGAATGCAGCGACACCGAGAACGGGTCGGCCAGCACCGCGGCCTCATCGCTTACCGCGTCGGGAACCGGGAACAGCATCGAGTCGTGAGCCGGCATGAGGTTGGCGAACCCGCCGGTGGCGTCGGCCGAGGTGCCGGAGTGGATCCCCGGCGCGATCGGTGGTGCCAGGAAGTTCCAGCACAGCGACAGGTCGCCAGCCTCGCAGGCGGGACAAACCGGTGACACTCCCCGCGGCTCGCACGACAACCAAGGGTTGAGCACCACTCGCTGGCCGACGTCCAGCCCCTCGGCCTCCGGCTCGAGCGCGGCCACCTCGGCTACTACCTCGTGGCCCAGCACCTGCGGGAACGACACGAAGTCGATCATCGGGTTGATGGTGCTTTCGGGGTCGTCCTCGCTGAAGTCGAAGAACACCTGCTTGGAGTCGCTGCCGCAGATGCCGGTCAGCAGGGGCCGGCAAACCACCCAGTCCGGCAGCAGGAACCCCGGATCGGGCATCTCCTGCAGCGCCATCGGAGTAGCCGCTAGCGCCCTCTGTAGCCGGTTCGCCCCCGCTGGCGCCTCTACCGGCTCAGGCTCCACACCGAACACCAACCCCCGCACACCCCGACAGTAACCCGGCCCCGGACCGCGGCTAGCGGAAGTCGCGGCTTCCGAGGGTGGCCGGCAGCGACAAGTGGGCCAGGTGCTCGGCTATGACGTTGACCGCGCCCTCGTGGCGCTCCAGGCGGCCCCTGATAGTTAGCGCTCTGGCACCGAAGGCGAGCTTGCGGAACCGTGTTTGACAGCCCTTCGACACGATCACGTTGATCAGGCCGGTCTCGTCCTCGAGGTTGATGAACATGGTGCCCCCGGCGGTGGCCGGCCGCTGGCGGTGCGACACCGTGCCGGCCACCTTCACCCGTCCGACCGGACAAGTCAGCAGATCCCCCGCGGCCACCACCCCCGCAGCATCCAGTTCGGCCCGGTGAAAGCGGGTCGGATGGCCGTCGGCAGACACCCCGGTGGCCCACAGATCGGCTGTGGCCTGCTCCGCTTCCGACATTGGCCGTAGCGCCGGCACCGTTGTTCCCGTGACCGCACCCGGTAGGCGGTCGGCGTCCGACTGGGCCACTGCGCCGGCCGTCCACAGCGCCTCGCGCCGGTCCAGTCCCAACGAGTCGAACGCTCCGGCCACCGCCAGCGCCTCCAGTACCGGCAAGTCCAGCGGCGGCAGGCGCCCCTGCCGCTTGCGTCCCCGGCCTGTGCGTCGCCGACTGTTGGTGGTCTGTCCGGCCGTCTCGGCCCTATCGGCCGCGAGCCTGCACTCCGACATGGCCCGCACCAGGTGTTCCATCGACTCATACGGAGCCCCCTCGGCCATGGCCGCGGCCAGCTCCGGGCCCACCCCCCGCACCGACGACAGCCCCAGGCGCACTGCGGCCCCGCCCGTGGAGGTTTCGCACGGCTCCAGCACAGCCGCATCGGCCGACAGGTTGATGTCGGGGCCGTGCACCACCACTCCGTGGCGGCGGGCGTCCTGGCACAGCGAGTGGGGCGAGTAGAAGCCCATCGGCTGGGCGTTGAGCAGCGCCGCGCAGAACGCGGCCGGATAGTGCAGCTTGATCCACGCCGAGGCGTACACCAGGTAGGCGAACGACACCGAATGGCTCTCGGGGAACCCGTAGTTGGCGAAGGCCACCAGCTTGTGCCAGATCTGCTCGCCTGCCTCTGTGCCGATGCCGCGCTCGGCCATACCCGCGAAGAACCGGCCCCGCAGCCGCTCCATGCGCTCCACCGACCGCTTGGCCCCCATCGCCCGGCGCAGCTCGTCGGACTCCGCCGGCGTGAACCCGGCCACATCGATGGCCATCTGCATGAGCTGCTCCTGGAACAGCGGCACCCCCAGCGTCTTGGCCAGCGAGCGCTCCAGCAGGGGATGCAGGTAGGTGACCGGCTCAGTGCCGTTGCGGCGCCGGATGTAGGGATGCACCGAGCCGCCCTGGATCGGGCCGGGCCGGATCAGCGCCACCTCCACCACCAGGTCGTAGAAGCAGCGGGGCCGCAGCCGGGGCAGCGTGGCCATCTGCGCCCTCGACTCCACCTGGAACACGCCCACCGAGTCGGCCTCGCACAGCATGTCGTACACGGCGGGGTCCTGGGGCAGCGCGGCCAGGTCGATGCGCTCGCCGTGGGCTGAGGCCACCAGGTCCACGGCGTAGTGCAGCGCGGAGAGCATCCCCAGCCCCAGTAGGTCGAACTTCACCAGCCCCGCCGCCGCGCAGTCGTCCTTGTCCCACTGCAGCACCGACCGGTCGGCCATCGACGCCCACTCCACCGGGCACACCTCGGCGATTGGCCGGTCGCAGATCACCATCCCGCCTGAGTGGATGCCCAGATGGCGGGGCCCTCCCTCAGCCTCGGCGGCCAGGCGAAGCACGTCGGCACTGATGGCGTCGGGGTCGCGTCCTCCGGCGTCTCCGGCCGGGCCCGCAACCAGCTCGCCCAGGCCCCCGTAACGGTCCAGCGACTTGGCCCAGGCGTCCTGGCGGGCGGGCGGATGGCCCAGTGCCTTGGCCATATCGCGCACCGCGGAGCGGCCCCGGTAAGTGATCACGTTGGCCACTTGGGCGGTGCGGTCCCGGCCGTAGCGCCCGTACACGTACTGGATCACCTCCTCGCGCCGATCGCTCTCGATGTCGATGTCTATGTCGGGCGGTCCGTCTCGCTCGGGCGACAGGAACCGCTCGAACAGCAGTTCCAGCGTCACCGAGTCCACGTTGGTGATGCCCAGCACGTAGCACACCGCCGAGTTGGCGGCCGAGCCCCGGCCCTGGCAGTAGATGTCGCGGCTGCGGCAGAACGACGTGATGTCCCATACCACCAGGAAGTAGCCCGGAAATCCGAGCCACTCGATCATGTCCAACTCGTGGGTGATCTGGCGCCATGCCCCCGGGACCCGCTCTGCTTCGGGAGGGCCGTAGCGGGCCAGGGCTCCCTCGGCGGCGAGACGGCGCAGGAAGGCGGCCTCGTCCAGACCGTCGGGGCACGGGTACGGCGGCAGTTCCGGCACCACCAGCGACAGGTTGAACGCGCACTCCAACCCCAGCCGGGCCGCGGCCTCCACCACTCCGGGATAGCGGGCGAAACGGCGGGTCTGCTCGGCGCCGGAGCGCAAGTGAGCACTGCCCCAGGCGGGCAGCCAGCCGTCGTGGTCGTCAAGGCCGCTGCGGTCACCGACCGCGGCCAGCGCGTCGGCCAGACGGCGGTCGGCGGGCGTGGCGTAGCGCACCGCGTTGGTGCACACCGGCTGCACTCGGTGGCGCACCCCGAGCTCGGCTAGGGCGTCGTTGCGGTGGCTGTCGAGCGGGTCGCCGTGGTCCCACAGCTCCACGAACACGTTGCCGGAGCCGACCGCGCCGACCAGCCGACCGAGTTCCGCGGCCGCGGAACTCGGTCCGTGCTCCACCAGCGCCGAGGGCACCGCACCGTCGTGGGCACCGGTGAGGATGGCCCACCGGTCGCGGTGGGTCGCCGCGGCTTCCAGGAACTCCTCGGTCGACAGCCGGGGCTCGCCCTTGCGCCCGGCCATGTGGGCCCGGCTGATCAGCGTCCCCAGTGCTGCGTACCCGGCCGGGTCGCGGGCCAGCACCACCACCGAGCGGCTCAGCCGGCGCTTCTCGGTCAGAAGGGCGGGGCCGGACCTTCGAGACGAGCTGGGCGCATCCAGGGTGAGCTCCGCGCCGAACACCGTGGGCAGGCCGGCCTCCTCGGCGGCCTCGGCGAAGCGCACCACCCCGTAGAAACCGTCCCGGTCGGTCAACGCCAGGGCATCGAGTCCGAGCCGGGCTGTCTCAGCCACCAGCTCCTCCGGATTCGACGAGCCGTCCATGAAGCTGAACCGCGAGCAGGCGTGCAGCTCCGCATACGGCACCGCCGGAAACCCGGATCGGCTGCCGGCCTGGCTGCCGGGCAGGCTCCGGACCACGTCGGCCAGGTTTGAGGGGGCGCGGTCGCTCCGGTGGATCCCGTTCGACCATGACGGTGCGCCCGCACGGTCCGACAGGCGTCGTTCCAGCTCCCGCCAGGGGATGATCGGGTTGTCGAATCCCATCGTGAGAGACTCAGTCGTAGGTGGCCTCGCGCCACCAGCGGCCGGACTCCAGCACGCACAGGTGGGCCGAACCGTCGTCGAGGACCAGCTGGAAGCGGGCCTGGCGCCGGCGAGCGGGCGGACGCCACCAGCGCTCGTCCAGCGGCCACGGCCCGGCCCAGGCGACGACGGCATAGTTGCGGCCCCCCGAGTCCGTCACTTGACAGGGCGCGGCGCTGGCTGCACCCCGGCCGCTGACAGTAACGGGGTCGCCTCCGCAGTCGGTGACCGTGATCGGTTCGGGCTCGTCCAGCACCATGGCGGGCGACGGTGCCGGCAGCCGTCCCGGCCACGGCGCCTTCGTTGCTCTTGCCTTCCCGTCCTTCTGGGGCCTGCCCTTCTTGGAGACAACCTCGGCCTCAGCGGCGTGCAGCGGCACCCGGCGGCCGGTGTCGGCCGGGCGTCGCCCGCCGGCCAGGCGGGGCACGGTCACCGCCTCGGCGCCCAGCAGTCCCTGCAACCGGGCCAGCGCCCTGGCCGCCCGCTCATCGGCCTCGCTCTTCGCGCCCCACATCCCCAGTTGGCGGCCGTCGGCGGGAGCCACCACACAGGGCGTGATCCGGATGAGCGTGACCGGGCCCGTCGGGCGCTCGGGCGACCGGTACCAGCCCTCGAGCTGCCAGCGGACTCTGTCAACGATGTCCGCCGCGCCGAATCGGAGCTCGTGGCGCCAGCGGCGGTTGCTGGCATGGCCGCTGTCGGACTCCGCGGTGATGCCGACGCACACGCAGTCCAGACCGTCACGGGCCAGCCGGGCCACCATGTCGCCGGCCAGCGCCCTCGCCATGAACGCCACCGTCTCTATCCGGTCAGCGGGCGGATCGATCTCTGCCTCGACACCTGCATCTTCACCGGCGGCCTCGGCTTGCAGCGGACGGTCGTCGAGCCCGCAGGCCAGACGGTGGGCCAGCAGTCCCGGCCATCCGAAACGCCCCAGCACGTCGGTCTCGCTCAGCGCGGCCAGATCACCCAGCGTCCGGATCCCCAGCCGCCACAGCACGTCCAGCAGGGCTTCCGCGCCGTTCTCATCGCTGTGCAGCGGCGAGACCGGATCGGCCAGTGAGATCAGGGGCAGGTCGGCCAGGAACTGCCGGCCCTGCCGGGGAGGCACAACTACTGTTGCCGTGGGAGCGGCGGCTGCTCGGGCGGCGAGGCCCGCAGCGAAGAGGCTGTCGGCCACGCCCACCCCGGCTCTCGGTGCTGATGGAACCGTGTCGGAGACAGCCTTGACGATGAGCTCGGCCAGAGCCCTCTCGCCTCCGAAGTAGCGCGACGGGCCCTTCACCCTCAAGGCATGCAATCCAGGCCGCAGAGCCTCTGACAGGGGAGTGAACTGCTCCAGCGCGGCGGCCACCAGCTCCCCATCGCGAATGTCGGAGTCTCCGAGGCGCACGACCATCATCCGCTCCGGCGGTGCCGGGGGTCGGGGGAGCGACGGTTCGCTGGCCATCGGCATGTCAGGGCGGCTAGCCCGCTCGGCGTTCTTGGAAGTCCTCGAAGCCGGAAGCGGAGGCCTGGGCGGGCTCGGCACAGGACACCCGGCCGTCCTCCGAGGGCAGCCACATCATCATCCGGCGGGGCTGGGATGCCGCGCCCCGACCCCCGACGGTCACTTCGGCCTGCCGGGCCACCAGGCGCCCGTGACCTTCGTCGATGCCTGTCCACCGCGTCTGCTCAATCATCAATCGGACCTCCGGCGCCAGGCTCGTCACGATGTCGGCCGCACCCCTGCCGAGGGTGCAGATCAGCGAGGTGCCGTGCTCGCGCATCCGGGCCAGCAACCGCCGCGCCGTCGTGCCCGTCACCCGGACCGCGGGTCCCAGCAGCACGAGGTCGAAGCCACTCACCGCCGCGCCCAGCACGTCGGCCGCGGTGCTACCGTGCCGCCCTGCCGCCGGCAGGTCCACCAGCGCCCAGCGGTCCAGGTCGATACCCCGCTCGGCCAGCGCGGCCACCCCCAGATCGGCCATCCCGACCGCGGCCACCCAGCTGCCCCGCTGGGAGGCCTCGGACGCCAGCGCCGCCGCCAGCGTCATCGAGCCGTGGCCACCGACTACTACGGTGGCGCCCCGCCGGATGCTGCCCTCCGGCAGCAGTGGCGCCAGCGCTCCCTCCACAGGAATTCGCCGTTCATGGCCCCCTTCGGCGAGAGCGTCGAACCGGTCCGGAAGCACCCGTGCCGTGGATACAGCCGCCATCGGCCCAATATACAAACATATGTTCGGTTTGGCCAATCGGAACTAGCGCAGCCGAGTTTCTGAGCGATCAGGCTCCAGCCCTGATTCCTGACAACCAGTCGAGGATGGTCAGGACCAGTTCGTCCGAATGGCGTCGATCGGTGAAGAGGTGGTCGGCGCCGGCGATGGTGTGCAGGGTCGCCGAGCCGGCCCGGGCCAGAGCCTCGGTCTGCTCGTGGCCCACAACGGTGTCGGCCCCGGCCTGGACCACCAGCATGGGCCGACCCAAGCCAGCTGCAGAGGCAGCCACATCGTGGCGGTGCAGGTCGTCGAGGAAGTCCCGTCCCACCCTCACCGGCTTGGGTCCGATCCTCACCTCACCCGAGCCCTCGGAGCGGATCTGGTCCAGAGCATCGTCAGAGAAGAGATGTTCCACATGGGCGACTGAGGCCGGGGAGGCCACCGCCACCACCTGGGCCACGGTGTGCAGGCGTGACGCGGCCAGCACCGCGGCCGCCCCACCCAGGCTGTGCCCGACCAGCACGCAGGGTCCGGCCCCTCGCCGGATCAGCGCCACCGCGGCTGCAGTGATGTCGCTGACATTGGTGGCGACCGTCGTCTCGGCCAGCTCGCCGCCGCTCTCGCCCAGGCCGGTGAAGTCGAAGGCCAGGGTCAGGTACCCGCCTCCAGCGAGGCCCTTGGCGATTCGGGTGGTGGTGAACAGGTCCTTGGAGCACGTGAAGCAGTGGCACAGCAGGGCCGCGCCGATCACCGCAGTGCCGTCTTCAGGCCGATGCAGCACGCCCGCCAGCCGGGCCCCGGCACCACCGGTGAACTCGAACCGCTCGCTCGCGGGAGCGGTCGTCATCGGCCTCCTCCCCATGGGGTAGCGTCTTGCAGCATGAGACTCATTCCCAAGCCTGTGTTTCCCGTCTTGCTGGCTGCGGCTGCGCTGTTGTTGTTTGCATGCTCGGGCAGCCAGAGTACCGACGCTCCGGTGACTGGCGATATTGGGCCTGTCGAGGAGCCTGAGCCGGTCGAGGATGCTGAGCCGACAGAGGAGCCTGAGCCGGCTGACGATGCTGAGCCGGTCGAGGATGCTGAGCCGACAGAGGAGCCTGAGCCGGCTGACGATGCTGAGCCGGTCGAGGATGCTGAGCCGACAGAGGAGCCTGAGCCGGCTGACGATGCTGAGCCGGTCGAGGATGCTGAGCCGACAGAGGAGCCTGAGCCGGCTGACGATGCTGAGCCGGTCGAGGATGCTGAGCCGACAGAGGAGCCTGAGCCGGCTGACGATGCTGAGCCGGTCGAGGATGCTGAGCCGGTCGAGGACGGTGACGGAGCCGACGCGACCGCGGTCGACACTGCCTCGCCTCAGGACGTCTCGATAGTGGACCGCCTGAAGAGCAACGCCGAGCAGTTCGAGTACTCGATCGGCACGCCCGGGGGCGCACTCACCTTCACGACCATCTCCGAGCCGCTCACCTTCAACCTGGCCATCTCCAACGACGCGTCGTCTTCGGACGTGCTCGGGCACCTCTTCGAGGGCCTCACCGAGACCTCATGGCTGACCGACCAGGTGGAGCCCTTGCTGGCCGAGTCCTGGAAGCGCTCCGAAGACGGCCTGACCTGGGTTTTCCACCTACGTCGGGACGTCACCTGGCACGACGGCGAGCCCTTCACCGCCCACGACGTCGACTTCACCTTCAACCGGATCATCTACAACGACGACATCCCCGCCAGCGGCCGCTCGACCTTCGAGTTCCGGTACCTGGACGCAGAGGGGGTCTGGCAGCAGAGCCGTATGACCGTGTCCGCGATCGACGACTACACCGTCGAATTCACCCTGCCGGTGCAGTTCGCCCCATTCCTCCGGTCCATGGGCACCTCCATCTTCCCGAGGCATATCCTCGAGCAGCCCGTCGAAGACGGCGCCTTCGTGGACACGTGGGGTATAGACACCGACCCGGTCGAGATCGTCGGCACCGGCCCCTTCACCATCGAGAGCTATGAGCCCGGCGAGCGAGTTGTCCTGGCCCGCAACCCCGACTACTGGCTGACCGACGACGAAGGCAACCGCCTTCCGTACCTGGACCGCATTGTCCGCAACATCGTCGAAGACCTCGATGCCGAACTGGCCGGCTTCCTGGCGGGCGAGTCGGATGTGCACGGCGTGCTGGGCGAGGAGTACGCCGAGCTGGAACCGCTACAGGACGAAGGCAATTTCACCATCCACCGGCGGGGGCCCAACTTCGGCACGACGTTCCTCACGTTCAACGTCAATCCCGGCGTCAGCCCCGACACCGGAGAGCCCTACTTCGCCGCCCACAAGCTGGACTGGTTCGGCAACGTCCAGTTCCGCCAGGCCGTGGCCCACAGCATCGACAAGGGCGCCATCATCGACGATGTCCAGCACGGCCTCGGCTATCCGCAGTGGTCCTCGGTGAGTCCCTCGGCCAGCGACTTCCACAATCCAGACGTCCGGCGCTACCCCTACGACCTCGACAAGGCCAACGCGATACTCGACAACCTCGGCTGGATCGACACCGACGGCGACGGGACCCGCGAGGACTCCGACGGCAACGAGATCGAGTTCAAGCTGGTGACCAACACAGGCAACACCGTGCGTGAGGCGGTAACCAGCATCATCCACGAGGGAATGGGGGCGATCGGGCTCGCGGTGGACTACGAGGCGATCGACTTCGGCGAACTCGTCCGCCAACTTGTCAGCACCTACGACTGGGAGGCCGTCGTAATCAGCTTCACCGGAGGCCCCGACCCCTACAGCGGGATCAACCTCTGGCACAGCACCGGGGACCTGCACCTGTGGTACCCCAACCAGCCCGAGCCGGCCACCGACTGGGAAGCCGAGATCGATGCGATGTACATACTGGGAAGCCAAGAGCTAGACCACGCTCGGCGGGTGCGGTACTACCTGAACGCCCAGGAGGTCGCCGCCTCCAACGTGCCTCTCATATACACGACGCTCGCTGAGCGGCTGACCGCGACCCGCAACGTCTTCGGCAACACGACCCCCACCCTGTACGGGATCTGGGACATCCGCTACCTGTACCGGACCGATCAGTAGCCCGCGAGGACGGTTCGCTCGCCGGGCTCTAGAGTCCATGCCATGTATGACTTGACGATCAGCGGCGGTCTGCTGGTGGACGGCACCGGCGAACCGCCTCGCCATGCCGACGTAGCGGTGGTCGGCGACACGATTGTGGCTGTCGAGCCGGAGCTGCCCGGCGACGCGGCCCGCACCATCGACGCCTCCGGACAGATCATCACTCCCGGATTCGTGGACGTGCACACCCACTACGACGGCCAGGCCACCTGGGACGACCTGCTCGAGCCGAGTTCGGGCCACGGGGTGACCACCGTGGTGATGGGCAACTGCGGCGTGGGGTTCGCTCCGGTGCGCCCCGGCGCCGAGGAGTGGCTCATCCAGCTCATGGAGGGCGTGGAAGACATCCCCGGAGCCGCCCTGTCCGAGGGGATCGCATGGGGCTGGGAGTCCTTCGGTGAGTACCTCGACGCCCTCGACGACCGTAGCTGGGCCATCGACGTCGGCACCCAGGTTCCCCATGGAGCGGTCCGGGCCTACGTGATGGGCGAGCGCGGCGCCCGCAACGAACCGGCCAACGCCACCGACATAGCCAGCATGAAGCGCATCGTCGCCGAGGCGGTAGCGGCCGGCGCGCTAGGGGTGTCGACGTCGCGGACCCTCGCCCACAAGGCCATGGACGGGGAGCCCGTGCCGGGAACCTTCGCGGCCACCGACGAGCTGTTCGCGCTGGGCCACGGCCTGCGCGAGGGCGGGGGAGGGGTGTTCGAGCTGGCGCCGGTGGGTTCGGCCGGGGAGGACGTCGTCAAGCCTCCTTCGGAGGTCGAGTGGATGAGACGCCTGTCGGCGGAGATCGGCCAGCCGGTCACCTTCGCCCTGCTGCAGGTGCCCGCCGCGCCCGACCTGTGGCGCGAGCTGATGGAGGCGTCGGTGCGAGCCGCGGAGGACGGGGCCGACTTGTGTCCGCAGGTGGCCGGCCGGCCGTTCGGCCTGCTGGCGGGCTGGCAGACGAGCCATCCCTTCGTCCTGCGCCCCAGCTACCGCGCCATCGAGCACCTCGACATCGGTGAGCGCATCGAGCGGCTGCGCGACCCGGCGGTGCGGGCCGCCATCTGTTCCGAAGCCGATGGCGAGCGCCGGGGCGGCATGCAGGAGGGCGTGGGTGTGCTCGTGTCCAAGATGCTCGACCAACTCTACGTGCTCGGCGACCCTCCGGACTACGAGCCGACACCCGACCGCTCAATCCCGGCGGTAGCCGCCGCGGCCGGCGTTGATCCCGTCGAGGCCGCCTACGACGCCTTCTGCGCCGAGGACGGCCGGGCTCTGCTGATGGTGCCGCTGTTCAACTATGTCGACGGCACCCACGACGTGATCCGGGAGCAGCTGACCCATCCCCGCGCCGTGGTGGGCCTCTCCGACGGCGGCGCCCACTGCGGGCTGATCTGCGACGCCTCGATGCCGACCACCATGATCAGCCACTGGACCCGGGACCGCAGCCGGGGCGAACAGCTGCCGCTCGAGTGGGTGGTGCGCAAGCAGACTCACGACACCGCCGCGCTGTTCGGGCTCAACGATCGGGGCGTCGTCGCGCCGGGCAAGCGGGCCGACCTGAACGTCATCGACCACGCGAGGATCAGCCTGCGCACGCCCCGGCTCGTGCACGACCTCCCGGCCGGAGGTCGGCGCCTGCTGCAACACGCCGACGGCTACACTGCCACCATCGTGGCCGGTGAGCAGACGCGGGCCGACGGCGTCGACACCGGGGCGCGGCCTGGTCGCCTGGTGCGGGGACGCCGTGATGCCTGAACGACCTATGGGCTGCTGCGACGAAAGGGTGGTGATCGTCACCGGCGCAGGCCGGGGGCTGGGCCGGGCCCACGCTCTGGCCTTCGCCGCCGAGGGCGCCCATGTCCTGGTCAACGACCTGGGCGCCTCCAGCGACGGCTCGCAGCCCGGTGCTGACGACGCCGCCACCGCAGTGGTGGACGAGATCATCGCCGCGGGCGGCTCTGCTGCTGTCAACCATGCCGACGTGGCCGACTGGGACCAGGCGGAAGCCATGGTGGCGCAGGCCATCGACACCTGGGGCCGCCTCGACACGCTGGTGTGCAACGCCGGGTTCCTGCGCGACCGGATGCTGGTCAACATGAGCGAGCCGGAGTGGGACGCGGTGGTGCGGGTGCACATGAAGGGTCATTTCGCGCCGACTCGCCATGCAGTCGCCCACTGGCGTGAGCGCTGGAAGGCCTCCGCGGGGGAGCCTCCGGCGGCCCGCATAGTCAACACCTCCTCGGGTGCGGGCCTGATGGGATCCATCGGCCAGGGCAACTATGTCGCGGCGAAGGCCGCCATCGCGGCGCTGACGATCCAGCAGGCCGCGGAGTGGGGCCGCTACGGCGTGCTCGCCAATGCCATCGCACCCGACGCCCGCACCCGGATGACGGCTGTGATCCCCGGCTACCCCGAACGGCCCGACGACGGCTGGGATCCCAAGGACCCCGAGAACGTCTCGCCGCTGGTCGTGTGGCTCGGAAGCGAGGACTGCGACGTCACCGGGAGGGTGTTCGAGTGCACGGGAGGTCAGCTCAACGTATGTGACGGGTGGCAGCATGGACCGGTGATATCTGTCGGTGAGCGGCCGATGACGGCGGCCGAGGCGGGGGATTCGGCGCGCCGCTCGATAGCGGCCGAGCAGCCTCCCGCGGAGGTTTACGGCGCCCGTTGACTCGACTCTCAGCTGGAGTCCTCCGAGCGTTCCCTGGCATTCCAAAAAATCTGTGACAAGAATGTGACAAACCGGTGACGGTAGTGTAACCTGCGTCTCGGGAGCCGGGTCTGAACGACAGGATCCGCCAGAACCGGGTCCACAATCCCCCCTCCAGGGACCGTGCGGAGCCCGCCAGTGTGGTGCTGGCGGGCTCCGGCGCGCGGTACGCTCCACCTTTCTTCGAGCCACCCGGAGCGATGTGCATGAGCGAGCCGATCTACGATGCCCGAACTTTCTGGGATCTGCTCCGCCGGCGGGTCGCGGCCACCCCCGACACGATGATGCTGGTCGACGAGTCGGGGCGCTCCCTGACCTTCGCCGAGTTCAAGGACAAGGCCGAACGGGTGGCGGCCGGGCTGCTGGACCTGGGGGTGGGGGAGGGCACGCCGGTCACATGGGTGCTGCCCACCCGCATCGAGACCGTTCTGCTGAGCTTCGCTCTCAGCCGGCTGGGCGCGGTCCAGAACCCGATCATCCACATCTACCGCCATCGCGAGGTCGATTTCTGCATCCGCCAGACGAGGGCGGAGCTGGTCGTGCATCCCGGCGTCTGGAGCGGTCACGACTACGGTGGCATGGTTGACGAGATCGTCGCGAGGCTCGGTCACGAGGCTCGGACTCTCGCCGGCTACGACGACCTTCCCGAGGGCGACCCGGCGTCCCTGCCGCCGGTGTCCGACCCTTCGGGCACGGGCGCGGTGCGCTGGCTGTACTACACCTCGGGCACCACTTCCGATCCCAAGGGTGTGAAGCACACCGACGCGTCGCTGATAGCCGGCGGGATCGGGCTGGCGCGGGCGCTGGACATGAGCGAGGACGACGTCGGCTCCATCGCCTTCCCCTACGCCCACATCGGTGGACCCGACTACATGGTGACGATGCTCGCAGCCGGGTTCGGCGCGGTGCTGGTCGAGCGCTTCGACCCGGCCGCCGCGGTCGTGGCCTACGCCCGCCACGGCGTGACTATGGCCGGCGGCTCGACGGTCTTCTACCAGATGTTCCTGGAGGAGGACCGCAAGTCACGGGAATCCACCGGCCGCCCGGCCATGCCCGCCCTGCGGGTGCTGTCGGGCGGGGGCGCCCCCAAGCCGCCCGAGATCTACTTCCGGGTGAAGGAGCAGATGGGCGTGCCGGTGGCCCACGGATACGGCATGACCGAGTGCCCCATGATCTCCCAGGGCTCGCCCCGCGACAGCGACGATCAACTGGCGTACACCGACGGGCGCCCGGTGCACGGCTGCGAGGTGTCGATCGTGGCCGTTGCCGCCGACGGCGGCGAGGCTCCCGCCCCGCCCGGAGTGCAGGGCGAGGTGCGGGTGAGTGGGCCGATGCTGTTCTCGGGTTACACCGACCCCAGCCTCGACAGGGGAGCCTTCGACGCCCGTGGCCGCTTCCGCACCGGCGATCTGGGAAAGCTGGGAACCGACGGGCACCTGACCCTGACCGGACGGGTGAAGGACATCATCATCCGCAAGGGCGAGAACATCTCCGCCAAGGAGATCGAGGACGTTCTGTACGCCCACGACAAGGTGGGGGCGGCCGCGGTCATCGGCTTGTCGGACCCGGAGCGGGGAGAGAGGGTCTGCGCGGTGGTCGAGACCGCGTCCGGCTCCGACGACCTGACCTTCGAGGAGATGGTCGAGGCCTGCCAGGCAGCCGGCCTGGCCCGCCAGAAGGTTCCCGAGCAGCTCGAGGTCTATCCCGGCCCGCTGCCCCGCAACGCCACCCTCAAGATCCTCAAGCACAAGTTGCGAGAGGTTTACGAGGCCAGACGGCCGGTCCGCTTGGCCCCACGACAGGTCTACGTAGCCCGGCAAGAAGAGGATTGAGTCACACCGATGGCCGAAGTCACCATCTATCACAACAAGCATTGAAACTCCTCCAAGAATGCCGTGGCGGTCGCCACGGAGGCCGGAGTCACCTTCGACGTGGTGCTCTACATGTCCGATCGTCCCGACCGCGACACGCTTCGGGGCATCGTCGAGCGGCTGGAGGATCCGGTGGAGAACCTGGTTCGCAAGGACTCGCAGTTCTCCAAGCTCGAACTGGACCCCGACGACTACGTTGCCGACCCCGACGCGGTGGTGGAGGTGCTGCTCAAGTATCCGAGACTCATGCAGCGCCCGGTGCTGGTCCGGGGCGGCCGGGCCATCATCGGGAGGCCCCTCGATGACATGAAGGCCAAGGACCGGCTGGCGGAGTTCCTGGAGGCCGAACGGACCGGCGGCAACTCGTGACGATCGGAGGGCACTGAGCGAGGCCGTGGCCCGAGCGGCCCTCAGGTCGCAGCGAACAGGAGCGGGAATCGCGCCTGATCTCGCGGCCGGTCTGTGCGGTTCGCTACGGTGGAGCCACAACCGCACCTGCCACACCGCCAAGCGACTACCAAGGGAGTGCCGATGCGCATCGTTGTTGACTTTGACCTGTGCGAGAGCAACGCCGTCTGCATGCAGATCGCGCCCGACATCTTCGAGGTGCGGGACGACGACTTCCTCTACATCCTCGACGAGACGCCCGGCGAGGCCGACCGGGCCAGGGTGGAGGAGTGCGTGCAGCGCTGCCCCAAGCAGGCCATCTCCATCGCCGAAGACTGAGCCAAGCTCGGGAGCAGACTGCGAATGACCCAAGCGGCGCGCGCCGTCACCGTCGTCGGGGCTTCGCTGGCCGGGCTGAACGCGGCCCAGGCCCTGCGTCGTGAGGGCTTCGACGGCCGGGTCACCCTCATCGGGGCCGAGAGCCACCTGCCCTATGACCGGCCGCCACTGTCCAAGCAGGTTCTCGCGGGCGCCTGGGAGCCCGAGCGTGCCGCGCTGACCGACTCCGCGGAGTTGGAGGAGAACGGCATCGAGGTCCGGCTGGGCGTACGGGCCGGCGCCCTGGACGTGGCCGCTCGCGAGCTGACCCTTCACACCGGCGAGACGGTCGCGTTCGACGGGCTCGTGATCGCCACCGGGGCTCGCTGCCGCACCATGGGGGGCACCAAGGGACTCGACGGGGTGCACGTCCTGCGCTCGCTGGACGACTGCCTGGCACTGCGAGCCGACTTCGAGGCGACGCCTCAGCGGGTGGTGGTGGTGGGCGCGGGCTTTATCGGGGCAGAGGTGGCCGCAACGGCTCGGGGCCGCGGCCTGGACGTGACGTTGGTGGAGGCTCTGCCCACCCCTCTCAGCCGGGTGCTCGGCGACGGGATGGGGGAGGTGTGCGCCGAGGTCCACCGCGACCACGGCGTCGACCTGCGCACCGGGGTCGGGGTGGACCGCATCTCCGGTGACGGCCGGGTGCAGCGAGTGACCCTGTCGGACGGCTCGACGGTCGACGCCGACGTCGTGGTGGTCGGCATCGGCGTGATCCCCAACACCGAATGGTTGGACGGATCCGGCCTGGTGGTGGACGACGGCGTGGTGTGCGACGCCTCGTGCCTGGCCGCCGACAGGGTGACCGCCGCGGGTGACGTGGCCCGCTGGCCCAACGAGCTCTTCGGAGAGACGATGCGGGTGGAGCACTGGGACAACGCGGCCCAGCAGGGAGCCCACGCGGCCCGCCGCCTGCTCGACGCGGCGGTGGGGCCGTTCACCCCGGTGCCGTGGTTCTGGAGCGACCAGTACGACCGCAAGATCCAGCTGGCCGGCCGCGTCCGCGGCGACGACGAGGTCCGCGTGGTGACCGGCTCGGTCGACGAGCGGCGCTTCGCCGCGATCTACGGTCGCGCAGGACGCATCACCGGGTGCTCGGCTTCAACCGTCCCCGCCATGTGATGCGCTACCGGGCCCTGATCGAGCAGGGGGCCAGCTTTGACGAGGCCCTCGCCGCTGAGTTCTGAATCCCCCGGCCCGGCGCTCGGCGAACAGCCGGTAGCCCGGGGCCCCTGGCTAGAGACGCTGAGGGGGCAGCAGCGTCAGCCGCTCGTTGGCCGGGTCTACCTGCACGCCGACGGCCTCCATTGCGGTGAGTCCCAGCAGTGGCTCGGCACTGTCGTCTCCGAACACCACGTAGGCCGGCGTGCGTTGGCCGAGAAACTCGAAGCTGGCGCCGCCCACGTCGAAGTCGACCATGCTGCCGTCGGCGAGCTCGAACCTGCGGGTGCCGTGAGGCCGGATGCCGACCGCCTTGAGGTGCTGGCTAGGAACGACGCTGTTGAGCGCTCCGGCGTCGGCGAGGAACTCGCCTTCCCAGGCTCGCTCCGGCTTCGCCGGATTCCTGACCGTCACGGTCACATAGGTCGCTCCCATGCCGGTTTCCTGCCTGCCCGGTCAATCGATCGGCTAGTAGCGGATCTTGGCGCGCTCCAGGCAGTGGTTCACCGGGTCCACCTTGACGCCGGCTATCTGCATCGCCGTCGTTCCGAGAAGCGGTTCAGCGTCGTCGGCGCCGAAGAACACCGCCGCGGGAGAGTCCTTGCCCACGAAGTTGAGGATGGCGGCTCCGATGCCGAGCGTGGTGGAACTGCCGTCGGCTAGTTCCACAGGCCAGTCCGATATCGGTTCGATCCCGATCTCCTCGAGCCGGTTGCGGGGGACGACGCTGGTGGTCGTTCCCGTGTCGGCGAGGAACTCGCCCTGCCATGCCCTGTCCGGCTCGGCCGGGTTCTTGACCATAACGGTCACGTACGTCTCGCCCATGTCTCGCCTCCATCTGCCGGGCCTGCCAGCGTGCCCGGTGCCCGCCGGTGCTCTCCAGCTTCGACTATAGCGTAATATCATTGCAATTCAATCTATCCCGTTCGGACTGCCGACCTACGCCACTGCTGTCGCTGCCGACGTGGGCCGCGGCGTCCGCAGGGATTCGTTGTGGCGGCGGTAGCATCTTCTGGGTCCCGCCGACGGCGGGACATGTCGTGTGCAGCACGCAGGCTGCCGGCCTCGCACTGCGGGTCATGCAGCAGGGTCCGATACCCAACGGAGAATCCATGCCAACCAGCCTCCCTCCCAAGGCCGACACCATCACCTCGATGGTGGAGACCTTCGGACTCGAGGAGAACGACACCGGTTCTCCCGAAGTCCAAGTCGCTCTGCTCTCCGATCGCATCAACCACCTCACCGAGCATCTGAGGGTCCACAAGAAGGACCACCACAGCCGGAGGGGTCTGCTGATGCTGGTGGGCAGGCGCAGGAGGCTGCTCGACTACGTGAAGGAGAACGACGTCGAGCGGTACCGGGCGTTGATCGCCCATCTCGGTCTGCGACGCTGAGCACGACGGGGCGGCTCCAGGGCCGCCCCTCTGGCTGTAGGCGCCGAGGTCGGCGTCGACGAGCCAGCGACGATCCCAGTGACAACCGACAATCAGGCGCGACCGCTCCGGTGCTAGTCGTATCGGCCCCGCCCCTCGCCGGGCGGGACCGATACGACTGGGAACTGGCGGGGTCGTGCCCAGAATCGGGCCCCTGCCGGGGTCCTCAAGGAGTATTCCCATGGCTGATGCCATTTCTGCAACTGGTGCGTTCACGCGCGCCGAAGGCAAGGACGCCACCTTCGAGACGGGCCTGCTGGCCCCGCTCGCGGGTGGCGCCGTCACCGCCCGCATGGGCGACACGGTGGTGCTCGTCACCGCCACCTGCGCCAAGTCGCCCCGGGAGGGCGCCGACTTCTTCCCCCTCACCGTCGACGTCGAGGAGCGGATGTACGCCGCGGGCCGCATCCCCGGCTCGTTCTTCCGGCGCGAGGCCCGCGCCGGGGAGCAGGCCATCCTGACCTGCCGGCTGATCGACCGGCCGCTGCGGCCCAGCTTTCCCGACGGGTTCCGCAACGAGGTGCACGTCGTGGCCACCGTGCTGGGCGCCGACCAGTCCCATCCCTACGACATCGCGGCGCTCAACGCGGCCTCGCTGGCTCTGTGCATCTCGCCGATCCCCTTCGACGGACCGATCGGCGCCGTGCGCGTGGCCTGGTCGTCGTCGGGCGAGTGGGTGCCGTTCCCGACGTACGAGGAGGGCGACGCCTCCGCGTTCGAGATGGTGGTGGCCGGCCGGCTCGACGGCGACGACGTCGCCGTGATGATGGTCGAGGCCGGAGGCACCGCTGCCACCTGGGAGCTGTATTCCAACGGCGTCCCCAAGGTGGACGAGGACGTTCTCGCGGGCGGCCTGGAGGCGGCCAAGACCTGGATCCGCGAGATGATCGAGCTACAGCAGCAGATGATCGACGCGGTGGGCCCGGCCGCGAAGATCGACGTGCCTCTGGCGGTCGACTACACCGAGGACGTCCTGGCGGCCGTGCGCGACACCGCCGCCGATCGCATCGATGCGACCCAGCGGATCGCGGACAAGGCAGACCGGCAGGCCGCCGAGGCTGCCCTGGCCGCCGAAGTGATCGCCGAACTGGACGACCGCTTCAGCGACGACCCGGCCGCGGCCCGGCAGATCGGCAGCGCCATCCGTACCGTCACCAAGGAGGCGGTGCGACGGCGCATCGTTGCTGAGGGCGTCCGCATCGACGGCCGCTCCACCGACCAGCTGCGCCCGCTGATGTGCCAGGTCGGGGTGATCCCGACTGCTCACGGCTCGGGGTTGTTCCAGCGGGGTGAGACCCAGGTGCTCAACTTCACGACGCTCGGGATCGGCCGTAGCGACATGCTGATCGACGACCTGTCGCCCACCGAGAAGAAGCGTTACTTCCACCACTACAACTTCCCGCCCTTCTCCACGGGCGAGACCGGTTTCATGCGCGGCCCCAAGCGGCGCGAGATCGGGCACGGGGCGCTTGCTGAGCGGGCCGTGTTCCCGGTCGTGCCCGGGTTCGAGGACTGGCCCTACACGGTGCGCACCGTGTCTGAGGTGATGGCGTCCAACGGGTCGAGCTCCATGGCGTCGGTGTGCGGGTCCACGCTGTCGTTGATGGACGCCGGCGTTCCGATCAAGGCGCCGGTGGCTGGCGTGGCCATGGGCCTGGTCCACGCCGACGGTGCCTGGGTGACCCTCACCGACATCCTCGGGGCCGAGGACGCTTTCGGAGACATGGACTTCAAGGTGGCCGGGACCACTGACTTCATCACTGCGCTGCAGCTCGACACCAAGATCTCGGGCATCCCGGCGTCGGTGCTGGCCGACGCGCTGCGGCAGGCGCACTCGGCCCGCCTCGACATCCTCGACGTGATGGCCGAGACCATCATCGAGCCGAGGCCCGAGGTGCGCGAGACCGCCCCGAAGATCTCCTCCTTCGAGATCCCCGTCGAGAAGATCGGCGAGGTGATCGGACCCAAGGGCAAGGTGATCAACGCCATCCAGTCCGAGACCGGAGCCGACATCAGCGTCGACGACGACGGCGCGGTCGGCATCGTGGCCATCGCCTCCACCGACGGGGGCGCAGTGCGCGAAGCCGAGCGGCAGATCAAGCTCATCCTGGATCCGCCCACGGCCGACGTGGGGGCCACCTACCGGGGACGGGTCGTGAACATCACCAAGTTCGGGGCGTTCGTGAACATCCTCCCCGGGCGCGACGGTCTGGTGCACATCTCCAAGCTGGGCGGCGGCAGGCGCATCGACAGGGTCGAGGATGTGCTCGAACTCGGCGAGGAGATCGAGGTAGAAGTCGAGGACGTCGACCCCAACGGAAAAATCTCGCTCATTCCCATACAGGAGCAGGGCGACGGCGACGGACCCGCTCCGACCCGGCGCCGGGAAACGTCCCGCGCCGGCATCGATGGCGGTGAGAGGCGAGGCGAGCCCGGTCGCTATGCTCAGGGCCGCGGCCCGGGCGGCGGTGGCTGGGACCGTGATCCGGGCCGGGGCGGACGTGAGAACTCCTTCGGCCGCGACCGGGACCGGGGCCGGTCCGCGCCGAGGCGATCTGAGGGGGGCCGTGCCGACGGCGACGCCCGCCGCGGCGACCGCGGCGGCTCCCGGACCAGGCACTCGTCGCCGGCGTCCAGCGCCAAGGCGGTCTCGTTCGAGGATTCCTTCGACTCGGAGTTGGAGCGAGAGTTCGGCGAGCTGGGTCCGGATCCCCGGGTCCGGCGCGGGGGGCGCCGCGGCGGCCGGGGGCCCCGCTAACCCATGATCAGGCTCGGTGTCTGCGGCGCCTCGGGACGCATGGGCGCCGAGGCCTGCCGGGCTATCGACGCCGATCCGGATACAGAGCTGCTGGCCGCGATCGGCTCGGCCGGCTCGGTCGACGCCTTCGTCGAGGCGGGCGTCGAGGCAGTGGTGGACTTCACCGTCGCGGCGGCGGTCCGGTCCAATGCTCCAGTGCTCGCCGCGGCAGGCATCCACGCAGTGATCGGAACCTCCGGCCTGGATGCCGGCGATCTGGAGGCACTGCGGGAGGGCTTCGTGCGCAGCCACTGCATCGTCGCGCCGAACTTCGCGGTGGGCGCGGTGCTCATGACTCGGTTCGCGGCCCTGGCCGCCCCGTACTTCGACACCGCTGAGGTGATCGAAATGCACCACGACCGCAAGGTGGACGCGCCTTCGGGCACCGCCATTGCGACCGTCGAGGCGATGGCGGCGGCGTCCGGCGATTGGGCGCCGGACCCCACGTCCAGCGAGAGCCTGCCGGGAGCACGCGGCGGCCGCGGTCCCGCCGGGATACCGGTTCACTCGGTGCGCCTCAAGGGCCTGGTCGCGCATCAGGAGGTGCTGCTCGGCGGGCCCGGCGAGGTCCTTGCGATCCGCCACGACACGATCGACCGGTCGGCGTTCATGCCGGGAATGCTCCTGGCGGCGAAGCAGGTGGTGACGCTCGCGCCGGGCGTGACCGTCGGCCTCGGCGAGGTCCTGGGCATCTGAGGCCAGAACGGGGGCAGTGAGTGCGCCGGCTGGCGTCTCCGGGGTGGATCGCCTCGCACATCTTCGCGCTGGCGATGGTGGTGCTGATGGTCAACCTGGGGTTCTGGCAGCTCCGCCGGCTGGATGAGCGCCGAGCCGGCAACGCCGAGGTCGCCGCGGCGATGTTGCAGGCCCCCTCGGACATTGCCGCCTACCTCGACGCACTCGGGCCTCCCCCGGAGTACACCGCGGTGGCGGCCGCGGGCAGCTACCTCCCCGAGGCGGAGGTGCGCATCGGCAACCGCAGCAGCGGCGGGCAGCCCGGCTTCTGGCTGGCCACGCCGCTGGATCTCGGCGACGGCCGGGCGGTAGCGGTGGTGAGGGGCTGGATCCCCCGGCGCAGCGTGACTGGTCTGGACGACCGCAGCCCGGCCCCGCCGGCAGGAGAAGTCGTCGTGGTCGGGCTCGCCTTCGACAGTGTCGGAGGCGGCAGGGTCGCGGAGACCTCCCCCGGTCATGTGCCGGAGATCTCCCGTATGGACCTGGACCGCTTCGCGGAGGTCTCGGGCATCGACGTCGAGGGGGTGTGGATCAGGCTGCGGGCCCAGTCGCCGCCCCAGCCCGAAGGTCTGCCCGTCCCGGTGCCGGACCCCGATCTGGGCGAGGGACCCCACCTGTCGTACGCGTTCCAGTGGTTCTTCTTCTCGGCCGGCGCGATCGTGGTGTACGCGCTGATCCTCCGCCGAGCCGCCGCCGGCCGCCAAGAACCGCCCGACGCTTGGGCCTGACCGGCTGGTGTTGCAGTAGTGCTGATTGGAGGATCATTGCGCTTCAAGCCTCCAAGCACTGATGCGCTGAGTCTCCGAACACTGCTACGCTGAGTCGCCGAACATCGCTACGCTAAGGCATGTGGAGTACATACCTCGCCTGGTGGACACCCAGCTCGCGCGGGCCCGTCGAACCCATCCCGTGGTGCTGGTCACAGGCGCCAGGGGCGTCGGCAAGACCACGACGGCACTGCAGGCGGCCAGGTCGAGCGCGTTTCTCGACGACGCGGCCACCCGCACCGTCTTCCAGGACAGTCCCGAGGCCGCCCTCGCTCAATACCGGGAGCCGCTCCTGGTGGACGAGTGGCAGCTGGCGCCCGAGGTGGTGAGGGCGATCAAGCGCACCGTCGACCGGGACCGAAGGCCCGGGCGGTTCATCCTCACCGGCTCACCCGACCCGCGGGGCCGGTCAGAGTTCCAGGCGTTGACCGGCCGGGCCGCGATCGTGCGGCTCAACCCGATGACCGAGAGGGAGCGGAGCATGAGGGTCGCGGATCCGCGCCGGGCCCCGGCAGTCGCCGGGCTGGTGTCGGGCACCCCGCCCGGAGCCTCTCCGGCGCAGACGCCCGACATCTTCGAGTACCTCGACATGGCCGCAGTCGGCGGCTTCCCCGAATGCGCACCGGAGGGCTCCGCGGCCCGCTCGCAGACGTGGTGCCGCGACTACCTGAGCGTTCTGCTGCGGCGGGACCTGCCCCTGTTCGGCACGCGGCGCTCAGCCTCGCACTTCCGCAGGTACCTCGCCGCCGCCGCCCTTCACACCGCACGGTCGCCCGAAGACGGGAGCCTGCGCAACGCCGCCGGAGTCAATCCCGGAACCCACCGGGACTACCGCCACATCCTGCTCGACATGGACATGACCGTCGAAGTGCCCGCGTTCATCAGCGAGGACATCCCCAATCTCGCCAAGTCCCCCAAGATGCTGTTCAGCGACTCCGGGCTGCTGATCGCGGCGATGAATGTGCCGCTGGCCCGCCTGAAGCTGAACGGCGACATCTATGGCAGGGTCATCGAGACATTCGCGCTCAACCAGCTCCGCGCCGAGCTCGAGGCGCTGGGCATGCGGGATGCGCTGAGCCACCTCCGCACCCACAAGGGCGCCCATGAGATCGACGCCGTCGTCGAGACCACCGACGGCGGCATCGTCGCAATCGAGGTCAAGTCGGCCAACCGGCACCGGCCCGGCGACATCAAGCACATCGAATGGCTCTCCGAGAAAGTCGGGGACAGATTCAAGCTGGGACTGGTGCTCACCACCGGCATCCACGTCAGCCACATCCGAAGTGACAGGAGCGACAGGATCTGGGCCGCACCGATCAGCGTGCTCTGGCACTAGGTGTGACGGCGGTCATTGCCAGAGAACGGAGACGGGGGCCGACCAGATGCGGCCGGCGGGCCCGTCGCTGAGGAGGCTGGGAGGCCGGCTGCCGGTGTGCAGCAGTGCACCGCCCGCGAAGGACTCCCCGAGCAGTTCCCGCATCCAGAACAGGTGCCGGGCCTCGCTGCGCCCGCCGTGCACCCCGGCCTTGACCTCCACGGCGGCCACGCCGCGGATTCCGGCGTCGAGCACGAAGTCCACCTCGCGGTCGTTGCGCCGGAGGTGGGCCAGTTTGTGCCGGGCGCCGGACGCGGAGGTCTGGGCTCGCAGCTGGGCGGCTACGAACGTCTCGAGCAGTCGGCCCCGAAGGTCGGCGCTGTGGCGGATGAGCGATGCGTCGGCGTCCCACGCCGCGGCCAGCAGTCCGGCGTCCACGAGCAGGCGCTTGGGCGCCCGCCGGAGATGGCTGATGCGGTTGCTGTGGAACGACGGGACGTCGGCTACCAGATACGTGCGCGTCAGCAGCCGCAGGTAGGCGTCGCCTGTGTTGCGCGAGATGCCGGCGTCGTCGCAGAGCCGCTTGAGCGGCACCACACCGGCGGAATGGAGCGCGTAGCAGTCCACGAAGTCCGCCAGCTTCGACCGGTCGTGGCGGCCGACGAGGCTGTCCACGTTGACTGTGCCGTCGATGCGGTTGCGCAGCCTGGCCGCCCTCGCCTCGGGGTCGGGCTCGTCCATGGTGTTCGGGTAGCCGCTTTGCAGGGCGAGGTCGACGTAGTCGTTGATTGACAGGTCGATGTCGTCGGCCTCCAGGTCGAGCCCGTCGAACAGCCTTTGGGCGAGCGTCGGTCCCGGCCGTCCCCGCCGCTCGGCGACACTGAACGGGTACATGTCGACAGCCTCGGAGCGCCCGGTCAGCGGCATCTGCTCCCAGCTGTCGCCGCGCACCGAGCCGGTGATGATGAACTGCCCTGGAGCGCCGGACGTGTCCAGGTGGGCCTTGACCGCCCACAGCACCTCCGGTGCTTCCTGCCATTCGTCTATCAGCAGCGGGGTGCGCCGGCCCAGCAATGCCGAGGCGGGGTCTTCGCGCACCGCTACTTCGGTGTGGCCCAAGGGTGTCGGCCTCGCACCTTGTCCCTGTCCGGCAGGGTCCGAAACCATGTGCGGTATCCAGGTGTTGTTAGCATCTTTCACATGAAGTGTGAATATATCTTGTTGCTATTGGCTTGTCGGCTGGATGGTCGCCTGATGGTCACGGGCTAGGGTTGTAGGCCATGGGCCGGTTTGGACGTGTTCTTACGGCGATGGTCACCCCCTTCACCGAGGGCGGGGCGCTCGACCTCGACGGCGCGGCTCGACTCGCCCGGTGGCTCGTGGCCAACGGCAACGAGGGACTCGTCGTGGCTGGAACCACCGGCGAGAGCCCGACCCTCACCCACACCGAGCAGGCCGAACTGGTAGCTGCGGTGGTGGAAGCAGTCGACGTGCCGGTCGTCGCCGGCGCCGGAAGCAACGACACCCGCGCCGCCATCGACCTCACCGAGCGCTGCGCCGCCGCCGGCGCCGACGGGATCCTGCATGTGGCCGGCTACTACAACCGGCCGTCGCAGGCCGGGCTCGACGCGCACTTCCGGCACTGCGCGGACGCGACGGACCTTCCCGTCCTCATCTACGACATACCGGGCCGCACCGGCCGCAAGGTCGCCACCGAGACCATGGCCCGGCTGGCCCGCGAGGTCCCGAACATCGTCGGCGTCAAGGACGCGGCCGGGTCCCCCGGCGAGACGGCCCGCCTGCTGGAGATGGCGCCGGACGGCTTCGAGGTGTACTCGGGCGACGACTCGCTCACCCTGCCGCTGATGTCGATCGGCGCGGTGGGCGTCATCGGTGTGGCCACTCACTGGGCGGGCATCCAGATGAAGGCCATGTTCGACGCGTTCGAGAGCGGCCGAGTCGCCGAAGCTACTGCGATCAACCGCCGCCTGCTCGACTCCTACGACTTCGAGACCGGCGACGCCGCTCCCAATCCCGTGCCCACCAAGTGCATGATGCGGGTGCTGGGGCTGCCCGCGGGGCCATGCCGCCTGCCCATGGGGCCGGAGCCGTCAGGGCTCGAGGACCGCGCCCGGGAGGTCCTCGCCGCGCTGAGAGGCCCCCGGTCGCGGGTCGCCGAACCCGCGGACGCGGCAGTTCAGGTTCTCGCAGAGCCGGCACCCGTCGGTACCGGCTGACCCGGCCGTGGCTGCGCCGGTCGCCGTCACCTTCCTGGGCGGCCTGGGTGAGATAGGACGGAACTGCGCGGTCCTCGAGACCGCGGGCCGCCGGGTGCTGCTCGACTGCGGACGGATGTTCGCCGGCGACGACCTCCCCGGCGTTGACTCGGTGCTGCCCGACTTCGAGTGGCTGCTGGACAGCGGGGGAGTGGAGGCGTGCGTGGCCACCCACGCTCACGAGGATCACATAGGAGCGCTTCCGCATCTGCTCGAGCACCTGTCGTTCCCCGTCTATGGCTCGGCGTTCACTCTCGGCTTGGTGAGGCACAAGCTCTCCGAGGCAGGCCTGCTCGATCGGGCCGAACTACGCGAGGTCCGCGACGGCGACAGCTTCCGCGCGGGGCCGTTCCGATGCGAGGCGATGCCGGTGACCCACTCGGTGCCGGGCGGGCTCATCACCGCCTTCTCCACGCCTCAGGGAGTGATCCTGCACTCCAGCGACTTCAAGCTCGATCTCACGCCGGTGGACGGCCGGCGCACGGCGCTGTCCCGCATCGGGGCGCTGGCCGACGATCCGGGGATCAGGCTGCTGCTGGCCGACTCGACCAACGCCGACGCGCCCGGGGCGTCGCGCTCGGAGAGAGACGTGGGCGACGTCCTCCACGATGTGATCGCCCACCAGGAGGGTCGCCGGGTGATCGTCGGCGCGTTCGCCAGCCACATCCACCGCATCCAGCAGGTGATGGACGCAGCCGTGGCCTCAGGGCGGACCGTGGCGACGCTGGGCCTCTCGATGCAGCGCAACGTAGGGCTGGCCCGCGAGCTGAGCCTGCTGCGGGTGCCAGGCCATGCCCTGCGCGATATCACAGACCTCGAGGGGCTGGACTCGGGCCAGGTGCTGATCGTGTGCACCGGATCGCAGGGCGAGCCTCGGGCCGCCCTCACCCAGATGGCCGAGGGCGCCAGCAAGTGGGTTGAGATCGGGGCTGGCGACACGGTGATCTTCAGCTCCCATCCCATCCCGGGAAACGAGGCCGCGGTGGGGGCGGTGCGCAACGGGCTGGCGCGGCGGGGGGCGCGGGTGCTGCACACCGGCAACCTGGATGTGCACACCTCCGGCCACGGCAAGCAGCAGGAGCTGAGGGTGCTGCACTCGGTGGCGTCGCCGGAGTGGTTCGTGCCGGTTCACGGCGAGTACGAGCACCTCGTGGCTCACGCCGGCCTGGCCCGCGACATGGGCATGCCCGACGAGCGGGTGGTGCTGTGCTCCGACGGCGACCGGATCGAGTTGACCGACGACGGTCTGCGGCGGGCCGGGTCGGTCGGCGGGGACCACGTATACGTGGACGGGACGGTGGGCGACCTGGGATCGACGGTGCTGGACGAGCGGCGCAAGCTGGGCGCCGACGGCTTCGTGACTGTGGTGGTGGGGGTCGACCTGGAGCGGGGCGTGCTGGCGTCGAGCCCGCGCATCGTGTCCCGGGGATGGGTCGAGCAGCCGGCGCTGATGGGGCATGAGGCCGCCGTCGCCGAGGCGGTCGAGACGGAGGTGCGGAGCGCCCTGGCCGGCGGCGACCGGGACGTCGGAGCCTTGGAGGACCTGGTGATGCGGACGGCGCGGCGCACGTCGCGAGAGCGCACCCGCCGCCGGCCGGTGATAGTGCCGGTGATCACCTCTTGATCGTGCTGGGGGTTCACGGGGCGGTTGGGCGTCACTGGTAGCGTCACCCTTCATGGCGACCAGAGGAGCCGATCCCAGCTCTCGCGGGGCGAGAGGGCCGTCAGCGGGCGAGCGAGCCTCTCGCCGGGGCTCGGCTGCGGTCGGTTCGGTGGTGAGCCGCCATCGTCGAGGCGTCTGGGGGCTGGCTGCGATCGTGGCCGGTCTGCTCGTGGCCGGGAGTGTCTGGTTCTCGGCGGCCGGGCCGGTGGGCGAGCAACTAGATCGCGTACTGGCAGCCGGGTTCGGTCTAGTGCGCATGGTCCTGCCCGTTGGGCTCGCGGCCACGGGGGTTGCCGCGCTGTTGGGCCGGTGGCGTGACGGTGGCGCAGCGAAGGTGCGCGATGGCAGTGGTGGGCCCGAGGAGGCTCCAAGCACTGCAGCGTCCATGGTCAAGAGAGCCGACTCCGTCGACGGGATGGTGTTGGGCGGCCTGCTGCTGCTGCTGTCAGCCACAGGGCTGCTGCATCTGTCGCGCGGCCGTCCGGGCTTGGGCGACGGCGTGGACGAGTTGGGCGCCGCGGGCGGTGCTCTGGGAGTCGGCGTCGGCGGCTTCCTGCATGCCTGGACCGCGGCCTGGGGCTCGGTCCTGCTGCTCGTCTTCGCGGGACTCATTGGCGCAGTCTTCTTCACCGGGGTCACGGTGCAATCCGCGGCCAAGGGAGCCTGGTCGGCGGCCGGTTGGCTGCAAGAGAAGGCGTTGCGCCCGGCTTGGCGGCTGCTGCGTACTGCGGTTGCGGACTTGTTCAGCGACATCAAGGAGGGCCCGGCCGGTCCCGCACCTCCGGACTCGCCTCCCTACGGGCAGCCTCCCTACGGGCAGCCCTACGCCGGATCGCCCGGCGCTGACGAGGGTTCGGGCCGGCTGGGCGCCGATGTCGAGCCGTCGACGCCTGAGATCGCGCCGGCGACGTTCGCGAAGGACTCGCCCGTGGTGCCCGCTGGAGCAAGTGGAGGCAAGGTCCGAGGTGCAGTCGCGAGCGGCAAGGGTCGAGGCCGGCGGTCCAAGTGGGTGTTCCCCAAGATCGAGGTGCTGGCGGCGACGCCGTCCAGGGCTGTCGACAAGGCCGAAGTAGCCGAGCGGGGCCAGCTCCTTCAGGCCACGCTGGCCCGCTTCGACGTGCCCACCATCCTGCTGGAGCCGGTCGTGGGGCCCACCGTCACCCGCTTCGTTCTGGAGCTGGGCGAGGGCGTGCGAGTGTCGAAGCTCGAGAGCCTCCGAAAGGACATCGCCCTGGCCATGGCCTCACCCGACATACGCATCCTGTCGCCCATACCGGGCCGGAGGGCCATCGGGGTGGAAGTCCCCAACCTGGACCGCCAGATCGTTCGTCTCGGGGATGTGCTGCGCTCGCCGGAAGCGGCCGACGCCGTCCATCCCATGGAGGTGGCCATCGGCCGGGACATCAACGGTCACGCCATCATGCTGAATCTGGCGACCACTCCCCACCTGCTGATCGCGGGAGCCACCGGCGCCGGCAAGTCGTCATGCCTCAACTCGCTGATCACGTCGGTGCTGATGCGCTCCACACCCGAGGACGTGCGCATGATCCTCGTCGACCCCAAGCGGGTCGAGATGGGCCAGTATGACCGGGTCCCCCACCTGCTGACGGCGCCGGTGACCGATCCCCGCAAAGCGGCCAACGCGCTGGGCTGGGCCGTGCGCGAGATGGAGCGCCGCTACGACCTTCTCCACGAGACCAGCTTCCGCGACGTCACCGGCTACAACGCGGCCGTCGACGCCGACACGCTCGAGCCCCCCGTCGGGGCTCGCGGCGCCGACGGTGAGCCTCTGCGGTACCAGCGCCTGCCGTTCGTGCTGGTGGTGGTGGACGAGCTCGCCGATCTGATGATGGTGGCCGCGCGCGATGTGGAGGAGTCCATCGCCCGCATCGCTCAGATGGCCCGGGCCGTCGGCATCCACCTGGTGATCGCCACCCAGAGGCCGTCGGTGAACATCATCACCGGAGTGATCAAGGCCAACATCCCGGCCAGGCTCGCATTCGCGGTCTCGAGCCTGACCGACTCGCGAGTCATCCTCGACCAGCCCGGAGCGGAGCGGCTGGTGGGCCAGGGTGACATGCTGTGGCTGGGGCCGTCGTCGTCTACACCCCACCGGATCCAGGGTTGCTGGGTCACTGAGGACGAGGTCCGCTCGGTGGTGACCCACTGGGTGGACCAAGCTCCCGACTTCGATGACGATCCCTCGGTCTCCACGGAGGGCCCCCACGGGGGCGAGCCCGTCCCGGCTTCGGCGCCTGATCTGGGCGGGGCTCCGATCATGCCGTCGAGCATCACAGAGGCTCCTCCGCCCACCACCGATGACGACGGCGACGAGTTGCTGGACGCCGCCATGGCGCTGGTGATCGAGACGCAGCTCGGATCGACGTCGATGCTCCAGCGCCGACTGCGGGTGGGTTTTGCGAGGGCGGGGCGCATCATGGACCTGCTCGAGCAGCGAGGAGTAGTCGGGCCGTCCACCGGTTCGAAGGCGCGCGAGGTTCTCATCACTACCGAGGAACTCGAGAGCCGCCAGTCCCGCTGACATGATCATTCGCCGGGCCTCACTGTCGTGCTGACATGATCATTCGCCGGGCCTCACTGTCGTGCTGACATGATCATTCGCCGGGCTCTGCGGTCTTCGTGATGCTGGTCGGCCTCGTCCTCTCCCTGGTCGGGCTGGTCGTGCTGTCGCTGGCGGCCGACCAGTTCGTGAGGGGGGCCGCGCGGCTGGCCGTCGTGTTGAGGATGGCCCCGATCGTGGTGGGAGCCATCGTGGTGGGGTTCGGCACCAGTGCGCCGGAGATGCTGGTATCGTCGCTGGCCGCAGCCAACGGCCGACTCGACATCGGCGTCGGCAACATCGTCGGCTCCAACGTGGCCAACATCTCTCTCGTTCTCGGCGCGGCGTCGTTCGTGGCTGTGGTGCCGGTGAGTTCCAGCGTGGTGCGCCGCGACGCTGCGATGTCGGTCGCGGCAGTCGTCCTGTTCGCCCTGCTCGTACAGGGCGAGCTCGGTCGCTTGGAGGGGCTTGTGCTGCTCGCCGCGCTCGGGGCTTGGTTCGTTCTGGTGCTTCACGGGGCCCGCACCGGCGGCAGTCAATCGGACATGGAGGACCTCTCTGAGATCGTGGGCGAGCACCCTCCCGCTCTCGGGATCGAGACCCTGCGCACGGTGGTCTCGCTCGCTCTGGTCGCCGGCTCGGCCTACATCCTCGTCGAGGGAGCCGAGCGGGTGGCCGAGGCGCTCAACCTGTCGGGCGGCTTCGTCGGGTACACGCTGGTCGCGGTGGGCACTTCGGCGCCCGAGCTGGTCACCGCAGTGGCCGCGGCCCGCCAGCGTGAGACCGAGCTCCTGGTCGGCAACCTTCTGGGCAGCAATGTGTTCAACTCGCTGGCGGTGGGAGGCGCCATCGCTCTGGTGGGGCCGGGACCGGTCGGCGACGTCATCGTGCAGACCCTGGGATCGCTGATGATGGTGGTCATATGCGTGGTGAGTTGGGCGGCCATGCTGATCGGCCACCGGGTCAGCCGCATCGACGGCGTCGTGCTCCTGGGTTCGTGGGTGGCGAGCATCGCGCTGCTGGCCGGGTGACTGCGATGCGGCCCGGTTGCCTGGCGTGGGCCCTGGTGTGCGCGGGGGCCCTGATCGCAGGCTGCGCGCCTGATCCACAGTCCGGGAGCACACCGGCAGCCACCGACCCGCCGGCTGCGGTGGTTGAGCCGTCGGCCTCGCCGGAGGCCACACGGCCCTCCGCCACGTCGGAGCCGGCTTCCTCCACAACGGCGACGGTCTCCTCTACAGCTGTGTCGGCACCCTCCACAACGGCGACGGTCTCCTCTACAGCTGTGTCGGCACCCTCCACAACGGCGACGGTCTCCTCTACCACTGTGCCGGCTTCCTCCACGACGGCGACGGTCTCCTCTACCACTGTGCCGGCTTCCTCCACAACGGCGACGGTCTCCTCTACAGCTGTGTCGGCGCCCTCCACGACGGATCAGATCGACTCGCAAGTTGGGGCGTCGGTGTTCCCACCCATGGGCGACGGCTGGGAGGTGGCCCGCTGGACGGTTGAGATCGTCGAGAGCGTCCCCCACGACCCCGATGCCTTCACCCAAGGACTCGAGGTTGCCGGGGGCACCATGTACGAGAGCACGGGTCTTCGAGGCCGGTCGTCCCTGCGGGCCGTGGACGCCGCCACCGGTGAGGTCACCGCGCAGGTGGCGCTGGCCGACGAGCTGTTCGGCGAGGGCCTCACCGTCGTGGGAGACAGGATCATCCAGCTCACCTGGCAGAGCGGCAAGGCGGTGGTGTACGACCGGGCCACGCTGGAGGCGGTGGGGGAGCACGACTACCAGGGTGAGGGGTGGGGCCTGTGCGCCGCGGGCGATGTGCTCGTCATGTCGGACGGGTCCGACCGGTTGGCCTTCCGGGATCCGCAGACCTTCGAGCTTCTTGGCTGGGTGCCGGTCACGGCTCCGGGCTACGAGGGCCGGCTCGACCACCTCAACGAACTCGAGTGCGTCGAGGGCTTGGTCATTGCGAACGTGTGGCAGACCAACCACCTGCTGGTGATCCACCCCGGCGTCCATCGGGTGCTGGCCACCATCGACGCCCAGCCGCTGGTCGACGATGTGCTCCTGCACCCGCGCGCAGACGGCATCGATGTGCTCAACGGGGTGGCATTCGACCCTGACACCGCCACCCTGTGGATGACGGGCAAGCTCTGGCCCCGGCTGTACAGGGTTCGCATAGTGGAGGTTCGTTAGGTGCTATCGAGGATCGCGGCGCTGCGGGGATGCGCACTCCTGGTGGCGGTGTTGATGGCGTCGGCGTGCACTGACGGCTCCGAGGTTCGCTCGCCGGAGGCCACGCCCACCCTGCCCCCCGAGACCACCGCCTCGGTGGCGCCGCTGACGACCGCTCCGACCACCACCGGGCCGCGCACCACAACCACCGAGTCGGTCCGCAGGTGGACGCTGCTGGCCGGCGGCGACGTCCTGATGGAGTGGTCCGAGAGGCTGGGCCTCGATCCCTTCGCTTCGATCCAGCCTTCGCTGGGCTCCGCGGACCTGTCGGTGGTGAACGTCGAGATGACGATCAGCGACCGGGGCGAAGCTCGCGACAAGACGTACGTCTTCCGTGCTCCGCCGGCTGCGGCCGCCCGGATAGCGGCCGGAGGAGTGCGGGTCGGCAACCTGGCCAACAATCACGCCATGGACTACGGCCCGGACGCACTGACCGACACCATCGACCTGCTGGAGGCGGCCGGGGTGACCACCATCGGCGCGGGCGGCAATATCGACGAGGCCTACCGCTACCGGATCCTGCCCACTGCCGGCGGCCTGAACGTGGCCTTCGTGGGAGCCTCCCTGATCGTCCCCTCCAACTTTGCGGCCGGCTCGTCCACGCCGGGCATCGCATCGGCGCACACGCCTGATCTGGCCCGCGTGCTCGACGCCGTCCGGGCCGCGACCGCGGCCGCCGACGCCGTGGTCGCGGTGGTCCACTGGGGTGTCGAGCGCAACCCCTGCACGAACGAAGCGCAGCGAACGCTCGCTCGTCAACTTCTCGACGCGGGCGCTGATGCGATCATCGGTCACCATCCGCACGTGCTGCAGCCCGTGGTGTTCACCGGCGAGAAGCTGGTGGCCTTCTCGCTGGGGAACTTCATCTGGGAGCCCCGGCAGAACATGGGCGGCGAGACCGGCGTCCTGCAGATCGACTTCGATGGCGACAGGGTTGTCGGCTGGACGTTCCATCCCCACCTGCTCGATGCCGATGGCGTGCCCGTTCCAGTCGAATCCGGCCCACGGGTCGACCGCATCCGCGACATCATCTCGGGCGACTGCGGTCCGTACAAGCCTCTGCTGACTACCACGACGCTGCCCCCGCCGACGGGCACCGCAGGCAGCTAGCAAGATGTCCGGCGGGCCTCAGTCCTTCGTGGTGCACACGCTGGGGTGCCCCAAGAACCAGGTCGACTCCGACAAGCTCGCCGGACTGCTCGCGGCGGATGGGCTGTCGCCGGCACGCGACACGGCCGACGCCGACATGGTGGTCGTCAACACCTGCGCGTTCGTGGAGGAGGCCCGCCTGGAGTCGATCGACACGATCCTGGCTCTGGCCGAGACCAAGGCGCCCGGCGCGTCGCTGGTGGTGACCGGGTGTCTGGCCGAGCGTTACGGAGACGAATTGGCCGAGGCCCTGCCGGAGGCCGACCGTATAGCCGGCTTCGGGATGACGCTGGCGGCCGGGCTCTCGGCGCCGCCCCTGCCCGCCGGCGTGCCGGTGGAGCTTGGCCGTCGCTCCACCCGGCCGGTACCGGCGTTCGACCTGTTGAACCTGCCCCGTCCTCGTTCGCCCCGCCCGTGGGCTTACGTGAAGATCGCCGAGGGATGCGACCGCGCCTGCGGCTTCTGCGCCATTCCCAGCTTTCGCGGCCCCCAGCGCAGCCGCACGGTCGAGCAGATCCTGGAGGAGGTCGAACAGCTCGACGCGGCCGAGATCGTGCTGGTCGCCCAGGACCTCGCCTCATACGGGCGGGACCAGGGCCGGGGCGAGCGCCGCATCGTGCCGCTGGTGGAGGCGGTGTCGGCCCTCGCCCCCCGCACCCGGCTGCTGTACCTGTACCCGTCGGACCTCACCGACTCCCTGATCGACGCCATCTGCGCCACCGGGGTGGCCTACTACGACCTGTCGCTCCAGCACGTCTCGCGGCCTCTGCTGCGCCGCATGCGCCGGTGGGGTGACGGCGAGCGATTCCTGTCGCGCATCGAGGAGATCCGCCGGCGGGAGCCGGAGGCGGCCTTCCGGTCCAACTTCATCGTCGGCTACCCGGGCGAGACCGAGGACGACCACGACCTGCTGCTCCGCTTCGTGGAGGATGCGCAACTCGACTGGTGCGGGTTCTTCGCCTATTCCGAGGAGGCGGGAACGCATTCGTCCACCCTGGACGGCAAGGTCGACGAGGCCCTGCGATCCGAGAGGCTGGCTGAACTGGGGGAGCTCCAGGACGCCATCACCGCTCGTCGCCGCGACATGCTGGTCGGTCGCCGGGTCGAGGTCCTGGTGGATGAGCCGGGCGTGGGCCGGACCCATCGCGAGGCCCCGGAGATCGACGGCGTCGTGCACGTGCCCACCGCGTTGGGCGCGGGTACCTTCGCGCAGGTGACCGTCACCGCCGCATTTGGCTACGACCTGGAGGCTGCGTGAGCTCGCCCGCACCCGGCTGCGGCCTGGAGGCTGCGTGAGCTCGCCCGCACCCGGCTGCGGCCTGGAGGCTGCGTGAGCTCGCCCGCTCCCGGCTGCGGCCTGGAGGCTGCGTGAGCTCGCCCGCTCCCGGCTGCGGCCTGGAGGCTGCGTGAGCTCGCCCGCTCCCGGCTGCGGCCTGGAGGCTGCGTGAGCTCGCCCGCTCCCGGCTGCGGCCTGGAGGCCGCGTGAGCGCTCCCGGCGGCGCGGAGGCGCCCGCGCAGGCCAGCCTGCTTCACCCGGCCAACCTCCTGACCCTCGCCCGGCTGTTGCTGTCGCCGTTGCTGTTCCTGCTGATCCTGCAGGCCGAGGAGACCCGGGGGGCGTCGTGGGCCGCCTTCGGCCTGGGCGTCGCCATGGCCGGCACCGACTTCTTCGACGGGCGGGTGGCCCGCCGGGCCAACGTCGCCAGCCGCAGCGGCGCCTTCCTCGACCCGCTCGCCGACAAGGTCGTGGTGCTCGGCGCGGCGTACTGCCTGGTGGCCGTGGAGCGCTACTGGTGGATGCCGGTGACGATCCTGGCCTTCCGAGAGCTGGGTATCACCGCCTGGAGAGCACGGTGGGCGGGCGAAGGGGTGTCGATCCCGGCCCGCCGGTCCGCCAAGTACAAGACTTCCGTGCAGGCACTGGCTCTGGCGATGGCCATCATGCCGACCCTCGAGAACTCGGATGTGGTGCTGACCGTCGCGCTGTGGGTGGCGGTGGCGTTCACGGTGGTCACCGGACTGCAGTACATGCTCGACGGCCGTTCGGCGCGGGCGCAGTCCCGCTCCCCGTCGTGAAGTGCGAGGTAGTCGCCGTCGGGACCGAGCTGCTGCTCGGCCAGATCGTCGACACCAACTCGTCGTGGATCGGTGAGCAGCTCGCGCTCGCCGGGATCGACAGCCACTTCCAGACCAAGGTCGGGGACAACCTCGACCGGATGACCGCCGCGCTCGGGCAGGCGCTGGACCGCAGCGAAGCGGTGATCGTGTGCGGGGGTCTCGGGCCGACCCCCGACGACATCACCCGCGATGCGATCGCGGCGGTCATGGGCGTCGAACTGCGCCGCGACGATGCCGTGGTCGAGCGGATCAGGGCGATGTTCTACCGGCGCGACCGCGACATGCCCGCCAACAACCTCCAGCAGGCCGACGTGCCGGTCGGCGCACGGGTGATGGACGTGCAGCCCGGCACTGCGCCGGGCTTGATCTGCCCGGTGAGGCGAGGCGGCGAGCTTGAGGGCGAGGCGGGCGCCGCCGCTGCGGCCGGTGACGAGAAGGTGATATACGCCGTTCCCGGCGTTCCCTGGGAGATGCAGAAGATGGTCAGCGAGTGCGTGCTGCCCGATCTGCAGGCCCGGGCCGGCGAGCGGCATGTGATCCGCAGCCGGACGCTGCGGACTTGGGGCTACTCCGAGTCGGGCCTGGCCGAACTCCTGGAACCGGAGATGCGACGCCTCGATACCACCGGCGAGGCCACCATCGCCTTCCTGGCCGGCGGCATGGAGGGCCTGAAGGTTCGCATCACCGCCAAGGCGGAGGACGACGAAGCGGCCGAACGGGTGCTGTCGGGCGTGGAGTCCAGGACCCGTGGCGTGGTCGGGGAGGCGGTGTTCGGTACCGACGACGACACCATGGAGTCGGTGGTGCTGGCCCTGATGCGGTCGGCGGGTCTCACGTTGGGCCTGGCAGAGTCGGTGACTGGCGGGCTCATCGCGGCTCGCTTGACCGAGGTCGCCGGCGCCGGCGACGTGCTGCGCGGTGCCGTCGTGCCCTACGACCGGGCGCTCAAGACAGGCGTTCTGGGCACGCCGGATGTGAACGCGGTCAGCGAGGAGATGGCGCTGGCCATGGCCGCCGGAGCATGCCGGGTGCTGGGTGCCGACGTGGGTCTGGCCACGACCGGCGCGGCCGGTCCCGGCAGCCACGAGGGCGCGGAGCCGGGCACCGTCTGGATCGGCCTGCATCTCGACGGCCGCGGCGAGACGGCCATGGTGCGCTTCAACATGGCCAGGGTCATGGTGCGCCAGCTGGGCACGATCACTGCGTTGAACCTGCTCCGGACCCGCCTGCTGGCCCGCGGCGGCTGAGCGCCGCGCCCCTGTCCGCTCCCCTTAGCCACGTTCTGTGTGCAGTTGTCCGGTCATATGACAGGTTTCTGCACACAGAATGGCGGGAGGCGGGATCCGAGAGTGTCAAGGTCGGACTGCCAGCAGCCCATCAGGTGGGTGGGCTCGAAGCCCATCTCGGTGTTGATGGCCAGCATGTGGGCATTGCTGGCCGCGTTGCCGGTCTGAAGGCCGGTCACCTCGGGTTCGGTGGCCCGCAGCCGCTGCCACATGGTCGCCTTGAGCCAGCGCCCGATGCGCCTGCCCCGGTGGGCCGGAAGCACCACGGTCGACCACTGCCACGAGGCCGCGGGCCGGTGCCGGTTGACGAACACCTCTGTCGTGCCGGCGGCCTCGCCGGCGGCGGTGACAGCCAGGACGCCCTGGTACTCCAGTCCCCGGGCGTTGCGGGCCGCTATCTCGGTCCGGACCATGGCTGCGTCGACCACGGTGTCCGCCATTTCGAGGTCATCGGTGGGGGCGTCGTTCATGGCGTTGGCGGTGGCGACCATGGCTTGGATCCACTCCTCGGGGCATCGGCGGGACCAGTGCACCAACTGGAGGTCGCTCGGGCCGTCCCCGATCCACTGGGCCATGAGCTGGGGGTCCACCGCCGCCATGTCGAGGCTGGACTCCTGCTCGGTATAGCGAAGTTCGGCTCCCAGGCCGGTCCAGAAGGCGTGGCGCTCAGGTGTGTAGTCGCCCCAGGCGATCACCGAGCTCCGTCCGTCGTCTCGGGCCCGTCTGAGCAGCTCGCCGAGGATCGCGGCCGCGGTGTCGTCGTCTGTCGGGGTGATCTCGACGCCGGCCAGGTTGAGGTTGTCAACGTCCGATTCGAGTTCCACGTGTCCGATGGCGACGGCTGTGCCGCCGTCGGCGAAGGCGACTACTCGCTGGTGACGGCAGTAGTCGGTGGCGTCGTCGTCGAAGACCGCTTGCAGTTCAGCGGCAGGGGTCACGGGCAGGCCGGGGTCGCGCACGCTGTCCACCGCTTGCTGGAGCTCGAGCGCGGCCGCGAACTCTGTGCCCTCCAGTGATCGGGCGTCGACGATCCGCACCACGGGAGCGTACGGGCGCGATGATCAGTCCGGGAACCACACCAGGATCCGGGACGTCCAACTGCCAGGACGGATCGCCCGGACCGTCGGCCGCACAGCAAAGGAGGTGCGGGAATGAGCCGTCATCGAACGACGGTGGTCCTGCTGATTGCAGTCATCTCGATCATTGCCGCAGGCTGCGCTGTCGCCGGATCGAGGCTCGGCTCGAGTTCATCGGTGTCGGGTACCGTCACCTACCGGGAGCGGATCGCGCTCGCTCCGGACGCAACGCTGATCGTTCAGATACGGGACACGTCCTATGCCGACGCTTCGGCGCAGCTGATCGCGGAGCAGGTCATCTCCGATCCGGGTCAGGTCCCGGTCTCCTTCGAGGTCGACTACGACGCAGACGACATCGACTCCCGCAACACCTATTCGGTGTCGGCCCGGATCGAGGAGTCCGACGGCCGCCTGGCGTTCATCAACGACACCGCCTACGACGTCATCACCGGCGGCAACCCCAAGTGGGTGGACATGGTGCTGGTGCTGGTCGAGCCGCCCCCGGAGAGGGTGGACGGCGAGTGGAGCGCCGAGGACCGCAGGCCCGTTGAGGCGCCGGTCCATGTCACCGATGTGGAGGTCATCTGGGAGGGGGGTCAGGCCTACGTTCACGTCCTGTTCGCCGTATCCGAACTCGACGGCTGCTACCGGATAGGGCGCGAGGAGGCCAGGGTGGACGGCAACCGCATCGTCGTCGACGTGACCGCCTGGGTTCCGCCCCCGGCGCCGTGGGCCATCGACTGTTCCGAACGGACCCTGGAGTTGGACGCATACGCCTACGCGGGCGACGCCCTCGTGTCCGGCGACGCCTACACGGTCGAGGTCAACGGCGTGGAGTGGCTGACCGTCTCCGTGCCCTAGCGGCCCGTCCCGATCCTGGTTGTCAGCCGTCCTCGGCGCTGCGGTCCAGGCGGAGGGACGCTGAGTTCATGCAGTAGCGGTCGCCGGTGGGTTGGGGGCCGTCCGGGAACCGGTGGCCGAGGTGGGCGCCGCAGTGGGCGCACACGGCCTCCTCGCGGACCATGCCGATCCTGGTTGTCAGCCGTCCTCGGCGCTGCGGTCCAGGCGGAGGGACGCTGAGTTCATGCAGTAGCGGTCGCCGGTGGGTTGGGGGCCGTCCGGGAACCGGTGGCCGAGGTGGGCGCCGCAGTGGGCGCACACGGCCTCCTCGCGGACCATGCCGAAGCTGCGGTCGGTGTGGATCTCCACCGCTTCGGGGTCGAGCGCCTCCCAGAAGCTGGGCCAGCCGGTGCCGGACTCGTATTTGGTGTCGCTGGAGAAGAGGGGCACGTCACAGACGATGCAGTGGTAGGTGCCGTCGTCGTGGCAGTTCCAGTACTCGCCGGTGAAGGCCCGCTCGGTGCCGGCCTGCTGGGTGACCTGGTACTGCTGGGGGGTGAGGCGGTCCCGCAGTTCGGCGTCGTCGAAGGTCTGGCGGGCGGGGGAGGTCTGGGAGGTCATGGGGGACGCCTTTCTGTGGTCCGGACTTGCAGGCGATGGTGTTCGGCGCCTGGAGGGGAAGATTTGCCGGAGCATCGTGTTGCCTTTCTCCTGTGCTGCTCTACGGTAGGCAACGCACACGGGCTTCGTATGGTTCCCGGCCGGCGAATCGAATCCCACAGTGCCTCGATGCGAGCGCTGCCGGCCCGCTCGATCCCTGCCAGCGGATGCTTGACTGAACACATGTTCGGAACTACTCTTCTGGAACTACACTGTCGTAAGCTGCGTGAGGAACGATGGTGCCCGGCCGGGCTCTGTCACACCCCCCTCGTAGCTTCACCGAGCATTCCCGATTCGCCGAAAGGCCACCAGACATCCACCGCCCTGAGGGGCACAGACACAGGAGAAGAACGTGGACGATCGACAGAAGGCACTCGACATGGCCATGAGCCAGATCGACAAGCAGTTCGGCCAGGGCTCGGTCATGAAGATGGGCGAGAAGGCCGCTATGAGCATCGAGGCGATCCCAACGGGGGCGCTGGCGCTGGACGTGGCCCTCGGCATCGGCGGCCTGCCCCGGGGCCGGGTCACCGAGATATACGGCCCGGAGTCCTCGGGCAAGACCACCCTGGCCACCCATGTGGTGGCCGAGGCTCAGCGCAACGGCGGCGTCTGCGCCTACGTGGACGCCGAGCACGCCATGGATCCGACCTACGCCAAGGCCATCGGCGTGGACATCGACGAGCTGCTCATCTCGCAGCCCGACACCGGCGAGCAGGCCCTGGAGATCACCGACATGCTGATCCGCTCGGGGGCGCTCGACGTGGTGGTGATCGACTCGGTGGCCGCGCTCACCCCGCGGGCCGAGCTCGAGGGCGACATGGGCGACACCCACGTCGGCCTGCAGGCCCGGCTCATGTCGCAGGCCCTGCGCAAGCTCACCTCCAACCTCAACAAGTCCAACACCATCTGCATCTTCATCAACCAGCTGCGCGAGAAGATCGGGGTGATGTTCGGCTCGCCGGAGACCACGCCCGGTGGCCGGGCCCTCAAGTTCTACTCGTCGGTGCGGCTCGACATCCGCCGGATCGAGTCGATCAAGAACGGCATGGAGGTGGTGGGCAACCGCACCCGGGTGAAGGTGGTGAAGAACAAGTGCGCCCCGCCGTTCAAGCAGGCCGAGTTCGACATCATGTACGGCCAGGGCATCTCCCGGGAGGGCTCGGTGCTGGACCTGGCCGTCACGGAGTCCATCGTGAAGAAGTCCGGGGCGTGGTACACCTACGACGGCGAGCAGCTCGGCCAGGGCCGCGAGAACGCCAAGGCGTTCCTGCAGGACAACCCCGAGCTGATGGTCGAGATCTCCGACCTGGTCTGGCGGGCGGTCATGCCCGCCCCCGAACCCGAACAAGAGCCCGACTGGGAGCACCCCACAGCCTCGGCGACCTCAGCCAGCGCCGCCGCCTGACAGCCCGCGCCGGGGGTGAGGATCGCGGTGAAGTACACGGTCATCATCGACCCTGCGCCTGGCAATCTTGCGGCCTATGTCCCGGACCTGCCCGGCTGCGTGGCCACAGGCGACACCCTTGAGGAGTTTGCTGGTGACCATCCGAGAGGCCATCGAGTTCCATATCGAGAGCCTGCGTGACCACGGCGAGCCGATCCCGGATCCTTCTTGCACCGCGGCTGTGGTGGAGGTCGCTTCAGTCGGCTAGCGCGAACACGCTGCGGGCCTCAGCCGAACGCTCGTGTGGGTCAGGCGAGGTCGGAGCCGATGCGGATCGGTACGGCGGTCTCGGCCTCGCCGTCATCGAAGACGGCCATGATCTGCAGGCGGGCTCCGAGCCCGTGCACGTAGCTGCGAAGCGTCGACGCCTTGACGTCGTCGCCTCCTTCCAGCTGTGACACGGCGGATTGACTGAAGCGCAGTTCAGCGGCGAGGTCAGCCCGGGAGCGGTCCAGGGTGCGTCGCAACGCATAGAGACCGATCTCGGCGAGCGTCTCGCTACGAAGTGCGGCCAGGCGCTCCTCGGCCCCGGGGCGCGCCAGCACTTCGTTGTGAATCGCCCTGTAACTCTCAACAGGCATCGGCATCACACTCCATTCAGCGGTACACGTTGCGGCGGCGCTTCACGCGATGCTCCAGCATCAAGCGGTCTTCCTCCACGATCTCATAGACGATGCGGTACACGTCGCGGCGGGCGCACCACAACCCCTCCAGTTCGTCCCGCCGAGGCTTGCCGACGCGCCGAGGGTTGTCGGCTATCGGCCCGTGGATCGCTTCAAGCGCCGCTTCCCGGACCGCGGGAGGAAGCCTGTTGAGGTGGCGCTGCGCCTCGGGCAGCACCTCGGCCTCGTACAAGCCGCACCCGCTAGACGTTCGTTCGTGCTGAGCGCAGCTGCGCCTTGCGGTCGGCGGCCTCGGCCCGCGAGATCTTCAGCGACTCCATCAGCTCGCCATCGGCAAGAATGTGCTGGGTCTCCTCATGCGGGTCGAAGTCCTCGAACCCTTCGGGCTTAGGTCCGGCCATAGGTCCGACCATAGGTGCAGTCTAGACTCGGATACCCGACAGGGGAAGGGGACGGGAAGCAACCGGTCCGGGGCGCAGATGACCCAGCGATCCGCGCCGTAGCCTGGGGGCGTGGGCTGGACCTACGCGATCCGCACCTTCGGGTGCCAGATGAACGAGCACGACTCCGAGAGGATCGCGGGCCTGCTCGAGGGTGACGGGTACCAGCGCGCCTCCGCCTTGGAAGAGGCCGACGTGATGGTGCTCAACACCTGCTGCATCCGCGAGAACGCCGACAACAAGCTGTACGGCGCCCTGGGCCGGCTCAAGGCGGTGAAGGCCAAGCGGCCCGGCACACTCATTGCCGTGGCCGGCTGCCTCGCCCAGAAGGACCGGGATCTGGTCCGGGAGCGGGCCGGCCATGTCGATGTGGTGTTCGGCACCCACAACGTGCACCGGGCGGCCGAGCTCATCGACCATGCCCGGCGCCACGGACCGGTGGTGGAGATCCTGACCGAGACGGTCCGCGACGATGTGGAGGCGTTCCCATCGGCTCTGCCCGTGCGGAGGGAAGCCGCCCATTCCGCCTGGGTCACGATCCAGATCGGATGCGACAACAGCTGCACCTTCTGCATCGTGCCCGCGGTGCGAGGCCCCGAGATCAGCCGCCCCTTCGGTGAACTGGTCGACGAGGTGCGGGACCTGGCCGCAAGCGGCGTCAGCGAGATCACCCTGCTGGGCCAGAACGTCAACAGCTACGGCCGCGACCTGGCCCTGTCGCGCCGCGGGAGCGCCAACGGCAATGGCAACGGGCAGGCTCCGTCGACCGGCGACGACGCATGGTGGTGCGGTGAGGCCTGGACCTCCGATCGGCGGGCCCGGCCCCTGTTCGCGGACCTGCTTCGGGCGGCGGGTGAGATCGACGGCGTCCGGCGGGTACGCTTTACCAGCCCCCATCCCAAGGACCTGCGTCCCGAGACGATCGCGGCCATGGCCGAGGTCCCGGCGGTGTGCGAGCACCTGCACCTGCCGCTGCAGTCGGGCAGCGACACCGTGCTTCGCGCGATGCAGCGGGGATACACCGCCGAGCGCTACCTGGATCGGCTCCGGGCCGCCCGGGAGGCGGTCGACGACCTGGCCGTCTCCACCGACGTCATCGTCGGATTTCCCGGTGAGACCGAGAGTGACTTCGAGCAGACCCTCGAGGTGGCGGCCGAGGCCCGCTACGACAGCGCCTTCACGTTCATCTTCTCACCTCGACCCGGAACGGCCGCAGCCGACATGGGCGACCGGTTCGTGCCTCACGAGGTGTCCGTGGCCCGCTACGAGCGGCTGCGGCGGGTGATCGAGCGCTCCAGCCGCCTGGCCAACGAGGCCCGCCTCGGCAGGATCGAGGAGGTCGTCGTCGAGGGGCCCAGCAAGAAGGACCCGGCCGTCACCACCGGGCGCACCCGGCGCAACACGCTGGTGCACTTTGGATCGCCGCCCGGCGGAGTGCCGCCGACCGGCACCTACGCCCGGGTCGAGATCACCGCGGCCGCGGCCAACTTCCTTCAGGGCGCCCTAGTCGACATCGAGGCGCCGCCAGCGGCCCCGGCACAAGCATCGGCGGGCCGTCGCCTCATCCCCGTGGTCGCCGCGAGCTGATCGAGGCAGTGACCTCGACGCCGCCGGCGCCCGAAAGCGGTGAGTGCCTGGCGCCGCCTGATCGGACGAGACTCGCAGAGCAGCCGCTGGTGATCGTCGGCCCCACCGCCTCCGGCAAGTCGGACCTGGCGATGGGCGTGGCCCGCCTGATCGGCAGCGCTGAGATCGTGGCCCTCGACTCGATGCAGGTCTACCGCGGCATGGACATCGGCACGGCCACCCCCACCGCGGCGGAGCAGGCCGAGGTGCCCCACCATCTGATCGATCTGGTGGACCCTTCCGAGGAGTTCGCCGTGGCCGAACTCCAGCAGCGGGCCACAGCGGTGATCGACGAGATCCGCGGTCGAGGTGGCGTGCCTGTGCTCGTTGGCGGCACCGGCCTGTACGTCCGGGCTGTCATCGACGAGCTCCGGATCCCGGGCCGCTACCCGGAGGTCCGGGCCGAACTCGAGGCCGAGCCCGATACTGCGGCCCTGCACCGGCGCCTGGTAGAGCTCGATCCGGTCGCGGCCGGCCGCATGGAGCCGTCGAACCGCCGCCGCATCGTGAGAGCGCTGGAGGTCACTGCGGGCAGCGGGCGGCCCTTCTCGTCCTACGGCCCGGGGCTCGGCCACTACCCGGCGACGCCGTTCGTGCAAGTGGGCCTGCGCTGGGACCGGGAACTACTCGACGAGCGCATCGCAGCCCGCTACCGGCGCCAGATGGCCGACGGCTTCCTAGATGAGGTGCGATCCCTGGCCGAGCAACCCATCTCCCGGACCGCGTCGCAGGCCCTCGGCTACAAGGAGCTGCTGGCCCACGTGAAGGGCGAAGCGAGCCTCGATGAAGCGCTCGAGCTTGCCGTCGTGCGCACCCGGCGCTTCGCTCGCCGCCAGGAGCGCTGGTTCCGCAGCGATCCCCGCATCGTATGGCTTGATGCTCCCGCCACCGTCGCCGATGTGTTGTCCGCATGGGACAACGCCGTCGGCGCGCCTTCACTAGTCTGCTAGAGTGGCCGACATTAAAGCGACGTTCAATGTTGTATAATCGAGACACTATGGTGTCATTGGCAATTCTTCTCGACGATCTCTGTGACAGCCGAGTAGTGGACAGTGCCGACTTGGCGCTGGTCAGCGACACCAACCAGCGCAGCGTGGCCCGCTGGCGGGCAAAGCAGGCCTGTCCCCGAAGGCAGGCTGAGGACCGTCTGCTCGAGCTAGGGGCCGTGGTCGACTTGGCCCGACGGGTGATGCGCGACGATGCCGCCCGCATGTGGATGCGAGCACCCAACCAGGACCTCGGCTTCGAGAAACCGCTGAACCTGGTGAGGGAGGGCCGGTACCAGCGCGTCGTGGATCTGCTGCTCGCGCTGGCCGAGGGCGTCACAACCTGAGATGGACGGGTTCAACCCGCAGCATCTGGCGCGAGTGGGTGCGTCGCGGGTCGACCTGACCGGGTACCGGAACCAGGCCCCCGGATTCGATCCTCGCAGCGGCGAGGGAGCGCGCCGGTTCGGGGGCCGCTTCAACCCGCCGGGCAGCTTCGGTGTGCTGTACCTGTGCTCGACGCGAGCCTGCTGTGTGAACGATTTGCGCCGACAGGCTGCTCGGCAGAACATCAACCTAGAGCATATGCTGCCGCGGGAGTTGTGGGTCGTCAGCGTGAGTCTGCGGCGGGTGCTCGACCTGACGCATCCCGAGAGCCTCCTCATACTCGGTCTAACCGTCGAGGACCTCGTTCGCGATGACCACGGTTTCACTCAATCCTTGGGCCAGTACGCCAGTGAATTCGGCTATCAGGCGATCTGCACGCGCTCTGCCACGGGCACCGACGACGTGTTCGCCATCATGGTCGACAACCTTGGAGGCAGGGACTTGTACGTCGAACTGGTGGAGACATGGACGACGGTAGCCGATCTGACCGTCGGCATCACATGACGCCTCAGAGCATCAATGGCCCCATTGCTGGATCCACGGTCCCAGACTCTGGTATACGATTGATGGAAGATGCCATGACATCTTGTACTCGGAGGGAAGCTCATCAAAGAACACGATGGGCACGACTGCGCCCCTAGCGGTCAAGGCTTGGCCGCGCCAATTCACATCAATGAAGTCGCCATCCATGTCTGCTAGATGCCGGATCGCAAGATTGCCTGTATCCCGATCGTATTTGTAACCCCAACATACGACAGACCCGCTACTGCGCACGCCGCAAGCATTTGAGAATCTCACATCTACGTTGAGAAAGCTGCAACTGAACCCCCAGTTCGCAAGGCACATGAGCGGATCGGTGTCGCAGCCGACCGTAACGCCCGCCGCGGCCAGAGCGTCGATGTCGACCCGGTGAACGTCCACGGTGGCCACGTCGGTGAATCCGGCGTCGGGAGCGGCGCAAAGAGCGAAGGCGCGTGCAAGGAAGGATGCCGTCTGGCTTCGGGTGACCGTCGTGTCCGGGCAGTAGCCCCCAATACCCGGCGGAGGCTTGGTCTACGCCGTCTGCACTGTCAAGTTCCAGAATGAGGCCCACCATCTTGGGCAAAGCGCAGCATGTCGGGTTGGGCCCACAGGTCCAAGGCCGGTGCGGACGGCCCAGGTGTGGATCTGCTTGGCGTCACAGGGTGCCATCCTCCGCCGACGGTTTGCTCGATCTTGACGTCGTTGTCGTGCCATAGTTCGGTCAACTGCATCAATATCGGCAGCCGACGCCGAGCCGCCGCGTTTCTGATGCGTTGCCGGCACGAGAGAATGCATTAGATGACCGGCGGGCTGCGACTCCACAAGCTCCACGGGCTGGGCAACGACTTCCTCGTCGCGCTCGTCGACGAGCTGCCCGCCGATGCCGATGCCGCCCGGACGGCCGCCGAGTTGTGCCATCGGAGAGACGGCATCGGCGCGGACGGGCTGATCTACGCCGTGGTCGACCCGCCCAGCAGCGGCTCGGGCCGCGCCGCGACCATGCGGCTGTGGAATTCGGACGGCTCGCCGGCCCAGGTGTCCGGCAACGGCCTCCGGTGCCTCGCCCACGCCATCGCCCGCACGCTCGGGGAGGCCGAACTCGACATCGTCGTGAACGCCGTCGCCGGTCCTCGCCGATGCTCGGTACAGCCGACCCACTTGCCGGGCACCGTCGTCGGGACCACGGAGATGGGCACTCCCGGTCGCGGTCCCCGCCCCGACCGGCTCAGCCGCAACCCCGAGGCCGCCGCGGAGGGCGTCCTCGGGCCGGGCGCGATCGCACGATGGGCCACGTTGGATGTGGGCAATCCCCATGTGGTGCTGGCCGTGGCCGATCCTGCCGCGGTGCCCGTCGATGAGGCCGGCCCGGCAGTGGAGGCCGTCTTCACGGGCGGCATCAATGTCCACTTCGGTGCGGTCACCGGGTCCGACGAGTTGACCTTGGGCGTCTGGGAGCGTGGCGCGGGGGCGACCGCGGCGTGCGGGACGGGGGCGGTGGCCGCGGCCGCCGTCTTCCATCGCTGGGGCGACGTGGGCCAGAATGTCACCGTGCGAATGGCGGGCGGGCAGGCTCAGGTCGATCTCTCCGAGCCGGTGACCCTCACCGGAGAATCGACCCACGTGGCCGAGTTGGACGTCGCCGGTGTCTGACGTCGGCGAGCCGCCACAGGGTCACGGCGTGCCTGGGAGCGACTTCGACGGCAGCGAGGCAAGCACGACCGGCGGTGACGTCCATCGGGGCGGGTTCGGTGAGTTCGGCGGTGACGTCCATCGGGGCGGGTTCGGCGCGGAAGATGACACGCACCGGGGCGGGTTCGGTGAGTTCGGCGGTGACGTCCATCGGGGCGGGTTCGGCGCGGAAGATGACACGCACCGGGGCGGGTTCGGTGAGTTCGGCGGTGATGGGCCCGGGCTCATCGATCGCGCCTTTCGGGAGCGCATCGTGCTGGTCGGGATGGTCCGCTCCGGTGGCGACGCCTCCGTCACCGACGCCTCGCTGGACGAGTTGAGCCTGCTGGTGGACACCGCGGGAGCCGATGCCGTCGAGCGGGTCTGCCAGCGGCGGGCCGCGCCCGATCCCGCCACATTCGTGGGCGCGGGCAAGGCTCGCGAGATCAGGGCCATCGCCGAGGAGGTCGACTGCGACACGGTGGTGTTCGATGACGACCTCAGCCCCGCGCAGCAGTTCAACCTGGAGAAGCTGCTGGGCCGTACCGCCTTGGACCGCACCGCGGTGATACTCGACATCTTCGCCCAGAATGCCAGCACCCCGGAGGGCAGGGCCCAGGTCGAGCTGGCCCAGCTCCGCTACCGGCTGCCCCGCCTGCGGGGCGCGGGGAGGCGCCTGTCGCAGCAGGCGGGCGGGATCGGCACCCGCGGCCCAGGCGAGACCCAGCTCGAGGTGGACCGGCGTCGCCTGGAGCGGCGCATACACAAGCTCGAGGGCGACCTTCGCCGCATCGCCGGCCACCGCCGCACCCAGTCCAAGGCCCGCAGCCGCACCCGCAACCGGTCCGCGGCGATCGTCGGCTACACCAATGCGGGCAAGTCGTCGCTGCTCAACCGGCTCACGTCGGCCACCGTGGCGGTGGAGGACCGCCTCTTCGTCACCCTCGACCCCACCACCCGGCGGCTGGGGCTGCCCGGCGGCGAGACGGTCTTCGTCACCGACACGGTGGGCTTCGTGCGCAAGCTGCCCCACCAGCTGGTGGAGGCGTTCAAGACCACGCTCGACGTGGTCCGGGACGCGGACCTGCTGGTCCACGTGGTGGACGGTTCCGACCGCGACCCCGGCGGCTCCATGGCGGCGGTGCGCCAGGTGCTCGCCGAGATCGACGCCGACCAGGTCCCGGAGTTGGTGGTGTTCAACAAGCGCGACCTGGGTCCGGGCGCGGCCCGCCTGGCACAGCGCACGGAGGGCTCGGTAGCCGTTTCGGCCGCCACCGGCGAGGGGATCGATGAGCTTCTGGGCGTGATCGGGGACCGGATCCGCCGAGTCGCCCGCGAGGTGGAGCTGGTGGTGCCCTGGGACCGCGGCGACGTGCTCGCCGGCCTTCATCGCGAGGGCCAGGTCCTCGAGTCCAGCGCGACCGAGGAGGGCATGAGGGTGCGGGCCCGCATGGAGCCGGCCTCGGTGGGAGCCTTGCGCCCCTACGTGGTCAACGGCTGGGAGGGGAAGTGACCGCGGGCTTCGTGCCGGCCGGCCTGCTGTCGTGTGAGTTGCCTTGTCCTGGTTCTGTTCGCGGTTGTTGGCCGTGCGGGCCGGGTTTCTGCACGCAGAATGGCGGACGGACTGGTGTGAGGGTGGTCGAGCGGCGCGGTCCTGCGGTGGGGTGAGCAGCATGGTCGGCGGGGGAGGACCGTTGAGCGGGCGCTTCGCGCCCCCCACCTATCCCTACGAGCGGCTCGACGGGCTGCGGGAAGTGGCCGCACAGTTGCCTGAGGGAGCGGTGGACTGCTCGGTGGGCACACCATGCGACCCGCCACCCGCGGCTGTAGTGGAAGCGCTCGCCTTGTCCGGCGCCGAACGGTCCTACCCGTCATCGATCGGCTCGCCCGCCTTCCGTGAAGCGGCCGCCGACTGGGTCGCTCGTCGCTTCAGGGTGGAGATCGATCCCGACACCCAGGTCGCGGCCTGCATCGGCACCAAGGAGTTCGTGGCCTCGCTGCCCCGGTATCTCAAGCTCCGGGAACCCGACCGCGACACGGTGCTGTATCCGGCCGTGTCGTATCCCTCGTACGCGATGGGCGCGGCGCTGGCCGGCTGCAGGGCCGTGCCGGTCGCGGTGGACGAGAAATTCCGGATCGATCTCGGCTCGGTCGAGCGGAGCGACGCCGAGCGGGCCCTCTGCCTGTGGGTCAACTCACCGGGCAACCCGGCGGGAGCGCTCGATGACTTGGGCACGGCCGCGGCCTGGGGCCGCGACAACGGCGTGCCGGTCGCCAGCGACGAGTGCTACGCCGAGTTCACTTGGGACGGCCCGCCCCGCACCATCCTGGAGCACGGCACCGAAGGCGTGCTGGCCGTGCACTCACTGTCGAAGCGCTCGAACATGGCCGGCGTGCGGGCCGGGTTCTACGCCGGAGACAGCGAGTTGGTGCACTACCTGCGCGAGTGCCGCAAGCATGCCGGCTGCATGGTGCCGGGCCCGGTGCAAGCCGCCGCGGTCGCAGCCTGGTCTGATCAGGACCATGTGGACGTGCAGCGAGCGCTCTACCGGGAACGCCTTGAACGGCTTGCTGCGATCGTGTGCTTGGCGAGGAGGGTCGGCCGGTTCGACGACGCCCGGCTCAGCCTTGAGGATGTGCATGTGCCGCCGAAGCTGCCCGCGGGAGGCTTCTACCTCTGGGTGGGCGTTCCCGGCGGAGATGCTTGGGCGTCCGCGGATGCGCTGGCTCGCAACTCAGGCCTGATCGTCAGCCCCGGCGAGTTCTACTGCGAGCAGCCGGACACGTCCGGCTCCTTGGACCCGCGCCAGTTCATCCGCATCGCGGCCGTGCAGCCGCTCGAGCGCCTCGAGCTCGCGAATGACCGGCTGCTGGCCGCGGCGCGCCGCCGGTAACTGGCAGCGGTGAGGGCCTGTTTGGGCGTTTGTGGCTGCCAGTTCGGCGTGGGTTGGGCGGCGTTGGGGGAATTGGCAGCGGTGAGGGCCTGTTTGGGCGTTTGTGGCTGCCAGTTCGGCGTGGGTTGGGCGGCGTTGGGGGAATTGGCAGCGGTGAGGGCCTGTTTGGGCGTTTGTGGCTGCCAGTTCGCGGTGCGGGGCTGTCTCGGGCATCGGACAGGGTGCCGGCCACTAGCCTGCCCGGCATGTCCGACCTTGAGTCTCGCATCAGCGAGCTCTGGGCTGCCCGCCCCGACCTGGATCCCGACGATCCGGACGTCATCGCCACCGTTCATGAGGCCATAGACGCTCTCGACGCCGGCCAGGCCCGGGTGGCCGAGCTGCTCGACGACGGCACGGTGCGGGTCAACCAGTGGTGCAAGCAGGCCATCCTGCTGCTGTTCTCGACGGCCAGGATGAGCACCATCGAGCTCGGCCCCTTCGAGTTCGCCGACAAGATCCCGCTCAAGACCGACTACGCCGCCCGAGGCGTGAGGGTGGTGCCGGGAGCATCGGCCCGTTGGGGCAGCTACCAGGCGCCGGGTGTGATCATGATGCCCAGCTACACCAACATCGGCGCCCATGTCGGGGCCAACACCATGGTCGACACCTGGGCCACGGTGGGGTCATGCGCCCAGATCGGCGCCAACGTGCACCTCTCGGGCGGGGTCGGCATCGGCGGCGTGCTCGAGCCTCCGGTGGCCCAGCCGGTGATCGTGGAGGACGACTGCCTCATCGGCAGCCGCTGCATCGTCGCCGACGGCGCCCGGGTAGGGCAGGGGACGGTGCTGGGTGCAGGCGCGATCCTCACCGGTTCCATTCCCGTGATCGATGCCGAGACCGGCGAGCAGCTGGGGCGGGGCGAGGTGCCGCCCTGGTCGGTGGCCGTCCTCGGCACCCGGGCGCGCCAGTTCGGCGGCGGCGAGTACGGCCTGCCCGCGGTGCTGGTGATCAAGCGCCTGTCCGAGGGCGAGCGCCACGACAAGTCGGCCCTCAACCAGATCCTGCGCGACCACGGCGCCGCCACCTGAGGCTGATCCGGCACGGACCGTCCAGCCGGGGAGGGATCGCCGTCGAATAATGGTATATCTTGACTATGACTGAAATACATGAGTTCTCGGACGACCAGTGCCTGATGACCGGCGACACCTTCCTGCTGGCAGCCGATCTGGTCGCGGTGCCGTCGGTCAGCTTCAACGAGACCCGCATAACCGACCTGATCGAGGAATCGCTCCACGACAGCAGCGGGCACCTCGACGTGTTCCGCATCGGCGACAACCTGGTGGCCCGCACCGACCTGGGCCGTCAGTGGCGGCTGATCCTGGCCGGCCACACCGACACCGTGCCTCCCAGCAGCAATGCCGAGGCCCGCATCGAAGGCGATGTGCTCTGGGGTGTCGGCTCGGCCGACATGAAGGGCGGGTTGGCCGTCATGCTGGAGCTGGCGCTCAATTCGCGGCGGCCCATCGTCGATGTGACCTACGTGTTCTATGCCCGCGAGGAGGTGGACTCGGTCCACAGCGGACTGCGCGAGGTGGCTTCGAGTCGGCCCGACCTGCTGTCCGGCGACGTGGCGCTGTTGCTGGAGCCGACGGGCGGGATCGTGGAGGCCGGCTGCCAGGGAACCATGCGGATCGAGGTGACGCTCGCCGGGGAGCGGGCCCACACCGCCCGGGGCTGGATGGGACGCAATGCGATCCAGCGGCTCGGTCCTGTCCTGGCGGTGGTCGACGGCTATGAGCCCCGCCGGCCGGTGATCTCGGGGTGCGAGTTCCGCGAGGGCCTCCAAGCGGTGCATGTCACCGGTGGCGTCGCGGGCAACGTCGTGCCCGATGAGGCGGTCCTGACCATCAACCACCGCTTCGCGCCGGATCGAACGCCCGAGCAGGCCGAGGCCCACGTGCGTTCCCTGATAGAACCGGTGATGGACTCGGGTGACAGGCTGGAGGTGGTTGACGCGGCTCCACCGGCCGACCCCGGCCTCGACCATTCCCTGCTCAAGGCGGTGGTCCGCAACAGCGGGGCGCCTCCCCGCGCCAAGCTGGGATGGACCGACGCGGCGTTCTTCGCGCAGAGGGGAGTGCCGGCGTCCAACTTCGGGCCCGGGGACCCGCTGCTCGCGCACACCAGCCACGAGCAGCTTCACCGGGACTCACTGCACAGCGTCTACCGCGTCCTCGAGGACCTGCTCATCGACGGCACCCTGCCTCAGAACAGCCGGGATTGTCCTGAATGGGAGGGCGACATCCCCGAGCGGCTGCCCGATCTGTAGGTTCCTGCCGGCCTCAGCGGTCTATTCGAGGAACTTCCGTCAGGTTTCCACCTATACGGTGGTTTCTTGACAGAAGTTCGGCCGTGGAGTTGTCAACGAACTCCTGAAGGTGGCGCCTAGTACCGCCGCATCATGGTGACGACCTTGCCGTAGACGGTCACCTCGTCCGGTGCGAACTCCATGGGCTCCAGCAGTTCGTTGGCCGGCTCCAGCACGATCCGCCCGCCGTCCCGTCGCAACGTCTTCACGGTGGCCTCGTCGCCGGGAATGCCCGCCACCACGACCTCGCCGTTCTCGGCGGTGCTCTGGGCCCGGCACACCACGTAGTCGCCGTCGAGGATGCCGGCGCCGATCATCGAGTCGCCCCGCACCCGCAGCATGAAGAGGTCGCCCTCGCCGGTGAGGTCGGCCGGCATCGGCACCAACTCCTCTACGTTCTCGGCGGCGAGCACGCCGGAGCCCGCGGCCACATCGCCCACCAGGGGAACATGGCGCACCGGGCGGCGCTCCAGCGTGGCCCCCGAGTTCTCGTCGTAGCGCACCTCGATGGCCCGGGGCCGGGTCGGGTCGACCCGCAGGTAGCCGGCCGAGTCGAGCACATCGATGTGGGCCTTGACCGAGGCGGGGGACTTGAGTCCGACCTCCGCCGCGATCTCGCGGATCGAGGGCGGGTAGCCGTGGGCGCGCTGGTGCTCCACGATCGCGTCGAGGATCTGGCGGCGACGGGCGGAGAGTGGCTTCCGGTTGGCCGGGGGCGTCATGGCGGGTCTCCGATCTTGGGGGAGGCGGGTTGTGAGACCGAACATATGTTCGCTATAGTGTAACCGAACACCTGTTCATATCGATCCTTGGCCTGCGGGGCCTCGGGGGAGGATATCCGTACACATGTTTGCGGAACACGCGTTCGATGTCAAGCATCTGGCTTCCCGGGGCGGGCTCGGCGCCGTTGTCATACCCCTGCGGGAGGATCTAGGCGTGGAAGCCCATCACCCGCCCGCTCTCACTCTGGTTCCGACCGGCGTCGCGGCTGCACCGGCGTCCGGGCAGGCCGGGCGGCTGCCGGAAGGGGTGTATCGCCGTCGCCGGGTAGTCGTGGCCATGATCGTGGTCGCGACCTTGACCTTGGGGCTGGCCTGGGGCCGGCCCGATCGGGTCCCGCCGGGCGAGGCCAACCCCTGGCCCTCGGCGGTCGATGTCTCGCTGTCGCACGAGTTGCCGGGCGTCTACGTGGTGCATCCGGGCGACACCCTGTGGGATATAGCCCTGGCCATCGCGCCGGGCGACGATCCCAGGGCCTTGGTCCACGATCTGGCCGAGGCGGCCGGGGGCGCCTCACTGGAGCCGGGCCAGCAAATCTTCATTGATGCTGCCGAGGGCGTCGCGGTCATGGGCACTGCAGGCCACATCATTGCGGGTCGCATCAATGAGGACGAGCTCGGCCACGTCGACGGCAGGGCCGTAGGCATAGCCGGCGGCCCTGATCCGGTGGTCACCGGCGCGGTCATGATGGCGCAGACCGCGGGCGGCTCAGTTCAGCGGCAAGGCCGACAGGCCGGTCAGGACGTTGCCGCCGCGCGGGCCGAATCCGAGAGGTAGCGGACGAACAAGGTGCCGGAGGACTCGAGGAGATGGTCGATGGACATGTTCAGGGGCACGGTCCGCACCGATCCCTGCACGATCCGAGGGCTGTCGCCTCCAGCGACCAGCGGTGCGATCGACAAGCACAGCTCGTCGATCATCCCGGTATCGGCGACCTGTCCGTTGAACGACGGACCGCCCTCCGACAGGACCACGGCCGCGCCGCGGCGGTCCAACTCGGCCAGGATCTCGTCGGGTTGGGGTCGAAGCGACCGCAGTCGCATCACCTCCGACACAGGCTCAAGGCGTTCGACGGCCTTCGACTCCGCCGCGCTGCCGGTGAGGATCAGTGGAAGGTCGTCGTCGGGGTGCTGTTCGGCGAACAGCGGCAGGTCCAGGTCGAGGTCCAGGCTGCCGCTCACCACGGCCAGCCTGGGACGGTCGGCGCGTCCGGCGGCGCGCCGTGCTCCCCGGGCGGCCGCTCCCGGCCGGGGCAGGCTGTAGCGCTCGGCCCGCACCGTGCCGGCCGCGGCCACGATCCAGTCGGCACAGGCCCGCACGGCCGAGAACACGGCTTCGTCGGCCGGGTTGCCGAGTGCCTCGCTGGTGCCGCCGACCGCCATGGCGCCGTCGGCGGAGGCGATCATGTTGAGCATCAGCCAAGGCCGCCCCGACGGCTTGGGGCGGGGCATGGACGGGTAGAGCTCCATCGGGTCGATGTCGGCTACCGGACCGGGCAGGAGTCGCCGCACGACCAGAAGGTACCGTCGCGGACCGGGCGAGCGCCGCCGGAGAGTTCTCTACAGGCTCTCGGTTACCGGGCCGGGCGGGAGCCTCGGCACGCCCGAGGCGTGCCACCTCGGGTCCGGCGGCCACTGTCGGGCAGTTCTGTGAAGGCCCAGAGCGCTGCTCACGAAGCCCGGCGCGGTCGTGCACAGCTAATCCCGAGCAATCCAGAGGCAATCCCGAGGCCGGTCGGCGTAATCCCCAAGGCCAGCCACAGTCTGGCGTCCGGGCCCGTGACCAGGCCTTCTAGCGTCGCGCGGTGCGCCCGGTAGAATTTCAGGGAGGTAATCGATGACTCTGGCCTCCGAGCAGAACAGTCTCCTCGTCGGCACCGACCTCCCACCGCACGGGCCGGACGCGGCGGACGACCCGGCGGACAGCGTCGCCTGGGAGTTGCGCGACGCGCGCCTGCTCGACCACAGCGACGGGTCGGTCGCATTCGAGCAGCGGGGCGTGGAGGTGCCGGCCGGCTGGTCGCAGAACGCCACCAACATCCTGGCCCAGAAGTACTTCCGCGGCGCGCTGGGCACCCCCTCCCGGGAATGGTCGCTGAGGCAGGTGGTGGACCGCATCGTCGGCACGATCACACACCGGGGGGACGGTGACGGCTACTTCGTAGACGAGTCCGAGGCTTCGCTGTTCCGCGCCGAGCTCGCGCATCTGCTCTACACGCAGAGGGCCGCCTTCAACTCCCCGGTGTGGTTCAACATCGGGGTGGCCGGGGTGCCCCAGCAGGCGTCGGCGTGCTTCATCCTGTCGGTGGACGACACCATGGAGTCGATCCTGGAGTGGTACGCCGAGGAGGGCCGCATCTTCAAGGGGGGCTCGGGCGCCGGGGTGAACCTGTCGCGCATCCGGGCCAGTTCCGAGGCCCTCAGCGGCGGGGGCACCGCGTCGGGCCCGGTGAGCTTCATGCGGGGCGCCGACGCGTCGGCCGGCACCATCAAGTCCGGAGGCAAGACGCGGCGGGCCGCCAAGATGGTTGTGCTCGACGCCGACCATCCCGACGTCGAGGACTTCATCTGGTGCAAGGCCCGCGAGGAGCGCAAGTCGCGTGCGCTGGCTGCGGCCGGCTTCGACATGAGTGTCGACGGCGCCGACTCCGACTCCGTGCAGTACCAGAACGCCAACAACTCGGTCAGGGTCACCGACGAGTTCATGCAGGCCGCGCTCGACGGCGGCGACTGGGATCTCACCGCCCGCACCGACGGCTCGGTGCTCAAGCGAGTGCCGGCCCGGTCGATCCTGAGCCAGATGGCCGAGGCCGCCTGGCAGTGCGCCGACCCCGGCGTTCAGTTCGCGACCACCATCAACCACTGGCACACCGCCGCGTCCACCGGCCCCATAACGGCCAGCAACCCGTGCTCGGAGTACGTCCACCTCGACAACAGCGCCTGCAACCTGGCCTCGATAAACCTGCTGAGCTTCCTCGACGACGAAGGGGCCTTCGACGTCGCCGGATTCCGGCGGGCGGTGCAGGTGGTGTTCGCGGCCCAGGAGATCCTCGTCGGTCACGCCGACTATCCGACGCCGGCCATCGCCGACACCACCCGGGCCTTCCGCCAGATCGGCCTGGGCTACGCCAACCTGGGAGCGCTGCTCATGGCGCTGGGCCTTCCCTACGACTCCGACGAGGGCCGGGCCGTGGCCGCGGCCATCACCGCGCTGATGACCGGCGAGGCCTATCTCACCTCCACCCGCCTGGCCGAGCGCATGGGGCCGTTCGCCGGCTTCCACGACAATCGCGAGCACATGCTGAGCGTGCTCGACCAGCACCGGAGCGCCACCGCCTCCATAGATGAGGAGCTCGTGTCCGCCGACCTGCTCGAGGCCGCGCAACTGGCGTGGGACGAAGCCTGCGAGCGGGCCGACCGCCACGGTGTGCGCAACAGCCAGGCGACGGTGCTGGCGCCCACCGGCACGATCGGGCTGCTCATGGACTGCGACACCACCGGCATCGAGCCCGACCTAGGGCTGGTCAAGTCCAAGCGCCTGGTCGGGGGCGGGACCATGGAGATCGTCAACACGACGATCGCCAGGGCATTGCGGCGGCTCGGCTACGACACCGAGCAGGCCGACGAGATCAGGGACCACATCGCCGCGCACCACACCGTGGAGGGCTCGTCTCTCCAGCCCGAGCACCGGGACGTGTTCGCCTGCTCGCTGGGCGACAACGCCATCAGCGCCTCCGGGCATGTCAAGATGATGGCCGCGGTGCAGCCGTTCCTGTCCGGCGCCATCTCCAAGACCGTGAACATGCCCGCGTCGTCGACCGCCGGCGATGTCGAGCAGTTGTTCATCGACGCCTGGCAGCTCGGCCTGAAGTCGGTGGCCATCTACCGTGACAGATCCAAGGTGGCCCAGCCGCTGACCCTCGGCGAGGCCGAGCGGTCCACTGACGTCGCCGCGGCGGCCTCGGGCTCGGACGCAGGCGTGGCCCCGCAGGCCGGGTCGGTGCCCGAGCCGGTGCGCCGGCGGCTGCCGAGATCGCGCCGGTCGCGCACCTTCGAGTTTCGTGTGGCCGACTGCAAGGGGTTCGTCACGGTGGGGGAGTACCCCGACGGCCGCCCCGGCGAGATCTTCGTGAAGGTCTCCAAGCAGGGCTCCACCCTGGCCGGGATCATGGACGCGTTCGCCATCTCGCTGAGCCACGGCCTGCAGTACGGCGTTCCGCTGGCGGCCTTCGTGGAGACGTTCGTGGGCGTCCGGTTCGAGCCGGCCGGCATCACCGACGATCCCGACATCCGGATCGCCACCAGCCTCATGGACTACCTGTTCCGCAAGCTGGCCGTGATGTATCTGACGGCCGAAGAGCGGGCCGCGCTCGGCGTCTTCACCACCGGCGAGCGCACCCAGCCCACGCTGCCGGGCGTCGAGGAGCAGGTCACCGAGACCGAGCAGGGGCACGATCTGCCGCCTGATCCGCCCTCGATCCCGATGCCCTCGCAGCTGATGGCCCAGCTCGACTTCTCCGCGGCCGCCGCCCCGACTGAGCCGCCAGGGCCCGAGCGGCCCGTGAACGCAGTGAACACGAGCGGGAGACCCCCGTTTGACCGTTCGGGCCCGCTGGACGCGCCGTTCTGCATGACCTGCGGCGTCCCCATGCGCCGGGCCGGCTCGTGCTACGTCTGCGCCGACTGCGGCGCCACCAGCGGCTGCAGCTGACTCAGCTGTCGTCAGCTTCGGTGGCCACGCTCGCCGCGCGCGTCAACTGTCGGCAGTCTCCGCCGCGAGCGACTTCTTGTGGCGCAGGTAGTCCTTGACCATCTCGCCGAAGCGGGCTGGGTTGTAGACGTCCTCCTCGTAGCTCCACCGGCCGTTGCCTGCGTACTTCAGCAGCGTGAAGTTGTACTCCTGGTGGATCGACCCATCGCCGGGGTCGGCCATCCGGTTCCACACCTGGCAGACCAGCCAGCCCCGCTCCTCGTCGATGATGTACCACTCGACAGGGAAGTGGATCATCTCGTTGTTGGGCCACTGGCTCATGGTGGACTGGATCCAGCTGTAGATGGCCTCGCGGCCTCCCATGGTGCCGAAGTGGTGCTCGATATAGGTGGCGTCCTCGGTGAAGAGGTCGGCCCACTCGCGCCAGTCCCCGGTGGTGCCGGCCCGCAGCGCCGTTTCCTGGTAGTGGACGAACGCCTCCTCGATCTCGGCTCGGCTCCATCGGCTCATGGTTGACGCTCCTGGTCGGTCGGTGAGTGGTACTCAGGGGGCAGATCGAAGCGTAGGTGACCGCTCAGGTCGCCCACGAGGTCGACCAGGAAGCAGCGCTCGGTGAAGCGCCACCGCCCGTCGATGCGCGTGAAGGCGTCGCGATAGCGGCCGCTGATGATGGGCTGCAGCGGAGCATCTCCCGCCTGTTGCAGCACCGTGTAGACCGAGCGGACCCGGGCGACGTCGCCGTCCAGTTCGATGCTCGGGTTGGTGGTGAGATGGCGGGTGCGGGGTGTGCCATCGCCATAGGTGATCACCGTGGCGCGGTAGCTCTCGGCGATGGCGGCCGCGCCCGACGGGCCTGGATCGCCGTGGGCGCCGTACCGGAACGTGCAGTGCTCCATGAGTTCACCCAACTCCGTGAAGAGGCCGGCGTCGATCAGCTCCGCGTATCGGTACAGCTCGTTGGCGATGGCGGTGGCGTCGTGGGGCTGGGCAGTGTCGTGGGGGTGGGCCGCGCTGTGGGGCTGGGCAGTGTCGTGGGGGTGGGCAGTGTCGTGGGGGTGGGCCGCGCTGTGGGGCTGGGCAGTGTCGTGGGGGTCCATTGTCTATGGACCGTAGTATCGGTCGGGCATGGCGCGCCTCCCGCTGCCCTCCTGGCACACGCTCTGGCGTGAGGCACTTCGGTTCGTCGAGGATCTCCGCCGCGAATGGTCCCGGGCTCGCATAGGCGGGCTCTCGGCCGAGATCGCCTTCTTCGGACTGCTCGGGCTGTTCCCGGCGGTGATCGTGTTCGCGGCCGCTCTCGGGTCCCTCGACGTCGTGATCGGCGCGGGCGCGGCCGCCGACACCGAGCAATGGCTCCTGGACCGGGTGGTCGAGACCTTCGGCAGCGACAACACGCTGCGGGCCACTATCGAGCAGTTGTTCGACCGCTCCAACGCCGGGCTGATCACCGCCGGCGTCGTGCTCACCATGTACGCCTCGTCGCGAGGCTTCACCGCAGTGGTCGGGGCATTGGAAGTCGCCTACGGCCACGAGCACCGCCGGAACTGGTTCTCCACTCGAGTGACGGGCTTCGTGCTGACCCTGCTGAGCTTGATCGTGGCGGCCCTGGTGGCCGTCATGATCGTCGTCGGCCCCCTGCTCGGCGGTGGAGAGGAGCTGGCCGAGCGCTTGGGGGCCGGCTCCGTGTTCACCACCGCGTGGGACTGGTTCCGCTGGCCGGTGGTGTTCGTGGTGGTGGTCTGTTGGGCTGCCTCCCTCTACCACTTCGCACCCCGCCGTCGCACCCCTTGGCGAACCGACCTGCCGGGGGCGGTCGTCAGCACCGTGTGGTGGCTGGCGGTGTCGCTGGGCTTCCGCGTGTATCTCGATGCGGCTTCCAGCGGCATGAACGCCGTGTTCGGACTGCTCGGAGGGGCTCTGATCCTGCTGGTCTGGCTCTACCTGCTGGCCATGGGACTGCTTGTCGGTGCCGAGATCAACAGCGTGCTCAATGATCGCCGGGGCTTGGACAAGCCAATGGAATCCGGCGAGTAGAGGCCGAGCGGGGTAGGCGCAAGTCCGGCCTATGCGGGCGAGGCCGTGTGACCTGGTGGCGGGTGGCGTCGAGGCTGATCCAGCGGGTAGGCGCAAGTCCGGCCTATGCGGGCGAGGCCGTGGCCCGAGCGGCCCGTGAGCGCAGCGAACAGGAGCGGGAGACAAATCACCGCAGCGTGATGGGCTGGTACTTACGAGCGAGCGTTCTTGGCGGTACTCTCGCCGGCGTGAGTGGCTATCGGGTAGACCTTGACGAGATCTCCTTCAACCTGCGCCATGTCGCCGATCTCGACGGCCTGGCCAAGCTGGAGGCATTCGAGCATGTCGAGCCCGATGTCGTCGACCAGATACTCGCGGAGGCGGCCCGGTTCGCGGAGGAGGTGATCGCGCCGCTGAACCGCGTCGGCGACACCGATGGTGCTCGCCGCCTCGACGACGGCTCGGTGGCAACGCCCACCGGCTTCCGGGAGGCCTACCGCTCCTATGTGGAGGCCGGCTGGGGGGCGCTGTCGATCGATCCCACCTACGGCGGTGGCGGCTTCCCCCACCTCGTCGGGCTGGCGGTGGAGGAGATGTTCACGTCGGCCTGCATGTCCTGGTCGCTGTGCCCGCTGCTCACCCAGGGCGCCATCAACATGCTGAACGCGCACGGCACCGACGAGCAGAAGGCCCTGTACCTGCCACCGATGGTCTCAGGGGATTGGACCGGCACCATGAACCTGACCGAGCCCCAGGCCGGCTCCGACCTGGGCGCCGTCGCGGCTCGGGCCGTGCCACAGCCCGACGGCTCGTACCGGCTGCACGGCACGAAGATCTTCATCACCTACGGCGAGCACGACCTCGCCGACAACATCGTGCATCTGGTGCTGGCCCGCACGCCCGGCGCGCCGCCCGGCACGAGGGGCATCAGCTGCTTCCTGGTGCCCAAGCACCTGCCCGCGGCCGACGGTTCGCCCGGCGCCCGCAACGACCTCCTCTGCGTCTCCATCGAGCACAAGCTGGGCATCCACGCCAGTCCCACCTGCGTGATGTCCTACGGCGACGACGAGGGCGCGGTGGGCTTCCTGGTGGGCGAGGAGAACGGCGGCATGCGGGCCATGTTCACGATGATGAACCACGCCCGGCTGAGCGTGGGCCTCGAGGGGGTGGCCATCGCGGAGCGGTCCTACCAGCAGGCCCTCGGCTATGCCCATGAGCGCCGCCAGGGCCGGGCCCCGGGCGCGCCGGCGGGCGAGTCCTCGGCGATCATCGACCATCCCGACGTGCGCCGCATGCTGCTGGACATGCGCTCCAGCATCAGCGCAATGCGGGGCCTGGCCTATCGCAACGCCGAGGCGATCGACCGCGCCTGCAACGGCTCCGATGGCCCGCAGCGTCAGGCGGCCGACGAGCAGGCCGCGCTGCTGACGCCGCTGACGAAGGCGTGGGCGACCGACATGGGCTGTGAACTTGTCAGCGTCGGCCTCCAGGTGCATGGTGGAATGGGCTTCATCGAGGAGACCGGCTCCGCACAGCACTACCGCGATGCCCGGATCGCCCCGATCTACGAAGGGACCAACGGCATCCAGTCGGCCGATCTCGTCGGCCGCAAGCTGTCCATGCGAAAAGGCGGGGCGGTGCGCGATCACCTGGCGCACATCGGGGCCACCGTGGAGGCACTCGATGGAACGGGGGAACTGGCGCCGGTGGGACGGCACCTCGAGGCCGCGCTGGCCGCGACCGGCGAAGCCGGCGAATGGCTGCTGGCCGCCGGATTGCCGCAGCGGCTGGCGGGCGCCGACGCCTACCTGAAGATGCTGGCGATCACCACAGGCGCAGCCGCGCTGGCCGACGGCGCCCTGGCGGCCAGGAAGCTGGGTGCCCCCGACATGGCCGCCGACCGCGCCGTACTGGCCCGGTTCTTCGCGGCCACCCGCCTCTCCGGTGTGCCCGGACTGCTGGCGGCGGTCACCGAGCCCGCCGACGATCTCGCCACGGCGGCTCAGCGGATACTGGCGGGCTGACAAGGAGCAGGCCGATCGGATGAGCGTCGTCATCAGCGGCGTTGTCGCGTCGATTCCCAGCCCGTCGCGCAACAGCCTCGAGTTGGGCCCGCTCGAACTGCGGGCCTACGGGGTGATGATCGCGCTCGGCGCGCTGGCGGCTGTGTGGATGTCGCAGCGGCGCTGGGCTGCCCGGGGGGGCAACCCCGAGGAGATCAGCCGTATCGCGCTGTGGGCCGTGCCCGCGGGCCTCGTCGGCTCGCGGCTGTACCACGTAATCACCGACTGGCGCAAGTTTCAGGAAGCCGGTTGGCTGGAGGCATTCGCCATTTGGAATGGGGGTCTGGGCATTCCGGGCGGGATGGCAGCCGGGATCCTGATGGGCTTGTGGATGGTGCGGCGCCAGGGCATGAACCGGGGCGAGACGCTCGCGGCCGTAGTGCCTTCCTTGCCGCTGGCTCAGGCCATCGGGCGCCTCGGCAACTGGTTCAACCAGGAGTTGTTCGGCTCGCCCACCGACCTGCCTTGGGGACTGGAGATCGATCGGGCGCACCGTCCGGTCCGGTACCTGGACGTGGAGACCTTCCATCCAACCTTCCTGTATGAGGCTGTATGGAATCTGCTGCTGTGCGGTCTGCTGGTGATCCTCGACCGCAGCCGGCTGCGGCGCAGCGCCCCGGCGCTGGTCACCAACCCCCGCCGTGCGAGCCGTCCCGGTTCGCTGCTGGCCGTCTACGTGCTCGGGTACGGGCTGGGCCGCCTCTGGATCGAGACGGTGCGCATCGACCACGCCAGCCTGTTGCTGGGCGTGAGGGTCAACATCTGGATGAGCATGGTCCTGATAGTGGTCTCAGCTCTCTACCTGCTGCTGGCTCGCGGGCGGGCTGCGCCGGGGCCCCGGCGTCCCGTCATGCCTATGTAGCCGCTCCCCCGACATCCGAAAGTCCTGTAGCTGGGGACTTGTCAAGTCCTTGCCACAGGAATTTCGGACTCAGTTGAAGCCGCGCAGGGGGAAGTCGGGCTGGCGCTGCAGCCAGTTGTCGACCAGGTAATCGGCGGTGCCGTCGATGATGTGCATGGTGTAGGCGTGACGGCTGGAGTCCGACGTGTTGGCTGCGCTCCAATGCGGCAGCGCGCCGTGCAGTGCGATCAGCGTGCCCGCGGCAGCCTCGAGCGGCACTAGGTCGTCGACCGGGTACGGGGTGTCGTCGAGGACGTCGGTGACCGTGCCGCGGCTGCGCTCGGCCGGGTCGACGAGGCGGAAGCGGGTCTTCACCGGGATCCGGTGGCCGCCCGGTATCGCCCACATGCAGCCGTTGGCCAGGGTTGCGTCCTCGATGGCGAACCAGAGGCCGATCACGCTCTGGGGTTCAGTCCACAGGAAGGTGTGGTCGCAGTGGCAGATCACCTCGCCGCCTATGCCGGGCTGCTTGAAGATGTACATCGACTGCAGCAGGCGAGGGTCCGCGAACCCCAGATCGGCCGCCACCGCCGCCAACTCCGGGGTGCGGGAGAAGGAGTCGAAAGCGGGGTCGAGGTCGTGCATGGCGTGGCCGATCTTGTTGACCGCCAGCGGCATCGGCTTCGTGAGTCGCCCGCTCGAGATGGCGCCGTCCTCGAAGAACCAGCGGACTGTGTCGCCCGAGCCGAGGAACCATTCGTCCTGCGCGTGGCTCTGCTCGGTGGTGGAGAACACGGTGAGGCCGCCGTCGATCCCGGGGTCGATGCCGGCCAGCATCGCCTCCACGTGGGCCTTGAGCGCTTCGCAGCGCTCGCGCTCCACGAAGCCGGGCAGCACCAGGAAGCCGTCGCGCTCCCAGTCCCGAAGCTGTCGTTCGTCGAGCATTCCGCCCAGTCTTCTACGCTTCGCCGCGCCGGTAGGGCAGGCCGTCGGCTCTGGGCATCCGCAGCCTCTGCGAGAAGAACACCAGCACCACCAGCACGATCACGAACGGCAGGATCGAGATCCACCAGTCGGGCACCGTCGTCGACAGGAAGTACCACAGCGCCGCGCCCAGCCCGAGCCCGGCTGCGATGGCGGCGTCGATGCGCCGGTGCCGGCTCAGCGCCCATGCCAGCACCGCGGCCAGCGCGATGGTGTTCACCAGCAGCAGGGCGTGGGACGCCGAGCCGTCCAGGTCCCGCAGGCCCACGCCGAACGGGTAGCCGAACAGCAGGGCGCCGGCCATGATCCCGCCGGGGCGCCAGTTGCCGAATATCAGCGCGGCCAGTCCGATGAATCCCCGCCCGTTGGTCTGGCCCTCGAGGTAGATGCCCGACAGCTCGGGGCTGGCGATGAAGGCCCCGCCCAGCCCGGCCAACCCACCGCTGATCACCACTCCGAAGTACTTGTAGAGGTAGATGTTGATGCCCTGGGTCTCGCCGCCCACCGGGTGCTCGCCGCAGATGCGCAGCCTCAGCCCGAACCGGGTCCGCCAGATCAGCCAGGCGCTCAAGGGGACCAGGGCGAAGGCGATCATGGTGGCCAGCGAGACATGGGCCACCAGCCCGCGGGCCAGCCCGGTGAAGTCCGACACGAAGTACCAGTCCTTGTTGGTGAACCAACCCAGGATGTCGGGTGTCTCCCAGCCGAACAGGTCGCCGCCCGCCAGGAACGGGAAGGTGAACCTGCCCACCCCCGCGGTGCGCGGCGATTGGGTGATCGAGCCGCCCTCGTGGTTGGTGAGGATCTCCGACGACAGGAACCGGGCCAGTCCCGGGGCGGTCACGTTGATGGCCACGCCCGAGATGATGTGGTCCACGCCGAACGACACGGTGGCGATGGCGTGAACCAACCCCCCGAGGGCGCCGCCGATCATCCCGATGAGCAGGCCGGCCCAGCCCCCGTAGTTGATGGCGCCCCAGGCGCCGAACCAGGTTCCCAGGATCAGCATCCCCTCGAGGCCGATGTTGACGATCCCGGCTCGCTCCGAGAACAGGCCGCCCAGGCCGGCCAACATGATGGGCACGGCCCAGCGCAGCATGGCCTGTGACGAGGTCACCGCAGTCAGCCGCTCGGTGTCGTCGAAGCCTTGCACCACGGTCAGCACCAGGACCCCGACGGCCGCGTAGAGCATCCAGCGGGCCCAAACCGGCAGCCGCCCCAACCACGCGGTCATGGCGCGGCTGCCGGGCTGGTGGCCATGGCCGCGGCCGCGGCGGCGGCCTCCTCGCGCTCGCGGATGCGTCGCACGACCTCGTAGGCGATGACCGCGGTGAGGATGATGACGCCCTTCATGATCTCGACGATCTCCCGGGATGCGGCCCCCGAGATCTGCAGGATCCCCGACGAGACGTCGAGGAACGCGAAGACCAGCGCGGCCACGGCCACTCCGGCCGGATGGTTGCGGCCGAGCAGGGCCACCGCGATGCCGGTGAAGCCGAGCAGGCTGATCGGGTTGGACGGGTAGTAGCCGGTGTTCATGAGCTCGGTCATGCCGACCAGCCCGGCCACCGCGCCCGACAGGGTCATGGCGATGACCACCATGCGCTTGGGTGACACGCCCCCGACATGGGAGGCGGTCGGGTTGGCGCCGCTGGAGCGGAGGTCGAAGCCGAAGACCGTCCGGTTCAGTATCACGTGGTAGACGACTCCCACCGCCACCGCGACGACCAGCATGCCGGTGAGCTTCTTGCCCAGCCCGATCTCCCGGGTGAAGACCTCAAGCCAGGAGTTGATGTCGGGCAGCAGGCCGCTCTCGGCGATGGGCTCGGTGCCGACCCGCCCGCCGGTGGCGGAGATCTCGCCGCCCGCCTGCCACTCCACGATCCACCAGGCGGAGAGGCCCGAGATCACCACCGCGTTGAGCATGATGGTGGAGATCACCTCATTGACGCCGCGGGTCACTTTCAGCACGCCGGCCGCGCCCGAGAACGCCCCGCCGACGGCCATGGCCACTGCCAGGATGAAGGCGATGTGGAGCACCGCCGGCAGTTCGACCTGGGCGCCGAGGTGGGCCGAGACGATGAAGGCCAGCAGGTACTGGCCCTCCACGCCGATGTTGAACAGGTTCATCCGGAAGCCGATGGCCGCGGCCACGCCGGACAGGTACAGGGGGGTGGCCCGGTTGAGGATGTCGACCTGCGTCTCGAGCTTGCTGGCGTGCTCGACCATGTCCGCGTAGGCCGCCAGCGGGTTGCTGCCCGATATCAGCAGCACGATGGAGGACAGCACGACGGCTATCACGACCGCGGCCACCGGTGCGGCCGAAGCCAGCATCAGCCTGTGGGCCAGCCGCCCGGTCACGGGGCTTCCTCTGTTGTCCCGCTCTTGTTCGCGGCGCTCACGGGCCGCTCGGGCCACGGCCTTGCTGCGTGCCTCGCCACAGTCCTCACGAGCTTCAGCCTGTCCGCTCGGCCTCTAGGGCGGCGCCGGTCATGTAGGCGCCCAGGTCTCGTGGCGTGATCTCGTTGGGGTCCAGGCTGGCCACCAGACGGCCCCGCAGCATCACCACGATGGCGTCGGAGAGCCCGATGAGCTCCTCCAGGTCGGCGGACACGAGAAGGGTGGCCAGTCCCTGGGCCCGAGCCTCGCGGATGTCGTCCCACACTGCGGCCTGGGCCCCGACGTCGATGCCGCGGGTGGGGTGGTTGGCGATGAGCACGGCCGGTCCGGCCACCATCTCGCGGCCCAGGATCAACTTCTGTTGGTTGCCCCCCGACAGAGCGTGGGCGGAGACCTCGATGTTGGGGGTGCGAACGTCGAAGTCGGTCTTGATCTGGCTCGCTCGGTCTCTCATGCCGGCGCGGCTCAGCCACGGGCCACGCGAGTACGGCGCCTCGGTCTGGTGGCCGAGAGCGGAGTTCTCCCAGAGGGTGAAGCCGAGCAGCAAACCGTCCCGGTGGCGGTCCTGAGGCACGTAGCCCAGGCCCATCTCCCGCCGGCGGCGCACCGATTCACGAGTGATGTCGCGTCCCAGCAGGGTGATGGTGCCCTCGTCGGGGTCGTCGAGGCCGATGATGGCGTTCACCAGCTCGGCCTGTCCGTTGCCCTCCACCCCGGCAATGCCGACGATCTCGCCCCGGTGGACGCTCAGGCTCACGTCGTCGACCACCGCCCGGTCGCCTTCTCCGATGACCCGCAGGCTGTCGACAGCGAGGGCCACCTCCTCGGTCACGGTGGAGGCGCCCGCGTCGGGGACCGGCAGCTCCGAGCCGATCATCATCTCAGCCAAGTCGTGGGCCGTCACGTCGGTGGGCTTGACCGTGCCCACGGTCCGGCCCTGGCGCAGCACGGTGATGGTGTCTGCGATCTCAAGGACCTCGTCCAGCTTGTGGTCGATGAACAGGATGGTGGCGCCCTTGGCCTTGAGCTCACGGATGTTGCGGAACAGCTCGTCCACCTCTTGGGGGACCAGGACCGCAGTCGGCTCGTCGAGGATGAGGATCTTGGCCCCCCGGTACAGGACCTTGATGATCTCGACCCGCTGCCGCTCGCCGATCTCCAGCGTCTCCACCAGGTCGTCGGCGTTGATGTCGAGACCGTAGGCCCGGCCGACTTCGTCCAGATGCTCGCGGCCGGCCTCGAAGTCGATCCGGCCGAACGAGCGCATCGGCTCGGCTCCGAGGATCACGTTCTCGAGCACGGTGAGCTGGTCGGCCAGCATGAAGTGCTGGTGGACCATCCCGATCCCCAGGTCGATGGCCTGGGCCGGCGAGTTCAGCTCCACGACCTCGCCCCGGATCTTGATCGTGCCCTCGTCGGGCGGCTGCATTCCGTAGAGGATCTTCATCAGGGTCGACTTGCCGGCCCCGTTCTCGCCGCAGATGGCGTGGATCTCGCCCTCGGCCACCGCCAGATTGATGTCGTCGTTGGCCACGACGCCCGGGAACCGCTTGGTGATCCCTGTCAGCTCAATGGCCAGCGCCACATGGCCTCCCTAGAACTGTGGCAGAACGACGACCGGGCCGGACGTTAGCCCGGCCCGGTCGCCATTACTCGAATGGCAGTCGTCAGAACGCTCGGAGCGCTCCGACGATCTGCGTTTAGGGCTCGGTCGGAACCGTGATCTCGCCCGACACGATCTGTGCCTTGAGGGCTTCGAGCTGGTCGGCGATGTCGTCCACGAAGCCGCCCGAGGTGCTGTAGCCCACGCCGTCGACCGACAGGTCATAGGCAGTGGGACCGGGCTGCATGGCGCCGTCGAGGACGGACCGGATCATCTCGAAGATCGACACGTCCACCCGCTTGAGCATCGACGTCAGGATGTAGTCCCGCACGCCGGCGTCGGCCGTGTGGTACTGGTCGGAGTCGACGCCGATGGCCCACACCTTGGACCCGGTGGCCTCGCTCTGCTCCAGGGCGGCCTGGAACAGGCCCGCGCCGGAGCCGCCGGCCGCGTGGTACACGATATCGGCACCCTCTTCGTACATGGCCAGCGCGATCTCCTTGGCCCGGTCCGGAGCGTTGAAGCCGTCGAAGTCGGGCGCCTCGGTGATGTAGTCGCCGATGATCTCGATGTCGGGGTTCACGGCCTGGGCGCCGGCGTTGAAGCCGGCCTCGAAGCGCTCGATCAGGCCGCCAACGTTGGCCACCCCGCCGATGAAGCCGATGGTGCCCGTCTCGCTCTTGAGCGCGGCGGCCGCGCCGACCAGGAAGGAGCCCTCATGCTCGGCGAAGACAAGGCCGGCGATGTTGTCGCCGTAGGGGGCCGGGGGATCGGCTTCCCAGTTGATCATGGCCGAGTCGACCACGCCGAACATGGTGTCGGGGTTCTCGGCGCCCACCGCGGCGGCGTCGCCCTCGAAGAGGAACCCGACGCCGATGACGATGTCGTGCTCGCTGGCGGCCAGCTGCAGCAGCTCGCCCCGGTTCGAGCCGTCGGGCTCGGGCGAAGCCTCCGTGAAGGTGATGCCGAGCTCGGCCGCGGCCCGCTCGATGCCGGCGGCTGCCGAGTCATTGAAGGACTGGTCGCCCCGGCCGCCGATGTCGAACACCAGGCCGACGGATACGTCGGTCATCTCGGGTTCGGCCATTTCCTCTTCGGGCTCGGCTACGGCCGGTTCCGGCTCAGCCACGGTCTCGGCATCGTCGTCGTCCCCGCATGCCACGGCGAGCAGCGTGAACGACAGCAGGATCGCGGTGAGCGCAAGCAAGCGCTTTCTCATTGGCCTTCCTCCAGGGTTGATCAGGCGGTGTAGGCAGCGAATGCTAATGGGTGCCGGTCCCGTTCCGCGGGTGACTCTCGGCCCATTCCAGCAGTGTTTCCGCCGACCACGTGTTCACGATGTCGTCGACGGGTACGTCGCAGCGCACCGCCTTGTCGGCCCCGTAAGCCTGCCACTCGAGCTGCCCGGTGGCGTGGGCGTCGGTGTCGATCGACGCCTTGCATCCCCACTCCACCGCCAGCCGCAGCAATTCCTCGGGCGGGTCCTGGCGCTCGGGCCGGCAGTTGATCTCGACCGCCTTGTCGAACTGGGCGCACGCCGCGAACACGATGTCGGCGTCGAACGACGACTGGGGGCGTCCGCCCCCGACGAGCTTGCGGTTGGTGCAGTGGCCGAGGATGTCGGTGTGCGGGTTGGCGATCGCGGCCACCATCCGTGGCGTCATCTCCCCGGAGGGCATTCGCAGCTTCGAATGGACCGAGGCGACGACCACGTCCAACTCTGCGAGCAGCTCGTCGGACAGGTCCAGCGATCCGTCGGCGAGGATGTCCACTTCCATCCCGGTCAGGATCCTGAACGGAGCCATCTCGACGTTGAGCTGGGCGATCTCTTCCATCTGGCGTCGCAAGCGCTGCTCGTTGAGGCCGTGGGCGACGGTGAGGCGGGCCGAGTGGTCGGTGATGGCCACCCACTCGTGGCCGAGTGCGGCCGCGGTGGTGGCCATGGCCCGCAGCGAGGCTCCACCGTCCGACCATGTGGTATGGCAGTGGCAGTCGCCCCGCAGGCGCTCCATCACCGGGCCGCCCGCGCCGATGGGCACCCGGCTGCGTTGCTCCAACTCGGCGAGGTACCCGTCGTCGACGCCCGCAAGGGCCTCCGCTATCACCCGCGCCGTACTGGGGCCGAGACCGTCGACCTCGGTGAGCGTTCCGGCCGCGGCCCGCTCGGCAATCTCGGCGCCGTCGAGGGCGTCAATGGCGGCCAGTGCCCGCTGGAACGCCCGCACCTTGGGTGCCGGAGCGAGCTCACGGTCCAGGTAGTGAATGGCGAGACCTAGCGCCACCGAAGGCTCCATCACGCCGACGCTACTCGTGGCCGGCCCGAGCGCTCACGGCGCCGTGGCGCGGGGCAGTGTTTCCCGCTCTTGTTCGCTCCGCTCACGGGTTGCTCGGGCCACCGGGCAGGCGGTGACGGTTGGCGGCCACCAGTGCGTAGATCGGTCGCGCCAGCCAGCACAGGGGCGCGTGGATGATCAGCCGTCCGGCCGCGGCCCAGATTCCGCCAGCCGCGACCAGGGATCGTCCAATGGCCTCGGCGCCATGGGAGCGCGACGCGCTGCGGCCACTGCCGTCGATCCACCAGACCGCAGCCTCCACGTCGGGCCGGGACAGGTCCAACTCCTCCAGTTCCAGCGATTGCCACGGTTCCACCCGGGCATCGGTGGGCAGGCGGGTCCCAATCCAGCGGGCCGACCGGCGGCAGAATCCGCACTCGCCGTCGTAGACCAGAATCACGCTTCCATGATGACGCCTCACCACCGCCCTGTCTGGAATTGGCAGCGTTGTGCACGGTATGCGTGCATTCTGCTGCCAATTCGCTGGGGCTGTTCGGCTTCGTCTGGAATTGGCAGCGTTGTGCACGGTATGCGTGCATTCTGCTGCCAATTCCTCGTCGGCCTTCGGGGTTGGAGGCGCGGGCGGGTTGGGGACGGCATGCCGGTAGCGTTGAGAGCCATGTCGAAGCGCACGAGCAAGCGTCGGGCCAAGGCTCGCCGATCGAAGGCGAACCACGGACGCAAGCCCAACGCCGGCCGGAACAGCTGAACCCGCTCGCCGGCCGATGGAGCCGGTAGGACGCGGAGCCCTTGGTGGAGAGATTCGGATTCGTCGGTTTGCCCAATTCGGGCAAGACATCGCTGCACAATGCCCTGGCCGGCGGAGGCGCCCTCGCGGCCCGGCATGCCTTCTCCACCAAGTCGGCCAACGTGGGTGTGGCGAAGGTTCCCGACGCCCGGCTGCTGCGGCTCGCGGAGATGAGTTCCAGCCGCCGCACGGTTCATGCATCTGTGCAGTTCACCGACATCGGGGGCCTGGTGGCGGGCTCGAACCGGGGCGAGGGACTGGGCAACGCCTTCCTGGGCCACGTCCGCGACGCCGACGCCATCGTCTATGTGCTGCGCGCCTTCAGCGACCCCGACATATCCGGCGATGACGACCCGCTCAACAGCCTCCGAGTGCTCGAGACAGAGCTGGCTCTGGCCGACCTAGACAGCGCCACCCGCCAATTCGACAAGCTGGCGCGAGCCTCCAAGGGCGACCCCTCGCTGGGGGCCGGGCGGGACCTGCTGGCGCGGGCGATCGGCGTTCTCGAGGACGGGGTACCGCTGTACCGGGCCGGCTTCGACGGCGACGCCCAGTCCAGTCTTCGTCCCTTCTTCCTGGTCACCAACAAGCCGGTGCTCGCGGTGGTGAACATCGGCGAGGACCAGATCGAAGGCGCCGCGGCCTTGGCCGACCCGGTGCGAGCTGAGCTGGGTGAGGCCGAGGTGATGGCGCTGTGCGTGCAGCTCGAGGCGGAGGCCGCGCAGCTGGAGGAGTCGGAACGGCCCGAGATGCTGGCCGCGCTGGGCCTCGGCAGCGGTGCACTCGACCGGTTCCTGGCCGTCGCCTACCACATGCTCGGACTGCGGACCTTCCTGACCACCGCACCCAACGAGAGCCGGTCCTGGACGTTCCGGGCAGGTGCGTCCGCTTCGAGTGCGCCGGCGTCGTCCATTCCGACATGCAGCGCGGCTTCATCCGGGCCGACACGATCTCTTGGGACAAGCTGCTGGAGGCCGGTTCCTGGGTCGCGGCTCGGGATTGTGGCTGGGTGCGCTCCGAGGGCAAGGACTACCCGGTCGCCGACGGCGACGTGGTGGAGTTCAGGTTCAACGTCTGACCTCGTGTTCATACCGCACTCCGGCACGCGATTCGGGGTCTGCCATGTGCAGTCGACGAGACTCCTGTTGAGTCGCGCGGCGTGTCGCGTCTAAGCTGTGCATACCATGTCCGTCGACACCGAAGTCCGGCTGCTCGCGGACCTTGAGCCCAGCGTCGAGACCCTCTACGAGCGGCATCTCCGCCAAACCAAGGAATGGCACCCCCACGCGCTGGTGCCCTGGAGTCGGGGTGAGGACTATCCGGCCGACTACCAATGGTCGCCCGATGAGGCCGGGCTGAGCAAGGAGGCTCGCAGCGCCCTCTTCGTCAACGTCCTGACCGAGGACAATCTGCCCTACTACTTCCGGGACATCGAACGCATATTCGGACGCGACGGCGCCTGGGGACATTGGGTGAGGCGTTGGACGGCCGAGGAGGGTCGTCACGGCCAGGTCATCCACGACTATCTGGCCGTCACCCGCGCCGTGGATCCCGTGGACCTCGAGCGGGCTCGCATGGCCCAGGTGCAAGGCGGTCGTTCACCCGAGCCACCCAACGCGCTGGAGGGCCTCGCCTACGTGACGCTGCAGGAGTTGGCCACCCGCATCTCGCATTTCAACACCGGACAGCACATCGCCGACTCCGCCGGCAAGGCGATCATGCGCCGGGTCTCCTTCGACGAGAACCTCCACTTCCTGTTCTACCGGGATGTCATGGGCGCCGCCCTGGAGGTCGAGCCCTCGGCCGCCGTAGTGGCCATAGCGAAGCAGGTGAGGGGCTTCGCGATGCCCGGCGTGGGCATCACCGACTTCGAGACCCACGCCCGCACGATCGCTGAGGCCGGCATCTACGACCTGGCCATCCACCACGACCAGATACTTCAGCCCGTGCTCGTGCGCGACTGGCAGCTGCCTTCCCTCACCGGCTTGACCGGAGTGGCCGAAGCGGCCCGTGAGCGCCTGATGAAGCTCATCGACAGGATCGGACGGGTGGGCAGGCTGATGGCCGAGCGCCGGGCCGAGCGCCGGGCTCGCAATCCGCGGGACAGGAGCCTGGATCGGCTGCTCTCCTGGGGCCGCAACCTCGACGTCGTGAAGGCGGACTCCGCCCCGGACTAGATTCGCCTCCATGCCGTGGCTGGTTTGCGGCGGCCGGGTCATAGCGTCGCTTGAGATCGCCTCCACTCGGCGAGAGCGTCGCAAGGGACTGTCTGGCCGTGACGGGATCGAGGGCGCGCTGTTGCTGGAGCGGACCCGCTCGGTTCACTCCTTCGGCATGCGCTTTCCCATCGATGTGGCCCACTGCGGCACCGGCATGCGGGTGCTGCGAGTGACGACGATGCGGGCCAACCGGGTCGGACGGCTGGTGTGGGGGGCCGCATCGGTAGTCGAGGCGGAGGCAGGCAGCTTCGAGCGCTGGGGAGTGGCTCCTGGTGTGGAGTTGGAGATCCGGCGGTGAGCGGTCCTCCGCGCTCGGCCGCACCTCCGGCACCGGTCGCATCGCTGGTCCTGGTCGGCACGCCGATAGGCAACCTCGGCGACCTCAGCCCCCGGGCGACGGAGGCTCTCGCGGCTGCCGATCTGGTGTGCTGCGAGGACACCCGGCGCACCGGTCGGCTGCTGGAGCGCGCGGGGGCGCGCGGGGCGCGGCTCCGGCGCGTCGACGAGCACACGGAGGCCGAGGCGATACCCGAGGTGTGCGATCTGCTGGCCGCGGGAGCGACCGTGGCCGTGGTGACCGACGCGGGCATGCCTGCGGTGACCGACCCGGGGGGCCGGCTGGTGGCCGCGTGCGCGGCGGCGGGCCACACCGTGACCGTCGTGCCCGGCCCTTCTGCCGGCTTGGCTGCGCTGGCGATCAGCGGTCTGTACGCGGGCCGCTTCTGCTTCGAGGGTTTCCTGCCTCGCAAGGGCAAGGTCCGAGCCGAGCGCCTGGAGCAGATAGCACGAGAGAAGCGCACCACCGTGGTGTACGAGTCCCCGCACCGTCTGCGGTCCTGCCTTGAGGATCTTGCCGGGGCGTGCGGACCGTCCCGCCGGGGCGTTGTCGCCCGTGAGATCACCAAGCTGCACGAGGAGGTGGTGAGGGGGAGTCTCGCCGAATTGTGCGAATGGGCCTCCCGCCCGGTGAAGGGAGAGGTGGTGGTTGTGATCGAGGGAGCCGCAGAGGTTGCGACCGAAGTGACCGACGACGAGTTGCGGGTCGCGGTCGAGTCTCTTGTGACCGGCGGAGCGAGCCGCAAGGACGCGGTCGAGCTGGCCGCGGCCGCTCATGGGATATCGCGCCGCCGGGTCTACAACCTCCTTCTCGACACCGGGGACTGACCCCGAAGCAGAACGTTCACATCCCAGCGCCAAATGGCAGGGTCGCCATCCGGCTGGGGAAGATTCTGGCATCCGGGGATAATGTTGCCTCCCATGGCGGTGCCGGTACTGGTCGCGGTGGCGTGGCCCTACGCGTCTGGAAGTCGCCACCTCGGCCACCTTGCCGGCGCCTATCTGCCGGCGGACGTCTACGCCCGGTACCAGAGGCTGGCCGGGAACGACGTTCTGATGGTGAGCGGATCCGATGTACACGGCACGCCGATCACCGTGCGTGCCGATGCCGAGGGCGTCACTCCGTCGGAGATCGTGGAGCGCTACCACTCCGAATTCTGCAGCCAGTGGGAGATGCTCGGGATCTCGTGGGACCTGTACACCACCACCGGCACCCCCAACCACGCCGCAGTCACCCAGGACATGTTCCTGGTGCAGCTTCAGAACGGCCACATCGACAAGCGGGTCTCCGAGCAGTTCTACGACCCCGTCGGCGAGCGGTTCCTGCCCGACCGCTACATCGAGGGCACCTGCCCGCGCTGCGACTACGAGGCGGCCCGCGGGGACCAGTGCGAGCACTGCGGCACCACCCTGGACGCAACCGACCTGATCGAACCGAGGTCCAAGATCAGCGGAGCCGTGCCGGAACTGCGCCCGACCGAGCACTTCTACTTCCGCTACTCGGACTTCACGGAGAAGGTCGACGCCTGGCTCAGGACCCGCCGCCGATGGCGGCCGCACGTGCTCAACTCCAGCTTCGGGTGGACCAGCGAGGGGCTGCAGGACCGGGCCATAACGCGTGACCTCGACTGGGGAGTGGAACTACCTGTCGACGACCTGGGCGATGGCAAGCGCATCTACGTCTGGTACGACGCGGTCATCGGCTACCTGTCGGCGTCCAAGGAATGGGCGGCCCTCAGCGGCGATCCCGACGCGTGGAAGCGTTGGTGGCACAACGACGGCGCGCACCACGCCTACTTCGTCGGGAAGGACAACATCCCGTTCCATGCCATGCTGTGGCCGGCCCAGCTGATGGGCTACGGTGGCCTGCACCTGCCCGACAACGTGCCCGCCAACCAGTACGTGACCTTCTCCGGGGCGAAGATGGCCGCGGGTCGGGGCGTCGGCCTCACCATCGGCAAGGGTCTCGAACTCTTCGAGCCCGACGCTCTGCGGTACGCCCTCGCCGCCGCCCTGCCCGAACATGCCGACACCGAGGTCTCGATCGAGGAGATCGCCAGGCGAATCAACGACGAGCTGGTCGCCACCTGGGGGAATCTCGTCAACCGGGTGCTGTCGATGGCGCAGTCGACGCTGTCGGGCGTGGTCCCGGCGGTGGGCGACCGGCACTCCGCCGACACCGCCCTGCTGGCCGCTGTCGACGAGGCCTTGCGCGACGGGGCCGACTGCATCGAGAGGGTGGAGCTGCGAGCCGGCCTGCGCAGTGCCATGGAGGCGGCCGCCCGGGTGAACGCATATCTCAACTCCACCGAGCCCTGGAAGCTCGCCAAAGCCGACCCGGACCGCGCCGCCACCGTGTTGGTGACTGCGCTGGAGGCGGTCGCTGGTGTGCGCACCGGCCTGGCCCCGTACCTGCCGTTCTCCACGGCGGCTCTCGACGACCTGTTCGGCCCGGTGGAGCGCTGGGAGCGCCCGGCCGTGGCGCCGGGCACACGGGTGCCCAAGCCGGTGCCGCTGTTCGCCAAAGTGGATCTGGACGCAATCGACCTCGCCGCTGACGGCGAGGGCTTGGACCGGTAGGGAGTCGCCGCATGGCCTGGGCGGACCACCACTGCCACCTCCCGGCCGGTGACGCGGCGGGCCCGGTCATCGCCGACGCGCGCACCGCGGGCGTCGCAGCGCTCGTCACTGTGGGGACGGATGTGGAAGACTCCTGTCGAGCGATCTCGGTTGCCGAGGCCCACGAGGGGGTGTGGGCTGCTGCGGGCGTGCATCCCCACGAGGCCTCCGGTGGCACGGGCGGATTGGAGGCTCTGATGGCGCGGCCCGAGGTGGTGGCGGTCGGCGAGACCGGACTCGACTATCACTACGACCACTCGCCGCGTCCCGTTCAGCGCCGGGTCTTCGCCGCACAGGTGGAACTGGCCAACCGCAAGGGTTTGCCGTTGGTGGTCCACTCCCGGTCGGCCTGGGACGACACGCTCACCGTGCTGGACCGGGAGGGGATCCCGTCGCGAACAGTGATGCACTGCTTCACGGGCGGACCCGAGGAGGCCGAGGAGTGCCTGCGCCGGGGCGCGGTCCTGTCGTTCTCGGGGATCGTCACGTTCCCCGGGGCTTCCGAGGTGCGTGACGCGGCCCGGGTGTGCCCGCTCGACCGCCTGATGGTCGAGACCGACAGCCCGTACCTGGCTCCGGCGCCCTACCGCGGCAAGAAGAACCGGCCTGCGCTGGTGGGCGTGGTGGGGGCGGCGGTGGCCGAGGCGAAAGGCCTCGACGTCGCCGACGTGGAGCAGGCCACTTGGGCGACAACCTGCTCGTTCTACGGACTCGACCGGGAGGTCGACTGAGATGGGAGCGCCCGGCCTCCGCACTGGGGTGGGACTGGTCGCCATAGTCGCCCTCGCCCTGCTGGCCGCGGTGAGCGCGCCTGCGTCGGCCCAGACGACATCGACAACGGCTCCCGCCGAGGTGGAGCCGACCGAGGTCGTCGATGTCGAGGACTTCGAGAATCGGGCACAGCGGTGGGCCGAAGCTCGTCGGCGGGCCCGCGAGGAGGCTCTTCGCAAAGCCGAAGAATTGGCTATCGCGAACAGGAGCACAACCTCCACGACCACCACTACGACCGCCGCGACTACGACCACGACTACGACCTCCACCACCACGACCACGACGACCGAGCCACCGACCTCGTCCACCGAAGCCGCCGCCGAGCATCCGATACCGGCGGGAACCACCGAAGAGCAGTGGCATGCCCTGCGGGAGTGCGAGTCGACCCAGAACTACCGGGCCGTGAGCAGAAGCGGCCGGTACCGCGGCGCCTACCAGTTCTCGATCCGCACCTGGGACTGGGTGGCGGGGATCCACTACCCGGGCCTGGTCGGGGTCGATCCCATAGACGCCTCGCCCTCGGACCAGGACAAGATGGCCTACCAGCTCTACGAGATCAACGGCTGGGATCCCTGGCCGACCTGCAAGAAGAGGCTGCCCTCCTGACCCATACCGAGTCGGAGCTGAGGGCGCTCATGGACCGCTTCGACGTGTCGCCGCGCCGGTCTTTCGGCCAGCACTTCGTAGCGGATCCCAATACGGTCAGGCGGATCGCCCGGCTCAGTGGCGCCGGGCCGGCAGACTGCGTGCTGGAGATCGGCGCCGGACTGGGTTCGCTCACCCTCGCCCTGGCCGAGGCCGGCGCGGTTGTGCGGGCCGTGGAGGTCGACTCCGGTCTTGCCGCAGCCCTGCGCGTGGTGGTCGCAGAGGCTGGAGTTCGGGATGTCGAGGTGGTGGAGGCAGACGCTTCGAGGCTGGACTTGGACGAAATGCTGAGCGGTTCTGCGCGGTGGATGCTGGTGGCCAACCTGCCTTACAACATCGCCACCCCGCTGGTGGTGGACCTGCTGCGCGACGCCGCTTCCATCTCCACGATGGTGGTGATGGTGCAGCGCGAGGCGGGAGAGCGACTTGCTGCGCCGCCCGGATCCAGAGTTCGCGGCATACCCAGCGTTCTCGTGGAGAGGCGGGCCGCCGCGCGGGTGGTGGCCAGGGTCGCGCCCTCGGTCTTCTGGCCCCGGCCCAAGGTCGAGTCGGTGGTGGTGCGGATGGAGCGGCACCCACCTTCGGAGTCGTTGCGGCTTCCGCCGGAGACTGAGGCCCGTTTCGAACTGCTCGTGCGGGCGGGGTTCGGTCAGCGCCGGAAGATGCTGCGCCGCTCGCTGGCCGGGCTCGTCACCCATGAGGCGTTCACGGCTTCGGGAGTGGACCCTGCCAGCCGACCCGAGATGCTCACCTTGGGCCAGTGGGTCGACCTGGCCCGAACTGAGCCATAGCAGGCGCGCGCCGTCAGGCGGAATCCTCGGCTGCGGCGATGGCCCGCCACACCCGTTGGGGAGTGAAGGGCATGTCCAAGTGGTCGATGCCCAGCGGTGCCAGCGCATCGAGCACGGCGGACTGCACAGCCGGCGTGGATCCGATGGTTCCCGACTCGCCGACGCCCTTGGCCCCGAGCGGGTTGAGCGGCGTCGGCGTCTCGGTATGGGACGTCTCGAACCGCGGCAGCTCGGACGCGGCCGGGATGGCGTAGTCGGCGAAGTTCGTGTTGCGGGGGTTGCCGCCGGCGTCGTAGGTCGTCTCCTCGTAGAGAGCCTGCGAGATCCCGGTGGCCACGCCTCCGTGAACCTGTCCCTGCACGAGCAGCGGATTGAGGATCCGGCCGCAGTCGTCCACCGCGATGTGGCGCAGCGCCCTGGTGTCGCCCGTGTCGGCGTCGATCTCGACCACCGACACATGGGCCCCGAACGGGTAGCTCGACTCGCCCTGGTCGAAGTCGGTCTCCGCGGCCAGTCCCCCCGGCTCGATCCCCTCCGGCAGATCGTCGTCCGCCGCGGCCGCGGCCAGCTCGGCCCACGACGCCGTGCGGGCCGGCACGCCCGCAACGGCCAGGCCTCCAGGTGCCACGACAATGTCGCCGGCGTCGGCCTCCAGCAGGCTTGCCGCAAGGCGCCGAGCCGTCTCCAGGACCTCGTTGGCGGCGGTGAAGAGAGCGCTCCCGCCGATCTGCAGCGAACGGGACGCCACCGTGCCTGTACCGCGGGGGACTTCCCCGGTGTCGCTGTGGATCACTCTGACCTGCTCGGCGGGCACGCCCAGAACCTCTCCCAGGACCTGCGAGAAGGCGGTGGCGTGCCCCTGGCCGTGGGACGCGGTGCCCACCCGGGCGGTGATGGTGCCGTCGAGCTCGACCGTGACCGAGCCGAACTCCTGGAACAGTCCGACCGCGGTGATCTCGACATAGGACGACACGCCGATACCGAGCAGCCTCCGGCTGCCGGCGGCGCGCCGGCGGGCCTGCTCGGCCCTCAACTCCTCGTATCCGGCCGTCTCCAGTGCCAGTTCCAGAGCCTGTCCGTAATCGCCGCAGTCCATGTTGGCTCCGGTCGGCGTGGTGAGCGGGAAGTCGCCCGGCGCGAGCAGGTTCCGGCGCCGCAGCTCGGCGGGGTCGATGCCGAGCTCAGCGGCGGCCACGTCGACGATGCGCTCCAACGTCACGGTCGCCTCGGGCCGCCCCGCTCCCCTGAGAGCGGCCACCGGCGTGGTGTTGGTAATGGCCGCGACTGCTTCGTAGTGAACGGCGGGGATGCGGTACGGCCCCGATGCCATCAGCATCGTGAAGAAGGGCAGGAACGCGCCGATGGCGGGATAGGCGCCCACATTGGCGGTCACGTTGATCCTTATCCAGCGGAACATGCCGTCGGTGCTCAGGCCGAGTTCGACGTCGTGAACGTGGTCTCGCCCCTGGCTCATGTTGACCAGGTTCTCGCTGCGGGTCTCCACCCACTTGACGGACCGTCCCAGGTGCCGGGCCAGCCAGGCGGTGGTGACGAACTCGGGGTACACGACTGCCTTCGAGCCGAAACCGCCGCCCACCGCCGGGGCGACCACCCTCACCTGGTCTGATGGCGCCTCGAGGGCCGCAGCCACCTGGTCGCGCACCTCATGGGGCCGCTGGGTAGTGCACCACAGCGTCACGCCGTCGCCCTGGTCGCCGTTGCCGGGGGCCGCCAGCGCCGCGGAGGGCTCGATCGGTGCTCCCGACATTCGATGGTTCACGAACCGCCCCGATACCACCAGGTCGTGCCCGGCCATCGCCTCGGGCGCGGCTTCGGCGGAGAACGTGATGGCCCGGTTCGATCCATGGTTCTCGATGACCACGGCAACGTCGGGTTCCAGGGCTTCGAAGGGGTCGGTCACGGCCGGCAGCGGGTCGTAGTCCACCTCCACCAACTCGGCCGCGTCGATCGCGGCGGTTCGAGACTCGGCCACCACCGCCGCGATCGGGTCGCCCACATAGCGGGCCTTGTCGGCCAGCGGCAGCCGGGCGAGCTCCGGTGGGAGCATTATGAACAGGTGCTGGGGAGCAATGGGTATGTCGGCTGCGGTCCACACGCCGAGGACCCCCGGAGCCGACCTCGCCGCTTCGGTGGCGATGGAGTCGATGCGGGCGTGGGCCATCACCGAGCGCACGAAGGCAACGTGCACTGTGCCAGGCGGATCCATGTCGCCCACGTATCGGGCCGCGCCGGTTAGCAGGTCGGGGTCCTCTCGTCTCAGCACGGCGTTGCCCATGAACGAGCCTGAAGGCACGGTTGTCTTCCTCTCCTCGCGGCGCGAACCGCGGACTGTACCGACGAGCGAGGCCCGCAGCGTGATCGTGCTCACGCGTGGATCGCGCAAAGCGGTGCATCGGAAGCCGGTTCGGCAGTAGCTTCGCGGCGTGATCGAGGCGCTCGCGCCGGCCAAGCTGACCCTGAGCCTGCGGATCACCGGGGTGAGGGACGACGGCTACCACGAGGTCGACGCCGAGATGGCGACCCTGGACTTCTTCGACCGGCTGGAGATATCCCCGAGCGCCGACGGCGCTGCCGGGGTCCGGATGCTGGACGAGGCCGGCGACGACTACGGGGCCGCGCTGCCCGCGGCCGACAACCTGGTGGTGCGCGCCCTGGCCCTGGCCGGGCGCCGGGCGCGGGTGACGGTGCACAAGCGGATCCCTGCGGGCGCGGGCCTGGGGGGCGGCTCGGCCGACGCAGCCGCGGTACTGCGCTGGGCCGGGTTCACCGACGCCGAACGGGCGGCGTCGATCGGGGCGGATGTGGCGTTCTGCCTTGCGGGCGGCCGAGCCCGGGTGCGCGGCATCGGCGAGATCGTCGAGCCGCTGCCCTACGTCTCCGAGCAGTACACCCTGTTGCTGGCGCCGCTGTCATGCAGCACCGCCGCCGTCTACGCAGCCTGGGACGAGCTCGGAGGCCCGGAGGGGCCCGGCGGCAACGACCTGGAGCCCGCCGCTCTCCGGGTGGCCCCGGAGCTGGCGGCCTGGCGCGACGAGTTGGGCGACTCCACCGGCCTGACTCCCCGGCTGGCCGGCAGCGGCAGCACCTGGTTCGTCGATGGAGTCCACCCGGGTCCCAGCCGCGTTGTGGCCACCACGACCGAGCGGCACTGCCCGGCCGGGTAAGGGGCCGAGCGAGTAGGCGAGCGAATCGACTGCGTACGGGCGAGGCCGTGGCCCGAGCGGCCCGTGAGCGCAGCGAACAAGAGCGGGGAAACACCCCGCCCGACTTGACGGGTTCGCACTTACCCGCGCACGTTCTGAAGGGCTAGGGGCTGCGTCTGCGAGGGTGTGAGCCGCTACTTGCGCCGCTGATGCCGGGTTCGCCGAAGCATCTTCTTGTGCTTCTTCTTGCGCATGCGCTTGCGGCGCTTCTTTATGAGCGATCCCACGGGGGGAGAACGCTACCGGCCCACGCGCCCGAACACGCATCGCGACAATGATCGCTAATCTGACGCGAGTCGTCCGCCGCGGAGCGGGCGGCAGTGGCCGGTAGTTCAACTGGTAGAACGTCGGACTTTGGCTCCGGATGTTGCAGGTTCGAGTCCTGCCCGGCCAGCGGCGCCAGTACCGTCGCTCACGGGGTCGTCCCGCGGCGCCAGCGGCCCGAGCGGCCCGAGAGCGCAGCGAACAAGAACGGGAATGGCACGCTGCGACGCGACAGACTCCTCTCGCATCTCCGCGCTGCCTGCTGGCCGTCCTACAATGCCGGTCGCCATGAAGCAGCAGACCCACAAGGTGCTCCGCATAGTGTCGGGGCGGTCGAGCGAGGCCTTCGCCGAGAGCGTGTGCAAGGAACTCGGCGTCGAGTTGGGCACGAGCCACATCGAGAACTTCGCCAACGGCGAGATCCACGTGCGCTACGGCGAGTCCATCCGGGGCTGCGATGCCTTCATCGTCGGCTCCCACGCCGAGTGGGAGGGCGGCTCCATCAACGACGCCATCCTGGAGCATCTAGTGATGGTGGATGCGGCCAAGCGGGCCTCCGCCAAGCGCATCACCGTCGTGGCGCCGTTCTACGGGTACGCCCGCCAGGACCGGAAGGCCTCGGGGCGCGAGCCCATCTCAGCCCGGCTGCTGGCCGACCTGTTCCTGGCTGCGGGAGCGAAGCGACTCCTGTCGGTGGACCTGCACTCCGGTCAGATCCAGGGGTTCTTCGACGGTCCGGTCGACCACCTCACCGCGATGCCCGTGCTTCTCGAGTACCTGCAGTCCCTCAGAGGCGAGGACCTGGTGATCGTGTCGCCCGACGCGGGACGGGTGAAGGTGGCCGAGCGCTACACCAACCTCCTCCACGCCGACTTGGCCATCGTCCACAAGCGCCGCCAGAACGCAAAGAACGAGGTGTCGGCCAAGGAGATCGTGGGTGAGGTCAGCGGCCGCACCTGCGTGATCGTCGATGACATGATCGATACCGGCGGCACGATCGTGGCGGCGGCCGAACTGCTGGCCGCCAACGGGGCCAGCCGGGTGATCGCGGCCACCACCCACGCGGTGTTCTCGGGGCCGGCGGTGGAGCGCCTGAGAGACTCGGTCATCGACTTGGTCGTCTGCACCGACACACTGCCGCTGACGCCCCGCAAGCAGTTCTCGAAGCTCCAGGTGGTGTCGGTGGCGCCCATCGTGGCCAGGGCTGTCTCGGCGGTGTTCGAGGACACGTCGGTCAGCGAGATATTCGGCGGAAACAACCTCGTCTAGCGCCGGAGGCCGAGCTTGCGAGGCCCCTGGGCCCGAGCGGCCCGTGAGTGCAGCGAACGAGAGCGGGAGGGTGGCCCGAGCGGCCCGTGAGTGTAGTGACGTGCTGTCGATCCGCGATCGGCGCCTGCTCCGTGGCCCGAGCGGCCCGTGAGCGCAGCGAACGAGAGCGGGAAGCGGTAGCCTCGATCCGATGGCTATGAACCTGGTGAAGGTCGTGACCGGCCGCGAGCTCGGCACCCGTCCCAGCCGCCGGCTGCGCCGCTCCGGCCGTGTTCCCGCGGTGGTCTACGGCATGGGCTCGGAGCCGCTGACGGTGTCGGTGGACAAGACCGACCTGCGGGTCGCACTGAACACCGAGGCCGGGCTGAACGCCCTGATAACGCTCGACGTCGAAGGCGGCCGGCAGCTGTCCATCGTCAAGGACCTCCAGCGCCACCCGGTCCGCCGCGACGTGCTCCACGTGGATTTCCTGCGGATAGATCCCGACCAGGAGGTGGAGGTCGACGTTCCTCTCATCCTCACCGGCGAGGCCAAGAAGGTCACCCAGGCCAGCGGGATGGTCGACCAGGTGATGCACCACCTGCCGGTGCTGGCCAAGCCGGCCGACATCCCCGTCGAGGTCACCGCGGACGTCAGCGACCTGGAGGTCGGATCGTCGCTGCGGGTGAGCGACATCGACCTGCCCGCCGGGGTGACGCCGGCCGGCGACGCCGACGCCACCTTCGCGGTGGGCCTGATCACCCGCTCCACCAAGGAGTACCTGCGCCAGATGAAGGCCGAGGAGGATGCGGCGGAGGCGCTCATCGTCATGGGCGAGGCCGCCGAGGACGAAGAGGCCGTCGAGGACGAAGAAGAGTCCTGAGACCGGCCGGCGCGCTTTCTGGTGGCCATAGGCTCGCGCTCCGGCTCCTCGGCCGACTTGCTGGTAGTGGGTCTGGGCAACCCCGGTGACCAGTACTCCCGCACCCGGCACAACGCAGGTCGCTGGGTGGTGGACGAGTTCGTGCTGCGCCAGGGCGGGCGGTTGCGCCGGGCCCGCCGCCAGCAGGCCCTGGTGTGCGAGTTGCGTCTGGCTGAGCGCCGGGTAGCCGCGGCTGCCCCTGTCACGTGGATGAACGAGTCCGGCCGGGCGGTCGGACCGCTCGTGCGCCGTTTCAGGATCAGGGACTTGAGCAAACTCGTCGTCGTGCACGATGAGTTGGATCTGCCCGTGGGGCGCCTCAAGGTCAAGACCGGCGGGGGAATCGCCGGGCACAAGGGCTTGCAGTCGATCCGTGCGCACCTGCGCAGCGACGCCTTCACGCGGGTGCGCATCGGCGTCGGTCGGCCCGATGACACGCCCAGAGGGGGCGACTACGTGCTCAAGCGGCCGGGCCGGACGGAGAGAGCCGAGTTGGACGCGACCGTGGAGCGGGCCGCCGACGCGATCGAGCATTTCCTCGAACACGGCCTCGAATCCACCATGAACCGCTTCAACGCACCCTGAGTGACTGTGGCGCCCGACCGCTTCAACGCGCCCTGATGGCTGTTGTGGCCGGGACGCCTCGGAGCATGGACGGCATGAGCGGGTTGCTGCCGCATCTGGCCGAGCATCCCGCGCTCCTGTCTCTGCTGGGCCGGCGCACGGCCTCATTGGCCGCACCCGAGGCGGCTCGGGCCATGGCGGTGGCCGGACTCAGCGCAGCGTCGGGTCGGCGGCCTCTGCTGGTCGCGGTGCCGACGCGCCGCGAGGCCGAGACCCTGTCCGCGGACCTGACCGCCTTCCTGGGGCCCGGCGAGGTTGAGGAGTTGCCCGCCTGGGAGACGCTGCCCTTCGAGAGGGTCAGTCCCTCGGTCGAGACGATGGGCCGCCGCTGCCGGGTGCTGTACCGGATGGCGGAGGATCGACAGCACCGGCCGGCCGTGGTGGTCGTGTCGGCCCGGGCGCTGGCCCAGTTCGTGGACCCGGAAGCGGCAACCGCGCCGATCACGGTGCACCGCGCAGACACCCTCGACCAGTTCGAACTCGTGCGACGCCTGTCGGAGTTCGGATACCGGCGTGAGCACCAGGTGGAGCACCGCGGGGAGATGGCGGTGCGGGGCTCGATCGTCGACGTCTTCGGATCGACGGCGGCCGGGCCGGTTCGCGTCGACTTCTGGGGAGACGATGTGGACAGGATCGCCGAGTTCTCAGTGGGCGACCAGCGCTCTGTTGCGTCACTGGAGCAGGTGGAGGTGTATCCGGCCCGGGAGCTGCGACCTGATGCGGCTATGCGCAGGCGGGCCGCGTCCCTGGTGGCGAGCCAGCCCTGGGGCCGCGAACAGTGGGATCGCCTGGCCGACGGCGCGCTCTTCGAGGGCATGGAGTCGTGGTGGCCCTGGCTGGTCGAGCGGCTCGCGGTGGTACCCGATCTGGTGTCCGACGACGGGGCGGTGGTTCTGGTCGAACCCCGACGGCTCGGTGACAGGGCCGAGGAGGTCCTGGCCGAGGAGGCAGACCTGGCGGCCGGCTTGGCCAAGACCTGGGGCACCGACGCGGCCGGGGTGCCCCGATTGCACGGAGGCTTCGACGGCCTTCTCGGCGGCGTCACCGCGCCCGTTTGGATGCTTCCCGCCGCGCCCGACTCGCCTGGCACGCAGGTTCTCGCCGCGTCCGGCTGGGACCGTGCCCATGGAAGCATCGAGTCGCTGGCAGCGCGCCTGCGCGACCTGGTGGCCGACGGATACCGGGTCATGCTGGCCGCTCCGGACTCGACGGCGGATCGGCTGAGCGCTCTTCTGGCCGACCACGGGGCCCCCGTCGAGCCGTTGGACGCCAATCTCGACCGGGGCGCGGTGCTTCCCGACATCAAGCTGGCCGTGCTGGCCGAGACCGACGTGACGGGCCGACGGCGCACCCACCGACCTCCCAGAGTCCGATCGCGGGACCAGCGCCGTTTCCTTGCCGACCTCACGCCGGGCGCCTTCGTGGTTCACCAGCATCACGGGGTTGCCAGGTTCGAGGGCATGGTGTGCCGGGCCATCGGCGGCCATGAGCGCGAGTACCTGCTGCTCGCCTACCGGGGCGGCGACCGGCTCTATGTGCCCTCCGACCAGATCGACTCGATCCGCCACTACACCGGCGGCGAGGCGCCGACGCTGTCGCGCATGGGGGGCTCCGACTGGTGCGCGACTAAGAGCCGGGTGCGCCGGGCCGTGGCTGAGGTGGCCCAGGAGCTGGTGGTCCTTTACCAGAAGCGGATGACCACGGCCGGCCGCGCCTTCGGGTCCGACACTCCGTGGCAGCGAGAGTTGGAGGACTCCTTCGAATACTCCGAGACACGCGACCAGTTGCAGGCCATCGGCGACGTCAAGGCCGACATGGAGCGGTCTGTGCCCATGGACCGCCTGATCGTGGGGGACGTGGGCTTCGGCAAGACCGAGATCGCGGTGCGGGCCGCGTTCAAGGCGGTGCAGGACTCCTACCAGGTCGCGGTGCTGGTGCCCACCACGCTGCTGGCCCAGCAGCACACCCAGACGTTTAGGGACCGTTGCGCACCGTTCCCGGTGAGAGTGGAGACCCTGAGCCGCTTCCTGACCTCTCGGCAGATTCGGGAGGTGCTTCGGGGACTCGCCGCGGGCGAGGTGGATGTGGTGGTGGGCACCCACCGGATGCTGTCCGCCGACGTGAACTTCAAGCGGCTGGGGCTGCTGGTCATCGATGAGGAGCAGCGCTTCGGGGTCCGCCACAAGGAGGCGATCAAGTCGATGCGGGCGGACGTGGACGTGCTCACCCTCACGGCGACACCGGTTCCGAGGACGTTGGAGATGAGCCTGACCGGCATACGCGACATGTCACTGCTGGACACCCCTCCCGCCGATCGCCAGCCCATCCTCACCTACGTCGGGGAGCATGCTGACCGGCCTGTGGCCGAGGCCATCAGACGCGAGCTGCTGCGCGAGGGGCAGATCTTCTACGTCCACAATCGGGTGGCCGACATCGAGCATGCCGCCGAGCGGGTGCGTTCCCTGGTCCCGGAGGCCCGGGTGGCGGTGGCTCACGGCCAGATGGACGAGGGCACGCTGGAGCGTGTCGTGCTCGACTTCGCCGACTACCGCTACGACGTGCTGGTGTGCACGACCATCATCGAGTCGGGCATCGACATGCCCACGGTCAACACCCTGGTGGTGGACCGGGCCGACCGGCTGGGCCTGGGCCAGCTGCACCAGATCAGGGGCCGGGTGGGCCGCGCTGGCCGGAGGGCTTATGCCTACCTGTTCCACCCGACCGGCAGCGTCCTCAGCGAGGACGCCTACGAGCGGCTCAAGACCATCGGCGAAGCCACGCAGCTCGGGTCGGGCTACCGGATAGCCATGCGCGACCTCGAAATTCGCGGCGCCGGCAACCTGCTGGGCGAGGCCCAGTCGGGGCACATCGCGGCGGTCGGGTACGACCTGTACTGCCGGCTGGTCAACGAGGCGGTCGCCGAGTTGCGGGGCGAGACGATCCCGGAGCCGCCCGAGGTGAGCATCGAGGTGCCCGTCGATGCTCATATACCGGCCACCTACATCAGCCGGGAAGCGGCCCGCCTCGAGGCGTACCGCCGGCTGGCCTCCGTGACCGAGCAAGCGGAGCTGGACGACATCCGGGTCGAGTGGAGCGACCGGTTCGGCCCCGTTCCCGAGCCGGCCGAGTCCCTGCTGTCCATCGGCAGGCTGCGAGTGGAATGCCTCCAGGCCGGTGTGTCGGAGGTGGTGGTCACCCGCCGTGGCGGGGGTGCGCTGTCGGCGGAGCGGTACGCGGCGCGTCTCGCTCCGGTGGACCTGCCGGCCAGCCGCCGGGTGCGGCTGCGCCGGCTCTACGGCGACCGAGCCATCCTGAAGGAGGATTCCCGGGAGCTGCACGTTCCGCTCAGGGCCGACGCCGGTCCGGTGATCGACCAGGTCGTGGCGCTGCTGACCGACGTCGTGACAGAGGCCGAGCCTGCCAGGCCCCGGGCCCGAGCGGCCGCTGAGCGCAGCGAACAGGAGCGGGGAACCAGCCGACCCGCCCAGCGACGCTAGGGTTCAGACCTCGTGAGCCTCGTTCGCCCCATCGCAGCGGTCGGCGCCGGCGCGGCGACGGTCTTGTTCCTGGCGGCCGGCTGTGGAGCTTCCACGGAGGTGGCTGCGGAGGTCGCCGGGGTGGAGTACACGGTCGACGACTTGGACGACTATCTGGCCACGACAGATCCCGACAACGCGTCGCGGGCGCCCCGCGAGACGGCCGCCCTATGGCTCAGCGACTGGGTGTTCTTCTCGGCGGTGGAGCTGGAGCTGGCCGAACGGGGGATTGCCGTGTCGAACGAGCATGAGGCGCGAGCGGTCGCTGAGATGACCCAGGCGGATCCCACCTTCGTCCCCGGCGCCGGCGGCGGCGATGTCGCCGTCCACCAGCGGGCGATCGTCCTCGCCGCGCTGGAGTGGACCGAGCGCGAGGTGCCCGGTGCGCCGATCGCCGGTCCTCTGCGTCATCTGTGTTCCAGGCACATCCTCGTCGAGTCGCAGGCGGAGGCGGACGCCGTTCTGGCCCTCCTCGACGCCGGAGAGGAGTTCGGGTTCCTGGCCATCGAGCTCTCCCTCGATCCGGGCAGCGGATCGCTGGGAGGGGATCTCGGGTGTGTGGTCGAGGGCTCGTTCGTGGCGCCCTTCGAGACGGCCGCCTACGCCGCCGAGCCCGGCGAGGCTGTGGTGGCCGAGTCCCAGTTCGGCTTCCATGTGATCGAGGTGATCAGTTCGGGGCCGGCGACACCGGAGAACCATCCCCAACTCGACGCCGAACGGCTGGCCGTCATGGCCGAGGACGCGGAGTTGGCGGCAGCCGAGCGAGCTCAGATCGCGGTGCAGGCCGAGCGAGAGCAGTTGCTGGTCAATCTGCAGGAGACCGTCGTGTTGAGCTACGCAGCTCAGGTACGGATCGATGAACGCTACGGATACTGGAATCCCGAGGAGTTCCGGGTGGTCCTGGAGCCACCCGGCTGACCGGGAGTTGGGCTGCGTGGACGTGGACAGTGCCGATGAGGGCTTGTGTTTGGGCGGCGACGCGGATGCCGATGAGGGCTTGATCAGCGCGATCCTGCAGCTCGACGATCTGGTGCAGATCCTGCGCGAGCAGTGCCCGTGGGACCGCGAGCAGACCCACTCGAGCCTGCGGCGGTATCTCCTGGAGGAGACCTACGAGACGCTGGAGGCCCTCGACGCCCGGGCCGGCGCCGAGGCCGGCGGAGGCGCCGACATCGAGGATCTCGACCGGCACCTGTGCGAGGAGCTGGGCGACCTGCTCTACCAGGTCTGGTTCCAAGCCCATCTTGCCTCGGAGCGGGGCGCCTTCGACATCGCGGACGTGGCCCGGGAGGTTCACCGCAAGCTGGTGGCCCGCCACCCCCACGTCTTCGGGGATGTGGAGGCCTCGGACGCCGACACGGTGCGGGCGAACTGGGACGCCATCAAGCTCCAGGAGAAGGGATGGGGCTCGGTGATGGACGGCATCCCGCCGACGCTCCCCGCCCTGCTGTCGGCGGTGAAGGTGCAGAAGCGGGCCGCCGCGGCCGGGCTCCTCGCCGGCGACGGTCCCCAAGGCGATTTCGGCGAGACCGAGCGGGCCTTGGCGGAGCTTCGAGCCGACCGCAGCGAGCGCAGCTTCGGTGGATTGCTGCTGGCTGCGGTGGAGCTGGGCCGGCGTCTGAAGGTCGATCCCGAGGATGCTCTCAGGTCGGCCACCGAGCGCGCCCAGCGCCACTATCGCCAAGCGGAGCAGCAGATGGGAGCAGAGGCCGCGCGATAGCCCCATGGCGGACTGTGTGCAGAAACCCGTCATATGGCCGGGAGACTGCACACAGAACGCCGCGGGGCGCGTGACGAACGCGGGGTCGCCGGTGAGGTGCCTGCGATGCGCTTCCGTCGGCTAGGATTTCCGTCCGCACCGACGGACGCCGAGGGACTTGGACGGAGCGGCGCCCGAAGTTGATGCCGAGCCGGCGCGGCGCGGCGTCGCCAACGACCGGAGGTTCGCCGGTGGGTCTCATTACAGCAGTGCGTGCTCGCGAGGTGTTCGACTCGCGCGGCAATCCCACGGTGGAGGTCGATGTCGCGCTGGACTCGGGGGCGAGCGGCCGGGCCATGGTGCCGTCGGGTGCGTCGACGGGCGCATTCGAGGCGGTCGAGCTTCGCGACGGCGGCAGCCGCCTGCGCGGCAAGGGCGTGCTCAGGGCGGTCGCCAACGCCGCCGGCGAACTGGCCGACGCCGTGCGGGGTCTCGACGCGGCCGATCAGCGGGCCGTGGACGGAGCGCTAATCGCGGCCGACGGCACTGACGGCAAGGGCCGGTTGGGCGCCAACGCCATCCTCGGCGTGTCTCTGGCCACCGCCCGGGCCGCGGCCGCCGAACTCGAGGTCCCGCTGTGGCGCCACGTCGGCGGCGCCGACGCCCACATGCTTCCGGTGCCGATGCTCAACCTGCTCAACGGCGGCGCCCACGCCGGCAACAACATCGACTTCCAGGAGTTCATGGTGGTCCCGGTAGGTGCCGCGTCCTTCTCCGAGGCGCTGCACTGGGGCGTCGAGATCTATCACGAACTGTCGGCGGTACTGAAGAGCGGGGGCCTGTCCACCGGTCTCGGCGACGAGGGGGGGTTCGCTCCGAACCTCGAGTCGAACTCCGAGGCGCTGGCCCTGCTGGCTGAGGCGACCGGGCGCACCGGCCTGGCGCTGGGCCAGGACATCGGGTTCGCGCTTGACGTGGCGTCCACCGAGTTCTTCGAAGAGGGCCGGTACGTGCTGGCCGGCGAGGGCCGGACGCTGGACTCCACCGGGATGGTCGCCGCGCTGGAGCGCCTGTGCGGCGAGTACCCGATCCTGTCGGTGGAGGACGGCATGGGCGAGGAGGACTGGACCGGTTGGGCGGAGCTCACAGCCGCGGTGGGGGAGCGTGTCCAGTTGGTGGGCGACGACCTGTTCGTCACCAACTCCGAGCGGCTGTCCCGGGGGATGCGAGGCGGTGTGGCCAACGCGATTCTGGTGAAGGTCAACCAGATCGGCTCGCTCACTGAGACCCTTGACTGCGTCGAGTTGGCCGTCCGCGGCGGGTATGGAGCGGTGATGTCGCACCGTAGCGGTGAGACCGAGGACACCGTGATCGCCGATCTTGCGGTGGCCACCAACTGCGGGCAGATCAAGACCGGGGCCCCGGCTCGCAGCGACCGGGTGGCCAAGTACAACCAGTTGCTGCGCATCGAGGAGCAACTGGGCGATGAGGCCTCCTATGGCGGCCGGGCTGCGCTGGCGCTGGGAACCAACCAACAGGCGGTCGATTCGCAATGAAGTCGGTCTGGTGGCACCGCTTGTTGCTGGCGGGTCTGGGTGTGGCCATGGTGGTCGCAGCCGTGTTGCTGGGAGCGTCGTCGGTACGAACCTGGATGGACCAGAACGCCCAGCAGGAGGAGGCCGAGAGCGTCGGCGCCGAACTCGACGCCCGGATCGATGCCCTCGAGGGTGAGATCGCCAGGCGGACCAGCGACGACGGGGTGCGGCGCGAAGCGCTCTGCTTCGGGCCCTACGTGGAGCCTGGAACCGAGGTCTACGCGGTGATGGGTCTGGAGGGCTGCGTGTCGGAGCCCGTGGATCGCTAGAGGGCCGAACTGGCGAGGGCGATGTTCGACGCCAAGCCCTCACTCGTCAAGACCACTAGAGGCGACGCCATCAGTAGTGCCCTAGGAAGACATCCACCGATCTATGGATAATATCACAGTTAGCTATAGGGTAAAACTACTAGCAGATATCAGGCAAAACTATTAGTAAGAGTGCGGCAACAGCGCCCCCTCACGTCTGGAGGCACTCCGCAATGATCGACCACGCCATACGGCCGCGGGCGATGGAGCCGGCCGTTCGACGGGCCATGGACACCTTCCGGGTTGTGGTCCTTCAGGGGCCGCGGCAGTCGGGCAAGACGACGCTGGCCCGCCAGGTCGCCGGCGACGGGACATTTCTCAGCCTGGACGAGCCGGCCCTGCTGCCGCTGGTCCTCGACGACCCGACCGGGTTCGTGGCCGATCCGGTGAGGCCAGTCGTCATCGACGAGGTGCAGCGGGGCGGCGAAGACCTGGTTCGGGCGGTGAAGCTGGCCGTCGATGCGGACCGTGCGCCCGGCCAGTTCCTGCTCACCGGCTCGGCCGGCTTCCTGCATGTGCCGGTCCTGTCGGAGTCTCTGGCGGGACGGGCGGTGTTCTTCGAGCTGGCGCCGTTCTCGGAAGCCGAGATTGAGGGTCGGGCCGGCGGGCTGCTGGCTCGGCTGCTCGCGGTGCCGCGGCGGGCAGCGGCCACCGAGCACTCCGGATTGCTGCGGTGCCCGCCGTCGGCAGTCACCCGGTCCGGGTACGCCGGGCGGATTTGCCGGGGCGGATACCCGGAGGCGGTCGGGCTGGGCGACGGCGACCGCGGGCTCTGGTTCCGTGCCTACCTCCACACTGCCGTCACCCGTGACATAGTCGAGCTGACCGGAGCGAGGCGGTCCACCGAACTGCCCCGCCTGCTGCGCGCCGTCGCGGCTCGCACCTCCGGAGAGCTCGTCATGCAGGATCTTCACCGAGACGTCGGTTTCGGCAGCATCGAGACCACGGCCGACTACCTGTCGTACTTGGAGATGGCCCACCTGGCGGTTCGGCTGGAGGGCTGGGCGACCGGGAGCGCCACCCGGGCCAAGCGAAGGCCCAAGATTCACGTCACCGACACCGGCCTGGCCGCGGCCGTGCTGGGTGTCGGCGCGGAGTCCCTGAGCGACCCCGCCGCTTCCGAGCGCGGTCCGCTGCACGAGACGTTCGTCTTCAATGAACTGCGGCGGCAGGCCTCCGCCTCGAAGTCGGGGGTGCGCTTCTGCCAGTACCGCGACTCTCGCGGCCGCGAGATCGACCTGCTCATCGAGCGTCCCGACGGGCGCATCATCGCGGTGGAGACGAAGGCGGGCGCCACTGTCCGCCCGGCCGACGCCAGATGGCTGGCATGGCTGAGGGACCTTGTCGGCGACCGCTTCGAACTTGGCATCGTGCTCCACACCGGGCCGCGCCCCCACCGGCTCGCCGACCGGATCCTGGCGCTGCCCCTGTCGTACCTCTGGGAGGCGTGAGTCGAAGGACGCGACGGGTCCGCGGTCGGTCTCCGCCGTCATGGTTCCTAGCCTGTGGGCTGTGCCCGCTCATCGGTTCGACGTCAAGGTCCGCTTCTACGAGCTCGACCCCTACGGCCATCTCAACCACTCCGCGTACATCCAGTTCTTCGAGACCGGGAGGGTGGAGTTGCTGGAGCAGGTCGGGATGGATCTGGAGTCCTTCGCGGCCCGTGGATTCCGGTTCGTGGTGAACCGCATCCAGACGTCGTTCGACCGCCCGGTGCATGCCGGCGACACCGTGACGGTGGAGACGGAGGTCGTGGAGTTGCGGCGGGCGTCGTCGACGTGGCGCCAGCGTCTGGTTCGCGACGGAGAGGTGGTTGCCCGCCAGGAGTTGCGGGCCGCCATCACCGACAACGACGGCAAGCCGGTGCGCGCCCCCGAGGACCTCGCGGAGGCCCTGGCCCCCTACTTCGCGCAATAGCGATTCGGTGGGCCTTCCGGGGGGTGCTGGAGACTCTCCGGGCTGGGAGGAAGGGCCAGCACTCCATCCGGATCAACCGGCAGTGGCGTATCTGCTTCACCTGGTCCGACGAACGGGGACCAACCGATGTCGAGATCGTGGACTACCACTAGCAAGGAGACTGTGACATGTTCAAGCGAGCGGTCCATCCCGGAGAGATCCTCAAGGACGAACTGGAGGAGTTGGGCATAGCCCCGACCGAGTTCGCCCGCAAGATCGGTGTGCCGCCGAACCGCGTGGGACAGATCATTGCCGGCAAGCGATCCGTGAGTGCCGACACGGCTCTGCGGTTCGGCCACTGGTTCGGCGTCGAGGCCCAGTTCTGGCTGAACCTCCAGACGCAGTTCGACCTTGCAGTTGCCGAGGAGAGTATCGGCGCGGAGCTGCAGAACCTGCCGACAGCCGCGGTTCCCGCCTAACGGAAGCGATGCGGCGCCGGGCGGGCGAATCAGGAGATCCGCGTGGCCCATCGCTGCGACTCGTACCGGCCCTGGTGCGGCCGACGCGAGGACGGCACCCGTCGGCTCCGCCTCTATGATCGGTCCGATGGCGGCCGTCGACCTGCGCTCCGTGTCGTGCGTGGACGACGTGTGGCAGGGACTCCGCGACAACGCCTACCTGCCCGACGAGGCTCTGGCCACCGCCGTGTACCTGGCCCTGCGCCTGCGCCGCCCGCTGCTTCTGGAGGGCGAGCCCGGCGTGGGCAAGACCGAGGTGGCCAAGGTGATCGCCGACTGGGGCGGCGGGCGGCTCATCCGGCTGCAGTGCTACGAGGGCATCGACGCCGCCCAGGCCGTCTACGAGTGGGACTACGCCCGCCAGCTGATGCACCTACGGACGATGGAGGCCACCGGGCGGGCCCGCGGCGCCGACGAGGCCGGCCTGGCCGACGAGCTGTACAGCGAGCGCTTCCTGGTGCGCCGGCCTCTGCTGGAGGCGATCGAGGCCGGCGACGGCCCGCCCCCGGTGCTGCTGGTGGACGAGGTCGACCGCTCCGACGACGAGTTCGAGGCCTTCCTGCTCGAGGTGCTGTCGGACTACTCGATAACCATCCCCGAGATGGGCACGTTCGCGGCGGTCGATCCGCCGGTGGTGGTCATCACCTCCAACCGCACCCGCGACGTGCACGACGCCCTCAAGCGGCGCTGCCTGTACCACTGGGTGTCGCATCCCGGCGCGCAGCGTGAGGCGGAGATCATCCGGCTGCGGGCCCCGGAGGTGGCCGACACCCTGGCGCGGGAGGTGGCCCACGCCGCGGCCGCCATCCGCGGCGTCGGCCTCTACAAGCCCCCCGGAGTGGCTGAGACCATCGACTGGGCCCGTGCCTTGAGCCTCCTCGGCGGGGCCAAGCTCGACCTGGCCAACGCGTCGGCGACCTTGGGCGCCTTGCTGAAGTACCGCGAGGACCGCGACCGGGTAATCGAGCATGACCTGGCCGGCATCGTGACCGAGGCTGCAGCCGCCCGCAGCGCCTGAGGTCGAGCGGACAGGAAGCGGGCGATGAGAACCTTCGCTGTGAAGCCGGCGAGGCCGTGGCCCGAGCGGCCCGTGAGCGGAGCGAACAAGAGCGGGAATCACCCCGCTGCGACCCGGCGGGCCTTCGTTCGCTCGTGGGCTGTCGCATGACTCCGCCACAAGCTGGCGCCGATCCGATCGATGTGGCTGTGGGATTCGCGGGCGCGCTGCGCCGGGCCGGCCTCGAGGTCTCGCTCACCTCTGCGCTGCTGTACTCGGAAGCACTGTCGGTTTGCGACGTCGGCAGCCGAGCGTCGCTGTATTGGGCCGGCCGGTGCGCGCTGGTCCACCGCTTCGAGGACGTCGGCGTGTACGACGCCGTCTTCGGGGCCTACTGGCTGGGAAAGCCCCTGGGCACGGTCTCACCCACCACCGCGGTGAGCGTCCCGGTGATGCTTCAGGTCGACGACGGAGACGACGCGGCCACCGACGAGGAGGAGCCCGGCCGCGACTCCGATGTGATCACTGTTCGGTACAGCGCCACCGAGACGCTCTCGGCCAAGGACTTCGCCGACTACACCGACTCCGAGCTCGAGGAGGCCCGCCGGCTGATGGAGCGGCTCAGGTTCAGCGGCCAGACCAGGCCCAGCCGCCGTCTCGAGCCGACCCGGTCGTGCCGGGGTCGCCTGGACGTGCGGCGCACGGTACGGGCCGCCATGCGCTCGGGGGGCGAGCCCATGCGCATGCACCGCCGCGACAGCGGCCGCAGGCCCCGGCGCCTGGTCCTGCTGCTGGACGTGTCGGGCTCGATGGAGCGTTACGCCCGGGCTCTGCTGCGGCTCGTCCACGCCGCGGTCGCGGGCCGCAGCCGCGTCGAGGCCTTCGCTCTCGGCACGCGGCTCACCCGGCTCACCCGGGAGTTGTCGTCGCGTGATCCGGACCGGGCCATGCGAGCTGCGTCGGCCGCGGTGCCCGACTGGAGCGGCGGCACCCGCCTCGGCTGGGGTCTGCGTGCCTTCAACGACGAGTGGGGCTGCCGGGGGATGGCTCGCGGCGCGGTGGTGGTGATCCTCTCCGACGGCTGGGATCGAGGCGACCCGGCGGAGATGGCCGAGCAGATGCAGCGGCTGCGCAGGGTGGCCCACCGGGTTGTGTGGGTCAATCCGCTCAAGGCGTCGCCGGGCTACGCGCCCCTGGCCCGGGGGATGGCCGCGGCCCTGCCCAATGTCGACGACTTCGTGGAGGGGCACAACCTGGAGTCGCTGGAGCGCCTGGCCGAGCTCCTCCTCACCGAGACCGGTCGAAGTTCCCGGCCGCGGGGCGATGCACTAGCCGCCGGACCGGCGCTTGTCGGGGCGGGACCGTGAAGGAGATCCTCGCCGACCTGGATCGCTGGCGGCTGGCCGGGGAGCGGGCCGCGGTGGCCCGGGTCGTGGACCTTGAGGGCTCCGGGCCGCGGGCTCCGGGCGCGGCGATGGCGGTGACCGCGGACGCCGAGGTGGTCGGCTCGGTGTCGGGCGGCTGCGTGGAGGGCGCGGTGGTCACCGAATCCCTGGAGGTGATCGCCGCCGGTGACCGGCGTATCGTCACCTTTGGCTACAGCGACGACGAGGCCTTCGCCGTGGGGCTCACCTGCGGCGGGACCATCCACCTGTTCGTGGAGCCGCTGGAGTGGGATCCGATTCTCGACGAACTCAGCGCAGACCTCGCCGCAGAGTCGCCCGCGGCGCTGGCCACCGTGGTCGATGGTCCCGGAACGGGCGCCAAGATGCTGGTGCGCCCGGAGGGAGCCAGGACCGTCGGCTCGCTGGGCGCGCCGGGTCTCGACCGGGCCGTGCAGCGCGACGCCCGCGGCGAGCTTGTGGCGGGCCGCTCCGGGCTGCGGCGTTACTCCGAGCGGGGCGAGTACTCCGAGCAGGGCGAGACTCATGGCGAGGAGGTGGCGGTGTTCGTGGAGTCGTTCGCCCCGCCGCCCCGGATGCTGATCTTCGGCGCGGTCGACTTCACCGCGGCTCTGGCCAGAGTGGCGAAGGTGCTCGGCTACCGGGTCACGGTGTGCGACGCCCGGTCGGTGTTCGCCACCGGCAAGCGGTTCCCGATGGCCGACGAGGTCGTGGTGTCGTGGCCCGACCGGCTGCTGGACGAGGTCGGGACCGGCCTGGGGCCCCGCGACGCAGTGTGCGTGCTCACCCACGACGCCAAGTTCGACGTGCCCGCCATCACCTCGGCATTGGCCACCGACGTCGGCTACATCGGCGTGATGGGCAGTCGCCGCACCCACGACGACCGCACCCGCCGCCTGGTCGGGGCCGGGGTAACGGACGAGCAGTTGGCCCGCCTGCGCTCACCCATCGGGCTCGACATCGGGGCAGCCACCCCCGAGGAGACCGCGGTCTCCATCGTCTCGGAGATCATCTCGCTGCGCACCGGACGCAAGGCCGAAGGCCTCTCCACCACCACCGGCCCCATCCACGACTAATCCGGCGGGCCGTGGCCGGACTCACGTTGCAAAACATGAAACTACATGTGCTAATGCGAAGTGTCGGAGTGCCACCCCCACGCCGTTTGGAGACCGGTGGGGTGGTGCTCCGGCACTTGCGTGACTTCTAGTGTAACGTCATTGCACTACGCCGCGCAACCGGCGGCGGTGTCACCGGCTGGACTCGGCTGTTCTCGCTCGCTCCTGGTGTTGGAGGCACCGGTGGCGGGCAGACTGGTGTGGTGACCGGCGAGCACGGCGAGCATGGCGAGGACCGTCGGCTGGGTGTGGCAGCCGTCGTGTTGGCTGCGGGGGCCGGCGAACGCTTCGAGGGGGAGCGCCACAAGCTGCTGTGCGAGGTGGGCGGCGTGCCGCTGGTTCGCCGGGCGGTGGACTCGGCCCTGGCCGCCGACCTCGACGAGACCATCGTCGTCATGGGGGCTGTCGACCTGCTGGAGGTGCTGCCCGAAGAGGTGACGGTGCTGCACAACGAGGCCTGGGAGCAGGGTCAGGCCACGTCGCTGGCTGCGGCGGTGAGCTACGCGGGGTCTCGGGGGCACCGGGCGGTGGTGTTCGGGTGCGCCGACCAGCCCGGCGTGCCTGCGGAGGCATGGGCGGCAGTGGGGAACGCCGACTGCGACCTGGCGGTTGGCGACTTCGACGGCGCCCGCCGACCCCCGGTGCGGATCGGCGCCGCCCTGTGGAGCTATCTGCCCCTGACCGGCGACGAGGGCGGTCGGGTGCTGATGCGCCGCAGACCGGAATTGGTGCGGGCGATACCCTGCGAGGGGAATCCCGCCGACATCGACACGCTGGAGGACCTGCGCAAATGGAGCTGAACGACTCATTCGAGGTAGGCCACCCGATCGGCGCGGTGTGGGAGGTCCTCACCGACGTGGAACGGATCGCGCCGTGCCTGCCTGGCGCCCAGCTCACCGGCAGCGACGGCGACGTCCACGAGGGCCTGGTCAAGGTCAAGGTCGGGCCGATCACCTCCCAGTACAAGGGCAAGGCATCGTTCACCGAGCGCGACGACGCCGCCCACCGGCTGCTGATGTCGGCCAGCGGGCGCGACACCCGCGGCGCGGGGAACGCGTCGGCGGAGATCACGGTCTCACTCGAGGCCGTGACCGAGGCGTCCACGAGGGTGAGCGTCCACACCGACCTCACCATCACCGGCAAGGTCGCGCAGTTCGGCCGGGGCGTGCTGGCCGACGTGAGCCGCAAGCTGATGGGGCAACTCGCCGACAATCTCGCTGAGCTGGTCGCCGCTGATGTGGCCTCCGACGAGTCCCCGGCGGCTCCCGACGGGGAAGCCGGGGCGGCACCGGACACCGAAGCTGCCGCTGACGAGCCGTTACCGGTCGCGGAGCCCGCCGCAGAGGTCGAGGCCGTGGACCTGCTGGACGTAGCCGGGGCCCCGGTGCTGAAGCGCCTCGTGCCGGTGATCCTCGCGATCATCCTGATCGTGATCGTGGTCATCATCGCTCTCGCTGCTTGATCAGCGGGATTGGGCACGTTCGCGCCACTGCTCATAGCTATCGTTTGCTGCTAGCGTTAAATCATGGAGACAGTACGCACCACCTTTACGTTGGACAGTGAACTGGCCGAGCAGGCCCGCCGGCTCAATGTGAACATCTCCGCCGCGGCCCGGGAAGGCGTTGCTGCGTCGGTCAGGAGCGCTCTGGCGGAGGCCGACAGGCAGGCCTATCTGCGCTGTCCCGAGCAGCCTGACGACTTCTGGGAGCAGGCCCAGGCCTGGAGTGACAGTTGATCTGGAGTGACAATTGACCTGGAGTGACAATTGACCTGGAGTGAGAATTGAACCGCGGCGAGATCTGGTGGACTGAGATCGCATCGAAGAGGCGCCCCGTGCTGGTGCTCACCCGTTCTGAGGTCATCGCCGTTCGCGAGCTGGTGACCGTCGCCGAGGTCACCACCAGCGACCGAGGTCTCTCCGTCGAAATACCCCTCGATTCCGATATCAGCGGCCTCTCGAGACAGTCGGTCGTCAATTGCGATGGCTTGTACACAGTCAGGCAGTCGACGTTGCGCGACTGCGCCGGGCAACTCAACGGAGCCGTCATGGGGCGAATCTGCCGAGCGGCGTCGTACGCATTGGGCTGTCGATGACCACCGCCACCTCTGGCGGCGACTACGAACAGGTAACGCAGCTGCTGGGCCGAGAGCCCGCCGGCGACTTCGAGGTGGTCGTGCGGAACGGCTCGGGCGGTCCGGCGGTGATCCGCAATTCCCCCATCCTCGATGACGGGCGGCCCATGCCCACCCGCTACTGGCTCGTGGACGAGCGGCTGCGCCGGCTGGTCGGGAGCCTGGAGTCCGAGGGTGGCGTGAGGGCCGCCGAGGCCGCCGTGGATCCCGAGGAACTGGCCGCGGCCCATGCCCGCTACGCGGCCGAGCGCGACGCGGCCGTTCCCGAGGGCCACGAGGGTCCGACGCCATCGGCCGGCGTGGGCGGCACGCGGCAGGGCGTGAAGTGCCTCCACGCCCACTACGCGTGGCACCTGGCCGGCGGGGACGACCCGGTCGGGCGCTGGGTGGCCGAGCGTCTCAGCCCTGCCGCGGCTGAGTCGCTGCGGCGAGTCGGGTGAGTGGGCAAGTGGAGCCCCGCGGCCCGGTGGCGGTGGTGGACTGCGGCACCAACACCACCCGCCTGCTGATCAGCGACGGCCGCGGCTCCGCCCTCGAGCGTCGCTCGGAGATAACCCGCTTGGGCCGGGGCGTGGACGCCGCCGGCCGCCTCGACCCGGCCGCCGTCGAGCGCACCCTGAAATGCCTGGAGCACTACCGGGAGGCCATCGATCGCTACCGCCCCTCGGCTCTGAGGGTGATCGCGACCTCCGCGGTGCGCGACGCCGCCAACCGGTCTGACTTCATGGGGCCCGCGGAGGCGATGGTGGGAAGCGCTCCGGAGGTCCTGTCCGGGCGCGACGAGGCCAGCCTGAGCTTCCGGGGCGCGGTCAGCGAGCTCGACCCGGCCGAGGGCCCTTTCCTGGTGGTCGACATCGGCGGCGGGTCGACCGAGCTGTCGTTCGGCGCTCAGGACTGCACCGACGGGCTCTCGCTCGACATCGGCAGCGTGCGCCTCACCGAGAAGTACGTCCACCACGACCCGCCCCGGCCCGAGGAACTCTCGGCGTGCCTGTCGGTGACCGAGTTGCACCTCGACGACGCGGTGCGGGCCATTCCCGCCCTCGGCTCGGAATGCCGGCTGGTGGGCGTCGCCGGGACCATCACAACGGTGGCGGCGGTGGAGCTGGGTCTCGACCCCTACGACCGGGACCGGATCCACCACTTCCGGCTGTCGAAGGACGCGGCCGAGGACGTCTTCCGCACGCTGGCCACCGAGACCCTCGCCGATCGGGTCCACAATCCCGGGCTGCACCCCGGCCGTGCCGATGTGATCGTGGCCGGAGTGTGCATCCTGGTGAGGATCATGCGGTACTTCGACTTCGAGGAGTGTCTGGTGTCGGAGTCGGACCTGCTCGACGGCCTGGCGCTCGGACTTCTAGAGGCTCAACAGCACGGCTAGAGTGCCCCGACGTGAGTACTCTGCTGGGGCGGCGAGTGCTGCTGCGGCCGTTGACGCGGGACGATTTCGGCGCATGGCGGGAGGTGCGCCGGCGCAATCGCGACCGGCTCAAGCGGTGGGAGCCGCGGCCCATACCGGGCCGACCCGACACCGCTGAGGATCCGAGGGCGTTCGCCGACCGCTGTGCGGCCCGCCGCCGCGAGCGCCAGCAGGGGACCGGCTACGGGTTCGGCGTGTTCGTCGACCGGTGCTTCCGGGGCGAGATGAACCTGTCGTCCATCCAGCGGGGCCCGTTCCAGTCGTGCTACGTCGGCTACTGGATCGACGAGGCCGTCGGCGGCAACGGCTACACCCCGGAGGCGCTGGTGGTGGCGGCCCGCTTCGCCTTCGAGGAGCTGCGGCTGCACCGGCTCCAGGTTTCCATCGTGCCCCGCAACTCGTCCAGCCTGCGGGTGGTCGAGAAGCTCGGGCTGCGGTACGAGGGTCTGGCCGAGCGCTACGTCGAGATCAACGGGGTGTGGGAGGACCATCACCGTTTCGCCATAACCGAGGAGGAGTGGCGGGTTCGCGCCCCGCAGCTGATCGCCCACTGGATTGCGCCTTGGTCGGCCAGCACCCCCAGCCCCACGCGTTCTGTGAGCAGATATGCCGACTGAAGCGGCTTCGTTGCACACAGAACGGTGAGTCAGCGCTGCTAGTCCGCCACCTCGGGGCTGGCGGCGCGGCCCGCGGGGCGGATCTCGAGGATCAGGTCGCCGGGCTCGAGCAGGGCGCCCGGCGCAGCCGCGATGGACTCGATCGTGCCCGCCACCGGCGCCGAGATCGACGACTCCATCTTCATGGCCTCGATCACCGCCACCGTGTCGCCCGCCGCGACCTGGTCGCCGGCCGTCACCGACACATTGACCGCGCCCCGGAACGGTGCGGCCACATGGCCCGGCTTGGTCGGGTCGGCCCGGGCGTGCTCGGGACGGTCCGAGGCCACGCTGCGGTCGAGGGCGTCGATGTCGCGGGGCTGGCCGTTCACGCGGAAGCCGACGATGCGGATGCCCTCGTCGTTGGGCTCGCTGATCGAGCGGAGTCCCAGCAGCAGCCGCACGCCCCGGCCCAGCACGACGGCGGCGTCCTCTTCATGGGGGTCGAGGCCGTACCAGAACAGCAGCGACGGCAGCACCGACAGGTCGCCGTAGCGGTCCGTCCTCTCGGCCTGCGACGCCGACACCGTGGGGAACAGCAGCCGGTTGAGGGTGGCCCGCCGGTTCCGGGTCAAACCCTCGACGTCGGCTTCAGTGAGGTCCTTGTGGGTCGGCGTCCACGACCGGCCCTCCGTCGCCCTCGACCGGAAGGGCTCGGGGAACCCGCCCGGCGGCGTGCCCAGCTCGCCGTGGAGGAACCCGATGACGCTGTCGGGCAGGTCGACGCCGGCCGGGTCCTCCAGCAGCTGCTCCGGTGACACGCCCGAGGCCACCAGGTGCAGGGCCAGATCGCCTACCACCTTGGACGACGGCGTGACCTTGATGGGCCGCCCCAGCAGCTCGTTGCAGGCCGCGTAGAGCCTCTCCACCTCCTCGAAGCGGTGGCCCAGGCCCAGGGCCCGGGCCTGGGCCCGCAGGTTCGAGAGCTGCCCGCCGGGGATCTCATGGCGGTAGACGGTGCCGGTCGGCGACTGCAGGCCCGCCTCGAAGGGGGCGTACACCCGGCGCACCGCCTCCCAGTAGGGCTCGAGGTCGCCGATGGCGTCGAGGCTGAGGCCGGTGGCCCGCTCGGCGTCGTCGGTCATGGCCACGACGGAGGCGATCGACGGTTGGGAGGTCATCCCGGACAGGGGAGGGGCGGACGCGTCCACCGCGTCCACCCCGGCCTCGATGGCGGCCATGTAGGTGGCCAGTTGGCCCCCGCCGGTGTCGTGGGTGTGCAGATGCACGGGCACATCGAAGCGCTCACGCAGTGCGGTCACCAGCGTGGTGGCGGCGCCGGCCCGCAGCAGTCCGGCCATGTCCTTGATGCACAGGATGTGCACCCCGGCATCGACCAACTCCTCGGCAACCCTCAAGTAGTAGTCGAGGGTGTACAGGTCCTCGGCCGGGTTGGACAGGTTCCCCGAGTAGCAGATCGTCCCCTCGGCCACCGCCCCGGCCTCGAGCACCGCCGCGATGGCCGGGCGCATCTGGTCGATGGAGTTGAAGGCGTCGAACACGCGGAAGATGTCCATCCCGGTGGAGGCCGCCTCCGCCACGAAATGGCCCGCCACCGAGTCCGGGTAGGGCGAGTAGCCGACCGTGTTGCGGCCCCGCAGCAGCATCTGGGTGCAGATGTTGGGGGCGGCCTCGCGGATGCGGGCCAGCCGCTCCCACGGATCCTCGTGCAGGAACCGCAGAGCCACGTCGAAGGTGGCCCCTCCCCAGCACTCCATGCTCAGCAGTTCCGGCATGGTGTGGGCCATCTCGCGGGCGCCGGCCACCAGGTCGATGGTGCGCAGCCGGGTGGCGAGGATCGACTGGTGGGCGTCCCGCAGCGTCGTGTCGGTCACCCGCACCGGTGCGGACGCCCGCAGCTCGGCCGCGAACCTCTCGGGCCCGAGCTCCAGCAGGCGCTGGCGCGACCCCGCCGGCGGCCGGCCGGCGCGCGACGGCGGCAGCTTGGTGGCCGGGCCGATCCTGGTGGGGGCCGGTCCGTGGGGGAGGTGGACGGTCACGTCGGCCAGGTAGCGCAGCAGCCGGGTGGCCCGGTTGGCCCCCACCGACGCCGCGGTCAGCTCGGGGCGGTCGTCGATGAAGCTGGTGGTGACCGGACCGTCGCGGAACTGGTCGTCGGCCAGGATGGCCTGCAGGTAGGGCTGGTTGGTGGACACCCCCCGCACCCGGTACTCGGCCAGCGTGCGCTGCATGCGGCGCACCACTGTCTCGAAGTCCTTGCCCCGGCAGGTGACCTTCTCGATCATGGAGTCGAAGTGGGGGGTTATCTCCACGCCCTGGTAGACGCAGCCGTCGAGGCGCACCCCGGCCCCGCTGGCCGGCCGGTAGGCCACGATCCTGCCGGTGTCGGGGCGGAAGTCGTTGGAGGGATCCTCAGCGGTCACCCGGCACTGCAGGGCGAAGCCCCGCAGGCTGATGGCGTCCTGGGTTAGCCCCAGCTCCGGCAGCGTGGCCCCTGAGGCGACCAGCAGCTGCGATTCGACCAGGTCGACGTCGGTGACCTCCTCGGTCACGGTGTGCTCCACCTGGATCCTGGGGTTCATCTCGATGAAGACGTAGCGGCCGGCGCCGTCCACCAGGAACTCCACCGTGCCGGCGTTGGCGTACCCGATGGAGGACGCGAAGCGCACCGCGTCGGCCAGCAGGCCGTCGCGCACGGTGGCGTCGAGGTCGCGCGCCGGCGCCATCTCGACCACCTTCTGGAAGCGGCGCTGGACCGAGCAGTCGCGTTCGTAGAGGTGGACGACGTTGCCCGCGGCGTCGGCCAGCACCTGGGCCTCGATGTGGCGGACGCCGGTCATGGCCTCCTCGAGGAAGACGGTGGAGTCCCCGAAGGCGCTGCCGGCCTCGCGCTGGGCCGCCTCGACCGCCTCGACCAGGCCGGCGGGGCTCTCGACCCGGCGCATCCCCCGGCCGCCCCCGCCGGAGGAGGCCTTCACGAACAGCGGGAAGCCGATGCCGGCCGCGTGGGCCTCGGCCTCGCCGGGATCGTCGACCGGCGGGGACTGGCGCAGCACGGGCAGCCCGGCCTCCTCGGCGGCCTGCCGGGCCCGCATCTTGTTGCCGGTCAGCCTGAGCACAGCTGCGCTGGGCCCGACGAAGGTCACGCCGGCCTGGGCGCAGGCCTCGGCGAGATCGGGACTCTCCGACAGGAAGCCGTAGCCGGGGTACACGGCGTCGGCCCCCACCTCCACCGCCTTGGCCACGATGGCCTGATGGTCGAGGTAGGCCCTGACGGGACGGCCGGGCTCGCCGATCACGTAGGCCTCGTCCGCCTTGATGCGATGGAGCGCACCACTGCGCTCCTCCTCGATCGGGAGTATGGCGACGGTCCTGATGCCCAGTTGCGTCGCGGCCCTGAAGGCCCGGATGGCGATCTCGCCGCGGTTGGCGACCAGGAGCTTCTCCATGACCTCCCCTCATGGGCCAGTGCTCGGCTCGAGAGCGGACCCGCCGGGACGCTTAGCGGTTGAAAACACTACCGGCCCCGGCGCGAGGCTGCCGGGAGTTAGTCCCGGCAACTGCTCCGGCAGTCACTCGCGGCAGTTGCTCGCGGCGGTCACTCCCTGGAAGTGATCTGTGACTGGAGCCTGCGTGCCAGGTCTGTGAAGGCGGGCTGGTCCATGGACCACAGCTGGGGGTGCAGCTCGAAGTCCACCGCCGCGGCCGAGTCGGCAATCTCGTCCAGCGACAGGATCGTCGCCTTGGTGCGAGCCACCAGCTCCTTGGGCTGGGCCGCGGCCCGGGCAGCCAGTTCATGGGCCCGCGCCAGCAGCGCGTCGTCGTCTGCGACCTCCCAAGCCAGCCCGGTGCGGTGGGCGTCGTCGGCCGACAGCACCTCGCCGAACACGACCATTGCCATGGTGGTGGTGCGGTCGGTCACCTGTCGGAGGCGCCAGGTGTGGCCGCCGCCCGGGTGGAGCCCGATCTTCAGGAACCGGGAGTCGAAGCGGGCGTACTGGCGCCCGGCCAGCACGATGTCGCAGGCCAGCACCATGTTCATGCCCGCGCCCACCGCCGCGCCGTTCACCGCGGCCACGGTGGCCAGCGGCGAGTGGGCCACCCGCAGGAACCCCTCGTAGATGCGGGTTATGTCGGTGGACTCGGCGGCCAGCAGATCGTCGAGCACGGCGCCCGCGCAGAAGCCCTTGCCGGCGCCGGTCACCACCAGCGCGCCGATGGACGGGTCGGGCTCGAGCTCGTCGAGGGCCGCGACGATCTCGTCGTTCATGGCCTGGCTGACAGCGTTGCGCCTGTCGGGGTCGTTGAGCGTGAGCTGGGCCACGCCGTCTGAAGTGTCGATCATCACGTAGGACATGGGCCGCAGTATGGCGCGCCCGCGGCGGCCGGGCGTCCGATGCCCGGGATGGCGCGCCCGCGCCGCTACGGTGCCCCGGTGCCTGTAGCTGCGTTCGCCTCGTTCGGCCATCGCAGCTACCGTTGCTTCTGGTTCGGCGGCGTCACGGCCAGTTCGGCCCGGTGGTTCCAGTACGTGGCCCTTCCTGCGGTGGTCTGGGACCTGACCCGCAGCCCGGGCTGGGTCGGCTTCGCCGGGTTCGCGCAGTTCGCGGCGATGGCCCTGATGGCGCCGGTTGCCGGGATGGTGGCCGATCACTATCCGAGGCGCAACATCTTGATGGTCTCGCAGTCGTTCATGGGCCTGGTGGCGGTGCTCATGGCCGTGGCCTGGAGCCAGGGCGTGCGGTCGCCGGCCGCCTATGTGGCCCTGGCCGCGGCCTCGGGACTGGGCGGGGGCCTCAACCTGCCCGTCTGGCAGGCCTTCGTGAGCGAGCTGGTCCCCAGGGACCTGCTCCTCAACGCGGTGACCCTGAACTCCGCGCAGTTCAACGGCTCCCGGCTGGTCGGCCCCATGCTGGGCGGGATCACCGTGGCCGCGGCCGGCCCGGCGGTCGCGTTCTGGGTGGCCGCGGCCGGTGCCCTGGTGGTGGTGTTCGCGCTGGTCCGGATCGAGTCCCGCAAGGCTGCGGCCGCGGCCGGGACTCCGAGCATGCGGGTGATCCGCAACATGCTGACCGTCGCCCGGTACGTGAGGGCCCGCCGCGGCCTGGTGGTCGCCTTCGTCACCGCCTCGCTGATCGGGTCGCTCGGGCTGTCGATCCAGACACTCACCGTCGTCTTCGCCGAGGATGTGTTCCATCGGGGGCCGGGCGGGTTCGGTCTCATGCTCGCCATGCTCGGTGCGGGCGCGGTGGTGGCCGCGCCCGTGGTGGCGTCGCTGGGCGGGCGGGTGCCGCGGTCGCAGATCCAGCGGGTCGCGCTGGTCGTCTACGGGGCCGCCGTGGTGGCGCTGGCGGTGGCGCCGTCGTTCGTGTCGTACCTGGTGCCGCTGGCGTTCATCGGAGCCGCCCACCTCGCGTCGGCGAGCTCACTCAACACCGCCGTCCAGCTCCAGGTCGACGAGGAGCGCAGGACCCAGGTGATGTCGCTGTATGTGATGGTGCTGATGTCGTCCAATCCTCTCGGGCAGCTCGTGTTGGGTCAGATGATCGAGCTGGTCGGGCCCCGGTCCGCTTTCGGCGTGTACGGCGCTCTGCTGCTGGCGGGAACGGCTGCGCTCCATGGTTCGGGCTGGTTGCGCCATCTGGACGTGGAGGTGGGGGAGTACTCCCCGGAGGTGGCGCCCGAAGTCCATCCGACCACGCCGGCGCCGCCCCGCCCCAAGAGGCGGTCCTCGAGTTAGCGCTCTGTCCACTAACGATCGTCGGGGTTGAGCCGAGATTCTCTATGCCAGTCTTGCCCGCATACGACAGGTTTCTCTGCTTGTTTGGGCGGCAACCACGAGCGCGAATGTTTGTTGACAGGACACTAGTGCTGTGTCGTCGAAATGGCTAGGGCAGCAGCAGGACCGAGACCCTGCTTGAGAGCGCTCCGGACGCCCCGATCATTTCAGCGACGGACCACTAGCCGCTCACCAGTCCTCCGGGCCGCCCTGGTCCCGCTCCTCATCAAGGTAGGCGGCGCCTTCGTCGCAGTCGGTCTGCACCGGGCACCACCTGCAGGCTGGACCGGGTGAGACCCCCGGCTCACGGGTGCCGGTGACCAGCTCCATGTATCGGTGGGCGCCGTCGATTACCCGCTTGGCCGCCGACAGCAGCAGGTCGCGGGTGACCTCCTCGGGGTGGAACCGGCCCTGGTCGAGGTAGTAGGTGGCCAGCAGCCTGGGCGGCAGAATGCGCAGGGCCTCCAGCAGGGCGTAGAAGCGCAGGTCCTCTCGATGGGAGGGTGAGAACCGGCCGGTCTTGAAGTCGATGATGACCTTGCCGGCTACCGTCCCCTTGGGCTGACCGAGGGTGAGGTCGGGCTTGCCCGACAGAACGATCAGCCCTCCGTGGAGCTCTGCCCGTATCGGGCTGTCTGTGGTCGGCCTCCATGTGGGCTTGAGCGGGGGGAAGCACTCCAGGAACTGGGTTATGGCCGCGCCGGCCTCGGCCTTCAGCTCGGCCCGCTCCGTCTCTTCGCAGCGCTCCAGGTAGTCGGCGATGCTCTTGTCGGCGTTCTCGAGGCGGGCCATGGCCTCGTCGACCAGTTCCAGCGGCGACGCCTCGCCCCGCCAGTGCACCGACAGCTCGATGGCCTTGTGGGTGACCGTGCCCCGGGCGGTGGGGATGGACCATTGGAACGGCTCTGCGAGCTCGGCCATGAACTTCCGCTCGCATCCGAGTGCCTGGGTGAGCATGTACTTGCTCAAGTAGAGGACATCGTCGTCTAACCGGTCGGATGTGATGGTGTCGACCAGCGGTTCAAGGCGTTCCTCCAGCAGGCTGCGCAGCTCGTCGCGCAGGCCCGCGTCGAAGCTGGGACGGTCGCCCTTCGGGGCTCCGAGCAGGCTCACGACCTCCTGCTGGGCCGGGTTGTAGTCGGCTGCGTGCATGGCGATAAGGGCCGGCTCCTGGGCTGGGTTCGGGGCGGTGTCACACCCCGGCGCGACCATAGTTCTCGTGGGAATGACATCGCTCGACTTCGGCACCGCAGCCCGCTCACTCGCCCGGGCGACTCGCCTGCGCGGCCTGGTCGTGCCCGTGTTCGCCAGCCCACCGTCCCGCCCCGACCTCCACCGGTCCATCCGCCGCCGCAACGGTTCGCCGGTGGTGTCGATCCGCCTCGGGGACCGGCCCCGGGGCGCGGTCCTGTCCGACATGATCGAGGGGATCGTGGTGGCCAACTATCTCGAGGACTCCAAAGCAGACCTGGTCCGGTCCGCCCTGTGGCTCGCCATCGACGGCGAGAGTGAAGAGGATGACGCCGGCACACTCACCTTGAGGACGGAGGTCGCCGAGGCCGTCCCGCCTCCGCCAGTTCCAACCAAAGCAGCCGCCGCGGCGGCCTGACCTCGCCTGGGCTGGCGGTCAACGGGCCACGGGCTACCGTGACGGGCGTGCCCGGGTGGCGCAACTGGCAGACGCGGCCCGCTTAAAACGGGCTGTCCCAACGGACATGTGGGTTCGAGTCCCACCCCGGCACCACGGAACTTAGCTAAAATATGAGGTCAAATGGTATTTTCTGCGCTACAGACCGCGCTTCTGTCCACCCAAATGTCCCACACTCAGCTGGGCCCTTCGGCCAAGAACAAGGCCTCCAACATCATCTGGGCCACGATGACCGCACATTCTTCGCAGGTCACGCCATATGGAATCAGCGTCGCTTCGTCACAACCCCAGCAGACCCATGGCCCGTAGCCCCCAGTCCCGGCCGTCGCTGCCTCCACCGCAACGCCCGTCGCGGCCGCCTGGAGGAACTAGCGCAAACGTGCCCGAACGACGCCAGCGCCACGACGGGCCTACGGAACGACGCAGCCAGTAGGTCTCGCAGAACACCGAAACCCTGCGGGGTCGTTGGCAGCGGCGGCGTGACTCATCCGGAGCGTGTGACGCCGCGCCCCGGGCGTCCTCCGCCACTCCAGCCGCCGCGGTGGGCTTCGATGACCTGCTCCGGCAGTAATCGACCTCACAGCGTGACCTAGCCCATCATCCCACACCGGAGGGGCCTTTGGCGGAGGCGCGCCTCCCTGCGCCGACGCTCATGAACGATCAGGGCTACGGTCGATCCCATGACAGCGCTGCCAGAACCCGGCAACGTCAGAATCAAAGAAGGTGACTACCTTCTGCGCCCCGCCGACCCTCTACCGGGCCTTCGTTCAGATGGACCTCCACAGCTACGACCTTGCCTCGCTGCGCCACGTCACCGCGGCTGGAGAACCCCTCAACCCCGAAGTGATGAGAATCTGGCGGGCCGCCACCGGCCTCGACATCTACGACGGATACGGGCAGACCGAGACGGTCAACCTCGTCGCCAACCTGCCCGGAAACGAGGTCAGGCCAGGATCCATGGGGCTTCCCACCCCAGGATTCGACGTGCAGATCGTCGACGACGACGGAGCCTTGGTGGATGACGACGTCGAGGGCAACATCGCGGTCCGCGTCGAGCCAGAACGCCCTGTCGGCCTGTTCAAGGAGTACTGGCGCGACCCCGAGCAGAACGCCCGGGTATTCCACAACGGGTGGTACTACACCGGTGACCGGGCAACCCGAGACGCCGACGGCTACATCTGGTTCGTCGGCCGTGGCGACGACGTCATCTTGTCCTCGGCGTACCGGATCGGTCCCTTCGAGGTCGAATCCGCCCTCCTGGAGCACGAAGCGATGGCGGAAGCCGCCGTGGTCGGAAAGCCCGACCCAGACCGCGGGCAGATCGTCAAGGCCTTCGTGATCCTCGCCGAGGGACACGCCGGGTCCGACGAACTGGCCTCACAGCTGCAGGATCACGTGAAGGCGACCACGGCCCCGTACAAGTACCCACGCGAGATCGAGTTCGTCGCAGAACTGCCCAAGACGGTTTCGGGCAAGATCCGCCGAGTCGAACTCCGAGGACACGCCGGCAACGACAGTTGAGAGGTCGTAACGGGTACATCGGGCATCCCGGACGGCGGTCACCGAGGGACCGGTGGACGGCCTCGACGACGGCTGGGGCTGAGGCGCCGGGGTGCAGCACCGCAGCGAACATCCGCATGGTCCACAACCGGTCGCGGTGAGTGCGCCGCACCTTTATTGCTGGCGACTACGGCGCCAGCAGGATCCACGCTGGTAGCTGGAAACCCTAGGAAACGATGAGTTGCGAGCCTTGGTGAGCATTGGGGCGTGGCTTGTTGCTATGCGGCGAGACGTTGGTGCTGCGGTGCTGTCCTCCTTGTGGAAGGAGCCGACCTGACTGCCGACGACGATCGCGTGGTCTGCCTGTTCGATGTCCGGGGAGCGGAGCCTGAACGGTCCGACTTCCTTTGGCGACTATCGGCAGGAACCCGGACCGCCTCCGTTCCGCTCCTGTGGGCCTACAGTCCCAGCACGGCTCGCAGGCCGTCGTCGATGGCGTCGGTGAGGGCATCGGGCAGCTGTCCCGCATAGTCCGTCAGCCAGGACCGGTCGACCAGCTCCAAACCGAGCGGCACTGCGACCGAATCTTTGGGCAGGCCCGTCGCCGCAGATTCGAGCAGCACGTTGCCGGCGAGGCCGGCTCTGTCGAGGTTCGAGGTCAACGGCACGACATGGGTCTGCCACACGTCAACCCCGAGGACGTCGCGGGAGGACACGACCACACATGGTCGACGCCTGTCGAGGTCGATCCAATACACCGCGCCGCGCGCTACCACGGCGCAGACCGCTCCATTCGCTCAGCCGCGGCGAGTGCGTCCCGCTCGGTCGACGCTTCGCCGGCTGCGAGTGCGGCGTCGGCCACAAGCTGTTGGGCGAAAGTCGTCGTTGTCTGAGCTGAGTGGCGGCGAAGCTGGTCGGTCACCCACCTCGAGAAGGGAACGCCGAGGCTGTCAATGATCGGCACAACGTCGTCGGGTACGCTGATCGTCTTGTTTGGCACGTACGTATTATACATACATGCTGCAGGACCGACGCCGGAGAGAACCGCGATGACAAGAGTTGAGAGCTTCCTGGCGGAGCTGACTGGGGGGACCTTTCGGGAGTGGTCGCAGGAGGTCGTGACCGCCGACCCGCTGGCGTTCGACGAGAAGCAGGCCTACGCCAACCGGCTGGAACAACTCCAGATCGACAATCCGCTGGCCGAGGCAGCCAGAGTCGGATTCGGCTCTATCGGTGGCCACGCGGTCGCGTTGATCTGCAGCGACTACGAGTTCGTAGCGGGCACACTCGGCATCGCCGCGGCCGAACGGGTAGCCCGCGCCTTCGGGATCGCCACCGTCGCCCGGAGGCCGGTCATCAGCATCTGCCAATCAGGCGGGACTCGGATGCAGGAGGGCACGCCCGCCTTCATCAAGATGTTGTCGATCGGCGCGGCCATCTCCGAGCATCGCGAGGCCGGGCTTCCCTATCTGAGCTACTTGATGGATCCTACGATGGGCGGAACCCTGGCGGCCCTGGGCACGCAGGGCCATCTTGTGTGGGCTGCGCCGGGTGCTTCGATCTCGCTCACGGGTCCCCGGGTTGTGGAGGCAGTCACAGGCCGTTCGGTTCCCCGCGACGAGATCAGCGCTGAAGCCGGTCTGCGGCGTGGCCTGGTCGACGACATCGTTCAACCCGGCGAGCTAGCACCGCGCATCGCGGAATGGCTCGACATCGTCAGTTCCAAGGTGGCCGCCCCGATGACCTCGGCGAGCGAGTCAGCTCCGGCGCCGGTCGCGGCTCAAGCCCAGCGACGACCCGACGCGTGGCGCAGCGTGACCCGATCCAGGGCGCGAGACCGCCCGTCGATCGAATCGGTGATCGAGGCGTCGGGGGCGCCCCTGATAGAGATTCGCGGCGACCGCGCCGGCTCGGACGATCGCAACCTGCTCGCGGGATTCGCCAGTCTCGGGGGCGAGCCCGCAGTCGCAGTCGGCTTCCGCAGGCCGCAGGGCCGAGGCGCCGAGGTATCTCCCGGCGGCTACCGCAAGGCGCAGCGGGCGATTTCCATCGCGGAGGAGCTGGGTCTGCCCCTCGTGTCCTTCATCGACACCAAGGGCGCAGGCGCAGGCGTCGACGAGGAGTCCGAAGGCCTCGCCCATTCCGTCGGCTCTCTCATTCGCGAACTCCTCGGGGTGCGGATACCTACCGTCTCAGTCCTGATGGGTGAGGGATCGGGGGCTGGAGCCATCGCCCTGGTGGCTGCCGACTCGGTGATCGCCCTCGAGAATGCGTGGCTGGCTCCCATTGCCCCGGAGGCCGCCTCAGCCATTCTCTTCCGCAGCACCGAGAGGGCGGCGCACATGGTCAGGGGGCAGGCAGCTGACGTCGAGGCGCTGCGGAACGAGGGTCTCCTCGACTCCATCGTGTCCGAGGGACCCACGGTGACAGAGACTTCAGCGACGCTGGTCGACGCTGTCGCGGGCGCGTTGCGCAAGACAGCGTCGATGCCTCCGGAGGAGCGACTACAGGCTCGCCGCGCGAACGTCAGGTCGTTGGCCCGCCAGCATCTGACCATCCGTGAGCCCGCTCCACCCTTGGACCTTGAGAGCCTTCCGCTCGATTGACGCCTGACTCACGGAGCTAGGCGGCATCCCGGCGCGACGAGTGCCAACAGGAGTAGCAGCCACTGCCATCTCGACACCGTCTCCGAACCTGTCACAAGGGTGCTTGTGAGGGGAATTATAACCCTCAGTGACAAAGCCGAGGTCAGGGGTCACATTCCGTGTCACACCCCCGCGCGAGAATGGTGGTATGACACAGAAGCCACAGACGAGTGCCCCCGGCAAGCACTGGCGCAAGGGCCTGACGCTGGTGGAGCTGATCCGCAAGTTCCCCGACGACGCAGCGGCCGAGAAGTGGATCGCCTCCATCCGCTGGCCCGACGGTCCCCGTTGCCCGCACTGCGACTTCGACGACGTCCAGCACCCGACGGCCCACAAGACGATGCCCTACCGGTGCCGCCGCAACGGGTGCCGCAAGTTCTTCTCGGTGAAGGTCGGCACCGTGATGCAGGACTCCAAGCTCGGCTACCAGGAGTGGGCCATAGCCGTCTACCTGTTCAACACCAGCCTCAAGGGCGTGTCGTCGATGAAGCTGCACCGGGACCTCGGCATCTCGCAGAAGTCGGCATGGCACCTGGCGCACCGCATACGGCAGTGCTGGGACGACCTCCACGGCGAGCCCTTCGAGGGACCGGTGGAGGCCGACGAGACCTACGTGGGAGGCCTCTCCAAGAACATGCACGCCAAGGTCCGCCGCCAGCGCATCCACGGACGCGGAGGCGTCGACAAGACGGCGGTTGCAGGCCTGAGGGACCGGGCCACCGGCAGGGTCACGGCCAAGGTCGTGGCAGCGACGGACGGCCCCACGCTGCGGGGGTTCGTCACGCAGCACTCAGTCCACGGGGCGATGGTCTACACCGACGACCACAAGGCGTACAGCGGCCTGCCACGCCACGCCACCGTGAGGCACTCGGTGGCCGAGTACGTGAACGGCAAGGCCCACGTCAACGGCGTCGAGAGCTTCTGGGCCGGGCTCAAGCGCGGCTACCACGGGACGCACCACTGGATGTCGGCCAAGCACCTCGACCGCTACGTGGCCGAGTTCAGCGGACGCCACAACCGCCGGCCGCTCGACACCGAGGACATGATGGCCGAGTCGGTGCGGGGCATGGTGGGCAAGACGCTCACCTACGAGGAGCTGACAGCGGAGCCGGGCGAGCCGGGACAGCAGGAGCTCGAGTTGGCGTAGGGGATGGCCGGTGACGGCCCCGGAGTGGCTCCCGGTGGAGGAGAAGGACTGCAAGCGGTGCGACGGTCCTGGCGGGGAGGTCACCTACGCCAATCAGGTTCCCATGCCCATCCGCAGGCGCGTTGAAGGGATCGACTGGTGTATTGCCCGCCTCGTCGCTGCGCTCAACGCCGCCGGCATCAGGACGACGGCCTCCTGCTGTGGACATGAGGTCTCACCGGGAATGGTGCTGTTGGACGACGACCGGGTGATCGCCGTCTTCGAGAGCCGGGAGGCGGCCCGGATGGTATGGCCGAGCTTGAAGGCGTGATCAGCGTGTGTGGCAATCAGGCGAGCAGATCGCGCAGCCATCCACCTCGTCGTAGTGCTCCTTGGCCTTCTCGACGGCCTCTTGGCAGTTGTCGTAGTAGCCCAGGTACTTGCGACTCAATGTGCCTGGCAGCTTGGGGCAATCCCCTGTGTGCACCTCGTGCTCACCCTCACTGTCCGTCTGAGGCTTGGTGTTCACGTAGTAGTGGTCGTAGTTGCTCATGTCGACCATGTTCTGCCCTCCTCATGGTGGGCGCATGAGACTAGCTGGACAGATGACCGTTCCGACCCCTACGGTGGGGGTTGCCGTGCAACATCGCAGGCTCAGCCGGAGCCCGCTCAGAGACCTAGCCACCCGAGTCCGGGGGCTTGTCGTCATGGCTCCCTTCGGGGCTAGGTCAACGGTGTTGCACGGCAAACGACACCCCGACTCTCCGGAGGGAGCCACCCATGCCAAAGCAGAGATACGGACCGGGCGCGGAGCAGGAGCCCCCACCATCCGACAGCCCGGCAGCGAAGCTCGCACCATCCACCAGACTCGCAATCTGGCTCGTCGCCGCCGTCGCGGTGCCACTGTGGATGCTCGCCATCTTCGGCGTGTGGAACCGCGTGGAGGTCGAACGGGCCAAACAGGCACGGATCGACAGCCTGGCGGACGATCTGTGCGGCAGCATCCTGACCGAGTCGGGGTTCTCGTGCCACCTCAGGTTCGAGGGGGAGGACTGGACCCCGCACCCCGTCGAGGTGTGGGTCAGCAAGGCCGACGACTAGCCCGATCCGCTGGTGCTACCGTCGTGAGCACCACCAAGGAGAGGAACCACCACCATGAGCACTAGGCGCAAGCGCGGCCGTCCGCCCGAGCGGACGATGCCTGAGCCCATAGACGCCGACCCCGAGGACGTCATGCGGGCCATCGTCAGCACGCCGCCGAAGAAGCGCGAGGAGTGGCGCTACCTCCAGGAGGACGACTGAGCCGTGGCTGATCGGGTGCCCACGTGTCGCCGCTGCGGCGGCGTGCTCGATACGCCGGACAGGCCGTTCACGCTTGTCGAGTGCCGGAACTGCGGCGCAAAGACGCTCGTCAGGGAAGGCCGGAGGTGAGCCCGTTGTCACTCACGTCTATAACTCCCCTTGTGAGGGCATCGACGCCGCCGGCGCCACCGCCCGGAACACCCCCGGGATGCAGGACCACGCCCTGCATCGAGCGTAAGGTACGCAGGCTGCATTTCCTCAAGGAGGCGCCCTATGGCCGGCTGTGCATTCGTCGGACTGGGAGTCATGGGCTATCCCATGGCCGGACACCTGGTCTCGGCAGGCCACGAAGTCACCGTCTACAACCGCACGGCGTCGAAGGCCGAGGCCTGGGTAGCCGAGCACGGAGGCACTGCCGCGCCGACACCCGCAGGCGCAGCCGCCGACGCTGAGTGCGTGTTCGTGTGCGTGGGCAACGATGATGACGTTCGCTCGGTGACCCTCGGCCCCGGTGGAGTGCTCGAGTCGATGGCGCCCGGGTCGGTCCTGGTCGACCACACCACCGCGTCGGCCGACTTGGCCCAAGAACTTCACGCGGCTGCCGACGAGCGCGGCGTGGGCTTTGTGGACGCTCCCATCTCGGGGGGCCAGGCCGGTGCTGAGAACGGCGTGCTCACCGTCATGTGCGGCGGCGATCAGGCCGACTTCGACCGGGCCCAGCCGGTGATCGACTCCTACGCCAAGGCGGTCACCCTGCTGGGCGGCCCCGGAAGCGGCCAGCGCACCAAGATGGTGAACCAGATCTGCATCGCCGGCCTTGTTCAGGGCCTAGCTGAAGGGATCGACTTCGCCCGCCGGGCGGGGCTCGATGTCGAGCAGGTAGTGGCGACCATCTCGCAGGGAGCGGCCGGGTCGTGGCAGATGGCCAACCGGGGCGTGACCATGGCCCGCCGCGAGTTCGACTTCGGCTTCGCCCTCGACTGGATGCGCAAGGACCTCGCCATCTGCTTCGCCGAGGCTGAGCGTGTCGGGGCCACCCTGCCGGTCACCGCGGTGATCGACCAGTACTACGCCCGCCTCCAGCGCCAGGGCCGCGGCCGCTGGGACACCAGCTCGCTCATCGAACTCCTCGTGGACGACTGACCCAGCGATTGAGCAGCCAGGCCGACCCGCTCAGCCCGGCATCAAGGGCGATGGGCCGGTTCCGCATCCGACCGGGCCGCTTTCTAGGCTGAGATCACACGCTTGTCCCGGCGGTCTTCTGCTGTGCGTGGGTCTCGCGGAGAACGGCCCGGGCTGCGGCGAGGCCAACCCGAGCTGCGTCGGGTCCTGCCCTGGCTTGCCTCGGATCGGGTTCCGGCTTGGACCCGGGCTTGAACAGTGTGTCCTCTTCGGGGGCTGCGGCCGGTCCGTGGGCCACTCGGTCGGGTGGGTGCAGGGTGTGGTTGCCGTCGGGGCTCTTGAGGATCTGCCAGCCGTCTCGGTGGATGCGGTTGTGGCAGTCCCTTGCAGGCCGGGACGAGGTTAGCCTCGCCACATGGCGAGAATCGAGAATCTGAAGGTGTCGGCCAAGGGGCGGATCCGGCTGTCGGCGGCGCTCCTCGCCCGGTGGGGCCTGCAGAGCGGCGGTGAGATCGCCTGCCTCGATGTGGGCGACGCGGTGCTGCTCTTCTCCGGTGGCGTAGAGGCTCCCAAGAGCGGGTCGCCGGAGCCCTTCGCCGAAGCACGTCGGAGTGCCGTCGCTGCTCGCGATTCAAGCTGGCCGCCTCCCAGAAAGGAGCGGATCTCATTCGGCGTCGGAGGAGATGTCTGGGAGGTGCCGTGGGGCCGGCACGACAAGTTCGGAACAGCGGCCTACTGGATCGACCAGACCATCAGCGGCGGCTACGCCGATGACGACGCCTTCGAGACGATGGACATGACGACGGCGACAGTGTGGGGCCTGCTCCATGGCCACGGCATCGTGGCCGAGGTCGCCAACGCCTACCTCGACGAGGTGACGGCACTATTGAAGAACGACGAGGCGCCGTCGGCGGCCGCAGTGGCCGAAGTCCTCGCCACGCCGATCAAGGGCTTCGGGCTCTACAGGTTCCCCAACCGGAAGGCCGCTTTCATCTCGGAGGCCGTCACGCGACTCATCTCCGACCCCCCGCCCGACGACGTCGACGCTCTGCGGGCCTACCTCTTGCAGCTACGGGGCGTCGGACCGAAGACGGCGGCACTCATCGAGAGCGGGTTCAGAGGCCCGCACGCCGAGGTCCATGTGAATGACATCCACCTGAGACGGGCCCTCCTGCTCAGCGGAGTGTTCCGCGCCCATTGGGACGCCGATCAGCACTACGACCGCTTCGAGACGGCGTTTCTTCAATATGCACGCCACGGAGACGTTTCGCCTCGCGCTCTGGATTGGTGCATTTGGGACTTGGCGCGGGATGCGGGTCCGGAGGCCTTCGACTAGTCCGGCTGACAGCTAGTGTCTTGAGCCAGGAATCCGTTGCCGACGTCGCCGCCGGTTTTCTTGGTGCGGTTTGTGTGGACTGGGTGCGCAGAACCAACCCGAGATTTCACGGAGGTCTGAACAAGCCGCTTGAACTTGCGACTCGGGACACTAGCCGGCGGCGAAGTTGGCGGAGGCGAACTCCCAGTTGATGAGGTGCTCGATGAAGGCGTCCACGTAGGCGGGTCGGGCGTTCTGGTAGTCGAGGTAGTAGGCGTGCTCCCACACGTCGATCGTCAGCAGCGCTCGCCGGCCGTGGCGCAGCGGTGTGTCGGCGTCGTCGGTGTTGACGATGCTCAGACCCCCGGCGCCGGCCACCAGCCAGGTCCAGCCCGACGCGAAGTTCCCCACCGCGGCCGCCGCGAACTCGGTGTTGAACGCGTCCAGTGAGCCGAAGCTGCGCTCCAGCGCGGCCAGCAGCTCACCCGAGGGCGCCTCGACGCTTCCCGGGCTCATCGAGTCCCAGTAGAAGGCGTGGTTCCAGGCCTGGGCCGAGCAGTTGAACAGTGCCGACGGCACATCGGCCGCGGCCACGACGTCCTCCAGGGAGGCGCCTTCAAGGGCCGTCCCCGCGATCGTGCTGTTGACGCTGGCCACGTAGCCGGCGTGGTGGCGGCCGTAGTGGAAGCTCATGGTGCGCTCGGAGATGTGGGGCGCGAGCCCGTCGAGCGGATAGGGGAGGGGGGCTTGCTCGATCGTCATCGCGGGCGCGGACCTTTCGAAAGCAACCGGGGGCGAACCCGAATATACGCAGCGGAGCGGGCCAAGAGGCCGCGGTGTGCCCAATGTCACCGTCCGGGATGCGGCCTCGCAGCCCTCCCGTCGGACCGGCGATCAACCGGCGAACAGGTTGGTGGGGACGCCCACTGCGTCGACGTCGGCGGCGAACAGCGCCCCGGCATTGGGCTCGCCCTCGGTGCTGACGCCGGCGATCGGCTCCCGGCCGGTGGTGATGTACAGCGTGTCGAGGTCGGGCCCGCCGAAGCAGCAGCAGGTGCCCTGGGGCGAGCCCGGAGTGACCACTGCCTCGAGTTGTTCACCGTCGGGTGAGAAGCGCTGCACGTGGTAGCCGCCGAACATCGCCACCACAGGCAGCCGTCGGCGTCGACCGTCATGCCGTCGGGCGCGCCCGCGGTGCCGTCGAAGGTCACGAACGGGCGGCGCCCCTCGATCTCGCCCGTATCGGGGTCGTAGTCGAAGCGGTCCACTCGGAACGTCAGCGTGTCGATGTAGTACATCGTGGACAGGTCGGGACTCCAGCCGATGCCGTTGGAGATCATCACGTCGGAGAGCACCCGCCGGGCCGTGCCGTCGCCGTCCACCCGGTACAGCGAAGCCACCGGCGCTCCGGGCTCGGCGTGGCTCATCGTGCCTTGGAACAGCCGGCCCCGCGGGTCGCCCGCGCCGTCGTTGCTCCGGTTCGACTCCGGCTCGCCTGGCAGTTCGATCACGGTCTCGATGGCGCACTCCACCACAACCCGGGCATCGGCGGTGCCGCTGCGAAGTTCCATGGTGCGTTCGGTCGGCACGAGCGTGAAGCCCGTGCCCTCCACGTCGATTCCGAGAGCCTTGGCTCCCACCAGGGCCGCTCCCCGGGCTGCGAGGTGGCCGTTGCGGCGGATCAGGTCGGACAGCTCGTCGGCCACGAACGTGACCGGATCGATAAGGACCACGTCGGCGTCGAGCCGGGTGCGCATGTCGACCGAGACCATCGCGGCTCCGAACTATCTGCGGGGCCGCCAGCGTACACTTCGAGCCACAGGCGAGCGCGACGGTGATTCCGGAGCACGCGGCGCTAGGTCGAGCCGGTGGCCGCCCGCCTGCCGGGACCATGAACGAGGAGCACCAACCGATGGGCGGGCCACACAGCGACGCGAGCGACCGGTACACGATCATCTCGGCGGACTGCCACGCGGGCGGCAACATGGCCGCCTACGAGGAGTACCTCGACCCGGCCTGGCGCGACGAGTTCGAGCAGTGGCGGGGCGGCTACCGCAACCCGTACCGCGACCTCCAGGACGACGGCCGCTCCCGCAACTGGGACGACGACCGGCGCCTGAGCGAGCAGTACGCCGACGGGATCGTGGCCGAGATCACGTTCCCCAACACGGTCCCGCCGTTCTACCCGACCGGCGCCCTGGTGGCCCGCCCCCCGAAGGACCGGGCCGACTACGAGCGCCGCTTCGCGGGGATCACCGCCCACAACCGCTGGCTGCGCGACTGGTGCGCCCGCTACCCCGACCAGCGCTGCGGGCTCCCCCAGATCTTCGCGGAGGACCTCGACGACGCGGTGGCCACCCTCGAATGGGCCGCGGCCGAGGGGTTCCGCAGCTTCCTGCTGCCCCACGTTCCGCCCGACAGCGAGCTCCCCGGCTACTGGGACCCGCGCTGGGACCGGCTGTGGGCCGCGGCGGCCGACCTCGACCTGGTCATGACCCAGCACGGCGGCAACGGCGGACCCGACTACGGCAAGGCGCCCGCCGCCGGGGTGATCTTCCTGATGGAGGTGCCGTTCTACTCGCACCGCAACCTGGCCCACCTGGTGATGTCGGGCGTGTTCGAGCGGTTCCCGACGCTGCGCTACGTGATGACCGAGCAGGGGGTCGCCTGGGCGGTCGAGGAGCTGCGCCGCATGGACGGCTACCACCGCCAGATGCGCCGCGGCCGGGTCGGCGAGCTCGGCTTCGCGGCCGACGTCGTGCTGCCGTTGAAGCCGTCGGAGTACTTCGACCGCAACGTGTGGATCGGGGCCAGCTTCCCGTCGCCGGGCGAGGCGGACGCCATCCGCAAGGTGGGCGTGCGCAAGGTGATGTGGGGCAGCGACTACCCGCACCACGAGGGCACCTACCCGTACTCACGGGAGAGCCTCCAGCGGGCGTTCTGCGACTGGGGCGCCGACGAGATGAGGGCGCTGCTGGGCGCCAACGCGGCCGACCTGTACGGCTTCGACCTCGACCGGCTGGCGCCGCTGGCCGCCGAGCACGGTCCCACCGTGGAGCAGGTCGCCACCCCGCTGGCGGAGATCCCGGCCGAGGCCACCAGCCCCGCCTTCTTCAAGCTGTGACGGGAGCGTCCGCCGGCGCCGAGAGCCCGGCGCCCGCCGACCCGGCCGCGCCCTACGCGGGCTTCGAGGGCACGGTCGGCAGGATCTTCTCCACCTCCGAGCCGCACTGGCCTCAGCCGCCGACCGCCCCCGCCGGCGCCCCCAACGTGGTCGTGATGATGGCCGACGACCTCGGCTACTCCGACCTGGGCTGCTACGGCTCCGAGATCGACACGCCGGAGCTCGACCGCCTGGCCGCCGAGGGGCTGCGCTACACCGACTTCCATGTGAATCCGATGTGCTCGCCCACCCGGGCTTCGCTGCTGACCGGGCTCAACCATCACATGGCGGGCATGGCCACCGTGCCCCACGGCGACCCCGGCTTCCCCGGCTACGCGTTCGAGCTGCGCGACAACGCCGTGCTGATGCCGGAGACGTTCCGCGACTCGGGCTGGGCCACCCTCATGCTCGGGAAGTGGCACCTCACCAAGGACGCCCACCTCAGCGACGGCGCCCCCAAGGCGAGCTGGCCGCTGCAGCGGGGCTTCGACCGTTACTACGGGATACTCGACGCGTTCACCAACTTCCATCAGCCGCACCGGCTGTACGAGGACAACCACCACATCGACGTCGACGACTATCCGGACGGCTACTTCTTCAGCGACGACCTCACCGACCGGGCGCTGCGCATGGTGGACGAGCTGCGGTCGTCGCATCCCTCCCGGCCGTTCTTCATGTACTTCGCCCACGGCGCGGTGCATGCCCCGCTGCAGGCCCCGGCCGTCGACGTCGAGCGCTTCCGGGGCCGCTTCGACGAGGGCTGGGACGTGCTGCGGGCCCGGCGCTTCGAGCGCCAGCGGGAGCTCGGCGTGGCGCCGCCCGACGCGGTGCTGCCGCCTCGCAACACCGAGGAGCTCCACGAGGTGTGCCCCTGGGACGACCTCGACGGCCGGCGCCGGGAGCTGTTCGCCCGCTACATGGAGGTGTACGCGGGCATGGTCCACAACATCGACCGCAACTTCGGGCGCCTGCGCCGCCATTTGGAGGCCGTCGGCGAGTGGGACAACACCATCGTGGTGTTCACCAGCGACAACGGCGGCTCCCGGGAGGGCCAGCACACCGGCACCTCCGCCTATTTCCGCACGCTGCTCAGCATGCTGTCCGACACCGGGCTGGAGGACGTGGACACCGACTACGGCCGCATCGACCTGCTGGGCGGGCCCAGGGCGCTGGCCCACTACCCGATGGGCTGGGCCATGGTGTCGTGCACCCCGTTCCGGCTCTACAAGATCAACACCCACCGGGGCGGCCACAGCGTGCCGCTGATCGTCAACTGGCCGACCCGGTTCCGGGCTCTCGCCGACGGGGAGGGGACCGTCGGCGGCGGGTCGGCCGGCGGCATCCGCACCCAGTACCAGCACGTCACCGACGTGTTCCCGACCCTGGCCGAGCTGTGCGGGGTGGCGATTCCATCCGCCCGCAGAGGCGTCCCCGCGCCGGAGCCGGCAGGGGCCAGCTTCGCGGCGACCTTGGCGGACCCGTCGGCGCCGTCCACCCACCGCGAGCAGTACTACGAGATGCTCGGGCACCGCGGCTACTACCGCGACGGCTGGTCGGTGGCGACCTGCCACCGGCCCCGCCGCCCCTTCAGCCAGGACCGCTGGGAGCTGCACAACCTGGCCGCCGACCCCACCGAGAGCGTCGACTTGGCCGACGAGCATCCCGAGAAGCTCGAGGAGATGCAGCAGGCCTGGGACCGGGCCGCGTGGGCCAACCAGGTGTACCCCCTCGACGAGGGCAACGCGCTGATGAGGATCCTGCGCCCGCCGTGGTACGCCGAGTGGTCCACTTCCACGACGCTGCGGCCGGGCGCCCCCACCCTCGAGCGGTGGCGCTCCCAGCAGCTGATCTTCCAGAAGAGCTTCGATGTCGACGTGGCCCTGCAGTGGCGGCCCGGCGACGCCGGGGTGCTGGTGGCTCACGGCGACCAGGGCGGCGGCTACATGCTGTACGTGGAGCACGACCGGCTGTTCCTGGCCCACAACGCCTACGGCGACATGACCGTGCTGGACTGCGGCCCTCTGACGGAGGGCGCGTCGGCGGTGGGGCTGGCGGTGGAGAACCCCGGCAGCCTCCAGTGGAACGCCTCGATCAGCGTGGACGGCGACACGGTGGGGGAGGTCCCGGGCCTGGTCTCGCTGATGGCCATGGCTCCCTTCGAGGGCATCGACGTCGGCGTCGACCGCCGCTCGCCGGTGAGCTGGGACGTCTACGAGCGCCACGGCCCGTTCCCCTACTCGGGCGACCTGGCGTCGGTCACCTACCGCCCCGGCGAACTAGCCCCCGACGCGGGCACCCTATGGCTAGACTACATAAAAGCCAACGGAACCCGCTACGAGTAAGGTAATGGTTGCTGTATGGAGCGCCGCGGGGACGAATCTCAATCGACTGACGATCGTCAGAACGGCAGATCCAAGAAGTGGTCGCTACGTCAAGAGGATGGCAGCTGGTCGATCGGCCGCATTGGTTTGGTGGTGTCTGTCGTGGCTCTTTTCGCCTCGATAGTGATACCTATTGTCCTTCATGTTCTCTCGTCGCGTCAGAGCGAGGAGGACAAGAAGGATGTCATCAAGGCAATCGAGGCTGGGGGATCCGGGCGCGAGTTTGAGGCAACGGTAGACCTCACACCGGAGGGCGGCACTGAGTCTGGTCGCAGTGCAGACGTTGGGGAGACTCCGAGCACTCCAGCTGTGGCGACTTCACAGCCGCCAGCCAGTACCGCGCCGACGTCCTCGACAACGCTCGCGCCGGCGACACATACGGCAGGTGAAGCGCCTACGACGACGTCAACGACAACGACGACAACGTCAACGACGTCAACGGCGCCCCCGACTCGAGTCGATGATGAATCTGTAGTCGAAGTGGCGAGAGGCCGACCGGGACCGACCGAACTCCCTGAGGAGTACGGCATCCCGTGCGGCGTAAACAGCCCGGAGTGCAGACACTTGCATATTGAGCTTCGAAACTTCGATCCGGGAACTTTCACGGCGGCGTGTGTTCACGACGGATGGCAAGGATCTGAGTCCAAGACGTGGTGGACCTTCTCGATCACGGTCGGAGAGAGCGGTCGGGTCGCCGGGAACACGCCGTGCTTCATCAACTTCGACAAACTCACCGGCCGGGGTGTCCGGCTCGTGGTTAGCAGGGACGGGACGGAGATCGCCAGATCGGAGTGGCAACCGTGACACGCGAGGTCTTGCTGCTCCATCGCCGACGACTTGAGTGGGTCGGGTCGGCGCGTGCCGGTTGAGCGGTGCCCGCATCAACCTGCTCAGAGCGTGCCCGCTGCCAGCCGACACTTGTGGAGCGGCTGCGATGGGCTCGGAGTCGACGGATGTAGCTTGAGTAGAAAGCTTGGGGCGTGAGGACACGCACGATGCACATCGGTTACACGGCTGAGCAGGAGGCGCTGCGGGACGAGCTGCGGGCGTACTACGCCGAGTTGCTCACCGACGACGTGAGGGCCGCACTCGGCGCGGAGGACGGCACCGGCCCGGTGCACCGTCGGATCGTGCGCCGGATGGGGGCCGACGGCTGGCTGGCGGTGGGCTGGCCGACCGAGCACGGCGGACGGGGCCTGTCCGCGGTGGAGCAGTTCATCGTGTTCGACGAGTCGGTCGCTCTGGGCGCGCCGATCCCGATGCTGACCATCAACACCGTCGGCCCGACGATCATGCAGTACGGCACCGACGAGCAGAAGGACTTCTTCCTGCCCCGCATCGCCGGCGGCGAGATCACCTTCTGCATCGGCTACTCCGAGCCCGACGCGGGCACCGACCTGGCCTCGCTCACCACCCGGGCGGTGCGTGACGGCGACACCTACGTGATCAACGGCCAGAAGACGTGGACGTCGCTGGCCGCCGGAGCCGACTACGTCTGGCTGGCAGCCCGCACCGACCCGGAGGCGCCCAAGCACAAGGGCATCTCGCTGTTCTGCATTCCGATGGACACGCCCGGCATCAGCATCGAGCCCCTGGACCTGCTGTCGCCTCACAACGTCAACCACACCTTCTTCGACGACTGCCGGGCGCCGGCGTCGACCCTCATCGGCGAGGAGAACCGGGGCTGGGGACTGATCACCAGCCAGCTCAACCGCGAGCGTGTCACGATCTGCTCGTCGGGGATGGTCTCGAAGCGCTTCGAGGAGTGCGTCGAGTGGGCCAAGTCGGCCAAGCGGGCCGACGGCTCCTGCGTGATCGACGAGCCGTGGGTGCAGCGCAACCTGGCCGAGGTGGCCGCCCGGCTGGAGTTCCTGCGCCTGGCCAACTGGAAGGTGGCCTGGGCGGTGGCCAACAAGATCGACGGCGCCGAGCCCGATATGGAGACCATCGCCGGGTTCGTGGCCGACTCCTCGGCGGTGAAGGTGTCGGGCACCGAGTTCTACGTCGACGCCTACCGCAAGCTGATGCAGGTGTACGGGCAGCGGGCCTACGTGGTGGAGGGCTCGCCCGGGTACCTGACCCGGCTGGAGATGATGTACCGCTCCACGGTGATCCTCACCTTCGGCGGCGGCACCAACGAGATGCAGCGCGACCTGGTGTCGCAGTTCGGGCTCGGCTACCCCCGAGCCTCCCGCTGATGAAGCGTTCTGTGAGCAGATTTGCCGCTTTGGACGGCTTGGTTGCTCACAGAACGCGTGGGGGGTGACGGTGGACTTCGAGCTGGGCGAGGAGGAGCAGGCCATCCGGGACCTGACCGCGCGGGTCCTCGACGACATGTCCGCCCATGAGCGCCTCAAGGCCCTGGCCGCGGAGGGCGACCACGTGGACCGCAAGGCCTGGGCCGCGCTGGCCGCCACCGGAGTGTTGGGCGCCTCGGTCCCGGAGGCCCACGACGGGCTGGGCTTGAGTTTCCTGGCCACCGCGGTGGCCCTGGAGGAGGTCGGCCGGACGGCGTCGCCGGTGCCGCTGCTAGCGACCGCCGTGATGGCAGCTATGCCCATCGCTGCCTACGGCACCGCGTCCCAGCAGGCCGCGTGGCTACCCGGCATCGCCGCCGGATCGGTGCTGGCCTGCGCCGCTCTGGCCGAGGACGGGACGGAGCCGGCCGAGCCGACAACGATGGCCCGCGCCGGCAACGGCGAGTTCGTCCTCGACGGCACCAAGGTGCTGGTCGCGGGCGGGCTGGACGCTGACGTCTCTCTCGTTCCGGCCCGCCTCGACGGCGGGGGAGTCGGAGTGTTTGTCGTCCCGACGGACGCCGAAGGCCTTGAGCGCATCCCGGTCGAGGTGACGACCGGCCGTCCCGAGGCCCGTTTCGAGCTGTCAGGCGTGGTCGTGGATGCCGACGCCCTGCTCGGCGCGGGCGCCGCTGACGGCGCCGAGATCGTGCGATTCGTCGAACGGCACGCCAATGCCGGCATGTGCATGATGATGGCGGGAGCGGCCCGGGCCTCCATCGAGCTGGCCGCCGGCTACACCAAGCAACGCCACCAGTTCGACCGGCCGATCGCCACCTTCCAGGCGGTCAGCCAGCGGGCCGGCGACTCCTATATCGACGCCGAGGCCATCTGGCTGACTGCCTACCAGGCCGCCTGGCGACTGTCGGCCGGCCTGCCCGCCGACCGTGAGATCGCCATAGCCAAGTACTGGGCCTGCGAGGGCGGCTTCCGGGTGGTGCACGCCGCGGTCCACGTCCACGGCGGTGTGGGCGTCGACCGCGACTATCCCCTGCACCGCCACTTCCTGGCCGCCCGCCACCTCGAGCTCACCCTCGGACACGCCGAGGAGCAGCTAGCCGAGTTGGGCCGACAGATAGCCGCCCCGTAACGGCAGGCCCGAGACTGGACCCGGACTTCAAGCGGTCGACCACCTCTGCGGTGGCTAACTGCTTGAAGTTCCGCCTTAGCAGCGTCAACCGTCGAGAAGGGATCGGGCGAGGAGGGCGGCGCCCAGCAGGCCGGAGTCGTCCCCCAGCGAGGGTGCAGTCACGAACCTGTCGTCGTCGACGCTGTAGTCGGCGTAGCCGCCGAGGTCTGCGAGGCTCTGGGCCCGGATCATCTCAGCCAGGCCCGGCCTGGCGCCGACGCCTCCACCGAAGACGATCCGGTCGGGTGCGAACGAGTACGCGAGCACCCTCACGAGTTGGGCAAGGTAGGCGGCTTCGAGATGCCAGACGTCGTCGCGCCCTGCCGCCTCGGCAGGATCGAGGCCCCAGCGCTCGGCCATGGCCGGTCCGCAGGCCATGCCCTCCAGACAGTCGCGGTGGAACGGGCAGCAACCCGGGTAGTCGTCGCCGACGACGCGTCGCACGGGGATGTGCCCCAGCTCGCTGTGGCGACGTCCTCGCCACGGCGCCCCGTCGGTGGCCACGGCCGCTCCGATCCCGGTGCCCACCGTTACGTAGGCCAGCCGTCTCGGCCGGGGCCCGGGCCCCAGAGTCTGCTCGGCCACCGCGGCTGCCTCCACATCGGTCTGGACTACGGCCCGCACCCCGAGAGCCTCCGACAGCCGGTCCAGCACCGACGTGGCCGACCACCCGGGCTTGGGCGTTTCCATGATCGACCCGTAGGCGGGCGAGTCGGGATCAAGATCGACGGGCCCGAACGAGGCGACGCCCAGCGCGGCCACCGGCTCGAACCGCCCGAAGAACTCGGCAACGGTCGCCAGCGTCGCATCAGGGTCCGTAGTCAGCACATAGCGGGAGTCAACGATCCTCAAGTCCGCGGACGCCACCGCGCATCGGAACTTCGTGCCACCCGCCTCCACCGCCCCCAGCATCCCGTGTGCCATCAGCCTCAGCCGTCAGGTGTCGGGCAGCACCGCGATGCTGGAGAAGCACATCTCGTCCACGGTGCCCTCGTTCCAGGTGATGTAGCGGGGCTCAGGCATGAACTGCAGGGTGCGGTCCCACCAGCACTCGAAGCGCACGACGTCGCCTCTGTCGATGCGTATCTTCTCCACCGGCTCGTAGTTGAGCTGCCATTCGAAGTCCCAGACCGGGATGTCGAGCAGGATCCGCTCCTCGGGCGTGTCGGGATGCAGCGTCATCCGGTAGGCCGCGCCGAACTCGTGCATGTGGCCCAGCACGGTGTGGATGGTGCCGGTGTCCCGGGCCGGCAGGTCGCAGGAGCTGTAGCCGATGCTGCCGTCGAGGTCGTCGTAGTCGTCTACGGTGCCGCCGCACTGCGCCAGCAGCAGGCCGGGGATGAGCGGGGCGAAGTCGTCGTACTTCTCGCCGATCTCAGCCAGCACGTTCGACCGCTCGCACAGGTTCACGTAGCCGTCGATGGAAGCGGCCCGGTCGGCGGCCAGGGCGGCCTCCTCGGGCGTGCAGGGCACCTCGGCCGGGGTGAGGTAGCTGTCGCCGGTGATGTGGGTCATGCCCGCGGCGACCTCGGTGGCCGTGGCGGTGTCGAGGATGATCCAGGAGCCGTCGGGCGGGGTGTCGTGGTCGTAGTGGTAGTGGATCTGGTTGACGATCATGTCGCCGGGCGACAGGTAGAGGCCGTACCCGTCGGGATAGATGGTGGGTGACTGGCCCGGCGCCCAGCCCTGGATCGAGTACACGCCCTGGCTCTGGAGCCCCGACAGCCCGAAGCATGTCCAGCCCGGCTCGTCGGAGAAGCCCTCGGCCGCCTCGATGCGGTCCTCGGCCGCGATCCTGGCCGCGACCTCTTCCGCAGCCGCGGCTGGGACCCGGTAGACGATGGCGTGGTGCACGACCTCCACCTGGTCGGGCCGGAACTCGAAGCCCTTGACCCAGTTGCCGTCGCCCTCGGGGTCGGCCACCTCGTGGACCTGGCACCGGTAGTCGTCCTTCTTGACGGGCCAGCCGTCGGGGCGCGAGTAGCCGGTGTACGGGCCGTCGCGGGGTCCGATCTTCTGGTCCTCCTCCACTGGGAGGATGGCCTGGACGCGGGCCACCAGTGGCGTGTCGGGTCGCACGTCGAGGCCGCCGCCGGCGTCGGCCCATGCCTTGATGGCTGCAATCTCGCCGTCGTTGAGCGACCAGTCGTGCACGAACTCCGGGCTCAGATCCGAGGGCAGCCACGGCGGCATGAAGTTGATGCCGGTGACGAAGGCGATGTCGTCGGCGATGACGGCCGCGTCGCCGGCGGTGTCTAGAGCGAGGGTGCTCCAGGCCGGACCGCCGGTCGTGTGGCAACTGACACAGCGAGTCTCCAGGACGGGCTGCACGGTGGACGAGAACCGGCCGACCGCGAACTCGGGGGTCTCGAGCTCGCGACGCAGGTCGCCGGTCGGGTCCGAGCCGACGTCGACCCGGTCTGCGACCAGTTCGAAGGTGAGGATCACCTCGTCGGAGGTGTGGACGAGCCGGGCGATGTTGATCGGTCCGACGCCGTAGTCGCTGGTCAGCACGGTGGTTGACATCGCCGCGACCAGGGCGTCCGGGGTGACTGAGACGGTGCCGGTGAACGTCTCGGTGCGGGTCGTCTCCTTGACGGTCAACTCGCCGGTGACGGCGATGTCGTAGGCGGCGCCGTCGGCGAACTCCGCGTCGAGCCCCTCCACCGACGTGGGTCTGAACCGCACGAAGGGCCAGTGGCTCGACTCCAGGTAGTCGTGGCGGATGCGTTTGTCGCGCAGGACCGAGTCCGACTGGAACATCTCCACGTTCACCACGATCTCCCCGATGCGGCTCGCGTCGAGGTCGACCAGGTTCACCGCTATCTCGCCGGCCATGACGGTGGTGGCGCCCACCGTGGTGCGAGACAGCCCGCCCAGACGCTCCTCGATGTGGTAGCTGGCCCTTGAGCCGGCCTCGGGCACGATGCGGTAGAGCCGCTCCGTCTCGACGTTGAAGTCCTCGGGGTCCTCGACGTCGACGACCGCGGGGGCCACCACCTCGCCGCCGGTCACCAGATCCTCGGTGATCTCGCCGTCCACCGCGACGTCCACGGCGTCCACGGCCACGTCCACGGCGGTCTCGACCGTTCCGAGCCACTGGCCCCGGGTCAGGAACGCGGCCACCCCCAGCACCAGCACTGCCAGGATCGCAATCCGGCCCGCGTCGAGCCTCCGCCACCAGGACACGACTCAGTATGCCCCGGGTGCCCACACCACCGCCACGGGGAATTGGCAGCGGTGGAGTCCCGTTTGGGCATCGGTGGCTGCCAGTTCGGGTGGTCAGTTGGTGTAGGTCACTCCCTCTGGCGGCGCGCGCAGCGTTCCCCAGCACTCGACGGTGCCGTCAGGGCGCAGCCCGCAGCTGTATCCCTGCCCGACCTCGATCGCGGTGAACTGCCCGGTAGAGGGCGCCTCGTCGGTGCCCCAGCACTCGACGGAGCCGTCGAGGCGCAACCCGCATGAGTGCACCCCGGTCGAGACAGCCGTGAAGGTGCCCTCAGGGGCGTCGGTCTGTCCGTGTGAGTTGGATCCCCAGCATTCGACGGTGCCGTCGGGGCGCACCCCGCAGGTGTGGCTGTCACCGGCCGCGATGGACCCCTCCAGGTCGCGGAGTTGGCGCTCTGGAGGAGCCTGCCCCTGGCCGCTGACTGCGGCGGCAATGAAGGGCCCGGCCGGGGAATTCAGCCGCCCCGCGTACGGATTCCCCCAGCACTCGGCCCAGCCCGTGTCGATGAGGATGCCGCAGGTGTGCGAGCTCCCTGCCGAGACGGCTGCAAAGGCGCCTTCGGGGGCGTCGGTCTGTCCGTGTGAGTTGGATCCCCAGCATTCGACGGTGCCGTCGCCTCGCAGGGCGCAGGCGTGGCCGACGCTGGCCGTCACCGTCTGGAACGTTCCGTCGGGGATGTCGAGCACGCCGAAGCGGTCGAATCCCCAGCATTCGATGGTGCCGTCGGGACGCACACCGCAGGCGAAGTAGTTCCCGGTGGCCATTGTGGTGAAGCGTCCGCCGGGCGGTTCCATCTGGCCCACCAGGTCTGTGCCCCAGCACTCGGCGGTGCCGTCGCCTCGCAGCCCGCAGGTGTGGTTGCCGCCGGCGACCAGTGATGCGAACTGCTCGCTGGGCGGTTCGGCTCCCGCTACGAAACGCCGGCCCCAGCATTCGATGGTCCCGTCTGTGCGCAGCCCGCAACTGTGGTCGGCCGCGGCCGCGACCGTCCGGAACTGGCCGTCGGGCGCCGGAGTTGCGCCGTAGGCGTCCGATCCCCAGCACTCGGCTGTGCCGTCGGTGCTCACTGCGCACGTGTGGTCCACCCCGGCCGCGAGCGTCGTGAAGGTCCCGCCGGGCGTGTCGGACTTGGCCAGGTAGTTGGATCCCCAGCATTCGGCGGTGCCGTCGAGCCTCACTGCGCACGTGTGGTCGGCCCCGGCGGCGATGTCACTGAAGCGTTCGGTGCCCCCTTCGGCCTGGCCCTCTTCGTTGGCGCCCCAACAGAGGACTGTTCCACCGTCGCGCAGGACGCACGCGTGACGGTGCCCCGCGGCCACCGCGGTGAAGTGTCCTCCGGGCGCGGTCAGGAGCTCGGCGTCGGCGGCTCCCCAGCAGTCGACGTCGCCGTCGTCACGCAGCGCGCACGTGTACTGCGCGCCCGCAGCCACCTCGATGAACTCGCCCGCGGGCGGGTCGGCCATTCCCGGGAGGCTCTCACCCCAGCACTCGATGCTGCCGTCGGTGCGGATGGCGCAGTTGTGGCCAGGCCCGGCAGAGATCGCCTTGAACTGCCCCCCGGGCGCGTCGAGCAGCCCGCTCCGGTTGACGCCCCAGCATTCGATGCCGCCGTCGGACCGGATGGCGCACGTGTGCCAGAACCCGGCCGATACGTCGATGAAGGTCCCCTCGACCGGCAGAGGCTCCGCCGGTTCGGGTGCCTCCTCGTTCGGGTGGTCGATCATGGCCGTTGCCTCGGCGTGATCGCCCTCTTCGGCCGGAACGTCGCGCGAGGGCGGCTCATCCGAGCACGCCGCTGCCATGAGCCCGGCCACCACCAGCAGATGAGCGATCCGTCGAAGCGGCATGTCAACCGGTCATGATGACACCGCCCGGAGGCGGTCGCATCGTGCCCCAGCACTCGATCGTGCCGTCGCTTCGCAGGCCGCAGGTGTGCGCACTGCCAGAGGCCACCGCTGCGAACTGCCCCTCAGGAGGATCTGGGCGCCCGTTCCGGGAGCCCCAGCAGGCGACGGTGCCTTCGGCGCGGATCCCGCACGAGTAGCTGCCGCCGGCCGACACCGAATTGAACTCGCCGTCAGGCGCGACCGTCCTCCCATCGGAGTCCGATCCCCAGCAGGCGACGGTGCCGTCAATCCGCAGAGCGCACGCGTGAATGCGCCCGGCTGAGATGGTGGTGAACTGTCCGTCGGGCGGATTCATGGCGCCCTCGACTGAAGCCAGGTCGTAGTCGTCGCCCCAGCAGAGGATGGACCCGTCAGACTCCAACCCGCAGGCGTAATCGGTGCCCACGGCGATGTCGCTGAAACTCTCCCCTGGCCATCGGAGAACATCGCTGTGGCGTTCGTGGAGCTCCGCAGGCCAGCAGATCGGCCAGCTCTCGACGGTCAGCGCGCATGCATGGTGTGCGCCCGCGGCCACCTCGATGTGTTCGCCGTCGGGGATGCTGTCGAACTCCCACACGCCCTCGACCGACCGCATGCCGTAGTCGGCGCCCCAGCAGTCGATGGAGCCGTCGACGCGCAGCCCGCAGGTCTGGTTGCCGCCCGCCGACACTGTGGCGAACTTGCCTTGTGGGGCGTCGACTTGCGAGGAGTGGTTATGGCCCCAGCACTCCACCTGACCACTTTGATGCAATCCGCACGAGTGGCGCGAGCCCGCGGCGACAGCACTGAACTCTCCGACTGGCGGCAGCACCTCCGCCCCGATCGGCCGGCCCCAGCACTCGATGGTGCCCTCGACGCGGAGCCCGCATGAGTGATCGCCGCCGGCGTCCACCGCGGTGAACCGCCCCCCCGGCGCGTGGACGTAGCCGACATCGGCGAACGGCCATTGTCCCCAGCACTCGACGGTGCCGTCCGCGCGCAGCCCGCAGTGGTTGGCCCGACCAAGGGAAACAGACCGGAAACGCCCTTCGAAGATTCCCTCGAATGGCGGCGTTCCCGCATAGTCGAAGCACTCGATCCGCTCGTCGGGTCGCACTCCGCAGGTCAGCTGGTCCCCAACCGCGATCGCTTCGAACCGACCGCCCGGCACATCGATCTTCCCCGAGCCCCTGGGGCCCCAGCATTGGACAGTGCCGACCTCGCGGAGAGCACAGGAACGCGATCCGCTGGTGGCGACTGCCGTGAAGTGCCCGCCGGGAGGAATCAGCGCCGCGGCGTAGTAGCTGCCCCAGCACTGGATGTCACCGTCGATTCGCAATGCGCAATTGTGTTCGTGCCCGGCTGACACCGCCACGTACTCGCCGTCGGGGGGATATAGGAGTCCTTGAGGGCCGCCGCCCCAACACGCGATGGTGCCGTCGGTTCGTATTGCGCAGTTGTGTTCGTGCCCGGCTGACACCGCCACGTACTCGCCCTCGGGCGGGTCGCTCTGCCCGAACCGGTTGTCGCCCCAGCACTCGATCATGCCGTCGGTACGAATGGCGCAGGTGTGACGGCGCCCAGTGGACACAGCCGAGAACGGCCCTTCAGTCGGCAGGGGGGCGGGAGACAGTGGTGTAGCCGCGGCCCCAGCCTCCGGCTCAATGCCGGTGGCGTCCGGCTCGACGTCCGCGGTGCCCGAGCACGACGCCGCCATGAGCACCAACAGCAGCAGCGCCACGGCTGCATGACGTCCCCGGCAGCCGGAACCCGACTGTTGAGGAACGCTCATTCCAGCGGGAAGGGCAGTTGAAGCCACCAGGGCCTATCGATGGGGTCGATCCGGCTCACCCACTTGACCCACCAGAAGCCCCGGCGCCCCGGCGCCACCAGCCGGACGGGCGCGCCGTGGCCCCGGCGCAGCGGCTCGCCGCCGTAGCCGACCGCGAGGTAGAGGTTGCCGGTGTCGCGAGCCGGGAACAGGCGGCTGTAACCGGTCAGCGATGTGACTTCCAGGGTGGGCGCGTCCACTCGAGGCATGAGTTCGGCCAGCGGTACCACATCCCACGACTGCCGGCTCCACCACCCGCCGGTGCAGTCGAGGTCGGCTTCCACGGGCGCGGCCCGGGCGTGCAGGTCCTCCAGCGACACCGGCTCGCCCGCGATGGTCAACTCCCACTCCGAGGCCGGCACCCGGGGCGACCGGTCGTTGAGCCACATCGTGGTGGGCATCTCCGACGGGTTGAACGAGGCAATCTCGTGGGACCCGGTGAAGCGCCGGTTGTCGCCGACCACGAACTGCTGGACGCCGTAGGCGATCCCCGCGGCCGCCACCGCGGCACCACCGCCGATGAGGGTTCGGCGGTCGAGGTCCGCCAGGCGGGGTCGGCCCGGGCGGCTCACGATGTGCCAGACAACCAGCGGGGCCAGCAGCGCGGCCAGCAGGAAATGGGTCCACAGCGCCGACCAGTAGCCCACCCCATGCCACAGCCCGGTGGCGTGCAGGATCCCGAGGACCACGGTGGCCAGTACCAGCAACCCCAGCAGCATCGACAGCCACCGGGTGGCCCGGCGCCGCTTCAACCCGGTGCGCACCGAGCCGCTGAGCTTCGCGGGAGCGAGGGCCAGGAGGCTCAGGCCGGCCAGCGCATGGACGATCGTCACCCAGCGGGCCCAGCCCGTGCCCACCCCCCAGGACACCAGCCCGCTCAACGCGGCCACGGTCACGGCCACGCCCAGCAGCAGATCTACCCGACGAGCCGTGAGCCATTTAGTACGTATCATGCTATATTGATCTATATCACTATTGCCTGATGGCCTGGACGGTTGAACATGCTATGATCGGGAGGACATGACGGTGGCGGAAGCGATCATCGGAGTATTGGGGGCGGGCATCTTGGGGCTGCTCGGCTTCTTCTTCGCATCACTCAAGTCGGACATACGCGCCCTCGGCACGCGCCTCGATAGGCACGAAGAGCTCCTGGGCGACATACGCGAGCGATTGGCACGGATCGAGGCCACTCACGAAGCGCATGGTCGCCTGCTTGCCGATCACGGCCGTTTGCTTGCCGATCATGGCCGTCTGCTGGCTCAGATGGCGGACCACGGCGAGCGGATCGCCGCGCTGGAGGGCGCAGCCGGCGCGGGCTAGACCGGCCCCAGGACGGCGTCGGCGATGCGGTCCTCGCAGGTGGCCTGGTCCCACCAGGAGAGCTGGAGTTGCTTGGCTCGGCGGAAGTAGAGCTGGATGTCGTACTCCACAGTGAAGCCGATACCGCCGAACACCTGCTGGCACATGGCGGTGATGTCGCGATAGGTCCGGCAGGCGCACAGCTTGGCCATGGGGGCCAGTCGATCGGTGGAACGGCCCGTGTTGTGGGCCCATGCCGCCTCGTGCACCAGCAGCTGGGCGCCGTCGAGGGCGGTGCGGGCGTCGGCCAGGTAATGCGAGATGGCCTGGAACTCGGCCAGGGCCTTGTTGAACTGGCGCCTCTCCTTGGCGTACTCGACGGTCATCTCCAGGGCGGCCGAGGCGCCGCCGACGGCTTGGGCCGCGGCCAGGATCGCGCCGGCGTGCATGGCGCGCTGCCAGGCCTCCCAGCCGGCTCCGGCCGGCGCTTCGGGTCCACCCAAGCGGGCGTCCCCGGGCACGGGCACGCCGTCGAAGGTCGCCAAGTACTGGGTGTCTGACGAGATCGACATCCGCTGATCGAGGCTCAGGCCCGGAGCGTCCGCCTCCACCACGAACAGATCGACGTCGGTGTCACGGTCGCCGCTGCGGGCCAGCACGATGATGAGATCGGCGGCCGCCGCGAACTGGACATGCTCCTTGGAGCCGTCCAGCACGAAGCCGTCGCCGTTGGTACGGGCCGCCAACTGCACGCCGCGGGGCTTGTAGCCGCTGCCCGGCTCCAACCACCCGACGGTGGAAATGGTTTCGCCCGACGCGATGCCGCCCAACAGCTCGGCCTGCTGGGCCGGCGATCCTGCCTCGGAGATCGCTGCGGCGGACAGCACGCAGCTGACGAAATGGGGCACCGGAGCAAGCGAGCGCCCCAGCTCCTCGTAGAGCACGACCCCGTCGAGGAGGCTCATGCCGGAGCCGCCTGCGCTCTCGGGGACCATGAGGCCGCACAGGCCCAGCTCCCCGAAACGCTGCCAGAGGTCGCGGGCTATGCCGTCGGGGTCGTCCTCGAGCTCGCGCACTCGCTCCAGCAGCGAGAGTTCGCTGCACAGGCCGCGCACCATGTCGCGCAGCATCTCCTGTTCCTGGGTGAAGTCGAGGTCGAGCATCAATGCCTCCCGCAAGCCTGGTCGAAGGACGGGAGCATCACGGGTTCCAGTCCTCGCCGCGGCGCTGCCACGGATTGTCGGCCGCCGACATCGGCAGGGCCACCTTGGCCTTCCCGGTCGTGCAGACGCGGTCGCCGGCCCGCAGCACCAGGTCCAGTTCGGCCCACCCGCAGCCGGAGTCGTCGACGGGCACGGCGGTGACCACCGACGAGACGGTCATGGTGTCGCCGGGGAAGACCGGGTCCTGCATGCGGAACGAGACCCGCCCCAACCGGCCTCGGGGCCCGGTCCAGTCGGTGACGGCCCGCTCGATCCAGGCGAGCTGGTTGGGTGTGTTCAGGAAGATGTCGCGGGTGCCGTTGCGCTCCGTGGCGAAGTGGTAGTCGTGGTGCATGGGCCGCCAGTCGCGGCTGGCCAGTGCACCCAGAACGACGGTGGTGGCGGTCACGTCGTGGACGAGGTCGGGCGGTGCGTCGCCCACCGAGACCTGGTGGTGGGTGGGGTCCGGCTTGGCCTTGGGCCGGGGCGCGTCCGGCTCGGGGCCGGCGGAGGGCTTGCTGGAGGACCGGTCCGGCGGGGATGACGGCGTGTCGGCGCGGCGGTAGCCGAAGCCGGTGTAGGACTCCACGCCCACGAGGGCGCCGTCCTGGCTGTGGTACTCGATGTCGATCACCCAGAAGTGGCCCGTGCCCAGCCAGGTGGTCTTGAGGCCGCTCAGCGACTTCACGACCTGGCGATGGCTGATCACGTCGCCGGGGCGCACCGGATCATGGAACACGACCGTGTTGTCGCTCATGATCCCCTCGGGAAGCCCCAGGCGGTCCTTGAGGTCGAAGTGCGACTGCATGGGACGCTGCTCGGCGGTCGCGCCGGGCGACCAGCGGTGGGGGCGCAGCCATAGCGACAGGGTGCTGAGGGGCAGGATCCTGCCACCGGTCAGCATCCCGGCCACGCCGTCGTCCCAGTACAGCGGGTTGCCGTTCTCGGTGGCGGCCAGCGTGTTCCAGCCGTAGCCCAACTCGGCCGGGAAGTCGGCGGTGTCAGGGTGCTGGGGGCGCCCGATCAGCTCGGCTATGTCGGCCGGCAACTCTGTAGCCATTCGATCACCCCCTGTCCATCCCGGGGAATTGGCAGCGTTGTGCACGGTATGCGTGCATTGTGCTGCCAGTTCGGGATCGGTGCGGCGGACGGTCGGGAATTGGCAGCGTTGTGCACGGTATGTGTGCATTGTGCTGCCAGTTCGCCGCGGGTCATGCGATCACCCCGGCGGCTTCGAGGGCTTCGACCGTGTCGCCGTCGTAGCCGGCCTCGGCCAGCAGTTCCCGTGTGTGGGTCTGGGTCAGGTCGGGCAGATCGCAAGGATCCCGGAGCGTCTCGGCACCGGCCCAGACCGGGCCGACCTGCTCGATGGTGCCCTCGGTGGGATGCTCGGCCTTCACCACCACTCCGCGGGCCCGGTACTGCTCGTCGGCGACCGCCTCCGGCACGCTGTTCACCGGGGCCACGCAGCAGTCGGCGGGGCCGAGCCGCCGCACCCACTCGTCGCGGTCGGCCGACGCCAGCACCGCTGCGACGGCTGCCCGGATCTCGTCCTGGGCGGCGTCGTCGGTCTGGGCGTCGATGTAGCGCTCGAGACCCAGCTCCCGGCACAGGTTCGCCCAGAAGGCGTGTTCGATGGCGGCCACCGACAGGTGCCGGCCGTCGGCGCAGGCGTAGATCCCGTAGCAGGCGTAGCGGCCGGTGAGGATGTAGTGGCCAGGGCCGGGCTCGACTCCGGTGGCCAGATGCTCGTCGGCGTACAGCGACATCATCCCGACTGCTCCATCGGCCACCGACACGTCGAGGTACTCGCCACCGCCGGTGCGCTCGCGGCGCACCAGAGCGGCCAGCACGGCCAGGGCGGCGTGCATGCCGCCCGCGGCGATGTCGGCCACGGTGGCGCCGGGCAGGACCGGCGCGCCGTCGGCATCTCGGCCGCTGCAATGCACGTAGCCCGACACGGCCAAGTAGTTGAGATCGTGTCCGGCCCAGTGCCGGCGGGGGCCGGTCTGGCCGTAGCCGCTGGTGGAGCAGTAGACGACCCGCTGGTTGACGGCTCGAACGTCCTCGTAGGAGATGCGTAGGCGGTCGACCACGCCAGGCCGGAAGCTCTCGATGACCACGTCGGCAAGGCCCGCCAGTGCCAGGAAGGCGTCTCGCCCGGCGTCGCTCTTGAGGTCGAACAGTGCACGGCGCATGCCGCGGTAGCCGCTGTAGGCGTAGGGGGGAGGCACCACCGCCACACCGGCGTGGCGGGGCACGGGACCGATCTTGACCACGTCTGCGCCGTAGTCGGCCAGCAGGCGGGTGGCCCGGGCCGCCGGCCCGACCGGTGCCAGGTCGAGCACCCGGACGCCTTCGAGGGCACCCGGACACTGAGCGCGGAGAGATACTGCCGCGATGGGCTCATTCTGGGCAGCCAGTGGGGGTTCGATCTGTGTGGCCACCGGCCCCGTGCGGGAAGCCTCGGCGGGATCCGGGTCTGTCGCCATCGCTGGACTCAGAAGTTCTTGGGGAGTCCGAGACCCCGGCGGGCGATGATGTTCTTCTGGATCTCCGAGGAGCCTCCGCCGATGGTGTCGATCACGGTGAAGCGGTAGGTCGACTCCGCTCGGCCGGCCATGGGGGCGTCGGTGGTGTGGACCCGCAGTTGCGCCCCGGGCCCGGCGATGTCCATGGATGCGTCGGCCAGGCGCTTGGACAGCTCGGTGGCGTAGAGCTTGTACTCCGAGGCGGCCACCGTCGGCGGCTGGAAGCCCTCCTTGCCGTCGCGCACCGCCTGCTCGACCTTCACCGCCTCGGCCACGAACTTCAGCCCCAGCACCCGGGCCACCTCGGCCTCGGCGTGCAGGTTGGCGAGGCGGGCACGGACCCGGGGATCGGACCGCACCGCCTCGCCGTCGCGCTCCGCGTCCTTCACCCATTCGGTGAGCAGGTCGAGGCGCTGCTTGATGGGCGAGAACGTGAACATGGTGAAGCGTTCGAGGTCGAGGGCCTGGCTGATGTAGCGGAACCCGTGGTTGACCTCGCCCACCACGTAGTCGTCGGGCACGAACACGTTGTCGAGGAACACCGAGTTGGTGCGCTCGTCGCCCATGGTCCAGATGCCGTCGACGGTGATGCCGGGCTGGTCCAGGGGCACCAGCATCAGGGTGATGCCCATGTGCTTGTTGTCGGGGTCGGTGCGGGTGCCGAGCCAGTACCACTCGGCGAAGTGGGCCGACGTGGTCCAGATCTTCTGGCCGTTGAGCAGCCAGCCCTCGGTGCCGTCCTCCGCGGTGTGCCGCTCGGCCCGCAGCCGCATGGAGGCTGCGTCGGACCCCGCGTCGGGCTCGGAGTAGCCCACCGCGAACTCCACGTCGTTCTCGAGGATCATGGGCAGGAACTCGGCCTTGAGCTTCTCGGAGCCGTGGGCGATGATCGTCTTGCCCACGATGCCGACGCCCTTGCCGATCTGGGGACCGCCCCGGGCGGCCAGCGCCTCGTTCAGAAGGTACTCGTAGACGCCCTCGCCCTCGCTGCCGCCGTACTCGGCGGGCCAGGTGATGCCCAGCCATCCCTTGCGGCCCATCTCCTTCATGAAGGCCCGGCGCTCGGGGGTGTCGACCAGCTGGGCCATGTTCTCGCGGGACAGGTCGAACACCTCGGGGTCGTCGTTGGCGTCGAGGAACGCCTCCACCTCCGCGGCGAAGGATCTCTGCTCGTCGGAGAACTCGAAATCCACGGTCGACTCCTTGGCAACAGCGGCGTGGGGGGAGGGGTGCGGGTCAGCGTATCTGCCACCCGCTGCCGGTCTGACCGGGGTCGGCGGATCCGGCTAGTACATCGAGCTGGAGCGGATCACCGGCTCCTCGCCCCGGGCCCGGCGCATCTCGTCGTCGAGTGCTCTGGTGAGGGCCACGGTGTCGGAGGTGACGGTGATCATGCGGAACCCCTGCTCGATGCGGCGCTGGGTCAGCTCGGAAACCGTGTGGCACCCCGCGATCACATTGTGACGGGCGCAGCCTTCGAGTATCTCGGCCACAGCAGCGTCGAAGGCCGGTTCGCCGTCGTTGTTGCCCGGCTTCAAGCCGAGGGTCACCGACAGGTCCGACGGCCCCACGTACACCGCGTCCACGCCGGGCACCGACAGGATGTCGTCGAGGTTCTCGACCGCCTGCGCGGTCTCCACCATGGGGATCACGGCCACGTCGGTGTTGGCGTTGGCGAAGTAGTCGGAGCCCTCCTGGCGCACCACCCGGGTGCCGGCGTAGCTGCGGCTGCCTTCGGGGGCGTACCGGCAGTACTGCACTGCGGCCTCGGCCTCCGCCCGGGTGTTGACCATGGGCACGACGATCCCTCTGGCGCCGGCGTCGAGGCTCCTGCCGATGATGCCCGGCTCGTTCCTCGGCACCCGCACTACCGGCGTGGCCGAGCCCAGGTTGATGGCCTGCAGCATGGGCCAAGCGTCGCCGTAGTCGAGCAGGCCGTGCTGGACGTCGACGCAGACGTAGTCGAAGTCGCAGCGGGCCACGATCTCCGCGGAATAGGCGCTGGCAATGCCCAGCCAGCCGCCGAGAGCGGGCTCGCCTGCGGTCCAGCGCTCTCGCATGGGGTTCCTTCTCATGGCGGTTCCTTCTATCAGGCGTTTGCCGCCGAGCCGCCATCGGTTGCATCCTTTCGTGACGGAAGCGACCGGACGGGAAGTACCGATGGACTACGACACGATCACAGTCTCCGTGGACGGGGCGGTGGGCACGCTGCTGCTGGACAATCCGGCCAAGCTCAACCCGCTGTCGGTGGCCTGCCTGCTGGAGTTGACCGACGCGGCCCGCTGGTTCGACGGCCACGACGAGGTCAAGGCGGTGATCGTGCGAGGCAACGGCCGAGCCTTCACGGCCGGCGCGGACCTGGCCGCGTTCACCGGTGGCGGCGGGATGGACCGGGCCGGCACCGACGCCGGAAGGGTGATGGCCGAGGCGATCACCGCCATGCAGGCGGTGACGGTGGCGGCCATACACGGCCACTGCGTCGGCGGGGGCGTCGTGCTGGCCGCGGCCTGCGACCTGCGAGTGGCGGCCGCCGATGCGCGCTTCGTGATACCCGAGGTCGATCTGGGCATCCCGCTGGCATGGGGCGGTATCCCCCGGTTGGTACGCGAGATCGGTCCGGCGGCGACCCGAGACCTCGTGATGACCTGCCGTCCGTTCGGCGCGGCCGAGGCTCAGGCGCTGGGCTTCGTGAACCGGGTGGTGCTGGCGTCGGAGTTGGAGGAGGCTGCCACGGAGCTGGCCCGCCTGCTGGCCTCCAAGTCGGCCTACACCCTGCGAGCCACCCTGCGGGCCGTGGACGCGGCCGCGGAGGCCCTGGTTTCCACCGGCGGCGCCTGGAACGACGCCGACTCGCTGGCCGCAGCGAGGCGCGACCCCGAGTCGCGAGAGACGGCTCGCCGTTACCTGGAGTCGCTCGGCCGCTGAGACCGGCTGGCGTCTCGGCGGTCAGGCGCTGGCTTCGATGAACGCCCAGAGGGCCTCGACGTCGGCCTCGGTCGTCCAGGTCGAGCCGACCGAGATCCGCAGGAACCGCCGCCCGTCGATCTCCGAGGCCGTGACGTAGAACCGGCCGTCGGCGTTGACGGCCTCGGCCAGGGAGTCGGTGGCCCCGTTGCCGTCGCGATGCACGAACGACACCAGCGCGAAGTGCACCGGCGCGATGCGCTCCAGCCTGGGATGGCCGTCGACGCGCTCGGCCAGCATGCGGGCCCAGCCGACATGGCTGCGGATCATGCGCCTCAAGCCCTCCGCACCGAAGCTGCGCAGCACGAACCACAGCTTTAGTGCCCGGAACGGCCGGCCCAGGGGTGCGTGCCAGTCCCGGTAGTCGATCACCTGGCCCGACTCCGACGCGGGGTTGCGCAGGTACGGGGGCACCACGCTCAGCGTGTCGATCAGGGGTTGCCGGTCGGCGACCCACATCACCGAGCACTCGAGGTTGGTGGCCAGCCACTTGTGGGGATTGAAGGTGTAGCTGTCGACGAGGTCGAGGCCGTCGTGGTGGTGGCGGAACTCTTCGCAGATCATGGCCGAGCCCCCGTAGGCGGCGTCAACGTGGTGCCACATCTGCTCGACCCGGGCGATCTCGCCGAGCGCGCGCAGCGGATCGACCCCCGCGGTGCCGGTGGTGCCGACGTTCGAGCCCAGGAAGACGGGCACCAGGCCGTCTCGCCGGTCGGCCTTTATCGCGTCAGCCAGCGCTCCGGGCCGGACCGCGAAGTCCGGGTCGACGTCAAGCAGCCGGATGTGGCCGAGACCGGTCAGCTTGGCGCCCTTCTCCAGCGACGAGTGGGCCTGGCTGGACGTGTAGGCCACCATCTTCTCGGCCGGTGTTCCGGTGCGCTCACGGCACAGTTCGCGGGCCACCACCATGGCGGTGTGGGTGGCCATCGATGCGCCCGCCTGGAGCACCCCGCCGCCCGGTCCGGCCGTCTTCCACGACTGGGGCATGTCGAGCAGGTCGACCAGCCAGTCGAGCACATGCGACTCGATCTCGGTGGACGCCGGGGAGGTCGCCCACAACATCCCCTGGACACCGATGCCGGCCGCGGCCAGCTCGCCCAGCACCGCCGGCGGCGAGGTCTGGGCGGGGAAGAAGGCGAACCAGCCGGGATGCTGCCAGTGGGTGAGTCCGGGCACCACCACCCGGTCGAGGTCGGCCAGCACCGCACTGAAGGGCTCAGGCAGCTCGGGAGCTGACGCGGGGAGCTTGGCTCGCACCTCGCCCGGGTCCACCGGCTCGCGAACCGGCCTGGCGCGCAGCCCGGCGAGGTAGTCGGTCACCCAGTCGACCAGAGCGTGGGCGTTGTGGCGGAAGGCTTCGAGGTCGAGCGGGTCGGGCTGCGGAGCGGCTTCAGGCGGCATCGAGGGGGATGGTAACGGCCACCGGATTAGCCTCCGGTGTGCACGGGCACCACCCGTCACCCGTCGATGTGGCGACCCGTCGAGTGCGACCCCCCACCCGACTCGCGAAGGAGTACCAAAATGGCCGAGATCACGTTCCTGGGCGACCCGCTCAACACCAGCGGCGACGTGCCGTCCGTGGGCCAGCCGGCCCCGGCGTTCACCCTGACCGGAAGCGACCTCGGCGCGGTGACATCCGAGGGCCTGAGCGGCCGCAGAGTGGTGCTGAACATCTTCCCGTCGATCGACACCCCCGTCTGTGCCAAGAGCGTGCGCGCCTTCAACGAGCGGGCCGCCGGCCTGGAGGACACCACGGTGGTGTGCGTGTCGGCCGACCTGCCCTTCGCGGCGGGCCGCTTCTGCGAGGCCGAGGGGATCGAGAACGTGACCACCGGCTCGACGTTCCGCAATTCCGAGTTCCTCGACGACTACGGCGTCGGCCTCACCGGTGGGCCGGTGGCCGGGCTGTGCGCCCGGGCCGTGGTGGTCATCGGCACGGACGGCGAAGTGCTGCACTCCGAGCTGGTGTCCGAGATCGCCGACGAGCCCGACTACGACGCCGCCCTAGCCGCCCTGGGCTGAACCTCGCCGGCCCCGGCGAGTCAAGGGCTCAGAGCGGCAGTCTCTCGGCGGTAGGGGGTGATGTCGGCGTCGTCGGTGGGCGCTTCCAGTTCCTCCGCGTAGCGGCGGCCGTCCCACACCGCGGCCGCGATCGTGCCTGGAGCCAGTGCGTCTCCCACGGCCCGGACACTGCGTAGGCCGCTGCCGGCCCACTCGTCGCGCCGGGTAAGCAGATCTTGGGCAAGCCTGTCGACAGGCAGACGGGCGGTGACCAGCAGCGCCGCGTCGGCGTCGATCCGCCCCTCACGGCCGGTGAAGGCGCACTCGGTTCGCAGACCGTCGTCGAGCACGGCCGACGCCGCGCTCGACGTGTGCAGTTCGACTCCGGCCTCCATGAGCTGGGCCTGGATGCGATGCTGCTCCATTGTGTTGACCGTCCACCTCGACACCAGCGGCTCCGGCGTGACGAGCACCACCTGGTAGCCCTCATCCCGCAGCAGCTCGGCCAGCACGCCTCCCAGGTAGTAGTGGTCGTCGTCGTAGATCGCGATCCGGGTGCCGGCTGGCGGGCGGGCTCCGGCGATGATGTCGTCGGGGGTGAGCACCGGGAGGCCTCCAATGGGCATGGCGCCTGCCCGGGTGTGCCAGCGGGCCACCCCGTCTCGGCGCCACATCGAGCCGGTGGCCACCGCGATGTGGTCGAAGCCGTAGGACAGCGCCGCCACGGCGGTCATGTTGCTCTCCAGGTAGTGCTCGACGTTGTCGAGACGCGAGATCTGGCCCACGCGGTAGTCCACCACCCGGATCCATTCGGCCAGCCCCGGCAGCCGGGCTTCGGCCGCCACCCGGCCGCCGAGAGTGCGGGACTTCTCGACCAGCACCACCTCGTAGCCCCGTTTGCCCAACGCCATGGCCGCCTCCAGGCCGGCCGGTCCGGCGCCCACCACCAGCACCTTCTCGGCCGCGTGGCGGGGCCGGTAGTTCTCGGGGTGCCAGCCCCGCCGCCACTCCTCGCCCATCGACGGGTTCTGGGTGCAGCGGATGGGCGACATGGTGTAGTCGCCGGTGACGCAGATGTTGCAGCCGATGCACTCGCGGATGTCCTCCGGCCGGCCCTCCTCGATCTTGAGGGGCAGGTACGGGTCGGCGATGGAGGGCCGGGCCGCGCCGATGAAGTCCAGGATCCCCTGGCGGATCATGCGGACCATGGTGTCGGGGGAGGTGAAGCGGCCGACGCCGACCACCGGCTTGGAGGTCAGGGCCTTCAGGCCCCGCACCCACTGCTCCTCGTGGGCCTCCGCGCTGAAGCGCGAGGTGACGCTGTCGTCCTCCCAGGTGCCGGGCACGAAGTCCCACAGGTCGGGGATCTCGCCCAACTCGCCGATCACCTCCTCGATCTCGGCGCGGTCGATACCGTCGCGGTACATGGTCTCGTCGACGGTGATGCGGCAGGCCACCGCGGCCCGGCCGGCCACCTCGTCGACGGCGTCCTCCAGCAGCTCGCGCAGCAGTCGCATCCGGTTGCGGAGGCTGCCTCCGTACCCGTCGCTGCGGTGGTTGTAGCGGCGCGACAGGAAGTGGTGGGCCGCGCCGAGGGAGTGGCCCGAGTACACGTAGACCAGGTCGAAACCGGCCCGCAGCGAGCGGTCCACCGCTTGGCGGTGCCAGCGCCGCAGGTTGGCGATGTCCCGCTTGGTCATGGCCCGGGCCTGGACGGGGTGGGAGGAACCGGAGATCACCGGCAGCGCCGACGGTGCCTGGGGGACCACACGGGAGTGGAGGTTGGTGCCGTCGAGCCCGTTGTAGGCGAGCTCGATGCCGGCCAGCGCCCCGCAGTCGTGGACCCGCTCGGCCATCACCGCCAGCGCGGGGATGTCGGCGTCGTCCCAGATCCGGGCCTCGATGCAGGGCGTGACCTCGGACGTGTAGTGGATCTCGGCCTCCTCGGTGCACACCACCGCCCAGCCGCCCTGGGCCTTGACCGCCCGCATCTCGGCGCAGGCTCTGGGGTCCCGGTAGCCCATGCCGTTGCAGTGGGGCACCTGGAAGAACCGGTTCTTGGCCACCAGCGGGCCGATCGGCACCGGCTCGAACAGGACGTCGTAGGCGGGGTCGCGCATGGGCGTCAGGACGCCGCGTCGAGGAGTTCGGCGCAGCGGTCGAGCGAGTAGTCGATGAACACTCGGGCACCGCTGTCGTCGTAGTGCTGGTTGTCGCCCATCGCACCCGCGGTGTGGCGCACCCGCACACCTTCGATGATGCAGGCCACCCTCCAGAATTGCAGTGCCACGTACCAGTCCAGCGAGGACAGGTCCCGTTCGGAGCGCCGGCTATAGCGTTCCAGCACGTCGGCGGGCGTGCCGAAGCCGTCGACGGTGGTGGGCATCTCGGACAGGCGGCCCAGGCCTGAGTTCGGGTCGCCCCACCAGGTAACCAGCCCGGCCACGTCGATCAGTACGTCGCCGAGGGTGCACAGTTCCCAGTCGAGCACCGCGGCGACCGATCCGTCGGCGGCCATGATGCAGTTGTCGAGGCGGTAGTCGCCGTGCACGATCCCTACCCCCTGCTGCGCGGGGATCGTCGCCGCCAGCCGGTCGTGGAGTTCCCGCACCAGGGGCAGGTCGCGGTCGGAGCCCTCGTCCACCTGACGCTGCCAGCGTCGTAGTTGGCGGGCGCAGTAGCCCTCGCGGCGACCGAGGTCGCCCAGCCCGACGTTGTCGGGGTCCAGGGAGTGAAGGTCGGCGAGGGTGTCGATGATCGAGCGGGCCATCACCGGACGCACCGCCTCGTCCACCTCCATCGCGTCGGTCCGGTCGAACACCACCGAGCCGTCCACATGGTCCATGACGTAGAAGTCGGCCCCGTTGACCGCGGGGTCGGTGCACAGCCCCAGCGCGGGCGGAACCGGCACCGGGGTGGGAGCCAACGCCGAGATGACCCGGTGCTCGCGGCCCATGTCGTGGGCGCTGGCCAGCACATGGCCGGTGGGCGGGCGCCGAAGGACCACCCGCCGGCCGGAGGCGTCGGTGACCACGAATGTGAGGTTGGAGGCGCCCCCGGCGATGGGATCGAAGTCGAGCGGTGGGACCACCCCCACTTCCGCTGCCAGCCAAGCAGTGACCGGCTCCGGATCGATTCCCTTCGGTGCTCGGACCACGGCGCTAGCGTCGCCCGGCAGCGCCCCGAATGCAAGCCTCCGGGGATCGAGCGACTGTTCAACGCGGCAGGGAGGTCAACCATGAGAGTGGGCTTCATCGGATTGGGAAACGTGGGCTCGAAGCTGGCGGGGAGCCTCCTGCGCAACGGCTTCGATCTGGTCGTGCGGGATCTCGACCGCACCGCCGCGGCCGCGCTGGAGGCCGCGGGAGCCGGTTGGGCCTACAGTCCCGCGGAGATGGCCGCGGAGGCGGACATGGTCATCACCTGCCTGCCCAGCCCTGCAGCCAGCGCCGCGGTGATGGAGGCCGACGACGGGATCCTGGTCGGGATGGCACAGCGAGACCCAGGCAGCCGCAGCTTCATCTGGGCCGAGATGAGCACCACCGACGAAGCGGAGGTGCGTCGCCTGGCCGGTCTGGTGGCCGCCGCGGGCGGCGCCGCGGTGGACTGCCCGGTGTCGGGCGGCTGCCACCGGGCCGCCACCGGCAACATCTCGATCTTCGCGGGATGCGACCGGGCGACCTTCGAGCGCGCCCTGCCGGTGCTCGCCGCCATGGGCCGCGACGTCCTGCACGCCGGCCCCGTCGGCTCGGCGTCGATCCTCAAGGTGGTCACCAACTACCTGGCCAGCGCCAACCTGGTGTCGTTGTGCGAGGCGCTGGTCACGTCGAAGCAGGCCGGCATCGACTTGAACACCGCCTACGAGGCCATCCGCATCTCGTCGGGCAACTCGTTCGTGCACGAGACCGAGAGCCAGGTCATCCTCAACGGCAGCCGAGACATCAACTTCACCATGGATCTGGTGCAGAAGGACCTGTCGTTGTTCGCGGCGGTGGCCGAGCGGGCCGGCGTTCCGTTGGAGTTGGCGCCGGTGCTGATCGACATCTTCGACGACGCCGCGGCCCGCTACGGGCCCCGGGAGTGGTCGCCCAACGTGGTCCGACGCCTGGAGGAGGCGGTCGGCACTTCGGTACTGGCCCCCGGCTTCCCCGCCCGGATGACCGACGGCGAGCCCGAGGTCCCCGGACGGGAGGTGGCGGTCGTCCGGGGCAAGACCGCCGGAGTCGACGCGGCGCGCCCAGGTCCCCGGACGGGAGGTGGCGGTCGTGACGATTGAGACGGCAGGAAGTGGCCGGGCGCCTACTGCGTCGGGACGGGTCGGTAAGTGACGCCGCTCGTGGCGATGCAGTCGACCGGGCGAACAAACCGCCAGAGGGAACCGGCGGCATGGACCGGATGGATGGAACTGGCGTCGCCCGCTCCGGTGTGGACGAACGAGAGCAGGAAGCCGGGGATCACCGCTTGCTCGTACGTGCCGCCCTCTCGGGCGCAGCCCAGACTCCCGTCCGCCCATTCCACCTGCACGGCGTCCACGAGTGCCAACTCGTCGGCGGGGACGCCCAATTCGGCGGCAAGGAACTCCGCCGCTCCGTAGACCAGCGACACATGGAGCGCGTCGGGCCACGAGAAGGCCCTCTGTTCTACCCTGAACCCGTACCTCGCAGTCTGCCCGGTGTCGGGCAGTTCGATGATCACGGACGCGGTTGCGAAACCCGGCGATGATATGGGGCTGCCGTCGTGTTGCGCCGTGATCTGGTAGGAACATAGTCCGTTGTCGCGTTCGCAATACGGCGCTGACACGACGAACGAGACGCTCGGGTCGACCTCGCCTGGGTCTATCCGGACCGTGATCGGCCAGTCACGCCCGGTCTCAGACAGCACCAGCACGGACGTGGTGGCTGTCGCCCCAGGCTCCCAGATCGCCAGCACCGAGGGCGCGACCGCGACCGCGAGCGGGATGGGGCAACCCGCAGACGGCTCGCCGCCCGCAGCCGTGCATCGGGCCCCCGGGTCGGGCGGGTCGGCGGTGTCTTCGGAGGGGTTCTCGGCGGCGCTTTCGGGTGCGGTGCTTTCGGAGGGGTTCTCGGCGGCGCTTTCGGGTGCGGTGTCTTCGGAGGGGTTCTCGGCGGCGCTTTCGGGTGCGGTGTCTTCGGAGGGGTTCTCGGCGGCGCTTTCGGGTGCGGTGTCTTCGGAGGGGTTCTCGGCGGCGTTTTCGGGTGCGGTGTCTTCGGAGGGGTTCTCGGCGGCGATGCCTGGAGGGGAGGTGGCGCCGGTGGAGGCGGAGGGGTCGGAGACGCCCGGTTCGGCTGCCGGTAACGCAGGCTCGACGCCGGACACGCTGCCTGCCTCGGAGCACTCCGCCGGTTCGTCACAGGCCTCCACAATCGCAGGCGGCATCGCATCACAATCAGCACCGTCTTCAGCGGGCTCATCCTTCTGAGCGACAGACCGCCCGATGCAATCCTCCAAACTCATATCCGACTCGAGCACAGCGTCCTCGGCGACTGGTCCGCGTGCCTCTGCCGGCTCGCGCGCCTCTGCCAGTGGTCGCTCCTCCGCCCCGCTTCCAACGGTTGCGGCGGGCGCAGCGGGCGCCGGCTCTCGGGGTGCGGGATCTGCGTCGGGTCCCGCCCCTCTGGCTGTTGTGGGGGCGTCCGCAGGTGAAGTGGCGGCAGACTGCGCCGCGTCGTCTCCAGCCCCGCAAGCTGTGGCGAGCAGGCCCGCAGCCGCTGCCGCGGCCAAGAGCCGGATCGGCTTGAGACCGAACGCCCGCGGGATCTGCGACACCGCCGACTTCGAGACGCCCGCCGCGGCCATCGTTCGACGTCTGGGCTAGCCGAGGGCGCCGTCGGTGCGCAGCGCGGCGACCCCGGCCGGGTCCAGACCGAGCACGTCGGCCATCACCTCGTCGGTGTGCTGGCCGACGGTGGGGGCCATCGACGGGGCGGCGGGCTTGGCGCCGTCCACGTAGACCGGTAGGGGGAGCTGCTCGCAGCCGACCTGCTCGGCGGGCAGGAAGCCGATGCGGGCTTGGAACTGGGGGTCGTCGCCGATGTTGGCCGGGGTGTTGAACGGCGCGATGGGGGTGTTGGCCTCGTTGCTGAAGGTGAGCCACTCCTCGCAGGTCTTGGTGGCGAAGATGGCCTTGAGCTCGTGTTGCAGTTCGGTGTTGCCCCGGGCGTGGTCGGCGTAGGCGGACCCGGGCCAGCGCTCGAACAGGTCCATGCGGCCCACGCCCTCGCAGAAGTTGCGCCAGAAGGCCTGCTCGGAGGCCATGAACAGCACATGGCCGTCGGCCGCGGCGTAGGCCTGGTAGCGCACGCCCTCCCACATCCCGGCCAGGCCCGCGGGGCGGCGCTCGTAGTCGTCGGACGAGTTGCCGGTCACCTCGTCGGTGGGCCGCAGGTAGGCCCGCTCGGACTCGATGCGGTACCAGTCCATGTAGGCCGAGGCGTCGGACTGGGCCACCTCGATCTCGCAGCCCTCGCCGGTGTCGCGGGCCTTGATCACCGCGGCCAGCACCGCCAGCGCGGCCAGCATCGGGCCGACATTGATGCCGACGTTGGGCATGTCGGGCGGTATGCGGGTGAAGCCCTCGGCATCGACGACGGGCTGCACGATTCCCGACCAGGTGTCGTAGGCGATGCCGTGGCTGGGCATGTCCTTGTAGGGGCCGGTGGCCCCGTAGCCCGACAGGGTGGCGAACACCAGGCGGGGGTTGGCCGCGCTGAGCACGTCGAAGCCGAGCCCCAGGCGGGCCAGGGTTCCGGGGCGCATGGCCTCCACCACCACGTCGGCGGTGGCGGCCAGGTCGATGTACACCTGCCGGCCGGCGGGGTTCTTGAGGTCGAGGGTGATGCTGCGCTTGCCCCGGTGGGTGTGCAGGTGCAGCAGCGACACCCCCTCCACGATCGGCCAGGTCATCTGGCGGATGTAGTCGCCGGCGGGCGACTCGACCTTGATCACGTCCGCGCCCAGGTCGGCGAGGAAGGTTCCGAGGTGTCCGGGCCCGAGAAGGCTCGACTCGATCACCCGCACCCCGGCCAGCAGCCCTGGCGCCTGCTCGTCAGTCACGGCGGCCAGTGTAAGAGGCCGAGCGGATGAGCCTGAACACCCGGGGATTCCGGCGGGACCCTGAGCGAGGCCGTGGCCCGAGCGGCCCGTGAGCGCAGCGAACAAGAGCGGCAAAGACGCCCCTGCGACGCAACAAGCTCGCACCTGCTTGCGCCCACTCCGAAGGACAGGTTCAGGGGTCGATGAGGACGCCGGGGTTGAGGATGCCGTTGGGGTCGAGGCGCTGCTTGACAGCCCGGACGGATTCGGCGAACAGTTCGGGGCGTTGGCGGTCGTAGCCGTAGGGCCGGTGCATGCGGCCCACCGCGTGGTGGTGGGTGACGGTGCCGCCCGCATCGACGACAGCCTGGTTGGCTGCGTCCTTGATGATCTGCCACTGGGCGATCTCGCTGCCCACCGCGCCCATGCCCGACCAGGTGTAGTAGGGGGCGGGGCCGTCGGTGTAGACGTGGGTGAACCGGCACGACAGCGAGTGGTGCGGTCCGAACGTGTCGGTGAGGGCCGCGCCCACCCGGGTGCGGATCTCGTTGTCGAAGTCGGGCCAGCGGTCCCACGTGATGGCGGTCTCGAACGTGTCGTTGATCAGGCCCAGCGACGTCTCCACGCCGTTGCCGACTCCGATGAAGGCGTTGCGCCAGGCGCCCACCGCGCCGCCGCGGCCGGTCGGCTTGCCCGTCCCGTCGTCGACCCGGATGTCGTCGTCGTCAACGCGGCCGCCGCGGTCGCGGGCGATCTCCGCCGCGGCGGCGATGTTGTGGCGCTGGCTCAGTTCGGCCGACTCGAACGACACGATCACCAGCGCCTGCTCGCCGTCGAGCCCGGCGGCCCGGCGGGCCTCGGCGGGGTCGAGGATGCGCAGGTTGGCCGGCCACAGCTTGGCCTGCACGATGTGGCGCACCGCCTCGCAGCCCGCCTGCCACGACTCGAACGTGACCCCGGCGGTGGCCCGGAAGGTCGGCCGGCGCTGGATCCGCATCCAGGCCTCGGTGATGATGCCGTAGACGCCTTCGGAGCCGATCACCATGCGGTCGGGGCTCGGGCCCGCCCCCGAGCCGGGCAGCCTGCGCGATTCCCACCAGCCGGCCGGGGTGATCATCCGCACCGACTCGACGAAGTCGTCGATGTGGGTGTGGTTGGTGGCGTAGTGGCCGCCGGAGCGGGTGGCGATCCAGCCGCCGAGGGTGGAGAACCGGAACGACTGCGGGAAGTGCCGCAGGGTGTGGCCGCTGGGCCGGAGCTGGTCCTCGAGGTGCGGTCCGAACACGCCGGACTGGATGCGGGCCGCCCGGGAGACGGCATCGATCTCCAGTACCTGGTCGAGCCGGTCGAGGGAGATCACAACGGTCGGCCCCAGGTCGTCGAGAGGGGTGACGCCCCACACCACCGACGATCCGCCCCCGTAGGGGACGGTCACGTAGCCGTTGGCGTCGCACCAGTCGAGGGTGGCCTCCACCTCGGTCTCGTCCCGGGGGTGGGCCACCACGTCGGGCGGATTGGGAAAGTCGAGGTTGAAGGCCCGCACCCGTTCGGTGAAGTGGGCGCCGTAGGCGTAGCGGGCCCGGTCGTAGGCGGTGGTCGAGCACCAGCCGGCCACCGAGTCCGGCAACGGGATGCGGGGAGCCCGCAGTTCGGCGTCGTCCAGCGAGGGCACCGGCCGGGCCGTGATCTCGGCGCCGTACCGCTTCGACAGCTTGGCTGCCAGCGCGGCCCGGTCGTCGTCGGAGGGCTCCTCCGACTCCAGGCACCAGGCCCAGAACGATTTGCGATCAGCCAATGGCGCTCCTACGGCGTCGCGGCGTGCCGGCCCCACGGTAGGCGGGCGCACGGAGGGCCCGCCAGTCACGAGACTGTGCCCGGAACCGGGTACGGGGACCTAGGCTCGCCCGATGCTTGAGACTGAACCTGCACAGGCGGCCGGACCTGACACGGATTCCGGCGGCGATCCGGGCGTCGCCTACACCGAGAACGCGGCCCGGCACTACGGGAGCGGCGCTGCCGAGGTGCGCGCCCTGGACGGCGTTGACGCCTCCTTCGGGACGGGAGAGTTCACGGCCATCATGGGACCGTCGGGGTCGGGCAAGTCGACGCTGATGCACTGCATGGCCGGACTGGACACCCTCACCTCCGGTCGGGTCGTCATCGACGGCGAGGACGTGAGCGAGATGTCGGACCGTGAGCGCACGATGCTGCGGCGCGACAAGCTCGGTTTCGTCTTCCAGGCGTTCAATCTGGTGCCCACCCTCAACGCCCGCGAGAACATCGTGCTGCCCCAGCGTCTCGCCGGGCGCGCCCCCGACGAGGCCTGGCTCGACGAGGTGGTCGCCACCGTCGGCCTCGGCCACCGCCTCGACCACCGGCCCAACGAGCTTTCTGGGGGACAGCAGCAGCGTGTGGCCGTGTCCCGGGCCCTGGTGTCCAAGCCCAAGCTGGTGTTCGCGGACGAGCCCACTGGAAACCTCGACAGCACCACCAGCGACGAGATCCTCACCTTCATGCGCCGCGCGGTGGACGAGCTCTCGCAGACGATCGTGATGGTGACTCACGATCCCTCCGCGGCCGCCTACGCGCACCGGGTGATCTTCCTGGTCGACGGCAAGATCGTCAACGAGATGCTCGACCCCACCAGCGACGCGGTGCTCGATCATATGAAGACGCTGGGGAACTGATCGACGATGCTGACCATCGCGCTGCGGGGGATCGCCAACAACCCCTTCCGCTATGCCGCCACCGCGCTGGCCATCGTGCTGGGCATTGCCTTCTTCACCGCTACGTCGGTGATGACAACGTCGTTCGAGGACTCGCTGAACGACTCCATCGCCGAGGCCTTCGTGGACGTCGACGTCGCGGTGCGCTCAGCCGAGATCATCGAGACGCCGATCATCGACATCCGCGAGCGGATCCTGCCGTCGGTGGCCGACGAGATTGCCGAGATCGACGGCGTGGCGTGGGTCTTTCCTTTCCTGGCGGGCTATGCGCAGGTGGTCGCGGCCGACGGAAAGACCGTCGGGGGCGCCGACGCCAACGCCCAGGCGATCGCCTGGATCGACGATGACGAGGTCAATCCGCTGAATGTCGTGGCGGGTCGCGCCCCCACCGCACCCGACGAGGTGGTCATGGACGTGAACACCTTCGACGAGGGCGGCTTCAGTCTGGGCGACTCCGTCCAGGTGCTGCCCCTGGGACCCCAGCACCGGTTCACAGTGGTGGGAACCATCGACGACGGGGGCACCTTCGGCGGCCAGGTCCTGTCATTCAGCTTCGCGGCCGCAGCGACCGTGTTCGGCGGCAGCGAGGTCGACCAGGTCTTCGTCGGGGCGGCCTCGGGACTCGCCCCCGACCAGCTGGCGGAGCGGCTCAACCAGCAACTCGGCACCGACCTCGAGGCCGTGACCGGCGCCACCCTCACCGACGAGTTCCAGGAGGTCGTCGGGACATTCACCAACATCATAGAGATCGCCCTGCAGATCTTTGCCGGCGTGGCGCTCTTCGTGGGCGCATTCGTGATCTACAACACTTTCACCATCACCGTGGCCCAGCGCACCCGGGAGATGGCCCTGCTGCGAGCCATCGGCGCCACGGGCCGGCAGGTCGCGGTGAGCGTCGTGGTCGAGTCGGCCGCCATCGGTGTGGTCGCCTCGGCCGTGGGCGCGGCGGCGGGTATCGGGATCGGCTGGGGGCTCCTCCAGTTGCTCGGATCCTTCATCGGGGACCTCGGTCTGAGCCTTTCGATCCCGACGGGCGGGCTCATCCAGGGCGTGGCGATCGGCACGGTGATCACGGTGGCGGCCGCCTACATTCCGGCGCGCCGGGGCGCCAAGGTCGACCCCATCGAGGCCATGCGAGACGCCGCCGCCGAGCCGGGCGGGCCGGCGAGGGGCCGCCTGTACGGGGGGCTGGGTGTGCTTGCCGCCGGCGCCGGCGCCACGATCTGGTCGTCGGTCTCCGGCGAGGAGCGCATCCTGTACGGAGGTCTGCCGCTGGTGGTGATCGCGGTGGTGCTGCTCGGCCCGACGATCGTGCGGCCCATGAGCCGGGTGCTGGCTGCCCCCGCCGTGCGGCGAGGCTCGATCACCGGCGAGTTGGCCAGCGAGAACGCCTCCCGCAATCCCAAGCGCAGTTCCACCACTTCGTTGACGCTGATGATCGGCGTGGCGTTGGTGGTCACCGCCACGGTCTTCGCGGCCACCCTCAGCGAACTCATCGCCGGCGACCTCGAAGATGAACTCCTCGCCGACCACGTGGTGACCATCAGCGATGCCGTGGCGGGCGCGGGCGGCGGTCTGGACCCCGCCATCGCGGCCTCCATCGGAGCTCTCGACGGCGTCGACTCCGCTGTCGGCACCCGCACGGCTTTCGCACAGGTCGGCGACGACTTCGCACAGGTCTCCGGCGCGGGCAGTGCGCAGCTCTCGGCGGTGGCCGACCTCGGGGTGGTGGAGGGCAGGGTGACCGGCCTCGGCCCGGATGAGGTGGCTGTGCGCCGGCCCACCGCCGAGGATGGGGGCCTCGCAGTCGGCGACACCGTGAACGTGCGCTTCCAGCAGGGTGCGGCCACCGCGACCGTGGTCGGCGTATACGACGGGGGATACCAGCTTGTCGGTGACTGGCTGGTCGACAACTCGCTGCTTGAGGCCAATCTGAGCCGCAGTCTCGACACCAGGATCCTGGTGCGAGCCGCCGATGCGAACCAGTCGCTGATTGCCGGCATCGACCAGGCTCTTGCGAGCGACCCCACCGCCCGGATCAGTACCCGCAAGGAGTTCATCGACGATCAGGCGGGCCAGATCACCGATCTGCTGACCCTGCTGTACGCCCTGCTGGGCATGTCGGTTGTGGTGGCCCTCATCGGCATCGTGAACACGATGTCGCTGTCGATCCACGAGCGCATTCGGGAACTGGGTCTGCTCAGGGCGGTGGGCATGACCACCCGCCAGCTGCGGCGGACGGTGCGCTACGAAGCGGCCATCATCGCCCTCATCGGGACCCTGGCCGGCCTGGTGCTGGGCCTGTTCTTCGGGTGGGCGGCCTTCGATGCTCTCGGTCTCGCCTACTCGGACTTCGCCATCCCGTGGGCTGCACTGGTCGCCATCGGCGTCGCGGGCCTGGTTGCCGGGCTCCTCTCGGGGGTTCTTCCCGCCCGCCGGGCCGGGCGCCTCGAAGTGCTGGACGCCATAGCCGCCCAGTGATTCGCGTTCCTCGCTGGCCGATCTGCCGCATCCACCGGTGGAGGGCGCCCACCGTCTTTGCCACTCAGGACACTAGCGTGTCCGCCGTCTGTGCCGCAGCGGAAGGGCTCTACACATGCAATCTGAGAGAAGCCTGGGCGCCAAGCTTGCGCTGGCGGCACTGTTGGCGCTCGGGCTCTGGGCGGTGCTGCCCAGCGCGGCGCACGCGGCCCAGACCGACGATGTCGCTACCCCCTCCTATGCGGACATAGAGTTCATTCTCAGCTCGTTCTCGCTGCTGGTGTGGGGAGTGCTGGTGATGTGGATGTGCGCCGGGTTCACGATGCTCGAGTCCGGCTCGGTCCGCACCAAGAATGCCTCGATGATCTGCCTCAAGAACGTGGGCGTCTTCTCGATCGCCGGGCTCTCGTACTTCTTTGTGGGCTACAACCTCATGTATGTGGACGTCGACGGCATCATCGGCACGCTCTCGTTCCTCCACGGACCCACCGAGGCGGAGACGACGCTGTTCGACGGATCGGTGGGCCGCATGGACGAGGTGGTCGGCAGGGGACACGCGTCAATGTCGGAGTGGTTCTTCCAGATGCTTTTCGTGGCCACCACCGCGTCGATCGTGTCCGGCGCCATCCTGGAACGGGTCAAAGTGTGGGTGTTCTGGGTCTTCACGCTCATCCTGACCTCGCTCATCTACCCGATCGTGGGCGCCTGGGTGTGGGGCGGCGGCTGGCTTGACGAGCGCGGTTTCCAGGATTTCGCCGGCTCCACGGTGGTGCACGTCACAGGCGGATGCGCCGCGCTGGCGGCACTGCTGGTCGTCGGGCCCCGCCGCGGCAAGTTCGCTCCCGACGGCAGCGTGAAGCCCACCCCGCCCTCCAACGTGCTCGTCGTGACCCTCGGAGTCCTGATCCTGTGGCTGGGATGGTTCGGCTTCAACGGCGGCTCGCAACTCTCGCTGGCCACTCCCGCGGACGTGGTCGTGATGAGCAGCGTCCTCACCAACACCAACCTCGCCGCGGCCAGCGGGATGCTTGCCGCGGTGATCGTCGCCCGCCCCGTCTTCGGCCGGTTGGGCCTTGCCTCCAGTCTCAACGGCGCTCTGGCCGGGCTGGTCTCGATAACTGCCGGCCCGAATATCGCCGAGAGTTGGTGGGCGGTGATCATCGGCGCCGTCGGCGGTTTGCTCTGCACTCTGGCGACCAAGCTCATGGAGCAGGTCAAACTCGATGATGTGGTCGGCGCCATACCGGTGCATCTGGTGGCCGGGATCTGGGGCACGCTGGCGTCGAGCATCGCGGCCGGAGCCAGCATCGGCGTCCAGCTGTTGGGCGTGATGTCGGTCGCGGCATTCGTGTTCATTGCCTCTCTCCTCACTTGGATAGCCATAGACCTCACAGTCGGCACGCGTGTGTCTGCCAGCGTCGAGTACGCCGGCCAGGACTTGGGCGAACTCGGCATCGAGTCACATCCCGAGTTCCTCATCGTGCCCGAGGATTTTCGCGACTACCAGCAGCCGATCTCCCGACTGCTTCGCAGGCCCCACTCAGGACGCCAGACCTCCATGGGCGGCAACCCTCGGTCGGAGTCGGGAGCTGTGCCGCCGGGTCAGGGTCCTGTTCCGGGAGCTGTGCCGCCGGGTCAGGGTCCTGTTCCGCCGGAATGGCGCGACTAGGCCCGCGGCGGTTGAGGCGTCACGTTCGCAGCGTCAATACCTGGTCCACTCGCCCGGCAAGCACAGGACCCCGCGGCGATCCTTCCGCCGCATGGTGACAGACAGCCATTGCTCGACGACGGACGCTGCCCGCCTATCCAACACCAGACTGCCCAACGGCGTTCTCAACTCGATGCCGACACCCGCCACCAGCTGGATCGGCGGGTCGGTACCCACACTCAGCGATCCGTCGTAGCCCGGACTGGTGGCCACCGACAGATAGCTCCTCAGATCTTGGAGCGCGGACGCGCGGCCCCGAATCAGCACGGGAGACTCATGGGTCGTGTACGCCAACCACACTTCGCGGTCGCTGCGCACGTAGCCCGCACCCCGCACTGGCGGTGGCACGTTGCCCCCATGTACGAGCCAGTGCCGCAGCTTGGACACGACCAGAGCGGCAGAGTTCGCCTCCTCGCTGCCGCTGTGGACCAGGCCGCCGTACAGCTGCAGCACGTCTGTGATCGTGACCCGGCTGATCTGGCGTTGACCGACGGTGTATCCGCCCGCGAGGGCGATTTGCTCTATCTGTTGATATGTATACATGACCCCGACGGTGGAGGTCGCCTTCCTTCACCGTTGCTCTGGGGCGAAGGGTCGATTGCGGAATGGCCGCGACTGAAAGGCAGCGCGCAAGAACTGCACTCCGCTCGGCCGCGGCCATGACAAAGTTAGCGTACCGTGAAAGTCGGCGCACGGTGGGAGACTCTGCGAGGAGGAGGGCCACAGCAGGCTGGGGCCTGAAGGCGGGCATCCTTCTCGCGGTCGGCTTCGGCGTGCTGGCCTTAGCGGCGAAGTGGAGCTAAGGGGAATTGAACCCCTGACCTCTTCCATGCCATGGAAGCGCTCTACCAACTGAGCTATAGCCCCGAGAGTGCCGACAGGCTAGCGGGTCCCGGTGTTCAGGCGGCCTTGATCTCCTCGATGATGGGGCCCCAGCGCTCCCTGTCCCGCACGCCGGCGTAGAACTGGAGCCGGTCCAGCGTGCCGCCGAAGCGCTCGGCTATGCGCCCGGGCACCTCGTGGGGTTCGGCCACGATGGCGAAGGCTCCGAGCATGTCGTCGTCGATGATGTTGCCCATCTCGACCCATTGCCCCCGCTTGGACAGGCGGTTGAGCTCGGTCTGGGCGTCGCCCCAGCCGTGGTGCTCGAGCACGCCCCGGTAGGCGGGGGTCGACCCGTAGAAGGCGATCTGCCGGCGGGTCCTGGCCGTCTGGGCCTCGATCTCCTCCTCGCGGAAACCGGACACCACGAACACCGGCATCGAGAGCTGGAAGTCGGACCGGTCCCGGCCGGCCTCGGCCAGTCCGGCGTGCACGTTGGGCATCATCACGTCGCGCAGGTACTCGGCGGTCTGGAAGGCGTGGCAGACCAGCCCGTCGGCGGCCCGCCCGGCCACTCTGGTCATCAGCGGGCCCACCGCCGAGATGAGGATGGGCGGAGGCGGCACGTCGATGGGGCCCGGACTGAACATGGGCGTCATCAGGGTGTGGCGGTAGAAGTCGCCCCGGAAGTTGAGGCGCTCGCCGGTCTGCCAGGACTGCCAGATGGCCCGGATGGCGGTGATCATCTCCTCCATGCGGGCCGCGGGCCGCGACCACGGCATGGAGAAGCGCTTGGTGATGTGGGCCTGGATCTGGCTGCCCAGCCCGAGCAGGAACCGTCCGCCGGAGAGTGCCTGCAGGTCCCAGGCGGTGTGGGCCAGCACCATCGGGTTGCGGGCGAAGCCCACCGCGATGGCGGTCATCAGTTCGATGTGCTCGGTGTGTTCGGCCGCCAGCGCCAGGGGCAGGAACGGGTCGTGGCTGGTCTCAGCCGACAGCAGCCCGCTATAGCCGTCCTGCTCCATCATCCGAGCCCGGGCGCCGATGCTGCCCAGTTCGTGGCTGCTGGACGCTTCGGGCAGGCCGATCCAGGCGTCGATCTTCATGGGGTTCTCCTGGAGGGGTTGACTGAAGCTGGCTTGTGGCCGATACGTTGCGATGGCGATGGCCGACGTTACCGACGCCACGTTCCAAGCCCAAGTGGTGGACCGCTCCCAGAGCGTCCCGGTGATCGTCGATCTGTGGGCCTCGTGGTGCGAGCCGTGCCGCCAGTTGACCCCGCTGCTCGAGAAGGTCGTGGCCGAGACCGGCGGAGCCGTCGAGCTGGCCAAGGTCGACATCGAGAAGAACCCGGGCGTCGCGCAGGCGTTCCGGGTGCAGTCGATCCCGGCGGTCTACGCCATGGTGGACGGCCAGGTGGCCGACGGCTTCCTCGGGGCCCAGGGCGAGGCCACGGTGCGTGAGTTCGTGCAGCGGCTGCTGCCTACGCCGGAGATGACCGAGATCGAGGGACTGGTCGCCGCGGGCGACGAGGTCTCCTTGAGGGCTGCCCTGGAGCTCGAGTCGGACAATGCGGACGCGGTGGCTGCTCTGGCCGCGCTGCTCATCGACGACGGCCGCGTCGCCGAGGCCGCCGAACTGCTGGAACGGGTGCCTGAGACGCCGGAGACCCGCCGCTTGACGGCCCTCGCCCGGGTACAGGGCTCGGGTGACGCTCCCGCCGGCGGGGTGTCCGGCATCGAGGCCGAACTGGCCGAACTGCTGGTCAACGTCAAGGTCGACGAGGACGCCCGCCAGCGTTTCGTCGACCTTCTGGAGGTGCTCGGACCCGACGATCCCCGCACCTCGGCGTGGCGCAAACGCCTTTCGGCCGCGCTGTTCTGAACTTCAATGAGTCGACCACCTCTGTGGTGGCTGAGTCATTGAAGTTCCGGCCGCATGGCCGGACGCTACGAGTCACCCTGTTCTGGTCTGAATTGAGGAGCGCTATTCTCACTGGCGGCTAGCCGGCTGCCTTCTCGTGTCGGCCTGATTGCAGGCGACACGGGAGACGCTCAGTGGACACGCCACCCGGCGGTGGCCGGAAGTTCGCGGTTCCATCCCCTGGAGCGCTGGCCGATCGGCTGGGGGTCTCTGCGACGGCCGTGGTTCTCGGCCTGCTGGGAGTCGTCGGCGCCGCAGTAGGGGGCTGGTGGGCGCTGCGGACTCCGCCCGGCCCGGACCCCGCGGAGATACTTCCCATGGCCGGTTCGGTGGACATCCCCGCTCCCGCGCCGCTGTCGGCACCGGATCCGGGCCCGATAGTGGTCGACGTGGTCGGGGCGGTGGTCCGGCCCGGCTTGCATGAACTGCCCGCAGCCAGCCGGGTCGCCGACGCGGTGGCCGCGGCCGGCGGGCTGACTGCCGAGGCGGACCGGATGAGGCTCAACCTGGCCGAGCCGCTGAGCGACGGTTCGCGCCTGTGGGTGCCGGAGGTCGATGAGCCGGTGGGGCCCGAAGTCGTGCCGGTCACCGCAAGCACGGGCGACCCCGGTCACAACGGCGCGAGTGGCGGTCCCGGTGCTATGCCCGTCGACCTCAACCGCGCCGATTCGGGTGGGCTGCAGCAGCTGCCCGGTATCGGGCCTTCGTTGGCCGCGGCCATCGTCGAGCACCGCCGGCGAACGGGCCCGTTCTCCACCGTCGACGAGCTGGTCGAGGTCGCTGGCATCGGCCCGGTCAAGCTCGAACAGATCCGCCCGTGGGCGACGGTGGGTGGCCGGTGAGTGTGGGGCTTCGCAGTCCGTCTCGTGGCGACAGGGGACGGCCCGTTGGTGCGGGACTTCGCCCGTGGGCGACGGTGGGTGGTCGGTGAGTGTGGGGCTTCGCAGTCCGTCTCGTGGCGATGGTCGGTGGCCCGTTGGTGCGGATCGGGGCCAGATGTCTGGCGACGGGGGACAGTCTTCGACGATCGAGCAGTTCCGCCGGTGCTGGGGCGGGCCCGCGATGCCGTACGCGGCCGCGGTCGGGGCCGTGACGGGATCGTGGCTGTTGATCGACTTCCCGCTGGTGTTGGCGGTGGCGGTGGCCGCAGCCTGCCTGTGGCGTCCCGGCCCGGTGCTGGCGTTTGCCGCTTGTGCGGCTTTCGCCGGGCTGCTCGGCTCCCAGGCGCTGGACGGTCTCGCTGACCCGCCCGAAGGGCCGGTCGAGGGCTGGGTCACCCTGATCGACGATCCCCGGCCGCTGGGGACGCACGGGACACGGGTCGCGGTCCGTCTCGGCCAGGCCAGGCTCGAAGCCAGGGCGTACGGAGCGGTGTCGGCGCGGCTGGACGACCTGCTGGCCGGCGAGCGCGTGCAAGTCTCGGGAACGGCACGGCCCGCCGAGAGCGATTGGCACCGCTGGCGGCATGTCGCGGCCACCATGAATGTCGACGCGGTGGGCGACAGGGCCGGGGCCGCGCCGCTGGCGGCGTTCACCAACCGCGTGCGACGGCTCCTGGACTCAGGAGCACGCAGCCTGCCCGACGACAGCCGAGCCATGTTCTCGGGGATGGTGTACGGCGACGACCGCGGCCAGTCGCCCCGCCTGTACGACGACTTCCGGGCCGCCGGGCTCGGCCACCTGCTGGTGGTGTCGGGGCAGAACGTCGCCTTCGTGCTCGCGCTGGCCTCGCCGCTGGTTACCCGGACCCGCCCCGGAGTACGGCTGGTCGTGCTGCTGGCGCTGCTGGGCGTGTTCGCGGTGCTCACCCGCTTCGAGCCTTCGGTGCTGCGGGCGGTGACCATGGCCGGGGTGGCCGTGATCAGCGCCGCGCTGGGGCGCCCCGAGACGGGCCGTCGGACCCTGGCCTGGGCCGTGGCGGCGGTGGTGGTTGCCGATCCGTTCCTGGTGCGCGTCCTGGCGTTCCAGCTGTCGGTGTGCGCGACCTGCGGCCTGTTGTGGATCACGCCCGCGCTGGCCGAGAAGCTGCCTGGCCCCCGCCCGCTGAGGCTGGCGGTGGCGACCACCGCGGGGGCTCAGCTGGCGGTGACGCCGCTGCTGGTGGCCGTCTTCGGCACCGTTCCGGTGGCCGCGCTTCCCGCCAACGTGGTCGCTGGGCCGGCGACGGCGCCGGTGATGATGTGGGGCCTCACCGGCGGGCTCGGCGCCGGCTTGGCCGGCGGGCCGGTCGCCTGGCTGATCCACCGTCCCACGGCTGCGCTGCTGTGGTGGGTGCGGGGCGTCGCTTCGGCCGCGGCGGCCGCACCCCCGGCGATGCTCGGAGTCGGAGGCGCGTCGGCGGTGGGAGTCGGCGTGGCCCTGGTGCTGGTTTCCCGCCGGCTGGATCGGGTCCGGGCCGTGGGGGTCGCCGGCGCGGCGGTGGCCGCGGCTGCTCTGCTGTACAGCGTGGCGTCGGCGGCCTCGCCCCCTCTCGGCTGGTCGCAAGCCACCGGAGCCCGTCTGTTCCAGCATCAGTCCGCGGTGGTGGTCGTGCTGGACGAGCCGGTGCGGCCCAGGGATCTGCTGGAGTCTCTCCGCCTCGCGGGGGTGCGCAGGATGGACCTGGTGGTGGCCGCCGGCGGCGGCGCGTCGGACGCCCACGCCGTGCTGGCGTTGCGTGACCGCTACCGGACGGTGGCCGTCGTGGCCCCGCCCATGCACCGGGTGCCGCACGCCCGCACCGCCCGAACCGGGGACGTGGTCCGGGTCGGCGCAGTCACAGTCGAGGTCATGGCAGACGCCCCGGACCTCGTCGTCACCGTCACCCCCTCCGAGATTCCTGTCGTTGGGGCTCTCAGAGGTCCTCAACTACAGGAATCTCGGGTGGGGGAGGGACGCCGCCGCGCTGGTGGGCCGGGTCGCCGTATCATCCGGCCACTATGAGCGTCCAGCTCGTCAGCGGCGACGATCCCGTACTGGTGGCCGAGGCGGTTGCGAGGATCGTCAAGGAGGCGCTGGGCGACGAGGATCGCAGCCTGGCGCTGGAACAGCTCGACGAGATCAGCCTCCGGGACCCCGACGGGGGCTGGCGGCTCGCCCCGCTGGTTGATGCGGCCCAGACCGAGCCGTTCCTCACCTCCCGGCGGGTGGTGGTAGGACGCCATCTGGCCCGGTTCTCCCGCAGGGGCGATTGCGACGATCTGGTGCGCCTGCTGGAGACGTTGCCCGCCACCACCCATCTGGTGCTGGTGTGGGAGCGGGGAGTGGAACCGGTGATGGGTGGACGCCTGCCCGCAGTGCCCAAGGTGCTCGCAGCCGCAGTGAAGTCCGCCGGAGGCACCTCGCTGAACGCGACCCCGCCGAAGGGCAAGTCCGATGCCCACAAGTGGCTGCGCAGCCAGCTGGAACAGTCGGGCCTGCATTTCGAGCCGGCCGCGGTGGCGGTCATCGGTGATCTGGTGGGCGCCGACCACGGCAACATCGTCGGGCTGCTGCGAACCCTGGAGGGTGCGCTGGGTTCCGGGGCGACCGTCACCGCCGACGACGTGGCCGTCTACGGCGGGGACCCCGGCTCCGTAGTTCCGTGGGAGCTCGACGACGCCATCGACCGGGGCGACATCACCGAGGCGCTGAGGGTGCTGCACCGCTTGCTGCCCTCCCGCCATCCGCTCCAGCTGCTGGCCGCATTGGGTGGCCGGTACCAGCGGATGCTGCGTCTCGACGGCGCGGGCGCGGCCGACGAGCGTCAGGCCGCCGAGCTGCTGGGAATGAAGGGCTCGACCTTCCCGGCCCGCAAGATTCTGGGCCAGACCCGCAAACTCGGCTCGGAGAAGGTGGCCCGGGCGGTCCGGCTGCTGGCCGACGCCGACCTCGCCCTGCGGGGAACGGTCGACTGGCCCGACGCACTCGTGCTCGAGGTGTTGGTCGCCCGGCTGGCCGCGCTGTCGGCCCGCTGAGTTCTCGGCCGCTCCTGCACGGAAATCAGCGACGAACTGGGCACTAGACGCCCATTGGGTCGCCGGTTTCCGCTCGAGGTCAGTCCTCCTCGGACCGGAGGCGCTCGATCTCCCGCACCAGGCGGCTCTTGCGGCGGGCCGCGGTGTTCTTGTGGATCACGCCCTTGGAGGCTGCCTTGTCGATCCGCTTGACGGCGAGGCGCAGCGCTTCGGCGGCGGTCTCGTCGTCTTCGTGCTCGAACGCGGCCAGCGCCGCCTTGGTCCGGGTGTTCACCTCGGAACGGACCGTCCGGTTGCGCAGGCGGCGCTTTTCGTTCTGCCGGTTGCGCTTTATCTGGGACTTGATGTTGGCCACACTCACCTGCCGGTCGTCTTGGGGCCGTAGAGCCGACCGTCGAGGCTAGCGTTGCTGGGCCGTCGTCCCACCGCCGCGTCCCCCTGCGGGAGCCGATCGAGAGCCCCATGGACCTGCACCGCATCCGCAACACGTCGATCATCGCCCACATCGACCACGGCAAGTCCACGCTGGCCGACCGGATGCTGGAACTGACCTGCGCAGTCGAGGCCCGGGAGATGCGAGAGCAGTACCTCGACTCGATGGACCTCGAGCGCGAGCGAGGCATCACCATCAAGCTCCAGTCGGTCCGCCTGAACTGGCGCGACCACGTGATCAACCTGATCGACACGCCCGGCCACGTGGACTTCAGCTACGAGGTCAGCCGGTCGCTGGCCGCCTGCGAGTCGGTGATCTTGGTGGTGGACGCGGCGCAGGGGATCGAGGCCCAGACCCTGGCCAACTGCTACCAGGCCATGGAGAGCGACCTCGACGTGGTGGCCGCGCTCAACAAGATCGACCTGCCCGCGGCCGACCCGGACCGTTGCGCGGAGGAGATCGAGCGGGTGCTCGGCATCGACGCCGCCGATGTGCTGCAGATCTCGGCCAAGACCGGTGACGGCGTGGCCGAGCTGCTCGACGCGGTCCTGGAGCGCACCTCGCCTCCGCAGGGGTCCGACGACGCGCCCCTCCAGGCGCTGATATTCGACTCCCACTTCGACCAGTACCGGGGGGTGGTGTCTTCGGTGCGGGTGGTCAACGGGGTGCTGGCCGCCGACAGGAGGCTGCGGTTCATGCAGGCCGGCACGGTCCACACCGCCGACGAACTCGGCGTGCGCACCCCCGCCAACGAGGTCGTCGACCGCCTCGGCCCCGGCGAGACCGGCTACCTGATCGCGGGGATCAAGGACGTGGGCGAGGCCCGCTCGGGTGAGACGGTCACCGACGGGGACCGGCCGGCGTCCGAGCCACTCGAGGGGTACTCGGAGCCGAAGCCGATGGTGTTCTCGGGCCTGTACCCGACCGACGGCGACGACTTCACCAACCTGCGGGCGGCCCTGTCCAAGCTGCGCCTCAACGACGCCGGGTTCAACTACGAGCCCGAGACCTCCGGCGCGCTCGGCTTCGGGTTCCGCTGCGGGTTCCTGGGCCTGCTGCACATGGAGATCGTCCGCGAGCGCCTGGAGCGGGAGTTCGACCTGTCGTTGATCTCCACCGCCCCCTCGGTGGAGTACCGGGTGACGCTGACCAACGGCGACACGGTGGCGGTGTCGAACCCCTCCGACATGCCCGCGGCCGGCCAGATCTCAGCGATAGCCGAACCCTGTCTGGCCGCGGCTCTGATCACGCCGACCGACTACACCGGCACGTTGATGGAGCTGTGCCAGTCGCGCCGGGGCGAGCTGGTGCGCATGGAGTACCTGTCGCCGGAGCGGGTCGAGTTGCGCTACCGGCTACCGCTGGCCGAGGTGGTGGTCGACTTCTTCGACCAGCTCAAGAGCCGCACCCAGGGCTACGCCAGCCTCGACTACGAGCCCGACGGGTACGACGAAGCCGATCTCGTGAAGGTGGACGTGCTGCTGCAGGGCGTGCCGGTGGACGCCTTCTCCACCGTCGTGCACCGCGACAAGTCCTACGCCTACGGGCGGGCCATGGTCGGCCGCCTGCGGGAGCTGATACCCCGCCAGCAGTTCGAGGTGCCCATCCAGGCCGCCATCGGGGGCCGCATCATCGCCCGCGAGACCGTCAAGGCCTACCGAAAGGACGTGACCGCCAAGCTCTACGGCGGCGACGTCACCCGCAAGCGCAAGCTGCTCGAGAAGCAGAAGGCGGGCAAGAGGCGCATGAAGAGCATCGGGCGGGTGGACATTCCCCAGGAGGCCTTCATCTCGGCCCTCACGCTGGACGGGTAGAATCTCGGCCATGCTCGACGACCGCAAGGCCGCCATCCTCTACGCCGTCGTTCAGGAGTACATCCGAACCGCCCAGCCGGTGGGCTCGGGCCGCGTGGCGCGTTCACCCGGCATCGACGCGTCGCCGGCCACGGTGCGAAGCGAGATGGCCGCGCTGTCCGAGCAGCAGTACCTGGTCCAGCCCCACACCAGCGCCGGACGGGTGCCCACCGTCAAGGGCTACCGATTCTTCGTCGACAAGTGGCGGCAGCGCTCGCCTTCGCCCACCCTCGATCTCGCCGACCGGCTCCAGGTCAACGACTTCTTCTCGGTCTCCCACGGCGGGTTCGAGTCGATCCTCAGCGACACCACCGGGCTGCTCTCGGACTTGACCGACTGGACTGCGGTGGTGGTCGCGCCCAGCGGTGCGGCGGCCACCGTGCGATCGGCCCAGCTGGTGGAGCTGTCGGTAGGCACAGTCATGGTGGTGGCGGTCATGTCCAACGGCGTGGTCGAGAAGCGCACCCTCGATGTGCCCACCGACACCTCGCCTGAGGTGGTGGCGGACGCATCGGAGCGGCTGGCCTGCCGGGTGGCGGGCCGGACCCTGGCCGACATCGACGACTGCGACCAGCCCGACGACAGGCTGCTGGCCGCAGCCATCGCCGCACTTCAGGAGGCTCGCGCGCACCACGAGGTGTTCGTGGGAGGCACCTCCAAGCTGGCCGCGGCCTTCGACGCGGTGGAGCAGCTCAGCGAGGTGCTGGGCCTGCTGGAGCAGCAGTTGGTGGTGGTGACGCTGATGCGCAGGGTGATCGACCGGGGCCGGAGGGTGGCCATCGGCGAGGAGACCGGTGTGTCCTCGCTGGCCGAGTGCTCGCTGGTGCTGGCCCCCTTCAGCACCGAGGGCACCGACGGCGGGACGATCGGCGTCATCGGACCGACCCGTATGGACTATCCGCAGGCGCTGTCGGCAGTGGCGGCGGTGAGCCGCCGGCTCGGCCCCGCGCTCGGTGACGCCTGAGATGGCCGACCGCTGGGAGCCGGCCCCGGTTCTGAGCGAGTCCTAGATGGCCGACCACTATGAGACGCTGGGGGTGGCGCGCGACGCCACCGACGAGGAACTCAAGCGGGCCTACCGCAAGAAGGCCCGCCAGTACCATCCCGACGCCAATCCCGGCGATACCACCGCCGAGGCCCGCTTCAAGGAGGTGAGCGCGGCCTACGAGGTGCTGTCGGATCCCGAGCGTCGCTCGCTGTATGACCGCTTCGGCACCGACGACGCCAAGGCGGCCAGAATGGCCGACCCGTTCAGCGGGGGGCTGGGAAGCATCTTCGACGCGTTCTTCGGCGACGACTCGCCCTTCGCTGGTTTCGGGTCGCAGTCGCGGCGCCAGGGCCCGCCGCCGGGAGAGGATCTGGAGGCCCATGTGGATCTCGATCTCCACGAGGTGGTCTTCGGGGCCGAGCGGGAGGTGACCGTGCGCACCGCGGTGCGATGCGAGCCGTGCGACGGCAGCGGGGCCGAGTCGGGCACGTCGCCGGTGAGGTGCCCGCAGTGCGGCGGCTCGGGGCAGGTCCGCACGGTGCGCCAGTCGATGCTGGGTCAGATGGTGACCGCCTCGCCCTGCGATGCGTGCGGGGGACTGGGCGAGATGGTGGAGCGGCCCTGCCGGGACTGCGACGGTCACGGGCGCAAGCTGGAGCGGCGCACCTACAGCGTGCAGGTGCCGATGGGCGTGGACGATGGCACCACCCTGCGGCTGAGCGGGCGGGGAGCGGCCGGTCCCCGCGGCGGCGCCCACGGCGACCTCTACGTCCACACCAGGGTCCGGCCCCACCCGCGGTTCCACCGCAACGGCAGCGACCTGGTGCACGAGCTGCACGTGCCCTTCACCCAGGCCGCCCTGGGGGCCCGGCTCGAGTACGAGACTCTCGACGGCTCCGAGGAGATCGTGATCCCCAAGGGCACTGAGACGGGCGCGGTGGTGCGGCTGCGGGGCCGCGGCGTGCCCAGCGTGCGCGGTCGCGGCCGCGGCGACCTGCTTGTCCAGCTGGTGGTTGACGTGCCCGACGACCTCGCCGGCGAGCAGGAGGAGCTGGTGCGCCGGTTGGCCGAGCTGCGGGGCGAGGAGGTTGCCGAGCCGAGCGAGGGCCTGCTGGGTCGGATCCGCACCGCGTTCCGGTGAGCCGCCTGCCTTTGTGGATCTCGGGTTGGAATCGTGGAGTGAGTCCACAAGAACAACCCGAGAATTCTGAGATGGGTGTGGTGGCGCCCGTGGTGGCAGGGGGGTGAGCCGCCTGGAGTCGGCCGCGGGTGACGCTCGGTCGGGTCCGCATGTGCTGGTCGCCGACGTGGATGCGCCGGTGCTGGCCGGCGAAGACCGACACCATCTTGGGCGGGTCTTGCGCCTGCGTTCGGGTGACCCTCTGACCGTTGGTGACGGGGCCGGCCGGTGGCGGCCGTGCTGTTTCTCCGAGGAGATCGAGCCGGTCGGCGAGGTTGTGACGGTGGCGGCTTCCACTCCCGCGCTGGCCGTTGGCTTTGCTGTGCTCAAGGGGGGACGCTCCGAGACGATCGTCCAGAAGCTCACGGAGCTGGGAGTGGACCGGATCGTGCCGTTCGTGGCCGAGCGGTCGGTGGTGCAATGGGACGGGGCCAAGTCGGCCCGGCTCCTGGATCGGTGGCGGCGGGTGGCCCGCGAGGCGGTGATGCAGTGCCGCCGTCTGTGGCTGCCGGATGTTGAGCCGGTGCGGGCGTTCGGTGATCTAGCCCTGGACGGGGCTGCTCTGGCTGTCTCGGAGGGCCGCACCCTGGCGGCCGGCGAGAACTTCCTGCTGGTGGGTCCTGAGGGAGGGTGGGCCGAAGCAGAGCTGGCCTCGGTGGATCGCCACGTTTGCCTGGGGCCACACATAATGCGGGCCGAGACGGCCGCGGTCGCGGCGGCCGCGGTGCTGGGAGCGCGCCGTAGCGGCCACCTGCCGGTCGCAGGCGATGTCAGGGGGGACTGATGCCGCTGATCTTGAAGGTGTCCGCCGGCGAGGCGGGTGTGTCGTCGGAGGTGGCGGGGGTCCTGTGACCGGGAGTTGGGGCTGCGTCGATGTCGCTGATCCTGAAACCGGCCGCCGGCGCCGGCGCGACGTCGCTGATCGAGTAGGGGGAGGCCGTCGCCGAGGCCTCCGGCGCGCTTGAGACCAGCGCGGCCGCTAGTACGGCGACCACGGTCACCCGGCAGGGATTCATGAGGCCTCGCCGGGGTTGAACAGGCGCGAGCCGGTGGTGGTGTGGACGCGGAGCAAGTCGCACCGGCCGTGAGCCACCGCCTCCGCGCCGGTGGGGGAGTCCACGCTCCAGCGCGCCGGCAGCGAGATGGTACGACCCGGTTCGGGCCAGTCATCGAACAGCACTATCCCGCCGGTGCTGGGACGCACGATGGCCGCTGTGATCCGGCCGTCGCAGTCCCAGTCACCGGTCTCCACGAAGTCCCCGGTGGCGCCCACCGCGTAGCGGCGCCCGCCGTGCTCGATGACCGCGGCTGCCTCCGACACGGACACCCCGGGGTCGGTCTGGCCGATCGGGCTCGGTTCGGCGACCCGGTTCATACCGTCGCTGAGGATGGGGTTGGCGGTCGGCCCCGTTCCGTCGATCGGGCTCGGTTCGGAGGTCTGGTTCGTAGCGTCGATCGGGTCGGGTTCAGCAGCCGGTCCCTGGTCGGCTTCGGGCGCGCTGTTCGGAGCTTCGTGGGGCGCCGCGGCGAGGGTGTCCGGAGGAGGGGTCAGCTCCTGGCTTCGGGTGCCGAGCACGAAGGCCGCAACGACTGCGGCGCCGAACGCGCCGGCCCTGATGAGCGACTTGGGCCTGAGCCGTCTCCTGAGGCCCGTCAAGCGGCCGCCGCCCGCAACCCGCACCGGGCCGGATCCGGCCGGCCTCCTGGCTGTCAGCAGGTCGAGTCGCGTGGCCAACTCTCGGGCGCTGAGCGTTCCCGCTCGGGCCGCGTCGGCCAGGGAGGACAGCCTTCCGGTGAGGACGCCTCTCCCCATGGCCGGGTCGTGGCAGAGTTCGGCCAGCGCGGTCAGGTCGGTCTGGCGGTTCTCGGGTGTTGCCTCCGCGGCCAGGGTCAGCCCGCACAGCACGGGGCGATCATCCGCTCCGTGCAGGACGTGTGGCGGAGTGAGCTGGAGATGGGCGACACCCGACTGGTGGAGGTCGGCCACCACCGCCGCCAGGGCGGCCACTCCAGCGGCCCGTTCGGCCGGGTCGGTCAGCGGCCGTGTGGCCCAGGTGTCGGAGTTGACGAACTCGGTGTGCAGGGCGCGGCCGCCGTCCGGGGTCTCGACGACATCGATGAAGCGCACTACGCCGGGATGGTCGAGTCGCCGGAGCAGGCCTGCCTCTCGCTCGATCGCGGCCGCCCGCTCCGGCGGGACCTGCTTGATGGCGATGAGCCGATCCTCGGAGCGGCTGACCGTCACCGCGGCCACGGCCTGTCTCCTGCGGTCGCAGCCACCATGTCACTCCATTGCAGCAGATCTTCATGCATGTACATACCAGTAAACTACACGAAACAGACGGATACAGCAACTAAAGTGCCGCGAAGCGTGCCGACGGACACTGCTGGCGTGGGGTTGGGGCGGTACTCTTGGACGGTGGCCGGTCCGCAGATCGTGGCTGTCGCGTCCGGATCTCCGGCCGAGAGGGCCGGGCTGAGGCCCGGGGACGGGGTCGCGGCCATCGGCGGGGAGACGCCCCGCGACGTCATTCGCTGGCAGCTTCTCAGCGACGGAGCGGAGGTCCGGATGGAAGTGGAGCGCGACGGCGAGAGCCTCACCGTCGTGGTGGCCAAGCAGGAGGGCGAGCCGCTGGGTGCCGAGGTCGACGCGGCCGTGTTCGACGGGGTGCAGACCTGCGACAACCATTGCGAGTTCTGCTTCGTGCACCAGTTGCCGCGGGGGATGCGCCGCTCCCTGTACCTCAAGGACGACGACTACCGGCTGTCGTTCCTCTACGGGAACTTCACCACGCTCACGCGGTTCACCGAACTCGACTACGAGCGGGTGGTCACCGAGCGGCTGTCTCCGTTGTACGTGTCGATCCACGCCACCGACCCCGACGTGCGGGCCGCGATCCTCCAGAACCGGCGGGGAGCGGTGTCGCTGCGCTGGCTGCGGCTGCTTCTCGATGCGGGCATCGAGGTCCACGGCCAGGTGGTGGTGTGCCCGGGAGTCAACGACGGCGACGTGCTGGCCGACACCCTCGCGGGAGTGCTCGACCGCTTCCCCGAACTGCGGACGCTGTGCGTGGTACCCCTGGGGCTGTCGAGGTTCAACCGTCAGTCCAGGATGCGGCTCCACACCCCGGCGGAGGCCACCGCAGTCGTCGATCTCGTAGAGGGCTGGCAATCGGTGTTCCTGCGGGTGCTGGGCCGCCGCTTGGCGTTCGTGGCCGACGAGTACTACCTGATGTGCGGGCGCAGCTTCCCGGCCGCGGAGCACTACGAGGGCTTCGACATGCACGAGGACGGCATCGGCATGGCCCGCGCCTTCGAGACCGAGTTCACACAGGACGGCCACGCGCCCACCCCGCCGCGCCCGGGTTTCTTCGCCTGGGTGGACGGCGCCCCTGCCGACGGCTACCGCGCTCCCCGTCATGGCTCCGCTGCCGAGATGGTGGCGGCTCCGAACGGCTCGCCGGCCGCGGTGTCGCTGGGGCCGCGCCGCGCCGGCCGGGATGCGCCCGTCGCAGTGCTGTCCGGCACCCTGGGAGCGGCGGTGGTGTCGCCGCTGGTGGAGTCGGTGGGCCGCCCCGACGCGCGCGTCGTTCGGGTGGAGAACCGCTTCTTCGGCGGGAACATCGGCGTCACCGGCCTGATGGTGGGCGCCGACGTCGCCCGGGTCCTGGCCGGCGAACCGGAGGGCGACCGCTACCTGCTGCCCGACGTGTGCCTCAGCCGGGGCCATTTCCTTGACGGGATGACGACACAGGAGCTTCCCCGTCGGGTGGAGGTGGTCGCCACCCACGGGCGGGCGCTGCGAATGGCGCTGGACCAGGGGCCGAGCGGATAGGGGCCAAGATGGGGAAGAGCGTGGCGGGGTACCCGGCGAGGCCGTGGCCCGGGCGGCCCGTGAGCGCCGCGAGCAGGAGCGGGAGACGCCACGTTGAAGCGCGGGCCGGCGTCATCCGAGTCAGACTCCTGGAAGCATCATGAACCCGGTGGTGGCCGTGGTCGGTCGGCCCAACGTCGGCAAGTCGACGCTGGTCAACCGGATCCTGGGGCGCCGGGAGGCGATCGTGGAGGAGCGTCCCGGCGTCACCCGGGACCGCAAGGCGGTCGACGCCGAGTGGCAGGGCCGCCGCTTCACGCTGCTCGACACCGGGGGCTGGAGCGCCACCGGAGACGTGCTCGACGCCAAGGTGAGCGCTCAGGCCGAGATGGCCGTGCGCGAGGCCGACGCGGTGCTGTTCGTGGTGGACGCCTCGGTTGGCCTTACCGTCGACGACGACCAGGTCGCCCGGGTCCTCCACTCCACCGATGTGCCTGTGCTGGTGGTGGCCAACAAGGTCGACCATGCCGGCGGGGCCGACTCGGTGTGGGAGCTGCTCGGGCTCGGTCTCGGCACTCCCCACCAGGTGAGCGCGCTGCACGGCCGGGGCACCGGCGACCTTCTGGAGGAGCTCGTCGCCCGCCTCGACGCGGCCGAGGAAGCGCCGGCTGCGGACGGGCCGGATGCAACGGGCCCCGGCCCGGTGGGCGAGGGCCTGGCGGCGGCCGCGGCCGAGGCGTTCTCGGTGGTGCTGGTGGGCCGGCCCAACGCCGGGAAGTCGACGCTGTTCAACCGGCTGACAGGGGAGGATCGCGCCATCGTGCACGACCTTCCCGGCACCACCCGCGACGCCATCGACACCCTCATCGAGACCGACGAGGGACCGGTGCGCTTCATTGACACCGCCGGGATGCGCCGCCGGGCCCGCATCGACACGGGCACCGAGTACTACTCGCTGGTGCGGGCCCTGAGGGCGGTGGACTCTGCCGATGTGGCCCTGCTGGTGGTCGATTCCACGGTCGGCGTGACCCACCAGGATCAGCGTCTGGCCGAACGGGTCGACGCCGCGGGCTGTCCCGTGGTGATCCTGCTCAACAAGTGGGACCTGACCGGCACCGAGGCCCGCCTCGATCTGGGCCGGGACGTGAAGGACAGGCTGGGCTTCCTGGGCGGCGCGCCCGTGCTGCGCATCAGCGCGCTCAGCGGAAAGGGCGTCACCAGGCTGTGGCCGTCGTTGGGCGCGGCGGTGGCCCAGTACCGCACCCGCATCCCTACCAGGAGGGTCAACGAGGTGGTGAGGGCCGCCCAGGGCGCCCAGCCCGCGCCGGGAGGGGCCCGCATCCTGTACGCCGCGCAGGTGGCCACCGACCCGCCCACGTTCACGCTGTTCGCCAACCGGACCCTGCCCCGCACCTACCTGCGCTACATCGAGCGCAAGCTGCGGGAACATTTCGACCTCGGCGTCACCGCGCTCAAATTCAGGGTCCGCCGCCGCGACGAGTAGTCCGCAGGTGCGCGGGTCGTCTGCGCGGCAACGCCCGGAGGCGGGTTCCTGGCTCTGGGACCCCTCCGGCACGGTACGATGAGGGGCGGCAGCGGGCCGCGGAACCGAGAGAGGGGCGCGCGTGGTAACGATCGTTCTCGATCTTCTGGCCTTGAGTTGCGCGCTGGCCACGGTGCTCTTCATCCGGTCGGCCCGCCACCGCCAGCGGTTCTCGCGCCTGATCGAGAGCGATGCCGTCCCCCATCCCGAGGTGTTGGCGCTGGCCCAGGCCGGGTACCGCAAGGACGTCCACGGGGCCGTCGTCTACGGCTTGCTAGTCGCGGTGGCGCTGCTGGTGGGCCGGGTGAACCTGGACGACATCACCGTCGTGCTGGGTTTGCTGGGTGTGCCGGCGGTGATGTCGGTCTGGTGGGCCCGCACGGCACTGGAAGAGGTGCGCATGGCCCGCAACCGCTACGCGCTGGAGCGCCGGGCCGAGCAGGCCCTCGAGCAGGAGCAGCTCGCCCCCAAGGCGTGGGCGGCCCGGCTGGCGCCCGAGGAGGTGCCCGACTTCAGCGGCTTCGAGATCGGCCGGGTCTACCAGGCGGGTTCGGGGCTGATGGCGGGCGACTTCTTCGACGTGCACCGGGTGGGCCGTCACCGGGTGGCCGCGGTTATCGGCGACGTGGCCGGCCACGGCATCGAGTCGTCGATCACCGCGTTCCAGGCCAAGTACCTGCTGAGGGTGTTCCTGCGCCAGTTCCGCGATCCGGCCCAGGCCTTCGAGGAGATCAACGCACAGCTCTCGGCGGGGGATCGCAACGAGGAGTTCATCTCGGCGTGTGTGGTGGTGTTCGACACCGAGGCCGGCACGCTGCGCTACACGTCGGCCGGGCACCCGGCCACGTTCCTGTTCCAGGAGGACGGCACCAAGCCGCTGCGCTCCACGGGGCCGCTGCTGATGCTCGACCCCGAGGCGACGTACTTCTCGAGGGAGATCCCGATGGCGTCGGGCGATCTGGTGGTGATGTACACCGACGGCCTGGCCGAGGCCCGCGCCGGGCGTCAGCAGTTCGGCGAGGGCCGCATCATCCGCTCGGTGGAGCGAGACCTCAACGCCGCGCCCGATGTGCTGTGCAAGTCGCTCCTCGACGCGGCCAAGGACTTCGCGGGCGGCTCGATCGGCGACGACACCGCCATCATGGCCATCCGCCGCGACTGAACCCATGGCATGGTGCCAGTCCTGCGAGCGATACCTGACGCCGGCCACGGTCACCGTTGAGGGAGCCTGCCCGGCCTGCGGCCGGGAGGTCCAGCACCCGGCTGAGCGCCCGGCGGCGGTCGCGGAGCGCATCCCCTGGCACTTCTGGCTGCTGGTGGGCGGCACCGCGGTCTACCTCGTGTGGCGGGCCGTGCAGGGTGTGGCCCTTCTGCTGTAGCCGCTAACCTCGCCCCCACGGGCTGTGGCGCAGCTTGGTTAGCGCGTCGGTCTGGGGGACCGAAGGTCGGGAGTTCAAATCTCCCCAGCCCGACAGATAAGAATCGAGGTCAGAGCATATTTCTGATCTAGGCTTACCTGTGGATAACTCTGAGATCGGCCAAACTTCTAACGAAAATTCTAACGGATGATCTGTGAAGCTTCGTTATTCGACATGCCAGACCGGTCTTCCAAGTTCCGCTCAAGAGCGTTCACGAGGGCAATATGAGTGACCTCTTGAGCACGTCGATCTTGGGTTGTGGGCATTGGACGTGCCCGGAGAGAAGCCGGTAACGTGCCGCCCCGTGAACGAACCGGACCCGACCAAACCGCAGGTCGGCTGCCGATCCTGGACGGTCTCAGAGATCCTCGTGGATCGGCGGGTTGATGTTGTGGCCACCAACGTCTGCATGGCGTGGGAGCCGCCAGCCGAGCCGGGGTCTCATGCTCGGTCGATGAGGTCTTCGAGGCGGCGCAGGTACTGGTCCCATTGATGGTGGTAGGGGTGGGTCTGCTGTATCAGGTCGGCGAGCGCCGATGCGGAAGCCAGCACTCCGGACAGGTTGGGATGGTACGCCGGTCCCGCGGAGAATGCCCCTCCGAGGCCGCCGATCCAGTCCTCGCCGGGGCCGCAAAGTTCGTGTTTGCCGTCGGCGTCGCCGTCGTAGTCGTTGCCGTTGAGTTCCCCGGTTCGATACAACTCGGCCAAGTCCAGAAAGTGGATGCCCTTTTGGCCGGATTGGGGCTGGGCTTCTCGGACGGCCGTCTTGAGGGCTGTGTTGAGCGCTGCGGCGAGGCCGGTGGCGATATCGGCATCGGCGCGCACGATGCCATTGCATCCCCACAGGCGGGTTCGCCAGTCCCACTCCGACAGCGGAGCAACGAGGCTGGGGTATCCAACCACATATAGTTGCCCGCGCGGCGTCAGACGCGTGTCGATGATGTATTTGTAGAAGTCGACGAGGGTCCCTCGGGCGCCGGGTCTGAGCTTGAGCTGGCACAAGTAGTCGCGCTCCCTTTCGGCCTGCTCAACCCGAAGCGGCTCCCCGTGACATGGTTTGGTGGAGCCGACCAGAGCGTCGATTCGCGGTTCAAGTTCCCGAAGCGAATCGCAAACGAGCTTCACGCACTTCTCTATGATCGCTCCAAAGCCCATATCGTTCCCGCCATAGGACAGCGTCAAGACGTCGACCCTCCCATCTGAGCGGGGCTGTCCCCTCATGCGCTTGTGACGTTGACCCCACTGAGACTCGACAGTCACTTCCTCGACGGTCTCGCGGCAGCCGAACACCCCGCACGTGTGCGAGTACTGGGCATCCACCCGCCAGTCGTTGAACAACTGCTCCGCGGTCGCGCCGCTGCAGGCAGTGAACGTCTCAGACTCAATGTCGGTGCCGATCCGGCGCAGCATCAACGCGGCCAGCGGGCCATAGGCAACCCCCCGCAGCGACTCTGCCCCAATCGACAGCGGCGTGGAACGGGCACAGAAGTTCCCGCCGCCGCGGGGTTCATACACCCGGCCGTCCGACACGATCTGCCAGTCGTCCTTCCAGCCCAACAGTTCTTCGCCCGCCGCGTACGAGTCGCCCGTCGAGTGCCAATACAAAGGCTCAGGCGGCCTGAGCCCAGTGTCACTCTGCAGTGCCCCAGCGGCCGACGCTGAAATGGCACCCGCCACAACCACCGAAGCCATGACGCCCCGAACGCAAAGCCCTCGCATCACCCAAGAATCTAAGGGACTAGCCGAGAACTGAACACACCCGTAGGTTGACGCGCCTACTACCCGGCTGGGCAGGTCGTCAGGGCGGGTCCCGGAGTCCTAGGAGACTGTTGAGTAATCCGGGTTGGGGTGCTCGTGATCGTTGTGGCGGGGTGGGAGAATGGGGGGCATGCGATGATCGCGGAGTAGCCCTCTTCGAACGCGGCGTCTATATCCCGGGTGGCTCTGTCGACGGAGTGGGCCAGCATCATCGCAGCGCCGCCGACCACATAGACACGGCCGTACTGGCCTCGCAGCTGCATGATGGCGGCGAGTTCGCGCAGAGCGTCGAGGAGGTCGTCGCGGCTCAGTTCTGGTGTCGGCGTCACAGGCTCACACGACCAGCAGGTCGCTGCCGGCAATCCAGACGCCGTGGGCATAGAACGCAGCCGGGGTGGTGACGATGACGCGGCCGCGCTCGAAGTCGAAGTAGCCGGGGGACCACCACATCTGTTGCAGATACCGCTGCGGCTGGCGGGTCCATCCCGGTGCTTCGAGGCCGTCGCAGGCGCAGAAGTGTTCGATGTAGGCGGCTAGGAACGCGTCCCAGCGCGCATCGAAGCGCTCGGGCTCCTCAGCGGCGAGCACGGCCCTCTCTGCGTTGTCGGCATCGCGCCACACCGTGCCGAAATCGTGCAGCACGATCCGCAGACGGAACATGTCGTCGCAGTCGCGCAACGACGGCACATAGCAGGCCAGCCGGTTCTCAGTGATGCAGGGATCATCGACTGGGCAGAACTCAGCGATGCAGGCGACGTCGTCGCCGGCGGCAGGGCGAGGCGCTGCGGTCATTGGTGACCACCGTACAACGGTCGTCGATGCCGACGGCGAGCGGGGCCGGGCTAGTCGATGAGGCCCCGGCCGCGCAGCCACACGGTCCAGGCGTCGCGGACGTGTGGCGACAGCCACAGCTCGTCCCAGACTTCGAGAAGCACGTCGAGGTCGATGTAGTAGCGCACGTCGTCGTCGAGACCCTCAGTCATCACCCGCTCATAGCAGGATCGCAGCGACTTGCGGCTGTCGAGGTTGTAGCTGTAGGGGAAGCTCCAGGCGATATGGCGCGGCAGTGTGACTTTGCCGCCGGCTTTGGGCAGTGACCGGTACTCGAGGTCGTCGGGGATCGAGGTGCGATCCGGTGAAAGGAACGGGCGATTCGGCGCGCGGGGACTGCGTTGTGGCGCGCGATGGCGCGCTTTTGGTCCGGGTGCATAGCCGTGCCCGGGGCCCGTCTTGGCGCGGAGTCGAACTCCTCTGAAGCGGCTTGTGGTTCGCCGGTCATGCTGTCAAGGCTAGGTGTTCTGGACATAGAGGTTGGTAGCTCCGTGATGGGGTGAGATGGGGCGATCGGGATAGACAAGGGACGCGGTGGTGGCGAAGAGAGCACAAAGGCTGAGCACAGACCGCCGTGTCAGCATTGCCAGAGATAGCCTCTGGTCTCGCCGTGGATGACCTGGACCCATGTCAAAGCGGTGGCCCCGCGAGTACCCGAAAGCCCGAGACGGGAACCGCCCCGACGACTGTGCCGGCGCCTCGAAGTTAGGTGGACGCCAGGTCATAGCACACCAGCCTCAGGTCCAGATTCGACAGGTCGCACAGCCGCGCACACAGGTGCGCCTCGGTCGCGTCCCTTGGCGGCGGCGACCGCGTCGAGTGCCCGGTAGTACTGGTTCAGCGACGGAGCCGACCACCACTCGGGCATCACCACGTCGGTCTCCGCCCACTCTGTGAGACGACGCTTCGAGCACGGCGCCACCGCGAACACCGCGTCGCCCACAGCCGCGGCCCGCCCCGAGCCGACCCCGGCGAAGTGCCCGTCGAACCCCAGCCTGCGCCACAGCGCCGCCACCGCGCCCTCAGCGGCCGGCGCCCCCGACGCCGACCCGCTATTTGCGCAGATGCGACTCCAGCGCGGCCACGATCCGCTCGAGCTGGCCCGACTCCCGCAGAGCGGTCACCTCCCCCAGGCGCAACAGAGTCCTGTGGCCGACCTTGGCGCCGTCGCGCACCGACTCGACCAACGACAGATACTCGTACACCTTGTCGCCCCTGCGACGGCGGGTCGTCTTCACGAACACACCACAACAATACCACCAACAGTCCAGGCCGTCAACTATATGCCGCCCCTACAAATCCCCGCCGGAACACCGGCCTGCAACACAAGACCCCACGTCAGCGGACATGGCCTGACACCAAACCCCCGCCAAACTGACTAACTCGGGTCAGAGTTATCCTCGCCCGCGTTCCTGTCATCGACCCCTGACCGAAGCCAATCCTCCTTGGCTGGCCACAATCGACGGGCCTGGCGACAGCAGTTAGCGCTGATCTCCGCCCGTAAGCGCTGAGCAACCCTCGCCACGAGCCAGAGCTGTCGTAGCAGCGGGTTATTCGAGCGGGACGCACTGGTCAGCGCGAGTCGGTGCTTCGGCCGTTGCGGCGCAGCAGGATCGCCGCCAGCGCTCGCAGGCTGACGAGTCTGAGAGCAGGGGAGTCCTGAACACTGGCATCCGCGCTGAGGTGACGGGCGGCCGTCACCTCGACGCTCTGCACGAACTCGTGGTGAGCGTGTTCGTTGACGCAGGCATACCGGCTCGGTTGATCGACGTGAAGAGGCGCCCGATCGCCGGTTACTTCCGCCGCGACAAGAGTTGGGACATCGTGGTGATGGTGGCTGATCGGGTAGTCGGGATCGTCGAGTTGAAGTCGATGGCGGGTACCAGCCCGGGCCAGAACTACAACAACCGCACTGACGAGGCGCTGGGCCAGGCCGTTGATGTGTGGAAGGCGGTGGAGCGTGAGATCATCCGTCCGTTGCGCCCGTGGCTGGGCTATTTCATGTTGCTGGAGGACAACGAGGCCTTCACCAACCCGGTCTCGCCACGCAAGGCCGTGTGGGAGCCCGATCCGGCCTTCGATGACGCCAGTTACGCGGATCGGTACGTGATCTTCTTCGAGCGGATGGTCCGTGAGCGCCTGCTTGACGCAGCGTGCGTGGTCCTCGCCGACAAGGACTCGGCCGCCGTTCGCTTCCCGTCAGAGTCAGTCAGCTTCCAGGCGTTCGCGGCGGCCATCCACGGCAGGTGTCTTCAGTTCATGGCCACGAACCCAGAGATTGACTGGTCGGCGGGGGAGTAGCCGAGACAACCGACGGGCTGCCCGTTGACAGAGCTAGGCCATAGGTTGTCAAGCGTGTCGAAGCCGCCGCAGAAACGGACTTTGAATCAGCAATGCCGTGATGCGAGGATCAGAAGGCTAGATAGCTGAGTATAAGTAGTGTTATGGGCTGAGAAATAGTAGTGTATGAGGCTGTGGACCAGAGGTACCAGTCTCGAATCGTGGATGATCAACTCGATCGTCTTCTGGGCGGTCTGCCTGCTGTGTGTCTTGAGGGGCCGAGGGCTGTGGGCAAGACCTCGACCGCCCTTCAGAGGGCCCGCACCGTCTACGATTTGGACGATCCCGAGACCATGGCCCTCGTCGAAGCCGATCCTGGCCGGCTCGTGCGGGGCGAGGCGCCCATCTTCATCGACGAATGGCAGCGGTACCCGCCGTCGTGGGACCTGGTGCGGCGGGCGGTGGATCGAGGTGCCGGGGCGGGAACGTTCCTGCTGGCCGGGTCAGCGTCGCCGCAGACCGCGCCCACCCATTCTGGCGCCGGTCGCATCGTCACGCTGCGGGTGAGGCCGATGAGCCTGCTCGAACGCGGCGCGGCGTCTCCTTCGGTGAGCGTCGCAGAGATGCTCGCGGGCGGTTGCCCCGATATCGGCGGCGAGACCGATACCACACTGGACGACTACGCCGACGAGATCGCAGCCTCCGGCTTCCCGGGAATGCGTTCAGCGGATTCGGAGATGCGGCCCGAGTTGCTCGACGGCTACCTGGACCGGGCTACCGACCATGACTTGGTGTTGATGGGGCATCGCGTGAGGCGTCCGGGGCTTGCTGGGCGGTGGTTGACCGCCTACGCCGCGGCCACCTCCACCGCGGCCAGCTATGAGACGATCAGGGACGCGGCCACCGGAGGCGAGTCCGCCAAGCCGGCCAAGTCCACCACCACCGTCTACCGCGACCTGCTCGAGGCGATGTGGCTGGTCGATCCGCTGCCGGCGTGGTGGCCGCTGGGAAATCCCTTGAGCAGGCTGAAGCGCGGCCCCAAGCACCACCTTGCCGATCCCGCTCTGGCTGCCCGCCTGATGGCTGCCACCGCCTCGGGATTGGTGAGCGGCAGCCCGGCTGCGCCCCGGGGGCTCGGCGCGGGGCCGCTGCTGGGGGCGCTTTTCGAGTCGCTGGTCACCCTCGACGTGCGGGTCTACGCCCAGGCCGCGGGAGCCTCGGTGGGGCATCTGCGAACATGGAACGACGACCGCGAGATCGACTTGGTCGTCGAGAAGGACCGGCGCCTGCTCGCCATCGAGGTCAAGCTGGCCGCAACCCCCAGCCGCGATGACACCGCCCATCTGCGATGGCTCGCCGACCGCCTCGGGTCCGATCTCGCCGACGCGATGATCGTCACCACCGGTCGCCACGCCTACCGAGACCGAGACGGCATCGCAGTCGTGCCCGCCGCCTTGCTCGGCCCCTGAGCGACGGCGGACAGCCATGCGTAGCCGGACCTACATCGGGGGATCAGCGTCGTGACGTTCGGCTTCCCGGATCTCACCTCGGGGTTGCGGTTGTCGGGGGTGGTGGCAGAGAGCGATGTGACGGTGGTGGCCGTGGAGATGCACGGGCCGAGTTCGGCGATTCTCACCTACCGGACCTCGGAGGGACGGCTTGGTGAGCGAATCATCTTGGAGGACGACCTGGCCGGGCTGGGCGAGGTGTCCGAGCGGCGATGGACCTTCGACGCCGACGGTGCGATGTTCCGTCTCGCGTCTGAGGCGCGGCGCATGCAGCAGGCGCATCTGGCTGATCCGTTCGCGGCGGTGGACACGTCCAACATCGATCCGTACCCGCACCAGATCGATGCCGTCTACAACCGGCTGCTCGTGCGGAGGCCGCTGCGGTTCTTGTTGGCCGATGACCCGGGTGCGGGCAAGACGATCATGTCGGGGCTGTTGATCCGCGAGCTTGTGCTGCGCGGCGATGTGGCCCGGTGTTTGATCGTGGCTCCGGGCAGTCTGGTGGAGCAGTGGCAGGACGAGCTGCACGACAAGTTCGGTCTGTCGTTCGAGTTGATGTCGCGGGCTGCGGTGGAGGCGTCTCGCACGGGAAACCCCTTCACCGAGAAGAACCTGCTGATAGCTCGGGTTGACCAGCTGTCGCGGTCCGAGGAACTGATGGCGAAGGTTCAGGCGTCGGATTGGGACCTGGTGATCGTGGATGAGGCTCACAAGATGTCGGCGCATCGCTATGGCGACGAGCTGCGCCGCACGAAGCGGTTCGTGCTGGGGGAGGCGTTGCGGGAGTGCACCCGGCATCTTCTCCTGTTGACGGCGACTCCCCACAACGGCAAGAACGAGGACTTCCTGGCGTTCATGACGCTGATCGATCCGGAGCGCTTCGCTGGTCGGTTGCGTGACGGCGAGGGCGATGGTTCGTCCATGCCCGATGTGAGCGACGTCATGCGGCGGCTGGTGAAGGAGAACCTGCGCACGTTCGAGGGCAAACGCCTGTTCCCGCAACGTCATGCGCACAGCTTGAACTTCGAATTGTCCGAACCCGAGGCCGGGCTCTACGAGGCGGTCACCCGGTACGTGAGCGAGGGAATGAACCGGGCGGCACGGATGCGTGAGGAGGGCGACAAGAGCCGAGGGATCATCGTCGGTTTCGCGCTGGCCGGCCTCCAGCGCCGTCTGGCCTCGTCCCCGGCCGCGATCTACCACTCGCTGCGCCGACGCAGAGATCGCCTCGAGGAACAGGCCGCGCAGCTTCGCCGTCTGGCCGCTTCTGGCAAGCCGGTGCCGGTGATCGACTTGCCCAAGGGAGTGAAGATCGCCGACTTGGAGGACTTCGACTTCGACGACTACGGCGACGATGAGCGCGAGGATCTCGAGGACATCGTGATCGATGCAGTCACCGCGGCTGGCACCGCCGAGGAACTGGAAGCAGAGGTAGCGGAGCTCCAGGAGCTGGTGCGGTTGGCCGACGAGGTGCGCCGCAGCGGCGTGGACACGAAGTGGCTTGAGTTGCGCGACCTGCTGCGCTCTGACAACTTCGCGGCGCCAGCGTTCTCGGGCTCGCTGGACATCGGCGCAGTCCCGGGCGACGGATCTGAGCCGGTCCGCAAGCTGATCGTGTTCTCTGAGCACAAGGACACCCTCGATTATGTGGCTGAGCGGATCGAGGCCGAATTGGGCCGGCCAGAGGCGGTGGTCAGGATCCACGGTGGGATCAAGCGCCACGACCGCCGCGACATCCAGGACCGGTTCCGGGTCGATCCGACGGTGCGGGTGCTGGTGGCCACCGACGCGGCCGGTGAGGGCGTCAACTTGCAGGTGGCCAACATGGTGGTCAACTACGACCTGCCCTGGAACCCGAACCGCATCGAGCAGCGCTTCGGGCGGGTGCACCGTATCGGCCAGCAGCGGCCGTGCCATCTGTGGAACCTGGTCGCTCATGAGACCCGTGAGGGCAAGGTGTTCGAGAGGCTGTTCGCCAAGATCGAGGAGCAGCGCGGCGTCTATGGCGATCAGGTGTACGACGTGCTGGGCGACGCGCAGATCAACATGTCGTTGAGGGAACTGCTGATGCGGGCCATCGCCTCCGATGAGGATCCTGCCCATGTCGCTTGGATGGACGAGGTGATCGACACAGACATCGGTCGCCAGATGCAGGATGTGCTCGACGAGCGGGCGCTGGTGGCCGGTCTGGCCGATCCCGCTGCCAACGACAAGATCCGCCGCGACATGGAGATCGCCCGAGCCCGCCGGCTGCAGCCCTGGTTCGTGGAGGCCTTTTTCACCGAGGCTCTCCGCATGTACGGCGGACGGATCGCAGGGCGCGAGCACGGGCGCTTCGAGATCACCCGGGTTCCGGCTGCGGTCCGAGCGCACGCCGAGGCCGATCTCGGGCCGGTGCAGGACCGCTACGAGCGGGTGACCTTCGACAAGGCCCACATCCAGCCCACCCACATAGGCGACGGTCGCTCGGGTGGGTCGGTGCGGGCCGACTTGATCTCACCAGGTACGCCACTGCTTGCCGCGATCGTGAACAAGGTGATGGCTGACTTCGGTGCGGAGTTGCAGCGGGGAGCGGTACTGGTTGACGAGTACGATCCCTCGACCGATCCGCGCTTGCTGGTCTACTTGGACCACACCATCACCGACGGGCGCGAGGTCCATGGCACCCGCCAGGTGGTGTCACGCCGGTTCCACTACGTCGAGATCGACCGCCGCGGAAGCGCCCGCGACCCCGGCGACGAGCCCTACCTCAACTACGCATCGCTGACCGACGAACAACAGACTCTGCTGGAGGGCCGACTCGACCTCGACTGGGCCGGACGAACAGCCGAGGACACCGCTCGGTCCTGGGCCATCGAACATCTCGCCGGCCCACACTTCGACGAAATCGACGCAATCACCCACGCCCGCGTCGAGAGGGTCTGGGACGCTGTCCGGCAGCGCCTGGAGTCCGAGATCCGCTACTGGGATCAGCGCACCGAGGAGATCAAGGCCCAAGAGATCAAGGGCAAGAAGCCTCGCCTCAACTCAGGCCGAGCCCGAGCCCGGGCCGACGAACTACAGGCCCGCCTCACCCGTCGCCGCTTGGAGTTGGCCCAGGAGGACGACCTGCACAACAGTCCACCGACGATCGTCGCGGCCGCGGTCGTCGTGCCGCAGGGGCTGCTCGACGAGTGGGCTGGTCAGCCAAGCATCTCCGTCGATCCGCGGATCAAAGCCGAGACGGACCGTCGGGCGGTGGCCGCCGTGATGAAGGCTGAGCGCAAGCTGGGCCGGGTGCCCGAGGAGCAGCCCCACGCCAACCCCGGCTACGACGTGCTCTCAACCGATCCAGTGACGCAGGTGTGCTACTTCATCGAGGTCAAGGGGCATCTGCCCCAAACCGAACAGATCAGCGTCAGCCGTCGCCAGATCGGCAAGGCCCACAACAACGCTGAGCGCTGGCGGCTAGCGGTGGTGTCCGTCCCCGAGGATCCCCATGCCGAGCCCGACGTGCGCTACCTGGTCGAGCCGTTCAAGAACGTCGCCTTGCACCCCGCCCAGACGAGCGTTCCGCTGAATGTTGCTGAGCTTCTTCTCTACGCCACGCCTCCATGTTGAAGCTGAGGCAGAAGCATGGCTCTACCGCATCAAGCATTCAAGGCCGTGTTGAGTGTTGTCTCCAGCCGAATTCGGACGGGTTGCGCACTAGGCCCGACAAGAACTGCCATGTTCGGGGCGCGAGCGAGACTCCAGAGTTCTTTGCCTGCCATGCAAGCAGCTCTGAAGTGACCCCGAATCTCGATCGGAGCGACCGAGCGACACGTTCTTCGTTGCCTTCGTCGGCCAAGAACGCCTGCCCGGCCATGTGCCGTGGCAAGAGCAACTCAGCCGCGAAGGCGCGAGCCCGCTGCTCGATGTGCTCGGCTGTCCTGCCGCCGAGAACTTCCACGAGCGGTAGAGCGCTCCTGCGATCAACCAGCAGGTGGCAGATCTCGTGTGCCAGCGTCGCTCGCCTTCGGTCTGAGCTCGGGGCGTACCGTGCATCCAAGTTGATTAGCACCGCGGGACCGTGCCGCGGGCCCCAGCAGCCGATCGCGTCAATGTCTCCAAGCCCGAGACTGACATCGATGAGTGGCACGCCCCAGGACTCGATGATCCTGTCGGGGCTTGCGCCCCCGCCGCGACGCACAGTCTCCGGCTTCGACCGCAGCCACTTCGCCAACTCGTGTCCCTGCGTGTAGGGCCGCTCGTCACCCATGTCGGCGATTACCTCCAGGGCTTCGTCAGAGACACGATCCAACGCAGAACTGTCGGACAGGTGAACCGCTCTGACCGCCTTGAGGATGGGCTCCAGCGTGGCGGAGGGCTGAGGACCGACGAGTCTGGCGGCGGCCAGCAACTCATCGGATCGAGGCGCGCTCCAGTCGCGCTCCTCATGGGAATAGAAGGCCGACTCGATCTCAGCCACGAGTTCCGGCGGGTATCCGGTGGCCGCTTCGATGACTTTCAGCCGGTCGTGGTCCTCGCGTGTTTGCCAGAAGGTGACCGCCGCGCGCGACCGTCGGTCAGCTAGCCCGTCGAGCCGGGCCGCTATGGCGTTCCCGACTTCGCTCAAGACACTCAGCAACGCGTCGAACGGAGCCCTTGCCGTCGCTGCTGCTGAGGCCACCCAGCCAGAGTTGCCGGCCTTGACTACCCAAAGCGGCGGCATGACCGCGCCCTGCACGGCCTCGGCTAGGTCATGGGTCGTACGAAATGCCTCAAGCTGTTCGTGTTCGCCGTCGGAGCCTAGGGACGATCCTCGATCGATCGCTGCCTCGGCGGCTGCGAGCATCCGTGGGGCTGTGTCTAGAGCGACGCCGAACGGAGTTCCGTCCTCGATGACGAGGTATAGCCATGACTCCGTGAGGAACTCGAGGAGTTCGATCCAGGTCCACTCGAATCCGTCGTCCTCGTCCGCGCCGTGCCACACGGCTCTACCCCGCAGGCTCACCCGCAGGCGCCCTCTAGTCGCTTCGGCCGCGGTGGCTGGTGCGCGTCGTGGCAGCCAAGTAAGCGCGAACTCGATGTCGCCATCGCCCGATCGAGCTACCAGTTCATCCATTGTCGCACCTCCCTCTCGCATCCTTGCTGCGTGGCGCGCTCCAACAACTGTCGCTTGACGTCCCTGGCGTTTCCGGCGCGCGGGAATGTTGACGGGTGCTCCGGGAATCCATGGTACGAGGTTCCCGGGTTCGTGGGTGTAGCCCGGTAGACCACGCCGTCGCTCACTGCGTACAGTCGCTTGGGGTAGGGCCGGTCCCAGCGGGGAGGGGAGTAGGGGATCGCGTCGCCCAGGAGCGTCTGCGCATCGGAAGGACCCATCGTTGCAGGGCACTTGCCCACGCGGATGCGCCCTACCGTGACGAACCCGGCGTGGCCCCTGTCCCAGTGGTGCTTGCGCTTCGGGTTCTCGTCCGGCTCGTACCGCCAAGTCATCTCGGTCTGTTGGTCGCGTCGGCACCGGCCATGAAGCTGAGCGTATGGCGCCGGTGTGACAGGCAACTGGTCCGGGAGGCGTTGAGACGTCCATCACAGCGGCCGTGCGCATCTCACCTTTGCGCCCTGCGTAGGCAGGTACGGTGGTTGCCCGTGACCGACCCGGCGTACAGGCCGAAGTTGATTGAGGTGGCCTTGCCGTTGGCGGCGATCAACCGCGAGGCGGCGCGGGAGAAGTCGATTCGGCATGGGCATCCGTCAACGCTGCATCTGTGGTGGGCTCGACGACCGCTGGCGGCGGCTCGGGCGGTGCTCTGGGCGTCGTTGGTGGATGATCCCTCCGGGGACTCGTCATTGACTCCTGAGGAGCAGGAGGCGGAGCGCCAGCGGCTGTTCGAGATCCTGGAGCGGCTCGTCAAGTGGGAGAACTCCAACAACCCGGACGTGCTGGCCGAGGCCAGGGCCGAGATCGACCGGTGCTTCCCCGACGGACCTCCGCCAGTCCTGGATCCTTTCGCTGGCGGAGGGGCCATACCACTGGAGGCCCAGCGACTTGGACTCACCGCTCTCGCCGGGGACCTGAACCCCGTCGCGGTGCTCATCAACAAGGCGATGATCGAGATCCCGCCCCGTTTCGCTGGGTTGCCGCCGGTACATCCCGACATCGACAAGGACCTCACCACATGGGAACGGGCCCAAGGGCTGGCCGCCGATGTGGAGGCCTACGGACGCTGGATGCGCGACGAAGCCCAGCGCCGTATCGGGCACCTCTACCCCGACGCCACCGGATCAAACGGCGAGAAGCTCAAACCCATCGCCTGGATCTGGGCTCGCACCGTGGAGTCGCCCGACCCGAGTTGGTCCGGGCATGTGCCGCTAGTCGCGTCATGGACTCTTGCCAAGCGGCCGGGCAAGCCCACGGTGTGGCTCGAGCCGATCATCGACCGCGAGGCCATGACCATCCGTTTCGAGATCCGACAAGGCGGCGAGCCCTCCCACCGCCGGACTGTGGACCGGGGCAAGGGCACCTGCATCGCAACGGGTGCCGCCATCCCGGGGGACTACATCAAGTCTGAGAGCCGCGCCGGACGCATGGGCCAGCAGTTGATGGCCGTGGTGGCGGAGGGAGAGCGCCGCCGGGCATACCTTCCCGTGGCGGACGATGACGTCATCGCTGCCAATTGTGACGAGCCCGCGTGGAAACCTGAGGGCAGGAATCCTGAGAGACTGACAGGCGGCACAGTCTTCGTCTACGGGTTGGACGAGTGGTGGAAGCTATTCACGCTGAGGCAGTTGACGGCGCTCACGACCTTCTCGGACTTGCTCGACGAGGTGGCTGGGCTGGTACGGACCCATGCTTCGGCGACTGGGTTGGCGGCGGACGGTGTGAGGTTGCGCGACGGCGGTCGGGGTGCCGACGCATACGCGGACGCCGTCGTGACGTACTTGGCCTTCGTGATCGACAAGTGCGCCGACTACTGGTCGACGATTGCCGGCTGGGACAACACCAAGGGTGAGACCGTCAGAAACACTTTCGGGCGACAGGCGATTCCGATGACTTGGAACTACGTGGAGGCGAACCCGTTCTCGTCGTCCACCGGTTCCCTCCGTCTGATCCTGAAAGCTGTCGTTGAAGGCGTGTCTCGGCTGCCCGGCATGGGAGAAGGAAAGGCTGAACAGAGGGATGCCCGGGCGCGGGTACGCGAACGTACGGAACGGGCTGCGTCGATCTCCACGGATCCTCCGTACTACGACAACATCTCCTATGCGGACCTGTCGGACTTCTTCTACGTCTGGCTGCGACGGAATCTGTCCGACGTGTGGCCCGACGAGTGCTCGACGCTGCTGACGCCCAAGGCCGAGGAGTTGATCGCCAACCAGTATCGGGCGGGTTCGAAGGCGCAGGCCGAGCGGCACTTCGAGTCCGGCATGGCCGAGTTCATGGCTGACGTGGCCAAGCACCAGCCGGATGGCGTTCCGGCCACGATCTACTACGCCTACAAGGCGACCGAGACGAAGGAAGGCGAGGTCCGAACCACCGGCTGGGACACCTTCCTGCAAGCCGTCATCGACGCGGGCCTGGAGGTGAACGCCACATGGCCGATGCGCACCGAATTGGGCAACCGCCTCCTTGCTTCCGGCACCAACGCACTGGCGTCATCGATCGTTCTTGCTTGCCGGCCCCGGCGCAAGACTGCGGCGCTCGCTACTCGAGGCGAGTTCATTGCTGCACTTCGCCAGGAGTTGCCCGAGGCGGTGCGGGTGTTGCAGTCGGGGAATATCGCTCCGGTGGACATGGCCCAGTCGACTATCGGGCCCGGGATCAAGGTGTTCTCGCGGTATGCCCGTGTGGTGGAGGCGGACGGGTCGTCGATGCCGGTGTCGGCAGCGTTGGCGATCATCAACGATGTGCTTGGGGAGGTGCTCGACGGCGAGGAGGCTGAACTCGACGCCGACACCCGGTTCGCGTTCACCTGGTTTGCAGAGCACGGCTACAGCCCCGGCCCCTCGGGCGACGCCGACAGCGTGGCCCGCGCCAAGAACACCTCGCTGGCCGGCATCGAGACGGCTGGCATCGGTGAGGCCCGCGCCGGCAAGTTCCGCCTCTACGAGCGCGGCGAACTCGCCCCCGACTGGTCGCCGCTGCACGACGACCGGCTCACGGTGTGGGAGGCCACCCAGCACTTGGCCGCCGCCCTGGAGCGCTCGGAGTCAGAGGCGGCCGAGTTGCTGCACGCCCTCGGCGGCTACGGCGACCGGGCCCGCCAGCTCGCCTACCTGCTGTATCAGAAGGCCAACGACAAGGGCTGGGCCTCAGAGGCCGGGGCCTACAACGGCCTCATCACCGTCTGGCCCAACTTGCGCACCGTCGCAGCCACCGTCGCAGCCGCCGCGGCCGGCCCCGCCCAGCAGACCCTTATGTAGCGCCCGGCGGCCGCTCGCCGGCGCTCTGGCCGTCCAAGCGCACACGGGGGCAGACCACCTACCTAATCACGAATCCTCGCCGGTGACCAGGGTGGGATCGATCGCTTGGAGAAGACGATGCACACTGGAAGATGGGTTGTTGTTGGGAAGCTCCCGGCCCGCACGCTCATGTAGCACCTCCAGCCGTCGCGACCGCTGCATTGCCTCGGTTAGCCGCTGCATGTAGACGGCACTGTCGAGGCTCTTGCCCTGAGAGCCATCCTGCTTGTGCCGGAGTGTGCGGCACGCGCCGTTGTCGAGCCAGCTCTCACGGTCGACGTAGTGGAGCAGCAGCCACAACTCGAAGCACGGATTCGAAACGGCGACATGGATGTCATTGTCATGAGCCATCTGCACCGCTTCAAGCAGCCGATGGTGCTGTTTGGGCGCCTCCACGTCGAACACGCACCAGTACTGCGTGGAACCCGACCCCTGACGCCCCTCCTGGCGCCTCACTTCTCTTGCCTCCTCCACAAGCCTGCGGGGCTCGTAACCCAATCCGCGGATATCGAGCGTTGCCACTGCCCGCACATTCGGGAGGCGGGCGAACGCCTTCAGGTAATGGGGCTCGGTCAGCTCGCCCTCGCAGAGGATCACGAAGCGGGATCGCTGATCGATCTGCGGCGCACGCCGACGCAGCGGTCTCTCGCCTTGTCGGCGGCGAGCCATGCTCAGTCGCGGTGGACGCCGGCCATGGCTTCGCGCACCAGGAACTCGTCCACGACCGGGACTCCTCCGAACCGCCCCTCGAGGTAGCCGCGCTCGAGGTTCGTGGACCGGCGAACGTTCGTGCCGCGGTAGTCGGACAACGGCGTCAGTTCTGTGCTGCCGTCAGGCCGCTTGGACGTGAGCCAGACCTCGTCACGATTCAAGTGCCGCAGCAGGCTCGTGTCGTGGGTACTGAAGATGATCTGAGCACCGTGCGGGTTGGTCGAGGGATCCTGAAAGACTTCGACGAGCTTTCCGGAGATCACTGGGTGAAGGCTGGCATCCAACTCGTCGACCACGATGAGGCCTCCCTCTTCGAGAACCGAAAGCAGCTCTGGTATCAGACTGAGCCAGCCGAGGGTGCCGTCCGACTCGTCGCCGAGTTCCAGAGGGTGCGGGTCGCCAGATATGTCGTGCAAGAGCCTCAGCCTGCGCTCGCGCGGGCCAGCGCCGAGCGGGTGATCCACAACTTCGACGCCTTGGACGCCAAAATCCGCGAACTTGAGCATGGAGAGGGCGCGATCGCGTTGCTGATGGGGTGTAACCGCCGCAGCGTCCTCGTTGTCTCGGTCCCGCGAGGGAGCCTCGTCGAACACGCCGAGCAGGCGGTCGCTCCAGTCGTGCCTCCACTGGCGCCCGAGATGGAACAGCCTTGCTTCGGCCGGAATGAACGCCCGAGGCCAATGGCCGGCGAAGCGAACATCGCGCAGCCAGCGCGCCACGAGGTTGATCTCGTCGGTCAGGCGGCTCGCGGTCGACAAGACCAGCGTCGTCGGTGTGATCAGCTCGCGCCCTCCGCCACTGAAGCGGGTGCCGCGTCTGAACGCCACGTCTTCTCCCTCACGCTCGAATAGTGCTCGGCGCCGCTGCTGCGGATAGCTGTAGAGCGCCTCGAATGCGATTCTGGACCGCTCTACCTGCAATTCGTAGCGGTAGCGCACATCGCTGATGGTTAGCTCGACATCGAGACTCGTCGGCTGCGGTGGCTCCGACGAAAACCTGAAGGGGTCGACCGGAATCTCGTCCTCCCAGGAGCGTAGGGAGACGTGCACCGCATGCGATAGCCATGACAGCGCATCGATGAGATTGGTCTTGCCCGAGCCGTTGGCACCGTAGAGGCCGGCGACGGTAAGGACATGCGGCCCGCGTCCGCCGACTTGGCGAGCCGCAGGACGATCCTTATCCATCGCGAGCATCGACAATTCGACCGGCTCGTTGATGGACCGATGATTCCCGACCTCGAATCGAAGAAGCATACTTACTTCCTTTTGTGGAGTTTCTCGTGCCCATTTTGTGCACGCAGAGAACTTCGAATGTCACACTTCTGCGAGAATCGTATCGTAGCTGTAGGAGACCTGCAACGCTGCACGCCTGCAGACTGCCTATGATCGCGGGGTCTGACAGCTTTGCCCGCCGCGATATGGCTGGCCCGGAATGCCGCGTCGCTCAGGATCCGTGACGCCCGTGGCAGCTTCAGCTTGCAGGTCCTCGAAGGCTTGTCCGGTCACATCGAGGTAGACACTGAGCGGGCACACGTCGACCTCAGAGCCGTATCCCCAGGCCACCGCGCCGGAGTCCGCGACGATGTGGGCTGAACGCCAGAAGCCTTCGTCGTGCCACTGAGCGAAGATGCCGCTTACAGAGGCGCTGTCGGACAAGTCGACGATGCCCGCGGCGCCGTCGTCGAACCTGACCCATATCTGGAAGGGCTCGCCGATTTCGAGTTCGACGACATGCGGGGCCACCACGACTCCGAAACTACTGCGCCGTCCTCTGAAGGCGGACCGGTCGCCAGCTTCATCACAGTTGAAGGCCGTTGGCATTGAGGTTCGAGGACTGGGAGCGCTGGCGCGCTGCGCATCGCATTTGTCACAGTGTCGTGGCATCGTTGGGGCCGTGCCTGAAACCGTCCACGCCGCTTCCCACAGTCAGTGGAGCCGACTCCGATGGTGATGGCCAACACCGAGCGGATCGCCAAGGCACTGGACCTGTTGCGCGACGGACTGGGCCCGGCGTGTGAGGCGACGTGGCGGGGGTTCTATGGCGACGGCTGGCTGCAGCAGGTCAACTCGAAGCTGCATCATCCTGACCGGCAGCCTTCGATTGGCGACTCCGCCTTCTTGTTCAAGGGCGTCAAGGCCACCTGGAACGACGTGTTCGGGCATGCGTTGGGCCCCTCGGTGCGGTCGCTGGTGTTCGAGGTGTCCGATGTGCGCAACCGGTGGGCCCACCAGCAGTCGTTGACCAGCGACGACACTGTGCGGGCTCTCGACTCGATGGAACGGGTGCTGGAGGCCTTCGGCAACAGCGACCACCGTGACCAGATCCGGGGATTGCGCCGGGACTTGATGCGCCAGATGTTCGACGAGGAGTCCCGCAGCGAACGCCGCCGCACCGCCGCGAAGCCGACCGAGGGCACTCCCCACGCAGGGTTGACGCCGTGGCGGGACATCGTCGCACCACACGCCGATGTCGCCGCGGGGCGCTTCGAGCAAGCCGAGTACGCGGCTGACCTCGCGCTGGTGGCCGATGGGGGCGCGGAGCCCGAGTACCAGGATCCGCGGGCGTTCTTTGCCCGCACCTACATCACCCAGGGCTTGCACGATCTGCTGGCTGGCGCGGCTCGGCGTCTGTCGGGTGCGGGCGGCGACCCGGTGATCGAGTTGCAGACCAACTTCGGTGGGGGCAAGACGCACTCGCTGATAGCGCTCTATCACCTCGCCTCGGGTGGGGATGCCGCCAAGCTCCCGGGCTTGTCGGATGTCCTGGCTGAGGAGGACCTGGCGTTGCCGGCCAGAGTGAATCGGGCTGTGCTGGTTGGCCAGATGATCTCGCCGTCAGCGCCGCAATCCGTCGGTGGCGGAATCCGGTTGCACACCTTGTGGGGCCGGCTCGCCTACCAGCTCGGCGGCAAGGACGGCTACGACATCGTTCGGGCCGACGACCTGGCCGGCACCAGCCCCGGCGCCGCGCTCACCACGCTGTTCGAGCGGTTCGGCCCTGCGGTGGTGCTCATCGACGAGTGGGTGGCCTACGCCCGCCAGCTGCGCGACGGCAGCGACGATGACGGACCGGGGGGTGAACGCCTCGCCGGGGGAGACTTCGACACCCAGTTCACCTTCGCCCAGGCTCTCACCGAGGCGGCTGCTGCGGTGCCGAATGTGGTGGTGTTGATCTCTATCCCGGCTTCGGATGTGGAGGTGGGCGGACCTAAGGGCCGCACCGCGCTGGAGAAGCTCAAGAACGTGGTAGCCCGCAAGGCCGCCCAGTGGCAGCCAGCGTCACCCGACGAGTCCTTTGAGATCGTGCGTCGGCGGCTGTTCGATCCGATTCCCGCAGAGAAGGCCAGGGTGCGCGACGGGGTGATCCGGGCGTTCTGCGACATGTACCGCGACCAGGGCGACAGATTCCCGGCCGGGGTGGGGGAGGGCGAGTACCGCCGCCGCATGGAGCTGTGCTATCCGATCCATCCCGAGCTGTTCGACCGGCTCTTCGATGACTGGTCCGCGCTCGACAAGTTCCAGCGGACCCGGGGCGTGCTGCGGCTCATGGCGCTCGCCATCTCTCAGCTGTGGCAGCGCGACGACCGGTCTCTGCTGATCATGCCCGGCAACCTGCCCATGGACTACGGGCTCTTGGTCAGCGAGATGAAGAAGTATCTGGAGGACGGCTGGGACCCCGTCATCAAGGCCGATGTGGACGGAGCGAACTCGCTGCCGTTGCGCATCGACCAGAACAACAGCCACTTCGGGCGGCTGTCAGCCACCCGGCGGGCGGCGCGGGCGGTGTACATGGGCTCGGCGCCGCGGCCCGACGGCAGAAGGGGAGTTGACCTCAAGTCGGTGGTGCTGGGCTGCGCGCAGCCCGGCGAGTCCCCCGGTCAGTTCGCCGACGCGCTGAGACGCCTGTCGGGTGAGGCCACTCACCTCTATGTCGACGGCGCCCAATACTGGTACTCGCTGATCCCGAACGTCACCCGCATCGCCGCTGACCGGGCCGGATCCAACTACGACGACCGCGACGCCGACGACGAGGTGCGCCGCCGAATCAGCAACCAGCGCAACAGGGGAGCCTTCGCTGCGGTGCAAGTCTTCGCGGAAGGCCCAGGCGATGTACCCGACAACGACGACGGTGTGCGGCTGGTGATCCTTGAGCCCGGCGCCACCCACTCGCCCAACGACGACAATTCTCCGGCGGTGGAGCTGGCGGCGCGGATCCTGGCCCAGCGCGACGCCGGCCCGCGGGTCAACCCCAACCTGGTCGTGTTCCTGGCCGCGGCCGCCAATCGTCTAGCCGAACTGCGAGCAGCGGCCCGCATGTACCTGGCCTGGAAGTCCATCGTGAGCGACCAGTCCATGAACCTCACCGCCCACCAGCAGCGCCAAGCCGACAGCAAGCTGGCCGAGACCTCCCAACAGGTAGACAGCCTCATAGCGGAGACCTTCACCCTGGCCATCACCCCCACCAAACAACCCGGCCAGCGCGACGTCGAATGGCAGACCACCAGAGTCACCGCCGCAGACGAGCTCGCCAAGCGCACCAGTGACAAGCTCAGCAGCGAAGAGAAGCTCATCGGCACCTACAGCGGGGTACGTATCCGCATGGACCTCGACCGCCGCGAACTCTGGTCCGAACGCGGCGACATCGCCGTACACAAACTGTGGGAGACCTATGCCCGGTTCCCCTACATGCCCCGCCTCGCCAGCCGCGACGTCCTGTACAGCGCAATCGCGAACCGGGCCTCAACCATCACCTGGCAACAGGACACCTTCGCCTACGCCGAAGCCCACGACTGTGAGCGATGGGTCGGACTGCACACCGACGACGCCATCCCGCCTGCACCCAGCGGCCTGCTAATCCACCCCGACCGGGTGCCAGCACGTGAGGAGCAGCCGGAGACCGCCCCGGGGGAGCCACGCGGCAAGACCGACGGCCCGAAGGACCCAGCCACCTCGCCAGTCGAGCCACCCGAGCCGGAGTCGGGTAATCCCACCCAGTTCTATGCCCAGTTCAACCTCGATCCGGTGCGCTGCATCAAGCAACTTGGCGAGATAGCCGACCACGTCAGCAGCAAGCTCGGAGACAACGTGGAACTGGTCCTAGAAGTCCGCGCCACGAGCGATGATGGCTTCGACGACTCCACCCGCCGCACCGTCTCAGAGAACGCCCGCAGCCTCGGCGCCCAGTCCTCCGAGTTCGAGTAACGGTGCCAGGCCGCCGTCTCGTGGCTTACGACTCGCATCACATGCGTTCGTCTTGATGCGAGTTATCGGCAGGCAAGCCTGATGGATGCCACCCTGCCCTCACTGTTGGTGCTTGTCGTCGCACCGCTACTCGTGATGTTCATCGGATGGGCCGCCAAGACGACCTGGCCTCATCTCAAGAGAGCATTCCTGAAGCGGCGCCATCAACGGAGATGTGCCCGTGGTCAGCATTCGATGCGGCAGATCGATCGACGAATTGTCCACGAGGGACCTGACGGTCCCGAAGAAGAACTGCTCATCGCGTGCGACTGGTGCGGCCGCAAGGACCTGCTGGATGCCCACGACCTGTGGACATGACCGCACTCCCGCGACATCACACGCTCGCGAGCAGTGTCCACCGGGAGATCTTCTAACGGAACACTGCAAGCGGCTCTGGATGTCGGAAGTGTCAACACATTGTCGATACATGGGGCGGGTCAATCCGTAAGGCAGAATGGGTGGCACTGTTAGGGAGCGCTGCGATGATGCCGGGGTGGCTGGCAGGCGCAAGAGACGGCAACAGAGCAGAGGTGCTCGCCAACGCGCCGCTCCCGTTGACGTTGGGCAGCCGGCTGCTGGCTCTCCGCCGGGTGGGGAGGATGCAGCAAGCGGGGACGGCAATGGTGAACACAGCGAGGCTCTGTGGCGCGAGAGCAGGTCGGGTGCGTGGGCTGGGCGAGGGTTTCACTTCCAGCACGCTGTAGGAGCTTGGCTCGCCGCCAAGGTCGGAGCGGGGCTGATTGAGGCGGTTGTGGTGCCCGAGGGCTTCGAGGATGTCTCGCTTGAAGGCATCGGCGGCGAGGCATCTCGGCATGTCCAAGCCAAGTCTCGCGGGGAGGATCTGGGGCTATTCCCCGTGCACAAAGCGGTTGATCACATCTTGCACGCATGGGACAAGCACCTCGCCCGCGACGAGGCGGACTCTCAGCTAGTTGTGGTGTTTGAACGGGGCGTAAAAGGGGAGGTTCTCCCCACGGGCCTGGATGCGTCGGCGCCAACTCTGGCCGAATGCTCTCCGGACGACTCGAAACTCTTGAACAGTCTGAAGGACAAGTGCAGAGACAACGGGATTTCAGAAGCGGACACCGACTCGCTGCTGTCGTCTGTCGTCGCCATCGGTGTCGGGTGGGATCAGGTGACCGACGAGACAGTCGCATCCATAGGCGAAGTTGTGGAACTGCCTGCGTTGTCGCTCAGCATTGGGGCTGAGCTGCTTGTTGGGGTCGTTGCTCGCGCATCTGCTGAGAACGCTTCACGACGGCATGCTGACCGTCGACGGCTCGACAAGACGGAGATTGTTGGGCAAATGCAGCGCTTCGCGGAGCAGATCGACGTCGAGACGCTCCAGGCCGCCATCCGAGACGGTCTGTGCGAGCTGTTCACATACGGCGTCGAGGAACTGGCCGAAGGCGGCCGGTTCTACGAAGGTGAGGCGACACAACCCTTCCATGTGGCGTCAGGCCTGGTCATGCGGCGCCCTGATGTCCTAGAGAAGATCCTGTCTGGTTTGCGCGATCGGTTCGCGGTTGTGATCACCGGCCCGTCAGGCGTGGGCAAGAGCGCCGTGTTGTGGACCGTCCCGCGCGAGCTGCCGGGGGTCGTCTGGTTCCGCGTGAAACGACTCGCTGTCGAAGATGTGCCGGTGATCTTGCGACTCGCCCGAGCAAGTGCCGTGTCGACGCGCACTCCGGTGGGCTTCTTGGTGGACTCCGCTGGCACAGGCCAGTTCAGAGGCTGGGAGCGCCTCCGAGCTGAAGCGGCAGCCGTGCCGGGCATGCTGCTGGTAGCCACTGCGCGCAACGAGGACCTCACGGTGCTCGGCAGCCTGACCGAATGCGCCACCATCGCAGTGCAACTCGATCAGCACTCCGCTGAGACGATCCACAGAGGACTGGTTCGTCGCGGCGCGACTAGCGAGGCCCACTGGCAGGAGGCCTTCGAACGCTCAGACGGTCTCACGCTTGAGTTCACTCACTTCCTCACACGCGGACAGCGCCTGCGGGACGTCATCGAAGACCAAGTCCGCCAACGCGTCATTGAGGAGCGCCACCGCGAACTAAGGGTCCTAGCACTCGCTTCGACCGCTGACCGCTGGTCCGCTGCCATCGCTACCACCGACATCGTTCGCGTGTGCGAGTTGTCCGAAGAGGAGCTTCAAGGGGCGCTGTACCGTCTCCGCGCCGAGCACCTTGTCGAGGAGACAGACGGCTGGATAGGCGGGCTGCATCAACTGCGGTCCACAGCGATTTGTGAAGCCGTCCATGGCGTGCCGCCGCCGACGTTGGGCCAGACCATCAAGAGGCTGATCTCTGTGGTGCCTGCGACTCAGCTCCACCGCTTCATCGCGGCCATGCTCATCGACAACCCCGAAGCCCGCAGCATCATCAGAGACATTGCCCGCGAGCTCGCTCCTGACCTTGAACGCCTAGCTGCGTGCATCCAGGGGCTACGACTCGCGGACTTCCGCGAACTGGCGAAGATCTGGGACGAGATCGCCGAGGAACATGACGTGCCGGCGGCAGCCAGGCTCGCGTTCTTCGCCTTCGCGATTGGCGGAACCCGACCCCCCGACATCTTCGACAGCAAGTTCCTTGAAGCGTGGGAAGCCATCGGCGCGGTTCCCGAGCAAGACTCCCGCAACGACCTGGTCGCAGCAGTGGGATCACACACCATCGGCCAACTCGTCGCGTCGGAAACCGATCCACACAAGGCGACGCATCTACTGGCCGTGCTCGCCGGCTGCGAGCCGGAGTCGGCCGTGGTCATCGCTGCCGCTGTCAATGCCGAGTCCCAGCTCGCGGCGGCACTACGAGAAGCACCAGTCGATGTGCTCGCGGACTGCGTAGCCGCTGCTCGAGGCGTCGATCCCGCCGTGGCGCACGCACTCACAGAGAGCATGGGCGGCGAACAGTCGATCATCGCGCGGATACGCGCTGACAACCCATGGATAACCGAGTTGGAGATCCGCACGGTAGAAAGCTCACCGGTCGGATATGCCCGGTTCAGGCATGTCTCTGACGCCATGCAGGGCAGCCCTCACGAGAGGGAACTCGGACTGGCGCGAACCCTGCTGCGGTGCCTGCCCCAGATCGAATCCGTCGACGTCCAAGCCGTGCTCCCAGGCGGTCACGAAATCGCGATGGGGGGATACACGAGCGGCAGCCAGCTGAAGAGAGAGTTCGATCGGACAGCCCCCGCCGTTGAATGGTCGCGCGAACGCGCACGCTCCGCCGCTGCACTGATCGGCACCACCGACACAGCAAGGCTCTCACAGGCGCTTCCGCTGCTCGATGAGGCAGCCGATCTGGTCCGCGAGTGGGGCACAGCGCTCGTGGTGACCGGAAGACCGCCCGACGGTGACTTGCCTCAACGACTGGCAGCGCTCCACGAGAGCGGACGGGGCATGCTGCCGCGCCTATGCGACACACGCCCTGGTGACGCCGTCATCCTGGGACAGACAGCACCGGATCTGACAGATGACCTGTCCGCGACAATCAGCGATATCGCAGGCAATGTAATCCCACGCCTGCGCCAGCCCGGCCAGTACCAAGCCTTGGCGGCCTACATCGCAGAGACTGTCATCAAGAAGCACATCGTCGGAGCAGTCGCTGAGCCGTGGCGGCTCATAGGAATCGACGGCCACCCGCCCGCACTCGACACCCTGCGATCCGTGCTGGAGGACCTCTATGCGGTGGTTGACGAACTCGCCAAACATGATGCAGACATCACCAAGATCAGAAACAGCGCCCGATCCGGGCAGAGCCAGACCGCGCTGAACCGGGCCGCCAAGACCTGCCGGAGAACTAACCAACGCAGACACGACAAGCGCCGTAAGCAAGTCCAAGCGACATGTAAGGCGGCGGAGCCGAGGGCACGAGTGTTCGACTCGGCCCACCGGACCGCGCTCAGCGAGTATCGCGTCTGTGTAGAACTCGACTCGCTGTTCGGCTGGCAGGAGGTAGTCGACTCGCTGCACGGCGCGCTGAGTGCAGACCAGCGGGCAGGAGAGACCTACCTTCTCGTACCGCTCCGCCACGGAAAGCCCATACCGGCCCTCGCGGTGACACTCAACGACAACCTCTGGCCCACCCCCGATCCTGACGGACTCGACAGCCTGCCCCCAGCCCGGCCCAAGCAACTCGCCGACGTATTCGACAAGGCCCACCCCGCGCTTGAGGCCCTCTCAGGTACCTCCGAACTACCAGACGCTCAACAGTCCCACGCCATAGTGCAGGCCCTCCAAGAGAACCTCGTCTCGGACCTGCAGACCGCACACGAGTCACTCGCCAGTCTCCCAGACGACCTGGTAACCGCCGAAGTCCTCACCATCATCGAAGGCCTCGCTGCCAGGATTCAGTCAGAACTCGACCACACCAGCCCCGAGCCGAGCTTCGCCGCCCAAATGTCGGCAATCTTCGCCGGAGAAATCACCAACGAGTTCACGTTGATCCATTACGGGCGCTGCCTCGCATACGAATGGGACATCAACCCATCGGCCGCCATCAACCAACTCGCCGCATTCGACGACTGAGACTTCGAGTTCGAGAGCCGCTCACGCCACACTCCTAGTACCGGCTCCATGCGGGCCGCCATCGGGTCCAGCGAGCGCCTTGGATGCAGTGCACGGCGGCACGGCATCGAACTGATGCACGGTACGCGGCTCGCTCCCGGTCCTTACCGATACAGCGTCGATCCCATCCAGATCAAACGAGCGGAGATCAGCCGGATCGTGGACGCCGGAGGTAAGCACGCTCGCAGTGTGGCACGACTCCTGCGGGTCACCTTGGCTGTGAGCCGCTTGTTCTTGAGCCTGCGCGGAAACGTGGGGAGGGGGGTGGTTGAGGGTCCCCGTTGAGGGGTCGAGGCCCTGCTGGGATCGGTGACGTCAGTCCAACCGAGCCAGGAGGGCCTCGATGGCCAGCGATGTTATGTCGGTGCGGCTTCATCTGCCGCAGATTCGTGTGCTGGGGGTGGTCGAGGACACCGCGGCGCGCCTTGTGGTCAGCGTCGAGTCGACGCTGAGGCGGCTGCGCTGCCCGATGTGCGGGTTCATGTGCCGCAGGGTCCATGACCGCCGCGGCAAGAAGGTCCAGGACTTGGAGGTGTCGGGGCGGCCGGTGACGCTGGTGTGGTCGCGGCGCAGGATGGTCTGTGACAGCTGCGACAGCCGGTTCTTGGAGGACCACGCGGCCTTCGAGGGCGCGCTGACGGCGAGGCTGGCGCGGGCGCTGGTCTCAGACGCCAAGGTGATGACGTTGCGCGCCGCGGCGCGCCGGCGCGGCGCGCGCTGGCACAAGATCAACGCGCTGGTGCGGGCCTGGGCCGGGATCGTCGCCGAGCGCCGCCGCAGCGAGCGCTGCCGGGTGCTGGTGGTCGATGAGACCTCGATCCGCCGCCGCTGCGTGACCGTGATCGTCAACGCCGACACCAACAAGACCCTCGCGATGGTCCCGCACCGCAGCTCGGCGGCGCTGTGGGCGTTCTTCGCGCAACAAGGCCACAAGTGGTGCAGAGGCGTCAAGGTGGTCGTCACAGACGGCTCACGCGCCTACAAGGCCGCCATCGACGCCCACCTCGGCCACGCCCGCCACGTGCTTGACCGGTTCCACGTCATCCGGTGGTTCTCAGCGGGGCTCACCGCGGTGCGCCGCGACGTCCAGCGCCGCGAGCCCCAAGGCGCAAAGCCCGCATTCGAGCCCGAGGTGTTCGGGGCGCGGTTCGCTCTGCTGCGCCGCGCCGACACCCTCACCGAAGCCGAACAGGCCCGACCCCGGAGCCTGTTCGACGCACACCCCCGCCTCCAAGCCGGCTGGCAGGCCCTCCAGGAGCTCCACGGCCTCTACACCGCAGGCGACCACAACGGCGCCCTCGAAGCGCTCGGGCGGTTCTGCGACCTCTACGAGACCGGCGAACTGCCCGAGTACCACGACATCGTCGACGCCATCATCGCCTGGTCCCACGAGATCCTCGCCTGGCACCACAGCCGCCGGGCCTCCAACGGCAGAATCGAGGGCACCAACAACCTGCTGCAAGTCCTGCGGCGCACCGCCCACGGCTTCACCAACCCCACCAACTTCGAAGCCCGAGGCCTACTGATAACGTGACCAGCCCACCGGTGCCAGCAACCCCTCATCCCACAAAATCGCGCAGCGCCTTGTTCTTGCGAACGTCTGTTTGTGACGGAAATTCCATTGCTGTAACCTGCGAACGCGGACGGAGCCGTAGATCTCCTTGAGATGCGGGCGACGGCGCATACGCACACGAACGAAGGGTCAACCGTGACCGCCGACAGCCTGACGATCTACGCCATGCAACGAACCGCCAACGGTCAGCGGATCGACGACTTCGACCAAGTCATCGATCCCGACCGCCTCGGCACCGTTGATGACATCCGTGACTTCCAGAGTCCTGAGAATCTCCGTCCGCCTTGGTCGGCGCGCATGTATCTATGGCAGGGCGAGACCCGCCGACCGTCGTGGGTCGAGTTCCTGGAGGGCGGTTTCGGCGGCGACCCCATAAAGGTTGCCGGCTCAGCTCAGGATTGCGCCGTCGTCGTAGTCAGGGTCCGCTTCCGAGTCGACCGCCTGTATGCGATCCCATTCGGTCAGAGCGGTCGTTTCAAGATCCGCCGCGACATCGTCGATCCCCGCTATGGGTTACGCGTCGCGCTCAACCTCCTCTACCAAGGCGACAGGACCACCGACGAACTCAACACCGCGCCCCGCGTCCACCAAGTGGAGTCCAAGACCGTCGCCGCGAACACGATGCGTACGATTCGCCAGGCGAACCGGCGCACCGATTTCGAAGACTTCGATCTGAATCCCGACACCGATCAGCTTGCTGGCATTACAGGACAACCGCGTGACGCCGCATTGGCTCGCCGGGTTCGCGGCACCGACAGCCTCCGTGTCGCCCGCCGCACGAGCTTTGATCAACTCGGCCATCTATGCCGCGATGTCGCTCGTGCCCACGAGCGCCGCGACTACCGACGACGGTTCCCGTTTGTTGACCAACGCCAAGGCATCACCGATCCCGGCAAGATCGCCAGCCTTACTGACCTGCTGTGCGCCAGTCTCCACACCGACCCGAGCGCGTGGGCATTCTCCATTCCCGGTGTGCAGGACTACGATCGCATCGCGGCCGTGCGCGTTGCGACTCCGTTCGGCACAACCAAGGACTTCGTCGATCCGACGACGAGCGATATCGCCGACTTGGTCGGCGTCGATGATCTTGTGGAGCACCTCCTGGCGATTCACGTCGAAGCAATCGACGGAGGCGGCAACGTGACTGATCGGTGGTCGATGCGCGATTGCCTAGACGGCCAGATCGTCGTCAGCGGCGACACCTTCCTGATCGAGGAAGGGACGTTCTACCAAATCGAACCGGACTACCTCGCCCAACTGAACCAGGACGTTGATGCCATCCCCGACACCTCCGTGGTGCTGCCACCGTCATGGTGTGAATTGGACGAGGGAACTCTGAAGGAGATCGACGAAGGCACCTACAACGAGCGAGCCTCGGCGCCCGCTGATCACCTGCTCCTCGACAAGAAAACCGTCACCGTGCCTGGGAGAACCAGTCCAATCGAGGTGTGCGACATCCTCACCGGCGACCGGCAACTTGTTCATGTCAAGCGCAAGTTCTCATCGAGCGCGCTCAGCCACCTCTTCGGTCAGGGCTACGTGTCGGCGGAACTCCTCATCGACAGCGAGGCCTTTCGAGCAAAGGTCCGAGACAAGATCGGCGGCGCGAACCCCGACTATCAGAGGTTGTTCCCGGAGGATGACGTCGTCGCCGCTAACTGGGAAGTCGTGTATGCGATCATCGGGCCATGGAACAGAGAATCCGCGTCCGCGAAGCTCCCCTTCTTCTCGAAGGTCAACCTTCGCGAGTTCAAACGTCGTCTCCGTCGCATGGGCTTCAAGGTGACCCTCGCCCGCGTTCCCGTGATCGACCCCTGACCGAGGCCCGTCCCACAGGCCGACTACGTCGAAATCTCGGCTGGGAAAGACACATGACCAACATCGTGGAGCCCGTCGCCAACCGGTGGGGGCCACCGCCTCCAGCATCGAGGGCATCCTCACACGCGCCGCGGCGCCCTTCGACGCTGTCTACAGCGCTACGACGACAACGACGACAGCCTTGAGCGGCTCGCTGCGGCTGACACCGACTTCTGTCGCGGCCATGCTCGCCCCGGCCCCCGCTTACGCCAAGTGACCACGCCCGCGCACCGCCCGACTTCAAGAAGCTCGCCCGCGTCGCGCAAGTCCTGCAACACCACGACGCCCGATCGTCGTCATCGGCGGCGTCGCCATCGAAGCTCAGAATCCCCAGGCCGGAGTCAGTCACTCCTCATTGCGACAGCCGAGCTTTGATGTCGTCTAGGTCTGCCTGGGCCAGTTCGAGGATCGCCGGGGCGCAGTCGCTGCAGTAGTTCTTGCCGTTCCCGTTGCCGTCCCGTACTACGAGGCAAGCTTCACCTATGCAGATCTTGTGCTTCTTCGGGTTGCGGTGACACTTGCGTCTGGCCTTGGCGATCTCGATAGACACGTGACCGAGGATCCTACGAATGGCCGGCATCAGTCTTCACCACTGAGGAGCGCCCGGTACTCAGTGACGAGTTGATCGCCGAGAGCGTCGAGCTGTTCGAGGGCAGCAGCCGCCTGGTCACCGGTGATCTCTGCCCGTCGGCCGGGGTCGATGCCGATGAAGTCATTCACCCGTTCGTGCATCAGGGCGATCGCGGCTTGCCGGTTCGGCTGGTTGCCTTTCCCCGCCAGCCGCGCGAGATCCCGGCCCTGTGCGGCAATCCCGAGGTCTTTGAGCACGCGGGCCGCGACCGACTGGCTTCGCTCGGCCAGCCGCCGGCGGGATTCTTGACGGCGTCGCTGTGGGCTGACGGGAATCTGCGAGTAGTCAGGCACGGGTTCGAGGTCGCGTTGTCGCTCGATCAGCGACTGCCGCAGAGCTTCCCGCTGATCCTCGGCGGTTAGTACGCTTCCGAGCGTTACGCCGGGCATGACTTCTCGGGCGAGGATTCCGTCGAAGACGCGGTCGTCGGTCAAATCGAGGTAGGTGTCGGCGAGGAAGTGGCTGATGAACTCACTCTCCACGAGCTGCAACTGATCGAATCGCCGTGGCTCCCCGTTTCCGGCCTCGTCGCTTGGAGTGCTCTCGTCATCCTCAGCTTGCGTCCAGCTCGCCACGAGGTCTTGGTCGTCGAGATCAAGCTCGCGGAAATCCTTCCAACGTTCCTCGTTGTTTAGGCCAACGTGGGTCACAATGACCCCTCGATTGTCCGGGTGGTCGGGCTCGTTCTGGTGGATGACCCTCATGATCCGACCAACGAACTGGATGTACGGGGCAAGCGAGCGATACGGGCGAAAGATCGCCGCGACGCTGAGCGCGGGGTGATCGAATCCCTCACCCAACATCTGTACCTGGACGATGCAGTCGAGGTTGTGTTCGCGGAGCCGCCGAATGATGCGCTCCTGTTCGTCCGGATCGAGGTCAGACGAGATTGCGGCAGCGCGGTAGCCGCATTCCTTGTAGATCGAGCGCACCTGCCGGGCATGGTCGATGCTGCATGCCGAGGCGATGATCTGATGGTGCGTGCCCGTGCGTTGTCGCATCAAGTTGCACTCGGCGATGCTGGCTTCGACGATGTGTCGATTGCATTCCGGTGAGAGCGCGACGCTCTGTCGGAACCAGGCTTCCTCGCTCAGTTCGAGGACCTCCTGGAGCGAATAGCGACGGGCGCCAGTGGCCGTGAAGTACAACTCCGAGGGTGCGGCGCTGCGACGGCGAATTGGCTTGATATAGCCAGACAGCATCGCGTTGGCGAAGCTGTAGCGGTAGACGATCTCACCCGGGAGTTCCTGGCGGTCGGTTCGGAATGGGGTCGCCGTAAGGCTGACTACCTTCGCTTCGGGGAATCGACGAAGTACCTTGCGCCAGCTCTCGGCAGCGCCGTGGTGGCCTTCGTCGATGACAACCATGTCAAAGAAGTCGGGCGGAAACTGTGGGAGCCATCGGTCCGCGGAGCTGGCGAGCTGCTGGATGTTGGTAACGACGAAGTCGCTATCGGCGCAGTCGTGAATGTTCGCGTCCTTGCCGTCGAGCACCGCCATGTACGGGCCGTGCTGAAAATTGGGAAGGATCCGCGTCTTGGCCCAGAAGCACTCAGTACTCGCGATGTCGAGCGCCTCTGCTAGCCCGTCTCGGATCGTCAGATTCGGGGCGATGACGAGCACCCGCCCGCTAGCGATGCCGAACGGCAACACCGAGATCAGTCCGCTCTTCCCGCACCCGACTGGGATCACCAGCATCGCCGGGTCCGACGACTGCTCGAAGTGCCCCCGAACGGCGCGATGGGCCTCGCGCTGCGGTTCCCGCAACCGCTTGTTGGCTTCGATGTTCGCCAGGGCAGTGACGAAGATGCTTCGTCGTCCTGCGCCTGACGCCTCCGAACGCGCGTAGTCCAAGTGAAACTCCGCCAAGTCCTGCCTGGCGTAGTAGCGATGCTTCGAGCCAGGTCGTCTGGTGGCAACCAGCTTGCCGCTGCGATCCCATCGTCTAAGCGTCTCTGCCGAGACGCCGAGGAAGTCAGCTGCCTCGCTGATGGTCAGGAAGTCACTCACGAGAATCTAGAGTATAGGTTTGTATAAGTTTTCACAAGTCAGTGAGCTCATCCAGTGGTCGATAAGGCGACTTCTCGGCCAGATCTCAGCATATCGATCCCATCTCGACCACCAGATCCCATCACTAAATCGAGAAAACGTCAACTTCGGACGCTCTCGGGCCGATATTGTTCAGGCATGACACCGGCTGCTGAGCGCTGGCCGACCGGGCCGCGCACGATCTTCTTCGACAACGTCGCCTCACGCACCACGCTGTCGAAGGCTGTCGGCGACGATCGCATTCGGCGGATCGCTCCACGCCTCTACACAGCCGACCTCACATCCGACCCTGCCGAGATCGTCAGAGCGAACTGGTCCGAACTCTGCAACCACTACCTACCGGGAGCGGTCATCGTCGACCGGTCCGCGGCAACCCACGGAGTGATTCGAGACGGCACACTCACCGTCGCGGCCAACACAGGTCGCAAATCGATCAAGCTCCCAGGTCTCGAAATCAGAATCCGACGAGGAGCCACCTACGAGTCCGACCTGCCTTGGAGCCATGGGCTCTACATGTCCAGCCCAGCACGCGCACTCCTCGACAACCTCGAACCCAGCCGAAGCCGAGGCGACCGGCCCTCGCGAACCCTCTCGCTGACCGAGCTTGAGGACTGGATAGCCAGCAAGTACATCGCTTGGGGTCCCGAGCGCACCGACCGCTTCCGAGTCGAGGCTCGCGATCTGGCCGCAACGACGGGACGCTCACAGCACATCGCGGCAATCGACTCTCTCTTCGAGCAACTCGCAGGCGTAGAGCCGCTACGACCCAGTGCCGGCCAGCTCTTCAGAGCCGTCACGGTCGGCAAAGCATGGGATGAGCGACGCCTGCGACTCTTCAACGCGGCAGTCGAAGCCCTCCAGCAGCTGACACCTCCAGGAGTTCCTGAGTGGCTTCCCGAATGTGACCCCCCTGGCGAGCTTCCCTTCTTCGAGAGCTACTTCTCCAACTACATCGAGGGCACAACCTTCACCGTCGACGAAGCGCGCCGGATCGTCGAGACGAACACTCCGCCGGCTGAACGCCCCGCCGACGGCCACGACATCCTCGGAACGTACCGCTGCGTCGTCGATCCGATCGGCCGTGCAGCCACCTCCACCGAACCCGCCGAACTCATCGACCACTTGATCGCTCGCCACCAAGAGATAATGCGCGGACGTCCCGACAAGCACCCAGGAGCCTGGAAGACCCAGAGCAACCGCGTCGGCGTCTACGAGTTCGTCGCGCCAGACCTAGTCGAGGGCACGCTCCTCAAGGGGCTCGAGCGCGTCGCGGAACTGCCAGAGGGCCTAGCGCGCGCACTCTATGCCATGATCGTCATGACTGAGGTTCACCCGTTCGAAGACGGAAACGGCCGCGTCGCTCGCGTGATGATGAACGCCGAGCTGTCAGCCGTCGGCGCCGCTCGCATCGTGATACCCAATGTGTATCGAAACGAGTACCTCGCCGGACTTAGGCGCGCCTCTACGACCGATGGCGACCTGACCGCCTACCTCCGAGTCATGACCCACGCATGGCGATGGACCGCAGCGATGCCCTGGAACGACACCGCGGCCACCGAAGGCCACCTCATCGCGACCAACGCTCTCCTGGACTCGACCGATGCCGAGATAGCTGGAAAACGGCTCGAACTGCCATAGCTGACCAGACAGGCAATCGAGTCACTGATCTCGTGCGCTCAGAACCCCCAAAGACCCCCAGAGACGCCATCCGACGGGACGGATCCGCCTTCTCATGGAGTCGACCGGATCTCGAGACAACCGCAGGCGGTCGAGTGCGACTACATCAACCACGACATCGACCCCGACCGCAGCGCGGCAGCGTGGTTCCGTTCTCGGATGGCCCGGTTCTCGGGTCGCCAGCCTCCTTCGTGGGCAGCAGGGACGGTAGAGGCGTACGTGGTGGCCGAGGCGAGCTTTGTGCCAGAGCCTCGTCTGGTGAGCCCCAAGGAGGACTTCGACGTGTTCATTCGACACGCTCGCCCGCCATGTGGTCCACCGCAATCCTGGCCTGGTCCACGGAGCAGTAAGGTATCTAGGTATCTTTCTTTCTCGCCACCAGATGCCTATGCTCAGGATGAAGTGCATCGCCTGAGGAGGAGCAGATGGCATCGCAGGGAGACACCAAGAGCATGACATTGCGCATCGATGAGGCTCTGGCGGAGAGGGTGCGGACAATCGCGGAGGTTGAGGAAACCACCGTTAGCGACGTTATTAGGGATGCTCTGGCTGAGCACGTGGATCGTCGGCGCCGTGATCGCAGAACCAACCCGAGATTTCACGGAGGTCTGAACAAGCCGCTTGAACTTGCGACTCAGGACACTAGGCCTCCCTGTGGATAACTTTGAGATCGCCCAAACTTCCACCGGAGCAAACCTGTGACACGGGTACCGGGACTTGGCAAACCTGTCGGTGGCCGGCTGGTGGGTTGGGGCGTGGTTGGGGTCTTGGTGTGGAGGACTTCGTCGTGGCCCGCAACCCCGACGTTGCGTCGTCGTTGCCGTTCTTGGTGCGGCTGCCGTTGCGGTCCGGGCCGGTGGTGTTGAAGGTGCGTGAGACTTGGCCCCGGACCTCGAAGGTGTACTGCCATCCCTCACAGGACTGGCCGGCGGAGCCCTCGATCGTCGAGCGGGTCGGGGTGCGGTCCTGTGTGCGCAGGGGCGCGACCATCGATCTGGTGCTCGATCGGGGCCGTGTCCGAGCGAGGACGGCTCCGCCCCGAAGTCTGGGCCGCGTACCACCGAGCCCACACCTCTGACGGCGCACCACTGCGTCCTTAGTGGATGCGGCGGCCGCTGGAGGCGACAATGCCCGACAGAATTGCAATGCCGGCATTTGAGCCTCGCGTACGGTAGAGTCTTGGTGTGCGAGCCGAGTCTCCCTGCCGCGAGGGTCCTCGGCTCCGGAGTCGGTGCCCGACGGGACGTGTAGCTTCTAGCCGTGACTCTCGGCGGCTTCCCGATAATGCTGCGCAGCCAGGCGGGCAACGTCCGCTGGCCTGACGGGCCGTGAGTACGCCCAACGGGCGTAGGCGCAACACGTCTACGTCCAGTTTCGGTGTGGGCCGCCGCGAGGCGCACGACGCCTCGGCGTTCTACGAGCGGTTCCCGGCGCCGGAGATCTGCGACGACGACAAGATCGCGCCCCATGCGAGCACCGACTGCCTCTGGGTGGGCGACGCCCGAGACATGGATGCGTGCGGCGACGTGGCGGACGACTCGGTTGCGCTTGTCGTGACCTCGCCGCCGTACTACGCCGGCAAGGAGTACGAGAAGGCTGTGGGGCAGGGCCACGTTCCTGCCAGCTACCTCGACTATCTGAAGATGCTGGAGGACGTCTTCAGGGAGTGCGTGCGCAAACTGGAGCCGGGCGGGCGGATCGCGGTGAACGTCGCCAACCTGGGGCGGCGCCCCTATCGCTCCCTGTCCGCAGATGTGATCGCGATACTGCAGGACCGGTTGCGCCTGCTGCTGCGCGGTGAGGCGGTCTGGCAGAAGGGCAAAGGCGCCACGGGCAGCTGCGCGTGGGGCAGCTTTCAACGGCCCGGGAATCCTGTGCTTCGAGACCTCACCGAGCGGGTGGTGATCGCGTCCAAGGGCCGCTTCGACAGGGCGCAGCCAGCGGCCGCACGCGCCGAGGAGGACTGGCCGTCGGATGGATCTGCCTGTGTCGATGAGTTCATGGAGGCCACCATCGACGTGTGGGAGATACCCCCGGCGTCAGCAACACGCGTGGGACATCCTGCGCCGTTTCCGGTGGAGCTGCCCAAACGGCTGATCGAGCTCTACACCTACCGCGGCGACTTGATACTCGACCCCTTCATGGGGGCAGGCACGACAGCGGTCGCCGCCGTGCGCACCGATCGCCGCTACATAGGCTTCGACACCGACTCCTCGTACATCGACCTGGCCGAACAGCGGGTCGCCGACGAGCGACAACGTCTCACGGAGCGATCCCATGAGTTGAGTTGGCCGGTGACCGTGCCCCCGTCGGCCAAGCGCAATACCGACCGTCAGTTCTTCATGGACTTGGCTGATTCGATGGTCTCGCCCAATGGCGATTCGCCGCATTCCGTCGCCGCTGGCGACTCCGGTGACGTCGACGACTTTCAGGCAAGGGCCGGACGGGAGGGCCGAAAGGCCCAAGTCATGGCCAAGGCGCTGCTGCTGCAGTGTGGCTTCAGACGCATTGGGGAGAAGGTGAAGAAGCGCTGTGGCGTCGAAGTCAACTTCGAGGCTCTCGACGAAGGGGGCCGCAAGTGGTTCTTCGACGTGTCAGGGGCGTTCAGCGTCACGCAACGCCCCGGGTTGCGCCGCACGGACACTCTCTGGAAGGCGCTCGGCAAGGCGGCTGTGCTGCATTCGGCCGAGCCTGACACCCCGCTTGTACTGCTGACCACCGATCGACCGGCGCCAAACAGCGCCGGGCACCGTGCCCTCCAGTCGCTCATCGGGCCCGACAAGCCAGTCCGAGCTGTCATCCGGATGCTCTCACCCGACGACCTCCAGAGACTGGCGGACTTCGCTCGAGGCGATTCGTGAGCCGATGATTCCCCACGTCACCCGCGTCGCCGCGGACCGGGCCGGGTCCAACCACGACGACCGCGACGCCGGCGACGAGGCGCGACGCCGCATCGCCGACCAGTCAGGAGTGGCGTGATCGGGTGGCGGATTCGCGAACGACCAGTTTGAAGGGCAGGACCTCGCAGCGCCCTCCCAGAGGCTCATCGGCGGACAGCCGTTCGAAAAGCATCTCGGCTGCTCTGCGGCCGATGTTCTCCTCGAACTGCGAGATGGTCGTGAGCGGTGGGTGGACGTGGCGGGCCACGGGGATGTCGTCGAATCCGACGACCGCTACATCGTCGGGCACGGCGAGGCCTGCTTCGTGGACGGCTGCGATCGCGCCGATGGCCATCAGGTCGCTGGCCGCGAACACTGCGGTGGGCGGGTCGGGAAGGCTTAGGAGCTTCCGCATCGCCTGGTGGGCGTCCTCCTCGCGGAACTCGCCGCCCAGCACTATGGACGGGTCGTAGCGGATGCCGTGGGCCTCGAGTGCCTCGCGGTATCCCTTCTCCCGCTGTTGCTGCGGCGGTGTGTGCTGTTGCCCGGCCAGCATCCCTATCCGTGTGTGCCTGGTCGCGGCAAGCAGCGACACAGCCTCACGGGCCGCGGCCACGTCGTCGATCCTGAGGCTGTCGAGCGGCATGCCCGCCAGTTCGGCGGGCATCGTGTTGGGCCCCTGCACAACGACGGGTACACCCGCCTTGAGGATGGGTTCGAAGTCGCCGGCGCTCAGGTGCAGCGGGGTGATGACCAGTCCGTCAGCTCGTCCCTCCAGGACGAGGCTCAGGATCTTGTGCTCCTTGGTCTCGAGGCGGTCGGTGTTGTAGAAGGCGACGTCGTAGCCGTTGGACTCGGCGACGGCCTGCAGGCCCTTGACGAAGGATGTGTGGAACGGGTTGGTGATGTCGGGCACGACGCAGGCGATGATCTGGGTGCTCTGGGTCCGCAGGGACCTGGCGGTGCGATTGGGCACGTAGCCGAGATCCCTCATGCTGTCGAGGATTCGCTGGCGTGTCGCCTCCGGTACGGCGATGTTGGCCTTGTCGTTGAGGACGTAGGACACCATCGCCTGGGAGACGCCGGCCCGGCGGGCGACGTCGGCCTGGGTGGGGCGCCTTCTCGCTCCGGGACCTCCGGTGGCTGTCTCGTTGCCCCCGGCGCTCACTGGCATGCCGTGACGCCGCCGTCGAGATAGAGGATCTGGCCCGTCACGAACGACGCGGCCGGCGAGGCCATGAACACCACCGAGCCGACGACGTCGCGGGGTGTGGCCAGGCGACCCAGCGGGATCCGTTCCGTCACCTGGCGGTGGAAGGCCTCGTCCTTCATCAACTCGGTGATCATGTCAGTGTAGGTGAACGTCGGAGCGACCCCGTTGACGGTGATCTGGTGCGGGGCCAGCTCCACCGCGTGCTGCCGCACCAGCATGGCCATGCCGCCCTTGGTGCTGGTGTAGGCCGAGTAGCCGCGGAAGCGGATGCCCAGCTTCGAGCGCACCGACAGCAGGTGGATCTGGGCGCCGCCGGCCCCCCTTTCGATCTGGTGGGCGGCCACGGCCTGGGCGAGGAACATGGCCGCCCTCAAGTTGACGGCGTACACCTCGTCGTAGACCTCCTCGGTGACGTCGAGGATGGGCTGCTCCCGCTGGATCCCGACGCTGTTGCACAAGACGTCGACGGATCCGAGTTCGGCCACGACGCGCTCCACCACCTGGTTGATCTCGGCCACCGACTTGACGTCGAGGGCCATCCCGACGGCTCGGTGTCCCGCCTGACGCATCCGGTCTGCCAGCGCTTCGGCCTTGCCCGCCGAGCGCCCGGCCACAGCGACCGCCGCACCATGGCGGGCCAGGCCCCAGCTCACGGCCTCGCCGATCCCGCCGTAGCCTCCGGGCACGAACGCCACCCGGCCTTCCAGCGCGAACATCGAGCCTTCGCCGGCTTGCTGATCGACGGCGTCGGTCTGATCAGTCATAGCGGCACCACCTCCTGCACGGTCGGCCACAGGACCGCCTCCTGGAGCCAGAGATGGTCCGGCAGCCGGCAGCAGTACAGGACCAGCTCTCCGAGCTCGGTGGTGCGGGTAACCTGCTGCCGGATCTCAGTTTCACGCTCGGGCAGGCCGGCATTGGTGTTGAAGTCGGTCTGGCCCCAGGACGGCACGATGAGCGTGGCCCGGGCTCCGTGGGGCCGGAGCTCGCCGTAGAGGACCTTGGTGAACTGGTGCAGCGCTCCCTTGGCTGCGGAGTAGACCGACCAGCCCGGCCAGGCCTCCAGCGAGACCACGCTGCCGATGTTGACGATGGTTCCCGAGCCCTGCCGTTTCATGATTGCGGCAGCCCGCTTGCTGCCGAGGACCACGCCGGTCAGGTTCGTGTTGATGCAGGCCATTATCTCCTCGTCGCTCAGGCTGGTCAGGTCGGCCTTCTTGATCCCGCCTCCGGCGTTGTTGACCAGGTAGTCGACCCTGCCCGAATGCGCGATCACCTGCTCGAAGACGCGGTCCCAGTCGAGCGCGATCTGTGCGTCGGCTCGGATGGCGCGCACGCCCAGGGCGCCAGACACTGCGTCGAGCTTGTGGCGGTCCCGCCCGGTTATGAAGACGTCTATCCCGTCGTCGCGGAACACTTCGGCGATGCCGGCGCCGTACCCGCCGTTGCCGCCGGTCACGATGGCAACCGGTCTCTCCGTCATGGCTGTCTCCTCTCATCTGGAGCCGTCGCGCCGGCTCGGCCGCCCCGCGTCGGTCGCCGTCTTGGGACTGCGGTCTCGGGTCGGTCAGTCAAAGTGCAGGCCCCCGTTCTGGTCCAGGATCTCGCCGGTGATGAAGCCGGACATGTCCGAGACCAGGAAGCGCACCGCGTGGGCGAATTCGGCGGGCTCGCAGAACCGGCCCACCGGGATCCGCTCGATCAGCTCGCGGCGCTGGCCGGCCGTCAACTGCTCGGTCACCATGGGCGTGCGCACGTAGGCCGGAGCGATGCCGTTGACGGTGACGCCGAAGCCGGCCAGCTCGCGGGCGAGCGAGAATGTGAGCGCTGCGAGGGCGCCCTTGGAGACGGTGTAGGCCGTCCCCGCGGTCAGACCCCCGGACTTGGAGGCCAGCGAGCAGGTGTTGACGATGCGCCCCCACCTCCGGGCCTTCATGTGCGGAACGACGGCCCTGCTCCAGTAGAAGGCCCCGTCGAGGTTCACCGCGAGCACGCGCCGCCACTCCTCGGGGCTAGTGGCCTCCACCTTGTGGTCGGACAGCACGCCGGCGTTGTTGACGAGCACGTCGACTGGGCCGAGTTCCTCGACCACCCGCTGGTGCGCGGCCTGCACCTCGCCCGGATCGGAGATGTCGGATCGCACCGGGAGGGCGCCGGCATCGAGCCGCGGCGCGAGCTTCGACAGCCGGTCGCCGTCGACGTCGACCATGGCCACCCTGAGGCCCTCCAGCACGAGAGCCTCCACGGTGGCCGCGCCCATGGACCCCGCCGCCCCGGTGACCACCGCGATCTTCGCCCCTGCATCACCCATCGGAGCCTCCGTTCGGCTCCGCTGCTGCGGCGTCGCGGCTGGCGAGGTTCCGTCCCAGGTACGCCCGGATGCCGGGATCGGCAATGAAGCGGTCCCAAGAGTCGTACCGGCTGAGGGCGCCGTCGGAGATGAAGATGAACTGCTCGCAGATCTCCTGGAGGATCTCGAGGTGGTATCGCTCGGTCGGGTGCAGCGACATGAGCACCAGCCGGCCCTCCTGGCGCAGGCTCCGGAAGAAGTCGAGCATGAAGCCGATGTATCCGTCCTGGGTGTTGAACTGCGGCTCGTCGAACAGGTGGACGATTCGTCATCAACGACAGGTAGATGCCCCGGCGATGGCTGATGAACATCCCGACGGCTCCGCCGGCTGCGCCCCCGGCGAGGGTTGCTACCGCCAGCCCCAGCCACAGGCTGCCGCCGCTGAAGTCGAGCTGGTAGATGGCCATGCCGTAGGCGCCGGTGCCGAAGAACGCGCCGTGGCCGAACGACGGCAGACCGGCATAGCCCAGCGCCACGTTGTAGCCGAGGGCGTAGACGCACCAGATCAGCACCTCGATGGCGAAGTACTGGTAGAGCCCGACCCGCACGATCCAGGCCGGCAGCGTGGCCAGCACCGCCACCAGCACCAGCATCCCGGCCGGGTTGGGCAGCCTCTGGGCGATCGCGGCGGGGGAGCGGTCCATGGCTAGACGTCCAGCGTGCTGACTCGGCCGAAGAGGCCCCTGGAGCGGAAGGTCAGCACCGCGATGAGCAGCAGGTAGATGCTGATGATCGACCAGTCCGAGGCGAAGGCGCCGGTGATCCCCACGGTCATGCCGACCATGAGGCCGGCGATCACCGAGCCCCAGAAGCTGCCCACCCCGCCCAGGGTCACGATGAGGAACGCCGGTATGACCGCGTCCACTCCCATGTGGGGCCTGACCCCCCACAGCGGCGCCAGGATGATTCCCGCCACCGCGGCGAGCCCGGTGCCGAAGGCGAACACGAACGAGCGCAGCCTGGTGATGTTGATCCCCAGGGCGCGCACCATCTCCGAGTCGTAGGCCCCGGCCTTGATCATGGCGCCGGCGCGGGTCCGCTCGATCAGGAACCACACGGCGACGATGACGACCGCGGCCATGATCGACGCGTAGATCCGGTACTTCGAGTAGACCAGACCGCCCAGCTCGAGGCCGCCCTTCATGGCCGCGGGCGTGGGCATGATCCGCTCCGAGGTCCCCCACACGGTCCTGATCCCCTCCTCGAGCATCAGGGCCGCCCCGAAGGTGAGCAGCAGGCCGTACAGGGGCGCCTTTCCGTAGGTGCGGCGCATGCCCAGCTCGAGGCCGGCGCCGACCAGCGACACCAGCGCGGGCGCTGCCACGAGCACGACCACGAACAGCAGCACGCTCGGGCTGAAGGCGAAGCTGCCCGCGGGTGCGGCCCGTTCGAGGATCGTGACCGCGGCGTAGGCGCCGAGCGCGAACAGCGAGCCGTGGGCCAGGTTGATCAGCTCCATCACCCCGACGATCAGGGTGAACCCGATGGCGATCAGCGCGAACAGCAGACCCAGGGTGATCCCGTTCAACAGGTGCGGCGGCAGGTCTGCTAGAGCCGGCATGGGTCCCTCTCAGCTCGCGGCGGCGCCGTCTCCCACGGCTTCATCGATCTCGGTCGGTGAGGGAGTCTGATGCGGGGCCGCAGCGGCGTCTGCAGCCCCGCACCATTCTGCCTGGGAGGTCCGCCTAGGGCTCGAAGACCGGCGTGTCCTCGAAGGACTCCAGCACGCAGTCCCCCTTGTCCAGCGACTCCTCGGGGCTGATCGCCTCCAGGATCGTGTAGATGTCGTAGGGATCGGCGGGATCCGGGTTGGCCGTGCCCAGATAGATGGTCTGCTGCACGTGGTGGGTGTCGGGGTCGATCCAGGCGTCGTGGTGCTGCATGCGCTCATCAGCGCTCCAGCGCCACCCCTCCAGGGTCCTGATGACCTCGTGGTTGTTGGTCGTGCCAGCCGCCTCGATGGCCTCGAGCAGCGTGCGGGTGGCCATGTAGCCGTTGTAGTACACGTTGCCGGGCACAACTAGCGAGCTGTCTCCGTAGGTTTCCCGGTAGGCGCTGACGAACTCGGCCACTCCGGGCAGGTCGAGGTTGTAGTACCAGGTGGTGCCGAAGATCCCGAACGGGGGCGTGCCGTAGACGTCGGGCCAGTCCTGCTGGTTGTTGATCCAACCCATCCGGGTGTCGAGGCCCTGCTCTATCACCTGCAACCGCAACGCCTTGAGGTCGTCGCCGCCGACCGCGGCCGCCACCACGTCGGGGGCCGTCTGCTGGATCGTCAGCAGGTAGGAGCTGAAGTCCCTGGTGCCCTGGGGCACGAGCAGTTCGTCGACGATGGTGACGCCGAGCGACTCGGCCAGGGCGCGGGTCCTCGCCGAGGTCTCGTGGCCCCAGACGTAGTCGTTGGTGAGCAGCAGCCAGTTCGGTCCGAACGACTCGACCGCGCCGAGCACGGTGGCCTTGGCGAAGTTCCCGCCATGGCCGTCCCACACGAACTTGGTGCGATGGCAGTTGGTTGACGACTCCGTCGGCGAGCTGGAGTTCGAGTTGAAGTAGATCACCCCGTTCTCCTGGGCGACCTGCGAGATGGCGTTGGCCACGCCCGAGCTGACCGCGCCGACAAGGAAGTCCACACCGTCCTGCTCGATCAGGCGCTGGGCGACCCGGGTGCCGGTGGCCGGCGTCGTCTCGGTGTCGTAGTGGATGTGGGTGACCGGCCGGCCGAGCACCCCGCCTCTGGCGTTGAACTCGTCGATGGCCAGCATCATGCCGCGTCGGTCCATCGCCCCGCTGTTGGCGTACTGGCCGCTGGCGTCGGAGGTGAACCCGATCACGATGGGCTCCACCATCTCGGGCTCTTCCATGGCCGCCGCCTCGGCCACCGCCTCGGCCTCTGCCATCGCCGCGGCGGCCGCGGCCTCAGCCTCTGCCACCGCCATGTCGGCTGCCGCTTGGGCCTCATCGGCCGCAGCCCGGGCTTCCTCGGCTGCCGAAAGAGCGGCCTCCAACTCGGCTTGGGCTTCAGCGTCGCCTGCACCGGCCGCCTCCGCGGCTGCTTCGGCCTCTGCGAGCGCGGCCATGGCGGCGTCGGCCTCGGCGGCAGCCGCGGCAGCCGTATCGCGGGCTGCCTGCAATTCGGCGGCAGCAGAGTCGGCTGCGCTGGAATCGTCATCTTCGCCGCAGCTTGACGCGACGAGGGCGAAAGCCAGCATCACGGCCAGCGTCATTAGGACTGGTCTGATATTCATCTTGAGACGTCTCCCTGGGGTTTGACGCTCGGATTGTGCGAACCCGAGCACTGGTGCGCCCACCGCTGGCGGGCTACGGCCTGGTACTCGGAGCACAGTGTACTTATTCGTACCAGTTATTCGTATATAAGTATACGACTTGATCCGTGGTCCCGCAAGGCGTGACGACTCCCTGGATCAGGTGCGGCTGGAGCCGGCCTTGATCCGGGGGCCCGCGGCGGCTGGTGAGCCAGGCGCCGAACAGCACGACTGCGGTTCCGGCCCGCTGAAGCGGGTGGATCACCTCGGAGCGGACGGCGACGAGACGCGGCGGAGAATGGCCCGGCGGCTCCTCGATGCCCTCACCGAGGACCTCGCCCGAGCGTCCGACCCCGACACCGAGGACGCTGTCTGGGTGGAGGGCTCCACCTGGAACCCGGTCTGGCGGACCGCTCCCGTCGATGTCGGCCCGATGCTGCAGGAGCAGCTGTGGGCGCGCACTCCGGCGGTGCTCACCAGCGCGACCGTCCCCATGAACCTGGCCGGCAGGCTCGGGCTGCCCGACGACGGCCACGACAGCCTCGATGTGGGCAGTCCGTTCGACTACCGCAGCCTCGGCCTGCTCTATTGCGCGAAGCGTCTGCCCGGCCCCAAGGATCCCGGATGGGCGCAGGCCGTGCAGCAGGAGATCGCCCGGATGGCTGTCGCAGCCGGAGGGCGCACTCTGGCGCTGTTCACCAGCTACGGGGCCATGAGCGGCGCCGCCGAGGCTGTGCGGGCGACGACGGGGGTGGCTTCGAGGGTAGGTGTTGTGGGCACTTCACGCTGCTTGTCGTTAACAGTCGACCGCTGCGACCAGCCTCGCCATTCACGCCGCCATCAACGCGGCCGACGTCGTAACCGGTCTGCGCATCGGCCAGCGCGCCTCCGGGCCCGATCACCGCCAGGCTCTATCGCTTCTACGGCAGGCCGGCAAGGACGGCTCAGAGGTCGAGAAGAACCTCACCCGGCTGCTTCAGCTCAAGACGAGGACCGAGTGCGAGCCCGACGCCGTAGCTCTGTCCGACGCAACACGAGCAGTCGACCGGGCAACTCGCTGCGTGCAGTCCGCAAGACGGGTGGCGGCGTCGGCATGAGTCCGCGCGGGATGCTGACCAGCGGACGCTTCTCGTGCGGACTGCTTCATCGACCTGACGCAGCGGCGCGCCGGGCGAGCCCAGGCCTATGGGGGTTTATGCAGGTTCTGGAGCCGGGGTGGCGATCTGGATCAGGTTCCCGCAGGTGTCATCGAAGACGGCCGTCACAACGGTGCCGACGTCGGTGGGCGGTTGGGTGAACTCGACGCCGGCGGCGCGCAGCCGCTCGTGCTCGGCATGGACGTCGTCGACGGTGAACTGTGCCGATGGGATCCCGTCGGCGGTGAGGGCGTCGCGGTATGTCTTGGCGGCCGGGTGCGCGGCGGGTTCGAGGAGCAGCTCCGGCCCGTCGGGCTGCTCCGGGGAGACCACGGTGAGCCACGAGTAGTCCCCGACGGGCATGTCGTGGTGCTTCTGGAATCCGAGGACCTCGGTGTAGAAGGCGAGGGCCTTGGCCTGGTCGTCGACGATGACGTTGGTCAATGTGATCCGCATGTGCGTCCGCCTCTCGGTGGTCCAGCTTTGCCCGGTTCTGGGGCGTCTCGCCGACTCTAGTGAGTGACACTGCCGGTGGGCGCTCCACCATGCGAGTCGTACCCCCTTTGCTGTCGCTGGGAGGGGTTGGTCAGGAGGCCTCGGCTTGAAGGGTGCGATCGACGGCGCGGCGGATCCATTTGGTGGTGGGCTCGGCGAACCAGCGCTCGACGAGGTTCATCCACGAGCTGTGGGTGGGGGTGAAGTGGAAGCTGGAGCGGGGGTGGCGCAGCAGCCGGCGCTGTATGACGAACAGAACATACGTCTGTGCTATGCTGTTCATATGGCTGGTTGTCCGTCGTCAACTAGTGGCAGCCTCTTCGTTCCTCGCATCGCCGCGCCCGCCGGCACGCTCCGCTTCCTTGTAACGGCCGCTATGACGGCAGCGCTGCTCGCGGTTGCCCCCCCCCCCCCCGTCGGCTGCGTCCGGCCATGAAGGTCTGCCTGATGTGCCTCATGACGGCGCAAGCAGCGCCGCGGTTCACGCTCTCGACAGCCGGGGCGTCTTCGACGGCACATTGTGCGGACAGGACCAGGACCACTTCTGCCCGCAGGAGCCGCTGACACGGGCCCACATGGCCGTGTGGCTGGTCCGCCTCATCGACGGGACAGACCCGCCCGGGGTGAAGGACACCCGTTTCAGCGATGTGGGCGGGGACCATCCCCAGTCGGCGTTCATTGAGAGGTTCGCAGATCTAGGTATCACAGCGGGCTGTTCGACCGTTCCGCTGAGCTACTGCCCCGACGGGCACGTCACCCGCGCCCAGACGGCCACGTTGCTGGCGCATGCGTACGATCTGGAGTCCGCCGACCCGGCCGGGTTCACCGATGTGGCCGTCGGCGGCATTCACAGCGCCGACATCGACGCCTTGTTCTCCGCGGGGATCACCGCGGGGTGCGCGACGGAACCGCTGCGCTTCTGCCCCCAGCGGGCCACCCCACGGGCTCAGATGGCGTTGCTGCTGGTGCGGGCCGACGATTACGCAGCAGAACGGCAGGCCGCGCTGGAGTCGCTGAACTCTGAGAGTCTCAGCGACGACGGGAACCCGCCCGGTGGGGGCGACACGCCCAGAGGCAACGACAACCCGCCCGGAGGCGACGACAACCCGCCGCCGCCGACATTAATTGTCATTCCGCCCAAAGAAGACGAATTCTTATTGCAGACTGCCCCCGAGCCTCTGGGCTGCCGGGCGACCGGCGCGCCAATCGCCACCAAGAACTGGATCAAGATCGGCAACTGGGAATGGGACGAACCCAACCACAACCCGGCCATCCCCCAAAACACGCCCGGTTATTGGCAGCCCGATTGGGTCGAGGAGTCTGGCGGAGTCGGCAAGCCGAAATGGAACGCCCCCTTCATCAGCAAACCCAGCCGCCGGGTCGCCGGCCAAACCGAATTCTGGCGAATGAAGGAAGTCGAATACTACCGCATAACCCGCAGCCCGGCCTGGGATTTCGGCCAAATCATTGTCGACGTTGACGACCTCCAGAGTTTCTATGGCCCCGACGGCAACGAGGTCGTCATTACCGTCGTCGAGGGAAGGGACCTCGCCCCCACCTCGACCCAACCTCGGGTCGACGGCCTCTGGACTTACACTATGACCGACTACGAGCAGGACTCTGCCGCTCCCGGCTACATCTACACTATCGAGGCCAGCACTTGCGAAAACGGCCCCTGGAGCCAGCCGCTCGAGCTTCAATGGAAATTCCCGAACGCTCCGACTATCCGCCCCGAGTTTACCTATCTGACCCGCTACGGCGAAGACGGCAACCTCCTGCCCGACAACGGCCTGGCCCTCAATATCGGCTGGAAGTACGAGCGGGGCGAATTCTATGAAGTCAGGGTGGACATTCTCGACTCCGAGGACAATTTGTTATACAGCGGGCTTAGATATAAGTTTTACGACCATCTATCCCAACCCGGGGCCAGCTGGGTGGAACGTCTTGAACTGACCTCAATCTTTCAGATTACCGAAGACGACAACCTGGCCGGCTCCGGCAAGCAGATTCGTATCTGGCTCAGGGTCTGTAAGGACAGAGGGTTGTTCGCCCTAGCGCCGTGCAGCCGCAACACGGAGCTGATACTCTCAACCAAAAACTATCAAGGCCCGAAGGTCGCCAATGACTAGAACACGCCGCAACCGCGGCTTCGGTGCCGGTCGCTGCCTCTGTGCCGACCCGGACCGGCTAGACAGTAATTCAAGTTGTGGCGACGGTCGTGATCTTGACGTGTGAATCACGCTGAGGTACAGGTGTGCCGGCGATCGGGAGATGGTCAGCGGGACGCAGTCGCCCACCGGGTTGGTCTCGCTCACCTTGTAGCCGACGACGGCGCGCCCGTGCCGGTCCATGTAGGAGCGCAGGCGGACGCCGTGGGTGATGGTGCCGTTGAAGAGCTCGTCAGGTCGCCTGCGAACTTCCTGGCCTGGCGCTCCAGGTCAGACTGACGAGGGCTCAAAGGAGGACACGACGAACCAGGCGCGCCGAGCGATCTCGCTGGAGAAGCTTCCAGCCTTGGCCTGCTCTTGGAGCTCCTCCCAGGTGCATCCTGCCCGGGCGAGGGCGTTGCCGATGGCGGCGCGGACGCCCGCGTCGTCTAACACGTCGACCTCGACGTCGGCGTAGCGGTCCTCTGTGCCAGTCATAGCGCCCTCATTCTCGTCCAGCCCGACCGGACGGCTCGGTCGCGGGTGCTGTTCTCGTCATTGATGCTGTCACACATGATGCTACGAGGGTGCGACACCGACTCCTGCCAGGAAGTGGCTCCAGACGCGGTGCTTCTGGCTGCGAGGTAGCGTTCCTGTCATGGATGTCACCGAGACGAAGCCGCCGCTCGACGACTACGAGTTGTTGAAGCGGATCACCGTGCGCTCCGACGTCTTCGGCGGCAAGCCGATCATCCGCGACATGCGCTTCGCGGTCGAACACGTCTTGGGGATGCTGGCCGCAGGCGACAGCGTGGAGACGATCCTCGACGAGTACGACATTCTGGAGCCCGAGGACATTCAGGCTTGCCTGGTCTACGCATACCGCTCCATCGTCGGCGAAACCGTCCATGATCATATTCTGATCCACTAGAACCATTGAAATTCTTGCTCGACGAGTGTGCCGGTTCTGTTGGGCTGCGCCGGATGCTGGTTGGTCTGGGCCACGATGTAAGCGCGGCCTCGGAGATTGCGCCTGGGGCCAGCGATGAGGATCTGCTTGCGCTCGCCTACGACGAGCAGCGGGTGCTTGTCACCGACGATCAGGACTTTGGCGAGTTGATGTTTCGGCGCGGGTTGCCGCATCTCTGCATCATCCGCTTCTTCAAGACGGCACAGGCGGAGAGGGTTGCGGCGATCCACAAGCTGCTCGAGCGCCATTCGAGCGTCTTGGAGCAAGCGGCGATCGTGGTGGTGCGGGGGCATCTGATCCGGATACGCCTCGCGGATCCTGAGGGCCGAAGCGACGACTAGGTTGCCGGAAGTCGAGGAGGCTTAGCTCGTGAGCGCTGCCGGCCGGCCTGGTCGTCCTATTCCGAACAGCTACTGGGTTTGGGAGGGGCGGTTCGCGGCGGGGGAGTATCCGGGGGCGTTGAACCCGCGGGACGCGGCGGCCAAGGTGCAAACGCTGATCGAGGCCGGCGTCGACTGCTTCATCGACCTGACGCAGCGGCGCGACGGGCTGGCCCCCTACGAGCAGGTCGCCCACGAGCAGGCGCGGGCTCTCGGCCGGTCGGTGCGGCGCGAGAGCCATCCGATCATGGACATGTCGGTGCCGCGCCAGGCCGCGGAGATGGCGGCCATCCTCGACGCCATCGACGACGCCCTCGGCGAGGGTCGCACGGTGTATGTGCACTGCTGGGGCGGGATCGGCCGCACCGGGACGGTGGTCGGCTGCTGGCTGGTCCGCCACGGGCTCACCGGCCAGGGGGCCCTCGATCAGATCGCGGTGTGGTGGCAGCACGTGGAGAAGAGCTGGCTCCACACCGAGTCGCCCCAGACTCCCCGCCAGCGGGCCTTCGTGCGGGGGTGGCCTGAGCCCCGCCACCGCTAGCCGGCCTCGCAGCACCCGAGCGCACCGGTACTGTCGGTGGCTGTGGACGCACCGCAGGAAGCTGTCGAAGCGCTTCATGGGGTCGTCTCGGCGATGCCGGGTGGCGGCGAGAGCCGGCCCGGCCAATTCGAGATGTGCGAGGCGGTGGCGTCGGCCCTTGACCACGGCCGGCATCTGGTGGTGGCGGCCGGCACCGGCACCGGCAAGTCGATGGCCTACCTCGCGCCGCTGGCGGCGGGCGGGAAGAAGGCGGTCGTGGCCACCGCCACCAAGGCCCTCCAGGACCAGCTCGTGGACAAGGATCTTCCCCTCCTTGCCGAGGCGCTGGGCGTGCCGCTCAAGTTCGGCGTGCTGAAGGGCAGGTCGAACTACGTCTGCCGCAAGAAGCTCGCCGACTGGGCCGCGGTGGCCGGCAGCGGGCAGCAGCAGTTGATCGCCGCGGACTCCGCCGCCGAGTCTGGGCGCGTCCGCGAGGAGATCACACAGCTGGCGGCCTGGGCCGATGTGACCGCCGACGGCGACCGGGCCGGCCTCGACTTCGAGCCGTCGGTGCGGGCCTGGGAGGCGGTCAGCGTGTCCGGGCGGGAGTGCCCGGGCGCGGCGAACTGCCCGTCGGGGCCGGAGTGCTTCGCCGAGCAGGCCCGCGACAGGGCTGCTGAGGCGGATGTGCTGGTGGTGAACCACCACCTCTACTGCTTGCACATGTTCACGGAGGCGGAGATCCTGCCGCCCCACGATGCGGTCGTGTTCGACGAGGCCCACACTCTCGAGGACGTCGCAGCCGGAGCCGCCGGGGTGTCGATCACCGGAGGCCGGTTCGGGCACGCGGCCCGGGCGGTGAGAGCCGCGGTGGCGGGCTCGGCGACGGCCGACCGCGTGAGGGATGCCGGTGACATTCTGCGGGACGCTCTCGACCCCCACCGCGACACGCTGCTGACGTCTGTTCCCGACGACCTGGTCGAGTCGGTCGCCCTGTGCCGGGGACGGCTCGACGCGGCCGGCGCCGAGGTCCGCGAGGCGCAAGGCGACGAGACGCGGCGGAGAATGGCCCGGCGGCTCCTCGACGCCCTCACCGAGGACCTCGCCCGAGCGTCCGATCCGGACACCGAGGACGCTGTCTGGGTGGAGGGCTCCACCTGGAACCCGGTCTGGCGGACCGCTCCCGTCGATGTCGGCCCGATGCTGGAGGAGCGGCTGTGGGCGCGCACTCCGGCGGTGCTCACCAGCGCGACCGTCCCCGTCAACCTGGCCGGAAGGCTCGGGCTGCCCGACGACGGCCACGACAGCCTCGATGTGGGCAGTCCGTTCGACTACCGCAGCCTCGGCCTGCTCTATTGCGCGAAGCGTCTGCCCGGCCCCAAGGATCCCGGATGGGCGCAGGCCGTGCAGCAGGAGATCGCCCGGATGGCTGTCGCAGCCGGAGGGCGCACTCTGGCGCTGTTCACCAGCTACGGGGCCATGAGCGGCGCCGCCGAGGCTGTGCGGGCGACGACGGGGCTGCGGATCTACTGCCAGGGGGACCTGCCCAACCGCGAGCTGATCGCCCGGTTCGCCGCGGAGGAGGAGAGCTGCCTGTTCGCCACGATGACGATGTGGCAGGGCGTGGACGTGCCTGGCCGGTCGCTGTCGCTGGTGGTGGTGGACCGCATTCCGTTCCCGCGGCCCGACGAGCCGCTGATGGTCGCCCGTCGCAAGCGGCTCGGGCCGCAGGCGTTCCGCGGGATCGACGTCCCCCGCGCGGCCACGCTGCTGGCCCAGGGCGCGGGGAGGCTCATCCGATCCGCGCAGGACCGCGGCGTCGTGGCGGTGCTCGACTCGCGGCTGGCGACGGCCCGGTACCGCCAGAACCTCCTGCGAGGCCTCCCACCGCTGCGCCGCACCATCGACCTAGCCGAGGTCGAGGCGTTCCTCAACGACATCCGCCACTCCGCCGAAGCCCCCCGCCCGCCACGGTGAAGCGCTAGCAGTTCGTCTGAAGCCCGCCCGGGAAGAGAAAGACCCGGCACCTCCGAGGAGGCACCGGGTGGGTGAACGCATGCTACCTGGCGCGACTCGGCGAAGCGAACGTGCGCTTCTATCTCGTTTCCTACCGTTCAGGAATGGAACGGTTGTTTCATTAATGAGCGATGTTGGTTATGAGAGAGGGTGCTTGGCTCAGAGGCCAAGCCCCTCGTACCCGCGGTCCCTAGTGGGTTCACCCAAGCCTTCGACGTGGCTGTAACGCAGCTTGGCCTCGTGTCTGGAGGTGCCAAGGATCAGGCCGATGCGAGACCACGAGGTTCCGGCCTCTAGCGCTGCTGCAACAGCCCCGGTGACTTCTTGCTCGCTTCTGTCCCTCTCTCGCACCGCTCGGGCTAAGAGGTACTCAGTGACCGGGACCTCCGTGGCCTCGGCTGGGTCGAAGTCTTCTAAGCGATCCGCGAGTTGGTCCGCGTGCTTGGCGATCTGCTCGCGTGTCCACTTCATGGCCGCCACTCCTGGAATCGCCGCCGCGCCGGCATGGCATGAACAATAACCTCGATCAGCTCATCCTCATCGACTAGGGCCTCAAGAGCTGCGATTTGGACATTGAGGATGGCAGATGGATCGTTGAATGCTCCGGGTTGATCGAAGAGTTCGTGAGATGCATAATGAGAGAGTCTCGCAGTGCTGTTCTGTGAGGAAGTCGCAAGCCCCGGAGGGCCAGTCCGAGGATCCTGTTGGGTCGACTAGGACGGGAGCCGGGGCTTACGCATGTACTGGTCGCTCAACTCACGTAGCAGACATCTGTCACGGTGAGCGTGTTCTGCAAGAGGCTGAAGCCTGCCGATTGCCCGTCAGTGAGATGCTCTCGGACGACGCCAGCCATGGCGTCGGGGTACCACAGCAGGGGTTCGGCCTTGGTACGCCAGTCGTAGCTGAAGGTGGGAGCTGGCAGCTCGCGCAAACAGTTGAGGATCGTCGAGCGGTCGCGTCCGTCCTCACGTGGACCGCGTGATTCGATGACGACATGACCGACACCCTCGTTGGCTAGTTCGGCAGCGAGTTCGGTCAGGAGAGTGGCGCGGGTTGCGGTCTGCGCGTTACGCCCTGCGCGTCGAGCGAGGATCTTGGTTGCGATTGCGTGCTTCTCTATGAGATTGACCGCCGCGTTGCGGGTTGTCGGCCCCTCCGTGTGCCAGTGGAAGGGTCGGATCCGATGAGCAGTCAGGGTCTGGATGTCTTGGTGCGCCGCACGGGAGTCGCTGAAGATGACGGCTGCGAGCACGTACGTCACGCCGCCTCGAAGCTCGGCTACGGTCTCGTCGACGGCCGCGACGAGGCCTTCGGGGATCGGTTGGCCGTCGGCAGGCAACGGGTTGTTCATGGTCATCGTCTCCGCTGGGACCTGCCTCGCGGGCCGAAAGGCTCCTGGAGCGAGTAGAGGTTGTAGACCCAAGCCGCCCACTGGCCGAGAGTGACGTCAGCGTGAGTTGATCCTGTCAGGGAGTGATGTTTCAACCTCTAGGGCGACGAAGCGTAACGGAACGTCGATGCGAACGCGGATGGCGGAATCCGCCTCGTGCTTGATGAGGGGGGCGGAGGTCCGGCAGGCTTGATTCAATGAGCGCAGCGGCCCGTCCTGATCGTCCTATTCCGAACAGCGATTGGGTTCGGGAGGGGCGGTTCGCGGCGGGGGAGTATCCCGGGGCGCTGGACCCGCGGGACGCGGCAGCCAAGGTGCGGGCGCTGATCGAGGCCGGCGTCGACTGCTTCATCGACTTGACGCAGCGGCGCGACGGGCTGGCGCCGTACGAGCAGGTCGCGCACGAGCAGGCGCGGGCTCTGGGCCGGTCGGTGCGGCGGGAGAGCCATCCGATCATGGACATGTCGGTGCCGCGCCGGGCCGCGGAGATGGCGGCCATCCTCGACGCCGTCGACGACGCCCTCGGTGAGGGTCGCACGGTGTATGTGCACTGCTGGGGCGGGATCGGCCGCACCGGGACGGTGGTCGGCTGCTGGCTGGTCCGCCACGGGCTCACCGGCCCGGGGGCCCTCGACCAGATCGCCGATTGGTGGCAGCACGTGGAGAAGAGCTGGCTCCACACCGAGTCGCCCCAGACCCGCCACCAGCGGGACTTCGTGCGGCGCTGGGCCGAGCCCCACCGCCACTAGCCGGCCTCGCAGCACCCGAGCGCACCGGTACCGTCGGTGGCCGTGGACTCACCGCAGGAAGCCGTCGAAGCGCTTCATGGGGTCGTCTCGGCGATGCCGGGTGGCGGCGAGAGCCGGCCCGGCCAGTTCGAGATGTGCGAGGCGGTGGCGTCGGCCCTGGACCACGGCCGGCATCTGGTGGTGGCGGCCGGCACCGGCACCGGCAAGTCGATGGCCTACCTGGCGCCGCTGGCGGCCGGCGGGAGGAAGGCTGTGGTGGCCACCGCCACCAAGGCCCTCCAGGACCAGCTCGTGGACAAGGACCTTCCCCTCCTCGCCGAGGCGCTGGGCATGCCGCTCAAGTTCGGCGTGCTGAAGGGCAGGTCGAACTACGTCTGCCGCAAGAAGCTCGCCGATCTGGCCGCGGTGGCCGGCAGCGGGCAGCAGCAGTTGATCGCCGCGGACTCCGCCGCCGAGGCCGGGCGCATCCGCAAGGAGATCGCACGGTTGGCGGCCTGGGCCGATGCGACCGCCGACGGCGACCGGGCGGGACTCGACTTCGAGCCGTCGGTGCGGGCCTGGGAGGCGGTGAGCGTGTCGGGGCGGGAGTGCCCGGGCGCGGCGAACTGCCCGTCGGGGCCGGAGTGCTTCGCCGAGCAGGCCCGCGACCGGGCTGCTGAGGCGGATGTGCTGGTGGTGAACCACCACCTCTACTGCCTGCATGTGTTCACCGAGGCGGAGATCCTGCCGCCCCACGATGCGGCGGTGTTCGACGAGGCCCACACCCTCGAGGACATCGCCGCCGGAGCGGCCGGGGTGTCGATCACCGGAGGCCGGTTCAGGCACGCGGCCCGGGCGGTGCGGGCCGCGGTGGCGGGCTCGGCGACAGCCGACCGTGTGGCGGAGGCCGGCGACATTCTGCGCGACGCTCTCGAACCCCACCGCGACACGCTGCTGACGTCCGTTCCCGACGACCTGACCGAGACGGTCGCCCTGTGCCGGGGACGGCTCGGCGCGGCCGGCGCCGAGGTCCGTGAGGCGGACGGAGACGAGACGCGGCGCAGGATGGCCCGGCGGCTCCTCGACGCCCTCACCGAGGATCTCGCCCGAGCGTCCGACCCCGACACCGAGGACGCGGTCTGGGTGGAGGGCTCCGGGAGGAATCCGACCTGGCGGACCGCCCCCGTCGATGTCGGCCCGCTGCTGCAGGAGCGGCTGTGGGCCCGCACTGCGGCGGTGCTGACCAGCGCGACCGTCCCCGTCAACCTTGCCGGCAGGCTCGGGCTGCCCGGCGACGGCCACGACGGCCTCGACGTGGGCAGTCCCTTCGACTACCGCAGCCTCGGCCTGCTCTATTGCGCGAAGCATCTGCCCGGCCCCAAGGATCCCGGTTGGGCGCGGGCCGTGCAGCAGGAGATCGCCCGGATGGCGGTCGCAGCCGGAGGGCGCACGCTGGCGCTGTTCACCAGCTACGGGGCCATGAGGGGCGCGGCCGAGGCTGTGCGGGAGGCGACGGGGCTGCGGATCTACTGCCAGGGCGACCTGCCCAACCGCGAGCTGATCGCCCGGTTCGCGGCGGAGGAGGAGAGCTGCCTGTTCGCCACGATGACCATGTGGCAGGGCGTGGACGTGCCCGGCCGGTCGCTGTCGCTGGTGGTGGTGGACCGCATCCCGTTCCCGCGGCCCGACGAGCCGCTGATGGTGGCCCGCCGCAACCGGCTCGGGCCCCGCTGGTTCCGTGAGATCGACGTTCCCCGAGCGGCCACGCTGCTGGCCCAGGGCGCGGGGAGGCTGATCCGCTCCGCGCAGGACCGGGGCGTGGTGGCGGTGCTCGACTCGCGGCTGGCGACCGCCCGGTACCGCCAGGACCTCCTGCGAGGCCTCCCACCGCTGCGCCGCACCATCGACCTAGCCGAGGTCGAGGCGTTCCTCACCGACATCCGCCACTCCGCCGAAGCCCCCGGTGTGCCACGGTGAAGCGGCTGCAGTTCATCGACACAGATGAGTCGGCTGGACGACGCCGCCAGGAGGGTTGACGTTTTCGATCTATGTTGTATTATCTCATGCGTGACGGCAGTTGACGAGACTCGAAGCGGCCGGAGCGCTCGCGGCGCTGACTCGAAACGCCGCCGTGAGCTTCTGCGCGAGACGGACCGCTATCTGGCCGAGCTGATCGAGAAGGTCGGCGAGCCGTCGCCGGAGGTGGTGGCTGAGGCCGAGGCCTGGGCCGACCGCATCGAGCGCCACCTCAAGAAGGCCCCCAACGCCTGATGACAACAGTCGTTCTCGACTCGGGGGCCGTAACCCGGCTCGCCCGTGAAGATCAGCTTTCTGCGGCTCGGATCGGATCGTTGAAGCGCCGTGGCATCTGGCCACCGGTTGTGCCTTCGGTCGTCTTGGTCGAATGCCTGACGGGCCGCCAGAGGATGGATGCTGTCACGAACCGCTTCCTCAAGAGCTGCGATGTCGAGGAGCAACTGCCCGAGCAGATTGCGAGGAAAGCGGGAACGCTTCGGGACCGCACTGGCCGAGCCTCAAAGATCACGGCAGTGGACGCGGTTCTAGTCGCCGTAGCTGAGCCCGACGGGATAGTGCTGAGCACCGACCTCGAGGATCTCGGCGCGCTCGCGGCCCACGCACAAGGCGTCGCCGTGGAGGCGCCCTGACACTTCCTGCCATCCCACTTGGACGCCAACGCGTCGATGTGGCCTTCGGGTTCGGTCCCGGCGAAGGAAGTATCGGCTATACACAGACGGCTAGCGGCTCCGTGTGTGCCGGGGCCAGAATCGAGCGAGAGGCAGAGAGACTCGGCTACGCGTTCGGCTCTGGTTCGGTCTTTTTGATGACCCGGGGTATGAACAGCTCTTTGGGCACGCCGGGCACGATGAACTCCCACTTGGTGACCGGGTCATAGCCAGCCAGCTGTTCTTCGGACGGCGTCTCTTTCAGCAGGAAGCTGGCGATGAGCACCTCCAGCGTCAGCGACTCGTCCTCGTCGGAGGAACGCCGGTACTTGGTCTCGTCGCCGGTGACGACCGCGGACTCGATTACGTGCCCGCCGTCGGTGGGGGCGAATGTCGCCTCGTAGACGCCGATTCCGGTCCAGCTGCGATGGGCGAACAGGCGGCTCCCCTCCATGAAGATGAACCACTTCTCGTCCATGATCCACGGGACGTAGCCGCGCCGGATGGAGGCCATCTCGTCGTCGGTCCAGACCCGGGCGGGTGCAGGGATCGGCTCCGGGATGGTGAGCGGCTCGTTGTTCCAGCTGCTCCGGCGCGCCTTCTTGGCCACGGTGCTCTCATTGCTCCTTTCTGGTGCCGGTGTCGCCCGGCTTGATCACGAAGTCGCGGCGGTCCCGATACAGCAGTGCCCGGTTGAGCACGTAGTCGTCGGTGTCCAGGTCGATGCCGGCGCAGTCCGTCATCGTCCAGTACTTGTGCTCGCCCAGGAACAGGTATTGGCGCCGCTGGTTGAAGAACTGGCATTCCACGCCCTCGCCCGCCGCGATCCGGGCACAGAACGCTGCCAGCAGCGCTTCCTGGCCGTCCTTCTTCACGACCACGTACTCATGGGGCCACGAATCCCGATACGTGACCGCCTCCCGCCACGGAGCACCAGCGATCAGCGCGACGATGTCCCCCTGCTCCCGCAACGCAGTGCCACCGGGAATGGACCCGGTGTGAGGCCTCGGAGCCGGGGCATGCGCCGGATTGTCAGTCACGTCAACCATCGGCGCGACCCTATAGAGCCCCTATGACATGCCTCGGACATCGAGGATGGCAGATGGATCGTCGAATGCTCCGGTTGATCGAAGAGTTCGTGAGATGCATAATGAGAGAGTCTCGCAGTGCTGTTCTGTGAGGAAGTCGCAAGCCCCGGAGGGCCAGTCCGAGGATCCTGATGGGTCGACTAGGACGGGAGCCGGGGCTTACGCATGCACTGGTCGCTCAACTCACGTAGCAGACATCTGTCACGGTGAGCGTGTTCTGCAAGAGGCGATGAGCGCCGAGATCTCCGCAATGGCCGACAGCTTGTGCGAGCGAGCCCTTCGATCCTGACAGTCACAAGCCGATGGGACGATGGCGGGCATGAAGAAGGCCCCATCCAAGATGCCCCCTTGCGGTGGCCTCGGCGATGCCTGTGACTCGGCTAACTGCTAAGTCGTAGTTCCGGCGTCTGGTTCGGTGACTCGCCAGCCGTCGCGTCTCAGGACCTCTGCTGCCGCGGTCGGGTTGCGGTGCACAGCTGCCCGGAGTTGCTCGTCGAGATACTTGTCTCTGGAGCGGTTCACCGCTTCCTTCCAGCCGTCGCGGGCGTCGACTAGGCGTTCGAGGACGCAGAACTCGATGATGTCCTCCAGGCATGGGCGGAAGCGCCGTCCCCCCACGGGCAGGTGGAGGTCGGCTGGCTTGCTCTTGTCGCGCCCGCCGGCTTGCAGCATCCTGGAGAGGACGTCGGATCGGCCATGTATGTGGATGTGCGCCTCGGGGAACTCGTTGGGTGGCTCTCGCACGAAGTCGTATGTGAGGATCGAAGCGGCGTCGTTGTCTTCTTGGAGGGTGTAGCTGCTCCTGCTGGTGGCCAGGAACGTCTCGGATTCATCGAGTTCGAGCGTGTGAATCACGCTGAGATACAGGTGTGCTGGCGATCGGGAGATGGTCAGGGGGACGCAGTCGCCGACCGGGTTGGCCTCGCTCACCTTGTAGCCGATGACGGCGCGCCCGTGCCGGTCCATGTAGGAGCGCAGGCGGACGCCGTGGGTGACGGTGCCGTTGAAGAGCTCCGTCAGGTCGCCTGCGAATTTCCTGGCTTGGCGCTCCAGGTCAGACTGACGAGGGCTCAAAGGACGACACGACGAACCAGGCCCGCCGAGCGATCTCGCTGGAGAAGCTTCCAGCTCTGGCCTGCTCCTGGAGCTCCTCCCAGGTGCATCCTGCCCGGGCGAGGGCGTTGTCGATGGCGGCGCGGACGCCCGCGTCGTCTAACACGTCGACCTCGATGTCGGCGTAGCGGTCCTCAGTGCCAGTCATTGCGCCCTCATTCTCGTCCAGTGCGACCGGACGGCTCGGTCGCGGTGCGTTCTCGTCCTTGATGCTGTCACACAGCATGCTACGAGGGTACGACACCGACTCCTGACACGAACTCACGGGACGCCGGACTATCCTGTGGCCAATCCTCCCCGCCGTCCGCCTCCGCTCGTCGGTGGTGCACTGGCGGGGCTTCTCCCTTACGCCGTTAACCCCTCTGAGGTTGATGCGGCGAGGGTGCCGGCCGCCGTCCCGGCGGCTGCCTCGGGACGAGCGCTTGGGCGAACTCGGTGGACAGTTCCACATCGTCACTCGCCACGCGGGTCAAGGCACCGCTGCCGCGTAGCTTCTCGGTCACGCGGCCGAGATCACGGATCCTCATCGCGGAGGCGGGGGAGCGCTCGACGTAGGCAAGCAGCTCCTGGCCGTCTTCGGCCGCGGCGCGCAGCCCGGCGAGATCGTCAGCGGCCAGGGCGAATGCCTCCCTCAACTCGGCCGTCACCAGGACGGCCAGCGGCTCACTCAAAGGCTGGTCGTCCCGCAGTTGGACCTCCTCGGCCACTTGGCGAAGCCAGCTGCGCCGCAGAGGTTCGCCGACTGCCTCGTCAAGCACACCGAGCCGTGCACCTGCCTCAGCCAGAATGCGGTCGCGGTCGTCGTGGTCTCGGTGACAGCGCAGCCCTTCACACCAAGCTCTCTCGAGCTCCGACATGTCCACCGCGTGTCGGATCCGTTCTAGAACGGAATCAATGGTCTGGGCCGGGCCCGATTCCAGGGTGGTCATGGTGTGTGCCAATCGTACTGCTCGACACCGTCAGCCAAGACTCGCAACCCGCGCTTATCGAACGCCTCCATAGCCACATCGAGACTCTCGCGGCTGGGCCGATAGTGGCCACGGCTGCCTCCGCCGCCGGGCAGGCCCCTGTGGCTCCTGGTTCTCAGGTTTGCTGTAGAACTCTTGTTCCTGTTCGGGGGTCATCTCTGGATGGTTCATCGGTCCTCTACACAAGGAACGGGGGAGAGCGGCCCCCGGAGGGGCGGCTCTCCCCGGGTAGAAGGTGGACTTGACTCCTAGCCGCAACGTTAGCATCAGCGGGGGTGATCGAACCGCTGGGATTCGCGCGGTGAGCGCCAGGGATCGCTTCCGGGGTTGTCTGGTGAGGCTGGCGGCGGGGGACGCTCTGGGCACGACGCTGGAGTTCAGTCCGCCAGATTCGTCGAGGCGGTCGAACTATTCGAGTAGTGAGGTCGGGGACCGGCCACCGGGCGTTCCGACCAGGCTGAGTTCCGTCTCCGCCCGCGCTACAAGTTGCAGCGGTGTCGACGGATTGCCGGCTTGGAGTTGGGCATGAACGATCCGGTCGAGGCCGGCACCTACCAAGGCGAATGACGTTCTTGCGGTAGCCGTTAGGGCCGCAGAGCGCAAGGAGCCGGAGTGCGCTATCTGGTTTCGCTGGTTGTAGAGTCGGCGCAGCGATTCTGTGACGTAACCCCTGATCCGTTCGAGGTTTCCGGCGGGGTCTTGGAGGATGGCGACGATGCGATCTTGGGCGGCGATTTCGCTGCCGTCGGTCAGCGCGAGACGCCTCCCGGACCTGAGGTGTCCCTCGACGTGCCGCACCTTGGCGTAGTTCGTGTCGGCTACTCGGATGGCGGCTGCGAGTTGATCATCGGCCGCCTCGGCGTGCCGGTACGCGAGGGGTGTCAGTTCGGCACGAGGCAGTGAGCAGGCAACGAGGGCGGCCAAGCGGTCGGCTGCACGATGCTTGCGGTGCTCGGTCGGCCTTATCAGCAGTGCCTCGACGGCTGACCAGGCTCCGATTACGGCCGCTCCGACATTCGGGGATTTCATGTAGGAAGCTAGTTCAAGTGCGTCGTCGACCTCGATCGGAAGGCCGGCGTCGAAGCTATAGACGGATCGCTGCCTGTTGAGACTGCCGATCTCCACATGGCTGTGTAGGTGGTTGATCCGGTAGCTGCGGTGGCTGCCAGCGACACGAGCCCAGCCGTTCATCCTGATTCCCTCACCAAACAGGCGCGCAACTCTTGCGCGGGCGTCCACGCGCGCTACGAGCGCCTGGGCCGCGTCGACTGCCGCCCATGGGTCGCGTCGCTCAACGATTATGAGGAAGCCGCCGCTGTGACGGCGTGGTTCGGCTTGCGGTATGTGCTGCTTCAGCCATTCGGCCGCGGCGCTACCGTCGAGCCACTTCACAGAGCCGCCGGGCTCGGCGGGCTTGTCGTACGGCGCGGAGCAGGGTACGAACACCTCGTACTCCCGGAGGCGAGTCCTACTCATCATTCCCTCCGCTTCCTCAGCGAGTTCGGGAACGGCTGAGAGCGAAGAGGCGGTCGCCTGCAGCCACCGGTAGAGGTGCTCGCTGCTGAGGCCGCTGTCAAGTAGATGTGACGCCAGGGCGCGACTGGCGAACTCGACCGGAACGTCGTCACCGGCGTCGCGCCATCGCTCGCAGTACTCGCGGTCGGCTCGTCGGACGAGTTGTTCGAGGTGGGCGTACACATGTCTGCTCAGGTCCTTGGGCGAGCCGACTCTGAGCCGTTGGAGCAGGCTCTTGAGTTCGGTGGCCAGATGTGCGACGCCGGGGTCGCGACCGACCTCTCGGCTTGCGCTGCCAACGACGAAACTGAGACCCTCGGTGCTGGGTGATCGCCCCGTCAGACAGCCGTCGGCGTACTCGAGCACTTCCCGCAGGCTGAGCACCGTGCCGATGCTCCAAAGGCGCCTATGCCATGGCGCGTTGCGGGCGAAGAAGTCTCGGAGCCGGCTGCATACCAGCTCAAAGTCGGTTGGCAGCGGTGCTTGTGTCTCGCCCACAAGTCCGGTACAGTCAGATCAGACCTTGACGCCAGTGCGTCGGTCACCGTCTAAACCGGGAGGAGCCGCCCTCGGGCCGCTCCTCCCTTCACGTTTAGGTCCCGATCCTTGCGGCAACGGACCTCTGAACAACCCGGCAGCGTCCAGAACGTCGCCGTGGGATGAACCAGGACGCTCTGGCTCGGCTGCACGAAGCCCGACCGAAGCGTGCACCCCGAGGTGAAACATGCATCGATTATACATCTATATGCATAAAACAACACCTACCTCGGGTGCGGGCTTGCTCTGCGGAGACATCCAGGGCCGTCCACAGGAGTGTCCCACAAATCCCCGGGCCGTCCCCAGCGCCAACTCGGAAATCCCCTGAGTGGTCCCCTGCGGATGCGACTAGCGCTCCGCAACCGACTCGGACAACCGCTCACTGGTTGGAGTCTGGACTTGCGGGAAGTCGAGGAACGCCGTCGAGAATGGGATGGTCTCGCCGACCTCCGTTAGCCGCCATCCGGGCTCCTGATGGGACAGCTCGCTGACCTGGGTGCCCGTCATGCCAACCAACTGGTTGAGCACATCCTCGTAGGGACTGGGTGTGACACTCCGGGTGCATACCTGCTGCAATCCCGCCGCCTTGCGCTCGTAGGCGGCTATCGTTGCCGTCAATCCTCCCCGCCGTCCGCCTCCGCTCGTCGGTGGTGCACTGGCGGGGCTTCTCTTTGTCAGGCGGCGTGGCGATAGGCGTCTGCGAGGATGGCACCCGGCGCGGGCCTCTAGGAGGGTTGAGGCTTTCAATCTATGTTGTATTATCTCATGCATGGCAGCAGTTGACGAGACCCGAAGCGGCCGGAGCGCTCGCAGCACCGACTCGGAACGCCGCCGTGAGCTTCTGCGTGAGACGGACCGCTACCTGGCCGAACTGATCGAGGAGATTGGCGAGCCGCCACCGGAGGTGGTGGCTGAGGCCGAGGCCTGGGCCGACCGCATCGTGCGCCACCTCAAGAAGGCATCCGACGCCTGATGCCAACAGTCGTTCTCGACTCGGGGGCCGTTACCCGGCTCGCCGTGAGGAGGGACGGTTCGATCGGTGACCCGCCGGACGTGCATGACGAGATCCGGAGGTGGATGCTCGACCTCTTGAAGAAGTTCCAGAAAGCGTTCGATCCGCGGATAGCAGCAATCCTCGGCGAGGAGGCCTAGCCCATGAGCGCAGCCGTCCGCCTCGATCGTCCCCTTCCGAACTAGCCGGTTATCGCAGGATCGGAGCGATGTCGGTGGGCGGGGTGAGTGCCGGGGACCGCTTCCGGGGGTGTCTGGTGGGGCTGGCGGTGGGGGATGCGCTGGGCACGACGCTGGAGTTCAGCCCGCCGGGTTCGTTCGACCCGATCGACGACATGGTGGGCGGGGGGCCGTTCGGGTTGCGGGCGGGCCAGTGGACCGACGACACGTCGATGGCGCTGTGTTTGGCCACCAGCCTGCTGGAGTCGGGCGGGTTCGACCCTGTGGACCAGATGGGGCGCTACCTGCGGTGGTTCAGGGAGGGGTACCTGTCGTCGACGGGGCGCTGCTTCGACATCGGCGGCACCACCCGCGAGGCCCTGGTGCGCTTCGAGCGGACCGGCGAGCCGTTCTCGGGGCCGACCGATGCGATGTCGGCGGGCAACGGCTCGCTGATGCGGTTGGCGCCGGTGCCGATGTTCTTCGCCGGCGACGCCCGGGAGGCGGTCGACCGCAGCGCCGACAGCTCCCGCACCACCCACGGCGCCGTCGAGGCGGTCGACGCCTGCCGCTACTTCGCGGGCCTGCTGGTGGGAGCGCTGCGAGGCGTCGACAAGCAGACGCTGCTGTCCGATCACTACAGCCCGGTCGAGGGCCTGTGGGACGAGACCCCGCTCGCCCCGAAGATCGCCGCCATCGCGGAGGGGTCGTTCAAGCACAAGCAGCCCCCCGAGATCCGCGGGACCGGCTACGTGGTGGACACCCTGGAGGCGGTCCTGTGGGCCTTCTTCCACACCGAGGACTTCAGGGAGGGTGCCCTCAAGGTGGTCAACCTCGGCCAGGACGCCGACACCACAGGCGCCATCTTCGGCCAGATCGCCGGTGCCCACTACGGAGTCGAGTCCATCCCGGCCCAGTGGCGCCAACGCCTGACCATGAGTGCAGACATCGTCACAATCGCCGACGACCTCTGCGAGCGGGCCTTCCGTAGTTGACCGGGCGGCACTAGGCCTCCGTCGGCGTGGCGCGGCGAGCAATTGAGCTAGTTGCGCAAGTTCTTGCATTTGTGTAGTTTCACTTGTGTCATTCACGGCCGCGCTAACCGGCTGCTCTGCTTGTGCCAAGAGAGGACTACATGGGCCAGTTGTTCAATCCGGACTCACCGCCGACACCGCGCAAACGGCGGCAGGGCACACCCTTCGAGCGAGCCGCAACTCTCATCGAGCGCTTCGAGTTCGTCCCGACTAAGGGCGGAGCGAGGGTTTGGTTTGATCTGTATCAGGTGATGAGGGCCTATGCCGAGCATTATCGAAACATCGGAATGGAGTCCTTTGCTGAGAAGGTCGAAGTGCTAGCGGCTAGGGCTCGCGGAGCTGCCCAGAGGCATCAGTCCCACGGACCGCCATTGCCGACAACCTTGCACCACCCGCGCGAGGTGCTGTGGTGAGGTGCAAGGACCGCGGGCCAGCTCGGCGAGCGGATACGTAAACGGCCGTCCCACTGGGGGAAGGACTCATGAGCGGAACGTCAGCGCCGGGTTCGGAGCCGGTCCCGAAGTGCCCGAAGTGTGACCAACCCATGGTGCTACGGACGGCCCGCAAAGGTGCCAACGCTGGCAACCAGTTCTGGGGATGCTCGAAATACCCGCAATGTCGGGGCATCGTGCCGTACGAGCCGACCGGGCAGGCTCCAGTCCGGGGAGATGTTTCAGCTGATGCTGCGGTCGAGGAGACTCAACACGAAGTTGAGGGGGCCACGGGTTCGGACGCATCGGGGAAGTCCGAAGGGTTCCTCAGCAAGGTTGCCCGAACGGTCGACAAGGGTTGGCGCTGGTACTTGGAGTCTGACGAGCCCGACGCAACCGGCCGCTGGGACGAGGCCCATCGGCGACGGATGCTCTCCTATATCCACAACCGTGACGGCGGGCGATGCGGGCTGTGCGCGGGGGAGATGAAGTTAAAGGGCGCCCAGATCGAGCATGTTGTGCCCAAGGTGTTTGCTGTATTTGATGTCCGCAAGGGCGGCAAGGCCGAGCCCGGCACGCGCTACAAGAGCCGTCTACACAAGATCGACAACCTTCAGGCGGCTCACACTTACTGCAACAAGCGCAAGGGCAACACGCCAGAGGTCACCAAGTGGCGGCACCCGTCCATGCCACCTCTCACGGTCGCCGACGCTGAAGGCGGGAAGACAATCGTCCTTCCCTGGAAGTCAGCGGCCCGATCCGGGCGCTAGCGCCCGGCGGTTTCGTCGCCAATGCCCCGGCGCAGACAGGGCATGAACGCTCTGGAGCGAGGCCTCGACCCGCGGGATCCGTGCTCGATATGTGCTCAGCCATTCGCTGGCCATGACCTCCAGGACGATCACGTGATGCCGATCGGGTCCCACAAGGATCAGCGTGACGGGCTCGTCGTGTATCGCCTTACGGGCCAGCTTCACGCTGCCGAGTGCCTAGAGGTACCCGCGGGCGCAGAGGTGTTCCACCCCTGGCCGTGCGCCGCGCTTGCGCATGCGCACTGCAACCTGTCGAAGGGCGCGACGAGAGATATCTCCCGTTGGAGGCATTCCTCGCTTCCGCCGGTTGTTGTGGGCGTGGCCGAGTCCGGAGCGAGGCTCGCTGTACCTGGGCCGGCCGTGCTCGAATCGGCGGAGCTTCTTGACTGGGATGTAGTCGAGCAAGAGGCGTATGACCGCGGCGTCGATGCTCTACGCCGCCAAGGCCACCGGTGGCAGGGGCATGAGATGACCATCGAGGAGCGCCGTGAGGAGCGCCGTCGTCTCCGACACGCTCATCGTCAGGCCGCTCGCGACGCTCTGATGCGAGACTTTGCAGCTGAGCACGGCCCCCGCATCGCGGCTCTGACTGACTGGCGAGCGGTGAGCGCTGAGCACAACGATGTTCAGAGGCGGTTACGCCGTGTCGATGCGGACTCGGTCGACTACGAGCAACTCTGCTATCTCGACCGTGAACTCGGCCAACGTCGATACGAGCTGTGGATCGATGAAGTCGAGCGGCTTAACGACAGCCGCTTTGGCGCAGCACTCCGGGCCCGCTGGGCCAGCGCGTCTCGCATCGATCTCGACCGACGCGGTGCCCAACTGGGCGCCAAGGCGAAGAACCGCAGCCTCAGGCCGCCCGAGCGTGTCGAACTGACGATCATCGACGAGATCAAGGATCGCCAGGATCGCTGCGCAGCTCAGCTACAGCTAGATCGCCAACGCGCCCAACTTGAAGAACGCTCAGTGCAGATTGGCCGGCTCATGGAGGGGCCCTTCGCCGATGAGCAATATGAGTTCTACAGGTCCGTGAGTGATGACGAGTTGCGCTCCGCCATGGCCCATCTTGATCGTCTGCGCCATGAGGGACGCGCCCAGGTAGAAGACGAGGTCAAGGCGCAGGTCGTCCGCCTTGTGATGCAGGCGAGGCGGCAGAAGCGCTACGAAGAGCGCTTGGCTTCCGGACCGTTGCCCTACGAGCCTCTCGAGTGCGTCGACTGCGGCTCTCCCACGCTCCTGATGGACAGAGACCTGCGGCCTCGGTGCGCATGCAGCCTCCGCACTGCACGATCACAATTTGGCGCCTCTCCGCCATAGCCCGCACAGCCCATCCTGGGGCCGGTTCACTACACCGTGGGGCCTCCCGATGCCGTGTGGATTGGCTTCCTGCGTCACGTTGCGTTGCGCCAGTGGTGTGCATATAGTTCTACTTCCGTAATTACAGCTGTTGTATTTACACTGAGCTGGCGGACAAACCATGGGAAGTACCAGCAGTACATCTGGACCTACCGCTCCCATGGATCCGCGCGGGCCCGTCTTCATTTCGTATCGTCAGAGTGATGGCCGAGCGATTGCAGTGGCCCTCGCGTGGGCACTGCGGGCTGCTGGTGTCCCTGTTTGGCATGATCAGACCGATCTACCGCCAGGGGATACGGATCGTCGACTCGCCGAGGCGCTGTCCTCTGGCCTCTCCGGTGCTGTGCTGGTGGTCACGCCCGATATCGCGCACTCCGAAGCGATTCGCGACATCGAGCTGCCGCTGCTGCTTGAGCTGGAGAAGCACGCCGAATTCACTCTGGCGGTCGGTACGACGGTCGAACGGCACGACGGCACCGGCAGGCTTGACTACTCGGCTCCCGACCGGCTTCTAGGTCTCCCAGCCGGTACGGTTGAACGACTCAACCAGAAGCCTGTAGCGGCTGCTGAAGAGCGAGCTGCCTTGGCTCACGCCATGAGCCGGCAGCGTATGGAGAGCCTTCGGCCCGACGTTCAACAGTCTTCCGGCCTGCTGACACTGGATGTCCAAACGCGCGTGCCACCGTTTGCCGGGGGAATGGACGGCGACCTAGTGCTGCGTCTGCGGCCTCCCAGTGAAGGCGAGCGGCGTCCACACGGCGGGGGGCTATATGACCTGCAGCGGTTCCTCGGTTATTTGCCGCAGCTCGTCGCGATTGCAGGGGCCGGAGCCGTTCGAGTGCGCGGCGGTGCCCATCTCTCGGTGGCGTGTGCACTTGGAGCTGCGCTCCCCACCACGCTCATGGGAGCGGTCGAAGTCCTAGACACCCAAGGCGGCAGTTGGGTGTTGACCGGGCAGGCGCCAAGTCCCGTGGGAGACAGGCTGTGCGTGCCTGTCACACCCCCGGTGTACAACTTCGACGATGGACCCGTACTCGTCTACATCGACCTTCTCCCACAGCAGAGCGACGTTGCTTTCACGCAATTCCCGAACCGCGACCAGACCTTCGCGGGAGTCGCCCATCTCCGCTATGCCGGCGAGGGTCTGCTCGACCCCGATCAGGCCGCAGCCATCGTGGGCGAACTCGCGGCCGAGATCCGGAGTCTGGCCAACACGCACCACACGACCGAGGTCCACCTACTACTGCGTTGTCCCTACCCGATGGCGCTCCTTCTTGGTCGCACACTCAACACACTCTCGATCCATCTGTACGAGTGGGACGAGAGCCCTAAGGGCGACTCAGGACCGAGTCCGCGATACATCCCGAGTGTCGTCCTCCGATCTGGTGCCGGAGGGTCGCCAATCCATGCCGTCACAGCTCCACCAGTTGTGGTGGGATCTTGAAGGGAGGACCAGATGAACGCGCTACACGAACAGTTCACCCAAGCCCTGCACCGGGTTGAGGTCAACGGCGAGAGGAAAGAGCGTGCCATCGAAGCGCACACGGAGATTCAGGCGGTACTAGTCCTAGATCCGCGGCTACAGCGCTGGGGTATCGATACGCGGCTCATCGGCTCCTACGGACGACGAACAGCCATCCATCCGTGTAAGGACGTTGACGTGTTTGCACGACTGGTGAACCTCGATACTTCCGCGAGTCCTCAGGATGTCTACAGCACCGTGGCAGCTGTGCTCGTGGATCGGTATGGCCTGGTTGAGCAGGGTGGAAGGGTCACGCTGCAGGCACGCAGCATCAAGATTGACTTCCCCGACCCTGTCAACCCCAACGCCAGTATTGCCGTCGATGCTGTTCCGGCCGTACGGCACGGTTCTCGCTGGGCCATTCCCACCAAAGAGCGGGACCTATGGGCGCCGGGCCAGACTCGCTGGGTCATGACAGACCCCGAGCGGTTCGGTGACCTCTCGACTCAGCTCAACAAGGCATCTTGGAGCCCGTCTGTGGGGGGACAGGGGGCGTACAAGCCGGTGGTGAAGCTGATGCGACAGGCGCGCGAGGTACACCTCACGGATCAGAAGCCAGGCGGTCTCTATGTGGAGTTTGCCGTCTATGACGTTTGGGCCAATCGTCGCGTGAGCGGCAATGAGTGGGGCCCGATTCTTGCAGCCACTCTCCGAGAGGTAGCACAGCGATTCGCCTCGGCGGTGCATTTACCGCTGCTGGACCCGGGCCTTGGCACGCCGGTTGACCCACCGCTCGAGGCTGCACAATGGGCACATGCCAGCGAGGCGTTTCAAGGACTGGCGGATCTAGCCGCGGAGGCTCTGAACACGGACCGGTGCAACGCAGCGTTGAGGTGGCGGAGAATCCTCGGCAAGAACGACCGAGGAGATGTATTCCCGCTTCCGCCGGGTTGTAGCGGCACCGGTCTAGCTACTGCTAGCGCGGTCGGTGCTGGCCTTGCCGGAGTAGCCGCGGGTCGGCCAAGGGAGGCACAAGGATTCGGATGACGGAGCCTGCTCCGATCGAAACCTACGACCAAGCATCATTGGAGTCGTTCACCTCTGAGTTGGTTGTGGCCGGCTTCGAACCCGACCCAGGAACGGCACTGCAGATCTGGACGGGACCCGCCCATCCAGCTTTGGCTCCATTGACGGACGCCCGGCAGATGCGTCTGGTGTTTCGAGACGGATGGCCTGTGGTGTTTCCTTACTTGTTCGCCGAGGGACTTCACACCAATCACCTAACCGCCAGCGGCTACGTGTGCCTCTGGCATGAGGGCGATGGCTCGCAAGAGTGGGTGACGCTTGACGGCGTCTACAGCCGGCTAGCTCAGTGGTGCGATGCAGCGCAGAATGGCTGGGACCCCGCGGGGCTGGCGCGGGATGCCTATCTGAACTTTCAGCCCAAGGTGCGAGCAGTTGCCGTCCTAGATCTCGAAGAGCTTCAAATCGGTGCAGCGGGGACTCGGGGGGTGTTTCATGGGCAGTTGCAGCCCCCTGGGCGCGTGTTGCTTCAGCCTGGGAGCCACTCCGTGCAAGGCGACCTCCAAGGGATGTGGTACCGCGTGGGCCTTCTCGAAGTCCCTCCGCGGAATCTCAACGAGCTGCGGTCTGCCCTGACACGTCATCAAGCTCGCAGTCTTGAGCGGGCGTTGGCGTCGCGGCGAGATGGCAAGTGCCTGCAACCCAGCGGGTCAGTTGACCTCATACTGTTCTCATGGAACCTAGAAAACGTCACCCATCTCTTGGTGCTCGGTCTGGAGGGAACAGGAGACGAGACCACCGCTCTGGCGCTGCAGTCGGGCCCAGTCGATAGGGAGTCCCTCATGCTGCGTGCGGGCCCTGACTCAGCGTTGCTTTCCGACAAGACTGTGACGATCTTTGGACTTGGAGCACTTGGCGGGCATGTTGCCGTTGCGCTAGCGCAAAGCGGCGTCACCCATCTCCGCCTCTTTGACGGCGACTCGCTTCTACCCGAGAACGTAGTGCGGCACGCTGGAGGCCACTCTCTTGTCGGAGCGCCAAAGGTTGAAGCGACGGGCGTCCTTGTCAGCGACCACGCTCCTTGGACGAAGGTCTCCGCATCATCCTCCAGTCCGCTCGCACCGAACGAACTGACACAGGCGATCTCCGGCTCTGACCTGGTTGTCGACGCAACGGGCGTCGACGCTGCGACGCTCGCGATCTGCCTATGCGCTCAGACGCAATCGACGGCGCTGGTGTCTGGAACCCTGTACCGCGGCGGATCGGTCGCACGAGTCCGCCGACAGGGGACGCCTGGCGACACGCCCATCCTTGACCGTGCCGAAACGCCCGGGTACGTGTTGATCCCTCCAGATCAGGAGGATCACCTAGTCCATCCGACAGTTGGCTGTTCCGGACCTGTGCACAATGCTCCTCCAACATCGGTGCTTGCCGCTGCCGCGTTGATCGCTCAAGCGGCTGTTGACGTCCTTGCGGGGCGACTCTTCTTCCCGGACGAGATGATCGATGTCTACCGTCCGCTACCTGATGAACCCCCCTTTGATCATGTCGGCAGGCTCTCTCAGAGGTCGTTGACGAACTGAGTGCCACGCTATGGCTTAGGTCCTAGTGGTCGCATCGATGAAGTCCTCGATGCTGATAATCGGTATGCCCCTCTTCCGAGCTGTGCGGGCCTTGCCGGATTGCGACATGGGGTCGGCGGCAACGAGCACCTGACACCTCTTGGTCAACGTCCTCAGCGGTCGCATCCCGGCCTGCGTCGCTATGTTCTCCAGCGTCTCTTTGCTTACGCGAGCGCCGTCGACGACACCGGTACCGGTGAAGCACACGTACATACCTGCCTCAAGTTCCACTAGACCCGTGGCAGTCGGAGTTGTATGAAGGCCGGTCGGGCCCAAGGAGAGCGCAGCGGCGATCTGCTTTGCTAGCTGCTGCTCCTGCTCTGTCACTATTCCGTCAGCGAGGATCTGTTGCCTCAGAAGCTCGAAGTAGTGGTCGTGCAACTGTGAGCGTACTTCGATGCCAAGTCCGAGCACCGCGGCGGTGTCATCTAGCCAGTCGCGTTCGTGGTCCTCAAGGAGTCCGTCGTCGAGGCAGCGGTCTAGCGCGTCGAGATATAGCGCTACCGACTCGTGTGGCGCAGGCGGCCAGCGGATGCGAGCGGCTAGCTGATGCAGTGATCCGCGGCGTGGCGGTGCTCCGGGGCGGCGCATAGTGACCCCGCCGCCACCAACCATTGGTGTCCACGACGCCGCTTGCAGGCGTCGGGCGCCATCGCGCGGCGCGTGAAGACCAACGAGTGCGGCGACAGTGCGGGCGTCGGCCAGTGCCGTGTGGTTCGGCTCGGGAAGTCCGGCCGCAGCGGCAGCCAAGGCCAGCTTCTGCTTGGTCAGTCTGTAGGTACAGAGTCCCTCGCCGGGATCGAAGTCCTCGCCGGAGAGACGTTCTGCCTCCTGGCGTAGCATTCTCACGTCGTAGCTGATGTTGTGAGCGACGAGGACTGCGCCGTCTAACCGGCTTGCGATGTCGCCCGCAACAGACTCGAACGGCGGCGCTGACTGCAGCATCTCCGGGGTGATGCCGTGAACGTGCACCGGTCCCGGATCACGCTCAGGTTGGATCAGGGTCTCGTACTCGTCGACGACAGTGCCATTCACGACAGTGACGCAAGCGAACTCGACGATCCGGTCATGTCGGGAGAATCCCGTCGTCTCCACATCCACGACTGCCAACCTCGGCTCGGTTCTTCGTCGTTGCCACATGCTCTTGGTCTCCCTGTCGCGGCCGGTACCACGGTCGACGTGATGCGCTAACAACAAGCTAAACGCAGCCCGTGAGCGAGGGATGAGAGTCCCAGGCAGTACACCCGGAACTGTTTCGCACCCGTCTCGTCACGCCCGACGGGCGGTTGTGGGCGCGTACAGGGCAAGCAGTTCGCCATTATGGCTCGGCATATGATGAAGGAACTTTGCCTAGCCGTGAGCACACCCTCTGAGAGGATCTAGTCAGTTGCGAGAAGTCCCAACTCTTGAAGGGGATGCCCTCCGAGCAGTTCGGCACCGTGGGTCTCACATACAGATCATTGCATCGGCGGGCTCAGGCAAGACCGAGGTCGTCTCGCAACGAGTCGCCGATCTGCTCGCCGAGGGCGTTCGACCCGATGCCATCGTTGCCTTCACCTTCACGGAACGCGCGGCGGCTGAACTGAAGGAACGAATCGAGGCGCGAGTCACGGCGCGGCTCGGACGAGATGCCCTGGATCGGCTTAACGGCCTCTTTGTCGGCACGATTCACTCTTTCTGCTTCCGGCTGCTCCAGCAGCATGTGCCCAAGTATGAGACGTACGACGTGCTCGACGAGAACCAGCTCGCCGCCTTCGTGAGCCGGGAGGCCCGGCGGCTCAACGTTCGGCAGTTCGATCCACGGAACCGGCTGTTCGCTTCTATTCACAGGTTCCTGCGCAGCGTGGAGGTCGTCGACAACGAGTTGCTTGACCTCGACGATCTGCCCGAGGACTTCCGGATCGTCGTGGAGAACTACTACGCCACCCTCGCTCGATACCGGCTGCTCACCTATGGTCAGCAGATCCGTGCCGCAGTCGAAGAGCTTCAGCGGCCCGACGTCGCGAGCAGAGTTCACGAAGCGCTCCGGTTCCTGATCGTTGACGAATACCAGGATGTCAACCCAGCCCAGGAGGAGTTGATCAAGCGGCTCACGGGGCCCGGCACCGAACTCTGTGTCGTCGGGGACGACGATCAGGCCATCTACCAGTGGCGCGGGTCCGACGTAAGCAACATCGTCACGTTCGCGAGTAGGTACGAGCCGGTGACCACGTTCGAGATCGCAACGAACCGTCGAAGCCGTCCCGAAATCGTCGAAGCGGCCAACGGCTTCGCCAAATCCATCCCAAACCGTCTTGCGAAGGAGATGAACCCGAATCGACCGCCCGACGGGTCGAGCCCTCGGGTGGTCGTGTGGCGCGAAAGGAACGAGATGGCCGAGGCTGGCTGGATCGCGAGCCTGATCCTCGATCTCAAGCACACCGATGTTCCCTTCAGGGACATCGGCATTCTCGTCCGGTCACGGGCTGCATACGGGCGGCTGCTCAAGCAGTTCGGCACGTTCGACGTGCCAGTCCAGCCGGGTGGTCGCACGGGCCTCTTCGATCAGCCGGAGGCGACCGTGCTGGCCAAGACCTACTGCTGGTTGAGTGGCATCGACTGGCGAGAGCCCTTCCAATGGGGCGAGCCGGTCGAACTCGCGCAACTACTCGAGGAGTACACGACAGTCTTCGGACTACGAGGCAGACCCCACGAGAATCGGGTAAGGAACGTGCTCAAGCAGTGGCGGACCCACGCCAGCAGCACCGAGCGGACCGCCGATCTAGTTGGTGACTTCTACGAGCTGCTCGATGTGCTGGAGGTTCGCGACTGGGACTTCGACGATCCGGTCCGCCTCAACGCTGTCGGCACATTGGCTCGGTTCACGTCACTCTTGGCCGATTACGAGAGTGTCCGGCGCCGTGCGCGGCTCGACGCTGAGATCCATGGGGAGCAGGTCGGGGGCGAGTGGGGCGGCGAGTGGTACTACAAGAATCTCGCCATTCACATCGTGAACTACGCCCAGGGAGCGTACGAAGGATTCGACGGCGAGCCGGATCTGACAATTGACGCTGTCGATGTCACCACGGTGCACCGTGCCAAGGGTCTTGAGTGGCCTGCGGTCTTCGTGCCGTCACTGACCGCAAACCGGTTCCCCTCGTCGCGCACGGGCCAGCGACAAGACTGGCTGATCCCTCGGGACCTCTTCAATGCAGCCAGGTACGAAGGGTCCGACGCCGACGAGCGGCGGCTCTTCTACGTAGCCGCCACACGGGCACGCGACTGGGTGTCGGTCTCTCGTCACGATCGAGTAACGAAGCAATCGGTGCGGCCAAGCCCGTACTGGGAGGAGCTCGAGGATCACCACATCGATCCGAACGACATCACGCTGCCACCGATCGCGACGCAGTCCGACGGCCATGAGGACACACTGGCCATCACCTTCAGCGATCTGGCGTCGTTCCTTGATTGTGGGATGGCGTATCGATTGCGCTCCCTCGTCGGCTTCCAACCTCGGTTAGCGCCAGAACTGGGTTATGGCAAGGCTGTGCATCATCTCCTCCGGCGCGTTGCCGAGCACACCCGAGACGCAGGGGCCGTACCGACCAAGGACGAACTCGACCGGATGCTTGATGACGATTTTTTCCTGCCCACAGCGAACAAGGTCGGTCATCGCACGATGAAGGACGCGGCGCGGCGGCTGATCGGGAACTATGTCGAGAACCACGAATCGGACCTGTACAGGGTGTGGGAGACAGAGAGGCCCTTCGAGCTTCATCTCGACGGGGTGAAGGTGTCAGGCCGGGCCGATGTGATCCTGGACAAGGAGGGCGGAGCACCGACAGGGCTAGCGATCGTCGACTACAAGACGTCCGACAGTGACATCGCTCCGTACGAGCTGCAGCTTCAGGTATACGCCGACGCTGGCCGGCGAGAAGGGCTCGACGTTCGGGCTGCGTACCTCCACGATCTCAACGGCACTCGCGAGGGCATCGCCGTCGATGCGGGCAGCATCGCGTCGGCCGAGGGAACCGTCGAGGAAGCCGCGGTCAGGATGCGCAGCCGGAATTTCGAACCGTCACCGGGCGCAAGGTGCCGCACGTGCGATGTCCGCACTATCTGCAAGGCGAGAGCTCGATAAGCGGGCATCCGACCCGTCTCAGCGCTGCCTCGGCGGATCGGCGACGAATCGGTTCATCGTCTTAGCTGATGCTGCTCAGGTGACCTCGTAGACCTTGACGACCTCGTCGCCGTAGTCGTTGATCACCTTTACCGCAATGCTGCCGGTCGACGGCTTGGGGAACGGCCTACTCACTGTTGCGTAGAGGCTCTTCCAAGCCTCTTCGTTGATATCGGCCTTCAGCGCCGTCTTCAGGCGCTTGTACGGATCTTGGCCGCCGGTGAAGTAGCAATGGCGGACGAAGAAGCTCTCGCCGTCGTAGTCCGTGTCGATCATCCACAGCGCAACCTTGTCGGTCCGGTCCGACCTCACGATCCCGGTGTTCGGGTCATAGACATCGACGCCATGAAGCTCCACCGTGACGTCCTCGCCGTCTACAGGGATCTTGATGTCGGGTTCACCGAAGGTCGTGAACAGATTTCCGCCGGCCTTCGCGGCCAGTTCCTGACCCATGAGAAGGTCTGAGTTCATCCGCACGAGGAGAACTGGCACCGGACCGAGAGATCGCATTCCAGCCACGTCGAAGCTCTCGTCCGCTGCGACGTACTCCTCGTCCGAGTTGAGCACCTGTGGATCAAATGCGAACGCAAGGATGCACAGTATGTCGAGGCTCCTGTCCTCTCTGGCTTCCCGTGCGGCATCCTTGACGAAAGCGGCTCCGACGGTGCCGAACTGCGGCCCTATGCACATGCCGGCTCGGCTGATGCCGTCCGGACCGGGCGCCGTGCGCGAACCGACGGCCTGGATGTGAACACCCGCGTGCGGTTCAACTAAGTCGAACTCCAGGCGCTCGGCCCGCATGCCGTTCTGGATGCCTGACTCGCGCAGATTCTCGACGATCATGCCCACAAAGTCTGTGTTTGAATCGTCGCTCGCTTGGCTTTTGTCAGACTCAGCTGCCGGTGCCCGGTTCCTATGTGGAGACAGGCTCTCGACCGTGAACGGCCCTGTGACACGAACACGTGTCTCGTCCTCGTATGGCTGATCCAGGAGGAACTCGGTGTCGGCGTGCCTAGCGATTGCGTCATCTATCTCGACCTGGGACATCCCCTCCTGGATGTCGGGGTTGTTGGCGATCGATCCGAGCGTGATGCGCTTGATGCGCTGGCAGACGAACCCCTGCCGGATGTCGCCAGAAGTCTCGACCGAAGGCAGATCCGATCCCGTCAGGTCAGCTTCCAGTGCTCGACCGGCATCGGTGTCGGCAAGTATGTAGTAGGGATGGAGTGCTCCAGCCAGCCGCTGACGTGCGACTGCTAGCGCCACCCGCGATGAGTCGATCGTGATCCAGCGTCGCCCCCAGCGCTCGGCGACGAACGCGGTCGTACCCGAACCGCATGTCGGATCGAGAACTAGGTCGCCCGGATCCGTGGCGAGCAGAATGCAGCGCTCTACCACCTTGGTATTGGTCTGCACGACGTACACCTTGTCATCGGTGAAGTTGCCCGTGCCGGTGTCGTCCCAGAAGTTGGTGCGGGCCTTGTACGGGAAGTCATCCACGAAACGCCGATAGCGAAGGCTGCCTCTTGCCTCATGGATGCGGTTGGCCCAGACTAAGCGATCCATACCGTCGGGATACGAGGCCTTCCAATGAGAGTTGGCACCGGGCAAGTACTGCCTTCCCGCGAAGTTGTAGGGTTGTGGCTCAGCCGCTGATCCTTGGCTCTGCAGATCCCCTGGTGTGTATAGGCGCGCGCTGCCGCCAACACTGTCAGGGGTTTCACCCTTGCGGAGTCCACGGCTAGTTCCGTCCTCGAAGTAGAGCCAGCGGTAGCCCGGCCGATCTGCAGCCTCCTCCCACAGCGGGCGGCTCTTGAGGCGATCTGAGTTCCTCGCATACCACAGGATGTAGTCGCCGGTGCGGGGTAGCGCAGATGCCTGCGTGAACCCGCTCGTTGTGACGAAGGAGATCATGCTTACGAAGTTCTCGGCCCCCATGACCTCATCCAGCACGGATCGGACCAAGTGCACGTTCTCGTCACCGATCTGCACGAACAATGACCCACTGTCCGTCAGCAAATCGCGGCTCACCGAGACCCGGTCGCGCAGATATGTGAGGTAGCTATGGATCCCGAGTTCCCAGGTGTCTCGAAACGCCCTGATGTTCTCGGCATCGCGGGAGACGTGAGACGTGTTGCCGTCCTTAACCTCTCGTTTCCGTGCCGACACCTGCCAGTTCGATCCGAACTTGATTCCATACGGCGGGTCGATGTAGACCATCTGGACCCTTCCACGGAGCCGCTCGCGCTCGGCGAGGCTCGCCATGACTTGAAGGCTGTCGCCCAGGATCATGCGGTTCGACCAGTTGGCGGAGTGCTTGTAAAACTCCACGAGATCAAGCTCACCCAGTCCGTCAAAAGCCTCGAAGAGGGTGAGTTCCGGCTCATCCTCCTCGGCCATCTTGCGGAGGTTGTCGATCAAGACGCGAGGATCGATCTTCTCCTGGATGTACAGCGGCGGGGCATCGACTTGGAGATCGGTCTCGTCGAGCTCCTCCTTCCCCTTCCATACCAGCATCGGTGAGCGGAGTTCCCGGGGATAGGTGATCTGCACCATCTCCTCCACCTCGGGCGGGACCAAGTCGTGGGCGTCAGCGGTCGGGATGTTGGTGCGCGTGTCGCTGTGGGTGATGGCTTCAACCGGCGTGGGTTCGTTGAGTGCCTTCTTTCGTGCCACGGGTCTCTCCTTCAGGCCACCGGCACCCCAATGATGGGGGCGTCGGCGTAGAGCAACTCGATCGCGCGGGCGATGCGCTGCTCGGCGTTGACCATGGTGTCGATCTCGACGTAGCCCCAGCGACCCCAGCCACCGTCGTTGTTCACAGCGGTGCACCATTGGTTGCGAGCAGTCTCCGCCTTCGCGGCGGTGGGGCCAGGACTCTTGTGACCGCCGGAGACCTCGATGATGAGGGTCCTGTCTACGTCATGGGCTTCCCGCTTCCTAAGACGTACGAGGAAGTCCGGGATGTATCGGTGGCTCTTGCCCGCATGGATATACGGGATCTCGAAGCCAAGGTGGTCGTTCTTGACGTACGAGTGCACGTCGTCGTTCGCTTCGAGCAGCGCGGCCACGGTCTCCTCCCAGGTATTGCCGCGAACTCCATCTAGCACGACAAGGTTGACGGGAGACTTCTTCGCTTCGACAACCGCCTTTCGGGTGAGAAAATCGACGTCGTCGGTGGAGCCGTCGCTGTCGAACCGCCGATACAGGGGAAGCAAGATCTCTTCACGGATATCGGGATACTGCACCACGGCGTTGTAGATGGCTTCGGCTGCCCATGCCCTCGGCTCGGCTAGCAGGAGCACTCCGGGCTTGGTGCTCGGCGCGAACGTGAGCTTCTCGTCGTACCACTGCTTGGTGATGCGCAGCAGTTCGGGGAAGAGCCAGGGTTTCAGCGCGCCGTCGTGACCAGGAAAATGACGCCTGAGCACCTCGGCCGCCACGTTGAATGCGATCTCCTGTGGCCGTGCTCGCTTGACCATCTCAAGCTCGGCCTCATCGGCCTCTCCTACGATGCCTTGGGCCTCAGTCCACGTTGCCACCAGCGACTCGTCCACGCTTATGGGCGTCGTGTTCTCGTAGTCAAATTCCACAGGCGCTTCGGGAAGCTCAATGCGGTACCCGTCAAGTTTCGGGAACTCGATGCGGAGGTCATGGCGGTCCTCGACGGCAAAAACCTCGACGGGCGGCCTCCGAAGTCTTACTGGTTGCACCTCACGGTCGGTGGGGATGAAGGCGAACGGCACGCCGTAGACCTCGGCGTACTCGGGTTCGAACCGTCCTTCCTCGTTCGGCGCGTAGCTGCGGCGACGCAGGCCGCGGCCGACCACCTGCTCGCACAGCAACTGGCTCTCGAAGGCCCGGATGCCGAGGATGTGGGTGACGGTGTTGGCGTCCCATCCTTCGGTCAGCATCGCAACCGACACCACGCATCGGACCGTCCCGCCGAGCTTGCCCCTCTTGCCGACGGTATTGAGTACCTCGCGCAAGACGTCCTGGTCTGTGAGCTGCTCGACATCAGCGCCGGGATGGCGGGCGCGGTACTCGGCCTTGAAGACCTCTAGCTCCTTCACCGCGGCCTCCTTGAAGTCGCCCTTCAAGGCCTTGCCAGACTCGAGCTGGGCTGAGTCGACGATGATTGTGGGCGGCCGGTCGATCCAGTTATCGCCATCGACGTTGCTGAGCAGCTCCAGGTGGCCGGGGCGGATGATCTCGCTGCCGTCGGGGAGTTCGATCTCCTGTCCGGAGATCCAGTCGTAGACCAGCTTCGACACAATGGTGTTGGGGCAGACGACGATCATCACCGGTGGAGGCTCTCCAAGCGCTTCAAGTTCCTCCTCCCATTGCTTGAAACGTTTCTCGTAGCTCCGATACAGCGATCTAAGCGCTCCCTCAAGGATTGGTGGTGGCACCCACTCGGCGTCCGACTCCGCCTTCCTTCCTCGCTTCTTCGGGAGCTCATCGCCGACGTGTTGCCAGAGCGCCAGATACGTCGGTTGTTCGGTGCTGTCGACGTCGTCGTCGACGGGGACGCGAGGCACCTTGACAATGCCAGACTCGATGGCGTCCATCAGCGAGAAGTCGCTTACTACCCATGGGAAGATGAAGCCCTCGTTGTAGCCCGAGCCGCCGAGATAGAAGGGCGTGGCTGAGAGGTCATAGACGGTCTTCACGCCGACTCGCTCAGCCACCGCCTCAATACCACGGAACCAGACCCGGGCGTTCTCGTTGCGCTCCTTGTCATCCTTCTTGAGCCTGGAAGCCCCGGTGCCAGCATCTAGCGGCTTGTCTTGGTAGCAGTGGTGAGCTTCGTCATTGATGACGATGATCTCGCCCCTGCCCCGGCTGGAGAGGTCCCGCATGATGCGGTCGACCACGTCCTCGTCGGACTCATGGAATCGACCGTCCTCCTTGCCGCCTGTGAGGATCATGCGCGTGTTCTTCGAGACGCCGTCGAACTCCTTGGCCAGCTTCGGAAGGAACGTGTGGTAGTTCGTGATCACGATCGCGGCGTCGTCGAGCAGGTTGCGCATGTCGTCCGGAACGAGGCCTTGGAAGTCGTAGTAGTTGCTGTCGTCGTGCGGAAAGAGCACGCGCAGGCGGTCGCGGATCGTGATGCCGGGAGCAATGACGAGGAACCGGCTCGTGAAACGGGCGTCGCGCCTGTTGTGCGCCTTGTTGCATACCTGCCACGCGATGAGCATGCACATCACGATCGTCTTCCCGGTACCGGTGGCCATCTTCACCGCGATACGCGGAAGCCCGTTGTTGTGGAGGTCGTTCTCCGGGTCGATCCGGGTGCGGAAGTCGGGCTCGCCGTGTCGGCCGGCGACCTCGGCAAGATAGATCGCTGTCTCCGCTGCCTCCCGCTGGCAGAACAGCACCCGCTCCTCTCGCGCCGGGTCCGCCCAGTGCTGCATGAGCTTGCGGCTGATCGGCGTCACGTGCGGGTAGCCGCGGCCTCGCCATAGTTCGACCCGTCGTCTCATGTCGTTGATGAGGCTGTTCTGCTCCCGACGTTCACCGGTGACGTCGAAGAGGTCTAGAGACTCCTGCTGAGGCTCGCTCGCTCTCGCCTTCTTCTTGCTGACCGGTATCGGAATGAACGACTCGCTAGGCCGACGACCAGGCAGGATCTCACCCGTAGGTCCGTTCGGCCCCAAGGCGAAGTAGCGCTCCGGCGCCTCGTACGGCGAATTGAGGATGGGGTTGCTAAGCGTGTCCATCAGCGCCCGCCATGCCTCAGCCGGGGCCAAGTCGCCGTGTGGCCCCCGAGCGAGAGCCCGATGTGACGGCACGACTCGGCTGCAGCCCGGTGCGGGTAGGTGGCAGCGCTACCGTGCCGCGCGGTGGGATCGGCTGATCTATTTGCGGCTGACGGGCCCGCTGTGACAACTCCCCCTCTCATGACGGCGAGTCTACGAAGGGTCTCGGACACCGTCGCTGAGGCAAGCTGGACGACCGTCGTCAGTCCGACCGCCGGCAGTCGGCCGATACGATCTGATCCAGCATCCGCGACAGCGGCGTCGACTCGTGGGCGTTCGCCACCGACCTGGTGGGGCGGCACCGGGTGGTGGTCCTGCCCGGGCTGGCGTTCGGTCAGACAGGGAACGATCGAGGCAGGCCGCGTCTACTACTCACGATTTGCCGGCGTCGGCCCCGAGGCCATTCTTCTTCAGGGATGAGCTTGACGAGCTTCTTCCAGAGTGTGCGACGGTCCAGGGAACTGGTTTGAACAAGTCACTCATGGCCGGAAGCTCCGTTCTCGCGCCATTTCGGATGGACGGCCCTTGTAGCGTACGGCGCTACCTTCTCATCCAATTGCTCGGCCTCGATCCGGTTGGCCGGATCGATCGTGGAACACTCAAGGATCGGATGTCACAGGGGAGTGAGACGCTGGGCGGATGGCCAACGGAACTGCAGGAGGCGGCGTCACGTGCCAACTACCGCCAAACTCCGCTGTGACGTTCGCGCAGCCGGTTCTTGAAGCCGCGGCCGCAGAAGGTGAGGACGCAGCTCGCCGCTCAGCCTGATTGGAGAACACTGAAGATGATTGAGGAAGTGGGCCCCGACTCGCCGCACTACCAGCGGGTCATCGAACTCGGCAACGCCAACAGCGTGACACTGGGTCTCTTGCCCTTCGCGGCGATCAACCAGGCGGCGGCCGAGGGAAGGGTGCTCGCGTTCGTTGAGGACGGCGAAGTCAAGGGCTACGCGCTCTACGGGAAGAGGGCACGAACTAGCGACATCTCGCTCACCCATCTCTGCGTTGATCACAGCCAGCGGGGACAGGGAATCGCCCGCAAGCTCGTCGAGGGCATCGTGGAGCGCAACCCGAACCGAGCGGGTATCCGCCTATCGTGCCGCGAAGACTACGAGGCACACGCCATGTGGCCTCAACTAGGATTTGAGCGCCTCGGGAGGAAGCCTGGCCGCGGCCGTGATCGGTTGCCTCTAGTGACGTGGTGGCAACCCATCGCTGCTCGAACCCTCTGGGACGAACCCGAGCAGGAGGATGCTCGGATGGTGGTGGCCATCGACACCAATGTCCTGCTCGACATCCTGGACGAGCGCGACTTCCCGGCATCGTTGGCCTTGACTGCAGACTGGGTCACGGAGGCCGCAGAACTCACCGTGACACCGCAGAGCCGCTCCGAACTGTCAGATCAGCACAGCGCGAACGACGCCATCAGGTCGGAGCGGGAAGTCTTCCGGACTCTGGCACCGCCCCGGGAGGCGTGGCAGATGAAGTTGCATGCGTTGCAGGGCAAACACTCGACGGCTCGCCTCGGAGACGGTGACCTGCGCGTCATCGCCCAGGCAGCCGCGAGCGAGGCCGACTACCTCATCTCCCGAGATGAGGATCTGCTCCGCCACGGGAGCCAGATCGAACAGCTGACGGGCTTGAGCCTGCTCAGACCAGACGACTTTCTTCTAGGGCTGCAAGCACAAGGAGGCGAACACAGCCATCAGACCCGGATCATCGCAGCCTCCGGCATGTCCGTGTCCCCTGTCTCCGTGATGCCTTCAGATGCCGAGCTGTCTGCCTTCTGCCATGATCATGTGGACGAGCGTGCAAGCAGCTTGAGGGATCGCCTCGGCATCGCCACCGCCCGCGGTGGGCGCATTGAGCTACTGGTGACGGACTCGCGCGAGCCCCTGGCGCTCGGAGCGATGTACCGGGAAGGCGACCGCGTCACAATCACAGTGCTCCGAAGTGCCGCCGGGCAGCGGTCGTACACGGCGGTCCGGCAGATGGCTCACCATCTTCGGGCGATCGCGGCCAGTGGCGGACCGGCGACGATCGTCGTGGACGACCAGACCCATCCATCGGTCGAACGAGCTCTACGCGACGAGGGGTTCAGATCTGAGGGGTCTGCGTGGACGGCAGACGTTCGGACTGCCATCCATGAACCTGGCGGTGCGTTGCCGCCGGAGCTGGACCAATTCGGTTGGGACCGGCTGACCGCGCACCTGGTACGAGATTATGAGCGGTATGCCTGGCCGTCCAAGGTGTTCAGCGGAAACGTCTTGTCCTACGTGGTGCCGATCAAGCCGGAGTACGCCCGCGTCATTCTCGGGTACGAGGAGCCCCAAACACGGTTGTTCGAGCTTCACCCGCGAGCGGCAGCCGCCCGCGACAACACCTACTACATGTCGCCGCGCTACTTCATCGAAGCGCCTGCGAGGATTATCTGGTGGGTCTCCGGCGGAGGATCGCTCGGTGGTGTGCGAGCGATGTCTTGGTTGGATGACGTTGATACCGGGGATCCTCGCCGCTTGTACCGCAAGTACCGCGATCGCGGGGTGCTTGAGGAGCGGCAAGTGCTCGACAGCGCCAAGCACTCCAGGAAGGGCGGCGGTCTCGTCGCAACCGCGCTGCTCTTCAGCCAGACGGAGGTATTCCCGGCGCCTGTCCCCATAGCTAGATCGCAAGAGTTGTGCGACAGTATGAAGACGGCAGGATTCTTCCAAACGACTCAGCCGATTGACGAAGGAGCAGCCCGCCGGCTCTATGAGGAGGGCATGAGAAGCGATGACGATTGAAATGTCGGGGCTCGACCCTGACAGGATGATAGTCCTGTCGCTCAAGCCCCGATTCGCGGAAGCCATCCTCACCGGCGTCAAGACGGTCGAACTCCGCCGCACCGTACCGAAGATCGTCGTTCCGACGCGGGCGCTGCTGTATGCGACGACGCCGGTGCGGGCATTGCTCGGCACATGCATAATCACTGACGTTCGATCCGTTGGCCTGACGGCGTTGTGGCGCGAGTACGGCGCTAGGTCCGACCTGCGATATCACGAGTTCGAGCGGTACTTCGATGGCGTGGATGTGGGCACTGCTCTGGTGCTGGCCCAGCCTCGAGCGTTCGGCCGGCGGGTTTCTCTCAAAGACCTGCGCGCGAAGCCGAGAGGCTTCCGTCCTCCCCAGAGCTTCGCCTACGTCGACACCAAGACCGGTGACGGGTTCATCCGAATGGCCGCCTAGTCAGGGTCGGCAAGGGCGAACTCGCTGCGACGGCTGATGGAGACCTCCTTGCTGACTCTATTGGTGTTCGTCGTCGCACCGCTGCTTGTGATGTTTGTCGGGTGGGCCGCCAGAACCTCCAGGCCGCATCTCATGCGGGTATACCTGAGATGGCGAGGTCGCCGGAGATGTGCGCGAGGCCAGCATGCGATGCGCGAGATCGATCGGCGAGTTGTCCACGAGGCGCCCGACGGCCCCGAGGAAGAACGGCTAATCGCATGCGAGTGGTGTGGTCGTACGGACACGGTAGGTGCCTACGACCTGTGGGCCTGATCGCAGTCCACCCTCGAACGGCGGGGAGCCAGCCTCCTGCACGTTGACGTTCTGTCCCGAGTTTGTCAGTTGTTTCGCGTTTGGGGAGGTCAGAGGGGGCGCGGTGGTGGGGTGTTTCCACTACATCGGCGGTCTGGGGCGCTTTGGGGGCTTGTCAGGTGATGTTGGCTCTGTCCCAGTTGCGGGTGTCGGCTCCGATGGCGGTGAGGGCTCGGGCCTGGAGGGGTGTGCGGCGGGTGGTGAGCTGGATTCGGCGGCCGTTGGCGTCGAGGTGGTGGCGGCGGATGCGGTTGAGCTCTCGCAGGGCCCGGGCGGCGGTTAGGTGCTGGTCGGCGAGGTCGGGGGCGCGTACGTCGGCTTTGGCGAGGTCTTGGCTGATGAGGGTCTCGATGACGGCGGCGTAGACGCAGACGGCGATGTGGCCGCGGACTCGCTGTTCGGTCCAGTGGCGCACGGGCCGCAGGTGCAGGTAGTCCTTGAGGACCCGGAAGCGGGCCTCGACGGCTGCGAGTTGGCGGTAGGCGGTGACGATCTGGGCGGTGCTGGCCTGCGCGGGTGTGAGGCTGGTGGTGAGCACGTAGCGGCGGGCGAGGAGCTGTTCGTATTGGAGGGCGTGGTCGTTGTAGTGGTAGAGGAACCGGCCCTCTGCGATCTCGAGGTCGAAGAGCCGCCCGGTGCCGCTGTTGTTGAGGATGCGCTGGGCGGCCCGGCCGATCTTGGCGGGGTCTTTGAGCCGGCCTTCGCGGACGCGGCGCTCCAGGGCCAGCAGATCGGCCTCCGCGGCGGCGACGATCTCTGTGCGGCGGGCGTCGTCTCGGCGGGCGCGGGCGTCGGAGGCGACCACTATGGCGCGGGTGCCGTCGGTGAGGGCCGCCTCTGCGGCGCGGCAGCGGTGCTGGGGTATCTCGGTCCAGGCGGTGTCGTCGTCGATGGCCCCGAGGGCCTCTTTGGCGGTGTGGTCTCGGCGCAGCCTGGCCGCGAGCACGTGGTCGAACCCGGCGGCCGCGACCGCCTCGACGTTGTCTGATGAGATCAGGCCCCGGTCAGCCACGACGCAGATCCTCCCCACCGCGAACCTCGCAGCGAGGTCGGCCAGCACCTTCGGCAAAGTGGAGGCGTCGCTGGTGTTGCCGGCGAACACATGGTGCGCGATGGGGATGCCGTCGGTGGTGCACAACAGGCCGATCACGATCTGGGGCCGGTCGCCTCGGTGGTCCCGCGAGTACCCGAAAGCCCGAGACGGGAACCGACCCGACGGCCCCGCCTGGCCCTCGAAATACGTCGATGTCAGGTCATAGCACACCAGCCGCAGGTCCAAATTCGACAAGTCGCACAGCCGCGCACACAGGTGCGCCTCGGTCGCGTCCTTGGCGTCGGCGACCGCGTCGAGGGCCCGGTAGTACTGGTTCAGCGACGGCGCCGACCACCACTCGGGCATCACCACGTCGGTCTCTGCCCACTCTGTGAGCCGCCGCTTCGAGCACGGCGCCACCAGCCGGTTCGCCGCCATCGCGAACACCGCGTCCGCCACAGCCGCCGCGCGCCCCGAGCCGACCCCGGCGAAGTGCCCGTCGAGCCCCAGCCGCTGCCACAGCGCCGCCACCGCCGCCACCGCCCCCACAGCGGGCGCGCCCTCAGCGGCCAGCGCCCCGACGTCGATCCGCTCGCGGCGCAGATGCGACTCCAGCGCGGCCACGATCCGCTCCAGCTGGCCCGACTCCCGCAGCGCGGTCACCTCCCCCAGCCGCAGCAGGGTCCTGTGGCCGACCCTGGCACCGTCGCGAACCGACTCCACCAAAGACAGGTACTCGTACACCTTGTCGCCCCTGCGACGGCGGGTCGTCTTCACGAACACACAACAACAATACCATCAACAGTCGAAACAGTCAACCACATGTCGCCCCTACACATCCCAGCCGGAACACCGCCCCGCAACACAAAACCCCACGTCAACGGCCACGGCCTGACACCAAACCCCCGCCAAACTGACAAACTCGGGCCTGTCCGTGTCTTAGCTCGCGTCTAGCTTCGCGTCCAACGAGCAAGGGAGGCGCCAGTGGCCAAGTTGACAAGGATCATCAGAAGCACCGAGCCGGTGTCAGAAACTGACGCGAACACAGTCTTCGAGCTTCTGATCCCCATTGTTGAGACTGATCCGTCGGCTGAAGCCGCGGTAGAGACGGCGAGGGATGTCATCAGGAGGTGCAGCCTCGGTGATGATCGCCATCTGTCTCATGTCCTTGACTGGTGGTACGTCGTCACCACTGGGCGGCCTTCTGCCAACGGCGGCGCACATCGGCTTCCGGAGTCCCTAGATGAGACGGTCAAGAGCCACATGGCCAGCGTCATTGGGCTCGGGTTGGCACTGCCGGCTGCAGAGTGGCTTGAAAAGAGGCGGCGGCTCGATTCGGAGCTGTCTGGCCTTGATGAGGCATTGCGGCTGGACCACTACGGCGCGGTGAAGTTGCCTGGTGAGCGCGAAGTTTGGTCGTGGTTCAGTGAGCAGCTTGAGGTCACCGCCGAGCGCCTCAGGACGAATCGTCAGTCCGCTCCGGTGGAGATCGATATGCGGAAGTTGGAGCAGGAGCTTCGCGATAGGGGAGTGGAGGTCGGGAGCCGCCGCTACAAGCAGATGCTCAAGCGCTGCCGCGAAGCGACGGATCACGTCAATCGGATTGTTGATCTCCAGGGCGAGGTCGAGCCGTGGATACGTCGGCCCGTGCCCGGACTCATAAGTGAAGTGCCAAGCGAGTTCAAGCACGCGGTCGGACCGCTTGCTGAGGCCTTGCTCAGGCCGATTCTGGCGGTCAACGCTGCGCCAGCTGTGGATAGGGACATGGTTGCCGAGCGCATCGATACTGCTGGCCGCGGCGGTGATCGGCGGGGACGCTACAGGCTCGCCCGCGTGGTTGATGCGTGGTGTGAACACACGGGCCAATCCATCGCGTCCCTCGAGGAGGAGATGCAGCGTCACCGCAGCCTCACCGCTGCGTTGGCAGAACTCAGAGCCAAGCCCGGTGTTACAGACGAAGAAATCGAAGAGATCAAGCTCTATGTGTTTGATGACGACATCGATGGGGCCGAGAAGGCACTGAAGCACCTTCGCGAGCAGATCTCGCGGCGTGAGCGTGCCGAGCTTGCTCACCGCCAGCTGGATGGGCTGCGCCGGAAGCTGCGGGAATCCAGCCTCAGTGAGGACACCGCCTGGATTGAGCGCGTCGCCTACATCGAGGCCCGTTTCGATGGCACTGATCCCAACGACATGGCTCGCGAGATCGGAACTGCGCAAACAGAGCTGTCCGCGCGGCTAGACGAGCTGCTTCAGGAACAGCAAGAGGATCTGATGCAACTCTTGGTGCCGCTCCAGGATCTGCGCGCCTCCGACTCGACGCTGCGCGAGTGGGAGCGAAGGATTGCTGAGCTGAAGCGCCGCGGTGGCCGTGGCGCCAACGAGCTCCAACTGGAGATCGAAGAAGAACAGCAGCGGCTACGCGACGAATGCCGAACGGCTGTTGAGAAGAGTCTCCTCCGGGTCGACGGGATCCTGACCGACGAGCGCGAGGACTTTAGTGGCGAGGACATTGGCTACTTCGCCAATTGGCGTTCTGAGATCACAGGCTGGCTCCAAGATCCAGACCTCACGGACGCGCGACTGATCGAAGCCCGTGAGAATGCGAACGAACTGTGGAGCGATGTCGAGGACCGCAGGATCCATCGATGGCAGGTCGACCAAGGCGAGGGCGACCTAGTCGCCCATCTCTTGAACTACTGCAAGGGCCCCCTGGACTTTGACCCCATGGACATCCGGCGGATGTACGTGTCGCTCAAGACCCGGCCGTTTGTGATCCTCGCCGGACTCACAGGCTCGGGAAAGAGTTCGCTGACCCGGGCCTATGCGGAGGCGTTCGGAGCCCGCAGCTCCAACGGCCGATTCCGGCGCATCGCCGTGCGACCAGACTGGATCGACCAGACCGAGGTGCTCGGATTCGTTAATCCGATATCGGAGCGCTTCGTGCCGGGCTGGCTCGCTGAGACGGTTCGGGACTGCGAGCGCGAGCCCGATCGCCTTCACTTCGTGCTACTCGATGAGATGAACCTCGCTCCGGTCGAGCAGTACTTAGCCGAGTGGCTCTCAGCCATCGAAGAGGCGCGCTCGGGAAGCGAGGACGTCCAGATGCCGCTGTATTCCTCCGCCCTAACCCCGAAGAACGCAGACCAGTGGCCAGCCAGCCTCAAGTTCCCCGACAACCTCATGATTGTCGGCACGGTGAACGTGGACGAGACCACCCGCCCGCTGTCAGAGAGGGTCCTCGACCGAGCGAACGTGCTGCTCTTGAGCGTTGAGGTCTCCGACAGGCACCACGAGCCCGACGGTCAGGTGCCCGCGCCGTGGCATGTTGGGATCGACGAGTGGCGCAAGGTGTGCACCACAGAACCTAGCGATGACCACCATGACTTTCTGGCCGACATAGCCGACATCCTGAGACAGGCAAGGATCGGTGTCGGGCTGCGGGCCCACCTAGAGCTTGAGCGTTTCGTCGCGAACGCCGAGGGAATCCTCGACGATGTCAGCGCCTTGGACTGGGGCATCGTTCAGCGCATCATCCCCAAGATCCGCGGCTTCAAGGGACACTTGGCCGAGAGCCTCAAGGAACTCCTTGAAGAGTTCGAGAAAGTGGGTGCTGAGCAATCCGCTTCGATCGTGCGTCGCTGGCTCGACGACAGTGTGTCCGACGACGAGTTCCTCGAAGGTACCGATCCCCGTCTAGCACTCGCCCGGATCTGAGTCATGACGGTGCCAGAGGTGTTAGTCGGGCGGACATGGCTTCCACTCAGCCGGGGTCCCGGCTGCCCGAGAGTGCCAGAGTCCTCCACGCTGGTGCTCCGCGGCCTCGGCAGCGCTGAGACGGCCAACTTGGGCATCAGAGTGGCCCGAGCTGATTCCAGCGGTTGCATTGAGTTGCGATTGAGCAGGTGTGAGGAACTGCGCGGTCATCTCGGATTCGTGGAGATCGCTCGCGAGTCGGGCGAAACGGCAGGCGAGTTCGAGATTGTTCCTGACAAAATGAGTGAAGGAGCCTTCCAGACCCTGCGATCAGCCCTTGAGGGGATGTGGGCGGGACTCATTTTCGATCCCGACGGCGCCAGCCGGCTACGCGGCCGGATGCCTTCACCCGCCGAGTTGTGGCGTGCCATCGAGAGACCGGTGCGAGACATCGCTGCTGAGCCGAGGTCGATTCTGGCCCGAGGGGAGGGAGTCCGACGGCTGGAGGCAGTCCGGAGGCCTTCAGAACTAACGGCCAGCGTCATTCGGGCTTCAGCCTCCCTGGCCCGCAGCGCTGGCAGCCAAGATGAAGGGCCATCGGACCCGGCCGCAACTGCAAGCCAGGTCCTGCTGCCACAGCGGCCGGGACGTAGCATCATCATGATCCGCGAGGTCGACATACCTGAGAATGCGCTCGTCGCTGAGACGCTTCGCCGCTTGGCCGCCTACGCCCGGCGCCAACCCAATGGTCTAGAGGTCGCTACCCGTGCCAATCGGGCGCTCAGGAACCATCCCTTCGCTTCATGCCGCACTCTTCACGGTGGCATCGAGGCAGCCCGCGTCCGCACCCTGCACGATCCGCGCTACCGGCAAGTTGACCAAGTACTGCGCGTACTCGACCGGCCTGAGGCACACGCGACTGAAGGACCGGGCGAAGCTCGACTCGGTGTCAAAGGGATGATCCGCCTCTACGAATACTGGGTATTCCTACAAGTGTTAGCTGCCTGTAGGAAGCAATACGGACCTCCGATCGATCCGGGCTTTGACATCCTTGGTAGCAGAACCCACGCCGGGACCACCCGACTGGAGATTCCACGGGGAGCAACGGTGCGCTTCAAAGGCGGAGTGCACGTCGCGTTCGAACCACGCATCACCTCTAGCGGTCGCGATTGGCAGGGGCTCGAGAATGTGCCACACCCGAACCCCAAGATGGCACAGACCTTGATCACACCCGACGTTGTGGTCCTGCGGCTCGGTCCGACCCCCGCAGCGGTGGTATTCGATGCAAAGTACGTGGGCCGGCACTGGGTGGAACTCGAAGCAGCGAAGCTCCACACCCGCTACTCCCGTATCCGCTGGCAAGGCAAGCCAGTCGTGCGCCGTGTCCTGGCCGCCCACCCCCACGACGGCATTGACTTCTTGTGGGCTGGCTACGGCTCGGTGCCCATGATCCCCGGCAAACCAGCCGACCTGACCGGACTCTTACCGTGAGATCCGGCTGACAGGCCGACTCTCTCTGGCGAGCGTTCTGACGGACGATCCGTTGTCAGGGATTGTCCGCAGATACATCGCTGCGAAACCGGAGGCCAGGGTCTTCCTGGGATGGGCTGGCGGCATTCAGCGGGTCTATTGTCGGCGGCCAGCGGGCTGACCAGGAGGAACGGGGAATGGCTGCGCAGAAGTACGTGGTCCTGCTCGATGCCGATCACGCCGTTACGGTGGACGAGCGTGACGAGGTTGTAGGGCGGCTGCTCGAGAGTGCCGGCAAAGCCGCCGGGCTGGTCGGGTTGACGCTGAGCAGTCTGAACGAGTCGCTTACTGGCCCTGCAGAGACCATCGCTGTGGTGCAGGCTTGGATCGCCGATTCCGCCGATGCGGAGGCGGTTCTTGCTCACCTCACTGGCTCAGTGGACGCACAGGTGTCGAGCTGGCTTGTTGAGGAGATCGTGTTTCTGGCGCCGGTTGATCGCAGGGTGTCGGGTCGTGGGCGTTCGCCACCCACCTGGTGCAGCAGCACCGGGTGGTGGTCGTGCCCGGGCTGGCGTTCGACCACAGCGGGGAGGGATTCGTGCGGGTCAGCTTCGCCGCCGCCCCCGAGACCATCCTGGAGGGCCTGGCCCGCCTCGCCGACACCCTCCACCACCTCAAGAGCCGTCGCCGGGCGGCCGGCTAGGCCTCAGACGTGGAAGGACTCTGGACGTGAGACGGCTCGAAGGGGTGTCCGCGCTGATCAGCGGGGGAGCCAGCGGCGTCGGGCGGGCCACCGCGCACCGCTTCGCCCAGGAGGGCCGCCCGGGTCACGCTGTTCGACCAGGACGCCTCGCGCATCGCCGACGTCGCCGCCGAGGTGGCCGGCATCGGCGCCGAGCCCCGCACCGCGGTCGGCGACGTGGCCAACCCGCCCGACTGCCGGCGGGCCGTGGACGAGGCGGTGCGGGGCGACGGCCGCCTCGACGTGCTGGTCAGCAACGCCGGCGCCGACTCGATCCACGACTTCCTGGAACTCGAGCTCGACGAGTGGTACCGGATCATGGACATCAACCTCACCGCGTCATTCGTGCTGGGCCAGGCCGCGGCCGGGCCATGGTGGCCGCCAGCAACGGCGGCACGATCCTCTACACCGCGTCGATCTCGGGGGTGGCCGCCTCCACCGGCGACGCCCACTACGGCGTGTCCAAGGCCAGCATCATCAGCCTCGTCAAGACCATGGCCATCGAACTGGTCGGGCACAACATCACCGTGAACTGCGTCAGCCCCGGCCCGCTCGACACCCCCATGTCGCTGGCGCTGCTGGGCAGCGAGGAGGCCATGCAGGCCGCCCGGGAGAGCTGGCCCATCGTCCCCATGAACCGCCTCGGCTCACCCACCGAGATCGCCGGCACCTACGCCTACCTGGCCTCCGCCGACGGCGCCTACACCACCGGCCAGAACATCGTCGTAGACGGCGGCATGACCACCAACGTCTTCCCAGTAGCCGAAGAACTCCAGTAGCGGTCCTTCGGCCGCCCCGAAGGCACCGGTATCTGCGTGTGAATAGTATCGGTAGTGATACCATCCGGTCGTGTGGATGTGGAGGCGCTGCGTGAGACGTTCCGCAACAATCCCAGCGGTGTGCGGTTCTCGGATCTCGCCAGGCTTTGCGACGAGATGTTCGGAAAGCCCCGCCGGACGGGAGGCAGCCACCGGGTCTATCGGATGCCCTGGCCGGGGGATCCTCGGGTGAACCTCCAGAGCCGCAAGGGCATGGCCAAGCCGTATCAGGTACGGCAGGTGCTCAAGGCCATCGAGAAGTTGGAGGAACTCAGTGAGTGATCACTACACGTACCGGGTGACGTGGTCGGCGGAGGATGGCGAGCACGTGGGCCTGTGCCTGGAGTTCCCGTCACTGAGTTGGCTTGCGCCGACCCTCGACGATGCGTTCTCGGGGATCCGAGATCTGGTCCAAGACGTCGTTACTGACATGCGAGCCAACTGCGAGCCATTGCCCACACCGTTGGCCGAGAGGTCCTACAGCGGACGCTTCCTCGTGCGCGTGCCACCGGAGACCCATCGCCAACTGGTGGTGCGAGCAGCCGAGAGCGGCGTCAGCCTCAACCGCCTCGTCAGTTCTCTGTTGGCCGACTGATCCAGGCACGCGCGACGTTTCAGCCTCTAGCAGGATGCTGAGATTTGGGAGTTCAGGGCGGTTGGGCTGTGTTTGGGGTCTGGTTGGGGGTGTTGTGGTGCTTTGGTCTGGGGTGTTGTGCGTTGGGGACGGGGTTGTGGGGCTCGGCTCGGGTGTGTTGTCGGGGGTCGGGGCTGGCGGCGCCGGTTCGGGGTGGCCGTTCTGGGCGGCGGGTCGGGGCCGGTTCAGTGGGTGGGCGTGTCGAGTCGGGCTATGCGCACCAGGTTGTAGCTGGCGGCGGTGATGAGGAACCAGGCCCGGTTGCGTTGTCGTCCTTTGTGGCGGAGTTTGCGTCCTCCGGCGATGGTTTTGATCCATCCAAAGGGCTCCTCGACGCGTTTTCGGGCTTGCTGGGAGACGGCGTATCCGGCGTGGCGGGTGGTGCGCTCGTCGATCGCGATGTCATAGTTCAAGCGCTCACAGAACGCCCGCTCCGAGCGCACCGAGTACAACGCCATCAGCACCGACGCCTTCAACAGCATCTCAGGCGGCACGCTGGGGCGGCCCCGAGGCGGATACATCGCCGCCAGCTCGGCGTCGAGGCCCCCGAGCACCGCGTCCACCACCGCTTTGATCCGCCGAATCGGATGATCAGCGCCGATCAAGTCCTCCGCCGACACAGTCGACAACATCGCCATCTGGGCATCCACCGTTCCACGCATAACGACATCGTCCCACACCCCACCAACGATCGCGAGCACGCCGCAGCGACTTTTTCAGCAGCCTGCTAGTTCCACCTGGAAGACGTAGGACTGCTCGACATCGCCTCCGCTCTCGGGATCATCGGGGCGTCCGGCCACTGCTGGTCGATTGTTGACGAGGAACACCGACACCGACCGTGCGCCCTCAGCGAGGCCCGCGAGCCGCGCCGTGTCGACCGGCCTGACAGCAGTGTGCAGCCTGAGACCGCCCGGCTGCGGGACCGGATGGTCGGTGACCGCTTTGGAGAGCGCGACCGACACGGTGCGCTCCTGCGGCTCGCGCTGCCACACCGGCACCGTGTCGCCATCTGGAATGCCGATGGGTTGGCGATCCGGAGTGCCGAGAGCGGACTCGGGCAGGTGGGCGCCGTCGTAGGGTACTGGTGCGACCCAGCCGCACCTGCGCCGTTGGCCCAGTCGGCACCACGCCGTGACGTGTCGCCTCAAATTCCGTTCGCGGGCTGGAGGTTGCGAGGCCTTGGACCCACCCGCTAGCTTGCGACTATTGCTCCCCGCCTTCCCGGCCCGTGCCGGGAATGGCGGGGATTTATCGTATTGGAGGTACCAGGCATCGTGACCCGCGTTTCGGTCTTCATCGACTACCAGAACGTCTACCACTGCGCCCGCGAGGCCTTCGGCGATCCGCAGACCGATCCGCCCGTCTTCGGGCACGTCCGACCTCATCGGCTCGGCTTGCTTCTGAAGCAGCTTGGCGAGAAGGTGGATCCAGCACGCGAACTCGTCGCCGTTACCGTCTATCGCGGCAAGCCGGGCACCAAGAGCCATCCTCGCCTTCAGTCGGCGTTCACCCGGCAGGTCGCCGCGTGGATGGCCCTGCCCCTCACTACGGTCAAGACGCGCCCCCTCCGCTACGAGCCAATCGAGTGGTCGTCCGGTCAACCCACGAAATGGCGGGCAAGGGAGAAGGGCATCGACGTGCTCATGGCTCTTGACATGGCACTCGGTGCCCGTGACGATCGCTACGACGTCGCAGTCATCGCCTCGGCTGACACAGATCTGATTCCTGCAATCGATGTAGCGCTACAGGCCGGCAAGCGGGTCGAGACGGCGACATGGCACAGCCGCGCCCTGCCTACCAATCCGTTGAAGGCCTCAGCCGGGAAGCTCTGGAACCACTGGCTGGACCGACAGCGCTTCGAGTATGTCCGCGACGACACTGACTACCTCACGAATGCCCGCGACCGGCCTTCTACATAGTGGACCGGGCGTGAATGGCGAGTGCGGTCCCAAGAGACGGCTTGCTCCCCTGGAAGAGGGTGAAATGGAACTTGACCGCCACACTAAGCCTGGATCCACCGTTTTGGGTTTTGGTGGCGGGGGTGTGGTGTTGGTGGTGCGGGTTTGGTGTTGTGTGTGGCCGCGGTCGGGGGTTGGGGCGCGTCGGGGCGTGCCGGGTGGGGCCGGGGGGTGGGTGTCGGGTTGGTGGCGCTGGGCTGTTGTGGGGTGCGTCGGGCCCCTGGTGGGGCGGGTTCAGCCTGAGGGGCCCGGCAGTGCTCGCAGGGTTTTGAGGGTGGTGTGGAACTGGTCGGCCCATGGCCAGCGGGCCGCGAATCGCAGGGTGGGTCGGCCGGATCGGTTGGCGAGCACTGCGGGGAGGGCGAACAGGCGGGTTCGTCGGGTGCGTGAGGTGGTGGGGGCGTGGTGGGCGAGCAGGCTGGTCCAGGTGCTGATGTTGTGGGCGAGCACGGCGCAGGCGAGCCAGGCGCAGTTGGCGCCGTAGTGCCCTGAGGGGACGTGTTCGAGCCCGGCGCCGTCTTTGAGGTCTCTGATGGCGAGCTCGATGGTGGCGTGTTGGCGGTGGAAGGCGTCCGCGGCGACGGTGTCGAGGTCGTCGCGGTCGGTGATGAAGGCGTGGTGGCGCCAGTCGGGCCACAGCCGGCGCTGGGCTTGGCCGCGCAGGCGGGTGCGGCGCACCACAAGGCGGACTTCGCGCTCGTCGCCGGCGGTGTAGGTGGTCTCTGCTACCTGGGCCTCTCCGCCGGCGGTGTAGGCGATGGCCTGCCAGTCGGACTCGGCGATGGCGGCGATAGCGGCTTTGACCTTGGGGATCTGGCGCACGGTGATCGACCATCTCACGTTGTGGGCGCCGAGGCAGTCGATGAGCTTCCAGGACCAGAACCCCGAGTCGGCGCGCACGGTCATCGCGCCGGCGGCGCCGGCGCGTCGGGCGACGGCGAGGACCTCCGACACGAAGCGCAGCACGCCCCTCGCGGTATGCGCGGAACCCTTGCGCATCCTCGCGAACAGGACCTCACCGGTGCCCGCCCGGGTGGCCAGCAGCGGGTGATAGCCCAGCTCGCCGGTGTGGCCGTAGGCGGCGCCCTGCTTCTGTTTGCCGTGGACCTCACAGACCGTGGAGTCCAAGTCCACCACCAGCGGCCCCGACCCCGGACCCGCGCCCAGGCCCCAGGCCCGAGCCAGCACACGAGACGCCACCGCCTCAAGCTGGCGGACGTGGCCGAACGTGAAGGACCGCAAGAACGTGCCCACAGTCGACGGCGCCGCCACCCGAAACCCCAGCACCCGCTCGGTGGCCCCGGCGCGCAGCATGCCCACATGGTCGATGCAAGTCCCCCCGGCCAGCATCGCCGCCACCAGCGTCAACACCTTGCGGCCCGGGTTCGCCGAACCGGTCCCCACCCACCTCTCCACCAGCGCCCCGAGCCCCAGGCGCGCCATCAACGTCGCCGGTGCCAACAGCCCCGCACAAGCCACCATCCCCCCATGATCAAAGGTCACTTGCAACCGGTCGATACTGTGAGATGATCCACTCATAGAAAGTGCCTCCCGTCGTGGCGGGTCCGTTGACCTAGGACATCAACAGACTCCCACCTCAGGAGGCCTTTCTGGTGGACGCGGCCACCCCACAGACCTCACCGCACCGGTGGATCCAGGCTAAGGCACAGAACAAAGATGGTGGCGTCCCATCGCCGGTGTAATAGCGGCACAGGCGTAGGTTCCTTCAACAAGTTGCCTACTCAACGTGCTGGCCAAGGTCCCCGCCGAGCGCCGCGACGAGCTCAAGGCCGAGTTCTGGGCGATCTTCGACCTGCCCGAGCACACCGAGCCCGGCGAGGCGGCCGTGCGCACAGCGCAAGCTGAAGTCGACGCCTTCGCCCGCCGCCACGAGCGCGAGTTCCCCGCCGCGACCGAATGCCTGCTCGATGACCGCCAGGCCCTCACCGCCCACCTGAGGTTCCCCGCGAGCACTGGCGCAGGATCCGACACACCAACCTCATCGAGCGCACCTTCGGCGAGACCCGCCGACGAGTCAAAGTCATCGGCCGGCTCCCCGGAGAGGCCTCCTGCCTCACACTCGTGCGGGCCGTGCTCGACCGGGCCTCACAAGGCTGGCTTGTTGCCGACAGGGCAGCCGATCGAAACGAGCCCGAATGCGCGATCAGGTTGCGCTGGTTGTAGAGCCGGCGCAGGGACTCCGTGACGTACAGACGGATGCGCTGAAGTTCGTCGGAGGGATTCCTCAAGATGGCGATAATGCGGTTCTGTGCAGCGACGTCGCTGCCGTGCGTCAGCGCAAGCTGCCCGCCGGAACTCAGGTGGCTGGCCACCAACTTCACTCTCGCATAGTTGGACTCTGCTGCTTCGAGCGACTGGGTCAGCGTGTCGTCGGCGGCGCGCATGTGTCGGTGGGCAAGAGGTGTCAACTCGGCGCGGGGCAACGAACAGGTCACGAGCCCCGGGTACCGAATGCGCGACCTTGCAGAGTTGTTCACGCCGAGGCAGTTGACGGCGCTGACGACGTTCTGTGATCTTCTCGGCGAGGTCGCGGACTATGTGGTGACGGATGCCGTCGCTGCGGGCATGGATGACGATGGAGTACGGCTGCGGGACGGCGGCCGGGGCGCGCAGGCGTATGCGGACGCGGTCGTCACCTATCTGGCTTTCGCCATCGATAAGTGCACGAATCTCTGGTCGAACATCGTCACATGGATGAATGATCGTGGAGCGTTCCGTGAAGTGTTCGCTCGCCAAGCGATTCCTATGACATGGGATTTTGCGGAAGCTTCTTTGGCCGGCATCGAGACGGCTGGCATCGGTGAGGCCCGCGCTGGCAAGTTCCGCCTCTATGAGCGCGGCGAGCTCGATCCGGAGTGGTCGCCGTTGCACGACGAGCGGCTCACAGTGTGGGAGGCCACCCAGCACTTGGCCGCGGCCCCGGAGCGCTCGGAGTCCGAAGCCGCCGAGTTGCTGCACGCTCTCGGCGGCTACGGCGATCGGGCCCGCCAGCTTGCCTACCTGCTGTATCAGAAGGCCAACGACCAGGGCTGGGCCTCAGAGGCCGGGGCCTACAACAGCCTCATCGCTGTCTGGCCCAGCCTTCGCACCGGTGCTGCGTCCGTCGCAGCCGCCGCCTCGGCCCCCTCCCAAGGGAACCTGCCGGTGTGAGGACCGGCAGCTACGATTCCTCGACATGCTGATGGCTGTGACCTTGAGGAGCGGCGCAGGTTGGCGTCTTCTGCACCCCCAGACTTCAAGGAGCAGTTGGTGACGCCGGAGACTGAGGACTTCTGGATCAAGCGGTCGTTGGAGGAGTTGGCCGCGGCGCAGGGCGTGGAGGTGGTCGAGTCCATTGAGGTACTTCAGGACAACACCATCTCGGACGAGGAAGCCGAAGCCTTCCTCTCCGCGCTCGGATTGTGAACCGGGTCCCAGTTCCCGGCTTGTTTCCGCGGTAATCGGGCTCCGCGAACGCGGCGTGGCAGCCGACGCGATCAAGACCAGAGGCTCGTAACCCAGCTCCCCACGATGGCGTCGCGTAGGCGCCCAGCATCCGATTCCGTGAGCGGGATGTGGACCTCGCCAGCGGGATCGCCCGGCTGGTTGAATCGAATGTTCGGGAAGGCACCCAACAGGCCCTGATCATCGCTCGTAGCCCGAAGGTGAAGCCTTGACCTCCCAGGACGTCGGGTACTACGCAGGCGAACCATGGGGAGATCGACCGGGTCACGAGAACGGTCCATGGCCGCAGGGACATGGAACCAGCCTGCTACGGGCGACGGCTTCGCGAATCCATGAGGAGACGGAACGGCCGTCGGCGGTGGCAGCCGCCTTGACCTGCTCGAGGGTCTCGGGTGGGAGTCGCACGGGCACGGGAGCGGTCATCGGCTGCTTGCGCCGCCGGACAGGCCCCTGTGGCACCAGGTTCTCGGGCCTGCAGTAGAACTCGTGCTCCTCCTCGGGCGTCATCTCTCGCATGGGCGTCAGGGACTCGACCGGCCTGCGGTGGGGCTGCTCATCTCCCATTCTCGGACAACTAGGCGGCGGTCTGCGTGGACCGACGCCGGTCAGGAGTTTGAGCTGGGCGCCACGACTCGGCGGGCATCGGTTGAAGCGGCTTGGAGACGCTGCGCCTGCTGGCTCGTGATTCCGAGGATCGCACCGATGCGCTCCCATGAGGTGCCCTGCTCACGGGCTCCTCGGAGAACCTGAACGGCGTGCTCGTCGCGGCAGTCTCGGCCTCTGGCGGCTCGTGCCAGCAGGTACTCGGCGGCTGGCACCTCCTGAGCCTCGGCCGGGTCGAAGGCCTCGAAACGGCCAGCCAGTTCCTCCGCGTCCTTGAGGATCTCCTCGCGGGTCCACTTCACGGCAACCACTCCAGGAACCTTGGCTTTGTGCACTGCGGACCCCCCCCCCGGCCGGCGCCCGGCAGAAAATGTCAGGCCGGCCACGAGCCGCCGACTTCCTGATCAGCGCCGGCTTCGACAGTGCGTTCACCTCGGTGTGGGCAGATCGTCCTCGGCTCGGCGCTCATCTCAGTCGTGGTCCAGATCGCCCAGGATTGTCTCAAGATCCTGCGTATAGGCAAGGAGACGGACCACATCGACGTGATCGGCTCGCTCAAAGTAGAACCAGCCGCACGGAAACGTCGCCAGCCGACGGGACCGTAGGCCGTCGACCCCGCACATCTTGCCGATCCGCGGTGAGCCGATGCCAGGCATACGCTCGATCAGGCGCAACGACTCGATCGCGGCATCGAAGAAGCGTTGACCGAGGGCATCGCCGCCCTCGTGCCGGTAGTACCCGCTGCGCTCGACTAGGTCGGGCTCGGCGAGTGGGCGTAGCCGGACCTCGCTCACACCGCTCGGCCGAGCGCCCGAGCGCGGAGATCGTCGATGACATCGGATGTCAATGTACGGCCCTCGCCCGATTCGAGCCCGTCGGCGATCAGCAGGCGGAAGCGACGCGCTGCCTCGGCTTGCTGATCGCGCCGGATGAGGTCGCGCAGGTACTCGCTGGTGTTGCCGTACTCGCCGCCTCGAACGCGCTCGTCGATGTAGCTGCGCATCGATTCGGGAAGAGCGAAGCTCATCGTGTTCCGGCTCACAGCACCATCTTGCCCGACTTAACAACAGTTGTCAACATCCGACGGCCCGCTGAGGCGGGACGGGAAGTTCCGCTCCGGTGCCAGCAATTCCTGCTCGCTGTCGTCGACTCTAGTAAGCGACACCGCTGGCAGGCGCTCGACCTAGCGAGTCGGAGCCCTAGGTCTTGCTGGCGTAGGCCGCCGGGAATCCGTAGGTCTATTGTCGGCGGGAAGGTCTGGCAGTGTCATCGGGCTGACTAGTGCTGTGTCGTCGAAATGGCTAGGGCAGCGCAGCAGGACCGACACCCTGCTTGGGAGCGCTCTGGACGCCCCGACCATTTCAGCGACGGACCACTAGGGGAAGAGGAATGGGTGTGCAGAAGTACGTGCTGTTGCTGGATGCTGACCACGCCGTTACGGCGGGTGAGCGCGCCGGTGTCGTGGGGCGGCTGGTCGAGAGTGCTGGCGGAGCCGCCGGGTTGGTCGAGCTGACGGTCAGCGGTCTGAACGATTCGCTCACGGGTCCTGCCGAGACCATTGCGGTGGTGCAGGCTTGGATCGATGACTCCGCTGGCACTGATGCGGGATCGGTTCTTGGTCATCTGACCGGCTCGGTGGATGCGAGGGTGTCGAGTTGGCTGGTTGAGGAGATCGTGTTTCTGGCGCCGGTTGATCGCAGGGTGTCGGGGGCGCATTCGCGGCTCAACCTGTTCGGGACGGCTGCCAAGCGGGAGGACTTCACCGCCGAGGGGTTCTTCGACTATTGGAAGACGGTGCACGCACCCATCTCCTCGTCGATCCCGGGCAGTTCCGGCTATGTCGTGTCCCGGGTCCGCGAGACGGTGAGCATGCCGGTGGAGCGCACCGTCGACGCGTTCATCGAGCTGTGGTACCCGAGCCGCGACCACCACGCCAGCGCCAACGAGCATCCGCTCGCCGCCAAGGCCTGGAGGACGTCCCCAACTACGCCCGCACCGACGGCCAGTTCTGGCTGACCCACGAGCACGTGGTCATCGAACCGCCCGGCACCGGCCCGGGCATGTTCGACTCCGACGGCGACTGATGCGGGTACGTCCCCACCTGCTGGAGACGCCCCACTCGGGCATCCGGCGCATGGCCGACCTCGCGTCCACCCTCGACGACCCCGTCCGGCTCGAGGGCGGCGACCCCAACTTCACCACACCGCAGCACATCATCGACGGCGCCGCCGCACGATCAACCGCAGGATCCACCGGGTACGCCCCCGGCGAAGGCCTCCCGGAGCTGCGCGAGGCCATCGTCGCCAAGCTCGCACGGGTCAACGGCGTCACCGCCACCCCGATGAGGTCTGCGTCACCACCGGCGCCTGCGGAGCGCTGTTCACCAGCCTCACCCTCACCGTCGAACCCGGCAGCGACGTGCTGCTGCCCGACCCCGGATGGTCCAACTACGCCGCCCAGGTCCACGTCCTCGGAGCGCGGATCGTCCCCTACCCCGTCGACGCCTCCACCAACTGGCGGCTCGACCCCGCCGTCGTCGAGGCCGCCATCACGCCGGAGACCAGCGCCCTCATACTGAACTCGCCGGGCAACCCGACCGGCGTGGTGTTCGACCCCGACGACCTCGCCGCGGTGACCGAACTGGCCGCCGGCCGCGGCGTCGCCGTCATCAGCGACGAGGCCTACGACGAGGTGGTGTTCGGTACCGAGCCGTTCTCGGTGGCGTCACGGGTGCAGTCCGACCAGCTGCTCACCATCTACTCGTTCTCCAAGACCTACGCCATGACCGGCTGGCGCATCGGCTACGCCGTCGGGCCCGCCGACTTCGTGAGCGAGCTGTCGCTGCTGCAGGAGCCGGTCGTGTCCAGCGCGGCCACCATCTCCATGCACGGCGCCACCGAGGCGCTGCAAGGCCCCAGGACTGCGTGGGCGAGATGGTCGCCGCCTACGCCGAGCGCTGCCAGAAGGCCACCGCGCTGCTCGACGCCGAAGGCATCCGCTACGTCGAGCCGGGCGGCTCGTTCTTCCTCATGATCGACATCCGCGACAGCGGCCTCGACTCGTGGGCGTTCGCCACCCACCTGGTGCAGCAGCACCGGGTGGCGGTCGTGCCCGGGCTGGCGTTCGGCCAGGGCGGGGAGGGATTCGTGCGGGTCAGCTTCGCCGCCGCCGGAGAGACCATCCTCGAGGGCCTGGCCCGCCTCGCCGACACCCTCCACCACCTCAAGAGCCGTCGCCGGGCGGCCGGCTAGGCCCTGGCGGCAAACGGCAGCACGATCTTCCTGACTGATCCAGGCGGAGACGTTGCGTCCGGCAGTCTCTCCGTCGCGTCGCCGCAATTGGCATCCGCCAACGTGATCACCAACGCTTGGCGACCCACCGGAGTCATTCGTGGAATACCGGGATACAACAAATGTCATAGGGGAGTGAGACACTTGAGGCATGGCTAGGAAAACCGAGCGGACCGGTCGGCTGGATTGGATGGTGTCGAGCATGATTGAGGCAGTCAGCCCGGACTCGCCGCAGTACGAGCGAGTCGTCGAGTTGGGAAACGCCAACAGCTCAACCCTCGGCTTCTTGCCGTACGAAGCGATCAAGCAGGCCGCCGCAGACGGCAGGGTGCTCGCGTGCGTCGAAGACGGCGTCATCAAGGGCTACACGCTCTTCGGGAAGAGGGCCAGGACGGGAGACATCTCGTTGACCCATCTGTGCGTTGATCGCAACGAGCGGGGGCGGGGGATCGCAGGCGAGCTAGTAGAGGGCATCGTCAAGCGCAACCCGCACCGAGCGGGGATCCGCCTGTCGTGCCGCAAGGACTACGAGGCGCACACGATGTGGCCAAACCAGTGGCGGACCGGCGACCATCGTCGTGGATGACCAGACCCATCCATCAGTCGAACGAGCTCTACGCGACGAGGGGTTCAGATCTGGGGGGTCCGCATGGATGGCAGACGTTCGGACCGCCATCCATGAAACAGGCGGTGCGTTGCCGCCAGAGCTGGATCAAGTCGGTTGGGACCGGCTGACGGCTCACCTGGTCCGAGACTACGAGAGGTATACGTGGCCCTCGAAGGTGTTCAGTGGAAACGTCTCGACCTATGTCGTGCCGATTAGGCCGGAGTACGCCCGCGTCATCCTCGGGTATGAGGAGCCCCAAGGACGGCTAATGGAGCTGCATCCTCGAGCGGCCGGCGCCCGTGACAACACCTACTACATGTCGCCGCGCTACTTCATTGAGGCGCCTGCGAGGATCATCTGGTGGGTCTCCGGCGGAGGGCCGCTCGGAGGATCTGCGGGCGAAGCCAAGAGCCTTCCGCCCACCGCAGAGCTACGCCTACGTCGACAGCAAGACCGGTGCCCAACTCATGCGGATGGCCGCTTAGTCCGGGCGCCCCGAGACGTCGCCCTCCCGGCCCGCTCGACACCCCCATGTCGCTGGCGCTGCTGGGCAGCGAGGAGGCCATGCAGGCCGCCCGGGAGAACTGGCCCATCGTCCCCATGAACCGCCTCGGCTCACCCACCGAGATCGCCGGCACCTACGCCTACCTGGCCTCCGCCGACGGCGCCTACACCACCGGCCAGAACATAATCGTCGACGGCGGCACCCCACACCGTTGACCGAGAGGTCCTACAGCGGACGCTTCCTCGTGCGCGTGCCACCGGAGACCCATCGCTAACTGGTGGTGCGAGCAGCCGAGAGCGGCGTCAGCCTCAACCGCCTCGTCAGTTCTCTGTTGGCCGACTGATCCAGGCACGCGCGACGTTTCAGCCTCTAACGTCGCCGAACACGATGCCGTGCTAGTGCGCGGGCACTGCTCCCCGCCTTCCCGGTTGAGCCGGGAATGGCGGGGCATATTCGTTTGTGGAAGAGCAAGGATGAGAAGCGATGACGACTGAAGTGCCGGGCCTTGATCCAGACCGGATGGTTGTCCTGTCTCTGAGGCCGAGGTTCGCGGAAGCCATTCTTGCGGGCGTCAAGACCGTTGAACTGCGTCGCACGGAGCCGAAGATCGTGGTCCCGACACGGGCACTCCTGTATGCAGCCTCCCCGGTGCGAGCACTGCTAGGAGACTGCTGAGTAATGCGATTTTGGAGCAGCATGCAAGCCTCTGACCTGGGGTTTTGCAATTGAGATTTGCGCGATTTGGGAGTTGCTCACTAGTCTCCTAGGAGACTGCTGAGTAATCCGGTTGGGGTGCTCGCGATCGTGGGGCGGGTGTGGGACGATGGCGGGTATGCAGGGCACGTTGTCGGTGGATCGGGAGTTGTTGGACGCGGGGGCGGTGTGCGGGCACCTGGTTGCGCCGGGGTCGGTTCATGTGCTGTTGGCCGAGCACCGCAGCAGGCTGTTCCCAGACGAGTTGTTCGAGGACTTGTTCCCGTCGGGGCGGGGCCGCCCTTCGGCGCCCGGCGAGGTCGTGGCGGTCGTGATGGTGCTGCAGGCGCTGGAGGGCCTGTCTGATCGCGAGGCGTGCGCGAGGTTGCAGACCGATGTGGCGTGGAAGGCCGCGGCGGGGCTGGCGCTGACTGATGTGGCGTTCCATCCGACGGTGCTGGTGCTGTGGCGCAACCGGCTGCGGGCCAGCGACAGGCCCGATCGGGTCTTCGACGCGGTGCGCGAGGTGGTCGCGGCGACGGGGGCGATCTCGGGGTCGCAGCGCCGGGTGCTGGACTCCACGGTGCTCGATGACGCGGTGGCGCGCCAGAGCACGGTGAAGATGCTGCGGGTGCAGATGCGAAAGCTGCGCAGGCTGGTGCCGCAGCTCGGCGAGGTGTGGGTGCGCGAGCACAACCTGGATCCGGCGGGCCCCGAGGTGGACTGGGACGACCCCGCTGATGTGGAGCGCCTGGTCAGCGAGCTGGTGGATGATGCGTTGGAGCTGATCGGAGCGGCGGAGGATCTCGATCTCGACGAGGCGCAGGCCGACGCGTTGGGGCTTCTGGCGCTGGTGGCGGGCCAGGACACCGAGCCCGGCGACGCGCCGGGCCGGTGGCGCGTCGCGCGGCGCGTCGCTGCTGGGCGGGTGCTGTCGGTGGTGGACCCCGAGTCCCGCCACTCCCACAAGAGCGCCCACAGCTACCGCGACGGCTACAAGGCCCACGTCTGCGCGGAGCCCGACACCGGGCTGGTCACCGCGGTCGACCTCACCCCGGGCGACACCGCCGACGCGCAGGCCGCCGCGGGGCTGCTCGCCGGCGAGGCGGCGGGCACCGTGGTGCTCGCCGACAGCGCCTACGGCACCGGCGAACTGCGAGCCCACCTCGAAGACAGCGGCATGCAAGCAGTCATCAAGCCCCCGCCGTTGCGCACCGCGGTCGAAGGCGGCTACAGCCTCGACGACTTCGACATCGACACCGCCGCCGGGATCGTCACCTGCCCCGCCGGGGTCACCGTGGCCATAACCCCCAAAGGCCGCGCCCGTTTCGGCAACAGGTGCCGCAGCTGCCCCGTGCGCAGCCGCTGCACCACCGCCGCCAACGGCAGAACCATCAAGCTGCACCCACACCACGACCTCCTCGCCGCAGCCCGAGCCCAGGCCAGAACCCGACGGTTCCACGACGCCTACACCAAACACCGCCCCATGGCCGAGCGCACCATCGCATGGCTCGTCAGAAACAACCGAAGATGCCCCTACACAGGCGCCCGAAAGAACCGCCACTGGCTCACGCTGCGAGCCGCCGCAGTCAACCTCGCGCGCCTCACCAGCCTCGGCCTGCACCACAACGGCACCAACTGGGCCATCGCCTGACCCGCCCAGGCCGGCCCGGCCCCCGCCGGCGCCGACCCCCACCGCCAAAACCCCGACCCCAGCGCCCACCCCAACCCGCCGAGACCCCAACCGGCGCCGCCGGCCGACAACCACAACCACCCGCCCACACCAAACAGCCTGCCTGACCGCCACCACCGGACGACTTGCTCAGCGGTCTCCTAGGCACATGCGTTATCACCAGTGTCAGATGCACCGACCTAGCGGCCCTGTGGCGGGAGCACGGCTCCCATACTGCATTGTCCTACGAAGAGTTCCTGGCGTACTTCGAGGGCGTGGATGTGAGAACTGCTCTGACACTAACCGCACCGCGGCGATTCGGCCGGAAGGTCCCACCTGCGCGCCTCCGACTCGACGCTGCGCGAGTGGGAGCGGAGGATTGCTGAGCTGAAGCGCCGCGGCGGCCGTGGCGCCAACGAACTCCAACAGGAGATCGAAGAAGAACAGCAGCAGCTACGCGACGAATGCCGAACGGCTGTTGAGCAGAGTCTCCTCCGGGTCGACGGGATCCTGACCGACGAACGCGAGGACTTCAGCGGCGAGGACATCGGCTACCTCGCGAACTGGCATTCTGAGATCACCGGCTGGCTCCAAGATCCAGACCTCACGGACGCGCGACTGATCGAAGCCCGTGAGAAAGGGACCTCGCCACGGTCGGCGTGGGGTTCTTCGCGAAGATCTCCGACGACTGGGAGGACGCGGGATTGCGGGGCCAGCTGGCCTTCCAGAACGTCATAGACCCCTTGCTTGAGCCGATCACGTTCGACGACACGAACATGGCTTCGATCTGGAGGCCCCAGGAGGGCGTCTGGATCAACCCCGCGGTACAAGCAGGGACTCCCTGCGTGGACGGCACCAGAGTGCCGACGCATCTACTCGCCAGCCTGCTGGAACTTGACGAGCCGGACGACGAGGATCTCGCTGACGTGTGCGACGACTACCGTCTCACCGTCGACCAGGTCCAGGCAGCCCTTCACCACGAACTCGTCCTAGCGGTCTGAGCCCGGGAGCCTCGGGAATGCGGGAGGGCCGAAGCCTCGGCTGTTGTTCGACGAGAACCCCGATGGCTACTATCCGCATCGATGCCTGAAACCGGCGACCTGACCCGGCAGTGGACCCTGGCGCTAGCTGGCGGGGAGTCCGAATGGTGGCGCACGTTTCCCTGTGAGCGCACGATCCTTGTAGTTGTCCGGGGGCCCGCCTCGATGCTGTGGGTGTTCGACATTCCTGGACGAGATTCTCGCCGACCCTCGTATCCAGGTCGTCTTCACCGTGGACGAAGATGAGCCCGACACTTTCGGTCGAGGCCTGACCGATCTGTCGTTGGTTGCCGACACGGTGTTCATTCCGTGGTCTGAGGCTGTCGCAGGCCAGTTCGACCTCGCCATCGCAGCGAGCCGTGCGGGCGGGGATGGCGTCGTCCTGCACGCCCAGATCGCGCAGCAGGCTTGCGAGTATGTCGCTGATGTCGGGCACCGGGTCGCGGCCATGTGGCGCGAAGTCGACATATAGTGCGCCATCCGTGAACTGGTCACCCACCGAGTTGCTCCAGTGAGCGGCCAGTGCCGACTTGCCGACGCCGGGCATGCCGAGCAACCCAGTGCCGATGCCGATACTACCGCAGCATCGCTCACAACTCTGGTGTCGAACCTGCTCTTGGCGCTGTGAACGTCTCCCCGGTGTCAGCGGGCGCTGTGGCCGTCGGGGTTGGGCGGCTTGCCGGCCCAGGCGAGCCAAAGGGCCGCGGTCCAAGTGAAGTTGCTTCCGCCGACCGGTCCTCCGGTCATCGGGTCGAAGCTCTCCGGAATGCCGCCGGCGGTGATCAGCGCGGCGGTGTCGGCCCTGAGGCGCTCGGCCCAATCCGGCTGCCCCAGCTCGGCCAGCCCCGTCGCGACCATGTAGTTGACCATGCACCACACCGGCCCGCGCCAGTAGCGCAACGGCTCGAAGTCGCGGTGGCGGGGATCGAAGCTCGGGACCAGGTAGGCGCACGCCTCCGACCACGAGCCGAGCTCCTCCAGCAGCCGGTCGGCGTGGCGGTCGATCCCGGCGTAGGGAGCGAGGAACGACGCCGACGTTCCCGCCTCGGCGTGCTCCCCGGTCCGCAGGTCGAGCGAGCAGTAGGTGCCGGCCGCCTCGCTCCAGAACTGCTCGAACCCGGCCTCGAGGCGGTCGATGCGGCGCCGGACGTCGCCGGTGTCCGCCCCGAGGGCCTCGCCGAGCCAGACGAGGTCGCGCTCGGCCCGCAGCAGCACGGCGGTGACGCCCGGGTCGGCCACCCAGAACGGGCAGTGCCGCGCCACCGCGTCGTCGTCCCACCCGGTCGAGGCGCTGTGCTCGACGAGCGCCAGGTAGCGGTCGTAGTCGGCCTTGTGGGGCCTCATGGCCGGCTCGACATGGTCGAGGTCGCGCCGGGAGTAGTCGCCGTTCAGAGTGGGAGAGACGCGGCACAGCGACCGGTCCCAGTCGGGCAGGTTGTCGCGGCCCGACTCCCAGGGGTGCGAGACGGCGATCACCCCCCGGCCCTCGGGGTCGCGGGCGCGGTGCCACCAGCGGTGCCAGCGCTCGATCGACTCGTACAGGGACCGCGGCGGCAGCCGGTCGATCTCGGCCAGCCGCCTCACGACGGTGGCCGCCACCGGGGGCTGGGAGATGCCCGAACTGGGCGGCGAGACCCGGCCGGCCCGCCAGACGTCGGGTCCCGGGAAGTAGCTGGCCGCCTCGGACCAGAACACGATGTGGGGGACCATTCCCGAAGGCCACTGCGCCTTGAAGAGGGTCTCGATCTCGGTCCAGGCCCGCGTGGTGTCGAACTGGGCCCAGCCGAGGGCCGCGAACAGCGAGTCCCAGTTCCACTGGAACGGGTAGAGCCCGGCGGTCGGCACGGTGTACCCGCCGCGGTCGTTGTCCCGCAGGGCTGCCTTGGCTTCAGCTGTGCGATCCGGGCCGCTCGTCATCGGCTATAGAGCACCTTGTCGGTGGCGGGATCGATCCACCTGATCTGATCGGCGGGGAACCGGATGTGGAGCTCGTCGTCGACCGCGACGGGCAGGGTCGGATGGGTGGAGACCTTCAGCCGGTGGCCGCCCACCTGGACCGTCAGCAGGTTCTGGGCTCCGAGGGGCTCGACCACCTCGACCCTCACCGGGACCGTCTCGGGCGCCGGATCTGTGAGCGTCTCCATGTTCTCGGCCCGGATGCCGAGCGTGATCCGGTCGCCGCGCAAGCCCTCGATGAGTGGCCGGATCCCCGCCGCGGGCGAGAACTCGTGATGGGCCACCGCCACGACCACATCGCCGTTGCTGCGCCGGATCGTCCCGTCCAGGAAGTTCATCGGGGGGTTGCCGATGAAGCTTCCGACGAACCGGTTGGACGGCGACTCGTACACCGTGTTGGGCGCGTCGCACTGCTGGATCTCACCGTCGCGCATGACCGCCACCCGGTCGCCCATGCTGAGGGCCTCGATCTGGTCGTGGGTCACGTAGACGGTGGTGGCGTCGACGTCGGCCAGCAGCCGCTTGAGCTCCGCTCGCATCTCCAGCCTCAGCAGCGCGTCGAGGTTGCTCAACGGCTCGTCCATCAACAGGACCTTGGCCTCCATGGCCAGCGCCCGGGCCACGGCCACCCGCTGGCGCTGGCCGCCGCTCATCGCGCTGGGCCTGCGGTCGAGCAGGTCCTCGATGTGCAGCAGCTCGGCCGCGCTGTTGACCCGGCGGCTGATCTCGGCCTTGTCGACCTTGCTCATCTGCAGGCCGAAGCCGATGTTGTCGCGCACCGTCATGTGGGGGAAGATCGCATAGCTCTGGAACACCATCGAGATCTGCCGCTGGCCCGGAGGCAGGTAGGTGACGTCGCGGCCGCCGATGGTTATGCGACCGGAGTCGGCCATGCCCAGTCCAGCGATGGCTCGCAGCAGGGTCGTCTTGCCGCAGCCGCTCGGCCCCAGCAGCACCAGGAACTCGCGGTCCGCGATCGTCAGGCTGGTGTCGTGCACGGCGACCTTGTCGCCGAAGCGCTTGGTGACCTGCTCTAGCCGGATCTCAGCCACGGCGCCCTCCAGTCACTTGCTGACCTGTCCCCACATGTTGAACAGGTACCGGCGGATGAAGAACATGAAGACGATCGACGGGACCATCAGGAAGAAGCTCCCCGCGAACTGGAACGCGTCGGGGGAGTTGGCCAGCGAGGTCAGGACCAGCGCCGGCAGCGTGCGGTTGTCGAGCGTGAGCACGGCCGCGGCGAAGACCTCGTTCCACGAGAGCACGAACGTGAACAGGCCCGAGGCCGCTATGCCGGGCAGCACCAGCGGCACGACGATGTGGCGGAACGACTGGAACGGGGTCGCCCCGAAGACCTGGCCGGCCTCCTCCAGCTCGTAGGGCACGCTGGCGAACACGCTGGAAATGACGAGGATGGACGTGGGCAGGGCCAGCGCCGTGTGCATCAGAGCCAGGCTGTAGAGGCTGTCGAACACTCCGGCCCGCAAAAACAGCACCGCAAGCGGGATCGACAGCACCACGATCGGGAAGGCCCGCACGGCCAGCACCGACAGCCGGAAGAGGTCGCGGCCCCGGAACAGGTAGCGGGCGATGGCGTAGCCGGCCGGGATGGAGATGGCCGTCGACAGGACCAGAGTGATGACGGCCACCACGATGCTGTTCCACAGGCCCCGCAGCACTCCCTCGGACTCGAGGAAGAACTGCATGGTGTCGGTCGAGAAGGGGATGAACGGAAGGACGTTCTTCGGGTAGGACCGCACCGTCTCCTGCGTCGTGAACGCCATCGAGAACACGAAGTAGATCGGCACCAGGATCCACGCCGCGATCAGCACCGCCGCCACATGGGTGAGCCTCCGTCCCCGGCCGGCGCGCCTGCGCATGCGCCGGTGCATGTCGGCCACCTCGGGCGAGTCCAGCGGCGGCAGGGTCGCCGCGGCGTCGACGGGGGCGGCGGCGCCGGGGGGAGCAGTGGAGCTCATGTCGGCCGGACCTCCGACTCGGCGCGGACGGACCGGAGGTAGAAGACGGCGCTGGCGATCGACAGCAACAGGATGAACAGGGCGTAGGCCGACGCCACGTTGTCGTTGCGCAGCTCGAAGTACTGGCGGTACGACTCGTGGGCCAGCACGGTGACGACGTCGCCTCCGCTGAGGGCGATCACCACCGCGAAGACCTGGAGGGCCAGGATCGTGCGCAGGATCAGCGCCACCTGGATGCTGGGCCGCAGCAGCGGCAGCATGATGTGGCGCACCCGCTGCCAGTAGCTCGCCCCGAACAGCTCGGCGGCCTCCAGCGTCTCGTCGGGGATGGCCTGAAGGCCGGCCACCAGGATCACCATGACGATGGAGGTCGCCCTCCACAGCTCGGCCAGCACGATGGCGAAGATGATCCAGCTGGTGGTCTCGGCGGTCAAGAACGCGAACGGCCCGTCGATGACGCCGAGGCCCTCGAGGATGCTGTTGATCATCCCGTTGCCGGTGAAGAGCGAGAAGAACAGGATGCCCGCGGCCAGGTCGCTCATCCCGATCGGCAACGTGAAGACGTACAGGAAGCCGGAACTGAGCCGGATGCGGGCGTGAATGACCAGGGCCATGACCAGCGCCAACGCCAGCTGGGCCGGGATTATCAGGACCATGAGCAGCAGCGTGGTGCGCAGGGCCGGCCCGAAGAACCGGTCGTCGACCATGCGCTCGATGAACGCGGTGGTGAACTCGCCGGCCGTTCCCCGGTGCACCCGGCCGCGCTCGCCGTCGTCGAACACCTGGAGGTATCGGGACGGCGCCCACCCGGCAGCCTCGCCCGGGTCGTCGGCCGGCTGCACCAGGAACCAGACCTCCAGGATGGCCACCTCGGTGATCGCGACGGGCGCTCGCTGCTCGAGTTGGCCGACCACGCCGCTGCGGTCGTTGGGCTCGGCGTGCACGTCGGTCAAGGGATCGGCCGACTGGCCCAGCCTGGGGCGCACCGTGCCGGCCAGGGGATTGCCCGCGGCGTCCTCCTCCCGCACCCGGATGCGGGCCTCGGACACCCACCCGTCCACGGTCGAGCCCGCCGCGCCGGCGCCGTTCACGCGGAACCACTGCTCGGTGAGCAGGTCGCCGGCCCCGTCCTCGATCATGGCCTGGCTCTGACGGTCGAGGATCGTCAGCGCGGTGCCCTGGGGGACCTCGGCGACCTCCGCTGAGTCGAGCGTCGGCTCGGCCCGCACCGGCAGCAGGGCGTCGTCGTCGTAGACGGCCAGCACCAGCCCCTCGTACATCGGGTAGGCGAAGAAGAGCGCGAGGTACACGATCGCCGGCGCGATCAGCAAGTACGGAACCATGTGGCGTCGCCAGGCTCTGACTCTCATCACCTAAGGCCCATGTCGGTGGTCACCATCGGAGAGTAGGTGGCCTCTCGCTCCGACGCCCGCCGGAGCGAGAGGCCACGCAGGGGATCAGCCTGCGGGGTTGACGACGCAGGGCCCGTCGCTGGCCGGATCAGGCGCCCAGCACGGGGCGCCCGTCTCGTTCATCAGCGCCTGGAGGGCGTCGCCCTCCTCGTTGAGCACGGTGGCGACGTCGGATCCGTCGAACACGACCCGGTCGAAGGCGTTGCGGAAGATCTGGTTGATCTCGCCGCCGCGCTCGCCGAGTCCGACGGGCAGCAGCGCCGCCAGCGCGTCGGGAGCGTTGGCCAGCTTCTCGACCGCCGCGGCCTCGATGGCCACCCCGGCCGGCAGCGAGGAGGTGTCAACCCCCTCGACGACGGGGAAGAAGGCCAGTTCGGCGAGAACCTGTCCCTGGATGTCGGGTCGGGTCAGGTACTCGATGACGGCGACGCCCTCGTCGGGGTTCGGGGCGTCGGCCGGGATGCCGAGGCCGACGATCACGGGCATGAACCCGCGGCCCGCGGGACCCGACGGGGTCGGGAAGGCCACGAACGTGTCGGGCTCGGTGCTGAAGGCGTCGATCAGGCGGGCGACGTGGTCGAAGGCCACCCACACCTCGCCGGCCAGCAGCGGCTCCTGCATGAACTCGTAGTTGATCGACTCGGGGTGCATGGTCGGCCACAGCGAGTCGCGTGCCCATGCGAGCATGCCGGCCGCCTCGGCGCTGCGGAACTCAGAGACCATCCCGCCGGTGAACGAGGGCCACAGGTAACCCTCGAGGAAGCGGTGGAACAGGCCGGCGTTGGGGAGGCCGCACAGGGGCCGTCCCTCGCCGTCCATGATGGCCTGGCACCAGGCCGCGAGGTCCTCCCAGGCGAGGTTGTCGATGTCGGCGCCCGCGGGCAGGTAGCCGAGCGCCTGGTTGTTGGCCGCCATGATGTAGGTCGCCTGTGCCCAGGGGACGTACGCCAGGAAGTCGTCGGATCCCAGCAGGCCGGACTCGACGAACGACGGAGCGAACGAGCGGTCCGCGCTGAGGTCGTCGAGCACGTCGATCATGTTGGTGAGGGCGTCCTCGTTGGCCAGCGGCGGGAACGTTCCGTGCAGCGCTCCGAGCACGTCGATGGCGCCGGCGCCGGCGAGGATCTGGTCGATGGTCGGGCCCGCCTCTCCGCCGGTGAAGTCGATGTCGCCCGGGGCCAGGATGGACCGCAGCTTCTCGGCCTCCTCGACGGGCACGAACTGCGTGCTGACGAACGATGCACCCGAGCCGTCGGCCATCGCCATCACCTCGGGCTCCGGCTCGGGTTGGTCGTCCGCGGCCGGGGCCTCGGGGGCGGCGGTGGTCGCCGGCTCGTCGTCTGCGTCCGGGGCTTCGGGGGCGGCGGTGGTCGCGGGCGCCGCCGCGCCGTCGTCGTCATCGTCGCCGCATCCCGCGGCGACCATCGCGAAGACGGCGACTACCGCGGCCAGGAGCAGCCAGAGCCGCCCCTTGCCTCCGCGTGACTCGTGTCGTCGGTTCATGGTTCCTTCCCTCCTCCGGCACTCAAGGTTGATGAGCGCTGTGTGATGGACACTTGCTTTCCGAAACGTTTCGGAAATATAGTGGGACGAAATATAGCGCGAGCCGAATCTGCTGTCAAGCGGAATACGGCGAAAGACTCACGGGGTCGTCGAGCCGATCCCGGGACCGGGGAACTCGAGTGAGGGCCATGAAGCGACCGACACTGCGGGACGTTGCCAGGGAGACGGGCCTGTCCGTCACCCAGACCTCGCGTGCGCTGAACGGCCGCTACGACGTGTCGGCCCGCACCAGGGCCCGGGTGACCGAGGCGGCGGCCCGGATCGGGTACACCCCCAACCTCGAGGCCAGACGGCTCAAGATGCCCGGCACCCGAACCAACTCGATCGGCCTGGTGCTCGCCACCAGGAGCCAGCGCTTCTCCGACCCCTACTTCGGAGAGCTCCTCGCGGCGCTGGTCGACGAGGCGGCCCGCAACGGCTGCGAGCTCCAGCTCTCCACCCCGCTGGTGGACGAGGACCCGACGGTGTCCTACGAGCGGGCGGTCGCATCCAAGCGCGTCGACGGCTTCGTCGTGCTGCGGGCGGCCAAGGACGATCCCCGCGTCCGGTACCTGCGCGAGCAGCACGTCCCGTTCGTCACCTTCGGGCGGATCGACGGCCTCGGCGGCCATCCGGCCGTGAACGAGACGATCGACTGCCTCCGCCCCGCCGTCGACCATCTGGTCGCCCTGGGCCACCGCCGGATCGGCTGCCTGGCCGAGCCGCTGGAACACGCCATCGCCGGACAGCGGATCGCGTCGTTCCACCGGTCCCTGGCCGACCATGGGATCGAGGCTGAGCCGGCTCACATCATCCCGAGCGGCTTCAGGGAGGACGCCGCGGCCGAGGCCACCAGCCAGCTGCTCGACGACCCCGACCCGCCATCGGCGCTGGTCGCCTTCAACGACCTGCTCGCCATGGGCGCCCTGCGAGCGGCCGCCTCCCACGGTCTCGACGTGCCGCGTGGTCTGAGCATCGTCGGGTTCGACGACATCCACGCCGCCCGCTTCATGTCACCGCCCCTCACCACGCTGCGGCACTCGCCCCAGACCCTCGGACGCGAGCTGATCACCCAGCTGCTCAAGGTGATCGACGACCCGGCCTGCGCCGACGACGTCCACATCACGCCCGAGCTAGTAGTACGCCAAAGCACCGGCCCGGCCCCCTAGCCCGTCGCTTCCCGCCTTCCCGGTTGACCGGAAATGGTGGGGCATGTCTTCGGTAGGTGGCGCGGATGGCGGGGGTCAGACCGGGATTACGTCGATTCGCCGGTTGCTGGCGGCGGCCAGCGCGGCGATGTCGTCGGGATCTGTCGTGAAGATCTGATCACCGTGGCCGGCCAGGGAGACCAGTGCCGCGTCGATTGCGTCCGTGAGGCCGCAGCGAGCCAGCAAGACCCCGGCGCGCCGTCCCAGCCCCTCGTCCAGAGGAACGACCTCGACAGCTCCTAGCGCCTTGGCGAGGCGCGCCTGGCGGCCGGCACCGCCGCGCCACACCTGGGCGACGATGCCACCGTGGGTCCTCGGAGGGCTCTCAGCCTGCAGAGCGGCCTTGAGGCGGCGCCACATGCGGCGATCATCGGCCTCGAGCGCAATGAGAGCGCCCGAATCCAGGATGTCGCTCATCCTGCCCGCCGGGCGGCGATCCTCAGCGAGGCGGCCGCGTCCCGGTCCCGCTGGGCCTGCTCCTCGATCTCGTCGTCGGAGATCACGCCATGCTCGGCCTCGTACTCCGACACCAGACGGCGCAGCACGGCCAGTCGCTGGTCCCGGTCACGACGCTGAGCCATCGCCTCGCCGATCCACTCGCTGACCGAGCGTGAACGCCCCTCGCTCACAGCAGTACTCGCCTCCTGGAGCAGTTCCTCATCCACCGTGACCGTCACCCGCTGCTTCTGCATACCTTCATCATACACACCGATGCGCATATGCATATAGGCCGGGGGCGTGCTCAGCTGAGGAGCAGTTGACCTCCTCGGAGTTCGGCCGCTGCGCCGACTGTCTCGGTGGTGGTGACCGTGTCGCCGGTCGCTTGGTCTCGGGCGGTGGCCCAGGCTCGGCTGCCGTCGTCGAAGCGGACCAGCGCGATGATGGCCCGGGACTCCTGGAGGTAATCCACGGTCACCCCGTCGATCACAGCCGGGCCGTTGCGGTCGGGGGCGGCCAGGTCGCGGGGATGCAGTTCTGGGGTCTGGCGGGAGGTGACGAACGGCTCGGCCGGTGGGGAAGCTGACAGCAGGCCTAGAGCGTGCTTGGCCGCCATGCCACCGCCTCCGTGCACCAGACCGGCGGCGGCTTCTGCCCCCGGAACGCCGATCACCAGCGGCGACCCCCACACCTCATCGGGCGGGGCTCGGTGTCGTCGTGCCGAGGGGCGTCGACGCCGCGTCGCCTCGCCCTGTGGCGGAACCGGGTGCACTCGCCTCCAATGATCAGCGCCGCGCCGACCACGCCCCGCTGGATGCATTCGGCGATGTCGGCGAGCAGCGCAACCGGCGTCTGCCCGCCGATGGTGGTCAACATCGTGCGGGCGTCGGCGCCTATGGCCCGAGCGATCCAGTGCCCGGGATTGCGATGGCTCCACAACCCGCTCGCCACCGCTACCAAGTCGACCCGCGCGGCGATGCCTGAAACCCCGCTGTCATCGGCTGCGGCCCGAGCCGCGTCGATCATCAGCGAAACCGGCTCGCTGAGTGCATCCGAATCGCGCGGTGCCGCGACGGACACTCCGACGATGACAGGCGTCCGGTCGGGCGCCATCACCTGTCACACCGGGATCAGCTCGAAGGCGATTCCGAACTGCACGCCGATGGTCCCGCCGACCTGGGAGCAGGTGCTACGTAGGAATTCGTTGGGATCGAAGGCGCCCTCACCGAGATTGTCGATGTAGGTGCTGTGACAGACCAGCGAGGCGACGCCCTCGCCAACGAGTACGTGCGCCTGCACCGAGAGACGGGCCTCAGCCTCAGCACCCTCAAGGAGACGGCCCTCAACGGGATCGAACGCCTCCTGGACCGACGACACCACCAAGGCGTCGTGGCGCACCGAATGGTCGGCGGAGATCGACACCCCGTTCGCCTCCGTCAACGGCCGGTAGCCGTAGCCTGTGCGTACATGACGCACCGCACCCCCGAGGAACTCGACGCCGGCCTGGAGCATGTCCGCGGCGCGCCGTCCGACAGCGGCGAGCTGCGGCTGATCGTCCGGCGCCCCGGCGTGGACGAGCGCGAGCCCATCGACGAGGGCGTCCTCGACCCCGAGTCGGGCCTGGTGGGGGACACGTGGGCGCCGCGGGGCAATCCTCGCACCCCGGACGGCCGTGCCGACGTCCTCGCCCAGGTGACCATCATGAACTCACGGGTGCTGGACGTGATCGCCGGACCGGTCGATCTCTGGCCGCGAGCCGGTGACCAGCTCTACGCCGATCTCGACCTCAGCCACGACAACCTGCCCGAGGGCACCCGCCTGGCCGTCGGCGAGGCACAGCTCGAGGTCACCGGCGTGCCCCACACCGGGTGCGGCAAGTTCGTCCAGCGGTTCGGCCTCGCCGCCATGCGCTGGGTCAACTCCGAGACCGGCATGAGCCTCAGGCTCCGGGGCGTCAACACCCGGGTCGTGAAGCCCGGCGCCATCCGCGTGGGCGACCGGGTCACCAAGGCCGACGGAGCTGCGGGCTACGCCGACTGGTCCGGCGGCGAACCCTGAGGTCGACGCGGCTGGTGGCCCGGTCCGCGTTCAGGTCTCGGGGGTGAAGGCCACCGGCATGCTCAGCAGGCCCGCGAACAGGGCCGTGGGCTGGTGCACTACCTCGCCTGAGGGATGGATGTCGGGGATGCGGCTGTAGATCTCGCGCAGGATCACCTGGAGCTGTAGCCGGGCCAGGTTGGCACCCAGGCAGTAGTGCTCCCCGAAGCCGAACGCCAGCTGGGTGCGGGGCTGCTCGCGGCTGATGTCGAACACGTCGGGCTCGTCGAACACCCGGGGGTCGCGCAGCGCCGCGGTGAAGCTGCACACCACCTTGCCGCCCTCGTCGACCGCCTGACCGTCGATCTCGGTGTCGGCGGCCGCGGTGCGGCGAATGTTCCGCAGCGGCGCCCGGTACCTGAGGATCTCCTCCACCGCGCCCGGAATGTGGCGGTCCAGGTCCGACACCAGCAGGTCGCGCTGTTCGGGCCACTCCGCCAGGATGCGGATGGCCTGAGCGGTGGCGGTGCGCACCGTCTCGTTCCCGCCGACCGACATCAGCATCAGGAACCAGCCGGCCTCCTCGTCGGTGGCGCCCCGCTGATCCCCCTCGACGCCCTCGAGGGTGCCGTTGACGTAGGCCGACATCACCGTGCCGTCGTCGGAGCCCCGCTTCTCGCGGGCGATCTCCTGGCCGAGCAGGTGGATCTCCAGAGCAGCCTCCAACGACCTCGCGTGCCGCGTGGCCGGGCCTCCGTCCACCGCGCCGACCATCCGGTTGGAGATGTCGAAGATCTGCTCGCTGCGCTCGGGAACGCCCAGCAGCTCCGCGATGACCCGCATCGGCATCGGGGCCGCGATGTCGTTGATGCCGTCGGCGGTTCCGTTCGGCGCGATCCTGTCGATTGCCTGCTTGGCGATCACCTCCACCCGGGGACGCAGCGCCTCCACCCGGCGGGGCGTGAAGATGGCCGCCACCAGCCTGCGGTACTGGCTGTGCTTGGGGGGATCCATGTTGATCAACATGTTCGACATGGCCTCGACCCGGTCGGGATCGGGGTCGACCAGCAGCGCGGTCCGGCGCTGCGACGAGAACGTCGCCGGGTCCCGCAGCACCGACTTGACCTCCTCGTAGCGGTGCACGAACCACGCCCCCAGCACCTCCGGCTGCGACGTGCTGGGATCGAACGTTCCCGGCTGCCAGCTGGTGGTGCCGGCCTCCCGCAGCTCAGCCAGACGAGCGTGGGGACACCCCTCGACGTAGGCGTAGGGATCCAGCAGGGTCAACTCACTCGTCTCTGCCATCAGGACCACATTCTGCCCGGGCCGCGCCGGGACCGCGCCCTGGAGGTGCCCGCAGGAACCTCGCCGAACTCACGCCGGCGCCCCTAGTGTCCTGAGTCAGGAATCCGTGCGCTGAAGCACCAGGACGCCTCCCGCACCAAGGACCTCCCCCGCCACAACCACTGACCCGCTGCGCAGGCAGTCTTGCAAGAAGGAGACGTCCGCTGACGCAGGTCGTTGGTCAGGGTCCTCAACTGGTCCGGCGCCGGCCTCAGTAGACTCATTTCTTCGCTGGGCACGGAGCCCGGCTGTCAGGAGTGAGAATCAGTGCGAGGAACCGTCAAGTTCTTCAACAGCCAGAAAGGCTTCGGCTTCATCTCGCGTGACGATGGGGACGACGTGTTCGTCCACTATTCCAACATCGTTGGCGAGAACTACAGAAGCCTTGACGAAGGGCAGATAGTCGAATTCGACATCGGGCCCGGTCGCAAGGGAGACGAAGCTCGCAACGTCAGACCAGTCTGACCACGCAGCCTCAGTGTGCGCCGCCGGCCAACACCGGTGGCGAGGACCGCTGATAGCTGAATGGCCCGACCGGCGCGGAACCGGGAGCCATCAAGACCGAGTCCGGCGACGTAACCGAAGTCCAGCTGCGAAAGCGCGTCGACGGCGCCTACCAGGCCCGGATCGAGCCATGGCTCAAGTCAGTGGAGCCGCGATGCACAACCCTGGTCCGACGTAGACGGGGCATAGGGTTGTCATGGAACGGGGCAGCCGTCGGGAGGCGATCTTTCGATGCAATTGGTAGGACCCTCGTCTGCCGGCCTCATGTACTCCGACACCGGCGGGGACGGGCCGGTGGTGGTGTTACTGCACGGGGTGCTGATGAACGGCACCCTGTGGGACGACGTCGTAGACAGGCTGCGCGACCGCTACCGCTGCATCGTCCCCGAGCTTCCCTTCGGCGCCCACCGCACGCCGATGCCCGATGACGCCGAGCTGGACCTCGCATCGCTGGCCAAGCTGATCGCCGGCTTCCTCGTCGAACTCGACCTGGACGATGTCACGTTGGTGTGCAACGACTGGGGCGGTGCCCAACTCGTGATCGCCCCCGGCGGCTCGGACCGCGTCGGCAGGCTGGTGCTCGTGTCGTGCGAGGCCTTCGACAACTATCCGCCGGGCCTTCCGGGGCGGCTCCTGTGCCTCAACGCGTCGTTGCCGGGCGGCACCTTCCTCACGTCGCAGCTTCTTCGCCCGCGCCTGCTGCGGCACCTTCCGGTCACCTTCGGCGGTCTGTCGAAGAAGCGGGTACCCAACGAACAGTTCATGAACTGGATCGAGCTGCTGCGCCACAACCCAAGGGTGCGGCGCGACCTCGACAAGTACCTGCGCAGCGTGCCGAAGAAGCCACAGTTGCTCGAATGGGCCGACCAGCAGCGCGCCTTCACGGGATCCGTCCTCGTCGTGTGGGCCCGCGAAGACAGGCTGATGCTACCCGAGCACGCTGAGCGCCTAGCCTCGCACTTCGAGAACGCCGAACTCGTCTGGGTCGACGACAGCCGCACGCTCATCCCGATCGACCAGCCCGAAGTTCTCGCCGGCCACCTCGAACGCTTCCTCGCCCGCACCCCGGAGGCTGAACAGTGACTGAGCGCTATCTGGTGATGCCGCGGGGCATCAATGTCGGGACTCGCAATCGAGTGCCGATGGCGGAACTCAGATCGAAGCTGGCTGACGCGGGCTACCGCGACGTGGCCACCATCCTGCAGAGCGGCAACGTGATCGTCTCAACCGAGCAGGACTGTCGCGACGAAGTCGCTGGGGCTATGCAGCGCCTGTTACGCGACGAGTTCGACGTCGACGTTGCCTGCCTGGTGCGAACAGCGGAGCAGGTGCGAGCGGTGCTTGAGCGCAATCCGTTACGGGAAGTCGTCACCGACCCGTCGCGCTTCCTGGTGACCTTCTTTCGCAGGACCCTGATCCCGAGATGGTAGAGGCGCTGCTCGGGGAGGACCATAGCCCCGAGGTCATCGCGATCGAGGGTGTCGATGCCTACGTTTGGACCCCCGATGGCGTGAAGGCGATGACCCTCTCGTATGCGTACCTCGAGAAGCGATTTGACGTCGTCGCCACGGCCCGCAACTGGAACACCCTCGAAAAGATCGTCGCCAAGCTCTGATCGCTCCCGACAGTGAGTGTCCTCGACGCAATCTGATGCTGGGTGGTCCGATATGAGCCACCAGCGGTACACTACGGGCCAATGGTGCGTGTAGAACTGGAGCGCATCGAAGCGCTGGAGCTGATGGGGATGGTCGTCGCGCATCTCAACGTCGACGAGACGTTCGGCGAACCGACGCCGCGCATCGCGACCCTCCTGAGCATCCGAGACAAGCTGGCCGCGGGCCTTCAGGAGGAGCAATGAGCTATATCGAAGCGGACGTGTCCGCCGCGATCGCGAGAATGGAGAAGTACCGATCCGGCCTCGACCATGAAGTCGGTGCCGCTCTTGCGGTGGTCGGCCTGAGTGCGGAGCGGGCCGGCCGGGAGATCGCCATCCGCGACGACATGATCCGGGTCGCCCACCGGGCTGGCGCCTCGTTGAGGCAGATCGCCGAGGCGTCCGGGCTCGGCCGCAAGACCGTCACCGCGATCGTCGAAGCGGACCCGGCCAGGACTCGGGGCTGACGGCAGTTCCCGCGGCCTCAAACGTCCTCAATTCAAGTCATCCTCGATGTAGGCGCGGATGATGTCGTCGTAGCTGTCCTCGGCCATGAAACCCAGCGCGGTGGCTCGGGCGGTGTCGAAGCGGGTGGGCCAGCCGGCGACGATCTCGGCCACGGCAGGGTCGGGTGACTCGACGATCAACGCCAGTGCTTCGGAGCCGGCCACCCGCTCTAGAGCCTCGATCTGCTCGCCGACCGTTACCGCCACGCCCGGCATGGTGAGGTTGCGGCACCCTTCTAGGCGCGAGGTGTCCAACTCGGCGGCGTGGACCAGGAACCCGACCGCGGCCCGGGGGCTGGCGTGAGGATGGCACACGTCGCGCCCGACCGGCAGCCTTGCCTCCAACCCGTTGAGCGGCTCGCGGATGATGCCCGAGAAGAAGCCCGACGCGGCCGCGTTGGGCGCGCCGGGACGGACGCTGACCGTCGGGAACCGGATCCCGATCCCGTCGAAGAACCCCCGCCGGGAGTAGTCGGCCAACAGGGCCTCGCCGATCAGCTTCTGGGTGCCGTAGGAGGTGAGCGGGGCGGGATGGAAGTCGTCGAGAATGGGATCAGGGAACGGCGCGCCGAACACCGCTATCGACGACGCGTAGACCACTCGGGGCGTGATGGGGGAGAGCCGGATGGCGTCGAACAGCCGTCGGGTGCCGTCGAGGTTCACCGCCATGCCCTTGTCGAAGTCAGCCTCGGCCTCGCCGGAGACCACCGCAGCTAGGTGGAACACAACATCGGGGCCCATCGAGATGAGTGACTCGGCCTCGCCCGGGCGGGACAAGTCGGCCACATGGGCGGTACAGACCTCCGATTCAGCCCGGACCTCGGCCAAGTCGACGAGGTCGATGGCACCGATGCTCTCGCCCCGCAGATGGCCCCGATCCAGGAGCCTCCCGGTCAGCTTGCGGCCGAGCATGCCCGCGCCGCCGGTAATGAGCACCCGCACGAGCGTCAGCTCCGGCCTACGAGGAGCGAGCGGGTGACCGCCGACGGCAACGAGATCAGCCCCCGCAAACCAGGGGAAGTGGGCTGGGGTCGACGGCCAAGGACACCGTCAGCCCCGACCGATGAACGGCATGCCGTTGGCCATCACCGTCATCGTCAGCACGTTGGCGTCGGCGGGAAGGCCGGCCATGTAGGCCACGGCCCGGCCGACGTCGGCCGCGTCCATGGTCGGCTCCGGCCGGATGCTGCCGTCGGCCTGGAGCGCCCCTTCTTGCATGCGGGTGGTGAGGGGGGTCAGGGCGTTGCCGATGTCGATCTGGCCGCAGGTGATGCCGAAGGGCCGGCCGTCGAGCGACAGCGACTTGGTCAGCCCGGTTATGGCGTGCTTGGTGGCCGTGTACGGGGCGCTGTTGAGCCGGGGCACGTGGGCCGACACCGACCCGTTGTTGATAATCCGCCCCCCGGCGGGGTCCTGGGTCTTCATCAGCCCGAACGCCTGCCGGGCGCACAGGAACGAGCCGGTGAGGTTCACATCCACCACCCGCTGCCACTGCGAGACGTCGAGCTCGTCGACCGGCACCGGCGGGGCGGCCGTGCCCGCGTTGTTGAACAGCAGGTCGAGGCGGCCGTGATCGGCGCGCACCTTCTCGAACAGGGACTCGACCGAGGCCGGGTCGCTCACGTCTGCCGTCACGGCCGAGCCGGACCCGCCCTCGCGCTCGCACTCCGCCACCGTCTCGGCCAGCGGGTCAGCCCGCCGGCCCACCGCCACCAAATGCCAGCCGTCGCGGGCCAGGGCCACCGCGGCCGCCCGGCCCACGCCGCTGCCGGCGCCGGTCACCAGCGCGATCCTGCCGTCCTGCATGGCCCACAAGGGTAGGCGTGCTACCGCCAGCGGCTATAGACGGCGCCGCCTCCAAATTGATGGCGATATTGGGTGTCTAGTGCCCAGATCGTCGCCAATTTCGGGGTGATCAGGTTGGGCTGGGGTGTCAGGACAGGTCGAAGCGGTCCAGGTTCATGACCTTGTGCCAGGCGGCCACGAAGTCGTGCACGAACTTCTCCTGCGCGTCGTCGGATCCGTAGACCTCGGCGATGGCCCGCAGCTGCGAGTTCGAGCCGAACACCAGGTCGACCGCGGTGGCCGTCCAGCGGAGCTCGCCGCTGTCGCGGTCGCGGCCCTCGTAGACGTGCTCGGTCTCCGACACCCGCCACTCGGTGCCCATGTCGAGCAGGTTCACGAAGAAGTCGTTGGTCAGCGTCCCGGCCCGGCCGGTGAGCACGCCCAGCGACGATCCCGCCGAGTTCGTTCCCAGGGCCCGCATGCCGCCGACCAGCACCGTCATCTCCGGGGCGGTCAGCGACAGCAGGCTGGCCTTGTCGACCAGCACCGTCTCGGGACGGCGCTTGTCGCCGGAGCGCCAGTAGTTGCGGAACCCGTCGGCGGTCGGCTCCAGCACCGCGAACGACTCGACGTCGGTCTGCTCCGGCGAGGCGTCGGTGCGCCCCGGCGAGAAGGGGACCGTGACCTCGACCCCGGCACGCCGGGCGGCCTCCTCGACGGCCGCGCCGCCGCCGAGCACGATCAGATCGGCCTGCGACACCCGCTTGCCGGCCTCCGAAGTGCGGTTGAACCCGGCCTGGATGCCCTCCAGCGCGTCCAGCACCTCGGCCAGAGACGCCGGATCGTTGGCCTCCCAGTCGATCTGCGGGGCGAGCCGGACACGGGCGCCGTTGGCCCCGCCGCGCATGTCGCTGTCGCGGAACGTCGACGCCGACGCCCAGGCGGCCGCCACCAGCTGCGACACAGAGAGCCCGGACTCCAGGATCTGAGCCTTGAGGGCGGCCACGTCGGCGTCGTCCACCAGGTCGTGGTCGACGGCGGGGACGGGGTCCTGCCAGATCAACTCCTCGTCGGGGACCTCCGGACCCAGGTACCGGGCCACCGGCCCCATGTCGCGGTGCACCAGCTTGAACCACGCCCGGGCGAAGGCGTCGGCGAACTCGTCGGGGTTCTCCAGGAAGCGCCGTGAGATCGGCTCGTAGTCCGGGTCCATGCGCAGCGACAGGTCGGTGGTCAGCATCACCGGGGTGTGGCTCTTCGACGGGTCGTGGGCGTCGGGCACGGTGCCGGCCCCGCCGCCGTCGACGGGAACCCACTGCCAGGCCCCGGCGGGGCTCTTGGTCAGCTCCCACTCGTAGGCGAACAGGGTCTCGAAGAAGGAGTTGTCCCACGCCACCGGGGTAGGGGTCCAGGCGCCCTCCAGGCCGCTGGTGATCGAGTCGCCGCCCACACCGGTGCCGAAGGTGCTGGTCCAGCCCAGGCCCTGCTCCTCCAGGCCGGCACCCTCGGGCTCGGGGCCGACGTACTGGTCGCCGTCGGCCGCGCCGTGCGTCTTGCCGAAGGTGTGGCCCCCGGCGATCAGCGCCACCGTCTCGGCGTCGTCCATGGCCATGCGCGCGAACGTCTCTCGGATGTCGCGGGCCGCGGCCAGCGGGTCGGGCGTGCCGTTGGGGCCCTCGGGGTTCACGTAGATGAGGCCCATCTGGACCGCGCCGAGCGGGTCGGCGAGCTCCCGGTCGCCGCTGTAGCGCTCGTCGTCGAGCCAGCCGGTCTCGGGGCCCCAGTAGACGTCCTCCTCGGGCTCCCACACGTCCACCCGGCCGCCGCCGAAGCCGAACGTCTTGAAGCCCATCGACTCCAGAGCCACGTTGCCGGCCAGGATCATCAGGTCGGCCCACGAGATCTTGCGGCCGTACTTCTGCTTCACCGGCCACAGCACCCGGCGGGCCTTGTCGAGGTTGGCGTTGTCGGGCCAGCTGTTGAGCGGCGCGAACCGGTGGGTGCCCGAGCCGCCGCCGCCCCGCCCGTCGTGGATGCGGTAGGTGCCGGCGCTGTGCCACGTCATGCGGATGATCAGCGGCCCGTAGTGGCCGTAGTCGGCCGGCCACCAGTCCTGCGACGTGGTCAGCACGTCGGCGAGGTCGGCCTTCACTGCGGCGAGGTCGAGGCTGTTGAACTCGGCGGCGTAGTCGAAGCCGTCGCCCATCGGGTCGATCTGGGCGGAGTTCTTGTTCAGCGGCCGCAGGTTCAACTGCTCGGGCCACCAGTGCTGGTTGGCCAGCGAGCCCATGGCCGCAGGCGTCTGGTGCAGCACGGGGCACCCTCCGGCGGGCGCGGCTTCGGCAGCGGGACTGGTGTCTTGGGTGGTCATCAGTGCTCCTTGGCTGTTGGGGGGTTGATGGTGTCGACCTCAAGTGTCCTGGCCGGCGGCGACGGGCGCTTTCCGGCAGGCGGGGCAGCAGCCCCAGTAGATGACCTCGGCCTCGTCGATGTCGAAGCCGAAGTCGTCGTCGACCTCCAGGCACGGCCGGTAGCCGGCCGCGCAGTCGACGTCGACCATACGGCCGCACTCGCGGCACACCAGGTGGTGGTGGTTGTCGTCGACCCGGTCCTCGTAGCGGGCCGGCGACCGGGCCGGCTGGATGCGCCGGATCAGGCCCTTGTCGGCCAGCACACCCAGCGCGTCGAACACCGCCTGCCGAGAGACGGAGCCGATGCTGGCCCGCACATCTCCGACGAGATCGTCGGCGGTGGCGTGGGGGCGGGCCGACACCGCGGTCAGCACGGCCAGCCGCTGGGCGGTCACCTGGAGGCTGTGGTCCCGAAGCAGCTGCCGGGCGTCATGGATCATGGCCGCCACTATAGCAACTATTCTGGACTAAATCCAGACTTTGATTGAGTCCGATCCGAGATTGATGGCGATATGGGACCTCCAAAGTCCGACTCGTCCTCAATCCCGTGGCGCAGCGGCCCAGGGAGTCGGGGCCATGACCTCGGTCCAGAACGACATCATGTCCTCGTAGAAGACCGGCACGAGATCGGAGTTGCCCGAGATGTGGGCGCCGCGGACCCCGAAGCCGGCCTCGATGGCGTAGAGGAACCCGTCGCGGTCGACCAGGTCAGGATCGGGCTCGTCGGAGGTGGGGAGGATGAAGGCGCCGTCGTCGGCGATGTAGAAGGTGGGCGCACCCGGCGTCACCGAGGCCTCCGGGATGTGCTCCAGCGGAGTGGTGCGGTCGAAGCTGTGGTTGGCCCCGGCCACGATCCGCACGGTGGCGTCGCAGCCCGCGGCCCGCATGGCGTGGATGTGGGCCTGGACCTGCACCGGCGGGCACCAGTCGTCGCGGTCGCCGATGATCGCCCGGACCCGGGTGGCGCCAACGGAGGGGTCGAGGAACTGCTGCCCCGACCAGGGATAGGCGGCGTACACGCCGATGAGCTTGGGGGCGCGGGCTGCCGCGGCGAAGTGCACCGACGCCGCGCTCAGCACGGCCGAGCCGCCCCGGCTGTGGCCCTGGGCTCCGACACGGGACGTGTCGATGTCGGGGCGGGCCGCGAGGGCCTCGGCGGCGGCCAGGACGTCCCAGGCGCTGGCCGCGAACGAGAACTGGACCTGCCGCACGACAGTGCTGACGACGCTGCGGGTGCTGAACGGGTCGATGACGCACGCCGCGACATTCCCGCCGGTGATTGCGGCTGCGATCTCCATGTGGTGCAGCTGGAGCCCGAGGCTGCCCGGAGCGATGATCACCACCGGGTGCGGCCCCGGCCCGCCGGGCAGGAAGAGCTTGGCCCACAGGTCCTGGCGGGGCATGGCGCCGGTGTCGGAGATCGCCTGATGGAAGTTCCTGGGGTTGGCCGACGGGATCGTCAGCGCCTCGCCGGCCAGGCCGTTGGCCAGACGGAAGCCATGGTCGCGGATGGCGTCGTCGTCGATGTCCATAGAGTGCCCGGCAGATTAGAGGCTGCGAGCCTCGTCCATCAGGAGCCAGAGCAATGAGCAAAGTCGTGCTGATCACCGGAGCATCGGCGGGCATGGGCCGCGCGGCCGCCATCCTGCTGGCCCGCCAGGGCCACCGGGTCTACGCCGGAGCCCGCCGGCTGGACCGCATGGCGGACCTGGCCGACTGCGGCGCCACCCCGGTCGAGCTGGACGTGACCAAGGGCGACGACAACGAGCGGGTCGTCAAGCAGGTCGTCGACCGCGAGGGACGGATCGACGTGTTGATCAACAACGCGGGCTTCGGCCTCTACGGACCCGTCGAGGAGGTCCCCCTCGACGACGCCAGGTACCAGTTCGAGGTGAACCTCTTCGGCGCGGCCCACCTCACCCAGCTGGTGCTGCCCCACATGAGGTCGCAGGGTTCGGGCCGGATCGTCAACGTCTCGTCGGTCGGGGGCAAGGTCTACTCGCCCTTCGGGTCGTGGTACCACGCCACCAAGCACGCCCTGGAGGGCTGGTCGGACTGCCTGCGCTTCGAGACCGCGCCCTTCAACATCCAGGTCGTGCTCATCGAGCCGGGCCTGATCAAGACCGAGTTCGGCGATGTCGCCGAGGACCTGATGATGAAGAACCACGACGCCGGCGCATACCAGGCTCAGATGGCGCCGCTCCTCAAGATGAGGAGCAACCCCCGCATAAGGAACCGCGGCACCAGGGCCGAGGTGCTCGCCAAGGTCTACGCCGAGGCCGCGACCACCGACAAGCCGCGCCGCCGGTACGTCAAGGGAATGCTGGGCCGACCGGCGCTGTTCATCCGCAAGTGGCTGGGCGACGCCGTCTACGAGTTCACGCTGCGCCTCGCCATCCGGTAGGCGACCTCCACCGAACGCCGCCACCAGCCGGGTTCCCATCCGCCGGGCTCAAGACGAGCTTGGCGCCTTCCAGCTCGCCGTCTTCCAGGTCGCTACGAGCCGGGTTCCCATCCGCCGGGCTCGAGGCCGAGGTACTGCTCCAGGTGGCGGTGCATGTTGATGATCCGGCACTCCTCGCCCGACAGCACGATGTGGGACAGCCCAGGCTGGTGCAGGCCGGCCTGCATGGTGCGGATCACGCTCAGGTCCTGGTTGAGCACGAACCCGAAGTCGGCCTTGTCGAGGGGCACGGTGACGTGAAGCGGCGATGAGGCCGGGGCCTCCGCCGACGGCGTCCGGCGGAGGTTGATGATGGCCAGCTCGCCCTCGTCGGGGCTGGGACCGGGTCGGGCCGTCATCACGGTGAACAGGTCGGCGCTCACCAGCACCGTGGTATTGGGGAACAGGTTGTACTGGCTGAGGCTGGTGATCTGGGCGGTGTCGTAACCCGACAGGTCGACGCCCAGGCCGGCCTGATGGTCCCTGATCTTCTGGGCGATCACGTCCTGGAGGGTCTGCCCCTCAAGCACATCGGGAGCGTCGCACTGGTCCCGGTACTGCGGACCCATGCGCCCGCCCTGAGTCGCCACGAAGGAGTCCCAAACCGTCTGGTCGTCCACGTTGCGGCCCAGTCGGGGGCTGGGCACTCCGTAGGCCTGGTAGGACGCGCTGTGGCGGTCCCAGACGCGCTGCGGTGCGTTGACGTCATCGATGCTGGCCAGCAGCTCGCGGTGCAGGCCCTGCACGTGGTAGGTCTCCGAGAAGCCCTCGTTCACCACCTTCCAGTTGCAGTTCACCGGAGTGACGGTGGAGTAGTCGCTGCGGAACTCGTCCAGATCGGCCCAGGCGACGTCGCCGGGAATGCCCTCCAGCCACCCGTCCAGCGGCTCGGCCCCGAGGTCCAGGTTCACGAACACCAGCCGGGCCCAGGTGTCCACCCGGACGGGCACCAAACCCAGCTCCTCATTGCGCAGCGGGCCGAAGCCTCGCCGCGACGGCACCTCGCGCAACCGGCCGGTGAGATCCCACGCCCACCGGTGATAGGGGCAGCGAAGCTCACTCGCCCCGGAGCCCGAGCCCGCGCAGATGGTGTTGCCCCGGTGGCGGCAGGCGTTCTGGAAGCCTCTCAGCACACCGTCGTCGCCCCGCACCAGCAGGACCGAGTGCCGGCCCAGCCGGTGCTCGAACCAGTCGCCGGGCTCCGAGACGTGGTCCGTGGTGCAGGCCACATGCCACACCCTGGGCCACAGCCGCTCATGCTCTAGTTCGGCGAACGCCGTGGAGGTGTAGCGCTCGACCGGGATCCTCACCGGGGCCTCTGCGGCCAGTCCCGAAGCGGTGACCGCGGTGCCGAGGATCTCGGCTTCGTCCAAGGGTGCAGTGTCAAACATCCCCCCATCGTTGCACACGGGTCGGGTGGCTACCCTGAGCCGGCCCACCAAGAGGCCGAGCGCATAGAGGAGCGATGCAGGCATCAATGACCCGGGACCGGCACTACTACATCGAGTCGTTCGGCACGATCCAGCTGAGCGCGTTCCGCATCGGGCAGTCGCCGTTCGCCCACCGCTACGCGACCGATCAGACGATCTTCTGCCTGTACTGCGACCGCCTCTACCCGGTGAAGACGGCCTCCGACGAGGACCCCATCCCCAACTACTGGAAACTGCGTCGCGGCGTCATGCTGTACGACGTTCCGGAGAAGCCGCTCGAGATCGTCGGCCCCGACGCGGGCCGGCTGCTCGAGAAGGTCCTCACCTGCCGGGTCGGGACGCTCCCGGTCGGGCGAGCCCGCTACGGCCTGGCCTGCCATGCCGACGGCGCCATCCTCATGGACGGCGTGGTGATGCGGCTGGCCCCGGACCGGTTCTGGTACGTCAAGGCCAACGGCGAGTTCCAGAGCTGGCTCGAGGCCAATGCCATCGGTCTCGACGTCAGGGTCTCGGACCCGGATTCGCGGGTGCTGCAGATCCAGGGACCGCAGTCGCTCCATGTGCTCGACGCGGCCATAGGGGGCGGGCTGCCGGAGGACTTCAAGTACTTCCATGCCGACTTCTTCGACGTCTGCGGCCAGCGTCTGTGGGTGTCGCGCACCGGGTGGACGGGGGAGGTGGGGATCGAGGTCTACTGCAACAGCGGCCCCGAACCCACCGACCACGACGCCCTCTGGGACGGCCTGTTCGCCTGCGGAGAGCCCTTCGGGATGGAGTTCAGCTCGTCTTCGTCGATGGGCCTGCGGCGAATCGAGTCGGGAATCCTCGACAACGGCACCGACATCGAGCCCGGGTTGACGCCCTACGGCGCCGGTCTCGGGCAGTTCGTCAAGCTCGACAAAGGCGACTTCATCGGCCGGGACGCACTGGAGACCGCTGATCGCAGCCAACTGCTGTTCGGCCTGGTCTGCGCCACCGCCACCCCGGAAGCCGGCATGAACGTCCACTTCGACGGCGGCCCGGTCGGCCACATGACCTCCGGATCGTGGTCGCCGACGCTCGACGCCGGCATCGGCTACGTGCGTTTCGATGAGCGGTTGCCGGGCGACGACTGGAACGGCAAGACGGTCTGGTTGCGCGACCGCGACGGAACGTCCCATGAGGCCACCGTCGACACCCTTCCGTTCGTCGACAAGGAGAAGCAGCTGCCCCGGGCCTTGTGGAACGATTCCGGTAGCTGACTAATCCGATCACGCCCGCAGGGAGGCCTGGATGGATCTGAACCGCTTCGAGTGGCTGGCGCGGCGGCAAGAGGATGCCGTCGACCCGGACCGGACGATCGTCGATCCGCACCACCACCTGTGGGACGGCCATCAGTGGCGGGGGATCTTCGGCGCGTACCTGGCGCCTGAGCTGCTGGAGGATCTGACCGGCAGCCACAACGTGGTCAAGACGGTGTTCGTCGACTGCATATCGCACTACGACGCCGGGTGCGCCGAGCACATGAAGCCGGTGGGGGAGACCGCCTTCGTGGCCGGCGAGGCCGACGCGCTCGACGCTGCCGGCGGTCCGACCATCGCGGGGATCGTCAGCCACGCCGACCTGATGCGGGGAGACGCGGTCGAGGAGGTCCTGGCCGCCCACGATGCGGCCGGCCGGGGCCGGTTCCGGGGGATCCGCCACGCCACCGGCTGGGACGCCAGCCACGAGATCCACAACAGCCACAGCAACCCGTTCGAGCACATGATGGGCACCGCGGAGTTCCTCGCCGGAGCCCGACGACTGGCGGCGATGGGGTTCAGCTTCGACGCCTGGCTGTACCACCCCCAGCTCCCGGAGTTGGCCGCGCTGGCCGGAGCCGTGCCGGAGTTGACGATCGTGCTCAACCATCTGGGCGGGCCGCTCGGGATCGGTCCCTACAACCACGATCGCGACCGGGTCCGGGCCGATTGGAGGGAGTCGATGCGGCTGGTGGCGGGCTGCGGAAACGTGGTGCTCAAAGTGGGCGGCATCGGCATGGACATGTACTACGGCACGGGCTGGATGAACCGGGAGGCGCCGCCGGGATCGGAGGAGGTGGCCGATCACTGGGGCGACGACGTGCGGTTCTGCATCGACGCCTTCGGGCCCCACCGCTGCATGTTCGAGTCCAACTTCCCCGTCGACCGCCAGACGCTGCCGTATCCCGTGCTCTGGAACGCTCTGCAGATCATGGCGGCCGGCTACAGCGAAGCCGAGCAGGAGGACCTGTTCTCGGGCACCGCCGCCCGGATATACGGGCTGTCGTGAGCCTCGACTTCTCGATGCGCCCCGAGTGGGAGGCGCTGCGGGCCCGGGCCCGGGGCGTGGCCCAGCAGGGGGTGGCCGGCTACGGCCGGTGGAGCGACTCGTGGATCAACGGCCACTCCAAGGAGTTCTCCAAGGTGCTGGCGGCCGAGGGCTTCATCGGGATGACCTGGCCGGCCGAATACGGCGGGGGAGGCCGCCCCGGCATCGAGCGCACCATCATGGCAGAGGAGATGATCAGCGCCGGCGCTCCCATCGCGGCCAGCTGGTTCGCCGACCGCCAGATGGGCCCGTCCATCTACAGCTACGGCACCGATGCCCAGAAGGCCGAGTTCCTGCCCGGGATGCTGTCGGGGGAGGCGTCCTGGTGCATCGGGATGAGCGAGCCGGACGCCGGGTCCGACCTGGCCTCTCTCAAGACGTCGGCGGACCGCGACGGGGACCACTACGTCGTCAACGGCCAGAAGATCTGGACCAGCGGCGCGGCCAGCGCCGACTACTGCTACGCGATCTGCCGCACCAGCCGCGAGGGTCCGCCCCACCGGGGTCTCAGCGAGTTGATCGTGCCCATGGGCCTCGACGGCATCGAGGTGCGGCCGGTGCGCGACATGGTCGGCAACTCGCATTTCTGCGAGATCTTCCTCACCGACGTGCGGGTGCCGGTCGCCAACCTCGTCGGCACCGAGGGCGGGGCGTTCAAGCAGACCATGGTGCAGCTCGGCTACGAGCGCGGCGGCATCGACCGGCTGGTGTCCAACCGGCCCCTGTACGAACTGGCCTTGGATCACGCTGATCTCGCCGATCCCCAGACCCGCCAGGAGATCGCGGCCATCGAGACCGGCTACCGGCTCGGACGGCTGATGGTGTACCGGGGAGCTCTCGGCGAGGGCTCCTCCGACTACAGCGCGGGCACCAAGGCGTTCTGCACCGAGCACGAGCAGCGCGTGGCCCAGTTCGCGGCGCGGGCACTGGGTCCGGCCGCCACGGTCGGGGACGCGGTGCCCACCGCCATCTGCTATGCGCCCGCGTACACGATCCAAGGCGGCACGTCGGCCATCATGCGCAACATCATCGGCGAGCGCATCCTCGGCCTGTCCCGCGAGCCCCGCTAACACCGCGGCGACCCGTCCCTGAGATTTCTCGGGTTGATTGTGTGGACTCAGCGCGGACAACCAACCCGAGATTTCCGGGCGAGTCCCTATTCGGGAGTTACGTAGGCGGCGGTGAGGCCGCCGTCGACCAGCAGGTTGGCGCCGGTCATGTACGACGAATCGTCGGAGGCCAGGAACAGTGCGGCCGAAGCCATCTCGGTGGCCTCGCCGAAGCGGCCCATGGGGACGTGCACCAGACGACGCCGGCGCTTCTCGTCGGTGTCGAGGTACGACATGAGCAACTCGGTGCGCAGCGGCCCGGGGGACAGGGCGTTGACACGGATGTTCTCCCGGGCGTGGATGACCGCCAGCTCGCGGGTAAGCGACAGCACCGCCCCCTTGGAGGCGGTGTAGGCGATCTGGGGGGTGGCCGCGCCCACCGACGCCACGAACGAAGCGGTGTTGATGATTGAGCCGCCTCCGGCCCGGCGCATGGCCGGGATCTGGTGCCGGCAGCCGTAGAGCACGCCCTTCAGGTTCACGGCCAGGGTCTTGTCGATGGTCTCGGTGGTCGTGGCGATGGCGTCGGCGTCGTCGGCCAGCATGATCCCGGCGTTGTTGAAGGCGATGTCGAGCTGCCCGTAGGTGGCCTCAGCGGCCTCAACCGCCAGCGCGACCTCGGCGTCGTCGGACACATCGGCATAGACCGCGGCGGCCTCGCCCCCGGCCGCACGGATCATCTCGACCGTCTCGTCGTTGGCCTCGACGACGTCGGCGGCCACCACTCGAGCGCCCTCTGAAGCGAAGCGCAGCGCGGTGGCCCGCCCGATGCCGCTGGCCGTCCCGGTGATCAGCGCAACCTTGCCCTCAAGCCTCATAGCCCCTCCCTTCCCCGCAGTCAGCTTGTCAGTGAGCCGCCGTTTATTCCGATGGTCTGGGCGGTGACCCATTCGGCCTCGTCGGAGGCGAGCCACACGCAGGCGGCGGCCACGTCGTCGGGCCGGCCGGTGCGTCCGACGGGGACCGCCCTGGCGAAGTGCTCGGTCATCTCCCGGTTCTTGCGTTCGAAGAGGCCCAGCGCCAGCGTGTTGGCCGTCACGCCCGAGCGGGCCACCTCCAGCGCCAGCGAGCGGGTGAAGGCCAGACCGCCGCCCTTGCCCGCGCTGTAGGGAGCCACCCCGATGTTGACGCCGTGGGTGCCCGCGGCGGACGAGATGGTGATGATGCGGCCCCAGCCCCGCTCGCACATGCCGTCGATCACCGCGTGGCAGCAGTTCATGACCCCGTAGAGGTTCACGTCGACGGAGGGCCCCCACTCGGCCGGGTCCATGCCGCGGAACTGCTCGGCCTTCATGTCGGTCGGCCCGGCCAGGCCGGCGTTGTTGACCAGGATGTCGACCGCCCCGGTCCCGGCCACCGCGGCCAGCACGGCGTCACGGTCGGTCACATCGAAGACGCTGGGAACCGCGCTCCCGCCCGCAGCCACGATCTCATCGGTCGTCAGTTGGGCCCGATCCGCGAAGTAGTCGTTGACCACAACATAGGCTCCCTGGCCGGCCAGGCCGCGGGCGATGCCGGCGCCGATGTTCTGACCTGCGCCGGTCACCAGAGCGGTGCGTCCACTCAGATCGAACATTGGACTCCTTTGCTGAGGGTTGCTGTGACCATCATGGTCTCCGGGAGAGCGCCGGTAGGCGACAGACCGTCACGTCGCAACGGTGTGACTCCCGCTCTTGTTGGCTGCGCTCACGGGCCGCTCGGGCCACGGCCTCGCTCAACCTCGCGCAAGGAGTCCGTCGTGCGCTACTCATCGCTCGGTGTCTGGTGATTGTTGCGCCGCGGCCGGGGCTGCGGACCGCGCAAGGAGTTCGTCGTGCGCTACTCATCGCTCGGCCTCCGGGGGCTATGGCTCCGGCCGAAGCGGTAGGCGTCGGGCCAACCCCGTCCGGCGAGGCTCTCCTCCTGGCGTGCGATGATGCCGGGCAGGTCCTCGGGTTGCCAGCCCTCGATCAGCTCCTCCCCCCGCAAGTCGAGCACCGGCCGCTGAAGCTCCACCAGCAACTGGAGGCTGAAGGCGATGCGCCCGCTCAGCATCTCGGGATCGGCGGTGCACAGGGCCAGAGTCGCCTCGGCCATCGTCTCCAGCGGCTCGAACATCACGCCCTCCACCCAGCCGGCGGCTACCAGCGCGGGCGTGGCGACGGCGCCCTGGGGCGACAGAGCGTTCACCGCGATGCCCTGACCCTCGCACTCGCTGGCCACCGAGACCGTGAGCCGGTTCAGGGCGGCCTTGGTCGCTCCGTACATGGCTCCGGCCTTCGACGGCTTGTTGGTCGGGAACGGCGGGCCCGGCGGAAGCTCAGCCGAGAACGTCGTGATGTTCACGATCGCCCCCCGGCCCCGCTCGCGCATCCCGCCGACAACCTCCGCCATCAGCTCCCACGGGGCCCACAGGTTCACCTGAAGGGCCCGTTCCAAGCGCTCGGGACCGACCGACTCGAAAGCGCCGTAACCGCTGGCCGCGGCATTGTCGACCAGGATGTCGACCGGGCCGAGCGCCACCTCGGTGCGTGCCACCAGTTCGGTCCGGGTGCCGTGCGGATCGCTCAGATCCGAGGGCAGCACTAGGCACTCGCCGCCCAGGTCGCGGATGCGGGTGGCGGTCGCCTCCAGGCCGTCGACGCTGCGGGCTGTTATCGCCACCCGGGCTCCCTCGGCCGCCAGGCGCAACGCGATGGCGGTTCCGGTGCCGCCCTTGCTGGCGCCCGTCACCAGCGCCACCTGCCCCTCGCACAGCCGCTGAGCCATCGCGCCAGTCTCGCACCAACGGTCAGCGGAGGACGGCATGGCGCCTGCATGACGCCAGGGCCGCCGCGGCCCGGTCCATACGGGCGTTCTGCGGTCAGCGGAGGACGGCATGGCGCCTGCATGACGCCGGAGCCGCCGCGGCCCGGTCCATACGGGCGTTCTGCGGTCAGCGGAGGACGGCATGGCGCCTGCATGGCGCCGGGCGAACATGGGCAACGAAGTGCTTGATCTGCGCATCGCGTTGAGCGAGGCCACGGCCCGAGCGGCCCCATGGGCGCCGCGAACAGGCGCGCGAGCGACTGCACGGTGAACTGCACGGTGCCCGATGGCGTCGTGTGGCCGATGTCACCCTCCGCAGACAGAGCGGCCAATAGCGCTGCCGGTAGTTTCGATTGGTGCAGAGTCCGGTACGTCTCGTCTACCTGCTGCGACCGACCGTCAAGGTCGGCATCCTTCTCGCGGTCGGGTTCGGCGTGCTGGCGTTCGTTTCGACGCCGTTCCTGCTGGCGGAAATCGCCGACCACTACGGGATGAGCCTGGGGGTGGCGTCGATGATCGGCGTGTTCCAGCTCGGCGGCTTCGTGATCGCCACCTGGACTGCCGGCCGCTGCCTACAGCCTCGCGAGTCGGTCTTCGTGACCGCGCTGGTGACCGCCGCAGCCGCCAACCTCGTCTCGGCTGCGCTACCGCCGTTCGCTCTGCTGGTTGGCTTGCGCCTCGTCAGCGGCCTGGCCCTGGGACTGCTGGGCTGGTACGGCTGGGTGCAGGCCTTCGGCGATGACCGCCGGATGGGCGACGTGGCCGTGGCCGGGCCGGTGGTCGGGGTGATCGCCGCGCCGCTGGTGTCGCTGCCGCTGGAGGCGGGCGGGCCGAGGCTGGTGTTCGCCACATTGGCAGTGGTGTCGCTGCTGCCGCTCGCCTTCGGCTACCGCAGCGAGGTGAGGGAGCTCCCCAGGGACCGGGTGCGCCATCGGGCGGTGCCGGCAGCCCGGGTGCTGCTGGTCTGCCTGGGCCTGTTCACCCTCGGCGGTTCGGCGGTCTTCATCTACGCAGTGGTGCTGGGAACGGGCGACCCGGGACTGTCAGTCGCAGCCGTCGCGGCCGGGTTCAGCCTCAACGCCGTCGTGGCGATCCCCGCGTCTCGAATGAGGGCCACCCGGAGGATTCCGAGCCCGTGGATGGCGGCGACCGCGGTGTGCGCCATCGTGGTGGCCACCACCGGTTGGGGCTGGCTGTTCATGGCTGCTCTGGTGGCGTGGGGGTTCTTCTTCTGGGCCGCCATACCGGGCGTGTTCGAGGTGCTGGCCGGCCGCTCGCGCTACCCCGAGGAGCGGGTCGGCGACGCTCAAGCCATGATGGCCGCGGGCAGGGTCGGAGGACCGCTGCTGGGCGGACTGCTCATCGACGCCGCCGGCGCCACCGTCCTCGGCATTGTCGGCAGCGCCCTGATGCTGGCCGCGGCCATAGGCGTCTTCACCACTCGAACGGTGGCGCAGCCGCTGAGCGAAGCCCTGACGGACCGTCCCCAAACAAAGGGATCCTCCGATCGCGCCGCCTAGCTCGCGGCCGCCCCCCAGCGCGGGCGAACCGCCCATCTCGGACGAACCACCGACCGTCGACCGCTACGATCCGGCCATGAGCTCCGATCAGAATGGCGACGGCGAACCCGGGTTGACGCCGGAGTGGTACCTGCCCACCTTCGACACGGTGGAGGAGGAGCGGCTGCACCGCAGGCAGCGTCTGGCCGCCACCTACCGGATCTTCGCCAAGCTCGGCTTCGAGGACGGAGCGGTGGGCGCGGCCGGCCATGTCACCGTGCGCGACCCCGAGGATCCCGAGACGTTCTGGGTCAACCCGTGGGGCGTGCCGTTCTCCCACATCACGACGTCGAGCCTGATCCGGGTGGACTCCGACGGCAACATCGCCGACGGCGAGGGCGCGCTCCTGAACGGCGCCGCCTTCGCCATCCACTCCCAGATCCACGCCGCCCGGCCCGACGTGGTGGCCGCGGCCCATAGCCACTCGATGCACGGCAAGTCGTTCTCCACGCTGGGACGGCGCCTGCGGCCGCTGACCCAGGACGCCTGCGCCTTCTACGACGACCACGTCATCTTCGACGGCTACAGCGGCGTGGTGATGGAGATGGACGAGGGCAAGCGCATCGCGGCCGCGCTGGGCGACAGCAAGGCGGCCATCCTCCAGAACCACGGCCTGCTCACGGTGGGCGCCTCCGTGGACGCGGCTGCGGGAGCCTTCGTGGCCATGGACCGGGCCTGCCACTCCCAGCTGCTGGCCGAGGCCGCCGGCGACCCGATCGATATTCCCGACGACGTCGCCCGCCACACCTACTCGATGGTCGGCAGCGGCCTGGCCATGTGGTTCACCTTCCAGCCCCTCTACACCGAGATAGTCCGGGAGCAGCCCGACCTCCTCGACTGACCTGCGGCCCGTGCACGGCCCACGCCGCCCGCAATTGACGCAGATTCTGCCCCCGGAGGCCCGATATCGCCATCAATCTCGGACGGCGGGTGGGGGCCTGGGTGTCGGTCAGGGGAGTAGGCGGATGCGGCCGGAGCCTTCGGTGACTTCTCCTATGACTGCGGCCTCATGGCCGGATACTCGCAGCTCGGTCACGGCGGCCAAGCCGGCGTCGTGGCTGACCATGCCCAGCAGCAGTCCCCCTGAGGTTTGAGCGTCGGCCAGCAGGGTCACGGCCGCATCCCCGGCGTCACCGGCGTCCAGGTGGGGCGACACCCAGTCGAGGTTGCGTTGGGTCCCGCCGGGAACCGAGCCCAGCGCGACCAGCTCGCGGGCGCCCTCGATGATCGGGACGTCGCCGATCGAGATCTCCAGATCGACGCCCGACTCCTGGGCCATGCGCAGGCCGTGGCCGAGCAGACCGAAGCCGGTCACATCGGTGGCCGCGGTGGCCCCGTGCCGCATCGCGGCCTCGGCCGCCTTGTCGTTGGACCGGGTCATCTCCGTGACGGCGCGGTCCACCACCTCCGGGCGGGCCTCGGCCCGCTTGATGGCGGTCGAGATGACCCCCGTGCCAAGCCGCTTCGTGAGGACCAGCGCATTGCCCGGACGCAGGCCGGCGTTGGTGAGCATGCGCCCCGGGTCGACCTCACCCACCACCGCCATCCCGTACTTGGGCTCGGGATCGTCGACCGTGTGGCCGCCGCCCACCACGAAGCCGCCGGCCCGGGCGGCGTCCTCGCCGCCGGCCAGCACCTCGGCCAGCAAGTCGTTGGACAGCTCTTCGGAGTTCCAGGCCACCAAGTTCAGGGCGAGCAGGGGCCGCCCGCCCATGGCGTACACGTCGGACACGGCGTTGGTGGCCGCGATGCGGCCCCAGGTGCGCGCGTCGTCCACCACCGGCGTGATGAAGTCGGCGGTGAGCACCAGGGCGCGGCCGCGGCCGATCCGCCACACCGCGGCGTCGTCGCCGGTGGCCAGGCCGACAAGCAGTTCCGGCGGGGGGTCAGGAGTCAGGCCGCGCACCACGTGCGCTAGATCGCCGGGGGCGATCTTGCAGCCTCAACCAGCGCCGTGGCTGAACTCAGTGAGCCTTCGGGCCATCGCAGTCACCCCCTCTCGTGTGCGCCGCCGCGGAAGCCCTGAGGGGCGATGCCCGCCAGGAACTGGAGTCCCCGCAGGATAGGCGCAGCGCTCCGCGGCACCGGCGGACGGTGCGTCCAGAGTCGCCGTAGCGGCAAAGGAGCGGACGGTAGGGTGCAGCCGTGAGCGTCGACCCGAGCACCTCCGTTCTTGGGGCCGTCCGTGGGTCGCAGAGGCATGTTCCGCGGCCGAGATCCTGGGGAAGGGTGCAGCCGTGAGCGTCGACCAGCGGCTCCGGACCCGGGCCACGGAGCTGTTCGGCGTCGACTATCCGATCGTGCAGACGGGTATGGGATGGGTGGCGGGGCCGTCGCTGGTGACCGGTACCGCCGGGGCGGGCGGACTCGGGATCCTGGCGTCGGCCACCATGACCCCCGACAAGATGGACGCCGCTATCGCCGATGTCCGGTCCCGAACCGATCAGCCCTTCGGCGTGAACCTGCGCCCCGACGCGGCCGACTTGGACGACCGGGCCGACCGCCTAGTCGATGCGGGCGTGCGGGTGGCCAGCTTCGCCGGTCCCCCTCCGGCGCGGGTGGTGCATCGGCTGCGGGACGGCGGTGTGCTGGTCATGCCGACGGTGGGTGCCCGCCGGCACGCCGAGAAGATGGCTGAACTCGGTGCAGACGTCATCCTGTGCCAGGGCGGTGAAGGCGGCGGCCACACCGGCTCGATCCCCACATCTCTGTTGCTGCCCCAGGTGCTCGACGCGGTGGACGTGCCCGTGATCGCCGCCGGCGGCTTCCACGACGGTCGGGGACTGGCCGCGGCGCTGGCGTGGGGCGCCGACGGTGTGGCGATGGGCACCCGCTTCCTGCTCACCGCCGAGTCGAAGGTCCCTGACACGGTCAAGGCCGTCTACCTCGGTACGCCGGTCACCGGAACCGTGGTGTCGAGCAGCATCGACGGCAAGCCGCAGCGGGTGATCCGCACCCGTCTGGTCGAATCGCTGGAGTCGGCCCGGCTCACCCGGATGGTGCGGGCCGTGGCCAACGCCTGGCGGTTCCGGGGAGTCACCGGCATGTCGATGGCGGCGATGCTGCGGGAGGGGCTGGCCATGCGCCGCAGCCAGGGACTGACCTGGAGCCAGATGGCGATGGCGGCCAATGCCCCCATGCTCACCCGAGCCACCATGGTGGACGGCGACATCGATGCCGGCGTCCTGCCCACCGGCCAGTGCGTGGGCGTCGTCGACGACCTGCCCACCTGCGCCGAGTTGATCGATCGCATCGTGGCCGAGGCCGTCGCCGCCCTCGACCGGATCGCTCCGTAGGTCGGCGCGCATCAGGGCGGGAATTGGCAGCGCAGAAGTCCCGAACAGGCCCCGCGCGCTGCCAGTTCGGTGTCGTGCCGGCAACGCTGCCGGAATTGGCAGCGCAGAAGTCCCAAACAGGCCTCGTGCGCTGCCAGTTCGGGTGGATGCCTCCTGTCGGGATAGGTTCCGGTTCCATGTGCGGGCGTTATGTGGCGGCCTCCCCGCCCGACGAGTTGGCCAAGTACTTCGGTGCGGCCGCCCCGCCGCCCGACCTGACCCTTGCGCCCAACCACAACGTGGCGCCCACGCAGACCGTGTACGCCGTGCGGGAGCGGGACGGGGCCCGCAGCCTCGACGCGCTGCACTGGGGGCTGGTGCCGTTCTGGGCCAAGGACCCCAAGATCGGCAACCGGATGATCAACGCCCGGGCCGAGACGGTGGCCACCAAGAACGCCTTCAGGGTGGCCCTCACCCGCCGGCGCTGCATCGTCCCGGCCGACGGCTTCTACGAGTGGCGGCGCCTGGAGGGCTCCAAGCACAAGCAGCCCATGTTCATCAGCCGTCCCGACGGCGAGCCTTTCGCCTTCGCGGGCCTGTGGGAGCAGTGGCGCGACAAGGACAGCCTCGACGACGGCGACGGCGAGCCCTTCGAGCTGCACTCGTGCACCATCATCACCTGCGAGGCCAACGAGGCCATGGCCAAGGTGCACGACCGGATGCCGGTAGTGCTGCCTCCCGGTGGCTGGGACCTCTGGCTGGACCCCGCCATCCGCGACGCCGACGCCGCAACCAGCCTGCTGGTCCCCGCGCCGTCGCGCCTGATCCGGATGCACCCGGTGTCGACCGAGGTGAACAGCGCCCGCAACAACGGCGCCCACCTCATAGAGCCGGCCGAGCCGCTCGACGTCTTCAGCAGCTGACCCACCCGAAGTTCCTATAGTTGAGGACCTCCAGGGTCACTGGCCACAGGAGTTTCGCCGGGGGAGGGCCGGCGGCGGTCAGCCGGAGCCTCTGAGGCGCTCGCGCAGCGAGGCGGCCACCGTGTCCAGGTCCTCGGGGTCGGGGCTGGTGTCGGCATGCGAGAAGTCGAGATGGGCCATGGTCGAGATGGGCACGACGTGGATGTGCACGTGGGGCACCTCGAAGCCGGCGATCATCAGGCCCACCCGGTCGGGGGCGAGCCCGGCCGCCTGCTGGGCCTCAGCCACCCGGTGGGCCACCGCCATCAGACGGGCCACGGTGCCGCTGTCGAGGTCAACCCAGTGGTCGACCTCCGCTCGGGGCACCACCAGCACGTGGCCCCGGTTGAGGGGCCGCACATCCATGAATGCGACACAGGCGTCGTCGCGCCAGACGAACCGGCCGGGTATCTCTCCGTCGATGATTCGGGTGAAGATTGAGGGCATTCGCTGATCGTAGGCTGAACGCTATGGCAGCGCCGAGAACCGGCGAGGACCGCATCCTCACCGTCCCCAACCTGATCTCGGCGGCCCGCCTGGCCTGCATCCCATGGTTCCTGTGGCTGCTGTTCGGCGCCGAGGACCGCTGGGGGGCCGCGCTGCTGTGGGGTGCGCTGGGCGCCACCGACTGGGTGGACGGCTGGTGGGCCCGCCGGTTCGACTCGGTGAGCAAGGTCGGCAAGATGCTCGACCCGGTCACCGATCGGGCCGTGCTGCTCGTCGGGGTGATGGCGGTGGGGATCGACGGCTCGGTGCCGTGGTGGCTGGTGATCCTGGCCCTGGCCCGCGAGGGCCTGGTCGCCGTCGTCGGGCTGGTGCTGCTGTCGCTGGGCGCCAAGCCGACCGACGTGACCTGGTGGGGCAAGTGCGCCACCTTCGGGCTGTACTTCTGCTTCCCGCTGCTGCTGGCCGGCGCGTCCGACCTCGGTGTGGCCGAGGGCTTCAGGACTGCGGGCTGGGTGTGCGCGGCGCCGTCGCTCGTTTGCAGCTACCTCTCCGCCGTCCAGTACATACCGCTGGGCCGTGAGTCGCTGCGCCAGGGTCGGGCCGAGCGGGAGCAGCAGGACTCGTGAGCATGCGTTGCGCCGAAATGGCTGGGCGCAGCCCGCGGTTGAGCGCCACGCCTCGCAGCGTGACGCGCTTTGCGCCGAATGGCTGGGGGCAGCTGCCACCGCGGAGCGCGGCTACGCCCTCGACAATGAGGAGTCGAGCATTGGTGTGCGGTGCGTGGCATCGCCGGTGGTCGACGTCGGTGGGAACATCCGCGCCTCCATCGGCGTCTCGGGCCCCGCGACGCGCCTCGATGAGGAGACGATAGGAAAGTGCGCTGTGTTGGTGTGCGCCGCAGCCAAGTCCCTGTCAGAGCTCCTGGGCGGAGAATGGGACTTTCCGCTGCCCTGCCCGGACCCCGCCGTCCTCGAATGAGCGCCCGCGGAGCGGCGGAGTCGACCAACGGCGCTTACCGCCCGACCACGGCGCGGGACCGGAGCCTGGAGCGGCTGACCACCGAGGACCACGATGCCCTCATCGTGGGCGGGGGCATCAACGGCGCCATATCGGCTCTGGCCCTGGCCACCCACGGGCTTCGGGTGGCGCTCATCGACTCCGAGGACTTCGGCTCGGGCGTGAGCCAGGAGTCCTCCAACCTCATCTGGGGCGGCTTCAAGTACCTCCAGACCTACGACGTGGCGCTGGTCGCCGGGTTGTGCCGTTCCCGCAACCTGCTGGCTCGCTCATACGCCAGCCGCATCCGCGAGGTCCGGTTCCTGGCTGCGCTGGGTCCGACGTCCCCCTATTCGCCCGCCTACGCGGCCTTGGGCGCGCACGCCTACTGGGCCCTCGGGCGGTTCGCGACCGATCGTCCTCGCCTCCTGTCGTCCAGTTCGCTGGCGGAAGCCGAGCCCGCGATCGACTCGGACGAAGTACAGGGTGCAGTCGAGTACTCGGACTACTTGCTGGCCGACAACGACGCCCGCTTCGTGCTCCAACTCCTGCTCGATGCGGTCGACAACGGAGCCGTGGCGGTGTCCAGAGTGCGGCTCGACGGCGCGGAGCGCGCCCACGCCGGCTGGCGGGCGGTCGTGACCGACCGGCTGACAGGCGAGCGCCACTCGGTGCCGGCCGCCATCCTGGTCAACGCGGCCGGCCCTCGGGCAACCGATCTCGCCCGACTCACCGGCACAACGCTGAGCCAGGCGCTGTGCTACTCGAAGGGAGCCCACATTGTGGTGCCCCAGGTGACCGAGTCCGGGCGGGTGCTGGCGTTCTTCGACGACGACCAGCGGCTCTTCTACGTCATCCCGATGGGCCACCGGTCGCTGATCGGCACGACCGACACCCGCGTCGAGGACGCCGAGGCGTCGATCACCCGTGACGATCGAGACTTCCTGCTCGAACAGGCCAACGCTCGGCTCCGGCTGCCCCGGCCGCTCCGCAGCGACGATGTGATCGCCTACCGCTGCGGCGTGCGCGCCCTGGTGGTCGACGAGGACGCCGACACCGACCGCGACTGGACCGAGCTGTCGCGCCGCCACGCCGTCGAGGCCGACCAGCAGCAGGGGACCGTCTCCATACTCGGCGGCAAGCTCAGCGACTGCCTCAACGTGGGCGAGGAGGTCGTCGAGGCCGCCCGCCAGTGCGGGCTCGAACCGGTGATCCCGAGCCGGGCCTGGTTCGGCGAGCCGCCCGACGGGGTGCGGGACCGGTTCTGCCGCAGCGCGGCGCGGGTGGGCATCGACGAGCCCGCGGCGGCGAGGCTGTGGCGCCGCCATGGCCGCCGGGCTCTGGAGGTGGCCGACGTGGTCGGCGAGTCCCGGGAGTTGGGCGAGCCTCTCAGCGACTGCGTCGAGTGCTCGGCGGCCGAGGTCATGGTCATGGCCCGGCATGAGCACATCCTGACGATGGACGACTTCCTGCGGCGCCGTACCATGCTTGCGATGCTCGAGACGGCCGAGACGTTGCGCCGCGATCCGGGTGTTGAGCGGGCCGAGAGCCTGCTGTTCCGACCAGAGGCCGAGCGGACGGGGAGCGAGTCGTGAGGATCCTCACAGCCGGCCGAGCGAGGCCCCTGGGCCCAGCGGCCCGTGAGCGCAGCGAACAAGAGCTGCAGGCACGGCCCGAGCGGCCCGTGAGCGCAGCGAACAGGAGCGGGAGTGGCGCGCCATGACTGTCGTACTGGCCATCGATGCCGGCACCACCAGCGTTCGAACCATCGCGTTCGATCACTCGGGCAGGATCGTCGCCTCGTCCCAGCGCGAGTTCCCCCAGTACTTCCCGACGCCCGGACGGGTCGAGCACGACGCCTCCGAGATCTGGAATGCGGTGCAGTCCACGCTCGGAGACGTGGCCGGCCGGCTGGAGGAGCCTCCCGCCGCGATCGGTGTGACCAACCAGCGCGAGACGGTGGTGGCCTGGAGCCGGCGGCGGTCCGAGCCGGTCCATCGAGCCATAGTGTGGCAGGACCGCCGGACCGCGTCCCGATGCGCCCAACTCGAACAGGACGGTGCGCTGCCGATGGTGCGAGAGTGCACCGGCCTCGTGCTCGACCCGTACTTCTCGGCCTCGAAACTGGAGTGGATGCTCACCGAGGGCGAGGTAGCGACCGGCCCCGACCTTGCTGTGGGCACGATCGACAGCTGGATCGTGTGGAACCTCACCGGCGGCGAGGTCCACGCCACCGACGCGACCAACGCCGGTCGCACCATGCTGTTCGACATCGGTTCGCTGCGGTGGCATACGGAACTGTGCGCGCTGTTCGGCGTCCCCATGGAGGCACTTCCGCAGGTTCGGCCCTCCAGCGGCACGTTCGGAGTCACCGGCTCGGACGCCGCGTGCGGCGCGGGCGTGCCGATCTCCGGCGTCGCCGGCGACCAGCACGCGGCTCTCTTCGGACAGGCCGCCTTCGCGCCGGGCGACGCCAAGAACACGTACGGCACCGGCTCCTTTGTGCTGATGAACGTCGGGACAGATCTGCCGGCGCCCGCGGACGGCCTGCTCACGACGGTCGCCTGGCTGCTGGACACGCCGCAGGGACCGGTGGCGACGTACGCGCTGGAAGGAGCGATCTTCGCCACCGGGGCGGCCATCCAGTGGCTTCGAGACGGCCTCGGGATCATCACGGACGCCGCCCAGATCCAGGGGCTGGCCCTGCAATGCGACTCGACCGGCGGGGTCTTCCTGGTACCGGCCTTCGCGGGGCTCGGCAGCCCGTACTGGGATCCCTGCGCCCGCGGCGCCATCGTCGGCCTCACCCGGGGCACCGGACGGCCGGAGATAGCCCGAGCCGCGGTGGAGGCCATGGCCTACCAGACACGCGACGTCGTCGAGGCGATGGCCGCTGCCACGGGGACACCCGTTCGAAGCCTGCGGGTCGACGGGGGCGCATCGGTGATGGACGCCATGCTGCAACTGCAGGCCGACCAGCTCGGAGTGGCAGTCCAGCGCCCCCAACTCCAGGAGGCGACCGCGCTCGGGGCGGCCTACCTGGCCGGGCTGGCCACCGGCGTCTGGCCCTCGCTGGAAGCGATCGCCGGACACTGGGAACTCGCCTATGAAGCGGTCCCCAGTGGAGCGAGGGACGCCGCCGACGCCTCCTATGCGGACTGGAAGCGCGCCGTCGAGCGGAGCAAGGGGTGGGCAACCGGATGAGCCGGGTGGCGGTGGTCACCGGGGCAGCCGGCGTCCTCGGCTCCGCGGGCTAGCCGAGCCGATTAGGTTCGCCAGCCGTGTCAAACAGCCGTCCGACCATCAAGGACATCGCACGGATGACGGGAGTCTCGGTGGCCACGGTCAGCCGCGCCCTGCGCGATCTTCCATACGTCGCGCCGGCGACACGCTCCAGGGTGTTGGACGCCGCGGCCGAACTCCAGTACGAGGCCCACCCGCAGGCGTCCCGCCTCGCGTCGGGGCGGACCTGGACCATAGGCTTGGCCGCGCCCCAGTTCGGGACCTGGTTCCCGTCTCGGGCATTGGGCGGCATCAACTCGGTGTTCGCCGAAGCGGGCTACGACCTGCTCATCTCGATGATGGCCACTCCGGAGGACCGTCGGCGCTTCCTTCACGGAGCCCGCTCCTTCTGCAGGCGAGTCGACGGGATAGTCCTGATCGACACCTTCGTCAGCGCGGAGGGGAACTCGGCCGGCGACTTCTTCGACCGGCCCGTCGTGGCGGTGAACGAGCGGCTCGAAGGCGCCGCGTCGATCATCATCGACAACCGGCTCGCAGCCAGACGGGCCGTGGAGCACCTCATCGGACTGGGGCATGAGCGCATCGGGCTGGTCGTGGGCCCCCCGTTGGCGGACCCTCCGACGCCGGTTCCCGCACAGCGCCTCCTCGGCTACGAGGACGCCTTGCGAGCAGCCGGGCTGCCCTGCGATCCGGACCTGGCGGTGAGCGGTGAATGGACGGCCGCTGGCGGCACCGTCGCAGTGTCCACGCTGCTCGACGCGGCCGAACCGCCCACTGCGGTGTTCTGCATGTCCGACCAGATGGCCTTCGGCGTGCTGCGGGCCGCCGCGAGGCGCGGCCTGGACATACCGGGCGACCTCTCCGTGATGGGCTTCGACGACCACGATCTCTCTGAGGCAATGGGACTGACCACCATGCGGCAGGCAGTGGACGAGATGGGTGTCCGGGCCGCGGAGACGGCGCTTGCGCTGATCGACGACGAGCCGGTGACCGACATCACCTGGGACGTGCCCCTGATGGTGCGGGAAACGACCGCTCCGTTGGGTTGATTCTGTGGGTGCGGCGCGCTACCGTCCGAATCTGTAAGCGTTTGCATCCCTGGGAGGGAGAGAACAATGAAGAAGCACTCGCGCCTGTGGCTGATCCTGGGTGCCCTGCTCAGCCTCGCGCTCGTGGCGTCAGCCTGCGGCGACGATGACGAGCCGGTGGACACCAGCGCGGCCGCGGCCGCCGAAGCCGAGGCTGCCGAAGCTCAGGCCCAAGCCGAAGCCGCAGCCGCCGAGGCTGAAGCCGCTGAAGCCGCAGCCGCCGAAGCTCAGGCTGATGCCAACGAGGCTGCGGCCAGAGCAGCCGCGGCCGAAGAGGCGCTCGCGGCTGCCATGGCCGAGGGCGAGGGGGCGGTAGACCCAGAGGTCGTCGCCGACCTCGAGGCCCAGATGGCCGAGGCTCAGGCTGAGGCCGACGAGGCTGCCGCCAGAGCAGCCGCGGCCGAAGAGGCCATGCAGGAGATGGAGATGAGCCTGGCCGGCAGCGTCGTCACCATTCTCGGTCCCGAGACCGGGTCGGAGGCCGAGGGCTTCCTGGCCGGTTTCGAGCCACTGCGTGAGCGCACCGGGATCGTCGTCCGGTACTCGGGCACCCGCGACGCCACCACCGAGCTGAACCTGGCGGTGGAGGCCGGCGACCCGCCTGACATCGTCATAATCCCCCAGCCGGGCCGGATCCTCCAGTTCGGCGAGTCCGGCGACGCGGTCGCCATTCCCGACTCGGTCATGGCCAACATCGGCGGCTCCTACGACCAGTTCTGGTTCGACCTGGCCACCACGGGCGGCAACGTCTACGGCGTGCCCAACAAGGGCGACGTGAAGAGCCTGGTGTGGTACAGCCCGCAGGCCTTCGCCGACAACGGCTACGCGATCCCCCAGTCCTGGGCCGAGCTCGAGGCGCTCATGGAGCAGATGAAGGGCAACGGCCAGACCCCGTGGTGCGTCGGCATCGAGTCCGGCGCGGCCACCGGCTGGGCCTTCACCGACTGGATGGAGGACATGATGCTCCGCCTCCACGGGCCCGAGGTCTACGACCAGTGGGTCAGCCACGAGATCCCCTTCAACGACCCCAGGGTCGTCGAGGTGGCCGAGTTCGTCGGCAGCATCTGGTTCGCCGAGGGCAACGTGAGCGGCGGCCGCGACCTGATCTCCCAGCGCAGCTTCCGCGAGATGGCGGCGGCCCACCTCAACGGCGAGTGCATGATGCACCGCCAGGCCAACTTCGCGGGCGCCCACTACATCGAGGCGGGAGCGTCGTCGCTCGGCCCCGACGGTGACGTGAACGTGTTCTACCTGCCGACCATCAGCGACGAGTTCGGCACCGTGGTGCTCGGAGCGGGCACCCATGCGGTGGCCTTCACCGACAAGCCCGAGACCCTGGTGGTGCTCGAGTACATCGGCACGGCTGAGTACGCCAACGCCCGCATCGCGTCGGACAAGGGCGGCTTCCTGTCGCCCAACCGCGACCACGACACGTCGCTGTACAGCTCCTCGTTCGACCAGGGCCTCGCTGAGATCCTCGTCAGCGCCAACCCGTTCCGCTTCGACGCCTCGGATCTGATGCCGGGCGAGGTCGGAGCGGGCGAGTTCTGGCGGTCGGGCACCGACTACGTGTCCGGTTCCAAGACGGCCGAGGAGTTCGCCGAGGACGTCGAGGACGCCTGGCCGTCCTGACAGCCGCTTAGGGGCGGGGGCCGCACATGGCGCCCCCCGCCCCGCTCCGGCGAACATAGAACACCGGTACCCGCAGCCCAGGGGGGTCCGTGGCCCAGTTGGTAACCATGCTCGTGAGCGTCGCCGGGGCGCTGTTGGTGTCGGCGGTGGTGTTCATCGGCGCGAACCGCGCCGTGGACAGCGTCCGGAGCCGCTGGCCCGCCTTCACAGCCTCGCTGGGCGTGCTCGCAGGCCTGATGGCGGGCGCGGTGGTACAGCACAACGGCTGGCTGCCCCGCGGCCCGGCCGTGGGAGGCCCTCTCAAGGAGGGTTGGCTGCTCATCGGCGCCGGTGGGATCGCGGGAGCGGCCGTCGGGGCCCTGATCGGCAGGCTGGCCCAGCCGGCCCTGACGCGGCGCTCGCACTGGGAGGAGCGCCTCCGGCCCTGGGTGTTCGTCGGTCCGGCGCTGGTCTTCGTGGCCGGCGGGCTCGTCCTCCCCGGCCTGCGCACGCTGTTCCTGTCGTTCAAGAACGGAACCCGGGGCCGCGAGCCCGGCTTCACGCTCGAGCACTACACCGACATCTTCACGAACCGGACCTTCTTCACCTTCGAGGGATGGCCGTCCATCTTCACCGGCCGGCTCTTCATAGTCGGGCTGGCCGCCGCGGTCGTCGCCGCGGCAGCCGCGTGGGCGAGTTCGTCTCTCATCGTCGGCGGGCCGGCGCGGGTGGCCGCGGCCACCAAGCTGATGCGAGCACTCAAGGTCGTGGCGGTCCTGCTGGTGGTCGCCGTAGCCGTGGCGTTCATCGAGTCGCTGGTGCGCGAGCCCAACCGCTCCGAGATCATGGACGTGCTCACCGTGGTGGTGTCGAGCCGGGTCACACTGTGGATCGCGGTGGCCGCCGCCGCGCTGATCCTGACCGCCTGGCTCGCGGCGCGGGCCCGCGGCCGCGAGGTGGAACTCGACTGGGGGTCGCCGGCTGCGTCCTCGCTGGTGGTCGTGGCCGCCATCTTGGTCATCTTCGGTGCGCTGTCGACGCTCCGGGGCGTGGTCTGGAACAACATCTGGTGGGTGGTGACCGTGGCCGGGCTGTCCACCGTCCTCGGCCTGCTGCTGGCCGTGCTGGCCGAGCGGGCCCGGGGAGAGCGGGTCGGCAAGACCCTGATCTTCATGCCGATGGCCATCTCGATGGTCGGCGCGGCCGTCATCTGGGACTTCATGTACGAGGTGCAGCCGATGGGCAACCAGACCGGGCTGTTCAACGCGGTCCTCCAGGGGCTCGGCTTCACCCCCCGCGGCTTCTTCATCAACGCCACGATGATCCCCTGGAACAACTTCTGGATCATGTTCATCATGGTGTGGATCCAGACCGGCTTCGCCATGGTCGTGCTGGCCGCCGCCATCCGGGCCGTCCCCGAGGAGCTCACGGAGGCGGCCGAGGTCGACGGGGCGAGCCGGGCCCAGGTCTTCTGGCGGGTGGTGATGCCCCAGATCAGGCCCACCATCATCGTGGTGGTCACCACCCTCATCGTGATCGTCACCAAGGTCTTCGACCTGGTCAAGGCCACCACCAACGGCGCCAACCGCACCAACGTGCTGGCCAACGAGATGTTCGACCAGCTCCGCGACCGCAACTTCACCTCCAGCAGCGCCTTCGCGGTGGTGCTGTTCGCCCTGGTGCTGCCGGTGATGATCTACAACATCCGCCGACTCCAGCGGGAGCTGGCGTGACCTCGCCATGCGCCCTGCTCGGAGGGGTCCCATGACCTCGCCGCAGACCGCCTTGCTCGGAGGGCTCCCATGACCTCGCCGCAGACCGCCTCGACGCCCACCGGGCTCCGGCTGCGGCGCCTGGCCGCGGAGGCGCCCACCTGGGTGATGTGGCTGATCGTGGTCGTGTGGACGGTGCCGACCATCGGGCTGTTCGTCTCGTCGTTCCGCAAGGTGCGCGACATCGACTCGTCGGGATGGTGGACCGCCTGGAACGATCTCGACAACCTGACGTTCCAGAACTACCGGGACATCTTCCGCGAGTCCGCGGCCCAGCCTTCGATGTGGGAGTTCGCCTTCAACTCGGTGGCCATCGTCGTGCCGGCCACGATCATCCCGATCGCGGTGGCGGCCTTCGCGGCCTACGGGTTCGCCTGGATGGACTTCCGGGGCCGCAACTGGCTCTTCATCGGGCTGGTGTCGATGATCGCCCTGCCCAACCAGATGGCGTTCGTTCCCCTCCTCCAGCTCTTCAACGGCGGCGCCCGGTTCACCATCCCCGGCGTCGACTGGACACTGGCGCTGCTGCCCGACGTGGGCATCGCCAACACTGCGGCCGCGGTCTGGCTCACCCACACCGCGTTCGGCCTGCCGCTGGCCGTGCTGCTGCTTCACAACTTCGTCAGCCAGCTGCCCCGCGACATATTCGAGGCGGCCCGCATCGACGGCGCCAGCCATTTCACCATCTTCTGCCGGCTGGTCGTTCCTCTGGCCCGCCCCGCGCTGGCCGCGTTCGCGGTGTTCCAGTTCCTGTGGACCTGGAACGACTACCTGATCGCCTCGGTGTTCCTCAACGAGAACGAGCCGATGACCATCGCGCTGGTGAACCTGGTGGGGGAGCGGGGCCAGAACTTCCAGCTCCGCTTCGCCTCCGCGTTCGTGATCATGGTGGTGCCGCTGATCGTGTTCTTCAGCCTCCAACGCCACTTCGTGCGGGGCCTGCTGGCGGGCTCCGTCAAGGGATGATCAGAGGCCGAGCCTGCGAGGCCGTGGCCCGAGCGGCCCGTGAGCGCAGCGAACAAGGGTGGGAGATCTCACTGCACGTCGGCTATCCGTACCGGTGCTCCTGTGGTGATCGACCGGCTGCCGGCGACGCCCATGGCCACCGCCAGCATCCCGGCCGACAGGCTGGCCCGCGACGACTCCCTCCGACCCTCTGCGTCGAGCGAGTTGACCGCCGCGAGGAAGCGCTGATGCTCAACGTAGCTGGAGCCGTGATGGAGGCCCTCGTAGGCGGCCGTGCTGGGCGCGGTGACGGTCCGCACGTTGCCGATCCCGTGGGTCCCCTTGATCCCGATCCGCACGACGTCGGAGGGGACGCAAGCCTCGATCTTGCCCCCGTCGCCCATCACCGCGAACTCCTGCTGGTCGTGGGTGGCCTCGGCGAACATGCACAGATCGAGCAGGGCGCGGGCGCCGTCGTCGTAGTCGACGACCACATATGCGCTGTCGATGATGTCGGGAGTGCTCCCGTTGTAGCGCTCGTCGAGGTGGTTGACCAGTTGGCTGCCCGAGGCGTAGACGCGCTCGGGCCGGCCCGGCATGACCTGGTTCATGAGGTCGAAGAAGTGGCAGCACTTCTCCACCAGCGTGCCGCCGGTGTTGGCCGAGAAGCGGTTCCAGTCACCGACCTTGTCCAGGAAGGGGAAGCGGTGCTCGCGCAGCGACACCATCCGGACCCGGCCCGCGGTGCCCAGTCCCACCTCCTCGATCAGCCGAGCGAAGGGCGCCATGTACCGGTACTCGAGCCCGACCCAGACCAGTCCCCGGTGGCCATCGACCGAGTCGAGAACCCTCCGGCAGTCGGCCACGGTGGTGCAGAGGGGCTTCTCGACCAGCACGTGCAGACCGGTGCCGAGGACGTCGCCGAGCACCGCCGCATGGGTCATGTTGGGCGTGGCGATCACCAGCGCGTCGCAGAGGCCGGCATCGACGAGGTCGCGATGGCTGCTGAACCGCGCCGCCGACGGCGCCAGCGAGGCGGCCGCGTCGAGCGAGGCCGGATGGGGGTCGGCCAGCGCCGCCACCCGGGTTCCGGGCAGGTGCAAGAGGTTGGCGATGTGCTCGCGGCCCATCATCCCGGTGCCGACCACGCCGTAGCGCAACTCAGAGGCGCTCATCAGACCCTCCTATGCCAGCCGTGGCGTGGCCCGGTACTTCCGGCGTCGTGACTCTCGAGGATGGAGTGAACGAGTGGCATCAAGACTCATAGACCCTAATCGTCGCCCGCTCGGTCGGGATTTCCAAGTGGGACCGCTCGGCGTCGGCTGCTGGCGGTTCTTGGCCCGGCCGGACGACGAGCTGAGGGCGGTGCTCGAGGCTGGGCTCGACCTCGGCATGAACCTGGTCGACACCGCCGACGTCTACGGTCTGGGATGGGGCGGCAATGCCTTCGGAGAGGCCGAGGAGAACCTGGGTCGAATCCTCGCCGGTGCTCCGCACCTGCGCGACAGGATGGTGCTGGCCACCAAGGGCGGCATCGTCCCCGGAGTCCCGTACAACTCGGGCCGCGACGCGATCACCGCAGCCTGCGAGGCGTCGCTGCGCCGTCTGCGAACCGACGTCATCGACCTGTACCAGATCCATCGCCCCGACATGCTGACACACCCGGCAGAACTGGCCGCGTCGCTCGACGCCCTGCGGGTCGCGGGCAAGATCCGCGAGGCAGGCGTCTCGAATTTCACCCCCAGCCAGCACGAGGCCCTGGCCGCCCATCTGCCGTTCCCGTTGGCCAGCTCGCAGCCCGAGTACTCCGCCGCGCACCTGGCGCCCCTGCGCGACGGCACGTTCGACCTGTGCATGCGCGACGGGGTGCTGCCACTGGCGTGGAGCCCGCTGGGCGGAGGCCGGCTGGCCGACGGTTCCGGCGTGCAGGATGAGTTGCTGGCCGTGCTCGACCGCCTCGCCGACCGTGAGGGCGTCGACCGGGCCACGCTGGCGGTGGCGTTCGTGCTGGCCCATCCGTCCAGGCCGGTGGCCCTGCTGGGCACCCAGCGACCCGGCCGGCTCGCCCAGCTGGCCGGCGCCACCGGCGTGCACCTCGACCGCAACGACGTCTACGACGTGATCGAGGCCTCCGAGGGGGCACGGCTGCCATGAACGGAGATCGGACGAACGGAGCCGAACCGGCGGAGGTCGCCTGGTTCGGGGCGCTGTGCGACGACGACTACCGGTACCTGGGCGTGCCCGACCCGGACCTGGCCAGCAGCTGGGAGCACTGTCGCGACATCACCCTGGCGGCCGAGCGCAACGGCTTCGACAACATCCTGCTGCCCTCGGGCTACACGCTCGGCATCGACGCCACCGCCTTCGCCGCCGGGATCGCGCCCCTCACCGAGCGCATGCGGCTGCTGCTGGCGGTGCGGATGGGGGAGCTGTGGCTGCCGCAGCTGGCCCGGCAGATCGCCACCGTCGACCGGATGCTCGGCGGGCGGCTCACCGTGAACATCATCTCCAGCGACATGCCCGGCGAATCGCTGGAGTCGGCCCCGAGATACCGCCGCACGCTCGAGTGGATGCAGGTGCTCCGCACGCTGCTCGACGGTGAGCCGGTGGACTTCCACGGCGAGTTCGTCGACCTGTCCCTCGACCCGCCCAGGGCCACCACCGTGTCGGGCCGCTGCCCTCTGTTCTACTTCGGCGGGTTCTCCGAGGCGGCGAAAGAGACCGCGGCAGCGGCCTGCGACGTCTTCCTCACCTGGCCCGACACCGTCGATGGCGTGGCCGACACGGTGGCCGACATGGGGGCCAGGGCCGCCCGCCACGGCCGGACCCTCCGCTTCGGCCTGCGCAGCCATGTGATCGTGCGGGAGACGCCGGAGGCGGCCCGAGCGGCGGCCGCGGCGCTGGTGAGCCGCCTCGACGACACCGTCGGCGCCGCCATCAGGGGCCGGTCCCTCGACGCGGCGTCGGTCGGCGTCCGCCGGCAGGCCGAACTGCGGGACCTGAGCGACGGCGACGGCTTCGTCGAAGCCAATCTGTGGACCGGCATCGGCCGGGCCCGCTCGGGTGCGGGCGCGGCCATCGTCGGCGATCCCGACGAGGTGGTGGCCAAGCTCCAGCAGTACCGCCGCGTCGGCATCGACGCCTTCATCCTGTCGGGGTACCCGCATCTGGACGAGTGCGACCGGGTCGGCCGCTACGTCCTGCCCCGCCTCGACCACGGCCACCTCGCCCCGGGTCCAGAGGCCGAGCGTGCACGCGGCAACCGATGAGGAATCGGCGAGGCGTCAGCGAGGCCGTGGCCCGAGCGGCCCGTGAGCGAAGCGAACAAGAGCGGAATCTCGCAGTCTGAAGGGACTTGGCACGCGTGGGGCGGAGGTCTGTAAAGTGCCTCGTCTGTAAACGTTTACGGAGGGATTGCGGGTGACGGGCAGCGCGCTGGAAGAGACCACCGTTGGACGTGACGTGGTTGAGCCCTGGTGGCGCGGGGCTGTCGGCTACGAGATCTACGTTCGCTCCTTCGCAGACTCCAACGGCGACGGGGTGGGCGATCTTGCCGGCATCACCGGCCGGCTGGACTATCTGAGCTGGCTGGGAGTCGACGCCGTCTGGCTCACCCCGTTCTACCCGTCGCCGGGCCACGACCACGGCTACGACGTCAGCGACTACTGCGCGGTGTCGCCCCGCCACGGCACGCTCGACGACTTCGACGTTCTCGTGGACGAGGCCCACCGGCGGGGTCTGCGGGTGATGGTCGACATCGTGCCCAACCACACCTCGATCGAGCACGAGTGGTTCGCCCGGGCCCGGCGCTACCCGGACGGACCCGACCGGGACCGCTACCTCTGGGCCTCCCCGGCATCCGGTGGGGGTCCCCCCAACAATTGGCGCAGCCACTTCGGAGGCCCGGCCTGGACCCTCGACGAGGCGTCAGGCCAGTACTGGTGCCATCTCTTCCTTCCCGAGCAGCCCGACCTCAACTGGCGCAACCCCGCTGTCCGCGACGACTTCGACTCGATCCTGGAGTGGTGGATGGACCGTGGCGTCAACGGCTTCCGCGTCGATGTGGCCCACGGCCTCGTCAAGGACGCCCAGCTGCGCGACAACCCCCAGATCGAGCCGATCACCGAGGGCATGGACCCCTTCGACGCCTTCTATGTCTTCGAGCACCGCTACGACCTGGACCAGTCCGAGAACGTCGAGATCTTCCGTCGCTGGAACCAGGTTTGCGCACCGCGCGAGGCGATGCTCCTCGGCGAGGTAAACGCCCCGTGGCCGGACCGCCAGGCCCGCTATGTGGAGCCGGGCGCCCTTGACCAAGCTTTCTTCCTGCAGGCCGCCTTCCTCGGCTGGGCCCCGGAGAGTCTGCTGACCATGGTGCGGGCCATGCACGACGCCGCGCCGCAAGGGGTCTCCTGGGTGCTGAGCAACCATGACCGCACCCGTCCGGTCAGCCGCTTCGGCGGCGGCGAGACCGGCGTCCGGCGTTCACTGGCCGTCTCCACACTGTTCATGGCCCTCGGCGGCACCCCCTTCCTGTTCCAGGGAGAGGAACTCGCCCTGCCCGACGGGGTGCTGCGGGCCGGCTTCCACGATCCGGTGTCGGTCAGGAACGCGGGCGCAACCAGCGGCCGCGACGGGTGCCGGACCCCGATGCCGTGGGACAGCAGCCCCTTCAACGGCTTCTCCACCAACGATCCGTGGATCGATTCCAAGCCCCGCCCGCCCGAGCACACCGTCGAGGGGCAGCGCGACGATCCCGATGCGCCCCTGCACCGCTACCGCAACCTGCTGGCCCTGCGCCGGCGGCACCCCGACCTGTGGCGCGCGCCGCTCGAATGGATCGAGACCGCAGATCCGCAGGTGGCCGCCCTGCGGCGAGGCTCGATCGCGGTGGTCGCCAACCTTGCCGACCACCGGGCAGGAGTCCGTCTCGGCTCATCCGGATGGCATCCCGTCTTCGCCAGCCAGGAGGGCAGCCGTCTGGACATCCGGGCCCATGACGCGGTATCGGTGCCTGCCGAGACAACCGTCGTCCTGGTGCGCGACCATCAGTAGTCACCGGTCCCGGCCATCGACACCACAGCCACGGCCGGCGCCGGCCCGGCCGCCCTGCAGCGTTCGGGCGGACCGGTGCCGGCTGCCGCGGCCGACACGGCCGAAGAGGGCTGGTGGGACGGCTCGGGCAGCCTCGCACAGTCTGCGCCCGCTGTCACCGAGCAGGGGCGCTGCGCTGTGCTGGGCGGCGGCTGGTTCGCGTTGTTGGGTCCGGGTTCGCTGTCGAAGTCCTGCGGCGGTGTGGACGGCTCGTTGGCGGGCTCGCCTGTTGGTGTGGGCTGGGTCGAGGGCTTCGACGCTGAGGGCTCGTATGTGGAGGTGCATCTGGGCGACACCACCGCCGCATGCGACACCGGAGGTCGCCGCCGATGAACGCGCCCGCTTCTCCCGAACCGGCCGACACGCCCAGCCCGCAGCCTGCAAGCCTCACAGCCCGACTCGCCGCCAAACTCATCGACCTCACAATCACCGCCGCCATCGCATTCGCCGCACTCTTGACGAACGCGCTGCTCTTCTTGCGCTTTGGCCAACCAGAGTTCGTCACCATGTCGGACATTTTGCGCGTTGATCCAATAGCTGACCGGGAGGCACACCTCGCTGCTGCGCCGCTGCTTGCGGTGCCGACGTACGAAGCGGCGATGATCGCAATGACGGCCTGGAAAGGCATGACGCCGGGGGACAGCCAGCGCAGGGGATGGCACGACAAGGCAGCAGGCACCATCGTCGTCAACGTGCCCGCGACAGCCCCCCAGGGTCATTACCTGCTGGCGAAATGGCAGCGGAAGTGGCAGCGACGGCTGGACCGTTCATTCGGATGACCATGCAACTCTGTGCCAGCGTGCTAGTGTAAATCATTCGTAGTTTGAATGGATATCATTCAAGCTATGGGTAATGAGGTGCAGCGAAGGCTGGTTGAGTCGAGCCTCGGAGAGCGTCTCGGCGTCATGCCTGCGGTGGTGGTCACCGGTGCGCGCCAGACGGGCAAGAGCACGCTGGCACGGGACCTGACTCCGGGGACTAGACGCTACCTGTCGCTCGACGACCTGGATGTGGTGGACACGGCTCGCCGCGATCCCGAGGCGATCGTGGGAGGCAGCACGCCGGTGACAATCGACGAGGTGCAGCGCGAGCCTCAACTGCTCCTCGCAGTCAAGCGCGCCATCGACCGGGAGCGCCGACCGGGGCGCTTCCTGCTCACCGGCTCGGCCGACCTGCTGCTGATGCGGCAGGTCTCGGAGTCGCTGGCGGGTCGTGCGAGCTACCTGACCCTCTGGCCCATGACGCGGCGAGAACAGCGCGGCCTAGGGGGCGGCGGCATCTGGGAGCAGTTGCTGGAGACTCCGGACCGCCAGTGGCCCGAGCTGGTGGCGGCTGACCCGGACGAGCCGGAGGACTGGCAGTCCCTTGCCCGACGGGGCGGGCTGCCGACGCCGGCTCTGCACCTCAATACGCCGCGCCAGCGAGCCGTCTGGTTCGACGGGTACGTCCGCACCTACATGGAACGCGACCTGCGGGACCTTTCGTCGATAGCTGGGCTGCCGGACTTCAGGCGCCTCATGCGGGCCGCCTGCCTGCGGCTGGGCCAGACCGTCAACCAGACCGGGCTCGGGCGTGACGTAGCCCTCCCGCAATCGACGGTGCACCGCTACTTGAACCTGCTGGAGACCTCACATCTGCTGGTGCGGGTGCCGGCCTACTCCGTGAACCGCACCAAGCGACTCATCAAGTCGCCCAAGCTCTACTGGCACGACACCGGTTCCGCCATCCACCTCGCCCAGCTCGACGAGCCCGGCGGCGCTCATCTCGAGAACCTGGTGTTGAACGACCTGCTGGCGTGGCGCGACGCACGGCTCGAGCAGGCGGAGGTCCTGCACTGGCGCACCTCGGCCGGCGAGGAGGTCGACTTCGTGGTGGAAGCCGGAGACTGCCTGCTTCCCATCGAGGTGAAGGCGTCGTCGAGGCCCCGGCTGCGGGATGCGGCCCATCTGCGGTCATTCCGGGCCGAGTACGGCCCGCGGGCCAGGTCGGGTCTGCTGCTCCACGGCGGCACGGACACCCAATGGCTCGCACCCGACGTGCTGGCGGTCCCTTGGTGGCGAGTGCTCTGACTGCGGCGCGACCGCCCGACCGCAGCGCCTAGGAGAGGAACTCGTCGGCTCCTGCATCCAGGCAGTGCTGGATGTGGCGGCGGATCATGGTCATGAACATCTCGTCGCCGCGGGGATCGGGGCTGCTGAAGGTGGCGCCCAGCACGGTGATGATGATTCCGTGCAGAGCGCCCCGGCGGTAGAGGTCCCAGCACTCGGCCTCGCCCAGCTCGATCCCGGCGTCGGCGAACTGGCGGCGGCAACCCGACAGCAGGTCGCGCTCCCAGGCCCGGCGGTCGTCCGCTTCGACACTGCCCCCAAGGAAGTACGAGATGTCGGTGAGGGGGCTCGACATGCCCACCGTCTGCCAGTCGACGGTGGTGGCGGTGTCTCCACCGAACAGGATGTTCTCGCTGCGGAAGTCGCCGTGCACCAGCGTGGTCGTCCCCTCGTAGCTGGAGGCTGCCGAGGCGTAGTTGTTCACGTAGCGCTCGCCGAAGGCCACCCGGCCGGCGTCAAGCCCGTGACCGAACCGGTCGACGAAGCCGGGCCAGGCGTCGACCAGCAGCATCTGCGCGAAGTCGGCGTTCTCGCCGCGAGCCCTGCCCACCACGTGGTCCATGTCGAGGATGCTGTCGTCGCCGTAGAAGGCGGCGGCCAGCTTCACCGCCTCGCGCAGCGCCAGCACGGTGTGCGCACGGGTCTCGCCCACCATCTGCACGCCCGGCTCGGCCGGGGCCATGTCCTCCAGCAGCAGCAGGAACGACAGCCGGTCGTCGCTGATCTCGCTGCCGTACACCGCCGGGATGCGGATGGAGGTCCTCGGAGCGAGCACCCGGTAGAACATCGCCTCGTTGTAGTAGGCGCCCGCCGAGCCGGCCAGGGAACGGGCCCGCTCGTCGGCGGCCGGGAACTTGGCGACCAATGTGGGAGGAGCGTCGCCCGCATCGCCGTCATAGGACAGGAAGTAGCGGGCGTTGTCGCCCATCTTGCCGGTGCCGATCAGATTGAAGCGGGCGTCCGTCACCCTGCCTCCGGCCAGCATGCCCGCAGCCCGCAAGTAGTGCGTCAACTCGTCGCGCCCCAGCGCCTCCGGCCGAGTCGGGAAGTCGGTCACGACCTTGCCGCGCCGGGCAGGATCAGGGGCGGGTCCCGAACGCCATGCTCGGGTTGTCGGGCAGCTCCGCCAGGGGCTCGGCCACCTCGGCCACCGTCGGCCCGACCCCCACCTCGGCCAGCGCGTCCAAGTCGAGGTGGTACACCTCCGCGGCCGTCGCGCCGAACAGCAGCCGCAGGTCCTCCGGCGACCAGTCGCAGAACACGTGGCGCAGCGACGCCACCGAGTCGGGGAACGTGCCCTCGGCGTGGGGGTAGTCACTGCCCCACATGAACCGGTCGACGCCGATCTGCTTGATCGCCTCGGCCTCGTCCCGGCCCGGGAAGCTGGCTCCCATGTAGCAGTTGGTGGCGAAATAGCTGCTCGGCGGTCTGGGCAGCTGGAACGCGTCCGCGGCCATCTCCCCGACATTGCCGCTGCCGGTGAAGAGCCGCCAGAACGTGTCCATCTTGGCCAGCGTCGCCGGGACCCACCCGACCCGCTGCTCGGTCATCACGAACTTGAGCGCCGGGAAGCGCTCGAACACGCCGCTGACGATCAGGTGCCACAGGCTGCGGTTGGCGAAGAACGGCACCTCCAGCAGCATCAGGAAGTTGCGGTTGGGCGACTCCCGGAGGTCGGGAAGGCCCGCGCCGCCGTGCTGGTTGACCGACAGCCCCGTGTCCTGGCAGGCGGCCCACAGCGGGTCGTAGTAGTCGCTCCAGAGCGGAGGCGCCGGCGAGTCGGGCGGGACCGCCGAGAACAGCACCCCCTTGAGCCCGTGCTCCGCGCCCCACTCGACCTCGGCCACGGCCGCGTCGATGTCGTTGGGGAACACCTGGACCAGGCCGGCCCGGCGCCCGGGGAGCTCGCCGCACCAGTCCACGAGCCAGCGGTTGTGGGCCTGGAGACCGGCCCATCGCTCCCCGAACTCGGAGGCCGTGGCCGGCGGGCGGGCGACCAGCAGGCCGGAGGGGAAGAACGGCGGAACGGTGTTGGGGAACACGACCTCGGCGACCTGGCCGTCGGCTTCCAAGTCCCGCTGCCGCACCGCGGTGTCCCAGTTCCGGACCCGCTTCGAATCCCGGAGGTCGTCGAACGGGTTGATGTAGGCCTGCTTCCAGGCGTCGAAGTCGGAATGCCACCTCGATGGCAGATAGGGCCGGTAGGCGTCGATGTCGCCGCCGGCGTGGCAGTCCGCCGACACGATCGTGTACCGGTCTCCGTTGGTCGCTGCGTTCATCATCATCTCATCCTTGCACCGGCACGGAGAACCGCCAACGGCGGCTGAGAGCCGTTCATGGCGCGAATCGCTGCTGAAGCTCGCGCTTGAGCACCTTGCCAGCCGAGTTGCGGGGCAACCTGTCCACGATCTCGAGTCTCTCGGGGGTCGCCTGACGGCGGAGGCCGGCAGACGCCAGCGAGGCAGCGAGACCCGCCAGCGAGATGTCTGCGCTTTCGGCGGGCACGACCACCGCGCACACCGATTCGCCGGCGGCGGGCCCGATCGCCAGTCGGCTGGCAGTGTCCACTCTGTTGCGCCCCCGGAGCGTGTCGGCCTTCGGATCGACGGTGCCTGGGATCCTAAACCACTCGGCCCCCATGTCGGTCGAATCCCGCTCCAGGACCAGAGCCGACGCCGCGGCGCGCGGCTGCTATCCGCGCCGACCGCCGGCATTGCGGCCGTGACCGGCAGTGTGTAACTACTATTCTGAGTAAAAATACTCGGAACTATAGTTCAGCTCAATTGAGCGCTAAAATGAGGACATGGAGGAGTATCGCCGCCTGCAGGTCGGCCCCCTTGTTGAGCGGTTGTCAGAGCCGCCGCTGCTGCTCATCGCGGTGTTCGGTCCGCGCCAGACGGGCAAGACGACTGCGGTCCGTCAGGCGCTGGCGTCCTTGCCGCGGCCGTACCGACTGGAGGCGGTCGACATGCCCGGAGAGACCTGACTCGCATCCCGAGTGGAACTACAAGATCCTCTTCATCGACGGCCTCGACGAGATGCGGGCAGGCCGACAGGACTCAAGACTTCCCTTGGACGAGATCCGCAACCGGCTCGAGCGTCTCCGGCCGCCGGGCTTCCGTATCTCCTGCCGCGAGGCGGACTGGCTCGGGCACAGCGACCGCCAGAGCCTCCAGGCCGTGTCGCCCGATTCAAGGATCACCGTGCTGAGCCTCGACGAGCTCGATGATCAGCAGGTCATGGCGCTCCTGCGGCATCGATACAACCGGACCGACGGGCAGGCGTTCATCACCGAGGCTCGGCAACGTGGCGTCGGCGGTCTGCTGGTCAATCCTCTGACGCTCGGCCTGCTCGTCGATGCGCTCAGACAGGGAGAGCGCTGGCCCGACAGTCGCCTCGAGACCCTTGAGATGGCCTGTCGGCAGATCGCGACCGAACACAACCAGGAGCACCGGGCAGCGAAGAGCCCTCCGCCGCTGGAAAGCATCGTCGACGCTGCCGGCTACTTGTGCGCCCTGCAGCTTCTCGCCGATGCGCGGCCAGCTCATGGCCAAGTACACAATCGATCCGGCCACCGAAGGCCACGGCATCTATCTGGTCCTTTGGTTCGCGGACGCGGACAACCCCGTCACCCGGCACCCCGACGGCGTTCGCCCCCGATCGCCGGACGAGCTCAGGCGATGGCTGGAGCAGGATCTGAGCCCCGAGGAAGCCCGCAAGATCTCCGTGATCGTCATGGACGTCACCAAGCCCGGCACCGGGCTGCACAGCCGATCCAGCCGGACCCACGAGGCGTCACAAGGGTCACATAGTGTCGCCGGCTAGCCCCGTATGGCCAGGCCCGATTCCAGGTCGAAGAAGTGGGCGTTCTCCACGGTGACGGCCACGTCGATGGCGTCGCCGGCGCGCACTGTGGTGGTGGGGTTGAATCGGGCGTGCACCCTGGTCGAGGAGGTCTCGGCGGCGCTGATCTCCTCGTCGCTGAGCTCGAGCGCTTCCTTGGAGATGACCGGCTTGGCGTCGACGTCGAAGTAGGCGATGATCTCGAAGCCGAGCGCCTCGGTGTGCAGCACCGACGCCTGGAGCCGCTGGTCGGCCGGGTGATCCGACACGACGGAAGCGTCCTCGAGGTCCTTGGGCCGCAGTCCCACAGCCACCTTCCTGTTCAGGTAGCCCTCGAGGGCCGGACGGCGATTCAGGACGACGTCGGGCACAGCCAGGGACTGGTCTCCGAGGGCCATCTGCAGGCCTTGGCCGTTGCGGGTCAGCACCCCTTCCATGATGTTCATCGAAGGCGACCCGATGAAGGCGGCCACGAAGATGTTGTCGGGCTCGTTGAACAGCGTCATCGGGGTGTCGACCTGCTGCAGCACCCCGGCGCTGATGACGGCCACCCGGTCGGCCATGGTCATGGCCTCGACCTGGTCGTGGGTGACGTAGAAGGTGGTGATGCCCACCTCGCGCTGGAGGGCGGTTATCTCGGCCCGCATCTGCACCCGCAGCTTGGCGTCGAGGTTGGAGAGGGGCTCGTCGAGAAGGAACACCCGGGGCCGGCGCACGATGGCGCGTCCCATGGCCACCCGCTGGCGCTGGCCGCCGGAGAGATGGGCGGGGCGCTTGTCGAGCTGGCTCTCCAGCTCGAGGATGCGGGCCACCTCGCCGACCCGCTCCTTGATCTCGGCCCGGGGGCGGCGGGCCAGCTTGAGCGAGAAGGCGATGTTGTCGAACACGCTCATGTGCGGGTACAGGGCGTAGTTCTGGAAGACCATGGCTATGTCGCGGTCCTTGGGCGGGAGCTCGTTGACCACCCGCTCGCCGATCTTCAGAGTCCCCGACGAGATGTCCTCGAGCCCGGCGATCATCCTCAACGTGGTCGACTTGCCGCACCCGGAGGGGCCCACCATCACCAGGAACTCCGCCTCGTTGATCTCGAGGTTGAGATCCGTCACCGCCCGGAACCCGTTGTCGTACTCCTTGTTGACATCTTCCAGAACGACGTCGGCCACCGGACACTCCCCTGACGGTCGTAAACGCTTGCCACTGCACGATAACACCAAGCCGGCCCGCCCGGTGAGGGGAAGGCCGGGCAACATGGGCCCGCCGCGTCGACCGGTCGCGAGTTCGTCGCCGGTATGGGGTAGCTTCGGGGCATGAACGTCCCTGACGACTTGCGCTACTCCACCGACCACGAATGGGCTCAGGCCGACGGCGACGTTGTCCGCATCGGCATCACCGACTACGCCCAGGACGCTCTCGGCGACGTCGTCTACGTCGAGTTGCCCCAAGTGGGGGACCGGGTCGAGCAGGGGGAGCCGTTCGGCGAGGTCGAGTCGACCAAGTCCGTCTCGGAGTTGTTCGCTCCAGTGAGCGGCGTAGTGAACGAGGTCAACGACGATCTCGCCGGGGCGCCGCAACGGCTCAACGAGGACCCCTACGGAGACGGATGGATCTGCACCGTCACATTCGATGACTCCGCTCAGCTCGACAGCCTGCTCGACGCTGACGGCTACAGGGACCTGATCGCGGGGTAGGGAAGTGGCGTCCACGCCCTGCCCGGCCTGCGGTCACAACAACCGCCGCCGAGCCGAAGTCTGCGTGTCCTGCGGCTCGCAGCTGGCGGTCGCCGACGCCACCACCGAGCACCGGGCGGTGGAGCCCGACGCCTCGCCGGGCACGGTCCACGTCGACCGGTCCGCCTTCGGTCGCCACGAGGGCCTGTTCGTGGTCAACCAGGGCCCCAAGGCCGGCGCCCGCTACGCACTGGACTCCGACCTCGTGCTGGTGGGCCGGGATCCTCAGTGCGACATCTTCCTCGATGACATCACGGTGTCGCGCCGCCACGCCGAAGTGGCCCGCGACGGGGCCCGGTACTCGATCCGCGACGTCGGCTCGCTCAACGGCACCTACGTCAACCGCCGGCTCGTCGACCAGGGCGAGCTGAACGAGGGCGACGAGGTGCAGGTCGGGAAGTTCAAGCTCGTGTTCGTGCACGGGACGTCGCCGCAATGAGCCGCGGGTACCGATCCATCGGCGAGGTTCTCGCGCTGCTCGCAGAGGAGCACCCCGACCTGACCATCTCGAAGATCCGCTTCCTCGAGAGCCAGGGGCTGATCGCCCCCCAGAGAACCCCGTCGGGTTACCGCAAGTTCTTCGACCCAGACGTCGAGCGGCTCAACTGGGTGCTCCTCCAGCAGCGCGACAACTTCCTGCCCCTCAAGGAGATCAAGCGTCGACTGGCTGAGGGGGCGGTGGCCAAGACGGCCCCGAAGAGCGCCTCCGGCGAGGCTGGGGCGGCGTCCACGCCCTCGCTGTTCGCGCCCCGCTCCCGCGACGAGCCCGACGGAGACGGCGTCGAGCCGCCGGCGGAGGCGGCGGAGGGCTCGCTCAGCCTCAGCCTGGCCCAACTGGCTCGGGCCGTCGGCGTCGACGCTGAGCACATCGCCGAACTCCAGCGGCTGGGCATCATCGCGCCGGCAACGGAGCGCTCCGACGCCGACGGCGAATCCGGACCGGTGTTCGACGGCGACGCTCTGCTGATTGCAAGGACGGCCGCCGCTCTGGCCGACCACGGCATACCGGCCCGCAACCTGAGAATGTTCAAGGTCGCGACCGACCGCGAGGCCGGCGTCTACGAGGCGCTGCTGAGCGCCCTGATAGCTCGAGGCGACACGGATCGGCTGCGCGCCGAACTCGCCGAGATCGTCGACCTGACCGAATCGCTCCGCCGGCTGCTGCTCCAGCTGACGATGCGCCCCCATCTGGACTGAGCACGGTGTCCTCCGACGCTCCGGGACGGGCCGAGCCGCGCGTGCTGCTGGCTGCGGAGCAGATCGACGAGATCGTCGCCCGGCTGGCCGCCGCCATGTCGGCCCGCTACCCGCACGGCGCGGTGCTCATCGGCGTCCTGCGCGGCAGCGTGCCGTTCCTGGCCGACCTCGTCAGGGCCATGACCGTCCCGGTGAGTGTGGACTTCATGGCCATCACGCCCTACACCCCCGATTCCGGCCGGGTCCGCCTGCTCAAGGACCTCGACCTCGACATCGCCGGCCGCGACGCGGTGATAGTCGAGGACATCGTCGACACCGGCCTCAGCACAGCGTTCCTCCGCGCTGCGCTGGAGCGGCGCAGACCCCGGTCGGTGGCGGTGTGCACGCTGCTCGACCGTCGGGTCCGGCGGGTGGTTCCGGTGGAGATCGACTTCGCGGGAGCGGAGGTCGCCGACTCGTTCGTGATCGGCTTCGGACTCGACCACGAGGGCCGCTACCGCAACCTCCGCCTCATCGCCGCGGCCGACGTCGAGTTGCTGGCCGGCGACCCCGACGCCTACGTTCCTGTCCTCTACGGATCGACGGGTGACGCTGAAGGATAGGATGCCGCCGTGCAGCAGATGGAGCTAGTCGGCGTGCGGGTGGAACTGCCTTCCAACACGCCGATCGTGCTGCTCCGGGAGATGTCTGAGTCGGCTCGGCTGCTGCCGATCTTCATCGGCGCTCCCGAGGCGACCGCCATCGCCATAGCCCTCGACGGGGTCACCACGCCCCGGCCCATGACCCACGACCTGCTCCGCAGCGTGCTCGACGAACTGTCGGCCGACGTCGAGCGGGTGGTGGTGACCGAACTGCGCGACAAGACCTTCTTCGCGGAGTTGCACTTGCGGCGCGACGGCGGCCGCTTCGTGCTGTCGAGCCGCCCGTCGGACGCCATCGCCCTCGCGGCCCGAACCGGATCGCCGATCTTCGCGGAGGAGGCGGTGATACAGGAGGCGGGCTACACCACCGACGGCGTCTCGGTGGCCGGTCAGCAGCAGGCCGAAGAGGTCGTGGAGCAGTTCAAGGAGTTCATCGACTCCGTCTCTCCCGAGGATTTCGGCAACCAGTAGCGGACCGGCCAGGCCCCTGCCGAGGCCGCGATTCGGGCGGCCGGTGCATCGCGTGGGGGGCCGGTGTTTGACTCGCGCGCCGTGACACCGTAGAGTTTCCATAGGTGACAGCATCGTAATTCTGGTGTTGTCATTGCGTCACTCGTCCGCGACGAGCACCAGCGACCAGCAAGGAGCGGCTCATGGACCCCACGGCCGACACCCTCCAAGGTTACAGCGCCAAGCTGACAGCCGACGTCGTCGGTATCACCTACCGCCAGCTCGACTACTGGGCCCGCACCGATCTGGTGGCGCCCTCGCTGGCCAGGGCCACCGGCAGCGGCAGCCGCCGCCGGTACAGCTACTCCAACCTGCTCGAACTCAAGGTGATCAAACGCCTGCTCGACTCCGGGATCAAGCTGGAGAAGGTCCGGTCGATATTCGACTACATGCGCAGCGAGCTGCAGGAGGACGTCTCGCGGGCCAATCTCGTGATCGACGGCTCCAACGTCGTGTGCGCCCGCAGCGACGCCGAGTTCATCGACGTGCTCCAGCGGGGCCAGGGCGTACTCAACGTGCTGCCGCTGTCGAACGTGAAGCAGGAGGTGGACGCGGCCATAATCGAGTTCCGGCCGTCCGTCGACGACATCGAGCATGAGCCCGCGGACGAGGCGGGCGAGGAGTCCGCAGGCGAGTTCCGGACGGCTATCGGCGAGTCCTGACCTGATGACGTTCGCCCATCCCTCCGAGCAGGCCTTCGCCAGCCTGCTCGACTCCTACGGGATCCGGTGGGAGTACGAGCCGCGCATGTTCGTGCTCCAGCGCGACTCCGACGGGAACACGGCGTGCGGGGTCACCCCCGACTTCTACCTGCCCGACTTCGACATGTACGTGGAACTCACCACGCTGCGGCAGCGGCTGGTCAACCGCAAGAAGCAGAAGCTGCGTCTGCTGGCGGAGAACTATCCCGAAGTCAGGGTGAAACTCCTGAACCGGCGTGACATGGAGTGGATCGGCCGCAAGTACGGCCTCCCGGTCGCCGCCTGAGGCCCATTGACATGGCTCAAGACTTGAGACAGTCGCCGCTGCGCGGCGTGCATGAGCAGGCCGGGGCCAAGCTGGTGCCCTTCGGCGGCTGGAACATGCCCCTCCAGTACCCCAGCGGCACGGTGGCCGAGCACATGGCCTGCCGCACGGGCGCCGCCATGTTCGACGTGTCGCACCTGGGGACGGTGCGGGTGCGGGGCGCGGGGGCGCACCGGTCCCTGCAATGGGCGCTGACCAACGATCTGGACCGCGTCGGGGTCGGGTCAGCCCAGTACACCCACCTGCTGGATCCGTCCGACGCCTCCGTGCTGGACGACATCATCGTGTGGTGGGTCGGTCCCGACCGTTTCGACGTGATGCCCAACGCCTCCAACACCGACCGGGTCGTCGGCGCCCTGCGGGAGGGTTCGGGCGACCTGGACATCGCCGACGTGACTGCCGACCGGGCCGTGATCGCGGTCCAGGGCCCCGAGGCCCGGGCCCGGCTCACGGCCGCGGGCGCCGAGGAGGCCGCCTCGGTGGGGCGGTTCAAGGTGGCGTCCGCCCGCTTCGGCGAGATCCCGATCACGGTGGCCGGAACGGGCTACACCGGGGAGGACGGTGTGGAAATGGCGGTCGGCGTCGAGGACGCCCCGACGGTCTGGCAGCGCCTGGCGGACGCGGCCGTCTCGCCGGCCGGACTGGGGGCCCGCGACACCCTGCGCCTCGAGGCCGGGCTGCCATTGCACGGGCACGAACTCGGGCCGGGGATCACGCCGTTGCAGGCCGGATTGGGCTGGGTCGTGCGCTGGGACAAGGGAGACTTCAGGGGCCGGGCCGCGCTACAGGCCGAGCGCGAGGCCGGGCCGCGGCGGCGGCTCCGGGGCCTGCTGGCAGCCAAGGGTCGCCCGCCCCGCGACGGTTGCGCGGTCCGGCGGGGCGACGACGAGGTCGGCGCGGTCACCAGCGGCAACTTCTCGCCGGTGCTGGGACAGGGCATCGCGCTGGCGTTCCTGGCTCCTGATGTCGGCGTTGGCGACGAGGTGGTCATCGACGTGCGCGGTCGGGATCTGCCGGCCACGGTGGTCAGACCTCCTTTCCACCAATAGCGGATCCTCACCGGACACGGCCGTTCAAGCCACAGGCGCAGCCCGGCAGGTCGGTGGGTGGCGGCGAGTCAAACGACCGACGAGTAGGGCGAAGCCCGTGTCGGTCGTTTCGGCTCGACGACAGGACCCGCCGACCGGTCTGGGAATACTGCCCCTCAGGGGCGTTCTGGCAGGGGATCGAGTACGTCTACTGCCTGCTGGCGGAGCCAGTGGTCGGCTAGCACCAGTAGGGCCATGGATTCGACCATGGGCACGGCGCGGGGCAGCACGCACGGGTCGTGGCGGCCCCGGGCAGCCAGGGTCGTCGCCTCGCCCCCGCGGGTGACGGTCTGCTGGGTGGAGGCGATGGTGGACGTCGGCTTGAACGCCACCCTCACCACGACGTCCTCGCCGTTGGAGATGCCGCCCTGCACGCCGCCGGAGCGGTTCGACACGGTGCGGATCCCGCCGGATGTGTCCGTCCTGAACGGATCGTTGTGCGACAGACCGGTTAGGCGGGTGCCGCTGAAGCCGCTGCCGATCTCGAAGCCCTTGGCCGCCGGCAGCGACAGCATGGTGCCGGCCAGGGCCGCTTCGAGCTTGTCGAACACCGGCTCGCCCAGTCCGGCTGGCACACCCCGGCAGACGCACTCCACCACGCCGCCCAGGGAGTCACCGTCGCGCCGGGCGGCCTCGATGGCCTCGACCATCCGGGCCGCGGCCTCCGGGTCGGGGCAGCGGGTGGGGCCGGCCTCCACATCGTCGCGAGTGACCGCGGCCGGATCGGTGGCCGCTTCGATGTCGTGCACCGACTGCACCCATCCCAGCACCTCGATGCCGGCCGCAATGTCCAGCAGTTTGCGAGCGATCGCCGCTGCCGCGACCCGGCCGACGGTCTCGCGCGCCGACGCCCGGCCGCCGCCGGTCCAGTCGCGGAAGCCGTACTTGGCGTCGTAGGTGAAGTCGGCGTGGGAGGGCCGGTAGACGTCGCGCAGATGCTCGTAGGCCTCCGGGCGGGCGTCCTTGTTGCGCACCAGGATCGCTATCGGGGTGCCGGTGGTGTAGCCGCCGAAGACCCCGGACAGCACCTCGGCGGCGTCACTCTCATCCCTCTGGGTGACCAGCCGGCTCTGGCCCGGACGGCGCCGGTCCAGGTCGGCCTGGATGTCCGAGGAGTCGAGGGCCAGTCTGGGCGGGCAGCCGTCGACCACCACCCCGACGCCGCCGCCGTGCGACTCGCCGAAAGTGGTGACCCGGAACAGGGTCCCGAACGTGCTGGCCATCCATCCAGCATACGGACCGCACTGAGACGACGAGGCGCCCGATCGGGCTGCCGGATGCGGTGTCCCGCCCCTGTCAGCGAGGCGCGTCCTCGCGCGCGGCGGCGGGGGGCTCGGAGTTCAGAAGCCTGCCCTCGAGGGCGGCCTCGACCTCGTCGGTCTTATTCAGCGCCGCGATCAGCGCGGTCAGCTTCAAGTTGATCTCATCGATCTTGGCGCTCTGCTCCGCGAATCTGACATCGACGGAGGCGTCCTGCGCAGCGAACCTGGCCTCGACGGAGGCGTCCTGCGCAGCGAACCTGGCGTCAACGGAGGCGAACCCGGCGGCCACGGCGTCCTCGAGGCGGTCAATGCGGTTGCCGTTGCCGTTCAGCAAGTACAGGAGCAGCGCCGCTGCAATCGTGGCCAGCATGGTTTGGAGCGGGTTGTCGCCCATCAAGTCCCATCGGCGGGGCCGCGTCCCGGCCGCGGCGTTGGACGCCTCGGGAGGAGCGGGTCGCGGGTCGGGGGTGTGGGCCATCTGGGTCGCCTCTGCGGCGGGGGTGGGTGCGGTTGTGGTCACCGAGCGCCTCCGGGGCGTCTTGCGGCCGATATTCTGTCGGGTCGTGTCGTGCTGGTTGGCACACCGCTGACACCCGGTGGCAAGGTTCGATACTCAGCATAGTATCCCATGCATTATCATTCAAACCAGCAATCAGACCGCTCCACACAGGACCGCAGGCATCCCCGCGGTTGGAGCGGTGTCACGCTTGCAGGGAGGGCCTAGAGCTCGAGGAGGGCTTGCTCTACTACTTCGGGGAGGGCGGGGTGGATGTAGTACTGGTGGCGGGCCATCTGATCGACCGTCAGGTCGAAGTGCATGCCCTGGATCAGCTGCTGGATCAGTGTCGACGCCTGGGGGCCGATGATGTGCGCGCCGAGCAGGCGGCGAGTCTCGGCGTTGGCGATCACCTTGACCGCGCTGGAGGCGTCCTCCATGGCCCAGCCGTAGGCGGCCGAGCTGAAGGGCTGCACGTGGCTGCGATAGGGGAGTGAGCGCTCCCGGCATTCCCGCTCGGTGAGGCCGACGCCGGCCACCTGGGGGTAGCCGAACACGGCGTGGGGGATGAAGCGGTGGTCGACGCCGGCCGGGTCATCGGGATGGGAGAGGTTGTGGCGCACCACCCGGGCCTCGTGGTTGGCGACGTGCTTGAGCTGCACCGGGTTGGTCACGTCGCCCAACGCCCACACGCCCTCGGCTGTGGTGCGCAACTGGTCGTCGGTGACCACGTAGCCGGCGGGGTCGGTGTCGATGCCCCCGGCAGCCACGTCCAGCCGGTCGCCGTTGGGTATCCGGCCCGTGGCAACCAGCAGCTCGTCGGCCCGCAACTCGGTGCGCTCACCCTCGCCGTCCTGGACTTGAAGCACTACTTCGGCTCCGTCGCGGCGGGCGGCCAGCACCGATGTGTTCATGCGAACGTCGAAGCGACGGCTGTAGGCCGCGGTGAACCGCTCGCGGATCTCGTCGTCCTCCCGGCGCAGGAAGGTGTCGCCTCGCAGCACGAACGTCACCTGCGAGCCGAAGGCGCCCATGACCGAGCCCAACTCGGCCGCTATGTAGCCCCCGCCGAGGACCACCAGCCGCTCGGGAAGGGCGTCGAGGCGCATGAGCGTGTCGGAGGTGTGGTAGCCGCAGCTCTCCAGGCCCTCAATGGCGGGAATGGCGGGGCGGGCTCCGGCCGCGACCACGACCTTGCCGGCAGTGATGGTCTCGTCGCCCACCGCCACCGTGCGGGGACCGGTGAACCGGGCGGTGCCGGTGTACACGGTCACGTTGGGCAGCCCCATGCGGTAGTCGAGGCCGCCCTCCGCGATCGGGTCGATCCGGCCGAAGATCCGGTCGCGTATGGCGGGCCAGTCGGCGCCGTTGAAGCTGGTGTGGACGCCGAGGCGCTCGGAGTCGGCGGCCAGCTCGGCCACCTCGGCCGCGTACACGAACATCTTGGAGGGGATGCACCCGACGTTGAGACAGGTGCCGCCGAACAGGCCGTGCTCGGCTACGGCGATGTCCCAGCCGTCGTGCTCGGGCCCGATCACCGAGTTGCCCGAGCCCGCGCCGATGATCAGCAGGTCGAAGTGGCGCATCGAGCGCGGCACCCTACCGGCCGCGTCCACAGGAATTGGCAGCCCAGGAGTCCCAAACGGGCACCCACCGCTGCCAATTCGGGTCAGGTGCCGGTGAAGTTGGGGGTGCGCTTCTCGGCGAAGGCCTTCGGGCCCTCCATGGCGTCGTTGGAGCGGAACACCGCCTGCCCGTAGTCCCGTTCGTGGCGCAGGGCGTCGTCGAGCCCCATGCCGTCGCACTCGTGCAGTGTGCGGGTGATGGCCGCGGAGGCCAGCGGGCCGTTGGCGGCCACCACGCCGGCGATCTCAAGGGCCTTCTCCAGTGCCTGGCCGTCGGGCACGACATGGCCGATCAGACCGATCTCGAGGGCTTCGGCCGCTCTGATGTGCTTGCCGGTGAGCAGGATCTCGGCCGCGTGGGTGTAAGGGATCTGGCGGGGCAGGCGCACCGCCGAGCCGCCCATCGGGTAGAGCGACCAGCGGACCTCGCTCACCCCGAAGCGGGCCGACTCGCCGGCCACCCTGATCTCCATGGCCTGGAGGATCTCGGTGCCGCCCGCGATGGCCACGCCCTCCACCGCGGCCACGATGGGCTTGGTCGGGCGGTAGTGGCGGAACAGGGCCTTGTACACGATGTCGGGGTCCTCAGCCATGCGGGCCCGCGTGTCGAGCGGGTCGCTGGCGTCGGCGTCTCCCGCCATGGCCCGCAGGTCCGCACCCGAGCAGAAGTTGCCGCCCGCCCCGGTCACCACGATGCAGCGCACCTCGGGGTCGTTGGAGGCCTCCTCGTAGGCGTCGTACATGCGGATGAGCATCGGGCCGGTGATGGCGTTCATGCGGGCCGGCCGGTTCATGGTGATGATCATCACGTGGCCGTCGCGTTCGACTAGGGCGTCGGGCATTGGTGGTCTCCCTCTTGTGTTGGCGCGCCCGACACTGAGCGGGTCAGCCTTCGAGAACTGTGTGTTCCGCTCCTGTTCGCTCCGCTCACGGGCCGCTCGGGCCCAGGGCCAAGTCCTCGACCGGCGGGCACGAGCACATGATGTTGCGGTCGCCGTAGGCCCCGTCGATGCGGCCCACCGGCGACCAGTACTTGTTGGCCCGTTCGTGCGCCTCCGGGTAGGCGGCCTCGGTGCGGGTGTAGGGGTGGGTCCACTCGTCGGCGGTCACTTCCTCGCAGGTGTGGGGCGCGTTCACCAGCGGGTTGTCGTCGGCGGGCCACTCGCCCCGTCCCACCCGCCGGGCCTCCTCGGCGATGGCCAGCATGGCGTCGCAGAACCGGTCCAGCTCGGCCTTGCCCTCCGACTCGGTGGGCTCGATCATCAGCGTGCCCGCCACCGGGAAGCTCATGGTGGGGGCGTGGAAGCCGTAGTCGATCAGCCGCTTGGCGATGTCGTCCACGGTGACGCCGCACGTGTCCCGCAGCACCCGGGTGTCGATGATGCACTCGTGGGCCACGAACCCCTCCGATCCGGTGTACAGGATCGGGTAGGCCTCGCTGAGCCGGGCCGCCACGTAGTTGGCGTTGAGGATGGCGACCTCGGTGGCCCGCCTCAGGCCCTCGGCCCCCATCATGTGGATGTACATCCACGGGATGGCCAGGATGCCCGCCGATCCCCAGGGGGCGGCCGCGATCGGGCCCGGCCCGGTGGGCGGTCCCGCCACCGGCGCCAGCGGGTGGTTGGGCATGAACGGGATCAGATGCTCGGCCACGCCGATGGGTCCGACGCCCGGGCCGCCTCCGCCATGGGGGATGCAGAACGTCTTGTGCAGGTTGATGTGGCTGACGTCGGCGCCGAACCGGCCCGGCCGGGCCAGGCCCACCATGGCGTTGAGGTTGGCCCCGTCGAGGTAGACCTGCCCGCCGTGCTCGTGGACGACGTCGCAGATGTGGCGCACCGCCGTCTCGAACACGCCGTGGGTGGACGGGTAGGTGATCATCAGGGCGGCCAGCGTGTCGCTGTGGTCTACGGCCTTGCGCTTGAGATCGTCCACGTCCACGTTGCCCATGTCGTCGCAGTCGACCACCACGACCCGCATCCCGGCCATCACCGCGCTGGCCGCGTTGGTGCCGTGGGCCGACGACGGGATCAGGCAGACGTCGCGGCCGGCGTCGCCCCGGCTGCGGTGATAGGACCGGATGGCCAGCAGGCCGGCCAACTCGCCCTGGGCTCCGCTGTTGGGCTGCAGCGACACCGCCGCGAAGCCGGTGATCTCGGCCAGCCAGTGCTCCAGCTGGTCGATCAGCCGCTGGTAGCCGACGGTCTGGTCCAGGGGGGCGAAGGGGTGCATGTTGGCCAGCTCGGGCCAGCTCACGGGCTCCATCTCGGTGGCCGCGTTGAGCTTCATCGTGCACGAGCCGAGCGGGATCATCGACCGGTCGAGGGCGATGTCGCGGTTCACCAGGCGGCGCATGTAGCGCACCAGCTCGGTCTCGCTGCGGAAGGCCGAGAAGATCGGGTGCGACAGCACCGGGGTGGTGCGCCGGTACTCGGGGGGCCGTGGGTCGTCGACGATGCGGTCCAGGATCCGGAAGTCGGCCCGGTAGCCGAACGCCTTCCACACCGCTTCCAGGTCGGCAGGGGTCGTTCTCTCGTCGACGGTGGCCGAGACGGTGTCGGCGTCGACGCGGCGCAGGTTCACGCCCCCGGCCAGAGCCACCGCGATCACCTTGTCGGCCCGGCCGGGCACCCGGATGCACACCGTGTCGAAGAACTGGTCGTGGACTATCTCGATGCCGTTCTCCCGCAGGCCGTGGGCCAGGATGGCGGCCACCCGGTTGACCCTCCCCGCGATCTTGGACAGCCCCTCGGGTCCGTGATGGATGGCGTACATCGACGCCATCACGGCCAGCAGCACCTGCGACGTGCAGATGTTGGAGGTGGCCTTCTCGCGGCGGATGTGCTGCTCGCGTGTCTGCAGGGCCAGCCGCAGCGCCGGGCGGCCGGCGTCGTCCTTGGACACCCCGACCAGCCGGCCGGGCAGCGCCCGCTGGTAGTCCTCGCGCACCGCGATGTAAGCGGCGTGAGGGCCGCCGAAGCTCATGGGAACGCCGAAGCGCTGGGTGGAGCCCACCACCACGTCGGCGCCCATCTCGCCCGGCGGGATGAGCACGCACAGCGCCAGCGGGTCGGCGGCCACGGCCACCAGCGTGTCGGAACCGTGGGCCCGCTCGATGATGGACCGCAGGTCCGGGATGGCCCCGGTGGTGCCCGGGTACTGCACCAGCAGGCCGAACACCTCTTCGAGGTCGGCGGTGGCCGGGTCGCACACCACCACCTCCAGGCCGATCGGCTCGGCCCGGGCCTCCACCACCGCGACGGTCTGGGGATGGCAGGCCTCGTCCACCGCGAAACGGTCGCCCTGGCGGCCCCGGCCGACCCGGTGCAGCAGGGTCATGGCCTCGGCCGCGGCGGTGGCCTCGTCCAGCAGCGAGGCGTTGGCCAAGTCCATGGCGGTCAGCTCGCTGACCATGGTCTGGAAGTTGAGCAGAGCCTCGAGGCGACCCTGGGAGATCTCGGGCTGGTACGGGGTGTAGGCCGTGTACCAGCCAGGATTCTCGAACACGTTGCGGCGTATGACCGCCGGCGTGATGGTCTGGTGGTAGCCCATGCCGATCATCGAGACCATCAGGCGGTTGGAGCGGGCCATCTCGAGCAGCTCGTCGTAGTCGGTCAGGCGCGGCCCGAGCGTGGGCAGCTCCATCGGCTCGCGCTGGCGCACGTCGTGGGGGACTGTGCGGTCGATGAGCTCGTCGAGGTCGGCGACGCCGACCTTCGCAAGCATCTCGGTGACGTCCTCGGGAGTCGGACCTATGTGACGGCTCTGGAAGGCTCGCCGGTCGCGGAGATCGTCAAACCGGGGCCTGGCACGCTTGGTGTCTGTCATCGATACGACAATCTACCCCGAGGGCACGGAGGCCGAGCGAAATGGTGGCCCCCGGTCCGGAATCACGGTGCGCTGAGCGAGACCGTGGCCCGAGCGGCCCGTGAGCGAAGCGAACAGGAGCGGGAAGCACTCGCCGGCCTCTACCGGGAGCGGGTTAGGAGAAGAGGTCGCCCCGGTCGGTCAGGCCCAGCTTGGGGAACGGGCCGAAGAAGCCGTGCTCGTACAGGCCGTAGCCCTCCTGGGGGCCCCGGTCCGGGTCGTCGTAGGTGAAGCGGGCCACCGAGTCCACCACCCCGTACTGGCCCAAGCCCCGGATCTCGCTGACCTTGTAGGCCCGGGCCTGCTCCACGAGATCCTCGCCCTGCCACATGCCGTGGCGCCAGTCGGGCTCCACCCCGTAGCCGGCGCCGATGGAGATGAAGTTGGTGGCCAGCGGCTCGACGTCGACGGTGACGGGTCCGCCGGGCGCCTCGGGGAACGTGATGTGCGACCCGGACAGCAGGCGGGTGCCGCTGATGGCGTCGTGGACCCACTCGGGCCGACCGAGGTGGTCGCGGGGCCGGTCGGGGTCGGTCCACACCCGCATGCCTGTCTGCATGGTCCGGTTGCCGTCGGGCTCCTCGTGGCACAGGTAGATCACCCAGTGGTCGCCGTAGTCGGCGGGCATGTAGTTCCACATGCCCCCCAGCACCGAGATGGTCTGGCGGATGCCGTCGGGCTGCTTCTCGCCGACCGGGCGCACGCCCCATGACCGGTCCCGAGCCCCGCCGCAGCGGTCCGGTGTGACCGCGATGTCGTCCCCGTCCACGGTGAGGGTTCCCTCCCAGCGGCCGAGCTGGGCGAACCGCTGGGTGTCGAACACCAGCGTGCCCCGGGTCCGCAGGTACTGGCGGGGCTCCTCGAAGGGATCGATGGGGGAGGTCCAGGTGACGTCCATGGCGAGCTGCGAGTCGGCCGGCCGGTCCGGCTCCACGATCACCCTCAGCTTGCGCAGGGGCTCGACCACCTCGATGCGCACCGGTCCGACCGAGATGTCGGAGCGGTCGGTGAGGGGCTTGCTGGCCCGCACCACCAGGTGGTCGTCGCCCTTGGTGACGGCCAGGTAGGCGTCGGTGGTGCCCAGGTTGGGGTACTGGCCCAGCCCGAAGATGGCGAAGTACTCGCCGCTGGAGGGATGCAGGTTGAAGTAGTAGCGGTCGTAGAAGTTGCGGTCCGAGGTGGCCGGATGGCGCACGTACTCGGAGGTCTGGTGGACCGGGAAGTCGTCCCAGGCCGATATCGATCGATGAGAGCCCATGGCCGAGCACGCTACCGGCGGCTCGGTTCTTGTCCCTTCATTCTTCGGTACCCTTGCCCCGATGCCGAGGACCCGGGTGCCCGCAGTGGAGGGACTGTTCACTGTCGACGACGAGCCGCGGTTGATCGGCGGGCGGGTTCCTGGCACCGAGTCTTACTTCTTCCCGAAGCACCTGGGCGGCGCCGACCCCCGGGTCGGGCCGGTCGAGCTGGAGGAGGTGCCGCTGAGCCGCCGGGGCCGGGTGTGGTCCTACACCACCAGCCACTACCCGCCTCCGCCGCCGTTCGTGGTGACCGCCGAGCCCTACGAGCCCATCACCGTCGCGGCGGTGGAGTTGGAGCACGAGAAGATGGTGGTCCTGGGGCAGTGCACCCCCGGCGTCGGCCCCGAGGACCTGGAGGTCGGCATGGAGATGGAGCTGACCGTCGACACCCTCTACGGCGACGACGACTGCGACTACCTGGTCTGGAAGTGGCGTCCCGTGGCCGCAGGATCAGAGGACTGACCGATGGACGAGATCGCCGTCCTGGGCGTGGGCATGCATCCGTGGGGCAAGTGGGGCCGCAACTTCACCGAGTACGGGGGGGCCGCAGCCCGCGACGCCCTGGCCGACGCCGGGGTCGACTACGCCGACGTCGGCTTCGTGTCGGGCGCGGTGACGGTGAGGTGCGGCTACCCGGGCTACGTGGCCGGCTCCACCTTCGCCCGGGCGCTCGGCTTCACCGGAGCCCAGCTGGCCAGCAGCTACTCGGCCTGCGCGTCGGGAGCGACCGCGCTGCAGGTGGCCCGGGGCCAGATCCTCTCAGGCGCCTGCGACGTGGCGCTGGTGGTGGGAGCCGACACCACCCCCAAGGGGTTCTTCGCCCCCAGCGCCGGGGACCGCCCCGACGACATCGACTGGCTGCGCTTCCACCTCGTGGGCGCCACCAACCCCGTCTACTTCGGATTGCATGCCAGGCGGCGAATGGACCTCTATGGGGCCACCACCGACGACTTCGCCATGGTCAAGGTCAAGAACTCCCGCCACGGCGCCCACAACCCCAACGCCCGCTTCACCAAGGAGTACGGCCTCGACGACGTGCGCAACTCGCCGGTGGTGTCCGACCCGCTGCGGCTGCTCGACATCTGCGCCACCTCCGACGGGGGAGCGGCCATGGTGGTGTCGTCGATGGAATGGGCCCGCAGCCATGGACACGGCAATCCGGTGAGGGTGGCGGGAATCTCCACCGTCTCGCCGACGTATCCCGACCCGGTGATCGACCTGCCGTACCTGGCCGCCGACTCGGTGGCCGACCCGACTGCGCCGCTGGTGGGCTTCAAGGAGTCGATCGGGACCCGGGCCTACGACGAGGCCGGGCTGGGCCCCGACGACGTCGACGTGGCCGAGGTGTACGACCTGTCGTCGGCGATGGAGCTGGACTGGTACGAGCAGCTCGGCTTCTGCGGCGCCGGAGAGGCCGAACGCCTCCTGCGCGACGGCGACACCGCCATCGGGGGGCGCCTGCCCGTCAACCCCAGCGGCGGCCTGGGCGCGTTCGGCGAGGCCGTCCCGGCCCAGGCCATCGCCCAGGTGTGCGAGCTCGCCTGGCAGCTGCGGGGCACGGCCGGGGCCCGCCAGGTCGACGGAGCCCGGGTGGGCATCACCGTCAACCAGGGGCTGTTCGGGCACGGCTCGTCGGTGATCGTCCGCCGCTGACGCCGCCCAGAGGCCGAGCGAGCAGGCGGACGCAGCTGGTTCATGCGGGCGAGGCTGTGGCCCGAGCGGCCCTCAGGTCGCAGCGAACAAGAGCGGGAGACACAACGCAGCCGCGGCGCGGCGATCGCAGTCCAAGCGGCCTCGATTCCGCGAGCATCCCCAAGGTGCGACGGGTCTCGCCCTATAGTGCCGGGCCGCAATTGGTGCCGGAAGCGGCGCCGTCATCACAAAGGAGCAATCAATGAACAAGCGTGATGTTGTCGCTGCTGTGGCCCTCAGGGCGGGCGTCTCCCAGACGGATGCCGCAAAGTGCATCGACGGACTCATGGAGCTTGCCTGCGACGAGCTGGCTGCCGGAGGCGAGATCAACCTGACCGGCTACATGAGGATCTCGACGGTGCAGCGAGCCGCTCGCACGGGTCGCAATCCCCAGACCGGCGAGGCGGTGGCCGTGCCTGCGTCTACCGGCGTGAAGATCCAGGCCGGCGCAAGGCTCAAGTCCGCGGCCCGAGGCTGATCCTCGCCGGCCGCCCCGGCTGCGACCCGTGAGCCTGCCCCGCCCCGAAGAGGTGATCCCGCACCGCGACCCGTTCCTGTTCGTGGACGAGGTCACGGAGCTGGTGCCGGGCGAGCGGGTCCGCGGCCGCTGGCGTCCGCGCGGCGACGAGCCCTTCTTCGAGGGTCACTTCCCGGGCCTGCCCACGGTGCCCGGCGTGTTGATGTGCGAGGCCATCGCGCAGCTCGGCGCAGTGGCGCTGCTCGCCGACGAGCGCTACGCCGGGCGGCTGCCGCTGTTCGGAGGGCTCGACCGGGCCCGTTTCCGACGGCAGGTCCGTCCCGGCGACACGCTCGAGCTCGAAGTGGAGATGACCCGCCTGTCGAGCCGGGCGGGACGGGGTTCAGGACGGGCGCTGCTGGACGGCAAGGCCGCCGCGGAGTGCGACCTGATGTTCGTGATCGCCGACGCCTGAGCGCAGCCCGGCCGTTATGCGGCCGGGGCCATCACCAGTGTGCCGTTGTGGCCGCCGAAGCCGAAGGAGTTCGAGATCGACACTCCGGGCTCCCAGGGCGCGGGCTCGCCCGCCACCACCTGGATGGGCGGCAGCTCGGGATCCAGTTCGTTGAGGCCGGCCGTGGGCGGGATGAGCTCCTTCTGCATGGCCAGCACCACCGCCACCGCCTCCAATGCGCCGGCGGCTCCCAGGGCGTGGCCGGTCACACCCTTGGTGGACGTCACCAGAGGGCCCGGCGAGGTGCCGAAGACCTTCGACAGGGCCTCGGCCTCGGCCGCGTCGTTGAGGTCGGTGGAGGTGCCGTGCGCGTTGACGTGGACCACGTCGGCGGATCGCACGCCGGCATCGTCCAGAGCCAGCTGCATGCAGTGCACCGCACCGCTGCCGCCCGGCGACGGGGCGGTAATGTGGTGGGCGTCGGCGGTGGATGCCGAGCCGAGGACTTCGGCCAGGATCCGCGCCCCCCGAGCCAGGGACATGTCCCAGTCCTCGAGGACCAGCACCGCGGCTCCCTCGGCCATCACGAACCCGTCCCGCTGCGCATCGAAGGGGCGGCTTACGCCGCTCGACGACAGGGCGGTCATGTTGGTGAAGCCGGCCACGGCGGCCGGAGTGAACGGGGCCTCGGTGCCGCCGGCCAGCACGGCGTCGCAGCGGCCGTCGGCGATGAGGCGGGCGGCGTTGCCCACTGCGTGGGTCCCGGCGGCGCACGCAGTGACCACGTTCTCCGACGGGCCCATCCAGCCGTAGCGCATCGACAGGGTGGCGCCTCCGGCGTTGGCCATCATCATGGGCACCAGGAACGGCGACACCCGGCGGGCCCCCTTCTCGTGGAGCACGCCGATCTGCTGCTCCAGCGTGGTGATCCCGCCCACGCCGGTACCGATCATGGCGCCGCAGCGGGTGGGATCGGCCTCGATGTCGCCGGCCTGGGCCAGGGCCTGGTCGGCGGCCGCCACCAGGAACTGCGTGTACGGGTCGGACCGACGGGCCTCCTTGGGGCTGTCGAAGTGGTCGATGGCGTCGAAGCCGGTGACGCGGCGCTCGCCCACGGGCGCGGGGCTGCACAGCCCCTGGAAGTACGCCTCTGCGCCGATGCCGGCCGCTGACACTACGCCGAGGCCGGTGACCGCCACCCGCCTGCGATCGGGCCTGCTCATCAGAGGGTGGACCTCATCGAACCGGGAACCCCGTCAGAGCTTCGAGGTGATCAGCTCGAAGGCTTCGGCGACGGTGGCGACGCCCTCCAGCTCCTCCTCATCGACGTTCACGTCGAACTCTTCCTCGAGGGCCATCACCAGCTCGACGATGTCGAGGCTGTCGGCGTCGAGATCGTCCGCGAAATCCGCCTCCGGCACCACGTCGGCCGCGTCGACCGAGAGCACCTCCACGGTGCACTGCCTGAAACGCTCGAAGTTCTCGTCACTCACGACTTCTTCCTTCCATTCCTAGCTTGCGACAGGGTCCGGTCGGGCCGGGTGTAGTTGCTGCGGCGCCTCAGCCCATAGAGAGGCCGCCGTCCACCGCAAGCACGATACCGGTGACGTAGCTCGCGTCCTCCGAAGCCAGGAACTCCACGGCGGCCGCGATCTCGGCTGGTTCGCCCACCCGACCCAGCGGCACACGCTCGACGATGGCGCCGAGCTGGTCGTCGTTGAGGGCGGCCAGCATGTCGGTGCCCACCGCGCCGGGGGCGATCACGTTCACGGTCACGTTGCGGGACGCGAACTCCTTGGCCAGCGACCGGGCCAGGCCGATCAGCCCGGCCTTGGAGGCCGAGTAGTTGGCCTGGCCGGGCTGGCCGCCGATGCCCGACACCGACGAGATGAACACTATGCGGCCCCAGCGGGCCCGGACCATGGCCCGAACCGCCCGCTTGGCCACCCGGAAGCTGCCGGTGAGGTTGGCGTCGAGCACCGCGGCGAAGTCCTCATCGGACATGCGCAGCACCAGGCCGTCGCGGGTGATTCCGGCATTGCAGACGACGATCTCGGGAACTCCCAGCCTCTCGGTCACCGAGGCCATGGCCGCGGCGACCGACTCGGGGTCGGTCACGTCGCAGCGGACGCACGCCAGGTTGTGGGCGGCGGCGTCCGCCGGGGGATCGCTGCGGTAGGTGACAGCCACCCGGTGCCCAGCCCGGCTGAGTCTGCGGGCGATGGCCAGTCCGATGCCGCGGTTGCCGCCGGTGACTAGCGCTACTCGCCCGGGACCGGGTGCGTCGCCTCCGTCGCCTCCGTCACTCAAACCGCTCGGCCCCTCACCAGCGGGACACGGTCGTCGCCCAGGACATTCCGGCGCCGAAACCAGTCATGACCACGATGGCGCCGGGCTTCAGCGCTCCCTCGGCGTGGGCTTTGGCCATCGCCAGCGGGATGGTCCCCGAGGAGTTGTTGCCGGTGTACTCGATGGTGTTGTAGCTGCGCTCGAAACCGATCCCGGTGCGTTTGCAGATGGCCTCGATGATGCGGATGTTGGCTTGGTGGGGGAGCAGCACGTCGACGTCGTCGGGACCCAGGCCAGCCCGATCCAGGGCGCTCAGCACGGAGTCGGTGACGGCCCGGACCGCGACCTTGAACACCTCGCGGCCCTCCATCGTGATCTTGGAGTCATGGTCGCCCATCAGCAGGCGGCGGTGGTTGCCGTCGGCGCCGAGGTCCCAGCCCAGCAGGGTGGGGTCGTCGGTGTGCTCCAGCACTACGGCCCCGCCCCCGTCGCTGAAGAGGATGGCCGTGCCCCGATCGTCCCAGTCGGTCAGCGGCGACAGGGCGTCGGCTCCGATGAGCAGGACGCGCCGCGGCCCGCCCGGCGAGTCCATCATGGAGTGGGCCACCACCCAGCCGTATGTGAATCCGGCGCACGCCGCGTTCAGGTCGAAGGCGCCGCAGTCCAGTTCCAGCTCGGCGTGGATCACGGCCGCGGTCCCCGGCACCCGCTGGTCTGGGGTGGTGGTGGACAGGATCAGCAGATCGATGTCGGTCGGGTCGAGTCCGGCCATGTCGATGGCGGCCCGTCCGGACTGGATGCCCAGCGTCGACGTCGGGAGCCCGATGCGGCGCTCGCGGACGCCGGTGCGCTCGCGGATCCACTCGTCGCTGGTGTCCATCATCTGGGCCAGGTCGTCGTTGGTCAGCACCTTCTCCGGCAGCGCGGTGCCGATGCCGGTCATGCGGGCGCCCATCAGGTCGTCCTCACCGGCTGCGAAGACAGGGGACGCCGGGTCGCGGCGCAGCGTGCTGTCTGCCGCTCTTGTTCGCTGCGCTCACGGGCCGCTCGGGCCGCGGCCTCGCTCGCTGTCCCTCCGGATCGCCTCATTGGCTCTGCCCGTCCACTCGGCCTCTCAACCAGGCAATCGGCTGGCTGGCCGTCACCCGCTCGCCGTCGACGGCCAGCACACCCATCAGCTCGCCCGCGAAGGGGCTGCGGACTTCATGGTCGCCGACCTTCCCGACCAGATGCCCTACGCCGACCGCCGCACCCTCTGCGATGTCCTCGCTGGCCTGGAAGACGCCGGCCGCGGGACTCACCACCAGCCGCTCGGTAGCGAACAGGTGCTCCCCCTCCATGGCGGCCGAGGCCCGGGCCGGTGCGGAGGCCAACGCCTCCAGCAGGCTGTCCAGGTCGTCCGGTGCGCTCACCGACAGGGGCCGGCTCCCCTTGACGGTGCGCTTCAGGAGGCGGCCGAGAACCTCGCCCGGACCCAACTCCACATAGGTGGTGAACCCGGCGTCGTGGAGGGCGTTCAACGTCTGGCGCCACCGTACCGGGCTGGTGAGCTGGGCCTTGAGCAGGTCGGGCCAGTCTGATCCCCGTCCGTGGGCGGCTGCGTCGACGTTGGCGATCACCGCGCCCTGGGGGTCGCGGAACTCGGTGCGGTCGATGGCCTTGGTGAGCCGGTCGCGGGCCGGCGCCATGAACGGCGTGTGGAACGCGCCACCCACCTGGAGGGGCATGACCCTCTTGGCTCCGAGCTCGCGGGCTACGGCCGCGGCCTTGTCGATGGCCTCGGGAGTTCCCGCGATCACTGCCTGGCCGGGTGCGTTGTGGTTGGCCAGCCAAACCTCGCCGGGGGAGCGGTTGCAGGCGATCCGCACCTCGTCGTCGTCGAGGCCGAGGACGGCGGCCATGGTGCCCTCGCGCTCTTCGGCCGCGGCCTGCATGGCGTCGCCCCGCTCGGCCACCAGCGCCACCGCGTCGCCGAAGTCGAGCACGCCCGACGCCGTCAGCGCGGAGTACTCGCCGAGACTGTGGCCGGCGTGGCCGGCGGCCTCGGTGCCCAGCCGGGTCACCGCGTCGAGCACAACCATGGACATGACGAAGGTGGCGAGCTGGCTGTTGCGGGTCTGGGTCAGCTCCTCGGCGCCGGCGGAGAGGAGCAGGCGGGCTACGTCGCGGTCGGAGGCCTTGGAAGCCTCTGTCACCAACTCCCACGAAGGATGATCGGTCCAGGCCTCGCCCATGCCGGGCTGCTGGGAACCTTGGCCCGGATACATGAAGACGATCATCGGTGGATCCCCCTCACCGCGACACTGGACCCGCCGATGCTCTGGGCCGGTTCATGTTCAGACTCTGATCGACCCGGTCGCGTTTCATAACAGTCGCTCATGGCAGTAGCGATAGCCCCCTTGGCCCGTGCCGGCTGGTGCGCAAGGGTCCAGAGGCTAGCGCTGCGCGGGCGCGAGCGGCCCGCCGGGGCCCCTCTGGCCGCCGCCCGAGTGCCCGAACGGTAGGCTCGCAGACTCCAGCCCGGATGGCGGAACTGGCAGACGCAGCGGACTCAAAATCCGCCGCCCGCGAGGGCGTGAGGGTTCGAATCCCTCTCCGGGCACTTTGGACACTTCACTTTTTTGGGGCTTTGTGTTCGCCTATTGGCGTGGAACGCCCGACAGTGGGGCATGTTCGGGTCGCGTTCAGCGCGCGGGCCGCTCGATGCGCGGGTTGTGTGCGGCGGTGCGTGTGCCGCGCCGGGTGTGTTGCGCTGGCGGGCGCGGCGGGGCTGACGGTCAGTGACCGTCAGCCGGTAGCCGGGGCCGCGTCTGCGTTTACGGCGGCGCTCGTGGCGGCGTGTCGGCGTCGCTGGCGGCGGGAGCCTGAGCCTGCTCGGCGGCGGGCGGCTGAGCCGTTTGCGGACTGGAGGCAGCGGTGCGTCTGACGGCACTGACGAGGCGTCCACGTTTGGCTGCCGCGATGCGCGCCATGCGTTTGACAGCTTGGCGCTTCTTGCGGTTGTAGGCGACGACGCGAGCCACGGCGGCCATGGTGTTGGCGGTCAATCCGAGGGCCTCGCAGCGTTCACCGCCGCGTTTTTCCTTGACCGTGAGCCTCCCGACCACTGATTCGACAACGCTGCGCCGATGGTAGGAGGCGACCCCGACGGGGGTGCCCCATGGGTGCTCCTGGTAGTGGTCGAGGTCTTTGAGGCGGGCGGTCACTTTGCCGTCGCAGCAGCCTGAGTCTCCTACCGGGACAAGGGGCACTGCGTAGGACGCGTCTTCGGCGCTAGGCATGGTGACGTGTCCCGCATGCGCCGGACATTTGAACTGCCGTGTGCCTTTTCGGGGGCTGCCGTTGGTGCGCCAGCGGTAGAGCTTGGCCCGCTCGGTGCACCACTGTTGGCGCGGTTGATCGTTGCCTTCGCGGTTGAGATGCGCCGGCGGGGTGAGCCATTTCTTTGGCGTCCATATTGGCAGGATCGTTCCGCAGTGCATCATCGCCGGCTGTCTGCGTTTGCCCAGCGTGATCGGCGTTGCCTTGTCCACCATCCGCTGGGGGTAGTCCATCACGACGTTGATCTCCTTCTTGTGCAGCGGGCGCAGGAAGCTCTTGCGTTTGAGGGTGTAGCCGCGGTCCGCGACGACCTCGCGGATACTGGGCGCGACTTTGCGGGCCTTCATCACCGCGTCGTATCCCACCGGGCCGGAATTTCTCCCCGACGGTGGCCTCAGCCGCTTCGCGGACCATCTCGGTGTAGGCGGCCCGCACCGGGGCCACCCTCGAGTTGCGTCCCTCCACAGCCACCAGGAGCCGGCCGCTGTGGAGCTCAACGAGATCCCCGGGGCGGGCCGCAGCGAGCTCGGGCCCGTTGAGGCCCGCACCTAAGCTGCCGCCGACGGTCCACAACCGCGCGGCGCGAAGCGGACCCTGCCCCATCGCTGCATCCAGCGCGAACAGGCGCTCGTCATGGGGGCTGTAGGGCTCAGCGACCGCGGTCCGGCCAACGTCGGGCAGCACCGCCGGCCACCAGCCGCCGGGGTTCACCGCTCGTCCCACACGCTGCAACGCGGACCGCGCGCAATGCTGCCACTGGCGGGACCGATGCCGACACACATGCGTCACGAAATGGGCCACGTTGTGGGGATGCCACACCACGGCCACCTCAAGAGTCCCGAGCGTCCGATGAGCCCAGATCGCCAGCCTCGACGCAGCCCACAACAAACGGCTGGCCACGCTCGCAGTGGCCGGCGCCGCCGCCGTCACCCAGACGCGCACAACCGACTCGACTACCAGCCAGGCTGCGCGGTCCGCCGCGTCGAGGCCTGCCGGCCGCCACGACCCCAGCACAGCCGTTACTTCCACGCCCAGCGGCGGGACGGCGTGGCGGCTCACCGCGAACGCTCCGCATCGCGGCGGCGACGCCGCGGCCGCTGCGACACGTTCCCGGCGCCGCCAGCCACAAGCACTGCGTCCGCCGCAGGCCAGAAGCCTCCGCCCAGCCCGACGCCACAGGCGCCGGCAGACCCGACGGCAGGACTACCGTCTCAGAGAGCGGCTAGCGTCGCCGCCGGTGCCACCAAAGCGCAAGACCACACGCCATCCCCAACCCCGGCCTGCGCTCCTGCGACCCCGCGACTACGTCGTCAAGGGCACGAACTGGCCCCAGGGGCCGCTCGTGGCCGACGCCCCCAAAGAAGCAGACCTCGCGCGAGGCATCGCAATCAGATTCCTCTGCTACCGCGACAAGCGCAACACCACCATCAACGAAATCGCCCGCAGCATCGGGGTCGGCCGCCAGACCCTCTACAACATCCGAGACGGAGAAACCTGGCCCAACCTCGTCACCGTCGCTCGACTAGAGATCCACTTCAACCGCCGATTGTGGGGCAACGAACACAAACCCAGAAACTGAAGGCGCAGGCCCCACGCAATGACGATCTCCCAGATCGAAACCGCTCCCCAACTTCGGGCCGTGGACCCACGACCGTCTGCCCCGTTGAGGACCGGCCACACACAGACGGCTTCGACGGCTCGGTTTTCAGCGCCGCAGGAGGGGAGCGGCCGGTCCTACCGGCTCTAGCCGCTGCCGCCTGTCAGTCCGGGCGCAGACCCATGGTGCACACAATCGCCGGGGGTGCCTGCCCGGGATCAGCAGGAGGAGGCTGACACAGACGCTCGTCTTTGTGGAGGCCGACAACCAAGGCCGCGAGCTCTTCGTCGCTTTGGGTCTTGACCGTCCGTGCGAGGGTCTGGGTGGCGGACTCGTAGAGGTGGCGGGTGTTGATGCTGTCGAGCGCGGCGTCTAGTTCCTCGCGGGTGAAGAACAGATTGTCCGGCAGTGACCCGACCTGGGGATGCAGCCGGTCCCAGACCTTCTTGCGGAAGCCCTGGAGCGCCGTCACCGACCGCCCGAGAGGGAAGCGCAGCGGCCCAGCGATCGCGGCAGCGGTCAGGTCAATGGCAGGCCGTACTCGACGAGACCGTGACGGGCTTCATCGGAGAGGTGCTAGACCATCTTGAGATACACCAGAAACGGATTGAGTTGCTGCTCCGCAGCCTAGGACTCCCGTCTCGACGTTCTTGGGGTCGTTGCCGGGTGCGTACTGCCCGGGTTGGACGGTTCCCCGCAGATGATCGGTGATGTAGCGCTGGTGTGGCGGTCTTGACACCTTGCGGCACCACAAGTACGGTCCCAGCGACCATCCATCACAGACGTTGGGCGGTTCGAGCGAGGTCGAAACTGTGTTGAGATCCGCAGGCAGGATCGTTCTCTTTGCAGCAGTGGCGCTGGCAGTGACGGCCACAAACCTGGCTCCCGTCGCCGCCGACGACAGCCTGCTCGCAGAGGACGACAAACTGAAGTCCCTCCCGCCCTTCGTGGGCAGTCATAACGGAGGTCGCTGCAACTGAGCGGAGACTCGACAACGCGTCGGCGAGCCGTCGCCGGGTTATTGATCGCCAACATCCTTGCGTACGGAACGATCGGGTCTGTCATCTCCGCTGTGGGTGCCGACTTCGTCTACGGAACTGTCCTCGCCGTGGCCTTCAGCGTGCTCTCCGCAGCCATCGTGTTTCGCGGATGGCCGACGGCGGGTCGGTGGAAGGAGGTCCGCGTGCCGAAAGGCGCCGACCGCATCGATCCGCCAGAGCAGAGGCCGCCGCACCAGCCAGAAGACTCGACGACGCGTCGGCGAACGCTCGCCATATGCACCGCTGCCAGCGTCCCGGCGGCCGCAACGGCGGCCGTCGTCGCAACTGTGACCGCCTCACCCGTGGCCGGAGCCGCGGTCTTCGCAGTTCTCAGCATGCTGACAGCGACCATCGTGTTCCGCCGATGGCCCGTGGCCGGATTCCCGTGGCATCCATGGAGAACCCTCGCCGCGCGCAACGCGGATGACGACATCGATCCTGCGTTTCCCGGCCTGTGGCGTGTGATCAACATCGGTTGGGTTGTCGGCACCGGCATAGTCGTGTTCATCGCCATACGCGACATCGCCGGTTCATGACCGCCGCACGCGCCACAGCCTGTAATTGGTGAGACCCTTCGCAGCAATGTCCGCGGTCGGCGACCAGCTGCGGCGGGCGCGGGCACTGCTGCATGCCCGCAGGGGCTGCGCGCCGCCGCTGTGGGGACCGGTGTGTGGGTGGCTGCGACGGCAGCCACCGCGGCCGCCATAGGAACAGGTGCCCTGGGTTCGGGGGACTGGTCTGCGTTCATCCCGGCGAGACGCTGTCGGCACTCTATGAGACCGTTGGCCGCCAGCGGGCAACTACATGGCCGCCACTGGGCAGGATCTCGTGGCCGCCGACAGTGAGTCTTCTCACCGAGGATCACGCCGATGGCCCCCTAGTGGTGGACCCTCCCAGCTACCTCAAACCCCACCACCTGGCGGGACGCTGCCTCATCTCGATGGGGTACAGCCTTCGATAGAGCATGAGACACGCCACTGACTGGGGCAAATGCTAGGTGGCTCACATCCCGCGACGCACTTGACCTAGGAGACTGTTGAGTAATCCGGGTTGGGGTGCTCGCGATCGTTGTGGCGGGGTGGGAGAATGGGGGGCATGCAGGGTGTAGAGAAGCCGGATCGGGAACTGTTGGACGCGCTGGGCTTGTGTTCGGGTCTGGTGCGGGAGGGGTCGGTGTATCGGTTCTTGGCCGAGAACCGGCTGGGGCTGTTCCCTGACGGGATGTTCGCTGATTTGTTCGGTGCTTTGGGCCGACCGTCGCAGCCGGCGTCGGTTGTGGCGGTTGTGTTGGTGTTGCAGGCGTTGGAGGGGTGCTCTGATCGTGAGGCGGCGGAGCGGCTGCGGTGTGATGTGCGCTGGAGGGCCGCGGCGGGTCTGGCGGTGGACGATGAGGGGTTCCATTGCAGCGTGTTGTCGCTGTGGCGGGCGCGGCTGCGCTCGAGTGGGCGCCCGGAGCGGGTCTTCGACGCGGTGCGGGAGTTGGCCGCCGCCTGTGGGGCGCTTTCGCGCGGCCGCCGCCGGGCGCTGGACTCCACGGTGCTCGACGACGCGGTCACGGCCCAGGACACGGTCACGATGGTCAGCTCGCAGATCCGGCGGGTGCGCCGCCTCGTCGGGGCTGCCGCCGCGCTGGAGCCGGCCCACGACTACGACGGCCGCGCCAAGCCCGTGTGCGACTGGTCTGACCCCGCTGAGCGGGCCTGGCTGGTGGACGAGCTGGTCACGGACGCGCTCGCGGTGCTCGACGCGCCAGAGGGACTGGACCTCACAGACGAGCAGGCCGACGCGGTCGGGCTGCTGGCTGTGGTGGCGGGCCAAGACGTCGAGGCCGACCCCGGGGTGCCGGGCCGCTGGCGCATCGCTCGTCGGGTTGCGCGGGGCCGGGTGGTCTCCACTGCGGACCCCGAGGCCCGCCACGCGCACAAGACCCGCTCGCAGCGCCGCGACGGCTACAAGGCCCACATCGTCGCTGAGCCCGACACAGGCACAATCACCGCCGTCGAGCCCACCGCGGCCGACGCCTCCGACGCCAGAGTCGGCGCCCGGCTCCTCAACACCGACCCCACCTGCAGCCCCGACACCGACGACGACCCAGCCGACACCGACACCGACACCGACGACGACGACGACACCGACGACGACCCAGCCGACACCGACACCGACACCGACGACGACGACCCAGCCGACACCGACGACGACGACGACGACACCGACACCGACGACGACGACACCGACACCGACCCAGCCGACACCGACACCGACGACGACCCAGCCGACACCGACACCGACGACGACGACACCGACGACGACCCAGCCGACACCGACACCGACGACGACGACACCGACGACGACCCAGCCGACGACGACCCAGCCGACACCGACACCGACGACGACGACACCGACGACGACCTAGCCGGCACCGACGACGACCTAGCCGGCACCGACGACGACCCAGCCGACACCGACGACGGCACCGACGACGACCCAGCCGACACCGACGACGATGGGGGCCGGCTGGTGTTGGCGGACTCCGCGTACGCGTCGGGCGAGGCTCTCGGATCCTTCACTGACGCCGGATGGGACACCGCCGTCAAGCCCATCGAGCGCCCGCCGCGCATAGCGGGAGGCTTCACCCGAGACGACTTCGCCACCGACACCGGCGCACAGACCGTGACATGCCCCGCCGGGCACACCAAAGCGGCCACCTCCGCAGCGGCCCGCTTCGGCAGGCTCTGCGCCGCCTGCCCGCTGCGAACACGCTGCACCACATCACAGCGGGGCCGCAGCGTCACAGTCGACGCCCACGAAGCCCACCGACAAGCCAACAAGGCCCGCTGGCGGCGGGCGCGAACCCGAGCCGCGTACCGCCGGCACCGGCCCATGGCAGAGCGCACAATCGCCTGGCTCACCCGCGGCAAAGCCAGACGCGTCCCCTACCGCGGCGTCGCCGCCAACAACCTGTGGCTCACCCACAGAGCCGCCGCCGTCAACCCCGTGCGCCTCGCCAACCTCGGTGCCGCCCACAACGACGCCCGACACGCCCTGCCCGCCGCCGCCTGACCCCGAACAGCCGCCCCCGGCCAGCCCGACCCCAACAGCCGCCCCGGCCGACCCGACCCCAACACCACACCAACCCCGCCACACACCCCCAAACGACAGCCAGCAACCCAGTTGCTCAACAGTCTCCTAGGGAAACGCGAACCGCGCGCCCCGGTTGTTGGGGAGCCAGGCCGCTAACGTTGGGGAAGCCCCGTCTAGGCGGACCTCATACGCCGAGGTCAGGGCATTTCGCGAACTGTCCACCATCGGGTCGATCCGAACCTCAAGGGTTCATTGATCCGAACCAAGGCAGTATGCGGCCTTCTTGGGGCACGGTGGCAGCCATTGACCCGGTTTGGCGGACCGCGGATGCCGTTGGATACTTCGCTGGGCCGTGCTGGGGTGCGGGTGGGCGCGGCGAAGCTGACGGCGCGGGACCGTCAGCTTCGCTGTCAGGGTCGGCCACTTGCTATGGGGGTGGCCTTGGGCGCTTGTGGCCGGTGGCGACTGATCCGCCACTGTCATCGGGTCTGCGGGGCGCTGCCTGGGGCGGTTCGGGAGAATCTGAGATGGGCTCTTCTGCGGTGGGCTCGGCTTCATCGGGCTGAGCGTCATCGGTGGCTTCGGTCTCGTCGGTCTGCTCGGCCTCGATCATCGCGGTCGCGTCGGCGGGCTCAGCCTCGACTGCTTCGGCCTCGTTGACGGGCTCGACCCGCTCGGCCTCGGGCTGGGCGTCATCGGCGGAGCAGCCGCTGCATCTCCTCTACACGCATTGCGTTACCCTGTCAAAATAATGTGAAGAAACCGTGTTGAAACTGAAGAGATTGTGCAGAACGGAACGCAGCAAGAGCCAGGGAACCGGATAGGGCTTCGGGCCGCGAGCGCTGATCGTCGCGGCCGCGCGGGCCGCTGCCGCGGCCGGGGTGCGCTGGTCGCGTTGGCAGCGACCGCCACGTCGGCGGCTGCGTCGGTCGCACCGGCAGCCGCGGCCGGCGGTGGGGCCGGCATCGAACACGACCCGGCCAGCGCCGCACTGCCGCCGGCGTTACAGGTCTCAGCGGAGCAGCAGCACCTCCCTGGTGCGGGGCCCTCCGAAACGGTCACGGCGCCACAGGACCCGGCCGGCGACAGCCCGCACACCCGACAGGCCGCCCATGGACAGCTGCCCGCCACCGGCATCACCGTCGCGGCCAGCACGGCGGCGGGCTGGTGGGACGGCACCGGCACCCTCGCGGACACTGCGCCGACGGTCGCCGAACAGGGACACTGCGCCGCGCTGGGCGACACCTCGCTGGCGCTGCTGGGCTCGGGCTCGCTGTCCAAGGCCTGCAAAGGCACCGACGGTTCGCTCACCGGCTCGCCCGTCGGTGTGGGCTGGACCGCCGGCTTCGACACCGACGGCCCCCTCATGGAGGTGCTGCTGGTAGGCGCCTCGACGTTGAGCCTCCAGACATATCAGGCGTTGGGCGAACTCGATGTGGTGTTCGACGGCGGCGCGTTCGCGGCGGACTTCGCCAACTGCGACCACCGGGCCGCATCAGGCTGGTCATCATGCCGCACCGTCGCCGCGGGCGCCACGCCGCCGCCGGGCGGCTTCGTCGGCGTCGGCACCGTCGGCATCGAACCCCCGACCGGGGGCACACGCTCATCAGATGACGAGCCCGCCACACCGGCTGTGCAGCGGGCCGCGCTCGTAGCGCTCTACAACTCGACCGGCGGCGCGAACTGGCGCCGCAACGCCAACTGGAACACGACCGCGCCGGTAGCGGACTGGTACGGCGTGACCACCGACGACGACGGATCAGTCGCTCGCCTCTACCTCTCCTACAACGGCTTGTCGGGTTCGATCCCAACCGAAATCGGCAACCTCACCAACCTCACATGGCTCACCCTGTCCAACAACAGCTTGTCGGGGGTGATCCCAACCGAGATCGGCGGCCTCACCAACCTCACCCGCCTCTACCTGTACAGCAACAGCTTGTCGGGGTCGATCCCAACCGAAATCGGCAGCCTCACCAACCTCACCCGCCTCTACCTGGACGGCAACAGTTTGTCGGGGGCGATCCCAACTGAGATCGGCAGCCTCGCCAACCTCACCAGGCTCTACCTGGGCGGCAACAGTTTGTCGGGGGCGATCCCAACTGAGATCGGTGACCTCACCAACCTCACCGATCTCGGCCTGAGCCGCAACGATCTGTCGGGGCCGATCCCGACCCAGATCGGCGACCTCACCAGCCTCACCGGGCTCGGCCTGCAAGGCAACGGCTTGTCGGGGCCGATCCCAACCCAGATCGGCAACCTCACCGACCTCACACACCTCGACTTGGGCGCCAACAGTTTGTCGGGGCCGATCCCAACCCAGATCGGCAACCTCACCGACCTCACACACCTCGACTTGGGCGCCAACAGTTTGTCGGGGCCGATCCCAACCCAGATCGGCAACCTCACCGACCTCACATATCTCAACCTGGGCGGCAACGGCTTGTCGGGGCCGATCCCAACCCAGATCGGCAACCTCACCGACCTCACATATCTCAACCTGGGCGGCAACAGTTTGTCGGGGCCGATCCCAACCCAGATCGGCAACCTCACCAACCTCATCGCGCTCTACCTCTCCTACAACGGTCTGTCGGGGGCGATCCCAACCGAGATCGGCGACCTCGCCAACCTCGCCGTGCTCAACTTGGGCGGCAACAGCTTGTCGGGGTCGATCCCAACCGAGATCGGCGACCTCGCCAACCTCACCAGGCTCTACCTGGGCGGCAACAGCTTGTCGGGGTCGATCCCAACCCAGATCGGCGACCTCACCGAGCTCAAGACCCTCGTTCTGGGCGACAACAGCTTGTCGGGGCCGATCCCAACCCAGATCGGCAGCCTCACCAACCTCGGCGGCCTCAACCTGGGCGCCAACAGTTTGTCGGGGTCGATCCCAACCGAGATCGGCAGCCTCATCAACCTCACCGGGCTCAACCTGCGCGGCAACAGTTTGTCGGGGGCGATCCCAGATGAGATCGGCAGCCTCACCAACCTCGTGACCCTCGATCTGTCCCGCAACAGCCTGTCGGGCGTCATCCCCACAGAATTCGGCGGCCTCGCCAACCTCAAACGGCTCCAGTTGCACGACAACAGCTTGTCGGGGTCGATCCCATCCCAGATCGGCAGCCTCACCAACCTCATCGAGTTCAACCTGAGCCGCAACAGTCTCTCGGGTTCGATCCCCGCTGAGATCGGAGACCTCACCAACCTCACACGCCTCGACCTGCGCGACAACAGCCTGTCGGGTTCGATCCCCGCTGAGATCGGAGACCTCACCAACCTCACATATCTCGACCTGCGCGACAACAGCTTGTCGGGGTCGATCCCCGCTGAGATCGGCAGCCTCACCAGCCTCATCGGGCTCTACCTGCGCGACAACAGCCTGTCGGGCGTCATCCCCACAGAATTCGGTGACATCACCAATCTCATCCACCTCGACCTGAGCGACAACAGCCTGTGGGGGGCGATCCCGGCTGAGATCGGCAGCCTCGCCAACCTCACATGGCTCTACCTGTCCAACAATGATCTGTCGGGTTGTGTGCCTGCAGCGTTGTCGTCGGTGCATGCCATCGCCTTCGACGCGGGCCTGCCGTATTGCGCGCCGGCGAGGTTGTCGGTGACTGCGGCGCGTGCGGGCGAGAGCGACGGCGCGGTGGTGTTCACGGTGACGGTCACGCCGCCTGTGACCGGCTCGGACCCGCCCGCGGCCGCGCCTGAGATCTCAGTGAGCTACACGACCACAGCCGGCACCGCGGCTGCGGGCGTCGACTACACCACGACGTCGGGCACGCTCACGATCGCTGCGGGCGCCCGCTACGGGACCGTGTCGGTGCCGGTAGTCGATGACGCCGTCACTGAGCGAACCGAGACGTTCACGCTGTCGCTGAGCCGCCCGGTGGGCGCCGAACTGGCCAACAGCAACGCCCGAGGGTGGATACACGACACCCCCCAGCGCCGCTTCCCCAGCACCGCCTGCGCCGGCGCGGTGGTCAGAGGCGACATCGCCGGCGTGTTCGACATCGAACAGACCAGATACAGCGACTGGCATCACGTCTTCGTCGACGTGCACCTCACCTGCGGCACAGACCTCACATCCGCGGTGGGCTACCCCACAGCGGTCAAAGTCATCGCCGGCCCCACCGACAGCATCACCGCCAGCCGCTACTGCCTGGTCGAAACCGGCACGACACAGACGACGGCGGCAGTGTCGACCGCGGCGGGTTGCCGCACCTCTGAGTCGCCCACGCCCTCCAAGTTCACCCGCGACGGCCGCTCCACCCACATCGTGCAGATACCCGACACCGGCATCGGTGCGCACCACCAGCTGCTGGCCTGGGTCGACCTCGACGCCGACGGCGTGTTCGACGCCGGCGAGCCCTACGACATCTTCCCCACCAACTTCACAAGCCGCGAGGTCGGCGACTCGGGCCTGTACGACTACCGGTACCCCGAAGACTTCGAGGTGCAACTGCTTCGGGGCAGCACCACTGTGGGCCGCGCCGGGCAACAGAGCGTGCTGCGTCTGCGGTTGGTCGCGCCCACGGGCCGGGTGATCGGCCACGACGCCGGCCAGCCGCAGCACGCGCGGGCCCCCGTCATGGATGCGCCTGTCGGCGCACGCGTCTTCACCGGCCCCAGCAGCACCCAGACGATGGTGTGCTTCAACACCGACACCGCGGCTGCCGATCCGGCCTCGGGCTCGTGCGTGACCGACGACAACGGCGAGTTCGTGGTGCGCTACACCGTGGAGGCGGTGCCGTTCTTCGCGATGCAACAAGACGAGTTGGTGGTGTTCCATGACCGCGACCGCGACGGCCACCACGACATCACCCAGCCCAACGATCCCGCACCAGAGGCCAGCAGACGGATACCGCTGCCGATCGCGAAGGCCGTCAACTACATCGCGCTGGGCGACTCCTACTCCTCAGGCGAAGCCGGCGCCAACCCCCCTGCGGGCCGCTACATCACCCACCGCGTCGGAGACCGGCGCGACGGCGGGCTGGAATGCCACCGCTGGGATCACGCCTATCCGGTGGTGTTCCAACAAGACACTCTCGGCAACGACGCCTTGGACATAGACGTGACCTTCGCCACCGTCGCCTGCACCGGCGCCATCAGCCACAACATCTACCATCCCGGCGACCGCCACGGCACCAGCACCGCCGACGTGTACGCCCACACCAACCGGCCATCAGACAAGGCGCCCGCGACGGTACCCACCCTCAACGAGACCACCAACATGATCGAGCTCGTCCCAGAACCGGGCTGGGAGCCCCGCCAGGCCGCGCAGCTCGCCACCCGGCAGAACCTGCTGGAACTGCAGAACGAGAACGTCGACATGATCACATTGACGATCGGCGGCAACGACGCCGGCTTCAGCCAAGTCCTCGACAGCTGTGTCAACATCGATAGTGAGCTGAAGGAGGGTGACTTGGCCACCACGTGCACTGCTGAGGACCTGGCGTTGGGGTTCCAGCATGTCCAGACCCGTATCACCTATGTGCTAGAGTACATCAAGCGCACCGCGCCGCAGGCGGCGATCTTCGTGCTGGGATACCCCTATGTGACCCCCCTGCTGGGCACCTGCGCCGACACCCCCCGCGACACGATAGACACATATCTGGAACTCGGGCCGAGGCGAAGCGCCGAGCAGGGCATAAGCCTGTCCCCGCAATGCGCGGCCGCCGTCATCGAGTTCGCGGAGTTGATCAATGCCTGTGAGAGCCTCTCAGCCCGCGACATCTACAACGCGACGGCCTGGTATGCGGGGATTGCGGGATTCGTGTGGTCGAAGCGGGTGGTCGTGGATGCGGGTGAGGCTGTGTTCTTGCGGGCGATGGCCGATGACTTGAACAACGCCGTCCTCGAAGCCGCAAAAGCGGCCGAGGTGCACTATGTCGATGTCGTGGGAGGGGTCAACCTCACCGACAGCGCGTTGAGCTTCGTGGGGCACTCGCCGTGCAGTGCCCATGACGGGTGGCTCAACGGCTTCGAGGTGGATAGGGCCAACGATCCGGCGGTGTCTGACAGCACGTTCCATCCCAACGCCGCCGGTCAGCGCGCCTACGCGGAGATTTTGGACCAGTACATCCTGGATGCGATCGCGGACGGCGCTGACCTCAACGACGCCGGCCTGCCAGTGAACGCGCCGCCGCGGCGGCAACCGTTCACCGGCCGCGGCGGCTCCACCACCAGTTCCACCGGTACACGGTCCACACCGCAGGCTGGGACCGGCTCAGGCTCTGGCACCGTTGCTAAGGCCGCCCCGGGTTCCGGCGGGGCCCGCCAGGCCCCAGACAGCGACGACGGGGACGGGCCGACGCCGGCGCGGTCGGCGGGATTCCTGATCCGCCAGGACAGCGCGGACACAGCGGGGTGCGGCGCGGTGTTCGTGTCGCCCGGCGAGCAGGTGACGCTGACCTCTTCGGGTTTCGCGCCTTCAGCGGAGGTCAACTTCGCCGCGGGGGCCGTGTCGCTGGGTGACACCGAGTTGTCTGCCCCGACCATCGCAGATGTCACCGCCGACTCCAACGGCACAGCACGCCTTGACTGGACGGTGCCCGCAGCGCCCTCCGCGCAGGCCGACGCCGCGCCGCGGGCCTACGCCATGAGCGCGACCGGGGCCGCGGCCGGTGGCGGGACCTTCACCGCGTACATGATCGAGCCGTTGGTCGCCTACCCCGACGCGGCGCCGTGCGCCGGCGACGACACCGCCGCCGCCGCCCTCGGCCACAGCGTGCAGATCCCGGTGCTCGCCAACGACGCCGCCCCCACCGCAGGCTCGCTCGACGCGGCGTCGGTGCGGGTGCTGCCCGCCGCCGGGGGGACCTTCGAGGTGGACACCGCTACAGGAGCAGTCACGTTCACCCCCGACGCCGGGTTCTCAGGAACAGTGCGCACCTCTTATCTGGTGTTCGACGGCTGGGGGATCGGCGTGCGAGCCGACATCACCGTGACCGTCGCCGCGGGTTGCACCGTCACCGGCACGGCCGGTGTGGTCGAGATCGTCGGCACCGACGGCGACGACGTCATCTGCGTACCGGACCCCGAGGACCGCAAGGCGTTCCATGTCATCGACGCCAAAGCCGGCAACGACACCATCTTGGGCGGCGCCGGGGTGGAGTGGATCTACGCAGGATCCGGCACCGACACCATCTACGGCCGCGGCGGCGGCGACCGCATCGTGCCAGGAAGCGGAGTTGACACCGTCTACGGCGGCGCCGGGTTCGACTACATCTACAGCCCAGACTTCGCCGATGTGGTGCACGACGACCCCGACGGCTCCGAACTCGTCGTCGCGCCGGCGGTGATGGTCGCGTCCGCGGGCCCCACCGCCCGCAGCGACTGGCACTACGTCGACGCCGCCCAGACCGCGACGATCGACGTGCTGGGCAACGACACCGACCCCGACGAGGACCTCGACCCCGACACACTGCGCATCACCCGGCTGCCCGTGTCGGGAGCAGCCCGCATCACCACAACCCCACACACCGGACCCGCCGTCGAATACGTCGCCGCCGGGGTCGGCGGGTCAGACAGCCTCGCCTATGAGATATGTGACCGCCTCAACGGCTGCGCCACCACAGAAGTCACGATCACAGTCGGCGCCACCGGCTGCACCATCGTGGGAACCGACAACGCCGACACGCTCTATGGCACCGCCGGCGGCGACGTCATCTGCGGCCTCGGCGGCGACGACGTCATCTACGGACTCGGCGGCGACGACATCATCATCGCAGGAGCCGGCGACGACACCCTCTACGGCGGCGACGACACCCTCATCGGCGCAACCGACGGCGACGATCTGCTGTGGGGCGGATCAGGCGACGACACCCTCCACGGCGGCAACGGAGATGACACCCTCTACGGCGGCGCAGGCAACGACACCCTCCACGGCAACCGCCGCGCCGACAACCTCCACGGAGGCCCCGGAGCCGACAACCTCCACGGCGGCGGCGAAGACGACCTCATATGGGGCGGCCCGGGAGACGACACCCTCGACGGGCACGCCGCAAACGACCACATCTACGGCGGAGCCGGCGACGACATGCTGCGCGGCGGCAACGGCGACGACACCCTGTGGGGAGACGACGGCGACGACATCATCACCGGCGGCGCCGGAGCCGACAACCTCCACGGAGGCCCAGGAACCGACACCCTCAACGGCAACACCCAAAACGACACCCTTTGGGGCGGCGCAGGCGACGACACCCTCGACGGCCGAGGACACAACGACCAGCTCCACGGCGGCACCGGCGACGACACCCTGCGCGGCGGCGCCGGCAACGACCACATCTACGGCGGCGCAGGCAACGACACCCTCGACGGCGGAAACGGCACCGACTACCTCAACGGCGGCCCCGACACCGACGCCTGCACCCGCGGCGACACCACGGCCGCATGCGACACCGAAGGCCGCCGCCGATGAACGCGCCCGCCTCCCCCGAACCGGCCGACACGCCCACCCCGCAGCCAGCAAGCCTCACCGCCCGGCTCACAGCCAAACTCATCGACCTCACAATCACAGCCGTCATCGCATTCATAGCGTTCTTCCAACTTGAGATGGCGACATTCAGCATTCTCATCACGAGGTACTACGCCGATGCCGAGGCGTACCGTGTTGCCTTTCCCTTTCTCGGGGTGGTGGTGTATGAGCTAGCGATGATCACTGCGACAGCATGGAAGGGCAGGACGCCGGGCAAGAAACTACTCAAGATCCAGGTCACCTCCCACGACAGTTCGCGGCCACCGACGGCACTGAGAGCCATCGTCCGCTGGGCGCTGCCGCTGGCCCCGACAGCGCCTCTAATCGATGGGTTCATTCGCGACATCCCCGAGTTGGTGAACAACGAGCACGCAGCCGCGTTGTCCGGACGTGTTTGGTGGATGTGGGTCGCGGTGGGCTGGTGGCTGCTCGTACACGCCTCGACTCTGTGGGACAGCCAGCGGCGTGGATGGCATGACAAGGCAGCAGGCACCATCGCCATCTACGTGCCCGCGACAGCCCCCCAGGGTCATTACCTGCTGGCGAAATGGCAGCGGAAGCTACAGCGACGACTCGACCGTTGGCATTCCGATGACTAGTGCTGTGTCGTCGAAATGGCTAGTGGTCACGCGCGTAAGTTCTGTGGCTGTTGGTTTGGGTGGTAGGTCCATTTGAAGGGTTTGGCCCGGTTGTTGTAGTCGTCGATGTAGTCGAGGATGGCTCCGGCGAGGTCGCTGGTGTGGGCGAACTCGGCTGTGTCGAGGAGTTGTCGGGTGAGGATGGAGAACCACATCTCGATCTGGTTGAGCCAGGATGCGTGGGTGGGGGTGCGGTGCAGGAACACGCGGTGGTGGCCGTCGAGGAACTCCTCGACGGCGGCGGTGCAGTGGGTGGCGAGGTTGTCGACGATGCAGTGCAGCTCGAGGTGGGCGGGCGCCATGGAGTCCAGCTCGGCGAGGAACGCCACGAAGTTGTCCGAGCGGACCGAGTCTGTGGGCGCGGCGACGACTTCGCCGGTGGCGCACTCGAACGCGGCGAACAGTGCCTTGGTGCCGTGGCGGCGGTACTCGAACTCCTGTCGGGCGACCCGCCCGGCGGCGGCGCCGTCGGCGGGCCGCGCCGGGCGGGTCGCGCCGACGCGGCTCTTGGCCTGTATGGCGGTCTTCTCGTCGACGCTGAACACCGCCCAGTTGTCCCGCGGGTCGAGGCACAGCCCGCAGACGTCGGCGGCCTCGGCGTCGAAGTCGGGGTCATGGGAGGCCGTCCACGAGCGCACCTGCTGCGGCTTGAGGCCCATCGAGGTGCAGATCCGCCACACCTGCGAGTCCGAGATCGCGATGGCGAGGTCCTCGCGCATGATCCGGCCGACCTCGGGCATCGACATGCGGGCCTTGAGCCGCCGCCCGCCGAGCCGGCCCGCCTCGGGGGGCCGCGTCGTGATCGTCTTGACCAAAGCCAGCCTCTCCGCGGGCCCATACACGCGCGGCCGGCCCGAGCGCGGCCGGCCCGCGAGCCCGCCCAGGCCCGCCTCGCCGTAGCGGCGCCGCCACACGTCCACCTGGTTGCGGTTCAGGCCCACCGCCTCACCGATCACCGGAGACGACAGCCCCTCAGCGGCCATCAGCACCACCTTGGCACGCTGCCAATCCCGCCGCGGCGTCGTCGACGCAGCCACCCGCGCCTCCAGCACCGCCCGATCAGCCTCGCACACCTCCAAAGTCCTAGGAACAGTCATAACCCGACCCTAACACAGCCACATGACTACCGCGAGCATGCACTAGGGCAGCGCAGCAGGACCGAGACCCTGCTTGAGAGCGCTCCGGACGCCCCGATCATTTCAGCGACGGACCACTAGGCACCTCGGTCGTCAGGTCGTCAAGCCACAGGCCGGGGCCAACCGAGCTGCACATCTCGACGGCGGAAACGGCACCGACTACCTCAACGGCGGTGCTGGCGGTGGCGGTTTGGTATGAGGTTCCGGCCGTCTGCCGGCTGGGCCGGACGTTCGGCAAGAATCTCGCTGGCATCGGGATAGTTCGATGCGAGGATCCGGACGCACCGATCGCGGACCCGCGGCCCTGTGACCTCAAACAGAGCATGCTGCGCTGGGCGATCCCCCACGGCGCCGGTGTGCTGGTCGGGGTCGTGTCGTTGCTGATCGCCATTCCAAAGATGGGGAACTACGGCGGGCTGGTCGGCATGGGCGCGGGCGTGGCGGCGTGGGCGCTCGTGTACGCGTCGCTGCTGTTCGACAGGAACGGCCGCGGCTGGCACGACAAGGCAGCAGGCACCACCGTCATCAAAGCGCCACGGCAGCACGCCCCCGTGCAGGGTCACTACCTGCTGGCGAAATGGCAGCGGAGGTGGCAGCGACGGCTCGACCGGCTCGACCGTTCATTCCGATGACCAGACTTCTCGGGAGCGTCGAACTCGACCGTCGAGACGACAGCCTCGTCGGTGCCACAGGCTGCGCCATCGTCGGAGCCGACACATACGCGGTGGGCTACCCCACAGCGGTCAAAGTCATCGCCGGCCCCGGCGACGACGCCCTCTACGGAGGCGATGCGACCCTCATCGGCGCGACCGACGGCGACGATCTGCTGTGGGGCGGCTCCGGAGACGACGCCCTCTACGGCGGCAACGGCAGCGACACACTCTGGGGCGGCGACGGCGCCGACGCGCTCTACGGCAACCGCCGCGACGACAAGCTCTACGGCGGAGCGGGAGATGACACCGCCGTCGGCGGCGGCGAGAACGACCGGATCTTCGGCGGGCCTGGTGACGACAGCCTCGACGGCCACGCCGGCAACGACACCCTCTGGGGCGGACCCGGCACCGACGTGCTGCTACGGCGGCAACGGCGACGACACACTCTGGGGCGGCACAGGTGACGACGCCCTCACCGGCGGCGCCGGAGCCGACAACCTGCACGGAGGCCCAGGCGCCGACGACCTCGACGGCAACACCCAAAACGACACGCTGTGGGGCGGCCCCGGCGCCGACACCCTCAACGGCCAAGGACATGACGACCAACTCCACGGCGGCCCCGGCGACGACACGCTGCGCGGCGGCGGCTCCAACGATCGCGTCTGGGGCGGGGCGGGTGATGACAGCCTCGACGGCGGAAACGGCACCGACTACCTCGACGGCGGCGCCGACACCGACGCCTGCACCCGCGGCGACACCACCACCGCATGCGGAACCGAGAGCCGCCGGCGGTGACCGAACACGGCGGGTGGCAGCCCGCCGGCGCGAAGAGGCGGGCCGCCGCACGAGCGATCGACGCGGCCGTCACGGTCGTGTTGGCGTTCGTGGTGATGATGGCTGCGGGCATGCTCGCGGTGGCTGTGTCGCTCTCTGTGGACGGCTGGAGCGGCGACCGCGACACGTTCTGGCTGGTGCTGTTCATGGTGCCCGCGCTGGTTCCGGTGGCCGGCTCCGAGGTGATTGCTATAGCTCGGCGGGGCCAGACCCTGGGCAAGAAGGCTATGGGCCTGCGGGTCGTGGTGTGGGACGAGGACGCGGCTGCGCCCGCGGGCGGCGCCGGGGGTCTCGGCGCCGCGTGCAGCATCGAGCGCTGGGCGGTTCCCCACGGCGCTGGAGTGCTGACGGGTGTGGTGGCCGGCGCCGCGACGGCCCCGATGATCGGCGGCTACGGCGTCCTCGTGGGTGCGGACATGTGGCTGGTCGTGTCGGCGGTCATATGCCTCTCAGCGCTGGGCGACCCCCACCGCCGCGGCTGGCACGACAAAGCCGCCGGCACCGTCGTCGTCGAGGCAGCACCGGGAGCAGCCACCACCCCAGCGCGAAGACCCGACCGATGAGACGCAGCACCTCAACGAGCCTCGGGTCCCCACCGCGGCCAGGCGCGGCGTCATGGCGGTCATGATGTGTGCCGCGGTGGCGGGCGGCGCGCTGGTCGGCGGCGCAGCGTTCGCGGCGATCGAAGTCGTGCCGAGCATCTTCAGTTCCGAAATCGACAAATACGACGAAGCCACCCGACAGCGCCATGACTTCGGCCAGCGCGTCGGCCCCGACGGCGACGCATGCTGGCTCGAAGGCCCGAACCGCAGCGGCACCGTGTTCTGTGATCTGGAGTCGATCGGCAGACTCCACTGGGACACCGGCGATGTGAAGGTCTCGGGTCCGTGGGAAATCCACATCGGCTCGGGGTACATGTGCGTGGACTACAGGCCTCGGCGCTGGGAGTGGAGCCCCGAAGTGCCGCCCCGCCCCGCACACTCCCCACAAAAGGCCGACCTCGAGGAAATCGTGATCGGCGACGGGTTCGCGTGCGGGCACACGTCGGGTCACCCGTGGGCGGTGATCTGCTGGACCGTCGGCGTGGACCAGCCGACCTACCAGCAGCACAGCCACCCGCTCGGTGATCGCTCTGGTTGGTCCTTGAAGCACGCCGGCGACGACAGCTTCCACATCGAAGAGACCCAGGAGGATGGAACCACCCAGGGCATGTGGCTTCCCGCGTTCACCGGAGACGAATAGACGTAGCCGGTGGACGTGCCGACACTTGCTAGCGACCCCGGGCACATCATGACGACGCGACCACCGCCGCCAACCGCCGACACTGCCCCCACATCGCACAGACAGCGACCACCGACGACCCCGCCGACACAGCATCGACGTCGGCACAGCCAACAGACACTTCGGCCTCGCCATCTTGTCCAAACCCCCTCCTCGACAAAAACTGGTCCCAGCGAACGGGGAATCACCACACCCACGAACGGGGAATCTCAAGAAAGGGCAAGAAAACGCCTTGGTATTCCAACGGATTCTGAGGTATGGATCGGCCCACTAGGGGTCGATCCGAACCTAGAGGGTTCATCGATCCAAACCAACACAGGATGCAGCCGTGGTGGGGTTCGAGGCGGGCTGCTTTGCATGTGCCGGGTTCGAGGCCGCCCTTGTCGCGGGCGGTCCCGAACGGCGACTCGACGGCGTTGCGCTGGTTCATGATCTTGGTGTGGTCAGGTGTGCCTTCTGGCCTAAGGCCCCAAGGCCGCCGCTGGCGTCGATGCCCAGCCCGCGCGCCTGCATCCCGGCGGGAGCGAACTCCCTAGATGATCCCCTGAGCGGAGTGGACCATGTCGCACACGTCGTCCCAGGACGGCAGGTGGCCGTATACCACCGGGCGCAGGCTCAGGTACTGCGCTTCGAGTGTCGAATGCTCGAGGGTTCCCGGCGTCCATGAACGCAACGTGTCATAGCCCTCCGGTGGCCGGTCTCGCTCGGGGCGCGTGATCCGCAGTTTCTCGCGCAGCTTCCGTTCTTGCTCCTTGGTCCGTTCGACGGTGGCAGCGAAACCGTCCGTGTCGAGCATGTTGTTGACTCGCAGCCATTTGATGAGGCAGTAGATGTCGTAGTGGTCACGGATCCGCGCGACCATCTGGTCGAGGGCCTTGACGCCCTGGGTTGGGACTAGTCCCTCTCGCCAGCACACGGCGTCGAGCTTGTCGGCCAGCACTTGTTGGGGGTGGGTGCCCAAGATGGTCCGGGGAAGCAGGTCGCTCGGCACCGGCGGCCCGAGGGGCTGGCTCTGGCTGTTCGCCACTCGACCCATGTAGGGCATCCCGTCCATTTCGATCAGATGTTCTTTGGGGGCGTCCCGCAAGCCCTTGTCGGACTTGACGACCGGTCGCCCCCCTTGCGATGGGGGCAGCACCGACGGGTACTGGTAGCGCACCGTGCGGAAAAAGTTGCCGCCGCCGTTGGGGTCGCGCTTGCCCTCGATGCCCAGGTTCTGCTCAACGTTGGCCTGGCATTCCTCCATCAGGCGCTTGCCCCAGTTGGACTTGCACGCGTCGGCGCCGTCAACGAACGTCACGTTGATGTCCACATCCTCTGAGAGCCGTTCGGTGATCCCCACCAGCGACAGCAGCGACCCGCCGCCCATGGAGGTGTAGCTGCCCGGGTACCTCTCGCTGCTCATGATCAGCTCGGTAGCCACCTGGCACATCCAGTAGTCCCGCTCCACCAGGTACTCGTCGAGGCCCCCGGCAGCCGCCGAGTCCCTCAACAGGTCACGGAACTTCTGTTCGTCGTCACGCGCCAAGGGCCTCCCCAACGGCGGAAGATCGCCGTGAGCAGGCTGGTCGGGGAGCTCACCCTGGGTGAACCGCCCCCCGACGGCCTCCCCGTTGCTGCGGGCGCCCTTGTCTTCGCGGCGTTGCGGCATCTCCCAGCACCCGCTCAGGCGCTCCGTGCGGTGAGTTCGCCGCTGGGTTGCGGCACCGCAGCCTGTGCGGCGGCCCGCTCGCTGTCGGCCATGACCTCCACCAGGTCCGCGACCCGTGAACGGAACAGGCTGCGTCCGCTCTTGGGATTCTCGTTGGCTGCGACCATCTCGAACACCTCCGAGCGAGGCAGCTTCTCTCCGTCCTCTGCTCGCTCGTCCAGGCGGGCCAGGGTGAGGCGCAGGGCCCTGTCCCAGTCGATCTCGCACCATCTGTCGAAACCGATGACCGCTTCGAGGTAGGTGGCTTCCAGGCGGGTCAGCCTGCGCCGGGTCAAGTTCCGTCGAGAACGGATGGTGATCCTGGGGTGCGGATGACGCTGCGCGGGCTCGCCGGGCACCGCGAACTCCAGGTACTGCAACGCGATCTGGTCGCTCCATCCGACGATGTTCGCGCCGTGCCACCCCAGCGCAGCCGCGTGGGGGCCTGCCATCTCCCACCCGATCAAGCTCCAGCTCGGAGGGTGGACCTTCCCGGTGAAGCTGCTCGCCCGTGACGGCTTCCAATACAGGTTCGGGGCGACCTTCATCACCAGCGCAGGCTCCTTGGAGGCTGCACGGCTCAAGAACGAGCGCACAGCACCACGCGAACAGCCCGGCACGTCAGACGTGCGAAAGAAGCTCTCCGGAGCCAACTGCTCCAACCACATGGAAGCCTCCGACGCCATGAGTGCAACTATACCACAGCACGTTTTCGGGGACAACTTCGCAGTCGAGTGTTGGTGGGCTCCACCCGCCGTGAAAGGCAGGACCGATAAGACACGACACAGTCGCACCTGCCGAACGGGGAACCACTACCCCCACGAACGGGGAATCTCCAGAACGGGCAAGAAGCGCCTTGGCATTCCAACGGAATCTGAGGTATGGATCGGCCCACCGGGGGTCGATCCGAACCTCAAGGGTTCATCGATCCGAACCAAGGCAAGACGCGGCCTTCTTGGGGCACGGTGGCAGCCATTGACCCGGTTTGGCGGCCGGAGGATGTCGTTGGATACTTAGCTGGGCGGTGCTGAGGTGCGCGTGGGCGCGGCGAAGCTGACGGCGTGGGACCGTCAGCTTCGCTGTCAGGGGCGGCGACTTGCTATGGGGGTGGCCTTGGGCGCTTGTGGCCGGTGGCGACTGATCCGCCACTGTCATCGGGTCTGCGGGTCGCTGCCTGAGGTAGTTCGGGAGGATCTGGGACTGGCTTCTCGCCCGCGGGAGCGGCTTCGTCGGGCTGAGCTTCGTGGGTGGCTTCGGTCTCGTCGGTCTGCTCGGCCTCGATCATCGTGGTCGCGTCGGCGGGCTCAGTCTCGACTGGTTCGGCCTCGTTGACGGGCTCGACCCGCTCGGCCTCGGGCTGGGCGTCATCGGCGGACCCGGCCTGATTGACGGGCTCGAGTGTGTCGTCGGTCGCTTCGGTGTCATCGACTGGCGCGTCTATGTCTTGAGGGTGGGTGCCTTGTTGCTGTCGGTGTCGCTTCAGCAGCCCTTGGACTTCTTTGATTTCTTGGTCCATTGTCGTTTGGAGGTTCATCACGACAAAGGTGAAGAGTGCTGAGAGGGCGTGGGGTTCGAGGCGGGCTGCTTTGCATGTGCCGGGTTCGAGGCCGTCCTTTGTCGCGGGCGGTCCCCAACGGCGACTCGACGGCGTTGCGCTGGTTCAGGATCTTGGTGTGGTCGGGTGTGCCGTACGCGGGACTCTGGAACGTCGGCAGGTCTTCGATGGTGACGGTGACGGTGCCGTCGCAGCACTCGGTGACTGCGTCCTTTGATGTGGATCGGCTTGTCGGCGGCGATGGTCGCCGGGGCGGGGAAGTTCATGTGGACCTGGTCGCCGGCTCGGCGCCGCGGGATCGTGTACGTACCCAACTTGCGGGAGAAGTCCATGTCGGAGATCAGGTGCAGTGCCTTCATCGCGATGTCGCGTGTGCGCTCGGCCAACATGGCGCCGACCGGTCCGGTGTCGGCGTTAGCGGCGGCCCATGGGCGAATCGGCCGAGCCGACCGGCAGCGACATCGGCGCGCCGCCTTCTCGACGCGGCTGTGGTCCAGCCGTCTATAGCAGCACAGCCGCTGCATCTCCTCTACACGCATTGCGTTACCCTGTCAAAATAATGTGAAGAAACCGTGTCGAAAGCGAAGAGATTGTACAGAACGGAACGCAGCAAGAGCCAGGGAACCGGATAGGGCTTCGGGCCGCGAGCGCTGATCGTCGCGGCCGCGCGGGCCGCTGCCGCGGCCGGGGTGCGCTGGTCGCGTTGGCAGCGACCGCCACGTCGGCGGCTGCGTCGGTCGCACCGGCAGCCGCGGCCGGCGGTGGGGCCGGCATCGAACACGACCCGGCCAGCGCCGCACTGCCGCCGGCGTTACAGGTCTCAGCGGAGCAGCAGCACCTCTCAACCTGGGCGGCAACAGCTTGTCGGGGTCGATCCCAACCGAGATCGGCGACCTCGCCAACCTCACCAGGCTCTACCTGGGCGACAACAGCTTGTCGGGGGCGATCCCAACCGAGATCGGCGACCTCGCCAACCTCACCAGGCTCTACCTGGGCGGCAACAGCTTGTCGGGGTCGATCCCAACCCAGATCGGCGACCTCACCGAGCTCAAGACCCTCGTTCTGGGCGACAACAGCTTGTCGGGGCCGATCCCAACCCAGATCGGCAGCCTCACCAACCTCGGCGGCCTCAACCTGGGCGCCAACAGTTTGTCGGGGTCGATCCCAACCGAGATCGGCAGCCTCATCAACCTCACCGGGCTCAACCTGCGCGGCAACAGTTTGTCGGGGGCGATCCCAGATGAGATCGGCAGCCTCACCAACCTCGTGACCCTCGATCTGTCCCGCAACAGCCTGTCGGGCGTCATCCCCACAGAATTCGGCGGCCTCGCCAACCTCAAACGGCTCCAGTTGCACGACAACAGCTTGTCGGGGTCGATCCCATCCCAGATCGGCAGCCTCACCAACCTCATCGAGTTCAACCTGAGCCGCAACAGTCTCTCGGGTTCGATCCCCGCTGAGATCGGAGACCTCACCAACCTCACACGCCTCGACCTGCGCGACAACAGCCTGTCGGGTTCGATCCCCGCTGAGATCGGAGACCTCACCAACCTCACATATCTCGACCTGCGCGACAACAGCTTGTCGGGGTCGATCCCCGCTGAGATCGGCAGCCTCACCAGCCTCATCGGGCTCTACCTGCGCGACAACAGCCTGTCGGGCGTCATCCCCACAGAATTCGGTGACATCACCAATCTCATCCACCTCGACCTGAGCGACAACAGCCTGTGGGGGGCGATCCCGGGCTGAGATCGGCAGCCTCGCCAACCTCACATGGCTCTACCTGTCCAACAATGATCTGTCGGGTTGTGTGCCTGCAGCGTTGTCGTCGGTGCATGCCATCGCCTTCGACGCGGGCCTGCCGTATTGCGCGCCGGCGAGGTTGTCGGTGACTGCGGCGCGTGCGGGCGAGAGCGACGGCGCGGTGGTGTTCACGGTGACGGTCACGCCGCCTGTGACCGGCTCGGACCCGCCCGCGGCCGCGCCTGAGATCTCAGTGAGCTACACGACCACAGCCGGCACCGCGGCTGCGGGCGTCGACTACACCACGACGTCGGGCACGCTCACGATCGCTGCGGGCGCCCGCTACGGGACCGTGTCGGTGCCGGTAGTCGATGACGCCGTCACTGAGCGAACCGAGACGTTCACGCTGTCGCTGAGCCGCCCGGTGGGCGCCGAACTGGCCAACAGCAACGCCCGAGGGTGGATACACGACACCCCCCAGCGCCGCTTCCCCAGCACCGCCTGCGCCGGCGCGGTGGTCAGAGGCGACATCGCCGGCGTGTTCGACATCGAACAGACCAGATACAGCGACTGGCATCACGTCTTCGTCGACGTGCACCTCACCTGCGGCACAGACCTCACATCCGCGGTGGGCTACCCCACAGCGGTCAAAGTCATCGCCGGCCCCACCGACAGCATCACCGCCAGCCGCTACTGCCTGGTCGAAACCGGCACGACACAGACGACGGCGGCAGTGTCGACCGCGGCGGGTTGCCGCACCTCTGAGTCGCCCACGCCCTCCAAGTTCACCCGCGACGGCCGCTCCACCCACATCGTGCAGATACCCGACACCGGCATCGGTGCGCACCACCAGCTGCTGGCCTGGGTCGACCTCGACGCCGACGGCGTGTTCGACGCCGGCGAGCCCTACGACATCTTCCCCACCAACTTCACAAGCCGCGAGGTCGGCGACTCGGGCCTGTACGACTACCGGTACCCCGAAGACTTCGAGGTGCAACTGCTTCGGGGCAGCACCACTGTGGGCCGCGCCGGGCAACAGAGCGTGCTGCGTCTGCGGTTGGTCGCGCCCACGGGCCGGGTGATCGGCCACGACGCCGGCCAGCCGCAGCACGCGCGGGCCCCCGTCATGGATGCGCCTGTCGGCGCACGCGTCTTCACCGGCCCCAGCAGCACCCAGACGATGGTGTGCTTCAACACCGACACCGCGGCTGCTGCGCCGGCCTCGGGCTCGTGCGTGACCGACGACAACGGCGAGTTCGTGGTGCGATACACCGTGGAGGCGGTGCCGTTCTTCGCGATGCAACAAGACGAGTTGGTGGTGTTCCATGACCGCGACCGCGACGGCCACCACGACATCACCCAGCCCAACGATCCCGCACCAGAGGCCAGCAGCCGGATACCGCTGCCGATCGCGAAGGCCGTCAACTACATCGCGCTGGGCGACTCCTACTCCTCAGGCGAAGCCGGCGCCAACCCCCCTGCGGGCCGCTACATCACCCACCGCGTCGGAGACCGGCGCGACGGCGGGCTGGAATGCCGCCGCTGGGATCACGCCTATCCGGTGGTGTTCCAACAAGACACTCTCGGCAACGACGCCTTGGACATAGACGTGACCTTCGCCACCGTCGCCTGCACCGGCGCCATCAGCCACAACATCTACCATCCCGGCGACCGCCACGGCACCAGCACCGCCGACGTGTACGCCCACACCAACCGGCCATCAGACAAGGCGCCCGCGACGGTACCCACCCCCAATGAGACCACCAATATGATCGAGCTCGTCCCCCAGGCCGGCTGGGAGCCCCGCCAGGGCGCGCAGCTCGCCACCCGGCAGAACCGGCTGGAACAGCAGAACGAGAACGTCGACATGATCACCGTCACCATCGGCGGCAACGACGCCGGCTTCAGCCAAGTCCTCGACAGTTGCGTCAACATCAAAGACGAACTACTCGAGGGCGACTTGGACACGACCTGCACCGCTGAGGACCTGGCACTGGGGTTCCAGCATGTCCAGACCCGTATCACCTATGTGCTAGAGTACATCAAGCGCACCGCGCCGCAGGCGGCGATCTTCGTGCTGGGATACCCGTACGTGACACCCCTGATGGGCACCTGCGCCGACACTCCCCGCGACATCATCGACCGATTCCCCCTGAGCGGGCCCGACCTCGGGATGGGCCTGTCTCCGGCGTGCTTGGGGGCGATCGCCGAGTTCGTGGAGCTGATCGAGGCCTGTGAGAGCCTCTCAGCCCGCGACGTCTACAACGCGACGGCCTGGTATGCGGCGATTGCGGGGTTCTTGTGGTCGGAGGCGGTGGTGGTGGATGCGGGTGAGGCTGTGTTCTTGCGGGCTATGGCCGACGACTTGAACAACGCCGTCCTCGAGGCCGCAACGGCGGCTGAGGTGCACTATGTCGATGTCGTGGGAGGGGTCAACCTGACCGACAGCGGTTTGAGTTTCGTGGGGCACTCGCCGTGCAGCCCCCATGACGAGTGGCTCAACGGCTTCGAGGTGGATCGGGCCAACGATCCTCCGGTGTCTGACAGTTCGTTCCATCCCAACGCGGCTGGCCAGCGCGCATACGCGGAGATCTTGGATCAGTACATCCTGGATGCGATCGCGGACGGCGCTGCGCTCAACGACGCCGGCCTGCCAGTGAACGCTCCGCCGCGGCAACTGTTCACCGGCCACGGCGCCCGCGCCACCACCAGTTCCACCGGTGCGCGGTCCGAACCGCAGGCTGGGACCGGCCCCGGCTCGGACACCGCTGCGAAGGCCGCCTCGGGTTCCGACGGGGCCCGTCAGGCCCCAGATAACGAAGACGAGGGCGGGTCGCAGCCACGGTCAGCGGGATTCCTGATCCGGCAAGGCACCGTGGACACAGCGGTGTGCGGCGCGGTGTTCGTGTCACCGGGCGAGCAGGTGACGTTGACCGCTTCGGGTTTCGCGCCTTCAGTGGAGGTGAGCTTCACCGCCGGCGCGGTGTCGCTGGGGGACACCGAACTGTCCGCTCCGACCATCGCCGCTGTCACCGCCGACCACAACGGCACGGCACGCCTTGACTGGACGGTACCCACAGCGCCTTCGGCGCAGACCGATGCGGCGCCGCGGGCCTACGCGATGACCGCGACCGGAGCCGCTGCCGGTGGCGGGACCCTCACCGCTTACATGATCGAGCCGCTGGTCGCCTACCCCGGCGCGGCGCCGTGCGCGACCGATGACACCGCTGCCACCACGCTGGGCCGATCCGTTGAGATCCCGGTGCTCGTCAACGACACCGCCCCCACCGAGGGCTCACTTGACACGGCGGCGGTACGGGTGCTTCCCGCCGCCGGAGGGACCTTCGCGGTGAACACCACGACAGGAGCTGTGACCTTCACTCCAGAAACCGGGTTCTCAGGAACGGTGCAGACCTCCTATCTGGTGTTCGACGGCTGGGGGATCGGCGTGCGCGCCGACATCACTGTCACCGTCACAGCGGGCTGCACCATCACCGGCACGGCCGGTGTTGTGGAGATTGTCGGCACCACAGGCGACGATGTGATTTGTGTGCCGGACCCTGAGGACCGCAAGGCGTTCCATGTCATCGACGCCAAAGCAGGCAACGACACGATCATCGGTGGCGCGGGGGTGGAATGGGTCTATGGCGGCGACGGCGCCGACACCGTCTATGGTCGTGGCGGAGACGACCGCATCATCGCGGGGGCGGGCACTGACACCGTCTATGGCGGTGCCGGCATGGACCACGTCTACAGCGCCGATCTGGCCGACACGGTGATCGACGACGATGGATATGAGATGGTGGTCGCGCCGGCGGTGACGATCCCCCAGTCGGGCCCTGAGGCGAGCGACGACTGGGCGTATGTCGACGTCGCGCAGAGCGTGATCATCGACGTGTTGGGCAACGACCACGACCCCAACGAGGACCTCGACTGGTCCACGCTGCGCGTCACCCGCCAGCCGGTGTCGGGCGCGGCCCGCGTCATCACAGCGCCAGACACCGGACCCGCCGTGGAGTACGTCGCTGCCGACGCCGACGGGTCAGACAGCCTCGCCTATGAGATATGCGACCGCCTCAACGGCTGCGCCACCACAGAAGTCACGATCACAGTCGGCGCCACCGGCTGCACCGTCATAGGAACCGAAAGCGCGGACACGCTGTTTGGCACGCCCGGCGGCGATGTCATCTGCGGGCTGGGCGGCAACGACACCATCCACGGACTCGGCGGCGACGACATCATCATCGCAGGAGCCGGCGACGACACCCTCTACGGCGGCGACGACACCCTCATCGGCGCAACCGACGGCGACGATCTGCTGTGGGGCGGATCAGGCGACGACACCCTCCACGGCGGCAACGGAGCCGACACCCTCTACGGCGGCGCAGGCAACGACACCCTCTTTGGCAACCGCCGCGCCGACCACATCCACGGCGGAGCGGGAGACGACACCCTCGACGGCGGCGGCGAAGACGACCTCATATGGGGCGGCCCGGGAGACGACACCCTCGACGGGCACGCCGCAAACGACCACATCTACGGCGGAGCCGGCGACGACATGCTGCGCGGCGGCAACGGCGACGACACCCTGTGGGGAGACGACGGCGACGACATCATCACCGGCGGCGCCGGAGCCGACAACCTCCACGGAGGCCCAGGAACCGACACCCTCGACGGCAACACCCAAAACGACACCCTGTGGGGTGGCCCCGGAAACGACACCCTCAACGGCCAAGGACACAACGACCAGCTCCACGGCGGCACCGGCGACGACACGCTGCGCGGCGGCGGCTCCAACGATCGCGTCTGGGGCGGGGCGGGTGATGACAGCCTCGACGGCGGAAACGGCACCGACTACCTCGACGGCGGCGCCGACACCGACACCTGCACCCGCGGCGACACCACCACCGCATGCGAGACCGAGAGCCGCCGGCGGTGACCGAACACGGCGGGTGGCAGCCCGCGCCGCTGTGGAGACGGGCCGCGGCCAGACTCGTCGACACGTGCGTCATGGCCGTCATTGAGGCCGTTATGATCTTCGTCACATTCGTGATCTCCGCACTTGTTACCGGTTCGGGCATGTTGAACGACGAGCATCTCGGGGAGTTCTATTTGCTGTGGTTGGTCTTGTTGGTTCCAGCATCGATTCCGGTGTATTTCTATGAGGTCGTGTGCACCGCCCGCTTCGGCCAGACACTCGGCAAGCGGCTCTGGGACATCTGCGTAATCCCCTGGAACGGCGAGGGCGCCGCGGCTGGCGACCAGAACCAACTGGAGCATTGGCACTACGCCGCGCGATGGGCGATCCCTCACGCAGTGGGAATCGTCGCCGCGGTGGCCGCGGCGATAGTGGTGTGGCCCCCAGAAGACGCAGGCGACTTCTGGGGGCCGGTCGCAGGAGCCGCCGCTGCGTCTGGGGCGCTCGTGTACGCATCCGCGTCGTTCGACAGGAACCGCCGCGGCTGGCACGACAAGGCCACTAGCACGGCCGTCGTGTGTGCAACTGACGATGTCATCGAGCGGCTGCAAGAATGGGCCGCCAAGGGCCGAGGACCTCGCCCGCAGGCTCAACCAGACCAGTCCAAGCATGCAAATCCAGGGCCGCGGAGCTTGCCGCCGCCCGGATGATGTCAAACAGGCGTCGTGGGATCATCGAGGCCCGCTGCACCCGTGGCTGCCACAGCCAGAACGACACGATGTGGGAGGAACAACACCACATGCTGTACGGCAACCGCCGCGCCGACCGCATCTTCGGCGGCGGCGGCGATGACACCGCAGTCGGCGGCGGCGAGGACGACCGCATCTTCGGCGGCGGCGAGGACGACCGCATCTTCGGCGGCGGCGAGGACGACCGCATCTTTGGCGGCCCGGGCGCCGACACCCTCGACGGCCATGCCGGAGACGACAGCGTCTGGGGCGGGCCGGGCGCCGACATGCTGCGCGGCGGAGACGGCGACGACACCCTGTGGGGCGGCGCAGGCGACGACACTCTCACCGGCGGCGCGGGCGCGGACTCGCTGCACGGCGGCGCACACGACGACGACCTCGACGGCAACACCCAGAACGACACTCTGTGGGGCGGAGCGGGCGACGACACCCTCGACGGCCAAGGCCATGACGATCAACTCCACGGCGGCGACGGCAGCGACACACTGCGGGGCGGTGCCGCCGACGACCGCGTCTACGGCGGATCGGGCGACGACACCCTCGACGGCGGAAACGGCACCGACCACCTCGACGGCGGCGCAGACACCGACGTCTGCGCCCGTGGCGGTACGACCGCGGGATGCGAGACCCAGGGCCGCCGATGAACGATCCTGCGGCTCCAGCACCCACACCCGTGCAGCGGGCCGGCTACTGGCGCCGGGCCGCAGCTCGCGCGATCGACCTGCTCGTCACAGCGGTGCTCGCGTGTGCGTTAGCACTTGTCGCGGCTCTCATCGCGGCCTATCTGACCGCCGATTCCTTTTGGCATGATCCGGGACCCACCAATACGGCGTTCGGACTGCTGCTTGTGCCGGTGCTGGTCGTGGTTGCTCGCTATGAGGTCGCCTCCGTAGCGCGGCGGGGCCAGACATTCGGAATGGGCCTGGCCGGGATCCGGGTAGTCCGATACGAGGACCCGGACGCGCTAAGCGGGGACCGCCGGCTCTGCAACCGCGGAGAGAGCATCCTGCGCTGGGCGATCCCCCACGGCGCCGGCCTGTCGGTCGGGTTCGTGTCCTTGCAGGTCGCGATTCCGAGGATCAAGGACTACGGCGGCTATGTAGGCGTGGCCGCAGGCGTGGTGGCATGGGTACTCGTGTACGCGTCGTCACTGTTCGACAGCCACGGCCGGGGATGGCATGACAAGGCCGCAGGAACGATTGTCATCTAAGCACTCCGGCAGGCTGAACCCACCCAGGGCCGCAAGATACCACAGAAGTGGCAAGGCTGGCGCGGCGTGCCCTTCTAATGAGCAGCGGAACCTCCACTTGTCTGGCAACGATCATGTCCCAGGGGGAACCTCGTGATCGCTCTTGTGGTGCTCGGCAGCGCCCTTGAGTTCGCCGGTCCTTCTGGTTCTGACGAGTCGGGCGCACTGGTGGCGTCGGCCTTCGTTGCGCTGCCGGCACTGTGTTACGAGCCCGCGATGGAGGCGTTGTTCGACGGTCGGACCCTCGGAAAGATGATCTTCGGCATCGTGGTCGAGAGGTCGGATCAGGCCAGGGCGTCTTCGAGAATCAGCTGGCCGACCGCGGTGTTGCTGGCGGGCACGTGGTATAGCCGGTGGACCTCGGTGGGCGCGCCGCCCCCGGCGAGGTCGGCCATGGCACCCCGGGCCACCAGCCACATGACGAGCTCGATGCCCTCGGATCCGGCCTCGCGCACGTACTCGACGTGCTCGACCGCGGCCTGGCCCTCGGGATCGTCGACGATCCGATCGAGGAACTCGTTGTCCCACGGCTGGTTGATGAGGCCGGCCCGCGGCCCCTGGAGTTGATGGCTCATGCCGCCGGTGCCCCATACCTGCACGTCCAGGTCCTCGTCGAAGCTCTCGACGGCGCGGCGGACGGCCTTGCCGAGCTCCAGGCATCGACGCCCCGACGGGACGGGGTACTGCACCACGTTGACGACCAGCGGGACGACGGTACACGGCCATGCGTCGGGCTGACCGAACATGATCGACAGGGGCACGGTGCAGCCGTGGTCGACGGGCATGTCGTTGACCAGCGTCAGGTCGATCTGTACGTAGGTGAGCCCGTCGGTCGCGCCGATCTTGGCCACGAAGTAGATGTTGCCCCCGAGGCCGATCATGCGGTTGTAGTCCCGGTCCCGCACGGCCTGCTTCTGCGCTTCGGTCATGGGCCACCCGTCGAGATAGGCGTCCGCGTCGGCCCTGAACCGCTCGCGGTTCTCGGCCTTCATCAGCGACACGGCGAACTGGTTGAGGTGGTATCCCTTCGCGGCTTGGTCGGTGTCGAAGACGGTCGTCCCGGGGATGTCCAAGTAAGGCTTGTAGAGGGCCATGGTGCTCCGCTTGTGGTACCGGTAGGGCAGACCGACATACTGCTCCGCAGACGCCCGCCGGGCGCCGTTGAAGAGGATGCCAGAGTTCGGCGGGATGGTGGGAATCGTCCCCACCGGGCCCAGCAGCACAGGAAGGGGTGCGAGATGGTGAGGGTGGCGGTGGCCGGTGCGGGCGCCTTCGGGAACAAGCACTTGGACGGGCTGGCGTCGATCCCTGGAGCCGACGTGGTCGCCGTCGTCAACCCCGTCGAGGCTGCAGCCCGCAAGGCCGCGGAGTCCCGCGGCATAGAGCGGGTCGAGACCAGCCTCGACGCAGTGCTGGCCGACGACGCAGTCGAGGCGATGATTCTGGCCACCCCCACGCCCTTGCACGCAGAGCAGGCCATCGCCTGCCTGGAGGCCGGCAAGCACGTCGAGGTCGAGATCCCGCTGTGCGACAACCTGGCCGACGGGCGTGCCGTCGTCGAGGCCCAGCAACGCTCGGGCAAGGTGGCCGCCTGCGGGCACACCCGCCGGTTCAACCCGAGCCACCAGTGGGTGCACAACCGCATCCAGGCCGGCGAGTTCTCGATCCAGCACATGGAGGTGCACACACTGTTCTTCCGCCGCACCAACACCAACGCTCTGAGCGAGCCCCGCAGCTGGACCGACCACCTGCTGTGGCACCACGCCGCCCACACCGTCGACCTGTTCCGGTACCAGACCGGCAGCCCCGTCATCGCGGCGCAGGCCATGCAGGGGCCGATCCACCCCGAGTTGGGCGTCGCCATGGACATGTCGATCCAGCTTCCGGTACCAGACCGGCAGCCCCGTCATCGCGGCGCAGGCCATGCAGGGGCCGATCCACCCCGAGTTGGGCGTCGCCATGGACATGTCGATCCAGCTGCGCACCGAGGCCGGCCAGCTGTGCACGCTGGCGCTGTCGTTCAACAACGACGGGCCCTTCGGCACGTTCTGCCGCTACATCGGCGACACCGGGACCTACATCGCCTGGTACGACGATCTCGTGACCGGCAACGACGAACCCATCGATGTCTCCGGCGTGGACGTGTCGATGAACGGCATCGAGCTCCAGGACCGCGACTTCATCGTGGCCATCGTCGAGAAACGGGAACCGGTCGCCAGCGTGGCCTCGGTGCTGCCCTGTTACGAGGTGCTCAACCAGATCGAACAGAGCCTCGCCGGCGGCACCACCGCCTGACACGGCGACGGAGCCGCCACGACGGATGATCGGTCCAGGCCTAGCCCCTGCCGGGCTGCTGGGCGCCTTGGCCCGGATGCATCAAGACGATTATCGGTGGATCGCCCTCACCGCGACACTGGACCCGCCGATGCTGGCGACACCGGGCCCGAGTATGTCGTATATCTGCATTAGTATCTGCATTAGCCTCATGATGGTGAGAAAGACGTCACAGGAGTGGGAGTGCCGATGGGCTCGCCGAGTTCGCCGGCAGATCGAAGCCCGGCAATGCGCGCTGACATGAGACACTCATCCTCTTGCTGGGGCCGGCTCGCTGCTGCTGTGGCGATCCCTCTTTGATATGCGATTTGCTGCTTTCACTCACTTGTCTGAGAAGGAGTCGACGACGCATCAGCAGCGCTTCGAGGAATTCGCGGCCGAGGTGCGTCTTGCCGACGGATTGGGTTACGACTATTTCTTCGCGACCGAGCATCATTTCACTAGAGGCTTCTCGCTGGCACCGTCGCAGCCGGTGACGCTGACGATGGTGGCTCAGAACTCCAAGCGAATGCGCTTCGGACCGATGGTGCTGCAGCTGCCTATCAGCCAGCCGCTGCGGGTGGTGGAAGAGATGATCATGCTCGATCATCTCTCGGGCGGACGGCTCGACATCGGTCTCGGGCAGGGCGTCTCACCCCACGAGCACATCACCTACGGGATCGACACTGACAGCTCGCTCGCCCGCTTCCAAGAGGGCCTTGAAATCGTGCTTCGAGCACTCACCGCAGAGAGCCCCTTCTCGTACTCGGGCCAGTTCTGGCAGTACGCCGACGTGGACTTGCCGTGGCGACCGCTGCAGCGCCCCCACCCACCCATCTGGGTGCCGACCAGCTCTTCTGAGAGGGGCTACGAGTACGGTCTGAGGGGATTCGGCGTCGGCGGCTTCGGGATATTGGGCATGGACCGCTGCGAGCGGGTCTTCCGTGAGTACCGCCGCGGCTGCCACGAGGCAGGCAGGCCACAGGAGCAGCGCTCAATGGCGTACCTGGCCTCCACACTGGTGGCCGACACCGACGCCGAAGCCACCGCCTTGATGTACGAGCACCTCCGGCATCAGTTGGCGCTCTTCGAGGAGGAACGAAGGCGGGCGCTCGAGATGGGCGGACCCTCCGTGGAGCGGGTCAACCTCGCCGCCCTGAGGCGCCTCGATGCCATGCGGGCTGACATGGACGGATTCGCTGACGAATTGCGCTTCGTGCACGGCAGTCCTGAGACCGTCGCGGCCAAGATCGCCCATCTGAGGGGCCGTCTCGGAGCGAACGTGTTCATCGGCGAGTTCTCGTTCGGAGAGTTGACCTGGGAGCAGGTGAGCCGTTCCCACGAGCTGTTCATGACGAAGGTGGCGCCGCGCTTCGCCTCCTGAGCCGGCGTCGGGGGCCGTCACTACGCCGTCGCCTCAGCGAGATCCCCTAACTTGAACGGTCACGACGTCGAGTCCGTGGTACTTCTGGTGCTGCACCGACGACGCGTAATGGCGCAGCAGGCGCAGCGAGATCTCGCCCGCCTCGCGGCCCCGGGCACCCTCGGCCTCATCACTGAGGTAGGCGAGGCGGTCCTCGAGGTTCTCCTCGTCGAACACGGCCAAGAACTCCATCTCCACCAGGTCCTCGTCGGGGTGGACGACGATGATCAGCTGGGCCTGGCCCTCGCGGCTTCCGTCGTCGGACTCTGCGGCGGCAGTGAAGTCGTCAGGGTCGGTCAAGCTGATCAGCGTCTCCTCGCCGGCCGACCGCAGCCGCCGGGCCGCTGCATCGTTCCACCCGATCCGGGTGGCGACACTGGAGAGGAATTCGTCGATCTCAGGCAGCGAGGCCAGCGTCAGATCAACCTGGAGACGCGCCTGACGCACCGGTCTGGTCGCCTCGACGAACAGGGTCAGAGCCACCGCGATGAGCGCTCCTGTAGCCACGCCGTTGTCCAGCAGCGGGGACCAGGAGCCTCCGAGCAGGTCACCGAAGAACGTCTGCTGCTCCAAGCCGGCGCCGACGGTGAACGACACCGCCACAACCATCGCGTCCCTGGGGTCGAGCCCGTCCCTGACCAGAGTCCGAATGCCGCTGACGACGAGCATCCCGATAGCGATGAGGACATAGGCGCCCATCACCGGGCTGGGAATCGACAGCAGCACGGCCAAGAACTTCGGCGACAGGGCTACCGCCCCGATGAGGGCACCGACGTAGTAGCCGACCCGGCGTGCCGCCACCGCCGTCATGGTTACGAGGGTGACGCTGGCCGAGGCGTGGATGGTAGTCGGCGGTGTGCCGGCCAGGCCCGAGAACAGGATGCCGAGGCCGTTGGTGTTGAGAGAACCCTGCACCGAGCGGAAATCAGGCACTCGCGACCGTCGCCAGGAAGCCTGCTGCACAGCCACGCTGTCCCCCATGTTCTTGATCCCGCCCACCAGGGTGACCACCACGAAGGCCGGAAGCAGCGTCCAGAAGTCCAGCCCCAGTCCGAGGTCCAACTCAGCGGACCACCCGTCGGGAATCCCGAACCATTCGGCGTCCCTCACGCGATCGACCTCGTAGAGTCCAAGGACCGCAGCCACGACACAGCCTGCCGCAATCGACGCCAGCGGCGACCAGGGCCTCCACCGCCTCGGGGCGCGCAGGTGGAGCAGCGTCATCATCGTCAGGGTCACAAGGGCGGCAACCGGGCCCGCAGCCCGCGACGCCCCCTCAGGAACCTCCTCGATCCGTGCGAGCGCGATCGGCAGGACCGACTGAGCTATCAGCATCAACACCGTGCCCGTCACCGCGGGCGTGATGATCCGTCGCAGCAGCGGCAGCCACAGCGCCAACATCAGATAGAACAGAGACGACGCCACGATGAGACTGGCCAGCAAGCCCGGACCACCCGCATCCAACGCCAGCGCCGAAACTGCCACGAAGTTCACCGACGGCCCCACCATCAAGATGTGGCCGCCTCCGAAACGGCCGACACGACTGGCCTGGAGTGCGGTGAGAACCCCCGCGATAATCAAGGAGGCGAACAGCGCCCACGACAGGTAGCTGTCGCCTTGCCCGCCCGCCCGCACCGTCACCGCCACTACGACGACGATGGTCGGCAGCAACAGCAGCATGCCCTGAAGGCTGATCCCCAACGAGAGCCGGGCCGAGCACCGATCGTCGGGCTCATAGACGATCGGGCTGCTCTCGGTGCCTGCAGTCATGATTCAGGAGTCGCTGTCGCGGCTAGGCCTTCAAGACCAACGAAGTTGCTTTGGCAACCTCGCGCACCTGTGCAGAACCAAGGCTTCGTTATCTTGCACAGGCTACCGGCATGACAGGGATAACCTTGACGACCGGCTGAATGGCGAGTTGGAGGAGTGGACGATGGCGGTTGCGCTGGATTCCGAGCCGTTCTTGTCCCTCGACTGAGACGATGAGGCTGGGCGACATCGCCAACCCGGCCTTCGCGGACCGGCCGCGCCCGCTGGCCGGAATCAGAGTGCTCGCCGCCGAACAGATGGCAGCGCTGCCCTTCGCCACCCAACTGATGGCCCGTCTCGGCGCGGACGTAGTGAAGGTCGAGCGGCCCGGCACAGGCGAGGCAGCCCGGCACTCGCAGCCGGCCATCGCCGACCCCGAAGGGCGGCCCGTGGGCGCGACTTTCCTGCGCTACAACCTCAACAAGCGCAGCGTGACCATCGACCTGAGCGACCCGCGCGGAGCTGAGCTCTTCCTGCGGCTGGCGCCGCGCTTCGACGTGGTGTGCCAGAACTTCAGAGCCGGTGCAGCCGACAGTCTGGGGATCGGCTACGAGGCCGTCCGGGCGGCCCATCCCGGCGTGGTGTACCTGTCGGTGTCGGGCTTCGGAAACGGCCCGGAGTCTCCCTACCGCGACATGGCTGCCTACTCCTCGAGCGTCGAGGCCATGTCCGGGGTCTACGAGTACAAGCGGAGGCCGGACAGCCCGCCCACGGCCAACCCGGTGGGCCCCCTCGGCGACCTCTCGGCCGGTCTCTTCGGCACGGTTGGCGTGCTCGCCGCGCTGCGCCAGCGGGATCAGCCCGGACCGGACTTCGGACTGGGCCAGCATGTTGACATGGCGATGCTGGACGCCACGATCGCCATGACTGACATGGTCACCACCTTCTATTCGATGGGGATTCCCGATGATGCCTCCCATGAACTCGGCATCGTGGAGACGTTCACCGCCGGGCAGGGTCACTTCGTGCTCCTGGTGATTCGTGACCACCAGTTCGAGCGTCTCGCCGAGATCACCGGCAACCTTGGGTGGCTCGACGACAGCCGTCTGGCCACCCGCCGGGGCTGGGTGGTGCACCTGGACGGCGTCTTGCGGCCCGAGATCGAGAGATGGGCCGCGGACAAGACCAGCCGCGAGGCGGCGGCCGTGCTCAGTGCGGCCGGCCTGGCCGCCGCGCCGTCGCTGACCAGTGCCGAGGTGTGCGCCGACCCCCATGTGGCGGCGCGGGACATGATCGTGAAGATGACCCCGCCCAGTGGCGGCAACCCGGTCTTCATTCCGGGCAACCCCATCAAGATGAGCCACACCGCGCAGGGTCCCGAGACCCGGGTGCCCTGGCTGGGCGAGCACACCGACGAGGTTCTCAACGCGGAACTAGGCCTGAGTCCCGGCGAGTTGGCTCAACTCCGGGCCGACGGCCTGATCTGATTCGCTACCGGCGCTGCGGGGGCGCATCCGGGGATCAGGCTGGCGAGATGCCCCCCCCCCCCCCATCCGTCCCAGTGCATGACTTCCGCGAGCGGTTTGCGGATTGCTGGCCGGAAGTCGGTGCCGATGGCGTGAGCGACGGGGATAAGGGCTACCTGGACGTACCGGTCAGGAGGTAGGCCGAGGATCTCCGCGGCCTGCTCCTCGTATGTCAGATGCAGCGTAGTCCAGCACGTGCCCAGTCCTCGCTCGCGTGCAGCGAGCATGAAGCTCCAGGCGGCCTGGATGATCGATCCGAGCGTGATGGCCGCGCCGGTCCAGGTCGGTTGGTCGGAGGGGCGTGCCTGCACGCACGGGATAACGAGCGTGGACACCCGATCGAGGTTGTGGGCCAGGTATTGAGCGGACGCCGCGACCCGGTCGTGCGACGCCTGCCCCTCAGCGTCGTCACCCGCGTAGGTGTTGCCGACGAACCGAGGCGACTCGCGGTAGGCATCCCAAGCGGCCCCATACAGCTGGGCCAGGGCCGCCTTCTTGCCCGGGTCGGTGACCACCACCCACCGCCAGCTCTGGGCCTTGGGAGTTGGAGCTTGCAGTGCCAGTTCCAGGCATTCGATGATCAGCCCGGGGTCGACCGGCCGATCCAAGTCGAGGCGCTTGCGGACGGCGCGCGTCGTGGCGAGCGCCTCGTCGACGGACAGTCCCAGCATGGTTCACCCTTCTTGTAGCTGCCACCCGGAGACTCCGACGCTACGAGGCGCTCACCGCGATGGCATGCGAGCTTCGGACCAAGGTGTTCGACGGGTCCATAGAATCCGTCGACGGCCTCGCGGCCAGGAGGCGCCGAATGCAACTCTGGATGACGACATCCGCGTGGGCTCGTCCTGCGGCTGCCACTGCCGCCAAGGCCGAGCAGGATGGCTGGGACGGTCTCGGCGTCGGCGACTCCCAGAACCGCGCCGGCGATGTCTGGGTGGCGATGACAATGGCTGCACGGGAGACGACGACGCTGCGCCTAGCGACCGCCGTGACGAACCCCGTGACGCGCCACCCAGCCGTTACCGCCGCCGCGGCGCAGGGCCTCGCCAACCTGTTCGGGGAGCGAATCGCGGTCGGTGTCGGCCGGGGCGACTCGGCGCTGGCCCATCTCGGCAAGGCTCCTGTGAGCGTGCCCGCGCTCGAGCGCTACGTCACTGCAGTGCGGCGTTACCTGCGCGGCAGCGAAATACCCTTCGATGAGCTCGGCTTCCAGGAGGCGAGCCTCGACGATGTCGACAAGCTCGGCCTTGCATCCAACGTAGGTGGGAGCACCCTTACTTGGCGCCAAGACTCCGACCCGACCGTGACCGTCGAGGTCGCCGCTTCCGGCCAGCGGGTGATCGCGGCCGCGGCCCGGTCCGCAGATCGGGTGATCTTTGCGCTGGGCGCCGATCCCGAGCGCCTCCAGTGGGGAATCGACACGGCCCGCCGCGCCCGCCGAGAGGCCGGCCTCGATCCTGATGAGATCGAGTTCGCCGCCTATATCAACGTGGTCAGCCATCCCGACCTGGACACAGCGCGATCGCTCATAGCCGGCGTCATGAGCGGTTTCGCCCGTTTCTCGATCATGCATGGCACAGTCAACGGTCCAGCGTCGGCGGCCGACCGGGCCGTGCTGGAGGGCATCAAGTCGGCCTACGACATGCGCCAGCACGGGCGCTCGGCGGGCGGTCAGGCCGCTGCGCTCACACCGGACTTCATCGATCGGTTCGGTGTCGTCGGGGATCCTGACGCGTGCTGCTCCCGCCTCGAGGAGATCGCCGCCCTCGGCATCAAGAAAGCCGCGATCATCGGACCGACCATCGGCGCGGATCCTGAAGCACGGGCAGCCGCGATGGACTTGTTCGTGACCGAGATAATCCCTGCCCTTCGAGCTGGCTAGACCGTCGGACGGCACGGCCCCTGCAGCGCCCGTCCGTTATGCTGAGCCCGTGCCGGTTCGCGTACGCTCGTCAACTGCGGCCATCGGCGCCACCGTCGACGGTGTCGACCTCGCCGAGCCGATAACCGCCTCCAGCAGCCGGCAGCTCCGTGATGCGCTCGACGTCCACGGCGTCTTGGTGTTCCCCGATCAACATTCCGTCGACGACGAAGCCCAGGTGCGCTTGGCCGAGGTGTGGGGATCGGTGCAGCCCAGCCCCTGGGAGGCGTACAACGGCGGCGACCAGAGAATCAGCCGCGTCTACGCCGACGCCGACGATCCACCCCCGACCGGGCGAGACTGCGAGTTTCACGTCGACAGGTCCTTCACTGAGGAAGTCGCCGACGTCGCCGTGATGCGGCCGGTTGTCATCCCGCCGTCTGGAGGCGCAACCACCTGGGCCGACGCCCGAGCTGCGCTGAGGAGTCTGGATCCGGCGCTGTTGGACGAGATCCGAGGACTCAGCGCACACCACCGCGCCGGTGACAGTTTCGGGCAGAAGATGACACGCACCTATGGCGAGGAGGCTGGCAGCGCTGTCAACGGGCTGTACGGCGGAGGTTGTGCACACCCCATCGTGACGGTCCATCCGCGCACCGGCGACGAGGTGCTGTTTGTGAGCCCGCGCTTCACCCGGTTTGTGGTCGGTGTCTCCCGCACCGAGAGCGACGATCTGCTGGCCTGCCTGTACAGCGCATTCGAGCGGCCTGAGCTGCAGTTCAGCCACCAGTGGCGCATCGGTGACGTGGTGGTGTGGGACGAACACCGGCTTGTGCATCGGGCGCCCAACGACTACGCGCCCCACACCCGTGAAGTGCGTCGCTGCTCGGGCGGCCGACGACGCCCCATACCGGCGGCTGTCTGACTCCACAGCGTCAGGCTGGCCGGCTTCGCCGGCAGTCGCACGGCTCGTCGGCAGCATTGACCCGCGGCGACGGCAGTACTCTTCGCCCATGGGAATCCGCGTGCGTCCCGCTACGACAACCATCGGCGCCACTGTCGACGGCATCGACCTCGCTGAACCCATCACCGACTCCAGCAGCCGCCGAATCCGGGACGCCCTCGACGCCTACGGCGTCTTGGTGTTCCCCGATCAACTTTCCGTCGACGACGGAGCCCAGCTGCACCTGGCTCAGCTGTGGGGCTCACCGCCGCCGAGTCCCTGGGACGCTCACCACGGCAACAGGAGCCTCATCACCCGCATCTACACCGACGACTCCCATGAACTGCCGAGCGGGCGCGATCGCGCCTTCCACACCGATATGTCGTTCACCGAACAGATTCCAGATGTCGCCGTGCTGCGACCGATTGTCATCCCACCGTCTGGAGGCGCAACCACCTGGGCCGACGCCCGAGCTGCGCTGAGGAGTCTGAATCCAGCGCTGCTGGACAAGATCCGAGAACTGAGCGCGCACCACCGCGTCGGGCGTAGATTCGCGCAGAAGATGATGCTGAACTTCGGCACAGAAGCCGGCGATGCGGTCGCCGGCCGGTTCGCCGAAGGCTGTCAGCATCCCGTCGTGGTCGTGCATCCGCGCACCGGCGACGAAGTGCTGTTCGTGAACCCGCGATATACCCGCTACGTGCTCGAATTGCCCGATGCCGACAGCGACGATCTGCTCGGTCGCCTCTTCGCGGCATTCGAGAGGCCGTATCTGCAGTTCACCCACCAGTGGCGCACGGGCGATGTGGTGGTATGGGACGAGCACCGCGTAGTGCATCGGGCGCCCGACGACTACGGGTCCCACCCTCGCGAGCTGCATCGATGCACAGCCGGCTGGCACCGCCCCAGAGGAGCGTGGATCTGACTGCCTGCGGGGCCAAGCAGGGACGGCTAGGCGATCAACCGGCGAACAGGTTGGTGGGCACGCCCACTGCGTCGACATCGGCGGCGAACAGCGCCCCCGCGTTGGGTTCGCCCTCGGTGCTGGAATCGGCGGGTCGCCCCCGTCCGGTAGTGATGTAGAGCGTGTCCAGGTCGGGGCCGCCGAAGCAGCAGCAGGTGGTCTTGGGCGAGCCGGGGGTGACCACGGTCTCGAGATGTTCGCCGTGGGGCGAGAACCGCTGCACCTGGTAGCCGCCGAACATCGCCACCCACAGGCACCCGTCGGCATCGACCGTCATGCCGTCGGGTGCGCCGGTGCTTCCGTCGAATGTCACGAACGGGCGCCGCCCCTCGATCTCGCCGGTGTCGGGGTCGTAGTCGAAGCGGTCCACCCGGAGTGTGGGGGTGTCGATGTAGTACATCGTGGCCTGGTCGGGACTCCAGCCGATGCCGTTGGAGATCATCACCCCGTCCACCACCCGGCGGGCCGTGCCGTCGCCGTCCAACCGGTGCAGCGCAGCCACCGGCGATCCGGGTTCGGCAGGGCTCACCGTCCCCTGGAACAGCCTGCCGCGCGGGTCGACCGCGCCGTCGTTGGCCCGATGCGACTCGGGCTCGCCGGGCAGTTCGATCATGGACTCGATCGTGCCGACCCGGTCGGTGAGCGCCACCGACGCTCCGAGGCCGAGGGCCAGCCCCCCGCCGGCGCGGGGCGCGGCGTTGCCGACCGTGTCCGGGTAGCGCCGCAGCCCCACCGGCTGGCCCGTGCTGTGATCGAAGCGATGCACGGCCTGTCCGTAGACGTCGACCCAGATGAGCAGGTTCTCCACCGGCGACCAGACGCATCCCTCGCCCAAGCGGGCCTCGGCGGCATGCACGACCTCGGCGTTGATCATCGGCTCTCCTCAGTGCTGGAGGGCGACCGGCGTCTGGCTCACGTTGTGGTGAGCGTCCTCGAGTATCACCCCGAGGTCGGCGAGCGCCGCAAGCACGTCAGACACCAGTATGCCCAGAGACGTTAGGGTGTGATGCCCTCTCCGGCACGCTTGTGCTGGTTCAGGATACAAGAACCTCTGTGGCGACCCTAGGGTGCGGTCAGGCCGGAGCGTCCTCAAGTATCAACTGGATCGAACAGCAGCTCTAGGGGCTCCTTCTAGACTGGGAGCATGTCCCGCGACCGGATCGAGCGTCGCCTGCGGGGAGTCGGACGGCAGTTGAACGCGCTGCGGACCGACCTGCACGTCTGCGAGGAACAGCTGGTGCAGATCAGCGACGAGGCCGACGAGTGCCGTCTGCGGGCCCTGGTGTCGGAGACTCCGATAGCCGAGCGCGAGTACCGGGAGGCGCAACGGCATGCCGACCGGCTGCAGCAGCACCGGGACGAGATCGCGGCCCGGATCGCTCGCCTCGAGGCCGACCAGGACGCCCTGCTGGATCGGTTCAGCGCACTGTGACCGCGGCCGGCGCGGTTCGGGTGGTGGTGGCCGAGGACGAGGCCATCATCCGGCTGGACCTGGTTGAGACCCTGCGCGAGCAGGGGTTCGACGTCGTGGCCGACACGGGCCGGGGCGACGAGGCCGTCCGGCTCGTGGCCGAGCACCGTCCCGACGTCGCCATCCTCGACATCAAGATGCCCGGCCTCGACGGCATCGAGGCCGCCCAGCAGATCGCGCCGCAGCGGGGCACCGCGGTGGTGATCCTCACCGCCTTCAGCCAGCGCGACCTGATCGAGCAGGCCCGCGAGGCCGGGGCCATGACCTACCTCGTCAAGCCCTACCGGCGCGAAGCCCTGGTGCCCGCGGTGGAGCTGGCCCTGGCCCGCTACCGGGAGATGGAGGCCCTTGAGGGCCAGGTCGGCGATCTGGAGGACCGCCTGGAGGTCCGCAAGATCATGGACCGGGCCAAGGGGCGCCTGATCGACGACCACGGCTTGAGCGAGCAGGAGTCCCACGCGTTCATCCAGCGCACGGCCATGTCGCAACGCCGCACCATGCGCGACGTGGCCGGCGACATCCTGGAGGGACAGCTAACCCCCTGAGTGCCGTAGATTCCTGGACATGGCCAAAGTGATGCTGATCGACGGCAACTCGCTGGCCTACCGCGCCTTCTTCGCCCTGCCCACCGACATGGCGACAGCGTCGGGGCAGATCACCAACGCGGTGTTCGGTTTCACGTCGATGCTCATCAACCTGTGGCGCGACCACGATCCCGACCAGATCGTGGTCGCCTTCGACCGTCCCGAGCCGACCTTCCGCCACGCCAGGGTCCCCACCTACAAGGGCACCCGCGACGCCGCGCCCGACATCCTGCGCCAGCAGATGGGCCTGGTGCGCGAGGTGCTCGACGCGCTGGCCATCCCCATGGTGGACGCAGCCGGCTTCGAGGCGGACGACGTGATCGCCACCCTGGCCACCGCGGGCCGCGACCGGGGCGACGACGTGATCGTCGTGACCGGCGACCGCGACGCCTACCAGCTGGTGGAGGACCCGCACCTCAAAGTGCTCTACAACATGCGGGGCGTGTCGGACTACAAGCTGTACGACGAGGCCGGCATCGCCGAGCGCACCGGCGTCCGCCCCGCCGACTACGTGCACTACGCGGCCCTGAGGGGCGACAACAGCGACAACCTGCCCGGAGTTCCCGGAGTGGGGGAGAAGACTGCGGCCAAGCTGGTCAACGACAGGGGTGGGCTCGACGGGATCTTCGCCTCCCTGGAGGAGCTCACCCCCAAGCTGCGGGAGAACCTGGCTGCGGCGGAGGCCCAGGTCCGCACCAACGCCGAGGTGATGCTGCTCGTGCGCGACGTGCCACTCGATGCCGGGCTCGACGAGCTGGCTCTCGGAGAGGTGGACGCCGAGGCGGTGCGCAAGCTGTTCGACTTCCTCGAGTTCCGGACACTTCACCGGCGCCTGGCCGAGGTGCTCGGCGACACGCTGGGAGTCGACGGGAGCGCCGAGGCGCAGGCCTCCACCAAGACCCTCGAGCCGCAGGTAACGGTGCTGGCCACCGCCGCGCAGGCGGTCGAGGCGCTCCGAGCCGCGGCGACCCCCGAGGCCACCGGGGCGCGGCTGGCGGTGGCCACACCGGCTGGAGGGCCGGCCGCCGGCCTGGCCTGGGCGATCGACGCCGACGCGGGCCGGGTGGCCTTCGTGCCCGGCGACCTGCTCTGGGACTCCGAAGTCTGCTCGGCGCTGGCCGGGCTCGTCGGCGGCGCCCCGAGCCCCGGCGCGGGCAGCCGGCCGCTGGCCGTGCACGACGGCAAGGCCCTCATGGGGCCGCTGCTGGGCCGGGGCGTCGAGATGCGCGACCCGCTGATCGACACCATGTTGGCCGCCTACCTTCTCGACCCGGCCGACGTCCGCTACGAACTGAGCGCCGTAGCCGACCGGTACGCGGGCATCGACCCGCCCTCGCACGCGCCCCCGGAGGGCCGCTTGGACCTCGACGGCGACGCGGTCGAGCCCGCCGAGCAGGCCGGATGGGAGGTGCTGGCCATCGACCGGCTGGTCACGCCCCTGAGCGAGGCGCTCTCGGCGCAAGGCCTGGACCGCCTCAACGACGACGTCGAGGTGCCGCTGGTGCGGGTCCTGGCTCGCATGGAGCACCTCGGCATAGGGGTGGACCGGTCGGTACTGGAGCACATCCGCGACGAGCTCGACACCGAGGCCGAGGCGCTGAGGAGCCGGGTGCTGGACGACGCCGGACGCGACATCAACGTCAACTCGCCCAAACAGCTCGCCGACGTGCTCTTCGACGATCTCGGGCTCACGCCCACCAAGCGGACCAAGACCGGCTACTCAACCGACGCCCAGTCCCTGGAGAAGCTGCGGGGCGAGCACCCCATCGTCGACCACCTGCTCGACTACCGGGAGGTCGAGAAGCTGCGCTCCACCTACGGGGTGGGGCTGCTGGCCGAGGTCGGGCCGGACGAGCGCATCCGGGCCACCTTCAACCAGACCGTGGCCCGCACCGGCCGGCTCAGCTCCGACGCGCCCAACCTCCACAACATCCCGGTGCGCTCCGAGCGGGGCCGGGTGTTCCGCACCGCCTTCGTGGCCCCGCCGGGCTGCAAGCTGCTGGTGGCCGACTACGACCAGATCGAGCTGCGATGCATCGCCCACCTGGCCGAGGACCCCGGCCTGATCGCAGCGTTCGAAGCCGGCGACGACATCCACACCGCCACCGCATCCCAGGTGTTCGGCATCGACCCGTCCGAGGTGGGGGTCCAGCAGCGGTCCACCGCCAAGATGGTGTCCTACGGGCTGGCCTACGGCATGGAGGCCTACGGCCTGGCCCAGCGACTGAACATCCCGACGAGGGAGGCGGCCGAGATCCTCGACGCCTACTTCCACGCCTTCCCCTCGGTGCGCCAGTACATGGACCGGACGGTGGCCGAAGCCCGCAGCCGGGGATACACCGAGACCCTGTTCGGCCGCCGCCGGCAGATCCCGGAACTGGCCAGCCCCAATCCGCGGCTGCGCCAGGCCGGGGAGCGCCAGGCCATGAACGCCGGGATCCAGGGGCTGGCCGCCGACATGTTCAAGGTGGCCCTGGTGCGCCTCGACCGAGCGCTGGAGACCGGGGGACTGGCGTCGCGCATCGTGCTCCAGGTCCACGACGAGATCATCCTGGAGTCGCCCGACGCGGAGGTCGATGCGGCGTCGGAGCTGACCTGCAGCGTGATGCGAGGGGCCTTCGAGCTGCGAGTACCCCTGGAGGTCGACCTCCAAGTGGCAGACACCTGGGCGGGAGCCAAGCGATAGCACCGCCAAGCGATAGCACCCGGCCCGATATCGACGCGACCACCGCCGACCGCCCTGAGCCGACGACCAGCTCGGACGCGGAGCCCTTGTGGCACCGACGTCCCCGGCGATTGCGCTGACTGCGTCCACTGGCTATTGTAGCTCGACGGGCTGCCGCGGATGTTGGCTGCTCTTCCCCAGGTGATCACCTAGAGCGCCCGTAAGGACCACTTCTCCACCGTGCCCCATCCTCCCCGCGTGTCCGGATTTCTCAACCTTGCGAGGCTGGCCTTGGCAGTGGCCTGCCTTGCCGGGCTGCTCGTGGGTCAGCCCGCCTCGGCCGCCCCCCCGAACCTGCAACCGGCCGGCGAGGCGGAGCTGCCCGACTCTTCTCGAGTCTCACCACAGCGTGAGGCCCCGGCGCCCGGCCTCGCCGCCTCCGGCGAGGCCGGCGGCGCCACCGTGCAGGTCTCGCCGTCCGGCTCGCCCACCTACGAGTACACCGACGTCGGCACGAACCACTTCGCGGCGCTCGACATAGCGGCCCTCGCAGCCGACGGCGTCCTCGCTGGGACGGACTGCGGGGCAGCACGCTTCTGCCCGGACACGGCCATCCCGCGCTGGCAGATCGCGGTGTGGCTCGTGCGGGTGCTCGACGGCGGGGAGCCGGCCCCGCGAGCGTCGCGTTTCGCCGACGTCGAGGGCAGGCCGTGGTGGGAGAGCCATGTGGAGCGCCTCGCCGAGCTCGGCATCACCAAGGGCTGCGAGGTGGAGCCGGCCCGCTTCTGTCCCACCGACACGGTGGACCGGGCCCAGATGGCCGCGTTCCTCGATCGGGCCTTCAATCTCCCCGGCGCACCGCAGCCCGCGGGGTTCACCGACACCGAAGGCGTGTTCAGCAAGGACTCAATCGACAGCCTGTTCCATAGCGGGATCACATATGGCTGCTCCGACGTCCCATTGCAATTCTGCCCGAACAGGGACGTGTCACGAGCACAGATGGCCGCGTTCCTCCAGCGCGGTCGCCCCGCGCCCGACGACATCCTCTCCATCGGACACGACGTCAGACCGGACGTTGCGTACTACCTGTCTCCTTTGGCCGGCATATCGAATGTCGAAGTCTCGGTGCATTATTGCGGGCCGCCGGATGCATTCACAGAGGAAATGCTGGTGGCTGAGACACAGAAGCTCAACCAGGTCGCGACCTTCTTCGAGAGAGAGTCGGGCGGCGAATCAACACTGACGCTAAACGTCGGAGACTTGCACTCTCCTGCCTTGGCGAGCTGGCCTACGACATGGGCAGAAGAGAGCCTTACCAAGTGGTTTGAATCAGCAAGAAGCCGCAATCCCTGCTACCAGGCCGTGCTGGGTGGCTCTCGTAGTAGTTCGACCACAGACCGGAGGGACGTTGCACTGATACTCGCTGATGTCGATGCTGGAAGCGGTGTCGCCGGTTTCGCATCTGCCGGTGGTTCGTTACCCTACATTTTTGTCCAACCATCGACCCGCTGGGACTCATCCTTTAGATATACGTTGGTGGCGCATGAGATTGGTCATGCCGCCTACGCCCTGTGCCATACATTCGACGGTTCCAAGAGGGAATGTGCGACGCAGGGCGCCGATGACGATGTCAAGACAGGATGTCGACCCCTAGCTTTTACCGGTGGTCCCAATTGCGGCGGTGACGAGCGGCTCATTGAACTGGCTGGCTCGGTCATGTCATACGGGCAGTACGGCAGTTATTGGAAACTGTCGGACAGCTACGTCGCGTGTGAGCAGAAGAACTGGCTCGGATGGCACGACAAGGAGTGTGGAACACCTTCCGCTCCTCGGGTGCAAAGCGTCGAGCCGGGCGACCGCCAGTTCAGCGTCAGTTGGACCCCGCCCCGCGACGGCGGGTGGTCCTCCATAACCGGCTACGAGTTGGCCTACAGGCCCAGAGCGGGCGGGGACTGGAGGTCCCTGAGCCGCGCCGCGTCGGTGACCGCGGCAGGGTTCTTCAACTTGCGCAACGGCGAAGAGTACGAGTTCCGGGTACGCGCCAGGAACTCCGAGGGCGCAGGCGACTGGTCGCCGATCGGCACCGTGACGCCGACTCTGCTGCGGCCGGACGCGCCTGCACGGCCGCGGCTCACGCCCGGCGACGAGCAGGTCACCGTCGAATGGGACGCGCCCGACGACAACGGCGAACGCATCATCGGCTACATCGTGGCCCACAGGCGAATCGGCGGCGGCGATTGGAAGTCCCAGACCTTCACACGGTCCCCCACCCAAAGAACAATCACCGGCCTGGAGAACGACACCCAATACCAGTTCCGCGTCAGGGCCATCAACGGTCTGGGCCCCCAGGCAGCAGGCGACTGGTCGCCGATCGCCACCGCGACGCCGACCGCGGACGCGCAGCCGCCGGACGCGCCAGCCCGGCCGCGGCTGACGCCCGGCAACGAGCAGATCACCGTCGAGTGGGACGCGCCCGACGACAACGGCACACCCATCACCGGCTACATCGTGGAATACAGGGAGGGAGGCTTCATTCTCGCCTTCGTCGACACCAGCTGGAAGTCCCGGACCTTCACACAGTCCCCCACCCAAAGAACAATCACCGGCCTGGAGAACGACACCCAATACCAGTTCCGCGTCAGGGCAAGGAACTCAGCGGGGTCCGAGGGCCTAAGCGACTGGTCGCCGACCGCCACCGCGACGCCGACAGCGGAAGCGCAGCCCCCGGATGCGCCCGATATTTGGACCAGCCTCGGCGACGGGACGATAACTGTCGATTGGACCGCGCCCGACGACAACGGCTCACCCATCAGCGGCTACACCGTCTATTGGAGAGAGGTCGAGTCGACGTCGCGGGCCTCGCACTCCCTCGGCGCCACCGCACGGAGTTGGACGATTCACAACTTGACGAACGGTGTCGCATACGAGGTGGCGTTCACCGCGACGAACGCCGTGGGTGAAAGCGCGGAGATCTCCGACGTCCTCACACCCGGCCTTGTGCCGAGCGCGCCGAGCAGGGTGCGGCTCACGCCTGGCGACGGGCGGATCACTGTCGAATGGGACGCGCCCGACGAGAACGCCGCAGCCGTCGCCGGCTACGGGGTGTGGTGGACAACTGACGTGGGAGTGCCGCCGACGGAGGCGTCGTGGGACGGTCACGACCTCAGCTCCACTGAACGGAGTTGGACGATTCCCAACTTGACGAACGGTGTCGAATACCAGGTGGACGTCCATGCGTGGAACGCTGCCGGTTATGGCAACGTGTCGCCGTCGGCCACTGCGACGCCGACAGCGGCCGCGCAGGCGCCGGACGCGCCTGGCAATCTGGAGCTCACGCCCGGCGACGGGGAGATCCTCGTCGAATGGGACGCGCCCTACGACAACGGCTCACCTATCACCGCCTACACCGTGTATTGGACAGATGACGCGTGGGAGTCGGAGGATAGTGCCGTCCTCACCTCCACTGCACGGAGTTTGTTGATCTCCGGCTTGGTGAACGGCGTCAAATACGAGGTGGACGTCTCAGCGTCGAACGATGTCGGCGAGGGCACCTGGTCGCGCGCCACCGCTACGCCTGCCGCGCCGGTGCCGGGCCCGCCCGGCAATCTGCGGCTCACGCCCGGTGACGGGCAGATCCTCGTCGAATGGGCCGCGCCCGACGTCAACGCCGCAGCCGTCGCCGGCTACGGGGTGTGGTGGACAGGTGACGGGGGGGAGTCGTGGGACGCGGACAACTCCCTCAGCTCGACTGCACGGAGTTGGACGGTTACCGGCTTGGAGAACGGTGTCGAATACGAGGTGGATGTCTACGCGTGGAACGCTGCCAGCTATGGCAACAAGTCGTCCGCCACCGCGACACCCGTCGCGCCGCCGGACGCGCCTGGCAATCTGCGACTCACGCCCGGCGACGGGGAGATCCTCGTCGAATGGGACGAGCCCGACGACAACGGCTCACCCATCTGGCGCTATCGGGTGCTGTTTGACCATGGCGGTTGGTCACGGCTTGAAGTCGTCAGATCCACTGACCGCAGTTATTCGATTTCCGGATTGGATAACGGTGTCGAGTACGAGGTGGAGGTCGAAGCGGTGAACGCTGTCGGCAGAGGCGACGCGTCGTCCGACACCGCTACACCCGGCGTGCCGGACGCGCCCGGCACGCCGCGGCTCACGCCCGGCGATGCGGAGATCGCTGTCGCTTGGAACACGCCCGACGACAACGGTGCGCCCATCACCGGCTACACCTTGGCCTGGCGGAGCGAAGGCGGAGATTGGAAGACCGCGTCCCTCCCCGACGGCGAAGCGACTAGTGCGACGATCAAGGGCTTGGTGAACGGCGTCGAATATGAGGTCACCATTCAGGCACACAACTCTCGCGGCCCAAGCAAGTGGTGGTCGCCGTTCGCGACCGCCACACCGTCGCAGCCTTAGCCTGATCGTTCACGGACATGGGTGGCATGCGAGCGACAAGCGTCCCGATGCCCGCGGCTTCTCCGGGGCCGCCGATGGGGCCGCGTCGCGTCCGCTTGGCTCATTGTCTGGGGATCTTGGCCCTGGTCGTCGCGGCGGCAGCTTGCAGCCGGCAGCCGTCGGCGCCGTCCGATTCCGGCGCCGACGATGCGGCACTGACCGCGGAGGCCGACCAGGAAGCATCCAACAGTCAAACTGCCAAGCAAGACGATGCCGCGGTCGGCGGAGGCGCCCGACGCTTCGACATCGACGCGGACACGACGATGCGCGAGGTGTTCGACGCTTTCTCCGTCGAGGAGCGGGCCTGCATCCGACGGGCTCTCGGCGATGATGTGCTGGAGTCGGTGCTGGACACGCCCTTGCTGTCCGATGACCAGAGCACGGGCCCATCGGTCCTGTCGTGTCTCGGCCCGGACGACGCCCGTGAGCTCTTCCTGTCGGTCGCGACGGCGACCGCGGTTGCTGAGGCCGGCGAGGAGGGCCTGAGCGCCCGGATCGGCGACGACGAGGAGGCCTGCATGCGAGACCTCATCGCAGACGTCGATGTGGCCGCTCTCGTATCGGAACCGGAGTCCGATCATCTCGAGGAGTTCGACGTGTCCGGCCTCATGGGGGCGTCCGACCTCACCTTCGGCATGTTCGCCTGCATTCCGGACGTTTTCGTCGCTTCCATGGGCAGCTTGGCTCCCGAACACGAATGGTGTGTCCGCGGCCTCCTCGCCGACGTCGTCGCCGGCGACTACCGGAGCGTTCTGGCCTCGGACCCGGAACTGGACGACCTGCTGGAGTCCGAGCCGCGTCTGGCCGGCCTGGGGCCGCTGCTAGGTCTGACTTCCGACCTGTTCTCCTGCACGCCGGACATCCTCTTCGACTCCGATCCCGACGACCCGCCTCCCGCTTCGGGCGAGTCCGACGACCACGCCGACGTGTTGGACTGGGCCACCTACGCGGAGGTCGGCGAGGCCGTGCCGGGCGTGATAGACCACGGCGGCGACGTCGACTTCTTCACGTTCTGGGCCGAGCAGGGCACGATCTACGAGATCGACGTGGCGCTGGGAACGCTGCCGGACTCCACCGCGACGCTCTACGACGACAGATCGTCGGAGTTGGCGTACAACGACGACTACAGCGACACGACGGCGTCGCGCATCGCCTGGCAGGCGGAGTACACCGGCGAGCATTTCGTGGCCGTGGAGAGCTTCGACGACAGCGCCGGCACCTACCGCCTCGCCGTCACATCCGACATCCCCTACGCCGTCGCCTTCTACGACTTGCTGGACGCGGCCGCACACGCGGAGATCGGCGAGGCCGTGCCGGGCACGATCGACCACGACGGCGACGTCGACTTCTTCACGTTCTGGGCCGTGCAAGGCGAGCATTACCAGATCGACGTAGCGCTGGGAACGCTGGCCGACTCCATCGTGACGCTCTATGCCTCCGACGGGTCCGAGCTGGAATTCAACGACGACTACGGCGACACGACGGCGTCGCGCATCCAGTGGAGAGCGGACTTCAGCGGCGACCACTACCTGGCCGTGGAGAGCTTCGCCAGCGGCACCGGCACCTACTCCCTCACCGTCGCCTCCCAGACCGACGTGCCGGCAGCGCTGTCGATTACACCCGGTGAAGGCGTCGATGTGATCGCCGGCCGGGCCAACTGGAGCACGGGCTACTTCCAGGCCGAGCTCTACAAGCAGCTGCTCGAGGAGCTGGGCTTCAACGTGTCCGACCCCGCCGAGCTGGAGCTCGGAGCCATCAACGGCTATGTGGCCATGGCCCAGGGCGACATGGACTACTGGCCCAACAGCTTTTACCCGGCTCACCTGGCGTGGCTGGCGCACCAGTTGCCCGACGGGTCGCTGGTAGGCGATCACGTCTCGATCGTGGGCGAGGAGATGATCGCCGGCGGCCTGCAGGGCTTCCTGATCACCAAGTCCTTCGCCGACGACTACGGCGTGTACACGATGGACGAGCTCAACAGCAACGCCAAGGCGTTGGCGGCGTTCGATGCCACCGACCCCGTGCCCGGCAACGGCATAGCCGACATCTTCGGCTGCCCCGAGTCCTGGACCTGCGACAACGTCATCACCAACCAGATCGCGTTCTCGGGCTGGGACAACATCCAGCAGACGATCGCCGATTATGACGCGATGTTCGCCCAGGCCGTCGACAGCGCCAACGAGGGCGTCCCGATGGTGGCCTACACCTGGACCCCGTCGGCGTACATCACCCAGCTGCGGCCGGGCGACAACGTCTACTGGATGGGCGTCGACGCGATCCTCGACGACTCCAACCCGGCCAACCAGGAAGGCGGCGCGGCGCACAGCCAGCGCGGCGCCGACGGCAGCGGCGGCTATGCGGCCATCGGCCCGGACCAGTGCCCGTCGGCCGCTGACAACCCGGACGGCCTGTGCCCGATCGGCTGGATAGCGGCCGACATCCTGATCACCGCCAACAACGACTTCCTCGCCGCCAACCCGGCGGCCGAGAGGCTCTTCGAAGTCGTCAGGTTGTCGGTCATCGACGTGTCACTGGCCATCGTGGAGCAGGACGAGGGCGCGGCCCCCTCCGACCTCGCGACCCAGTGGATCGCCGACAACCGATCTCTGGTCGACCGGTGGCTCGCCGTCGCGCGAGCCGCGGCCTAGGAGAGTGATGAGCAACTCCCAAATCGCGCAAATCTCAATTGCAAAACCCCAGGTCAGAGGCTTGCATGCTGCTCCAAAATCGCATTACTCAACAGTCTCCTAGAACGTGAGGGAGCGCCGGTCGAGCCGGCTGCCTCTGAGCGCAAGCCCCATCAAGGAGAGGTTCCAATGCCAACAGACACCCCCATTGCCCGGCGCAGCCGGACCGATGCGGCTCGGACGTGGGTCCTCGGGATCCTGGCCCTGGTCGTCGTGGCGGCCGCATGCAGCAGCAGTCCCTCGCCGGCGCCGACCGATTCCGGCGGCGACCGATTCGACATCGACGCGGACACTACATGGCGCGCGGTGTTCGACACTCTCGCCGACGGCGAGCAGGCCTGCATCCGCGAGGACATCGACGAGGAGGCGCTGGAGTCCGTTCTGGATATGACCGTGGTGCCCGAGGACGAGGACGCCGATCAGTTCGCGCAGTCGATGTTCTCGTGTGTCGAACCCGAGACGGCGCGAGAGTTCTTCATCTCGGCCTTGGTTGCAGACACGTCCGCCTGGGCCGCGGAGGAAGGCACGAGCGCCGACAGCAGCGAGGAAACCAGGAGGGCCTGCCTGCGACGCCGGCTGGCCGATGTCGACTTGGCTGCATGGCTGTCGGAGACGGAATCGGCTGAAATGACCTCCGAGGATGGCGAACTGCTAGCCGGCCTCTTCGCGTGCGGTCTCGATCTCGAGATGGATTGGACCTTCTCCGGGTCCGAATCCGAGTGCGAGTGCAAGATGATCAACGGCACCTGCGACGTCTCCCACTGCGAGGTGACGGTCACAACAAGTCCCGCCGCCGTCTCGTCCGACCCCGAGGACGCAGGCTTCGACGACCACGCCGACGAGTTGGACTGGGCCACATACGCAGAAGTCGGAGAGACCGTGCAAGGCGTGATGGACCACGAAGGCGACATCGACTACTTCGTGTTCTCGGCCTTCGAAGGAGAGAATCTGGAGATCGACGTCGAGTTGGGAACGCTGGCCGACTCCACCGCGACGCTCTACGACGACAGCTCGTTCGAGTTGGCATACAACGACGACTACAGCGACAACGGCGACACGACGGCGTCGCGCATCCACTGGCAGGCGGAATACACCGGCGACCATTTCGTGGCCGTGGAGGGCTTCGGCGGCAGCACCGGCACCTACACCCTCACCGTCACATCCGACGGCGCCGGCTTCGACACCGGCTTCGACGACCACGCCGACGAGTTGGACTGGGCCACATACGCAGAAGTCGGGGAGGCGGTGCAAGGCGTGATGGACCACGAAGGCGACATCGACTACTTCGTGTTCTCGGCCTTCGAAGGAGAGGATCTGGAGATCGACGTCGAGTTGGGAACGCTGCCCGACTCCACCGCGACGCTCTACGACGACAGCTCGTTCGAGTTGGCATACAACGACGACTACAGCGACAACGGCGACACGACGGCGTCGCGCATCCACTGGCAGGCGGAATACAACGGCGACCATTTCGTGGCCGTGGAGGGCTTCGGCGGCAGCACCGGCACCTACACCCTCACCGTCACATCCGACGGCACCGGCTTCGACGCAGGCTTCGACGACCACGCCGACGTGTTGGACCGGGCCACATACGTGGAGATCGACGAGGACGCGCCGGGCGCGATAGACCACGGCGGCGATGTCGACTACTTCGTCTTCTGGGCCGTGCTAGGCGAGTCTTACCAGATCGACGTAGAGTTGGGAACGCTGGCCGACTCCACCGCGACGCTCTATAACGACGGCCCGTTCGAGTTGGCATACAACGACGACTACAGCGACAACGGCGACACGACGGCGTCGCGCATCCACTGGCAGGCGGAATACAACGGCGTGCATTTCGTGGCCGTGGAGGGCTTCGGCGGCAGCACCGGCACCTACACCCTCACCGTCACGTCCGACAGTCACGGCGTCGGGTCGGACTGGGTCACATACGTGGAGATCGACGAGGACGCGCCGGGCGCGATAGACCGCGACGATGACATCGACTACTTCGTGTTCTGGGCCGTGCAAGGCGAGTCTTACCAGATCGACGTCGAGTTGGGAACGCTGCCCGACTCCACCGCGACGCTCTATGACAACGGCATGGTCGAGTTGGCCTACAACGACGACGCCGGTGGCACGGCGGCGTCGCGCATCCACTGGCAGGCGGAATACACCGGCATGCATCTCGTATCTGTGCAGGGTTTCGGCGGCAGCACCGGCACCTACACCCTCACCATCGCCTTCCAGTAGGAACATCCGGGTCGAGGCGCCGGCCGGCACGGCGGCGGCGTGGGCACACAACGGCGGATCGGGCCGGTAGCCTCACCGGGTCCAATGACCCCTGCCCGCCAGCCCGGAAAGACACCGTGACCGACACCGCCACCGCCGTCCTCGAACCGCCTGCGCCCGCCGAGATGGGCACGTTCGCAGAGGACGGCTCCTACATCCCACGCCAGATCGTCGAGGACGACCTCGGCGACATCAGCCTCGACGACGCCTACGACTCCACCATGGTGGTCGTCGAGGACGGCCAGATCGTGGAGGGCACGGTCGTCCGGATCGACAAGGAAGAGGTCCTGCTCGACATCGGCTACAAGTCCGAGGGCGTCATACCGGCCCGCGAGCTGAGCATCCGCCACGACGTCGATCCCGGCGACGTCGTCGACATGGGCGAGGTGATCGAGGCCCTGGTCATCACCCGGGAGGACAAGGAGGGCCGCCTGGTCCTGTCCAAGAAGCGGGCCCAGTACGAGCGGGCCTGGGGCCGCATCGAGGAGCAGCGGGAGGCCAACGAAGCCGTCAAGGGCATGGTCATAGAGGTCGTCAAGGGCGGGCTGATCGTCGACATCGGCCTGCGAGGCTTCCTGCCCGCGTCGCTGGTGGAGCTGCGCCGGGTGCGCGACCTCCAGCCGTATGTGGGCCGCGAGCTCGACGCCAAGATCATCGAGCTCGACAAGAACCGCAACAACGTGGTGCTGAGCCGCCGCGCCTGGCTGGAGGAGACCCAGCGCGAGCAGCGCGAGGCGTTCCTCGACAACCTCAGGCCGGGCGAGGTCCGCAGCGGCGTGGTGTCGTCGGTGGTGAACTTCGGCGCGTTCGTGGACCTCGGCGGGATGGACGGCCTGGTCCATGTGTCGGAGCTGTCCTGGAAGCATGTCGACCACCCCAGCGCGGTGGTGTCGGCCGGCGACCGCATCGACGTGCAGGTGCTTGAGGTCGACCTGGACCGCGAGCGCATCAGCCTGTCACTCAAGGCCACCCAGCAGGATCCGTGGCAGGAGTTCGCGGCCAGCCACCGGGTGGGGGAGCTGGTGTACGGGCGCATCACCAAGCTGGTGCCGTTCGGGTCGTTCGTGCAGGTCGGCGACGGCATCGAGGGCCTGGTGCACATCTCGGAGATGTCCGCGCACCATGTGGAGCTGCCCGAGCAGGTCGTGACCCCCGGCGAGGAGCTGTGGGTGAAGATCATCGACCTCGACCTTCAGCGCCGCCGCATAAGCCTGTCGATCAAGCAGGCCGCCGAGGGCGGCGTGGTCGCGGCCGAGTACCAGGAGCACTTCGGCGACCACGCCTACGACGAGGAGGGCAACTACATCGGCACCACCGGCTCCGAGGGCCAGCAGGCCTGGGAGGACTACTACTCCAGCGATAGCGAGTACGACGACGCCGACGGCGTCGCTGACGACGAGCCCGCCGTCGAGATGGCGGCCGCCGATGAGAGCGGCAGCGCCGAGACCGGCGCGGACGCCGATGAGGCTGCCGGCGCGGCCGACGAGACTTGAGCGCTGCCTGAGATAGCACTGACAGGGGGGATCGGCGCCGGCAAGACGACGGTGGGCGCCGGACTGGTCGAGCGGGGCGCGGTCCTCATTGACGCCGACCGGATCGTCCATGACCTTCAGCAGCCGGGCCGGCCCGTGTTCGAAGCCATGGTGGAGCGCTGGGGTCCCGCGGTGGTGGCCGCCGACGGAACCCTGCACCGGGCCGCGGTGGCCGAGGTGGTGTTCAACGACGCCGACGAGTTGGCCGCGCTCAATGCCATCGTCCATCCGGCGGTGGGCGCCGAGATGGTGAAGCGGCGGGCCGCGGTGGCCGAGCAGTCGCCCGGCGCGGTGGTGGTGCTCGACATACCGCTGCTGGTCCGCCCCGGCGGTGAGCCCATCGCGAAGCGCTATCGCGACCTGGCTGGGATCGTGGTGGTGGACGCCGACCCCGAGGTCGCGGTACAGCGCCTGGTGACTGATCGCGACCTGTCCGAGGACGACGCCCGGGCCCGCATCGCTCGCCAAGCCGTCCGGGAGTCGCGTCTGGCCGTGGCCGACTTCGTTATAGACAACAACGGCACCCCTGAGGAGCTGGAGCCCCAGATCGACGCCTGCTACCGCTGGGCCGCCTCCCTGGCCTGAGTCAGCCCCTGGCGGGGCCCGGGTAGACCAGTTCACCCCACACCGGGGCGTCGACCGCCAGCATCGCGTCGATGGCGGCGGCATCGGGGAGGGGACCCACGTCCGACTCGGAGGTCATGGCGCTCATCGCCACCACGTGGCCCAGCCGTTGGCAGCGCTGCAGATCGTCGGGATTGGACAGGTAACCGCACAGGAATCCGGCCGCGAAGGCATCACCGGCGCCTAGGAACAACTCTCCCGGGGGCCCCTCGGGCCAGAGCGCCGGGCGCCAGTTGAGATCGAACGACCGCAGGGCGCCGGCGGGCTCTGAAAGCAGCGTCATCACCAGCTCCCGGCACCCGCCGGAGAGGGCCATCGTGATCCCGGTGAGATGGACGGCCTCGGCGTCGAGGCACGCTTCGACCGGGACTGTCTCGGGGGACATCAGCGAAGCAGCCGACCGCCGCCGGTAGTACTGGACCCGCCGGCCTCGCTCGGACGAATCCCTCAGCATCAAGCCGGTGGGCGCGTCGTCACACAGATCGACGAGCGACGTGTCAACCCCGCCCGCGGCGATGGCGTCCAGCACCAGCGACCCCGCCATTCCCGTGTCGAGACGGCTCACCCAAGCGCTGCTCAGTCCCAACGCGGCGCAGTAGAGGGCGACGTTCGACTCGGCCCCGCAGACGTCCCAAGAGAAGGCGTCATCGGCGGTGCCGGAATCGCGGTACAGCGTGAGCATCGGGCACCCACGGCTGCCAATTCCTAGTGGCAGCCGGGCGACGGTGCTTGCAAGCGCGCGTCGGTACGATCACGGCCAGGGCCCGAGCGGCCCGTGAGAGAAGCGAACAGGAGCGGGAGAGCGAGTGGCCCGAGCGGCCGGTGAGAGAAGCGAACAGGAGCGGGTGACATGTCGCCGGTGACCGTGCCCAGCGATCGGAAGGCCTTCCAGGTGATGGCCCCGTTCGAGCCCGCCGGCGACCAGCCCAAGGCGATCGAGGCCCTGGCCGCGGGAGTGGCCGCGGGGCACCCCTTCCAGACGCTGCTGGGGATCACCGGCTCGGGCAAGAGCGCCACCATCGCCTGGACCATCGAGCGGGCCCAGCGGCCCACGCTGGTGCTGGCCCCCAACAAGTCGCTGGCCGCCCAGCTGGCCAACGAGCTGCGGGAGCTGTTCCCGCACAACCGGGTGGAGTACTTCGTCAGCTACTACGACTACTACCAGCCCGAGGCCTACATGCCGGCCAGCGACACCTACATCGAGAAGGACTCGTCGGTCAACGACGAGATCGACCGGCTGCGCCACTCGGCCACCTCGGCGCTGCTGACCCGCCGCGACACCATCGTGGTGGCGTCGGTGTCGGCCATCTACGGGCTCGGCTCCCCCACGGAGTACGAGACCCAGCTGCTTGTGATGCACCGGGGAGCCACCTACGACCAGCGGTCGATCCTGCGCCGCCTGGTGAACATGCAGTACGAGCGCAACGACATGAACCTGACCAGGGGCAAGTTCCGGGTGAGGGGCGACACCATCGAGATCCACCGGGCCTACGACGAGACCGCGGTGCGGATCGAGCTCTTCGGAGACGAGGTGGACCGCATCACGGTCGTCGACCCGCTTACCGGCGAGCGGCTGGAGACTCTGGACGACCTGGTGGTGTTCCCGGCCACCCACTACGCCACCTCGGCCGAGCGGATGCAGGCCGCCATCGAGCGCATCGAGGTGGAGCTGGCCGCGCGCCTGGCCCACTTCGAGGGAGAGGGCAAGCTGCTGGAGGCCCAGCGGCTGCAGATGCGCACCAGCTACGACCTCGAGATGATGGCCGAGCTCGGCTACTGCAACGGCATCGAGAACTACTCGGCGCCCATCGACGGCCGGAGCCCGGGCGAGTCGCCGTACACGCTGCTCGACTACTTCCCCGAGGACTTCCTGATGGTGATCGACGAGTCGCACGTGGCCGTGCCCCAGCTGCACGGCCAGTACGAGGGCGACCGCAGCCGCAAGGCGACCCTGATCGACCACGGGTTCCGGCTGCCGTCGGCGGCCGACAACCGCCCGCTGCGCTTCGACGAGGTGATGAGCCGGCTCAACCAGGTGATCTTCATGTCGGCCACGCCGGGGGACTACGAGCTGCAGGTGTCCGAGCAGGTGGTGGAGCAGATCGTGAGGCCGACGGGGCTGGTCGACCCCGAGGTTGTGGTGAAGCCGACCAAGGGCCAGATCGACGATCTGCACGAGCTGATCGGCCAGCGGGTGGAGCAGGGCCAGCGGGTGCTGGTGACCACCCTCACCAAGAAGATGGCCGAGGACCTCACCGACTACCTGCTGGAGCTGGGGCTGCGGGTGCGGTACCTGCACAGCGAGGTGGACACCGTGCGCCGCATCGAGATCCTGCGGGACTTGCGGCTGGGGGAGTTCGACGTGCTGGTGGGGATCAACCTGCTGCGGGAGGGGCTCGACCTGCCCGAGGTGTCTCTGGTGGCCATCCTCGACGCCGACAAGGAGGGCTTCCTGCGCAGCGAGACGTCGCTGATCCAGACCATCGGCCGGGCGGCCCGCAACGTGGACGGCCAGGTGGTGATGTACGCCGACGTGGTGACCGACTCGATGCGGCGGGCCATCTCGGAGACGATGCGGCGCAGGGGCCTTCAGGAGGCCCACAACGAGGTCCATGGGATCGACCCGACCACCATCCGCAAGGCGGTCACCGACATCCTGGCCATGATCCGCCCGGACCGCGACGGCGCGCCGGTGCCCGACGGCGACGTCGGGGGAGAGGCGGGGGGTGGCTTGGCCGCGGCCCGTCGGCGGCGGGACGGGCCGGACCTGGGGGAACTGCCCGACGCCGAGCTGGATCGCCTGATCCGGACCTTGGACGAGGAGATGCGGGAGGCCGCCGCCGAGCTGCGCTTCGAGTACGCCGCGAGGCTGCGCGACGAGATCAAGGACCTAAGAAGAGAGCTGGCCGAGATCCGCGGCTAGCCATATTATTGAGTTGTATGGCAACTTATGATCTTGAGTCTCTTATGGAGACGCTCGACATTCTTCGAGACGAGGAACTCGTGGAGTCGATTCGGCAGTCACGACGAGAAGCCGCCGAAGGCAGGAGCGTGCCGCTGAGCGACTACCACGCAGCCTTGGGCGATCCAGAGCATCAGCCGTGCCCTTCGGTCGACTAGTGCACTTGACTTAAAGTGTCTAGGCTTATAGCCAACGCCAAGTGAGGAAACGAGAACTCATGAGCCGTGTCAGATCGTTGGCCAAGGCGGGCGGAGTCGAACTGCGCTTCATCCGCCAAGGGGGCAAGCATGAGATATGGACGCTGGGAGACGGGCGTCTGGTGATCCCGCGCCATCGAGAGATCAACGAGCGGACGGCCGACGGCATCATCGCCGAGGCGAGGAGGATTGTTGGACGATGACGGTGGATGGGACGCTTCGGGGCTATCGGGTTGAAGCTGTCCGCTCCGGTGACTGGTGGGCGATCACCGTGCCAGACCTGCGGGGGGTCTTCTCACAGGTCAAGCGTCTCAACCGGGTGGAGGCGACCGCTCGCGAGGCGATAGCGCTGATGCTGGACATCGGCGAGTCCGAAGTCGGGCCCATAGACGTGCAGGTGCAGCCTCCGGACGAGGTAGTCGGACTCCTGGATGAACTCCACCATTCCGTCTCGGTCGCCGAGGAAGCGAGCGCGGCCGCGACGAGGGCCAGGCGCGAGGCGGCGAAGCTGCTCAGCGATGCGGGCCTCCCGATGCGCGACATCGGGCAACTTCTGGGCATCTCCCATCAACGCGTCAGCCAGATCCTCGCGCAGTAACAACTCCTCCCGGGGGAGCGGTGCACGGATCGTGCCGGTCAGGTTGCTTCGAAGATCTCGGCGCCGGACCAGCAGGTGACTGTGTCTGGATTCGCGGCGATGCCGCCTCCGCAGGTGCATCTCGGACGCTCGTCGTCGAGGAGGCGGCCCTCGGCGTCCCAGAGTTGCAGCGTGTGCTCGCGCACGGGCTCTCGCACGACTCTGAGCCAGCGTCCGCGACCCCTGGCTGTCAGCGCCTCGACCAACGCTGAGACCATGTCCGGTGGTGCGGGCTCGTTGGTCTTGATGCAGTAGAACGTGCCGCCGATCCCGAGTTCGTGGGGACCGTCCTCGTATCGGTCGAGGTAGCTCACGGCGCGCTGCGGGTCGTAGTCCGGCGGCGGCTCGCCGTCGAGGGTCAGGGTCTGGCGCCCGTCCGTGCGCATCGCGTACAGATTAACCGCGATCCACGACTCGCGGGCGAAGGGAATAGTGCCCGTCACCGGTGCCTCCTCCTCAAGTGCTTGCAGTTGTCAAGGTTCAGCACTGAAATAGCATAACAATGCTTGACAAATGTCACACCCCTATGGCATGCTTTGAACATGGCTTTAGAAGCTGCTCAGCAGGTGCGGGAGGGGTTGGCGGAGTTGATCCGTCTGGTCAACTCCGGGGGTGCATCGACTTCGGACGCCCGGCGGGTGCTCTCGGAGTCGAAGGCATTCGCGGCGCAGGTGGCTGTGTTGCAGGCCGATGCGGCCGCGCTGGTGGCGGCGGGGGAGCGGCGCGGCGACGGTGGGGCCGGGGTGCTGGCTCAGGCTGCGGGGCTCTCGAGACGCGACGCGGCCGGGCAGGTCAAGGCGGTGGGCCAGCTTCAGTCGATGCCTGACGTGCGGGATGCCCTGGCGGCGGGGGAGATCCCGCTGGCCAATGCCAAGACCCTCGCACGGGCTTCGGAGAGCACAAGCGCGGGTCAGGTTGAGCGGGACGAGAAGCTGTTGGAGAGGGCCGCCTCGCTGTCGCCTGAGCAATTTGCCCGCGAGGCGAATCGTTGGCTTGCACAGCGCCAGGACGACGGCGGCGAGGGCGCGTACCGACGGCAGCGAACTCGACGGCGCCTGAGCATCTGGGACGGCGATGACGGCATGGCGCATCTGCGAGGCGAACTGGACCCGGTGACCGGCGCCAAGGTGCGCAAGCGATTCCTGCAGGAGGCCGAGAGGCTCCGTCGATGCGACCTGAAGAGTCCCGGAGGTGAGAAGCGCAGCCTCTCGCAGCGTCTCGCCGATGCGTTGGACACGCTGACTGCGACCAGCACCGGCGAGGGAAACCACGGCGCACCTTCGGCTGACGTCGCCATCGTGCAGCACTTGAGCCCGGAGGGGGACAAGGCGTTCGCTGAGGTCGCCGGCGGGGGAGTGATACCTCCGAGCGTGCTCGAGGAGCACTTCTGCAACGCAAGGATCGTGGGGATCGTCTACAGCAGCAAGGGAGTGCCGTTGTGGCGGGGTCCCGCGCTGCCGCGGCCCACCAAAGCGCAGATGGATGCGCTCATCGCCCGCTACGGCGAATGCCCCGGATGCGGCGAGCACTACGCGGTGTGCCAAGCCCATCACATCCGGCCGCGGTCACAGGGCGGACCGACCGACATCGACAACCTGATGCTGTTGTGCTGGGGATGCCACGACAAGGTCCACCACCACGGCTGGCGGGTCGTGCCCAGCGGCGACCTGCACACCATCGCGCCCCCGGAGCGAGTCCGCTACGGCCCAGCCCGCGCCCCCGGTCCGCCCCCGATCAACGGCCCGCCGCACTCGCGAAGGCGCCGTGGCCCACCCCGTGGCCAGAGCCAGACCGACGACCTCGCAGTTGAACCGCTCTTCGCGATCGCATAGCGGCCAAGTCTACGAGTGGACTCGGCCAAGCTGGTGGAGTTCGTGGAGCGAGCGGAAGCCGTCCTCGCCGTCATCAAGCATCAGGGCGGTGACGATGCTGCGGTGGCATGATCGGGGACGTGACTGGCTCTGAGACAGTCGACTCGATTGCGTCCCGGCCGGAGGCGTCCGTAGCCGCCGTTAGCGATATGGGGCCACGGCGGGTGAACGAGGATCGGGCGCTGGCCGTGATCTCGGACGACGATGGCAGTTGGGTGATCGCGGTGGCCGACGGGCTGGGTGGGCATACCCGGGGCGACGAGGCAGCTCAGGCCGCGGTGGAGGGGCTGCCGTCGCGGATTGCCAGCGCCGATGAGATGGCGGTCGCCTTCGGGGAAGCCAACGAGCGAGTGCTGGCTCTGACCGGGCCGGAGACTTGGCAACAGAACCTGCCCATGTTCATGTTCCCGATGAGCACCTTGTGCGTCGCCGCCTGGACGCCCGAGGGCGGCCTGCTGATCGGCTGGATGGGCGACACGCTGCCGTTCCTGGCCAACGAGAGACGCGACGGCTTCAGCGGATTTCTCTGTGGTCGCCCTCACAGGGTTCCCGGAGGCAGCATCGAGATCTGCCTGGGCATGCCGCCCGTTGGCGCCGAGCCTGGGCCGGTGGAAGTCGAGATAGTCGGGGAGTCCGGCGACGGGACCAGGCCCGACGCTGTGATCCTCGCCAGCGACGGCGCTTGGGAGCCCTTCGTGTACGAGCACGGCATCGAATGGTTCTCGGACGACTCTGCGGGCGGCGGCATCGGGGCCGCCTGCGGAGCTGGTGCATCGACGGCCAAGGAGGTCGCCAGCAACATCCTGGCCGGGGCGGTGGGCCTCGGCCTGGACGACAACGCCACCATCGCCGTCGCCCTCTGGAGCCGAGCTGCCGGAACTGGTGCCGTCTAGCCGGTCACCGGCTCCAAGCGGGCGGGGACGTGCTTGTGCCACGGCAGGGTCGGCGCCCTGCTTGCGCAATTGCAGACGCTTCTGTGAACACATGTTCGCCGTGCTCGCGGGGCCAGCGGGTAGAGTCTGAGCGTGGCTGAGCGGCTGGTGATCTCGGGGGCGCGCGAGCACAACCTCAAGGACGTTCACCTGGACCTTCCCCGGGACCGGCTGATCGTGATCACCGGGCTGTCGGGCTCCGGGAAGAGCTCGCTGGCCTTCGACACCATCTACGCGGAGGGCCAGCGCCGCTACGTGGAATCCCTGTCCGCCTACGCCCGCCAGTTCCTGGGCCAGATGGACAAGCCCGACGTGGACTTCATCGACGGCCTGTCGCCGGCGATCTCGATAGATCAGAAGAGCGCGTCGCGCAACCCCCGATCCACCGTCGGCACCATCACCGAGGTCTACGACTACCTGCGCCTCCTCTTCGCCCGCATCGGCGTGCCCCATGATCCCGAGACCGGTGAACAGCTCATCCGCCAGACCCCCCAGCAGATCGTGGACCGCATCCTGGAGATGGAGCCCGGCACCCGATTCCAGGTGCTGGCACCGGTGGTGCGGGGCCGCAAGGGCACCTACGACACGCTGCTGGCCGATCTCGCCGGGCAGGGCTTCGCCCGGGCCATCGTCGACGGCGAACTGATCGAGCTCGCCGACTTCGCAGGCGCCACCGGCCTGTCCGGCGGTGCCGACGGCCTGGAGCTGGCCCGCTACGAGATGCACGACATCGCCGTCGTGGTCGACCGGCTGGTGCTGCGCGAGGGCGTCGAGCGCCGGCTCACTGACTCGGTCGAGACGGCCCTGCGGCTGGCGGCGGGCATAGCCGAGATCGACATCGTCCCCCAGCTCGCCGAAGGCGCCGCCTCCGGCGACGCGGACAGCCAACCGCCCCCGCGGATCGTGTTCAGCCAGCATCTGGCCCGCCCCTCCGACGGCAAGTCGTTCGAGGAGCTGGCTCCCCGCAACTTCTCGTTCAACTCGCCCTACGGAGCCTGCACCCACTGCGACGGCCTCGGCAGCGTGTTCGAGGTCGATCCGCAGTTGGTGGTGCCCGACCCCGACGCCACCGTGGCCGGCGGGGCGATCACGCCCTGGTCCGACAGCAGGTCGCGCTACTACCCGCGCCTGCTGCAGGCGGTCTGCGAGGAATACGAGATCCCCCGCGACGTCCCCTGGCGCGAGCTGACTGCCCGCCAGCAGGACATGCTGCTGTACGCCAAGGGCGTCAAGGGCCGAGTGCAGGTCCGCTACCAGAACCGCTTCGGCCGCCGCCGGGTGTACCAGGCCCGCTACGAGGGCATCGTCCCGCACCTGATGCGCCGTCACAACGAGACCGACAGCGACGCTTCCCGGGAGAACATCGAGGGCTACATGCGCCAGGTGCCGTGCCCGGACTGCGGCGGCGCCCGGCTCAACCCGCTGGCACTGGCCGTAACCGTCGACGGCCGCAACATCCACGATCTGTGCGCCATGTCGATCGCCGAGGCGGCCAAGGCGCTGGCCGAGATGAGCCTCGACGACCGCGACTCCATGATCGCCGAGCAGGTGCTCAAGGAGATCCGCTCCCGGCTCGGCTTCCTGCTCGACGTGGGCCTCGACTACCTCAACCTGTCGCGCAGCGCGGCCACCCTGGCCGGGGGAGAGGCCCAGCGCATCCGGCTGGCCAGCCAGGTCGGCTCGGGCCTGGTGGGCGTGCTGTACGTGCTCGACGAGCCGTCGATCGGGCTTCACCAGCGAGACAACCGCCGCCTGATAGAGACGCTGGTGCGCATGCGCGACCTGGGCAACACGGTGATGGTGGTCGAGCACGACGAGGAGACCATCCGGGTCGCCGACCATGTGGTCGACATAGGGCCGGGCGCGGGCGAGCACGGCGGGGCCATCGTGCACTCGGGGCCTCTGGAGGGCCTGCTGGAGCTGGAAGAATCGATCACCGGCCAGTACCTCTCGGGCGAGCGCCGCATCGCAGTCCCGCAGATGCGCCGGACCGGCGACGGCACCCGCCTCGTGGTTCGGGGCGCCCGGGAGAACAACCTCGCAGGCATCGACGTGGCCTTCCCGCTGCAGCAATTCGTGTGCGTGACCGGGGTGTCGGGATCGGGCAAGTCGTCTCTGGTCAACGAGATCCTGCACCGGGCGCTGATGCAGCACATCTACCGGTCCAAGACCCCGCCCGGGCGCCACACCCGCCTCGACGGCGTCGGCCACCTCGACAAGGTGATCTGCATCGACCAGTCGCCGATAGGCCGCACGCCCCGGTCCAACCCGGCCACCTACACCGGGGTGTTCGACCACGTGCGCAAGCTCTTCGCCAACACGCAGGAGTCCCGGGTGCGGGGCTACCTGCCGGGGCGCTTCTCGTTCAACGTGAAGGGCGGCCGCTGCGAGGCCTGCCGCGGCGACGGCACCATCCGCATCGAGATGCACTTCCTGCCCGACGTGTACGTGCCCTGCGAGGTGTGCAAGGGCAAGCGCTACAACCGCGACACCCTCGAGGTCACCTTCAAGGGCCGCAACATCGCCGAGGTGCTCGACATGCCGTGCACCGACGCGCTGGAGTTCTTCGCCAACCAGCCGCCCATCGCCCGCCACATGGGCACCCTGGTCGACGTGGGCCTCGGCTACGTGCGCCTGGGCCAGCCCGCGCCCACGCTGTCGGGCGGCGAGGCCCAGCGGGTCAAGCTGTCCAGCGAGCTGGCCAAGCGCTCCACCGGCCACACCATGTACATCCTCGACGAGCCCACCACCGGGCTGCACTTCGAGGATGTGCGCAAGCTGCTGGGCGTGCTGGGCCGGCTGGTGGACCAGGGCAACACCGTCGTGGTGATCGAGCACAACCTGGATGTGGTCAAGACGGCCGACTGGATCATCGACCTCGGGCCCGAGGGCGGCTCGGGCGGGGGCCGCATCGTGGCCGAGGGCACCCCCGAGCAGGTGGCCGACGTGCCCGAGAGCCACACCGGCCGCTACCTGCGCTCGATGCTGCGCTGAATCCTGTGCTGAGAGGCCGAGCGGACAAACCCGCGAATCCGCCTCCTGCGGGCGAGACCGCGGCCCGAGCGGCCCGTGAGCGGAGCGAACCAGAGCGGGAATGGCGCCGAGGCGGAGCATGGGCGCGCTGAAGCGCCCGGTGGCGGGGTCCATCCCGGACGCGCCCGGGTCGTACCAGTTCCTCGACGCCGACGGTCGGGTCATCTACGTCGGCAAGGCCAAGAACCTGCGTTCCAGACTCAACAACTACTTCGGCTCGCACCTGCCGCTGCGCACCCGCCAGATGGTGGACGCCGCCGCGTCGGTGGAGTGGATCCAGGTGGCCAACGAGGTCGAGGCCCTGATGCTCGAATTCTCGCTGATCCAGCGCCACAAGCCCCGGTTCAACGTGCGCTACACCGACGACAAGTCGTACCCGTTCCTGTGCGTGACCATGGTCGACGAGTGGCCCCGGGCCATGGTGATGCGGGGCCGGCGCCGCAAGGGCAACCGCTACTTCGGCCCCTACGGCCACGCCTACGCCATCCGCGACACCCTCGACCTGCTGCTGCGCACGTTCCCGGTCCGCACCTGCACCGACGGCAAGTTCCGCCGCTACGCCAGCCTGGGCAGGCCGTGCCTGCTGTACCACATCGAGAAGTGCTCGGGGCCGTGCGTGGGCGAGGTCACCGCCGACGACTACGCCGAGATGGTGGCCGAGCTGCTGCGCTTCCTGGAGGGCGACAGCGACCCGGTGCTCGACCGCCTCGAAGCGGAGATGTCGGCCGCGGCCGGCGAGCTGGACTTCGAGCGGGCCGCCCGGCTGCGCGACCGCCTGGCCGGGGTGCGCAAAGCAGTCGAGACCCAGCAGATGGTGGGCTCCCGCAACGAGGACTTCGACGTGATCGGGCTGGTGGACGACGCCCTGGAGGCCGCGGTCCAGGTGTTCTTCGTGCGCCGGGGCCGGGTGATGGGTCGCCGGGGCTTCATGATCGACAAGGCCGAGGACCTCGACCGGGCCGAGCTGGTGAGCCGTGCCCTGGAGCGGCTCTATTTTGACTATTCCGACGACAACCCGCTGGGCTGGCCCAAGCTGGTGCTGGTGCCGGCCGACCCGGCCGACACCGATCTGTACCGGACGTGGCTCAGCGAATCGCGAGGTTCACGGGTGCAGATCCGGGTGCCGCAGCGGGGCCCCAAGCGGGCGCTGCAGGCCACGGTGACCCGCAATGCCGAGGATTCGTTCACACGTCATCGGCTCAAGCGCAGCACCGACCACAACAGTCGGGCCCGGGCCCTCAACGAGTTGCAGCAGGAGCTGGGGTTGGCCGAGGCCCCGCTCAGGATCGAGTGCTACGACATGAGCCACCTGTCGGGCCAGGACTACGTGGGATCAATGGTCGTACTCGAGGACGGCCTGCCCAAGAAGGCCGACTACCGGCGGTTCAAGATCCGGTCAGTGCCGGGCAACGACGACTTCGCAGCCATGCACGAAGTGCTGACCCGGCGCCTCGCCGGCTATCTGGAGCAACGGGCCCGGCCGGTGTCGGAGCGCGACGGGAGATTCTCCTACCCGCCGCAACTGCTGCTGGTGGACGGCGGCAAGGGGCAGCTGGGCGTGGCCCTGCAGGTGCTGCAGGAACTCGGCCTCGAACACGAGATCCCGGCCGCGGCGCTGGCCAAGCAGTTCGAGGAGGTGTTCGTGCCCGACCGGTCCGGGCCGGTCCGGATCCCGCGCCAATCGGAAGCCCTGTACATGCTCCAGCGCATACGCGACGAGAGCCACCGCTTCGCCATCGAGTACCACCGCACCCTGCGGGGCAAGCGCATGACCCGTTCGGCCCTCGACGGGATATCCGGCCTTGGCCCGGTCCGCAAAGCCCGCCTGACCAGGGAGCTCGGCGGAGTGCGGGCGGTCCAGCGGGCGGAGCTGCACGAGTTGAAAGCGCTGCCCTGGCTCCCCGACGCCGTAGCCGAGAACGTCCACGCCGCTCTGCACGGGAGCCGGTGAACTCTCCGCCTGGCGCGTCGCCCAGCAATGGCTGACTACGCCGCGGGCCGGGAACCTAGTGGTCCGTCGCTGAAATGATCGGGGCGTCCGGAGCGCTCTCAAGCAGGGTCTCGGTCCTGCTGCGCTGCCCTAGCCATTTCGACGACACAGCACTAGCCCGGCCCGGCGCTGGTGAAGAGCGCGATCCAGATCGACACGGTGGCCGCGATGATCGTGGCAGTGATCACGTAGAGCTGTCTGGCCTGGTTCCTGAGCTGCTCCGCCTGGCTCTTGAGCAGCCCAGCCTGGCCTGTCTCGACGCCGGCGACGCTCTTGACGATCTCGGCCCGCTCCTTGGCCGCCTCGGCGAAGCCGGCCTTCATGGCGGCGTTGGTCTCGGCCAAGCCGGCGGTCAAAGCCGCGTTCGTCTCGGCCAAGCCGGCGGTCAAGGCCGCGTTCGTCTCGGCCAAGCCCGACTTGATGGCGGCGTTGGTCTCGGCCAGCGCAACGGCGAAGCCGGCTCCGAGGACTCGGAGGTCTTCCTTGGTGGCTACCTGGTCCCAGCCCGACGGCGGGAATTGCTCCATCAGCGTCTCCGCTTCCTGTTGTCCGATGGCGTCCGCCAGTGCTGAATAGAGCGTGGCGCGCTCGGTGTTGGTCGTCGCCATCCTGGTCTCCCTCCCGTTCTCCGGCGTCGAGTAGGTGGGAGCCCTTCGACGGCTCCGATCCGGCCAGGGTCGGGACCGACCATGCGGCCGGATCCGTCTTCTGGCACGAGTCACTATAACACATCGAGAGTCAAGACATGCAGTCTGATACAAGAGCATGAACATACCTGCTTTTCGCCGCCGCCAAAGCCCCGGCCGCTGAGACGTAGACTGCGCTCTCCGCCGGCGAGGAGGGAGGTCCCGGTGCACGACTCGTTGAATGGCAAGGTCGTCCTCGTCACCGGGGCGGGGCGCGGCATCGGCCGGGCCATCGCCGAACGCTTCGCCGAGGCCGGATCCGCCGTCGCGGCGAACGACATCGACGGCGACTCCGCGGCCGGGACCACAAAGGCGATCACCGACCGCGGCGGCACCGCGATGGCGGCACCGGCCGACGTGTCCGACAGCGCGCAGGTGGGCGCCATGGTGGACTCGATCATGGCCGGGCACGGCCGGATCGACGTGCTGGTGAACAACGCCGGGATCGTGAGTCCCACGCGCCATTTCTTCGAGGCAGACGAGGCCTGGTGGCGCCGCATCATCGACGTCAACCTGACCGGGCACTTCCTGGTGTCGCATCCGGTGGCGCGGATCATGGCCACCCACGGCGGCGGCAGCATCATCAACATGAGTTCCGGCGGCGCCACCCGGGCCCACCGGTCGTTCACCGCCTACGACGCCGCCAAGGGCGGGATCGAGGCCCTCACCCGGGCGATGGCCTTGGACCTCGGCCCCTACAACGTGAGGGTCAACGCGCTGGTTCCCGGCGCGATCGACGCCAGCGGCATGTCGGCGGAGGAGCGGGCGCTGCGAGGCGAGAACGTTCCGCTGGGGCGGGTCGGCGAGCCCCCGGACCTGACCGGAGCGGCGCTGTTCCTGGCCTCCGACGACGCCTCCTACATCACCGGCGAGACGCTGCGAGTGGACGGCGGGATGCTGGCCCAGCAGCGCTCGGCCACCGTCGACATCGTCCCGCCGGCAACCTTCCCCGCCGTCGAGGACCTGTAGCCATGGAGCGAGCCGCGGCCGGGGTGAGTACCGCGGTACCGGCCGGTCCCGACGCGGCGGTCAAGGATCTGTAGTCGTGGAACGGACCGCGGCCGGACCCCGGATCGGTGTGGACGTGGGGGGCACCTTCACCGACGTCGCCCTCGAACGGCCCGATGGCACGTTCGCGTCCATCAAGGTGCTCACCACCCACCAGCGGCCCGAGGAGGCAGTCCTGGCCGGCATCTCGGCCGTCATCGAGCGGGAGGGAACAACCCTCGATGAGATCGAGCAGATCATCCACGGCACGACGCTGGCCACCAACGCCCTGATCGAGCGTCGGGGAGCCAGGACCGCGCTGGTGACCACGGCCGGGTTCCGCGACGTCATCGAGACCCGCACCGAGAGCCGCTTCGAGCAGTACGACCTCAACATCGTGCTGCCCGCGCCCCTGATCGAGCGCAAGGACCGCTACGTGGTGCCCGAGCGCATCGGCGCCCGCGGCGAGGTGCTGCTGGCGTTCGACGAGCAGGCCGCCCGCGGCGTAGTCGCCCAGCTCGTTGAGGGCGGTTACACCTCCGTGGCGGTCGGGTTCATGCACAGCTACCGGAACCCCGACCACGAGCGTCGCTTCCGGGCGCTGCTGGCTGAGGCGGCCCCGTCGATGGCGGTGTCCCTCAGCTGCGAGGTCTCGCCCCAGATGCGGGAGTTCGAGAGGTTCAACACGGTCTGCGCCAACGCCTACGTGCAGCCGCTCATCGCCTCGTACCTGCGCAGGCTCGAATCCGAGTTGAACCGCATGGGCGCGGCCTGCCCGCTGCTGCTCATTCATTCCGGCGGGGGCCTGATCAGCAGCGACGCCGCGGCTTCGTTCCCGGTGAGGCTGGTGGAATCCGGCCCGGCCGGGGGAGCGATCTACGCCGCGCACCTGGCCCGCGTCCATCGCCGCGACCGGATCATCTCCTACGACATGGGCGGCACCACCGCCAAGATCGCCCTGATCGAGGACGGCTCGCCCCGCACGGCCAAGACCTTCGAGACGGCCCGCACCGCCCGTTTCAAGAAGGGCAGCGGGATGCCGATCTCGGTGCCGTCCATCGAGATGATCGAGATCGGCGCGGGCGGCGGCTCCATCGCCTCCGTCGACGCGCTCGGCCAGCTGCGGGTGGGGCCGCTGAGCGCGGGCGCCGATCCGGGCCCGGCGTCCTACGACCGCGGGGGCACGGCCGCCACCGTCACCGACGCCAACGTGCAGATGGGCCGGATGCACCCCGACGCCTTCGGCGCTTCCGGCGTCTCGCTGTCGCCCGGCCTGGCCGCCGACGCCCTCGGGTCGGCGGTGGGCGGCCCGCTCAGGCTCGACACCGACGCGGCCGCGGTCGGCGTGGCCGAGGTGGTGGACGAGAACATGGCCAACGCGGCCCGCACCCACGCGGTGGAGAGCGGCAAGGACCTGGCCGGGTACTCCATGGTCGCTTTCGGAGGGGCCGCGCCGCTGCACGCCTGCCGCCTGATCGACAAACTCGGGGTGGACGAGGTGCTCGTGCCGGTGGGCGCCGGGGTGGGCTCAGCCATCGGGTTCCTGCTGGCGCCGTTCTCCTACGAGGCCACCCGCAGCTTCTACGCCACCTCCGACGACTTCGACACCGCCGGCGTCAGGATCGTGCTCGACGAGCTGGCCGCAGAGGCCGAGGCCTTCGTCCGGACGGGCACGGCCGAAGAGGTGACCACCGAGCGCGAGGTGCTGATGCGCTACCGGGGCCAGGGATGGGAGATCCCGGTGGCGCTGCCCCAGGGCGAGTTCGACGACATCACCGCCAAGGAGCTCGCCGGTGCCTTCATCGAGGCCTACGAGGCCTTCTTCGGGCGAGCCATCGACGGCTTGACCATCGAGGCGGTGAGCTGGTCGGTGACCGTGTCCTCGGCGCGCGAGGCGCCCCGCACGGTGGAGCCGGCCGCCGCGGTCGAGCCTCTCGCAGTGAGCAGCACCCGGCTGGTGCACGACCCAGCCGCCGGCACCAAGGTCGACGCGGCCCTCTACCCGCGCAGCGCCCTCTCCGCGGGCGACACAGTGGCCGGTCCGGCGCTCATTGCCGAGGACCAGACCACCACCGTGCTCGGGTCGCAGCACACGGCCGTGGTCCAGCCCGACCTGACCCTGAGGATTGCCCGCAGCAGCGGGCGCGATACGGCCGCCGGCCCGACCGTTTCCAGCCAGCGGCAGCGCAACGGGAAGCCAGCCGCCGTCCAGCACGAGGTCCCGTTCCAGATCATGTGGAACCGGCTCATCTCGGTGGTGGAGGAGCAGGCCCTGACCCTGGTGCGGACCGCCTTCTCCACCTCGGTGCGCGAGGCCGGGGACCTGTCGGCAGGCGTGTTCGACCGCTCCGGCCGCATGATCGCCCAGGCCGTCACCGGCACGCCCGGCCATGTCAACACCATGGCCGCGTCCCTGGGCCACTTCATCAACGAGATCGGCTCCGACAGCATGAGGCCGGGCGACGCGTACCTCACCAACGACCCGTGGAAGGCCACCGGCCACCTCCACGACTTCACCGTGGCCACGCCGGTGTTCATGGAGCACAGCCCCGGCGAGCCCGAGACCCTGATCGGCTTCTTCGCCTCGACCGCGCACGTGGTGGACATCGGCGGTCGGGGGTTCGGGCCCGACGGGCGCGAACTCTACGAGGAGGGCCTCCGCGTCCCGATCATGCGCTGGGCCGAGCGGGGTCGACTCAACCGCGACCTGGTCGAGATCGTGCGCGCCAACGTCCGCGAGCCCGACCAGGTGATCGGCGACGTCCACGGCCTGGCCGCCTCCAATGAGACCGGCCGCCGGCGGCTGCTCGACATGCTGTCCGAGTTCGGCCTGGCCGACCTGGAGGAGTTGGCCGCCTTCGTGTTCGACCGCACCCGCCGGGCCACCTTCAACGCGCTCGAGCGGGTTCCCAACGGCGTCTACCGCAACACGATGCGGGTCGACGGCTACGGCGACCCGGTGACCCTGTCGGCGGAGGTGACCGTCACCGATGAGGGGATGCACGCCGACTTCGCAGGCACTTCGCCGGTGAGCCCGTTCGGCATCAACGTCCCGATCACCTACGCCCAAGCCTACTTCACCTACGGGATGCTGGTGGCCCTGGCGCCGGAGCTGCCCAACAACTACGCGTCGCTGGCGCCGTTCACCGTGAGCTCGCCGCCGGGCACCATCCTCAACGCGGTGGCGCCCGACCCGGTGGCGGTTCGTCATGTGATCGGCCACTTCGTGACCGACCTGTGCCTGGGCGCGCTCGCGCCGGCCCGGCCCGACGTGGTGCCGGCCGAGGGCTCAGGGGCGCTGTGGAACTTCCAGGCCGGCGCCCGCAGCGCCGATCCGGCCGACCCGCGGCCGCCGGTGGAGATCCTGATGTTCAACAGCGGGGGCGCCGGCGCCCGGCCCGGCCTCGACGGGCTCACCGCCACCGCCTTCCCGTCGGGGGTGCGGACCATGAGCGTCGAGGCCACCGAGCAGGTGGGCCCGATCATCGTGTGGCGCAAGGAGATCCGCGAGAACAGCGGGGGCGCCGGCCGCTTCCGGGGCGGGTTGGGCCAGGTCATCGAGATCGCTCCGGCCGACGGGTACCTGTTCGAGTTCTCGGCCATGTTCGACCGGGTCGACAACCCGGCCCGGGGCCGGGCCGGCGGCCTCGACGGCGCATCGGGTGCGGTGCGTCTCGACGACGGCACGCCCTTCGGGTCCAAGGGCAAGCAGACCGTGCCCGCGGGCCGACGGCTGATCCTGGAGCTCCCCGGGGGAGGCGGCTTCGGCGACCCGGCCGAGCGCGACCCGGCCGCGGCGGCCAACGATCGCGCCCAGGGCTACGTGTTCTGAGGGTGACTTGAAGCACACGGCTCATGCCTGCTAGCCGCTGTCGCTCCTCGTATCACGTGGTGATCGTCGGCGGGGCGATCATGGGCTCCTCGGTGGCGTTCTTCCTGTCCCGCAACCCCGACTTCGACGGCACGATCCTGGTGGTGGAGAGAGACCCGACCTACGAGTACAGCTCCACGGCCCGCACCAACAGCTGCATTCGCCAGCAGTTCTCCCGTGAGGTCAACATCCGCGTCTCGCAGTTCGGGGCCGAGTTCGTGCGGGACTTCCGGGCCTGGATGGACGACCCGGAGGCGCCCGAGGTGGCCGTCAAGCACTTCGGCTACATGTACCTCGCCGCGGACGAGGCCGCTGCCGCCGTGCTGGAGGCCAACCAGCGGGTGCAGGCCTCCCTCGGCGCCGGCACCGTGATCATGACCCCCGCCCAGATCGCAGCTGCCTACCCGTTCTACAACGTCGACGGCATCGTGTGCGGCAGCCACAACCCCATCGGCGAAGGCTGGTTCGACTCCGGCACGGTGTTCGACTGGTGGCGGCGCCAGGCCCGCCGCAACGGCGTCGAGTTCGTCACCGACGAGGTGGTGGGCATCGACCGCCGTGGCGACACGGTGACCGGGGTGAAGCTGGCTTCGGGGGGTCGCGCCGGCTGCGGCGCGCTGGTCAACGCCACCGGCCCGCGGGCGGCCCGGACCGCGGCCATGGCCGGCCTGGAGCTGCCGGTGGAGCCCCGCAAGCGGTTCACGTGGATCTTCGACGCGGCCCAGCCGCTGGCCCAGGACCTGCCCCTGACGATCGACCCCAGCGGAGTGCACGTGCGCAGCGACGGCGCGGCTTACATGGCGGGATGCCCGCCCGACATGGATCCTGCGGTCGCCTACGACGACTTCGACATGGACCATGACGTCTTCGAGGACAAGGTGTGGCCCGTACTGGCGAACCGGATCCCCGCCTTCGAGCGCATCAAGGTCACCAGCCGCTGGGCCGGGCACTACGCCTACAACCACTTCGACCACAACGCGGTGGTCGGACCCCACACCGAGGTGGGGAACTTCTTGTTCATCAACGGCTTCTCCGGCCACGGCATGCAGCAGTCACCGGCCATGGGGCGAGCGGTGGCGGAACTGCTGTGCTACGGCGAGTACCGCACGCTCGACCTGTCGGAGCTCGGTTACGAGCGCATCGCCCGGGGCGAGCCGTTCATCGAGACCGCGATCATCTAACGACGGGCCGTCGCCGTGTATCCCGCCCCTGCTCGCATCACCCACCGGCCGCTCGGGCCCTGGGGCCTCGCTCTGAGGTCCGCCGAACTCGCAGCGGGTTGAGCCGGCCCCGCTCGGCCTCTGGGCGCAACTACCATCGCGGCTGCGTGAGCAACTTCGTCGTGATCGCGGGGATGTCGGGAGCGGGCCGCAGCCACGCCGCCAACAACCTCGAGGACCTCGGCTGGTTCGTGATGGACAACCTGCCGCCGTCGCTCATTCCCAAGGTGGCGGAACTGGCCGGGGCGCCCGGCGCGGGCATCGACCGACTCGCTCTGGTGGTGGGCACCGGCCGCTACCACGACGAGATCGTGAGCACGATCGACGGTCTACGCTCCGGCGTCGAGGAGATGCGGATCCTGTTCCTCGACGCCGCCACCGATGTGCTCGTCCGGCGGTACGAGTCCACCCGGCGCCGCCACCCGTTCTCGGAGGCCGGCGGGGCCTCCACGGCCACGCTGGCCGAGGCCATCGAGGCCGAGAGGGCGGCGCTGGAGCCGGTGCGGGCCACTGCCGACGTGGTCATCGACACCACGGATCTCAACATCCACCAGCTGCGGGACCGCATGGCCGAGCTGTTCGGCGTCGGCGAGGGCCAGACCATGCGGATCACGGTGCTGTCGTTCGGCTACACCCATGGCATCCCCCTCGACGTGGACATCGTGATCGACTGCCGGTTCCTGCCCAACCCCCACTATGTGGACGAGCTGCGGCACCTCAGCGGTCTCGACGCCCAGGTAGCCGGCTACGTGATGTCGCAACCGGTGACGGGGGAGTTCCTCCAGCGCATGGAGTCGCTGCTGGCGCTACTGGTGCCCCTGTACGTGGCCGAGGGCAAGTCGTATCTCACGGTTGCGTTCGGCTGCACCGGCGGCCGGCACCGGTCGGTGGCGGTGACCGAGCACTTCGCCAAGGTGCTGGGCACCATGGGCCACGAGCCCGCGGTGGTGCACCGCGACATCGGCAAGCACGACTCGCAGTTCCCGAATTGACGCAGTTGTTGACCTCTGAGGGCATTTGCTGCGTCAATTTCATTGGGTGCCGCGTCCAGTCGGTTACAGGGGCGCGAAGATCCCCCCAGAGGCCGCACTGCTCGGCCTAGCCTCTGGCCCATGAGCATTCGAGTGGGCATCAACGGCTTCGGCCGCATCGGACGGAACTTCTACCGGGCGGCGCGCTCGGCGGGCACGGACGTCGACGTAGTGGCCGTGAACGACCTCGGGTCGATCGACACCATGGCCCACCTGCTGAGCTGCGACTCGGTCCACGGCCGCCTCGGTGAGGAGGTGTCCGTCGACGGGGACGCCCTCCATGTCGGCGACGACTCGCTGCGGGTCCTGTCGGTTCGCAACCCCGAAGAACTTCCGTGGGGCGACCTCGAAGTGGACGTGGTGGTGGAGTCCACCGGCATATTCACCAAGCGCGACGCCGCAGCCCGCCACCTCGACGGAGGCGCCCCCCGGGTGCTGGTCTCCGCCCCGTGCTCAGGAGCCGACGCCACGTTCGTGGTCGGGGTCAACGACTCTGACTTCGACCCGGCGGTGCACACGGTGGTGTCGAACGCGTCGTGCACCACCAACTGCTTCGTGCCCATGGTCATGGTGCTCGACCAAGCTTTCGGGGTGGAGCGGGGCCTGATGACGACCGTCCACGCCTACACCGGAGACCAGGCCCTGGTGGACGGCCCCCATTCGGACCTGAGGCGAGCACGGGCCGCGGCCGTGAACATCGTGCCGACCTCCACCGGCGCCGCCCGGGCCACCGGGCTGGTGCTGCAGGCCATGCAGGGACGCCTCGACGGCATCTCCCTGAGAGTTCCGATCCCCGACGGGTCCATCACCGACTTCACCGCCAAGCTGGCCGCCGAGCCCAGCGTCGACGAGGTCAACCAGGCCTTCGCCAAGGCCGCCGCCGACGGCCCGCTGGCCGGCGTACTCGACTACAGCGAGGCCCCGCTGGTGTCGGCCGACATCGTCGGGTCGCCCGCTTCGTGTGTGTTCGATTCCGGACTGACCATGGCCATGGGCGATCTGGTGAAGGTCAACGGCTGGTACGACAACGAGTGGGGCTACTCGAACCGGTTGGTGGACATGGCCACGATCGTCGGCGCGGCCAACCGCTGAGCGGCCGAGTCGCCGTATCCCCCTGCCTGTGCTGCCCGTTCCCCTTCTGGAGGACTTGGGCCCGCTGGAGGGGCGCTCGGTGCTGGTGCGGGTCGATTTCAACGTCCCGCTCGCGGGCGGCGGTCCGGGCTCGGCGGCCGAGATCGCCGACGACCTGCGCATCCGGGCTGCACTTCCCACGCTGCGCTGGCTGCTCGCCCGCGGGGCAGCCGTCACCGCCTGCACCCATCTGGGCCGCCCGAAGGGACAACCGGATCCGCGCTACTCGGTGGAGCCGGTTCGCCGGCGGCTGGCCGAGCTGGCCCCGGAGGTGGAACTGCTCGAGAACCTGCGCTTCGAGCCGGGCGAGACCGCCAACGATACGGGTTTCGCCGAGCGCCTGGCGGAGGGCCACGGCGCCTACGTGAACGACGCCTTCGGAGCGTCGCACCGGGCTCATGCCTCCATCGTGGGCCCGCCCCGATGGCTGCCGTCGGCCGCCGGCCGGCTGCTGGCCCGGGAGGTGGAGGTGCTGGGCGGCCTGCGGGATGCGCCCCGGCGGCCGTTCGTGGCCGTGCTGGGCGGGGCCAAGGCGTCGGACAAGCTCGGGGTGATCGACGCGCTGCTGGAGATGGTGGACGCCCTGGTCATCGGCGGAGCCATGTGCTTCACGTTCCTGAAGGCCCGGGGCCATCGGGTGGGCGCCTCGCTGTGCGAGGACTCGATGGTGGACCACTGCCGGAAACTGCTCGACGGACCTACTCCGATCCACCTGCCCTACGACCTCACCGCGCTGGGCCCCGGCGGGGTGCCGAACGATCCCGTCGCCGGCGGGGAGGTCCGCCAGGTCGGGGCCGACGTGCCTGACGGGTGGATGGGGGTGGACGTCGGCCCCGGGAGCGCGGCCCGATTCGGGGAGGTGATCCACGAGGCGGGGACGGTCTTCTGGAACGGCCCGATGGGCGTGTTCGAGGATCCCCGCTTCGGAGGCGGCACCGGGGCGGTGGCCGCAGCCATGGCTGAGACCCGGGCCTACACCGTGGTGGGTGGGGGCGACAGCGCGGCCGCGGCCCGGCGCTTCGGGGCCGACCGGGACATGGACCACGTGTCCACCGGCGGCGGAGCGTCGCTGGAGCTGATCGAGAAGGGCGACCTGCCGGGACTGACCGCGCTGCGGCGAGGGAACACAGGCAACGTAGCGGGAGACGAAGGAGACAAGAAGGGAGACGCCGATGCCACTTAGACGCAAGGCCTCGGGCCGCGACGGCGGGCCGACGGGAGGCCGCAAGCCGCTGATGAGCGGCAACTGGAAGATGAACCACAACCACTTCGAGGCGATCCAGACCATCCAGAAGCTGGCCTACGCCCTCAACCGCGACGACTACCGCCATGTGGAGGTGTCGGTGCATCCGCCGTTCACCGATCTGCGCTCGGTTCAGACCGTTCTCCAGGCCGACGACATCCCGATAGCGCTAGGTGCTCAGGACTGCCATCGCGAGGACGCGGGCGCCTTCACCGGTGAGGTGTCGGCGGCGATGCTGGCCAAGTTGGACGTGTCGTACGTGATCGTGGGCCACAGCGAGCGGCGGGCGCTGTTCGGCGAGACCGACGAGGTGGTGAACGCCAAGGCCCGGGCGGTGCTGCGCCACGGCATGGTGCCCATCGTGTGCGTGGGCGAGACCGTCGAGCAGCGCCGGGCCGGTCAGGCCCGTGACGTGGTGTCCGGCCAGCTGGCCGGCAGCCTCGACGGGCTCGAAGCCGGCGTGGTCGCCAAGCTGGTGGTGGCCTACGAGCCGGTGTGGGCCATCGGCACCGGCGAGACGGCCACGCCCGCCGACGCCCAGGACATGTGCGCTCATGTGCGGGCGCGGGTGGCCGACGGGTGGGGGAGGGCGGCCGCGGCCGATCTGCGGGTCCAGTACGGGGGCTCGGTGAAGCCTTCCAACGCCCCGGACCTCATGGAGCAGCCCGACATCGACGGCGCTCTCGTGGGCGGGGCCAGCCTCGACGCCACCGAGTTCTCCCGCATCGTCAACCACCGCCTCTACGCGGCGTGATCCCCGCTGCGGACGCGGCGCCGGTTCGGAGCACTGGTAGCCTCGCCCCGTGATCTGGTTCGTCGCCCCGCTGCACGTGCTGTCGGCGCTGCTGCTGGTGTTCCTCGTGCTGCTGCACAGCGGCAAGGGCGGGGGCCTGTCGGACATGTTCGGCGGCGGGCTCGGCGCCCAGGCGGCCGGTTCCACCGTGGTGGAGCGCAACCTCGACCGGATCACCGTGGTCGCCGCGCTGGTCTTCGCCTTCGCGTCGATCTCGTACGCCCTGATCATCTGAGCGTCCGCCAACGAGCAGCCGTCGGAGTTCAGACGATCTTCAAACGACGGCGAACACGGCGATCTGGGCCAGGTGGTTGGCGTTGTCGGCGTCGATGTCGACGTACACCTGGCGCAACTGCACCTCCAGATCGGCGATGATGCCGTCGGAGGCGTAGCGCTCGAAGCGGTCCTTGAAGCCGTTGGGCTCGAAGAGGGACGCGTTGACGCCGATCACGCCGACCGCGCCGGGCCGGGCCACTCGCAACATCTCTGCCAGAGTGTCCGGACCGAGGTGTCCGTGGGTGAAGGCACCAGAGCTGACGAGGCCCGAGTAGCTGCCGGTCTCGATGTCGATGGGGCCGGTGAGGTCGGCTTCCATGAGGCGGCGGTAGGAGGGCGTCCCGTCCGGCCCCGACATGGTGCGGGCCTTCTCCAGCATCTCGGGCGAGATGTCGATGCCGTCGACGGGCGAGACGCCGAGCCGTGACAGCTCCAGTCCCAACCGGCCGGTGCCGCATCCCGCGTCGAGCACAGGCTCGCCCTTGGCCGGCGACCGCTCGGCGAACATCTCGGCCACTTGCCGCGCGTAGATGTAGCGGTTCGTCTCCAGGAACTGCTCGTAGGTGGCAGCCCACTTGGCGTACAGCTCCCGGTTGTCGTCGGGGCTTCTGACCGCGTACGCGGCCTTCAGCAGAGCAGCCCGCTGGTCCCTGGACTCCTGGGGTGAACGCTCATCAGTCACTGCTAGAACCTACCGGCAGGGCCATGGCGTCTTGCGGAGCGCAGCGGCCGTGCCGTAGCCGAAGCCGGCGAACTCGATGATCGCCAGGTGCAGCGCGGAGTGGAAGAAGACTCCTGCGTCTTCGCCGACGACATTGGAGTGCAGGTCGGGGCTGTCGATCACAAAGTGCAGCAGGCAACCGAATCCGAAGGCCGCCACCATCGAGGCTGCGAACAACCCTCCACCGAGCCTAGGGCTCCAGCGCCAGGCGACGGGCCACGCAGCCAGCGGGCCCAGCGTGACGACAACCAAGCTGAACACCAGTTGAGAGGCTGTGATGGGCACATCGGCCACCCAGTGGCCGTAGACGTGAGCCGCCTGGGCCGCGAGATGAACTACTGCGATGGCCGCTAGGACCACGAGGTCAAATCGCGCAGGCGTCGCCAGGGGGACGAGGCCGACCTATCGGGCTTCCAGGACGCTTAGCCGACCGCGCAGCTCGACCACCAAGGCGCAAGCTCGACTCTGAGAAGTTGGCGGCGCGGTCTACGGCACGCCGGGGGAGGCTGTGGGAATACCCAACTCCCGCGCGGCGGCTAGCTGGCGACTGTCGTAGCTGACGAAGCCGGCCACATCGTCACCGAGTTGTTCGGCGCAGGCCACGTAGACCGCATCGAGCGAGCGCAGTCCGGGGCCAGGAATCCGGCCGGCCCGGTCCAGCAGAGCGGGGCTGAGCCGGACCTTGTGGACTGCGGCCAAGTGCTCGTCGCAGCTCCGCATCACGGATGGTGCCGAATGAGCGACCCCGCGCCGGGCCTCTGTACGCAGCAAGTCCGACGAAGCCAGTCGGCGCCCGTGCGCCCATCGCCTCAACTCCGCAGACTCCGGCTCTACGACTACCAGCTTGAGGAACGCCGAAGCGTCCAAGAACCATAGATCACCGCTCATGGCGACGTAGTTCGACCAGGCGCTCACTGGGCGACTGCTCGCCGGGCGGGATCTCTATCGGTTCGAGCCTCTCCATCACCTCGTCCAGATCCTCGGTCGCGAGCGTGACCAATCCCTCGGCGGCCAGTCGCTCCAGAACGCCTCCCGGCGGTGCCACTGGACTCAGCCGCGCCACGGGAACACCCCGGACGGTAATCTCATAGGTCTCGCCCTCCGCGACCCGACGCAGCCACCGGCTGGCGTGCTGCCGCAGCTCGCGCACTCCGATCCGCTCCATGTGCTACATGGTAGCACTAAGTTTTCTCCTCGGTGTGTCGACCGTCGGGACGGCCAAGCCGCTAGGCAGGCTGCGCGGGGTGGCGGGTCGCCCACTCGGCTAGCTGGCGCTGGACGCGGTCGACGTCCTCGCCGCTGACGGGCCGGGAGATCGAGACGTGATCGTCGTCGGCCCTGACAATGAAGTCGAAGCGTCCAGCGTTGGCGAAGGCCTGGCCGTTGTTGTCGCTCATGGTGTCTCCTTCGGTGGTCTGGGCGTGATGCGGCCGTGCTGCCGCTCGTAGCGGTCGATGTTGGCCGACATGGCCTGGACGATCCGGAACATGGCGCTGGTCGGGATCTTCATCCGGGCCACCACCAACACATCCTGGGCGTCGCCGTCGTGGGTGGGGGAACGGTGCGAGGTGAAGTCGATCGTGAACTCGTGGGGCGTGTTCCATACGAGCGCGCCGTTGGCGTACGTGCCGCCGGGAGGCACGGACTCATTGAACGTGACATTCATGACAGTGTCATCTGATGTCATGTATTTTAGTGTATCACGCTGCCAATCAAATGCAACCAGACAAGAATGAAGTATCCCGAAAGATCCCGTGTGCTCCCAGACATTGGAATAGCGAGCGTCAGGTTTCGGTTCGCGAAATCGAGACTCCAGGGAGGTGACGGCTGGATGGCACTGACGACGCCCACGACCAGGGACCAGGCCGTCACCCGCCAGAAGTGGCTGACGGGCACCACCATCAGCTGGAACGTCGTCGAGGGCGTGATCGCCATCGCCGCCGGGCTCGCCGCCGGCTCGGTCAGCCTGATCGGCTTCGGCCTCGACTCCGGCGTCGAGGTGTCTGCCGCGGTGATCCTGGCGTGGCGGCTGGCCCAGGAGCGCCGAACCGGCTGCAAGCAGGACGCCGACGAGCGGGCCCAGCGACTGATCGCGATGAGCTTCGCCGCGCTGGCCGTCTACGTGGGCGTGGAGTCGACACGCGACTTGGTGCTGGCCCACCGTCCCGAGGAGTCGCCGATCGGGATCGCCATCGCGGCACTGTCCCTGGTGGTCATGCCGGTGCTGGCCCTCGCCAAGCGGCGCCTCGCTCCGGTCATCGGGTCGCGAGCAGTCGAAGCCGAGGCCACCCAGACCGTGCTGTGCGCGCTCATGTCAGGCGGACTGCTCCTCGGGCTTGCTGCCAACGCCGCCCTGGGCTGGTGGTGGGCCGACCCGCTGGCCGGCCTGTTCATCGCCTCGCTGGCCACCTACGAGACGGTGAAGGTGTGGCGGGCCGAGTCCCTCGACCACACCTGTTGCGGCTGACGCCGGCCCGTGGGGGCAGGCAGCGCCCCCGGTAGCATCGAGCCTCCACGTCGGAGTGGCGGAATTGGCAGACGCGCTAGCTTGAGGGGCTAGTGCCCTTATTGGGCGTGGGGGTTCAAGTCCCCCCTCCGACACCACCGCAGAGTGTTGGCGCCAGACTCACTGCGTCTGGAACCTCATCGTGGTGTGTCCCGGCGTGGTCCGGTGAACTCACCAGCCTGCCGAGAGGTCAGCAGTCGGCACCATCCGGCGCCATGGTGGATATAGGAATGGGACTCATTATCATCTTCGCCATGATTGATGAGCGGGTTCCCGTGACGGTGCTGACAGGCTTTCTCGGAGCAGGCAAGACGACGTTGTTGAATCACGTCCTCACCGAGCAGCACGGCAAGCGGATTGCGGTGATCGAGAACGAGTTCGGCGAGGTTGGCATAGACGACGCCATCGTCCTCGATGCCGAGGAAGAGATCTTCGAGATGAACAACGGCTGCATCTGCTGCACCGTTCGAGGCGATCTGATCCGCATCCTCGGCAATCTGATGCGGCGCAAGGACCGGTTCGACCAGATCCTCATCGAGACGACGGGGCTGGCCGACCCTGCACCGGTGGCCCAGACGTTCTTCGTCGACGATGAGATGGCAGCCCAGTTGCGGCTCGACGCCATTGTCACGGTGGTTGACGCCAAACACCTGCTTCCACATCTGGATGAAGAGAAGCCCGAAGGGGTCGAGAACGAAGCTGTCGAGCAACTGGCCTTCGCCGATCGGATCGTGCTCAACAAGATCGACCTCGCCAACACCAGCGAGTTGGACGATGTGGAGTCCCGCATACGGCAGATCAACGCACTCGCGCCCATCGTCCGGACGCAGCACGGAAAGGTCGACCTTGACGCCATCCTCGAGGTCGGCGCGTTCTCGCTCGAGCGTGTGCTGGCCGATGACCCCGAGTTCCTCGACCCCGACGCCGAGCATCAGCACGACCTCAGCGTGACGTCGGTTGGGTTCGAGACCGAAGGCGACCTCGATCTCGACCGGCTGAGTGAATGGCTGAGCGATCTCCTGCGCACGAAGGGGACCGACATCTTCCGCTCGAAGGGCATCCTGTCGATCGCCGGCTGGGACGAGCGGTATGTGTTCCAGGGCGTCCACATGCTGCTCGACGGCCAGGCCCACGGGACTTGGGGCGACGGCGAGCAACGACGCAACCGCCTCGTGTTCATCGGACGTAACCTCGACCGAGCATCACTGGAGGCCAGCTTCAGATCCTGCCTGGTATGACCGACACCGGGACAACACCCGTCGCACAATGGCGGGTGGACATGGACGACTACGTGCAGGTCCTCGAGGTCCATCGGGACAGCGGCCAGGCGGTGGTCGGGTCCCTGGGTGGCGACGCTGTCCTCATCGACACCGACGACGGCTCGGCCACCTCGCTCCGGCGGCATGAGATGGGAGTGTTGAGCGCTGCCTGGTCCTCTGATGGCAGCCGCGTCGCGGTCGGGGGCCAGGACGGATGCACGCGGATCTATGACCGCACAGGCGCCGCTCAAGGCGCCGTGGCGGCGTCGGCCTGGGCGGCGGCAATGGCCTGGTCGCCGGCCGCACCCGTGCTTGCGATCGGGGCCGGCCGGCACCTTCTCATCACCGACCAGGACGGTGCGCTTCTCCACGACTTCGACGACCAGCCCTCGACGGTGACGGCGGTCGCCTGGTCGACCGACGGCACCCGCGTCGGTGCAGCCGCATACGGTGGCATCGGTTGGCACGACGTCGTTGGACGACGGACCGGCCGCCGGCGTCGCTTCGACTGGAAGGGGTCGATGCTGTCGCTGGTGATGTCTCCTGACGGAGCATGGGCCTGCGCCGGTGCCCAGGACGCGACCGTGCAACTGTGGCGGCTCTGGAGCGGTCGGGACCTCTCGATGTCTGGCTATCCGTCCAAGATCGAGCGACTTCGGTTCCGCCACGACAGCCGATGGCTCGCGGTTGCGTGCCTCGACGAGCTCACCGTCTGGGATTTCAGCGGAAAGGGACCCAAAGGCACCGCGCCGGCAGTTGCCGCAGGTCACGACAACCACATTGAGGATCTCGCTTGGGATCCATCAGGCAGGTCCGTCGCCACGGGGGGAGGAGACGGCCGCACCATCGTGTGGGCCACCCCGACTCGTGCCGGTCAAGACCTGTCGCCGGTGGCTGCGCTCGAGTCCGATACGGCGACCAGTCGACTCCGGTGGGTCAGCGAGGACAGCCTCCTGGTCGGGCGAGCCGACGGAGGCCTCGTCAGACTTGCTCTCTGAATAGCAGGTCACACGTCCCGGCGAACGGGAAGATCCGGGCAACACGCGTCATCTGCGACCGCTCCGAGGCGGGTGTCGGCACGGTCTGCCGCCGGAGTTGTAGAAATGAGACTCATTCTCATTATAGTGCTGGGCACCGTTCGCAACATCGAAGGAGCACAGCCGTGCAACAAGGGACGACAGTTCAGGGCCATCCTTGCCAGGTCTCAGCAAGATCATCGCGGGGCCGCAGACTGAAGCTGGCGGTGGTTATGGCCGCGGCGGCTCTGGTAGTACCGGCTTGCTCGGGAGACCCCGCACCCGAGCCGCCGGATGCAGGCGCTGAGACCCCGACGATCCTGGCCACCACCAGCATCTGGGCCGATGTAGTCGCCAATGTGGCCTGCGACGGACTGGCCGACGTGGATGCCATCATCCCGGTCGGCGGCGATCCCCATGGCTACGAGCCGTCGCTTCAGGACACCGAGCGCATGACGAACGCCTCGCTGGTGGTAGCCAACGGCCTGACGTTGGAAGGACGCCTGGAGGACACTCTCGACGCGGTAGCGGAGTCGGGCACTCCGGTGCTCAGGTTCGCCGAACATATGGACCCCATCCCCTTCGAACCCGAGGCAGGCCACCACGACGACCACGGCCACGACGAAGAAGGCCACGACGAACACCACGACGACCACGGCCACGACGCAGAAGGCCACGACGACCACGACGAAGAAGGCCACGACGAACACCACGACGACCACGACGAAGAAGGCCACGACGACCACGACGAAGAAGGCCACGACGAACACGACGACCACGACGAAGAAGGCCACGACGAACACCACGACGACCACGACGAAGAAGGCCACGACGAACACCACGACGACCACGGCCACGACGAAGAAGGCCACGACGAACACGACGACCACGACGAAGAAGGCCACGACGAACACGACGACGACCACGGCCACGACGAAGAAGGCCACGACGACCACGACGACCACGACGAAGAAGGCCACGACGAACACGGCCACGACCACGGAACGGAAGATCCGCATGTGTGGCTCGACCCGCACCGCGTGGCCGAGGCGTTGCCAGTCCTCGCCCAAGCGCTGACGGCAGACGCCGGCCTCGATCCGGCCGCGGTCGAAGCGTGCCTGGCCAGCTACCGGGCTGAACTGGAGGCGGTGGATGCCGAGATCGCCGCCAAGGTCGAGCAGCTACCGGCCGGAAGCCGCAAGCTGGTCACCAACCACGACGCCTTCGCGTACTACGCGACCCGGTACGGGTTCGAGGTCATCGGCACGGTCATCCCGTCACTGTCGAGCATGGCCGAGGCCAACCCCGCCGGGCTCGAGGAGTTGGCCGAGATCATCGAGCACGAGGGAATCAAGGCCATCTTCGCCGAGACCCAGCACTCCGGCGACGACATCGAGGCGCTGGCTGCCCGCGTGGGCGATGTCGACGTGGTCACCCTCTACACCGGCAGCCTCGGACCTCCAGGCAGCGGCGCGGAGACCTACACCGGATACCTGCGCACCAACACAGACCTCATCGTCGACTCCCTCAACTGAGCCGGCCCAGAACCTCCTGCCACGGGGGGTTTCGCGAATCCCCGAGCATGATGTAGTCCTGCTAGTGGCGCGGGCGGGCGTTCGATGTCGATTGGGACGGATCTCGCGGCTGGGGAGGCCGGTCAAGAAGATGATCGGCGGCAAGGTCGGCTGGCTCGACGAGGGCTACGAACTCGCCGCGACTTGACGTACCTCGAGGCCTCCGGGTTGTACAGTCGGCAGGCATCGAGCAGGTCCAGCCACAGCAAGCGGGCACTACGCGCCGGCCGCGGTTGAACGAGCACGGGGCCGAGATCACCGCGCCGCGCATCTTCAGCTGGGATGAGCTCGACGGGGTGCGCTGGGACGACGACGGGGTGGACGCCCAGATCGTCACCGGCGAGCACATGCACCTCATCCGGGCCGTGTACGAGCCGGGTGCGATCTACGAGACGCACAGCCATCCCTACGAGCAGTTCAGCCTGCTGCTGTCGGGGCGCCTTCATCTGACCGTGGGGGACGAGACCCGCGAGATCGGGCCGGGCGACGGCTGGTACGCGCCCGCCGACGTGCCCCACGGGGGCAAGGTCCTCGGCGACGAGCCCGCCGTCTTCCTCGACGTGTACTCGCCGGCGACGACCGCCATCCTGCGCATCTTCGCGACGGCGCGGCCGATTCCGGCCGGCGAAGGGCTTCAAGGTTGAGCATGCAGAACGTCTTCGAGGCCTGCTCGGACGTGGCCGAGGTTGCGACCGCAGTGACCCGCGACGGCTACGCGGTGGTACGCGACGCCATGGACGCCGACACCCTGGCCGCGGTCGCAGCCGATCTGCAGCCGTATCTCGACGCCGCCCATACCGGCCACGAGGAGTTCATGGGCAGCCTCACCAAGCGATTCGGCGCGCTCGTCGCCAAGTCGACCGCGGTTCAGGCGCTGATCATGCACCCCACCGTGCTGGCAGTGGCCGACCACGCCCTACTGCCTAGCTGCGTGGTCTACCGGCTCCACTACACCGGCGTCATGCACCTCGAGCCGGGGGAGAAGCAGCAGGTGCTGCACCGCGACACGTCGGTGTATCCCTTCGCCAACCCGTGCCCCCCGCTGACGGTAGCGACCATGTGGGCGGTCACGGACTTCACCCGCACCAACGGCGGCACCCGGATCTGCCCCGGCAGCCACCAGTGGGCGAATGACCGCGCCCCGGAGAGCGCCGACGTGGTCGCCACCGAGATGCCGGCCGGCTCGGTCCTGATCTACCTCGGCAACGTGGTCCATGGCGGCGGATCCAACCGCTCCGACCGCGCCCGCACCGGCGTCGCGCTGCACTACTCCCTCGGGTGGCTGCGCCAGGAGGAGAACCAGTACCTGGCCGTCACACAGGAGCAGGCCCGGACGCTGCCCGACGAGCTCCAGGAGCTGTTGGGGTACGCCCTGGGGTCGTCCAACTTCGGCTTCGTCGACCACATCGCGCCCAAGGACTACCTCCACGGCAGGCGCGACCCGTCCGAGAGCGACCTCAGCCCAGAAGGAATGAGCGAGCGGGTCGATGCGCTGGAGCGCTTCCACGTCACCCACACCGCCCAGGGCCCCGCCCGCCACTACGACATCGACACCGACTGACACCTCGGCCGCGGAGTCGGGGGCGAGCACCAGTCCGGTGGCCGGGTCGATGTTCAGTGATTCAGCAGCGTCTTGACCACTGAGGTGACTTGGTGGCTCGCGCCGGCGTCGACCTGACCCAGGCGATGCACGAGCCGGCGGCGGTTGATCGACCGGATCAGCTCGCACTGGGCATAGCTGACCTCGTCGAGCCCTGTCTCCGTGCCCGGCTCGACCTCGACGTGGAGCGAGAGCCCCCGCCGGGTCGTCGTGAGCGGTACCACGATCACGAACGGGAAGTCGGGACCGAACGTGTCGGGTGGCCCCAGAACGAGCGCCGGCCGGAGTGCGGCGGGCTCACCGGGATGAGGATCACCGAAGTCGACGAGCCACAGGTCGTCAACCGAGGCCATCGGTCACCGACGTGCTCTCGGCCTCGGCCAGGTAGGAGGCCCACGCCTCGCGGTCGCTGCGCAACTCGGCCATCTCGGCCGTGACTCGACGGGCGAACCGCTGGCGCCTGAGCGCCTCGACGGCGTCCCGTACCGTGTCTATGAGCGACGCTCCCGCGGCGTCGCTGAGTTCGACCAGCCGGGCGTGGGTGTCGGTGTCGATGCGGATCGTCGTGGTAGCCATGAGTCTAGTCTACATTTTGCATGCATATTCGTCTACAGCGAGAGGGGCTAGCCCCCAACCAGCACCGCGTCGGGCTCGACGGCTCCGGTCCAGCAGTACAGGAGCACGGTCGGCGTGGCGCCGAAGTCCTGGCCGTGCACCTGCCAGGGTGCGTGGTGGACGGCATCGCCCGGTTGGGTGACGCGACGCTCGCCATCGCGGCCGCTGAACGACGGCTCGCCGGCCAGAACGTGGTACAGCTCCTCGGCCTCGTGCTGGTGGGCGGGATAGTGAAGGTGCGGGCCCCACAGCCCGATCCCGACCCTCACCGCGGGGTGCTCGACGATCGCCTTGGGACCCAGCAGCTGCACGTAGCCGTAGTTGTCGAGGTAGTCGCGGCTCAGCACGTCGAGGTAGCCGGCGGTCCGGCGCCACGGAAGAGCGGGCGCTAGGCCGAGGAACTCCTCGAGGATCGCGTCGACGGCGGTATCGCCGCTGGGTTCGACCGCGTCGAGGTGCCTGATCACCGGCAGGAGGCGGGGCTCGACGGCTGCGGGACAGCGGGCCTTGTCGAGCGCGTCGAGCACCGGCGCGACCATCGGGAACTCCGGGACGCTCGGGCGACGCCGGTGGAACTCGGCGATCCGCCGGAGCAGGTCGTCGATCACGCCGATCACGCCCTAATCGTCATCGGCAACCGGTTCGAGCTCGAACAGGCGGAACTCGCGGTCGGTGACAGTCACGTACCGGGTCCACACGGGGAACCAGGTCACCGCGGTCTGCCACCGCCGCTCGCGCTCGGCGCCCTCCAGGAGACGGGCCCTCACCCGCGCCCGCTCGCCGCGGAACACGATCTCGGCATCGGGGTTGGCGATGAGGTTGGCCGTCCAGGCCGGATGGTGCTCGCGTGCGAAGTTGCTGCCCACCAGCAGGAAGCGGCCCCCTTCCAGCGGGACGGCGCCCAGTGGCGTCTCCCGCAGCCGGCCCGTCCTGGCGCCCCTCGTGGTGAGCATGAGCATGGGCTGCGCCGGGGTGTCGAGCAGGGTGCGGCCCCCGGTGAGCCGGTTGATCGCCCGGTGGAGCGGAGGGAGGACGTGGGGGCCGATGACCCGGAAGGGCCGCGACACCAGCAGGCGGCCAGATCCGCGGAAACCCTTCGGAGGCGTCGGCGGCGGTCCATGATCGGAGGTCATTGGTGGCGCATGACCTCGTCGAGCAGGTCGTCGAGGCCGGGGAGGCTCGACGTGTCGGCGTCGATGACGATCCGTTTGAGCCCGGCCATCGGCAGCGGCGGCTGGTACTCGTCGCTGACCGGGAACGGTGTGCTGTAGCCGGCGCTGGTCCAGGTGCCGTTGGCGGTGGAGATGAGGGGGATGGTGGCGTCGATGGTCGTCGATCCGAGCGACGTCTCGCCGGCGAACTGCTCGACCGTGCTGCCGCCGTCGGTCTCGGCGATCCTCAACCCGAGTTCGGTGGCCCCTGCAGGCCGGGGCACCGCGAACCGGCGGAGCCCGCGATCGGGCGCGTGGACGAACGCCACTAGCTCCGCGCCGAGAGCCACCCACGCCCATCCGGCGGTCCAGTTGCCGTGCTCGACGATCACCCCGTCACCGTCGCCGAGGGGGCCGTCGAGCTCGGCCGCGATGTTGAGCCCGCCGCAGATCGGCGGACCGGCCTGGAAGTTCATGCGCTCCCCGGCGCGGAGCTCGTAGCTGCGCCGGTACCCCGCGAAGGGCATATGGATGAGATGCGGGTTCTGGAGGTACGCCGGGCCGTCCTGGAGCGGCAGCACACCGTTCCGCTCCGCCTCGGCGTCCCAGCAGGCCCGGAGCTCGGCGAGGCGCTCCGGGTGGGTCCCTGCGAGGTCGGTGGACTCGGCGAAATGCCGACACGGTGGTGGTTGCGCCCGGTGAGGACGCAGGCGCGGGTGGGCGAGCAGAACGCGGTGGTGTGGAAGTTCGTGTACCGCAACCCCTCGGCCGCCAGCCGGTCGATGGTGGGAGTGGCGATCGGGCTGCCGTAGCACCCGAGCTGGGCGAAGCCGCAGTCGTCGAGCACCACCATCAGGACGTTGGGCCCGCCCGGGGGGAACGGGCTCGGAGGACGCGACGCCGACGACTCGGCCAGCGTGAAGCCGATCTGCATGTCAGGGTCGCTCATCGCGGCCGACGAACCTCCCGGTACTTTTCTGCGCTAGCCCAACACAGAAAAGGTAATCGCCATACCGGACAATGCGGCCAGTGCGAAAGACTACGCCGGTCCGTTCGACCCGAAGCGGACACTCGACCGCCTGTCGAGGGCTGCGCCGGCCCGCCTGTGCCGGGAGTACATGGTGGTGTCGACGTGTCGAGCGGAGCACCGGGCCTGCTGGCAGTGTTCTACCTAGGTAGGTATATTGGTACCTATGGTGTTGAGCATCAAGAGTGCCGAGGCCGACCAACTGGCCCGCGAGCTGGCGGAGATGACCGGAGAGTCGATCACCGAGGCTGTCGTCGCGTCCCTCAAGACCCGCCTCGACCTGGAACGGCGACGTCATCGCAACCGAGCACTGGACGACATCATCGAGCGGTTCCAGGAGTTGACGGTGCTCGATGAACGCAGCCCCGAGGACGTCATCGGCTACGACGAGCACGGTCTGCCGTCGTGATGGTCGTCGACACCTCCGCGGTGGTCGCTGTGCTGTTCGGCGAACCTGGCGCCGAGGGTGTCGAACACAAGCTGATGGATGCGCCCTGCATCATGTCGGCCGCCACCCGAGTGGAACTCGGCATCGTGGTGGAGGCGCGAGCCGGCCCTGCTGGTGCCCAGCTACTGGAGGAGCTCTTGGCCCGTGTCGGAGTCAGGGTCGAGCCGGTCGATCAGGGACTCGCCGACGAGGCACTGGTGTGCTGGCGACGCTTCGGCAGGGGCAGGCACCCAGCGGAGCTCAACTACGGCGACACGTTCTCGTACGCGCTGGCCCGCCGGATGGGGCTGCCCCTGCTCTTCGTAGGAGAGGACTTCGCCCGCACGGACGTGCAGGCCGCCTGACGTTCTCGCCCTTCTCTTGGAGAATCTCGGTGCCGGCATTGTGCCTTGGCGGCATAGTTTCTCGACTGAGATTCTTGAGGGCGACATAGAGGAGCCGAGGGTGGGGCAGAACCAGCGATCGCAGATCGAGATGACGGGCAAGGAGCTCACCCGGTTCATCGACCAGTCGCGCACCTGCACGATGGCTACCGTCGGCCCCGGCGGCATGCCCCATCTCGTAGCCATGTGGTACGCCTGGCTCGATGGTCAGGTGTGGCTGGAGTCCAAGGCCAAGGCCCAGAAGATCGTCAACCTGCGCCGCGACGACCGGATGTCGGTGATGATCGAGGCTGGCAACACCTACGACACGCTGCGAGGAGTGTCGTTGGAGGGCCGCGGGGTGATCGTGGAGGACCCCGACGAGATCTGGAGGGTCGGCGTCAATGTCTGGGAGCGCTACACGGCGCCCTACTCCGAGGACGTGCGGCCCCTGGTGGAGGCGATGCTGCGCAAGCGGGTGGCGGTGCGCCTCGACACCGACCGGATCCGCAGCTGGGACCACCGCAAGCTGGGCATGGGCGCCATCGAAGTGAGCGGAACCACGGGCTCGCACCTCGACGGCCCCGGCCTGCCGGGCCCCGGCTGAGCAAAGCCGCCGTCCGAGCGCTAGGAAACGCGGCATGGAACTCTCAGAGGCAATCGACTGGGCGGCCGAGCGCAGGCTCGGGGTGCTGATCACCATCCGATCCGACGGCCGGCCCCAGTCGTCCGACATCGTCTACTACGTCGACACCGGAGTGTTCTGCATCTCGATGACCGTCGGCAGAGCCAAGACGATCAACCTGAGGCGTGACCCGAGGGCCGTGCTGCACATCTCCGACGAGAAGGCGTGGTCGTACGTGTCGCTCGACGGGACGGTCGAGCTGTCGCCCCCCACCACCACGCCCGGCGACGCCACCAGTGACGCCCTGGTCGAGTACTACGAGCAGCTGGCCGGGCCGCACCCGGACTGGGCCGAGTACCGCCAGGCGATGATCGACGAGGGCCGGCTGCTGGCCCGCTTCACGCCGTCCAGCGCGGCGGGCCAGATCCACCGCTGAAGCACCTCATGGCGCCATCGGAAGCCGAGTCCTCCAAGGACATCTTCTCGCTGGACGGCAGAGTCGCGATCGTCACCGGAGCCAGCGGGACGCTGGGGGAGCGCTACTGCCGCGTGCTGGCCGGCAGGGGCGCCACCGTCGTCGCCGCGGCCCGCCGGCTCAACCGGCTGGAGTCCCTGGCCGGCGCGGTTGCCAGCATCGTGCCGGTGGGTTGCGACGTGGCCGACGACTCGCAGCTCGAGCGGCTGGTCGAGGTGGCCGTCACCCACGGCGGCCCCGACATCGTGGTCAACAATGCGGGCGTCACCGACGCAGTCGTGCGGGCCCATGAGCAGGACCCGGACCAGTTCCGGCGCGTGGTGGACGTCAACCTCACCGCCGCCTTCGTGCTGTCGGCGGCCGCGGCCCGCCGGATGATCGACCATGGCCGGGGCGGCAGCATCGTCAACGTGGCCTCGATGCTGGGAACGGTGGCGTCGGGCGGCAACCACCAGGCCGGCTACGTCGCCTCCAAGAGCGGCCTCATCGGGCTCACCCGGGAGCTGGCCAAGCAGTGGGCGCCCGAGGGCATCAGGGTCAACGCCATCGGCCCCGGCTACTTCCGCAGCGAGCTGACCGAGGAGATGTTCGCGGCCGACGACGCCCCCGGCCTGCGCCACATACAGCGCAACACGCTCATGCGGCGGGCTGGGGAGATCCACGAGTTCGACGGGGCGCTGCTGCTGCTGGCCTCGGACGCGGGCAGCTACATCACCGGCCAGACGATCCTCGTAGACGGCGGTTGGACAGCCCGCTAATCGGCCGGGCCGGCCCGGCGGTAGGCGTCGAGCACCAGGCCGTGGAAGTGGTGCACGCCGTGCTCGGAGAGGCCCGAGCCGCCCGGGTCGCAGACGATGCGGCCCTGGTCGAAAGCCGGGGTGCGCATACCCCGCTGCACGCTCTCGACTATGGCGACGTCCTCGGGCTGGAGGACCTCGTCCATGTAGCGGATCGACTCGGTGTCGGCCTCGGTCAGCTCCGATGTCTCGAAGTAGAAGTCGAGGGTCTCCAGCGTGCGCTCCGGCCCGGCCGGGACCATCTGCATGACGCTGAAGTTGCCCCGGCCCGGATACCGCATCAAGCAGGTGTTCGGCCACAGCCACCACACCGCCAAGTTCTTCACCGTGGACCCGGACACGTCGTAGGCGGCGTTGGCCGAGTACCCGGCCCTGGCCATCTGGCTGGAATAGATGCCGTGGGTGGTGACCTCGTAGGTGTCCATCTCCACCAGCGTCACGAAGTCCTTGTGGGCGACATGGCAGTGGTAGCACTCCAGGAAGTTGTCGACCACGTTCTTCCAGTTGGAGGCGATGTCGTAGTGGATGCGGCGCACATGGGTGAGGTCATCCACGTCGGGAGCGCAGCGGGCGATCTCGTCGCCGAGGCCCTCGGACTGCTCGGCCAGGGGGGCGGCGGCGGGATCGAGGTTGACGTACACGAAGCCGCCGAACTCCTCCGCCTGAACCTCGCTGAGGCAGATGCTCGAGGCGTCGAACCCGGCCACGTCCGCGGTGCGGCGGGCCTGGGCGAGCCGGCCCGTCAGCTCGTAGGTCCAGCCGTGGTACGGGCACACGATGCTGTCGGTGCGTCCCGATCCGGCCAGCAGCTCGTGGGCGCGGTGCTGGCACACGTTGTAGAACGCCCGCAGTTCGCCGTCGCCGCCGCGCACCAGCACGATCGGCATGCCGGCCACCTCCAGCGCCACATACGAGCCCGGCTCCCGCAGCGACTCGACGTGGCACACCCACTGCCAGGAGCGGGCGAAGACCTCGCTCCGCTCGATCTCGAGCCAGCGGGGCTCGATGTAGGCGTCGGCGTGCAGGGACATCGAACGGGTCGGATCGGGATCGTAACCCGTGGAGATTCCCGCGGTGGAGGTGCTGTCGCCGTTGGAGGGCGCTGGGCGCTCGGATGCCCGGGTCTCGATGCTCGTCACGTGCCCCAATCTAGACGCGGGTCGTTAGCGTGCAGGCCAAGCGGACACCCCGACATGAGGCCCCCGATTTGAAGAATCCCGTGACGCCCGCCGGTCGACATCTCTGGACAGCGGTGCTGGCTCTCATCGTGCTCGCGTCCGTTGCGTGCAGCGGTGACGACACGTCCGCCACACCCGCTGACAACGCCCCGTCGAACGAGACGGCCGGTATGGCCAGCGCGAACGGCAGCCATCACGACCATGGCAGCTCAGTCGAAGTGACTGACGGCGTGCCGGTGCCGACCGTCGAGATCGAAGTCTTCGAGGACGCGGTGGAGGGGTGGAACCTCCGGGTCGGCACGACCGACTTCGAGATCGTGCCCGAGAACGTCTCCACCGCCCACATCGACGGGGAGGGCCACATGCACCTTTACATCGACGGCGAGAAGGCGTCGCGGCTCTACGGCGAGTGGCATCACATCGGCCCGCTCGCGCCCGGCGATCACGAGGTGCGGGTCGAGCTGTCGGCCAACGACCATTCGGCCATGGCTGTGGACGGCGACATCATCGACGCCACCGACGTCATCGTGGCCCAAGAGATGGACGGTCACGCCATGGGCCACGACCACGTCGAGCCGAGGGAGGCTCCGGAGCCGCACCCGTCGGTGATCGTGGAGTTGGTGGACGACCCTGCCGGGGGATGGAGCCTCCACGCGGTGCCCTCCAACTTCCGTCTGGCCCCCGAGAACGCCTCCGGCGCCCATGTCGATGGCGAGGGCCACATGCACCTGTACGTCAACGGCGAGAAGATGGCCCGGGTGTACGAGACCTGGTACCAGATGCCGCCGCTGCCGGCCGGGACGCATGAGATCACGGTCGCCCTCCAGACCAACGACCACGCCCCGCTCACCAGGGGCGGCGTCGCCATAGCGGCGAACATCACGCTGGAAGTGTCCGAGGACGAGGCCACCATGCCGGCAGCGGGCGAGGGCGAGCACGGCGGCGACCATGCGATGGCGGGCTCGCCGACCCAGTACGACGCCGACATCGCCGACGCCGTCCAGACGATCGTGGTGGACGTGGTCGGCGAAGCCCCGGTGGGCGGCGTCCAGCGGGTCGAGGCCGATGTCGGCTCGGTGGTGGCCCTGATGGTCACCTCCGACATCGCCGAAGAGGTCCACGTCCACACCTACGACATCCTTCGAGCCGTGTCCGAGGGGAATCCCGCCCACTTCGCCTTCACCGCGGAGATACCCGGCGTGTTCGAGGTGGAGCTCGAGGGCTCGGGCCGGCTGCTTCTGCTGCTCGAGATCTCCTGAGGGGCTGCGGTGGCGGGCGACTTCCACCCCAGCACGCCGGACCTGCTAGCCGGCAACGCCGCCTTCGCCCGGGACTTCGACGGCGCCGGGATGTCGGCCGCGCCAACGCGCCGGCTGGCCGTGGTGGCCTGTATGGACGCCCGGCTCGACGTGCTCAGGATCCTCGGCCTGCGGGCCGGAGAGGCCCACGTCATCCGCAACGCCGGGGGAGTGGTCACCGACGACGTGATCCGGTCGCTGTGCCTGTCGCAGCGGCTGCTGGGCACGCGGGAGGTGGTGCTGGTGCACCACGCCGGCTGCGGGCTCCAGCGGCTCGACGAGCAACGGTTCCTGTCCGAGCTCGAAGCGGAGACCGGGATCAGGCCCTCATGGCCGCTAGGAGCGTTCGCGGACCCCTACGACGACGTCGTCGAGTCGATCCGGCGCCTGCGCTCCTCGCCGTTCCTTCCGCACAGAGACCACATCCGGGGCTTCGTGTACGACGTCGCCGACGGCAAGCTCCACGAGGCCGGCGCACCGGCCGCTTGACTGGACCAGCCGCCGGCTCGGCTAGCGTCGGCGCCATGTTCGACCTTCTCATCCACGGCGGCGACGTGATCGACGGCCGGGGCGGGCCCCGGCGCCGGGCCGACGTCGGCATCGTCGGGGACCGGATCTCGGCCATCGGGAACCTGGTCGACGGAGGCGCGCAGGCCGCGGCCACCATCGACGCCGCCGGGCTGGCGGTGACTCCGGGGTTCATCGACGTGCACACCCACCTCGACGCCCAGGTGTTCTGGGACCCCGACCTGTCGCCGTCGCCGCTGCACGGCGTGACCACCGTGATCGGCGGCAACTGCGGGTTCACCATCGCACCCCTGGGCGACGACCCGGCCCACGGCGACTACCTGATGCGGATGCTGGCCAGGGTGGAGGGCATCCCTCTGGAGTCACTTCAGCAGGGCGTTCCGTGGAGCTGGCAGACCACCGCCGAGTACTTCGACGCCATCGACGGCAACGTGGCCGTCAACGCCGGGTTCAAGGTGGGCCACTCGGCGCTGCGCCGGGTGGTGATGGGCGACGACAGCGTGCGCCGGGCCAGCACCGGCGACGAACTGGAGGCGATGAAGGGGCTGCTGCGCGACGGCCTGGAGGCCGGGGCGCTGGGCTTCTCGTCGTCGTGGTCGCGCACCCACAACGACCCGATGGGCAACATGGTCCCCAGCCGCTGCGCCGAGCGCGGCGAGCTGGTGGCGCTCTGCTCGGTACTGGCCGGCTTCGACGGCACGTCGGTGGAGTTCATCCCCGCACTGGGCCCGTTCGAGGACTGGGCGGTGGAACTCATGGCCGACATGTCGGTTGCGGCCCGCAGCCCGCTCAATTGGAACGTGATGACGGTCACGGCCCGGTCGATGGAGGGGAACCTGTCAAAGCTGGCCGCCGGTGATTTCGCCGCGGCCCGAGGGGGCAAGGTGGTGGCCCTGACCGTGCCGCAGATGCTGTCGCTGCACCTGAACTTCAACAGCGGATTCGTGCTCGACGCCCTGCCCGGCTGGGAGGAGGTGATGCTGCTGCCCAAGCAGGACAAGCGGCGCATCCTGGCCGACCCGCAAGAGCGGCACCGCCTCAACGAACTGGCCCAGGGCGACCATCCGCTGCGGGCGCTGGCCCATTGGGAGCGCAAGGTGGTGTTCCACTCGCCCGCGCCCGAGAACGAGGGCTGCGCGGGCCGCACAATCGGTGAGATCGCCGAGGAGAGGGGCCAGGATCCCTGGGACGTGCTGTGCGACATGGCTCTTGCCGACGATCTGGAGACATCGTTCGGGAACCCGGCCATGCCTGAGCCGACGGCCGACTGGGAGGCCAGGGTCGAGATCTGGCGCGACCCGCGAGCGGTGATCGGCGCCTCCGACGCCGGCGCCCATCTGGATCTGTTCCTCACTGCCGACTACGCCACCACGATGCTGGACGAAGCCGTGGTGAAGCGGGGGCTCATCTCCCTCGAGGAGGCCGTGCACCTCCTCACTGAGGTGCAGGCCGACCTGTACGGCCTGGTCGACAGGGGAGTGCTGGCCGAGGGCGCCTACGCCGACGTGGTGGTACTGGACACCACCGCCGTCGGGTCGCGGCCCACGACGTTCCGCTCCGACCTGCCCGCTGGGGCCTCCCGCCTCTACGCTGAGGCCACCGGCATCGAGCATGTGGTCTGCAACGGCACCGAGATCGTACACAGGGGACAGTTCACCGGGGCCCGGCCCGGCACCCTGCTGCGCTCAGGCACCCACACCACCGGCCCCAGCCTCGACTAGCAGCTCCGTCCACGAACGGGCGGCGGCTCGCGTCTGGGCACGGACGGTGCCCCGCAGCAGCTCCGTTCACGAACGGGGGCGGCGGCTCGCGTCTGCCGCTTGCCTCCCGTCCAAGCGGGCTGCGCCACGACCGGCACGCGATCGACGCTCGCTGGTGGCCGGCCGGCCGAGCTAGTATGAGAATTCGTCGTCCTTCCTCCGCTGTTCGGGGCGGCGCGTTCAATCGCCACAGCCGCAATTGAGTAGGAGGTTCTGATCATGGCATACGGAGCGCGGTCACGGCTGGCGGCGGGCGGCGGGGTGTTGGCACTGCTGGCGACATTGCTGGCGACGGCGACGGCGGTGGGGGTGGAATCCGAGCGGGATTCCTCCAAGGACTTCGACACGCTGCGCGCCGCCGGCAACACCGATGAGGGGGGCATCTGGTCCGACGAGACCACCATGTGGGTGTCCGACGCCGGCGACTCCAAGATCTACGCCTACAAGATGTCGGACAAGTCCCGAGACCCCGACAAGGACTTCAACACGCTGCGCGCCGCCGGCAACCAGATACCCAAGGGCATCTGGTCCGACGAGGCCACCATGTGGGTCGTCGACGCCGATGACTCCAAGATCTACGCCTACAAGATGTCGGACAAGTCCCGAGACCCCGACAAGGACTTCGACACGCTGCACTCCAACGGCAACACCCAACCCTTGGGCATCTGGTCCGACGAGACCACGATGTGGGTGATCGACGTCCACGACGACAAGATCTACGCGTACAGTATGTCGGACAAGTCCCGAGACCCCTCCAAGGACATCGACGTCGTCCGCGGCAGCGAGTTATGGCTCTCCAGCGGCTTGTGGTCGGACGACACGACTGTGTGGGCGTCGGACAAGCGCGGCAGTGGGGACGAGAGCGACGCGAAGGTGATCGCCTACAACCTGTCGAGCAAGGCGCGGGTCCCGGCGTGCGACCTGGACGTCGAATCCGCCGGCAACAGCTATCCGGAGGGCATCTGGTCCGACGGGACCACCATATGGGTCGTCGACGGCCGCGACCACAAGATCTACGGCTACACCAAGCCGGCATGCGCGCCGCCCTCGACAACCACAACCACCACAACCACCACAACCACCACCACACCGCCGACAACAACAATCATGGGGGGCGTCCACCCGCACGGTGGGCTCTGACAGGCTCTGATCCGGCCCTCGGTGAACGCGCCAGCCTGGACTAGTCGAGGCTAGCGCGCCGAGGTTGATTGGTGTGGGCGCTTTCTCCCGCAACGCCGTCAACTCGACCGCCTGCTCCAGCCCACCGCGAAGGACTGGCTCGAGTCCCGTCCCTACGAGCTGACCACCATGCTTGAACTGCGCGACGGTTGGCGCGCCCTCAGGAACTAGCAGCCAGTGACGCGATCCAGCCCGGTTCGTGGCTAGAGTCACCGGCCGATCGCCGAACCGTGCGCCCCGCGCGGCGCACTCGGCCCTGAGTCGGAGCGCCCGCATGAAGCCCGCTCCCTTCGCCGCCGCGGCTCTCGTTGCGGCGTTCCCCCACGCCGAAAGGAGCACGTACATGCCCTCGCCCGCCCACACGGCCGGAACCCTTCAGATAGCGGCCGCCCTCGTATTCCACCTACCGGGCGCCCGGCTCGAGTTGAGCAGCCCCAACGGCCACCGCTGCTCGATCGGGCCGATGACCGATCCCCGATGCACCCTGCACCCCGCCGAGTTCCGCCAACTGGTCCTGGCCGCGGGGAACGGCCGGATGCTCGGCACGATGCTGGGCTTCGCCCTGACGGACGAGCCGACCCTGACCCTGACCTCTTCCGGCGTCGACATGGAACACCTGGGGGGCGGCCTGTACCGGATCGCGGGCTGCGAGACCACTTCCTACGCGTTCACCACATCGCTGCCCGCAGACCAGGTGGACAGTGTTCTCACAAGCCTCAACACGGTCTCTGCCCCCGAGCGCGCCATAGATGATGCGGACACTCCGCACGAAGAGGGGACGGCGCTGTGCGCCAGCCTCGTGCGAGACGACGGGCTCGGCGTGACGCTGGTGGCGATCAGCCCCGTGGAGATCAAGGACCTTCCCCGCTGCGAAGCCGTCGCCCGAGCCTCCGTTTCGGCCTGCCTTGTCGCCGAGATGGAGCAGCTGACCCGAGGCCTCGACGACATCCCCTTCCAGACGCGCTAGTGGTCCGTCGCTGAAATAATCGGGGTGTCCGGAGCGCTCCCAAGCAGGGTCTCGGTCCTGCTGCGCTGCCCTAGCCATTTCGACGACACAGCACTAGCCGTTGGGAAGCAGGACGGTCCGGGCCTCGGCGCCGGTCCTGAGGGCGTCGAAAGCGTCCTGAAGGCCATCGAGTCCGGCAGTGCGGGAGATCATCTCATCGAGCTTGAGCCGGCCTCTCAGGTAAAGGTCGGCCAGCGTGGGGAAGTCCTTGCGGGGCCGGGCCCCGCCGGCCCGGACGCCGAGCAGGCTCTTGTTCTGGTGCAGGTCCAGGAACGGGTAGGTGACCTTGGCCCCGAGGTCGGGCACACCCACCGCGCACACGTTGCCCCCGGGGCGGGTCATCGAGATGGCCTGGGCCAGCAGCGCGGTGCTGCCCACCACTTCGAAGGCGTGGTGCACCCCGGCGGGGCACAGCGACTTGACCGCGGCCACCGGGTCGAAGTCGTCGCCGGTGGCCAGCACGAAGTCGGTGGCGCCGAACTGGATGGCCAGATCCTCCTTGGCCGCCACCCGGTCGATGGCGATGATGGCGGAGGCGCCGACCAGCCGGGCGGCCTGGATCACGTTCAGGCCCACCCCTCCGGCCCCGATCACGGCCACGGTGTCGCCGATCTGCACCCTGGCCCGGTTGAACACCGCGCCGGCGCCGGTGACCACGCCGCAGCCGATGAGTGCAGCCGCGGCCAGGGGCATCTCCGCGGGGATGGGGACGCACTGGTTCTCGCCGACCACGACCTGCTGGGCGAAGGCGCCGATGTTGGCGAAGTTGTAGATGGGCTGCCCGTGCTCTTTGAAGGGCTGGCTCAACGACCCCAATGCGACGTTGGTGCAGTTGCCCGGGTCGCCGCCCTCGCAATCCGGGCAGTGCCCACAGTTGCCGAACGTGGACAGGATCACATGATCACCGACGGAGCAGTAGGTGACGGCCGAACCGACCTCCAGCACCACTCCGGCGGCCTCATGTCCGGGAACCAGCGGAGTGGGCATGTAGTACTTGCCCAGCACGCAGCTCAGGTCGCTGCCGCACACCCCGGCCGCCCGGACCTCAACCCGCACCTGGCGAGGGGCCAGCGACCCGGCAAGCTCCAGATCATGGGACAGCCGGACGCTGTCCTCGGTTGTGCCCTCCTGTATCAGTCCCTGCACGGCGCGGTCTCCTCTGTCGTCGTCGCGGTCCTAGGGTTTGGTCGACGATTCTCTCAGATGTGGGCCTTCATGCGCTCGACGGCGCTCCAGCGCTGGGCCGCGGCGACGGTGCCGTCGGTCATGGCCTTGAAACGGCGGACGGGACGGCCCTGCTCACCGGCCTCCACCGCGTGCAGCCAGGCGATGTACACCGTCGACACCCGGAAGAAGGCAGCCCACGCCAAGTCCTCAGCCAGATCGTCCTCGCTCCAGTCGGGACCACCCGCCGCGGCCAGTTCCCGGCGGTAGAGCTCCAGCAGCTCGGGCTCGCGGGCCAGGGTCTCGTCGTTGTGCCCGGAGAGAAGCAGCCAGCCCAGATCATCGCCGGGGAAGGAACGCATCGGGGTCTGCCAGTCCACGATCACCGGACTGTCAGCCCGGAACAGGACGTTGTCGAGTTCGTAGTCCTGGTGCAGGAACGTCCACGGCCGCCGGTCGAAGCGCTCGAGCCAGCCCTCGATGTCGGCCATGAAGACGTCGACGAGCGCGGCGACGTCGTCAGGGTGGTGCTCGGGATGCCGGCTGCGCATGCCGGTCCAGGCCTCGCGCGCGAACGGGAGCGCCAGCAGGAACGTCGGGGCGTGCCAGTCCAGGAGCCATTCGTGCTCGAGCAGCGACTCGTCCATCCAGTAGGCGCCGTGCAGCCGGGCCAGGTCGCGCACGAGGACCTGCATCCGCTCGAAGGTGGTGCCCTCCAGGTTGTCGCCCTTGTCAGCGGGATGGATCCGCTCCAACAGCAGGGTGGCCCCGTGGGTCTCGGGGTCGAAGAGGTTGACGTAGCACTTGGGGATGCTCATGCCGGTGACGGAGACCACCTCGTCGGCCATGTCGGCATAGAAGCCGGCTTCTCGCTGGTAGGACAGCCTCACCTCGGCGTAGAGGCGGGCGAGGTCGTTGTCGAGCGGGCACTTGGCCACGAACTGCGACGGCAGGCCGGTGTCGTCGCCGTACGTGACAGTGACGATCCCGACCTCGCCCATCGCCCCCGCGAAGTCGTCCATTTCACACACCTTCACCGCGGTCACCGGCGGCGGCGAGTGTCCAGCCTCGGCGAGGGCCTCCTCGAGCCATTCCGGCTCAATGGCCGACAGCGAACTCAGTATCTCAGCCATCTCATGCCTCCAGTCAGTCTCAAGCTCTCAGGCGTGGGCCCGCATGCGCTCGGCGGCGCCCCAGCGCTCGGCCGCGGCGATGGCGCCCTCCAGCATCGCCTTGAAGCGGCGGTGGAAGCGGAACTCCTCGCCGAATTGCACCGTCTCCATGTAGGGAACGTGCGAGACCGACACCCAGAAGAAGGCGGCCCAGGCCAGATCCTCGACCAGATCCTCGGCGCTCCACTGGGGCCCGCCGGCCGCGGCCAGCTCCCGGCGGTAGTGGTCCAGCAGTTCGGGCTCGCGGGCCAGGGTCTCGTCGTTGTGGCTGGCCATCAGCAGCCAGCCCAGGTCCATCCCGGGGAACGACCGCATCGGCGACTGCCAGTCGACTATCACCGGGCCGTCGTCCCGGAACAGGACGTTGTCCAGCTCGTAGTCCTGGTGGATGAGCGTCCAGGGTCGCTCGGCGAAGCGCCCGAGCCACGCCGGGACGTCGGCCAGGAACGCATCCGCCATCGCGACGAGGTCGTCGGAGTGGTACTGCGGGTACTGCTCGCGCATGTTGCGCCAACACTCCTGGGTTCGCGGGATTCCCGCCAGCAGCGTCGGTGCGTTCCAGTCGATCAGCCAGGCCTGATCGTTCAGCGACCCGTCCATCCAGTAGGCGCCGTGCATCCCGGCCAGGTCCCCGACCAGGGTGCGCATCCGCTCGAAGGTGGTGCCGCCGAGGACGTCGCCCTTGTCAGCCGGATGGATCCGCTCGATCACCAGGGTGGCCGCGTGGGTCTCAGGGTCGAACAGGTTTACGAAGCACGCGGGGATGGTGATGTTGGTGCGGGCTGCAACCTGTCCCGCCAGGTGGTCGTAGAAGCCGTGCTCGCGCTGGTACGACACCATCACCTGGGCGTTCTGGCGGGCGAACTCGTTGTCCATGGGGCACTTGGCCACGAACTCGGCCGGCAGGTCGGTGTCGCCGGCGTATGTGGCCGACACGATCACAACCTCGCCCATGACGCCCAGAAAGTCGTCCATGGGGCGCACCTCCACCGCAGTGATCGGTGGTGGCGCGTGCCCGGCCTCGGTGAGCGCCCCTTCGAGCCATTGCGGAGTCATCGTCGCCACTGAATTGAGGATCTCTGTCATGGTTGCTCCCGGGTTCGGGGCACCCACGCGGGGGTGCGCTTGTTCAAGTAGGCGTCCATCCCCTCGGCGGCCTCGTCGCCGGCGAACAACTCGGCCGAGAGCCGTTCGGCCCAGGCAAGGGCGTCGTCGAAGGACATGTCAGGGACCCGGTCCACGAGTTGCTTGGCGGCGGCCAGCGCGGAGGGCCCTCCGGCCAGCAGGTCGGCAACCACCGCCTCCACCTCCTCGTCGAGGCTCTCCGGGGGCGCAACCCCGTTGATCAGGCCCAGCCGGGCGGCTTCGGAGGCACTGAAGCGATTGCCCCTCAGGAAGGCCGCGGTCGCCTCGGCCCGGCGCATCTTGGGAAGGCAGAGGACCGAGATCATGGCTGGAGCAACCCCCACCCGCACCTCGGTGAACCCGAACTTGGCGTCGTCGCGGGCGATTGAGATGTCCATGGCCGCGGCCAGGCCCATCCCACCGGCCACGCAATGGCCCGCGATCCGCCCCACGTAGGGCTTCGGCGACCGGCGGAACCGCCCGAAGAGTTCGCCGGCCCCGACAGCAGCCGGGTTGTCGCCGGCCCTGACGGCGACCGGGTTGTCGCCAGCCCCGGCAGCAGCCGAGCTCTCCCGCAGGTCGGCGCCCGCACAGAACACCCGTCCCGCGTTGGTGAGCACCACTACCCGCACTTCCGGATCACCGTCGGCGTCATCGAGGGCCGCCGCGAGTTCGGCCAACAGCCGGCGGCTCAGGGCGTTGCGGTTGGCTTCGTCGGCCAATGTGACCGTGACCACGCCACGGTCGTCCCGGGCCGTGGCGACCAGACTCATGATCCGATCCTGTCGCGTGCGCCTGGTCTCCCGCTCCTGTTCACTGCGCCCACGGGCCGCTCGGGCCTGGTCTCCCGCTCCTGTTCGCTGCGCCCACGGGCCGCTCGGGCCCTGGGTCCGTCGGTGGGCGGCCCGGCGAAGGCCTGCGCCATGGACAGCCACTCGCGGGCACGCTCCCCGGAGACCTCCAGCGCGGCGTCGGATACATGGCGGCGCTGGGTCACCACCAGGCAGAAGTCGAGTGCCGGTCCCGTCACTGCGTCCTCTCGTGCGGCATCGGCGTCGCCCCAGTACCACACGTCCCCCGATGGGGCGGCCAGCTCCACACGGACATCGCCGTCGGGCGGTGCGAGGCCCCGGTTGATGTAGGTCCATGCTCGGGTGATGTAGCCGAGTTGGGCCACGTGGCGGAGCCGGTGGGTGGGCTCGCGGTGAGCGCCCACGGTGTCGCACACGTCGGTGCCGTGGGCCCACGCCTCCATGAGCCGGGCGGTGACGAAGGACTTGGCCCCCATCGAGGGCCCGTACCAGCTCACCCGATCGCGCTCGCCGAGGGTGCCGGCGGCCGCGGCCAGCGCAGCCCGACCCTGCCGCCAGCCTTCCAGACGGTCGGCGGGGGGCAGGCGGCGGAAGTCGCCCAGGGTGAAGTCGTCTCCGGAGGTCTCGCTCACCAGCGAAGCCCCCATGAGCTGCTTGGCCTCGGCCGAGAACGCATCCGGATCGCGGATGGCCAGCGCAGCGGACCGATCGAAGTAGCACAGGTGGCCGATCTGGTCGGTCACCGACCAGCGGGGGCTCGGAGTGGGCCGGTCCCAGTCGCGCTCCTCCAACGACGCCGCAACCTCGTCGAGGCTGGCCTGCTCGTCGAGCAGATCCTGCAGCAGGTCGGCCAGGTTCACAGTCTGCGAGTCCCTTCCTAGGAAGTTACCGTCCCAGGAAGATACCGCGTGTGGCTCCGTTGCGGTAGCGAATCCTGTGGTTCCTGCCCGTTCATTGTCTGAGAATAGGCGCAAGTAGGTGCCAGCCGTCGCGTCGGGGCGGGGCGTCTCCCGCTCTTGTTCGCTCCGCTCACGGGCCGATCGGGCCACGGCCTCGCCCGTATGAATCGGATCGCTCATCTACCCCGCTCGGTCTCTGAGGAAGGTCTCCGGAACGTCCACGACCCGGGCCCGGAGCCATTCGCCCAGGCTCTTGGCCTGGGGATCCTGGCGATCGGAGGCGGCCACCCCGTCACCCAGCAGACCGTGGACAACGAAGTTGAGCGACCAGATGTTTCCTAGCCGGTGTCGGTCGACCTGCAGCGGGGCCGCCTCCGGCAGCAGCTCTACGAGACGCTCGGTGCTCAAGAAGCCGTCGAGCCACTCGAAGGCTTCCGCGGAGCGGGTGAACACGCCCAGGTTGGCGTTGCCGCCCTTGTCCCCGGAGCGGGCGCCCGCGACGCGGCCCAGCGGTGCTCGCACGGTGGGGCCCCAGTCCCGCAGGGTTGCCGCCGGGGTGGGGGAGGGAACCGGAACCGGCAACGCAGCCGCGGCCGGCACCGGGTCGACGACGGTGCGCTCGCCGTCGAGAAAAGTCACGTACTGGGGCACGGCCGCAGCCGGCACGGTGGCCGGCCGGTAGACGCCGAAGGCTCGGGGACGGGTCGCAGAGCCGGGCGAGAACATTCCCGGGATGGTGGCCAGGGCCAACTCGTTCATGGCGTCGGACAGGGTGCGCCCGAGCCGGTCCTCGTCGTGGTCGAAGACGCTGAGCCGCCAGACTGCGGTGGCCTCCTCGTTGGTGGCCGGATCGCTCTTGTCGGTGCGCACCACCCTCTCGGTGACCTTGGCGTAGTGGGCCGGCTCGTGGGGGCAGGCCTGCCAGAAGGCGTCGTGCACCAGGGCGGCCTTGGCCTCGATGTCGAGCCCGGTGAGCCCGACGGTGATCTCGCTGCGGAAGCCGCCGAGCTCGTTGGTGGCCACCTTGAGCGTGGGCGGGGGCGGCTCGCCCCGCACCGAGTCCATCCTCACCCGGTCCACACCGGCCTGGGCGAGCCGGATGGTGTCGAAGCGGGTGGTGACGTCGGGCCCCAGATAGCCGGGCGCGTCGATCTCGTAGAGCAGCTGCGCGGTGACCGTCCCCACCGTGACCTCGCCGCCAGTGGTGTCGTGTTTGCCGATCACCGACGAGCCGTCGGCCGCGATCTCGGCCCAGGGGAAGCCGGTCCGGGCCATGCCCTCCACCTCGGTGAAGAATGAGTAGTTCCCGCCCGTCGCCTGGGTGCCGCACTCGATCACGTGCCCGGCCGCCACCGCGCCCGCCAGGGCGTCCCAGTCGTCGGTGGCCCAGTCGTGGTGCCAGGCCGCGGGGCCGCATGCCACTGCCGCGTCGGTGACCCGCCCGGTCACCACGATGTCGGCGCCGCGGCGCAGGGCCTCAGCAATGCCCCAGCCCCCCAGGTAGGCGTTGGCTGTGATCAGCTTCGTCGTGTCGGTCATGGGCTCGTCGGTGACGAACGACCGGAGCGTCACCGCGTCGGCCGCGTCGCAGGCCAGGCGGGCCATGAGGTCGTCGCCCTCCACGCAGGCGATCCTCGGGCTCAGGCCCAGCCGCTCGGCCACCTCTGCGACCGCCTGCGCGCAGCCGCGGGGATCGAGTCCCCCCGCGTTGGACACCACCTTGATGCCCGAGTCCAGACAAGTGCCCATCACCTGCTCCATCTGCTTGACGAAGCTGCGGGCGTAACCTCCTCCGGGCCGTCTGGAGCGGGTGCGGGCCAGTATCAGCATGGTCAGCTCGGCCAGCCAGTCACCGGTGAGGACGTCGATGGGCCCGTCGTTCACCATCTCGGCCGCGGCCGACAGCCGGTCGCCATAGAAGCCCGAACAGTTGGCGATCCGGATCGGCTCAGAGACCGAGCGAACGGGCCGCGACGTCATGGGACTTCGGCGCGGCGGCGAGCGAGGCCGTGGCCTGAGCGGCCCGTGAGCGCAGCGAACAGGAGCGGGAAACGGGATCTCTCGCCGCGGGGATCCCGCGTCGACTCGCGCTCGCGCTCAGCCACCGGCGGTCCCTCCGGCCTCGGCCGCTTCGAACACCAGCAGCAGCGAGCCGTTGTCCACCTGGTCCCCGGGGTTGACCAGCACTTCGACGACTGTGCCGTCGCACGGGGCGCTGACGTGGTGCTCCATCTTCATGCCCTCCATCACCACCAGGGTGCTGCCCGCGGCCACCTGCTCGCCCGCGGCGACCCGCACCTCGATGATCACGCCCGGCATGGGCGCGGCGAACCCGCCGGCCACCAGGCCGTGGTCGGGAGCACCGAAGCGGGGCACCACCGCCACCGTCACCGTCTCGGAGTCGCCGGTCAGGTGCAGCCTCTCGCCGTCGGCGGTGACTGCATACCGGACCCGGCGTCCATCCCACTCCAGGTCGAGCCCGTCGGACCGCCAGGCCGCGATCGTCGCCGTGGCCTCGACGGCTCGTCGTACGGCGCGATCCCCTCCAGACGACCCGACCGCGACGGAAGCCCCAGCCTCTACTACAGCACCGGCTGGCTGCTCAGCGCGACCCCCTCCAGACGACCCGACCGCGACGGAAGCCCCAGCCTCTACTACAGCACCGGCTGGCTGCTCAGCGCGACCCCCTCCAGACGACCCGACCGCGACGGAAGCCCCAGCCTCTACTACAGCACCGGCTGGCTGCTCAGCGCGACCCCCTCCAGACGACCCGACCGCGACGGAAGCCCCAGCCTCTACTACAGCACCGGCGCATTCGGCCCGGACGGTGAGGGAGCCGTCGCGCCGGGGCCGGTACGCGACGGTCACAGCGACGGAGCCAGCAGCCGTTTCGACGGCCAGATCCGCCCGCTCGGGCGGGAGGCGGCCGTGGCGCCACCCGCTGGGCATCCAAGCCAGTGTCCGGGCCTCCCGCCGCTCGGCGGCCTGGAGCCACATGGCGGCGGCCACCGCTGCGTGCCGGCACTCGGCAGGGGTGAGGGCGGCGGCCCGGCTCGGGTCGACCCGCTCGACGAAGTCGGTGGTGGTGTCGCCGGCCAGGAAGGACTCCGAGCGGAGCGCAGCCGCCAGGAAGTGGCGGTTGGTGGTCACACCGCCGATGTGCAGGCGCTCCAAGGCCAGGGCGAGGCGCCCGGCCGCCTCGGACCGGGTGGGGGCGTGGGCTATGACCTTGGCCAGCATCGGGTCGAAGTCGAGCCCGACCTCGCTGCCGGCCTCCACGCCGCTGTCCCACCGGACGGCCGGGTCGGCCGAGGGAGCGAAGGCGGCCAGGGTGCCCACCGCGGGCAGGAAGCCTGCAACCGGATCCTCGGCGTAGAGCCGGGCCTCGACGGCGTGGCCCGCGAAGGCGATGTCCGCCTGGGTGTAGCCCAGCGGCTCGCCGGCCGCCATCCGCAACTGCTCGCGGACCAGGTCGATCCCGGTGACCTCCTCCGTCACCGGGTGCTCCACCTGCAAGCGGGTGTTGACCTCCAAGAAGAAGAACTCGCCGGTGTCGTCGTCGAGGAGCAACTCCACCGTGCCGGCCGAGCGGTAGCCGATGGAGGAGGCCAGCCGCACCGCGGCGTCGCCCATGGCCGCTCTCAAGCCGTCGTCCACGGCAGGGGAGGGGGACTCCTCGATGATCTTCTGGTGGCGGCGCTGGATCGAGCACTCCCGCTCGCCGAGATGGACCACGTTGCCGTGGGAGTCCCCCAGGATCTGGACCTCCACATGGCGGCAGCGCCGCAGGTAGCGCTCGAGGAACACGGTGTCGTCGCCGAAGCCGCCCATGGCCTCGCGTCGGGCCGCAGCCACCGCCTCGCCGAGGTCGGCAGGATCCGACACCAGGCGCATGCCCTTGCCGCCGCCGCCCGCGGCCGCCTTGACCATGAGCGGGAAGCCGACGTCGCCGGGGTCATCGGGGTCCTCCGAAGCCGGCAGCGTGGGCACCCCCGCGGCCGCGGCCGCGGCCTTGGCCGCCAGCTTGTCGCCCATGGTCTCGATGGCTTCCGGGCCCGGACCTACCCACACCAGGCCGGCGGCGGCAACGGCCCGGGCGAAGCCGGCGTTCTCAGCCAGAAAGCCGTAGCCCGGATGCACCGCGTCGGCGCCGGCATCGACCGCGGCGGCCACCACCGCGTCGCCGTCGAGGTAGCCGCCGGGCAGCCTCACCGCCACATCGGCCTCGGCCACGAACGGGGCGGCGGCGTCGGCGTCGGAGAACACGGCCACACAGCGCATGCCCATTGCCCGCGCCGTGCGGAACACCCGGCGGGCGATCTCGCCCCTATTGGCCACCAGCAGCGTGCCGATCCCCGTCACAACCGGCCCCCACTCGAATTGGCAGCAGAATGCCCCATATAGGGCACAAAACGCTGCCAATTCCGCCAAAGACCGAACACCCGCCGCGAATTGGCAGCAGAATGCCCCATATAGGGCACAAAACGCTGCCAATTCCGCGAAAGACCGAACACCCGCCGCGAATTGGCAGCAGAATGCCCCATATAGGGCACAAAACGCTGCCAATTCCGGGGGCTCACAGCCGGAACACCCCGTAGCCCTCGGTGCCGGCTATGGGCCGGTTGCCGACCACCGACAGGCACATGCCCAGCACGTTGCGGGTGTCGCGGGGGTCGATGATCCCGTCGTCGCTGATGGCGCCGGTGGCCCGCAGCGCCAGCGAGCCCCGCTCCTGGATGGCCTCGGCCTGGGCCACGATCCGGGCGTCCTCCTCCTCGTCGAAGGGCTCGCCCTTGCGGGCTGCCCGGGCCCGGCGCACCTGCGACATCACCCCGGCGATCTGCTTGGGGCCCATCACCGCGATCTTGGCCGTGGGCCACAGCCAGGTGAAGCGGTTGCCGAAGGCCCGCCCCGACATGCCGTACGTTCCCGCGCCGTATGAAGACCCGATGATCACGGTCAGATGGGGGACCGTGGAGTTGGTCACCGCGTTGATCATCTGCGAGCCCTTCTTCACCATGCCGTCGGCCTCGTAGTCCCGCCCGACCATGAAGCCGGTGATGTTCTGGAGGAACACCAGCGGGACGTCGATCTGGTTGCACAGCTGGATGAAGGTGGCGGCCTTCTGGGCCGAGTCGGGGTAGAGCACGCCGTTGTTGGCCAGGATCCCCACCGGGTAGCCGCAGATCGACGCCCAGCCGCACACCAGCGTCGTCCCGTAGCGGGCCTTGTACTCCTCGAAGCGGGAGCCGTCCACCACCCGGGCGATCACCTCGCGCATGTCGAAGGGCTGGCGCAGGTCCCGGCTCACCAGCCCCAGCAGTTCCCCGGGATCATGGACCGGCGGATCGGCGGCCATGGTCGGGCCCGGATGGGGCTTGCGGCGGTTGAGGTGCGACACCACCTCGCGGCACATGCGGATGGCGTCCATCTCGTCGGTCGCGAAGTAGTCGCCCAGACCGGAGATCTCGGCGTGGAGGCGGGCACCGCCCAGGGTCTCGTCGTCGGACTCCTCGCCGGTGGCCATCTTCACCAGCGGCGGGCCGGCCAGGAAGATCTTGGACTGATCGGCCACCACGATGTTGTAGTTGGACAGGCCCGGCTGGTAGGCGCCTCCGGCAGTGGACGACCCGAACACCACGCACACCGTGGGTATGCGCATCTTGGACAGCTCGATCATCTCGTAGAAGAACCGGCCCGACTCCGCGAAATGAGTCGTCTGGACCCGGCTGCTGCCCCCGCCGGTGAACTGCGAGCCGCCTCCGTCGCTGCCCCCGAGGCGCAGGTCGGCGCCGGCCGACTCGACGAAGCTCACGTAGGGGATGTGGTTGTCGCGGGCGATCTCCAGGGCCCGCATCCACTTCTTGCTGGCGTACGGGGTGAGGGCGCCGGCCAGCACGCTGGGGTCGTTGCCCATGATCACGCACTCGTTGCCGCCGATCACTCCGACGCCCACCACCATCCCTCCGCCCATGGTGTAGTCGGAGTGGTAGGCGGCCAGCGCGCTGATCTCCAGGAACGGGCTGTTGGGGTCGATCACGTTGGCGATGCGCTCCCGGATGGGCAGCTTGCCCCGCGACCGCAGCCGCTCCATCGAAGCCGGACCGCCTCCCGCATCGGCCTCGGCGAGCAGTTCCTCGATCTCGGCGAGCTGCTCCAGCACGTCGTCGCGGTTCTGGCGGAACGCCTCGCTGCCCGCGTTCACCGCCGTCGGCAGCGCGGGTGCCAGCAGGCGGGGCAGGCCGGCCGGGCCGCCGGCGTCGATCTTCACTGTAGAAAAACTACCGCAGCACGCCTCCAGCACCGGCCCCGCGTCCGCGTGTAGCGGTGACACGCCGCGTCCGAGGCGCTCGACTGCGCCCCGTGGGCTCCTCGCCACTCGGGACCGACGGAATGTGACCCAGCCGAACGGACCGTAGCGTCAATCCTTGAGCTGCCTGAGAATGTCCTTCATCATCAGCACGAGATGGAGCGGATCGGTGGGGGACTGTTCGAACTCCGGTACCAGGTGCAGATAGAAGTCCCGGGCGGCCTCCGTCTCGGCGTGTACCAGCAGGCCCCGGCACCCGATCGCGTGCCCCGCCGCGGCGGCGCGGCGCATGATGTCTGCGAGAAGCCCGGCACCGAGGCCCCGGCCCTCGTGGTGCGCCGACACGCCGAGTCGGGCGAGCAGAGCCACCGGCTGTGGATATCGGCCCGCGCCCTTGCGCAATCTTGCCGGGGTCTCCGCGGCCGCGATGCTCGCCATGCACCACGCGTAGTAGGCGGCCACCTCGGTCCTGTCGGCGAGCGTGACCACAAGCACCTTGCTGGTGCCGGCCGCGTGGGATCGGCGAGCGTGACGCCTCAACCAGTCGGTCTGCTGCTCTGATCGGCACACGAAGCCTGAGAGATCGTCGGCCGGCTCCAGCAGGCGCGGTGACCGGTACTGAAACGTCACGCGTCAGCGAACGGCGAAGGGCGCGCCATCAACTCTCGCAGCCCCGAGAGATCGCGGACGGGTCGCTCGTTCATCTCCTCCCAAGCACGCTGGGCCTCAGCGTCGAGGACGAAGACGGTGCGATCGGCGAGTGCCTCATGCGCGGCTATTCGGAGGCTGGACACCACGAAGTCCGTGAGGCCCGTTCCGCACGCTGCCACGGCGTCGTCGATCAGCTTGCGGTCCTCCGGAGTCATGCGCACCTCGAGCCTCGCGCTTCTAGTGCGACTGTCGGTGAAAGCCACGGTGCCCACCTACCCCTTCTGTGGTTCCTTCTCGTCCAGAAGCGAGTGTACATCTGTTGTACGGCCATCGTACGGCCATCGTACGGCCATCGTCGGGCCGACGGGTGAGTTGACCGGGGTGGGGCGGGACGGGACCCGTGCCATGATGGGCGCCATGAGTGACACCGTCGACACCAGCGTGGTGGACTTCCATTTCGACGTGCTGTGCCCGTGGGCCTACCAGACATCGAAGTGGATCCGGGACGTGCGCAGCCAGAACGGCCTGGAGATCAACTGGCGCTTCTTCAGTCTGGAGGAGATCAACCGCTTCGAGGGCAAGAAGCACCCGTGGGAGCGGCCCTGGTCCTACGGCTGGTCGCTCATGCGCATCGGCGCGGTGCTGCGCCGCCGGAGCATGGATCATCTCGACGCCTGGTACGAGCGCTCCGGGCGGGCCCTGCACGAGGAGGGGCTCCGGGTTCACGAGCCCGACGTGGCCCGGGCGCTTCTGGGAGAGATCGGCCTCGACCCGGCCACGGTGGATGTCGCGCTGGACGACGAGAGCACCCACGACGTGGTCAAGGCCGAGCACGACCGGGTGGTGGCCGCGGGCGGCTTCGGCGTGCCGACGCTGTTCTTCGGCGACCAGGCCCTGTTCGGGCCGGTGCTGATCGACCCGCCGACCGGCGCCGAGGCCCTGCGCCTCTGGGGTGCGGTCACGGCATGGCTGGAATTCCCGCACCTCTACGAGATCCAGCGACCCAAGTCCCGCGACGACGAGAACGTGATCGCCGACACCTTCCGCCCCTACATCGAGGCCCGCGACTGGGTGAGCATCAACCGGGGCGAGGTCATCACCTTCGACCGGTCCTAGTGCTGTGTCGTCGAAATGGCTAGGGCAGCGCAGCAGGACCGAGACCCTGCTTGAGAGCGCTCCGGACGCCCCGATCATTTCAGCGACGGACCACTAGAGGCCGAGCGGGTAGGGGAGATCCGTGAGCAGACCGGCGGAGCGCCCAGCGAGGCGGCCCGTGAGCGAAGCGAACAAGAGCGGGAACGGCACCGCTGCAGCACGACGGGCTCGCGCCCAGCAGCGCTCGCTCTGAATCCCGGCAGGAAGCGGAATGGATGCCGAGCAGGTCGAGCGGCTGCTGGAAGCCGCCGACCTTCCCAGCCTTCTGGCCGCGCTGGCCCACGCCACCGGCGATCCCGGCCTGGTGCCCGGAGACCTGTGGCTGAACCCGGATCTGGCCCTCCAGCCCGACGGCGGCTGGGACGAGCAACAGGTCGAGCGAGCCAGAGGCCTCGCAACACGAGGCATCGAGCATGTCCTGGCCCCGGCCGGAGGCAGAGCCGGACCCGCCAACGAGTTGGTTCCGCCCCTGATCGACTGGCTCACCGGCGCCGACCTCGACGACGGCTACCGGAGGATGCTCGCCGAGGAACTGGCCGTCACCGGGGACTTGCGGGTGCCGGAGCCGATCACGGCGGGGGAGTGGCCGCCTGAGGGGTCCGTCGGCCACCCGGTAGCCGTGATCGGGGCGGGGATGTCGGGCATCCTGGCCGCCCACCGGCTCAAGCAGGCCGGAGTGGACTGCGTCGTCCTCGAGAAGAACCGCGACGTGGGCGGCACCTGGCTGGAGAACACCTACCCGGGCTGCCGGGTGGACGTGTTCAACCACGTGTACTCATACGCCGGAGAGCAGCGTCCGGACTGGCCCGAGTACCACTCCAGCCAACCGGTCCTGCTCGACTACTTCCGGGACTGCGCCCGCCGCTGGGGCATCCGCGACCGCATCCGCTTCGGCACCGGCGTCGACGGGATGTCCTGGGATGAGCAGGCCCGGCGCTGGACCCTGGAGTTGGACGGCGGGGAGGCTGTCACGGCCGGGGCAGTCGTGTCCGCAGTCGGCCAGCTCAACCGGCCGCTGATGCCCGACATCGAGGGGATGGACGACTTCGCGGGGGAGAAGTTCCACAGCTCCTCGTGGCGCCACGACATCGACTGGGACGGCCTGCGGGTGGCCGTGATCGGCACGGGGTCCAGCGCTCTGCAGTTCATCCCGCACCTCGCCACCGACGCAGCCCACGTCACGGTGTTCCAGCGCACGCCGCCGTGGCTGATCCCGCGGCCCGTCTACCACCAGCCGCTGGCCGACGGCCTGCTGGAGCTCTTCCGGCTGATCCCCGGCTACGCCCACTGGTTCCGGCTGCGGCTGTTCTGGTGCACCCACGAGGGCACCGTCGGTGCGCTGCGGCGAGACCCGGCCTGGGACGGACCGCTTGATCAGGCTGTGAGCCGCCGCAACGAAGAGACCCGCCGCCTGCTGACCCTTTACCTGAGGTCGCAGTTCGGCGACCGGCCGGACCTGCTGGAGAAGGTCGTGCCCAACTACCCGGTAGGGGCCAAGCGGGTGGTGCTTGACAACGGCATCTGGGCCGACACCCTCAAGCGGCCCAACGTCGAACTGGTCAGCGACGCCATCGAGCGCATCGAACCGGAGGGCGTGCGGGGAGCCGGCGGGCGCCTTCACCGAGCCGACGTGATCGTGTTCGGCACCGGCTTCCGGGCCTCGGAGTTCCTGATGCCGATGCAGGTGACCGGGCGCGGTGGTGCCGACCTGCACGAGACGTGGAATGGCGACGCCCGCGCCTACAACGGGGTGTGCGTCCCCGGGTTCCCCAACCTGTTCTGTATCTACGGACCCAACACCAACATCGTCGTCAACGGCAGCATCATCTACTTCGCGGAGTGCGCGACCCACTACGTGGTCGAGTGCCTGCGCCTCCTGGCCTCACAGGGCGCGGCGGCCATGGACTGCCGGCCCGAAGCCTACGACCGTTACGCCGCAAGGATGGACGAGCACAACTCGCAGATGGCGTGGGGCATCTCGCCGGTCAACAGCTGGTACAAGAGCCCAAGCGGCCGGATCGCCCAGAACTGGCCGCTACCGCTGATCGACTACTGGCGCCAGACACGCGCCCCGAACCCAGCAGACTTCGAGCTGATCTAACGTCGTTTGTCTCAGCAAGTGCCGCTTCGCTCGGCCTGTTACTGGCTGCGTCGTTCCGTAGGTCCCTTGAGGCGGCCGCGCCGCTCGGAGTGCGGCTCGGGCGGCTTGCGGCCCGGTAGGCCCGGCTCTGCTCCGGCCACCGGACCCGACCGCGGGCCTGGGAACAGTGGCGGCTGTCGGCTCGGATGGGGCGAACAGGGGAGCGGCGTCGGGTAGGCGCGCCGGGCCGTGGTGGATGCGGTCCGGGGGTCTGATCGTGTGTTTGCCGTCGCCGGCATCCACGACTTGCCAGTCGTGGTCGTGGATCTTGTTGTGACAGCTCCAGCACAGTGGTATGAGGTTGTCGAGGTCGGTGCCGCCGCCGCGTGCGAAGGGGTTCATGTGATGGGCGTGCACCTTGTTCTCGTCTGGCTCGCCGCAGCCGCCGCAGCCGCCGTAGAGGGCCATCAGCGCCTGGAATTGCGACTCGGTGGCCTTCCTGGTGTTGCGGCCCTTCCACATGGGCACACCCTTGGCGCTGAGCACCAGCCCGAACCATGACGACTCGCCCGCGAGACGCTCGATCACCGAAGCGGGAAGCGGGTCGCCGTCAGCGGTGGAGGCCATCAGCTTCTCGGTGTCGGGGTCGAGTTGGGCCACCAGCGCGATGTCGGCGTAGGGCTTGCCGCCGCCGGTGGTGGCTCGGGTCATGTTCTCCAGCGCGTCGGCCATGCACTGCTTCAGCGAACGTGTCTCGCCGCCTGCTCGGGCGTGGCCCTCGTCGGCGCCATGCAGGGCGCGGCCGTCGCCGACTGCGGACAGGCCGCGGGCTTGCCGCTTGTCGGCGTCGAGCAGGCGGTGGGCGTCGCGGTTGAGCCGGTTGCGGATGCGCCGGCCGGTCACCGGATCGAACTGCCCGTACAGATGCACCATGCCGTCGTCGCCGTTCCAGACCCGCACCGCCCGCCGGGCCCGCAGGCGGCGGTACTGCGCCTCGCCATCGTCGGCCTGACGCTCTGCGGTCCACCGCTTGGCCTCCTTGGCGAACTGCTCGGGCCGCAGCGACTCCGCCTTGGCGAGCAGCTCGCCATCAGACTCGACCTCCGCGGCGCTGGTCTTGTCGAGCGCGTCGGCGAGATGCTTGGCGTTGGCGAGAGACACCCGACCGTCCTCGACAGCATCCTGCACCGCAGGCATAGAACCGATCGCCTCGACGGTCCGCACTTGGCTGCGGGCATCGTGCCTGGACGTCCCGGTGCTCTCGGCGAGCACATCAGCGCCGCCGTCGCCGTGGTTGCGGCTGCCGGCCACGCTCGCCGCGGCTAGAGCCTGAACCGTGTCGAGCCTGCCGCGCACCGACCTGGTCCCTGACAGCACCTCGAGCGCCTCCTCCGAGGAGATCTCGCCCTTCTTGAGGTACGCCAGCAATTCCGAGGCTGCCTCATCAAGCCGCTCGACCAGTTCGATCGCCATGGACCTATTGTCGCACACCCCTATGACATCTGTCAACCATTTACATGATAAGCAAGTATATTTCTGAGCAACCGACCGGCGTCGGATCCAGGCCGGCGGCAGGTGCTGGCCATGAACTCGGCTCGGCCCAACCGCGCGCACCGACATGTACAGATTGGATGAACTGAGTTGTACACTAGAGGAATGGACGTTGCAGTTACCGAGTTGCGGGCCCACTTGAGCCACTGGCTCGAACAGGTCCGAGACGGCAAGGAAGTAGTAGTCACTGAGCGAGGCGTACCAGTCGCCCGGCTCCTCGGAGTCGACACCGTCTCGACGATCGAGTCCCTCACCGCCCGGGGGATCATCGCCAGACCTGCTCGCGGTGACCGGCCCGCTGCGACTGGACAACCGCGGCCGCGGGCCCGCCGTCCGGTCTCGGAATTGGTGAGCGAGCAGCGGCACTGATCGGTGGCAATCGTCTATTTCGATGCCAGCGCGCTCGTGAAGCTGTTGGTAGAGGAGTCCGGCAGCGACACCGCCGCCGCGCTTTGGGACGGCTGCGACGCGGCGGTCTCCAGCCGGATGGCCTATCCAGAGGTGTGTGCTGCGCTGGCCGCCGCGGGACGCAACCACGACCTGGATGAACACAGCCTGGCGTCGTGCGAGCGGCACTGGGAGGTTCTGTGGGCGGCGATGAGGCCCGTAGAGCTCACTCCACCGGTGGAGCGGTCCGCGGGCCGGCTGGCCAAGCGCCACGGACTTCGCGGCGTCGATGCGGTCCACCTTGCCAGCGCCCTTGAGATGGGTGCTGCCGATGTGATCATGGCCGTTTGGGATCGCCGCCTCCACGCCGGTGCCGCGGCCGAGAGCCTCAGCGTGGCGCCATCGTCGTTGCCAAACGCATAGGCAGGCGCCAGCTAGGCGCGGAAGATCTCGCCAGCCAACGAACTGCACAGCGACTGCTTCTGCTCGGGTCTGTGCGACCCGCTCGAAGATGCGCTCCGCTTGATCCGCGGGACCAGCGACTACATCGATGAAGCCGAGCGCCTGGCCGCCAGCCCCTCCGTGTAGCGCGCACCGGGATCGGTGGCGGTCGGCTCGTGCGGCAGGAAGCCACCGATGCCACAAACGACTAGTACAGACTTGCCTCGCCCGACTGGTCGGCGAGCGTCTCGTTGAGAACGCCGACGATAGGGGTGGCGGCCTCGGTGGCGGCGGTCACGCTCGGCAGCGCCAGAATCTCCTGCGCGACCGCCCGGTCGGCCGGGTCGGCGTCGTCTCGGCTTAGGACGTCTTGGGCCCATGCGGCGACGGTCGGGGCGAGGGCCGCTACCCGCGCCGTCACATACCCAGTGATCTCGGCGACGCTGACGTTCTTGACGGTCTGGTGAACGAGCACCCCGGCCACCATCCCGGCGAGAAGCCCGGCGCCAGCCGGTCCCCCGGCGGCGGTGAGGGCCGCAACCGCGCCCAGCGACGCCCCCGAGGTGGCCGCGCCCTTGAACGCGCCGTCGGCAAGGGCGCTGTAGCCGCCGCTGCCGCGGGCCTTGTTGAACGATTGGGCCGCCGCCGCGACCGTGACCATCAGCAGCAGCGGGTTGAGGCCCACCGCGGCCGACAGTCCCATGCCAGCGGCCACCTGGGCGAACTGCTCGGTGTCGGCCCGGTTCCAGTTCAACGCGACCGCCACCACGCCCACGGTCGCTCCGAGCACCTCGCCAGCGTCGAAGGTGTTGATGTCGTAGAGCCACCGCTTGGGGATGCCCAGGCTGCTGTCGAGGGTCTGGGCCACCGAGTCGAACGTCGCCTTGTCCCAGGTGGCCAGGGGCAGGCCCCGCTCGGTGGACACGTCGCGCAGCAGCGCCTCCACGGTGCCGAGCGTCTGGCGTGTCAGCGTGTCGTCGATGGGGGCCTCGTTCACCGCCCGCACCGCGCCGGCGATCGTGTGGCCGCCGTCGAAGAGCCGGTGGTAGCTGCCGCCCGTGTCGGCCCGCAGCAGCGGATCCAGATAGTTCGCGTCGAGTGCCTTGTCGTACACCGACGCCGAACCGGACACCGCCGACTGCACAACCTGGTTGATCTGCGCTCCTGCCCCGGCGACCATCCCCTGCACGACGCTGGCAGCCGCGACGGTGTGGCGCTTCGTCGCCTTCGACGCCACCCCCGCGCCCTCGGCGGCAGCCTTGGCAGCCGCGACGGTGTGGCGCTTCGTCGCCTTCGACGCCACCTCCGCGCCCTCGGCGGCAGCCTTGGCAGCCGCGACGGTGTGGCGCTTCGTCGCCCGGACCGCGTCCTCGGCTCTGCCACGGCTCTGCCACGGCTTTCGGCCGCCGCGCTCGGTATCCGAGGAACTGTCGATCTCGTCGCCGCACGGCATGGGGTTGTCGCCATCGTCTCGGGGAGATGCCGTCGCCATCATCGACCTCAGTCGTCTCGCCAGCCGCCGCATCGGCTTCCATCCGTCAAGACTCGGCATCCCTTCAAGCGCCGCCGGTGCCGTCAGCACTTCATTACGCTATGGCCTGAATTCACGGTTCGGCCGTAGCCAGTGCTCAACCGGTGTTGCGCATGCCGGCGGCCACCCCGTTGACGGTGAGCAGCAGCGTGCGGAGCAGCAGTTCGTCCTCAGCGGAGCGTCCGGCCCGTCCTGCCCGGTGCCGGGCCAGGAGGTCGGCCTGCAGCACGTTGATCGGGTCGAGATAGGCGTCGCGCACCTCCAGCGTGCGGCGCAGGATGGGAAGGTCCTCGAGCAGACCCCTGCCGGTGAGCGCGGTGACCTCGGCCACCGTCCGGTCGTACTCGGCGCACACCGCGTCGAAGTGGCAGTGCAGGGCCGGTTCCACGAGTGTGGCCACATAGTGGCGGGCGATGGCCAGGTCGGTCTTGAACAAGGTCATCTCCACGTTGGACACGAACGTGCGGAAGAACTGCCAGGACTCGTACATGTCGTCCAGCTCCGACCCCATGCCGGCGGAGCGGGCCGCAGCCAGCCCTGCGCCGACTCCGAACCAGCCCGGCACGATCTGGCGGGACTGGGTCCAGCCGAACACCCAGGGGATGGCCCGCAGCCCGTCGATCCCCTCGTCGGCGCGGCTGCGCCGGGCCGGGCGGGAGCCGATGTTCATCTCGGCCAGCTCCTCGACCGGAGTGGACGATTGGAAGTACTCGACCAGGCCGGGGGCCTGCAGGAAGGCCCGGTAGGCGTCGTAGGCCGCGCCGGAGGCGACCTCCATCACCTGGTCCCACCGCCGGGTCACCGCGGGGTTGTGGCGGGGCGAACGGTGGGCCATCGACGCCTCGACCACAGCTGCGAAGGCCAGGTCGAGGTTGCGATGAGCCAGCCGGGGCAGCCCGTACTTGTCGGCAATCACCTCGCCCTGCTCGGTGATCTTGACCGAGCCGCGCACCGCACCGGGCGGCTGGCCCAGGATCGACGCGTGGGTGGGTCCCCCGCCCCGCCCGACGGTGCCTCCCCGGCCGTGGAACACCGTTATCTGAACCCCGGTGGCGTCCGAGACCTCCGCGATGGCCCTCAGCGCCTTGTGGATCTCCCACTGCGACGTCGTGATCCCGCCGTCCTTGTTGGAGTCTGAGTAGCCGACCATCACTTCCTGGACGCCGCCCCGCAACTCGACGAGGCGCCGGCAGGGCTCCAGTGCCAGCAGATCCCGCAGGACCGGCCCGACCGAGCGCAGGTCGTCGATGGTCTCGAACAGGGGCACGAACCCCAGCCGGGCCACTCCCGCGGTCAGGTCGACGAGCCCGGCCTCCCGGGCCAGAACGGCCGGCGCCAGAACGTCATCGACGCCCCGGGTCATGGACACGATGTAGCTGCGCACTATCTGGTCGCCCCGCAGGTCCATCTGACGGCGCAATACCCGGAACAACTCCAGCACGTCCTCCACGCCGTCCGGTAAGGACCGACCGCGCGGCGCCAGCGGCCGGGGGCCGGCCAGCTCACCGGCGAGCAGTTCGGCCCGCTCGGTCGGTGAGAGCCCGCCGTAGTCGATCCCCAGCGGCGCGAACAGGCGGGCCAGGGCCCGGTGATGACGCTCGGAATGCTCGCGGATGTCCAGGGTGGCGAGGTCGAATCCGATCATGGCCACGATGCGCCGGACCCGGGCCAGCCGGCCGTGGGCCAGCAGTAGGCCGTGGTTGGCCTCCAACGATCGCGCGATCACCGCCAGATCGTGGGCCAGCTCGTCGGCCGAGCGGTAGGCCCCGGCTCCCGGCGCCGGCTGGTCCGTCTCGGTCAGGCGCCGGTGGACCACTGCCAGCCTCTGGCGGTAGGGCTCGCCCGCGCTGAGCGTGTCGAACCGGGCCGTGACGTCGGGGAACTGCTCGCGGTCGGCCGCCAGCCGCTCGGCCAGCTCCTCGGAGACGCCGCAGACCGCCAGTCCCACGCTCAACTCCGACGACAGCCCCTCGATCTCCTCCACCAGGATACGCAGGGCCCGGTGACGCTGGAACTCGAGCACCTCCACGGTGGTGGCCGGGGTGACGTTGGGGTTGCCGTCCCGGTCGCCGCCCACCCATGAACCGAAGCGGATGGGCGATCGGTCGGGATCGAGTTCCCCTCCCACAGACTCGAGCACGGAGTCGATGTCGTCGAGCAGTTCGGGCACACCCTCCACCGCGATCTCGGTGAGGAAGTAGAGGATCGACCGGGCCTCGTCCACCGGGTCGGGACGCTGCCGGCGCAACTCGTCGGTCTGCCAGATGGCGTCGATCAACTCGTCCACCCTGCGGTCCACGCGGCGGCGGGCCGTGTCGTCGGCCCCGGCCTGGGCCCGCTGCTCGATCAGGCTGGAGATCTCGGCCAGCTTGTCGAGGATCGACCGGCGCGACGCCTCGGTCGGATGGGCGGTGAACACCGGCCGCAGCTCGGCCGAGTTGACCGTGGCGACTATCTCGTCGTCGGCGTAACCCATCTCTCGCAGCCGGCCGACCATCTCGCCGAAGCGGTTGGAGCCGGCCGCTCGCTTCTCGGTGAGGTCGTCGATGCGGTGCACCTGCTCGGCGGTGTTGGCAAGGTGGAAGTAGACGGTGAAGGCCCTGGCGAGAAGGCCGGCCTGGGCCACGTCCACATCGGCCAGCAGTTCGGCCAGCGCCGTGCTGTCCTCGTCGCTGCGGCGCAGACCTCGGGCCAGGCCGCGCACTTGCTCCACCCGTTCGAGCAGCCCGGGACCGTGCTGGCGCACCAGCGTGTCGCCGAGTTGGGCGCCGATACGCCGGATGTCGCCACGCAGGGCGGAGTCGAGCTCTCCCAGCGGGCCGTCGAGCCGTGCTTCCGGCTCATCCTCGCTGCCCTCACCGGCCGCTCGGTCCGGCAACCCGACCTCCTGCCTTGTGCTCATGCCACCCGCTCAGCTCTAGGCGGCCGCGCGGGTCCGGCGCAGCAGCGGGTCGGCGAGCCTGAGGCCCCGGTCGACTACGTCGAGGACTCGCGGCGCCAGCCCCTCCGTGTCGCCATCGATGAGGTTGCCCATCACCTGGAGGGTGATGTTGGCGACGGTCTGAGTACCCACGGCCAGCCGCAGGCCGTTTCGCAGAATCCAGGGATGACCGATCAGGAAGCTGAAGCGCCGCCCGGTGCGCAGAAAGCCATCGAAGCGCTCTCCGATGATGCGGTCGTAGGCGCTGGGGGCGGCGGCCGGATCATCGAGAAACAGATCGGCCAGGATCATCCCGGACTCCAAGCCATAGTCGATGCCCTCGCCGTTCATCGGGTTGATCAGCCCGGCCGCGTCACCCACCGCGGCCCACCCTGGGCCGTGGCGGCGGATGGTGCTCATGGGCAGCCTCCAGGCCCGGGGCCGCTCCAGGTAGTCGCCCAGTTCCCACTCCTCGGCCACGAGATCCCGGTAGTCGTTCAACAGTTGGTTGAGGTTGAGCCTTCGGAAGCCCTTCATGGTGGACATGGAGCCGGCCCCGATGTTCACCGTGCCGTCACCGGCCGGGAACATCCACCCGTAGCCGGGGACCCATCCGCCCTCAGCGCCTCGCAGGGTGAGGCAGGCCTCAAGGTGCCGGTCGGCGTGGCGGGGGCTCTCGGCGTAGGTCCGGATGGCGAGTCCGAAGGGTTCCGCGTCGACTCTCCCAGCGCCGAGCACACGGGCTGCCGCTCCCGGGGCGCCGGTGGCCAGTACGACCAGGTCGGCCAGCCAGCGCCCGCCACCATGGGCGCCCTCCACGCCGACGACTGTGCCGCCGTCAGCGAGGGTGGGCATCACCTCCGCGTTCCACCGGATCTCCGCGCCGGCCTCTTCGGCCGCTTCGACGAGATGCTTGTCCAGCACCCGACGGGGCCACACCGCTCCGTGGGCTCCGAATCGATTGTCGGCGGGCCATAGCAGCTCTCGCCGGGTGCTGCCCGCGATCATCCTCAGGCCGTCGATCCGGTGCGCGCCGTCGAGGGCGATGCCGAGTTCCTTGAGAGCAAACACGGCTCGGGGGGTGAGGCCGTCGCCGCACACCTTGTCCCGACCGGGCGGGCCCTTCTCGAAGACTGTCACCCGGGCGCCGCCTCGGGCGGCCCGGATGGCTGCGGCCGCGCCGGCCGGGCCCGCCCCGATGACAGCGATATCGCACCGAGCCAGCGTCATCGCACCGTCAGACGCACGAAGCGGTGGCCACGCCGCACCGCGAGGCGGCAGCATCTGCCCATTCGATGTCTCTAATGGGCGTGGGGTCCGTGGCCCTGATGGCCGTGATGGCCATGCTCGTGGCCGTGTCCGTGATGGCTGTGGTCGTGGTCGTGACTGTGGCCATGGGTGTGACCGGTTCCATGATGGTCGTGCCCGTGGGGATCGTGCCCATGACCGTGGTGGCCGTGGTCGTCGAGCACGATGAAGTCCTGCTCGTGGTCGTGGCCGGCGTGGTCCCCGAGCAGGCGGTCCCCGAAGGCCTCCCGCAGCCGCTCCTCGGTGAGCATCTCGTCGGGGGCGCCCGCGGCGATCAGCCGGTTGGCCATCAGCATCACCGAATCGCAGTGCCGGGCCTCGTCGAGGTGGTGGGTGGTGATGATCACGATGGCGCCCCGGCTCGAGTAGTCGTCGATCACCTCCAGGATCCGCTCCTGGCTGGGAATGTCGAGGCCGGTCACCGGCTCGTCCAGCATGAGGACATCGGGCTCGCCCGCCAGCACCTGGGCGATCCGCACCCGCTGCTGCTGGCCGCCGCTGAGATCGCCGAAGCTCCGATTAGCGAACTGGTTCACGTCGAGCCGCTCTCCGGCGTTCCGCATGGCGGCCCGGTCCTCGCCCCTCAGCCGCCCGAGCAGACCTCGCTTGCCGTAGCGGCCCATGGCCAGAACCTCGCCGGCGGTTATCGGCATCCAGCAGGCGGGAAGGTGCTGGCACACGTAGGCCAGGTTCTCGGACACGCCGCTGATGCTTCCCGACGTGGGCTTCTGCAGCCCGGCCATGCACTCCAGCATGGTGGTCTTGCCCGACCCGTTGACGCCCATCACCGCCGTGGCCGTGCCCGGTTCGAATGTGTGGGTCACTGCGTCGAGGGCGGTGATCTCGTCGAACCTGACGGTGAGATCGGTGACCTCCACGGCGCTGGCCATGCTTGCAACGGTATATTCCCACCATGTCATCCGCCACCACCTCGATCACCGTGGAAGGCGACAGCGAAGTCGCTTCCAATGGCGGCTCCGAGCAGGCCGGAACCTCTGACCCCGCGTCCCGGATCGCCCCGGGAAGAGTCCGCATCGACCGGTACGGGCTGGATCTCGGACCGTGGCTGCACCTGGCCGACGAGCGAGCCCGTCTGGCCCACCCCAACTTCGCCTACATCGATGTGGTGCCCCAGGGTGTGACCCTCGGCGCCGAAGTCGGAGGGGTCGACCTGGGGGCCGAGCTGTCCGACGAGGTGATCGCCGAGATCCGCCAGGCTCTGCTCGACTACAAGGTGCTGGTGTTCCGCGGCCAGCCGATCACCCCGGCCCAGCACGTGGCCTTCGCCCGCCGCTTCGGGGAACTGGAGATCCATCCGTTCATCACCGGGAACTCCGAGCATCCCGAGCTGGTGCGCTTCGAGAAGGGGGTCGACACCGGCGGCTTCGAGAACGGCTGGCACCATGACGTCACCTGGCGGGAGGTACCCTCGATGGGGGCCATCCTGCACGCCATACAGGTCCCGGCCACCGGCGGCGACACCTTGTTCAGCGACATGGGCGCGGCCTACGACGGCCTCGACGACGACGTCAAGGAGCGCATAGACGGCCTGTTCGCGGTTCACGACTTCATGCTCGCCTTCAAGCACCAGGTACCCGAAGGGAAGATGGAGGACTTCCGGGCCCGGTACCCGCAGGCACGGCACCCGGTGGTGTGCACCCATCCGGAGACGGGCCGCAAGCTGATCTTCGTCAACTGCTACTTCACGTCACATATCGACGGGATGGACCTCGACGAGGGCATCGAGCTGATCGGGCACCTGGCCGGCCAGGCCAAGGTGGTCGAGTACCAGTTCAGGGTCCGCTGGGAACCGGACACGGTCGTGTTCTGGGACAACCGCTCCGTGCAGCACTACGCGGCCAGCGACTACTACCCCGACGTCCGGATCATGGAGCGGGCCAGCATCGTGGGCACACGCCCGAGGTGACCTGTACGCACCGACGGCGTCCTGCTGACTGTGTGTCCATCTTCGAGTTCACAACGCTCGGCAGTGGCCGTCGGACTCCCCGCCGCGTCGGTCCCAAACATGCCTCTTCCTCGAGGGGCACGAGAGCACCTTCATCGTACGGGAGTCACACGTGGCCTCGAAGATACACGCAGACAAGATCTTCTTCGTAGGTAGCGGAGTAGCCGCCCTTTCCGGCCTACCGTTGTTCTCACCCACGCGAGATTCATTATCCTTTGAATTCGCCGCAGAAGCCGAGAATAGACTGGAACAAGTGTCAATCGAGTCAATCTTGACCCTTTTGGCGGGACTGAGGATCGATGTCGCCGCTGAGTTACGAGAGATGTTCAATAGTGTCCGGGCAAAGCCAAATGCAATACACTATATTCTTGCCACTTATCTTCATCATGGAGCAAAAATATGGACGACAAACTATGACACACTGCTGGAGGAGGCAGTTGAAGCTTCGCGTAGCACACTTGTGACGTGTCAGACTGTGTCCTCCCAATGTGAGGCGCTTGGACGTATACGTAAACCTCATGGCACATTTATTAGAGGTGAAAGCGGCCGTTGGGAGTCTGATCAAGGACTCTTCTTTGGCGGCAAGAATATGAGACTCAGTTGGCCTCAGCACTATGCCACTCATCTGGTAGAAGAAAGTGCCGGATCTCATTTGACAATCATCGGCTATTCAGGCCAAGACATTGCACCTTACCGACATCTGAAGCGTGCTATCGATGTTGCGGCTTCGGTAACTTGGCACGAACACAGCGCGGACATTGTCAGGAAGATCGCATCGCGTTATGAGTTGGGAGTCTCACAAGGAAACAAGAGAGTGGTGCTTGATCAAGGATCCCAGAGATTCCTCAATGACCACCGTGGTTTCGGTGATGGCCGTGGTCATGGCTATCCTGGCCCACCGGGAGACTACGAGCCGCTAGCACGAGGTCTGAACCTGTATCTTGTGAGGCCCTCCACCAGATACCGGATCTTCGAAATGGCTGGAGAGCGCCGTCTCGCTGAAGAACATCTCGACCAGATGTGGCAAGATTGGTGGAGCCGGCGATGGCAAGCAAGACCTAACCTTCCGTGGCGTGATGTGCTCCGTTCAACGCTGCGGTACAAGGTACGAGACCGGCACCTACGAGGATCGCGCGAGTTCTTGATTCGGATGGCGCTCACGCTGCCTTACTCGACTCCGTACCTTGAGAGTTTCCGGTCGAGATCGGTAGCGGGGATCAATTTTCCCGATAGCAGGCATGAGTACCATCTTGATCGCTTGGCATACTGGGCCAAGTCCGCAAGGAAACCTGTATATCAGGCACGACTACTCATTGCTCGTTCGCGCTGCCTAAGGGAGTTAGGGGAATACAAGAAAGCAATTAACTCGGCGAAATCAGCGCTCCATGTGGCAATCCAACACGACTTGGCGACGGAAGCAGCTCATGCACAATTTGAGATCGTCGAAACCGCACGGTCTATAGGTGATTTTGCTTTAGCTCGTGCCCATATTAGCCTCAGAATGGAGCACATTGCTATGGTTCATTGGTCAGCATGGCTCAGCTACGAACGAGGCTGCCTGGAGATACAGATCGGTAGAAACTATCGACAGGCGCTCGAAGAGATCCGAACGGCGCGATGCTTCTTCTCCGGCGAATCTAGCGACAGGCAATACAATTCTGCTCAAGGCCTCTTCTATTGTAGGCTCGCAACGGTCGCTCTTCTCCGGTGTAAGGGCAAACCGCGCCGCGCATTGGCTGAGTTGCAAAGAATCCCTGAGACAGAACTGGATAGTAGCGCTATCCGTCGAGGTGCATACTTCTTTCAGAAGGGTGAAGCACATCGTGCATTGGATGAGTATGAAGAGGCTGAACACGCCTATCTTTCGATTGACCCCTCGGTAGAACTTCATGGGGCCCTGCGACTGGCAGGATTGGCGCTCTTGCGCGTTGCAAGATCCGAGGATGCCGGCGAGGCGCTGGACGAAGCCAGAAGCGCTTTCGAACGTCACTCTTGCAGATGGGGAGTTGACCTGATCGATGAGCAGCAGCGGTCTGTCCATAGTGGGAAGCAAGCTGAAGCCCGACCACCGCAAGTCAGGTTCCTGTAGCATCGGCGGCGGCCCTCATCCAGCGAGACGCGTAGACGTGAACGATCTACTGTGGCGCCGATGGCGCCCAAGACCGACTGGAACCCGCTGCTGCGGGGCGAGTTCGACAAGCCCTACTGGCGCGAGCTGCAGGACTTCGTGCGGGCCGAGCGGGACCGGCACCAGGTGTTCCCGCCCCACGACGAAGTCTTCGCGGCCCTGCACCTCACCCCGTACGCCTCGGTGAAGGTGCTGATCCTGGGCCAGGATCCCTACCACGGACCCCGGCAGGCCCACGGGCTCTGCTTCTCGGTGCGCCCCGGGGTGGCCAAGCCGCCGTCGCTGGAGAACATTCACGCCGAGTTGCACCACGACGTCGGCGCGCCTGTGCCCGGCCACGGCTCGCTGGAGAACTGGGCCCGCCAGGGGGTGCTGCTGCTCAACGCCACCCTGACCGTGCGGGCCCGCCAGGCGGCCAGCCACCAGCGCAGGGGCTGGGAGACGTTCACCGACGAGGTGATCAGAGTCGTCAACGACAAGGGTGAGCGGGTGGTGTTCATCCTGTGGGGCGGCTCGGCCCGCCGCAAGAGGGCGCTGGTGGACGCCAGCCGCCACACTGTGATCGAATCGGCCCATCCGTCGCCCCTGTCTGCGTCGGGCGGCTTCTTCGGCAGCCGGCCCTTCAGCCGGGCCAACGAAGCCCTCCTAGCCGCGGGGCGCGAGCCCGTGGACTGGGCGATCCCGGAGCTGAGCTAGCCGCGAGGCACTTGCGCGGCGCGAGTGCTGGGGTTACCGTCCGAGTCGAACCTTCATCGATGTAATTCGAGCATCACAGAACGGAGACTCGGCCCATGATCACAGACCACGCCAGCCCGGCAATCGAGGGCGACGACGCACGCGACGACGTGATGGAGCGGGCGGCCCAGACCCACTTGTGGTTCATGGCCGAGAGTCCCGCGGGACCGGTGCTGGTGGCCCACTCGAACGGGTGGGTGTCCGGTCTCCTGATGACCTCCGACGGCAGCGAGCCCGATCCAGGACGGTTCGTCGACTACATGCGCGACGAGGTGGGCACCGACGTGGAGCCGGACCCCGACCCCGACCCCAAACTCGTGGCCAGGGTCAGTGAGGCTCTCGCCGCCGGGCGCACCGACGTGCCGGTCGACCTGTCGTCGCGCTCAGCGTTCCATCAGGAGGTCCTGCGGGCCACCGCCCGCATCCCCTGCGGCGAGGTTCGCACCTACGGGGAGCTGGCCGCCATCGTGGGCCGGCCCAGGGCGGCCAGGGCGGTCGGCACGGCCATGGCCCGCAACCCGGTGCCGCTGCTGGTGCCGTGCCACCGGGTGGTGCCCAGCAGCGGGGGAGTGGGCAACTACGGCTACAGCCCCGATCTCAAGGCCAAGCTGCTGGCCAACGAGGGCGCATCCGCTCTCGTCGGCTGAACGACAGTCCTGCATCCATCCTCGGCGGGGTAAACTCCGGCTCGGGCGGTTGTCCGGCCGCCCTACCGCTCAGGCGAAGCACCCAGGAGGGCAAATGGCTTCAGAGCAGCTCTGGCCTCTCCAGGTGGAGGCGAGGGGTGGATTCAAGCTGTGGGTTCGATTCGGCGACGGCGTGGAAGGCGAAGTCGATCTGTCGCAGCACGCTGGACGGGGAGTCTTCAAAGTCTGGGACACCCCCGGGGTCTTCGAGGCCGTGAGCGTGTCACCGCATCGGAGCATCAGGTGGACTGAGGACATCGAACTCTGCGCCGACGCTATCTACCTGGAAATCACCGGACTGGATGTAGAGGAGATCATGCCGGGCCTGAGCGCCCTTGCAGATGCCTGAGCTCTGCAGATTCTCGGGCATCGTCATCCGGATGTATCTCGGGGATCATTCCCCGCCTCACTTTCATGCCGAGTACGCCGAGTACGAGGTCCAGATCGCTATCCGCGATCGGTGTGTGCTCGGAGGAGGCCTGCCGCCTCGTCAGACCAGGCTCGTTCTTGAATGGGCGGACCGGCGGGAGGCAGACCTCCTGGCCGCGTGGGCCCGAGCCGTAAGGGACGAAGCGCCCGGCGCAATCGACCCGCTCTAGCCGAGTACGCCCCAAATCCCCCAGGTCAGAGTGAGGGGGACCCGCTTGTGAGTCCAGGTGATACCGCCGGCCCGTTCTCTTCGGGTCCTTGGCTGCTACATGCCTGGCTGACTCCCGTCGTCAACGTTCCCGAGCGTCCACTGACCATTTGTGGCGAACTCCCTCATCGCCTACCGACGGTCGGGCGGGTTGGTCTGATCGCGGCGAGCATTTCGTCGGCGGCTGACTATGGCTGCGTGGCGGTAAACGCCCGCTTCGCACTCGTTTGAGGTCGGAGTGGGGGCGGTAGGGGTCCGCGGCTGAACGCGAGGGATCCCCCAGAATCGGCGCTTCGCGACAGCCGAGATCTGAAGGATCCCTGTGGAGTGCGACCCTACGCGCGTGTGCGAGCTGATGTTGGGACTGGGCGACGTGGAGGTGCTCGGCGTCGAGGGCGAGGCCGGTGCACCGCTGCGGGTGCATGTGCGGCTGCGGGCGCCGCGGCCGGGCTGTGTGGGCTGCGGCGGGCGGCCGTGGTCAAACGGCGACAGCCGGGTGGAGTTGGTGGACCTGCCGGCGTTCGGGCGGTCTGTGCGGCTGGTGCAGCAGGCGGCGGTGGCGTTGCGGTGACTGCGACTGCGAGGCGGGCACCGTCACCGAGCAGGACCCGCGGATCGCGCCCGAGCGCGAGAGGCCGACGACGCGGGCGGGACGTCGGGCGACGCGCCAGGCCAAGCTGGGCCGCACCGTGGCGGAGGTCGCCGAGCACCCCGCAGCGACTTTTTCAGCAGCCTGTTAGACGATGCCTCCTAGACCAGAGGGGATGCTCGGGTGTCGTTCTCTAGCCCGCCAGGAGTTCCGAAGCCGCGGTCGCGGTCGCCGTCGCCGTCGCCAGCATCGCGACAAGCTCGTCGGCCAGCGATGCGCAGTCGAGAGCGTCCACTATCCGGTCGGCGCGGTGGCGGTTGGGTTGCACGTAGGCGTCGTGCATGGGCGCGACCGTGGCCGCGAACTGCCGGCGCACATGGTCTTCGGGACGGCCCCGCTCGGTCATGTCCCGGTGGATGCGGCGCTGTAGGCGAACATCCTCAGGCACGTCCAGGAAGATCGAGTAGTCGAGCCGGGAAGCAACCTCCTCGGAGGCCAGCAGCAGGATGCCCTCCACCAGTAGCAGGGGAGCGGCCGCCACCCGCTCGAAGCGGCCGGTCATGGTGTGGGTGGCGAAGTCGTAGATGGGAACCTCGACATCGATCCCGCGCCGCAGGGCGTCGAGGTGCTCCAGGAACAGGTCGCTGTCCAAGGAGTCGGGGTGGTCGAAGTTGCGCTGGCGCCGCTCGGCGAAGGGCAGGTGCGACAGGTCGCGGTAGTAGGCGTCGAAAGCCAGAACGCTTGCCCCCTGCTCTTCCACACGCTCCAGCAGACGCCTGGTGAGCGTGGTCTTGCCCGAGCCGGAGCCACCGCAGATCCCGAAGACGAAGACGTCCACGGGCCGACACCATACCGGCGACGCACCGGTGGCATCATGGCCGCCGTGGCGCTTCAGGAGTCCCGGCGATCGGACATCAGCCCGTTCTACGTGATGGAGGTGATGCGGGCTGCCGAGGAGCGCGAGGCAGCCGGGGGCGAGGTACTGCACCTCGAGGTGGGCCAGCCGTCCACCCCGGCACCCGCGGGCGTCATCCGGGCCGCCAGGGCTGCGCTCGAATCGGACGTGCTCGGCTACACCACCGCCGCGGGCATCGAGGCCCTGAGGCGACGGATCTCCGAGCACTATCAGTCCTGGTACGGCGCCGAGGTCGACCCCGGGCGCATTGTCGTGACCTTCGGCGCGTCCGGCGCGTTCGTGCTCGCATTCCTGGCCGCCTTCGACGCCGGTGACCGGGTCGTGGTGTCCTCACCGGGCTATCCGTGCTACCGCAACGCCCTGCAAGCCCTCAACGCCGAGGTCGTGACCCTTCCAACCGCGGCGGGGACGCGATTCCAGCCATCACCTGACCTGCTGGAAGACCTTGTCCGCCGCACCGGCTCGGTCGACGGCCTGGTGCTGGCCTCTCCGTCCAACCCGTCGGGGACCATGCTCGACGGCCCCTCGCTCGCGGCCGTGTCGGACTGGTGCGCAGCCCATGGAGTGCGCCTGGTAGCCGACGAGATCTACCACGGCATCACCTTCGGCGATTCCGCCCCCACCGCGCTGAACCTCAACGCTGACGCGCTGGTGGTCAACAGCTTCTCGAAGTACTTCTCCATGACCGGCTGGCGCCTCGGCTGGGTGGTCGCCCCCGACGACCTGGTGGAGCCCGTCCGCCGGCTGGCCCAGAACTTCTTCATCTCGGCCCCCACGCTCTCGCAGATGGCCGCGGTGGCCGCCTTCGACTGCCACGAGGAGCTGCAAGCCAACGTGGCCCGCTACGCGGTCAGCCGGGCGGTGCTTCTCGACGGGCTCCCCGCGGCCGGAATCGACCGCCTGGCTCCCAGCGACGGAGCGTTCTACGTGTACGCGGCCGTGGACCACCTGGCCGCCGACAGCCAGGCGCTGTGCCGACGCTGGCTGGACGAACTCGGGGTGGCGGTCACCCCCGGAGTCGACTTCGACCCGGCCGAGGGCCACCGCTACGCCCGGTTCTCCTACGCGGGCGCCACCGAGGACATGGCCGAAGCAATGCGCCGCCTGAGGGAGTGGGGCAGATAGGCCGGCCGAGCGAGCCTATCAATAGATAACGTCACTACAACTCAGTGAGTTTACTGTACGCTCGTGGCTGGCCGGAGTCGGCTGTCGAGAGCATCAATTGACCACTGAGCCGACGGACGGCTCCGGTTCGCCGACACCTACTGTAGCGCAGTTCGGCTCAGGCGCCGAGGCGGGTCCGGGCGTCGGCTGACCGCTGGAGCAGGTATGCAGGGACCGGCACGCCGTTGACCACCGCCTCGCCCGCGCCGCTATCAGCGCCATCAGCACCGTCAGCCTCCGCCGGTGCGGTGGCTGCAGCTTCCGCGGCCCGCAGCGCGGCCAGTTCGGCCTCCTCCGCCTCGCGGTCGCGGGCCACCAAGTACCGCTCGTAATCCCTGGTGCGCACCAGGTCGTCGTGATCGATGTGGCCCACCACCCGGCCGTCGACCAGCCTCACCCAGTAGCGGTTCCAGGTGAACCCGTTGGCCATGGCCACCTTGCCCTCAGTGCCCTGGGGAACACCGGGCAGCTCCGACACGAGCCTCACCTTCTCGCCCCTCTTGAGCGTGCGGGCCTGCAGCTGTGACGTGGTGAAGACCTTGGGCGGCATCGGCCCACACGGTAGCGTGACCCCGTGGCGCCCGACGACCTATCCACGCCTCCCGACCAGTCGCCACCGCTGACCGCGGACTTCCTCGGTTACCGGCCCTTCGACGCCGACAACCACTACTACGAGGCCATCGACGCGTTCACCCGCCACGTCGATCCCCGCATGCAGCCCCGGGTAGTGCAGTGGGTGGACATGGGCGGACGCAAGCACCACCTCGTCGGCGGCAAGCTGGCCCGGGCGGTGGCCAACCCGACCTGGAACCCCATCGCCAAGCCCGGAGCGCTGCGCGACTACTTCAAGGGCAACCCCGAAGGGCGCAACCCGGCCGAGATGCTGCGCGACCGCGAGCCGCTGCCCGACCACTACATGGACCCGCAGGCCCGACTCAAGGCGATGGACGCCCAGGGACTGGAGGCCGTGTGGCTCTTCCCCACCCTGGGCGTGCTCTACGAGGAGCTGCTCCGCCACGACGTCGATGCGGTCGTGGCCATGATGCGGGGCTTCAACCAGTGGCTGCTGGAGGACTGGGGATACAACTGCTCCGAGCGCATCTTCGGCGCCCCCTACATCGCGCTGGGCGACCCCGCCGCCGCCGGCGAGGAACTGGATCGGGTGCTGGGACTCGGGGCCCGCATCGTGGTGATGCGACCCGCCGCAGTCACAACCCGCACCGGCCAGCTCTCGCCGTTCCACACGACGTTCGACCCGGTGTGGCAGCGCATCAACGACGCCGGCATCACCGTGGTGATCCACGCCGCCGACTCGGGCTACTCGTCACAGGGCTACGCCGACGACGAATTCTCCTCGGCCGGTCTGGGGGCCGGGATGGCGGGAGGACCCAACCTGCGGGCCTTCGCTATCGAGCGGGCCGCGCAGGACTGGCTCATGCAGTCGGTGTTCGAGAAGATCTACGACCGCTTCGGAAACCTGCGGGTGGCATCGGTGGAGAACGGCTCCGACTACCTGGCGCCGATGTTCCGGAAGTTCTCGCAGATCGCCAAGAAGAACTACTGGTGGTTCGACGACCATCCGATCGACACGTTCAAGGCCCATGTGTGGGTCAACCCGTTCTGGGAGGACGACGTGAACGAGGTCACCGAGCTGATGGGCGCCGACCGGGTGATCTTCGGCTCGGACTGGCCCCACATCGAGGGGATGCCCGAGCCGCTGGACTACCTGGCCGAGCTGAAGGGCTTCTCCGACGCCGACCGCCGCGCCATCATGCTCGACAACGTCACCTACCTGAACCAGCCCCAACCCACCTAGAGCCAGGACCATGACCGACACCGCCGCGCCAGCCCCAGCCGACGTCGACGCGGCCACCGTGCGCGCCGAGGTCGAGACGTTCTGCGACGAGAACTGGGACCCCGACGCGACCGTCGAGCAGTGGTGGAGGCTGCTGGCCGGAGCGGGCTACGCCCACCCGATGCTGCCACCGAGCGCGGGCGGGCTCGGCTACGGGCAGGACCAGGCTGCGCTGGTGTCGCTGGTGCTGGCCGAGCGCGACGTGCTGGGACCGCCCGGGGGGCTGGGCCGGATGCTGGCCGCGCCGACCATCGCCATTCACGGCACGCCGGAGCAGGTCGAACGGTACGTACCCGAGATCCTCGACGGCCGGGTGGGATGGTGCCAGCTCTTCAGCGAGCCCAACGCCGGATCCGACCTGGCCGGCCTGCAGTGCCGGGCCGAGCGCGACGGCGACGAGTGGGTGATCACCGGCCAGAAGGTGTGGACCTCCGGGGGCCAGGTCTCCGACAAGGGCATGCTGCTGGCCCGCACCGACCCCGACCTGCCCAAGCACGCCGGCATCTCATGGTTCGCGTTCGACATGGACCAGCCCGGGGTGGAGGTCCGGCCCCTGACCGAGATGACCGGCCGGGCCCTGTTCAACGAGGTGTTCATCGACGAGGCCCGGGTGGCCGACAGCGCCCTCATAGGCGGTCTCAACAACGGCTGGAGGGTGGGCAACACCACCCTGATGGTGGAGCGGGCATCGCTGGGATCCTCGGGCCGCAAGCCGCCGGAGCTCATACCCGGCCCCAAGGGCGGCGTGCTCGGCCAGCGGGCCGGGGACTTCGTCGCCCGATCGATGGAGGCTCTGGGCGGCGTGCCGCCGCTCGGCATCGACATGTGGTGGTGGCTGGTGGACCTCGCCCGCAAGAACGGCAGCGTCGCCGGCAAGGTCCTGCGCGACGATCTGATGCGCCTGTACGGGCTGATCGAGATCAACCGGCTGTCGATCCAGCGGGCCAAGGCGGGGTCGACCAGCGCGGCCGCGCCGAACATCGCCAAGCTGACCATGAGCGAGCTGAACCGGTCTTTCCGCGACGTCGGCATGCAGGTCATCGGGGCCGACGGGATGCTCATGGGCGACTCCGACAGCCAGACCGGCGGCCACATGGGCGAGGTGGCGCTGTTCTCGCCCGCGCCATCCATCTACGGCGGCACCGACCAGGTCCAGCGCAACATCATCGGCGAGCGGGTGCTCGGCCTGCCCAAGGAGCCCGGACCGCCCCGGGAGACGCCCTTCAGCGAGCTGCCCAAGAACTGAACCAGGGAGGCTGCGTGACCGACAGGGTGCGTCTCGACATCGACGGCGCCATCGCCACCATCACCAACAACAATCCGGCCAAGCACAACGCCTTCGACGACGAGATGGACGTCCGGCTGTTCGAGATCCTCGAGGAGCTGTCCCACCGGCCCGAGGTGAGGGCCGTGATCTGGAGGGGGGAGGGCCGCAGCTGGTCCTCGGGCCGGGACGTGTCGGCCATAGGCAACTTGACCGACATCACGCACCACGAATTGATGGTGCGGGGCCACCGGGGCATCCAGCGGTTGTGGGAGTTGGAGGCTCCCGTGATCGTGGCCATCCAGGGCTGGGCCATGGGCGGGTCGTTCCAGCGGGCCCTGCTGTGCGACGTCCGCATCGCGGCCGACAACGCCCGGTTCAGGCTGCCCGAAGTGAGCCACGGCGTGATCCCCGACACCGGCGGCGTGAGCGTGCTGTACGAGATGTGCGGCCACGGGCTGGTCAGCGACATGGTGCTCACCGGGCGTGTGTTGTCCGCCGAGGAGGCACTGGCCCACGGCATCGTGTCGCGGGTGGTCGCCCCCCACGACCTCGACGCCGAGGCACGGACCATGGCCGAGGCCATCGCGGCCGCGCCCGCGGTCACAGTGAAGCTGGTCCGCCGGGTGATCTCGCAGCTGGCCCGGCCCCAGCAGCGGGCCTCCATGGCCGACGAGTTGGTCTTCCAGACGTTCCTCAACCGCAGCGACGACTTCGCAGAGATGAGGGCGGCCCGAGCCGAGGGCCGGAACCCTCGCTACACCGGGAGCTGAACCCGGCCGTGCACCCACCTCGCCCCGAAATTGATGCGGATATTGTGTCTATAGGGGCGGAATCGGCATCAATTTCGTGGGGGAGGGGGAAGCGGTGACCGCCGAACAGGCGGGCCTGCCCGCTCCGCCGCCCGCGGGGGAGACCGCGCTGCGGCCGGGAACCTTCGACGGCCAGACCGTCCTCGTCACCGGCGGCGGAACCGGCCTAGGCAAGGCCATCGCCTCGGAGTTCGCCCGGCTCGGGGCCGCGATCGCGATCTCCAGCCGCTCCACCGAGCATCTTGAGGCGGGGCGGGCCGCGATGGAGGACTTGGGCGCGCAGGTGGTCACCGCGGTCTGCGACATCCGCAATCCAGAATCGGTCGCGGCCGCCTTCGGCGCGGCCGAGGACGCCTTCGGACTGCCCGACGTGCTGGTGAACAACGCCGCGGCCAACTTCCCCGTTCCGGCAGAGGACATGTCGCCCAATGCCTGGCGCGCCGTGGTGGACGTCACGCTCAACGGCACCTTCAACTGCACCCGGGAGATGGGCCGCCGCCATCTGGCCGCAGGCACTCCGGGTTCGGTGATCAACGTCGGCGCCTCCTACGCCTGGACCGGAGGGCCGGGCTTCGCCCACTCGGCCGCGGCCAAGGCCGGGGTCAAGAGCCTCACCGAGTCGCTGGCGGTGGAGTGGGGCCCCTACGGCATCCAGGTGAACTGCCTGGTGCCCGGCCTGTTCCCCCACGAGGACATGACGGCCGACATCCGTTCCAGCCTGGACCGCACCAGCACCAAGGACCCCTGCCAGCCCGCCCTGCGGGTGGGGGAGCGCCAGGAGCTGGGCTGGGCCGCCACCTTCCTGGCATCGCCCTACGGGCGGTTCATCTCGGGCCACACCCTGGTGGTGGACGGGGCCAACTGGCAGCGCCGCTCCATGACCAACCCCCCGGTGGTTACCGTACGCGACCAGATGGGCCGCGGCCCGTTCCAACCTTGACTTCTTGGCCGCCTATTGGCTAAGTGGAGCGTGCCGCGTAGCATGCGCTCGCCGCGTGATCGGTCGCGAATGGAGGTTTTGATCATGCACCGCTCCCTCATGCACCGCTCCTTTCTTCGCAGGACTGTGCGGACCTTGGTGATGTCGGGGGCAGTCGTTGCCCTGGTCGCCACTTCGCTGGCACTAGCCGGGTCGAGCACCGCACTGGGCCAAGAGACCTCGGAGTGCGAGATCACCGACCTCGGCACTCTGGACAGCTCGTCGGGCAGCGTGCTGGAGGCGGAAGGGCGCTGGTCGACCGACGACTGCGACTCGCGTTTCCGGCCAGGAAGCGACGCCCACACCTACCGCTTCCAGGTCTCCGAGGCGGGCCGGGTCAGGATCAGCCTGACGTCCGCTGAGGCCGACTCCTACCTGTACCTGCTCACCAACGACGGCAGACGCATCGGCGACAACGACGACAGAGGAGCGGGCCTCGACGCCCGCGTCGAGCGCGACCTCGCTCCCGGCGCCTACCTGGTCGAGGCCACCACCGTCGGCGGGCGCGACCGGGGTCCGGCCGACTTCACGATCACGGTGAGCAGGCTCGAAGGCTGCGACTTCGTCCATCTCGGCACGCTGGAGCCGGGCGTCGATCTTGCCGCAACGGGATCCTGGTCGCTCGAGACGTGCGGCTCGCGCTTCGTGTCGGCGCACCCCGCCCACTCCTACTCCTTCAACATGACGGAGGCGGCCCGGGTGCGCATCGATCTCGAGTCCGAGAACGGTGACCCGGTCCTGTCGCTGGCATCGCTCGAGCACGGCATCGTCGGAGCCAACGACGACGGCGGCGAGATCCGGAACTCCCGTATCGAGCAGTACCTGCTGCCTGGCGTCTACCTCATCGAGGCGACGACGTACCTGGAGCGCGACTTGCAGCCGCTGCAGGCCGACTTCACCCTCACCGTCCACCTCGTGGACGAATCGGCCCGCCAGCAGGAGCCCCGGCTCAAGATCGAGGAAGTCCGGACTCCAGCAGAGGTCGTCGCGGGCGACCCGTTCACCGTCAACTACCGGATCGGCAACCTCGGCGGCGGCGAACTGCCCGACGACGGCAGCAGCGCGCTCATCTACATCATCGGGAGACGGGTATTCGATCTGCTCGACCCCGTCTCGGGAGTATGGGACTCCGGCGTCGCCTTCCACACCGGCAGCGAGACCGCCAGCGCGTCGAGCACCGCCATCGACGAGATAACCCCCTTCGAGGCCAGGTTCAACCAGCACGGCCCCAAGTGGGTGTTCGTCGGGGTTGTCACCGAGGACGCCTACGGCAACGAGATCGGATTCCACGGTTCCTGGCACAACCTGATGGTGCTGAGCGGCCCGACGTTCGGTCCCCTCGACGTCAAGGTCGGCTTCAGCGACTACACGGTGGCCACCGAGGCCGACGGCGAGGGACGGGTGACGACTTCGGTGACCAGGGTCTCAGACCCCGAAGCGGAAGTCGATCCGCAGACTCGGCTGCGGGCCATCTACGCGGCGGGCGTGACGACCCAACTCCTCGACGGCGTCTTCGAGCGGCCTGCGATCGCGGAGCTGTCCGAGGAGTCGGACGCAGAGCGGATCAACGTGGCGAACCCCTCCTCGAGCAATCTCATCAGGATGTTCGGGCAGCAGTACGCGGCGGCGTTGGGCGCATCGGGACTGATCGACGGGTGGCTCGCCAGAGAGGCGATCAATCCCGCCGCAATCGAGGATCTCTGGCTGGACGCGGCCGGTGCCGCGTCCAGCCACTACGCGTCGATGGCTTCCAGCTGGCGATCGCTTCTGGATCAGATCGAACGCCGATCGGAGTTGTCGTTCCGGGATGCGCGCACCGTCCATTCCCAGCTCGCCTACGCCGAGAGCATCGTGGCGCCCGCATTCGCCGCCGGTGACATCATCGCCGCGGCCCGCAGCGCCGATGATGGATGGGACGATCCCGAGGTCCAGGAGATGATGGCCGAGCAGTCGGGCTGCCGCCCCGGAGGCAACGCACTGCGCCGAGCGCTCGAGGCAGCCGGCGTCGACAACATCGACGAACTGCTCGATCTGGACGCTGAGATGCGGCTGGAGCGCCCTGTCCACGGCTTGGCCGTCGATCAGACGCTGTGCGCGGCGGCGGCCGCCGACGCGTCACTCTCGCGGTTCCTCCAGCGCCTCTCGCTCGATGGCAGCACTGAGCTTCGCGAGACGCTGGGGCTGACGCCGCCGGAGCCGGCGGCGACGCCCGAACCCCACCGGCTGCGCATCGTCGTCCGGCTGGATGACGACGGTCGGCTGGAACACGGAGTCCAGCTGACCGGCGGCGAGCGGATCCTGCCGCCGTCTCGCTTCCTGCCCGCCGACGCCCCTGTCGGCAACTGGCGTGTGAGCGGCGACGTCGAGGTGGACGGGAGCGCCGTCGGGAAGATCCGAGCGAGACGAGTTGCCGACGGCCGGTCCGAGGTGGGCTTCATCGGCGCCGACGGCGAGGCGATCACGCCTGACATCGCCTTCCTGCCGGCCGACGCCAGGGTGGGCGTCTGGTACCGCAGCAGCGAGATCGAGGTGCCGGCCGCGGCGGCCACCCTGATGGACGAAGACGGCTAACGGGCCGGACCCGCTGCCGGCCTAGCCGGCGAGAACTGACAAGCATCCGCCGCCCGCTCCCGGCATGCGTTCCCGACTCGGGGTTGCAGGCGGGGATGCGCTCAGTGATGGTGGCCGAAGAAAGCGAGCCTCTTCTTCTTGCGGGCCATCTGGCGCTCCAGCAGATGGTCCACATGGTGGTCCTCGGAGGTGCACCCTCTGACCGAGGTCTCCAGCTGGATGGTGCTGTGAGCGATGCCGTGCTCCTCGTTGGCGATGCGCCGCGTGCGCGTGATCATGCCCCGCGTGGTCGCAATCCTCAGGATGATCGTGGCCGTGATCGTGCCCACAGTCCTCGCCGTGCGCGTGATCATGCCCCGCGTGGTCGCAATCATCGGGATGATCGTGGCCGCTCCCGCGGGAGCCGGCCTCAACGGAGGCCACTATGCGGCGTTACAGCACTCTTCGGTGTGAGTGTGCACCGGGATGTCGCAGTGGTCGGCATGGTCCGCGTGCGAATGCTCCGGGACGTCGCAGTGGTCGCCGTGGTCGTGATCATCATCACAGTGGTCGGCGTGCGAATGCTCCTCCATGCCGCAGTGATCGGCGTGGTCGGCGTGCGAATGCTCCTCCATGCCGCAGTGATCGGCGTGGTCGGCGTGCGAATGCTCCGGATGGTCGTAGCACGTATCGGTGTGGACGTGGGCTCTCTTTTCGTTGCGTCACCGGCGTACTGCGCCGGGGAGTTGATTCTCAATATATTGGTAGCGCGTCTTCCAATGTCAAGTCTTCGACGAAACGAACGCAGCGCGAGCAATGGCCGTGCAGGTCGAGCATGTGACGCAGGGGCGTGAAATTGACCCGACGAGCCGCCTCGGCGAGACGGAGGTCGATCATCTCCTCCAACTCGTCGTCCAGGTGTACGTCGGTGATCGCGCCGCAGACAACGCACACGAGATGGTGGTGATGCGACAGTAGTGGTTCAGCCAGCTCGAAATAGGCACGATCGCTTCGGATCGAGATCCGGTTGACCACGCCCGAGCGTTCAAGCACGCTGAGGTTGCGGTAAGTCGAGCTGACGGGCAGATCGGGGGCGGACGAGGCGATCTCGGTCAGCGTCACTGGCCGCCCGGCGCCCACCAGCGCCTCGACCAACCGCCGCCGGCCGGGGGTGTAGCGGGAATCGTGCCGGGCCAGGCGGGCGCGCACCATTGCGTGGAGTCCCCTGAGGGAGGAGGAAGGGTCAGGCTGGCCTGATCTACGGGACATGACTCCTGGTTAGTTGCGACTGGGACTTATTCTCATTATAGACTCCGGCGGTAAGGTCCTCATTGTTCTCGTCAAGGAGCCGACCTGTGAAGCATCACCCAGATCCGCGAAGCCTCAGCATGACCGGCCGCGGGTGCCGCTGGCGGCGACCCCGGCGTGCGGCGCTCGCCGCCCTTGCCGCCGCGGCAATGATAGCCGCCGCGTGCAGCGGGGGCTCGGAAGGCGAGGACGCGCCAGCAGCCGCACCTGAGACTCCGACCATTCTCGTCACTACCGGCATCTGGGCCGACATCGTCTCGAACGTGGCCTGCGACGGGCTGGCCGACATCGAGACGATCATCCCAGTTGGCGGCGACCCCCACAGCTACGAGCCCTCCCTGCAGGACCGGGCCCGCATGGAGAACGCCGCGCTGGTGGTGGCCAACGGCCTCGAGCTGGAGGAGGCCCTGGAAGACACTCTCGAAGCGGTGGCGGAGTCCGGCACTCCGGTGTTCGAGTTCGCCGAGGGCATGGACCCCATCCCGTACGGATTCGAGACCGGCCACGACGACCACGACGAAGACGAAGGCCACGACCACGAAGACGAAGGCCACGACCACGACGAAGACGAAGGCCACGACCACGACGAAGACGAAGGCCACGACGACCACGAAGACGAAGGCCACGACCACGACGAAGACGAAGGCCACGACCACGACGAAGACGAAGGCCACGACCACGACGAAGACGAAGGCCACGACCACGACGAAGACGAAGGCCACGACGACCACGAAGACGAAGGCCACGACCACGACGAAGACGAAGGCCACGACCACGACGAAGACGAAGGCCACGACCACGACGAAGACGAAGGCCACGACCACGACGAAGACGAAGGCCACGACCACGACGAAGACGAAGGCCACGACCACGACGAAGACGAAGGCCACGACCACGACGAAGACGAAGGCCACGACCACGACGAAGACGAAGGCCACGACCACGACGAAGACGAAGGCCACGACCACCACGAAGACGAAGGCCACGACCACGCCCACGCCCACGCCCACGGAGCGGAAGATCCGCACGTGTGGTTCGATCCCCACCGGGTGGCTGAGGCCCTGCCAACCCTCGCCCAAGTGCTTACGACGGAGGTGGGCCTCGACCAGGCCGCGGTCGAAGCGTGCGTGAACAGCTACGTGGCAGAACTGGAGGCAGTGGACGCCGAGATCGCCGCCAAGGTTGGGCAGCTACCGGCCGGAAGCCGCAAGCTGGTCACCAACCATGAAGCGCTCGGGTACTTCGCAGACCGCTACGGGTTCGAGGTAATCGGCACGGTCATCCCGACGCCGGCAAGCATGGCGCAGGCCAGCCCCGCGCATCTCGAGGCGCTCGCCGAGATCATCGAGCACGAGGGAATCAAGGCCATCTTCGCCGAGACACTGCACTCCGTCGACGACATCGAGGCTCTGGCCGACCGGGTCGGCGACGTCGATGTGGTCACCCTCTACACCGGCAGCCTCGGGCCTCCCGGCAGCGGCGCTGAGACCTACCTCGGGTTCCTCCGCACCAACACCGATCTGATCGTCGACGCCCTTGCCTGAGCCGGGCTAGAACAACCCGCCATGGAGTTGCTGACCGACCCCGTGGCGTGGTGGATCGACCCGTTCACATCCAACGTGTTCATGCAGCGAGCCCTCTACGCGGGCCTGCTCGTGGTGCTCACCACCTCGGTCGTGGGCACCTGGGTCGTCCTGCGGGGCATGAGCTTCCTCGGTGACGCCTTGGCCCACGGCGTGCTGCCCGGGATCGCCCTCGCGTTCATCATCGGGGTGCATACCACTATCGGTGCCTTCGCAGCGGCCATCGCCATGGTGTGGGGCATCAACATGATCCGCAGTTACTCGCCGCTTCCCGAGGACACCTCGATAGGAGTGCTGTTCGTCGGATTCCTGGCGCTGGCCGTGGCCATCATGTCGAGCTCGTCGGGCGCGTACACCGGGGACCTCAACCGGTTCCTGTTCGGGTCCGTCACTGGGGTCGACGACGGCGACCTGCGCCGTCAACTCATCGCCGCCGGGATATCGCTCGGCGGCGTCGCCCTGTTCTACCGGGCGTTCCTGGTCATGACGTTCGACTACGCCCAGGCCCAGGTGCTCGGCCTTAGACCCCGCATCGCCCACGGCGTCCTGCTGGTGCTACTTGCCATCTCCATCATCGCCTCGTTCGAGGCGGTGGGGAACCTGCTGGTGTTCGCCTTCCTGATCGCCCCGCCCGCCACTGCAGTCCTGCTGGTGAAACGGGTGCCGCGCATCATGGTCGCCGCCAGCGGCGTTGGGGCCGCTTCCGTGGTAGTCGGGCTGCTGGCCAGCTACCACTACGACACCGCGGCCGGTGCCACCATGGCCCTGACAGCCGTCGTGGTCTTCCTGACGGTACTCACCGTCAAGGCGCTGCTGCAGGCCCTCGGCGGCAGCCGCGGCCGCGCTCGGGCCGCCGAGGTGGCCGCCTGACCGGACACCCGGCCGGCTATCGGGCTAGCCGAGCCGGTCGGTGGTGACCTCGCGGCCGACAGCGCGGGCCGCGTCTGAGATCTCGATGCGCTGAGCGTCGAAGTCCTGCCCCCGGGTGGCGTCGAGCGCCAGCCGCGATGTCGTGCCCAGCTTGTCGGCCGACGGGTCGAGGGCGCTGCCCGGCAACCCATCGATCACGATCATGTCCTGCGCGGGCTGGAAGTGGGTGGCCAGCGCCCAGAGTACCTCTTCGTCCGTGGTGACATCCACATCCGCGTCGACCGCTACCGCCGTCTTCAGGTACGGGTCCCAGCCGAGGATTCCCAGCAGGACCTGGCGGGCCTCCCCGGGCCGCCGCTGGTCGACGGCCACGTAGCAGTGGAAGTGCGTTCCCGAGCGCGGATAGTGCACCGCGGTGACCGATCCGAAGCGGTCCTTGAGCTTGGCGATCATCTCCGCCTCGCGGGGCACGCGTCCGAGGTTGAGGTGCTCGTGGGAGTTGCCGCCGACGACGTCGAGCCAGACAGCGCCGTTGCGCTGCATCACCGTGCACACGTCGATGCGGTTGCGGGTCGAACGATCCGACGAGTACCCGGAGAACTCGCCGAAGGGGCCCTCGTCCTCATCGGCGGCGGGATCGATCTCGCCCTCGAGGACGACCTCGGCCGCGGCCGGCACCCGGAGGCCGTGCCGGGGGGTGCGCACGACCTCGAGGGGCGTGCCCAGGAGTCCTCCCGCGATCTCGCGCTCGTCAACGCCGAAGGCGGCCCGGGCCGATGCCGCCAGCATGAACAGCGGGTGGGCGCCGATGACCATGGCCACTGGGAGCCGCTGGCCCGACGCGGCCGCGTCCTGCAGCAGCCGCCAGAGGTCACCGCGGGAGTGCAGGCTCGTGCCGAGCGAAGTCGGCGAGGCCACCACCGAGCGGTGATAGCTGAGATTGCCGCGCCCGGTCTCGGCTTCCTCGGCCACCACGATCCCGCTCGTAATGTAGGGGCCGAGGTCGGTGGCGAAATGCGTCAGAAGCGGCAGGCTTCGTAAGTCGACGCGGTCGCCGGCATCAATCCGGTCGGTGATGGGCCCGTCGTCCATCTCAGCCATCTCCATGGCATTCGCGGCCAGCCGCTGGTAGGTGTCATGGAGTTCGCCCGGCGCCGCTCCCAGCATGCGTTCGATGCGAACGCGGGACGCGAACAGGTTCGTGACCACCTCTCGATCGGCGCCCTCGACGCTGGTGAAGCGCAGCAGCGGATGACGGCCCCGCTCGGCCAGTTCCCACACGACCGCGGTGATGTCCTGGTCGAGCGAGACCGGGCGTTCAACGGTGTAGACATCGTCCGGATGCGCGGCCTCGTAGTCACGAAGGAAGTCTTGGAGACCCTGGCCGGTCACAGCAACGGAGCGCGCGACAGTCAGTCGATGGGCGAGCCGTAGCTGGCCTCGGCCAACTGCTTCTTGGCGTCTTCGACAGTGGCGGGAGGGGCCGTGGGGGTGATGCCGACGAGCCGGGCGATGTTGTTGCCCATGTAGTCCTCCAGCTGATCCTCGCTGGCGTTGATTCCCTGGGGGGCGTCGTGGCACAGCACCTCGAGATGGGTAAGCCACATGCCGGGGTCGTTCGGGGGTGAGTCGGTGCCGAACACGAGGCGGTCCCGCGGCATCTCCTTGGCGAACTCGACGATGCGGGACTGCAGCAGCCAGCCCGACTCGCCGTACACGTTGGGGGAGTCCATGATCATCCAGAACGCCTCGAAGCAGTACACGCCCCCGGTCTGGACCCCGAAATGCCCGATGACGAAGTTTACGTTCGTGAACTCGCGGATAATGGGGTAGAACTGCGTCGGGATCGAGTAAGGGCCGTCACCGGTGTGAATCAGCACCACCACGCCCAACTCGTCGCACTTGCGCATGGCCGGACGCAGCCAGTCCAGCGCCCTATCGGGCCGGTAGGCGTGCATGTTGGCATGGAGCTTGAGCATCTTGAACCCGTACTCCTTGACGTGGAATTCGAGTTCGGCCGCCCCGTTCTCGGGCCCGAAGCGGGGGTTGAAGTTGAAGTTGCCGATGAAGCGGTCGGGATAGCGCTGGGTGAGCTCGGCCACGTAGGCCATGTAGTCGCGGATGCCCTCCCGCCCCGAGCGCCCGCCGTCGCGCCACGCGGTGTTGCCCGGCGGCGGCTGGATGAAGCCCATGTCGATGCGGCGCGGCTTGCCGTTGATCCAGTAGGGCCCGTCCATCATCTCCAGCATGCGTTCCCCGGTGAACGGCTCACCGGTGTGGCGCCAAGCCTCGTCCACGACATTGGTCGGATGCAGATGGGTGTCGATGATCATGGCGTGACGCCTCCTGGAGTGGGGATCCGACTCATCCTAGGTTTCGGGCTGGGCCATCTCTTCAGCCGGCGACCCGGGTGCCGGGGCTGCCTCGATCAGATCCGATGGACGCACCGGAGCCCTGCGCAGCTCCAGGCCGGTGGCGTCCCTCAGCGCGTTGAGGATGGCAGGGGTGGACGACAGGTTGGGGGGCTCGCCCACGCCGTTGAGCCCGTAGGGGGAGTCAGGATGGGGGAACTCGAAGATCTTCATGGGCATGGGCGGCACGTCGAGCATGGTGGGGATCAGGTAGTCGGTGAACGACGGGTTGCGGACCCTGCCCCCGGTGATCTGGAGTTCCTCCATCACCGCCAGCCCGAGTCCCTGGACGGTGCCGCCCTCGATCTGGCCCTCGACCGCGACGGGGTTCATGGCCTTGCCGACATCCTGGGCGGTGGCCATCTCGACCACCCGGACCAGCCCCAGCTCGACGTCCACGTCGACGACGGCCCGGTGGGCCGCATAGGCGAAGGCGACGTGGGCGTTGCCCTGGCCCCGTTCAGGGTCGACGGGCTCAGTGGGGCGGTGGCGGTAGGTGAAATCGTGGGATACCGCCTCGGGACCGAGCACCTCCGCCACCGGGACGAGCGGCCGCCCGTCTAGGTCCCGGATCTCGGGGCCGTCGAGGGTCAGCTCGCCGCCGGGACGGCCGAGGACGGCCGCGGCGCGGGCCAGAATCTCCTCGCGCACCAGCCTGCACGCGCCGACGATCGCTCCGGCCGTCATCCAGGTCTGGCGCGACGCGGAGGAAGAGCCCGACTCGGCGATGTCGGTGTCCTTGTCGCGCAACTCCACGGTTCGCACCCCCAGTTCGGTGCGGGCGATCTGAGCCTCCAGGGTCACGACGCCCTGGCCGATCTCGGGGCCGGCGCAGTAGACCTCCGCGACCGGCTCGCCGTCGCGGATCCACACCGTCACCCGCGCGGTGCAGGTGTCGTCCTTGCCACCCGAGAAGCCGATCGCCTTCATGCCGAGCGCATAGCCCACCCCCCGGCGTATGCCCTCTCCCCGGGTGACGTTGCCCACACCGCCGGGCAGGACCCGCATGTCCGCCGCCAAGTGGTCGACGTCGGCAGGCAGCGGCAGGTCACGCAGGTAGGCCAGGATCTCCTGCACCGGCGCGGGGCCGTCGACGGCCTGGCCGGTGGGCAGGACGTCGCCCTCGCCGATGGCGTTGCGGGCCCGCAGTTCCAGCGGGTGCATGTCCAGTGCGGCAGCCAGCCGGTCCATGGCGGACTCGATGGCGTAGCACGACTGGACCGCTCCGAAGCCCCTCATCGCCCCGCACGGCGGGTTGTTGGTGTAGGTCGCGAATCCGTCGATCTCGACGTTGGCCACGTTGTAGGCGCCCGCCGCGAAGTAGCAGCCGTTGGCGATGACCACCTGCGAAGTGGACACATAGGCGCCGCCGTCCAGCACCAGGCGAACCTTGGTGAACGTCAGCCGCCCGTCGCGGGTCGCGCCGAGCTCGACGTCGGCGATGGCCGGATGGCGGTGCACATGGCCGAAGAAGGACTCCTCGCGGCTGTAGACCATCCGCACCGGCCGCCCCGTTCGCAAGGCCAGCATGCAGGCGTGGATATGGACGCTGAGGTCCTCCTTGCCGCCGAACGCGCCCCCCACACCCGACAGCACGAGCCGGACCTTGTCCAGCGGCAGGTCGAGGCAGTCCGCCACCTGCCGCTGGTCGCGATGCAGGTCCTGGGTCGAGACGTACAGCTCCACGCCGCCGTCGCCCAGCGGCACCGCCAGACCCGACTCGGGTCCCAGGAACGCCGGATCCTGGGTTCCCATCTCGTATCGCCCCCCGACCACGACGTCGGCCAGAGCCCGGGCCGCGCCCGCGTCGCCGTGGCGGATCCGGACGTGGCGGACCAGGCCGCCGGAGGGAAGTCCCTCGACCTGCCCGGTGAGCGACACCTCGGGATCGGTGTTGGGAACCAGCTCCTCGTAGTCCACCACGATCAGCTCGCAGGCCCGCCTGGCGATCTCGGGATGGGTGGCCGCCACCACCGCCACCGGCTCGCCCTGGAAGCGGACCTCGTCGAAGGCCAGCACCGGCTGGTCGTAGACGACCATGCCGAAGATCTTGGAACCGGGGACGTCCCGATGGGTCAGCACGCACCTCACGCCGTCGAGACCGGCGGCCTGCGAGGTGTCGATCCCCAGTATCCGAGCCCGCGGATGAGGGCTCCGCAGGGTGGCGCCCCACAGGGACCCGTCGTGGTACTCGTCGGAGGAGTAGATGAACGATCCGTCGACCTTGGGAACACCGTCGGGCCGGACTGCCGACGCCCCGACGCCGTCGACCACCGTCGACGACGGTCGTGTCGCCGCCGGGGCGTCCGTGATCGTCATCGCCTGCGCCCGCCGGTCGTGGTGGCATCCCCGGCTGCGGCCAGGCTCACGGCGTGGAGGATCTTCTGGTAGCCGGTGCAGCGACACAAGTTGCCCGACAGTTCCTCGCGCACGGTCAGTTCGTCGGGATCGGGGTTCCTGGCCAGCAAGCAGTGGGCCGAAACGATCAGACCCGGTGTGCAGAACCCGCACTGCACGGCTCCGGCGTCCAGGAACGCCTGCTGCACCGGATGCACCTCGCCACCGGAGCCGAGCCCTTCCACCGTCACCACCGAGCACCCCTCCACCTGCCCCGCGGCCACCAGGCACGAACAGACCAGCACCCCGTCGACATACACCGAGCACGACCCGCACTCGCCCTGCTCGCAGGCATTCTTCGTACCCCGCAGGCCGACGCGCTCGCGCAGGAAGTCGAGCAGGCTCTCCAGCGCCCAGACATGGTCGACGCGATGAGCGACCCCGTTCACGGTGACGTTCACCCTCATGCCGCCACCCTCACCCTCGCACCGTCGCGCCTCACACCGCCGCTGCCTCCTCCAGGTCGGCGAGGGCCCAGCTGAGGCATCGCCGACCCAGCACCGCCAGCGCATGCCTGCGGTATGCGGCGCTGCCGCGGACGTCGTCTATGGGAGCCGCGGCCTCCGCTACCAGCGCCCCGAACTCCTGCGCCACGCTCTCGCCGACCCCGCACGGCGAGTCCCAGCGATCGGCCAGAGCCTCCTCGAGCATCTGCTCCGCGCCGCGGGCCCGCAGGGGCGTCGGGCCGGCCGAGCCGATCCCGGTCCCCGCCCGCCGGCCGGCCACATCCAGGTTCAGGGCGAACGACGTCGTGGCGATCACCATCGCGTTGCGCGGCCCGACCTTGGCGAACTGCTGCGGGCCGGTCGCGGCCGGGACCCGGACTGCCCTGATCAGCTCGTCGCGCTCCAGCGCACTGCGCTTGGGCCCGACGAAGAAGTCGTCGATGTCGATGAGGCGCAAGCCCCGCACCGACTCGGCCTCCACGCGCCCCCAGCACGCCAGCAGCACCGGATGCGCGTCGCCGGCGGGAGAGGCGGTGGCGAGGTTGCCGGCCACGGTTCCGCGGTTGCGGATTTGGGGCGAGCCGACAGTGCGGGCTGCCTGGGCGAGGGCCGGACACGGGCCGGCGAGCTCGTCGATGATCCGGGTGAAGCAGACGCCGGCTCCGATGCGCACAGTCCGCCCGCCATCCACCAGCTCCCAGGAGTCGATCCCGTCCACGGCCGTAAGGTCCAGCAGGGCGCCCGGCCGGGCCCGGCCGAAATTGACGTCGACCATCAAGTCGGTGCCGCCGCAGATGGGAGACGCCTCCGGGTGCTGCGAGCGCAACCTCACCGCATCCCCCCACGACGCGGGGCGCAGCACAGACCCCGACCCCCGAATCTCGACGCTGGGCCCCAACACCGGGCCGAAGCTACACGGCGCAGCGCGACAGACGCCCAGCCAGATCCTCCCGGTCCAGGTTCTTGCCGATGAACACCGCCCTGCTGTCGCGGTGGGGCCCATCCCACCGGTCGAGGTCGTGGATCTCGAAGATCCGGTGCACCCCCTGCAACGCGACCCGCCGGTCGTTGCCCGCGATGGCCAGCACTCCCTTCCAGCGCAGCAGGTCGTCGCCGTAGTCGGCCGCAATCACGCGAGCAGCCGCCTCGACCATGCCCCGGTCGAGTTCCCCCGCGATCCTGACCGAGCAGGTCTCTACGTCGGGGTCATGGCTGTGCACATAGTGGTCCTCGAGGAAGGAGGGGTCGGAGGCGGCCCGCTGGGAGATCTCGAACGCATGGATGCCCAGGATGGCGTCCAGATTCACCTCGGCGTAGCTCGATCGATCGATCTCGGACCGCTGGTTGAACTTCCTGATGCGACCCTCGATCCGCTCGATCGTGCTCTCATCGACCAGGTCCACCTTGTTCACGATGATGCGGTCCGCGCTGACGATCTGGTCGACAGCCTGGCTGTTGATGCCGTCGTAGCGGACGTCGTCCAGGTGCTGCTCGATGTGCTTGGAGTCGATCAACGTGACGATGGCGTCCAGAGCGACCTCGTCGAGGACCTCGTCATCGATGAAGAAGGCTTGGGCGACCGGCATCGGATCGGCGAGGCCGCTGGTCTCGACGAGGATGCAGTCGAGGCGGTCACGACGGCTCATCAGCTTGCGGATCACGCCGAGCAGATCGCCGCGGACGGACGCGACGCAGCAGATGCAGCCGTTGACCATCTCGTATATCTCCTCATCGGAGGAGACCACCAGGTCCGAGTCGATGCTGATCTCGCCGAACTCGTTCTCGATGATGGCGATGCGCTTGCCATGATTCTCGCGCAGTATGTAGTTGAGCAGCGTCGTCTTCCCGGACCCGAGGAACCCGGTCAGGATGGTGACCGGCAACCGGCCGTGCTGCCCACGGGCTGCATTCTCGGCCATCTCGCCGCCGGCGGCCATCTCCGTGTCTAGCGGCCCTCGTCCGGAGGCCAGTCCTGGACTTCCTGGTCGATCCGGTTCCAGAAGGCTTGACGCACAGCCCTCCGCAGGCCGTCCTGACCTCGCAGGCTTCCTCCGATCACATTCTCCACCGCGTACAGCAGGTCGCCGTCGAGCGACTCGGGAATGCGCGGGCGCTGGTCGAGCAGGGCGTCGAACTCGTCGTCGGTAGCCCGGTAGAGCCAACTCTCAGCGAACTCGGTGGCGGCCACCGCCACCGAATCGACCGGATCATAGGCGTCGGAAGCAGCATCGTCGGGAGTGCGGCGGCGCCGGATGAACCTCGACAGGTCGTCCTTGGTCAACTTGATGACCTCGTCCGCTTCGGTGGTCAGACCACCCGGCGGGTCGGTGCGCTCGTCACGCGACGCGATGTGGATCAGGGTCACGCGCAGTCCGAGGTCCTGGACCTCCCTCACGCATTCGAGCAGGTCCTCGTCGGCCGACAGCAGGAAGGCGTCGCAGATGGCTCGCTCCCGAGCGAGCGTGGACAGGTCTCGCCTGATCGCCGCGCCCATCGAGGACCGCGTGTCGGCGGGACCGCCGGTCTGGAGGCGCAGCTTCATGTTCGGCAGCGTCGCCACGAGTTGCTGCGCGGGGGTGGGCACACCGTCGCCGGATGTGTCGTACCAGTAGATGCGAAGCGGCTGAAGATCGCAGACGTCGGTGGCGAGGCCGATGAGGAAGTCGTTGGCGCCGAGGCCGTAGAGGAGGATCTGCTGGCGCGCCGGGCTGTTGCAGCACAACAGGCCGCCCTCTGTGTAGAGGTATTCAGCGTCGACGAATATCGCGTAGCGGTCCATTTTGTACGCCCCCTGGGACTCGAACCCAGAACCTGCGGATTAAGAGTCCGTTGCTCTGCCAGATTGAGCTAGAGGCGCTCCGTGTACCTCACGATAGCGCCAACGGGTGACCGAGGGGAGTCGAACCCCCGACCTCCGGGACCACAACCCGGCGCTCTAACCTACTGAGCTACGGCCACCACGACCGCCGAAGCGGGCGACTCACAGCCTACCGACCTGCGCCGGCCGCCGAACAGGCCGGCCTGCCCGCCCGATTTCGAGAGCGATAGCATTGACGCGCCCCCGTAGCTCAACTGGATAGAGCGGAGGGTTTCTACCCCTCAGGTTGCGGGTTCGAGTCCTGTCGGGGGTGCTTGTGGGACGGGTAACACATCGAGTCCCCAATGCCTAACACCAAGCCGGAGGCGTTCTTCCCCAGCCTCAAGCGAGAGTTCGTCAACCGGTGCCGCCGCCCCGACCGCGCCACCGCTCGGCGGTCGATCTTCGAAGGGCTCGCCCCCGACATCACCACCAGGCGTCACACCAGCCTCAGGCGTCTCGCTCCGGGCCAGCACGAGGCCCACTGCCGTCACACCGCGGGAACCACCCCCGCGTCATCCACATGACCGGGTCTGCGGAGGAAGCGCCGGGGAGCCCGAAGTGGGCCTGGTCGGTTAGAACTAGCGCATTGTTTGGGCTATTGTGCGATTCGCAGCTATGGCGACTTCACGGCCGCAGTCCCTACATGTTGCATCCCTACTATGGTGCACCTCCACATAAGGACAGTTGAACGATGACCGACATCTGCCGGCAGAGCCGTCGCAAAGCCCTGAGCGCGCCGGTGCTGGTGCTGGCCCTCGTAGCCGCCCTGCTGGCGGGAGTCGCAGCGACGGCGCCTGCCCATGCGGCAGGCTTGCCCGTCGTGACTCTGGCCCTGGACGCGGCAACCATCGAGGAGGGCGGCTCAACCGCAGTCACCGCCACTCTGAGCGCGGCATCCACCGCCGCAACGACGGTCGTCGTGTCGGTGGATCCCGACGACACGACGACCCTCAGCTCCAACACGACGCTGACGATCGCCATAGGTCAGACCTCCAGCACCGGAGTGGTGACCGTCACCGCGTCCGACGACAGCACCTACACAGGCAAGCGCACCGTGACGGTGCGCGGCGAGGCCGCCAACACCGCCGGGGTGGACGGCCCCGACGACCTGACCCTCACAATCACCGACGACGATCGAGACACCCGGAGACGGCCCTTTCTGAGCCCGCACCATCCGCCGACGATCACGAACAAGACGCTGACGCTCACCTTCGACGAGGACTTGAAGGAGTCGGGGGCGCCGCCCGCCGACCGCTTCACGGTGAAGGCGAACAGCCAAAGGCGCGCCGTGGCGTCGGTTGCCGTCAGCGGCACGAGAGTCACGCTCACCCTGGCCGAGGCCGCCATCGAGGGCGAGTCGGTGACTGTGGGCTACACCGCGCCCGGCCGCGGCAGCCGCGCCGATCTGTTCCACTCTGACCGCCTCCAGAACCTCATCGGCGAACAAGTGCTGAACTTCGCAGACCAGGCGGTGGAGAACGGATCCGGCCCATGCCCGACAACAGACGCCGACGCGTTCTGGACCGCATGCATGACCATCGGACTCAAGAAGCCGAGGCTGGGCTACCACCGGCCGTCCAGCCTGGGGAGGTTGTCCTCGACTTCGTTCACTCACGACAGCACCGACTACGACCTCCGGTACATGGTCAAGTTCGTGTGGAAACTTTCGGGCGCGAACTTCTTCGTCGTGAGCTTCGAGGACGATCCCGGCCCCGCGCCGAAGAACTGGACGCTGATGCTCGGCGACACGACCATGAGGTTCCAGGACGCCGTGTACTGGTACGGGTCCTACGTATGGCACGGCGCAGACGTTCCCTGGGACGAGGGGAGCGCAGGCGACAAGATGACGGTGGCCCTCAAGCCGACGGCGGCGAGCGACCTGGCGCCGCCCAGGGCTCTGTCAGGGGCGGTCGACGGCGACACGCTGACGGTGACCTTCGACGAGGACCTCAAGAGCAGCTCGACGCCGGCGGCGTCCGCCTTCGCGGTGACGGTGGCGGGCAGCAGCCGGGGCCTCGCCTCGGCGACTCCGGTGTCGATCAGCGGCACGACGCTCACGCTGACGCTGGCCTCAGCGGCGAACCACGGCGAGGCGGTGACCGTCTCATACACGAAGCCCGGCTCGAACCCGCTGGAGGACGATGCGGGCAACGACGTGCTCGGCTTCAATTACAAGATCACGAACACGACGCCGAACCCGGACCTGCGCAGCCTCGTATTCGATCCGGCGCCGGTGACCGTGGCCGAGGACGGCACGACGTCGTACCGGGTCAAGCTGGACAAGGCGCCGGGCCCTGACGTGGTCGTGAACATCTGGCCCACGTCGGACATGCCCAACTACGCCCAATCGCGGCGCGGCGCGAGGAAGGTGTCCATCAGTCCCACCACGGTCACCTTGACCACCTCGAACTGGAGCACGGGAGCGGTCGTGACCGTGAGGGGGGTGTACCACCGCAGCGCCAGCGACCAGCACACGACCCTGCACCATTGCGGCCCGCTGTTGACGGACCGGGCGACCGACTGCGGCAGCCTGGTGTCCGTCGGCAAGGCCGACCTGCAGGTCACGGTGACGAACGCCTCGAGCGATCCGGTGCTGGCGAACCGGATCCCCAGCCAGCGCGCTCGGGCGGGGCAGCGCTACAGCTACACCGTCCCCGCGGACACGTTCCACGACGCGGACGGCGACACGCTGAGCTACTGGGCGGGCCGGTGGGTCACCCACAACTACTACGGGGCGCTCAACGTCATGCCGGACTGGCTGCGATTCGACGCTTCGACGCGCACCTTCACCGGCACGCCGCAGGCCGGCGACCTCGGGAACTACCTGCTGTGGGTGACGGCGAACGACGGCGACGGCCGCGGCCGCGGCGCTGCGTCGTGGTTCCTTCTCACAGTGCACGACGACTCGCCATCCCCAGACTCGCTGGTCGGAGGGATGCTCACGCGCTCGCCGGACGGGCCCGGCGGGCTGACGGGGCTCAAGGCCCGGGGGTACGACGACCGGGTGGAGTTGACCTGGGGCGCCGCCGCGGGAGCAGACGCCTACAGGGTGCTGCGCCGCCCGCAAGGAGCGGGAGACTACGGACACATCGGGACCAGAAATACCAATTCCTACACCGACACAGAGGCGGCGGCGGGCGTGGTCTACGACTACCGGGTCGCGGCGGCGACGCGAGCCAGGACCGGCGCGTACTCGGAAGTGACGTCGGGGCTGACCCTTCCGCCGCCGCCGGGGCCGCCCACCAACCTGCGGGCGTCGGTCGACGGCACATCGGTGACGCTGAGCTGGGAAGCCGCCGACGACAGCACGGTGACCGGCTATGTGGTGGCGCGCCGGATGCGCGACGCCGACCCTCCCGAGCAGTTCGCCTCGGTCGGCGAGCTGGACGCTGACACCCTGACAGTCACCGATACCGGCCTGTCGCCGACAACGGCCTACCAGTATCACGTGCTGGCTCTGAACCTTGGGGGCCACAGCGAGCCGGCAACCGTGGAGGCCACCACGGCGGCTGGGACCAGCGAGCCGACCACCGCGCCTGGGGCCCCGGCGGGGCTGGGTGCGGGGGCCGCGACCCGCACCAGCGTGCCGTTGAGCTGGGACGCGGTCCTTGGCGCCGCCAAGTACAGGGTCGAGTACCGCCAGGAGACCGCGACGGAGTGGACGACGGCCGGCGACGCAGTGACTGGGACCTCGCACACGGTGACGGGACTTGCCTGCGGCGCCGGCTACCGGTTCCGGGTCAGTGCCTACGGCGACGGCGCCGCCCACACCGCGGACTGGGGCGAAGCCTCCGATGAACTGGCCGGGAACACGGCCGCCTGCAACGCGGCGCCCGAGTTCGGCAGCACCTCCTACAGCTTCTCCATAGCCGAGGACGCCGCCGTGGGCGACGCCGTCGGCGCCGTGTCGGCCAGCGACGGCGACAACGACTCGTTGACCTACACCATCGAGGCCGGCAACGGCGACGGCAAGTTCGCCATCTCCAGCCGCGGAACTGTCACCGTGGCCGCAGCCCTCGACCACGAGACCACCGCCTCGCATGCCCTGACGGTGCAGGCCGACGACAGCAACGGCGCCACCGCGACCGCGACGGTGAACATCACCGTGACCGACGTGGCCGAGGACCCCGACGCAACACGCGACGGCGCAGTGCCGCTGGGCGACCAGTCACCGTCCAAGGGGCGCCAGTACTTCAGGAAAAAGTCCCTGGACCGGGCCGGCGGCGACGAAGTCGACTACTACACCTTCACCACTGACGGACGCTACACCCTGGGTCTGGGCGCGAGGGGCCAGGGCATCGAACTGAAGGTCACGCTGGAGGACGCAGACGGCAATACGGTGGGCACAGCCGGCCCGCCGCTGGACAAGCGCAAGGATCAGGTCTACATCGAGTGGCTCAAGATCACCATCGACGCCGGCACCTACTACATCCGCGTGGAAGCGACCGAGGACGGATCCACGGGCTACTACCTGCGCTTCAAAGTGACGACGCCCTAGAGACAGCCGCAGGGCCCGGAATCTCAAGAGGGCGCACGATGCCTCAGGAGGGCGCACTCCAACAACTCACAGCCGCGTGCAGGCGGTCAGAACTGGGCCTGCTCGGTGCTGCCCTCCAGTGCGAGGGTGGACGCCGTGCCCCCGGAGATCACCGAAGCCACCTGATCGAAGTATCCGGCTCCCACCTCGCGCTGGTGGCGGGTGGCGGTGTAGCCGTCGGTCTCCATCGCGAACTCGCCCTGCTGTAGAGCCACGTACGCCTTCATGTCGTCGGACTGGTAGCCGTGCGCCAACTCGAACGCCGACGCGTTGAGCGCATGCCATCCGGCCAGGGTGATGAACTGGAAGGCATACCCCATGGCGCCCAACTCCTTCTGGAACACCGCGATCTCGGAGTCGTCGAGGTGGGCTCGCCAGTTGAACGAGGGAGAGCAGTTATAGGCCAGCATCTTGTCCGGGTACACCGCGTGTATGGCGTCGGCGAATGCCCGAGCCTCGTCGAGGTCAGGAGTGGAGGTCTCGCACCAGAGCAGGTCGCAGTAGGGCGCGTAGGCGAGGCCGCGCCGGATCGGAGCCTGCAACCCCGGCGTCGTCACGAAGAACCCCTCCGCGGTGCGCTCGCCGGTCAGCCCGTCCCGGTCCCGGACGTCGATGTCGCTGGTGATGAGGCCGGCGCTCAGCGCGTCGGTGCGGGCGACCAGGACCGTGTCGACCCCCATGACGTCGGCGGCCAGCCTGGCCGCCTTGAGCGTCGCGAGATGCTGCGACGTCGGCACGAGAACCTTCCCGCCCATGTGGCCGCACTTCTTGGCCGAACTGAGCTGGTCCTCGAAGTGAACGCCGGCCGCTCCGGACTCGATCATCGCCTTCATCAATTCGAAGGCGTTGAGCGGCCCACCGAAGCCCGCCTCGGCGTCGGCCACGATCGGCAGCAGGTAGTCGCGGCTCGGATTGCCCTCGGTCTCGCTCCACTCGATCTGGTCGGCTCGCCTCAGCGCGTTGTTGAGACGGGCCACCACCGACGGGACGGAGTCGGCCGGGTACAGCGACTGGTCGGGATAGACCTGCCCTGCGAGGTTGGCGTCGCCGGCCACCTGCCAACCCGACAGGTACAGGGCGGGCAGCCCCGCCTTGGCGAACTGGATCGCCTGCCCGCCGGTCATGGCGCCCAGAGCGTGCACGTAGTCCATGTCGTGCAGGCGCCGCCACAGCTTGGCCGCGCCGTCGCGGGCCAGAGTGCACTCGGGCCGCGCCGAGCCTCGCAGGCGAACCACCTCTGCCGCCGAGTAGTCGCGACGGGCGCCGCGCCAACGGGAGTTGCTCTCCCAGTCGGCCTCCAACTCCTCGACCTGCTTCACGAAGCTTGGACTCGGATTCGTCGCACTCACCATCGGTCACCCTCCTGCTAGAGCGGTGCGGCTCCGCGGTAGCCCGCCGGCCGGTACGGTCGCTCAATCCTCACGGTGACCGTCAACAGATGCCAGGAATCTGCGGCGAAGATCGGCATCCAAGTTGTTTGCGGGAACAAATTCTGCGATTCTTTCGCACATGGGGAGCGAACCCGACCTTCTCGTGCTCGGTCGTCGTTTGCGCCATGTTCGCCGCAGCCGCGGCCTCACCCTCGCGGACCTGGCGGGGCGCACCGGCCGACCGCCGGCCTACCTGTCACGCCTCGAGAACGGGCGGGTCGAACCCCGTCTCGGCGTGCTCAGCGACCTCGCCGAGGCGCTCGACACCACCACGGCCGACCTGCTCGACGACGCCCCTCCCGACCGGCGGGCCGAGCTCGAGCTGGACCTGCTGCGGGCCCAGAGCCATCCGGCCTACGCAGAACTCGGACTGCCGCCCCTCAAGCCGTCGAGACGGCTCAGCGACGACGCCCTCGAGCACCTTGTCAGTCTGGGCCGGGCCGTGTGTGAGCGGACCGCCGGCCCAGTCGACAGCATCGAGAGCGCGCGGAGGGCCAACTCGGAACTGCGCCGGGAGATGCGCGACCGGCACAACTACTTCAGCGACGTCGAACAGATCGCAGCCGAAGGGCTCGCCAGAGCCGGATATCCCGGCACCGGCCCGATCAGCGAGCGGGTGCTCACCGAACTGGTGAGGAGCTACGGCTTCCGCATCGAGCGCGTCGCCGGCCTGCCCCGCACGGCCCGCTCGATAACCGACACCCGCGACCGGGTCATCTACATCGGCGACCAGGACAACCTGAAGGTGCGCCAGGCCCGGTCCGTGGTGCTCCAGACGCTCGGCCACTTCGCGCTGGAGCACTCCGAAACGTCGGACTTCGGCGACTACCTCCGCCAGCGCATCGAGTCCAACTACTTCTCTGCCGCCGTCCTGGCGCCCGAGGGGCCCGCGGTGGAACTGCTGAGCGAGGCCAAGCGCCAACAGGACATCAGCGTCGAGGACCTCAAGGAGACGTTCTACATCTCCTATGAGATGGCCGCCCACCGATTCACGAACCTGGCGACCGTCCACCTGGGCATTCCCGTCCACTTCCTGCGCACCGACGCGGAAGGCGTCATCACCAAGGCGTACGAGAATGACGGGCTGCCGTTCCCAGTGACCTCCGACGGCGGCCTGGAGGGCGAGCGGGTCCCCCGCCAGTGGGGAGCCCGGCAGGCCTGGGGAGCGCAGGGGCACTTCCTGGTGCACGAGCAGTACACGGTGCTCGACGCGGGCGAGTACTTCTGCATCACCTACATCGAGACCGAGAACGATCGCAATCCCTACGCGATCACGCTGGGGACGACGCTAGAGCACGCCCCGCACTTCCGGGGCTCGGAGACGCTGCGGCGCGAGCATGCCCGTTCCAGGGACGTCGAGCCCGATCCCCGGCTAGTGCGCGAGTGGGAGCAGGTGGCCTGGCCCTCCGCGGCCGAGCGCAGTCATGTGCTGTCGGCCCTGCCGCCCTCGCAACGATCCTTCGTGCCTTTCCCCGGCATCGACCTGCTCGACGTCTACCGGTTCCTCGACCGCCAGAGGCGGCGCCGCCAGAGGCCGAGCGAATAGGCGGCGTACCCGGCTCATACGGGCGAGGCCGTAGCCCGAGCGGCCCTCAGGTCGCAGCGAACAAGAGCGGGAAACACCCGGGCCGGCGGAGCGTGCGGCCGGATTCCGCTCGGCCTCGGGCTCGTCGTGTAGCCTCTGCTGAGACACAACGCATGTCTGAGACCGCCGCCACCATCCGCGTCCCCGCCAACCACCTGCTCGGACCTCTGGTGGGCGAGCACGACGCCCACCTCCGGCAGCTCGAGAACGCCTTCCCCGGCAGCCGCATCCACCTGAGGGGCAACGAGGTCAGCGTCCTCGGGGACGAAGCCGAGACCGTCGCCCGGCTCTTCGAGGAGTTGATCCTGCTGCTGGAGCACGGACAGCGCCTCGACGTCCGCACCATCGATCGCACGATCGACATGGTGCGCAGCAACGTCCGAGCCTCAGAGGTCCTCACCCACGACGTGCTGCGCGCCGCTGGGGGCCGGGTCGTGCGCCCGAAATCGGCGGGACAGAAGCGCTACGTGGACGTGATGGGCCAGAACGTGATCACCTTCGGCATCGGACCGGCAGGAACCGGCAAGAGCTGGCTGGCGGTGGCCATGGCGGTGCGGGCGCTCCACAACGACGAGGTGAGCCGGATCATCCTCACCCGTCCCGCGGTCGAGGCTGGAGAGAGGCTCGGGTTCCTTCCCGGCGACCTCATGGCCAAGGTCGATCCCTACCTGCGCCCCCTCTACGACGCTCTGTACGACATGACCGGCAGCGAGGGCATGGAGCGACTCCTCGAGCGCGGCGCGGTCGAGGTGGCGCCGCTGGCGTTCATGCGGGGCCGCACACTCAACTCGAGCTTCATCATCCTCGACGAGGCCCAGAACACCACGCCGGAACAGATGAAGATGTTCCTGACCCGTATCGGCTTCGGCTCCCGGGCCGTGGTCACCGGCGACGTCACCCAAGTGGATGTGGACGGCGGGCGCAGCGGCCTCGCGGGCATAGAGGAGCTGCTGGGCGGCATCGAGGGAATCGGGTTCGTCCATCTGAGCAGCCGGGACGTCGTGCGTCACCGCATAGTCGCCGACATCGTCACGGCCTACGACCGGGTCGGGCTCATGCGCCGAGACCGAGCCTAGATGGAGTTGGCCTCCCCCTCCGACGAACCTCCCGGCAGCGCGGTCGTCCGCGCCTTCGACGATACCTCGGGGCAGGCCGCAGCCCATGACCGGATCGACACTGAGCGCTGGGCCGGGCTGGCGGCAGCCGTGCTCCGCTCCGAGGGGGTCGCCCGCGGCGAGCTGGGCCTGCGATTCGTGGATCCGGGCGACATGGCCGAACTCAACCTGACCCACATGGGCGCGCCCGGACCCACCGACGTCCTCGCCTTCCCCATAGACGGCGGCAACGGCCGCGCACCCAACTCCGAACCGGCAGTGTTGCTAGGTGACGTCGTGGTCTGTCCGGCATACGCCGCGCGGGCCGCCGATCACGGCAGACTCGCCGATGAGTTGGCCCTGCTGGTCGTGCACGGCGTGCTGCACATCCTGGGATACGACCACGCCCACGAGGCGGAGGCCGCAGCCATGCAGACCCGCGAACAGCAGCTCTTGGCTGCGCATCACCGACAACCGTGACCAGCCAGAACGAACCCGGTCCCGGCCAGACGTCGCGTCGCGTTCGAAGACGGGTCGCGCGGGTGAGGAACGGGGCGCCGCCTGTCAGCGAGGACGAGCTGATCGCCATCACCGACGCCGCGGCCGAAGCGGCGACGATCGAGGACGCCGAGCGGGACATGATCGCTTCGGCTCTGGCCCTCGACCGCACAGTCGTTCGAGAGGTCATGGCTCCCCGGGCCGACATGGTCACCGCCGACGCGGACATGACCGTGACCGCCGCGCTCGAGATCGCCATCGGGCGCGGTCTCAGCCGGCTGCCGGTGTGCCGGAACGACATCGACGACATCGTCGGCGTCGCGCTGCTCAAGGATCTGGCCCGCACCGAGCGATCCGGTGGCGGCGAACGTGCCGTCCGCGACTCGATGCGCCGGGCGATGTTCGTTCCCGAGACCAAGCGGGTGGACGAGCTGCTGTCCGAGATGCGTACCGCCGGCGGGCATCTGGCCGTGGTCGTGGACGAGTACGGGGGCACCGCCGGGCTCGTCACCCTGGAAGACCTCGTCGAGGAGCTGGTGGGCGAGATCGTCGACGAGTTCGACCGGCCCGAGCCGCTCATGGAGCCACTCGCCGGCGGCGAGGCGCTGGTGCACGGTCGCATGCCGGTCGACCAGTTGAACACCCTCGTCGGAGCGGCCTTGCCCGACGACGACTGGGACACCGTCGGCGGCCTGATATTCAGCACCCTGGGCCACGTGCCCGAAGTGGGCGAGACCGTGGAGGTCGACGGGCTCCGGCTGCGAGTCGAGCACATGGAGGGCCGCCGCATCACCCGGGTAAGACTCACCCGCGCATGACAGTCTCCCATCCCGAGCCCCGCTCGCACCGCTGCGGGATCGTCGGGCTGGCGGGGCGCCCCAATGCGGGCAAGTCGACGCTGGTCAACAGGATCGTCGGACAGAAGGTGTCGATCGTGTCCGACAAGCCCCAAACGACACGCGCCGGCGTGCGGGGAGTGCTCACTCGTGAGGACGCCCAGATGATCCTGGTCGACACGCCGGGCATCCACAAGCCCCGGAACGCCTTGGGGCGACGCATGAACGCCGCTGCGTCGGCGGCACTGCACGACACCGACGTCACCTGTCTGGTGATCGACGCATCGGCCCCCTACGGGCGGGGCGACGCCTTCATCGCCCAGTCGCTGCCGGCGGACTCCGTGGTGGTCGTGACCAAGTCCGACCTGGTCGGGCCCGACCTCATGCTGAGACAGCTCGCCGCGCTGGGAGAACTGGACTTCGAGGCCTACTTTCCGGTGAGCGCACGCACCGGTGAGGGTGTCGACGCGCTGGTGGAACACCTCGTCGCCCGCCTGCCGGAGGGTCCGCCCCTGTACCCGGCCGGCACCGTCTCCGACGCGCCGGAGACCTTCCGAGTGGCGGAACTGGTGAGGGAGCGGCTCCTCGAGGCCGCCCGCGACGAGCTGCCCCACTCGATCGCCACCCGGGTGACGGACTGGGACTGGCCCCTGATTCGCTGCGAGGTCATCGTGGAGCGGCCCTCCCAGAAGGCGATGGTGATCGGCAGGGGCGGATCGCTGCTCAAGGCGGTGGGAATCGCGGTGCGGTCCCAGCTCCCCGAGGGCGCCTACCTTCAGCTGGCAGTGAGGGTGGACAGGAACTGGCAGCGGCGCCCTGCCTAGGAGCCAGAATGGCACCGCCGCGCCGTGACGGACTCGTGCCGGCCGGCCCGCGCCCGTTCCAAGCGGGTCACGCGGTAGCGTCACGGTAATGATCGCTGCGGCGCTGGATCTGGAGCGCGTCCCCTCGCATGTCGCGTGCGTGATGGACGGCAACGGGCGCTGGGCCCAGTCCCGGGGCCTGCCCCGCACCGAGGGTCACCGGGCGGGCGAGGACGCCCTGTTCGACGTGGTGGAGGGGGCCCTCGACATAGGCGTCGAGTGGCTCACCGTGTACGCGTTCAGCACCGAGAATTGGCGACGGCCCGCCGACGAGGTGCGCTTCCTGCTCGAGTTCAACGAGGACATCCTGCTGCGACGCCGCGACGAGCTGCACGATCGGGGAGTGCGGGTCCGGTTCGTGGGCCGCCGGGACCGCCGGGTGCCGGCGCGGTTGCTGCACCTCATGGACGACGCCGTCGCTCTCACCAGGCACAACCGCCGCATGACGTTCACCATCGCCTTCAACTACGGGGGGCGGGCCGAGATCGTCGACGCGGTCCGAGCGGTCGTGAGCTCGGGAATCGCGGCCGACAGGATCACCGAGCGCACCATCGCCTGCCGCCTGTACGACCCCGAGATGCCGGAGCCCGACCTGATGATCCGCACCTCCGGGGAGTTCCGCACCTCCAACTTCCTGCTGTGGGAGTTGGCCTACAGCGAGCTGTACTTCACCGACACGGCGTGGCCCGACTTCCGGCGCGGCGACCTCTACGAGGCGATCAGGGTCTTCCAGGAGCGCGAGCGGCGGTTCGGGCGGGTCTCGCCCAACGGAGGAGGCCCGGCCATCACCTCCAACGGCGACGGCTAGCGGCCGAGCGGGTGGCCCTCTACCGTGATGAGGCGGTGGTGTTGCGCACCTGGAAGCTGGGAGAGGCCGACCGGATCGTGAGCCTGCACACCCTAGGTCACGGCAAGGTCCGCGCCGTGGCCAAGGGCGTGCGCCGCACCCGCTCGAAGTTCGGCGCCCGGCTGGAGCCGGCCTGCCATGTGGCGGTGCAGCTCTACCGGGGCCGAGGCGAGCTCGACACCCTCACCCAGGCAGAGACCATCGACCGGTTCACGAGCCTCAGATCCGACCCCGCCAGGTTCGCCCAGGCCTCGGCCATGCTGGAGGCCGTCGATCAGCTCGCGCCGGAGAGCGGCGGCGACCCCGACCGCCACGTGATGCTCGTGCGGGCCCTGGCCACTCTGGAGCGCATCGACAGCGACCTGGTCGTCGCGGGCTTCTTCTTGAAGCTCCTTGCCCTGGAGGGGGTGCAGCCCGAACTGGACGCCTGTGTGGCATGCGGCGCGGGCGAGCCCTTCGAGGCTCTCGACGTCGATGCCGGCGGGGTGCTGTGCCGCCAGTGCCGCCATGGTCGGCCGATCAGCCGGGAGGCGCTGGAGATGCTCCGCCAGATCCTCGGCGGCCGGCTGGGGGCGGCATTGCGCCGGCAGGCCGATGGCGTCGCCAGGGAGGTGACCGCCGTCGCCACCGCGGCGATCGAGGCCCACCTGGAGCGGCGGCTGCGATCAGTGACCGTGCTGGACCGCTCCTAGAGGCCGAGCTTGCGAGGCCGTGGCCCGAGCGGCCCGTGAGCGAAGCGAACAAGAGCGGGAAACACAGCTGCGCCGCGAGGCGGTGACTACCTGTTCACGTTGCCGCCTAACCTTGCCGTCTGTGGCAGAGTCCCGCCCAAGCCCGGAGTTGTTCGACGCGATCGTCAACCTGTGCGTGCGGCGCGGCTTCGTGTTCCGCTCCGCGGAGATCTACGGCGGTTTCCGCTCGGCCTACGACTACGGGCCGCTGGGGGTGCTGCTGCTGCGCAACGTCAAGGAGCAGTGGTGGCGATCGATGGTGCAACTCCGCCACGACGTGGTCGGCCTGGACGCGTCGATCCTGTCGCCGCCGGCGGTGTGGGAGGCCTCCGGCCATCTCGAGAACTTCACCGATCCGCTAGTGGACTGCCGATCGTGCGGCACCCGCCACCGCTCCGACAAGCTCGAGGATCCGGACGCCTGCCCCGGGTGCGGCGAGCGGGGCCGGCTCACCGAGCCGCGGCAGTTCAACCTGATGTTCGCCACCCACGCCGGGCCGGTGGCCGACTCCGCGGCGCAGGTCTACCTGCGGCCCGAGACAGCCCAGGGCATGTTCATCAACTTCGCCAACGTGCTGCGAACCAGCCGCAAGCGGCCGCCCTTCGGGATCGCCCAGATCGGGAAGTCGTTCCGCAACGAGATCACCCCGGGCAACTTCGTGTTCCGCACCCGCGAGTTCGAGCAGATGGAGATGGAGTACTTCGTCCCGCCCGGCGAGGCCCCAGCCTGGTTCGAGCACTGGTGCGAGGCCCGGCACCAGTGGTACCTGGACCTGGGCATCGGGGGTGAGCGACTGCGGCTGCGGGCCCACGACGACGACGAACTGAGCCACTACTCGTCGGCCACCGCCGACGTGGAGTACCTGTTCCCATGGGGCTGGGACGAGCTCGAGGGCATCGCCAACCGGGGCGACTACGACCTGCGCTGCCACTCCGAGCGCTCCGGGGAGCGTCTCGAGTTCTTCGACCCGGCCACCGGCGAGCACTACACGCCCCATGTGATCGAGCCGGCCGCGGGCGCGACCCGGGCCGCCATGGCGTTCCTGATGGACGCCTACCACACCGAGGTCGTCAACGACGCCGAGCGGGTGGTGCTCCGGCTCGACCGCCGGCTGGCGCCGTATGCGGTGGCGGTGCTGCCGCTGTCTCGCAAGGACGTGCTGGTGCCGGTGGCGCAGCGGGTGTTCGACCTGCTCAAGGGCGGCTGGAGCTGCGACTACGACGAGACCCAGGCCATCGGGCGCCGCTACCGCCGCCAGGACGAGATCGGCACCCCGCTGTGCGTGACCGTCGACTTCGACACCCTCGAAGACGACGCGGTCACAGTTCGCGACCGCGACTCCATGGCCCAGGACCGCGTCAGCATCGACAGGCTCGTCGACTACCTCACAGACCGGCTTCACTAGCCGATCGCTCAGCGAGAGTGCGCCAGCACAATCTTCTCCCGTTTCAATACATGTTGTGCATACCAGCGCAGGCTGGGGTAGCATAGAGAAGCCGGAGCATCCCCGCGGGTTGTCCGCTCGGGCGGGGGTGCTCCGGCACTTGGTCCGCTCGGTTGAGCCCGATACTAACACGCCGCGAGACCCGGCGGCAACCAGCAGGCGTGGGCCGGCGGGACTGGTATGTTCGGCGGCGATGGGCATTGTTTCCGACGACATTGCCAGGGTTCGGGCAGCCACCGACATCGTCGCGATCATCGGGGAGCACACCGAGATCAAGCGCTCGGGAAGGCAGTGGATGGCCCGCTGCCCGCTGCACGGCGAGCGCACACCGTCGCTGTCGGTGTCGCCCAGCAAGGGCGTGTACTACTGCTTCGGCTGCCAGCGCAGCGGCGACGCCATCACCTTCGTCCAGGAGATCGAGGGGCTCGACTTCGCGGGCGCGGTCGAGATGCTGGCCGGACGGGCCGGGATACGGGTTCAGTACACCAGCCGGGATGAGACCGCGGCCCGGAGTCGGCGGCGGCTGCTGCTGGAGGAGGTGGCCAGGGCCAGGGACTTCTACCATCAGCGGCTGCTCGACGGGCGCGACGCGGGACCGGCCCGGAACTATCTCCGGTCCCGGGGCTACGACGGCGACCTGGTGCGCCGCTGGCAGATCGGATGGGCGCCCGACGGATGGGACGCTTTGGCCACCCATCTGAGGCTCTCCGATGACGACCTGCGCGACTCGGGCCTCGGGTTCGTGAACCGCGGTGAGCGCCAGCAGGACTTCTTCCGCGGCCGGATCCTGTTCCCCATCAGCGACGAGCGGGGCGACACCGTCGGCTTCGGCGGCAGGGTCATGCCGGGGGTGGACGGCCCCAAGTACATGAACACATCGACCGAGGCCAAGACCTACAACAAGAGCAGGGTCCTGTACGGGCTGCACGAGCACCGCAAGGAGATCGTCAAGGCGGGCCAAGCGGTGGTGTGCGAGGGCTACACCGACGTGATCGGCTGCTCGGAGGCCGGCATCGAGCTGGCCGTGGCCACCTGCGGCACCGCCCTCACCGCCGAGCATGTGCGGCTGCTCAAGCGGTTCTCGGCCGACCGGCTGGTGCTGGCCTTCGACGCCGACGCCGCCGGCGCGGCCGCCGCGAGCCGGCTCGCCGCCGACGCGCGGCAGCTCTATGAATGGGAGCAAGAGTTCGAGATGGAGATCTGGGTGGCGAAGCTCCCAGCGGGACAGGACCCCGGCGAGCTGGCCCGTACAGAGCCCGACGCCCTCCGGGCTGCGGTCGAGAATCCAGAGCGATTCCTGCAGTTCCGTGTCGACCGTGTCCTCGCAGACGGCGACCTGTCGACGTACGAGAGCCGGGCCAAGTCCGCGGAGCGAGCCGTGGACGTGGTCAGCGAGCACCCAAATCCGTTGGTGCGCGACCCGCGGATCATGAAGATCGCTGAGCGCTGCCAGGTCGACATTGATCTCCTGCGCGTCTACGCCAACAGCATCCGCAGCCGCGCCACGGATCGCTCCGCGCCCACCGGCGAGGACACACGGGACGAAGACACCCGCCTCACTCCCGAGGACGAGGCGCTGCAGTTGGCCATCCACCGCCCCGGGGAGGCCGCGGGCCGCCTGCATGCGACCCTGTTCGGCGACCCGGTGCGCCGGGAGGCCTTCCAGGCTCTCCAGGACGAGGGCGAGGTGGTGGCCGCGTCCGACCGCGTCTCGCCGCAGGCGGCCCAGACGCTGCACCGGCTCGCCGTGGACGACGGCACCGCGGCTGTGGACGACGTGCTCGCACGGATCGCTGGCATCGCCGCTCGCCGAGCCATGAACGAGCTTCGCCGCCAGGCCGCCTCCTCGCACGATCCCGCCATGCGCCAGCAGTGCAGCGTCAGCCTCGCCTGGCTCAAGTCGCAGACGGAGCGACTGGAGGAGCGGCCCACCCGCACGCAGGCACTGGCTGATCTGCTCCCCTGGCTCATCGAGCACGGCCGCCGGTCCGAGGGGGCCGTGTCGGGGTCGCTGGTAGCCTCACAGGCTGATCCGGGGTAGCTCAACTGGCAGAGCAAGCGGCTGTTAACCGCTAGGTTGTGGGTTCGAGCCCCACCCCCGGAGCCACCGGACGCCGCCATGAGTAGAGGTCAGAGGCCAGCCGCTCGCGAGAGGCTGGTCGAACGCTGGGCAGAGGATGCCGTCTCGCACGCAATCGTCCGAACCATCGATGACCCCGCCGGCCTTGTCGCAACGGTCGCTGGCATCGACGGAGCCTGGGGCTTCGGCCAGTCGGAGGATGAAGCCCTGGATGACCTGAGATCGGTGCTCGTGGACTGGGCGAGCCTCACACTTCAGGACGGCGACGACATCCCCAGCGAGGCCAGAGACGGCAACGGGCAGCGCGGTCTGCTCGCCCAGGCAATCGAGGATGCGGGCGGATACGCGGCACTCACCGCCGCCGTCGCTGCCGAAGATTCTGACCTGGCATGACATCGAGAACGCTGCGGCCGATCCAGGCGGATCATCACACCGACCGCACGCAGGCCATGACAACAGATCCCCGCCGACGCAGCCAGAGGATGAGGCACTGGATGACTTGAGGTCCGCGCTCGCCGGACTGGGCGAGCCTCAAACTCTGAGGACGGAGAACGACGACGCCCTGATCGGAATGCGTGGAAGCCGCTGCTGAGCCCTCAGTCCTCGGCAGAGCGAACGACGAGGGCACTGCGCCGGTCGATCATGAACTCGGCGTCGCGTAATCGCTCAGTGACCTGACGCAAGTCGATTCTGCTGAGGTCCCATCGGTTGGCCAGCCCGTGGCGCAACAAGGCCACGTACAGCCCGCTGGGGCTGATCGCCGAGTCATCCGACAACAAGCTGTCGACCAAACGTCCGACAGCCCCGGCCGGAGGCGGCTGTAGCGCCCCAAGGCAGGAGGCAGGTCGCAGCGTGAGCATCAGGTCCAGCGTTGCGACATTCTCGAAGCCTGAGGCGAGTCCCTTGACGGAACGCTGTCCCTTGTCGAGGACGGCGATCAACTCGGGAACAACCTCAAGTCCGGCCGCGGCGATGGAGCGTTGCAGGAGCTGCCACATGGCGCCCGAGCTGTTTCCGAACAGGACGGTCATCCGTCCGCCCGGTTTCAGCACGCGCCTGCACTCTTTGAACGCTTCCGTCAGGATCGTCTCATAGCGCTCTGCCGTGCGGCGCGGCCCACCGGTGTCGGCCCGGTCAACGACGGCCTCCTTGGCCGGGTCGGTGGTGTCGTCCAGCCACGCCTCTTGGAACAAGTTCATGTCTGAGTAGAAGATGTTGGAGCCGAACGGCGGATCCGTGAACACATAATCCACCGAGTCGTCCGCCAGCGGCAGCCGGTCGGCGCTGGCGATCTCATAGCGCACGTCGGGGCCGCGGGCGCTGTCGTAGACCGCTGCCGTTCCTCGGGTCTGCGTGATCCACTGGTCGGAGCGGACGGCCGCCTGAACCTTGCGAGCGAACAGATCGAACACGTTCCACTCGTAGAACACGGGAGCCACGTAGTAGTTGGCGTTGGCCGCGTTGAGGGGACGACGCCGCGACCATTGATAGCGCTTGCTGGCCCTCGTGAGGATCGCCGTGAACGCAAACAGCAGCTTGGATCGCAGCTGCGGCTCGCCGATGCCGTCGATGGCGTCCCGCAAGGCTGCCAGCGCGCAGACGTTGCGATGAGAGTAGAAGGCAGCCGTCGACGTCAGCCTGTGGCGGCCAAGAGCCGACGCGGCGTACATCTGGCGGGTCTCGTCGATCGCCGAGTCGGGCCAGCTGAGCCCCTCCGAGTCCGGTAGGTGAAGCGGAACGCTCCAACGCTGCTCGATCTGGGTGGGCGAGCATCCGCAACGGATCGAGTCGAGCACCGGCTCCTCGAGCAACTTCTGGTCGCGGCTGCTGACGGCTGTGCCGCAGTTCGGACAGGTCAGCAGTGGCAATACGAGGTCACCGCAGCGCCGGTAGGGTCGATGCGGGCTCGTAGCTCAGTGGTCAGAGCAGGGGACTCATAATCCCTTGGTCGTGGGTTCGATCCCCACCGAGCCCACCGGCGGCGCGGACTGACACTCGGACCCGGGACTGAGATGGAGCTGAACTGGAGCGAGAAGCATGCGGCCATGCGCCGGGAGCTGCGAGCCTGGCTGGAGCGCAATCTGGCCGGGTGGCGGGCTGAGATCGGCGTCGAGCTATCCGGCGACACCCGCGACGGGTTCGCCCAGCAGCTCCTGTGGGAACGGCGCCTGTTCGAGGCGGGCTGGTCGGCGGTGGCATGGCCCGAGGCCTACGGCGGCCGCGATGGCACACTGTGGGACTGGCTCATCTTCGAGGAGGAGTACTGGCGGGCGGGCGCTCCCCAGCGGGTCGCCCAGAACGGGATCCAGATCCTGGCGCCGTCGATCTTCGAGCACGGCACGCAGCATCAGAAGGACCTCCTGCTGCCCCGAATCGCCGCCGCACAGGACCTGTGGTGCCAGGGCTGGTCCGAGCCCAACGCGGGCAGCGACCTGGCCGGTGTCGCGAGCCGTGCCCGCCGCGTCGACGGTGGCTGGATCCTGGACGGTCAGAAGACCTGGACCACCCGGGGGGCGTTCTGCACCCACCTCTTCGGGTTGTTCCGCTCCGACCCCGACTCGGAGCGCCACCGGGGACTGACATACCTGCTCGTGCCGCTCGACCTTGACGGGATCACGGTCCGCGGGTTCGGCCGCCTCGACGGCGACGAGGGTTTCGCCGAGGTGTTCTTCACCGAAGCGTTCCTTGCTGACGAAGCGGTCGGTACCGACGTCGTATTGGGGGCGGTGGACCAGGGCTGGCGCGTGGCCGTGTCGGCGGCCAGCACCGAGCGTGGACTGCTGCGCTCGCCCGGCCGCTACCAGGCGACAGTTGCCGACCTGCTCGAGTTGTGGTCCGAGCGCGGTGGCGACGCCGCTATACGGCGACGCATCGCCGCCGCCTGGATGCGGGTGGACGCCTACCGGCTTCAGACCCTGCAGACAATCACCGCGCTCGGCGATGGCAACGACCTCGGATCCGAGGCCAGCCTGGCCAAGGTGTGGTGGTCGGAACTCGACATCGAGCTGCACGAGATCGCCCTCGACCTGCTGGGTGCCGACGCCGAGGTGGAAGGCCCGTGGAGCAAGGGACACCAGTTCTCGCTGGCCGGCCCCATCTATGCCGGAACCAACGAGGTGCAGCGCAACATCGTGGCCGAACGCGTCCTCGGACTGCCCCGATGAGGTTCGGGCGGGAATCGGGCAGACGCTCCTCAGAGCAGCAATCTCCGACCGGGGCAGGGGCAGCATGAGGTTCGGGCTCGACGAGGACCGCGAGGCGCTGCGCTCGACGGCCCGGGACCTGCTGACCGAGCTGTGCCCGCCCGCAGCGGTGCGGTCGGCCTGGACGCAACCACCCGACCCCGCCGCCTGGAACGCTCTGGACGAAGCGGGCGCGCTGGCCGTCCTCGTGCCTCAGTCCGAGGGAGGCCTCGAGCTCGACGAGACGTACCTGGTCCCCGTCGTGGGGGAGGCGGGTAGGGCGGCGCTGCCCCATCCGCTTACGGCAACCGCACTGGTGGCCGCGCCGTTGGGCGTAACCGGCGCGACGGTTACGACGGACCTTGGCGCCTCCGGTGCCATCGTTCCTGCGGCCACCTACGCCGAGGTGTTCCTGCTCCGGTCAGCCGACGGGCTGCGGCTCTACGAAGCCGATGAGGTTGAGATCGAGCCGGCGCAGACCGTGGACGCCTCCCGGCACTGCGCGCGGGTACGTCCCCTCGCCTCCGGGGATCTGGTGACCGACGACGCGGCGGCAGTGGCGGCCGCCTTCGACAGGGGGGTGCTCGGCACGGCGGCCGAACTTCTCGGGCTGAGCCACAGGATGCTGGATCTCACCGTGGGCTACGCGGCTCAACGCCACCAGTTCGGCAAGCCGATCGGGAGCTTCCAAGCGGTGAAGCACCACTTGGCCGACGCCCGGATCCAGATCGAGTTCGCGGGTCCGGCGGTGCTCTACGCCGCCTACTCCATGACCCATGGTCTCGCCGACGCCGGCCGCGCCGTGTCGCAGGCGAAGTGGCTGGCCACCAACGCCGCCGCCGTCACGGGCCGGGCCGCCCTGCAGTGCCACGGCGCTATCGGCTACACCACCGAGTACGACCTGCACCTCTACCTGAAGCGCTCATGGGCGCTGGCCCGCACCTGGGGCGGGGCCGACTTCCACGCCGACCGGGTCGCCGCTTCGATCGGCATTTGAAGCCCGCGCGATAATGCACCCAGAATCAATGCATCCGGCACAAGTGGATCCCGCACCGCGGGAGCAGTGCGTCTTGTGTGGAGAGGAGAACGTTTGTGAGGATCGGTGACAGGGTTCCCGACTTTGAGGCACCCGACCAGCACGGCAACACGGTGGCACTGCGAGACCTGCTCAAGGTCGGCCCGGTCGTGATGTACTTCTATCCCAAGGCCATGACGGCTGGTTGAACGCGCCAGAGCTGCCATTTCCGCGACCTGTCGGCCGAGTTCGCCGAACTCGGCGCCAGCATCGTGGGAATCAGCGCCGATCAGGTTGATCGGCAACTCGAGTTCGACGACGCCAACACCCTGGGCTTCCCGCTGCTGTCAGACCCGGGACGCGACATCGCGCGCCGCTTCGACGTGGTCCGCAAGGGCTGGCTTCCGAACAAGCGGCGAACGTTCGTGATCGGCCGCGGCGGCTCCGTGCTGGCCATGGTGCGCGCCGAGTTGAACATGCGCATCCACGCCGACCGAGCCCTGGAGACGCTGCGAAAGACGGTCAACCCCTGACTGCGGACCGCGGAGGGGCGGTGTCGGCCTTTTACAGGTCTCCCAGCCAGGCCGGGGCCCGATCGAGCAGGAACTCGCAGACGTTGCGGGCCCGGTCGAGCATCTCGCACAGCACCTCCAGGTCCTGTCCCAGGTAGATCCGGCTGAGGGCCAGCTCGACACGGCCCTCGATGTTCACGGTCCGTTCCGCAGCATCGGTAACGGCCGCCACCCTGTCTACCGACGACACCTGCAGCGGCAGCTCGGTGCCTCCGACCGCGGCGAGATCGGTGGCGAGGACCAGGAGGTCAGGGCCCAGGTGAAGCGGCGGCAGTACGAAGCTCAGAGTCATCGGCACGGTGATGGCGTCGTCTGGATCCTCGTCCTCGGGACGGGTGTTCACGTCGTCCTCGAACGTCAGCAGCGTGCGCGACTCGGCCTCGACGCACAGCACCATGTCCAGCGGACCCCCGCAGGCGTGGTCCGGATGCAGGTCAACCTCCCACGTCTGGCGGTTGGAGTACGTCTCCACGAAGTGCCGGTCGCCGTGGACGTGGAAGCCGTGCTCTGACACGTGGTCCTTGAGATTGGCGACGAACCCGTGCAGATCGATCAGCGACACTCGGATCTCCCTTGTATCGGACGTTGGCTGCTGCAACAGCGTGCCACAGCCGAGAGACATGGTGAAACTGCTGCCGCTGCCGTCGCGCGTGCGGTCGGATGTACACGATGTGCAGGACGGAGCAGCACTGTGCGGGCACTGTATCGTGCCTGACCGGCTGCGGGGTGTGCCTCGGGCAGCAGACCTGGTTCACTGGCAGTGATGCCCCGTGACCTCCTGGATGTTCTCAACGGCGCGGCCGACGCGGCCGTGGAGGCGCTGGCCGAGTGCACCGACTGGGGTCCCACCGGTCGCAAGCAAGGCCAGTTCGGCTTCGACATGGCCGCGGACGCGGCCGCGACTGCCTCGCTGCGCGACGGCGGGCTGCGGGTGCTGAGCGAGGAGACCGGCCTCGAGGCCGGAGACGGCCCCGTGGCCGTCCTAGACCCGGTGGACGGCTCCACCAACGCGTCGCGGGGAATCCGCTACTTCGCCACCAGTATCTGCGTGGTGGAGGGGATCGTTCCGGTGGCTGCGGTGGTGCACGACCACGGCAGCGGCGAGCGCTTCGAGGCGGTGCACGGTGAAGGGGCCTACCGCGACGGCACTCGGCTGGCTCGCAGGGAGGAGCCATCGCTGCGCTCCGCCGTGATCGCGGTCAACGGGCAAGCGCCCGGCTGGGGTGGCTGGGCCCAGGTGCGAACCTTGGGCGCGGCTGCCCTGGAGCTGTGCGCGGTAGCCGACGGGCGCCTCGACGGTTACGTCGACTTCTCGGCGTCGGGGCTGGGCTCTTGGGACTACCTGGGCGGCCTGCTGGTGTGCCGGGAGGCCGGCGTGCAGGTGGTCGACGGCCTCGGGCGGCAGCTGGTCACGACCGACCACGCGGCCAGACGAGCGCCGGTGGCCGCCACCCCGCAGCTGCTGGAGGACCTGATGGGCGCCTACGGCCGCCTGACCGGCACCGACCCGGCGCCAGACTTGCGCTGAGCGAACGCCGACCCGTCTGCCCGGGGGCGTCAGTCGATTGAGAAGGGCGGGTACTCGTCGGTCAGCAGCATCGAGTAGGCCCACAGCCGGGCGTCGACCCGCACCCAGCCTGCGACGAGCCTGAACAGACTGGCCGGCCACCGACCGGTAAAGAGCACCGCTAGCAGGCCGAAGAATCCTGCGAAGTACACGATCACCCAGACGACCATGGAGAAGACGGCGCCCGGGATCAGCACAGCTCCCAGCACGAGTTCGACGATCCAGACCCACGCGGGCAGTGACGCGAACCCGAAGATGATCCCATACATGCCTATCAGCGTCAGCCAGGCGAAGGGCACGATGAACCGGAACAGCACATTGAGCCGGTTCTTGCCCTCCAGTCTGGGAGAGATGCCCACGGTGATTCCCGCCCCGCCCGGATCCTCCACCGAAGGAGCCATGTCGAACGGGGGGTACTTGTCCGTGAGGAATGACATGTACGAGAAAGTGCGGGCCCGGAAGCGAACATAGGTCGCGTGAAAGGCGGCTATGCCGGGCGGCAGGTTGCCGGTGGCGAGCACTGCGATCCATCCGACAATCGCCGTGACGCTGGCCGCAACACTCATCACAGTGTGGAGGAGCACGTAGTGGGGTAGCACGAGGATCGGCTGCCCGATGGCGCGCCAGTTGGCGATGCGTTCGGGGCGGTCGATGGTGACGGTCGCGGGGTAACTCATGGTGGACACATTACACGGTGTTGCCGGGGCAAGCAGCCACCTCAGAATACCCTGGCATACGGTCGTTCCGATCAGTCGATCGAGTAGGGCGGATAGTCGTCGACGAGCAACAACGAATAGGCCCACAGCCGCGCATCGACACGGACCCAATCGGCCGCGTACCGGAACAGACCCTCCGGCCAGCGGCCTGTGAACAACACGACCACAAGGCCGATGACTCCCGCGACGTTCGCGACTATCCATCGAACGCCGGAGAAGACTGACGCCGGAATCAGCACAGCGCCGAACACGATCTGCAGGATCCAGAGCCACACGGGGAATGACGCGAATCCGAACATCCGCCCCAGCACGCCTACCAGGCCCATCCAAAAGAACGGCACCACGAACCGGAACAGCACATTCACGCGATCCTTCCCGTGCAGTCGAGGCGAGACGCTGAACGAGGTCCCCGCTCCCCCCGGATCCTCAAATGAGGGCTTGAAGTCGAACGGGGGGTACTTGTCGGTGAGGAACCTCATATAGGTGAAGGTTCGTACCCGGAAGCGCACGTACGTGGCGTGAAAGGCGCCGATGCCCGGCGGCAACTTGCCGCTGACCAACACCGAGATCCACCCCACGGTCGCCGTGACGCAAACTGCCAGATTCAGTACAGTATTTAGGATGATATAATGGGGAAGCACAAGAATCATGTGCCCTAGAGGTCGCCAGTTGGCGATGCGCTCCGGTCGGTCGATCCTGACGCGTGCCGGGTAACTCACCGCCGCACTCTAGTGCACGGATGAGCCTGGCCATTGGATTCCCGACTCCCGGCTCTCAAGGTCTGAGCCGGGGTTAGCCTCAAGGAGCGGGCGCGTAGCTCAGGCGGTGCAGAGCGCTTCCCTTACAAGGAAGAGGCCGGGGGTTCAAGTCCCTCCGCGCCCACCGTGAGTTGTCGTCAAGAGGGCCGTTGGCCGTTCGAGCAGACCACGCTCCATCCGAAGTTGGGCGTCCCCGCGGACGCAGCCGCCCCAGTTCGGCCCGCTCACCGGTGCTGAGCCCCTCGCGCTCGCCGCGGTCCACCCGCTCCCGGCGCACCCAGCGGCCCAGGTTCGTCGCCCCGACCCCCAACGCCCGGGCCACCGACGCGAGGCTGCGGCCCTCATCGAGCACCAGCGCCACCGAGCCAGCCTTGAACTCCCTGCAGAACGATCCTCGCGTCCGGCCCGGCGACAACACCGGCCCCGACCGACTGGCCTCCTGCATCGTTGACATGGCTACCTCCCAATCGAAGTGACCGGTCAACGGGAGGAGGCACCGCCTTGCGCTTGACGAGCGCATGCTGTTCGGACCCCAGATCTATCTGTGTGCGCACGATGTTGCGTCATAACATCATCTTCGTACCATACGGCACCGAGATCGAAGACCCGGGCGAATCAGCGGGCAACGAATGAGACGGTGGTGCCGCCGTTGACGGTGACGGTGTACTCGTTGCCGATCTGGAAGCCGGAACCGAGCGGCACCAGGGTCTCGTCGGTGATCCAGTCCATCGTGCATCTGGCGCCCGGGCCGGCATAGACGTAGTGGAAGATCTCCACTGCGATGCCGTACGGCCCGGTTGGCTGCACCTCATGGCCGCCGTAGCCGCTACAACTGCTGCTGGACCTTCCCGAGACCACAAGCAGCCGGTACGAGTCCGATCCGGCAAGCGGTTCCAACAGGTGGACGGCTGCGATGGCTGATGGCCTCACTGCGAGTACGGCATCGGAGGGGAACAATACGCCAGTCCCGAAAGTCGGGGCTTGGGGCCTGCCGGGTGCCGCCTCACCAGCCACCGCAACCGGCACATCCGAAGCCCCACCATCCGCAACCGGCACATCCGAGACCCCACCATCCGCAACCGGCACATCCGAAGCCCCACCGGTCGCAACCGGCACATCCGAAGCCCCACCGGTCGCAACCGGCACATCCGAAGCCCCACCGGTCGCAACCGGCACATCCGAAGCCCCACCATCCGCAACCGGCACATCCGAAGCCCCACCATCCGCAACCGGCACATCCGAAGCCCCACCATCCGCAACCGGCACATCCGAAGCCCCACCATCCGCAACCGGCACATCCGAGACCCCACCGGTCGCAACCGGCACATCCGAAGCCCCACCATCCGCAACCGGCACATCCGAAGCCCCACCGGTCGCAACCGGCACATCCGAAGCCCCACCATCCGCAACCGGCACATCCGAAGCCCCACCATCCGCAACCGGCACATCCGAAGCCCCACCATCCGCAACCGGCACATCCGAAGCCCCACCGGTCACCGGAGGCTGTGTGTGCTCCGGCACCGGCGTCGGCTCAGGGGCCGCGGTTACAGTGGGCGCCGTCGGCTGGTCGCCCGGCTGACCGATGGTGCCGACCGTCCCCTCGGCCGACCTGCCGTTACCGCCGCAGGCGGCGCCCGAGATTAGCGTCAGCGTCGCGAGGAACGCTGCTGCGGCGGCGCGGGACAGGACGTTCATCGCCTGCGCACGAACCCGTGGAGAGCCATGCCCTACTCTAGATCCAGACTCATATTGGATCATGTCGCCGATCACAAACCCCTCCGATTCCGCGCAATCGCGCTCGGCGATTCTGGGGAATCGCCCCGAATGAGCGCTAGAACACCCTCAACGAGCTGCCGAGACGTGACTGCGTAGCCACTCACCATGACCAAGCCCTTCAGAACCGAAGTCAGCGAAGGCACCGCCGAACTCGAGCTGTGCAATCCGCCCGTGAACGCGTTCGGCGTGGACGAGCAGTTCGCCCTAGCCGCCGAGATCGAGAGCCTCGGTCGACGCGACGACGTGCGGGTGATCATCATCGCGGCGGTCGGCAAGGGATTCTGCGCCGGCCTCGACATCAAGGAGGTGGCCGCCGAACCCAGCCTGATCGTCCCCGCCAACCGGGCCAACTACGACACCTTCGCGGCCGTCCACCTCAACCCCAAGCCGGTGATCGCGGCGGTTCACGGCTACGTGCTGGGCGGCGGCATCGGCATCGCGGGCGCGGCCGATGTGGTGGTGGCGGCCGACGACGCCTACTTCGGTGTGCCGGAGATCGACCGGGGCGGCATGGGCATGGGCGCCCACCTCCAGCGCATGTTCAGCGTCCAGAAGGTGCGCTACATGTACTTCACCGGCGACACCATCGACGCGGCCGAGGCCCACCGGCTCGGAGCGGTGGAGCGGGTAGTGCAGCGGGCCGAGCTCCGGACAACCGCTCGCGAGATCGCAGGCCGGATGGCCTCGAAGTCCCCGCAGATGATCGGCATCGCCAAGCGGTCCCTCAACGGCGTGGAGGACGGCAGCCTCGAAGACAAGTACCGGTGGGAGCAGGGCTTCACCTTCGAGGCCTACCTGACCGGCGACTCGGCCGAGGCTCGAGAGGCCTTCGCGGAGGGCCGCGACCCAAGATTCGGACATGCGTCCGACGAGTGAAGCCAGCTAGGAGAGCCGTGACCAGCATCAACATCGTGCAGCACTTCGAGAATGTGCAACTGTCGGGCATGAGGCTGGCGTCGCTGGTGGTGGTCCCCAGCGGGCGCAAGGTCCGCAGCGTCGTGGCGGCCATGGCCGCGCAGCACACCGGCTGCGCGGTGGTCACCGACGGCGCCCGGCTGGCCGGCATCTTCACCGAGCGGGACATCACCAAGCACGTGGTGCGGTCGCCCGAGACGTGGGACACACCGGTGGAGCGGTTCATGACGGCAGAGCCCACCGTGATCGGTCACCATGCCTCCGCCATCGAGGCGCTGCGGACCATGAACGCCCGCCGGTTCCGCAACCTGCCGGTGACCGGCGCCGACGGCGACCTGCTGGGCAGCATCAACCACTACGAGCTCATCCGGCTGGCCGCGTCCTTCCTGGGGTCGCCGAGCAAGCTGGGCCCCGAACTGTCGCCCGAGCACAACCTGCACTTCGTGGATCTCACCGGCCTGCCCGCCCGCGACCCGCTGCTGGTGCGGCCCGACGACTCGCTGGCGACAGCCATCGCCGCCATGCTGGCGGCCGAGACGGGACTGGTGTCGGTGGTCAACGACCGCGGCGCAGTGATCGGTGAGCTCACCGAGCACGACGTGTTCCTGAAGGTCGCCTGCCGGGTGGACGACCTCGAAGCCGAGGCAATCGGCGACTGGATGACCACCGAGATCGCCGCGGCCACCCCGGGCGCGTCCATCAGCGAGGCGCTGCGCGTCATGGCCGACCTCGGCCACCGCTACCTGGTGCTGATCAGCGAGACCGGCCGCGCTCTGGGGGTGGTCACCTTCCGCAGGATCACCGAGTACTTCGAGATCGTCTGCGCGGCCTGACGGCCCGGCCGCCGCGCCGGCCTGGAGGCCGAGCGGGCAGGCGAGCGAATCCGGTTCATGAGGGCGGGGCCGCGGCCCGGGCGGCCCTCAGGTCGCGGCAAGCACGAGCGCCGGGAACACGCCGCCCCGACACGACGGGCTTGTACCGCCTTCCGGGTCGTCGATCTCGCGTCGACGACAACGCCGCCCCGACGTGACGGGCCTGTACCTACCCGAGCAGGCCCCTGGCCGACACGGCCGAACGCGGCGGCCGAGACCCGCGCCGCCGGTCGGCGCTAGTGTCGGCCAAGCCGATCAAGGCCGCACCGAAAGGACTATGGCGATGGCCGACGACTACTACCGCGTGCATCTCCCTGAATCCGCGATGCCGACCCAGTGGTACAACGTGATTCCCGACCTGCCCGCGCCGCCGCCCCCGCCCCTGCACCCCGGCACGCTGGAGCCGGCCGGGCCCGACGATCTGGCCCCACTGTTCCCCATGGGCCTCATCCTTCAGGAGGTGTCGGGCGACTCGTTCATCGACATCCCCGGAGGGGTGATCGACGTGCTGCGCCTGTGGCGCCCGAGCCCGCTGTTCAGGGCCCGCCGTCTGGAGCAGGCCCTCGACACGCCGGCCAAGATCTTCTACAAGTACGAGGGCGTCAGCCCGGCCGGGTCCCACAAACCCAACACGGCGGTCGCCCAGGCGTTCTACAACCACTCCGAGGGCGTGACCAAGCTCACCACCGAGACCGGCGCAGGCCAGTGGGGCAGCGCCCTGGCCTTCGCCTGCGCCCAGTACGGGATGGAGTGCGAGGTGTGGCAGGTGGCCGCCTCGTACCGCCAGAAGCCGTACCGCAAGACGATGATGGAGGTGTGGGGGGCAACCGTGCACCCCAGCCCGTCGACGGTCACCGACTACGGCCGCAGCCTGCTGGCGGAGGACGCCGACCATCCCGGCTCTCTGGGCATCGCCATCTCCGAGGCGATCTCGGTGGCGGCCGCCGATCCTGCGATCCGCTACTCGCTGGGAAGCGTGCTCAACCATGTGATCCTGCACCAGACGATCATCGGCGAGGAGGCTCTGCGCCAGCTGGCCATGGTGGGGGAGACCCCCGATGTGCTGGTGGGCTGCACCGGGGGCGGGTCGAACTTCGGCGGCCTGTCGATGCCGTTCCTGCGCGAGAAGCTGGCCGGCAACATGTCGCCGACAATCCGCTGCGTGGAGCCGGCCGCCTGCCCGTCGCTCACCCGGGGCGAGTACCGCTACGACTTCGGCGACACCGCCTGCACCACGCCGCTGCTGAAGATGCACACCCTGGGGTCGGCGTTCATCCCCGAGCCGATCCACGCCGGCGGGTTGCGCTACCACGGCATGTCGCCGCTCGTCTCCCACATCTACGAGCTGGGCCTCACCGAGGCGGTGGCCATCGGCCAGATGGAGTGCTTCGCAGCCGCGCTGCAATTCGCCCGCACCGAGGGGATCGTGCCCGCACCCGAGCCGACCCACGCCCTGGCCGCCGCCATCCGCGAGGCGCTGGCGTGCAAGGAGTCCGGCGAGTCCAAGACCATCCTCACCGCGCTGTGCGGCCACGGCCACCTCGACCTGGCCGCCTACGAGGACTACATCTCCGGCTCCATGGCCGACCTCGACCTCTCGGCCGAGGCCCTGGCCCAATCGATACAGGCCATCCCCGCCCTGCCTTGAGCGCCCACTCGGGTCTCGTGAGCGAGTATGCCGCCCCAGCCGGCAAATCTGCTCACAGAACGGCCGGGGGTCAGATCTGCTGGAGGGCCTTGGTGATGCTGACCACGGCCTCGCGGCCGTCGCCGAAGAGCATCATCGAGTTGTCCGCCGCGAACAGCGGGTTGGGGATCCCCGCGAAGCCGGGGCTGAGGCTGCGCTTGATGACCACCACCACACCGCTCTTGTCCACGTCGAGGATCGGCATTCCCGCGATGGGACTGGACGGATCGGTGCGGGCGATCGGGTTCACCACGTCGTTGGCACCCAGCACGATGGTCACGTCGGTCTGCTCGAAGGTGGGGTTGATGTCATCCATCGCCACCAGCTGCTCGTAGCCGATCTCGGCCTCCGCCAGCAAGACGTTCATGTGGCCGGGCATCCGACCCGCCACCGGATGGATGCCGAAAACCACCCGGGTGCCGCGGTCCTCCAGGCGCCGGGCCAGATCGCGCACGGCGTGCTGGGCCTGGGCCACGGCCAGCCCGTAACCGGGCACGATGGCCACCCGCTCGGCCGCCTCGAGCAGCATGGCCACATCGTCGGGCGACGTGGAGCGGACCTTGCCCGCGTACACGTCGTCGGCGCTGGGACCTCCCGCGCCCGAGGGGGCGGGGCTGAACATCACCGCCAGCAGGGACCGGTTCATGGCGACGCACATGATCTGGGTCAGGATCAGGCCGCTCGCCCCGACCAGCGAGCCCGCGATGATCAGCAGCGAATTGTCGAGCACGAAGCCGGCCGCCACCGCGGCCATGCCCGACAGCGAGTTCAGCAGCGCGATCACCACCGGCATGTCGGCGCCGCCGATGGGCGACACCACGAGCACGCCGAGCACGGCCGCCACCGCCACCAGCAACCAGATCCACAGTGCATTGCCGGCGTCGGCGACCATCAGCACTCCGAAGACGACGGCAGCCGCGACGCCGACCACGCTCACGACCTGCATCCCCTTGAATCCGGACCACTTCAGCGTCTCCTGCAGCTTCCCGAAAGCGATGAGGCTGCCGGTGAACGTGACTGCGCCGATCAGCGCGGCCAGCCCGGCCGCGGCCGACAGCCGGGGGGTGTCGGCAGCAAGGTCGGCCGCCTCGATGTACGACGCCGCCGCGACCAGCACTGAGGCGCCGCCGCCGAAGCCGTTGAACAGCGCCACCAGCTCCGGCATGGCCGTCATCTGCACCCGCACGGCCAGCACCGCTCCGACGGCCGTTCCCAGCACCAGGCCGGCGATGATCCACTCGAAGCCCAGGATGGCGTTGTCGGTGAGGGTGACGACGATCGCGATGAGCATCCCGGTCGCGCCGAACTGGTTTCCCCTAACTGCGGTCCGGGGCCGGCTGAGACGCTTGAGGCCGAGGATGAAGAGCACCGCCGAGGCGAGGTAGCCGAGCGTGGTCCAGTCGTCCATCATCGGTCTCCGTCCGTCACCGCTGCTCGTCCATCATCGGTCTCCGGCGCCTTCGGCAGACGATGCCGTCCGGTCCTCGGAGGGGGTGCCACGGCGGCGCTTGGGGCCGAACATCCCCAGCATCCGGTGGGTGACCAGGAAGCCTCCCACCACGTTGATCATCGCCAGGGTGACGGCCGCGAAGCCGAGAACCGCGGTGAAGGTGCTGTGGTCGGCGCCGGCCGCCACCAGCGCGCCGACGATGGTGATGCCGGAGATGGCGTTGGACCCCGACATCAGCGGCGTGTGAAGGGTGGGCGGCACCTTGGTGATCAGCTCGACGCCGAGGAACACGGCCAGCGCGAAGAGGGTCACCGCGATCAGCAGGTCCACCGGACTATCCCTCCCCGGTGCGACGCGAACGTGTGGGAGCCCATCGCGCCGTAGCAATGCCACTCCCGCTCTTGTTCGCTGCGCTCACGGGCCGCTCGGGCCACGGCCTCGCTCGGCGCCTCGTGAAGATCCGCATCGGCCGCCCCCTATCCGCTCGGCCTCTGGGCCGCTTCCATCTCGCCCACGGACCCGCTGAGCGCCTCGGCCACGCCCGGATGCGCCACCGCACCGTCTCGGGTCACCAGCATGGCCGACAGGATCTCGTCGTCGCGGAGATCGATCTCCCCGTCGGGGGCGAGGTGACGCAGGAACGCCACGAGGTTGCGGGAGAACATCTGGCTGGCATGGCGGGCGCACCGCGACACCAGGTCGGTGGGAGCCAGGACGGTCACACCGCCCCGCTCGACCTCGACGTCCGACTGGGCCACGGCGCAGTTGCCGCCCCGCTCGGAGGCCAGATCGATGACGATCGAGCCGGGGGCCATGGCGTCGACCATCCCGGCGGTGAGCAGCAGCGGCGACGCCCGCCCGGGGATGGCCGCGGTGGTGATCACGACGTCGGAGGCGGCCACGTAGGGGGCCAGAAGCTCCTGCTGGCGGTCGGCGACGTCGGTGCTCTGAGCCCGGGCGTAGCCGCCCGAGTCCTCGACGGTGGCGGTGTCGGCTCCTCCCGCCCCGGAGAGGTCCAGCTCCACCGCTCGGGCACCCATCGAACGGATCTGCTCGAGCGCGGCCGGTCGCACGTCGTACCCCTCGACCACTGCGCCGAGGCGCCGGGAGGTGGCTATGGCCTGGAGACCGGCCACGCCCGCGCCGAGCACCAGCACCCGCGCCGGGGCGAGCGTCCCGGCCGCGGTCATCATCAGCGGGAACATCTGCGGCAGCCGGCTAGCAGCCAACAGCACAGCCTCGTAGCCGGCGATCGTGCCCATGGAGGACAGCACGTCCATGGTCTGGGCCCGGGTGATGCGGGGCACCAGGTCCATGGAGAAGGCGCAGGTGCCCTCGACGGCATGGCGCTGCGCCCGCTGCGGCATCCACAGCGGGTCGAACACCCCTACGAACATCGGTGGGGAGCCCGCGGGGCCGCCCTCGGTAGCCAGATCGCGCACCGAGACGACCAGATCAGCCGTACAAACGTCACCGGAATCGACTACTGAGGCGCCCGCGTCGCGGTAGGCGTCGTCGCCGATACCCGCGCCCGAACCGGCGCCCTGCTCGACTAGAACGTCGCATCCGTGAGCCACCATGGCCTGCACACCGTCGGGAACGAGAGCCACCCGCTTCTCCTGCGGTGCAGGCTCACGCAGCAATCCCAGGCGCACGAAGCATGGAGCCTAGCGCCGCCGCATCGGCAAGCCGTCCGACCCGAACTGGCAGCCCACGAGTCCCAATCCGGCACTCACCGCTGCCAATTCCCCGGCCTGCCGCCGTCCGACCCGAACTGGCAGCCCACGAGTCCCAATCCGGCACTCACCGCTGCCAATTCCCCGCCGCCGCTGTCGAGTTCCGGACAGGGATAGTCTCCGCCTGAAGATCACGGACCACGAGAGGTGATTGTGAGCACCATCATCCACACCAGCCCCCTGCCTGACGTGGACATACCCGACCAGTCGATCACCGAGTGCGTGTTCGCGTCGGCCGCGGACCACGCCGACGAGGTGGCCATCACCGACGGAGCCTCGTCGTCGTACACGTTCTCGGAGCTTCACGGCGCCGTGCGCAGCCTCGGCGGCGGGCTCAGCTCCCGGGGCGCGGGCCCCGGCACGACCGTCGCCATCCTCGCTCCCAACGTCTGTGAGTACGCCATCGTCTTCCACGGCGTCGCGCTGGCCGGCGGCACCGTCACGACCATCAACCCCACCTACGGACCCGAGGAGGTGCGCCATCAGCTCACCGACGCGGGGGCGTCATGGCTCGTGACGATCCCGATGTTCCTGGAGACCGCCCGAGTGGCCTCGGAGGGCACCGGCGTGGAGCAGATCGTGGTCATGGGAGAGGCGGAGGGGGCCATACCGCTGACCTCGCTGTTCGGGCCGCCCATCGACCAGGTGCCGGTGGACTACGCCGAGCATGTCGTTGTGCTGCCCTACTCCTCGGGCACCACCGGGCTGCCCAAGGGGGTGATGCTCACCCACCGCAACCTGGTGGCCAACATCGCCCAGATGGAGTACACGTTCGTGCCCTCCGAGGGCGAGGTGGCCCTGGCCGTGCTGCCGTTCTTCCACATCTACGGCATGCAGGTGCTCATGAACATGCTGCTCGCGTTCGGCGTGCGGGTCGTGACCATGCCCCGCTTCGACATGGTCAGAGCATTGGAGCTGGTGCAGGAGCAGCGGATCACGCGGTTCTTCGCGGTGCCGCCCATGGTGCTGGGGTTGGCCAAGCATCCGGCGGTCGACGACTTCGACCTGTCGTCGATCAAGCAGATCTTCTCGGGGGCGGCGCCGCTGGGCGCCGACCTGGCCGCCGCCGCCGCGGCCCGGGTGGGCTGCGAGGTGGTCCAGGGCTACGGAATGACGGAGCTGAGCCCGGTGAGCCACTGCACGCCCGAGGGACAGTTCCGGCCGGGCACCAGCGGCGTGACCATCTCCAACACCGAGATCCGCATCGTCGATCCCGAATCAGGCGACGACCTGGACGTGGGCGGGCGCGGCGAACTCCTCGTGCGCGGGCCGCAGGTGATGAAGGGCTACCTGAACAACCCCGAAGCCACCGCCGAGACCCTGGACGCCGACGGCTGGCTGCATACCGGTGACGTGGCCATCGTCGACGAGGATCACCACGTGTCGATAGTCGACCGCATCAAGGAGCTGATCAAGTACAAGGGCTTCCAGGTGCCCCCCGCCGAGCTGGAGGCTGTGCTGATCACCCATCCGGCCGTGGCCGACGCGGCAGTGATCGGCATTCCCGACGAGGAGGCGGGCGAGCTGCCCAAAGCCTTCATAACGCTGGCGCCCGGCGCCGGCACGCTGACCCTCGAAGACCTTCAAGCCCACGTCGCCGAGCATCTGGCCACCTACAAGCAGGTGCGGGCCCTGGAGGTGCTGGAGGCCATTCCCAAGAGCGCATCCGGCAAGATCCTGCGCCGCGAGCTGCGAGACGGCTGAGGCCGAGCGGGAGGCGCAGTCCCGCGGGCACGGCCCTGTCGGTGAGCGAGGCCGTGGCCCGAGCGGCCCGTGAGCGGAGCGGGCAAGAGCGGGTACACAGCCCCTGCAATAATCCCGCGCTCCAGCGTGCGTCGTTGCACCGCCGTTCGTCTAGGGTTCTAGCGCCGATGTCAACGCCGGCCGTCGGCCGGCCCCCGAACACTCGAGAGGAAGACCGATGGCAACACCGCAGGCGGCGATTCTCACCGATTTGCAGAAGTACCAGTGGTACACGCACATGAGCCGCGTCGACGGCGCGGACCTCGGCGTCATCCGTCGGGCGCTGAGCGACTGCCGGGCCGATGCCGAAGCCCAGGGCGTGAATCTCGGCGTCCTGCTGGGCCCGACCCTGGCTGCTGATCTGGGCATCGAGACCGGCGACGACTTCCAGCCCTATCCCGGCTACGCGTCCCCCGACGGAACCCGGGTGGCCAAGGGGACTCAGGAGGAGCTGCTCATCTGGGTCCACCACGCCGAGAAGGATCTGTGCTGGGAGGTGCAGCACACGTTCCGGCGCGCCGTGGCCGGCCACATGGCCGTGGCCCGCGAGACCCCTACGTTCATCTACAAGAACAGCCTCGACCTCACCGGCCACATCGACGGCACCGGCAACCCGGAGCCCACCGACGAGCCCGACCGGGCCATCATCGACGACGGCGACCCGGGCGAGGGCGGCGCGTTCTGCATCGCCCAGCGCTGGGTCCACGACCTGGACTACTGGTCGACGCTGTCGCTGGAGCAGGAGGAGAACACCTTCGGCCGCACCAAGGCCGACTCGACGAAGCTCGACGTCCAGGTGCCGAGGTCGCACCTGTCGCACGTCGAGCTGCGCGATGGCGCGACCGCCGACGAGTCCACTCCCAAGCGCGGCGAGATGGTGCGGCGCTCCACCCCGTACGCCTTCCACGATGGCACCGTCGGCCTGTACTTCATGGGCTTCTGCAAGACCCAGGCCCCGCTGCGCGAGCGGATGGAGGCGATGTACGGCATCAACGGCCAGGAGCCCGACTTCATCACCGACTACTCGACGCCGGCATCGGGCTCCTTCTACTTCGCACCGTCAGTGGAAGCGCTCGACGCCGCACTGGCCTAAGAGGCCCGGCGGGTAGACAGCGGCCAGGCCGAGCGCGACACGCTGAGCGAGACGTCTCAATTCGTCTTCGGCGTTGACCTCGACGGGGTCGTCGCCGACTACACGGCGGGATTCGCGCAGTTCATTGCCGGATTGAGGGGCGTGGACCCTGCCTCCCTGCCCGAGGAGCGGTCCTACGACTTCCGCGAATGGGATCTGGGCCCGAGCGACTTCGAGCGCTACCACGGCTCGGCCGTCACCGAGCATCGGATGCTGGCCAGGCTGCCCGCCATCGAGGGTGCGGCCGAAGCGCTGTGGCGGCTGTCGGACGCAGGCGTGTGGATCCGGGTGATCACCCATCGCCTCTATGTCAACTGGGGCCACGCCGAGGCGGTGGCCGACACGGTGCAGTGGCTGGACGCCGAGCGCATCCCGTATCGCGACATCTGCTTCCTGGGCAACAAGCCGGAGGTGGAGGCCGACTGCTACGTGGACGACGCCCCCCACAACATCGCCGCGCTGCGGGCCAGCGGCAACGACGTGATCGTGTTCGACCAGCCCTACAACCGCGACGAGGCCGAGCCGAGGGCCCGCACGTGGCACGAGGTGGAGCAAATCGTGATGGAGCGGTTCACGGTGTGGCGAGGCGTGAAGGGGGTGCAGCCCCAGCTCCCCGGGATCGACGCGGGAACGGACCGCCTGGCCCTGCGGCGATCAGCAGGAGCACCGGGCGAGCCGGAGCAGTAGTCGCCCGCGATCCAGGCTTGGTTCGGTGGCGTCTACAGGAATCGCACCGAAGATTCCCGCGCGCCGGGCTAGTGTCCTGAGTCGCAAGTTCAAGCGGCTTGTTCAGACCTCCGTGAAATCTCGGGTTGGTTCTGCGCGCTCAGTCCACACAAACCGCACCAAGAAAACTGGCGGCGACGTCTGCAACGGATTCCTGGCTCAGGACACTAGCGCCCTGTCCACAAACGTTCGTCGGGTTGAGAGTGCCGCAATGTGCCGTTTTGCCAGGTCGCAGCGCCCGCGGCACGGGCGCGAAGGCTACTGGACAGGACGCTAGCGACCAGCGCTGCCAAGTATCTCGAACGGTGAGAGGTCGCCGGGCACGTCGGAGACGCTGACACCAACGCCGTCCCGCCTAACCGACAAAGCAACTGCGGCCGAGATCGTCAGAGCCGATGAGGCGACGGCCAGATCGGGCCAGGGCTGCGCCTCACCGTCGGCGGCGCGTACCAGCCGCTCGATCTGGGCTACGAATCCCAGGGCGACCAGAGGGTTGCTCACGCCTGCGGCCGGGCCGGCCGACGTGCCGTCGATCTCGACTGCGGGCACCGGCCAAATGTCGACGCGGGCCACATGTGCCTGATCGGCCGCCTCGACAGCGGCCTCGGCCACCCGAGCGCCCCACCGCAACGCCGCTCGTGCGGTACGGCCGCCGGCCGTCTGAAGCTCCACTTCGACGGCATGGTCGAGCCCGTCCACGATCTCGACTTGCGGCACGGCAACCGACTCGATTGCCTCGCCCATCGCAACCATCAGCACAGGCCAGAATCCGGTAGCGGGGTCCATGATTACGCCTCCACCGAACGAACGGCCCGCATCGGGGCCGCGAGCCGGGTCGGGCACGGCCAGCCTCAACTCGAGATGGTGCGGGTCCATGGTCGCTACGGCGTCCAGCGTCCGGCGCACTTCCGGCGCGTGCAGCAGGTTCACTCCAGCCATGATCGGCCGGTCGGCGCACGTGGCTTCGAGCCTGGCGACGCGGTCGAGGGTGGTGGCCGCCGGCGACTCCACCAGCACGGCCCGCAACCGGCGGGATGACGCCAGCGCGGCCAGGGGCTCGGCCCGGGTGGCCGGGGGAGTGGCGATGACGGCTACGTCGCAGGCATCGGCCAGCTCGCGCACCGTCAGCACCGGACAATCGAGCGCTCCCGCAAGAGCGGCCGCCCTCGGCGACTGGGCCGAAGATGCGGCCACCCCCGCCAGACGCGCACCTCTGGTGGCTCTGACCGCCTCGGCATGGAGGGTGGCAGCCCGACCGGCACCGACGATCCCCACAGATGTCACACCGGAATGGTCCCACAGGCACCGCCGGAGTTCCGAGCCGTTAGTGTCTCGCCGTGCCCGAAGCCGACTCGCTCAATGACGACACTCCAGACGACGGCAACGACGAATCCACCGAGAGTGTTCATCCGCTGCTGGAGATCCAGGAGATCGACACCGAGACGGAGCAGCTCCAGCACCGGCGGACGACCCTCCCGCTGCGCCGGGACCTGGCCGCGGCCCTGTCTGAGCAACGGGAGCTGCAGGGCCAGATCGACACGGTTGGCCTCCGGCGCATCGAGGTGCTGACCCGCCAGAAGCGCCTGGAGGACGAGGCCGCCATCATCCAGGCCAAGGCCGACAAGGACGACAACCGTCTGTATTCCGGCGAGATCACCGCCATCAGGGACCTTCAGGCGCTCCAGGACGAGATCACCGGCCTGCGCTCACGGCAGGGCGTCCTGGAAGAACGCGCCATCGAGGCACTGATGGAAGCAGAGGAGATGAGCGGGCAGGCCGAGGCTCTGGAGGAACAGCGAGGGGCCTGCGACGCGAGGGTGACGGTGCTGGAGGCTGAGCTGGCCGCGGCGGAAGCGGCCATCGATGAGCAGCTCGCTGCGCTTGCAGGGACCAGGACCGAGGCTGCGGCCCGCGCCGAGGTCCCGGCGGTGGCCAAGTACGAGCTGCTGCGCCAGACGTTCGGGCCGAGCACCGCCGTGACGTTCGATCCGTCCGCGGGCTGCGGATGCCCCCATCAGATGCCCGCGGTCGAGGTCGCCCGCATCAAGCGCTGCGCAGAAGGAGACGTGCTGGACTGCGCCGAGTGCGGCCGGCTGGTGCTGCGCTAGGGGCCGAGCGGGTAGGTGTTCCTCTGGTTCGCAGCGTGCGGTGTAGTGGCCGTGGCGCTGGTGTTCGGCAGCGGCGGCGTCGACTACCGGATCGTGGCGCTGGGCTCGGTGCTGCCTCTGGCTGAGAACGTGAGCGGGTCGCCCTGGATGCTGCACACGCTGGCCGGCAGCGTGGCGCTTCTCGTGGCGGTAATGGCCCTCACTGCCGGCCGGGGCCGCCGGTTGCGGCGCCGGCGCTGGATCGGGTTGCCCATCGGCACTCTGGTGTTCCTGGTGGCCAGCGGAGCCTGGTCGCGCACAGCCCTCTTCTGGTGGCCGGTCGCCGGCAGCGGGGGAGTGGGCCACGGAGCTCCCCCCGAATACGACCGACCCCTGGCCGTCCTGATCGCGTTCGAGCTAGCCGGAATCGCCGCCCTGGCCTGGACCGCCGGTCGCTTCGGCCTGTCAGACCCCGGGCGCCGCCGAGCATTCCTCACCACCGGCCGCCTGACTCGCCCATAGGCAATCGCCTGTGCGCTCGGCCTCTAGGAGACTGCTGAGTAATGCGATTTTGGAGCAGCATGCAAGCCTCTGACCTGGGGTTTTGCAATTGAGATTTGCGCGATTTGGGAGTTGCTCATCACTCTCCTAGGCCGGTGGTGGCGGGGAGTCGGCCTGTAGGCGGGATTCTGTCCGGGAGCCCGTTGCCGGGGTCTCCTTGGATGACCATCCATCTTTGCGATCTACCCGGGAGTGTCTGCGGGCGGGCCGCCCTCTCCCTGCTCGATCTTGCTCCGGGTGGGGTTTGCCTAGCCGCTCCGGTCGCCCGGAGCGCTGGTGCGCTCTTACCGCACCGTTTCACCCTTGCCGGTGTGAGCCGGCGGTCTGTTCTCTGTGGCACTCTCCTGCGAGTCGCCTCGACTGGCCGTTAGCCAGCACCCTGCCCTGCGGAGTCCCGACCTTCCTCGATCCGCTTCAGCGGACCGCGGCCATCCGGCCGGCTCCCCGCCACCGTTGCAAGGCTAGTTAGCCTGAAGGTCCAACGCGACGGCGCAGCCCCCAACCCGCCGGAGCCGGGCTCGGAGGAGACCATGACCACTCTCGACGACTACGGCGGCTGGCCCGGGATACTCGCCACCCTCGCTGCAGGCCGAGACATCGGGACTGGTGAGGCTCGCGCCGCGCTCGGGGCGATACTCGCAGGCGAGGCGACCGACGCCCAGGTAGCCGCCTTCATCGTGGCCCTGCGGCTCAAGGGCCCCGCCGTGGGAGAACTCCTGGGCCTGGTAGGAGCCATGCGTGACGCAGCCACGCCCCTGGACATCCCCTCCCACACCATTGACATCGTGGGCACCGGCGGCACAGCCGGCCGCAAGGCCCACGCTTTGAATGTCTCGACCATGGCCTGCTTCGTCGCCGCCGGTGCGGGGGCCACCGTCTGCAAGCACGGCAGCGTGAAGGCCTCGTCCACCTCGGGCGCCTTCGACCTGCTCGATGTGATCGGCGTGCCGATCGGCGCCGCGCCGCACGAGGTCGAGCGGATGGTGCGCTCGGTGGGGCTCGGATTCGCTTTCGCCAAGACCTTCCATCCGGCCATGCGCCATGTGGCCGGCGTGCGGTCGCAGGTGGGCATATCGACGATCTTCAACCTGCTGGGGCCCCTGTGCCATCCGGGCCATGTGAAGCGCCAGGTCTTGGGCGTGCTCGAGCGATCGCTGGCCCCTGATATGGCCGCCGTTCTGCAGGCCACCGGTTCCGTGCGGTCGCTGGTGGTGCACGGCGACGGCCGATACGACGAGCTCACCACCACCGGACCGAACCGGGTGGTCGATCTGAACGAGGGAAGGATGACCGAGTACCGCATCGAGGCGACGGACGTGGGGCTGGCCGCGGCAAGGCCCGACGAACTGCGCGGCGGTGATCCGGTGGCCAACGCGCGGATCCTGGCCGGCATCCTGGCCGGCGAGCCCGGGCCCAAACGCGACATGGTGGTGCTCAACGCAGCCGCAGGCCTGGTGGTGGCGGGAGTGGCAGACGACCTTGCGGCCGGCGTGGACGCGGCTGCCGCCGCCATCGACGACGGGCGGGCCGCCCAGAAGTTCGCCGAGGTGACCGCGCCCCGCGCAGAATGAGCCTCGATCCGTCCACGCTGGCGGCCGTCGGACGGCAGGCCGGTCTGTGCGCCGTCGGCTTCTGCCGGGCCGAGCCGTTCGCCGATACCGCCGAGGCCCTACAGGAACGCAAGCAGGCCGGGCTGCACGGCGGGATGCAGTTCACCTACCGCAACCCGAAGCGCTCAACCGACCCGCACCGCCTGGTGCCGGGTGCAGCCGCACTCGTGGTCGGCGCCCTCGAGTTCAGCGCCGAGAGCTCCGATCGGCCCGACGATGGCAGCCCCTATGCCCGGGTAGCTGCCTACGCTCAGGCCGACTACTACACCCCGTTGAGAGCCGCCCTTGAGGCCATCGCCGACGCGCTGAGGGCGGAAGGCCACAGAGCGGTGGTGTCTGCCGACGAGAACGGCCTCGTCGACCGAGCCGCCGCCCATCGAGCCGCCGTCGGCTGGTGGGGCAAGAACTCCAACATCCTTCTGCCGGGCTCCGGCAGCCTGGTCGTGCTCGGAGCAGTGGTGACCGACGCCCCGCTCGTAGCCGCCGACCCCGAACCGCTGGCCGACGGGTGCGGATCCTGCCGCCAATGCCTGGACGGCTGCCCGACCGGCGCCATCGTCGCCCCCGGCACCGTGGACGCCCGCCGCTGCCTGGCCTGGCTGGTGCAGGCCGGCGGCGTCTTCGACCCCGACTACCGCGTCGCGCTGGGAGACCGCATCTACGGCTGCGACGACTGCTCCGAGGTGTGCCCACCGAACCGGGTGCGCGTCCGCCGGCGAACCTCCGCGCCCGACCCGCCGGGTGACCGGACATGGGTGCCGGTGCTCGATCTGCTCGACTCGGAGGACTCCGAACTGCTGTCGACCTACGGGCGCTGGTACATACCCAGGCGCCGGCCCCGTTACCTGCGCCGCAACGCCCTGGTTGTGCTGGCCAACGTGGGCGAGCCCTCCGAGCCGAGGGTGCGGGCCGCGGTAGACCGAGCGCTGCGCGACCCCGATGCGCTCATCCGGGCGCACGCGGTGTGGTGCGCCCGCCGCCTCGGTCTCGGCCTGGAAGCGCTGAGCGATCCCGACGATCCAATGGTGAGAGCCGAACTGGAGCGGCCCGTACCCCCGCGAGCAGCGGCGTGACCCGTCACCTGCTCGTGACCAATGACTTCCCGCCCAAGGTGGGAGGCATCCAGAACTACCTGTGGGAGCTGTGGCGGCGGCTGCCCGCGGACGATGTCGTGGTGCACACGACCCCGTACGAGGGCGCGGACGCATTCGACGCGGCCCAGCCCTTCGCCGTGACCCGATCCCGTGAACCGTGGCTGCTACCGGGGCCGCACCTCACCCGGAGAGTGCGACGCCTGGCCCATCGCCACGAAGTCGGCCTGGTGGTGATCGATCCCGCCCTTCCGGCCGGACTGATCGGACCTCGCCTCGACCACCCCTACGCAGTGATCGTGCACGGCGCCGAAGCGGCCATTCCCGGCCGGCTCCCGGCCACCCGCCAGCTGCTGCGGGCGGTACTGGCCGGGGCGGCGGGGGTGATCGCGGCCGGGGGCTACGCCGCCCGCGAGTGCGAGCTGGCGCTGGGCCGGCCGCTGCCGGCGTTCGTCATCCCTCCCGGCGTGGACGTCGATCGATTCCGGCCGAGTTCCGCCGCTGAGCGGGCCGAAGCTCGCAGGCGGTTCAACCTCCAGCCCGAGGCCCCGACGGTGGTGAGCGTGTCGAGACTGGTGCCCCGCAAGGGAATGGACACGCTCGTGCGAGCAGCTGCCCTGATGGCGGGCGCCCGCCCGGACCTGAGGGTTGTCATCGCCGGGAAGGGCCGCGACCGCCGCCGCCTGACCCGCCTGGCCGACCGCCTCGACGCCCCGGTGGAGCTGCTGGGGCGCCTCCGCGACGACGACCTGGCCGCTCTATACGGATGTGCCGACGTGTTCGCCATGCTGTGCCGGACCCGCTGGCGGGGCCTGGAGCAGGAGGGCTTCGGGATCGTCTTCCTGGAGGCGGCCGCGGCCGGTGTTCCACAGGTCGCCGGTCGCAGCGGCGGCGCCCATGAAGCGGTGATCGACGGCGAGTCGGGAATCGTGCTCGATCCGGCCACGCCGGAGGGCGCTGCGGCCGCCATCGGTGCCCTCCTGGACGATCCCGGACGACGGAACGAGATGGGCGAGGCCGCCCGCCGGCGGGCCGAGACCGAGTTCTCCTACGACGTGCTGGCCACCCGACTGGGCCGCGCCCTCGACGCCATGGTCGAGCAGTCGTCGGGCTGATTGCGTCCGCCCTTGTGCGCTGCCGCGTCGCCGGGCCGGTGCCCCGCGACGACGCCGAGGCCGCCGGGCTGATTGCGTCCGCCCTTGTGCGCTGCGCTCACGGGCCGCTCGGGCCACGGCCTCGCCCGTATGAGCCGTGGACCGTCTATGCGCTCGGCCTCTGAGCTATGCCGCATCCGCCGGCAACGTTGTTAGTGTCAGTCACGGCGCGACACACCTATGGCCGCGTCCCTTGCTGGCTCTAAACGGCGGTGCCCAACGTGGTCGATCAGGCAACCCAGCGCACCACGATCATGGCTTCTCCGGAGCGGTGCTTCGACGTGGCGGTCGACTTCGAGCAGTACCCCGTATGGGCCCGCGACATCAAGAAGGCCCGCATCCTCAGCCGGGATCGGGACGACCGCGCCGTCGATGTGGAGTACTGGGTCACCGCCATGGGCCGCTCCACGACCTACACGCTCAGATACTTCTACGGATCGGACCCGCTGCGCCTGGCCTGGCGCCTCAAGCGGGGCGACGCCACCACCCGTCTCGACGGCGAGTACACCTTCGTCGCGGTCGGTGGCGAGTCCGACACCACCGAGGTGTCCTACCAGCTGACCGTCGAGCTCGCCGTCCCTCTGCCGGGCTTCGTCAAGCGGCGGGCCGAGTCGCGCATCATGCATACCGCGCTCGACGAGTTGAAGGCTCACGTGGAAGCCGGCACCGGATCCTGAGACCGACTCCCGGACCAGCATGTTCTGCGGCCTAGACATCGGCGGCACCAAGGTGCTGGGGGTGGCCGTACACCCCGACGACCTCACGACGCCCGTCGCGGTGCGGCGCGACGCCACCACAGCCGACAACGACGCGCTGGTCGACACGATCTTCCGGATGGTCGCTGCCCTCGAATACGAGTGCGGCAGCCCGTTCTCGGCCGTCGGCGTGGGGATCGCCGGACTGGTCGACGCCAACGGGGTGCTCAGGTACTCGCCCAACATCGACGGCGTGCTGGACCTCGACCTTCGTCGCCGCCTGCGCTCCGAGTGGCGACGGCCCGTGGTGGTCGAGAATGAGGCGACTGCGGCGGCCTGGGCGGAGTCGCTCCACGGCGCGGGCCGCGGCAGCAGGCACGTTGCCCTGGTTGCGCTGGGCACCGGGCTGGGAACGGGGTTCGTGTTCGACGGGCGGCTGTACCGGGGTTGGAACGGCTTCGCGGGCGAGTCGGGCCACATGACCGTCGAGATGTCGGGCCCTGAGCACGTCACGGGCGCAAGGGGCCCATGGGAGTACTACGCGTCCGGCACCGGCCTCGGCCGTCTGGCCCGCCAGGCCGCCGCCAGAGGCGACCTAGACAGTGCCGTCTCAGAGGCCGGCTCGGTGAGCGCCATCAGGGGCGAGCATGTCCATGCCCTGGTCGCCAAGGGAGATCCCGACGCCCTGGTCGTCCTAGACGAGTTCTGCCGCTGGGCGGCGGTCGGCGTGGCCAACCTCGTGCATGTGCTCGACCCGGAGGTGGTGGTCATCGCAGGGGGCCTGATCGACATCGGTGAGCCGCTGGTACGGGGCGTCGAGGCCTGGACGCACCGCCTCGTGCTCGGCGGCGACCACCGGCGGAAGGTCCAGGTGGTCCCGGCGCAACTCGGCAGCCAGGCCGGCGCGATCGGCGCCGGTCTGCTCGCCTCGGAGGCCGCGTGATGCGGGTCGCCGCTCTGCTCGCCTCAGAGGCCATGTGATGCGGGTCGCCGGTCTGCTCGCCTCGGAGGCCGCGTGATGCGGGTCGGGATACTCACCGGAGGCGGCGACTGCCCCGGTCTCAACGCAGTCATCAGGGCGGTGGTGCGAAAGGGGGAGCGGCACTACGGGGACCGGGTGATCGGGTTCCTCGACGGCTGGCGGGGAGTGGTGGACGACGACTGGGTGCAACTCGATGTCGAGGCCTGCCGCGGCCTGCTGCCGAAGGGTGGAACGATGCTGGGCACGTCGCGCCACACGCCGTTCAACCTGCCCGACGGCATGTCCCGGGCCACCGAGACCATTCGCAACCTCGAACTCGACGCGCTGATCGCTATAGGAGGCGAAGGCACGCTGTCATGCGCATCCGAGATGTCGGACCGCGGTTTTGAGGTCGTCGGCGTGCCCAAGACGATCGACAACGACGTGGGCATGACCGAGCGGACCTTCGGCTTCGACACCGCGGTGACGGTGGCCACCGAGGCGATCGACCGGCTGCACACCACGGCCGAGAGTCACGCCCGGGTCATCTTCGTGGAGGTGATGGGCCGCAACGTGGGCCACATCGCCACCTGGGCCGGGATCGCGGGGGGCGCGACCTACACCCTCGTGCCCGAGGAGCCCTTCGACCTGGACGAGCTGTGCGCGGCCCTGCTGCGCCGCCGCGCCCGGGGCCGCTACGCGTCCATAGTGGTGGTGTCCGAGGGCGCCCGACCGAAGCCGGGCACCCTCGAGGTGGCTGAGCCCCCGGTCGACGAATACGGGCACAAGCGCCTCGGCGGCATCGCCAACGCGATCGCGGCCGAGGTCGAGGCCCGCACGGGACTGGAGACCCGGGTCACCATCCTCGGGCATGTGCAGCGAGGAGGCTCGCCCACCCCCTTCGACCGCGTGCTGGCCACCCGGTTCGGGGTGGCGGCCATCGACGCGGTCCACGACGGCGGTTTCGGCCAGATGGCGGCCCTGCGGGGCGGCGCCATCGAGCTGGTGTCGTTGCGGGAAGCCACCGCCCGCTTGAAGCCGGTGAGCCGCGACCTGCTGGACGTGGCTCACACCTTCTTCGCCTGAACCCGTTCAGCGCCCGCGCGAGCGCCTAGCCCTCCTCGCCCTCGCCCTCGCCGTCGCCTTCGCCGTCGCCCCCATCCTCGGTGGGCGCAGTGGTGGTGGTCGCCGGTGCGAAGTCGGGCTGGAACTGCTCGTAGGCGCTCGTTCGGAGCACTGAGCCGGGCTCGGCGTCGGCGTCGCTGGTGGGGACGGACACCTCCTGGCCGTCGAGCAGGATCCGGATGCCGTCGACGCCCTCGGTTGCGGAGGCGGTGAACACCATCTGGGCCGCCGCGAACTCGAGCTCGTCGGCCGAGGGTGGCTGATCCTCGCCCTCCGGCGACAGGTGCACGATGTCGACGGTGGCCACGCCGTCGACCACGGTGGCGCTCAGGATCTCGAACAACTCCAGAGTGTTGAAGTAGCCGGCGTCCGATTCCTCGGACGAGGCTGCCTCCCCGAACAGGGTGGCCAGCACTTCCTCCAGCGTGGCGCCGCGATTCACCTGGCGCTCCACCTCCACCACGATGGTGCGCTCGATGTCCTGGGGGTTCGTCAGCAGGTAGACGGTCCGGCGCTCGGTCAGGAGCGGAGCGGGAACCGTGGTGGTCGTGGATGCGGTGAACCCGGGCCTGAGGCTCTCGGGCAGCTCCTCAGGATCGATGGCCTGCGCTGTCTCATCGGTCGGCAGCCCGCAACCGGCGGTCGCGGCCGCGGCCAGCAACAGGACGACCCACACGCCGACACTGCGCCGGCGGGAGCGGCGGAGCAGCCGCCTCACGGCGCCAGCGCCTCCTCGGACTCGTCGTCCGCGGTCGCCACCGGCAGCTCGACGACGAAACGGGCGCCCCGGGTCGCGTTCGGACGGTCCTCCACCCAGACCCGGCCGCCGTGCAGCCCGACGTGCTCGGCCACCAGGGCCAGCCCGAGGCCCGATCCCGAGTCCTTGCCCCGCCGTCCGCCGGCACGGCCCCGGTGGAACCGGTCAAAGATCAGCTTGCGCTCGGCGGGAACAACCCCCGGGCCGTTGTCCTCAACGTGGAGTTGCACTAGGCCATCGTGCCGGTCGAGGCTCACCCGCACCTCGCCGTTGCCGTACTTGGAGGCGTTCTCGACCAGGTTCGACACCACCCGGCCGAGGCGGCGCTTGTCGGCCGGCAGCACGGTGGCCTCCATGCCGCGGGCGGCCTCGAAGTCGACCACCGCGGTCGAGTCGAGCCCGAACTGGAAGATGGCGTGCTGGACGAACTCGACGATGTGCACCTCCTCGGCCTCCAGGTCGGCGGTGCCCACGTCGTAGCGGTTGATCTCCAGCAGATCCTCCACCAGCCGCCGGAACCGGGAGATGTCGTCGCTGAGCAGGTCCAGCGCGGTACGGCCCCGCTCACCCAGTTCGTCGGCCATGTTGTACAGCACCTCGACCGAGGCGGTCAGAGTCATCAGGGGGGACCGCAACTCGTGGCTGACCTCCGATGCGAAGCGGGCGTCGCGGGCGATCCTCTCCTCGAGGGCCCGGGCCATCTCGTTGAACGAGGCGGTCAGCGAGGCCAGGTCGGCGTCGTCCGGCGGCGTCAGCCGGGTGTCCAGCGCGCCGGAGGCCAGCGCCTCGGCCGCGGTCCGCACCTCGACCAGCGGGTTGAGCATCCGGCCTGCGGCCCACCAGCCGACGGCCGCGGCGAACATGGTGGTGACTGCGGCCACGCCGAAGAGGATGAAGGCCAGCGTGTCCAGTGTGTCCTCGATGTCGTCGAGGGGGGCGGCCTCGAAGTAGATCGCGTCGGTCGGGGGGCCGGGTATGGGGACGGCGGACACGACAGCGGCCCGGGAGCCGATCGTGGTGCGCATCCGCGCCGGCGTCCCCGACTCGACCAGCTCCAGCAGCGAGGCGGGAACCGTCTCCCGATTGAACACGAGGGGGTCGGCCGAGGTCCACTCGTCGCCGACCCGCAGCAGCGGGAACGTGCCCGAGGTCTGCCTCAGCCGCTCGACGATGGCCCGGCGGCCCTCGTCGTCGGTCTCGGCGGTGAGCTCGTTGCGTACTCGCCGGCCATTGTTGGCGAACACCGAGAAGGCGGTCTCGTCGCGCTCCTCCAGGAGGTTCTGGCGGGTCAGGGCCAGGGTGGCGAACGAGATGGTGGAGGCCAGAAGCAGCCCGCCGACGGCGAAAGCGGCGGTGATGCGGCGGCGCAGTCCCCGCCTGACGAAGAGGGGCAGGAAGCTCGGGCGCCGCACGCGCTGACCTTACGTCCGCTCTTGTTCGCTGCGACCTGAGGGCCGCTCGGCCACGGCCTCGCTCAGCGTTTCGCGGATCATGATCATTGGCGACTCCTCCGCTCGGCCTCTAGGGCTGGAGTTTGTAGCCGAGCCCGCGCACGGTCACGACATGGCGCGGGTTGGCCGGGTCGGGCTCGATCTTGGTTCGCAGCCTGCGCACATGGACGTCGACCAGCCTGCCGTCCCCGAAGTACCCGAGGCCCCACACCCGTTCCAGCAGCACCTCCCGGCTGAAGATGCGGCCGGGGGTGGACGCCAGCTCCACCAGCAGGCGGAACTCGGTCTTGGTGAGGTGGGCCTCGGTGCCGAAGACCCGCACCACTCCCTCATCGGGGAGTATCTGCAGGTCGTTGAAGACGATCTCGCCGCTGCCGTCGTCAGTGCTCCGCGCTCGCCGCAGCAGAGCCCGGATGCGGGCTGAGAGCTCCTTGGGAGCGAAGGGTTTGGTGAGGTAGTCGTCAGCGCCGGCTTCGAGTCCCGCCACCACGTCATGGGTGTCGGAGCGGGCGGTGATCATCACGATCGGCACATCGCTCGTCTTGCGGATGGCCCGGCAGATGTCGAACCCGTCGATACCCGGAAGCATGATGTCGACCAGGACCACATCGGCGGGAACCCGGTCGAAGGCGGCCAGAGCCTCCTCGCCGGAGGCGACCTCGTCCACCTCCCAACCCTCGTCCTCGAGGGCCAGCCGCAGCGCGGTGCGGATGCGCTCGTCGTCCTCCACGGTGAGTATCCGGGTAGTCACGAGCCTTGATCCCTCCCGGGCCGACCGAACCAACGAGGAACCGGGTCACGCGGTTGCTGGACCCGCCACTCGGCCGCCGCCCTCAGGGTCAGCACAGCCACGATCCCCGTTCCGGCCGCCGCCCCGACGGCCGCGCCCAGCCCGACCAGGCCGGCGGTGGTTGTGCAGCCGCCGTCGCAACCCAGGTCCATCACCGCGAAGCCGATCAGGCCTCCACACACGCCGGCCACGATGATGGCCGAGAACGCCAGAACCCGGGCCAGAAGCGAGGGCGATGAGTCGGGCGGCACGGTGCCGCGCTGGTCCAGCACCACACCAGAGCCTAACCGAGCGCCCGCCTGCACCCCCGTCGCAGGGCTCACAAGCGCCTAGGTGGCTGGTGCCAAATTGGTGTTCGGTGGGCTCTTGTGGTGGGTGGTGGCCGGGGTCGGCGGGCTGGACGCGGGTTGGTCGTGTCGGGGTCGGCTGGTTGGTCGTGTCGGTGTCGGGTTGGGGCTTTGGCGGGTCAGTCGAGGGCCCATCCTGTTGGTGTGGAGCGCAGTCCGAGCATGCCGAGGCGCGCGATGTTGGCGGCTGCGGCGAGCAGGTTGAAGTCGGCGTCGACTTTGGGCCGGCCACGCACCCGGGCGTGGCGGCCACCGTGTTTGCGGCGCACGAGGTGCGCGAGCTTGCGTTCTACTTTGGGGCGCACGGCGCGGTAGTCGCGGCGCCATTGTCACGACACGAACCTCACCGGTGGGGGACGGCGACCACATGGTCGATGACGCATGCTGGGGAGACGACGAACACGGCCAGACCTCGGCTCCGTCGGGCGCGTTCCTGTCGGTGTCCGCAGGAGGCGATCACACCTGCGGCATGCGCGCCGACCAGACCCTCACATGCTGAGGAGACAACAGCCGTGGTGCGATACGGTTGGACGACCTCCCATTGCCGGTGTTCGTCTGCCCGCACAGCGTCCCGTGCAATCCGGAAGCGATCATTCAACAGTTCTTCAACCCCGATGATCCGGGACAATGAACCGCCCAAACGAGCGCCGTCAGGCTCACCCATGAAGCGATCCACGATGATCGTCGTTGGTGCTGGAGTATCTGCAGTCAAACCGTGTTGCAATGACATTGGCTGTAGTGTAGTCTAATAGATGAGCCTCGCTGCCGGGCTGTGTCGGCACGCCCTATCCGGCAATCGCCATGCCGGATGACCCCGCCTCCGGCCCGAGACGAGGCCCTGATGACCACTGCATCCCCGATCCCCGCCGAGGCGGCGCCCCGCATGGCCAACCCGCTCGACACCACAGATGAAGCGCCGCCCGCGGCGGCGCGGACGCGGGATCGGACGACTGCCGCCCGGCCTACCCTGCGCGCCCAGATCGCCGAGAACCAGCTGCTCACCTTCTTCGGGCTCGTCATCATCGCCCTCCTCGCGGCGGCGATCGCCAGCCCCAACATCCGCATCGGCGACGTCCACGACCGCATCGGCGAGACCAATCACCGGATCGACCGCCTCGAGGACGCCATGCTGGCCGGATTCGCGGCCCAGGACGCCAGGATGGACGTGCTGGACGCCAAGATCGACGACAAGTTCGGCGAGCTGGACGCCAAGATCGACGACAAGTTCGGCGAGCTGGACGCCAAGATCGACGACAAGTTCGGCGAGTTGGACGCCAAGATCGACGACAAGTTCGGCGAGTTGGACGCCAAGATCGACGACAAGTTCGGCGAGTTGGACGCCAAGATCGACGAGATGAACCTGAAGTTCACTGCCCTGATCGCCGCGCTCAACGCCACCGAGGCAGTCGACGCGGCCCTCGATGGTCGGCTCGTGGTGCCCGGCGCCGATGTCAACGACTCGCAAGCACCGCGAAGCTAGGAGAACGGGGATGCTGCCACCGTCTCGATCCATGGGCCTGCTGCGCCGGCGCCGAGACCTCGATCTGGAACCTCTCTCCGAGTTGCACGAGGAGTTCCTGAGCCGCCCCGACGCCGAAGAACTGCTCGCCGACGCGGAGGACTACCTCGCAGAGCGCGAGGCCGAGCACGCCAGCCGAACCCAGCAATAGCGAAAAACTCCGACACGCTCGCAGGCGATTCGCGAGGTCGAGGCGAACGCCGTCACTTCGGGCGGACACTCTCGCCGAACCGTGTCGGTGCGGGCCGGCAGACTGGGGCCGTGCGCCGCAGGGCCCAGGGCGACTGGTGACCACCGAGATCAGGGGGCGTCCGCCCGACGGGACAGTCGGGTTCCTTCATGTGGACATGGACGCCTTCTATGCCGCGGTCGAAGTGAGGCGCCGCCCCGAACTGCGAGGCAAGCCGGTCGTGGTGGGCGGCACCGGCGACCGGGGCGTGGTGGCCGCGGCCAGCTATGAGGCGCGGGTCTACGGCATCGGTTCAGCCATGCCCTCGACCCGGGCTCGCCGGCTCTGCCCTCACGCCGTGTTCCTGCCCGGCGACCACGCCCACTACGGCGAGGTGTCGAAGCGGGTGATGGCCGTCCTCACCGACGTCACCCCGCTGGTGGAGCCCTTGTCGCTGGACGAGGCCTTTCTCGATGTGCGGGGCGCGACCAGGCTTCTCGGTCCCGCAGCCGAACTGGCCACCCGGATCCGCGACCGGATCCTGGAGCAGGAGGAGCTCACTTGCTCGGTTGGCGTGGCCTCCAGCAAGTTCATGGCCAAGTTGGCCACCGAGCGGGCCAAGCCTCGTGTCGGGCCTTCGGGTCCCGCGCGGGGTCCAGGCGTTCACGTCGTGGCGGCAGGCACCGAACTCGACTTCCTGCATCCGCTGCCGGTCACCGCGCTCTTCGGAGTCGGACCGGCCACCTCGCGGCGCTTGACGCGGCTCGGCGTCGAGACAGTGGGAGACCTGGCCTCGCTAGGAGTATCGTCGCTGGTGGCCGCGCTGGGAGCGGCTGTGGGCCGACAGCTGCATCAACTGGCCAACGGCATCGATGACCGGCCGGTGGTGGTGAACCGGCTGCCCAAGTCGATCAGCCACGAGGAGACCTTCGCCCGCGACCTGCACACCGCCTCGGCGCTTGAAGCCGAGGTGATCCGGCTGGGTGACGCAGTCGCCCGACGGCTGCGTGCGTCTGGCCTGGTGGCCCGCACCATCGTGTTGAAGGTGCGCTTCGGCGACTTCAAGACCATCACCCGCTCGGTGACCCTGCCCGATCCCACCGACAGCGCCCGCGACGTGGTAGCCGCGGCCCGCGACCTGCTCTCACAGGTCGACGCCACGACGGGCGTGCGCCTCCTGGGGGTAGGAGCATCGGGGCTGGGCACCGCCTCCGCCCAGCAGCTGTCCTTCGAGGACGGCCACGAAACCGACGACGCAGCCGAGCAGGTGGCCGACCGGATCAGGGACCGCTTCGGTGCGTCTGCGATAGCATCCGCCGCGGCCATCCGCCCCGGCGCAGGCCTGCGGTCGCCCCTGGACGCCGGCCGGCCCTGGGGACCCGACGCTGCCAGTCCGTGACCCGGCCAGCGGCAGCCCGACCGCAGCGGCGGAGACAATCCGGACAAGAGGCAAGGGACCAGAGGCGAGAACTGCTCGACGCGGGGCATCCGAATCCATGGCTCAGGTCGGGGGTGCTGAACGACAAGACGTCAAGAGGCGAGAACTGCTCGACGCGGGGCATCCGAATCCATGGCTCAGGTCGGGGGTGCTGAACGACAAGACGTCAAGAGGCGAGAACTGCTCGACGCGGGGCATCCGAATCCGGCTATCGTCAAGGCAGATATGCAGTGCTGGTGCACATGCCATCGGTGCCGGAGGTGATGGCGTGCCGTTGTCAGAGGACGAACAGCGCATCCTCAGCGAGATCGAGTCGCACCTCTATGAGAGCGACCCGGAACTGGCCCGCGAGGTGGCCGAGACCACCGTCTACACCCACGCGTTCCGCAACATCAAGTGGGCCGCGCTCGGGCTGCTGGCCGGCATCGTGCTGATGGTCTGGCTGCTGTCGGTCTCCTACCTGCTGTCGTTCGGCGGATTCCTCGTGATGCTCCTGTCGCTGCTGTTCCTGGAGCGCAACGCGCGGCGTGTCGGCAAGGCCGGCCTCGGCCAGATGACCCAATCCATGCGGGGCGGAAGACTGCGTCACGTGGTCGGCGGCGCCGGCTCCCGCATGAGGGAGCGCTACGAGCGCGACAACGGCAACGGCGAATGACCCTCATTCGGCTGACCATCTCCGCTGAAACTCCTGTAGTTGGAGACCGCTGAGGTCCTTACCTACAGGGATTTGGCTCTGAAGACAGTGGACGGGTCGATCGCCGCCACCAACCGGCTCGACAGCGTCGCCTGGCGCCGGCACGCGCCGATCAGCCGCGAGCCGACCACGGCCGCCCGGACAGCCATCGACTCGGGCGTGCTGCGGGCGTAACGCCCATGGGTGGCCAGCATCGCCAGTTCGGTGATGTGGTCCAGTTCGGGGAGGACCGCAGTGACCCGCCGGGCCAGCTCGAGCGGCGTCTCGAAAGGCCTGGGGGCGAGCCGCGCCAGGGCCAGGGCCGCCACGGCGTCACTCCACCACTCCTCGATCAGGCCCGCCGGGTCGCTGGCCAGGGCGGCCCGGATGCGGCGACGAACGAACCGGCGCAGCACCGGCGCCGACCCGAGCAGGAGACCCGCGGCCGCGAGCACCGCCACACCGACCGCCACCAGACGCGGGACTCCTAGGCCGAAGGGACCGGCCGAGCCGGAGTCGCCGGCGCGATCCGCCACACCGGCGAACCCGGACCCCGGGTCCTCGCTGCCCGGGTTCGGAAGCCCGGCGAACCCGGACCCGTCCGTGCCAGCTGCACCCGAGGGCGACACGACGCCCTGCTGGACGGGGTCCACCGCGGCCTCCGGCTGGAGATCGGCCTGATTGGCCGCATGACCGGTGATCGCGAAGTCTCCGGGGGCGCCCCTGCCCGGCGTAGGCTCGAAGCGGACCCAGCCGGTGCCCGCGAAGTAGACCTCGGGCCAGGCGTGAGCATGCTCTCCGCGAACCACATAGGCCCCCTGCCCGTCCCGGCCCGAGTCCCACTCGCCCCATGTGAAGCCGACCGCCACGCGGGTCGGCAGGCCGATGCTGCGGGCCATGGCCGCGTAGGCCGATGCGAACTGCTGGCAGTAGCCGGCTCGGACGTCGTAGAGGAACTCCTCGAGGCTGTCTATGCCGTGGCCGGAATGCACGTCCAGGTCGTACCGGAACCCGCCGTCCAGCCGGAAGTAGTCCTGCAGCAGCAGAGCACGGTGGTAGTCCGAACGGCCATTGGCGGTGACCCGCTGCGCCTCTGGAAGAACGACTTGGCGTGCATCGCCGGGCAGGCGGGTGTTGAACGCCAGGAAGCCGGGCTCGAGCATCGACGTCTCGACGTTGCGGAGCGGGTCGGGATCATCGATCGCCGGCACGACTGACTCCACTGTGTAAGCGAATCGGCCGGGGCCTTCCCGCGCAGCGCGGCGCGACTTGATGAGCGAGCCCGACGCGGCCTCGTACTCCAATCGCACACCCCCGCCGTCGATGACTCGCTGCAACTCGTAGGCCACCGGCAGGTAGGAGTTGCCCAGACCGGTCAACGACACGGCCTGGACGACAGGAGATCCGGTCGCGGCCGGGGCCAGCGTGGTCATCAGCGGTCCAACCGCGTCCTCGTAGTCCGAGCGCGCCCTCCACCCGTTCCCGTCGAACTCGTCGAGCGACGTGAGCCTCCAGTACTGGCGCTCATCCTGGCGCACGGTCACAGTGAACAGCTCCCGGTCAGAGAGTTCGGTGAGGCGGCTGCGAACCTGGACGAGCGGGCTGACGAGAACCCTCGGACCGTCGCCGTCGGGGCCGGCAGCACTCTCGGACGCCGGGGAGGCCGATGGCGACCGGATCTCGAAGTCGGCCCACGGCTCCGGCTCCGGGCTGGGCGTGTCGACCCACGGCGCAGCCTGGGTGACTTCGAAGCGGGCCAGATCGACCCACGGGTCCGCGCTCGCGCCCGGCAGCCAGGGCCCGGCCACGGCTCCGGCCACCACGGCCAGCATCAAGGCCGCGCCACCGGCGCGGGTCAGGGCCAGCGCGCCCTGTCCCGGTCTTGACTCGATCCATGCATCGGTGCACCGGTTGCGCAGCCACAGGGCAGCCATGCTCGCTCCGAGCGTCCCGCTGAAGAGCGCCCCGTGAACGACCGCGCCGTCGCCCGTGCCGACCGCGATCGTGAACCCGTAGACCGCCGAGACGGGCACGACCGCGATGGGCGCGGCCCGCATGCGGAACGCGGCCGTGTCGGCCAGGAACGCGCTCAGGCTCAGCGCGGCGCCCGCACAGAGCACCAGGCCCGGCACCGGCACGACGGGGGCCTCCGATGCGTTGATGACGCTCCAGGAGTCCACCAAGTCGTGGCGAGCCGAAGCCAGCGTGTCGAGCGTGGGCAGCACCAGCCAGGCAGTCTCGGCGTAGAGCAGCATGGTGGCGGTCACGACCAGGCCGCCGACCCACAGCAGGGCCGCGGAAGGCGTGGACAGGCGGGCCCGCCGGGCCGCGGCGGCGATCACATGGGAGACGACCGCCAAGGCGAGAACGTCCCGCAGGAAGGACGAGTCCGTGAACAGCCTCGACATGCCCAACGCGACGACGGCGGTCACCGAGAGGAGGGCGACCTCCGACAACCACATGTAAGCGGCGCCGCGGGACGGTCCCGGCACGCCGCTCATCGGTGGACTGTCGCCCTGCGGCCCGCCATGGAGGCCAGCCGCCACAGTTCGGGAAGCTGACCGGGTCCGGTCAGGTGCATCCAGCCGCCGTCGATGTCCACGGCCGGAGTGATGGATCCGCGATGCCCGATGTCGTGGGTGATGACCATCCAGGCACCGAGTCGCTGAGCCAATCCGTGGCGGGAGTCTTCGTCGTCTATGGCATCGGGCCTGGCCGTGACCGCCACCACAACGGACGCGCCGTCGACCGTCTCGACGTCGATGGTGGGCCGCCCGCCTTCCAGCATGGCCAGGAACTCCAGTGCCGTGCCGACCTCGTAGCGGTGAGTCAGCATGGGCGTGCGTCGGCCGTCGGTGGTGAGGACTCGAGCCTCGTCACCGTTGCGCAGCACCGCGCATACTATGGACGCGGCCACCGAGGTCGTGCGATCCTGCACGGCAGCCAGATCCCCGGGGGGGCGGGTGTCGATCACCACCGTGAGCCGGCCCGGACGGGACGGCTGGAACCGGCGCACCATGAACTCGTCGAGCCGAGCCGTTGAGCGCCAATGGATGTGGCGGAGGTCGTCGCCCTCGGCGTAGGGTCGCAGCACATCGAACTCCTCGCTGGTGAGCCCCAGCGATCGGCGCCGGAACTCGATGGGCAATGTCAGGTCACCGCCAACCGGCAGGCTCGGCGCGATCAACTGCTCGATCGGCGGATGCACTACCACGCGGGTGCGGCTACCGGTGATGCGTCGCCGGTGAGCCAGCCCCAGACCGTCGACGTCGGTGAGCAGTGTGGGTCCGATTTCAAGGACGCCCCGGCGGGCAGGCTGCAGGTGATAGCTCCTCGTCGCAGCCGCGCCCGGAGCCACCGGTGCAACGCTGCAACCAACGTCGCCACCCTCCGTGACCGGTTCCGAGATCTGCACGGTCGGAGAGGGCAGGCGCGCCCGGTTGGTCACCTCCAGTTGCACCTCCAGCGTGTCGGAGACGGCCACCAGCGTCGAGGAGACGTGCCGCCTGACCGACAGCCGGGACGGGTGGACGAGGCGCACGGCCAGGGCGGTCGCCACCGCCGCGGCGGCGGCTATACCGATGACGTAGAGCTCGAGGATTGCGAATGCCCGCCCGCAGACGACCGCGGCGACACCCGCTAGAAGCAGCTTCCGTCCGACCGGGGTCGGCAAGTCAGCGGTCCCTGCGAGGGACGGGCACGGAGTCGATTATCTCGGTGACGATGTCGCTCGACCGTAAACCCCGAGAACGGTTGCCGGGCTTCGGCAGGAGCCGGTGCGGCAGCATGGCCGGAGCCAGCGCCTTGATGTCGTCGGGCGTGACGTAGTCGCGGCTCAACGAGGCTGCCCTGGCCCGTGCCACCCTGAGCACGGCCAGCACACCCCGGGGCGACAGCCCCAGCGACAGGCCGGGATGCCGACGGGTGGCACTCGCCAGCTCGAGCAAGTAGGAACGCAGCGGGCCCGACATGTGAACCTCCTCCAGCTGGTCGGACATCCACCGCAGGACGGCTGCGTCGGCAACCGAGTCGATCAGGTCGACAGGCTCCTGAGCGCCCCTGTCCATCAGGATCGAGTCCTCGGAGGCGCGATCCGGATAGCCCACTTGCAGGCGCATGAGGAAGCGGTCCAGCTGGCTCTCGGGAAGCGGGTACGTGCCCTCGTACTCCAAAGGGTTCTGGGTGGCTATGACCGTGAACGGCGACTCCAGGCGCCTGGTCACCCCGTCGAGCGTCACTTGCTGCTCACCCATGGCCTCCAGCAGCGCCGATTGGGCCTTGGGGGAGGCCCGGTTGATCTCGTCGGCCAGAACGATGTTCGAGAACACCGGTCCGGGCCGGAACTCGAAGGCTCCGGTGGCCCGGTTGAAGACCGACGTGCCGGTGATGTCGACCGGAAGCAGGTCCGGAGTGAACTGGATCCGTCCGAAGCTGACGTCGACGCTGCGGGCCAGCGCCTTGCCCAGTGTGGTCTTGCCCACACCGGGCACGTCCTCGACGAGTACGTGACCACCGCAGACGAGGGCCAGTATCAGCAACTCGATGACTTCGCCCTTGCCCTTGACAGCCAGTTCGATGTTCCGGCGAATTAGCTTGAACTGTTCGTCGAAATGTCCCATCGGCCAGCCAGCGTATAGCCGCTCGACCTCTAGGCTTCCGGCGTGGGCGCCGTGTTCGCTGCCAGGGTGGTCCTACGGTCGACCATGGCCGTAGCCGCCCGGCCTCGACTCTGGTCGACGGCGGCGCTTCAACTGGCGCGCTTCGCCCCCGACCGCTGGTGGCGCCGGCCCCCGTTCATGCCACTGCCTCATGGTGAACTCGCCCGTTTCAGATCGGAGACCATGTACGGCGACCCTGGCGCTGCTCCCTCGCCGGGCGACGTCGTCGTCTGGCTGGAGTGGTGCCGGAGCCAGCGCTCGACCCGATCCGGCTAGCCTGCCCCCGATGTCCGGGGTGCTCGTACTCAACGCCACCTTCGAGCCGCTGGCGGTGGTGAGCGCTCGGCGCGCCGTATGTCTGGTGCTGGCCCAGAAGGTGGAGACGCTGCATGCGACGGGCCGGGCCTTCCGGTCCGAGCGACGATCCGTGCAGGTGCCGTCAGTGGTGCGGCTGAGCCACTATGTGAGCGTGCCCCGGCCCCGGCACCGCTCTCCGAACCGGCGAGCGGTGTTCGCCCGGGACCGCGACTGTTGCCAGTACTGCGGCAGCCGGGCCGAGACGATGGACCATGTGGTGCCCCGCAGCCGCGGCGGAATGCACACTTGGGAGAACGTGGTCGCCGCCTGCCGGCGCTGCAACGCCAAGAAGCGGGACCGTCTGCCCAGCGAGAGTGGCATGCGGCTGCGGCTCCGTCCCGAGCCGCCGTCACCCTCGACCTGGGTCGTGATCGCCGCCGGAGGCGTCCCCGCCGTCTGGACTGCCTACCTGCAGCCGCGAGGCGATCTCCGCACCGCGTGAGCCGGCCCCACAGGCCGCGCAGGTCGAGCGCTCATCCGTGGACGGTGGAGCGCTTGAAGGGACCGGTCTCGGACTTGCTCAGGACGGCCGAGCCTCTCCAGACCGCGACGCGGCTGGCCAGGATCCATACCGTCACCAGGCTCGGCCTGGTGCTGGGCAGCACCCAGCCGCCCGAGACTGCGGATCAGAGCCGGGCCGCGGCTGCAGGCGCGGAGATCCTGCGACGTCGCAGCGGCGGGGGAGCCGTCCTGCTGCGCCCCGGAGGCCAGGTCTGGGCGGACTTCTTCATTCCGGCCTCCGACCCGCTCTGGAGGGACGATGTCGCCTGCGCAGCGCGGTGGGCCGGCGAGCTGTGGGCTGCGGCGATCGAACCCTTGATCGCTGATCCGGTCTCGGTGTACTCGGGCCGGCTCGCGGCCGACCAGTGGGGGAGGCTGGTGTGCTTCGCGGGCCGCGGTCCCGGCGAGGTGTTCATGGACGGGCTGAAGGTAGTGGGGGTCAGCCAGCGACGCAGCCGTCAACGGGCTCGCATTCAGACCACGGCCCGGCTCCGCCGTCCGCCCGGGGCCGCGGGCAGCGAAGCGGCCGACGCCGACCTCGACGAGCTTGAACTGCTGGACATTGCACCGGCCGATCGGGTCTCGGGCCGAGCAGTGATGGCCGGCCGCGGTGGCTCCGTCCCGACAACCGAGGCCGACTTGACCGAAGCCCTGCTACGGGTGCTGGAAGCCGAGAACACGCGCTGCTCCTGACGGCGAGCCCTCGCGGCGACATCGCGAGCATTCTGGCGCGCCGAACTTGCATGGTGGCACGAAAGGGAGTATAGTGGAGATCTGTGGAGCGCATGGGAGTGAAATGCATGGGAGTACCCTGCCCCGGTCAAAGAGCGTGAGTGTCGGCCATGACCGCCCATCGCGCGTTGTTCGTCGGCGTCCACGAGCACACCATCGACGGCAAGGGTCGGCTCATCCTCCCCTCGGGATTTCGCAGCCACTTGGCCGGCGGCGCCTACATCACGGCGCTCGACTCTTGTGTGGGGATCCTTCCGGTCGACGAGTTCGGGGACACCGCCGAGCAGCTCCGCTCACAGGTGGGCACGAAAGAGGTGGACCTCAACGCGCTGCGAAGCTTCGCGGCCCAGGCCGACTTCGTCGTTCCCGACGGCCAGGGACGCATGAGGATCCTGCCCCATCTGCGGGATGCGGCTGGACTCGAGCGCAAGGTGATCGTGACCGGCATGATCCGTCGCATCGAGATCTGGAACCCCGCTCGCTGGGCGGAGATCCAGTCCGTGGGCCCCGAGCGCCTCGCCGACGCCATCACGCACGGACGGGGGATCGCCGGTGTCTGATCGTGGCGAGATCCCACTCCGGCAGGCCCGTCCCGACCACTCACACCGAGCCAACCGCCAGAACCGACCCCAGGACCAAACCGACCACCCGCACCGGAGCAGTCAGCGAAGCACTGCCCGGTCATGTGCAGTTCCCCGATTGGCAGATGGAAGACCCGTGCTCCGCCCGCTTGCCATTAGCTCGATCGGGGGAGAAATCCCGATGTGCGCCGTCGGTCGGGGAACTGCAGATGACCGGGCATCGACCCGGCGAACCGACATCGACCAGACAGCCCCTTCGGCCGGCCGGCCTGACATGACGGCCGGCGCCGGTCCCGGCCTGAGCGCCTACCACCTGCCGGTCATGTGCCGCGAGGTAGTGGAAGTGCTGGCCGACGTTCCAGACGGCGTCATCGTCGACGCAACCGTCGGAGGGGGCGGCCATGCCGATGCCCTTCTGGCGCACGCCCCGCACCTGCGCCTGATCGGCCTGGATCGCGACCCCGACGCGCTGCGGGCCGCCGCCGAGCGCCTCGACCGCCACGGCGACAGGGTCGCCCTGCGTCATGGGAGCTTCGACGCGCTCGGTGACGTGCTGGACGAGATCGGACGATTCCAGGTCTCCGCCTGCCTGTTCGACCTCGGAGTCAGCTCCGCCCAGCTCGACCGGCCCGAACGCGGCTTCAGCTACCGCCTCGACGGCCCGCTCGACATGCGGATGGACCCGTCCGGTGAGGTCACCGCAGCCGACATCGTAAATCACGCCGACGAGCGCACTCTGGCCTCGATCCTTCGCCGCAACGCCGACGAACGCCAGTGCCGCCGCATCGCGGCCGCCATCGTTGCCCGACGACCCCTTGCCTCCACCGCGCAGCTGGCCCGAGTCGTGGCCGAGGCCGTCCCCGCCCCGGCGCGCCGCCGCGTCCATCCGGCCCGGCGCACCTTCCAGGCACTGCGCATCGAGGTGAACCGCGAGCTGGAGATCCTCGAAACAGCCCTGACCACCGGCATCGATCGTCTCGTCAGTTCCGGACGCTGCGTCGCGCTCTCCTACCATTCCGGCGAGGACCGCATCGTCAAGTCCGTGTTCAGGCGTTGCGCCGGCGAGCACCCCGCGCCGCGGCCGGGCCTGCCCCCGGCACCCGGCCCGGAAGCCACGGTACGGCTGCTGGGACGGCGGGCCCGCACCCCGACCGAATCGGAGAAGGCCGCCAACCGCAGAGCGAGTTCGGCGCGATTGCGAGCGGTGGAACGCCTGTCTGGGAATGACTGATGGCACCGCAGCCTCAGCGGCGAGCTTCCCAGCGGACCGCCGGCACGCCCGCCTCGATACCCGAGCGGCGGTCACCAGACCTCAAGGTCGCCCCATTGCCGGCCGGCGCACGCCGCTCGATCGGCGGCATCGGCACCCTGGTGGCGTTGGGTCTGTTCGCAGTCTGTCTGGCGCTCGCCGCCCTGCACGCGGTGCTCGTCGAGAACCAAGCCTCTCTGGACGACCTGCTGCGGCAGAACGAGCAGCGCTACGAGCAGATCGACAAGCTGCAGGCGGAGATCGCCTACCTCGACTCCCCGGAGGGCCTGGCCGAGCAGGCGCGCTCCGCAGGTCTCGTCCCCTCAGCCGAGATAGCCGTCCTCACCCCGGTCGGTCCGGACCAGCTCCCACCACCTGACGCCGATCCCTTCGATCTCGAGTCTTCGGGCTGGACGCGGGCGCCATCGGTAGCGCGAGCCGGAGAACTCCTGAGTGTTGGGAAGCCGACCGGATGAAGCCGACCCGGCGACGCATCGATGCGTCGGCGCGGCATCCCAGCCGCTCGGGCTCGACCGGCGCATCCCGGACCACGCCACCGCTACCGCTGATAGGTCGGGGCCGGGTGACAACCGTGCTGGTGGTGCTGGCGCTAGCTCTGGGAGGCCTCGTCTACCGGATAGTCGACGTGCAGGCGACTCCCGATCCGCGGGTCCTCGAGGAGGTGTCCAACCCGCTCGGCGAGATAGTCGTGCCCGCGCCCCGCGGGACCGTGTTCGACCGCAACGGACGGGCCATCGCCCTGTCGCTGCCGGCAGCCACGGTGGTGTCCGACCCCCGGCTGATCGCCGATCCCCACGGGGCCGCCGCCGCCCTGTCTGAAGTGATGGGAGTCGAGGCGGAGGCACTGCTCGACCAGCTGCAGGGCGAGGGAGCCTTCCGCTACGTGGCGCGCCAGATCGATGCAGACATCGGAGAACAGGTCACCGACCTGGGAATCGAGGGCATCAAGGTCATCGCCGAACCGCGGCGCGAGCATCCCAACGGCGACTGCTCCGCCCTGGCTGCGGTCGGGCGGGTCAACATCGACCACCTAGGGATGAGTGGTATCGAGGAGAGCTACGACGAACACTTGTCGGGGACCGCCGGCCGGGTGATGAAGGAAGTCGGTGTGGACGGCACGACCATTCCAGGGGGTCTCCATGAGGTGACCGCGCCCACCGAGGGGCGAGACATCACCGTGACCCTGGACCGCAACATCCAGTACCAGGCGGAGGCGATGCTGCTCGAGGCCGTCGCCGACGCCGGCGCATCCTCAGGGGTGGCACTGGTCGCGCTTCCGGCCACCGGGGAGATCGTCGCCATGGCCAACGTGGCCCGGGGCGCCAACGGAATCGTCGATTGCACGCGCCACAATCTGGCAGCAACCTGGAGCTACGAGCCGGGATCGGTCTTCAAGCCGGTGACCGCGGCTGCCGCCCTGTCGAGTGGGGCGGTGTCGGAGCATGTGGCCATCGACGTGCCTTCGTACCTCACTATCTGGGAGCATCGCTTCGAGGACACTCCCACCCACCCCAACACCCGGTGGACTCCCACGGAGATAGTCGCCCGGTCATCCAACATCGGCACCATTCGCATGGCCCAACTGACGGGGGAGGAGAAGCTGCACCGAACCATGCGCTTCTTCGGCTTCGGGGCGCGCACAGCCCTCGAATTCAAGGGAGAGTCCAAGGGCATCATGCTCCCGCTGAGCCAGTGGAGCGGCCTCAGCCTCCCCAATATGGCCATCGGCCAGGGCCTGGCCGTGACCCCGTTGCAGATTCTCCAGGCGTACAACACGATTGCGAACCATGGAGTGCGGGTGCCGCTCAAGCTGATCGTCGACGACGCCGGCGCCGGAGAACCAACCGGGGCTGAGCCGGTTCGGGTTCTCAGGCCTGAGGTGACTGCGACGCTGATGCGAATGCTGACGTCGGTAGTGGACGAGGGTACCGGACGAGAGGCCCGTGTGGAGGGTTTCTCCATGGCCGGCAAGACCGGGACGGCCTGGCAACCCTGCGACGTGGGGTACGAGTGCGTGAACGAGAGGAACGAGTTGATCGGCCGCCATCACACCGCCACCTTCGCCGGGATCGTCAGCAACGGCGACGGCCCGGCGCTGGTGGTGCTGGTGATCATCGACGAGCCCAAGGGCGCACGGATATCGGGAGGGAAGCTGGCCGCGCCGACCGTGGGCAAGATCGCCGAATACGCACTGCGCCAGTTGCGCGTCCCTGCGGAGTTGAACGCGGCGCCCGGCCATCGCCGACGAGCCGAACCGGCGCCGGAGCCCCCGCCACCGACGCTTCCCGACGACCAGTCGCCGGACGGTTCAACTGACTCCGGCGAGTTGCAGACATGACCAGCCTCGGCGAACTGGCCCGATCACTGCAGGCCGACCTGCTCCCACCCAACCAGGCCGGCGGCCCGCAGGACGTCTCCGAAGCCGCCGCCACCGGCGTCGGCGACGTGGAGCACGACAGCCGGCGCGTCGGGCCCGGCGCCCTGTTCGCGTGCATCCCGGGCGCGGTCAGTGACGGACACCTGTTCGCCGCCGAGGCTGTCGCGGCCGGCGCGGCCGCGCTGCTGGTAGAGCGACCCGTGCCCGCGACCGTGCCCTGCCTGCTCGTCGGGTCGGTCCGCCGGGCTGTCGGACCCGCCGCGGCCATGGTTCACGGCCATCCCGCGCGGCGTCTCGACCTCGCCGGTGTAACCGGCACCAACGGCAAGACGACGACGGTCAGGCTGGCGACGGGCCTGCTGCGGACGGCCGGCCGCGAGCCGGTTGAGATCGGCACGCTCACCGGCACGCTGACCACTCCCGAGGCAACCGATCTGCAACGCACTCTGTCCGAGGCGGCTGGTCACGGCGCGAGCACCGCGGTCGTCGAAGTCTCATCGCACGGTCTGGTCCAGCACCGAGTCGACGGATGCCGGTTCCGTGTGGCCGCGTTCACCAATCTCGGCCACGACCACCTCGACTATCACGGCTCGATGGACGACTACTTCGAGGCCAAGGCCCGGCTGTTCACGGGCGGACTCGCCGAGAGCGCCGTCGTGGACGTCACCGGCCCGTGGGGGCGCCGTCTGGTGAAGATCGTCGGTTCGGAGCGGCCGCTGGTGACCGTGGACCAGCGCGACATCGAGCTCCTGCACGCCGACGCCCGTTCCAGCGTGTTCCGTTGGCGCGACCAGGTGGTGACCCTGCCGTTGGCAGGGGCCTTCAACCGGGCCGACGCGGTGCTTGCAGCGGAGATCGCACTGTCGCTCGGCCTGAGCCCGGAAACAGTCGCGGCGGGCCTGGCCGACGCCGCGCCGGTAGCGGGCCGGTTCGAGCCTGTGAACACCGGACAGGACTTCGACGTCATTGTGGACTACGCCCACACCCCTGACGGTCTGGCCGCGTTGCTGCAGGCTGCACGAAGCCTGACCACCCACCGCCTCACCGTCGTGTTCGGCGCGGGCGGTGACAGGGACCGCGGCAAGCGTCCCGGAATGGGCGCGACCGCAGAGAGACTGGCCGACCGGGTGATCGTCACCAGCGACAACCCGCGCTCGGAGGATCCGGAGAAGATCATCGACGACATCATCGAAGGCATGAGCCGCTTCCCCGACCTGAGGGAGCCGGACCGGCGCGCCGCCCTGCGCCACGCGGTGGCCACTGCCCGTCGGGGCGACATGGTGGTGATCGCAGGCAAGGGCCACGAGAGCCGGCAGATCATCGGCGACCGCATGCTCGCCTTCGACGACCGGGATGTGGTGAGCGAGGAGCTCGAGCGCCTGGCGGCCCGCAGTGTTGTTGAGGCCGAGCGATGATCCGGCTCCTGCTCGCGGGATGCATCGCGATGTTCGTGTCGCTGGTGGGATGCTGGTTGCTGATCCGCGTTCTCGTGCGCTACGGAATCGGCCAGCCCATCCGGGACGACGGCCCCTCCGAGCACCGGCTCAAGTCGGGCACACCGACGATGGGCGGCATCGCCGTCGTGTTCGCGGCCACTGCCGGGTACGTGGTCAGCGACGTGTTCGGCGGCATCTACACCCGGACCGGCATCATCGTGATGGTCACCATCATCGCCGGCAGCATCGTCGGCCTGCTCGACGACTGGATCAAGGTCGTGGCGGCCCGCAACCTCGGACTCAACAAGAGGACCAAGATCATCGGGCTGCTCGTCGTCGGCATCGGCTTCGCATGGGCCATGACCGAGTTCACATCGGCCCATACCACGCTCTCCTTCACCCGCTTCGACAGCCCCGGACTCGATCTGGGGAGGTTGGGCTGGTCGGTGTGGGCCGTCTTTCTCATCATCGCGACCACCAACGCGGTGAACCTGACCGACGGGCTCGACGGGCTGGCGGCGGGAGCCGGCGGAGTCGGCTACGGCGCGTTCATGATCATCGGCTTCTGGCAGTTCGACCACTACGACGACTACCAGGTGGCCCACGCCCTGGACCTGGCCGTGGTGAGCGCAGCCATGGTGGGCGCCATCATCGGCTTCCTGTGGTGGAACGCCGCGCCGGCCCGCATCTTCATGGGCGACACCGGCTCGCTGGCCCTGGGCAGCGGCTTGGCCGCCCTGGCCCTGGCCACCAACACTCAACTGCTTCTGCCCGTCATCGGTGGGCTGTTCGTGATCGAGACCCTCTCAGTGATACTGCAGGTAGTCTCGTTCAAGGGCTTCGGCCGGCGGCTGTTCCGCATGGCCCCACTGCACCACCACTTCGAGCTGCGGGGCTGGCCTGAGACCACCGTCATCGTGCGCCTGTGGATCCTGTCGGGCGTGTGCACCGGAGTCGGGCTCGGGCTGTTCTACGGCGACGCGGTCAACACCGGCATAGTCGACTCGATCTCGAGGCTGACGCCATGAGGCCTCGCTCCGCCGGGGGGTACGAGGTCCCGCCGTCGCTGCTTCTGGCCGGGTTCGGCGCAGCCAACCGGGCCGTCGCCCGGGCGCTGACGGCCAGGGGCCGCCGCGTGGTCGCGTTCGATGACGGCGGCGGTTCCGACGTCTTGGCCGCGGCCGCCTCGCTCGGCCTGGAGTTGGAGGTCGCCCCCGGTCCCGGCCGACTCGACGAGTTGGTCCGCTCGGTCGAAGCGGTCATCCCCACTCCCGGACTGCCCGAGCGTCACCCGGTACTGGGGGCAGCAGCCGCCCGAGGCGTGCCCACCGCCAGCGAGTTGGACCTGGCCGGCAGTTGGGACTCGCGGCCCATCGCGGCCGTCACCGGGACCAGCGGCAAGACGACGGTCACCGAAATGGTGGTGGCCGCGCTCGAATCCTCCGGCGTGGCCGCGGCAGCCGCCGGCAACAACGACCTGCCCCTGGTGAGCGCGATCGAGCTAGCCGATGTCGAGGTGTTCGTGGTCGAAGCCGCATCCTTCCGTCTCAGCCACAGCCGCAACTTCGAGGCCGACGCCGCCTGCTGGCTCAACTTCGCTCCCGACCACCTCGACGTGCATCGCGACCTCGCCTCATACGAGGCGGCCAAGGCCCGCCTGTGGAAATGCCTGCCTCCGGGAGCGACCGCAATCGCCAACCGCCGGGACCACACGGTCATGAGCCACCTTCGAGACGACCGGGCCGCTTGGACGTTCTCCGATGACGGCCAGGCCGACTGGTGCCGCCGCGGGGACGTCCTGACCGGCCCGGATGGACCGGTGATCGCGGTGGGCGAGCTGCGCCGGGCGATGCCCCACGACATCGCCAATGCGCTTGCGGCCGCAGCCACCGCCTCGGCGGTGGGTGCGACCGCCGAGGGATTACGCGACGCGCTGCGCACTTGGCAACCTGGAGCCCACCGCGTCCAGCGGGTGGCCGTCATCGATGGAGTGGCCTACTTCGACGATTCCAAGGCGACGACTCCCCACGCCACCGTCGCAGCACTGCGCTCCTTCGAGGAGGCAGTATTGATCGCCGGTGGCCGCAACAAGGGACTCGATCTCCAGAAGCTGCGCGACGCCGTCGACAGAGTGAGCTGCGTCGTGGCTGTCGGCGAGGCTGCGGGCGAGGTGGCCGAAGTCTTCGCTGCCGACCGGCCGGTGTTGATGGCGGCCGACATGGCCGAGGCCGTGGACCTTGCCGCGACCGCGGCCGAACCGGGGACGACTGTGCTCTTGTCACCCGCCTGCGCGTCCTTTGACTGCTACTCCGGCTATGCGGCGCGAGGCGAGGACTTCGTACGCGTCGTCCGGGAGCGGGCCCGGCGGGCGGGGACGGCGCTACCGGCGGTGCCGAAATGATCCTGACCGAGCGCACCCGCACTCGCCGGCAGGCGCTTCTTGAGGCCCGTGCCCGCCACGCGACCGCCAGACTTCCGCCCGACGGCCGCGGCCCCCGGCCCCCGATCGGCAGGCGCACCGGACTGTTCCTGGCACTGTTCCTGTCTGTCATGGCCCTGGTGCTGCTGGGCCTGGTGATGGCGTTGTCGGCCACGGCCGCTCCGAGCCTGTCGGGCACCAACTCGGCCTGGTCCCTGTTCAAGAGCCAGGCCATGTGGCTCGGCGTAGGCGTGGTCGCGCTCCTGGTGCTGTTGCGCATCGACTACCACCATTGGAGGCGGCTCGCGCCCGCGGGCCTCGGCGTGTCGCTCGTGCTGCTGGCGCTCACCGCGGTTCCCAGCGTCGGCCTGAGCGCCAACGGCGCCCGCCGCTGGCTCGGGGTGGGATCCGTCGTGTTCCAGCCTTCGGAGCTGGCCAAGATCGCCTTCGTGGTCTTCGTGGCCGACCTGCTGTCCCGACCCGACCGGCCCATGGAGGACGCCCGCGCGACACTCCAGCCGGTCCTGCTGCTGACCGGCGTGATGACGGTGTTGTTGATGTTGCAGCCCCATCTGGGAGCAACCATTCTGATCGCCGCGGTAGCTCTGACGATGCTGTACTTCGCCGGGGCCCGACTCAGCCATCTGGTAGTCACGACGGTCGTCGGGGCCGGAATGGCGGCCATGATGGTCGTCTATTCGCCTTGGCGCAGGGACCGCATGCTCGGATTCCTGGACCCTTGGGCTGACCCCTTCGGCAACGGCTACCAGACGCTGAAGTCGTTGCACGCCATGGCCTCCGGCGGTCTCGACGGGCTGGGGCTCGGCGCCGGACGAGCCAAGTGGGGCTTCCTTCCCTACGCCCACACCGACTTCATCTTCGCCGTGATCGGTGAAGAACTCGGAATGATCGGCTCGCTGTTCGTCGTGATCCTGTTCGTGGGGATAGCCGCGGCCGGGCTCGGTGTGGCGCTCCGGGCTCCAGACCCGTTCGGAATGCTGCTCGCGGCGGGAATCACGGCCTGGATAATCCTGCAGGCCGCACTCAACATGGGCGCGGTGCTCGCCATATTCCCGATCGTGGGGATCACCCTGCCTCTGCTGTCCTTCGGCGGGACGTCCCTGGTGGCGACGCTGGCCGCAATGGGGGTGCTGCTAAACGTGGCGAGGCAGATCCGGTGAGCCGAACTTGGGCTCTGATAGCCGGTGGCGGCACTGCAGGCCACGTGCTGCCGGGCGTCAGCATCGGCTCCGAGATCGTCCGCCGGGGCGCCCCGCGCCAGGCCGTCCATTTCGTCGGCAGCGCGCGCGGCGTCGAGACGCGGCTGGTTCGCCAAGCCGGATTCAGCCTCACCACTCTGCCGGGACGCGGCCTGCAACGCCGTCTCGCCCCTTCCAGCGTGGCCGCCAATGTGATGGCGGCAGCCGAGCTCGCTCGAGCCTTCGTCCAGGCACTGTTCGTGCTGAGGCGCCGCAAGCCGGCCGTGGTGGTGGGGCTGGGCGGTTACGCCTCCGCAGCCTGTGGAGCGGCTGCCCTCCTGTTGCGAGTGCCTCTGGTGATCACGGAGCAGAATGCGGTCCCCGGGCTGGCCAACCGGGTCCTGGGCCGATTCGCGGCCGGCGCAGCCACCGCCTTCGAGTCCACCGACCTGCCCCGGGCCACCTGGACGGGCAATCCCTTGCGAACCGAGGTGCTGGAGGTGGACCGTGAGACGGGTCGGCCCGCAGCCCGGGCCGCTCTGGGCGTCGACCCAGGTCGCCGGCTGGTAGCCGTGTCCGGAGGCTCGCTCGGGGCCCGCACCATCAACGATGCGGTCACCGGGGCCCTAGACCTGTGGAGAGAGCGGTGTGACCTCCATGTGCGCCACATCGCGGGGCGCCGCTACCACGAGGATCTGGCGCCCCGGGCGTCCGCTGACCCGGAGCGCGCCCTGTCCTACGACCTGGTCGCCTACGAGGACGACATGGCAGCGGTGTACGCCGCGGCCGACCTGGTCGTCAGCCGGGCGGGCGCCACCACCGTGGCCGAACTGGCCGCGGCCGGCGTGCCGGCCGTGCTGGTGCCGCTTCCAACCGCGCCCGGTGACCACCAGACCGCCAACGCCCGGATGCTGGAGGCCGCAGGCGGTGCGGTGCTGGTCCACGACGAGGACCTCGACCCGGCCCGGCTGGCGGCCGAAGTGGATGCCCTGCTGGACGACTCGGGCCTTCTCGAGTCGATGGGCGGCGCCGCCCGATCATTGGCCAGGCCCGACGCAGCACGAGCCGTCGTGGACCTGATGGAGAGCTGCGCGCGTTATTCATTCCAGAAGCCGAGCGGACGACGGCTGACCACGGGGGATTCGTGAGACGCCGAGCGAGGCCGTGGCCGAGCGGCCCTCAGGTCGCAGCGAACAAGAGCGGGAAGCCGCTGCCCGACCGATCGGAGGCCGCAGGATGAATCCCGTCGACCTCTCGGCGCCCACCTCCATCCATGTGATCGGCGCAGGCGGCGCCGGGATGTGCGCCATCGCGTCGGTGTTGCGATCCATGGGCCACCAGGTGACCGGATCCGACCTGCGCGACGGTCCGGTCGTTGCCCGGCTGCGCGCCGAGGGAGTGCCGGTCGCCATCGGCCACGATCCGGCCAACCTGGGCGACGCCGCGCTCGTCGCCGTCTCGTCGGCCATCCGCGACAGCAACCCCGAGGTGCGGGCGGCGCGGGAAGGCGGCGTGCCGGTAGTGAGACGCAGCGAGATCCTGCCCGCGATCGCATCGAGCCGCAGGACGGTCGCGGTGGCGGGCACCCACGGCAAGACCACGACCAGTTCCATGCTGGCGCTGGTTCTGGTCGAGGCCGGTCTCAAGCCCTCGTTCATCATCGGCGGCGACGTCAACGAGATCGGCACCGGCGCGATGTGGGACGCCGGCGAGTGGTTCGTGGTGGAGGCCGACGAGAACGACCACACCTTCCTGTCCCTCGACCCGGAAGTGGCCGTGGTGACCAGCGTCGAATCCGACCACCTCGAGAACTACCAGGACTCGCCGGCCGCCCTGGCACAAGCCTTCGAACAGTTCCTGGCCTCGTCTCGCCACCGGATCGTGTGCGCCGACGACCCGGGCGCGGCCCGGCTGGGGGAAGCTCTCGGCGCGACCACCTACGGCACGGAGCCCGGCGCCGACTTCCGGATGGTGGACGTCTCGCTGAAGATGCCCACCTCCGAATTCGAGCTGTGGACCGGCAACCAACTGCTGGGGCTGGTGACGCTGCCGATCCCCGGTCTGCACAACGCCCTGAACGCGACCGCCGCGGTCGTGGCCGCGTTGACGGCCGGAGCGTCCTTTACCGACTCAGTCCGAGCGTTGGCCTGTTTCGGAGGTGTGGCCCGCCGCTTCGAGTTCCGCGGCGACGCCGCCGGCATCACCTTCGTGGACGACTATGCCCATCTGCCCGGCGAGGTCCGGGCGGCCATCGCGGCGGCCAGGACCGGGAACTGGAACCGGGTGGTGTGCGTGTTCCAGCCCCACCGGTACAGCCGTGTCGCCTCCGTCGGCGCCGACTTCGCGCACTCCTTCGCCGGGGCGGACCACCTCGTGCTGACGGGCATCTACCCGTCGGGAGAGGCGCCCCGACCCGGCGTCACGTCGAAGATCGTCCTCGACGCAGTCCTCGACGCGCATCCGTGGTCGCCGGTCACGTGGCTTCCACGGCTCGACGAGGTTGCCGACTGGCTGGAAGCGCGGCTGCGCGCCGGCGATCTGTGCCTGACCCTGGGAGCGGGCGACCTGACCTCCACGCCCGACGTCGTGATCGAGCGGCTAGAGGCCGAGCGGAAAGGGAGCGACTCGTGAGCATCCTGGCGAAGACCGGAGCGGCCCTCAGGTCGCAGCGAACAAGAGCGGAAGGCCAAGCCCGAGCGGCGGGGGTCGCACGGTGACCGCGGCCGGGCAGCCTGCGCTCGTCGAACTCGATCGGCGGCTGGCCTCCTCGTCTCTGGGGCCGTCGCTGAAGCGGAGCTACGGCCTGGCTCCGCACACCACCTACCGGGTCGGCGGACCGGCCCGGCTCTTCGTCACCGTGACCGACCTTGCCGAACTCGAGACACTCGCTGCCATCGTCTCCGACGCCGGCCACCCAGGCCCGCCCGTGCCGGTGCTCGTGGTGGGGCGAGGATCCAACCTGCTGGTGGCCGACCGCGGCTTCGACGGTCTGGCCGTCGCTCTGGCCTCCCGACTGACTCGACACAAGCTCGACGGTGACACCGTCGGCGCCTCCGGGGGCGCCCTGCTCCCCGTCGTCGCCCGCGCCTCGGTCGAGGGCGGTCTCACCGGATTCGAGTGGGCCGTGGGCGTCCCCGGCACTGTGGGCGGCGCGGTGAGGATGAACGCGGGCGGTCACGGCTCGGACATGTCCGAGTCGCTCGTCGACGCGACCGTCGTGGACCTTCACCGGGGAGACACCGCCACGCGGCCCGCGGCTGATCTCCATCTCGGCTATCGCACCAGCAACATCGCTGCCCATCAAGTCGTCGCCTCGGCAAGGCTGAGGTTGAGGGTTGGGGATGGGGATGGAGAGTCCTCCCGGTCCGAACTGGCCGAGATCGTTCACTGGCGGCGGGCCAACCAGCCGGGCGGGCGCAACGCCGGATCGGTGTTCACCAATCCCGAGCACGCGGCCGCCGGTGAACTCATCGAGTCCGCAGGGGCCAAGGGCCTGCGCATCGGCACAGCCGAGGTCTCGGCCAAGCACGCCAACTTCATCCAGTCCGACGAGGGAGGGCAAGCCGCCGACATCGTCGAAGTGATGCGAGAAGTGCGCCGCCGCGTCCGGGACGCTCACGGCGTGGAACTCTCCGCCGAGACCCATCTTGTGGGCTTCGAACCGTGGGAGCTTCCGTGAGCGCCGTGACCGTGGCTGTGGACCCGCGGATGAAGGCGCGGCGCATCGCCGTGATGCGGGCCGAGGGGCGTCGACGCCTGCAGGTCCTTGCGGTGGCGTCGGGCATTGTGCTGCTGGCCGCAGCCGCTTGGGGCATCAGCCGCACGCCGCTACTGGACGTGGACCGGATCACGATCACCGGCGCAGACGCCGCCGACCGGGCCGAGATCCTCCGGAGCTCGAACGTGTCGGTAGGTCTTCCGATGCTGTTTCTCGACGTCGACGAGGCGCAACGGTCCGTCACGTCGTTGCCTTGGGTCAAGTCGGCGCAGGTGTGGAGAGACTGGCCGGCCACAGTGCGTATCACCGTGGACCCCCGCGTGCCGGCGGCCGTGGTGCCTGTCTCGGCCGACCGGACGGCTCTCGTGGACGCCAACGGCTACGCAATCGACTGGGGGCCGGCTCCCTTCGAGGTTCCCCATGTGTCGGCGCCGTTCTCGGGACAGCTGGGCGACATCCACACGTCCGCGGACGGTCCGCTCGCCTTCGTGGCGGCCATGCCCGACGATCTCCGCGCCTGGGTCTCCACCGTCACCCTCGACGCGGACCATGACCGGGTGGGCCTGGCACTAGTCGGAGGCGCCACCGTTGCGCTGGGTGAGCCGGTCCTGATCGACGACAAGATCAGCGCGCTGCGCTCGGTGCTGGCGACCGCTGATCTGGAATGCGTCACCACAATCGACGTGACCATGCCCGACATCGCGACCGTGACCCGCCATCAACCCTGTCATCCCTAGATGCATCCGTGCCGGCCCCGAAGGTTGAGCGGGCAGCGAGGCCATGGACCGAGCGGTCCGTGAGCGAAGCGAACAGTGAGCGGGCCCTGAAGGCTGACTTCGCGGTCGTCTGCCCTAAGATGCAGTGAAGGTTCAATGCACGGAGGTTGACGCAGCGATGGCCGATCCTCACAACTACCTCGCCGTCATACGGGTGATCGGAGTCGGAGGCGGTGGCGTCAACGCCGTCAACCGCATGATCGACGCCGGCCTTCGCGGCGTCGAGTTCATCGCGGCCAACACCGACGCGCAGGCCCTGGCCATGAGCGACGCCGACGTCAGAATCGATCTCGGGCAGAACCTGACGCGAGGGCTGGGGGCGGGCAGCAACCCGGATGTGGGAAAGCAGGCGGCCGAGGACCACATCGACGAGATCCGCGAGGCCCTCAACGGATCGGACATGGTGTTCATCACCGTGGGCAAGGGCGGCGGCACCGGTACCGGAGCGGCGCCGGTGGTAGCCGAAGTGGCCAAGAGTTCCGGCGCGCTCACCATAGGAGTGGTGACGCGACCGTTCAGCTTCGAGGGAGCCCGGCGTTCGGTGCAGGCGGAAGAGGGCATCCAGCGTCTCAAGGAGAAGGTCGACACTCTGATCGTCATCCCCAACGATCGCCTGATTGCGATCGCCGACGAGAAGACCTCCATGCTCAACGCCTTCCGCATGGCCGACGAGGTTCTGATGCAGGGCGTCGGGGGGATTACCAGCCTCATCACTACCCCCGGGCTCATCAACACGGACTTCGCCGACGTCCGGACCGTGCTGACCGAAGCAGGCAGCGCCCTTATGGGCATGGGGTCCTCGAGCGGCGAGGGGCGGGCGGTCGCCGCGGCGCGCGCCGCCATCTCAAGCCCCCTGCTCGAGTCCTCGATCGACCGTTCCCAAGGCGTTCTGCTCAACATCTCGGGCGCCTCCAACCTTGGTCTGATGGAGGTGAACGAAGCCGCCGAGGTGGTACGGTCGGTCGCCCACCAGGACGCCAACATCATCTTTGGGACGGTGATCGACGACGCCCTCGGAGACGAGGTCAGGGTCACTGTGATAGCCGCGGGCTTCGAGAGCGACCGGCAGAGCTACGGGAGCAGCGGCAACCAGCGCCGGACGCGGCGGGAAGGCCGTCCAGGGGCGCGAGCGTCCGACGCCATGCAGATCGCCGACGTCTTCGCGACGGGAGAACACTCGGACGCCCCAGCCGGCGTCGACCTCAACGACGAGTTCGACGTCCCCGACTTCCTGAGATGAGTGCGTCTTGGAGCGGCCGCGAGTAGGTGAGAGTCCGTGGGACCGCAGTGGCGTCGCTCCCGCCCTTGTTCGCTGCGCTCACGGGCCGCTCGGGCCACGGCCTCGCCCGACTGGGGCGGCTCCACTCACGTAGTCGCTCGGCCTCTGGGAGCGGGAGCCGGATGATCGAGCGGCTGGTGCCCGCAGGCGAGGGACTGGTCGCCAGGATCCGTTGCTCGCAGAGGTCCGACGGCGACTTCCGCTGCAACATCGACGCCAACCCGAGCGCTGATCACCGCCGTCGCCTCGAGCGTAGGCGCCAGGGATTGATGGTCGGGGAGTGGACGTGGCTCAGACAGGGTCACGGCGCCGATGTCGTGGTAGTGGCCGAGCCGGGCGGCGGTGCCGGATCTGCGGCCGACGGCGCGGTGACCGCCGTGCCCGCCGCGGTACTCGCCCTGCACACCGCCGACTGCGCGCCGGTCGTCTTGGTGGGCGACGGCGCGGTGGGCGTAGCCCACGCCGGATGGCGGGGCGTCGTGGCCGGCGTGCTCAGTGAAGTCGTCCAGGCTCTGGGCAGCCTCACACCGGGTTCGGACCGATCCCGCCTCCGAGCGGTGGTGGGACCGGCAATCAGACCCCCCGCCTACGAGTTCGGCCCGGCCGAGCTCGCGGCGGTGACCGATGCGGCCCGCTGCGAAGTCGCCGGCGTCACCTCCTGGGGCGCGCCCGCCCTCGACCTCGTCGCGGCAGTGCGGGGAGCCCTGAGCACGGTGGGCGTCAGCGACGTGGAGGACATGGGCTTCGACACCTCCGGCGAAGGCTTCTTCTCCCACCGGGTACGGGGCGACCGCGCCCGCCAAGCGACCACAGTCCGACTGGAACCCGTGTGAGCGTGCCTTCCCAGACTACGGCCGCCGTCGGTGAGCGTTACGAAGCCGTGCAAGCGCGCATCGCCCGCGCCACGGACCGCGAGGTCACTGTGGTCGCGGTCACGAAGGCGCTCGGCTCATGGGCCGTCGATGCCGCGGCCGCGTGCGGCATCGGCCACATCGGCGAGAACTACGCCCAGGAGTGCCTGGCCAAGCTGACCGAGGCAACCGCCGTGCCCAGACCTCGGGTCCACTTCGTTGGACGCTTGCAGCGCAACAAGGTCAGGATGCTGGCCGGTTGCGTCGACGTGTGGCAGACGGTCGACCGACCGGAGTTGGCCCGCGAGATCGGTCGTCGCGCTCCGGGGGCGGAGGTGATGATTCAGGTGAACATCTCCGAGGAGGAGTCCAAGGGGGGTTGCCGGGCCGCGGAGACCGAGCAACTGGCCTCAGTGGTCGCCGGCGCCGGACTGGACTTGGTCGGCCTGATGGGCATCGGCCCGTTCGGGCCGGCCGAGGAGGCTCGAAGCGGCTTCCGGTCGCTGCGGCGGATGGTCGACGATCTCGGCCTCGGTCACTGCTCGATGGGCATGACCGACGATCTCGAGGTCGCTGTGGCCGAGGGGGCGACGATGGTGCGAATAGGGAGGAGCCTCTTCGGCGAACGTCCCCGCCGCGGCGCAAGAACCGTGCCACAATGACACGCACCACCGGAGAATTGATAGCGGGCGTGACGCGCTAAAGTCTGCTCGAGGAGCGACGATATCGATGCTGAAGAAGGCGATGATCTACCTCGGGCTCGGGCCCGACGAGCACTACGAGAGCTACGAAGACCCGATCCGCCCGTCTCCAACCCCGACCGCAAGCCCGGGCCGGTACCGAGCGGGGGCCGAGCCCGTCCCCGGGCAGGGCGTGTCGGTCGCATCCGGCTCAGCTCCGGACAATGCCGTGCTGGGCCGGACCGTCCGGCCCGTCAGTCTCGCTCCGGCTGAGGGTGGAGCGCACATGGACGACCTCGACGCCGAGAATTCGGTGAGGGTCGTGCATTCGATGCCCTCCAAGACGATGAAACCGCACGCCGTCTCCCCCGACGCGTTCAACGACGCCCAGGAAATCGGGGACCGGTTCAAGTCCGGCCAGCCTGTGATCGTGAATCTCCAAGCGGTCGACCGGGACCTCCGCCGCCGGCTGGTGGACTTCTCCAGCGGCCTCTGTTACGCCATGGGCGGAAAGATGGACCGTGTCGCCGACCAAGTGTACCTGCTCACTCCGGCCGATGTGGAGGTGTCGCGAGGTACCGCCCGTCGCAAGCGCGGCTGAACACGCGAACAAGTGCTCGGGATCCTCTGCCTGCTGCTCACGCTGTACCTGTTCGCGATCTTCGGTCGCGTGCTGTTGAGCTGGTTTCCCCTCAACCCCCACGGCGCGATGGCCACCGTCGCGGGGTTCCTCTACACGGTCACCGACCCGGTCATGAAGCCGGTGCGACGCATGCTGCCCGCGGCACGGTTCGGAGGCATGGGGCTCGACTTCTCGCCGGTCGTCGTCATCTTCGGGATCATCTTTCTCCAGCGGATGCTCAGGGCAGTGGGAATCTGCTGAGGGGCCGGGGGAGCATCCACCAACGAAGATGCCGCCCGTGGCATCATCGCCCGCATGAACGCACTCAGCGACCTCGCTGCCGAGGCCAAGTTTCGCGAGCGAATGCGCGGCTACGACTACGAAGAAGTCGACAGCTATGTCAAGAAGGTCAGCCGCGCCGCAACTCAAGCCAACGAGCGGATCGCGGAGCTCGAGCATCGTCTGGCCCAACTCGAAGCCCAGGCCGGCAAGGACGAAGGGGTCACGGAGATGCGCGAGACGCTGCTGCGCACGCTCGTGCTGGCGCAGCGAACCGCTGACTCGGCCGTTTCGGAAGCGCGGTCCGAGGCGAAGTCCATGACCGACTCCGCCAAGGAGCGGGCGGCCAAGACCGTCTCCGAAGCCGAGGCGGCGGCCAATGAGCGCCTGCGCTCGGCTGAAGAGCGCGCCGCCCGAATGTTGGCCGAGTCCGAGGAGAGCGGACAGCTGATCGTCGCCGAGGCGAAGAGAACCGCCGCGGCCGAACTGGCCACCGAACGGGCGCGGGCCCAGGGGGAGCTCGAGGACCTCGAGGCGTCCAAGAGCGAACTGGAGACGGTCGTTGCCGAGATCCAGGCCAGGTTGGACAACGAGCGCGACACGCTCCGCAGTCTCGCGGTCTCGTTCCAGTCCTTCGCCGAGAAGTTTGAGCCGGTCGCCCGCATCGAGGAATTCGCCGCCGAGCCCGAGGAGAGCGCGGTCACCGCGGACGCGGGCGCTGACGACAGCGACCCGGCCGCCGACGGTGCGAGCACGGAAGGTGACGAGGCTGAGACCCTGGAGGCCTCAGACGACGTCACAGAAGAGGAGGAAGCTCCACCGGGTGCTGCCCAGGGCGCCCAGGGCGCCGAGGCCGATGCCGAACCGGTACTTGAAGGGGCGCTGCCCGCAGGCGCCGTTGATGCCGAGACGGTGCCCGATCTGCCCGTTGTCGAGTGGGACGAGGGGGTCGGACACAATCCGTCGGGGGACGTCGACGTCGCGGAGCCTGAGCCTGTCACGACGAATGTCGTCCGGTTGGAGCCCTCAGCGAGCGGCAACGGTTCGGCAAACGGGGAGCCGGACGACTCCCTCCGCGTCGCCGAGGTCCCTTCCACGGGGCCGGCGACCATGCCCGTCGGAGTCGACAGCCCGGAGTTCTTCGACATGGACGCCGAGGAGGACGACGAGTTCATCGAGCAGCTCCGGCAGGTGGTCAGCAGCGATGCGCCCCTGCCCGAAGGGGACGCGGCCATGGCTGCCTTCTTCGACCACGACGACTGCGGTAGGCTCGGCCCCCGGGCTTGACCACCACGAGCCGTCTGAACCACCGTCACGTCCGAGGGTCCTCCTCGGACGGCGGTACCGGAGATTCGAGAGACATGGCCAAGGCCAAGAGCACGCAATCCGCCCGATCCGGATCCAAGAGCACGCAATCCGCCCGATCCGGATCCAAGAGACCGGCTGCCGCGAAGTCGTCGTCCAAGGCGTCACGCACCACGAAGGCCACGGCGGAGACGGCCAAGACTGCCAATCCCCGGTTCGACCCGCCGTTCCTCGAAGAGATGCGCCGGAAGCTGCTCAAGGAGCGAGCCAAGTACCTCCACTCGGCCGAGGAGTACCAGGCTGAAGCCGAGTCGTTGCTGGCCACACGCGAGCCCGGCGACGTTCAGTTCGACGAGGAGGGGGGCGAGGGCACCACCGTCGCGGTCGAGCGAGAGCGCGACCTCGCCCTGTCCAGTCAAGCACGCCACACGGTCAGCCAGATCGACGCCGCGTTGGAGCGCATAGACGACGGCACATACGGCTTCTGCGTCACGTCGGGTGCACCGATTCCCAAGGCCCGCCTCCGGGCCATCCCTTGGGCCGCCGAGCGCGTCGAGGTGAAGGCGGGCGGCCTCGGTCGCCGGTAGAGCGCCCGGCCCCATGACCGCCCCAGCGCTGGGCGGGGCCGCCTACCGTCATGCCCTCAGGGCAGTGGTTGCGGCTGCATCGGTGGCCGGAGCCGATCAACTCACCAAGCGGTGGGCACTGGAGGCCCTCGACGGCGGCCGCGTCATCGACTTGGTGTGGACGCTGCGGCTGCGCCTCGTCTTCAACACCGGAGCGGCCTTCAGCAGCTTCCAGGGACTCGGGCCCCTGCTGGGGGTCGCCGCGGCGGCGATCGCCGCTGTCCTGCTCCTCAATCGGCGGCTGGCCTCCGACCGCTGGTCGGCCATCGCGGCCGGGTGCATCGCCGGGGGAGCGCTCGGGAACCTGATCGATCGCCTCTTCCGATCCAGCGACGGCTTCCTTCAGGGTGCGGTAGTCGACTTCATAGACGTCCAGTGGTGGCCGGTGTGGAACGTGGCCGACATGGGGGTCGTGCTGGGAGGTGCGGCCCTCGTGTGGCACACGTACCGCCGAGCAAGATGACTTCAGCGGGAGAGACAGTAGGCGCAGCCCTCGACGGCCTGCGGCTCGACCGGGCGGTAGCCCTGGTTGCCGACGTGAGCCGCTCGGCGGCGGCCCGGCTGGTGGCGGAGGGCGGCGTGCGCTTGGATGGGGCTGTCATCACGTCGGGCGCCCGGCGGGTCGCCGCGGGCGAGTCGCTGTCGATCGACGCCGAATCCCACCACGATCCTGTCCCGGTACCCGATGCCGGCGTGGCCTTCACGACAGTCTTCGAGGATCCGGACGTGATCGTGGTGGACAAGCCCGCCGGACTGGTGGTGCATCCCGCCCCAGGGCACGACCGAGCCACCCTCGTCAACGGACTGCTGGCTCGCTATCCGGAGCTCGCGGGAGTCGGTGACCCCTGCCGGCCCGGCATCGTTCACCGGCTCGATCGAGGCACATCGGGGTTGGTGGTCGTAGCCCGCACCGAGCGCGCCCACCGGTCGTTGGTCGAGCAGATGCGGTCCCACGAACCGGAGCGGCTCTACAGCGCGCTGGTCTGGGGACACCCCGAGGCCTCCGCAGGGGTTGTCGACGCTCCCGTGGGCCGGTCGAGCCGCAACCCGTTGCGCATGACCGTGACCGACCGGGGCCGTCCCGCCCGCACCCACTACGAGGTGGAGCAGCGCTTCGCCGAGCCGGCGCAAGTCGCTTTGCTCGCCTGCCGGCTCGAGACAGGACGGACTCACCAGATCAGAGTCCACCTCCGGGCCATCGGCCACGCCGTCGTAGGCGATCCGACCTACGGAGCCGGGCGCGGCGGCGACGGCTTCGGGCTGTCGCGCCCGTTCCTGCACGCTCGCTCCCTGTCGTTCAGCCACCCCGTGACCAGCGAGACCTTGATAGCGGAGTCGCCCCTTCCCGCCGAGCTCGCCGGAGTGCTGGCCTCCTGCCGGTAGACAGCGCCGCCGCAGTCAGGACGGATCCTCGTCGACCGGCCAGGCAGCCTCGCCCTGGGCCATGACGGTGATCTGGGCCAGGCTGAAGGAGTCGAGGAACCGGCGCATGTGGGAGCCCGAGGCCGACCAGATCGCCAGCAGCACGCATTGGCCCTCGTGATCGCAGGCGCCGTCGGTGTGAGGCTCTCCGAAATCACCCGCCGCGATCGGGCCGTCCACGGCCCGCACGATCTCCGACAGCTTGATGTCGGCAGGGTCGCGGGCCAGCACATAGCCGCCGCCCACGCCTCGCTTGGAGCGCACAAGGCCAGCTCCCTTGAGAGCCAGCAGGATCTGCTCCAGGTACGGCTGGGGCAACGCGGTGCGCTCTGCTATCTCCCGCACGGAGGTCGGAGCGTTCTCGCCGTGCAATGCCAGAGACAGCAGGGCCCGGGATGCGTAGTCCCCGCGTGTCGACACCCTCATGGCCGCGAAACCTCCACGACGACGGAGACCGCAACCGGGACGGGTCCGCAGTCGCCGCGTGTCGACACCTTCATGGTGGCATCCTAGACGCCGTGGCCCGCCCGGAACCGATTCCCGCGCACCAGGAGCCGGTCCTGCCGGCATACGGCGGCGGATCCGTGGCCGACATCGTGCCCGCGATCCTCGAGCCCGGTCCCGGTACCTCACCGGGACCGCTGCCGGACGAGGTCTTCGAGGCTCGGGCCGTTGTGGTGCTGATTCTGGACGGACTGGGTGCCGAGCAGCTCGCGACGCGGCAGCGGGTGGCGCCCACGTTGCACGAGATGCAGGTCGCCACGGTCACGACCGTGGCCCCTAGCACCACCGCCTCCGCCCTCACCTCCATAGCGACCGGCGTCGGGGTGGGCGAGCACGGAATCGTGGGGTACCGGATCCGGACCGATGACGGCAACCTCAACATCCTCAAGTGGAGGACCCCGCAGGGAGACGGCCTGGACCGCCATCCCCCCGAGCGTTTCCAACCCGTTGCCTCCTTCGGCGGCCAGCGCCCGCCCGCCCTGCAGAGGGAGTCGTACCGCAAGTCGGGCTTCAGCCGCGCCTACCTGCGCGACGCCCGCCGGTTCGGGTACAAGATGCTGTCGAGTCTGGTGGTCGAGGTGCGGCGCCTGCTGGCCGCGGGGGAGTCGTTCGTCTACGCCTACTACGAGGGCTTGGACGTCGTGGCCCACGAGCACGCCTTCGGTGAGCACTACACCGCAGAGTTGCGAGCCTGCGACCGCCTGGTGGCCGATCTGCTCACGGCCCTGCCTCGCGGCGCCGCGGTGGTGGCCACGTCCGACCACGGCCTGGTGGACTGCTCGGACGGCATGGTCAAGATCGACCGCTCTGTGCTCGACTGCGCTCATGCAGAATCCGGTGAGGCCCGATTCCGCTGGCTGCACGCCCGGCGGGGCCGGGACCGCGACCTGTACCAGGCGGCGGCCGGCGCCCACGGAGCGCAGGCCTGGGTCCATACTGCCGAGGAGATCATCGAGGGCGGCTGGCTGGGACCGGTCGTGACCGACGCAGCTCGGTCCCGGCTCGGGGATGTGGCGCTAGTGGCCCGGGACGCCTGGGCGTTCAGCCATCCCGACGACGGCTCCGGAAAGCTCATCGGCCGCCACGGCTCGCTGACCTCGGCCGAGATGCTCGTGCCGCTTCTTGTGCACGTCTCGTAAGGTTGGGTCGTGAACGTCGAGGAGAGCAGCGATCACGGGTCCGGACCTCGCGAGGTGCTGGCGCCAGAAGTAGTCGGAGTGGCCGATGGGGAGGCCGACGACGAGATCAATGAGACCATCGACCATCCGGCCAAAGTCATGCGCATCGGCACGATGCTCAAGCAGCTGCTGGCCGAGGTCCGCTCCACCGATCTGGACGAGGCCAGCCGGCAGCGACTGCGGGAGATCTACGAGACGTCGGTGGGGGAGGTCGGCTCGGCCCTGTCGCCAGACCTGCGCGAGGAACTGGCCAGGCTGGCCTCGCCCTTCGACCAGGACGAGACCCCGTCCGCCATGGAGCTCCAGGTCGCCAAAGCCCAGCTGGTGGGGTGGCTCGAGGGCCTCATCCAGGGAATGAAGGCGATGCTCCTCGCCCAGCAGATGAGCGCCCACCAGCAACTCCAGTCGATGCGGGGCGAGCTGCCGCCCGGAGTCGACCCGTACCAGACCGCACCCGACGCCGGAAGCCGCCCCGGCACGTACCTCTAGTGGTCCGTCGCTGAAATGATCGGGGCGTCCGGAGCGCTCCCAAGCAGGGTCTCGGTCCTGCTGCGCTGCCCTAGCCATTTCGACGACACAGCACTAGCAAGAGCCCGAGACAGGGCCCACCAGCGGGCCGGGGGCCGGCACGGCGAGGCCGGGGGAGTGGCGACGGGTCCGGGCGACCGGCAAATGGGGCGCAGCCCCTTCGGTCGGACGGAGCCCGGCGACAGGACCCGCCCGCCGGGCAAGCAGAGCACTTGCGCGAGCCTCCGAACGGCCGACTATGGTGCGAATGACAGCTGTGTCATTCATCCACAGCAATCTCAACAGCGGTCCACAGCGGTCCACAGGAGGCAAGGTGGCTGACTCCTTCGTCCACCTCCACACCCACACCGAGTACTCGATCCTCGACGGCGCCTCCCGGCTCGACGACCTGATCACGGCGGCAGCCGCCGACGGCCAGCCGGCCCTGGGAATCACCGACCACGGCAACATGTACGGAGTCCTCGACTTCTACCGCAAGTGCTCAGACCAGGGCATCAAGCCTGTCATCGGCGTCGAGGCCTACATGGCCCACGAGTCCCGCTACGAGCGGCCCTCGCGGCGGGGCCGGGTCGACGACTCCGGCGGCGACACCGAGGGCGGCGGCAAGCTCTACTACCACCTGACGCTGCTGGCCACCGACGACACGGGCTACAAGAACCTCATCCAAGTGACCAGCCGAGCCTTCATGGAGGGCTACTACTACAAGCCCCGCTGCGACTGGGAGACGCTCAACGACCACAGCGCGGGCCTCGTCGCCACCACCGGCTGCCTCGGAGGCCAGGTGCCACAGGCGCTTCTTCGGGGCAACCCGGCCGAAGCACTCGAGAAGGCGGCCCGCTTCCAGGAGATCTTCGGCCGGGACAACTACTACGTCGAACTGCAGGACCACGGCATCCCGGAGCAGCGCCAGGTCAACCCGCAGCTGCTCCAGATCGCCCGCAAGCTCAATGCGCCCCTGCTGGCCACCAACGACAGCCACTACACCCACCGCCACGACGCTGCGGCCCACGACGCTCTGCTGTGCGTGCAGACCGGGTCTCTGCTCACCGACGCCGACCGTCTCAAGTTCCATGGCGACGACCACTACCTCAAGTCGGCTGTGGAGATGCGCAGTCTCTTCTCGGAGCTCACGGAGGCGTGCGACAACACCCTCGCCATCGCCGAGCGAGCGGAGGTGAACATCGAGTTCGGCACGCCCCGGCTGCCCCACTTCGAGGTGCCGGAGGGCTTCGACAGCGACCGTGAGTACCTGGAGCACCTCACGATGTCGGGCGCCCGCGAGCGATGGGGCGACCCGCTGCCCGCCGAGGCGGCCAAGCGGCTGGCCTACGAGCTCGAAGTCATCAACAACATGGGATTCGCGTCCTATTTCCTGATCACCTGGGACCTCATCGCCTACGCCCGGCGCAGAGGCATCCGGGTGGGTCCCGGCCGAGGCTCGGCCGCGGGGTGCGCGGTCGCCTACAGCCTGCGCATCACCGATCTCGACCCCATCCGCTACGACCTGCTGTTCGAGCGGTTCCTCAACCCGTCGCGGGTGTCCATGCCCGACATCGACATGGACTTCGACTCGCGGCACCGCGACGAGCTGATCAACTACGCGGCCGAGCGCTACGGGCGCGACCACGTGGCCCAGATCATCACATTCGGGCGCATCAAGGCCCGAGCCGCGGTGCGCGACGCCGCCCGTGTCCTGGGCTACCCCCACTCGCTCGGCGACCGCATAGCGAAGGCGATGCCGCCGCTGATCCTGGGCCGCGACACCCCTCTCCAGTACTGCTTCGAGGATTCGGAGACCCACCACGACGGGTATGTGGCCGCGGCCGAACTGCGGCAGATGTACGACAACGACACCGAAGTTGCAGAGGTCGTGGATGTTGCCCGGGGCCTGGAGGGAATGCGGCGCCAGGACGGCATCCACGCCGCGGCCGTGGTCATCACTCCGGAGCCGCTGACCGAGTACATGCCCATCCAGCGCAAGCCGGAGCAGGGGGGGAACCCGGACGAGGCGCCCATCGTCACCCAGTACGAGATGCACGGCGTAGAGGACCTCGGACTGCTCAAGATGGACTTTCTCGGCCTGCGCAACCTCGACGTCATCACCGACGCCGTCGAGCTGATCGAGCGCACCCGGGGCGTCACCGTCGACATCGACACCATCCCGCTGGACAACGACGCCACCTTCAAGATGCTCCAGGAAGGGGACACCATCGGCGTCTTCCAACTGGAGAACCCCCAGGTGCGCTCCCTGGTCCGCTCCCTCGCCCCCACCGAATTCGACGACATCTGCGCGCTGGTCGCGCTGTACCGGCCAGGGCCGATGGCAGCCAACATGCACCACGACTACGCCGACCGCAAGAACGGCCGGCGCCGCGTCGAGTACTTCCACGACGACGCGGCCGACATCCTGGCCGAAACCTATGGTCTGATGATCTACCAGGAGAGCGTCATGCGGGTGGCCCAGCGCTTCGCGGGCTACTCGCTGGCCGAGGCCGACTCGCTGCGCAAGGCCATGGGCAAGAAGATCCGCTCTGCCATGGCGGCCGAAGAGGAGAAGTTCGTCGCCGGCGTCGCGGCCAACGGCTACGAGGAGGGCCTGGGCACCGAGCTGTTCAAGATCATCGAGCAGTTCGCCGACTACGCCTTCAACAAGAGCCACAGCTACGGCTACGGCCTGGTCGCATACCAGACCGCCTACCTCAAGGCCAACTACCCGGTCGAGTACCTGGCCTCCCTGCTGACCAGCGTCAAGAACAAGCTGGAGAACGCCTCGGTCTACCTCAACGAGTGCCGCCTGCGAGGGATCGAGGTGCAAGTTCCCGACGTCAACCGGTCCGCTTCCGACTTCACACCAGTGCCCCACGACGGCGCCCTAGGCGACTCGGCCCGGCCGGGCCGGATCGTGTACGGCCTCTCGGCGGTGCGCAACGTGGGGGAGGGGATGGTCGAGCGGGTGATCGCGGAGCGCGAGGCCAACGGACCCTTCGCCTCGTTCGTCGAGTTCGTTGAGCGGGTGGATATCGAGGCACTGAACAAGCGCACCGTCGAGTCACTGATAAAGGCGGGCGCCTTCGACTCGCTCGACCACCCCCGCAAGGGCCTTCTGAACGTGCACGAGGCCATCATCGACATGACGGTGCGCAAGCGCCGAGAGCACGAGGCCGGCGTCATGTCGTTGTTCGGGGAGCAGAGCGAGGGCCCATCCTTCGACGACAGGCCCCAGATTGGAGACGCCGAGTACGAGCGCATGCAGAAGCTGGCCTTCGAGAAGGAGATGCTCGGCCTCTACATCTCCGACCACCCGCTCAAGGGCATGGAGGCCCGGGTCCGCCGCCTCGCCGACGGCACCATCGGCTACCTCACGTCCGGGGCGGCCGACAGCGACGACGCCGGCTTCTGTTCGGTCGGCGGCGTGATCACCGGTCTGCAGCGGCGCTGGACCCGCAAGGGCGAGCTGATGGCCACCTTCGCGCTGGAGGATCTCGAGGACAAGATCGAGGTGCTGGTGTTCCCCAAGGCGATGGCCGAGCACGGTCCGAAGCTGGCCGACGACGCCGTCGTCGTGGTGCGGGGACGGATCGACACGCGGGAGGACGCGCTCCGGTTCTTCGCCAGCGACGTCCACCTGGTGGCGAGCACCGAGGAGGACCCCCCGCTGCGCGTCAACCTGCCGCCCGAGCACCAGAACGACCGGCAACTAGGCGAGTTGAAGTCGGTGCTGTGCGCCCATCCGGGCGGCTCGCCGGTGGAGTTGCTGCTGGGAGACCGGCGGGTGGCACGCCTGCCCGACGACTTCGCGGTGGACACCGCCAACGGCCTGCCGGCCGAACTGCGCGAACTGCTCGGCGCAGAGGCCATCGCCGGGGTCTGACTGACCGGGCCCGACGGGTTCTCGCCCGCCGCTAAACGGAGCCTGCAAGGTTGCGAAACCGCCTCGCGCCCCTGAGACTGGAGCGGACGGTACGGGCGAGTTATAGGGGTGGAAGCCGCCATGGCGATCGCGATCGAGACCAGGGATTGCACTGCGCTGGGGGATTCCGATCTGGCCGAGATGGCTGATCTGTGCGCCGTCTCCTCCAACACATACGAGGTCGGCTCCCTTTCCAAGCAGGCCGAAGCCTGGGTACTGGTCACCGAGGCCCGCGACAACGGCAAACTGCGGGGCTTCTCGTTCTGCACCCTGGAGCGCATCGGCGGAACGCCGTGCGTTCTCATCGGTGCCGGCCACACTTGCCGTACCACCCGCCGCGACACCGTGCTGAGAGGGATCGTCACCGACCAGCTTCGCCGGGCCGCCCTGTCCTTCCCCGACGAGGATGTGCTCGTCGGCATGCAGATCAACAATCCCGGCGCCTTCGAAGCCTTCAAGAGCCTCCACGACGTCGTTCCCCGCCCCGGCCACAAGGCGACCGGCGAGGAGCGGGCATGGGGCAGGCGCCTCGCCAAGCGCTTCGGCATAGGCGCCCTCAGCTACGAGGACCGCATCTTCACCACCCGCGGCAAGGGCGGCCCCCCGGTCGTTCTGGACCACGCCAGCCTCAAGCCCGAGCAGATTCCGGCCGGAGCCCCCGACCTGCTGGACAGCCTGGTACTCGACGACGGTGACACGCTGATCGTCCACGGATGGGTGATGGCCGAGGAGCTCGAGAAGCTGCTGTAGCGAGGCGACCTCGCCCCCGAGCGGCGGGGCGGAGTGCCATGGACTTCGAGCAGGCCGTCAGACGGCGGCGGATGGTGCGCTCCTTTGCTTCTGAGCCGGTGGAGCCAGCGGTGGTCGATGAGCTATGCGACCTGGCCCGGCGGGCACCGACCGCAGGCAACACCGCGGCCGTCGAGTTCCTGGTGCTGGAGGGCGACGCCACCGCGGCCTACTGGGACGTCACCCTGCCGCCCGGACGACGGGACGGCTTCGCCTGGCCCGGTCTGCCGGCCGCGCCGGTCCTGGTCGTGGTGTGGACAAGCCCGGACGCGTACCTGCGCCGCTACCGCGAGCCGGACAAGGTCCGCACCGGCCTGGGCGCGGGGGAGGAGGCCTGGCCGGTGCCCTACTGGTTCGTCGACGGCGGGGCGGCGGTGATGACCATGCTGCTGGCAGCGATGGACCGGGGGCTGGGCGCGTCCTTCTTCGGGATGTTCGAGCACGAAGCGGCGGTGCGGCGCAGGTTCGGGGTGCCGCCCGACCGGCGCGGTGTGGGCACCGTGGCCATCGGCCACCGGGCCGAAGACGACCGGTCCAGCCACTCGGCTGCCCGACCCCGCCCAGACCTCAGCGAGATCGTCCACCGCTCCCACTGGCGCACGCCATGAGTACCCGGCCGACTCGCGCCATGACCACCGAACAGGCCAACGACACTCTCACAGTCATCGGCGTTGACTGTGCCACCCAGCCCAAGGACATCGGCATTGCGCTCGGCACTCGAACCCATGACGGACCCCGCGTCGAGAATGTCTGGTCGGGCAGGTCGATGAGATGGGACGACATCGGGCAACATGTTGCCGACCTGATCGAGTGCACCCACACCGCATCCACCCTGATCGCCCTGGACGCACCCCTCGGCTGGCCGCAAGCGATGGGGGAGGCGCTGCACGAACATCGTGCAGGGACGGCCCTCCCGCGCTTCGATGCAGGCAAGATGTTCCACCGGCTGACCGATGACGTGGTCGAGGAGGCGACAGGGAAGAGGCCACTGGAAGTCGGTGCGAACTTCATCGCGAGAACGGCCCACCAGGCACTTTGGCTCCTCGATCAGGTACGAGCGCGCACCCGTCTCGACGTGCCACTGGCATGGACGCCGGGAGACGTGAGTGGAGCGATGGCCATAGAGGTGTACCCCGCAGCGACACTGGCTGGCCGTGGATTGCCACACCAGGGCTACAAGCCCGCGCAGGCCTCCAAGCAGGCAGAAGGGGAGAGCAGACGAAGCCACCTAGCCAATGAACTTGCCGACATCGTTCAACTGGGTCGGGATGTCCACAAGAACATGGTTGCTAACGACGACCTGCTCGACGCTGTGCTCTGTGTAGTCGCGGGATTCGACTTCGCGGCTGGCGACGTCCTTCATCCCTCCAACGAGGAGTCGGAGCAGGCTTGGCGAGAGGGATGGATCTGGGTGAGGCCTCAGCGCCCGGATCCCGATCTCAACCATGTTCTACGTTGAGGCTGCGCCAGCCAGCTGTTGGACGGGGTTGTCGACGCCGATTCCCGGCAGGTGCAGAACCGGTTCTTCGGGGGCGCGCGCCGGTCCGTGGTGGAGTTGCCCGGGCGGATGCAGGGTATGCACTCCGTTGGTGGTGCGTATCTGCCACCTGTGGTGGTGGATCCGCTGATGGCAGTCCCAGCAGACCGGGACCATGTTGTCAAGCCGGGTGGACCCGCCCTTCGACACCGGTCTGATGTGGTGAATCTGGCACAGCGCGGGGTGGGCCGCGCAGTGGAAGCAGCCGCCATAGCGGGCTAGAAGGATCTGTCGTTGGGCATCGGTGGCTGTACGGCAGGACTCGGCGCGCCAGATCGGCTTGCCCTTGCGGTCGTAGACGACGCCGGTGAGTTTGGCATTGCAGGAGAGTTCTTCGAGCAGCGCTTGGGGCAGTCGCGTGCCGTCCGGGAGTTCGGCGATGAGGTTGCCGGTGTCGTTGTCGACGTGCGCGACCACACAGATATCAACGATGGGCTTGCCCTTGCCATCGCCTGCAGCGTTGCCGGTGGTGAGGTTGTCCAGGGCGTCGGCCATGCACTGGTCGAACGTGCGTCGCTCACCCAGCGCGCTGGCATTCTTCTTGTTGGCGTCATACATTCGGCTGGCTTCGGTCCGCAGCCGGTTGCCGATGCGCCGGCCGGTCACCGGATCGAACTCGCCATGGAGATGGACCATGCCGTCGTCGGTGTCCCAGATGCGCACACGGCGTCGGGCTCGCTGGCGCCGGTGCTCTGACTCCCCACTGTCTTCCTGGCGATCGACTACCCAGCGGCGAGCTTCCCGGGCGAACTGCTCGGGCCGCATTGAGGCCGCCTTGGCCAAGAGATCCTTGTCGCCCTCTACGGCTCTGGCACTGGTCTTCTCGGAGGCTTCGGCCAGCCGCCTGGCGTTGGCGGGAGCTACCTGTCCTGACTCAACCGCCTCCCGCAGCGCGGGAGCCTCCCGCAGCACCTCAGCCGTCTTGACCTGGCTGCGGGCTTCCCGCCGAGACAGCCCAGCCGACATGGTCGATCGCCACGACAGTCATCGCCTGATCCTACGGATCTCGCCCCCATTCGGTGCTGGGATACAAGTCCAATCTCTATCAGCCAATGTCTGGTCGTTGGACGCTTCTACGAGATGGGCTCGAAGACGAGTTCGGGCACCACGACTTCCCATCGGTCGCGCTTGAGTTGCTTCTGGTACTGCGGTTCTGAGTACTTGCGGCGCCAAGTGACAACCGCCGCAACGGTCGCGCCGATGCAGCGCATGTTCTCAGGAGGCTCGAAAGCGCTGGCCAAGGTTCCTACTGCGACGCCTGTGCCATCCAGCAGTTGCCACCTGCCGGATCGTGTCTCGACCCGCAGCCGGTCGCCCGATGACAGCGCGGCGATGGCCCGATGCACACGGTCGCCCGAAGGCCTGCGCCCGGCGAAACTGAGATACACGTCCCGCAAGGAGAGCTGGCAATAGCGGCGAGCTAGCTCCGGCGCCGGCGGCGGAGGTGCGACAGGCTCGCGCCAGAAGGCTGCGGCACTGTCCTGCAGCGTGCCCTGGAACGGATGCGGTCCTGCGAACCGCCCGAGGCCCAGAGTCTGACGAGCGCGTGTCATGGCGACGTAATAGAGCCGGCGTGGAGCGTCGGAGTCCTCCCCTGGTCCCACTCGATCCCAATGGCCATCGAGCACTACGACATGGTCGAACTCCAGGCCCTTGGCTCGGTGGGCGGTCAATAGCAGAAGTCCTCGTTGGCGTCGGCGCACCTCACGTCCCCACTCGGCTAGCCATTCGATGAAGGAGTCCACTGGCCCTGCGCCTCCACCGACCTCAACTTCGTGCTCATCCACTGCTTCCCGCAGGAGTTCGATCCATGGACCACCACGCTGTTCGCTCAGCCACCTGCGCAGGTCTGTCGTGCCGATGAGACCCGGATTACGTCTGCGGAGCCAACCCACCAGGGCCTGCGTCTCGCGAAGATGCCAGACGCTCGGTAGGTCCTCGTTCGCCATCTGCACTGGGATGCCCTCAAGCTCGCATAGGCTGCGCACAGGCTCGAGATATGCCCATTCCTTGGCGATTACAGCGCAGCTCGACCAGTCCCAGTCCAACGCGAGACTCGCTAGCCGCCGCAGTTCGGCTATCGCGGCCTGTGCCTGGGAGATCCCGTCACGCCCGGCAGGCAGGATCTGAACTCTCCCACGGCCCACCGTGTCGCACTCGTCCCATGGACCGCCGGGTGGGTCCTTGGTACGCGCCCTGTCGATACGGATCTCATTGTCGACCTTCATACGATCCTGAGCCGGCTCGATAACTGCATTCGCCGCCTCGATGATGTGGTGGGTGGATCGGTAGTTGTCGATCAGAAAGAAGGGCTTGGCGCGGTAGTCCTGCTCGAAGCTGCGGATGAACCGCACGGACGATCCCTTGAACGCATAGATGTTCTGGTCGTCGTCCCCCACCGCGAAGAGGGTGAGCTTGGCATCCGCGTCCGACAGAGTCCGTCCCGCCACCGCGGAAATGAGGGCGTACTCCTCCTCGCCGACGTCCTGGTACTCGTCCACGAGCGATCGCCCTCGATTGCCTGTACCAGCTTGCCGAGCGTGGTCTCGACCAGGAGGTCGTTGCCGCGCTTTCCCCGCGGCACACACGACAGGAGGTGTTCCAGCAGCCGCTCTGCACCGTTGCGCCGACGTTGGGCGATCGACACCAGAGACGGCCATTCACGCTTCAGCGTCACCCGGACGCTCTCGGCATCCTGTTTGCGCACGGTGAGGCTGCCGCCGGAGCCTTCGCTCCGTCCGTCGCCCGCGATGCCGCGAATGGTTCGGGTCACGTGTTCAGGCCGGGCGTGGCGACAATCCGCGTCCTTGAGCCGCTGGGCGGCGACGCGCAGGTTCAGCGACGTAGTGTCACCGACGCCCATGTCCGGTGCCGCCTCCCGCATGAGGTCCAGCAGTTCCTCCTCCACAGCGGCCGCCTCAGTGAACCGTTGCCGCGACGGATGCCGCACGCCGAAGTGGACGAAGGCGGTAAGCACGGTGTCATTGCTGGCGACTCCGTACTGCTCCAAGTCGTAGAGCGCACCTCGCACCTGCTCGGAGTTGAGGCCGGCTGTTGCCATCAGCATGTCGGTCGAAATTCCCTCGTCGGGCTCGGCCTCGATCAGCGCTTCACGATGGCGAGCAAGTGCCCGCGGCGGCTGTCTGTAATGCCCCTGCTGGCGAGCCTCTTGTGCGCTTCTTCAACGGAATGCACGCGCAGAGACGACGGGAAGACCTGTACCCGATTCTCTTCGCGGGTCAGCAGTTCCGACTCTTCCAGCCAGGCGAGCGCGGTACGCGCCCGCGTGTCGTCTGTGGTGGAGTCCCGTCTGAAGTCCTTGTCCTCGTCTTCGGCGAGGATCTCCCCCGTACTTGCGATCACCTCGTCGCTCCGGTTCCGCCGGCCGATCCTGCGCAGCGCACGCAGAACCCCGTGGATCTCGCGCCGCGTGAGCCTGGAGCGAGCCGACATGCCGAACTGCCGCTCCACGTCGTCTTTGGTGTACAGCAAGACGCAGTGAGCGTGGTGCTGATCCCGGCCGGCGCGACCTGCCTCCTGGAGGTAGTTCTCCAGCGAGGACGGAATGTCCGCGTGGATCACCAGTCGCACGTCGGGTTTGTCGATGCCCATACCGAAAGCGTTCGTGGCGGCTATCGCTTGAAGCTCGCCACCGATGAAAGCCTGTTGGACGGTCTCCTTCTCCTCGGGCGGCAGTTTCGCGTGGAAGCGGTCCGCAGCGATCTCCAGTTCGTTGAGGAACGCGGCCACCTCCTCGGCCCGTCGCCGAGTGGCGCAATACACGATTGCGCCGCCATCGCTCTCCGGCGGCAGGTGCTCGGTCAGGATCGCGTGGATGTCATGGAGCTTCTTCGCCTCGCTCGTCTCAACCACAACGAACTCGAGGTTCGTGCGGCGACTGCCACCGTCGAAGATCCGCATCTCGATGCCGAGCTGTTGCCAGAAATGGTCGACGATCTCTTCCTTGACCTCCGGCTTGGCCGTCGCCGTCAGGCACAGCACAGGTGGGATCGACCCGTCCTCCGCCCGCTCGCGAATGAAGCGACCCACGTAGCGGTAGTCGGGGCGGAAGTCGTGCCCCCATTTCGACAGGCAGTGGGCCTCGTCCAGCACCCAGGCGCCGACCTCGCGTTGTGCCAGAGCGCGACGGAACGACACGCTTCGCAACTGCTCAGGCGAGACCAGCACAATGGCAGCGTCCCCCAACCTCAGCTTCTCAAGCGCGTCGGCCCGCTCGGGCATCGACAGCATGCCGTTGATCGTGACGCACGAGATGATCCCGTGTGCCTCCAGTCCTGCAACCTGATCAGCCATCAGGGCCACCAGCGGCGAGATGACCACCGTCACGGCCCCCGTCTTGTCGTATCGAGACAGTGCAGGCACCTGGTAGCACAGCGACTTCCCGGTACCCGTCGGAAGGATTCCGAGAACGTGCCTGCCCTCCATGGACGATTCGACGATGGACTGCTGATAGGGTCGCCCGTCTTGGTCTGCGGGTGTCGACCTGAAGCTGTCGAAGCCGAAGAGGCGCTTCAGTTCTCGGCGGGCGTCGTGGCGCTCCCGGCACCAATCACATCCCTCATCTCTGCAGGCGCGGTCACGCAGTCGCCTGACCAGCAGTCCAGCCTCCGGGAACTGGTGCCGCACCCAAGGCGCCATCACCGAGTTGCCCCCCGAGACGGAGAGCCACGCTAAGGCGTACGCGAAGGCCCAGCCGTGCTGGTCGGCGGCCGTCACGGCATGCCGAGCGTGGGAACGACAGGCAGCGCCCTCAAGACACGCTTGAATCGTTTCACGCGCCTCGGCGTCGGACGGTCTGGGCAGCCTGCGCAGACTCTCGAAGAACAAGTCCAATCCGGATCCCGCCGGCTGTCCGGTGAGCCAGTGCCACGCGGCCAACAGGTCCAGTTCCGCCTTGAGCAACTGCTCCTGCTGGTTCGAGAAGGCCCGTAGGGCGAGCCGCGCGTCCTGCTCCGGATCGTTGAGGCGCTCGCGCTTGAGCTGCGCATCCTGGTAGTGCTTGACCAGATGGTGATACGGGTTGCGAGGAAAGGCGAGAGGATTGAGCCAGAGCGTGTCCACCTGCGGCAGATGCAGTAGGTGCAGGTTGGAGTTCGCGGCTTGCAGATGGGGATGGTCAAACTTGATCAGATTGTGGCCGAGCAGGAATTCGGCACCATCGGCCAAGTCATCCAGATCGGCGAGTGCCTGACCGAGGCTGCGGCGGGTCCCCGGAAAGACGACGCTCTCATCGGTGTCGGACCGTATCCCGGCGAAAGCATGGATGCGTCCGGTCTTCTTGGCGACCTCCAGATCCACCGAGAGGCAGCGAGACAGCCGCAACGCCTGATGCTGAGCGGCGATCTTCTCGCTCAGCTGCTCGTCGGCATCGTCACTAGACGCTGCGGCGTCCGCCGCCCGAGCTACTTTCGAATCTGTACAAGTCAGACCGGCAAACGCTATAGGCGCAGCAGTGCGTCCGCAAGGCTGAATGCGGTCGGCGCTGTGCGCTTCGATCTCAGGCGGCGGCCTTCTCCAGGATGTGGACTCCGCAGGCCGAGGCCAGGCCGATGACGTGGGCCAGGCCGACGGTGGCCCCCTCGACCTGGCGGTCTCCGGCCTCGCCCCTCAGATGGGTGGTGATCTCGTAGACGTTGGCCACCCCGGTGGCCCCGATGGGGTGGCCCTTGGAGATCAGCCCGCCCGAGACGTTCACCGGGGTGGTGCCGTCGCGGAACGGCCCGCCCGTATCGATGAACTCCCCAGCGCCGCCGGGCTCGCACAGGCCCAGGTTGTCGTAGTGGATCAGCTCGGCGGTTGCGAAGCAGTCGTGGAGCTCCACCAAGTCGAGGTCGGTGGGGCCGACGCCAGCCGTCTCGTAGGCCTGGTTGGCGGCGTTGCGGGTGAGCGTGTTCACGTCCGGCTGCACCTGGCCGTCCTCGGTGAACGGGTCCGAGGTGAGCACCGACGCCGAGACCTTGACCGCCCGCTTCCGGACGTGGGACGGCATCGACGCCAGCCTCTCCCCCGACACCAGCACCACCGCGGCCGCTCCGTCACCGGTCGGGCAGCACATCAGCAGGGTGTTGGGGTAGCTCATCATGGGCGACTCCATGACCTCAGCGAGGGAGAACTCCTTCTGGTACTGGGCCAGCGGGTTCAGGGTCGAGTGGAGGTGGTTCTTGTAGGCCACCCGGGCGAACTGCTCGAAGCCCACGCCGTCGTGATCGTGGGCGTAGGCCATGCCGGCCTGGGCGAACACGCCGGGCATGGTCTCGGTGCCCAGGTAGCCGTCGACGCCGGTGACCGCGCCGTAGCGCCCGGACGGTTCGAAGACCTTCTTCTCCTTCTTGGTGGCACCGCCGCCCAGCAGTCCCATCTTGCCCATCTTCTCGGCTCCCACGGCCAGGCCGATCTCGGCCTCGCCGGCGCGGATCGCCATCATCACGGTACGGATGGCGGTGGCCCCGGTGGCGCAGGCGTTGGCCACGTTGTAGACCGGCACCCCGGTCTGGCCGATCTGCTTCTGGAGCCGCTGCCCCACCGCCCCCGAGGCCTGGAACAGCGACCCGCAGGCCAGCACGTCGATGTCGCCCACCGCGACCTCCCCGTCGGCCAGCGCGCTCAGGGCGCTCTCGGAGGCCAGGTCGATCAGGTCCCGGTCACCGTAGCGGGCGAAGCGGGTCATGTGGGCGCCGAGCACCCACACGCTGTCCGGAGAGATCTTGGCTGCCATTTGTGGTGCTCCTCCCTTGGTTCATGCGGGTTCGTAGCCGAAGGCCACGGCCTCGGTGCCGTCGTCGTCGGCGCCGATCGGATAGGTGGCGAGCCTCACCCGCATCCCGAGTTCGACCGCCTCGGGGGTCGGGTCGCAGTTCACCACATTGGAACGCACCCAGGTGCCGTCGTCGGTGCGGACGATGGCCGACACGAACGGCACCGGGATGCCGGGCGCGGCCCGGTGGACGATGGTGAATGCCCTCAACTCGCCCGCGCCGTCAACCGCGGCCGGTCCGAAGTCGGTACGGCCGCAGCGCGCGCAGGCGTTGCGCCGGTCGAAGTACCGGGCCCCGCAGTTGCGGCACTCATGGGCCACCAAGTGCGGCTCGGGCTCGAGATGCAAGTAGTCGACCAGCGGGACTCGAGCGGGCGCCATCAGTGCGCAGGGTACCTCGGGTGGTGCGGCATGCCGCCGATGCTGGCGCTGCCGGAGCGGCCAATTCACCGGGACCGCCGGTGCGGCAACAATCATCAGCCTAAGCTGAGATAGCAGCTGATGATGTCGAGTGTGCTATAGTTGATTGCAGCCGCCTCCGGCGGCCTTGGAGCAACCGTCTTGGGCGCCCCCGCATCTGCATTCGCCGACTGAAGGGCACCGAAGATGGCTCTCACCCACGCCCAGCGCACCTCGATGTTCAACACTCTGGCAGAAGTCATGGGACAGGACGACGCAGAAACCCTGATGCTGCATCTGCCGCCCAGCGGCTGGGACAATGTCGCCACCAAAGAGGACCTCCGGGCCGGTTTCGCCGAGACCAATGCCGCCATCGCCGCAGGGTTGGCTCAGGCCGCGGTCGAGCGGGCCGAAGGGTTCGCCCAGGCCGCCACCGAACGGGCCGAGATCGTCAAGGCCACAGCCGAAGGGTTCGCCCAGGCCGCCACCGAGAGGGCCGACATCATCAAGGCCACAGCCGAAGGGTTCGCCCAGGCCGCCACCGAACGGGCCGAGATCAAGGTCCAGGTAGCCACCGAACTCGCCGAGATCAAGGTCCAGGCGGCCACCGATCTTGCCGAGATCGTCAGGCGCCAGGCATGGCACCTCTACATCGTGGTGTCGACCATCGTGCTGGCAACCGTGTCGATCTGGATCGCGCTGCTGACCCAGCCCGGAGCCGGCGGCTGAGCGCGGCCGGTCAAGCCTCGAGTTGGGCGATCAACTCCTCGGCCGTCGCCGCGGGGGACTGGCAGGCGAAGTTGCGGCAGACGTAGGCGAAGCCTCCGGGGCGGTCGCGCCACAGGGGGGAGTCGTAGGGCTCGCCCCAAGCCAGGACGGCGCCGGGCAGGTAGCGGGCCTGGACCGCGGCCACCAAGTCGTGCCGGTCGCCGACGACGGCGATCTCGTCGAGGCCGTCGCCGGCCATGTCGAGCGCCTCCAGGGCCCGGCCGAAGGCGGTGGGGTGCTGGGCCGCGGCCGCGTCGAACAAGCCGATGATCCGGCGGGCGTGCTGGTCGTAGCGGGACTCGCCGGTCAGCGCGGCCAGCCGGAGCAGCCCGCAGGCCGCCAGGGACTGCGCCGACGGGGTGGCGTTGTCCATGAGGTCCTTGGGCCGGGTCACCAGCTTCTCGGCGTCGTTGCCGGTGGTAAACACCCCGCCCGCGGCGTCGTCCCAATAGAGCTCCAGTAGGCCGTCGGCCGCGGTCCGGGCCTCGTCGATCCAGCGGGCCTGCCCCGACAGCTCACCCAGCCTGGTGAAGGCGTCGACCAGGGCCGCGTAGTCCTGGGCATAGGCCAGATGGCGGGCTTGGGCCGGCCGCCCGGCGTCGCCGGCCTGCCACGAGCGGAGCCATCGACCGTCGTCGCGACGCAGGTTGGCCACCAGGAACTCGCCGTTGGCCAGCGCCGCGGCCCGCCACTGCGGATCGCCGGTGGCCGCCGCGGCCTCGGCCAGTGACGACAGCATCAGCCCGTTCCACTCCGTCAGCACCTTGTCGTCGAGCCCGGGGCGCTCCCGGCTCTCCCGGCACACGAACAGGGCCCCGCGGGCGGCCTCCACCACCTCCGGACGGATCAGATCGCCCCGCACCGGCCGGTTCAAGATGTTGGCCCCCTCGAAGTTGCCGGCCGGGGTCACTCCCCACCACGCCACAGCGGCATCGGCGGCGTCGGGGCCGGCCGCGTTCTGCACCACCGCTCGCAGCTCGGGCTCGGACCAGACATAGAACTTGCCTTCGACTCCCTCAGAATCGGCATCCTCGGCCGAGTAGAACCCTCCGCCCGAGTGACGCAGGTCGCGCAACACGTAGCCGATCGTCTCGTCGACCACCTGTCGATACACCGGCTCGCCCGTCACCATCCAGGCGTGCAGGTACACCCTGGTGAGCAGGGCGTTGTCGTAGAGCATCTTCTCGAAGTGGGGCACGAGCCACCGATGGTCCACCGAGTAGCGGGCGAACCCGCCGCCGAGGTGGTCGTATATCCCGCCGGAGGCCATGGCGTCCAGGCTGGTCCGCACCGCCCGCAACAGCTCGGGACGGTCGCTGCGCTGGTGGATGCGCAACGCCGAGGCCAGCGTCATGGCCGCAGGGAACTTGGGAGCACCGCCGAAGCCGCCCCACTGGGGGTCGAACGACGCCAGGATGGCATCGCCCGCCCGGTCCAGCCTCATCCCATCGAGAGCACCGGAGCCCTCCTCGCTCAATGAAGCGGCCGCCCGCGACGTCCGGTCGATCAGCGCGACCAGCTGGTCGGCCTGAGCGTGCACGTCGGCCCGGCGATTGGTCCAGGCCTCGTCGATGGCCTCCATCACCTGCCGGAACGAGGCCATGCCGCCCCGGGGCCGGTCGGGATAGTAGGTGCCGCCGAAGAAGGGACGGCCGTCGGTGGTCAGGAAGACGGTCATGGGCCAACCGCCCCGGCCGGTCATGGCCTGTACCGAGTCCATATAGATGGCGTCCACGTCGGGACGCTCCTCCCGATCGACCTTGACGTTGACGAACAACCGGTTCATCACGGCCGCGGTGTCGGGATCCTCGAACGACTCGTGGGCCATGACATGACACCAGTGGCAGCTGGAGTAGCCCACCGAGAGCAGCACCGGGCGGTCCCGCTCGGTGGCCGCTGCGAAGGCCTCCCGCCCCCAGGGGTACCAGTCCACCGGATTGTCGCGATGCTGGCGCAGGTACGGGCTGGTCTCTTCGCCGAGCCGGTTCATGCCGTCGAGCCTAGGGGCCGAGCGGGTAGGCGCGAATTGTGGCGGGGGTCGCGAGGCCGTGGCCCGAGCGGCCCTCAGGTCGCAGCGAACAAGAGCGGGAGACACGGTCAGATGAGCGACAGGGCCGACCGTGGGGCAGACTGGCGCAAGTGAGTGCTGGAGTCCGGGTACTGGTCGTCGACGACGAGCCCTCATACCGGGAGGGCCTGCAAGTGGCGTTGAGGGCAGAGGGATTCGTCGTCGACGTCGCCGCTGACGGGGAAGAGGCCCTGGCCATGTTCGAGGCGCTCGAGCCGGAGATCGTGCTGCTCGACGTGATGCTGCCCCGGCTGTCCGGCATCGACGTCTGCCGCCGCATCCGGTCGTTCGCCGACACGCCGGTGATCATGGTCTCGGCCCGGCGGGAGGAGATCGACACCGTTGTCGGGCTGGAGGTCGGCGCCGACGATTACGTGGCCAAGCCGTACCGGGTGCGGGAGCTGGTGGCCCGGATGCGCACCGTGATGCGCCGCAGCCGGACCCGGCCGGTCCACTCCTCCAACGGAACGAGCGGGCTGCAGGTCGGCGACATTGCCCTGGACCGGGACCGTCACGAGGTGACCATCGGCGGCAAGCTGGAGCGACTCCCGCTCAAGGAGTTCGAGGTTCTGGCCCTGCTAATGGAGAACGCAGGGTTCGTGGTCACCCGCCAGACCCTCATCGACAGAGTCTGGGGGTTCGACTACGTGGGCAACACCAAGACCCTCGACGTGCACATCAAGCGGCTCCGGTCCCGCATTGAGCGCCACACGGCCGACCCCGAGCGCATCGTCACCATCAGGGGTCTCGGCTACAAGTACGTGGCCCCCTGACGGATCCCCCCACGCTGGCCTGCACGTGACCGCGCTCCGGATATGGGTGGCCGGGGCCCGTCCCCGCACGCTCAGCGCGGCGCTGGCGCCGGTGGCCACCGGAACGGCAGTGGCGGTGGGGGAAGGCTCGCAGACCGCGTGGTGGCGGGCCGGTGTCGCGCTGCTGGTGGCCATGGCGCTGCAGGTGGGCGTCAACTTCGCCAACGACTACTCCGACGGCGTTCGCGGCACCGACGACTCCACCCGGATCGGCCCCCGCCGGCTGGTGGGCTCCGGGCTGGTCGAGGCCCGCCGGGTCAAATGGGCCGCCTTCGGGGCGCTCGGGGTGGCAGCCGCGGCCGGAGCGGTGCTGGCTTCGGTGGCGGGCTGGGAGCTGCTGGCCGCGGGGGCGGTGTGCCTGGCCGCGGGATGGGCCTACACGGGCGGGCCCAAGCCGTACGGCTATCTGGGGCTGGGCGAGGTGTTCGTGTTCGTTTTCTTCGGCCTGGTAGCCACCGCGGGCACGGCCTACGTGCTGCTGGAGCGGCTGGACTGGTTCGCGGTGATGTGCGGTGTGCCCGTCGGCCTGTGGGCGGTGGCGCTGCTGGTGGCCAACAACCTGCGCGACATCGACGGCGACGCCGCCGCGGGCAAGCGCACGCTGGCCGTTCGACTGGGCGAGCGACGCTGCCGCCTCATGTACATGGCGGTGCTGGAAGGCTCTTACGCGGCGGCCCTAGCCGCCTCGATCACGGGACGGGCGGCGGCGGCCGCGGTGGTCGGCGCACCCTTCGCGGTGGGCGCGGTGCGCCGTGTCCTGCGGGGAGCGTCCGGCCCCGACCTGATCCCGGTGCTGGGAGCGACCGCCAAGGTCCAACTCGTCTCAGGACTGGCCATGGCGGTCGGTGTAGCGCTAACGGGCTGAGCGGGATTTCGACGATGGCGGCAGGCGTCATGGTGATCAACAGAGCAGACTGTTCCCATGAGCCGTGAAGCTGTGATCGGCCACCTGGCAGCACTTGGGGTGGCGTACGAGCTGGTGGAGTGCGATCCCGACTTCGCCGACACCGCACGGTTCTGTGAGCGCTACGGGTACTCGATGGAGGCGTCGGCCAACGCCATCTGCGTGGTCGGGAAGTCGGCAGAGCGACCGATGGCATGCTGCGTGGTGCTGGCCTCTACCAGGCTGGACGTCAACGGGGTGGTGCGCTGGCGGCTGGGCACTCGCAAGGCCTCCTTCGCGGACGCGGCTGCCACGGTGGAGCGAACCGGCATGATGATCGGCGGGGTCACTCCGTTCGGGTTACCGGCCGGGCTGCCGGTTTGGATTGACTCCCGGGTCATGGAATGCGACCAGGTGATCGTGGGCGGGGGCTCGCGGGACTGCAAGATCCTGTGCCCGCCCGCCTCGCTCCTCGCCGTCGACGGCGCTGAGGTCGTCGAGGCTCTGGCCAAGAGGCCGAGCGCATAGACCGTGATCCGCACCACCACGATCGGCGCATACCCGAAGCCCGCCTACGTGCCGATCTCCGACTGGTTCAGTGCCGCGTCCGCGGGCGGGGCCTACGACTACACGTCGGCGTTCGCTGGGGAGATGGAGAAGGCCGGCTCACGGAGGCTCTTGCGCACCTTCCTCCCGAGCGTCTGATGGCTGCCCCCGACTGCGGGCTTGGCTTCCTCGGGAGGGATCTGGCCCGCCGCAAGCTCGCGGTCATGTGCGAGGCCGTCGCCAGGGTCAACGCCCGGCTCGGCTAGCGTCCTGCAGGCGCGCCCCACAGGGCTGCCGGGTCAGCCGCGGGTGGCGGTGATCAGCTGGGCGATGCCCGCGCTGAGCCGGTGGTGGCCGACGTCGACGAAGCCGGCGGACCGCAGCCCGTGGAGCAGTTCCTCCGGCGACGGCAGGTAGGCGACCGATTCGGGCAGGTACCGGTAGGCGTCGCTGTCCGACAGCAGCGCCCCGATCACCGGCACGACCCGGCCGAAGTAGAGGCGGTGGCCCCAGCGCAGGACGGGATTGGCGGGGGAGTCGACCTCCAGCAGCCCGATGCGGCCGCCGGGTCGCAGCACCCGGGCCAGCTCGGCGAACAGCGGAGGGACGGCGGTGAGGTTGCGCAGGGCGAAGCCGCACGTTGCGCCGTCCAGCGCGCCGTCCGGCAGCGGCAGGTCGAGCACGTCGGCGTTGACCAGCGGCGCTCGGCCCGCTCCGGTGGGGGCCGCCCGCAGCATTCCCATCGAAAAGTCGAATCCCACTCCACGGTGGCCGAGCCGGGCGAGCTCGCGGCAGAAGTCCCCGGTGCCGCACGCTAGGTCGGCGACCAGAGATCCCGGCGGCAACGCCAGCTCCCTCGCGGTCCGGCGCCGCCAGACCACGTCGAGCCGCAGAGTCATGACGCGGTTCACGAGGTCGTAACGGGGCGCGATGGCGTCGAACATGTCTCGCACGGCCCGTCGCTTGGCCGCGCCGGAGGGCAGTTCGCTCACTCGCGCTAGCCGCGCTGCCGGCGCTGTGGCTTGGGCCAGTGCCGCTGGTAGTCGCGGCTCATAGAGTGCAGCAGCAGAGCGACCAACGCGATGTCGAACAACAGGCCGAAGGCTTCGGCCCACAGCCAGCGCCAGGTGTCGGTCACGGCCAGCAGCAACAGCAGCGCGACGGGTATCACAGCCACGACCACGCCGAGCTTGTAGCCCCACCGCCTCTCGTTGGCGATGCCGAAGGCGGCCAGCACCTTGCCTATCGCGATCGTCAGCGTGTAGACGCCCAGCGACCGGCTGCCGAGCATCCCGAACACCAGCGCGAAGCCCCCTTGGAAGTACATCAGCAGCTGCGCGATGTACAGCGTCTGTGGCTGCCGGGGGTTGATCCAGACCCGCGTGTCCATGCCCCCAGTATGCAGGCTCCCTAGGCCATGACGCGGCGATAGGCGCGGTCGGTGTGGTGGTGCTTGAAGCCGATGCGCTCATAGACGGCGTTGGCGGGGTGGTTGTCGGACTCCACATACAGCATGCCGACGGCCAGCCCGCGGGCGGAGAGCCATTCCAGACCGGCCAGGGTCATCGGCCGGCCCAGGCCCCGGCCCGTGAAGTCGGGATCGACCGCGATCACGTATATCTCACCCAGCGGGGGATCATGGTCGGCGTGGACCTTGGTCCAGCAGAACCCGGCCAGCCGGCCCTCGCGGTGGTGCAGGCGGAAGCCGCCGGCGTCGAACCACGGCTCGGCCATCCGGTCACGCACATCGGCGGCGGTCAGCCCGCCCTGTTCGGGATGCCAGTGGAAGGCCCGGTTGTTGACCGACACGAACTCATCGAGGTCGTCGACCGTGAAGGCCCGCGTGCGCATACCCGACGGCTCGCTCGGCAGGGCGCACCGCAGCTGCCAGAGGTCGCGGTAGGGCTCGAAGCCGTAGCAGCGTGCCACGGCGTCGTCTGGTGGCGCGACACTCCTGATCCAGAGTCGGGCCGCGACGCGGTCGTCCAGTTCGGCCACCGCCTCGGCCAGGATGCCCTGGGTCTCGTCGGCGCCCCGATCCTCGTGAACCACGATCTGTGCCTCGCCGCCCGCCGTCGCGGTCCGGTTCACCTCGTAGCGCACCGCGCCGAGGGTACTGCGCTACCTTCGGCAGAGATGGCCCGACCCCGAACGCCCAGAGGCCGCGCCCGCCGCACCCACGAGCGGCTGGCCTCCGAGTACCCCGACGCGGTGTGCGAACTCGATCACGGCAACGCCTTCGAGCTGCTGGTGGCCACCATCCTGTCTGCCCAAGCCACCGACGTGGGGGTGAACAAGGCCACCCCCGCGCTGTTCGCCCGGTACCCCGACGCCGAGACGCTGGCCGAGGCCGAGCCGGAGGACGTCCAGCCCTACATCAGCACCATCGGGCTGTTCCGCAACAAGTCCAAGAGCCTGGTGGGAATGGCCCGGATGCTGGTGGACGATTACGGCGGAGAGGTGCCCGGCGCCATGCGCGACCTGGTGCGACTTCCCGGCGTCGGCCGCAAGACGGCCAACGTGATCCGCAGCGTGGCCCTGGGGCTGCCCGGCCTGCCGGTCGACACCCACGTGACCAGGCTGTCGAGCCTTCTCGACCTCACCGCCGAGGCCGACCCGGTGAAGATCGAGCTGGAACTCAACCCGATGATCCCGGCAGCCGAGCGGGGGGACTTCAGCCTGAGGATGATCCTTCACGGCCGCCGGGTCTGCGTGGCTCGCCGGCCCCGCTGCGAGGACTGCGTCCTCAACGACTTCTGCCCCTCCAGCACCGTCTGAGCTCTGCGGCGCGAGAAGTCGACACCGCACACGGCTGGTTCGTTATATGTTGATATAATCTGGAAGGTCGAAGATGAGAGGTGGACGTGTATAGGGCGAAGCTCCGCAAGGTAGGCGGCTCCGTCATGGTCGCCGTGCCGCCTGTTCTTCTTGACCTGCTGGAACTTCGCTCCGGCGCGAGCGTGGACATCGATATTGATGACGGTCGTCTGATCGTCGTGCCCAAGCCTCGTCCGAGTTACTCGCTTGACGAGTTGCTCGCTCAGTGTGACGAGACAGCCCCTGAAAGCGATGCCGACCGGGAGTGGATCGAGGGGAAGCCCCTCGGAGCCGAACTCCTGTGATCCAGCGCGGTGACGTCTGGCTCGTCAACCTCGACCCGACGGCCGGACACGAGCAGCGTGGAACCCGGCCGGTCCTGGTGGTGTCGCCGGCGCCGTTCAACGAACTGACAGGGACTCCTGTGGTGGTGCCGATCACCACCGGCGGGAGCTTCGCGCGCCGGCGAGGATTCGCGGTCTCGCTGGAGGATGCGGGAACCCGGACCACGGGAGTGATCCGCTGCGATCAGCCACGCGTCCTCGATCTGAGTGCTCGCAAGGGTCGGCGCCTCGAGAGTGTCCCGGCGCCGGTCGTAGAGGAGGTCCTCGCCCGCCTCGCGACGATCCTCACCTAGGGTTTGTGCGCAATCCTGCTGCCCTAAGCGGCAATTCTGCTCACAGAACGCCCCGGTAGCGTTGTGGGGTGCTGACCCGCCTCGATCTGCGCAGCGACCGTGGCCCCGTCGCGTCCCACCTGCCCCGTCCCGAGCCCGCGTCCGCAGGCTCGCTGGAGGCGGTGCGGGCCATCATTGCCGAGGTCCGCGAGCGGGGCGACGAGGCGCTGCGGGAGCTGACCGAGCGCTTCGACGGCGTCTCGCCGGCCAGCCTGACGGTAGACCCAGCCGGGATTGCCGAGGCGGCAGCCCGCACTCCGCCTGAAGTGCGCGACGCCTTGGCCGCTGCGGTGGCCAACGTCGAGGCCTACCACCGCCACCAACTGCTCGACGATGTAGTCCACGATCGGGGAGGCGTGACGGTCACCGAGCGCCACCTGCCGGTGCGCCGGGCCGGGTGCTACGTGCCCGGAGGGCGGGCTGCCTACCCGTCGACGCTGATCATGACCACGGTGCCTGCCAAGGTGGCCGGCGTGGACGAGATCGCGGTGTGCGTGCCGCCCGGACCCGACGGCTGCATAGCCGACGTGACGCTGGCCGCGGCCGCGGCCGCGGCGGTAACCGAGGTCCACCCTGTGGGAGGGGCCCAGGCCATCGCCGCATTGGCCTACGGCACGGAGTCGATCCGGTCAGTCGACGTGATTGCCGGGCCGGGCAACGCCTACGTCGCGCTGGCTCAGCGCGAGGTGGCCGGGGTCGTGGGCGTCCCGGCGGCGTTCGCAGGCCCCTCGGAGGTGGTTGTGGTGGCCGACACCACCGCCGACGCCACGTTCGCCGCGGCCGACGTGATCCTCCAGGCCGAGCACGGACCCGACGGGCTGGCGTGGCTGGTGACGTGGGACGAGGCGACCGCCGATGAGGTGGAGGCCGAGGTCATCCGGCTGGCGGCGCGCTCCGACCGGCGGTCTGAGATCGAGGCCACGTTGAAGCACTCGGGGTACAGCGTGCTGTGCTCTGGCGCCGAGCAGGCCCTCGATGTGGTCAACGAGATCGCTCCCGAGCATCTGGAGCTCATAGTCGCTGATCCCGAGGCTCTCGTACCGGGTGTCCGCAACGCCGGGGCCGTGTTCTGCGGGCCGTGGGCGCCTGCTTCGGTGGGCGACTACGCGGCCGGGCCCAACCATGTCCTCCCCACCGATGGAACCGCCCGCTTCGCCGGCGCCCTCTCGACGCGCGACTTCCTCAAGAGCTTGCACATCGTGACAGCGGACGAGACGGGACTGCGGCGTCTGGCACCGTCTGTGATCGCGCTGGCGGAGGCCGAGGGGCTCACCGCTCACGCCGAGTCCGTGCGGCTGAGACTCGACGCGCTCGGTGACGGGGCGCAGCCGCAGGCGCCGGCCGCGGAGCGCTCTCCATGACCCCGGTCGGCGCGTCGCCGGGATCAATAACGGAGCCCAAGCCATGACTCCGATGGATGCAGCGCCCGGTGTGGTACGGCCCCGCGACGACATCGCCCTGATGGCCGGCTACCACTCGCCGCAGCTTGACGTGGCCGTGCGCCTCAACACCAACGAGAGCCCGCTGCCACCCCCTGCAGCCTTCACCGACGCGGTGGCGGCCGCGACCCGGTCGGTGGTCTGGAACCGGTACCCGGACCGCCGGGCCGACGAACTCAGGTCGCGGATCGCCGACCGCCACGGCGTGGCCGCCGATCAGGTCTTCGCGGCCAACGGCTCCAACGAGGTGCTCCAGTGCCTGCTTCTCGCCTACGGCGGCCCGGGGCGCAGCGCGATGGTGTTCGAGCCGACCTACGCCTTGCACTCGCACCTGGCCCGGGTCACCGGCACCGCCGTTGCCGAGGGGGAGCGGGGCGACGACTTCACTCTGGACCCCGACGCGGCCGCGGCGCTGATCGACTCGGCCCGGCCCGCGGTGACGTTCCTGTGCTCGCCCAACAACCCTTCCGGCACGGTCGAGCCGCGCCCGGTGGTGGCGTCGCTGCTCGACGCAGCCGCCTCTGCAGGGGGACTGCTGTGCGTTGACGAGGCCTACGCGGAGTTCGCCCCCCACAGCGCCCTGGACTTCGTCGACGACGAGACTCCACTGGTGGTGACCCGCACCTACTCCAAGACCTGGGCCATGGCCGGCGCCCGCCTCGGCTACCTGGTGGGACCGGCGTGGCTGGTGGCCGAGCTGGAGAAGGTGGCCCTGCCGTATCATCTCGACGCGCTCAAGCAGGCCGTGGGCCTCGTCGCCCTCGACTACGTCGACGAGATGCAGGCCCGGGTGGATGCCATCGTGACCGAGCGCACGCGGCTGACGGACCGGCTGGGAGGGCTGCCGGTCGACGTGTGGCCCTCGGGAGCCAACTTCGTGCTGATGCGGCCCCGGGGCCGCGACGGCGCCGAGGTCTGGCAGCAGCTGGTGGACCGTTCGGTGCTGGTGCGGAACTGCTCGTCGTGGCCGCGCCTGGACGGATGCCTGAGGGTGACGGTCGGCACCCCTCAGGAGGACGACCGCTTCCTGGCCGCCCTCGCACAGATACTGGCGTGAGCGGTTCGGCCCCGTACCCTCAAGGGGCGCGCAACACCCAGAGGCCGAGCGGACGGGAGCAATCCATGACGATCCTCGCGAAGCGCCGAGCGAGGCCGTGGCCCGAGCGGCCCGTGAGCGAAGCGAACAAGAGCGGGAGCAAGGAGACCCGGACATGAGCCGCACGTCCACACTTTCTCGATCGACCAAGGAAACCAGCATCGAAGTCAGCGTCGACCTCGACGGCGACGGCACGACCGAGACCTCCACCGGCCTGCCGTTCTTCGACCACATGCTCGACCAGCTCGGCCGTCACGGCGGACTCGGGCTGACAGTGCAGGCTCAGGGCGACCTCGCGGTGGACGCCCACCACACCGTCGAGGACACCGGCATCATCCTGGGCGAGGCCTTCCGCGAGGCCTTGGGCGACAAGGCTGGGGTGCGCCGCTTCGCCAGCATCACGGTCCCGCTGGACGAGGCTGCGGTGGAGGTGGTGCTGGACCTGTCGGGCCGGCCGTTCCTGCACTACGACGTGGACTTTCCAGGCGAGAAGATCCTCGGCGACCCGCCCTTCGATCCGCAGCTGGCCGAGGAGTTCTGGCGGGCCTTCGCCACCGCGGCCGCGGTCACGTTGCACATCGTGCTGCGGCGGGGCCGCAACACCCACCACATTGTGGAGGCATCGTTCAAGGGCGTAGCCCGCGCCATCCGCGACGCGGTCAAGGTGGAGGGATCGGCCCTGCCCTCCACCAAGGGCACCCTGTGACCGCGACCAAGCCCTCCACCAAGGGCGCACTGTGACGGGCGGACCGCTCGTCGCCATCCTCGACTACGGCATCGGCAACCTGCATTCGGCCCAGAAGGGCTTCGAACACGCCGGAGCCGACGCCCGGCTCACCTCGGACCTCGGTCTCATCAGGGCCGCCGACGGAGTGGTGCTCCCGGGCGTGGGAGCCTTCGCGCCCTGCATGACCGCGCTGGGCCGCACCGGCCTGGACGCCGCTGCAGTCGACGCGGCGCAGTCGGGCCGTCCGTTCATGGGCATCTGTGTGGGGATGCAAGTGCTCTTCGCCGGCTCCGACGAGGCTCCGGGAGTCTCAGGACTGGGCGTGTTCGACCGCATGGTCCGATGGATCCCGGGGCCGGTGAAGCGTCCTCAGATGCAATGGAACGTGCTCCAGCGCGGTGGCGACCACCGCATGCTGGCCGGTCTGGACGATCCGATCTGGGCCTACTTCGTGCACTCGCTGGCACCGGAGATGGGAGACGCATCCGACGTTGTCGCCACCTGCGACTACGGCGGACCGGTGGTGGCTGCGGTGGCCCGCGACAACGTGTGGGCCGCTCAATTCCACCCGGAGAAATCATCGGCCGTGGGCCTGCAGATCCTGGCCAACTTCGTGACGGCCTCGGCCGCGGCCGCAACCAGCTGATCATGCAGCTGTTCGCCGCAGTGGACATCCGCGACGGTCGCTGCGTACGGCTTCGCCAGGGCGACTACGGCGCTGAGACCGTCTACGACGATGATCCGGTAGCCCGGGCGGTCGAGATGGCCGAGGCGGGCGCGGCGTGGATCCATGTCGTGGACCTCGACGGAGCCCGGTCAGGCCGCCCCGACAACGCATCGACCGTCGCCGAGATCGCGGCCGTGGTCGACGTGCCGGTCCAGGCGGGCGGGGGAGTGCGGACCGCCGCGACCGCCGAGGCGTGGTTCGCGGCCGGCGTCGAGCGGGTGGTGCTGGGCACCGCCGCGCTGCGCGACCCGGAACTGGTACGGGGTCTGGCCCGATCGCACCGCATAGCGGTCGGTCTCGACGCCCGGGCTGGCGATGTGGCCACCGACGGCTGGCTACAGGGCTCCGGGCAGTCGGTGCTGGAGGTGGCCCGCAGCTTCGCCGCCGACGGCGTGGACGCATTCGTGGTGACCGACATCAGCCGCGACGGGACGCTGGAGGGACCCGACATCGGCGGGCTGGCTTCGGTGCTGGACGCGGTGTCGGTGGACATGATCGCCTCCGGGGGTGTGGGGCAGATCGGCGACCTGGCGGCACTGGCCGGGCTCGAGGGCCGCGCCGGCCGCCGGTTGAGCGGTGTGATCGTGGGCACTGCGCTCTACGAGGGGCGCTTCACGGTTGCCGAGGCTGTGGCTGCCCTGTCCGGAAGTGAGAGCGGCTGAGATGCGGGTGGCCCGGGTCATTCCCTGCCTCGATGTGGACGCGGGTCGGGTTGTCAAGGGGGTGAACTTCGTGGACATCCGCGACGCCGGTGATCCGGTCGAGCTGGCTGCCCGCTACGACGCCGAGGGCGCCGACGAGCTGGTCTTCCTGGACATCACCGCGTCGTCGGACCGCCGCGACACGACCGTGGCCATGGCCCGGACAGTGGCCGACGAGGTGTTCATACCGTTCACCATCGGGGGCGGCATCCGAACCCTCGACGACGCCCGGCTCCTGCTGCGAGCGGGAGCCGACAAGGTGAGCGTCAACACCGCGGCCGTGCGCCGGCCGGAGCTGGTGAGCGAGATCAGCCGGGAGTTCGGCGCCCAGTGCTGCGTGGTCGCCATCGACGCCCGCAGCTCGAGCGAGGCGTCCAGCGGCTACGAGGTCTTCACCCACGGAGGACGGACCCGGACCGGCATCGACTGCCTCGAGTGGGTTGTCGAAGCCGAGCGCCTGGGAGCGGGCGAGATCCTGCTCACCTCGATGGACCGCGACGGCACCAAGGAAGGCTTCGAGCTGAACTTGACATCAATGGTTGCGACGACTGTGGGCGTCCCGGTGATTGCCAGCGGGGGAGTGGGCAACCTCGACCACCTGGTGGAGGGGGTCACCGAGGGCAAGGCGGACGCAGTGCTGGCCGCCAGCATCTTCCACTACGGCGAGCACACCGTCGCCGAGGCCAAGGCCCGCATGGTCCAAGCCGGAATCCCCGTCCGCCCCGCCTGAGGCTCCTGATTGGGAGCCGTCAGTCGCTTGCCTGGTTCTGTCGGCTGGCGGCAGCTACGAGCAGTCTGTGGGCGTCGTCCGGCCCTTGGTCGAAGAACCCTTCGGGCCACTCGGTCACGCCGCCCGTCTCCGTCACTTCAACATGTCGATAGGCGGTGTCGCCCTGCTCGTCACGCTCCGCAAAGAGTATGACGACTTGATGCCTGAGTGCATCCGACTCGTCTTCTGCGATCCGGCGGCGCAGGCGCAGCACGAGGTGCTCGCTGTGCGACTCGACGAGGAAGCGCTGACCCCAGTTGGTGCAGGCGATCAGGAAGTCAGCAAGGCGCTGTTGGGCAGCCGGATGCAGGTGCAATTCAGGCTGTTCCAGGATGATCAGCGCCCCCGGCCCCGCGACAAGGCACTGTACGAGAATCGGCAGCACCTGGCTGACCCCCACTCCAACGGAGCCGAGAGGCACCGGCTCCGTCAGTGCCGGAGGCGTGACACTGATCCCCAGTACGAGCGGCGTGTCTTCGCTGACACTCATCGCGTCAGCCAGCCCGAGGTACCCCAACCACCTGTTCAGCGCGTCCGTGAGCTCGAGGCGACCCTCGGCCGAGTCAGGGCGCGCATCACCGGGAGGAAGGGGGTATTGACCGCTTGTCGATCGCTTGGCCTGCAATACGGCCGCCACATACTCACCCGACACGCCGACATCGCCAGCATCAGGGTCGGGGGCAGTTGAGAAGGGCAAGTGCGGTGACTGTCGAAGCGGCCCCACGTAGCGGACCGATGACGCAAGAAAGGAGGCACACTCCTGTTGGGCTGCTGGCACGAGGCCGCTCACCACCAAGGACTCCCAGCCCACGGCCCTTCTGAACTCCACATCGTGCTGTAGAGCCCTCACGATCTCGTGAGCCAAGCTCTCCCTGCTGGTGTCGTCGAGCGTTGCATACCACTCTGCAAGCTCCGGAGGAGCCGCCAAGTCGAACCTCGCCAGGTATGCCGCCACCTCTATGTAGGACATCGCGGTCTCGACACCTATGTCCCATATGTCAGCATCGGCGCTGGAAGAACCGCTATTGCCCTGGCGTTCAACTCTCGATAGCCATTCCCGTACGAGTTCGGGCGCTCGCGAGGGATCGAGCGGCTCCCCAAAAATCCTCCTCAGGCGTCCACTCCGAAGCGTGGCGGCAAGCACGTTGGTACCTGTCGACCCAGCGGAGAAGATCCCGCAATAGACACTCGCGGCATCGAGGCTTACAGGAAGCATGTCTTCATCATCGGGAAGTTCAGATGTGCGATCGACGCGAACGGATATGTCGATGTTGTCCCCTCGGACATCTAGGCCCACCGCAGAAATCTGGGCGGATCCGACCTGATCAGTCACCGACGAATCCATCTCGATCGTCCAGCCGACGTCGACGGAAAGGGGGCGAGTGCCCTTCCGGCGGTCGAATTCGACGACTTGGCCGTATCCGCTAGGGAAGCGTCCGGGTTCAGGGAGCAGGCATGTGAACGTCGAGATGATGGCCACTGGCCCTTCTTGATCCTCGCCCTGATGCCGTAGGGCAGCGAAGGTGCCAAGTTGCACCAAGTCGTCGTTGAGCGGGAATCTCCCGCCGTCGATGCGTCTTCTCGATACCTGGGAGAGCGCAAGAACTGCCTGCAGGAGCGAGCTCTTTCCCGACGAATTGGCCCCAGTCACCACCGTGAGCGGCCCAATCCGCACGTTGCACTTGGGAACGGACTTGAAGTTGACCAACTCGATGCCGGTCAGGCATGCACTGATCCTGTCGATCGGATGGTGTGGTCGTCCGCTCATGCCGCTTCCTTCAACAAGGCGTCGCTGCTCGGCACGGCGACGATGATCCGGTTGACGGATCTTCGACGGATGCCGATAGTGGAGAAACCTCCGTGTGCCCAACACTCCCGATGCGAGATCACCCTGACTACAGGAAGCGACTCATCGGTATCGGCTACCACACGGGCCAGGGCACCAGGGTCTATGTGATCATCGATACACGACACGAGAGCGTCGGCTGCACGAACGTTAGATGAATGGGCCAGCAACGCTGACTCAACGAGCGGCATGGCTGCACGCTGCTGATCCTTGGTCAGGCCTGGGAACGCATCTAGCAATCGGTCGCGGAGAGTTGTCGAGGGCCGGGCCGGGACTATCCGCTCCTTCCAGCCAGTCTCCGCAAGAAGCACTTCGAGAACAGGTGACGTCCCGACAGCCGGGTCCAGGACTGGTGCTCCCAAGTCGTGGCGGCGACGGCGGCAGTGGTCGGTGAGACTGTCGAGTTCTGCAGAGAGGGCGCGCAGCGCGGGATAGCGGGGGTCGATGCCCTCAGGCTGTAGCGGGAGCCCGAGACGAAGACTCACGCCGGTGAATTCATCCCGGCAGGACAGTTCATCGAGTTGGGCTAGTACGGCTTCATCGACCGCGCCGATCCGACGTCGAACCTGCACGGTCCAGATGGGCCCGAAGTAGCGCGAGTGAACGACGATCTCATACCCGAGCCCCGAACACTCCGGTGCCAGCACAGCATCAACCTCGGTGGCCAACTCCGTCTCCGCGCTAGCCATGATCCCCGTGAACCAGCCCTCGCCTTCGGCCTCCCCGACTACAACAAACAGGTGGCTGGCCGTCCCGAGCCGGTGGCCAGTCGAGTCGGACGGATCAAGGGGCGCAACGACACAGATGTCGCCAAGGCGTACCTCCGCGGGCTCATCCTCGCGGTATCTCCCATCCGACAAGCTGGGATGCTCTTCTGCCGCCTGCGCCAGCCACCGGGGCGTACTGGAGGCGCCAGTCACCGCCATTCCTCCTGCTCCAGCTTCCAGAAGAACTCCTGGGCTAGACGGGAGGCCTGCTCCGGCCCTAGATCGGCCGCAACCGAGTTCCACGCCTCTCGAAGCCGATCGAATGCGGCCGCCCGCCGATTCGCGGCGGTCGGCCTGCTCACTGCCAGCCGTTCGGCTAGATGCGAATCGGAGGCTCCGGACAGTTTCAGATGAAGAGCGAGCTTGTCGACATCTGGCAGTGCGCTCATCAGGTGCTGCACAAGTTCCTCCCATCTCGGTTCGGGCTCTGACGATGCTGTCGGCCACTTTTGGCCGTCATCTAGTCCAAGAAGCACCGGATACCAGGATGTCAACGCTAGGCGCAAGATTCTGTCGAAGTCACCGATCGCGAGGCTGGTCCCAGATTGTTCAAAGCACAGATCGACCAGCCGGTGCAGCACCTCAGCCCTGTACACCGCTGGCGCCCGATCTCCTTCGGCATCCGAGGTAGGAAGGAACCGGATCGCTATCGCCGCCCGACCAATTTCCGCCTCACCCGGTGCGGTCGGCTGCCGCCCTGAGCCAGCGGGCACATATCGTGCGGGTTCCGCGCGCGGGAGTTGCTCGAAGTCCGGGCCATTCAGGATCACTCCGATCCGAACGAGCAATCGATCAATCACGGTGCGCCGTCGACGGGCCGTAAGCTGTCGACGCACCCGGAACCGCAACAGCCGCTGCACATCGCCCACGGACTCTGACACGTCGAGGATGTAGTCGAGCTGTCCCTGACGAAGCAGTTGCTCCAAGACAACCTCTTGCTCCAGGTCTTCGAGTTCACCTCGGGTCCAGGCTCGTTCCACGACTGCGTAGACGGCCGGGTCGAACCTGCGGCTGACGCCGAGACATGCAGCGCGCACTTCAGCTAGCCACAGGGGCCCGATCCTCTGCTCAGCAGCTTCCGATGCAAGTAGCGCAAGGGCATCGTCCCTCATCGCCGCCGCCGTCCCCGCCGGGGGTGACTCGCGCCGACGCCCATGGCCCATTCGATCACATCATCGTCTGGCTCGTGGCACGAGAACTCAGTCACACGAGCCTTGTCGACCGACTCCATCTCCTCCGTGATCCAGCCCGGCCGGTCCAGGCAGCAGCGAAGAGACTCGCAGCGTCCGCAATGCGCTGGGTGAGCGCGCCCTTCCGGGGCTGAGGCCGAACGCGGCAAGAGCGAGACTCGCGGTCCCGGCCAGGCAGAGAGTACGAGCATCGGATGCGTTCCATCCGGCTCGGGCGCGCGCAGCCCGGTGAAACGGTTCGGCACCACGAACCAGTGGCCGACCTCCACTGGAACCGTAGCCACAACCACCCGCAGGACTATACGGAAGGTAACGACAATCGTTGCGGCCCGGTCAAATGACCTCGATATGCAAGATCTGCCGGACTGGGGGAGGCGTCGGGGCGAGCGATACGGCTCGCGCCGCGGCGCGCCGTCGACAGGACCCGCCGGCCGGAAACACCGCTAGACAGGGGCAGAATGCCCCCCGCCACTAGAGACGGCCAGCAAGACGCCTCTTCCCTAGCCGCAATAGGCGCACTAGTCTCGCTGCCGCGCCCATGCCCCAGCCGCCGACTCCCGGAGGTCGCCTTTGACCGTCGCTGACACGTACCGCCTGTCCACCCGGTACACCGAAGACTCCGGAACGGTGTTCATGACGGGGCTGCAGGCGCTGGCCCGGCTGCCGATCGAGCAGCTGCGGGCCGACCGGCTCGCGGGCCTGAGCACCGCCGCCTTCATCAGCGGCTACCCGGGCTCGCCCGTGGGCGGCTACGACGGCGACCTGGCCCGGGCGATCGAGCAGGCCCCGGACCTGCCCATCGTGCTGGCCCCCGCCCTCAACGAGGAGCAGGCGGCCACCGCAGTGATGGGATCCCAGCTGGCCTCGCTCCGCCCCGACCCGCGCCACGACGGCGTCGTCGGCATCTTCTACTGCAAGGCGCCGGGCGTGGACCGCGCCGGCGACGCCCTCCGCCACGCCGTGTTCGCCGGCACCGACCCCCGCGGCGGCGCGGTGGTGATCGCGGGCGACGACCCCGCGGCCAAGAGTTCGACCATTCCGTCGTCGTCGGCGGGAACGCTCGCCGACAAGCACATTCCCGTGCTCTACCCGGGATCGCCCCGCGAGGCGCTGGACCTGGGGCGCCATGCCGTGTACCTGTCGCGCTCCACCGGTCTGTGGACCAGCCTCAAGATCGTGGCCGATGTGGCCGACGGCTCCGGGACGGTGCACCTCGATCCGCGCCGGGTCGATCCGGTCATCCCCACCATCGACGGCGAACCCTACGTCCACACCCCCGACGGCAGGCTGCTGACTCCCGAGACAGTCGACGCCGAGCAGGAGATCTACGAGGTCCGTCACCCGCTGGCCATCGAGTACGCGGCCCTCAACCACCTCAACCACGCCACCGTCAACCCGTCCGACGCCTGGATCGGGATCGTGGCCTCGGGGATCACCTACCGGGAGCTGCGGGAGGCGCTGCGCCGGCTGGGGCTGGCCACCGACGCTGAGATCGCCGCGGCCGGCATCCGGCTCATGTGCATGCACATGCCCATCCCGTTCAGCCCACAGCGGGCCCGCCACTTCGCCCGAGGCCTGGTGGAGATCTTCGTCGTGGAGGAGAAGCAGCCCAACATCGAGTCGCTGATGAAGGACGCCCTCTACAACGAGCCCCGCCGGCCCCGGGTGACAGGCAAGTTCGACGAGCGCGACGCCATGCTGCTGCCCGGCCACGGGGGCCTCACGGCCGACGACCTGCTGGACCCGCTGCGCCGCCGCCTCTCCGAGCGCATCGGCCACCGGCTCGCGCCCGAACAGCCGCCTCGCGAGCTGATCCCGCTGAACTCCGGCGTGGCCCGCACCCCCTACTTCTGTTCGGGATGCCCCCACAACCGCTCAACCAAGGTCCCCGAGGGCGCCGCGGTGGGGGCGGGGATCGGTTGCCACACGATGACCCTGCTGATGGACTCCGACGGCTTCGGCGACATCGTGGGGCTCACCTGCATGGGCCAGGAGGGGGCCCAGTGGATCGGCATGGCCCCGTTCGTCGAGACGCCGCACATCTTCCAGAACATCGGTGACGGCACCTACTTCCACAGCGGGCAGCTCGCCATCCAGGGGGCGATCGCGGCGGGCGTGGACGTCACCTACAAGCTGCTGTGGAACCGCACCGTGGCCATGACCGGAGGCCAGGACCCCCAGGGCATGCTGGGGGTGGCCGAGGTGTGCCGGGTGCTGCTGGCCCAAAGGGTGACCCGGGTGCTGGTGACCACCGAGGACGTCGTCCGCTACCGCGGCGCCGACCTGCCCGAAGAGGTGGACGTCTGGCCCCGCAGCCGGCTGATGGAGGCCCAGGAGCTGCTGGCTCAGACCAAGGGAGTGACCGTCCTCATACACGACCAGCAGTGCGCAGCCGAGGCCCGGCGGGGCCGCAAGCGCGGCACCGTGGACGTGCCCAGCCGGCGGGTGTACATCAACGAGCGGATCTGCGAGGGCTGCGGGGACTGCGCCCAGATCAGCAACTGCCTGTCGGTGCAGCCGGTGGAGACCGCCTTCGGGCGCAAGACCCGCATCGACCAGACGACGTGCAACCTGGACTTCTCGTGCCTCGAGGGCGACTGCCCGTCGTTCATGACGGTGACCCGGCCCGGGCGCCTGCGGTCGTGGCTGCTCCGCATCACCGGACGGGGCCGCGTCCCGGCGGGCTCTGCCCGCGGCCCGGCTCGGCCGGCGCCCACCGACCTGGTCGACCCGACTCCGGCCGTGCCCACCGACGACCTGTCGGTCCGCATCATCGGTATCGGCGGAACCGGTGTGGTCACGGTGAGCCAGGTGATCGGGACCGCGGCCATGTTCGACGGCTACGAGATGCGGGGCCTCGACCAGATCGGGCTCTCCCAGAAGGCCGGACCGGTGGTGAGCGACCTGCGCCTGTACCGGGGCGAAGAAGCGGCCAGCAACCGCCTGGGCGAGGGCCAGGCCGACGTGCTGCTGGCCTTCGACCAGCTGGGGGCGGCGTCGCCGTCGGGCATGAGCAGGGCCGACCCCGAGCGCACCGTGGTGGTCGGCTCGACCTCGCAGACCCCCACGGGAGCGATAGTGGCGCACCCGGAGCGGGCCATGCCGGAGCCCGCCGAGTTGGAGGCCGTGATCGCGTCGTCCACCCGGGCCGACTGCCGCCACTGGGCCGACGCCCAGGCGATCACCGAGGCCCTGCTGGGCAACTCGGTGACCGCCAACGTGTTCGTGGTGGGGATGGCGGTGCAGGCCGGCGCGCTGCCGCTGTCGCCGTGGTCGGTGGAGCAGGCCATCGAACTCAACGGCGTGGCGACGAGAAGCAACATCGAGGCGTTCCGGTGGGGCAGGGCCATGGTGGCCCGGCCTGAGGCGGTGGAGGCGGCCGCCGCCTCCGGCCCGGGCCGCCGCCACGGGCCGCCCGAACTCGACGAGCAGCTCGCGGCCCGGGTGGCCGAAGTGGCCCGCGCCGCCGGCTTCGACGCCGCCGCAGCCGACGGATCGGGCTCCACCGACGGCTACCGGGGTCCCGTCGACCTGGAGTTGATGGCCAAAGAACTGTGCGCCTACCAGTCGCCGCGCCTGGCCCGCAAGCATCTCGACTTCGTGGAGGCCGTGGCCGCGGCCGACGCCGAGCGGGGCGACGGGTCCGGGCGGCTGACCGCAGCCGCGGCCCGGGGCTACTTCAAGCTGCTGGCCTACAAGGACGAGTACGAGGTGGCCAGGCTGATGCTCGACTCCGAAGCCACCGCCGAGGCCCGCCGGCGGGCTGCAGCCACGGGCGGACGGCTGGCCTGGCGGCTGCATCCACCGATCCTGCGGGCCCTCGGCATGAAGTCGAAGATCTCGGTGCCGGCGTCGTGTGCGCCGGCCATCCGGCTGCTGGCCTCGATGCGCGGCCTGCGGGGCACGCCTTTCGACGTGTTCGGATACACCGCGGTACGGCGGGCGGAGCGGTCTCTGCCGAAGGGGTACCGCGCCGCGGTCATGTCCGACCTTGAGACGTTGGACCCCGGCTGCTACGAAGCCGTGCTGCGGAGAGCCGCTCTGCCGGAGATCGTGCGGGGATACGAGCACATCAAGATGGCCGGGATCGACCAGATGCGTTCCGAACTGAAGCGAGCCTGACCCACCGGAGCGTCCCCTCCGTCTTGTGAGCAACCATGCCGCTCACAGCGGCAAATCTGCGCACAGAACGCCCAGATGGCGTCCGCGAACCAAGTTGATAGGCTTGCTGCCAACCCAATGGTGACGACGACTGCTACCGCCACCTTGGACCCACATCTGGCGTTGTCGACGGACTTCGCTGAAGCTGTGCGCCGCCATGTCGATGGCTTGGCCAGCGACGCGGACTCGGCGCTACTGAAGGCCAACACCAGGCTGTGGGTTCGAGCCTTGTACCGACTCCTCGACGACGTCGCTGAATCCATCGACGCTGTCAGGGCCTCAGTCAGGGGACGCCAGCGCACCGTGATAGTCGCCGACCTGGAGAGGGATTACCGCGCCATCGACGCCGTGTTGACGACCCTGGTGGGGCCGCCGCGGACGCCCTTGGAGAGCGGCGCCCCGTCCGACGCCCGCGACACTGGGCTCGTCGAGTTGCAGCTGTCGTGGGTGCCGGGGCGGATCATCGCCTGGGCCGCGGGGCCCGGCCGGTCCACCGAGAGCGCACCGGACGTACTGGCGCGTTTGCGCGCCGGCGGGGCCGGCACCGTCGACTGGAGCCAGCACCGCCCAGCGAAGACCCCCGGCGGGGCCCGGGCCGACGCCGTGTCAGCACCGATCGAGAGCTGCCTCGGGTGGCTCGTCGCCCTGGGCGAGGCGGCCGAGTCCGACGGCATCGGAGCCAGCGTGTCATGGCTGGGGCTGGTGGCCGCGCTGGCCGTGCGGCTCGCCGCTCAGGGACGCATGGTTCCCCAGCTCAAGAAGGTCCGCCGTCGCTACCGCCTGGACGAGTCCGCCGATGACGGCTCCAACGGCGCATCTGCGCCGCGCTCCGACAGCGCCTCCTACGTGGTCCGCTGGACCCCGGCGCTGGTGGAATCCGACGCCGTCGCCGCTCTGGCAGCATCGCTGCCAGGCGCCGCGGCCGCGTTCGAGAACCAGCGGGACGCGACCGCCTTCACCCAGGCGGCGCTGGCCGACATCGTCGACGCCATAGCCACCGAGGCGGCCGAGCGCCTCGAAGCCCCCGCTCCGCCGCCCGTCCCGCGCACCAAGGCCGACGTGGCCGAGACGGCCCTCGCCCGGCTGGATGGCACTCCCTTCGACGTCCCGAGCAGGCATGCCGCGGATCTGGCACGTCGCTTGGACCAGTGGGCTCGACCGACAACGGAGTCCTACGACCGCCGTCTGCGCCTGATCGTGCAGCTCGATCCTCCCGACGACATCGGGGCGTGGCACCTGTCGGTGCTGTCGGAGTCGAGCGCGGGCGAGCTTCAACCGGTGGAGCGGGCTCTGGTCATCGCGTCGAGGGCCAGACGCCAGGCGGTGAAGCACCAGATGACGCGCCTCGAGCGACTGTTCCCGGAGCTGGTGCGGCTCGGGGGACGCCGGCGGGGAGAAGTCATCCTCAACGCCGACGAGGCCTGGCAGCTGATGACCGAGACCGGCCATGTCTTGCAGGCTGTCGGATACGACGTGCGGGTCCCGGCGCTGTCGCGCCGCCGGCCCACCCCGTCCCTGCGCCTCACATCGGTGGAGGCCCAGGAGACCGTCGTGGGAGCCCGCCAGTTGGCTGACGTCCGCTGGTCGGTCGCCTTCGACGACGTAGAACTCACCGCAGCCGAGATCCGCGACCTCGCCGCTCAGGCGCGGCCCCTGGTGAGGAGCCGCGGACGGTGGGTGGAGCTCGACCGAGCCGACCTGAACGAGGCCGCGGCCGCGCTGGCCGAGCGGGCCGACATGACCCGGCTGACCGGCGCCGACATGCTGCGCCACGCGCTCGGCCTGGAGGGATCGCCGCTGGCCGGGGGCACGATGATCGCCGGGGAGGGCTGGGCCGCGGAACTGATCCGCAGCGCTCGCCACATACCCGTCGAGCTGCCCACCAGGCCGGACGGATTCAACGGGACGCTGCGGACCTACCAGGCCGACGCCCTGGTCTGGCTCGGCTTCCTGGAGCAGGCCGGCCTGGGCGGCTGCCTGGCCCTCGACATGGGCCTGGGCAAGACTCCGACCATGCTGGCCCACATCTACCTCACACGCGGCAACGGCCCGTCGCTGGTGGCCGCGCCGCCCGCGGTGGTCAGCAACTGGGCGACCGAGGCGCGACGCTTCGTCCCGGGACTGCGCGTCGTCGTCCACCACGGGCCCAACCGGGCGCCCGCAGAACGGGTGCCGGCCATGGTCAAGGACGCCGACCTGGTGGTGTCGACCTACGGCACGGCCATGCGCGACCTGGACGTGCTCGAGAACGTCGAGTGGGCGACGGTGGTCCTCGACGAGGCCCAGGCCATCAAGAATCCGGCCAGCGAGACGGCCCAGCAGCTCCGGCGACTCGACGCGCGCTGCCGGGTCACGCTGACCGGCACCCCCATCGAGAACGGCCTGGGCGACCTGTGGGCCATCATGGACTTCTGCAACCCGGGCCTGCTCGGAGCCCGCAACCGGTTCATCGCCGAGATGTCGAAGGCGTCCAAGCAGTCGGAGGCGAGTCCCGACGGCGCCGCAGGCTCCAACTCCTCGGAGTCGTCGAACGGGTCAGAAGCAGCCGAGGCTTCCCCGGCCGCCCCGACGCCCCACGCAGCCCTCACACCCAAGGCGGCCGCAGCCGGGGAGGGCGCGCTGGCCGCGCTCAACGGCATCCTCGTGTTCCGCCGGACCAAGGCCGAGCCGCTCATCGCCGCGGAGCTGCCCGACCGCATCGACGAGCTCGACAACTGCACGATGGCTGCCGAGCAGATCGGGCTGTACCAGGCCGTGCTCGACGAGCTGGTGGCCCGCACCGAGGTGCAGGGCGCAGAAGGCGGGCCCGAGCGCAAGGGAGCCGTCCTGGCCGCCATAACCGCCCTCAAGCAGATCTGCAACCACCCGGTCAACTACCAGGACGACGGCGGCCCGCTGGACGGGCGCTCGGGCAAGCTGGCCCGCCTGGAGCAGATCATGGACCAGGTGTTCGCCGCGGGGGAGCGGATGCTGATCTTCACCCACTTCGCCACCTGGGGCGGGCGGCTGGCCGCCCATCTCAGCGAGCGCACCGGCCTGAACATCAGCTGCTACCACGGCGGTCTGGCCCGCGGCGCCCGCGACCGGCTGGTGCAGTCGTTCCAGACCGGGCGCGGTCCGGGCGCACTGGTGCTGTCGCTGAAGGCGGGCGGAACGGGCCTGAACCTGACCGCGGCCAACCATGTGGTGCTCTATGACCGCTGGTGGAACCCGGCCGTGGAAGACCAGGCCCGCGACCGGGCCTGGCGCATCGGCCAGCGCAACACGGTGCTGTGCCACCGGCTGGTGTGCCCCGGCACCGTGGACGAGCGGGTCGAGGAGGTGGTGGCGGGCAAGCGCCGCATCGCCGACATGGTGCTGCCCAAGTCCTCCTCGGTGGGAGACCTCAACAGCGACCAGCTTCGGGCCGCGCTGGGCATAGACCCGGACCTGCTGCTCATCGACGAGAACGGCGCCAACGGCTCGCACGGACCGGGAGGCGGCGCATGAACGCGGCCAACGGCGCCGACGCCGCCCGCAGGCGCTCCCGGCGGGGCAAGGGCAAGGGGGCGCCGGTGGGATCGGCCAAGACCTCGGGCGACTTCTGGGGCTCGACCGAGAAGCTGCCCTCCGTCGAGGCGGTCGCCGTGACGCCGGATCCCTCCGCGGTGGTGAGATCCCTGGGGCGGCCGCCATTCTCCGGCCACGAGGCCGTCAGCGAGTACTACCTGCGAGCGGTGTACGACAACACCGCCAAGCTCGCCGAGGTGCTGGCCACCGCCGGGGACCTGCTGCCGGACTCATCAGAGAACGGCTGAGCACCCTAGACCAGCCGGCATCGTCGCCCGAGACTCAGCATCGCCGACGGAACGATCGCGCCGGCTCCGACGCCCTGATTCGCCACCCGTCCAGAGTTCCAACCTAGACCGCTAGGACAGCTCGTCATGCAGGCGCGCCCCTGCAGCGGTTGAGACGCGCGCGCCCACATATGCTTGACAGCCGTGCCGTCGAGCGTGAAGCATTAGCGGATGCCCGGAGGTACCCGTGTGAGGTCGCGCCGCGCCACACTCGCCCGCTTAGGCGGGGTCAGCGTCGGCGGCTCGGCCGTGATCCTGGCTCTGCTCATCGGTGCGGCCATGATCCTCGGCCTTGGCGCCAACCCGCTCGAGGGCTACACGGAGTTGCTCAAGGGTGCGTTCGGAGGCACGGAGGAACTGGCCGAATCCGCGGCCAAGGCAATGCCGCTGCTATTCGTGGGCACGGGCATCTGCGTCGCCTTCCGGGCCAAGGTGATCAACATCGGCGGGGAGGGCCAGATCATCGCGGGCGGGCTGCTGTCCACGATGACCGCTCTAGCAGTGCCCGACCTGCCGGCGATAGTCCTGATCCCGCTGGTGCTCTTCATGGGACTGGTGGGCGGAGCGATCTGGGGCGGAATTCCCGGAGCCCTGAAGGCGTACCTGGGCGTGAACGAGATCCTGTCCACCATCATGCTCAACCTCGTGGCCGTGCAGTTGTTCAACTACCTGCTGCGGGCCCCGCTGATGGACCCCAAGCAGATCGAGCTCGGCACCAGGATCCCCCAGACCAAGCGCCTGTCGGAGAACGCCGACCTGCCGATCCTGATCGAGGGCACCCGTTTCCACCTGGGCGTGGTGGTGGCTCTGATCGCGGCCGCCGTCGCCTGGTTCTTCCTGTGGCGCACCACCACCGGCTACCGGGTGCGGGCGGTGGGCGCCAGCGCCCCCGCGGCCCGGTACGCGGGAATGCCGGTGAAGCGCATGACCATGCTCGCACTCACCATCAGCGGCGCACTGGGCGGCCTGGCCGGAGCCTGCCTGGTGTTCGGGAGCGAGACCCACCGCCTGCAGACCGAGGGCTTCGCCACCGGCTTCACCGGCTCGGCCGGCTTCAACGGGATCGTGGCCGCGCTGTTCGGCGGCCTGCACCCGCTGTTCACGATCCCGTCGTCGTTCCTGTTCGGAGGCCTGCTGGTCGGGGCCAACGCCATGCAGCGGGTCATCCAGATCCCGGTCGACCTCGTGATCGGGCTCAACGGCCTGATCGTGGTGTTCGTGGTCAGCAGCAACACGCTGCGCGAGCGGCTGTCGCGCTACATGTCGATAGCCGGCGAGGCGGCCGAGCACGAGGAGGCGGGCGCCCACCAAGCACCGGTCGCCGATGAAGCCGGGACGTCGGAACCCGCAGACGCCGATGCACCCGACGGCGACGACGACCCGGTCCGCACCCTGGAGAGCGAGCCGTGACCGATTTCTTCACCGTCACCTTCACGGTGGCCACCTTCGCCTCGGGCGTGCGGCTGGCCACCCCGTACCTGCTGGCCGCCCTGGGAGAGACGCTGGGGCAGCGCAGCGGCGTGCTGAACCTCGGCGTGGACGGGGTGATGCTGCTGGGCGCGTTCTTCTCCTACTGGGCTGTGCTCCAGACCGACAGCATTGCCGTGGGGCTGCTGGTCGGGATCGGGGTGGGCCTGCTGCTGGGGGTGGTGTACGCCACGGTCACCGTCGTGTTCCGGGCCGAGCAGGGCATCAGCGGGATCGGGATATTCCTGTTCGGGCTGGGCATGAGCGCGTTGCTGTTCGAGGAGTGGGTGGGCACGCCCCGTCCCATATCGAGCTTCGACAAGCTGGCCATCCCGCTGCTGTCGGACATCCCGAAGATCGGCGACATGTTCTTCAACCACAATCTGCTCGTCTACGTGTCGATGCTGCTGGTGCCGGGGCTGACCCTGCTGGTGAACCGAACCACCTTCGGTCTCAACGTCCGAGCGGTGGGCGAGGCGCCGGAGGCCGCCGACAGCCTCGGAGTGTCGGTGGCCCGGACACGGGCGATCTGCATCCTCATCGGCAACGGGCTGGCCGGACTGGCCGGGGCCGCGCTGGCCATCGAGATCGGGATCTTCCAGCACAACCTCACCAACCAGATCGGCTTCATCGCGATCGCCCTCGTGTATTTCGGGGCGTGGCGACCCACCGGCGTGGTGGCTGGCTCGCTCCTGTACGGGCTGGTCACCTCCACCGTCAACCAGTGGAAGACGGCCGGCCTGGTCACCGGAGCCGCCTCGAGCTTCACCACCATGGCGCCCGCGCTGCTCACCATCGTCGCGCTGGTGGTGATCGCGCGCCGCACCGCCGCGCAGCCCGCGGCGCTCACGCTGCCGTTCGTGAGGGGTCATTAGCGGTAGCGCAGGCAGGCACGAGCACCAGGCCATAGAGTCACGCAATGCAAGACGCCCGACTAGTCGGGACCTTACCCAGGAGGGACAAACAGCAATGACCAAACGATTGCGATCGCTGGTGGTCGTTATTGCCGTGTTCGGGCTGATCGCAGCCTCATGCGGCGACGACGAGGAGGGCGTCACCGACGCCGACGCCGACACCGCAGCCGCCCAGGCCGAGGCCGCAGCCGCCGAAGCCCAGGCTGAGGCCGCCGAGGCCGCAGCCGCCGAAGCCCAGGCTGAGGCCGATGCGGCCGCCGCTCGGGCCGAGGAGGCTGCTGCTGCCGCCGCCGCGGCCCAGGCTGCCCTCGACGCGGCCAGAGCCGAAGCCGAAGGAACGGTAGACCCCGAGGTCGTCGCCGAACTTGAGGCCGCGCTGGCCGAAGCTGAGGCCGCAGCCGCTGCCGCCGAGGCGCAAGCCGCCGAAGCCGCAGAAGCTGCTGCTGCCGCCGCCGCTGCTGCCGAGACAGAACCCGAGATGGCGCAAGGACAGCCGCTGCGGGCCGCGGTGGTGACGCCCAGCGCGGAGAACGACCTGGCCTTCAGCCAGTCCATCGTCGACGCCCTGCACCGCATGGAGGACGCCGGGCTGCTGAGCGAGGTGGCCATCACTCCGGGCACCTTCATCGTGGAGGACGCCGGCGTGGCGCTGCGAAACTACGCAGAGGACGGCTACAACCTGGTCATCGCCCACGGCTCCCAGTACGGCGGCCTGCTCGAGGAGATCGCCCCCGACTTCCCGGGCACCGCCTTCGCGTGGGGAACCTCGGTGGAGACCTTCGGGCAGCCCAACATCTCGGCCTACACCACCCGATCGGACCAGGGCGGCTACGCCATGGGGCTCATGGCGGCCAGGCTGGCCGGCGGCTCCCCGGTCGGGATCGTCGGACCGATCGAGGTCGGCGACGCCAAGCTGTTCGTGGACGGCTTCCGGGCCGGTGTGGAGGCCGGCGACGGCACCGCCAACTCGGTGTACACCGACTCCTTCGCCGACGTGCAGCTGGCTGCCGAGGCGGCCCAGTCGTTCATCGACAACGGCCACGCCGTGCTCACCGGCACCGCCCAGATGACGGTGGGCGCCATCGGCGTAGCCCGCGAGAACAACATCCCGTGGTTCGGCACCCAGTCCAACCAGACCAGCGTGGCTCCCGAGATTGTGGTGGCCAACCAAGTCTACAAGTGGGACGTGGTGCTCGACGACCTGGTGCGCGACATCCAGGCAGGCTCGATGGGCGGCAGCTCCTACACCATCGACTTCGCCAACGGCGGGCTCGTGATCGAGTACAACGACGCCTACGACCTGCCCGCGGACGTGAAGGCGGCCGGCGACGCGGCCGTGGCCAACTTCACCGCCGGCGGAGCAGCCGGCGAGGAGGTCCTCGACGCGGAGCCGCTGCGGGCCGCGGTGGTGACGCCCAGCGCGGAGAACGACCTGGCCTTCAGCCAGTCCATCGTCGACGCCCTGCACCGCATGGAGGACGCCGGGCTGCTGAGCGAGGTCGCCATCACTCCGGGCACCTTCATCGTGGAGGACGCCGGTGTGGCCCTGCGAAACTACGCAGAGGACGGCTACAACCTGGTCATCGCCCACGGCTCCCAGTACGGCGGCCTGCTCGAGGAGATCGCCCCCGACTTCCCGGGCACCGCCTTCGCGTGGGGAACCTCGGTGGAGACCTTCGGGCAGCCCAACATCTCGGCCTACACCACCCGATCGGACCAGGGCGGCTACGCCATGGGGCTCGCCGCGGCCGTGATCGCGGGCGGCTCCCCGGTCGGGATCGTCGGACCGATCGAGGTCGGCGACGCCAAGCTGTTCGTGGACGGCTTCCGGGCCGGTGTGGAGGCCGGCGACGGCACCGCCAACTCGGTGTACACCGACTCCTTCGCCGACGTGCAGCTGGCTGCCGAGGCGGCCCAGTCGTTCATCGACAACGGCCACGCCGTGCTCACCGGCACCGCCCAGATGACGGTGGGCGCCATCGGCGTAGCCCGCGAGAACAACATCCCGTGGTTCGGCACCCAGTCCAACCAGACCTCAGTCGGCCCCGAGGTAGTAGTGGCCAACCAGGTCTACAAGTGGGACGTGGTGCTCGACGACCTGGTGCGCGACATCCAGAGGGGCTCGATGGGCGGCAGCTCCTACACCATCGACTTCGCCAACGGCGGGCTCGTGATCGAGTACAACGACGCCTACGACCTGCCCGCCGACGCCCGAGCGGCCATCGACAACGCGGTGGCGGGCTTCACCGACGGCTCACTGTCCACCGGCGTCGGCTGAGCCGAAGCCGGACAACGGAAGTCGAGACGATCCGATGACAGACGCCCCGGGGGAGCGCCAGGAGGCGCCGTTGCTGGAGATGCGCGGCATCACCAAGCGCTTCCCCGGGGTGCTGGCCAACGACTCCATCGACTTCGACGTTCAGGCCGGGGAGATACACGCCCTGCTGGGCGAGAACGGAGCGGGCAAGAGCACGCTCATGAAGATCCTGTTCGGGCTGTACGCGCCCGACCGGGGCGAGGTCTTCCTGGACGGCGAACTCTCCCGGGTGCACTCCCCGGCGACGGCCATCGCCGCGGGGATCGGCATGATCCACCAGCACTTCATGCTAGTGCCGACCCTCACCGTCACCGAGAACGTGGCCCTCGGACTGAGGTCCCACCGCAAGGGTGGGCCCGACCTCGCCGGAGTGAGGGCCCGCATCATCGAGCTGTCCGAGACCTACGGCCTCGACGTCCAGCCCGATGCCTACCTGTGGCAGCTGGCGGTGGGCGAGCGCCAGCGGGTGGAGATCATCAAGGCCCTGCTGCGCGAGGCCCGGCTGCTGGTGTTGGACGAGCCCACCGCGGTGCTCACCCCGGGCGAGGTCGACGACCTGTTCGTCACGCTGCGCCGGATGGCCAACGACGGGCAGGGGCTGATCTTCATCTCCCACAAGCTTCACGAGGTGCTGGCCCTGGCCGACCGGATCACGGTGCTGCGCGACGGCTGCGTCGTAGGCACGACCGTCCCAGACGAGACCGACCGGGAAGGCCTGGCCCACATGATGGTGGGGCGGCCGGTGAGGCTGGCCCCGGACATGGCCGAGACGGAGGACCGGGGGGTGCGGCTCAGCATCTCCGGCCTCACGGTTGTGGGGGACAGGGGCACCGACGCAGTGAAGGACCTGGACCTCGACGTGCGGGGCGGGCGCATCCTCGGCATCGCCGGCGTCTCGGGCAACGGCCAGCGCGAGCTGGCCGAGGCGATCGCCGGCCTGCGGCCGATAGCCGCCGGCCGCGTGTCGATCGACGGCGCCGACGTGACCGGGGCCGAACCGAAACAGGTGCGCAGCGCCGGTCTGGCCTTCATTCCCGAGGAGCGCATGCGCGACGGCGCCATCGGCAGCTTCAGCGTGTCGGAGAACCTCATGCTGCTGGCCCACGCCGAGCCCCGGTTCTCCAGCCGCGGGGTGCTCCGCACCACCGCCATCAAGACCCACGGCGAGAGCCTGGTGGAGGAGTACGCGGTCAAGACGCCCGACCTCTCGACCACCACCAGCTCGCTGTCGGGCGGCAACATCCAGAAGCTGATCCTGGCCCGCGAGCTGGACGGCGAGCCGCCCGTGCTGCTGGCCGCCCAGCCCACCCGGGGGGTCGACATCGGCGCCGCGGAGTACATCCACGAGCGCCTGGTCGCCCAGCGGGAGCGGGGCACAGCCACCCTGGTCATATCCGAGGACCTCGACGAGGTGATGGCCCTCTCCGACGACGTGGCCGTGATGTTCGAGGGCAGGATCGTGGCGGTGGTCCCCCGAGCCGACTGCACCGTCGGTGGGCTGGGCCTGCTCATGGCCGGCGGGGGCGAGACCGAAGCCGCCTGAGGGGCCATGGGCCGAGCGGCCCTCAGGTCGCAGCGAACAAGAGCGGGAGACCGGCGCCGGTCTGGCGACGGGACCGGTACGGTTGTCGTCCGTGACTCCCGCCAAGACGCAGACAGCCAAGACACGATCGTCCAAGACCGCCTCCCCAGCGGCCCGCAACGCCGAGTCCCGCAACGATTCTGCGCCCGGCCCCCACGACGACGACCGGCTGCCGGTCAAGATGCTCAACGACCGGATCCTGGTGGCCGTGGGCGAGGCCGAGGGCGAGCGCCGCTCGACGGGCGGCATCCTGATACCGGCCACCGCCCAGGTGGGCAAGCGCCTCACCTGGGCCGAGGTGGTGGCGGTCGGCCCCAACGTCCGCAACATGGAGAAGGGCGACCGGGTGCTGTTCAATCCCGAGGACCGCTACGAGGTGGAGGTCCGCGGCCGCGACTACATCATCCTGCGGGAGCGCGACATCCACGCCGTGGCCGCCGAGCGCTTGGACAAGGGCAGCACCGGACTGTACCTGTAGCGCCTATAGCGCCGGCGCGGCCCTTTAGGCTGGAACGGTGACTGGAACACCGATGCAGGCCGGCGAGGAGGCCCTCGCGGCCGTCAAGTACAACGAAGACGGGCTGGTGGCCGCCATCGTGCAGGACGCCGCCACCAAGGCCGTGCTGATGATGGCCTGGATGAGCGCCGAGACCCTGGCCCTCACTCTGGCCGAGGGCCGGACCGTGTTCTGGAGCCGGTCCCGCCAGGAGGTGTGGCGCAAGGGCGAGACCTCGGGCGAGCGGCAGTGGGTGCGGGAGGCCTACTACGACTGCGACGGCGACGCCCTGCTGTTCGTGGTCGCCCAGGACGGCGGCGGCGCCTGCCACACTGGGAACTACTCGTGCTTCTTCCGGTCTTTCGACGGCTCAGCGGCTGCCGACGGCGGCTGACGGCCCGAGTCGCGCCGTGCACCAGCCCAGCCAGGAGGAGTTCCGGGAGCTGGCCCGCGCCTACCGGGTGGTCCCGGTGTGGCGGGAGGTGCTGGCCGACCTGACCACGCCGGTGGCTGCCTTCGCACGGGTGGTCGGACCCGGCGACGGCTTCCTGCTGGAGTCGGTGGAGCACGGCGAGCGCTGGAGCCGCTGGTCGTTCATGGGCCGCAACCCCATAGCCACCCTGGTGGCCCACGGCCGGCACGTGGAGGTCACCGGCCACCTCGGTGTCAACATACCCCGGCACGAGGGCATGCTCGCCGCGCTGGAGGTGCTGCTGGACCACTACCACGCTCCGTCGATCGAGGGACTCCCGCCGCTGCACGGGGGCCTGGTCGGCTACCTCGGCTACGACGTCGTGCGCGAGGTGGAGCACCTGCCCGACGTTCCGGCCGACGATGCGGGCCATCCCGATGCGGTGATGTCGTTGATCGGCGAGCTCGCGGTGTACGACCACTGGCGCCAGCGGGCCACCCTGATCTCCAACGTGCTCGTTCCCGCAGGGGCCGACGACCGGACCATCGACCGGCTCTACTACGAGGCCGTGCTGCGGGTGGAAGCCATCGCGGCCGACGGGGCCAAGCCCCTCGACGAGCCCCTGGTGGCGCCGCCGGAACCTGCCGACGGCGGTGGAGCGGAACCGGTCGAAACCACTTCCACGATGGGCCTGGAGCTCTACTCGCGGGCGGTGGAGGCGGCCCGGGAGTACATCTTCGCCGGCGACGTGTTCCAGGTGGTCCTGTCCCAGCGCTTCGACTTCGAGTTGGGCGCCGACGCCTTCGACACCTACCGGGTGCTGCGCCAGGTCAACCCCAGCCCCTACATGTACTTCCTGCGACACGACGGGCTGGAGGTGGTCGGCGGATCGCCCGAGCCAATGGTCCAGCTCCTCGACGGCAAGGTCATCAGCCGACCCATCGCCGGCACCAGGCGACGAGGCCACACCGACGCCGAGGATCGGCGCCTGGCCGCCGAGCTGGCCGAGCACCCCAAGGAGGTCGCCGAACACGTGATGCTCGTCGACTTGGCCCGCAACGATGTCGGGCGGGTGGTGGAGTTCGGGTCCCTGAACCTCGATGAGATGATGACCCTTGAGCGCTACAGCCACGTGATGCACCTGACCTCTCAGGTGTCTGGCAAGCTGGCCTCGTCGGCCACACCCATCGACGTGCTGAGGGCAACCCTGCCGGCGGGCACGGTGTCGGGCGCTCCGAAGGTCAGGGCCATGGAGATCATCGACGAGTTGGAGCCCACCAAGCGCGGTCCGTACGCGGGCGTGGTCGGCTACCTCGACTTCTCGGGCAACATCGACACGGCCATCACCATCCGCACGATGCTGGTGCGCGACGGCCGTGCCTCGGTGCAGGCCGGTGCCGGGATCGTTGCCGACTCCGTGCCAGCGGAGGAACACGCCGAGTGCGAGAACAAAGCCCGGGCTCTGCTGGCTGCGGTCCCTGCGGCTCGGAGCATGACCGCGGCCCGCAAGCGGGCGAGCCGGACCGGATGACCGCCACAGTCGCGGCTCTGTCGCCGAGGGACGTGGTGCGGGCGACCGGTGCTGACGCCGCGACCTTTCTGCAGGGCCAGGTCTCCCAAGACATCGAAGCCGTTGAGGTGGGGGCCTCAGCGTGGTCGCTGGTGCTGGCGCCCCAGGGAAAGGTGGAAGCCTGGTTCCGGCTCACCCGGCTGGGCGAGAACGAGTTCCTGGTCGACCTGGACGCTGGATTCGCTGAAGCGCTGATGGCTCGCCTGGAGAGGTTCAGGCTCAGGGTCGACGCTGTCTTCGAGATCCTGGAGGGCTGGCAGATGCTGAGCATCCGAGGCTCCTCCGGCGGTTCGGACGGCCTGGACGCGGTACGGGCCGAGTTGCGGGCCGCGGTGGAGTGGCCGGGCTTCGAAGGAGTCGACCTGCTGGGCCCGGAGGTGTCGTTACCCGCGGGCGCGGCGGCCTCGACCGCCGCCGATCTTGAAGTGGCCCGCATCCGGGCCGGCTGGCCGGCCATGGGCCGCGAGCTGACCGATCGCACCATCCCGGCCGAGATCGCAGGTCTGGTCGAGTCTTCGGTGAGCTTCACCAAGGGGTGCTACACCGGACAGGAGCTGGTGGCCCGCATCGACAGCCGGGGCGGGAACGTGCCCCGTCCGGTGCGGCTGCTCGAGATCCGCGGCGACGGAGTGTCACCCGGCGCCGGGATAACTGTCGACGGCAAGGCGGTCGGGGAGGTCACCTCAGCCGCCGCTGACCCGGCCGCGTCGGTGACCGTGGCTCTCGGACCCGTGCACCGCCGTGTCGAGCCGCCCGCAGCGGCAGAAGTGGACGGCATCCCGGCCACCGTGCTGGCCACACCGGCCTCCGCACTCGGCCGTCACTGACTTCGGGGATTCTCGCTCGGCCTCTGGGCCTACCATGGCGGGATGGACCCGTACGCGGTGCTGGGCGTGGCCCGCGACGCTCCCACCGAGGAGATCAGGCAGGCCTACGTGGACCTGGCCCGGCGCACCCACCCCGACGTCCGGGGCGACGACCCCGCGGCGGCCGAACAGATGCGTCGCATCAACCTGGCCTGGGAGATGCTGTCGGACGCCGAGTCGCGGGCGGCCATCGACCGTCGCCTCCGCCAGCCGCCCCCCGCGTCGCCCGGCCCGCGCCCCTCGCCCGCGGACCAGCCCGCCGCCCGCCCCTACGGGGACGGGTTCGACCTCGGTCATGACGACTTCGACGGCGACGACCGGCCCCTCACCGGGGGCAACCTTCCCGGCTGGATGCGTGCGGGCGCGCCGCTTGCCTTCGTAGCGGGCATCTTTGCGGTGATCTTCGGCGTGCTGGCCGGAGGGTTCGTGCTGGTTCGGTTCGGCCTCCTGCTGCTGGGTTTGTCGGCCCTGCTGTTCCTGCTGTCGCCGTTCGTCGTGCTGATCCGCAGCCGGGGCGGGCCGGTGCGCTGACGGCCGGCGACTACCTCGATCGGATCGTCGCCCAGCACCGGGCTGCGGCCGGCGCCTACCGGCGCATCCGCGCCCTCTTGAGCCACTAGCGTCGGAGCATGTTCGTGAAGATCTGCGGGACCACCAACGAGGACGACGCGCTGCTGGCCGTGGCCATGGGCGCAGACGCGGTGGGGTTCATATTCGCCCCGTCGCCCCGCCAGGTGTCCATGGACAGGGTCCGGGACATCGTGCGCCGGATGCCCAGCGACGTGCTCAGCGTTGGGGTGTTCCGCAACGAGCTGCCGGCCCGGGTGGTGGAGATCACCTCCAAGGCCGGCCTGGGTGCGGCCCAGCTCAGCGGCCACGAGTCACCCGACGCCGCCGCCTGGGTGGCCGAACGGGTGTCCGTCACCATCAAGGCCTTCCCGGCCGGCCATGAGGGTCTGGAACATCTGGCCGACTACGGCGCCGACGTGGTGATGCTCGACAACGAACAGCCCGGCTCCGGCGAGGTGTTCGACTGGTCCCTGGCCGAGGGCGCGCCGCTGGCCGGCCACCGGCTGCTCCTGGCGGGCGGCCTCGACTCCGGCAACGTCGCCGCGGCCATCCGGCGGGTCCGGCCGTGGGGGGTGGACGTCGCCACCGGTGTGGAGAGCAGGCCGGGCCGCAAGGACCCGGCCCGGCTGAGGGCCTTCCTGAACGCGGCCAAGGAGGCCGGGGCCGCGACGGCCAGAGAGCAGGTCGAATCGGCGGACGAGGTGCGCGGCCACCCGGCCGGACCCGGCCCCTACGACTGGGAGCAGGACCCGTGACCGGGACTGCGGGCTCAGCGCCAGGCGAGTTCATGGGCGAGCCCAGCGCCGACGGGCGCTTCGGCGAGTTCGGGGGCATGTTCGTGCCCGAGACCCTTGTGCCGGCCTGCCAGGAGCTCGACCGGGCCTTCCGATCCGCGTGGGGCGACCCAGGCTTCAGGGGAGAGCTCGACCGGCTGCTGCGCGACTACGCGGGACGGCCCTCACCGATGACGGAGTGCCCCAACCTCTCCGGGGAGCTGGGGGTTCGCATCCTGCTGAAGCGCGAGGACCTCAACCACACCGGCAGCCACAAGATCAACAACGTGCTCGGCCAGGCCCTGCTGGCCCGGCGCATGGGCAAGACCAGCCTGGTGGCCGAGACCGGTGCGGGCCAGCACGGCGTGGCCACGGCCACCGCAGCCGCCCTGTTCGGCATGGACTGCGTGGTTTACATGGGCACCGTGGACATAGCCCGCCAGGAGCTCAACGTGTTCCGCATGCGGCTGCTGGGCGCCGAGGTCCGGGCGGCCGAGACCGGATCGCGCACTCTCAAGGACGCCGTCAACGAGGCCATGCGCCACTGGGTGGCGGTGGCCGACACCACCCACTACTGCCTGGGCTCGGTGATGGGCCCGCACCCGTACCCGTGGATGGTGCGGGAGTTCCAGCGGGTCGTCGGCGAGGAGGCCCGCCGCCAGTGCGCCGAGATCCTCGACGGCGGGGGGCCCGACGTGGTCACGGCCGCAGTGGGGGGCGGCTCCAACGCGGCCGGGATCTTCGCCGGATTCGCCAATACGTCCGCTCAACTCGTGGGGGTGGAGCCGGCCGGGGGCGCGGCCGTGGGCCGGGCCGTGCCGGGCATAGTCCACGGGTCCCGGTCGTACCTCATGCAGGACGAGTGGGGCCAGGTGCTCGAGGCCGAGTCGATCTCGGCCGGGCTCGACTATCCCGGCGTGGGCCCGGAGCACTCGCACCTGGCCGCCACCGGCCGGGCGACCTACGAGCAGGTCACCGACGCCGAGGTGATCGACGCGTTCAGCCTGCTGTCGCGCACCGAGGGCATCATCCCCGCGCTGGAGTGCGCCCACGCCCTGGCCTGGGTGTCGCGGGCCCGCTCCGAACTGGCCGGCCGCACCGTGCTGTTGAACCTCAGCGGCCGGGGCGACAAGGACGTCGACCAGATGATGGGCATCCTCGGGTGACCGCGGCGAACGGCACCACCGCACCCGGTGGCGCTGACAACTGGGGGAGGCTCGAAGCCGCGCTCCGGGGCCGTCGCCGCGCCGGCGGCAAGTGTCTCGTGCCCTACCTGACCGGCGGTCTGGGCGACGAATGGCTGGAGACGATCTGCGCGGTAGCCGCAGCCGGAGCCGACGCCATCGAGATCGGGGTGCCGTTCTCGGATCCGGTGATGGACGGCACGACCATCCAGCAGGCCAACGACCGGGCCCTGTCCGAGGGCGCCACCCCGCAGTCGATCCTGGCCGCGGTGCGAGGCGCCGCGGCCGACATCGGCGTGCCCACCGCGGTGATGACCTACGTGAACATCGCCCACCACATGGGCTACGAGCGCTTCGCCTCCTCGCTGGCCACCGCCGGCGTCAGCGGCTGCATCCTGCCCGACCTGCCCCTGGAAGAGGTGGGGGAGTGGACCGCCCTCGCCGATGCGGCCGGGGTGGAGACGGTGCTGCTGGCCGCGCCCACCGCGCCCGACGAGCGCCTGCCCAGGATCTGCGCCCGCTCCCGCGGCTTCGTGTACGGCGTGGGCCTGATGGGGATCACCGGGGTCCGCTCCGAACTGGCTGCCAGCGCCACCCGCACGGCGGCCCGACTGAAGGCGGTCACCGACCGGCCCGTGCTGGTTGGGGTGGGGGTGGGCACGCCCGCGCAGGCGGCCGAGGTGTGCGAGGTGGCCGACGGGGCGGTGGTCGGCTCGGCCATCGTCACCCGGATGCTGGAGGGCGCCGGCCCCGAGGGCGTGGCCGAACTGGTGTCGGAGTTCCGCGCCGCTCTCGACGCGGCCCACCACTGAGCATCGCCGTTCTGTGAGCAGATATGCCGCCCACAGCGGCTTCAATGCGCACAGAAACCCGTCCGCCGTTTCTGTGAGCAGATATGCCGCCCACAGCGGCTTCAATGCGCACAAGACGCGGTCGCCGGTTGGACGGCGAGGCTCGGGCTGATGGGCCGGCGAGGGCGGATGATGGACCACGGCCTGATCGTGGTGGGCGGCGGCGCGGCCGGGCTGGGGGCGGTGCGGGCCGCGCTCCGGGCCGGCGCCGACGTGGCCCTGGTCGCCGACTCGGCGCCGGGAGGCGACTGCACCTTCACCGGCTGCGTGCCCTCCAAGACGCTGCTGGCCGCGGCCCGCGACGGCCTCGACTTCGCCGAGGCCATGGCCCGGGTGCGCTCGACCATCGAGCACATCGCGGCCACCGAGTCGGCCGACGTCCTGCGCACCGAGGGCGCCACCGTCATCGAGGGCCGGGCCCGCCTCACCACCCACGACACGGTCGTGGTGGGGAAGCGGCGCATCACCGCGCCCCGCATCGTGATCGCCACCGGCTCGCGGCCCTCGCTTCCCGACGACATCCCCGGTCTGGCCGAATCCCGACCGCTCACCAACGAGACCGTGTTCGACCTGACCGAGGCCCCGGAGTCGCTGGGCATCATCGGCGGCGGCCCCACGGGCTGTGAACTGGCCCAAGCGCTCGCGCTCCTCGGGGTGGAGGTGACCCTGTTCGAGTTCCACCAGCAGCTACTGCCCGGCGAGGAGCCCGAGGCCGCGGCGACGGTGAGAGCGGCCCTTCAGTCGGACGGGGTGAGGGTGCTGCGCCAGACTGGCGTCACCCGTGTAGAACCGGTCCGGCAGGGCTCGGCCGGCGGCGGGCCGTATTCGCTCCACTACCGGCTGTCCCGCTCCGGAGGGATGGGCGGCCAGGTCACGGTGGACCGGCTGCTGGTGGCCACCGGTCGAACGCCGGCGACCACCGGGCTGGGACTCACCGAGATGAAGCTCAAGCTCGGCGAGTGGAGCGGCCATGTCCTCACCGACGAACGGCTTGAGACGTCGGTCAGAGGCGTCTACGCGGCCGGTGACGTAGCCGCCTGGCGGCTACCACGACCCCTCCGGCCGCGGGGCCGACCCCCACCCTTGTTCACGATCGACAAGATGGACGAGCAGCGGGCATCCCGCCGACGACTGCTGCGTGGTACTCCGCAAAGGGTCGGAGGGTCCCGACTCGCTCGGAGGCGGCGGCTGCGCGCCAAGTCCAGCCCGAGCCCGGCGCCAGGATCGCGAATCGTGTTCACGGTCGATCGGGCTGCGCGCACCACTGCTTCCGGCCGACACCGAGCCGACCGCCGCCTCCGACGCATGCTCACCCGCGAACGGGCGCGGGTCCGCCGTCAACGGCAGTACCACGCGGCCGTGAACCTGTCGCATGCCGCCGACGAGATGGGCCGGATCGCGGCGGGCAACGCGCTGGGCAAGGGCCTGCGAGGCCGGTTCCGGGGCGACGTAGTGCCCAGGGTGGTGTTCACCGACCCCGAGGTGGCGTCCGTGGGCGTGAGCCCGAGCGGCGCGCCCCCGGGCAGCCGGGTGGCCTACCTGCCGCTGGCCGAAGTGGACCGGGCCGTCACCGACGGCCGCACCGACGGCTTCATCGCAATCGTGGCCGGTCCCCGCCGCCTGCTGCGCAACGCGGGCGGCGGCCGCATCCTGGGAGCCGCCATCGTCGCGCCCCGGGCCGGCGAGATGATCCAGGAGATCGTGCTGGCCATGCGCACCAGGGCATTCGCGGGCCGCCTGGCCCAGGCCTCGCACGCCTACCCGACCTGGTCGAGCGGCGTGCAGAAGGCCGCCGCCCAGTTCTTCGGCGAGATAGACGGCCGCCGAGCCCGCCGCGTGGAGTGACCGGCGGCGGTCTGGTGGTGGTGTCGCGCCGCTAGCAGCTAGCCGGTGGTGAGGCCCCCGTCGACGCTGAGGATGGCGCCGTGGATGCCGGGGCACTCGTCGGAGGCCACGAAGGCGAACAGCGCGGCGATGTGCTCGGGCCCGCTCATCGGCTTGAAGGCCATCATTCGGCGGATGAAGTGCTGGTCGGGGTCGGTGACCATCTTGAAGTTCTGGGTCATGGGGGTGTCCACCCCGCCGGGGGCGATGGCGTTGACTCGCACGTCGGTCTTGGCCAGTTCCATGGCCAGGGCCCTGGTCAACTGCACCACCGCTCCCTTGGTGGCGCAATAGTGGGTCGTGTAGGCCAGTCCCTGGAGGCCGGCGTTGGAGGCGATGTTGACGATGTTGCCGCCGGAGGCCAGCAGGTGGGGGAGCGCGGCCTGGGTCAGGAAGAACATTCCCTTCACGTTCACGCCGAACATGCGGTCCCAGATCTCCTCGGTGACGTCCTCCACCCGGTCCTGCCACGAGAGACCGGCGACGTTGCCCAGCACGTCGATGCGCCCGAACGAGTCCACGCACGCGGCCGCGGCCTGCTTGCAGTCGGCGACGGAGCCCAGGTCGCAGTGCTGGACCGCCATCCGGCCCCCCGATCCGGCCACCCCTGAGGCGGTCTCGGCCAGGCCCGCATTGTTCACGTCCACCCCGAACACGGCGGCGCCCTCCGAGGCCAAGCGGGTCGACACCGCCCGGCCCATGCCCGAGGCCGCCCCGGTGATGAGCGCCACCTTGCCGTCGAATCTTCCCATGGGTTACCACCCGTCTGTATCGGCGCCCCTGTCCAGCCGCGGAGGCTACCGGCCCGATTGGGGGGCGGTGCGGCGGAAGGTGACGCTCATGCGGGGCGGTGCGGCCGCGGCCTTTGGGACCGAGTGCTCCCAGTTCTGCTGGCAGGCTCCACCCATCACGAGCAGATCCCCCGATGCCAGGGTGAAGGACCTGCTGCGGCCGCCGCCCGCAGGCCGCAGCAGGAACCGCCGGGGGCCTCCCAGCGAGACGATGGCCACTACGGCGTCGGCGGGATCAATCCCGATGCGGTCGCTGTGCCAGGCGACCGAGTCCTCACCACCGCGGTAATAGTTCACCCACACCGAGTTGAACCCGGCCCGGTAGCGGGTCCGCAGCGCGCCCGCCATGGCGTCGAGCAGCGGCGGCACTCCCGACGAGCCAGGCCGGACGAACGCGCCCAGCCGGGGCTCGTCGACCATCTGCCCGTACATTGGACGCTCGGCTCGTGTCCATTTCAGGCGGGCCGCCAGCAGTTCCAGCAGTTCGTCGCCGCCGCGCAGCCACCTCGAAGACGAGTCGATCCAACTGAGATCGTCCAGGTGCAGCCGCTCGACGGTCGCCGTCGGATCGATTACCGGCGGTCCCAGAGCAAAAAGGTCGCCCTGGCGGGGGCCGACGTCGGCCCGCGTGCCCGACCGGGAGATTCTCACGGTCGCACTGTAGCGAACGTATGTTCGTCACACAAGCCGGGATCAGTTGTCGGTGGGGTTGCGAGGATAGAGGCGAAGGTGCCTCAGATCTCCCTGCTGGCGGGCGAAGACCTGCCACCACAGCTCGTCGGGGTCCTCCGAGAACGGATCGGACCCGTCCAGCTCCAGCACGAACCAGGCGTCCTCGGCCGATTCAGCCTCGAGTTGGCCGGGCGCCCACGCCGCGTAGCCAGCGAAGATGCGCACCTCGTCCAGTCCGCCGATCTCGTCCGGATTGCGCTCCAGATCGACGGTGCCGATCCGCCCGGTCACCTGCGACCAGTTCTCATCGGCGTCGTCCAGCGCCACCGACGCCAGCGCTATCACTGAGGACTGGCTCACCGGACCTCCGACGAACACGACCCGCGGCTTGCTCACCGCCGTCGCCCAGTCTCCGATGGCGCTGCTGACGGTCAGCTCGCTGGGTCGGTTGAGCACCACACCCAGCGCACCCTCGCTGCTGTGCTCGAGCATCATCAGCACGGTCTGGCGGAAATTCGGGTCGGACAGACTCGGCGCAGCCACGAGGAGCTTCCCGCGGGTCGATTCCATTCGTCGGTCTTCCAGCTAGCGGACGGACGGGGGGAGCGACACGGTGGCACTCCGGCGACCCCGAGCGGTGGCGGTGTGGGGCGGCGGGTATGTGGCACGATTTGGGGTCGTGGTGTCGACCATGCCGCCGGTGCTGCTCACGATAGCCGCTTCGGACCCCCTCGGGGGTGCGGGTGTGCAAGCCGACCTGGCCACCTTCGCCGCCTTCGGGGTCCACGGAGCCAGTGCTCTCACCGCGGTGACCGCGCAGTCGCTGACCGCCGTCGCCGCAATGTACCCGGTGGACGCCGACCTGGTGGCGCAACAGATCGACTCGGTGGCGTCGTCCTTGGGCGTGGCCGGCGCCAAGACAGGGCTGCTGCGCCGACGCGAAGTAGTCGAGCTGGTCGCCGACAGGGTCGAGCGGGGCACGTTGCCCGCGCCGGTAGTCGACCCGGTCATGGTGGACGGGCGGGGAGTGCTGTTCGTGGCCGAAGAGGTGGAGAGCGCCTACCGCGAGCGGTTGTTCCCCCTGGCCCGGGCGGTAACGCCGAACCGGCGCGAGGCCGAGTTGCTCGCAGGAACCTCGCTGCCCGGGCCTGAAGCGGTGCTGGACTCCGCTGAAGTGTTCCGGGCGCTCGGATCTGGCGTCGTGGTGGTCACCGGCGGCGCCTTCGACGGCCAGCCCGACGACGTGGTGATCACCGCGGCCGGCGACGCCTGGGTGGAGCCCGGCAGTCGCGTCCGCACCGGAAACGTCAGGGGCAGCGGCTGCACGTTCTCGGCCGCGCTAGCGGCCGGCCTCACCCTCGGCCATGGCCTCGAGGACGCAGTGGCGTCTGCGGCCCGCTTCGCGCACTCGGCCATCAAGGCTGCGGCGGCATGGTCACTAGGCGGCCCCGGCCCGGTATCCCACACCGTCCCAGCGCACCCCGGCCCCAACCCGCCCGACACGCCATCCCCGGCAACCCAGTGAACGCGACAACCCGACACCCGCCGGACACGCCACCCACATGATGTGGATGTTGGTTTACATAATGTGGATTTCCGGCGGCAGGCCAGGATCGCATCGACAGGCCCCCGGCCCCTGGCAGGGCGTAGCCGCTGCCGGGCCGTGTAGCTTTGTGGGCCGTGTCCAGGCGACTAGAGATCGAACTTACGAGCCGGCGCGATGACGGCACCTGGACTTGGCGAGCTGCCGGGGCGCGCCGGCCCAAGGGCGAAGTCCGAGGTGAGCTCCTTCCGGATGCGGCGTCGGTCGGCAGCGTTCTCAAGGCGGAGGCGGAGGGCGGGCTCGACGGCCTAGAGATAACCGCAGTGTTCGCGGCCCGCGTTCGCGCCGCGCCCACGGACCGCCTGGAGCTGCTCGGCGGCGGTTCAGGCCCCCTCGTCACCACCACGCTCGTCTCGAGATCGCGCCGCTACGACCAGGATGACCGCCGCTCACCCGACGGCGCCCGACCCCGGCGAGGCGATCGCAGGGGCAGCCGGGATGATGACGGGCGCAGAGGTCGCAAGCGCGGCCGGCGCGACGATCATGCCGAGGGCGACGGCTTCCAGCGCCGGGATCGGAGGCCTCGAAGCGACGGCCGCGGAGAACGGGACTCCGGTCGCGATGAGGGTGCCCGCGACTCCCGCGTCCGCAAGGATGGCAGGGCGCCGCGTTCGGATCGCCGTGACCGCCGCTCCGGGGACCGGCGCGCCAAGGGAGGCTCCTCCCCGGAGGATCGCAAACGTTCCGAGCGGGTTTCGCGGCCTAGAAGCCCGGGCCTCAAGGCCAAGCGGGTGCATCGCCAGGCTGTACTGGCGGCCCTGCCCGAGGACCAGCAGCCCCTGGCGCGCGAGGTACTCCGGGCGGGCGTGCCGGGAGTGCGCAAGTCGATCGAGCGCATGAACGCCAAGGCAGCCGCCGAGAGTCTCCCCCAGATCAAGTCCGAGCCGATTCTGGCGCTGGCCGAGCAGCTCGCCCCGATGCTGAAGGCGGCTGAATGGCACGACCGGGCCGACGCGGCCCTCGCCGGAATCTCCAAGATCGACCTGCGAGACATCCGCTCCGTGATCGCGGCCGCCGATCGGACAGCCCGAACCGAGGAGACCAGGACGCTTGCCGAGAGCCTGCGAGCCGGTCTGGCTCAGCGCTTGGAAGTCGATCAACGCCAGTGGCTGGACGAGCTGGCCAGGACCATCGGCGAGGGTCGCACCATCAGAGCGTTGCGCCTGAGCTCGCGTCCCCCCAAGGCTGGGACGCCGCTGCCCCCCGACATGGCCGAGCGTCTTGCCGAACTGGCGGCCGCAGGCCTCAACCCCACCGCCAACCAGCAACGGTGGTCGACGGTGGTGGACTCGGTGGCCCTCTCCCCCGTCCGTACTCAGGTGGTCCCGGCCGGTGCTCCAGACAAGCCCACCGAGGACCTGCTCGCCACCATCGGCCGGCTGGCCGACCGGGTTCCACAGATAGCGGCTCTGTTCGGCATCGAGCCGCGGGCACCCAGCCGGGGGGTCCGTCGACCTCCTCCGCCCCCGCCCGCTCCGGAGGCCGGCAAGCAGGCCGAACAGCCCGCCGACACCGCAGAACCCACCGACACCACAGAACCCACCGACACGGCCGCCGGCACCGCAGAACCCGCCGAGACCGACACCGCCGCCGACACCGCAGACGCTTCATGATCGACTTCGAGACCGAGGGCAACGTCGCCCTCATCACCATGAACCGTCCCGAGGCCCGCAACGCCATCAACGGCGCCATGTCGAGCGGTCTGGAGGGCGCCATCGACCGCATGGAGGCCGACGACTCCCTGTGGCTCGGGATTCTCACCCACACCGGACCGGTGTTCTCCGCCGGCGCGGATCTCAAAGCGATCGCGGAGAAGCGGTTCCGCGAGTTGTCGACGGCCCGGGGCGGCTTCGGCGGAATCGTGCTACGGGAGCGGACCAAGCCGCTTATCGCCGCCATCGACGGCCCCGCCCTTGCCGGCGGAACCGAGATCGCGCTCACCTGCGATCTGCGGGTGGCGTCCACCGCGGCCCGGTTCGGGCTCCCCGAGGTGAAGCGGTCCCTGATCGCCGCGGCCGGCGGCCTGGTGCGCCTGCCCCGCACCGTTCCCCTAGCCATTGCGATGGAGATCGTGCTGACCGGTGACCCCATCAGCGCCGAGCGGGCTCTGGCCTTGGGCCTCATCAACGATCTGTGCGATCCCGGCGAGGCGCTCGACGCCGCCCGCCGCCTCGCTGACCGGGTCAACGCCAACGGCCCCCTCGCGGTGAGGGAGTCGCGCCGACTGGTGTTGGAGAGCTTCACCCAGACCGACGCCGAGTCGGTCGCCGCGGCCGGCGAGGCTCAGATGGCTCTGCGCAACACGGAGGACTTCCGCGAGGGTCCTCTGGCCTTCATAGAGAAGCGACCACCCGTTTGGAAGGGCCGCTGAAGTTACAGCCGTTACACGATCGTGGGAATGACCCCGTGGTCGTAGAGGAATTCCGCCAGCCCCTCCACCAGGCGCAGCGAAGCCACCTCTGAGACCGGCCACCACCTGGCCTCTGAAGCGTCGCTGCCGGCGGTCGGGCTGCCGTCGGCCACGGTGGCCTCGAAGTCGAGGATCACGAAGTGATGACCCTCACTTATGCGCTCCACCCACCCGACCAGGGGCCCGCAGACGCCGCGCAGCCCGGTCTCCTCGTGCAGCTCCCGCACGACCGCCTCCATCAACAACTCCCCTGGCTCGACCCGGCCTCCGGGAACGGACCACTCCCCCACCGCAGGCGGGCGTCCCCGGCGCACCAGCAGCAGTTCATCGGCGCGGCGGACGATGGCGCCCACCGCGACCTCGGCCCGCTCGATCATCCTCGTTCCGTCGGCCCGCCAGCCTCCGGCAGCGTCCGGTGCACGGTTATTGCCCGGGCTACCAGACCGTGCGTCTCGAAGAAGTTCTTGGTGTTGCGATCGCCGGGCAGAGCCAGGCTGTCCACGCCGATGCAGCCTCGCCGGCCGGCCCACGCCATCAGCAACTCCATCATGGCCTCGCCGACTCCAACGCCGCGGGCATCGGGCAGCACGTAGATGTCGCCGACGCGCCCAACCGTGGCGCCGTCGTGCAACTCCACGAGACGGATCGCCCCGTAGCCGACCACCGCGTCGTCGATGGTGCCCACCACCACCAACGCATCGTCGGCCCTCAGGTCGCGGGCCAGGCTCTCGAGTTGGGGATCGGGCCGAGCCTCCAGCCGAGCCCACACCCAGCCGCCGCGCAACTCCGACATCTCAGCCGTCGCCTGTGCCGCCAGCCCGGCCAGGCTGACGACGTCGGCTTCAGCCGCTCGCCTGGCGCCCTCAGCGATCGAGGTCATCGGCCGGATTGGGTGACGAGCATGGGATCAGGGTTGTCAGCCTCCGAGAATCCTCTCGATCGACTCGCAGGGCTCCTCGCCTGAGGGACAGACAGGGTTGGAACGCGAGCCGAACTGGGTGACGCTCACGATCAGGAAGCATTGAGTGCAAGTCCACTCGTCGGAGCGGGGCGGCGCAACTACCGAAGTGGGCTTCGCCTCGCTCGCTTCCTCCTCTTCATCGTCCTCGTCGTCGTCACTGGCCGCGATGCGGTCCCTGAGGATCTCCTCCAAGTCCGCCTCGACGTCGCTGGGATGGACCTCCTCGTCATCGTCGTCGTCGGCCGGGGCAGGCACGTCGTCGTCGTCATCGTCGTCATCGTCGTCGTCCTCATCATCGTCGTCATCGTCGTCGTCCGCATCGCCGTCGTCGTCGCCGAAGGCGCCATCGTCTTCGTCGTAATCTTCCCCGTCGTCGAAATCGTCGTCGAAGTCTTCGCTCAGATCGTTCTCGAAGTCGTCCGCTTCATCGAAGTCGCCGTCGCCGTCGCCGTCGAGGCCGTCGCCATCAAGAGAGTGTTTCTGGGTCATCGCTCCAACTGAAGGGTTGGTCGGCACCGGGATGTGGGGCGGATCATAGACACAGATCAGCCAGGCGCAACTGCAATCCGATCATCGCCCCATGCCCCGGTCGCAGCCAACTGCAATCCGATCGTCCGCCGGCACACGCCGTTGCCCCGTTCCCCGCAGCAGTAGTGGGGCCGGTCGCAGCCAACTGCAATCCGATCGTCCGCCGGCACACGCCCTCAACCCTGGGCCAGACCTCCGTCGTCGGTGTCGTCGCGGCCTGCGGACGGATCCGACGACGGATGAGGCTGAGCGGACCGGAGTCTCTCCACCCGCTTCTCGGCGTCGAGGCGACCCAACCCCGGATCCTCGGCGTGATTCACGAAGGACATCAGTTCGGCTACGGCTGCGTGACCTGCTTCGGTGGCGATGAGCGCGTGCATCCGCTGGCACACCCGGCGATAGGCCGGATGGCCCTGGAGGGTGGTCCGCAACTCCACCATGTGCATCGCCTCGCGGGCGTTCATCTGCATCGAGTACCGGATCCGGTAGGCCAGTGCGACGGCGTAGGAGGCCTGTTCGCCGAACTCGGCGCTCAGGGCCTCGTACAGCCGGGCCGAACGGGCCATGACCGCGTCGAAGCTCTCGTCCTGGCCCGCCGCGTCAACGGCGGAGGGCCGCACATACCCGTGGCGGGTGGACAGCGGCTGCCATTCGATGGTGAGCATCCGATGGCGCTGCAGGTCCCGGAAGGCCCCGTAGTCGGACAGCACGTCGAAGCGGTAGTAGACGCGTTCCAGCGCCCGGCCGGGGCGGTGGCGACGGTTCTGGCGGTTCCCGCAGTAGGCCCGGACCACCGCGACCCGCTCGTCGGCCGGCATGGCTCTCACCCGGGACTCGACGGTGCGGTCCGCCAGCGACGTGTGGGGGTAGAGCATCGCCACGATCATCTTGGTCTCGCCGTCGGGGTCGTAGTCCACCAACTCGACCGAGTCGTCGGCGACCGGTCCTCCCACCGCGTCGCCGAAGGTGCGGACGGCCAGGTCGTCCATGGCCGCCCGGTTGTCGGCCAGGTAGCGCGAAGTGAGCCCGCCACGGTCGGGCAGATCCACCCGCTTGAGGAACGAGGGGATCACCTTGCGCAACTCGGTGAGCATGATGTCGGCGTAGGAGCGAGCCTCGGGAAGGGGATGGGCCCGCATCCGCAGCAGCAGCGCCTCGTAGGCCTGGCCGGTGCCGTAGATTCCGACGTTGCTCAACGACGCGGCCGGGAGCAGCCCGCGGATCGAGTCCAGGGCCCTGGCCTTGATCGCCTGCCGGTAGGCGAAGTCGGAGTCGCCGGGCTCCTTGGGCATGTTGTCCCTAAAGAAGTCCTGCATGACCGGCACGAGCTCGGAATAGGTCGAGAACATGCGGTCGATGTCGCCCACGTAGCGGGTGCCCAGCGACGAGTTGAGAACCTGGGAGTCGCGGTAGTACCGGTAGCGGCCGCCCAGCCGCTGGTCGTAGGCGATGTACCGGGTGCTCTGTTCCAGGTAGGCCATCAGCCGGCCCCACTCGAGCACCTTGGTGAGCAGGTTGGAGGCCTGCTCGCAGGCGAGGTGCACACCCCCGAGCTGGGCCACGGAGTCGTCCCCGTACTCGAAGAAGACCCGGTCATAGAGGGCCTCGGCTCGGCGCAGGCCGACGGTGGCGTCGATCGTCACGTCTCCTGTGATGTCCAGGTCATCGACGAACTCGTCGAGGAACAGGCGGCGAAGGCTGGACATCGACCGGGAGTAGCGGGCGAACAGCGCTCCCTTGACGACCTCGGGCAGGTTCACCAGCGCGAACACCGGCTGATCCAAGTTGGTGAAGTACCGGCGCAGGACGTCGGCTTCTTCGGGCGAGAAGGACTCCGCCGCGTACAGGTTCACGGGGCGCGACATTAGGGGTGCAGCCGGCGCTGGGCGCGGATCGCGGAAGCGGCTAGGTAGCGGCGAACTCGGCCTGCATCGCAGGCAGCACCGCACTGTCCAGCCAGCAGTCCAGCGCAGTCATGGCGAGGGCCTTGGCCCCGTCGATCACCGCGGCGTCGCCGGAGGGGCCGCGGGCATGGTCGGCGAAGCCCGGGGTGTGGATGGCCACGTCGTCGGGCGCGACCTTGATCATGGGATGTATGGACGGCACGACGTAGCTCACGTTGCCCATGTCGGTGCTGCCCACCACCCGGGCGCCGGGATCACAAGTCACCGAGCGGCCCAGGGAGCCGAGATTGGCGAGATATCGGTCCAGCAGGGTCTGATTGTCGTTCATGTCGGCATAGGCGGGGTCGGCCCATTCGAGATCGACCTCGCAGCCGGCCGCGATCGCGCCCGCCCTCAGGCAGTCCGCCACCCGCTCCTTGAGCGGCTCGAGTGACGTCAGGTTGGTGGAACGCACGTACCACTCGGCCGCGGCCGTGACCGGGACGATGTTGGCCTTGGCTCCCCCGTCGACGAATATGCCGTGGATCCGTTCGTCGTCGCGGATGTGCTGGCGGAGCGCGGCGACGGCGTTGTAGCCGAGCACGGCCGCGTCGAGGGCATTGCGGCCCCTCTCGGGCGCGGCCGCGGCGTGAGCGGCGGCACCGGTGTAGCGGGCATTGAGTCGGTGGACCGCCACCGCGTGGAACACGCTGAGCTCGTGGTTGGCCGGATGCACCATCATGGCCGCGTCGATGTCGGAGAAGGCGCCCTGGCGCAACATCAACTCCTTGCCTCCCCCGCCCTCCTCCGCGGGGGTTCCGACCACTGCCACCCTTCCATCCGTCTCGCCGGCCATGGAGGCCAGCGCCAGGCCCGCACCCAGCCCCGAGGCGGCGATGATGTTGTGGCCGCAGGCATGTCCTATGCCGGGCAGGGCGTCGTACTCGCACACGACGGCCACCAGGGGACCGTCACCGGTGCCCGCCCGGGCCTCGAAGGCGGTGTCGACCCCGTAGGCCCGGCGCTGAACGGCCAGCCCGTGGTCGGCCAGGACCTCGGTGAGAAGGTCGTGGGCGTGGTGCTCCTCGAAGCACAGTTCGGGATGTTCGTGGATGCGGTGCGACACGTCGAGCAGTTCGGGGGCCAGACAATCGATCTCCTCGCAGACCCGTCGCTTGGCTACGGCTATGTCCATGACCGCGATCCTACGGCTCCCATGCCGCTGGAACGAACGCTCGCCTACTTGCTCTCCGGGATCCATACCTCTAGAGCACCAGCCTCGACCCGCAGGCTGAGGGTGCGGGCCCGGTCCAGCCGCACGCCGTCCAGGTAGACGTCGAGGCCGGGATCAAGGTCGTACTGCGACGCGGTGACCCGGCGCTGGGCGATCCGAGGATGGGGGACGTGGGTGCCCGAGGCCAGACGGCGCCGGGCCGCCAGCCGCACCGTCAGCGGGGGGTCGGCATCGAACACGTCCAGGCGTCCGTCACCGGGGTGGGACCTGGGCGCCGCGTTCCAGCGACCGATGAACGACGCGTTGGCCGCCACCAGGAGCCGGCCCCGCCACCATGATCTGCGGGCGACGAGATGGGCGACGAACCAGTGGAGCCGGCCGTCCACCAGTGCCGCTCCCACATCGACGGCCACCTTGGCGCCGGCCGCGCCTGCAATCGCAGCCGGGCCCGACCGCGCGCCGCCGGTCGCCACGCCGAGAGTACGGGCCAAGTCGCCTCCGGTCAGCACCACTGAAGGGATCGATCGGTTGGCCCTGCGAGCCTCAGCGACCATCTTGCCCGCGGCCGCATCGCTGTCCGCGGCGAGGGCGTCGGACGGGATCTCGCCCGCCACTCCGAAGTCGACGCCCCAGCCAGGACCTCGCTCACCGATCACGCCGCTGCCTCGTGCACCGCGCCTGACAGGGCCACCACTCCCCTGTTGAGGGCCTCGACCGTCTGGCGGGAAGTCGCCGATGTGGCCGGGTCCGGAGCAACCGCGGCGATCCGGCGAGCCAAGTCGACTACCTGCTTGACGTTGCGCACGAAGTCGCCGGCCGAGAGTCTCTCATCCTGGAGGGCCTCTAGCGACTCCCCGGCGGCCCAGCGATGTGCGGCGGGCGCAAAGCCGAACTCCAGCCCCCGCGTAGGGTCGAGGCCGAAGCTCCTCTCGGTGCGGTTCAGCCCGTCGAGAGCCGTGCCGATGCGCCGCAGGCGGCGGTAGGCGGCACCCGAAGGGATCCAAACCTCGGGCCTGGGGCCGGGTGAACGGTGCTCGTAAGTGAAGGCCGAGAGCACGGAGGCCAACTCGGGCGGCGACAGGCCGTCGAGAAGCCCGCGGGACAGTGCCTCGGCCACCACCAGGTCGGACTCGTGGAAGATGCGTGACACCAGCGACCCCGAGTCCGTGAGGGTCCAGCCGTCCAGGTGGCCCCGCTCGTGCAGCACGCCGGCCACGGCATCGAAACGACGGGTCAGATCTGCGGGCAACGACGCTGTTTCCGCCTGGTACTGGGCGAAGGAGCGACCCATCAGGTCGCGGGCCGCTTCGGCCGACATGCGACCCAGCAGCCCGGCCACCATGTTGTAGGTGGGCCGGAAGGCTGAGCGCAGTTCGAAGGATCGGCTCGAGGCCAGCCGGGCCATCTGCTCGAAGGTGCAGTCCGGTGACCACAGCGCCACCGCCCACCCCTCCTGGTCGATGCCGCGGCGCCCGGCCCGGCCGGTGAACTGCGTGTACTGGGCGGCGCTGAGCGGCGCGGTGCGCTGGCCGTCGTACTTGACGGGCTTGTCGATCACGACGCTGCGGGCGGGCATGTTCACGCCCAGCGCCAGGGTCTCGGTGGCGAACACCACTTTCACCAGTCCCTCGGCGAAGCACTGCTCCACCGCCTCCTTGAACACCGGCACCAGGCCGGCGTGGTGCGACGCGACGCCCAGGCGCAGGCGGTCAAGGAAGCGCTGGGCTCCCAACGCGGCGAGATCGGCAGGATCGAGCAGACCGAGGCGCGCCTCGACCAGTTCTTCGATGCGGGCGGCCTCGGTGTCGTCGGTGAAGCGAGCCCCGTCACGGACGAGGCGGGCAACGGCCTGGTCGCATCCCTTGCGGCTGAACACGAACCAGATCACCGGCAGCAGGCCCCGCTCCTCCAGCTTCGCCAGCAGGTCGACGCGCCGGGGCGGCCGCCATACCGCACGCGGCCGCTGCCCCCGATGCTCCGGACCACCGGATCCACACGGCCCGTCGCGCCGCGACCGGCCCGAACCACCCGGGCCGCCGCGCCGTCGCGGCCGACCGGAACCACGAGACCCTCGGGATGCTGCGGGTGCGTCGAACCGGCTTCCCTCCGGGTTGGGCCTGCCGTCGAGGAGGGTGGGCACGATATTGACCTCGTCGGAGCGGCGGCGGCCCACGGCGTAGAGATCGGTCAACGGAACCGGTCGTCGCGACTCGACCACCACTGCGGTCGGGCCCCGCACCTGCTTGAGCCAGCCACCCAGCTGTTCGCGGTTGGATACCGTGGCCGACAGGCACACCAGCACGACGCTGGGCGGCAGGTGCAGGATCACCTCCTCCCACACCGGCCCCCGGTAGGGGTCCTCCAGGTAGTGCACTTCGTCGAGCACGACCGCTCCGAGGCGGTCATCAACCGCTCCTGCGTAGAGCATGTTGCGCAGGACCTCCGTGGTCATGACCACCACATCGGCGTCACCGGCGATGACGTTGTCACCGGTCAGCAGGCCTACGCGATGCGGGCCGAGCCTCTGCCGAAGATCCCGGTACTTCTGGTTGGACAGGGCCTTGATGGGCGTGGTGTAGAAGGCCCGCCGGCCCGCGGCCAGGGCCCGGTCGACGGCGTGGTCGGCCACCACCGTCTTGCCCGAGCCGGTCGGCGCGGTCACCAGCACCGAGCGTCCGGCTTCAAGGTGCTCGATGGCACGGCGCTGGAACTCGTCGAGGACGAAGTCTGGCCTCGCCGGGTCGGTCACGGCCCAGAACCTGCGCGGGTGGGCGCAACCGTCGCGTCGGGGCGGGGCGTCTCCCGCTCTTGTTCGCTGCGCTCACAAGCCGCTCGGGCCACGGCCTCGCCCGTATGCACCGGACTCGCTCGCCTACCTGCTCGGCCTCTCAGCCGCCTCGCGCTTTCGCCGGCGGCGGCGGGCGAGGACGCCCCACAGGATCGCCATCTCGTAGAAGGCGTACATCGGGACCGAAAGCGCCATCAGCGTGAAGGGGTCGCCGCTGGGGGTGATGACCGCCACCAGGATCACGATCCCGACGACCGCGTAGGAACGGACCCTTCGCAGGGTGCGATTCTCGACGACGCCCATGACCTGCAACCCGATGAGGACGATCGGGAACTGGAAGGCGACGCCGAAGGCCACCATCATCTTCACCACGAAACCCAGGTACTGCTTCGGGCTGAACAGCGACACCAGATCGGGTCCGCCGATGTCCTTCAGGAAGTCGAGGGCCCGGGGCAGGCTCCAGTAGGCCAGCCCGACGCCCAGGAAGAACAGCAGCACACCCGCAGCCACGAACGGGATCGCATATCGCTTCTCGTGGCGGTACAGGCCGGGCGCGATGAAGCGCCACCCCTGCCACAGCAGTACCGGCATGGCCAAGGCCAGGCCCGAGTAGGCGACGAGGGTGAGCCGCACGTTGAAGGGTTCGAGGGGGCCGGTCACGAAGAGGTTGCAGCCGCCGTCAGGACCGAACAGGTGGGAGTCGATGCGGTCCTCCACGGGGAAGGTCCTGCAGTAGGGCTCCAGCAGGAAGTCGAGGATGAACGGGTAGAGGATCCAGCAGACCACGGCGCTCACAGCCGCGGCCACGACCGATTTGATGAGGCGGTTGCGAAGCTCGGCCAGGTGCTCCATGAGCGTCATGTGGCCGCCGTCGCCGTCGTCGGGGCGCTCCATTGGAGCCGTGCTGTCGACTGCGTCGGTCATCGCAAGGGCTGGGGAGTCCTAGTCAGGCGTGCCGTCACTTTTGGACTCAGCATCCGGCTCGACGGCGTCAGGGTCGGGAAGGTCCTGCCCGCCAGCGCTGGGGGCGCTCGCGGCCGGTGCTGTGTCTTCGCTGCTGGACGCGGGCGGGGGGCTCACCCTCGCCTCAGCAGTACCCCAGGAGACCGGACCAGCCGCGGCCGTTCCCGGGGTTTCGCCGCCCTTGCCCGAAGCGGGGTCCTCGGTTCCGTCCTTGGCCTTGTCCTTGTCCGCGGGCGGGGGTTCGATCGCCTTGCGGGGATCGGCGGCCTTCAGCGTGCCCGTCATCTCCTTGAGGGGCTTCTGGGTGGCCTCACGCAGGCTCTTGTCGGCCGCCTTCAGGTCGGCGGTCGCTTCCTGGAGAGGCTTGGCCGCCTCGCGCAGCTCCTGCTGGAAGCCTTGGCCGATGCGACGGATCTCCCCCACCACCCTGCCGACCTGGCGGACGGCCGGGGGCAGCTTCGTCGGTCCCAGCACGATGAGGGCGACGAGCAGGATTACGAGGATCTCTCCCCCGCCGAGGTTTCCCACCCTGGCAGCCTAACTACGGGGGCGTTCGCGGCTGCTTGCCGGGCCGCGCCGTCCGGTTGGCGCGCAGCTGATCGGCCGCGGCCCTGGTGGCTTCGGCGTGGTCGCCCAGTCGGGCCGCGAAGCGTGAGAGTTCGTCGCCGGCCACGGCCGCGGACGACGACTTCCGCAACGACCCCGTCAGGCTTGCGGCGGCGTGGGCCACGACCCGCATACCGGCGATGAGCACCCCGAGGGCGATGACCGTGGCCGCGGCCGGCGCCAGCATCCACATGGAAGGCACGTTACCGCGAACCGGCAACTGCCCCCGGATCGACAACCGCCCATTCAGCTACCGGCTTCGTCCGTGAAGCGGGCCAGGGTCTCCACCATCCGGTCGACGTGGTCGCTGTAGACCGCGTCGATGCCGGCGTCGACCAAGGCCGCGATTTGGCGGGCCTGCTGGGCGTCCCAGCCCAGGGCGAACCGGCCGAATCGGTGATAGAGCGTAGTGAGGCCGCCGTTCCAGTCCTCACGGTGGAAGTTCACCGCGTCGATGCCGGCCTCCGCGAGGTCGGCAGCGTGGCGCTCGGGGCCCTGCGGGAGCCGTTCCAGGCGGGTGGAGTGAACCAGCCGAACCTCGGGCGCGGCAGTCCGCCAGGCCCGGAGCACGCCGGCATCGTGGTGGCAGACCCACAGCTGCTCGGCCGCGCCGTGCTTGCGGGCCACCGCGATCAGTGCGGCAAAGGCGTCGGCGTCCTTCACGTCGACGCTCAGGGGGAGACCGGCGCCGCAGTGCTCGTAGTACTCGCCGAGAGTGGGAATGTGGCCGGGCAGCCGGGAACGGGGCAGGCTCGCGATGGATCGGCCCAGGATCCGTCGGGTCGACAGCGTGGGCAGCCCGCCGACGGCTTCGTCGTGGTTCAACACGATCTCGCCGTCGGCGGTGATCCATGCGTCGGTCTCGATGCCGGTGGCTCCCATCTCGCGGGCCAGCGTGAACGCCTCGAGGGTGTTCTCCCTGGTATGGGCCCGCGCCCCGCGGTGTGCGAAAGCGATGGGCGGCGCCAGCAGAGCCGGTATGCGGGTACCCATCAGGCCAGCATCACGCAACCAGCGCGGCCCGCGGGCGCGGCTACACGCCGCCGATGTCGCTGGGGGGCCAGATCTTCATGAAGGCCCGGCCCACGATGTCGTCGACGTCCACGGGTCCGAAGAAGCGGCTGTCGCGGCTGTCCTCGCGGCTGTCGCCCAGCACGATGACCGTGCCCTCGGGCACTTCGCAGTACAGCGCGTCGGCTTCGTTCGCACAGCCCTGGATGGGCGCTTTGGGAAGCGTCGATTCGCCCGCTTGGAGGTAGGGCTCCTCCAGCCGGGTGCCGTCGATGTACACCGAGCCGTCCCGGATCTCGAAGGTCTCGCCCTCCAGGGCGACGACCCGCTTGATCAGGTCGTCGATGCCCGGGCTCTGGCCCGGATTGTCGAACACGACCACGTCGCCCCGGTTCACGTCGTGGAGCCGGTATCCGAGCTTGTACACGACCACCCGGTTGTCCACCATCAGGGTGGGCTCCATCGAGCCCGACGGGATTATGAACACCTCCACCAGGAAGGCCTTGAGCAGCAGAGCCAGACCCAGGGCGCAGACCAGCACGACGAGCCACTCGACGACCACCGAATACGCACGCCGGCCCCGAGTCGGTGGTCGATCGGCACCGTCCACGGGCGCGACACCGGTAGCGGACGTTCCCGGCGCCACATCACCAGCACCGTCCACGGGCGCGACACCGGTAGCGGACGTTCCCGGCGCCACATCACCAGCACCGTCCACGGGCGCGACACCGGTAGCGGACGTTCCCGGCGCCACATCACCAGCACCGTCCACGGGCGCGACACCGGTAGCGGACGTTCCCGGCGCCACATCACCAGCACCGTCCACGGGCGCGACACCGGTAGCGGACGTTCCCGGCGCCACATCACCAGCACCGTCCACGGGCGCGACATCGGTAGCGGACGTTCCCGGCGCCACATCACCAGCACCGTCCACGGGCGCGACATCGGTGGCGGACGTTCCCGGCTGCGCCCCGACCGCCCAGCTGGCTGCCCTCCGTCGGGCGGACTCCAGGGGCGACGGCTCCGCGGACTCACCCGGCCGGGATGCTGCTGGCCCGGTCACCGGCGGTATCGCTCCAGCATCCGCGCCGCAGTGGCCGCCCGCAGATCGGGGTCGATGGCCTCGTGGAGGTCGAGGATCTCGGCCTGGGGCCCGAGCTGCACCAGCAGCCGGGCCAGCCACGACTCGCTGGCCACCGCGAACACCGCGTCGACGCTGCCGTCGGGGTGCTCCGTTCGCTGGCGCGCCGAGTAGTAGTCGGCGGCCCAGGCGGCCATCGGCGCCAGCCGGATCGTGACCGTGCGGTCCACGCTGTCGATCGAGAGCGCCGGCGACGGTCCAGGGGGCAGATCAACCTCTGCATCCGAGTCCAGCACGACCAGCGTGCGGATCCGGTCGACGCGGAAGACCCGCTCGGCGCGGGCCCGATGGCACCAGCCGAACAGGTACCACGCGCCGTCATGGCTCAACAGCCGAGCCGGATCGACGACTCTGGACGTCATCGCGTCGCGGCCCTGGGAGTAGTACTCGATGTCGATCTGCCGCCGCCCGCTGATGGCGCGCCGCAAGTCGTGGAGGGTGTGGGACGGGGCGTTGCCCAGACTCACCTCGATGTAGTCGGCGCTGTCCGCTCCCTCCGAGCCCAGCGACAGCCTGAGCTTCGCCAGCGCCCTCACCAGCGGGGCGGCCTCGTCCTCGTCGCCCGACGGTCCCCGCCCGCTCCCCTTCGTCATGTCGAGCACGCTGCGGCCCGCAGCCAGCAGCCGGGTCGCCTCCTCCGGTGACAGCCGCATGGGCTGAGAGAACCAGTCCGCGTACTGGATGTCGACGATCCCGTCGGTGATGCGCACCTCGATCAGCGTGTCCGGGGTGAAGGGGTGCACTCCCACGAAGAACAGGCGCTGCTCGAGGTCCTCCAGCAGCTGCTCGCGGGGGTAGTCGAAGCGGGCCGAGATGTCGTCGAGGTGGGCGCCGTCCTGCTCGACCACCCAGGGCACGACCCCCAGCAGGCGGGCCATGCGCTCGGCCACCGACAGACTGGTCGGGTTCGCAGCCGGCGCCGAGGTCACCTCACCACCCTAGAACGGCCCGCCGACCGGTCAACGCTGGCATCTTGGTGTTGAAAGTATATTTCATGATGTTACATTGCAATGAACTGCGGTGTATGGTAGCGTAGCGGTGTGGCGGCATCAGAAGCGCTCAGCGTTCAAAGCGAAAGCTCGGCAGCCGGAACCGCGCCGACGGCCGGACCGGAATCGGCCGCAGCGCCCGCGCCGAGCGCCACTTCACCGCGCTGGCCGCAGCTCATCCCCCTCGCGCAGCTGGTCGCGGTCGTTCTGGGAGTGTTCGCAATCATCTGGAACCAGCAGCAGACCACCGACAACCTGCGCACCGAGCTGCGGGCCGAGATAATACGCCTCGAGACCGAGCTGCGGGCGGAGTTCTCCAACGAGATCGACGGGCTGCGAACCGAGATGGGTGAACTGCGCGTCCTGATGGCCGAGAACGGTCAGCGCCTGGCCCGCATCGAGGGCTTCCTCGGCATCGGAATCCCGGACTCAGCGCCGCAGGGAGACGACCGCGCCGCGGGAGATGACCGCGGCCGGTAGGGACTAGCTGTCTGCGGAGGAACCGCGGCGGGGTCGTAGCCGTCGCCGGAGGCGGCACACACCAGCCTGGGCGGACCGGGCGGGCCCGGGGGTGCCGCGGCCGGACCGACGTCGTCGTCGGCAACGGCCGAGCGTCTGTGATCAGCGCGAGGGCTTCGGCAGGTCTCAGGCCCCGGCGGAGCATCAGGGCATCAAGGTGCCCCCTTGGACAACCTTTGGCGGTCTACGAAGCTGAACGGCGACCAGTGCTTGGCTGTTCACCTATTGTCGATCGCTATTCCGACACCGAGACCCTGCTCTGTTTGGGGCCGATCTTTGGGAGACTCTGCAGCGCGGACATGATGCCCTTGTCGGAGTATGTGATCGTCAGCGTTTCTGTGGCCCGGGTGACCGCGACGTACAGCAGCCGCCGTTGGTCCTCGGCGAGCGTCTCTGGGGAGGTCGGGCGCACCCAGATGTGATTGGCGCCTCCGACTATCACATGGCGGAACTCGAGACCCTTGAGCAGTCCCAGAGTTGCCACTCGGACCTTGCCCCCGGCATCGAAGATCTTGTCGCGGTTGCGTCCGGCCTTCGTGTCGAAGGCATCGGGCACCAAGCGCACTACATCGTGGCGCAGGTCCTCCGTGCCGAGTAGCACAGCGATCTGATCTGGGGACGCGCCTCCTGCGCGCAGTTCCTGCACCCTCTTGGCGATCGCCTCCGCCTCGCCGCGGAGGTCGGCGCAGGCCCATGAGGTGGGCGGGAACCCTGTCCGCACGGCCTGGTCCGGCTCCACTAGCACGTCCAAGTCGTCGGGCTGGTGGGTGTCCGGTTTCCGACCGAGTCCCATCAACAACTCCCGGCCGAGATCGAGGATCTCGCGGGTGTTGCGGTAGTTGACATCCAGAATGGTGGTGCGGCCCCGAGCCGTGAGGTCGGGAGGATTCCACGCCATGCGGCGCCGGTAGATCATCTGGGCGCCGTCCAGGGCCATCACAAAATGGTCCCGTCCCGGCTTGAGCATCGCCCACGCCAGGTCGAGGCCGACCTCGTCGAGGTCCTGCGCTTCGTCCACGAGGACCATGTCGAACAGCTTGGATTGGTCGAGGTCGCTCACCGCCTGGACGGCAGCGCGGCGTCGGCGATCAAAGTCGGGCCTGTCCTCATCGTCTGGCGTGCGGCCGGTAGTCGCCAACACGCGCCGTGCCAGCGCATCCACCGTGTAGACCCGGACACTGTCATGCTCCGCCACTTGGTGGGCCAGTCCCAACGACAGCGCCTTGTTGAAGCAGAGCAGGAGGATGCGCCAGTGGGGGAAATGGCTGGCCATGTGCCGGGCCCGGTAGGTGAGCACCAGTGTCTTGCCACTACCGGCCACCCCCCTGATGAGGCGGTAGCCGGGGCCGAGGCCGTGGGCCAGGCGCTCCTGCTTGCGGTCCAGCGTACGAAGGATCTCAGCGTCGCTCTCACGCTGCGGAGCAAAAAGCTGCCCCTGCGTTCCCCGGATGACGATGCCGGGGTTGACCGCGGCCCGTGCTGCGGACTCCTCCTGCTGGGGCACAGGAACCCGGCGACCGCCGGCGATCTCCTGAAGCGCCGGCCTCAAGGCTTCGCTCAGAAAGTCCTGCGCGCACAGCAACGGAACGTCGGCTCGAATTCCGGCTGCTTCCTGAGCCTGCAGGTCCGGATAGGCCGCCGCCACCGCCACGGGCAGTCGGGCCACGTCCCGCGTGTCGAGACTGCGGCGCAAGTCCGATGCCCGCCGCGCTGTCAGGTCCCCCAGCCGATCACGGTCGATTCTTCTGCGGCGGCCGCGCCGCTTGCCGGACCGTGTCCTCTCGGGAGCCTCCAGGATGACGATCCCGCTCGACGGATCGAGCACCACCAAGTACGCATCGCCCCGCTCACCAGCCGCGTCGAGTCCCTCGAGTCGCTGCTGCTCGAACTCCCTATGAAGGGCCCGACCCTCGCCGTCGCCGGTCCACTCCAGCCAGACTGTGACCTCATCGGGCAAGAACTCTCGCAGGCACTTGGCCACTGTCTGCAGTCGGGCGGGCACATCGTTCCGGCTCGGAATGTTGGCGGGCTGCAGGAAGGCCATACGGGCCTGCGACTCTAATGCAGCAGTTTCTGATACAGCAGTCGCACCGCGGCTGGGTCCCTCGGCGGTGACCCGCTAGAGCGGGCGGCCCCGGCTATTCGGTTCCCCTCAGGTGTGCCCGGCCCTCGTCGGTTATCTCAAGGCGCTCGTAGTTGGTGCCGTCAAACTCGGCCGCAACCGCGCGGACCAGGCCGTCGACGATGAGGTCGTCGATCTGGGCCGTGACGGCCGGAGCACCCAGGAAGGCGAGGCGCCCGGCGAGATGGTGGCCGGCGAGTCGCGGGGGCAGCGAGTGCTCGGCCGATCCCAGGCGCCCGACCAGAGTCAACTCCATGTTGCGGCGCGAGTAGCCGGCGCCCCTGGTGTCGTCCAGCAGTTGCAGCACGATTCTGCGGGCTGGCAGCGACTCCAAGAGTCCCTCCCGGCTGATGTGGCTGGCTGCCCACGGGCGATCCAGGTCGGCACAGAGGTCGCACTGGTCGCACATTTCGAGAGCCTCCGCGCCGAAGTACTCCAGCATGGTGCGCACGCGGCAGCCGGTGCTCTGCTGTGCGTACCGCTTGGCCTGCTCCGACTTGGCTCCCACCTCGGCGCGCCGCTGCTCCGCCTGGTCCTCGATGACGGTCCAGCGGGGCTCTGCGTCCGACTTGCGTTCCAGCACCCAGGCGTGCTCCCACACTGAGAATCCCAGGATGTCGCGCCGGTTGAGTTCCAGCAGATCGGCGGCGACCTCGGCCGCCGGGCGTTGGAGAAGGCGACTCCACTCCTCGGCTCGGTACTCGTCACGTGTGAGGTATTCGGTCAGTTCGACCACGCGCCCGCCCCGCGCTGCCAACTCAGGCTCGGCGGTTCTCAACTCCTCGAGCCGCTGGCGGGTGTCGGCCATCACCGAGACCCGGCCGCGCCAGGGCGTGTCGAGACGGCGAGCAACCGCGCCGGACTGCTGCAGGTAGTGAACGGCCAGTGCTGCCGCCACCGACTCTCGGTCGGTTCCCTCGTCGTCGCTGGCATCTAGTAAGTCCGGGTCGTAGGCGTGGATTCCCTCCTTCAGGCGCAACCAGATCCGGCGAACCTGTTCAATGCCGGGGGCGGCACTCCTGACGAAGACGCGGTGGATCGTGCAGTCGCGGCGGGTGCTCAGCAGCACCGCGGTGCCGACGCACGGTCCCTTGCCCTCGACCGCGCCTCTGGCGGCCCGCCCGGTCTCTTGGACGTACTCTTCGATGGTGGCGGGCATCTCCAGGTGCACGATCAGCGCGATGTCGGGCTTGTCGATGCCCATGCCGAAGGCCTTGGTTGCCACGACTACGTCGAGCTCGCCGTGGCGGAAGGCATCCTCGGTGTGGAGGCGGTCGTTGTCGTCCATCGCCCCGTGATAGGGCCGGGCCACGTGGCCGGCGGCGCGGAGCAGTCCGGCGACTCGGGCCGTGTCCCGGCGCGTCGGGACGTACACGATGGCCGGCTGGGACCGGAATGCCTCCACTATCTGGACTGCCCTGACATCGCGGTCGGCCCCATCGTGGCACGTCTCGACGAAGTAGCGGATCTCGGGACGGCCCGGCGCCAAAGAGACCGGGGCGCCGGCCAACCTCAGGGCGAGGAGCTTCACAATGTCGCGGCGCACGGACTCGGTGGCCGTTGCGGTCACAGCAAGAACCGGAGCGCGGGTGCCGCCCGACGCGATGCGCCTCAACGCATCGGGGATGGCGGCATACTCCGGCCGGAAGGAGTGACCCCACTGCGAGATGCAGTGAGCCTCGTCCACTGCCACGCGGGCTACGCCCATCCCGGCCAGCGCGCCGACGAACTCCTGTGACCACAGCCGCTCCGGGCTGACGTAGAGCAGCTTGTAGTCGCCCCGCGCCGCCCCGCGCAGGATGTCGCGCCACTCCGCCTGGCCCACACCGCTGTGAACGGCGGCCACCTTGGTGATCCCCCGGGAGCGGAGGTTCTCCACCTGGTCGTTCATCAGCGCCTTCAGCGGCGAGACCACCAGCGTGACGCCGGGCGACAGCAGCGCCGGGATCTGGAAGGTGATCGACTTTCCCGAGCCTGTGGGCAGCACAGCCAGGAAGTCTGATCCCTCCATGAAGCGTCTCATGGTCTCGAGTTGGCCGGGCCGCCAGCGCCGGAATCCGAACATCTGCCGCACCCGCTCAAGCCGCGCCGCCACGACATCCGGGCGACATGCGTCTGCCTCGCTCAACTCCAGATCCGCGAGTCCTGCCCAGGCGTCGGCACTGTCGACAGAGCGGAGGCGCTCCAGCATCCTGCCGTCCAACTCGATGTCGCCGAGATGCTCGGTGATGAGGCGGTAGGCGTCCTCGGCCCGATTGGCCCGGACCTGTCGGGGCGGGCCGGGAAGCGAGTCGAGAATCGCGTCGCGGTAGGGAACCGCCCGGCAGAGACGGCTGTCGAGCACCACGGTGACACCCCGGTCGTGTTCGGTGCGTATGAGCCTCCCGACACCCTGGGCGAAGCGCAGCGCCGCCCGCGGAACCAGGTACCCGGCGTAGGGGTCCTTCCCCCGCACCTCGATGGCCTCCATGCGGGCACCAGCCACGGGGTCCGCTGGCGAGTCGAAGGGGATCTTCTCGATCATCAACAGGCTGAGAGCCGCTCCGGGGATGTCCACTCCCTCCCAGAACGAGCGGAGAGCGATGAGGCTGGTGGCCGTCTCGGCCCTCATCCGCTCCACCAACGCCGCAGCCGCATCGTCGCCCTGCGAGAGCAGAGGTATGCCCTCGGCGTCAAGGATCGGCCGGGCGTGGTCGCGCACGAACTCCAACCGAGCGCGCGCCGCCATGAGGACCATCCCCCTCCCGGCGGTGAGAATCAGCAACCTGGGGATCTCGGCTGCGGCGGAGGCCTTGAACTCCTCCAGGAGCCGGCTGCGGGGCGCCGGCAAGTAGTCGGTCAGCAGTAGCAGGTGGTTGTCGCCGATCCAGGGGAACGGGCTTCCCAGAACGGATGTCTGAACAGAACCGAGCCCGAGGCTTTCGATCATGTAGTCGAAGCTCCCACCTGCCCTGAGCGTCGCCGAGGTGAGCACAGCCGACTCGAGCGACTCCCACACGCTGGAGAGCGGTCCGGCCACCGACACCGGTGAGCGGCGCAGTTCCCACGCCCAGTCTCGGAGGTCTGTCTCGTAGGAGATCGCCGCGATTGCGATCAGCCTCTCAGCGTCGGTGACCCACAACACGTCCCCGACGGTGCGAGCGGCGTCGCGTGCGGCCCTTCCGAGCCCGCGCACCTCTACTTCGAGGCGGCTGCGCCGATAGCGGCCAGACAGTTCCTCGGGAAGATTCACCTCATTGAGCGCAGCGGCAAGCCCGCGCAGCGCCTGTACCAGGTGCTGGCCGTTGGTGAGGACCTCGTGGTAGTCGGGGTGCTGGGTGTCGTGGCCGCGCCTGATCCGGTGGGTCGCGGGATACCTGTCCTCGACACTCGCTCCCGTTCGGATGCGCAGGTAGTGCACGAGCGTCACCCCGAAGCGCTCTGACCGTTCTCTCAGAAGATCCACGGCGCGACGAATGACGCCGAGGGGTTCGTAGACGCGCGCCGACGACTCCCCGTCGAGGTTCCCGTCCTCACCCGATCCCTCGGCGGCCTCGTCAGCAGCTTCTTCGAGCGGGTTGTCGGTGCCGAGGACGGTCCGGTTCGCGGCATCGCTGCGCAACGACCATCCGGTGGCATCCGATAGGCGGCGCACGGTCCCGCTCCGACGCTGCGGATCCCACAACGCGTCGCATAGCGCGGCAAGGTCGTCGCGAGACACCGCTTCGGTGAGAGCGTCGGTGGCGGCGTCCTCAAGATTGTGGGCCTCATCGAGGACCAGGTGCCTGGAGTGGTGGATCCATTCGTGGTCCGACACGACCAGCGCATGGTTGAGCACCGCAACATGGGCGTTGCGCAGACCCTCACGCGCCCGGCGATGGAAGTCGAGCCCGTCCAGCGCGGTCATCGGCGGACCCGTCGCATCCTGTCGGCTCAGCACGCGGCGCAGGTCGCTCAGTGCGGTCCGTCCGCCCTCCAACGCCCCGGCCCTCAAGTCGTCCCAGTCTCCCGTTGCAGTCTCGGCCACCCAGCCGCACACCATCGCCAGCGCAAAGGCGCCATCAGGCGTGAACGCGCTCGGACTCTCCGCCAGCGCGTCAAGCTCACCGGCTAGAGACTCCAGGTCGACATAGTTGTTGCGTCCCTTCACGAGCGTCCACGCGAAAGGCTCCACTTCCTCCGAGAGATTCTCCAAGGTGGCCATCACCTGGTCCTGGAGCACCTTCGAGTGCGGAGCGACGACAACGGTGCCGCCGCTGGCGCGTGCGTGCTCGATAGCCGGTACGAGATAGGCCAGCGTCTTGCCGGTGCCGGTGGGCGCCTCGATGAGATGACGGCCGCCCCCCTGCAACGTCTCGGCGATCCGGACGGCCATCTCCATCTGCTGTCGCCGCGGCTGGCGGGCATGGCCCATCAAGGCGCCCCCCTCGCCGAACATCGCGGCCACATCCCGAGGGTTGAGACCGCCGGTGACAGGATCCCGACGCGGCACAGCCGGCTCCGGCACCACATTCTCCAGCGGCACCGGCTCGGACTCTTCGACGAAAAACCCCGACCACGGATGGCACCCGGCTCCCAGAACCCAACGCTGCAGCCGTCGAGCCGGTCCCGGGCCACCGACTTGCCTCAGCAGCCGGGGCAGAACACGCAGCAGCAGCCGGGAATCGTCCAGCGCCCGGTGCGAGTTCCGCGCTTGCTCCCTCAGCAAGTAGTGGGCCAGCTCGTCGAGGCTGCGCCCCGCAGGCGGTCTGCTGCCGTCCACGTTGCGGACGATGCCCTCACCAGCCCGGGGGAACGCCAGATGCGCCAGCTCCAGGGTGTCGAGCCTGACAACCTCGGGCGCAGGGACCCCGACTTCGGCGCCAGCCGAGTCCAGCAACCGACAGTCATAGCGCAAACCATTGTGAGCGACCATGGGCCGGTTCCCCACAAACCGGTAGAAGTCACGAAGCGCTACGGCCGGCACCGGAGCGGTGGCAAGCTCTTCGTCGGTCAAGCCCGTCAACTCGCAGGTGAAATCACGCAGACGCCGAGTCGGACGCACCAGGGTCTCAAATGCGTCGACCTCGACCCCGCCGCGGACCAGAACCGCACCGATCTCAATGATTTCGTGCGCAGGAGGATCAGAACGGTCGGCATTAGCCTCAAGGTCGAAGACGATGAACTCTCCGTTAGCCCAACTCAAACTCCGAACCTCAACGCCGTGACTGATTGACTCCAAACGTTAGATACCTGGAATGTCAGTAAGCAATCCGCCGATCAAACCCGCTAAGTCTGGAGCGGGACGCCGCCCGCCCGGCGAGCGGGATGCTCTGCGAGGGGTGCCGGAGGGCTGTTGAGAGGGTCGCGTCCTCGCCGTTCGGTGTTTCGTTCCTATGCATTCCTGGTTGCTGGTTGCCGGGGTTCATGATCGGGTGTCGGGGCTGGGCTGGCCGGCGTCCGAGATCGTTCGACATCGTCTTGGCCGGTGAGCGTTCCTGTTGCCCGTTGGGCGACAACCCGTAGCCGGCGCGCGGCAGTCCTGCGGCGGCAGCCGCTATAGAGCTTCCAGCCAGGCCTTGACCTCGTCGCGCAGCCAGCCGGGGTCCAGTACCTCGGCGTGCTCGAGGAACTCCACCACGAACGACCTCACCGCCGCGGCATCGCGCACCTGGAGGGTGAGCACGACCGAGCCGTCGGGCTGGCGCTCGCCGTCGACGCCGGCCCGGTGGCAGGCCCAGCTCGCCTGGTCGGCGTCCACCATCACCCGGACCTCGACCGGCGCGCCCGCGCCGAACTCCCAGGGCCTGAGCGTGCTGGGATCGGGCCCCTCCCCCACCGGGTGGGACGCATCACCCAGTTCGGTGACCTCGCCGTCGATGCGGTCGACCCGGAACATGCGCTCGGTGCCGTGGCCGGCGTCCCATCCCACCAGGTACCAGTGGCCCCGGTGGAACGACAGGCGCCACGGCTCGACCCGCCGCTCGGCGTCGCGATAGACGAACGAGACCTCCCGGCGTCCGATCGCGGCCGCCACCAGCCTCCCCAGCGAATCATGAAAGGGCAGCTCGCCCACCTCCTCGACCGCCCCGGCGGCACCGGCCGATGCCGCCCCGCCCAGGCGGGCCAGGCCCGCGCCGGAGCCCCCCTCGAGTCGCACCAGGTTGGTGGCCAGGTGCAGCGCCGCGAGCTCGTCGGGGTCGAAGCGCACGTCGCGGCCCACGTAGGCCCGGGCCGGTATGCGGTAGCCCTCCACCGGCGGGTCGAGCCGGTAGAGGGTCGAGACCTCTATGGGCACGCCGATCGCCCTCAGGTCGGCCTTGTCTCGTTCGAACATCCGCCTGAAGGCCGCCTTGTCCTCCGAGTAGGCACCGGCCATGCGCTCTCGCAGCTCGCTGGCGCTGAGCGGGTGCGCCGTGTGCAGCAGCGCCGCAGTGAGGTTCAGGAGCCGCTCGAACTTGTCCATGACGTCAACTTAGCCAGGTTCTGTGAGCAGACATGCCGACTGGAGCGGCTTCGTTGCACACAGAATCGCGGCAGCCCGCTACAGGGACGCGATCAGTTTCTCCACCCGCTCGTCGTGGGACTTGAACGGATCCTTGCACAGCACGGTCCGCTGGGACTGGTCGTTGAGCTTCAGGTGGACCCAGTCGACGGTGTAGTCCCGCCTGCGCTCCTTGGCCCGGCGGATGAACTCGCCCCGCAGGCGGGCCCGGGTGGTGGACGGCGGGTTCTCCACGGCGTGGTGGATCTCGGCCTCGGTCACCAGCGTCTCGACCATCCCCCGGTGCTGCATGGTGTAGTAGAGGCCGCGGCTCTGGCTGACGTCGTGGTACTGCAGGTCCACGAGGGCGACCCGGGGGTCGGCCAGGTCCAGCCCGTGCCGCTCGCGGTAGGCCTCCACCAGATGGTGCTTTACGACCCAGTCGATCTCGCGGTCGAGCTGGAGCGGATCCTGCTCGATGGCCGTGAGGCAGTACTCCCACATGGTGAGAGCCTTCTTCTCCTCGTCGGAGAGGTCGTGGTGCTCGGCGTAGCGCAGGGCCCGGTTCAGGTACTCGGACTGGATCTCGAGTGCGCTGACCTCGCGGCCGGTGGCGAGCCGCACCCGCCGGCGGCAGGTGATGTCGTGGCTGATTTCGCGGATGGCGCGGATCGGGTTCTCCAGCGTCATGTCCCGCAGCACCACCCGGGGGTCCTCGAGCATCCGCAGCATCAGCGCGCACGTCCCGACCTTGAGGAAGGTCGTGTACTCGCTCATGTTGGAGTCGCCCACGATCACGTGCAGGCGCCGGAAGCGCTCCGCGTCGGCGTGGGGCTCGTCGCGGGTGTTGATGATCGGGCGCGACCGTGTGGTGGCCGACGAAACCCCCTCCCAGATGTGCTCGGCCCGCTGGCTGATGCAGTACATGGCGCCCCGGGCGGTCTGCAGCACCTTGCCCGCGCCCGCATATATCTGGCGGCTGACTAGGAACGGGATCAGCACCTCGGCGTAGTCGCTGAGGTCGTCGCGGCGGCTGGTGAGGTAGTTCTCGTGGCAGCCGTAGCTGTTGCCGGCCGAGTCGGTGTTGTTCTTGAACAGAAAGACGTCGCCGCGGATGCCCTCCTCGGCCAGACGCTCCTCGGCGTCGCCCAGCAGGCGCTCGACGATGCGCTCGCCCGCCTTGTCGTGCACGACCAGGTCGTGGGCCGAGTCGCACTCCGGGGTGGCGTACTCGGGATGGCTGCCGACGTCGAGGTACAGCCGGGAGCCGTTGCCCAGGAACACGTTGCTGCTGCGCCCCCAAGACACCACCTTGCGGAACAGGTAGCGGGCCACCTCGTCGGGGCTCAGCCGGCGCTGGCCCCGCAGCGTGCAGGTGACGCCGTACTCGTTCTCGATGCCGAAGATGCGCCGCTGCACCCCGCCACCGTACCCCCCGCCACGCTGCGACGAGAGATCAGACCGCAAGCGCCCTTCTGCCGTTAGAGAAAGATTCGATGATTATTATGAAGTTTCAAGTTGCGTCGCTATAGCTGATGAGGTAGGTTGGGCGCATGGACACCGAAGCGGCCACGACCGTGCTCACCATCGTCGGGATGTCCTTCGGCACCATCATGGCCGCGCTGATCACGCTGATGGTGGCCTCGATCCGCATCCAGCACAAAGACAGCGTCGAGACCCGCAAGGAGACCCGGGACCTGATCGACGAGACCCGCAAGGAGACCCGGGAACTGATCGACGAGACCCGCAAGGAGACCCGGGAACTGATCGACAAGAACCGGGACCTGATCGAGAGGAACCACGGCGTCGTGATCAGCATGCTCGGCGACACCCGGGAGCGGCTCGCCCGCATCGAGGGCCACCTGGGGATCGGCTTGCCCACAATCGACGACCCCGAAACCGACGGCAACAACCGCGAAGCTGCCTGAAACGCTGCGACACGGCGGGCTCCCACCTGCCGGCGCGTGTGTAAGCCCTCCAAGTATGGTGGCTACCGGACCCCGCAGGCCAGGCTGCGGGCGCGTCCACTGATCGCGGGCTCCCGTAGGTAGCTTCGATGCCGCCTCATCCGGGCGCCACCAAGGAAGCGACAACACCGAGTCGTCGATCGCATGAAGGGAACCAGATGCCCGAGTTCACGGACTTCGTACTGGGTTTCGATCCCGGCGGCAATGAAGCGTTCGGTTGAAGCGTGTGCCACGTCGTCGACGGTTCGCTTCAACCGCCCGCGAAGACTGGCTTGGCAGATCGGGCATGGGAGGCCCTGGCCCAGACGAAGAGGGCGGTCGAGACCGGATTCGGCACGGGTGAAGCCAGAATGCTTGCCGCGGGAATCGATGCTCCGCTGTCTTGGACCATGCGAGAAGGCAGAACGTTTGACGCTGCCGTCAGGCAAGCCTTGAAGATGACTGGAGTACCGTCTCAGAAGTTGGGGGGGCAAGGTCCAGCATTTCAACAGCTTGCAAGGTTCATGCGTTGTACAGGGAGTGCTGTTGGCCACGCTTCTGCAGGGCACGTGGCCCCTAGAGATCACGGAAGCGCATCCGAAGGCCTTGAAGCATCTGCTGGAGCACTCGGAACACTCCGAGGTCACGGTCATGGTCGAAAGACTGACGGCAGACTGATGAGTTGGGCCAACGTGCACTGCTGGTGGCAGATCACAGCCACGAGCACGACCAGTACGCCTTCGATCTGATTCAGAGAATGCAGGCCGCCGGCGGCCCGTCGAAGGGCATAGAGGCCTGAACGTGTCGCTAGACCACATCGTCGACGGCGTCTACTTTGCACATTCAGAGCGAAGCTGGCGAATCCAGCTCGCTGACATGGTGGCGTTCGTCATGAATCGATCGGAGCGGATCAAGCGTTCACCTGGGGATCCAAGGTCGGATCGCGCAATACAGATGCTCAGGCGGGAGCACATAATTCCTCAGATTGAGACTTGGCGAGAACTCTGGCCAAGTAGCTGAAGGAGGAGGCAGCCGGGGCCCGCTTGAGCAAGCCCCGGCGCTGGATGGACTGATGAGCCTCGGTGACCCAAAGCTGACGAACAGCCCGAACAGAATGTACCCCACTCCTGTGACACGATCCACCGTCGAGCCGACCGCTCAATGGCCCTTCTATGGGAGGCGCAGCGCAGATCGGGCAGATCTGGCTGATCTCTCCACTGTTGTCATATCAGTGTGAGATAGTAGGCGGCCGCTCTAGCCGACGGCTCAGCCCGAGCGGCCAATCGCGCGGACGGAGTGTGCCTTTGCCAATGGACGTGTTCTCCCTGAGGGATCGGGTGATCTCGGAGTATCGGGGCTACTCGGAGGGTTTCGTCGAGATAGCGGATGAACGAATCCGGAGCGCGGTGGACGACGCCTTCGACAGGGGGCTGCTCTGGCCGGATCCCCGGATCGGACTCAACCCCTCCTTCGAGCCGGGCGCCACCGTGGAGGAGCTCGCGGGCAGCGGACGCCTGCACCCTCTTGCCGAGGAGATCTTCCGGAAGGACAAGTCTGACGAGGATCCTCAGGGCCAGGCGATGACGCTGCACCGCCATCAGGTGCAGGCGATAGATGCGGCTGCAGACAACCGGAGCTACGTCCTTACGACAGGTACGGGGTCGGGCAAGAGCCTTGCCTACATCGTGCCGATCGTGGACCACGTGCTGCGCGCCGGATCGGGTCGAGGCATCAAGGCGCTGGTGCTCTATCCGATGAACGCCCTGGCCAACAGCCAGTACGAGGAACTCGGCAAGTTCCTCGATCACGGGCCATGGACCGCTGAGAACGACGGGGTCCGCTCACCGGAGGTGCCAACCGGCCAGCGGCCTGTGTCGTTCGCCGTGTTCACCGGCCAGCAGAACGAAGCCGTGCGACAGGCGATCCGAGACAACCCGCCCGACGTGCTGCTCACCAACTACGTGATGGCCGAGCTCATCCTCACCCGCTACAACGACATCAAGCTGGTGAATGCCATGGCGTCGCTGAGATTCCTGGTGCTGGACGAGCTTCACACGTATCGCGGCCGCCAGGGCGCCGACGTGGCCATGCTCGTTCGCCGCATCCGTGAGGCGTGTGGTGCGACCGAGCTTCAGTGCGTCGGAACTTCGGCGACGCTCTCCACTGAGGGAAGCCACGCCGAGCGCAGCGTCCAGGTGGCCACGGTCGCCTCGAGACTGTTCGGCACCGAGGTTCGGCCCTCCGAGGTCATCTCGGAGACCCTGCGACGCACGACTCCGGACCCCTCCGACCGGCCAGACTTCACGGAGGCTCTGATTCGCAGCGTCACTGGCGACACGCCGGAGCCGACGTCCTACGACGCCATGCGACGTGACCCGTTCTCGTCATGGATCGAGTCCAGCTTCGGATTGGAGACACGCGACGGTCGGCTGGTGCGAGCGGCCCCAACCTGCAAGCACGAACGTAGCCACGGTGACGGTAAGTATACCAGTCATAAATCAACTTGATGTCGATGCGCTCGAAGGCCTGATGGAACAATCGAAAAGGGGTGAAATCTAATGCGAGGAACGATTGAAGACACAGGAATGCTCAACGCCATTCAGCCAGCGGCTCTCACAGCATATGCGCAGAGTATGGGTTGGAACCTGTCGAAGCCTTATCGAACCAATTCGGATGTCTATACGGCTGAAAATCGCCCTGAGATCATTCTTCCTAGAACTCAAAATCTGGTAGATTACGCGCGAGTGATGTCGCAACTCATTGACATCTTCGCATCCGAAGCAGACCTAGATCAGCTCTCCGTATACCGACAACTGGTTGTCGCGAACAGAGATGTGATCCGAATCCGAACTGTGGACGACGACAGCAGATCGAGCATCACAATCGCCGATGGTGTCAACCTTATGCAAGGAACTCGCGAAATGATACTGGCAGCTGCCTGTTCGTTGAAGAGTCCGCGTCCCCTCTATCGTACAGGTGCTCATCAAGAAGCCAATGAGTTCTTGAACCGTATGCGAGTGGGACCTATTGAACAAGGCAGTTTCGTGATAACGCTTCATTCACCGGTCATCGCTCCGATAATGCACAGCGGCCCTACAGAAGCTGACATCGACGATGAGCAATTCGAACGAAAAGTGACCCGACACTTGGCACAGGCGCTGCGGGCGACCCGCGAGGCATCGGATTTGACGATTCGAGGAAAGCAGGATGTCTTCCGCGAGGCGATCAGTCAGGGAGTAAGCGCCAATCTATGCGAGGCGATCGTCATGTTGATCGGATCATTCTCGACCGTAGACACGTCTATCTCCTGGGCTCATACTCGTCTAGCTGCTCGCGCTCACGAGGTATTCCGCTTCGGATCGAGTGATGCGCCGATTCTGCAGGAAGCGTCTCGTACCCTTCGATCGAAGGAACCGAGACCCGATGTTCTCGTGTTCGGAATGGTCCAGAAACTGAGCCGCGACGAACTGGATCTGTACGGAACGGTCTGGCTGCGAGCGTACGTTGACGACAGAATCCAATCGGTCGTCAGCGTGCTTGACCAATTCGACTACGACCAAGCGATCCATGCACATAGCGTCAATATGCCCCTCGTGCTGAACGGCGACCTAGAGCGTGTCGGTCAGCGCTGGAGGCTGCTGAATCCTCGAGTACTAGACATCATCGAAGATGACGAGGATTACTGGGATCCTGAAATCAAATGATTGCGGCAGTACAGATGACACTGGGTGAAGAGATCTCAGCGGATATCCGGGTCTTCTGGATTCACGCTCGCTGAGGCTGAGCGTGCGGGATCGATGAGGTCGATTGGAGCACTGATGGCCTGATGCACAGCAGTGGGGATCCCCTGTCTCGCGCCGTCATACCAATAGGCTTGAAGAACCGGCAGCCGTTGACCGCCAGATCAGCTAGGAACTGGTTCGCGCCCGAAGCATCGAGCCGGCGCGATGGGTCCGACTCCTATGAGCTTGCCTCCCTCCGTGTACAGGTATCCAGCATCGACGAATACGGCGCAGCGGTCCACGGTCTGTCACCTCCCAGAAGCAACGCGAGGGCCTATCGAGGGACCCTCGCTCGGCTCTCCAAGGGGGAGCCATCAGAATGAGGCGAGTCTACATGAGCGGCTCACCGCCGCAACAGCCAGAAGCGCTGCGGAAGTCCGTCGGCGGGCCCTCACCTGCCGGTGCGCGCTAGCCGTCGAGGATGGTGGCTACCTCTTCGTCGGTTAGGCGGCGGAAGGCTCGGCGGTCGTTGCCGCGGTCCAGGACGGCGGCCTCGAGGCTCTCGGCGGTGAGGGTGCGATCGGGGCCAGCGAGGGCGGCAACCGCAGCCCGCACGCCGTCGGCCAGCGAGCGGGGCGCATCGGGCAGGGCCTCCTCGAAACGCTCCGAGATCTCCTCGGTCTCGCCGCCCAGCACCACCCAGTCGTCCTCGTCGACCACAGTGCCGTCGTAGAGGATGTGGAACAGCTGGTCGCCACCGCCGTCAATCTCGAGGCCGATCTCGGCCACCAGGATCTCCACCTCCATCGGCTTGAACTCGTTGGTGAAGACATGCCCGAGGCTCTGGGCGTAGGCGTTGGCCAGGCTGCGGGCGTCCACGTCCTCGCGGCTGAAGGCGAAGCCCTTCAGGTCGGCGTGGCGCACCCCGGCGATGCGGAGCTGGTCGAACTCGTTGTAGCGGCCCACCCCGGCGAAGGCGATGCGGTCGTAGATCTCGCTCACCTTGCGCAGCGTGCTGGAGGTGTTCTCGGCCACGATGGCGATGCCGCCGGCGTAGCGGAAGGCGACCAGGCTGCGGCCCCGGGCGATGCCCTTCTGGGCGTAGTCGGCCTTGTCCTTCATCATCTGCTCGGGCGGCGCGTAGAAGGGCATCGTCATCGCCAGCACCCCCTTGTGCGCGAAGCTAGGGCCAAGGGCATCGTCATGATGAGTTCGCCTCCTTGCCCTCCCGGCGGGTGCGGTGGCGGCGCAGCAGCCGTTCGGTGCGTCGGCGCAGCTCGGCATCGTCGAGGCGCTGGTAGCCGTCGGCGTCGATCACCGCCACCACGGGGAACACGTCGCGCACCGGGTCAGGGCCTCCGGTGGCCGAATCTGCGTCGGAGGCCACGTACAGCGCGTCCAGCACCAGGTCGACAGCCGCGGCCTTTGTCATCGACGGTCGGAACCCCAGCTTCACCACGGTGTCGGCGTGCAGCGAGCCGGAGCCGGTGGCGGCATGGTCGCGCTCCTCGTAGCGCCCGCCCGTGACGTCGTACTCGAAGAGGCGGCCCCTGAAGGACGCGGTGTCGAAGCCCGCGAAGATGGGCACCACCACCATGCCCTGCATGGCCGCAGGCAGGTTGGCTCGCACCATCTGGCCGAGCTGGTTGGCCTTGCCCTCGAGGCTGATCTGGGTTCCTTCCACCTTCTCGTAGTGCTCGAGCTGGAGTTGGAAGAGCCGCACCATCTCCGTGGAGGGGCCGGCCGCGCCGGCAATGGCCACACCAGAATGCCGATCGGCGGGGAACACCTTCTCGATGCGGTGGTTGCTGATCAGGTGCCCCGCGGTGGCCCGCCGGTCACCGGCCAGGACCACCCCGGAGTCGTAGCGGACGGCCACGCAAGTGGTGCCGTGGGGGATCTCCGGCGGCAGGTGCTCGGCGGGAGAACCGAACGGACCGGACTCTGGGCCGGAGCCGGTGAGGCGCAGCAGCGCGGCAAAGTCGGGGCCAGGATCGTCGTGCGGCCCGAAGCGGGGCAGGCTCACCCGCAAGCTCCCGGGATGATGCACCCCCCGCCAGCCGAGCAGCGCACGATCCTGGCGGCCCCCATCACTCGCCGCCCTTTTGGATGTAGCTCTTCACGAAGTCTTCGGCGTTGGTCTCGAGTACCTCGTCGATCTCGTCGAGAAGGTCGTCGAGCTGGGCCTTGATATCCGAGCCCCGCTCGGACGACGGCGGCGCCTCCTCCACGGACTGCTCGCGGTTCGCCGGCGCCGGCTTGCGGATCTGCTCTCGTTCGGCCACTGCATTCCTCCCGGCTCGGACCTTCGGCTGGATCCGTCAGGTTACGCGCCCGCGGCCCCCAAGCGGCGCAGGAGGTCGATCGCGGAGCTGCATTCGTCGAACATCGTGCCCACATGGGCGACCGTTCCCCTCGTCGGCTCAGCCATGGAGACTCGTCGCAGCGAGCCCTCGCCCACGTCGAAGACGATCGAATCCCAGTTGGCCGCCACCACCTCCGCCGCGAAGCGTTGCAGGCAGCGCCCCCTGAAGAAGGCGCGGGTGTCGGGCGGCGGCTCGGTCATGGCCAGCTCGGCCTCGGCCTCGTCCACCAGGGTTTCCAGCCCTGCCCTGGCCGCCAGCGACTTGGCGGGGCGCAGGTCGTGGTACTGGATGTCGAGGGCCCTGAGGCGGGCGTCCTCCCAGTCGAGGCCGTGGCGGGACCGGAAGCCCTCCAGCAACCGGAGCTTGGCCACCCAGTCGATCTGGGCGGCGAGACTCATCGGGTCGCGTTCCAGACCGCCGAGCACCGCCTCCCAGCGGCCCAGCACCTGGTGGGCGACGTCGCCGCCCACCGCGTCCGCACCCCTCGTGTCGACATAGGCGCGGGCCGCGGCCAGCAGCTCCCACTGCGCAGCCAGCGCGGTGATCGTGGAGCCGTCCACCAGTTGCAGCGGCTCTCGCAGCGACAGGTCGCGGCTCACCTGGCGAAGCGCGGCCACCGGTGTGGCGAAGCGCAGCTCGCGGGGCACGGCGTCGTCCTCGGTGAGGGCCATGACCAGCGCGGTCGTGCCTACCTTGAGGAACGTCGCGACCTGCGACATGTTGGCGTCGCCCACGATCACGTGCAGGCGCCGGTACTTGGCCGCGTCGGCATGAGGCTCGTCGCGGGTGTTGACGATGGGGCGCTTGAGGGTGGTCTCCAGGCCGACCTCCTCCTCGATGAAGTCGGCCCGCTGGGAGATCTGGTAGCCGGCCTCGTCCAGGCGCATGCCGGAGGTCTCGCTGCCCATCTTGCCGGCGCCGCAGAAGATCTGGCGGGTCACGAAGTGCGCGGTGGCGTGGGTGACGATGCGCGAGAACGGCACAGCCCGGCTCACCAGATAGTTCTCGTGGCAGCCGTAGCTGTTGCCCTTGCCGTCGGAGTTGTTCTTGTAGACCACGATCTCCTCGTCCGGCGGCAGCAGCATCCGGGCCGCCTCCATGGAGCGGGCCGCGATCAGCTCGGCAGCCCGGTCGTAGACGACCACCGAGCGGGCGTCGGCGCACTCGGGGGTGGACAGCTCGGGATGGGCGTGGTCGACGTAGTAGCGGGCGCCGTTGGTGAGCACCGCGTTCACCAGGTGGGTCTCGATCTCGGGCGCGAGCGAGCCCGCGGGAGCGCCGCCCCGGGCGTCGTTGCCGGGCATCTCGTCGGTGAAGTCCCAACCCACCGCGGCCCGGCCCGGCTCGGGCGCCTGATGGGTGGCGATCAGGTAGGCGTTGATCAGCAACGAGGAGGCCGAGATCGGGTTGGGCTCCGTAGCGCCACGATGGACGATGCCGTACTCGGTCTCCAGGCCGAGCGTCTTGGGGACAGCCACAGACCGACGCTAGCGAGGCCGGGCCCGAGCGGCCCGTGAGCGAAGCGAACAAGAGCGGGCACCACTGCCGAGCGTCTTGGGGACAGCCACAGACCGACGCTAGCGAGGCCGGGCCCGAGCGGCCCGTGAGCGAAGCGAACAAGAGCGGGCACCACTGCCGAGCGTCTTGGGGACAGCCACAGACCGACGCTAGCGAGACGAGCGACGGGCTGTGGGGGTCAGAGGATCTGCGAGAGGAACAGCTTGGTGCGCTCCTCCTGGGGGTTGGTGAAGAAGTGCTCGGGGGTGCCGGTCTCGACTATCTGGCCGTCCTCCATGAAGATCACCCTGTCGGCGACCTCACGGGCGAAGCCCATCTCGTGGGTGACCACCATCATGGTCATTCCCGACAGGGCCAGCTCCTTCATCACGTCGAGCACTTCCTTGATCATCTCGGGATCGAGGGCGGAGGTCGGCTCGTCGAAGAGCATGATCCTGGGCTCCATGGCCAGGGCCCGGGCGATGGCCACCCGCTGCTGCTGGCCGCCGGAGAGCTGACCCGGGTACTTCTCGGCCTGCTCGGGGATGCCGACCCGCTCCAGCAGCGAGCGGGCCAGCTCCTCGGCCTCCGCCTTGGGCTTCTTGCGCACCCAGATCGGCGCCAGCGTGATGTTGTCCTCGACGGTCAGGTGGGGGAACAGGTTGAACTGCTGGAACACCATGCCGACCTCGGAGCGGATCTTCTCGATGTTGCGCAGGTCGTTGGTGAGCTCCACCCCGTCGACGAGGATGCGCCCCTCCTGATGGGCCTCCAAGCGGTTGATGCAGCGGATCCATGTGGACTTTCCCGAGCCCGACGGGCCGAGCACCACCACGACCTCGCGCTCCTTGATGACGGCGGTGATCCCGTCGAGGGCCTGGAAGTCCCCGAACCACTTGTTGACCCCCTCGCAGACGATCATGTCGTCGCGGGCGGCGAGCTCCTCGGTCAAAGCGGCGGTGGCGTCACTGACACTCATGGCTGCGTCCCCCCTGTGGACAGGACACTGACACTCATGGCTTCATCCCCCTGCGGTGTGTGCGGACGGTCGGCACGGCTAGCGCTCCCCCACTCCCAGCCGTTTCTCGAGGCGCTGGCTGTGCTTGGACATGTTGTAGGCGAAGATCCAGTAGATGAACGACACGAACAGCAGGCCCTCGCGCTTGACGCCGAGGAACTCGGACTGGGCGGAGATCACCTTGTCGGCGATCCGCAGGAAGTCGAAGATCCCGACGATGGCCAGCAGCGAGGTTTCCTTGAACGTGGCGATGACCTGGCCGACCAGCGGAGGTATCGACACCCGCAGCGCCTGGGGCAGCACGATGAACAGGGTGCGCTGCACGGTGGTCAACCCGACCGCGTCGGAGGCCTCGTACTGGCCCCGGCGGATGGCCTGAAGCCCGCCGCGGACGTTCTCGGCCAGGTAGGCGGCCGAGAACAGCGAGAAGCCGATCGTTGCTCCGGCGATGTCGGTCAAGGACATGTTGTCGGGAAGGAACAGGTTGAAGATCAGGGTGAAGAAGAACAGCACCGTGATCAGCGGCACGCCCCGGAACACCTCGATGTAGGCGGTGGCCAGCACCCTGAAGATGGGCAGCTTGGACGTGCGGGCCAGCGCCAGCAGCACCCCCATCGGGAAGGCCAGCAGCAGCGTGAAGGTGGCCACGATGAGGGTGATGCCGAAGCCGCCGATCAGGTCGTCGGTGGGCGTGTCGACAGTCGAGGGCGAGTTGACCAGCGTGACCAGCCAGTGGAACACGGCCATGGTCGCCACCCAGACGGCCACCAGCTTCATCCTGTGGGAACGGTCCCCCGCGAAGTTGTGGGCCAGCAGGGCGACCACCGCCAGCAGCAGGAAGCTGATCCGCGCCTTCTGAAGCATCGGGTACCAACCGAAGTACGCGGCCACCCAGTTGAGCGCGGCCACCGCCACCAGCACGACGGCCACCACCCGTCCGGCCTCGCCGATGCGGGGGTGGGCCAGGAACCACACCACCAGGCCCCCGATGGCGGCGAAGAACAGCGCCATGGGGAGGTCGGTTGACAGCACGTGGTCCCAGTCGAGGTCGGGGTCGCGCAGCACGGCCCAGTACAGGACGAAGGGGGTCAGCACCCACAGAAGGTTCAGCGGGACCCGCAGCCTCGGGCCAGCCCCGGCCGCCCGGAGCACCCGCCCCAGTTCGTAGGCAGCCACCAGCAGGACCAGCATGACCGTCCACGGCAGCTTCGTGGTCATCGCCACCGTGCGGCCGGGCTCGTTGATGAACTCTCCCTCCAGGAAGCCGTAGTGCCCCCATGGGTACACCCACGCCGACAGCACCATCAGCCCGGCGCCGACGAAGAACACGTACATGGCCGGCACGAAGGTGTTGCGCCGGCGGGCATCGCCCAGCCCGAGCCACAAGGCTGCGCCCGCACCGGCGAGCACGGCCGCGGCCAGCCACCACCAGGCCCGGTCCGACATGGCGTCGGCGAACGACTCCCGGACGACCTCGCCGGTCGCGTACTGCTGCACGATCAGCACCCCGACGCTCACCAGCACCAGCGCGCCGTGAGCGGTCCTTGGCTCCGGCCCGCCCCGCAGGTAGGTGCCCTGGAGGTGGAACCACACCGCGAGCGCGACGTTGGCCAGAACCAGCACGGCCAGCACCGTGAAGGCGTTGGCGTCCAACCAGCCGGCGAAGGAGTCGCCGCCGGCCGCTGAGGCGTCGCGGTGCAGGGCCACGCCCTCGCCGTCGACGATGGCAGAGGGCTCGCGCAGCAGGATCCCCAGCGCGATCACGCCGCCGGTGGCCATCAGGTTCATCGACAGCTTCTTCATCGAGATGCCGCGGCCCGCCCGGGCCAGCAGCCCTACCGACAGCCCGGAGAGCACCGCGATGGCGCCGACGCAGACCCAGATGCGGGCGTACTGGTCCTGGGGGTAGGCGTGGGTGAACAGGAACCGCATGTTGGTCTTGACGGCCCGCCAGGTTCGCTCCTCGCTGAACGTGAAGTTGAGCAGGCCGCGCACCGCCAGCAGCACCAGCAGCGAGAACACGACGGTGAGCAGCGAGTTGACCGGCGAGGAGAACAGGTTCCTTCCGAGCCACTCGCCCGCGGACAGGCTCGGCTCCTCGGGCTTCTGGGCCGGCTCGCGCTCGCCGCCGTCCCACGGCTCCACCGGACCCGCGCCCGCGGCCGGATCACCCATCGTCGCAGTCACCGCAGCACTCCAGGCATCTCAGCGCTCCACGATCTTCATGCGGATGTTGAAGAAGTTGACGATCACCGAGATCGTCAGCGAGCAGGCCAGGTAGAACAGCATCCACAAAGAGATCACTTCGAGCGTCTTGCCGGTCTGGTTGTAGACGATCTGGCCCACCTGCACGAAGTCGCTGTAGCCCACAGCGATGGCCAGCGAGGTGTTCTTGGTGAGGTTCAGGTACTGGTTGCCCAGCGGCGGGAGTATCACCCGGAAGGCCTGGGGCAGGATGACCCGGCGCAGCATCGTCACCCGCCGCAGGCCGACCGCCTGGGCGGCCTCGGTCTGGCCCTTTGGGACAGCCAGGATGCCGCCCCGCACGATCTCGGCGATGAACGACGCGGTGTACAGCACGACGCCGAAGAACACCGCTGCGCCGCCCTGGGTGAGGTTCAGCCCGGCCGGGCCGGGGTTGGGGAAGTTGCCGAGCTGCTCGATGTCGGGCCGCTTGATGTCGATGGGGCGCCCGGTGCGGCCGTCGCCGAACTTGTCGGCGATGACCTGAAGCAGGTCGGTGCCGGAGTTGATGATCCAGCTCGACAGGCCGGGCCACCCCACCAGCACGAACGCGATCACCGCCAAGGCGCCCACCCCGGCGAAGACGATCCGGAACTTGTCGTCGTCGGTGAGCTTCATGAGCCCCGCCGGTGTGCGGAGCCGGGCCAGGAAGCGGCGGATCCACCATGCCGCCGCCGCCAGCGCGGCCAGCGACAGCACCACCTTCACGATGACCGGCGTCAACGAGGAGAACCCGTCGCCGATGAAATCGAAGATGGCGCCCACCCAGCCGAAGATCGGGTGCGCGACCCAGCCCACCGCGCCGAACGCGGCCAGCACGGCCAGGAAGCTCAGCACCGGGTAGGTGTCGCGGCCGGTGGCGTCGTGGCGGCGCTCCTGACGGCGCCTGACGAACGAGCCGACCAGCCAGCCGGCCGCGATGAAGATGAGCCACTGGTAGAAGCCGTCGTCGATGTGGACGCGCGGCACCGACATCCCCTTGTTGGAGACGTGCAGGAGACCGTTGATGGGCCCCTGGTCCAGCGTCACGCGCGGAAGGGTGGCGATCAGCGCCCAGATGAAGACGATCTGGACCAGCAGCGGGATGTTGCGGACCGTCTCGATGAAGACGCTGCACATGCGGCTGACGATCCAGTTGCTCGACAGCCGCCCGACCCCAATCAGCACCCCGAGGATGGTGGCCGCCACGATCCCGCCCGCGGCGATGCGGATCGTGTTGACCGCGCCGGCCCACAGCGCACGGCCGGCGGTGTCGGGATCGGTGTCGATGCCCTCCCGGAGGTTGCTGCCGAGCCCGATGCTCAGGAAGTCGTACTTGATCTCGATTCCCTGGCGGTCGAGGTTCTCGAGGGCCTGCGTGGTGAGGAAGAACAGGGCGAAGACCACCAGCAGGAGCGTGAAGACCTGGGCCAGCCACTTGACGACGGTGACGTCGCGGTAGAAGGGCGGACGCTGCGACTGGGTCGCGGCCAGCGTGGCTTGATCGGTGTTGGACACGCGGGGGCGCCTCCGGGGCGGTGGGTCGCGGGTTTCGGCTATTGGAACGGCAACGGGGGTCCGGGACTGCTGTCCCGGACCCCCGCAAACCTAGACGAGTATTTGCTTCAGGTGAAGTTTCTTGAAGCTGTCGCCTTACCGGGCCGGCGGTGCGTAGATGAGACCTCCGTCAAGCCAGCCGGCGTTGGCCGAGCCCTCGCGGGTCAGGCCGACCGGGTTGAGGTGGCGGGAGTAGATCTCGTCGTAGTTCCCGACCTGGGCGATCACCTGGTAGAAGGCGTCGGGGGCCAGGCCCATGTTCGACTGCTGCTCGTCGTCGGCTACGCCGAGCAGGCGGGCCGCCTCCGCGTCGGGCGGGTTGTCTGCCATGTCGGCCACGTTGTCCGAGGTGATGCCCTTCTCATCGGCGATGATGGTGGCGTACACGGTCCAGTTGACCACGTCGGCGAAGCGGGATTGGTTCTGGCCGTAGGTCGGGCCGAGTGGCTCCTTGGAGATCGGCGTGGCCGGGAAGATCACCCAGTTCTCATCTGCAGGCTGCTGGTTGGCCTTCCGCCCGACCAGGGCCGAGCCGTCGGTCGTGATGACGTCGCAGGCGCGATTGATGAAGTTCTCCGTGACCTGGTCGAAGTCCTCGTAGGTCTGAGGGTCGATGTCGATCCCGGCCGCGTCGCCCGCGTCGGCTATGTTCTGCTCGGTGGTGGTGCCGGCGTTGGTGCACACGACCGCGCCCACGACGTCGGCCACCTCGGAGGAGGACGAGTAACCGTCGGACTCGCGGGCCATGAGCTGCTGGCCGTCGTAGTAGGTGGTGGGACCGAAGTCCATGCCGACCTCGGTGTCACGGCTCTGGGTCCAGGTGGTGTTACGCATCAGCACGTCCACCTGGCCCGCCTGCACCGCGGTGAACCGCTCAGCCGCGGTCAGCGGTGTGAAGACGACCGCGCCGGCGTCGCCGAACAGCGCCGCGGCCACCGCCCGGCAGTAGTCGGCGTCGAAGCCGGTCTGGGAGCCGTCGGGCTGGGTCTCCGAGAACGCCACCGCAGAACCGGAGACGCCGCAGTTCAGCTCGCCGCGGGCGAGGACCGTGTCGAGCAGGTCCCCGTCCTGGGTGTCGTCGATGGCGTCATGCACCGTCGTTGTGGTCTCCACCGGCGCGGCTGCGTCGCCGTCGGGCGCCGAGGTCCCGGTCGGTTCTGCCGTGACTTCGGCGTCGTCCTCGTCGTCGCCGCATGACGCTGCGATCAAAGTCACAGCCAATAGCACAGCAAGCGCGCGCCATAGCAGGTGTTTGTTGTTGGTCACTGGTCCCTCCGTGGGCTGGTCGTCAATGACGAAGCCACCGTATTGGCTTGGCGCGCTCGTTTCAACTGGCTCTCGTGGCTCCCACAGCTATTGGGTCAGCGGGCCGGCGGAGCGTAAATCAACCCGCCGTCACGCCAGCTCGCATTGACCGAACCGGCGCGGGTCAGGCCCGCCGGGCCGAGATGGCGGGCGAGTATCTCGCCGTAGTTGCCCACCTGGGAGATGGCGTCATGGAAGGCGCCGGGGGCCAGGCCCATGTTCGACTGCTGCTCGTCGTCGGAGACGCCCAGCAGCCTGGCGGTCTCCGCGTCGGGCGGATCGGCCGCCATGGCGTCGACGTTGGCCTGGGTGATCCCCTTCTCGTCCGCGATGATCGTGGCGTACACCGCCCAGTTGACGACATCGCCGAAACGCGACTGGTTCTGCGGGTAAACCGGGGCGAGCGGCTCCTTGGAGAACGGCGTGGCCGGGAAGATGACCCACTCCTGGTCGTCGGGCTGCTGCTTGGCCTTGCGCCCGGCCAGCGCTGAGCCGTCGGCGGTGGCGATGTCGCACGCGCCCGGGATGAAGTTCTCGATGATGGCGTCGAAGTCTTCGAGGGTGGTGAGGGTGATGTCGATCCCGGCGGCGTCGGCGGCGTCGGAGACGTTCTGCTCGGTCGTCGTCCCGGCCAGGACGCACACCACCGCGCCGGCGATGTCGGCCACTCCGGAGGAAGGCGAGTAGCCGTCGGCGGCCCTGGCCATGAGTTGCTGGCCGTCGTAGTAGATCACCGGTCCGAAGTCCAGACCCACGGCGGTGTCGCGGCTCTGCGTCCAGGTGGTGCTCCGGAAGAGCACGTCGATGTGGCCGGACTGGAGGGCCGCGAAGCGCTCCCCCGTGGTGAGCGACACGAACTCCACCGCCCCGGCGTCGCCGAACACCGCGGCCGCGACCACGCGGCAGAAGTCGGCATCGACCCCGACCACGCTGCCGTCGGGCTGGGTCTCCGAGAAGATCACCCTGGTGCCCGAGACACCGCAGACCAGCCTGCCCCGGTCCTGCACCGTGTCGAGCAAGTCGCCATCGGCCGTAGGCAGCACCGAGTCAGTGGCGGCGATACCCGGGGGCTGATCCGGTGAGCAGGCGACGGCTGAGAGAGCCAGGACGATCAGCAGCACCAGCGTTGGCGCGCTCGGTGTCAGTCGCACGCGCGGTCCTCTTACAAGTACTGGCCGGTCTGCACCCTCTCGATGGAGCGGCCGCCCGAGGCCATGTCCTCGTCCTCGCTGGACACGAGCGTGCGCACGAACACGATGCGCTCGCCCTTCTTGCCCGCGATCCGGGCCCAGTCGTCGGGGTTGGTGGTGTTGGGCAGGTCCTCGTGCTCCTTGAACTCCTGGCGCACCGAGGCGAGCAGGTCGGCAGTCACGATGCCGCGGGACCCGCCGGCGATCTCCCGCTTGATAGCCAGCTTCTTGGCCCGCCTGACCACGTTCTCGATCATCGCGCCCGAGGCGAAGTCCCGGTAGTACATGACTTCCTTGTCGCCGTTCTGGTAGGTGACTTCCAGGAACCGGTTGGGGTCCGCCGGCCGGTACATGTCGTCCACCGTCTGTTCGATCATGCCCCGCACCGCCTTGTCGGGGTCGCCCCCGCCGACGGCGTCCACCATCTCGGACGCGATCGGCAGGCTCGGAGTCAGGTAGCGGGCGAAGATGGATGCGGCCGCCTCGGCGTCGGGCCGCTCGATCTTGATCTTCACGTCGAGACGGCCGGGACGGAGGATTGCGGGGTCGATGAGGTCCTCCCGGTTGGAGGCTCCGATGACGATGACGTTGCGGAGAGCCTCGACGCCGTCGATCTCTGCCAGGAGCTGGGGCACGATGGTCGACTCGATGTCGGAGCTGATTCCCGAGCCGCGGGTGCGGAACAGCGACTCCATCTCGTCGAAGAAGACGATGACCGGCCAGCCCTGCTCGCTCTTCTCCCGGGCCCGCTGGAACACGAGGCGGATCTGGCGCTCGGTCTCGCCCACGTACTTGTTGAGCAGCTCGGGTCCCTTGATGTTCAGGAAGAAGCTGCGGGCCCGGGCGTCGCCCGACAGCTCCGACACCTTGCTGGCCAGGCTGTTGGCCACCGCCTTGGCGATGAGGGTCTTGCCGCAGCCCGGAGGCCCGTAGAGCAGCACGCCCTTGGGCGCCGGCAGGTCGTACTCGGCGAACAGGGTGTGGTGCACGAACGGCAGCTCCACCGCGTCGGTGATCTGCTCGATCTGGGAGTCGAGGCCGCCGACGTCGTCGTAGCAGGCGTCGGGCACCTCCTCCAGGACGAGGTCCTCCACCTCGGGTCGGGGCAGCCGCTCGATGACGAGGTCGCCCGAGGAGTCGATGAGCACGTTATCGCCGCTGCGAATCGGCCCGGACGAGACCACCGCACCGAGTTCGACGACCCTCTCCTCATCGGCCCGGCCCAGCACCACGGCCCGATCGCCCCCCGGCAGCAGCTCCTTGACCGTGGCGACCTCTCCGGTGCGATCCGGCCGGCGGGCCAGCACCACGCTGAACGACTCGTTGAGAGCGACCTCCTCGCCGGCCCTCAGATCGTCGGCGAGGTCGGGATGGACCGCGACCCGCATCTTGCGGCCTCCGGCCCGCACGTCCACGGTGCCGTCGTCGTTGCACCCCAGCACGGTGCCGTAGCCGCTGGGCGGCTGGGTGAGCTTCTCGACCTCCTCGCGCAGCGAGCCGATGTGCTCGCGCGCGTCGCGGAGCATGGTGGTGAGCCGCTCATTCTGCGACGCCGCCTGGGTTAGACGGCCCTTCGTGTCGGCCAGCCGCTCCTCCAGCATCCGCACCCTCTTGGGCGCGTCGTGCAGGCGCCGGCGCAGCGAGGCGACTTCGCCCTCGAGTTCGGACACAAGCTGGCGCAGACGCTCCAGGTCTTGCGCCGAATCGCCGGTGCCTGCCTCGTTCACGGCTCACCTCCTGCCCTGCTTCGTCAGGTGCGGTAAGACGACACCATAGACGGCACCGGCGCCCAACGGCGCAATTGACGTCCGCCGACGCCTCCGGGAGACCCTGCGTAGGGACTCCCGAGCGCCGGTGCCGGCATCAATAGTTGCGGGTGTTGGCATTAGTTGCGCCGAGTTGGCAGGCTTGGGGCTCCAGCCCCGCTATGCTGCAGTAGCTGCCGCGAGTAGCGGGTGCTCCCAGCCCCATTCACCCGCCCCACTGAAGAGAGGTTTCTCCAAGGACATGAAGGTCTGGATTGATCAGGACTTGTGCACGGGTGACGGCTTGTGTGAGGAGATCGCGCCCGACGTTTTCACGCTTCTCGACGACGGGCTCGCTTACGTCGTGGAGGACGGCCATGTCTTCTCCGATCCTGGTGGCCCCGACGGCCTGGCCGCCGTTCCCGACGGCCAGGAGGAGGCCGTCATCGAGTCGGCTGAGGAATGCCCCGGGGAGTGCATCTTCATAGAGGTGTGAGGCTCGCCCCGACCTAACGCCTAGTTTCGAAGCCCCGCGGTTCAGCCACAGTCGGGCAGCACCGCCGGCTGGTCCAGATCGGACGAGTCGAGAAGCCTCTCCACCGCGCTGGACCGGGTGGCGTAGGCGACCCCGCCGCCCCCGCGCCGGGAGGCGCCCCAGGCCACCCCCACCGCGGTGATCTGCCCATCCAGCTCGGCCACCAGCGCAGCACCAGAGTCGCCCACCTCGGTGTCGGCGGCCAACAGCCACGAGGGGCGCTCGATCCGGTCGCCCCCGCCCACTGGCTCGGTGCGCACCGTCACCGGCCGGTCGATGCGGAACGGCGTCGGGTCGGGTACGCCCTCCTCCTCCCAGGCCAGCACCGCGCCCAGCGTCCCATCGGGCGCCGCCTCGCTGAGGGGAAGGGGGCGCAGGGCCGCGCCCGGCACCCTCAGCACGGCCAAGTCGTTGGCGGGATCGAATGCCACCGTCACCGCGGCCAGCTTGCGGCCGTCCGCCAGCTCGACCTCGGGCTCCCCCATCCCGACCATCAGGTGCGCGATGGTCACGACGATGTCGCCGTCTCCGACCGCGAACCCGCTGCCCTCGCGCACGATCCCCCGGCATGCCGGCGCGGCGACCCTGACCGACGAGGCCACCACCGCGGCCAGATCCGCCTCCGAGAGGCCGTGATCGTCGGGCACCGGACCCGGGTCGGGTGGATCGTCCAGCGGTGGTCGTGTTGAAGTGGGTCCGGGTTCGGCCGGGGTAGGCGCGAACCCGTCCGGCGCGAGCCCGTCCGGCGCGAGCCCGTCCGGCTCGGACTCCGTCACCGCGCCCCAGATCGCACCGGCGGCAACCGCCACACCCGCTCCCGCCAAGACCACGGCCGCGGCCGCAGCTGCCGTGCGCCACCGTCTAGCGCTTCTCACGAATCGGTGAGCCGGCTCACCGTCAGGAAGCCGGTGTGGGCCACCATGCGGTGGTTGGGGCGCACCGCGTCGCCCTCGACATGCCAGCCCCGATGCACCACCTCGATGGTGTCGTGCAGGCCGAACGGCGTATCCTCCAGCGCCCGGCGCAACCTCTGGACCTGCACGATGCTCGGGGTGTAGGCCAGCAGTATGCCTCCGGTGCGAAGGGCCCCCGCCGCACCGGCTACTACCCGCCACGGCTCGGGCAGGTCGAGCACCACCCGGTCGAGGCCGGTCTCGTCGATGCCCTCGTAGACGTCTCGAATCTCGGTGCGGTACCGCTCAAGCGCCTCGGGGCCGCAGAAGCGCTCGACATTGGCCCGGGCCCGAGCGCAGAAATCCTCTCGCCGCTCGTAACCCGATACGACCGCGCCCGCCCGCAGCAGCGACATCGACAGCGCTCCCGAGCCGACCCCGGCCTCAAGCACCCTGGCACCCGGATAGATGTCGGCCAGGACGAGGATCGCCCCCGTGTCCTTGGGATACACCACCTGAGCGCCCCGAGGCATCTTGAGCACCGCGTCGGCCAGGGTGGGACGCAGGGCCAGGAACACGGTGTTGCGCGACGACTTCAGCCTGGTGCCCTCGGGGGCGCCGATGATGTCGTCGTGGGCGAGCACCCCGGCGTGGGTGTGGAACTCGCGGCCTGCGGCCAGGTCGACCAGGTAGCGGCGGTTCTTGCGGTCGATGAGCAGGACCGGCTCGCCCGCCACGAACGCCCCGGCGGTCATGGACTGCCGCGGTGGGAGAAGCGGACCGGCGCCGGACCCACCGCCCGCTCGGTCAGGCGGCAGAACGCGCACACCCCGGCGTCGGTGGGCGACCCGCACCGCTCGCACGGCGCCAGATCGGCCCGGTCCCGCTCCACGTCGGTCCGGAAGCGCTCGGAGGCCCGCTCGAGGAAGCCGAAGTAGAAGTCGTGCTTGGCGCCGGGCGACTGGACCTCGACGTCGTTGAGCGCGGCCTTGTAGGCGAGGTGCTTGTTACCGGCTGCCATCGGGCACTCCTCGACGATGTAGTCGATGCCCCGCAGGAGGCAGTAGGCCGCCGTCTCGCGCTCGCTCAGCCGGACCAGGGGCTTCACCTTCCGGGGGAAGCCGTCGCGGGCCTCCAGCACGGGCAGCTGCCGGCCCAGGTACTCGGTCTGCCACCTCAGCGTGTTGCCCATCAGCACGGCCGCCTCGTCATCGAGGTTGTGGCCGGTGGCCAGCGCGTCGTAGCCGCCCCGGCGGGCCGCCTCGTCGAAGAGATGCCGCTTCGACAGACCGCAGGCTGAGCAGGGCGCTCTCTTGGCGGCCCGGGCGCCGGCGGGAATGTCGAATCCGTGGGACTGCGGCAGGTCGACGGTGTGGAGGGTGAGGCCCATCCTCTCCGCGTAGCGGTGGGCGTAACCGGCGGACTCCTGGCTGTAGTCGCCGATGCCGAGCCCCAGGTAGAAGCCGTCGGCATCGTAGCCCAGGTCGACCAGTATGTCCCACAGGGCCAGGCTGTCCTTGCCGCCCGACACCGCCACCAGCACCCGCTCGCCGGGCTCGAGCATGCCGAGACGGCGGATGGCCTTCTCCACCTGGTCGCGGCACAGCCGCAAGAAGTGCTCGCGGCAGAAGTTGGCGTTGTGGCGCCGGACGTCGATCACCGCCGGGCCGCGGCACACCCGGCACTTCATCGCGACGCCGCCCTCATCGCCACCCGGCACTTCATCGCGACGCCGCCCTCATCGCCACCCGGCACTTCATCGCGACGCCGCCCTCCGCGGACCCGACCCGCCCGATATCACGCTGCGGATCTCCACCGAAGCGTCCGCGGCCAGGGTGCGGTCGCCCGCCACCAGCTCGCCGTCGCATATCACCAGATGCGACTCCCGGTTCAACCCCAGTCGCTGCAGCAGGTCGTGCACCGTCGCCGGACCCTCGACGTCCATCTCCCTGGTCGGGTTGCGCAGCAGGACTCGCATCGGGCCGGCGTGGCGCGGGCGCCTCAGCCGCGATTCCTCTTCAGGTGCCGGACCTCGATGCCGGTGCCCGGCTCGAGCCGCTCCTTCAGCACTGTCGTGGGCTCGCTGGGCCGTACCGCCCGGCGCGCCAGCTTGAACGCCCCCTGCGCGACGAATGCCGCGAACCACAGCCGCGAGCTGCCGAGCAGGCCGCGCCGCACGGCCTGGCGTGTCATCCAGGCTCCGGCTGCCTTCCCGCCGACCATCCCCATTCCTCAGACCCGCCTCACCTCTACGACAGTCCTGCGAAGCCGGCCGGCCCTTCGCCCCACCAGGTAGGCGAGGCCGATCAAGACGCCCGCGGCCGCGGCCGCTCCGTACGCGACCTTGACGAGCAGCGGCTGGGTGTCCCGGTCGATGTCGGCTTGAAGGTCGCGCAAGGCGTGCTCCAGCGAATCACGGGTGATCCGATCCGGTTCCCCGGTCACCGCAAGCCTCGCTTGCCGACCTGGCGCAACAGCGCCGCGATGACCGCGGCCAGCGCGGCGACCGCGATCAGGTACGGAATCCACGACCGGTTCCCCTCGAAGGCGGTACCCGTCTCGGTCTGTAGAGCTCGAAGCAGCGAGAGCAGCAGCAGGATCACGCCCACCACCAGCGCGACGCTTCCGGCCAGGCCCATCGACACCCACCGCCCGGCGCCTCGCAGCGGACCGAGCAACTCTTGGCGCACGTAGGCCTTCACCAGGTCCACGACTTCTGCTACGCCCTGCCTGCGTGCCAAACTTGGAACCTCCGGCCCTCTAGCGGGCTCTCACGCTACCGGGTGCCCAGCTCGAATTGAGCCCGCAACAGCTCGACGGCGTCGGCCACGACCCGGTGCGCCACGGCAAGCCTCTGATCGGCGCCGGGGGTGCGCAGCACCTCGTAACGGTCGAGCGGGCCGAGCGGGGTCAGGGCCGCGGCCCGGTACGAGGCCGCGGCGAGGTCGTGGCCCAGATCGACAGCAGCCGTCTCCGCCGTCGCGGGCTCGTGCCCCGACCCGAACCCGAGGCGGCCGGCGAGGCTGCGGGCCTCCGAGACCAGGTCGGACAGCGGCTGGAGCAACTCGGCGGCCCGCGGCGAGTCATCGGTGGGCTCGTCGGGCCATTCCTCGGTCTCGGCGCAGGGGTACGGATCGTCGCGCAGCCACCGCCGCACCCGGATGCGGCTGGTTCCCAGCGCCATCACCAGCAGCCGGCCGTCGGCCAGCTCGCGGGCCTCGACAACGCGGGCCATGGTGCCCACATCGCACCGCACGTCCCCGCCCCCGACCTCCCGGCCGCGCTCGATCAGCACGACGCCCATCTGGTGGTCGGTCGACACGACGGTGTCGAGCATGGCCACGTAGCGCGGCTCGAAGACGTGCAGCGGCAGCGGCATCCCGGGCAGAAGGACCGACTGGAGCGGGAACATCGGCGTGGCCACGGTCACGGCCCCCGCTTCTATGAGCCGCTGCCCGGCTCGGGTTCGGGGGCGACTACCGGCGCCCTTGCGGGCTTCGGATGGAGCAGGGCGTCGGCCGACGACGGCCCGTAGGGATGGCCTGCCGCGGCCGAGAGCAGGCCCCGCTGCAAATCGTTGCAGAAGCCGAGATCGAAGATGATCCCCTCGCGGTTGGAGATCAGCGCGAACGTGAGCACGTCGCCGTTTCGAGCCACCGTCACCCCCGCGATGGCCGACACATCGTTCAAGGTGCCGCTCTTGGCCCACACCGGGCCGCCGACCGTGTCGCCGGCGACGGCGCCGTCATCGGTGGTCGCCGGCGTGGCGGCCTCGCCGGACTGCGGTTCCGAATCGCAGTCCCGCAGGGTGCCGCTCTCACCAACCACGGCGAGACCGGTCACCAGCGGCGAGTCGGGACCGGCTTGCAGCAACAGCCGGGTGATGAGGTCGCAGGTCAGCCGGTTGTGCAGCGACAGTCCCGATCCGTCGGCGATGACGATGCCGGTGGTCGGGATGCCCAGCAGTCGCTCCAGGACGTCGTGGACGTCGGTGACCGCCTCGGCGCGTGCCGAGCCCGAGAAGCGTCTGCCGATGTCCTTGAGGAGCATCTCGGCCGTCGTATTGTCCGAGTAGCGCAACATCCGGGCCACGATCTCCGCCATCGGCGGCGACTCGACGCTGCCGAGCGAGAAGAGCTCGGACCGCGGCGGCGCAGCGCCCTTGCCGGCCGGGGCCGACACGACGATGCCGCGGCCATCGATCAGCCCGTCCAACACCTGGGCCGCGTGGAGTGCCGGATCGGGGGCCCGCACGTTCTGGCGCCGGCTGGCGTAGTCCGCCGAGGCGGGGAAGGACACGTACCCGTCGTTGAGCAGCAGCGCGGACAGGGGACCGACCTGATTGCTGTTGACGTAGGACTGCTTCCAGAGGGGCTGGTTGCCGGGTTGGACGATCTGGGCCGAGTAGTCCCGCTCCGCCTCGGGGAACCGCGACTCGTCGGCCAGGACACTGCCCTCGACCCTGCTGATGCCCCGGTCGCGCAGGCTGGCTGCGGCCTGGGCGGCGAGGTCGGTGAAGTCGGTGTGGGCCATGGGCTCCTCGAAGCGCCGTATGTAGGAAGGCGTCGACAGCACCGGATCGCCCCGTCCCACCAGGAAGATGTCGCCGGTGAGCACGCCGCCGAAGGCGGACGTCAGATCGGCGGAACGCACGAAGGCCTCGGTGGTGAACGTCGCCTCGGGTCCTGCCGTCTCGAGGATCACGGCCGCGGTGACGATCTTCATCAGCGAGGACGGTACGAGCGGCACGTCAGCCTGCTCGCGCAGGACGGGCTCGCGGTTCCGGTAGACGGCCAGGCATGTCTGAGGCGGGGCGCTGGGCAGCGCAGCCACGTCCGACAGCCGCTCGTGGAGACGGGCTTCGGTGACCGGACCCGACAGCCAAGCCGGGGTCCGGCGCACGCTCAGCAGCGGTGTGTCCACCACCATCCGGGGAGGACCGGCGTCGACCACCCAGCCCGGATCGGAGTCGGCGTTGATGCGCCGCGCCTGGACATAAGACCCGACCGCAGTAGTCGCCAGCGCGGCCAACAGGACCGAGAGCAGGATTCGACGCATCCTCGTCATCGTACGCCGCCCGGGGAGAGGCCGAGCGCAGGGACGACCAACGCTGAAGTCTTGGCGAGGCGCTCAGCGAGGCACGGCCCGAGCGGCCCGTGAGCGAAGCGAACAGGAGCGGAAGGCACGGCCCGAGCGGCCCGTGAGCGAAGCGAACAGGAGCGGAAGGCACGGCCCGAGCGGCCCGTGAGCGAAGCGAACAGGAGCGGAAGGCACGGCCCGAGCGGCCCGTGAGCGAAGCGAACAGGAGCGGAAGGCACGGCCCGAGCGGCCCGTGAGCGAAGCGAACAGGAGCGGAAGGCACGGCCCGAGCGGCCCGTGAGCGAAGCGAACAGGAGCGGGACACACAGCTGGACAGGTCCGGGCTGCCCGGGCCCGGCAGGGCCTCGCTAGCGTCACAGCATGGACATCGTGGCCGCATTGTTCATCGACGACATCCAGCTCCGCCAGGTGCCGGGACCCTCCACCCGCATCGACCTGACCGGAGTGCAGTTCTCGGCGGTCGCCCCCAGCGAACTGCCGCTGGTGTGGGCCCCCCACCTGGTGGTGATCGTTCGTTGCGCGCCGGGAGAACCGGGCGTCGGGGCGCTCGAGGTCGCCTATTTTCGGGGCGAGGAGCGGATCGCCCGCAACGTGCAGCCGCTGCAGGTGGAACCGGGGAAGTTCAACTACCGGCTGGTCCGGGCCGAGCTCGAGTTCACCGACCACGGCACGGTCGAGGCCCGGGCCCGCATCGACGCCGGACCGGTGACCGTCGTCCCCTACACCCTGCTGCCTCCCCCGCCCTAGCGGCCTCCACCCCGCGTTGGGCAGCGCGCGCCATCAACCACCCGCGCATGTTCTATGGTGGGCCGCGCGTGCGCGGAGTGCGAACGGTTGGAGGGCCGGTGACTTCCATCGAGAGGCTCGGAATCAATGTCATCAAGGCGCTGGCCATGGACGCGCCCCACGCGGCGCGCTCCGGCCACCAGGGCACCGCCATGGCTCTGGCTCCGCTGGCCCACGTGCTGTGGACCCGCATCATGCGCTACGACGCCCAGCGGCCCGACTGGCCCGACCGGGACCGTTTCGTGCTGTCGGCCGGCCACGCCTCGATCCTGCAGTACGCCATGCTGTACCTCACAGGCCACGGCCTCACCCTCGACAACCTGCGGAACTTCCGGCAGTGGGGGTCGCCCACGCCCGGGCATCCCGAGGTGGGCTGCACCCCGGGAGTGGAGGTCACCACCGGCCCGCTCGGCCAGGGCGTCGCCAACGCAGTGGGCATGGCCGTCGCCGAGAGCCAGGTGCGGACCCGCTTCGGCGCCGATGTCTGCGACCACCGCATCTTCGCGATCGCCGGCGACGGCGACCTGTCCGAGGGGGTCAGCCACGAGGCGGCCTCGCTGGCCGGGCACCTGGGCCTGGACCGGCTGGTGGTGGTCTACGACGACAACGAGGTCACCATCGACGGCGGCACCGACCTGGCCCTCTCCGACGACGCGGCCGCCCGCTTCCGGGCCTACGGCTGGCACGTGATCGAGCTCGGCGAGGCGGCCGAGGACCTCGACGCGCTGGAGGCGGCGCTGCACGACGCGGCCGCGGTGGACGACCGCCCGTCGCTGGTGGTCCTGCGCACGGTGATCGCGGCGCCGGCGCCTCAGGCCTCGGGAACGCCGGCCGCCCACGGTTACGCCATCTTCGACGAGGAGATCGCGGCGACCAAGACCCTCATGGGCCTGCCCGCCGCCGAGACGTTCCACGTGCCCGGCGAGGTGCTCGACTACTACCGCGCCGCTGGGACCGCCGGCCAGGACGAGCGCTTCGCCTGGGAGGCCCGGGCCGCCGCCTTCGACGGCGACCGCGACGGCCTGGAGGCGTGCCTGGGCGCCACCGGCCGCGCCGGCTGGACCGACGTGCTGCCGTCGTGGGAGCCGGGCCAGTCGGTCGCCACCCGCAAGGCCTCCAACGTCACCCTGCAGGCCCTGCTGCCGGCGGTTCCCGCCCTCACCGGCGGCGGCGCCGACCTGACCGGCAACACCGGCACGGTCCTGGCCGACGCCGGGGTGTTCTCGGCCAGCGGGCCGGGAGGCCGCCAGATCTACTTCGGCGTGCGCGAGCACGCCATGGGGGCCATAGCCAACGGCATGGCCCTGCACGGCGGCGCCATACCGGTAGTGGGCACCTTCCTGGTATTCGCCGACTACATGCGGCCGGCGGTGCGGCTCGCCGCGCTGTCGGAGGCCAAGGTCGTCTTCGTGTGGAGCCACGACTCCGTGGGCGTGGGCGAGGACGGCCCCACCCACCAACCCGTGGAACACCTGGCCTCCCTGCGAGCCATTCCTGGGCTGCGGGTGATCCGGCCGGCCGACGCCACCGAGACAGTGGGAGCCTGGCGGGTGGCGGTGGAGTCCGAGGGTCCGACCGCGTTGATCCTCACCCGCCAGGGGGTGCCCGTGCTCGAGGGCGCCCGGGCCGAGGGGGTGGCGGCAGGGGGCTACGGGCTGCGGGAGCCCGCCGAGCCCAGCCTGACGCTGGTCGGAACGGGCAGCGAGGTGTCGGTGTGCTGCGACGCGGCCGCGGTGCTCGCCGCCGAGGGAGTAGCCGCCCGCGTAGTGTCGCTGCCGTCATGGGAGCTGTTCGCCGAGCAGCCCTACTCCGAGCAGGCCAGGGTCCTGCGGCCCGACCTTCCGTCCTTGGCGGTCGAGGCAGCCAGCACGATGGGTTGGAGCCGTTGGACCGACGAGGCGGTGGGCATCGACCGCTTCGGCGCCTCGGCGCCCGGCGCGGTGGTGATGGAGAAACTCGGGATCTCCGTCTCCAACGTGGCCGACAGGGCCCGGGCCCTGCTGGCCGGCGCCCGGACGAGAGCCGCGTTCTGAGGTCGAGGAGGGCCGGCTTGACATGACCGCGACCACCAGACTGCACGAGCTCCACGACCGTTGCGACCAGAGTCCCTGGCTGGACAACATCCGCAGGGGCTGGATAACCGGCGGCGACCTCCACCGGTGGGTCCAGCGGGGCGTGAGGGGTCTCACCTCGAACCCGTCGATATTCCAGAAGGCCATCACCGCCACCGCCGACTACGACGACGAGTTCCAAGACTCCATCGACGCCGGACTCGACGTCGAGTCCTCCTACTGGCGCCTGGTCACCTCCGACATTTCGGCCGCGGCCGCAGTCCTGCGCCCGGTCTACGACGAGGCCGACGGCGTCGACGGATTCGTGTCGGTCGAGGTGGCGCCCGACCTGGCCCGGGACTCCGCAGCCACCGCCCAGGCGGCCCGGCGACTTCACGAGCAGCTGGCGCTGCCCAACCTCTACGTGAAGATTCCGGGCACGGCCGAGGGCCTGGCGCCGATCGAAGCGATGATCGCCGAGGGCAACAGCATCAACGTCACGCTGATTTTCAGCGTTGAGCGCTACCTGGAGGTGGCCGACGCCTACATGTCGGGCCTCGAGCAGAACTCCGGCGACCTGTCGCGCGTGTCCAGCGTGGCGTCGTTCTTCGTGTCGAGGATCGACACCGAGGTGGACCGGCGCCTGGAGGCCATCGGGACCGCCGAGGCGCTCGATCTGCGCGGCCGCGCCGCCATCGCCAACGCCAAGGTCGCCTACGCGCACTTCCAGAGGCTCTGTGCCGAGCCGCGCTGGAAGGCGCTGGCCGCCCGCGGGGCCCGGCCCCAGCGCCTGCTGTGGGCAAGCACGTCGACCAAGAACCCGGCCTACCCGGACACGCTCTACGTCGACGAGTTGATCGGTCCGGGGACGGTGAACACGCTTCCCGACGCCACCCTGGAGGCCTTCGAGCACCACGGCACCGTCGAACCCACCCTCGCGTCGGGTGTCGACGAGGCCGCCGACGTGCTCGACCGGATCGTCGCGCTCGGCGTCGACCTCGAAGCGGTCACCGTCCAGCTCGAGGACGAGGGCGTCGCCGCCTTCGCCAAGAGCTTCGACGAGCTTCTAGGGGTGCTCGGTGACAAGGCCGACGACCTCCACGCCGCTCCCCGCCCCAGCTAGCGCCCGCCCCGAGGCCGTCCGGCTGCCGGACCGGCTCCAGCGCCTCGAGGACGAGAGCATCCACATCATCCGCGAGGTCATGGCGCAGTTCAACAACCCGGTGATGCTCTACTCGACCGGCAAGGACAGCTCGGTGATGCCGCACCTGGCTCGCAAGGCGTTCCATCCCGGCCCGGTCCCGTTCCCGCTGCTGCACATCGACACCACCTGGAAGTTCTTCCGAGATGATCGCCTTCCGGGACCGGATGGCCGGCGAGAGCGGCTTCATCCCGCCCGCCGGCTCGCCGCGACCGTGACGCCTGATCCCGACCGGGCGCCTGTGGGCGAGGCCGCGGGCACCGCCGACATTCGTGTGGAGCCCAGACATCGTGGAGGCCGGACATCGCGGGGCCCGGACGTCGTGGAGCCCGGGCGACAACCGATGTGGGCCGCGACGCAGGTCCTGGGCGAGGTGCTGGAGCGCATCCGGCCCCCGGCGTGCGGTACGCAGGACGCGGAGCACTAGTTTGTGAGCATCATGGCTGAGGAGCGCTTCCAGGACCCGGCCCAGGTCGCCGATCTGGCACGCGCCATCCGCGACGAGCACCACGGGTCGAGAGTCACCTTCTCGCCCAAGGTGTTCATTCCGCTGACCAAGCTGTGCCGGGACCGCTGCGGCTATTGCACGTTCGCGCAACCGCCGGCCCGGCTCGAGGCTCCCTACCTGACCCCCGAACAGGTCCTCGACGCCGCCCGGGCCGGGGCCCGTCACGGATGCCACGAAGCGCTGTTCACGCTGGGAGAGCGCCCGGAACTCAGATACCCGGCAGCCCGCGAGTGGCTCGACCGCCACGGCTACTCCAGCACCGTCGACTACGTGGCCGCCATGGCCCGGCTCGTGCTGGACGAGACTGGCCTGCTGCCCCACGCCAACACCGGTGCGATGGCCGCCGACGAGCTCGCCGCGCTGCGCCGGGTGGCCCCCAGCCAGGGCATGATGATCGAGTCGCTCCGATCCGACCTCGACGCCCACCGGGGCGCCCCGGACAAGACCCCGGAGCGCCGTCTAGCCACGCTGGAGGCCGCCGGCGAGCTGAGGATCCCGTACACAACCGGAATCCTGGTGGGCATCGGCGAGGACCGGACCGACCGGATAGAGGCGCTGGAGGCCATCGCCGAATCGCACCGCCGGTGGGGCCATGTCCAGGAGGTGATCGTCCAGAACTTCCTGCCCAAGCCGGGCACGGCCATGCAGCGCTGGCCGCCGTGCCCGCGTCCGGACCACCTCGATGCGATATCCCTCGCCCGGGTGATCCTGCCTCCGGAGGTCCACGTCCAAGCCCCGCCCAATCTGGCCGAGGACTTCGGCGAGCTGCTTCTGGCCGGGATCGACGACTGGGGCGGCGTGTCCCCGGTAACCGCCGACCACGTGAACCCCGAGCGCCCATGGCCGCATCTCGACCGGTTGAGGGAGGTGACCGAGGCGGCCGGGCACGTTCTCGCCCCCCGGCTCACTGTCCACCCGTGGTACGCGCGCCGGCCCGAGACCTGGATCGACGAGGACCTGCGCTTCGCGGTCATCGATCGCAGCGACTCGGAGGGCTTCGGGCGCGACGACCCCGGGTCTCAGTTCCCGGAGCGGGCCATGGAGCGGGCCCGGGCCGGCGACGGCGCCGACGTCGAGCTGGTGGGCGAACGCTCCACCCAGTGGTACTCGGGGGCGGGCACCGATCCGATGGTCCTGGTGCCGGGCCGGGCCTCGGCCCGGGGGGCGGTGGGCGAGGTTCTGCAGGGTGTGGCCGCCGGATCGGAAGTGGGATTCGACGAGATCGTCACGTTGTTCGGCGCTCGCGGGTCCGAGGTGGCTGCGGTGGCGGCCACCGCCGACGACCTGAGGCGCGCCATCGTCGGCGACGACGTGACCTGGGTGGCCAACCGCAACATCAACTACACCAACGTCTGCACGTTCAAGTGCCGGTTCTGCGGCTTCTCCAAAGGTCCCCTGTCTCTCAACTTGAGGGGCACTCCCTACCTGCTGGAGATCTCCGAGATCGTCCGGCGCAGCCTGGAGGCCTCCGAGCTGGGCGCCACCGAGGTGTGCCTGCAGGGCGGCATCCACCCCGACTTCGACGGCGACTACTACATCGACGTGGCCCGGGCCGTGCATGACGCGGCGCCGGACATCCACATCCACGGGTTCACCGCCCTGGAGGTGACCGAGGGTGCCCGGCGCAACGGCGAGCCGCTGGACGACTACCTGCGGCGCCTCATGGATGCGGGGCAGCGGTCGCTGCCGGGCACAGCCGCCGAGATCCTCGACGACGAGGTTCGGGAGGTGCTCTGTCCCGACAAGATCACCACCGACGAGTGGCTGGAGTGCCATCGCATCGCCCACGGCGTCGGGCTGGGCTCCAACGTGACGATCATGTTCGGCTCCATCGAGCGACCCGAGCACTGGGCAAACCATCTGCTGCGCACCCGGGCCCTTCAGGCCTCCACGGGCGGATTCACAGAGTTCGTCGGCCTGCCCTTCGTGCACATGGCGTCGCCCGTCTACCTCCAGCGCCGGGCCCGGCGGGGGCCCACGTTCCGCGAGGTCCTGCTGATGCACGCCGTTGCCCGCATCGCATACCGGGGCTACATCGACAACATCCAGGGATCGTGGGTGAAGCTGGGCTTCAAGTCGATCGAGCAGCTGCTGCAGGCCGGAGTCAACGACCTCGGCGGCACCCTGATGGACGAGAACATCTCAAGGGCCGCAGGCGCGGAACACGGCCAGGGCGCCCACCCCGACGACTTCGAACGCCTAGTCGCGCCGCTGGGTCGCCGCCTCGTGCAGCGGACCACCCTCTACGGCCGGGTCGACCCCGGAGTCTCAGCGGCGTCGGCCGCCAATGGGAGGCAAAGAGTCCGCGTCCCGGTGGCGGCCCGCTAGCCTCCGGCTCACGCGGGCACCTACAGATCGGACCGAAGGAGGTGGGCGGCCTTCTCGACGGCTCGCCGGGCCTGAGTGAGGCGCTTCTCCTCCTGCGACGCCTTCGTTGCCCCGGCCTCGATCGAGTCCCGCAAACTCTCAAGGGCCAGATCCGCGAGCTCCTCGGCAATGGCCGAGAGCCGCTCTGAAATATCATGACGCTTATCAACCATGCCTGACACCATAGAGGCCGCAGAGACAGTGCGTGCCCGCCCCGCAACAGGGCACTCTGCTTCCCGCTCCTGTTCGCTGCGCTCACGGGCCGCTCGGGCCACGGCCTCGCTCAGCTCCGCGCGAAGTCCTTGCGTGACTGCGAACTGCCCGCTCGGCCTCTGGGCGACGACCTAGCGGATGCGGCCCCTGACAAGGACCCTGCGCCAGGCCCGCAACCCGCGCCTGCTGGCCGCGTCGGCAGCCACCGGCGTGATCGTGGCGCTGGTGGTGGCCGCCTTCGAGACTCTGGCGCTCCACATCGTGCTCGAGCGGGTCCTGCACCAGAATCTGGCCGTACTCGCGCTGGCCCCCGTGCTCGGCATCGCCGCCTCCAAGCTGGTGCTGCGCACCGTGGGCGGCGGCACGTCGGGTTCCACCTCCGACGAGTACGTCCGAGCGTTCCATGAGCGCCATCCCAGCATCCCCTTCCGGTTCCTCCCCGCCAAGCTGCTGGCGGGGATAACCACCATCGGCGGCGGTGGCGCGGTGGGCCTCGAGGGCCCGTCGCTCTACGCAGGCTCCTCGATCGGTCTCTTCGTCCACGAGCATCTGGGCCGCTTCTTCCGGCGCGACGAGGCCCGCTTGCTGCTCACAGCAGGGGCTGCAGCCGGAGTGGCCGCGGTGTTCAAGACCCCGGCCACCGGCGTCATCTTCGCCCTCGAAGCCCCCTACCGCGACGACGTGACCCCTCAGGCTCTGCTCCCCGCGCTGATCGCGTCGGCTGCGAGCTACGTCACATTCGTGTTCCTCGTCGGCAGCACCCCTGTCGTCCCGTTCCTCGGTGAGGGCCCCACCGACGCCAGCGGCGCGGCCGCGATGCTGGACGTGCAGATCGGCGACCTGCTGGGAGCGCTGATCCTGGGGATCGCCGCAGGGCTCGGCGGCCGGGGCTTCGCGTGGCTCGTGCGCCGGGCCAAGCACGCCACCCACACCGTCTCCTGGCCGCGCAGGGCTCTGGCCGCGGCGGTGGTCATGGCCGGTCTGACCCTGCTGGCCGACGCCGCCTTCGGCGAGGTCCTCAGCCTCGGGCCGGGCACCAAGGCAATGGAATGGGTTGTGCAGCAGGATGCCCTGGAGCTGATCGCTCTGCTGTTCGGCGTCAGGGTGGCGGCCACCCTGGCCACAGTGCTGGGCGACGGCGTCGGGGGTCTGTTCATCCCGCTCGCGACGCTCGGGGTGGTCGTGGGCCAGTTCGTCGGCGTGGCCCTGGACGCGGAGTCCACCGGCCTGTACGCCACGCTGGGCCTCGCCGCGTTCCTCGGCGCCGGCTACCGGGCCCCCATCGCGGCGGTGATGTTCGTGGCCGAGTCCACCGGCGCAGCCGCATTCGTCGTGCCTGCGCTGGTGGCCGCGGCGGTCAGCCAGGTGGTAGGAGGGCCGTCCTCGGTCACCGAGTACCAGCGATCCAAGCGGCTGGGCCATCTCGAACAGCGCTTCACCCTGCCCCTCAGCTCGATCCTCACCACCGACGTGCTGACGGTGCCGCCCGACGCCACCGTGTCCGAGTTCGTGTACATGCACGTCCTGGGCCGGCGTGAGCGGGTGGTGCCGGTCGTGGAGGGCAGTTCCTATCTGGGCATGGCCCAGCTCGCCCAGCTGTCGTCGGTGAACCGCGACGAATGGGAGACCACGTCAGTCGAGTCCATGATGACGATCGACCTCCCGGCCGGATCACCGTCGTGGACCGTGCGCGATGCGGTGGTGGCCATGGAAGCGGCCGACATCGAGGTGCTGGCCGTGACCGACGGCGCCGGCAACTTCATCGGCGTCGTCACCGAGGACGACGTCGTGCGGCTCGGCGAGATCCTCGAGGAGACCGAGGGCTAGCCGGGGCGTCTGCCGAGGGTCAGTCGTCGTCGGCGGAGAACTCCTCTTCGGCGAACTCCTCCGCCCAGGACGCGTGCTCGGGCTTGACGTAGTCGTCTGGTTCGTTGAAGGATTCGATCAGCCCTTGGAGATCGTCTGCCTGCGAGCGCTTGAACTTGCGGGCTTCCTCATACCTTCGGTGTCGCCCCTTTTTCACGGCCCAACTCCCGGTTTGACGGATTCGCAGAGCCTCCAGTGTACCGGCTGGGCGCGACCGGACCACTACAATCGGCCACCAGGGAAGCTCATACCACTGGCCGGTGGCTGCGTTCCTCGAGCACGAGTTGACCGTTGTCGAAGGCCAGAGCGGCCTCACCCGCAACGAGCCGGCGCAGCGGGTCCCCTACCATCTCCGAACGCCACCCCGTCGCCAGCCGGGCGTCCGCGTCGCCGCGGATCAATGCCTCGATGTCGGCCCGGGTGGCCAGCAGCGACGGTTCGATCATGCGGTCGCGGGCGAGCTGGCTCACCCAGGAGATCACCAAGCCCACCGCCGGGCGAAGGCGGTCGACGGCGTCGGAACGGGCCGCACGCTTCGGGGGCGGGCGCCAATCGGACGCGAGCCCCTCGGCGACCGCCTGGAGGATGGCCGGGCCCAACCGGCCTCGAGCCACGCCCTCGCCCACGCCCCGCACTGCGGCCAGCTCCTCGGTCGTTCGGGGCGCAGCCTGCGCGATCGACACCACCGCGACGTCCGACAGCACATGGCGGACCGGTTGGTTGACCCTGGACGCCCTGCGCTCGCGCCACATGGCCACCGACCGGGCCACGGGCAGATCGCGGCGCCTCAGATGCCGCGCCTCCTTGAGCCGGGACCAGGCGTCCTCGGGGCGCTGCTGGTGGCGGTTGCGCTCCAGCAGCAACTCGAATTCCGCTTCTGCCCAGGCCTGCCGGCCGACCTCCTGGAGCCGGGACGCAAACCTGTCGTGGATCTCCAGCAGGTGCATGACATCGCCGGCCGCGTAGTCGAGTTGCGAGACCTTCAGCGGCCGTACCAGCCAGTCGGTGAGCCGGTCCGCCTTCGGGGGCCTCCAGCCGATCTCGCTCTCGTACAGCGACGACAGCGCGGGGGTGCCGAGACCGAGGAATCCGGCCGCAATCTGAGTGTCGAAGACGCGCCCGGGGACCGCGCCGCAGCAGTCGTCGAGGACCTCCAGGTCCTGGCCTGCCGCGTGAGCGACCATGAGCCCGCCCACCCCGAACACCTCGGCCAGAGGCTTCACATCGACGGCCAGCGGGTCGATCAGGACCAGATCGCCCGACCAGGCGACCTGGATGAGCGCGGCTTGGGGGCGGTAGGTGCGCTCCCGGTGAAACTCGGTGTCGAGCGCGAAGCGAGGCTCGGAGACCAGCGCGCCCACCACGTCTCGCAACCCGCGGTCGGAGTCGATGTAGCGATAGGACATCGCAGCGCGGCCGCCGGCGCGGGCATGGCGATGGCGGGACACGGGGTCCGTCAACCGGACGCGGGGCCCGTCTCCACCGGTCGGCCCGACTGGTGCCAGGCGTTGGTTCCGCCGGCGACGTTGACCGCGTCCACACCCAGGGCCCGCAGGAATCCGACGGCCTGCCCGCTGCGGCCCCCGACCGCGCACACCACGCACACCGCTTGGCCCGCCGCGGCCGCCCGGAACTCCTCGACTTCCTCCGGGACTGACGCCAGCGGCACCAGCACTGCGCCCGGTATGCGCACTTCGGTGTACTCGTCAGGCTCGCGCACGTCGAAGACGGCCGCTCCGGCCGCTCGCCGACGCTCGAGTTCGTCGATGTCTATCTCGGGGATGTCGGCGGCTTCCATACCTGCCTCTGTCTTGTGGCCACCGCCAATCGTAGTTGGGGAAGGTCCTCGGGACGGTCTGCGTCGGCGAACCAGCTCGCTCCAGGAACCTCGACCGCCACCGACCGCAGGTGCCCGGCTGCGGTGTTCAGCGCCCTCACTCCGTTGGCGAAGACCTCCGACAGCCGCGGCAGGCAGCTCCGGCGCCATCCCGCGTGCAACCACTGGTGGACCCCGCTGCCCAGCGGCACGACCAGATCGGCCCGGGGCGCTCCTGCCTCGCGACGGGCGGCCGCCTCAGCTACGAGGAGCTCGACCACCGAACGCACTGCCGCCGGGTCGGGCGCCTTCACATCGCAGGGCAGGGTCACCACCGCGTCCATGCCGGAGTCACCGAGCGAGTCGAGTGCCTCGAGGGCGGTGATCACCCCTCCCAGCGGACCTTCGCCGGGATGGCGGTCAGGCACGTGTTCCAGGCCCAGGGCACTGATGCGGGCGTCGTCTCCGCCCACCACCAGCACCGGCGCAGCCCCCGCGGCCCGCAGCGCGCCGACGGCGCGTACCACCATCGGCTCGTTGTCGATCTCGATGAACGCCTTGTCCGTGCCCATCCTGGAGCTGGCCCCGCCCGCCAGCACCGCACCCATGCAGCGAGGGGTCGGACCCGGACTATCCATGCGGCCCCATGACGGCTGGGCGATTCCCGCTCTTGCTCATCGCGCCCGGATGCTCACGAGTCTCCGCCTACCCGCTCGGCCTCCGGGGGCGGCCAGTCGGGGTCGAGCTGGACCAGGAACAGGGCGCACCGCTCAGCTTCGTCGATCTCGCCGATGCGTCCCGCGACGCGCTGGAGCCCGCCGAGGGCGCGCAGGAACCCGCGGTTCGAATGATACCTCCAGCGCACGTAGCCCGAGCCGCGCCAACCGCTGGCCCGGAGCCGGTCCAGGCCGCGGTGATATCCCGTGCGGAACGCGGCGTAGGCCACGGCCGGTGGCGCGCCCGTCGACTCCAGGGTCTCGCCCAGCGATGCCCATGCCTCCAGGCTGACCGGCCAGCGTTCGCAGACCGCACCCAGTTCGGCTATGGGGTCGTCGCTCCTGGCTGCGGAGGCCAGCGCGGCCCGAATGTCGGAGGGCTCAGGATCGAGAACCGTCTCGGGCGGACCGTGCGGCAACAGGGGAACGCCGGCGTCACTCACCGCCGCCGAGGCTACAGGGGCCGAGCGAATTGGCGGGCAATCCGGCCCATGCGGGCGAGGCCGTGGCCCGAGCGGCCCTCAGGTCGCAGCGAACAGCAGCGGGAGCGGCAGCATCGCGACGCGAGGGCCTTCACCTGTCAGCGCGGCCTCAATGGCTAACGTGCGCTGCGGTGTTAGGTGATTGGGTCGACGCCGAGTCTCTGCAGGCGATCATCCTCGGCGCGATCGTCGCCCTGGGGGTCCTTGCCGCGCTGGTGATGAAGGTGGTACGCAAGCTGCTGCTGCGGCTCGTGCTCGTGGTGCTGATCGGCGCGCTGGCCGCCAGCCTGTGGCTCCAGCGCGCCGACTTGCAGGATTGCGTGGAGACCTGCTCCTGCAAGCTCTACGGCCAGCAGGTCGCCGTCCCGGCCGACGCCAACCCCAACTGCGCCTAGTGTCCTGAGTCAGGAATCCGTTGCAGATGTCGCCGCCAGTTTTCTCGGGCGGTTTGTGTGCACTGAGTGTGCAGAACCAACCCGGGATTTCACGGAGGTCTGAACAAGCCGCTTGAACTTGCGACTCAGGACACTAGCCGAAGGAGTCAGGCCGGAGGTGGCGGCGAGTCTGGGCGACCGACGATGAGCGCAGCCCCGTCGGTCGGAGGGGCTCGACGACAGGACCCGCCGGCCGGGAAGACGACGGCGCTAGGCCAGTCAGGGAATGCGCTCCAGGCGGAGCACGTTGGCGCTGCGGGACCGGTTGTCCGCGCCGGCCAATATCGCGACGATCTCCCCGGAGCGTGCGAAGTCCCGGTCTCGGGCCACCGCCACCGCCTGGCGGACCATCTCCTCGTTGGAGCCCCTGTCCTTGACCAGTACCGGTGTGGTGCCCCAGCTCAGGGTGAGCTGCTGCACGGTCCTGGAGTTGTGGGACAGGCCGATGATCCGGGCATGGGGCCGGAACCGGGCCATCGACCGCACGGTGAAGCCGGTGCCGGAGATGGCCAGGATGGTGGAGATCCCCAGCCCGTCGGCGGCCCGCCAGGCGGCCATGGTCATGGCGTCGGTGATCGAGGCCGCGTCGTGGGTGGAGTCGTCGGTCATGCGCAGTTCGGCGAGGCGTTCGGCCCACAGCTCGTAGTCGAATTCCTCGTCGGCCCGCTGGGCGATGCGGTCCATGGTGCGGACCACGTTCGCGGGATCGGTCCCGATGGCGGTCTCGCCCGAGAGCATCAATGCCGAGGAGCCGTCGAAGACGGCGTTGGCCACGTCGCTGGCCTCGGCCCGGGTGGGCGACGGGCGCGACGCCATCGACTCGAGCATCTGGGTTGCGGTTATCACTGGACGGCCGCCCGCGATGCACTGCTGGATGATCTGCTTCTGGAGATGGGGCAGCTCCTCGATGCTGCACTCGCTGCCGAGGTCGCCGCGGGCCACCATGATCGCTCCGGCGGTGTCGATGATGCCGGCCAGATTCTGCACGGCCGCCCTGGTCTCGATCTTGGCCACCAGCAGCGGGCCCCGCGGATGGGGCTCGGTTCCGACCCGCCGGATGTCGTGAGCGGAACGCACGAACGATATGGCCACCATGTCCACGCCGAGCTCGATGAAGGCGTCGAGCGCCACGAAGTCGCTGGGGGTCGGGGTAGACATCCGCAGCCGGTCGGCGGGGATGTGCACGCCGGGACAGCCCGACAGGATGCCGCCGTGGATGACGCGGACCTTGAGGCGGTCGCCGCCCTTGTCGATCACGTCGAGCACTACCCGCCCGTCGCCCACGTCGAGGGTGTCCCCCACCAGCACATCATCCATGAGGCCCTCGTAGTCCACCTCCACGACGCTGTCGGTCGAGCGGTCGTTTCCGACCACCAGCTCGACGGTGCTGTCGGGGTGGAACCCCACGGAATCCTCGCCGAAGTTGGCCGCCCGCACCTTGGGTCCGGGGAGGTCCACCAGGATTCCCACCGGCCGGCCCTCCTGCTCGGAGACCCAGCGGATGCGCCGGTAGCGCTCGATGGCCTCGTCGATGGTTCCGTGGGCCAGCCCGATGCGGGCCACGTCCATTCCCGCGGCCATCATGTCCCGCAGCGTGGACTCGTCCTCGCTGGCCGGACCGATGGTGGCGACGATCTTCGTGCGGCGCTGCATGCCCACAACGCTACCGCCGGCGCCGACTACCTGTGGATAACTGCCTGCTCGCACCTCTTGGACCCGCTACGGTCCGCTTGGGCCCGCTACGGTGCGAGCATGCCGCGCCACCCCTACCTGGACGTGAACGGGCCCATCGCCTTCGCCCATCGCGGCGGAGCCGAGGAGTTCCCCGAGAACACGCTGCGGGCCTTTCGCCACGCCGTGGACCTGGGCTACACCCATGTGGAGACCGACGTGCACGCCACCGCCGACGGAATCGCGGTCGCCTTCCACGACGACTCCCTGGACCGGGTCACCGACGGGCGCGGCGCCGTCGGCGACCTCCCCTGGAATCAGGTTCGGCAGGCCCTGGTGGCCGGCACCGACCCGATCCTGCTCCTCGACGAGCTCCTCGAGGAGCTGCCGGACACCAGGATCAACATCGATCCCAAGAGCGACGCCGCGGTCGGGCCGCTGGTGGAGGTGCTCCGCCGGACGGGCGCGATCGATCGGGTATGCGTGTGCTCGTTCTCGGACCGCCGCACCAGGCGGGTGCGCGACCAGATCGGGGCCTCGCTGTGCGTCGGTGCCGGGCCCCGCGGCATCGCACGCCTGCTGGCCGCCTCGGCCCGTCTGGCCGCGCCGGCGTCGTTCGACTTCCACGCCGCCCAGGTGCCGGTCCGCGCCAAGGGACTGACGCTGGTACGGCCCGCGGTGCTGGACGCGGCCCATCGTCACGGGGTGGCAGTGCACGTCTGGACCATCGACGAGCCGGCCGAGATGCACCGGCTCCTCGACATGGGGGTCGATGGAATCATGACCGACCGGCCTGCCGCGCTGCGCCAGGTGATGATCGAACGGGGCTACTGGACGGCGTGAAGCGGCCGCCGGAAGCCCGCCCGCGGCCCCCTGAGCGACGCTGAGTTGTGACCGCACTGTGCATAACTGGGCCGTGCTTGGGGATTTCTTGAGAATGTTCGGGATCTCGATGGGGATTTCGCGTTTTCGGGTTGACAACCCAGCGCGAACCCCGCAAGATGCCCAGTGTCCGAAGTGAGCAGCGACAGAGACACCGGACCAGCAGCCGAGGGTTTCGGCCCGGAGCAGCGGAGCGGAGTTGATGGAGCGGTCCGCAGAGGGCGCCCAGCCAGCCAGGCCGGCTCCCCGGAGCCGGCGGGTCAGCCGGGGACACGGAGGTTCTCCTCCGAGCAAGCGGCAGGAATCCCCGACGGGGGAGGGTGACCGCAAGGTCGGAGAAGGATCGCCATCGCCGGGAGGCCCGGCGACGACCGATCACACCGCCGGGTGTGGGAGGGAGTCACTGGAACCGCCTCCAGGTGAGTGTGTCGCCGAGGCGCCGGGTCGAGTCCGATCCCGACGGGGAGCGGGGAGAACCGGAGTCTCAGGAGGTGCCGACGGGCATCGCCGGGTGATCCAGGCCAACGCCACGGAGCCGTCCGGGGCGGGGGTCAGGGCACGGAGCCGGATACGGCGATGTGCTCCGGAGTACCGCAGAATCCGCCGGGAGGATGCGGTCGGTGGATAGGCGCAATCGGAGCCCCGAGAAGTTGAGCGGCGCAAGCCGGGAGGCTACTCGGGGCTCCGTCGCGTCCCGGCCACGGTCATGCACTGAAACCGCCGACGGCAAGTGTGTATACTCCCCCGCAGCTACGCTTGCGTGCGCCCGCGGTGCGCGCAAGGGGGAGCTTGGAACAAGCACATCGGGGAGCTGCTGGCTCCATGAAAGGACAGTCACAGATGAAGAAGATCATGGCACTCACGGCCGCTGTGAGCGTGTTGGCCCTGTTTGTGCTGACAAGCCAGGCGCACGCACAGGAGGCAACGGTCACGGCCGACCCTGAGTACGTCAGCTCGGCCGGCACTCACACGATCGCGCTCTCGGGCTCCGGCTTCCAGAACAACGTCGGCATCGCCGAGTGTCCCGGCTGGAACGGTAGCCCGCCTGCGGACATCAACCAGGGATCGGTCATCGCGGGCTGTGCACCCAGTGTGTTCTCGCCCCACATGGCAACGGTCAGTGGCGGATCCTTCTCGACGTCGGTGACGGTCAACGTTCCGGCTTCCGGGCTTGTGCTCTTCGTGTTCCATCAGAATCCGGATGCTGCTGTTGCTGTCGTCATCAAGATCGGCGAGCCACCGGCTGAAGACGACGACATGGACGACATGGACGACATGGACGACATGGACGACATGGACGACGCCGACATGGACGACATGGCCGACGACGACATGGCCGACGACGACATGGCCGACGACGACATGGGCGACGACGACATGGGCGACGACGACATGGGCGACGACGACATGGCTGACGACGACATGGCTGACGACGACATGGCTGACGACGACATGGCCGACATGGGCGACGACATGGTTCCCGAGGGCCCCGCGGCCACAGGCTTCGGCGGCAGCGCCGGCTCCGACGGCAACGGCATTGCCGTGCCGCTGGCCGCAACCCTGGCAGCAGCAGTCCTGCTCGGCGGGGCTGCGATCGTCACTCGGCGCAGCGCCTAACAGACCAATCGCTCGGGTAGGGAGTTCATGGCGAACGCCCATCCCTGATCAGCCAACGAACGACTGCGGCAGCGGCAATCATCGTCGCTGCCGCAGTCGCGTTTACCGGCTGAAGCCCTCCACCTGCGGCTGTGTATACTTCCCCGCAGTTGCGGTTGGGGGCCATGCGGCGTGCGACGGGAACTCAGGTAGGGCAGCAACAGAGTTGACGGCTCGACGACAGGACAACGAGATGAAGAGAATCATGGCACTGACAGTCGCGGCGAGCTTGTTGGCCCTGTTGGCCCTGACGAGCCAGGCGAGCGCGCAGGACGGGCCGTCCCTGACAGCGGACCCCGCCTACGTGCCGGCCGAGGGCGATTACACCTTCACTGTCAGCGGTGCCGGATTCACCGCCGGGCTTGCCCTGTTCGTGCTGCCGTGCACCGCCCCCGGCGAGCCGATGACCCCCGATAACGTCGCCGCCGCAATAGCGGCCATCGGCCAGACCGATTGCAACCTCGCCAGCCTGACGCCGACAGTTGTCGGCGCCGACGGCACCTTCAGCGTCACCGTCACGGGGACAGTGGGCCAGAACTTTGTATGGATCGCCGGCGACGCCGCACAGACGGAGTCTGCCGCTGTGCCGGTATTCGTCGGCGAGCCGATGGACGACATGGGTGACGACATGGCGCCCGAGGGTGCAGCCGAGACGGGCTTCGGCGGCGCAGCCGGATCCAACGGCAACAGCCTGGCCGTCCCGCTGGCCGCTACCATCGCCGCAGTGACCCTGCTCGGCGGTGCCGCGCTGGTTGCCCGACGCAACGCCTACCGACCAACCAACCCGCTTGGAGCAGGGTTTCACATACCGAAGAAAGGACAGAACCGATGAAGAGAATCATGGCACTGACGGCCGTGGCGAGCGTGTTGGCCCTGTTGGCCCTGACGAGCCAGGCGAGCGCGCAGGACGGGCCGTTGCTCACAGCAGATCCGCCGGCCGTGGAAGGACCGGGGACCTACACCTTCACGCTCACCGGATCGGGCTGGAGTCCGGGCCTGATCGTCTTCATCGTGCCCTGCACCGTCCCCGGCGAGCAGCTCACGACTGCGTCGTCAACCGACGCGATCCTTGGCGCTTTGTCGGGCATGGGTCAGGACGACTGCATCCTCGCACCCCTCGGTGGGCCGGTGCCTGTCGGAGGTGACGGCACGTTCACCGTGGAGGTCACCCACGATGTCCCGGGGAACTTCGCGTTCGGCGCCGGGGATGCCGCCAGCACTGAGGACAGCGCTGCTCCAGTGCTCTTCATCGCGGAGGACATGGGCGATGACATGGCCCCTGACGGTCCAGCCGAGACCGGCTACGGAGGCCTGGCAGGATCCGGCGGCAACAGCGTGGCCGTCCCGCTGGCCGCCACCCTCGCGGCCGTCGTCCTGCTCGGCGGGGCTGCGATCGTCTCTCGGCGCCACGCCTAACAGACGACCAACCCGCTAAGGGGCGGGAGTTCATGGCGAACACCAAGCCCTCAGCGGCAAGACTGCGGACTGCGGCAGCGGCACTCATCGCCGCTGCCGCAGTCGCGTCCTGCAGCTCCGACCCCGCCCGCACCGTCGTTCCAACGCCCACCGGTTCGACATCGACAACCTCGAGCGACGCCGCGGCCGCCGACGCCCCGGCCACAGCCGCTCAAGAGTCGACGCCGACGGTCGCGACGGAAGCGCCAGCAGCCGCGACGGAGACGTCGACGACCGACACGACAGCGCCTGCGACCGACACGACAGCGCCTGCGACCGACACAGAAGCGACGACGACCAGCGCAGGAACGACGCTCATCGCGGTGGAGCCGTCGGCCTCAGCCGCCGAGCCCGACCTGGCCCCGGTCACAACAGCCGCCGGTGCCGGTATCGCGGCGGCGTCGTGGGACTACTCGCCGTTGGCCGACCACTTGCGCCTCGACGCGGTCGCCGACGCCCGGATGCAGGCGCCCAACCCCGCGGTCATCCGCATCCCGAGGCTCGAGGTGGAAGCGTCCATCATCCCCCTCGGCCTCCAAGAAGACGGCTCGATCGAGGTGCCGGAGGACCCGGACCAAGCGGGGTGGTGGCTGGGCGGCCCCGAGCCGGGCGAAACCGGACCGGCCGTGATTCTCGGTCATGTGGACTCCCAGGAGGAGGGCCCGGCGGTGTTCTTCTACCTCAAGTACCTGGACCCCGGCGACGAGATCCACATCGACCGGGTGGACGGATCGACCATCACCTACGTGGTCGAAGCTACCGAGCGTCACGACAAGGACGAGTTCCCCACCGACGCGGTCTACGGGCCGACCGAGCAACCGACACTCCGGCTGGTCACCTGCGGCGGCGACTTCGACTTCGGAGTGAGGACCTACGAGGACAACGTGATCGTCTTCGCCTCCCTGGCCTGAGGCCGAGCTTGCGAGGCCCCAGGGCCCGGCGGCCCGTGAGCGAAGCGAACAAGAGCGGAAAGACCTAATCAGCAGACCGCTACCTCTCCGGCTGCGGGCGACAGAGCCACGAGATCGCAGAACGTGGCCCTCGACACGAACCAGTGACCGCCGGCCAGTACCGCCTCGCCGATCCGACCGTCGAAGATGACCTGCTCGTTCAACAGGATCGAGTAGGCGACCTCGGCCGTTGTGGTCGAGGTCCGCGAGATCGAGTCGACCCGGCCCCGGACGGCGGCGCCCGCGTCGCCGGAGCTCTCAAACGTCAGGCGGGCGGCCTCCCGCATCCCGGCAAAGTCCTCGATCTGGTCGATGCGCGCCTCGATGTCGGCGAGGGACCCATCGAAGAAGACCTCGAACGCGGTGGTGATCGCTTGAGCCGTGACCGAATCGACAGGCTGGCCCCGGGCTTCGGCCGGCGGCTCGGGCTCGTCGGGCAGGGCCAGGTCCGCCGCGGCCTGACCGACCCCGGCCGCATCGCAGGCCAGGGCGAGCTCCACGCCGGTGTGGTCGGACGGGAAGGCCAACTCGCCTGGCGCGGGCTCGGCGTTGAACAGCCCAGTGCCGCCGGCCACCGCGCAGTCCCGGCCCGGCGCCGAATACAGCAGGTAGTCGATGCGCCTGCGCTGGAGACTGGCCGGATCGGCCATGTCGTCCAAAGTCGCGTCGTCGCGGCCGGCCGTACAGCCCGCACCGGTGGCCGCATCACACTCGGCGTGACCCGCGGCCAGATGCGAGTCCACGAGCCCGGCCTCGCCGAACACCGCCAACGTCGGACTGCCGGCCATGTCGTTCAGGTCACCCCCGACGACGGTCACACCACCGGGCGCGGCCGCCTCGCGGGCGAACTCGAGCACCTGCCGGGCCTGGCACGCTCGCAGGCTCCCGGCCGGGTCGCACGGCGGCGGGCACAGCTCGACGCTGCAGGCCCGGTCGTCGCTCCCCGAGGCCAGGTGGGTGGTCAGGAAGTCCACTACGCCGATCGGCGACGCCACTCTCACCAGGTACGCCGAGCGGAACCGGTCGGCCAGCACCCGTCGCTGCGCGCGGACCACCTCCAGAGTGGTCAGCACAACCTCGCGGTCGAGCCCCGGATCGTCATCCCAAACCACCTCGTAACCACAGACGTCAGCCTCAGCCCCGACCAGCCCCACGATCCGCTGGTTGGCCTCCTGAATCGAAACCAGCTCCGGACACCCCGCCGCCACCAACTGCTCCATGAACAAAGCCACCCGCTCCGTCACCGAACAAGAGTCACTCTCCAGCGAACACCCAACCCCATGCAAGATGTTCTGGCTGACAAACCGAACCGTCGCATACTCAACGGTCTCGTCTTCAACGGCCTCGTCCGGCGCCTCCTCGACCACGACTTCGGCAGGTGGTTCAGTGGTCATCGAAGGCTCGGCAACATCCTCCTCGCCGTTCCCGATCTCATTATCAGCTCCGTCTTCGGCCTCCAGCGGAGCCGGTTCGACTACAGGCGTCGGCCCCTCTCCCCCACCAGGGACATCGGACCCACACCCGGAAGCGACCACAGACAGGGCTGCGACCACGGAGGCCGTGAGCCGGAGCGCGGCCCGCCAGGCCGGGGGGTGGCGCAGTGCCCGGGCGGTCGGCATTGGGCGCCGGCCCGCCGTCCGAACGGGTGCTGCGACAGGACCCGCCGACCGGGAGGCCCCGCCTGCTGCGATCCGGGAGGCCGAAGTGGGGCGCAACTAGAGGAACTGGGGCGCAAGGGCAGAGGCCCACACCATTATCACGAAGCCGACCATCGCCAGCAGGTAGATGCGCGTCTGTTTGGCCAGAGCCGAGTCGACGTAGCCCTTCAGCTCCTTGACCTCTCCCCGCAACTCGCCGAACTCGCCCCGCAGCTCACCGAACTTCTCGCCGAACTCGCCCCGCAGCTCACCGAACTTCTCGCCGAGCTCGGCTCGCAGCTCACCGAACTTCTCGCCGAACTCGGCGCGCAGCCGCTCCTCGGCAAGCTCGACGTCCTGCTTGGTGGCCAACTGGTCCCAGCCCTCGGGCAGAATGCACTTCATCAGAATCTCCGTGCGCTCCTCCCCGAGAGTATCGATCAATCCCTGCACCAGGTTGTGGCGCTCCACCTCTGTGACAGCCATCGTGGCCCCTCTCGTCGTCACCAGCTTCGAGGGGAAGCCTTTCTCGCCGACGACGAAGCCGATCCCGACTGCGGCGGCAACTATATCAGCCTGTTTCAGGATGTTTCAAGCAACATCTACGCCAACGGCATCGAAGTCGGCTCGACCACCGAAGGCAGACCGGTAGAGCCCGTCAAGAAGGCGTCAACGGCCGCCGCGCAGGCCCGGCCCTCGGCTATGGCCCACACGATGAGACTCTGACCCCGGCCCATGTCGCCGCACACGTACACGCCACCAACGTTCGTGGCCCAGTTCTCGTCGCGGACCACGTTGCCCCGACTATCCAGATCCACCCCGAACTGCTCGATCAGCGGGCCCCGCTCGGGACCCACGAAGCCCATGGCCAGCAAGACCATCTCCGCGGGAATCTCCTCCTCGGTCCCCGGAATCGGGGCGAAGTGCATCCGACCATCCCGGAACGACTGCTCTACCCGAACGGTGGCCAGCGCGGCCAGATTGCCTTCGCCGTCGCCGATGAACTCGGTGGTATTGATGGCGTAGTCGCGCTCGCCGCCCTCCTCGTGGGCCGAGGACACCCGGTAGATCATGGGCCATGTCGGCCACGGGTTGGCGTCGGGACGCTCGTCGGGCGGGCGGGGCATGATCTCGAACTGCCGGATCGAGGCGGCCCGCTGGCGGTGGGCCGTCCCGAGGCAGTCGGCCCCGGTGTCGCCCCCGCCGATGATCACCACCCGCCTGCCCTCCGCGGTGATGGGCGAAGAGTCGAGGTCGCCCTCCTGCACCCGGTTGGCCAGCGGCAGGTACTCCATGGCCTGGTACACGCCCCGCAACTCCCGTCCCGGAATGGGAAGATCGCGCCAGGCCGTGGCCCCGCAAGCCAGCACCACCGCATCGAAGGAGTCCTGCAGCTCCTCGGCGGTCACGTCGGAGCCGACGTCCACACCCGCCCGGAATTCGGTTCCCTCGGCCTCCATCTGGTCCAGCCGGCGGTCGAGATGGCGCTTCTCCATCTTGAACTCGGGGATGCCGTAGCGCAGCAGACCGCCGATGCGGTCGGCCCGCTCGAACACGACCACTTCGTGGCCGGCCCTGCTCAGCTGCTGGGCCGCGGCCAGTCCAGCCGGGCCCGACCCCACCACGGCCACCCGGCGGTCGGTGTGGACCGCAGGGTGCTGAGGCACGATCCAGCCCTCGGCCCAGGCCCGATCGACTATCTCCACCTCGACCTGCTTGATCGTGACCGGAGGCTCGTGGATGCCCAGAACGCAGGCCGCCTCGCAGGGCGCGGGGCACAGCCGACCGGTGAATTCGGGGAAGTTGTTGGTGGCGTGCAGGCGCTCGATGGCCCGCCGCCAGTGATCCCGGTACACCAGGTCGTTCCAGTCGGGGATCAGGTTGCCGAGGGGGCAGCCGCTGTTGCAGAACGGGATCCCGCAGTCCATGCAGCGCGACGCCTGCTGCCGGAGCTTGTCCGCCGGGAAGTGCTCGTACACCTCGTGCCAGTCGCGCAGCCGTACCGGCACCGGCCGGCGGGTCGGGAGCTCCCGGGTGTGGGTCAGGAACCCCCGCGGATCAGCCATCGGACTCTCTGGTCACCCGTGGGCCGCGGCCATCACCGCGGCCACCTCGTCGATGCCCTCGACCCGGGCCTGCTCAGCCGCCAGGAGCACCCGCTTGTAGTCGACTGGCATCACCTTGACGAACTTCTTCGAGGCTGAGGCCCAGTCGCCGAGCAGCCGAGCCGCCACCTCGCTGCCGGTCTCGTGGCGATGGTGCTCCACCCGGTGCCGCAGCCACACGAAGTCCTCGCCGTCGAGCTCCTCCAGCTCCACCATCTCGGGATTCACCCGCACCGGCAGCTTGCCGCCGGGGTCGTAGACGAAGGCGATACCGCCCGACATCCCGGCCGCGAAATTGCGGCCCACCGGGCCCAGGACCACCGTGCGCCCGCCGGTCATGTACTCGCACCCGTGGTCGCCGACTCCTTCCACCACCGCGACGGCCCCGGAGTTGCGCACGCAGAACCGCTCCCCCACCAGGCCCCGCAGGTACATCTCGCCCGACGTGGCGCCGTAGCCGATGACGTTGCCCGCGATGACGTTGTGCTCCGCCGCGAAGTTGGCGTCGGCCGGCGGGCGCACGACGATGCGACCGCCCGACAGGCCCTTGCCGACGTAGTCGTTGGCGTCGCCCTCGAGGCGCAGCGTTATGCCGCGGGGCACGAACGCCCCGAAGGACGTTCCGGCCGAGCCGGTGAAGTTCACCACGATGGTGTCGTCGGGCAGGCCGGCCGCGCCGTAGCGCCGGGTCACCTCGCTGCCCAGCAGCGTTCCCACCGTGCGGTTGGTGTTGCGGATAGGGATGTCGATGGTCACCGGACGGCTGTCGGACAGGGCGCCCTCGGCCAGTTGGATCAGCATCTGGTCGAGGGCCCGGTCCAAGCCGTGGTCCTGCTCCGCTCGCTGGTGACGCACGGCATCCTCGGGGACGGTCGGCAGGTGCAGGATGGGCGTGAGGTCCAACCCCGACGCCTTCCAATGCTCGACCGCGCCGGCCACGTCGAGCATCTCGACCTGCCCGACGGCCTCCTCGATGCTGCGGAAGCCGAGTTCCGCCAGCATCTCCCGCACCTCTTCGGCGATGAACTCGAAGAAGTTGACCACGAAGGTGGGCTGTCCCGAGAACTTCTTGCGCAGTTCGGGGTTCTGGGTGGCCACGCCGACCGGGCAGGTGTCGAGGTGGCACACCCGCATCATCACACAGCCCATCACCACCAGGGGCGCGGTGGCGAAGCCGAACTCCTCGGCCCCCAGCAGAGCGGCTATCACCACATCTCTACCGGTCTTGAGCTGGCCGTCGACCTGCACCACGATGCGGTCGCGCAGGTCGTTGAGCAGCAGCGTCTGCTGGGTCTCGGCCAGTCCCAGCTCCCAGGGCGCGCCGGCGTGCTTGATGGACGTCAGCGGCGACGCTCCCGTGCCGCCGTCGTGGCCGGAGATGAGCACCACGTCGGCGTGGGCCTTGGACACCCCGGCGGCCACCGTGCCCACCCCCACCTCGGCCACCAGCTTCACGTGGATGCGGGCCGAGGGGTTGGCGTTCTTGAGGTCGTGGATCAGCTGGGCCAGGTCCTCGATGGAGTAGATGTCGTGATGGGGAGGCGGGGAGATGAGACCGACCCCCGGCGTGGAGTGGCGGGTCTTGGCTATCCACGGATAGACCTTGTGGCCCGGCAGCTGGCCCCCCTCGCCGGGCTTGGCTCCCTGGGCCATCTTGATCTGGATGTCGTCCGCGTTGACCAGGTACTCGCTGGTCACCCCGAAGCGGCCCGAAGCGGCCTGCTTCACCGCGCTGCGCCTCAGGTCGCCGTTGGGGTCGGGGATGTAGCGGTCGGCGTCCTCGCCGCCCTCGCCGGTGTTGGACTTGCCCCCTATGCGGTTCATGGCTATGGCCAGCGTCTCGTGGGCCTCCTTGGAGATCGATCCGTAGCTCATGGCGCCGGTGGCGAAGCGCTTGACGATCTCGGCCACCGGCTCGACCTCGTCGAGCGGCACAGCAGGACGCTCACCGGTGCGCAGGCGGAACAACCCCCGCAGCGTTCCCAGGCGGATGGACTGGTCGTCGACGCGCCGGGTGTACTCCCGGAAGACGTCGAAGCGACGCTCTCGGGTGGCGTGCTGCAGCTTGAACACCGTCTCGGGGTTGAACAGGTGGTACTCGCCCTCGCGCCGCCACTGGTACTCGCCGCCGGCCTCGATGGTTCGATGGGCCCGCCGGGTGGCGTTCGCCGGGAAGGCCCGCCGGTGGCGCACCGCCACCGCGGCCGCGATCTCGTCGGTGCCGATGCCTCCCAGGCGGCTGGCCGTTCCGGTGAAGTGCTTGTCCACCAGTTCGGGCCCCAGTCCGATGGCCTCGAATATCTGGGCGCCGGTGTAGGAGGCCACCGTGGAGATGCCCATCTTCGACATCACCTTGAGAATTCCTGCGCACGCAGCCTTCACGAAGTTGCGGTGGGCGGCCTCGACCCCCGACGACGGGTCCAGGCCGTGGAGTCCCTCCGACACCATCTGCGTGATGGTCTCGAAGGCCAGGTAGGGGTTGACCGCGTTGGCGCCGTAGCCGAGATGCAGGCAGAGGTGGTGGACCTCGCGGGCGTCGCCGGACTCCGACACCAGCCCCACCCGGGTGCGGGTGCGCTCCCGCACCAGGTGCTGGTGCACGGCGGAGACGGCCAGCAGCGACGGGATGGGCGCCATCCGCTCGTCGCTGCCCCGGTCGGACACCACCAGGATGCTGGCTCCCGCGGCGATGGCTTCCGAGGCCGCCTCGCAGAGTCCGTCCAGGGCGCGGAGCAGGCCCTCGCCTCCGTCGGCGACCGGGTACAGCGCGCTGAGCACCTCGGCATGGAAGTCCCCGAGTCCCCCGGGCCCGTCGATGCCGACCAGCCGGGCCAGCTCCTCGTCGGTGATGACCGGGCTGTCGAGGTGAACGGTCCGGCACGACGACGGCTGCGGATCGAAGAGGTTGCCCTCGGGGCCGACCCGGGCGTAGAGCGAGGTGACGAGCTCCTCCCGGATGGCGTCCAGCGGCGGGTTGGTGACCTGCGCGAAGAGCTGCTTGAAGTAGTCGTAGATCGGCCGGGCCCGGTCCGACAGCACCGCCGGCGGCGTGTCGGTGCCCATCGAGCCCAACGCTTCCTTGCCGTCGATGGCCATGGGAGCCAGCAGCAGGCGGTGCTCCTCGTGGGTGTGGCCGAACATCTGCTGGCGCTGTACCAGCGACCACTCGTCGCGGCGGGGCACATCGCGGCGGGGCAGGTCGTCGAGGTGCACCAGGTTCTGGTCCAGCCACTGGCCGTAGGAACGGGCCGAGGCCAGGCGGTCCTTGATCTCGTCGTCGCGCACGATGCGGCCCTCGGCGGTGTCGATCAGGAACATGCGCCCGGGCTGCAGGCGGCCCTTCTCCACCACCGAACTCTGGGGAACATCGATCACGCCGGTCTCCGACGCCATGACCACCAGACCGTCGCTGGTGACCATGTAGCGCGAGGGACGCAGCCCGTTGCGGTCGAGAACCGCGCCGATCACGGTCCCGTCGGTGAACGCGATCGAGGCCGGGCCGTCCCAAGGCTCCATGCGGGTGGCGTGGTACTGGTAGAAGGCCTTGCGCTCGGCGGCCATCTCGGCGTGATGCTCCCAAGGCTCGGGGATCATCATCAGGACCGCCTCGGCCACCGAGTAGCCGCCCAGCGTCAGTAGTTCGAGCACCTCGTCGAAGCCGGCGGTGTCGCTGGCGCCGGGCGTGCATATGGGGAAGGCCCTCTCCAGGCTCTCCAGCGACGGAGACGACAGCAGCGTCTCACGGGCCCGCATCCAGTTGCGGTTGCCGGCGATGGTGTTGATCTCGCCGTTGTGGGCGATCATGCGGTAGGGGTGGGCCAGCGGCCACGACGGGAAGGTGTTGGTGGAGAAGCGGGAGTGGACCAGCGCCAGCGCGCTCTCGATCCGCTCGTCGCGCAGATCGGCATAGAACGACGTGAGCTGGCGGGACATCAGCATCCCCTTGTAGACCAGCGTCCGGGCGCTGAGGCTCGGGAAGTAGACGCCGGTGTGGGGCGGTGCCGCGTTGCCCATGGCCGCGTCGTCGTCCTCGGCCGCCTCGTAGCCGGCGCCCTCCGGCCCGATCTCGTGCTCGATGCGCTTGCGCACGATGTAGACCCGCCGGTCCAGGTCGATGCCCGCGAGGTCGTCGCCGACGATGAACACCTGGCGGAAGCTGGGCATCGCCGCCCGCGAGCCCGATCCCAACACGGCGGTGTCGACGGGGACGTCGCGCCACCCGATCACATGGAGTCCCTCGGACCGCACGATGCGCTCCACCTGGGCCGCCGCCTTCTCGGCGTCGTGGTGGGCGGGAGGCAGGAACCCGATGCCGGTGGCGTACTGGCCCGCGGGCGGGAGCTCGTAGTCCACCACGTCGCGCAGGAACCGGTCGGGTATCTGGATCAGGATGCCGGCGCCGTCGCCCGTGAGCGGGTCGGCGCCCAGTGCCCCCCGATGCTCGAGATTGCACAGGGCCCGCACGCCCAGGGCCACCACACTGTGGGAGGCCTTCCCGCTGATGTTGCACACGAAGCTGACACCACAGGCGTCGTGCTCGTTCTGCGGGTCGTAGAGGCCCTGGGGCTGTACGGGGTCGGCAGCCATCGGTCTCCTCGCGGAAGGCTGGATCGTCGTTGGCAGCGCTTCTCAGGCAGGACTGGCTGTGCCCGAACCGCGGCTAGCACGGCGGCGGGAGGGACGTCATTGGCCGCTCACCGCTCGAGACGCGTTGAGACAACCTACCGGACGGATCCCTCTGTCCGTCAACTCCAGAAGCGGCCTCGATCAACGCGAACAGGCCGAGAGGGAGTCGGGAACCTACACATCTGCATCGTCGGACTCATCGTCGGATCTGGACTCGGCGATGTCCTCCAGGCGGCGGGCCGTCCACCGCACGGAGTGGCGGCCCTGCCGCATCGAGCCGCGGTAGGCGCCGGTGACGAGGCCCGCGCCCGTCAGCAGGATCGGGAAGATCTCCAGCCGGCCGATCACCATGAGCAGGGCCAGCACCAGCCTGGCCGGCTGCGTGAAGGCGACCGCGTAGTTGGAGGTCGGACCGGCCTCGCCCAGTGCCGGTCCCATGTTCCCCAGCGCCGAGACGACGGCTCCCAGCGAGGTCTCCAGCTCCCCGCCGAGCGAGGTCACCGCCAGCAGCCCGGCCATCATCAGCAGGAAGTGCAGCAGGAAGAACCCGGCCGCCCGCGACACGACGGTCTCGCGGACGCTGTCGGCGCCGAGCCGGATCGGGATGATGGCCCGGGGCGTCTGGGTGTGCTGGACCGATCGAAGCATCATCAGGCCCAGCACCCTCATTCGCATCACCTTGATGCCGCCCGACGTCGAGCCGGTGCAGCCGCCCACCACCATCAACAGCAGCAGGACCAGCTGCGCCCCGGCCACCCAGGCGACGTAGTCGCCGGGCGAGCCCGGCCCGGTCGCGTTGGACAGCCCGGTGCTCGTCCCCAGCGACGCCACGGTGAACACCGCGGCCCGGATCGACGACCCCAGCGGCAGGCCGTTCTCGAGCCAGATGATGACCACGATGACGGCCGAGCAAACGGCCAGCATCGCGAGGTACGTCCGGAACTCGCTGTTGCGGTGGTATCCCACGGTGCGGGTGGCCACCAGACGCCAGTGCAGCGAGAAGCTGGTGCCGCCCAGGATCATGAACACGATCGCCACCGTCTCCACCGCCACGCTGTCGTAGTGGCCGATCGAGTCGGCGTGCACCGAGAAGCCGCCGGTGGCCGCGAACGTGAACGCGTGGGCCACCGCGTCGTAGAGGGAGGAGAAGCCGTCCGCCGCATAGAACGCCATCGCCGCGCAGGCCGTGAAGCCGATGTAGACCAGCCAGAGCCTCCGGGCCGTCTCGCTCACCCTCGGGGCGAGACGGTCCGAGGACGTGCCCGGCAACTCCGCGGTGATGAGCTCCAGGCCGCCGACGCCGAGGAACGGCAGCACCGCCACCGCCAGCACCACCACCCCCATGCCCCCGTACCAGTGGGTGAGCTGGCGGTACATCATCAGGCCGCGGCCCGGGGACTCGAAGTCCGACAGGACGGTGGAGCCGCTGGCCGAGAAGCCCGACGCCGACTCGAACACGCTGTTGACGATCTGCTCGACGAACCCGACGCCGGGCGCGGCGAAGGTCCCGGCCAGCACGAAGGGAAGGGCGCCCACCACAGTCGTCAGGATCCATGTCCACGAGACGGTGGCGAAGACCTGACGCATGCGGATCGCGCCCGGCACGGTGGCGTACCACAGCAGCCCTCCTGCCGTGCCGGCCAGCAGCGCCGACACTCCCAGCGCGGCCGTGTCCCGCCGGCTGGTGACTGCCTCCAGGAGCGTGCAGCCCAGCATCCCGAGCGACACCGCCGCCAGGGCGATGCCGAGGATGTGCATGGTCGTGGAGTCGAACCGCTTCCTCAGCGGGCCCGGGCCGGCCGGCGCGGCCCCCACGACCGTGTCGCTAGCCATCGTCGGATCCGGATTGGCCCGCGGTGCTGCGGCGGCGCGACGCCAGCCGGACGGAGAAGCGGACCCGCCGCTGCATGGTCCGGTAGGTGCTCAGTACGAGGCCGACGCCGGCCAGCACCGGGGGCACCGACATCCGGCCGCCCATCATCAGCGGCACCAGGGCCAGCCGCTCCGCCCGGTCCACGCCTTCGAGCAGGCCGAAGGCGCCGATCTCCCCCACCGCGGGACCGAAGGTGGTCACCGCGCTCACCGACCCCCACACGCTGCCCAGCAGCGACACACCGGAGACGCCCAGCAGCATGGCCCCGAGCCCCACCAGGACCACGTAGGCGACCTGGTGGCCGCCCAGGCGGTCCAGGGTGCGCTGGGAGAGGGTCTCCTGGTCGCGTCGCACCAACACGACCGCGTACGGGTCGAGCTGGCGGCGCAGCTCTCCGCCCGCCGAGCCCATGAGCAGCTGGACCCGCATGACCCGCATGCCGCCGCCGGCCGAGCCCATCATGGAGCCGATCCCGGCCGCGACCAGCATGATCACCGTGGTGGCGGCCCCCCACGCCGTCCAGTCGACGATCGCGAACCCGGTGGTGCTCATGGCCGACACCGCCATGAAGGCGGCCTCGCCCCAGCCGACGCCACGGTGCAGGGCCATCGCGGCGGTTGCTGCCGCGAGCAGCACAACGAACGCCCGGAGCTCCTGGGAGCGCCAAAGGGGACGGAGCCGGCCCCGGGCGATCCACCAGATCACGAAGATCCCCGCGCCGGCCAGGAACATCCCGGCGCCGGCGACCGCCTGGGTGGCGCCTCCGTAGCCGGCCAGCGAGTCGGCCTGCCCGGTGAATCCCCCGGTGGAGGCGGTGCCCAGGCCCACGACCAGCGCCTCGGTCACACCGAGCCCGGTCAGCAGGTAGGCGACTACGCAGGCCGCGGTGAATCCCGAATAGAGGATGAGCACCCGGCGCCTGCCCGTGGCGGCGCTGGGCACGAGGTCCAGCCCCCTGCTCCCGGTGGTGTAGCCGATCAGGGCCGTGGACCGCAGCACCACCGGGAGGGTCACCACGCCGATCCACACCGCTATCAGACCCCCCACCCAACTGGTGGCCGCCCTGAACAGCAGGACCGACCGCGACGCCTCGGCCGCGCCCAGGAGCGTGAGAGAGGTGGTGGTGAAGCCGGCTGCGGACTCGACCAAGGCGTCGTCGAGGCGGGCCAGGCTGCCGGTGGCCGCATAGAGGACGGTGCCGAACAACACCAGCACCGTCCAGAGGAGTCCGATGCCGGCGAACACCCGGCCTGTTCCGGGCCGGGCCGGCGGCGCGACCCGCCGTCTGGCCACGGCTGCCAGGACGGCGCACACCGCCCCGACGCAGGCGAACGCGACCGCGTCGGCGTTGTCGTCGCCGATCCCGGCGAGGCCGCACACCATGGTGGCCACGCCGAGCACGAGGCCCGCATCGACGATCGAGGCGAACGCCCAGGACACGATCCGGGCCGGCGGCCGCTCCGTCGGACCGGGGAGCAGCGGACGGGTGCGACGCAGACCGCCCAAGCGTCTCAAGCCGCCAGCCGGTCGCCCCCCCGCACCGCCTAGTCGTGAGCGCAAACCGCTCAAGAGTCCGTCGCCTCGCAACGGTGTCGCTCCCGCTCTCGTTCGCCGGCGCTCACGGGCCGCTCGGGCCGCGGCCTCGCTCCGCGGCTCGCGAGGACCTGCACCGATCGCCGCCTGTCCGCTCGGCCTCTAGTCTTCGCACGTCAACAGCCGATGGACCTCCCTCACCGAGCCCGGGGTGGCGAAGGCGACCACATGGTCGCGTCCGCGCAGCCGGCTCCGGCCTCGGGCGATCTGCGGCTTGCCGTCGCGCACGATGGCCCCGATGAGCACGCCCTTGGGCAGCTTGAGATCCTTCACGAGGGCCTCATCGGCGGGGCAGCCCCTCGCCACTTCGAGCTCCAGCACCTCGGCGTCGGACTCCAGGAAGGTGGCCACCGCGGCCACGTCGCCGCGCACGAAGCGCATCACGCCGTCGGCGGTGGCGGTCCGGGGCGACAGGGCCACGTCGACGCCGGCGGAGTCCAGCAGCGACAGCAGGGCCAGCTTGTGCACCACCGCGATCGTCTCCGACGCGCCCACAGACTTGGCGTAGAGGCAGGCCAGGATGTTCGACTCGTCCTCGCCGGTCAGCGCGGCCACCGCGTCGAACCGGCCGAGGTTTGTCTCCTCGAGGAGGTCGGCGTCGGTTATGTCGCCCTCGAACACCTGCACATCGGGCAGGCGCTCGGCCAACTCCAAGGCCCGGCCGGCGTCGCGCTCGACGATGACCACCTCCACTCCCCTCGACACCAGCCGGGCCGCCAGCATCTCGCCGGTGCGGCCCCCGCCGAGCAGCAGCACGTGGCGGACGGCGCCGGTTCCCAAGCCGAGGAGTTTGGCCACCCGGTGACGGGCCCGCCGCTTGCAGACCACCCGCACCAGGTCGTCCTCCAGCAGCATGTAGTCGGCGCGGGGGATGTAGGTGTCCTCGCCCCGGGAGATCGACCCGACCATGAACTCCCAGTCGGGCTCGTACTCGGCGGCGATCTCCGACAGGCGCCGGCCCACGATGGGGGCGTCGGCCTCGAGCCGGGCGCCGATCACGATGGCCTCCCCCTGGGCCATCACCGCTATCTCCGACGCCCCCGGGTAGTCGAGCAGGTTCAGGATCCGCTCCGCGGTCTGGCGGTCGGGATCAATGACGAGGTCGGCCCCGAACGCCTGGAGCAGCTCCGCCGACGCCCGGCTGCGCAACTCCTCGGACTCGATGCGCACGATGGTCTTGTCCACGCCGTGCTGCTTGGCGATCAACGACGTCACCAGGTTCACCTCGTCGTTGCTGGTGAGGGAGACCACCAGATCGCAGCTGTCGAGTCCGGCGTCGGTGAGGACGCTGGGATGGGTGCCGCTGCCCTCCACGGTGAGCACGTCGAGCTCGGCGCCCAGCTGGCGCAAGCGGTTGGCGTCGACGTCGACCACCGCGACGTTGTGGCGCTCATGGCTCAGGCGAGCAGCCACGTAGGAGCCGACCTCGCCGGCCCCCACCACGATGACATGCACGGGTATTTTCTAGCCGCAAATCGTCGCGAACATGTATCTGCTCGCGGCGCAGCGTTGTGTTTCCCGCTCTTGTTCGCTGCGACCTGAGGGCCGCTCGGGCCAAGGCCTCGCTCAGCGCCTCTCAGAACCCCCGCCAACCGAGGACCCACCCGCTCGGCCTCTGGCGCCTCCGGCCGCCACCCCCGCGTGATCAGGCGAGCAGCCCGCCGCCGGCGATCACGATGCCGGCGTCGGTGGCGACTGCGTCTAGAGGCACGTCCCACCGGTCCTGAGGGACGTCGGCGACCTGCTGGAACGAGTGGGCGACGCCGATGGCCGCAGGCCGGGGCCCACCGGACGGCAGCGACGCCAGGGCCCGGTCATAGAACCCCCCTCCCTGCCCCAGCCGGTGGCAGCGCCCGTCGAAAGCGGTCAGCGGCACCAGCACCGCATCATGGTCGGCGAAGTCCACCACCGCGCCGTCCGCCGGCTCGGGAATGCCGAAGGAGCCCCGTGCGAACGACTGGCCCTCGCGCCAGGCCACGAACTCCAGATCGTCGCCCACCACCCGGGGAACCGTGAACACTTCCCGGCGCGGACCGTCCAGCAGCACGTCGAGCGGGATCTCCCCCCGTACAGCCCGGTATGCGGCGACGCGGCGGGCCCCGGCTATCGCCGGAAAGGCTTCCAGCCGCCGGGCCACGGCTGCACCGGCCTCGGCCACGGCCGCCGGACTCAAACCGGCGCGGCGGGACCTCATATCGGCCCTGAGGCGGGCCTTGGCATCCGACACCGAATCCATCCCCCAAGAGTAGGCTCGCCGGGTTCTAGGACTCTCAAAGGGAGCAGTGTCTTGCAAGCAATCCCCTATATCGCGCTGGTGTCGGCCATCGCCGCGCTCGCCCTCGCGGCCTTCTACTACAAGAACGTGTCGTCGGCGCCGGCCGGCAACGAGCGCATGGTCTCGATCATGAAGCAGATCCAGGCCGGAGCCCGTGCCTTCCTGCGCCAGGAGTACACCTGGGTGGCCGGCTTCGTCGTGGCGATGGCCGTCCTGATTCCGGTCGTCACCGGGGTGGCCCTGTCGTTCGTCAGCTACCTGCTGGGCGCGGCCCTCTCCGCGGGCGCGGGCTACGCGGGCATGACCGTGGCCACCATGGCCAACGCCCGCACCACCAATGCGGCCATCGACGGACCGGCCAAGGCGCTGCCGCTCGCGTTCAGGGGCGGAGCGGTGATGGGCTTCTCGGTGGCCGGGCTTTCGCTGCTGGGGTTGACCTTCACCTACCTGCTCTTCGTGGAGTGGATCGGCACGAACGACGCCTTCGAGATCTTCACCGCCTTCGGCCTGGGCGCCAGCTCCATCGCCCTGTTCGCCAGGGTGGGCGGGGGCATCTACACCAAGGCCGCCGACGTGGGCGGCGACCTGGTGGGCAAGGTCGAGGCCGGGATCCCCGAGGACGACCCCCGCAACCCGGCCACCATCGCCGACGCCGTGGGCGACAACGTCGGCGACGTCGCCGGCATGGGCGCCGACCTGTTCGAAAGCTACTCGGGCTCGATCATCGCACCGGTGGCCCTGACCGCCTTCAGCCTGGGATTGACCGCGGAGGCCGCGAGCGCCGACCGCACCGTGCAGCTGCTGACGTTCCCCATGGCCATCGCCTTCGTCGGCATGATCGGGGCCATCATCGGCTCGTTCGCGGTGCGCGGCGGCGGCAGCACCGAGGTCAAGGCGCTCGCCCGGCAGCTCCACCGGGGCACCACCGTGGCCACGTTCCTCACTGTCATCGGGACCCTCGTCATGGGCGGAGTCTTCTTCGGCGACGGCGACCTGTTCGATGCTTGGTACGGGCTGCCGCTGTCGGTCATCGGCGGGCTGGTCGCGGGCTGGGGCATCGGCAAGGTGGCCGAGGTCTGGACCAGCGACCACTTCGCGCCGGTGAAGCGCATCGCCTCGCAGGCCGAGACCGGCCCTGCCACCACTGTGCTGTCGGGCGTGTCGGCCGGGATGGTGTCGGTGGCCGCTTCCGTCGGGCTGATCGCCGTGGGCGTCCTGGTCGCCTACTGGGGCGGCCAGCAGACGCTGGGCGACACCACCTTCGGCGGCGTGTACGGCATCGCGGTTGCCGCGGTGGGGATGCTGGCCACCACCGGGGTGGTCGTGTCGGTCGACGCCTACGGACCGATAGCCGACAACGCGGGCGGGATCGCCGAGATGGCGGAGCTCGACCCGAGTGTGCGGGAGGTGACCGACGCGCTCGACTCGCTGGGCAACACCACCGCCGCCATCGCCAAGGGCTTCGCGGTCGGCTCGGCCGCACTGACCGCGCTGGCGCTGTTCAAGTCGTTCGAGGTGGCCCTCGAGAACGCCGACGAGTCCTTCAATCTGAGCCTCGACATCGGCTCGGTGGACGTGTTCATCGGGCTGTTCCTGGGTGCGATGGTGCCGTTCCTGTTCGCCGCGCTCACCATCGACGCCGTCGGCCGGGCCGCCAACAAGATGATCGAGGAGGTGCGTCGCCAGTTTCGCGACATCCCGGGACTGCGCGAGGGCACCCCCGGCGTGGAGCCGGACTCCGCGGCGTGCGTGGCCATCTCCACCCGAGGCTCGCTGCGGGAGATGCTGGCGCCGGGGGCGCTGGCCGTGGTCGTGCCGCTGGTCATCGGCTTCATCGATGTGGACGCGCTGGGCGGCTTCCTGGCCGGCGCACTGGTGACGGGCTTCGCGTTGGCCATCTTCATGGCCAACGCCGGCGGGGCCTGGGACAACGCCAAGAAGTACATCGAGGCCGGCGCCCACGGCGGCAAGGGTTCCGACCCCCACAAGGCCGCGGTGGTGGGCGACACGGTCGGCGACCCGTTCAAGGACACTGCGGGGCCGTCTATGAACATCCTCATCAAGGTGATGACGATCGTGTCGCTGGTGTTCGCTTCGGCGTTCGTTTAGGAGCGCCTTACCACCAGTCGGGTTGCTCGGAATGCGAGCACCCGTGGTACGCTGACCGTGGATCTGAGGGAACTCGAACCCCTTGCGAGTGGATTTAGAGGCCGTCGCAGCCACCTGGCCAGGCCCTCTCGAGGCTCGAGAGCATCTGCCCTAGGCTTCGACGGAGAGCCGGAGGTCACTCCTCCGGCTCTCCCATGTCGGCACGATGGCCGTGGTGGCAAGAAGCGGGCAGAGTGGCGCTACCTCAGCGACGGCGACTGAGCCGGTTGTCACTCGCGTCTATGGCTTATGGCTCCCCTTCGTTACGACGCTGGGGTTACTTCTACGACGGTTCGGACGCCCTTCGAGGATCTGAGGCGGTCGAAGCCTTCGTTTACGCCGGCTAAGGGGAGCCGGTGGGTGATCATGGACTCGAGGTCTAGGTCGCCGCGCTGCCAGAGGCCTACTAGGCGGGGGATGTCGCGGGTTGGCCAGCAGTCGCCGAGCAGGCTGCCGACCAGGCGCTTCTGCTGGATCATGAAGACCGTGACCGAGCCGATGTCTACGGTGTGCTCGGGAGGTGGCGCACCTACCACCACGGTCGTGCCACCTGCGCCGGTTACCTCCAGACCGAGTTTCACCAGGTCGGCTACGCCGGCGGTCTCGAAGGCGTAGTCGGCGCCTTGGCCGCCGGCGGCTTCGGCCACTGCCTCGCGCAGTTCAGCGGCGTCGCCGCCCACGGCGTCAGTGGCTCCGAGCCGCAGGGCTGCCTGCTGGCGAGATTCCACCGGGTCGGAGACGATGATGCGGGCCGCGCCGGCGATGCGGGCACCCTGGACGGCAGAGATGCCGACACCGCCAAGGCCGGTGACCACAACCGTGGAGCCCCGCTCCACCTTGGCCGTGTTGAGCACCGCGCCGACCCCGGTCTGTACTGCGCAGCCGATCAGGCAGGCGACTTCGAGCGGGACGTCGTCGTCGAGGCGCACCACGCCCGAGGCCGGAACCACCGTTTGCTGGGCGAACGCGCCGACGCCGAGGCCGCGGTGCACGAGTTGGCCGGCACGCGAGAATGGCGACGTGCTGTCGGGCCGGGCGCCGGCCACGAAGCTCATGGCCTGCGGGCAGCGGCTGGCCCGCCGGCGGGCGCAGCCATCGCAGTGCCCGCACGGCGCCAGCGGGGTGATAATCACCTTGTCACCCGCCGACACGTGGCTCACCCCGTCCCCCACCGAGGCCACCACTCCGGTCGCTTCGTGGCCGAGAACCGCCGGGAAGAGGTAGCCGCCTTCGATGATGGTGAGGTCGCTGTGGCAGATGCCGCTGTGGCTCACGGCCACGCACACCTCTCCCGGCCGGGGATCGGCCAACTCCAAGTCGTCGACCATCTCCAGCGGAGAGGCCGGATCGGTCAGCAGGGCGGCTCTCATAGACCGCAAACCCTACTTCGGTCCGCGCCAGGAATTGGCAGCGCAGAACTCCCGAACGGGCACCCACCGCTGCCAATTCCCCGAACCGGCGCCAGCACCCACCGAATTGGAGTGGTCAGGTCTCGAAGGGGCCGCCCCGGGTGGTGGGGCCCATCCTGGCCATCACCAGCGACATCACCCGGTGGGCGGCGTCGACGGCCGCTACCGGGGCGGCCCCGGTCCGCCTCGACATCAGGTAGCCGGCCACGAACCCGTCGGTGGCGCCGGTGCGGTCCACCACGGTGGCCGGGAGCGACGGCTCGCGGCGGTGAATGCCCTCGGCGGTGATCACTGTGGTGCGCTCCGGTCCGATCACGATGGTGCAGCCGCTCCCCTCGACGGGCTGGTCCGGCTCGAGGCCCAGGCGGGCGTGATCACGCCGGGTGAATATCACCGTGTCGGGCTGCACCGCCGTCACCATCTCTGCGAATGCGGCCGCGCCGTAGTCCGCGGCCTCGTCGGCGGACAGCCCGGCGAGGGTCACCGGCACCCGGCGCTCCATCGCCCCGGTGACGACGCCCTCCACCGCGGTGGCGAGAGGGTCGGACATGAGCGAGCGTCCCGGCACGAACAGCTGTGCCGCGCCGACGAGCACTTCGGCGTCCACCGCGGCCAGCGTCGACGAGGCTCCCCTGTCCACCAGGGTGGTGCGGTACCCCTGTTGCCGCAGGTTGATCGTCACCCCGGTCACGCCGTGGGAGACCACGCGGGCGTCCACCCCTCTCCTCTGGAGGTCGGCGACCAGGGAGTCGCCCAGAGCATCGGCACCGACCTGGCCCACGAAGCGGGCCGCGCCGCCACGCTCGCAGGTGATGGCCGCCACGTTGGCCGCAGAGCCGCCTCTGACCCGCAGCGTGCGCACCTCCGCGACGTGGCCCCGACGCATCCCGTCGGGAAGCTCGACCACGAGCTCCTCGACCAAGTCCCCGATCGTCAGCAGCATCGCCCTCTGATCCGGTGACTGTAGTGTGCGGTCATGGTCTCGGAACTCTTCGACCCCGGAGCCTGGCGGGCTGTCGACGGCTTCGAGGACCTTACCGACGTCACCTACCACCGAGCGGTGGACCAGGGCACGGTGCGGGTCGCCTTCGACCGGCCCGAGGTGCGCAACGCCTTCCGTCCCCACACCGTGGACGAGCTTTACCGCTGCCTCGACCATGCCCGCATGACCGGCGACGTGGGCTGCGTTCTGATCACCGGCAACGGGCCGTCACCCCGCGACGGAGGCTGGGCCTTCTGCTCGGGCGGGGACCAGCGCATCCGGGGCCGCGACGGCTACCGGTACGCCTCCGGCGAGACCGGCGACACCATCGACGCCGGGCGCTCGGGGCGGCTGCACATCCTCGAGGTGCAGCGCCTGATCCGCATGACGCCCAAGGTGGTGGTCGCGGTGGTGCCGGGCTGGGCGGTGGGCGGGGGCCACAGCCTCCACGCGGTGGCCGACCTGACCCTGGCCAGCGCCGAGCACGGCCTGTTCAAGCAGACCGACACCGATGTGGCCAGCTTCGACGGCGGGTTCGGTTCGGGCTACCTGGCCAGGCTCATCGGCCAGAAGCGGGCCCGCGAGATCTTCTTCCTGGGACATACCTACTCGGCCCAGGAAGCCTTCGAGATGGGCATGGTCAACAAGGTGGTCCCCCACAGCGAACTGGAGACGGTCGCCCTGGAGTGGGCCTCAGAGATCAACGCCAAGAGCCCGACGGCGCAACGGATGGTGAAGTTCGCCCTGAACCTGGTCGACGACGGTCTGATCGGCCAGCAGGTGTTCGCCGGCGAGGCCACCCGGCTGGCCTACATGACCGACGAGGCCGCCGAGGGCCGCGACGCCTTCCTGAACAAGCGTCCCCCCGACTGGTCACCCTTCGGTTGGCACTACTGAGCGGCGGCCCGCCGGTCGCGCCGGGTCGGGCTATGAGCGGCCCCGCAAGAGGTGAGAGTCCGTGAGTGTCGCAGCGGTGCCCCTCCCGCTCTTGTTCGCTGCGCTCACGGGCCGCTCGGGCCACGGCCTCGCCCGTATGAAGCAGACTCGCTCGCCCATTCGCTCGGCCTCTAGGCCGTGGCGATGAAGGCCGCCACCGTCTCTATGTGGGAGGTGAGGGGGAAGAGGTCGACCACGGTCCAGCGGTCCAGGGTGTAGCCGCATTCGGTGAGGCGGCCGGCGTCCTTGGCGAACGACGACGGGTCGCAACTCACCAGCACCACCAGGCGGGGCTTGCACGACAGCAGCGGGCGCACGGCCGCCTCGCCGATCCCAGAGCGGGCCGGGTCGGCCACGACGACGCTCGCCGGCGAGGCCCTCCACTTCTCCACCGGGATCCGCAGCACCTTGGCGCCCTCGCCCAGGTTGATCCGGGCGTCGGCCGCGGCGTCGATGCTGCGCTCGATGGCGGTGACCTTGCGGCCCGAGCCCGCCGTGCCTGCGAACAGCCCGACACCGGCGTAGGCGTCCACCAGGGGGCCGTCGGTGGCCAGCTCCTCCACTATCTCCGCCACCTCGTCGATGAGGGCCTCCGCCCCCGCGGGCCGGTTCTGGAAGAAGGACCGGGCCGAGATCCTCCACCGCCGGCCCGACAGTTCCTCGTGTATCCAGGCCCGCCGGTCGCGGTCGAGCTCGTCGGTGCCCACCACCATCACGTCGTCGGGAACCGAGACATCGTCGACGGCGGGGTTGACCACCACCATCCGCTCCCCGGTGCGGGACCCGACCCGGATGAACACACCGTCGGCACCGCCGTAACGGCCCTCGACCAGCAGCTCCTCGGCCGCGTCGTCCACCGCTCCACAGTCCTCGGGAATGACCACCTCGTGGCTGGAGCGGGCCATGAACCCGGCCCGCCCGTCCACAACCTTGGCCCGCACCGTTGTGCGACCCCGATCGGCGTCGAGCATCCGCAGGGCCGGGGCGGGCGCGTCCACGCCGTGGCGGGTGAGCTGGTCCACCACGATCGACGCCTTCATCCGCATCTGTGCCCGCGAGTCGACATGGAGCATGTCGCATCCGCCGCAGCCCTCCAGGTGGTGCTCGCAGGCGATAGGAACGCGGTTCGGCGACGCCTCCAGCACATCGATCACCCTGGCTCTGGCCCAGCGCCGGTCAACGGTGTGGATCTCGGCGGTCACCAGCTCCCCGGGAAGGGCGCCCTCAACGAACACGACTCGCCCGTCGCAGCCCCTAGCCACCCCGACGCCGTCGCGCGCCGTGGCCGTCACCCGCAACTCCACGAGGCGACGGTATCGGCGCGATCAACCATAGCGACCACCCTCTCCGATCGGCTTCCGTTCGGTGAACCGGCGGCGGCGGCGACCAGGCTCCTCGGCCGGTCCCGGCGCGGTTAGGGTTCAAGCGTGGCTGTGGAGATAGCGCCTTCGGTGCTGGCGGCCGATGCCTCGCGGCTGGGCGAAGAGTGCCGGGCCATCGCCGAGGCGGGCGCTCATCGGGTCCACTGGGACGTGATGGACGGCGTGTTCGTGCCCAACCTCACCTTCGGACCCGACGTGGTGGCGGCATGCCGGCCGCTGGTGGACCTGCACTTCGAGGCCCACCTCATGGTGGTGAAGCCCGACGAGCTGGCCCCCCTCTACATCGAGGCCGGCTGCGACACCGTGTTGATCCATGCCGAGACCTGCCCCCACCTGCACCGCTCGCTGGCTGCCATCTCCGAGGCCGGCGCCCGCTGCGGCGTGGTGCTCAATCCCCACACCCCGGCGTCGAGCATCTCCGAGGTGATCCCGATGATCGACGAGGTGCTTGTGATGACGGTCAACCCCGGCTTCGGAGGGCAGCGCTACATCGCCTCAGTCGAGTCGAAGATCGCGGAGGTGCGCCGGATGATCGAGGACTCGGGCCGTGACATCGACCTGGAGGTCGACGGCGGCATCACCGCGGCCACGGCTGGAGCCGCGGTCGGGGCCGGAGCGAACGTTCTGGTGGCCGGATCCGCGGTGTTCGGCCACCCCGAGGGCCCGGCCATAGCCATCAAGGAGCTGTCCGCCGCGTCCGAGTAGGCCTGTCAATCGAATTGGCAGCGCTCAACGCCCTTTTCGGCCTCCTCCGCTGCCAGTTCCCGCCGGGGGCGGCTAGAGCATCTCGCCGCGCTTGACGATGACGTGGTCGATGATGCCGTAGTCCATGGCCTCCGACGCGGTGAACCACCGGTCGCGGTCGGAGTCGGCCTCGATCTGCTCGACGGTCTGGCCGGTGTGGTGGGCGATGCGTTCCTGGAGGAGCTTCTTGGTGTAGGCCATCTGCTCGGCCTGGATGGCGATGTCGGTGGCCTGGCCCCGAACCCCGCCGAGGGGCTGGTGCATCATGATCCGGGCGTGGGGCAGGGCGTAGCGCTTGCCGGGAGCCCCCGCGCACAGCAGGAACTGTCCCATCGACGCGCCCAGGCCGATGCAGATCGTGCCCACCTCCGGCTGGATGAACTGCATGGTGTCGTAGATCGCCATTCCGGACGTGACCGAACCGCCGGGGCTGTTGATGTACAGCCAGATCGGCTTGCTGGCGTCCTGGCCCTCCAGGTACAGCAGTTGAGCCATGATGAAGTTGGCGATCTCGTCGTTGACGTCGGAGCCGAGCACCACAATGCGGTCCTGAAGCAGCCGGTTGTAGACCTCGCTGTGACGGTTGGCGACAGTGGTCGGCGTCTCGAAACCGACCTCGCCGGGATCGGGACGGAGCCGGGGCGGCGGTGAATGCGACGTCATGGAGGGGAGGCTACCGGTGCCGCACGCGGGCAGAACCCCACCGTGCGAACCTGACGGTGGCGGGCCGTCAGATACCCTGATCGGACTCGCGGACGTGGCGGAATCAGGCAGACGCGCTGGGTTTAGGTCCCAGTACCCGCAAGGGTGTGGGGGTTCGAATCCCCCCGTCCGCACCGAGGGTCGATCCGAACCTAGAGGGTTCGTCGATCCAAACCAAGACAGGATTCAGCCGTGGTGGGGCGTCGCGGAAGCCCATGGTCCGATTGGGCGGGCCGCGAATGCCGTTGGGTTGCTCGCTGGGCCGTTCAGGGCTGCGCGTGGGCGCGGCGAAGCTGACGGCGTGAGACCGTCAGCTTCGCTGTCAGGGTCGACGGCTCGTTATGGGGGTGGCCTTGGGCGCTTGTGGCCGGTGGCGGCTGATCCGCCACTGTCATCGGGTCTGCGGGTCGCTGCCTGAGGTAGTTCGGGAGGATCTGGGACTGGCTTCTCGCCCGCGGGAGCGGCTTCGTCGGGCTGAGCTTCGTGGGTGGCTTCGGTCTCGTCGGTCTGCTCGGCCTCGATCATCGTGGTCGCGTCGGCGGGCTCAGTCTCGACTGGTTCGGCCTCGTTGACGGGCTCGACCCGCTCGGCCTCGGGCTGGGCGTCATCGGCGGACCCGGCCTGATTGACGGGCTCGAGTGTGTCGTCGGTCGCTTCGGTGTCATCGACTGGCGCGTCTATGTCTTGAGGGTGGGTGCCTTGTTGCTGTCGGTGTCGCTTCAGCAGCCCTTGGACTTCTTTGATTTCTTGGTCCATTGTCGTTTGGAGGTTCATCACGACAAAGGTGAAGAGTGCTGAGAGGGCGTGGGGTTCGAGGCGGGCTGCTTTGCATGTGCCGGGTTCGAGGCCGTCCTTTGTCGCGGGCGGTCCCCAACGGCGACTCGACGGCGTTGCGCTGGTTCAGGATCTTGGTGTGGTCGGGTGTGCCGTACGCGGGACTCTGGAACGTCGGCAGGTCTTCGATGGTGACGGTGACGGTGCCGTCGCAGCACTCGGTGACTGCGTCCTTTGATGTGGATCGGCTTGTCGGCGGCGATGGTCGCCGGGGCGGGGAAGTTCATGTGGACCTGGTCGCCGGCTCGGCGCCGCGGGATCGTGTACGTACCCAACTTGCGGGAGAAGTCCATGTCGGAGATCAGGTGCAGTGCCTTCATCGCGATGTCGCGTGTGCGCTCGGCCAACATGGCGCCGACCGGTCCGGTGTCGGCGTTAGCGGCGGCCCATGGGCGAATCGGCCGAGCCGACCGGCAGCGACATCGGCGCGCCGCCTTCTCGACGCGGCTGTGGTCCAGCCGTCTATAGCAGCACAGCCGCTGCATCTCCTCTACACGCATTGCGTTACCCTGTCAAAATAATGTGAAGAAACCGTGTCGAAAGCGAAGAGATTGTACAGAACGGAACGCAGCAAGAGCCAGGGAACCGGATAGGGCTTCGGGCCGCGAGCGCTGATCGTCGCGGCCGCGCGGGCCGCTGCCGCGGCCGGGGTGCGCTGGTCGCGTTGGCAGCGACCGCCACGTCGGCGGCTGCGTCGGTCGCACCGGCAGCCGCGGCCGGCGGTGGGGCCGGCATCGAACACGACCCGGCCAGCGCCGCACTGCCGCCGGCGTTACAGGTCTCAGCAGAGCAGCAGCACCTCCCTGGTGCGGGGCCCTCCGAAACGGTCACGGCGCCACAGGACCCGGCCGGCGACAGCCCGCACACCCGACAGGCCGCCCATGGACAGCTGCCCGCCACCGGCATCACCGTCGCGGCCGACACGGCGGCGGGCTGGTGGGACGGCACCGGCACCCTCGCGGACACTGCGCCGACGGTCGCCGAACAGGGACACTGCGCCGCGCTGGGCGACACCTCGCTGGCGCTGCTGGGCTCGGGCTCGCTGTCCAAGGCCTGCAAAGGCACCGACGGTTCGCTCACCGGCTCGCCCGTCGGTGTGGGCTGGACCGCCGGCTTCGACACCGACGGCCCCCTCATGGAGGTGCTGCTGGTAGGCGCCTCGACGTTGAGCCTCCAGACATATCAGGCGTTGGGCGAACTCGATGTGGTGTTCGACGGCGGCGCGTTCGCGGCGGACTTCGCCAACTGCGACCACCGGGCCGCATCAGGCTGGTCATCATGCCGCACCGTCGCCGCGGGCGCCACGCCGCCGCCGGGCGGCTTCGTCGGCGTCGGCACCGTCGGCATCGAACCCCCGGCAAGGGCGCGCTCGCAGCGTGATGAGCCGGTCACACCGGCTACGCAGCGAGCGGCGCTCGTAGCGCTCTACAACGCCACCGACGGCGCGAACTGGACCCGCAACACAAACTGGAACACCACCGCCCCAGTCGCGGACTGGTACGGCGTCACCACCAACACCGACGGACACGTAACACACCTCTACCTGTCCAACAACAGCTTGTCGGGGGCGATCCCAACCGAAATCGGCAACCTCACCAACCTCACCCACCTCTACCTGTCCAGCAACAGCTTGTCGGGAGCGATCCCAACCGAAATCGGCAACCTCACCAACCTCACCCACCTCGGCCTGTACAGCAACAGCTTGTCGGGAGCGATCCCAACCGAAATCGGCAACCTCACCAACCTCACCTGGCTCACCCTGAGCGGCAACAGCTTGTCGGGGTCGATCCCAACCGAAATCGGCAACCTCACCAACCTCACCCACCTCTACCTGTCCAGCAACAGCTTGTCGGGGGCGATCCCAACCGAAATCGGCAACCTCACCAACCTCACCCACCTCGGCCTGTACAGCAACAGCTTGTCGGGGGCGATCCCAACCGAAATCGGCAACCTCACCAACCTCACCTGGCTCAACCTGGACAACAACAGCTTGTCGGGAGCGATCCCAACCGAAATCGGCAACCTCACCAACCTCACATGGCTCAACCTGAGCGGCAACAGCTTGTCGGGAGCGATCCCAACCGAAATCGGCAACCTCACCAACCTCACCCGCCTCTACCTGTACAACAACAGCTTGTCGGGGTCGATCCCAACCGAAATCGGCAACCTCACCAACCTCACATGGCTCAACCTGAGCGGCAACAGCTTGTCGGGGTCGATCCCAACCGAAATCGGCAACCTCACCAACCTCACCCGCCTCTACCTGTACAACAACAGCTTGTCGGGGTCGATCCCAACCGAAATCGGCAACCTCACCAACCTCACATGGCTCAACCTGAGCGGCAACAGCTTGTCGGGGTCGATCCCAACCGAAATCGGCAACCTCACCAACCTCAGATGGCTCGGCCTGTCCAGCAACAGCTTGTCGGGGTCGATCCCAACCGAAATCGGCAACCTCACCAACCTCACCCGCCTCTACCTGTACAACAACAGCTTGTCGGGGTCGATCCCAACCGAAATCGGCAACCTCACCAACCTCACCCGCCTCTACCTGTACAACAACAGCTTGTCGGGGTCGATCCCAACCGAAATCGGCAACCTCACCAACCTCACCCGCCTCTACCTGTACAACAATGATCTGTCGGGTTGTGTGCCTGCAGCGTTGTCGTCGGTGCCCGTCATCTTCTTCGACGCGGGTCTGTCGTATTGCGCGCCGGCGAGTCTGGCGGTGACTGCGGCACGCGCTGGTGAGGGCGACGGCGCGGTCGTGTTCACAATCGCAGTCACGGCGCCTGTGACCGGATCAGATTCGCCCCCGCCGGCGTCGGCGATCTCGGTCAGCTACACGACCACAGCCGGCACCGCCACCGCGGGCATCGACTACACGGCCACGTCGGGAACGCTGACGATCCCCGCCGGTTCCCGCTATGGGACCGTGTCGGTGCCCGTCGCCGATGACGGCGTCACAGAACCAACCGAGACGTTCACACTGTCGCTGAGCAACCCTGTGGGCGCCACATTGGCCAACGCCACAGCCCCCGGCTCGATACAAGACAACCCCAGCACCACAGCGCCCAGCACCGCATGCGACGGCGCCACCGTCAGAGGCGACGTCGCCGGCGTGTTCGACATCGAACAGCCCGCCTACAGCGACTGGCACCACGTCTTCGTCGACGTGCACCTCACCTGCGGCGGCGACCTCACATCCGCGGTGGGCTACCCGACGGCGGTCAAGGTCATCGCCGGCCCCACCGACAGCATCGGCAAGAGCCGCCACTGCATAACCGGCACCGGCAGCACACAAACGACCGCGTCGGTGTCGACCGCAGCGGGATGTCGCACACTCGAGTCTGACACGCCCGCACTCGAGTCTGACACGCCCGCCAAGTTCGCTCGCGACGGCCGCTCCACCCACATCGTGCAGATACCCGATGGCGCGGTGGGGCGGGACCACCAGCTGCTGGCCTGGGTCGACCTCGACGCCGACGGCGTGTTCGACGCCGGCGAGCCCTACGACATCTTCGGGAGTTATAGACGTGAGTGACAACGGGCGGCCGGCCACAGCTCAGCCGTCCTCCTGGAGGTAGCGCCACTCGTCCCGCTTCTTCGGCGGCGTGCTCAACACCGCTCGCATCACGTCCTCGGGCTCGGCGTCTATGGGCTCCGGCATGGTCCGCTCTCGCGGCCTGCCGCGCTTGCGCCTAGTCATGGCGGTTCCTCTCCGTGGTGGCACCCACCACATTAGTCGTCATTGGCCCCTCTCATTCGCAGGCCGAGCGGACGATGGCCAGGGCAGGCGAGTCGCCCAACTCGAACTGTGCGCGGCCAACATCGCGTTCGCCGTAGTGGACGGCGATGTGGAGCGTCCCCTGCCATCTCTCGGGCGGGAGCGTCACCTCGCCGGGGAACCAGATCACCTCGGCTGACTCCTGCCCCACCGGCCACGGATGGTCGAACGGCTCGGTGTCGCTGGTGATCCGCCAGACGACCCTCAGCTCGTCACCGTCGGCCTCCCGCGGCAAGCCGATGTGCACATCGAGTTCCCGGCTGTCGGTGCCGAAGTGGCTCTTGCAGCGCGCGAACAGGACGTAGTCGCCGGTCGTGTCGAGGATGCCTGCATAAGCGAGGACGACACCCCACTCCGTCTCGAATGGCTCGCCCAGCCACCAGTCACCGGGCTCCAAGTCCGGGGGCGTGCCGCACACCCCGGCCCATTCCAGCCCGGCGTAGCGGACATACAGCGCGTCCGCCGCGCACCGGTACCAGTCGCCGTGAGAGCATTGGGGCTGACGGTGGGTCCAGTCGTCCGCGCAGGCCCGCATCGCGGCATTCTCCGAGACAAGCGCATGGGCCAACTCGTGCAGCAGCGTCCCCAGCGTGAACCCCGTGTCGAGCCGGATGGTGTGGCTGGCGCCGAGGTAGCAGCCCAGCACGTCCGCCGCGCAGTGTCCCTCTTCCAGCGTCGGCGGCTCGTCCGGCTTGCCGCGGGACAGCATCTCCGCCCACACCCGGTCCACCAGTGCTTGCATGTCACTGCGGCTCATCTCCGGGTCGTCGGTGACACCCCAGGCGCAGTGCTCCCAGTCGTAGATGCCCATCACGATGGCCGGTGCGCACCGGCCATCGGCGCTCCGGTTCTCGGGGAACGGGATCCACACCCCCGTCTCAGCGGGCGGCTCCGGGTCGGGTTCCGCCTCGGCCGTACCGCTGTCGTTGATGGTGCGGAGCAGTGTCATCATGTCGCCGCGGGTGAAGCCGTCCGACTCGGAGGCCCCGAGCACGTCGTCGTAGAAGCGCTCCATGAAGATGAGCGCCGCCCACCGCGGCAGCGGCTCGTCCGGGCGGAACGTGCCATCTTCGTAGCCCGTCGTGAGACCGACCGACGCGGCCCACTCGACGGCCTCATAGTGCTCATGGTCGGCGGACACATCGGTGAACCGTTGGACGGTCTGGGCGACGGCGGTGCCGCCGACGGCCAGCACGGCGACAACCAGCACGGCGGTGGTCAGCCTCTTGGGCATGGTGGCTCCCTCCGGAGAGTCGGGGTGTCGTTTGCCGTGCAACACCGTGACCTAGCCCCGAAGGGAGCCATGACGACGAGCCCCCGGCTCGGGGTGGCTAGGTCTCTGAGCGGGCTCCGGCTGAGCCTGCGATGTTGCACGGCAACCTCCAGCGTAGGGGACGGAACAGGCGTTCGTCCAGCTAGTCTCATGCGCTCACCGGTCCGTCCCCGGAGGGAACTGCACATGGCTGAACAGTTCGCTGAATGGGTACTCACGTGCAGCGGTTGCCACGTCTCGCCACAGCTGGTCATGGTCACAGAACACCTGAAGCTCGAGTGCCCCATATGTGGCCACAGCGCGAACATGGAGGTAGCGATCAAGGCGGCCCGTGAGAAGCGCATCAAGGATCATGTCGGCCGTCTCTCTGGCCGCTCCCGTGAGCCCCGGCACTTCTCTCCTGAAGGCAACGTTCGCGCTATCCCGGCTGAGCCGAACCACCCCGCCTTCGTGTTCATCGAGCGGTAGAGTCGACGCCTGCTCGGTCATCGGCCACCTCCTATTTCATAGCGAACTCCTGCTGTCCGGGCTCGCCCGGCTCGGCCGTCAGCTCCGCGTAGGTGAGCACCTTGCCCACCATGCCCCGCACGCTCGCGGCCATCATGTCCTCGGTGTCCAGCGGCCGCCTGTTGTGGCGTCCGCAGAACTCCGCGACGTAGCGGTCGAGGTGCTTGGCCGACATCCAGTGGTGCGTCCCGTGGTAGCCCCTCTTGAGACCGGCCCAGAACGACTCCAAACCGTTGACATGGGCCTGTCCGTTCACGTACTCGGCGACTGAGTGCTTCACCGCCTCGTGCCGGGGGAGCCCCCGGTAGGCCGGGTGGTCGTCCGTGTAGACCATCGCTGTGTGCGCCGAGTGCTCCATGACGAACCCCCGGAGCGTCGGCCCGTCGGTGCCCCGTACGACCCTGGCTGTCACCTTGCCCGTGGCCCGGTCCCTGAGCCCGGCGACCGGGGTCTTGTCGATGCCGCCCCTGCCGGTGATCCTCTGCCGCCTGACCCTGGCGTGCATGCTCCCAGCCTTGCCCCCCACGTAGGTCTCGTCGGCCTCCACCGGCCCCTCGAAGGGCTCGCCCGCGAGGTCGTCCCAGCACTGCCGGATGCGGTGTGCCAGGTGCCACGCCGACTTCTGCGAGATGCCGAGGTCCCGGTGCAGCTTCATGCTCGACACGCCCTTGAGGCTCGTGTTGAACAGGTAGACAGCTATGGCCCACTCCTGGTAGCCGAGCTTCGAGTCCTGCATCACCGTGCCGACCTTCACGCTGAAGAACCTGCGGCAGCCGTTCCGGCGGCACCGGTAGGGCATCGTCTTGTGGGCCGTCGGATGCTGGACGTTGTCGAAGTCGCAGTGCGGGCACCTCGGGCCGTCGGGCCAGCGGATGGAGGCGATCCACTTCTCCGCTGTCTCGTCGTCGGGGAACTTGCGGATCAGCTCCACCAGCGTCAGGCCCTTGCGCCAGTGCTTGCCGGGGGCTCTCGTCTGGGGCTTCTTGTGTGTTCTTGTCATACCCCCATTCTCCCACGGGGGTGTGACACAGACGTGCTCTGACCTCGGCTTTGTCACTGAGGGTTATAATTCCCACATCTTCCCCACCAACTTCACAAGCCGCGAGGTCGGCGACTCGGGCCTGTACGACTACCGGTACCCCGAAGACTTCGAGGTGCAACTGCTTGGGGGCAGCACCACTGTGGGCCGCGCCGGGCAACAGAGCGTGCTGCGTCTGCGGTTGGTCGCGCCCACGGGCCGGGTGATCGGCCACGACGCCGGCCAGCCGCAGCACGCGCGGGCCCCCGTCATGGATGCGCCTGTCGGCGCGCGCGTCTTCACCGGCCCCAGCAGCACCCAGACGGTGGTGTGCTTCAACACCGACACCGCGGCTGCCGATCCGGCCTCGGGCTCGTGCGTGACCGACGACAACGGCGAGTTCGTGGTGCGATACACCGTGGAGGCGGTGCCGTTCTTCGCGATGCAACAAGACGAGTTGGTGGTGTTCCATGACCGCGACCGCGACGGCCACCACGACATCACCCAGCCCAACGATCCCGCACCGGAGGCCAGCAGACGGATCGCGCTGCCGATCGCGAAGGCCGTCAACTACGTCGCGCTGGGCGACTCCTACTCCTCAGGCGAAGCCGGCGCCAACCCCCCTGCGGGCCGCTACATCACCCACCGCGTCGGAGACCGGCGCGACGGCGGGCTGGAGTGCCACCGCTGGAGCGAGTCCTACCCGGTGCTGTTCCAACAAGACACTCTCGGCAACGACGCCTTGGACATAGACGTGACCTTCGCCACCGTCGCCTGCACCGGCGCCATCAGCCACAACATCTACCATCCCGGCGACCGCCACGGCACCAGCACCGCCGACGTGTACGCCCACACCAACCGGCCATCAGACAAGGCACCCGCGACGGTGCCCACCCTCAACGAGACCACCAACATGATCGAGCTCGTCCCAGAACCGGGCTGGGAGCCCCGCCAGGCCGCGCAGCTCGCCACCCGGCAGAACCGGCTGGAACAGCAGAACGAGAACGTCGACATGATCACCGTCACCATCGGCGGCAACGACGCCGGCTTCAGCCAAGTCCTCGACAGTTGCGTCAACATCAAAGACGAACTACTCGAGGGCGACTTGGACACGACCTGCACCGCTGAGGACCTGGCACTGGGGTTCCAGCAGGTCCAGACCCGTATCACCTATGTGCTAGAGTACATCAAGCGCACCGCGCCGCAGGCGGCGATCTTCGTGCTGGGATACCCCTATGTGACACCCCTGATGGGCACCTGCGCCGACACTCCCCGCGACACGATCGACCAGTATCTAGACCTGAGATTCACCGTGGGCTTGGGGCCCGACTACGGGCTGGGTCTGTCTTCGGTGTGCCTAGACGCGATTGTCGAGTTCGTAGAGCTGATCGAGGCCTGTGAGAGCCTCTCAGCCCGCGACATCTACAACGCGACGGCCTGGTATGCGGCGATTGCCGGATTCGTGTGGCCGGAGCGGGTAGTGGTGGATGCGGGTGAGGCTGTGTTCTTGCGGGCGATGGCCGACGATTTGAACAACGCCGTCCTCGAGGCCGCCAAGGCGGCCGAGGTGCACTATGTCGATGTCGTGGGCGGGGTCAACCTGACCGACAACGGTTTGAGTTTCGTGGGGCACTCTCCGTGCAGTGCCCATGACGGGTGGCTCAACGGCTTCGAGGTGGATCGGGCCAACGATCCTCCAGTGTCTGACAGCTCGTTCCATCCCAACGCGGCCGGTCAGCGCGCCTACGCGGAGATTTTGGACCAGTACATCCTGGATGCGATCGCGGACGGCGCTGACCTCAACGACGCCGGCCTGCCAGTGAACGCGCCGCCGCGGCGGCAACCGTTCACCGGCCGCGGCGGCTCCACCACCAGTTCCACCGGTACACGGTCCACACCGCAGGCTGGGACCGGCTCAGGCTCTGGCACCGTTGCTAAGGCCGCCCCGGGTTCCGACGGGGCCCGCCAGGCCCCAGACAGCGACGACGGGGACGGGCCGCAGCCACAGTCGGCGGGATTCCTGATCCGCCAAAGCAGCATGGACACAGCGGGGTGCGGCGCGGTGTTCGTGTCGCCCGGCGAGCAGGTGACGCTGACCTCTTCGGGTTTCGCGCCTTCAGCGGAGGTCAACTTCGCCGCGGGGGCCGTGTCGCTGGGTGACACCGAGTTGTCTGCCCCGACCATCGCAGATGTCACCGCCGACTCCAACGGCACAGCACGCCTTGACTGGACGGTGCTTACAGCGCCCTCCGCGCAGACCGACGCCGCGCCGCGGGCCTACGCCATGACCGCGACCGGAGCCGCTGCCGGCGGCGGGACCCTCACCGCGTACATGATCGAGCCGTTGGTCGCCTACCCCGACGCGGCGCCGTGCGCCGGCGACGACACCGCCACCACCACCCTCGGCCACAGCGTGCAGATCCCGGTGCTCGCCAACGACGCCGCCCCCACCGCAGGCTCGCTCGACGCGGCGTCGGTGCGGGTGCTGCCCGCCGCCGGGGGGACCTTCGAGGTGGACACCGCTACAGGAGCAGTCACGTTCACCCCCGACGCCGGGTTCTCAGGAACAGTGCGCACCTCTTATCTGGTGTTCGACGGCTGGGGGATCGGCGTGCGAGCCGACATCACCGTGACCGTCACCGCGGGTTGCACCGTCACCGGCACGGCCGGTGTGGTCGAGATCGTAGGCACCGACGGCGACGACGTCATCTGCGTACCGGACCCCGAGGACCGCAAGGCGTTCCATGTCATCGACGCCAAAGCCGGCAACGACACCATCTTGGGCGGCGCCGGGGTGGAGTGGATCTACGCAGGATCCGGCACCGACACCATCTACGGCCGCGGCGGCGGCGACCGCATCGTGCCAGGAAGCGGAGTTGACACCGTCTACGGCGGCGCCGGGTTCGACCGCATCTACAGCCCAGACTTCGCCGATGTCGTGCATGATGACCCCGACGGCTCCGAACTCGTCATCGCACCAGCGGTGACGGTCGCGTCCGCGGGCCCCTCTGCCCGCAGCGACTGGCACTATGTCGACACCGCCCAGACCGCGACGATCGACGTGCTGGGCAACGACTCCGACCCCGACGAGGACCTCGACTGGTCCACGCTGCGCGTCACCCGCCAGCCGGTGTCGGGCGCGGCCCGCGTCATCACAGCGCCAGACACCGGACCCGCCGTGGAGTACGTCGCTGCCGACGCCGACGGGTCAGACAGCCTCGCCTATGAGATATGTGACCGCCTCAACGGCTGCGCCACCGCGGAGGTGACGATCCTCGTCGGCACCGCGGGCTGCACCGTCATAGGAACCGAAAGCGCGGACACGCTGTTTGGCACGCCCGGCGACGACGTCATCTGCGGGCTGGGCGGCAACGACACCATCTACGGACTCGGCGGCGGCGACGTCATCGTGGGCGGTGCAGGCGACGACACCCTCTACGGCGGCGACGACACCCTCATCGGATCAACCGACGGCGACGATCTGCTGTGGGGCGGATCTGGTGATGACACGCTCTATGGCGGCAACGGAGCCGACACCCTCTACGGCGGCGCAGGCAACGACACCCTCTTTGGCAACCGCCGCGCCGACCACATCCACGGCGGAGCGGGAGACGACACCCTCGACGGCGGCGGCGAAGACGACCTCATATGGGGCGGCCCGGGAGACGACACCCTCGACGGGCACGCCGCAAACGACCACATCTACGGCGGAGCCGGCGACGACATGCTGCGCGGCGGCAACGGCGACGACACCCTGTGGGGAGACGACGGCGACGACACCCTCACCGGCGGCGCCGGAGCCGACAACCTCCACGGAGGCCCAGGAACCGACACCCTCGATGGCAACACCCAAAACGACACCCTGTGGGGTGGCCCCGGAAACGACACCCTCAACGGCCAGGGCCACAACGACCAGCTCCACGGCGGAACCGGCAACGACACCCTGCGCGGCGGAGCAGGCAACGACCATGTCTACGGCGGCGCAGGCGACGACGCCCTCGACGGCGGAAACGGAGTTGACTACCTCAACGGCGGCCCCGACACCGACACCTGCACCCGCGGCGACACCACCGCCCGCTGCGACGATCAAGCCGACAGACCATGACACCGCAGCAACCCACCCAACCACCACACCCGCCAAACCCACAGCCAGCAGGCCTCACAGCCCGACTCACCGCCAAACTCATCGACACAGCCATCACAGCCATCATCGCATTCATAGCGCTCGCGTTCTTTGAGTTTGCGACATTCAGCATTCTCATCACGAGGTACTACGCCGATGCCGAGGCGTACCGTTTTGCCTCGCCCTTTCTCGGGGTGGTGGTGTATGAACTAGCGATGATCACTGCGACAGCATGGAAGGGCAGGACGCCGGGCAAGAAGCTTCTCAAGATCCAGGTCACCTCCCACGACAGTTCGCGGCCTCCGATAGCGCTGAGAGCAATCGTCCGCTGGGCGCTTCCGCTGGCTCCGACAGCGCCTCTAATCGATGGGTTCATTCGCGACATCCCCGAGTTGGTGAACAACGAGCACGCAGCCGCGTTGTCCGGACGTGTTTGGTGGATGTGGGTCGCGGTGGGCTGGTGGCTGCTGGTTCACGCCTCGGCGCTGTGGGACAGCCAGCGGCGTGGATGGCATGACAAGGCAGCAGGCACGGTCGTCGTCAAAGCACCACGACCCCGCCGCTCCGCTCAGGGCCCCGCGATCCCAAAGAAGTGGCAAGGCTGGCGGGACGTGCCGTTCTCATGAGCCGGCTGACCATGATCTCCTCGACGTGACGACGTTGGCCTGCACGATCGTGGGCACCGACGTAGCAGACACTCTGTTTGGCACCGACGGTGACGATGTGATCTGTGTCCCGGACTCTGAGGACCGCAGCGCGTTCCACATCATCGACGCCAAAGGCGGCAACGATACGATCATCGGCGGCGCGGGGGTGGAGTGGGTCTACGGCGGCGACGGCACCGACATCGTCTATGGCCGCGGCGGAGACGACCGCATCATCGCGGGGGCGGGCACCGACACCGTCTACGGCGGTGCCGGCACCGATCACGTCTACAGCGCCGATGTGGCCGACACGGTGATCGACGACGACTACGAGATGGTGGTCGCCCCGGCGGTGACGGTCCCCCAGTCGGGCCCTGAGGCGAGCGACGACTGGCACCACGCCGACGTCGCGCAGAGCGTGATCATCGACGTGTTGGGCAACGACCATGACCCGAACGAGGATCTCGACTGGTCCACGCTTCGCGTCACCCGCCAGCCGGTGTCGGGCGCGGCCCGCGTCATCACCGCAGCCACCGGCCCCGCAGTGCAATACGTCGCAGGCACCGGGTCCGGCACTCTCGTCTATGAGGTCTGCGACGCGCTGGGAGCCTGCGACACCGCCGAGGTGACGATCCTCGTCGGCACGACGGGCTGCACATCGTCGGCACCGACGCAGCCGAGACGTTGCGGGGCACTGCTGGCGATGATGTGATCTGCGGGCTCGGCGGCGACGACGTCATCTACGGCCTCGGCGGCGACGACATTCTCATCGGCGGAGCCGGAGACGACACCCTCTACGGAGGCGACGCCACCCTCATCGGCGCGACCGACGGCGACGATCTGCTGTGGGGCGGCTCCGGAGACGACACCCTCTACGGCGGCAACGGCAGCGACACACTCTGGGGCGGCGACGGCGCCGACGCGCTCTACGGCAACCGCCGCGACGACAAGCTCTACGGCGGAGCGGGAGATGACACCGCCGTCGGCGGCGGCGAGACGACCGGATCTTCGGCGGGCCTGGTGACGACAGCCTCGACGGCCACGCCGGCAACGACACCCTCTGGGGCGGACCCGGCACCGACGTGCTGCTACGGCGGCAACGGCAGCGACACACTCTGGGGCGGCACAGGTGACGACGCCCTCACCGGCGGCGCCGGAGCCGACAACCTGCACGGAGGCCCAGGCGCCGACGACCTCGACGGCAACACCCAAAACGACACGCTGTGGGGCGGCCCCGGCGCCGACACCCTCAACGGCCAAGGACATGACGACCAACTCCACGGCGGCCCCGGCGACGACACGCTGCGCGGCGGCGGCTCCAACGATCGCGTCTGGGGCGGGGCGGGTGATGACAGCCTCGACGGCGGAAACGGAGTCGACCACCTCGACGGCGGCGCCGACACCGACGCCTGCACCCGCGGCGACACCACCACCGCATGCGAGACCGAGAGCCGCCGGCGGTGACCGAACACGGCGGGTGGCAGCCCGCCGGCGCGAAGAGGCGGGCCGCCGCACGAGCGATCGACGCGGCCGTCACGGTCGTGTTGGCGTTCGTGGTGATGATGGCTGCGGGCATGCTCGCGGTGGCTGTGTCGCTCTCTGTGGACGGCTGGAGCGGCGACCGCGACACGTTCTGGCTGGTGCTGTTCATGGTGCCCGCGCTGGTTCCGGTGGCCGGCTCCGAGGTGATTGCTATAGCTCGGCGGGGCCAGACCCTGGGCAAGAAGGCTATGGGCCTGCGGGTCGTGGTGTGGGACGAGGACGCGGCTGCGCCCGCGGGCGGCGCCGGGGGTCTCGGCGCCGCGTGCAGCATCGAGCGCTGGGCGGTTCCCCACGGCGCTGGAGTGCTGACGGGTGTGGTGGCCGGCGCCGCGACGGCCCCGATGATCGGCGGCTACGGCGTCCTCGTGGGTGCGGACATGTGGCTGGTCGTGTCGGCGGTCATATGCCTCTCAGCGCTGGGCGACCCCCACCGCCGCGGCTGGCACGACAAAGCCGCCGGCACCGTCGTCGTCGAGGCAGCACCGGAGCAGCCACCACCCCAGCGCGGAGACCCGACCGATGAGACGCAGCACCTCAACGAGCCTCGGGTCCCCACCGCGGCCAGGCGCGGCGTCATGGCGGTCATGATGTGTGCCGCGGTGGCGGGCGGCGCGCTGGTCGGCGGCGCAGCGTTCGCGGCGATCGAAGTCGTGCCGAGCATCTTCAGTTCCGAAATCGACAAATACGACGAAGCCACCCGACAGCGCCATGACTTCGGCCAGCGCGTCGGCCCCGACGGCGACGCATGCTGGCTCGAAGGCCCGAACCGCAGCGGCACCGTGTTCTGTGATCTGGAGTCGATCGGCAGACTCCACTGGGACACCGGCGATGTGAAGGTCTCGGGTCCGTGGGAAATCCACATCGGCTCGGGGTACATGTGCGTGGACTACAGGCCTCGGCGCTGGGAGTGGAGCCCCGAAGTGCCGCCCCGCCCCGCACACTCCCCACAAAAGGCCGACCTCGAGGAAATCGTGATCGGCGACGGGTTCGCGTGCGGGCACACGTCGGGTCACCCGTGGGCGGTGATCTGCTGGACCGTCGGCGTGGACCAGCCGACCTACCAGCAGCACAGCCACCCGCTCGGTGATCGCTCTGGTTGGTCCTTGAAGCACGCCGGCGACGACAGCTTCCACATCGAAGAGACCCAGGAGGATGGAACCACCCAGGGCATGTGGCTTCCCGCGTTCACCGGAGACGAATAGACGTAGCCGGTGGACGTGCCGACACTTGCTAGCGACCCCGGGCACATCATGACGACGCGACCACCGCCGCCAACCGCCGACACTGCCCCCACATCGCACAGACAGCGACCACCGACGACCCCGCCGACACAGCATCGACGTCGGCACAGCCAACAGACACTTCGGCCTCGCCATCTTGTCCAAACCCCCTCCTCGACAAAAACTGGTCCCAGCGAACGGGGAATCACCACACCCACGAACGGGGAATCTCAAGAAAGGGCAAGAAAACGCCTTGGTATTCCAACGGATTCTGAGGTATGGATGGGCCCACCGAGGGTCGATCCGAACCTAGAGGGTTCATCGATCCAAACCAACACAGGATGCAGCCGTGGTGGGGCGTCGCGGAAGCCCATGGTCCGATTGGGCGGGCCGCGAATGCCGTCGGATTGCTCGCTGGGCCGTTCAGGGCTGCGCGCGGGCGCGGCGAAGCTGACGGCGTGAGACCGTCAGCTTCGCTGTCAGGGTCGACGGCTCGTTATGGGGGTGGCCTTGGGCGCTTGTGGCCGGTGGCGGCTGATCCGCCACTGTCATCGGGTCTGCGGGTCGCTGCCTGAGGTAGTTCGGGAGGATCTGGGACCGGCTTCTCGCCCGCGGGAGCGGCTTCGTCGGGCTGAGCTTCGTGGGTGGGTTCGGCCTCGTCGGTCTGCTCGGACTCGACCACCTCGACTTCGTCGGCGGGCTCAGCCTCGACTGGTTCGGCCTCGTTGACGGGCTCGACCCGCTCGGCCTCGGGCTGGGCGTCATCGGCGGGCCCGGGCTCATTGACGGGCTCGAGTGTGTCATCGGTCGGTTCGGTGTCATCGGTTGGCGCGTCTATGTCTTGAGGGTGGGTGCCTTGTTGCTGTCGGTGTCGCTTCAGCAGCCCTTGGACGTCTTTGATTTCTTGGTCCATTGTCGTTTGGAGGTTCATCACGACAAAGGTGAAGAGCGCGGAGAGGGCGTGGGGTTCGAGGCGGGCTGCTTTGCATGTGCCGGGTTCGAGGCCGCCTTTGTCGCGGGCGGTCCCCAACGGCGACTCGACGGCGTTGCGCTGGTTCATGATCTTGGTGTGGTCGGGTGTGCCGTACGCGGGACTCTGGAACGTCGGCAGGTCTTCGATGGTGACGGTGCCGTCATCTCTGACCTGTCGGCCTTCATCGGTAGCACCGACCCGAGCACGCACCGCATCCTCGCGGCTGGTGACCTCAACATGATCTACGGCGCCACCGAGGACAACCCGCTGGCGCTGCCCGCGCGGGACCGAACGGTCACAGACAGAATGGCCGCGCTGGGCCTGGAGTTCCTCGGACCCCAGCACCCCGCCGGCCGAAGAGCGAACCCGACACCTCAGGGCTTGCCGCCCGACACCCGCAACGTGCCTACCTTTCACAGCGCCCGCCGGACCCCGGAGACGGCCCAGAACCAACTCGACTACGTCTTTGCCTCCCGGGGCTTCCATCGAGGCGTCAAGGTGCGGGCCATGAACGGCGTCGAAGAGTGGGGCCCCAGCGACCACTGCCGCCTACTGATAGAGACTTCGAGTTGACACGGGGCGGTCACATGCTCTCGTTCACACCCACTCTGGCCCTAGGCAAACACTGCACCAAACCTTCCCCACCTCGACAAACGCCATACCTTGTGCCGTCCATCAAACGGGGAACGGCACCCCCCACGAACGGGGAATCTCAGAAACGGGCTTCAAGGCGCCTTGGTATTCCAACGGAATCTGAGGTATGGATTGGCCCACTCAGGGTCGATCCGAACCTCAAGGGTTCATCGATCCGAACCAACACAGGATGCGGCCGTGGTGGGGCGTCGCGGCGTCCAGTGGTCCGACTTGGCGGGCCGCGGATGCTGTAGAGCTGCTCGCTGGGCCGTTCAGGGGTGCTCGCGGGCGCGGCGAGGCTGACGGCGTGGTCATGGCTTCTTGGACCGGTGAGGGGGCTTGTGTCCTGGGGGCAGCACGCAGGTCTTCTTCGCACGGGGCATCCATGCACCGCACACGCTTGTCTCAGCGCTGCCTGGCTCCATCTCGTCGCGTGCAGCCTGCAGCGCCGCCTCTTGGGCTTGGCGCTGCGACTCCTGAACCGACATCGCCTCAAGCGCTTGTTCTTGGATGGAGCGATATCGGACGGCCATACTGGTGAAAGCGAGATCCCCCAGTGGTGTCTCGGTGACGACGCCTTCGTCTAGGAGCCTCCGCTTGTAGGTGTGGACATGAGCGGCCGGTTTGCCGAGTCGCTGTGCGATGTCCGCCAGTGCCGAGTTGGCGTCATCGGACAGCATCGCGAACAGGAACCGCTTGTCTGCCGGCGACAGCCGCGCCCAGATCGGCGTGACAACTTTGTCGGCGACGTCTTGTTCCATCGACTTGACCGCCGTGGCGACATGTTCGGCGGCGACTGGGCCCGGGGGGCCGCCGCAGGCCGTCCACAGGTGGGCACCGACGGACTGTATTGCGTAGGCGAGGCCGCGAGTGGCTGCGGCGGCACGGCGCAGGTCTGCTTCCTCAATGCCGACGCCCGATGATCTCATGGGCTGCTCGATGGCCTCCATCGCCTCAGTGATGGAGACATGCCTCACATCGTCGTGGTGGCAGCGACGGAAGAATGTGAATCCAGGCTGTAGTAGCAGGGTGTGCTTCATCTGGGCGAGACCTGTGCCGATGAAGGCGAGCCGCTTCTTCTTGCGCTCCGTGATGCGCTGGAGGGCAGAGGACAGGCTGCTGGCCTGCGCATCGGTGAGATTGTGGAACTCGTCCACAGTGACGAGCACACCGGCACCACCATCGTCAATGGTCGCATCCACAAGCCCTTCGAGCAATCGTCGGAGCGAGCGCTTGCGTGTCGCCGTGTTCTCCCAGTTCAACCCTATGAGCTGTCCGATGCTCACGCCTGTGACGCTCCGCCGCGCCGCTGGGGATATGTCCTCTATGTGGTCGAGGGACTCTTCCTCGATCATGGCCAGCACGCTGTCCTCGGGGCGAGGCTGCACGTTGGCATCGACGCTGATGACGCGCCAACCAGCCGAGCGCGCCTCGTCCTCCACCACATCCAGCAGGGTCGTCTTGCCGACGCCCCGCGGCCCCATCATCAGCCGCACGAATCGGTCGTCTGCCGGACCAGCAGACAGCGCCACCGCGGCACTCGCCAGGAGGTCTTCGCGTCCAGCAAGCACAGGGGGGCGCCGGCCGAAGCCGGGGGTAAACGGGTGGTCCATGCCCGACACGCTAGCACAAGTAGCGCGTGCGACCCTTTATTTTACTATCTTTATCGCCCGAAGGAGGCGTCGTCTCGACGGCGCGGTGCATCCACGTCCGGGCCGAACGGGGAATCACTACCCCACGAACGGGGAATCTCAAGAACGGGCAGAAACGCGCCTTGGTATTCCAAGCCGGCGGATCCCGAGTGCCGCCGCTGGCTGGAGGCCTATCCGCTGGTGTTCGCGGAGGACCATCTCGGCGATGACCGCCTCGACGGTGTGGTGACCTACGCCTGCGCGGGCGCGGTCACCTACAACATCTACGACGTGACTGACGCCGCCGACAGCGACCGGCCGTCGCATGTCGCCACGACGGACCGGTTGGACATCGCCAACTACGAGCCCCGCCAGGGTGAGTCGCTGGCCAAAGAGGTCGGTGTGGACATGGTGACGGTCACCATCGGCGGCAACGACACCGGCTTCGCGGAGGTGCTCCGGGAGTGCATGGCCGGCAGATGCGACCAGACCACCCTCGACGCACAGGAGTCCCTCACGAGCGTTGGAGCGAGGATCGAGAAGATGCTGGAGCAGGTCAGGCTCGCCGCGCCCGGCGCGTCGGTGTTCGTGCTGGGCTACCCCTACCTCACTCCGACGTTCGTGCCGATCACCTGCAAGAGCCTGCGCCCCGACAACCTGCTGGCCGAGTTGGGTGTCGACCCGATCGCGATCGAGTTGCTGTACCAGGCGCTCTATGAGTTCGAGCCCGCAGCCCGCGAGGCCCTCTATGACGCCATCGCGGCGCTCTACCTCACCGGCGCCCGCCTAACCAATCAGGTCCAGACCACGATTGGGGCATTAAGAACGGCGGCCACCGAGTTCGCCCGAGCGGTTGAAGATGCTGCTCAGGATGTGATACAGATGAAGCTGGCGACCTTGGTGTCGGCGGCGGTTGCGTTCTCGGGTGCTGTGAGGGCGTCTGTGAGCGAGGCGATGGCCGGTGTCGGTGAGGCTGCTCTGGCTGATGCCGAGGCGCAGCAGGCGACAGCAGAGGCTCTGGCTGATACTGTGGGCGCGCTGGACACCCTCTACGGCAACGGAGGCGACGACACCATCATCGGCGGCGCAGGCAACGACACGCTCTATGGCGGCGACGCGACCCGCATCGGAGCCCTTGACGGCAACGACATCATCTTGGGCGCAGCCGGCGACGACACCATCTACGGCAACCGGGGCCCAGACGCCATCGTCGGCGGGGCGGGCGACGACGCCATTGTCGGCGGCGGCGAGAACGACATCCTCTGGGGCGGACCCGGCACCGACGACCTCGACGGCCACGCCGGAAACGACACCATCCACGCAGGAACCGGCAACGACAGCCTGCGCGGCGGCAACGGCGACGACACCCTCTGGGGCAACGACGGCAACGACACCATCACCGCAGGCGCAGGAGACGACACCGTCTGGGGCGGACCCGGAAACGACACCCTGTGGGGCAACACCCAAAACGACACCCTGTGGGGCGGACCCGGCGACGACACCATCTGGGGTCAAGGCCACAACGACCGGCTGCACGGCGGACCCGGCGACGACACCCTCAACAGCGGCGCCGGCGACGACACCGCCCACGGCAACGCGGGCGACGACACCCTCGACGGCGGCAACGGCACCGACTACCTAAACGGCGGAACCGGCAACGACACATGCACCCGCGGCCACACCACCACTGACTGCGAACCCCAAACCGCCAACAGAGGCACTTCCTAGACGGCAACGATGTCCCGCTGGAGCCTCACAACCGTGCTCGTCGCGATCATCCTCGCTGCCGCATGCAACCCCAGCGACAGCCCGGAACCCAGTCCCGGCAACGACGGAAACTCCCAGCATGACCAGACCAACTCGAAGTCCGGCGACGGCGTATCGAGCCTTGCAGATTCAGAGGTGTTCGTACCCAAGAAGCTGACTGCGGGCGGCGCGTCTGCGTGTGCCTTGAACGCGAGGGGGCAGATGGCGTGCTGGGGACTCAATCCCTGGAATGCGACAGTGCCTAAGGGGAATCTCGCGTCGGTGAGCGTAGGCGGGACGCTTAAGTGCGCTCTGCATAGCCATGGTGCCATCGAATGCTGGGGCAGCAACGACTACGGCCAACTCGACGCGCCACCGGGAGACTTCAACTCGGTGAGCGCTGGCGCGACACATGCCTGTGCGATCGACCACGCCGGCTCCATCGTGTGTTGGGGCAACAACACAAAGGGCCAAGCCGACGCACCCGAGGGCGACTACGTCTCGATCAGCGCAGGTTGGGCTCACAGTTGCGCCATAGACACAGTGAGTTCGGTTCTGTGCTGGGGCCAGGGCATGGGCACCGTCGGAGTACCTACCGATGGCACTTATGTCGCCGTATCGGCGGGGCGGTTGCACAGCTGCGCGATCAACTCCCAGCAAGCGGTGGTCTGCTGGGGCAGCAACGACCGAGGCCAGGCCGACGCCCCTGAGGGCGCCTATCAGTCGGTGAGCGCTTCGAGCTTCCACTCCTGCGCACTGCACGCTACAGGCCGAGTCCACTGCTGGGGCAGCAACGACCGAGGCCAGATTGACGCGCCCTCAGGGGTGTTCCAGGCCGTTGCCGGAGCCAGCGGGGTGTCATCTTGTGGGCTCCGCGCCGACGGGTCGATTGTCTGCTGGGGTGGAGGTGCCTCCAGCTTCGGTGGCGCTCCGAGAGGTCACTACATCGATGTGGCGCCTCGAAGGTGCGCGTTACGTATCGACGGCACCCCCCAGTGCTGGTGGAGCGACTTCTGGCCACCAGAGGCCCCCGAGCAGCGATTCGATCCGCCCTACGGGACGTTCACTGCGCTGTCGGGCGCATGGCCTGCAATAGTGTGCGGGCTGCGCACCGACACCACCGTGGCCTGCTGGGGCAACGAAACACTGCCGTATGTGCCTGGCCCATTCAATGCGCCTGGCTGGGACTACGTGGCCGTCGCGGCGGGGACCCCGGTCGGCTGCGGCATACGAGACGACAGCACTCTCTCGTGTTGGTACATGCAGGACGGCTCTCCCGCCGAGGCCCCCGAAGGGCACTTCGCGGCTATCGATTCGGGACCTGAGCACCTGTGCGGCGTGCGTACCGACCAAAGCCTGGCATGCTGGTCGCACCCCTACGCCGATGCCAGCGACCCCACTCTCCAACTACTCGAGGCTCCCGCTGGCGACTACGTCGCGGTGGCCGCCGGGGGCGACCACAACTGCGCTCTGCGCATCGACCGCAGCGCCCTCTGCTGGGGTGACGACAGCCTCGGCCAGCTCCAAGCCCCCGGCGGGGCCTTCACCGAGATCGCGGCCACCAACGACCAGACCTGCGGGCTGCGTCCCGACGGACAGCCCGAATGCTGGGGCGGCGGCCACGGACACCGCGCCTATCCCCTCACCGGGCCCCTCAACAACCTCGACGCCGTAGCGGACGACTTCTGCGCCCTGCGCCCCGACGGCACCATCGTGTGCTGGACAGGCACCGCCACACCCACACCCCACTTCGTGCAATGGGTATGACCACCTCGACGGCCACGCCGGAAACGACACCATCCACGCAGGAACCGGCCACGACATCCTGCGAGGCGGCAACGGCGACGACACCCTCTGGGGCCACAACGGCGACGACCTCATCACCGGCGGCGCAGGAGACGACACCGTCTGGGCGGACCCGGCAACGACACCCTTCTGGGGCAACACCCAAAACGACACCCCTCTGGGGCGGCCCCGGAGCCGACACCCTCCACGGCCAGGGACACAACGACCAGCTCCACGGCGGCCCCGGCAACGACACCCTCAACGGCGGAGCAGGCAACGACCATCATGTCTACGGCGGCTCAGGCGACGACACCATCGACGGCGGAAACGGCACCGACTACCTCAACGGCGGCCCCGACACCGACGCCTGCACCCGCGGCGACACCACCGCCGCATGCGACACCGGAGGTCGCCGCCGATGAACGCGCCCGCTTCTCCCGAACCGGCCGACACGCCCAGCCCGCAGCCTGCAAGCCTCAAGGCTCGACTCACAGCCAAACTCATCGACGCCACCATCGCCGCCGCCATCGCATTCGCAGCATTTCTGTTCTTTGGATTCGCTACGCTGGATGTGTTCGAGCCGAGGGTGTATACGGCCGCCGAGGCGTACATCTTTGCCTCACCCTTCCTCGGCGTGCTGTTGTTTGAGGCTGCGCTGATCGCGAGTACGGCACGCAAGGGCACCACCGCCGGAAAGAAGCTTCTCAACATCAGAGTCGTCGCCCAAGTCAACTCGAACCCGCCGTCGCCGCTGAGAACGATCATTCGCTGGGCCGTGCCGCTGGTTGTGGCAGCGCCTCTGGTCGACGCGTTCATCCGAGAAATCCCCGAACTTGCAGGCACCGAGCCTGAGCCCGCGCTATCCGGGCGGGCTTGGTGGCTGTGGGTCGCGGTGGGCTGGTGGCTGCTGGTGCACGCCTCGGCGCTGTGGGACAGCCAGCGGCGTGGATGGCATGACAAGGCAGCAGGCACGGTCGTCGTCAAAGCACCACGACCCCGCCGCTCCGCTCAGGGCCACGAGTGGCCGGCGGTGCGCGCAGTGGCGGCGCGACCTGCCGTTCGGGTGACCATGCACGAAGCTGTAGAGCTAGGCGGCCTGCGGAGGCGGATCGTCGCGAGGGTTGTCGACGCTGTCGTCCTGGCCGTTCTCGCGGCCGTGTTGACGGTGCTGGGCTTCCTGGTCGCGTTCTTCATGGGGATCGGCTCGCTTCATCTGGCGGCGGCGCTGCTGATTGTGGCGGTGCTGGCGGTGGCGGTTTGGTATGAGGTTCCGGCCGTCTGCCGGCTGGGCCGGACGTTCGGCAAGAATCTCGCTGGCATCGGGATAGTTCGATGCGAGGATCCGGACGCACCGATCGCGGACCCGCGGCCCTGTGACCTCAAACAGAGCATGCTGCGCTGGGCGATCCCCCACGGCGCCGGTGTGCTGGTCGGGGTCGTGTCGTTGCTGATCGCCATTCCAAAGATGGGGAACTACGGCGGGCTGGTCGGCATGGGCGCGGGCGTGGCGGCGTGGGCGCTCGTGTACGCGTCGCTGCTGTTCGACAGGAACGGCCGCGGCTGGCACGACAAGGCAGCAGGCACCACCGTCATCAAAGCGCCACGGCAGCACGCCCCCGTGCAGGGTCACTACCTGCTGGCGAAATGGCAGCGGAGGTGGCAGCGACGGCTCGACCGTTCATTCCGATGACCAGACTTCTCGGGAGCGTCGAACTCGACCGTCGAGACGACAGCCTCGTCGGTGCCACAGGCTGCGCCATCGTCGGAGCCGACACATACGCGGTGGGCTACCCCACAGCGGTCAAAGTCATCGCCGGCCCCGGCGACGACACCCTCTACGGAGGCGATGCGACCCTCATCGGCGCGACCGACGGCGACGATCTGCTGTGGGGCGGCTCCGGAGACGACACCCTCTACGGCGGCAACGGCAGCGACACACTCTGGCGCGGCGACGGCGCCGACGCGCTCTACGGCAACCGCCGCGACGACAAGCTCTACGGCGGAGCGGGAGATGACACCGCCGTCGGCGGCGGCGAGAACGACCGGATCTTCGGCGGGCCTGGTGACGACAGCCTCGACGGCCACGCCGGCAACGACACCCTCTGGGGCGGACCCGGCACCGACGTGCTGCGCGGCGACAACGGCGACGACACACTCTGGGGCGGCACAGGTGACGACACCCTCACCGGCGGCGCCGGGGGTCTCTGCGCCGACGACCTCGACGGCAACACCCAAAACGACACGCTCTGGCGCGGCGACGGCGCCGACACATCATGACGACGCGACCACCGCCGCCAACCGCCGACACTGCCCCCACATCGCACAGACAGCGACCACCGACGACCCCGCCGACACAGCATCGACGTCGGCACAGCCAACAGCCGCTTCGGCCTCGCCATCTTGTCCAAACCCCCTCCTCGACAAGAAATGGTCCCAGCGAACGGGGAATCACCACCTCCACGAACGGGGAATCTCAAGAAAGGGCAAGAAAACGCCTTGGTATTCCAACGGATTCTGAGGTATGGATGGGCCCACTTAGGAAGGGGACCACTCAATGCCGACTGCCATCGTGACCGGAGGAGCTAGGGGTCTGGGCCGGGTCTACTGCTTGGCCCTGGCCGGCGAGGGGTTCGACATCGTCGTGGCCGACGTGCTCGACACCGCCGAGGCCGTCGATCAGATCGAAGCCGGCGGTGGGCGAGCCATCGGCTGCCGCGCCGACATCAGCTCCAGGGCAGACACCGAGGCTGTGGCCGCGGCCGCAGCCGAGGCCTTCGGCACGATCGACGTGCTGATCAACAACGCCGCTTACTACTCCCAGATCGTCCGGGGCGCATTCAACGCGGTCTCGCTACGGGAATGGGACCGGGCCTTCGAGGTCAACGTGCGGGGCGCCTGGCTCATGTGCTGCGCGGTCTACCGCTACATGAAGAAGCAGGGATCGGGGAAGATCATCAACATCTCCTCGACCACCTGCTTCAAGGGCACGGTCGGCTTCCCCCACTACGTGGTGAGCAAGACCGCCCTGATCGGCTTGACCCGCTGCCTGGCCGAAGAACTCGGCCCCGACGGGATAACCGTCAACACGGTCACCCCCGACCTGATCCCCGAGCCGGCGCTGCGTCCCTCCGACGCCGCCAGCGACGAGTTCGTGGTGGCCGGGCGCTCCATCAAGCGCACCCAGGTCCCCGAGGACATGGTCGGAACGATCCTCTATCTCGCCGGCCGTGGCTCCGACTTCGTGACCGGCCAGAACATCGTGGTCAACGGGGGCGCCTTCTACCAGTAGCTCGGCCGCGCCGTCCTAGTCTTTGAGCAGCTCCAGCAGGGCTCGCAGGGCTCGGGCGCGGTGGCTCATGGCGTTCTTGGCCGCCGGGCCCAACTCGGCGAAGGTGCGCCCGCCGGCCTCGGCCGGCACGAACACGGGGTCGTAGCCGAAGCCGCCCTCGCCTCGGGGCTCGGTGGTGATTGCCCCCTCGACGACGCCCTCAGCCGACAGGCTGGTGCCGTCCGGATAGCAGACCGCGGCCACCGTCCGGAACCGGGCGGTCCTCTCAGACGGCGGCACGTTGCTCATCTCGGCCAGCAGCCGGGCCAGGTTGTCGGCATAGCTGGCGTCGGGTCCCGCGTACCGGGCCGACCAGACCCCGGGCGCTCCGCCGAGGGCGTCAACCTCCAATCCAGTGTCGTCGGCCAGCGCGGCCGCTCCCGCGAAGTCGCACACCGCCCTGGCCTTGAGCATGGCGTTGCCCACCAGGGTGTCAGCGTCCTCGGCCACCTCGCCCACGCCCGCGGGCCGGGGCAGCAACACTGCGTGGCCCTCCAGCACCCCGGCCATCTCGGCCACTTTGTCGGGATTGGCGCTGGCGCAGACCAGCTCGATCATCTTGGCGGGGGCGGGTTCGCGAGGATGGACCGCTGGGCGGCCACGATCTCGGAGATCCCCTTCGAGGCCAGGTCGAGAAGCTCGTCGAGCTGGGACCTCGTGAAGGGCCGGCCCTCGGCGGTGCCCTGCACCTCCACCAGCTCGCCCTCGCCGGTCATAACCACATTGAAGTCGACGTCGGCGCGGGCGTCCTCGGAGTAGGGCAGGTCCAGCAGCGCCACGCCGTCTATCAGGCCGACGCTCACGGCGGCGCACTCCCCCACTATCGGCGACGACCGCAGAGCGCCGTCCTGCATCAGCCTCCTCACCGCGTCGTGCAGGGCCAGGTAGCCCCCGCAGATCGACGCGGTGCGGGTGCCGCCGTCGGCCTGCAGCACGTCGCAGTCCACGATCACCTGACGCTGACCAAGCGCAGCCAGGTCGACGACCGTGCGCAGCGACCGGCCGATTAGGCGCTGTATCTCCTTGGTGCGGCCTCCCACCCGGCGAGAGACCCGCTCCGGCGACGATCCCGGCAGCATCGAGTACTCGGCGGTGAGCCATCCGCTGCCGCGCTCGCGCATCCACCGGGGCACGTCGTCGTCGACCGACGCCGTGCACAGCACCCGGGTGGCCCCGAACTCCGCCAGCACGGATCCGCCGGCCATGGTGGTGTAGTCGCGCCGGAACCTCAGCGGTCGCAGCTCGTCGGGCCTGCGACCGTCGTCGCGCCGCCCGTCGGCCCCGATGGCGGTCACTGCTGGTGCCTCACACCGTCAGGACCAGGCCGGGGCGGGCCACGGCCACCTCACCGGCGAACGCCTCGCCGGCCTCGGCCAGCTGGGCGTCGGGGTCGCAGCCCGGCGCCAGATGGGTGAGCACCAGCCGCTCCGCTCCGGCCACCGAAGCGGCCCGGGCCGCCTGCCGGGCGCTCATGTGGGGGATGCCCTCGTCCTCGTGCTCGCAGCCGTGGCTGGCGTCGCACATGGCCACGTGGATGCCCTTCCCCAGCGACCGGAAGTCCCAGCCGGGCCCGGTGTCGGAGCTGAAGGCGAACGAGCGGCCCCCCGCGTCCACCCGCACGGCCAGTGTCTCCACCGGATGGTCGGTGAGGGCGAAGCTCCACCGCTGGTCGCCGACGGTCAGCTTCGACGAGGGGTCGATCACGTTCCAGGCCAGCGGATCGGCCCGGCCCGACCGCATCACGGTGATGGCCCTGTCCATGGCCCGGGTCTCGGCCGTGCCGTAGACGGGGACGCGGTCGCGGGGCACGAACCAGATGTACACGTTGCGGATCACCGGCAGTTCCAGCCAGTGGTCGGGATGGCAGTGGGTGGCGACGATGGCGCTGACGTCGGCGAGGTCTATGGCCTCCTGGAGGGGTCCCAGCGTTCCCGGCCCGCAGTCGAGAACTACCGCTGCGGAGTCGCTTCGCACCAGGTAGCCGGTGCAGGGGTTGCCGGGCGCGGCGTAGCTGCCGCTGCAACCAAGAACCGTGACCGTCAGCGCCACGAGACCACTCCGCTCGGAGCGGTGTCATTCCCGCTCTTGTTCGCTTCGCTCACGGGCCGCTCGGGCCACGGCCTCGCTACGCCCATCGAGGAGTCATCCACGGATCGCGAGACCACTCCGCTCGGCCTCTTAGCGCTCCTCCTTGAAGACCACGTGCTTGCGGATCACCGGGTCGTACTTCTTGAGTTCGATGCGATGGCGCGTGTTGGTCTTGTTCTTGGTGGTCACGTAGGTGTAGCCGGTGCCGGCGGTGGACCGGAGCTTGATGATGGGACGCTTGTCGCTGGCCATCGCCGCCTCCTTGCTCTAGACCTTGCGGCCGTTGCGGCGCATCTCGGCCACCACGCTCTCGATGCCCCGCTTGTCGATGGTCTTGATGGCCTTGGTGCTCAGACGCAGCTTGATCCAGCGCTTCTCGCTCGGCAGGTAGTAGCGCTTGGTCTGGACGTTGGGATCCCAGCGGCGGCTGGAGCGGCGATGCGAGTGCGAGAGCTGCTTGCCGAACTGCGGCTTCTTGCCGGTCACCTGGCAGATCTTGGACATTCGAAGAAGGCTAGCGACGCTCCGCGCTCGCTCCACTGGAATGTGACGGATGACCGCCGGCCGTCCGCCGGCCCCCGGCGGCTAGAAGTAGATGATCTCCGAGGCCCGCTCGGCCACCTCGTCGAGGTCGCCGGTCCAGGCCTGGCTCGACAGGTATTTCCAGCCGCCGTCGGAAACGATGAACACCACCGTGCCGGCGTCGATGCGCTCGGCCACCCGGACCGCCCCGGCCAGGGCCGCGCCCGACGACAGTCCCGCGAAGATGCCGGCGTCGGCCAGCCGGCGGGTGTAGTCCACCGACTCGCGGGGCCTCACGATGCGCTTGCCGTTGAGCAGGCCGGCGCCTCCCCACTTCTCGTACACGGGGGGAATGAAGCCGTCGTCGAGGCTGCGCAGACCGTCGACCATCTCCCCCGCCGGGGGCTCCACCGCGTAGACCTCGATGTCGGGGTGCATCTCCTTGAGGTAGGTGCCCACTCCCAACACAGTGCCGCTGGTGCCCAGGCCGGCCACGAAATGGGTCACGTCACCAACGTCCCGCAGGATCTCGGGGCCGGTGGTCTCGTAGTGGACCCGGGGGTTGGCCTCGTTGGCGTACTGGTACAGGAACACCCAGTCGGGCTGCTCCAGGGCCATCTGGCGGGCAAGGCGCACCGCCCCGTTCGATCCCTCGGCACCGGGCGACGGCACGATGTCTGCGCCGAACACCTCCAACATCGCTCGGCGCTCGGGCGAGGTGTTCTCGGGCATGACCACCGTTATCGGGTAGCCCCGGATCCGGGCGATCATGGCCAGTGCGATGCCGGTGTTGCCCGAGGACGGCTCCAGTATCCGCTTGCCGGGTCCGAGGGTGCCGTCGGCCTCGGCGTCGAGCACCATCGCCTTGGCGATGCGGTCCTTGACCGAGCCGGTGGGGTTGGCGCTCTCGAGCTTGGCCACCAGCCGGACATCGGGGTTGGGGCTCAGGTGCGAGACGTCCACGGCCGGCGTGTTGCCGATCAGATCCAGTGCGTCCCGCTTGAGGGCCATCGTCGTGGTCCTGTGGTAGTCCTAATCCCGAGTAATTCGATCAGGATTATAACTGCGGAGCAGCGCCAACGCGGCAGGCACGGTAAGCGCCGAGATCACCGCCAGAGCGCCCAGCGACCACGCGTAGGCCGACGACAGGCTGTCCGCCAGCGAGGCGTCCAGCACCGCTTCGGCGTCGTCGAGCAGGCTCCTCACCGCCTCGACGTCTCCAGCCCTGCGTTCTACGCCCCAGAACAGGACCGCGCCGGAAACGGCCGCTCCGTAGGTCCAGCCCAGCGAGCGGATGAACTGCTGGGCCGAGCTCACACGACCCATCTCCGAGGGGGCGGCCTGGCTCTGCAGCTTTGCCAGGCTCGCCGAGGTGATGGTCCCAATCCTCAAGCCGAGGCAGATGAAGGCACCAAAGAGCACCGCGAAGGGCGTCCGGGCCGCCGCTGCCAGGGTCACTGCGACTGCCGCGAAGGTGAGGAGGAAGGAGCCGATCAGGACCACGACTGGGGCCTTCATGCCTCGCTCCTGGAGCCTGCTCGACATCCACGACCCGACTGCCCATCCGATCGTGGGCCACACCACCGCGAAGGCGGCGAACGACAGCGTGGTCCCGCGCCAGCCCCGCAGGTACAGGGGCAGGAAGACGCTGGCGCCCGTGCCGCCCGCGATGGAGGCGATGGAGACAGCGTGCAGTGGCCACCACTGGCGCCCGGTCATGTGCGGGATATGGACGATCACGCCGGCGCGGCCCCGGGCGTGACGCACGTACAGGCCGTACAGCAGCGCGGCGAGCGCCATGAGACCGAGACTCGACCACTGCACTGACGATGTGGCCATCAACAGCGCATGGCGACGCCGCTCATCAATGCGAGGCCCCGCCGGTCCAGTGGCTCTGCCTGGGCCATGGCCTGCGCCGGCAGCTTGTTCCATCCCGCCACGGCCGCCACGGCGGCGACGGGAAGGTTGACCGCGAAGACCGATCTCCAGCCGAGCGTGCTCACCAGCACCGCGGCCACTGCGGGACCGCCCATGCCCATCAGGCCCCAGACCGATGCCACCAGGGCATAGGCCCGTGGCCGGAGAGCGTCGTCGTAGGAGAGCCCGATGGAGGTCACGGCGGTGCCGATCAACGACCCGGTGGCCAGTCCCTGCAGCAGCCGGGCTCCCACCAGTGCTTCCATGGTGGGCGCGGCGGCACACATTGCAGACGTGGCTGCGAAGACGACGGTGGTGATCCGGTAGGCCCGTCTGGCCCCGGCACCGTCGATGAACGGCCCTATGGCCAGCACCGCTATGGCCGCGGCCAGCAACTCGACGGTGATCACCCATTGAGTCAGCGCCACTCTCCCGAGGTCGGCGCCGATCTCGGGCAGGGCGGCCGTGACCGACGTGGCGTTGTAGAAGGCCAGCGCCATTGAGGCCATCCCCGCCAGCGACACCGCCCGGTTCTCCGGCGCCATCAGGCCTCGGGCCGGGCGACTCATCTCACGAACTTACAGCCGCTCCCCCGCCGGCCCGGTACCGCGGCCGGCGCCGTCCCGCAGTCGGTGCCCCCGCCTCAACACCAGCGCGGCGGGGACGGTCAGCACCGACAGCACCGCCATGACCGCCAGCGACCACGTGTAGCCCTCGGCCAGCGCGTCGGACACTGTGGCGTCCACGGTGGTTTCGATATTGCCGAGCAGGCTCCTGACCAGTTCGGCGTCACCGGTGCGCCGTTCGACCACCCAGAACAGCACGAGACCGGCGACCGCGGCTCCGTAAGCGAAGCCGAGCGAGCGAAGGAACTGGTGGGCCGAACTCGCCCGGCCCATCTCGGCCGTGGCGGCGCGGCTCTGGAGCAGGGAGAGGCCCGTGGTTGTGATCGTGCCGATCCCCCAGCCGACGCAGGCCGCCGAGGCCAGCACCACCGGAATGGCGGCCTCAACCGCGACCGCGGTCGCGACAGCCGCTGATCCCACCGCCATGAACCCGGAGCCGATGAGGGTGACCGTCTGGACCCGGATGTGCTGCTGGAGCTTGCCCGAGACCCAAGCGGCCGTCGACCACCCCAGCGTGGGCCACACCACCGCGAAGGCCGCGAACGCCGCCGAGGAGCCGCGGGCCGCTTTGAGGTACAGCGGCAGGTAGACGCTGGCCCCGGTGCCCCCCGACACCGCCAGCGAAGCCACGACGTGGATCGGCCAGAAACGCACCCCGGTGACGTGCGGCATCCGAACCACGGGCGATTGGCAGCCGCGGGCGTGCACGACGTAGAGCGCGATTAGCGCAACCCCGGCAGCCAACAGCACGAGGCTTGACCACGACACGTTCGAGGTCGCCACCAGCAGGGCGGCGGTGAAGGCGCTGAGGATCAGCAGGCCTCGACGGTCCAGCGGCTCCGCGGCGGCCTCGGCCGCCGACGGCATCCGGCTCCACCCGACCGCAACGGCAATCAACCCGACGGGAAGATTGGCAAGGAAGACGGCCCGCCATCCCAGCGTGCTGACCAGAGCGGCAGCCACCGCGGGGCTGCCGATGCCCATGATGCCCCATACCGAGGACATGAGGGCATAGGCCCACGGTCGGGCCGCATCGTCGAACAACAGGCCGATGGCGGTGAGCGCGACGCCGATCAGCGCGCCCATGGCGAGCCCTTGCAGCAGCCGCCCTGCCACCAGCAGTTCCATGGAGGGCGCCGCCGCGCACATCGCAGAGGTCGCCAGGGCGGCGACCACCGTGATCTGGAAGGCCCGGCGGGCACCGGCCCCGTCGATGAACGGGCCGACGGCGAGCACCGCTACCGCGGCCGCCACCAGCTCCGCGGTCACCACCCAGGGCAGCAGCGTCACCCGGCCCAGGTCGTCGCCTATGGCGGGGAGCGCGGCGGTGACCGACAGGTTGTTGTAAGAGGCAATGGCCACCAGGACCATCAGCGATAGCGCCGCGGCCCGGTACTTGGGCCCCAGCAGGCCCGAGGCCGCGAAGCGGGTCACCGCTCGACGCTACCGGCGCGAAACCGCTCCATTCGAATTGGCCCAGTCCACAGGCAGTCCATAGCAACAGCAGCAGCCGATAGAAATACCTGATGCCCGAGCCGACGCTGTTCTTCGAGGACTTCACTCCCGGCGATGTCATCGAGCTCGGCACGTACGAGATGACCGAGGCTGAGATCATCGACTTCGGCCGGCGCTTCGACCCTCAGTACTTCCACACCGACCCGGAGGCCGCGGTGGACTCGCCGTTCGGGGGTCTGATCGCCAGCGGCTGGCACACCGTCTCGGCTTGGGCCCGCCTGTGGATCGACACCGTGGTGTCGAAGGCCGACGGCCGGGGCTCCGGCGGCATGCAGGAGGTTCGCTGGCTGGAGCCGGTCCGGCCCGGAGACCTGCTGACCGCAACCGTGAAGATCCTCGACGTCCGGCCGTCGTCTCGGCATGCGGACCGCGGCACGGTCTTCATCGGCTGCACGACGACCAACCAGCATGGTCGCGTGGTGATGACCTTCCACGGGCGTGGCCTGTTCGGGCGGCGCCACCCGTTGAGCGAGTCTGCTGGGGTCCCGCCGGCTCCGTCGGCCGCCAGCTCGGCCGCTTCCTCCAAGGGCACCGTCGAGGTCCGATCCGCCGATGGTGTGAACCTGAACCTACAGATGATGGGAGGGTCGGGCCCCGCCCTGCTGGTGTGTCACGCCACCGGGTTCCACGGGCTGGCCTACCGGCCGTTGGCCCAGTGCCTCGCCGAGCGGTTCACGGTGTGGGCCCTGGACTTCCGGGGCCATGGCTCGTCGGGCGCCGCGCCGGGCGACGACTACGCCTGGAGCGGCATGGGCGCGGATGTGGCCGCGTGCGTCGCCGCCATCGGGGCATCGCATCTCTACGGGTTCGGCCACTCGATGGGCGGCGCCGCGCTGCTGCTGGCCGAGCGGTCCCAGCCGGGCACCTTCGAGCGCCTGTTCCTCTACGAGCCGATCGTGCTGCCTCGGGGTTTCTTCGACGCACCCAACGCCAACCCGCTGGCCGCGGGCGCCCGCAACCGGCGCGAGGTCTTCAACTCGCGGGCCGAGGCCCTCCAGCGCTACTCGAGCCGGTCGCCGCTGGCAGTGATGCGGGCCGACGCGCTGGCCGCCTACGTGGAGGGCGGCTTCGTCGAGCTCGGTGACGGCCGGGTGCGCCTAGCTTGCGCGGCCGAGACCGAGGCCCGCACCTTCGAGGCCAGCGGCGGTCTGCCGACGGAGGAAGTTTCAGCGATCGACGTTCCTGCCACCGTGGCGGCGGGAACGGTGGTCGGAACGGCATCCAACCCCGGCGTCTTCGCCTCCGCGATCGCCGAGGCGCTACCCCAAGGACGCTTCCTCAGCTTCGAGGACCTTGGCCACTTCGGCCCACTGGAGGCGCCCGGCGTGGTGGCCTCAGCGGCGATCCAGGAGTTGCTCGGCGGCTAGCTGGAACCGTCGATCGCCACGGGCTCTTCGGTGACGTGGCCGTCGAGGATGCGGAACGACCGCAGCGACGGCTCGGGGTGGCGCAGCGACACGATCACGAAGCGCCAGGCGCCGAAGGGGTCGAAGCGGGCCGCGTCGGCGATGTCGGTGGGAGACGGGTAGTTGGTGGTGTGGGTGTGGGAGTGCATCACTCCCATGACCGCCAGGCCGGCGTCGTCGGCGGTGCGCTCCACGTCCATCATCTCGAGGCCGTCGAGCACGTATATCTCGCGGGACTCGGCCGCGTTGCGCATTGGAAAGAAGCGCTCGACGCGGTTCGAGCCGGGCTGTCCGGCGAACAGGCCGCAGGCCTCGTGGGGAAGCCCGGCGATGGCGTGGTCCACCATCGCCGTGTGCATCTCCGCCGACATCTCCAGCATCGGTGCGAACCCTACCGGCAGGCTGCTTCCCCCCTGCCTTGGTCACCGGTACCGTGAGCAGCGATGGCCAGGTCGCAGAAGCCTCGGGACGTCCCGGACGGGGCGTCGGTGGTGGCCACCAATCGCCGCGCCCGCCGGAATTACGACGTGCTGGAGACCCTCGAGGTCGGTCTGGTGCTTCAGGGCAGCGAGGTCAAGTCGTTGCGCGAGGGCAATGTGCAGATCGCGGAGAGCTGGGCCCGGATCGACCGGGACGAGCTGTGGCTCCACAACCTTCACATCTCGCCCTACTCGCACGCCTCGAGGTCGTTCCGTTCTGATCCCGACCGGGTCCGGAAGCTGCTGGCCCACCGCCGGGAGATCCAACGCTTGAAATCGCGGGTCGACCAGGAGCGGCTGGCCCTGGTGCCACTGGCCCTCTACTTCAGCGAGGGCCGGGCCAAGATCGCTCTGGCGCTGGCCCGGGGCCGCACGAGGGGTGACCGGCGCCGCGACATCCAGCAGCGCGACGCCGATGCGGAGGCACTGCGCTACAAGATCAAACTGAGCCAGGCGACCGGAAGGGCCACCCGTCAGAGGCGTGGCCGCCAACCATGAGCCGCGACGAGCTCGCCTTCTGGGTAGCCGTCGTCGCCAACGGCGTGACCTTCGTGCAGATCGTCCCCCAGATCGTGAGGCTGCTGCGCACCGGACGCACCGAGGGCGTGTCACCCACCTGGGCCGCGGCCGGCGCGACCATCAACCTGGGCTGGCTCGCCTACGTGGTGGAGAACGAGTTCTGGGAGACGATCCCGTCGATCATCGTCGCCATCTCCAGCTTCGGGCTGGCGCTGTACCTGCTGTACCGCAATGGGGCCAGAGTGCGCACCGGCCTGCTGATGAGCGTCGCTATCGCGGTGGCCAGCGTCGGGATCCAGCGGGCTGCGGGTTGGACGGTGCTGGGCACCGTGCTGGGCCTGTCCAACGGGCTGTATCTCGGGCCCGCGATGATCGCGGCATGGCGCACCTACGCCCCGGTCGGCGTATCGCCCGGCACTTGGTGGCTGACCGTGCTGGAGGGCTTCAAGTGGGGCCTGTACGGCGTGCTGGTGGCCGCCATACCGATCGTGGTGTACGGGTCGACTGCGATCCTGTTGGCGGTAGGGGTGCTGCTGCGGCTGTGGATGACCCGCGATCGGATCCGGGCGGCGCTCAGCCCGCCGGCCTGAGTGTCAGCGGCGGTGAGTATCATGTTGGGTCCCTTCGGGGCCGCAGCTTGAAAAGAGACTGCACGAGGGGCTGACCGGTTTCGACGTCGGGACTAGGAGGCCGCGGAGTGCGACCGGAGTTGCTCAGACTCCCTAAACGGGGCAACCAAAGAGACGCCGAAGACGACGCTCTCGTTCTCGCCGCCTGATCCGAACGGATCTAGCAACGAGAATCATCGCGACCAGCAATGGCACGCGGGGCCGGACCGCTGCAGCCTGGCACCAGAAGCAGGGGTGGACGACGGGGAGAGACCCGCTGACAGCCGGCAAAGACCGCTGACACCGGAGAAAGATCCAGCGGCCGGATCCTCGGATCCGCACGACCCGGCGTAGCGGCAGCCGCAAGCCGCAGACTCGGGAATGGTCGTAGCGAGCCCGGCATCCGCCTGACGGACGGGAGTTCGATTCTCCCCAGCTCCACCACCCAAACCATATAACCGCAGGTCACAGGGCAAAAATTGCGGCCTCAGACACTCGCAGTGTTGGTTACAGTGTCACTATTGCAGGCCACCGCAGCCCTGCAGGACAATGACGGCACCGACGCTTGAGTGGCTTCGGGGTCATCTCACTCGAAGTTCCAGTCGATGTGCATTCCGCTGGCAACGTGCAGGATCGTCCACCCGCTCCTACCCAACTCGCTAGTGAGCCGACTCAGAAGCTCGGGTGTTAGGTCATCCTCGTCTATCCGTACGAGACGGAATCTCGCGTCGTCGGCGGCGTGCACTCCTGCACGTTCAAGGTCTCTGCGGCACTCGGCCCAGCAGGTCTCAATCACTTGCTGGACCCATTCAATGAGCCGAAGCAGCTTCATCACCATCACGACATGCTTCAAGTTCGCTCCGCTAGCGGTCATTCCCCCTCCGGGCGGAGCTATCGCCCTGTTTCCGACCTGCGTGACTACGTTGGCGTTCTTGCGCTGAAGGGCTCTACGTCCGCTGTTAGATATTGAAGCCCCGCTCACACCTGGGACCTCATAGGGATCTAGCAGATGGGGCCAGTTCCGCTCGATGACATCGAGGTACTCTTGATGGGACCAGCCGTTGTCGTCAATATCGCGCTGCTCGGGATGCGGTCGAATGTCGATGAGGTGCGCGTCGTCGACCCCCACCCAGACCATCAGAAGCCGGTCAGACCTCTTTACTCGTTTGGCCTTCGAAGACCGCTTGTCTCCTAGGTGCAGGTGGTGAATCCCGAAGTCGTTCAGCATGGCATCTGGCTTGTCGACGTTGGAAGCCAGCGTGCTCAGGAACTCAGTGAGGTCACCGCCGGCCTCGAAGCGCACCTCGATCGTGGCAAGCGGCTGCCTGTAGCGCTCTTCGAGCGTGCCCAACTTGGCTCGCAGTTCAGCCGAGTAGTGCACCCGCCGGGGACGTGGGGCGATCATCTTGGCCATAGCTCGGAAGTACCGCTCCAACAGGTACGAGGTATCTGTTGACCGCTGACGATCGAACTTGATCGACTTCTTGTCGAAGTAGCGAACAATCTCGTCTGCGGCATCGCGTTCGAAGTTCATTCGCGGCATCCCGCTCTCCTATCGCTAGCAGTCGGCTCGCATGAGACGGTTAGCGCGTTGACGCATCCGGCCCGTCGCATGAGCACAGCCGACCAGGCGCACGAACCCCTCTATTCGAACTCGGAGGACTGGGCGCCGAGGCTGCGGGCGTTCTCTGAGACGGTGCGGCGGGTTGACTCGTCGAAGCCCTCTTCGCTTCTGGCTCGGACCTCCAGGATCAGTTCAACGTCATCGCCGAGCTTGCTGCTGACGTGGTCGGCGATCTCGCCTAGGAGAGTGATGAGCAACTCCCAAATCGCGCAAATCTCAATTGCAAAACCCCAGGTCAGAGGCTTGCATGCTGCTCCAAAATCGCATTACTCAGCAGTCTCCTAGCTGCTTGATGCACCGGACCGGGTCGAGGGTGAACTGGGCGTAGAACTGGCTGGGCTTACTCGACTCCGGCTCGGGTCCGATAGGCGAGCCAGTGGGCTCACCTTGATCGTCTCCCCCGTCCGACGGCTGGTCCGAGCCGGACTCCGGCCGCTCTTCAGGCTCTGGAATCCGGTCGGGGCGAATGAGCAGGCCGCTGGGGGCCGGCGTAGTTGCTTTGTCGGTGTGCAGGCCAACCCATCGCCCGTCGTCGTGGGCTTCGGCGTAGGCGAACGTGTCTTGGAGCCATGTGATCGTTGAGTCGCGGTTCGCGATGGCGTTGTGCAGCACGTCACGGCTGGCGAGTCGGGGCATGTAGGGGAACCGGGCGTAGGTTTCCCACAGCTTGTGGACGGCTATGTCGCCGCGCTCGGACCAGAGTTCGTGGCGGTCGAGGTCCATGCGGATGCGCACTCCGCTGTAGGTGCCGATGAGCTTCTCCTCGCTAACGAGCTTTCGACTAGTCCGTTCCGCCAGGTCACCGACCGCGGTCACCCTGGTGGTCTGCCATTCGATGTCGCGCTGACCGGGTTGCTTCGACGGGGTGAGCGCCAGAGTGAACGTCTCGGCGCTCAGGCTGTCGACCTGCTTGGAGCTCTCGGTCAGCTTGCTGTCGGCTTGGCGCTGCTGGTGCGCGGTGAGGTTCATGGCCTGGTCGCCGACGATCGATTTCCAGGCAAGGTACATGCGGGTCGCAGCCCGCAGCTCGGCGAGGCGGTTGGCGGCTGCGGCCAGGAACACCACCAGGTTGGGGTTGACGCGTGGGCCAGCCTCGCGCTGGGCCAGGATCCGTTCCGCGAGTGTCACCGCCGGGGAGTTGTCGTCGTTGGGCGAGTGGGTGGCGTTGGGCTCAAGAATGACGAGGCGCACGCCGTCATCGTTGTCGGGTACGTCTCCTGGGCCCTCAGCGAACACCTGCACTGCGGCGAAGTCGCCTCTGTTGCGCTGGTTGCTGATGCGGCCGCGTGCTTCGTCGTCGGCATCGCGGTCGTCGTAGTTGGAGTTCGCCCGGTCGGCTGCGATTCGCGTGACGTTTGGGATCAGCGAATACCAGTACTGGGCGCCGTCGACATACAGGTGGGTGGCCTCTCCGGACAGGCGCCTTAGTGCGTCGGCGAACTGGTCCGGTGACTCGCCGGGCTGCGCACAGCCGAGCACCACCGCCTTGAGGTCCACTCCCCTGCGGCCGTCGGGCCGCGGCGCGGAGCCCATGTACACGGTGCGGGCTGCTCGGCGGGCCGCAGACAGCCGTCCGAAGTGGCTGTTGTTCTGGTCAATGCGCAGCGGCAGCGAGTTGGCTCCGTCCACGTCGGATTTGATTACGGGGTCCCAGCCGTCCTCGAGGTACTTCTTGATCTCGCTGACCAGCAGTCCGTAGTCCATGGGCAGGTTGCCGGGCATGATCAGCAGTGACCGGTCATCGCGCTGCCACAGCTGCGAGATGGCTAGCGCCATGAGCCGCAACACGCCTCTGGTGCGCTGGAACTTGTCGAGCGCGGACCAGTCGTCGAAGAGCCGGTCGAACAGCTCGGGGTGGATCGGATAGCACAGCTCCATCCGGCGGCGGTACTCGCCCTCGCCCACTCCGGGCGGGAACTTGTCGCCTTGGTCGCGGTACAGGTCGCAGAACGCGCGTATCACCCCGTCGCGCACTCGGGCCTTGTCAGCTGGTATCGGGTCGAACAGCCGTCGGCGCACGATTTCGAAGGACTCGTCGGGGGAGGCCGGCTGCCACTGGGCCGCCTTGCGGGCCACGACGTTCTTGAGCTTCTCCAGCGCGGTGCGCCCCCGCGGGCCGCCTACCTCCACATCGGAGGCTGGGATGGAGATCAGCACGACCACGTTGGGGACAGCCGCGGCGGCCTCGGTGAGGGCTTGTGCGAAGGTGAACTGGGTGTCGAAGTCGCCCCCGGCGAGGCGTTCGGCCCCGCCGTCGTCGGTGCTACCGCCGCGCAACTGGCGAGCGTAGGCGACCCATTCATCGATGAGGACCACAGCCGGGCCGAACCGCTGGAACAGCGTCGTGAGCGCCGCGCCGGGGCTGGTGCCGGTAACGTCGTCGGCCCGCACGATGTCGTAGCCGTCCTTGCCGCCCAACTGGTATGCGAGACGGCCCCACAGAGTGTGCAGGCGGATCCCGCCTCCCACTCGCTCAGGTGCCGACGGAGAGATCATCTGGCCCACCAGAACGGCCCGGTTCACCTTGGAGGGCAACGTCAGACCCTCATCAGCCAGCACGTCGGCCAGTCCCGGCAACTTGTCGGGATCGGCCTCTGAGGCCAAGTGGTACAGGGCGATCAGCGAGTGAGTCTTGCCTCCTCCGAAGTTGGTCTGAAGCTCGATGACAGGGTCTCCTCCCTGTCCCGACAAACGCCGGGCCGCGCCCGCCAGCAGGTCGCGCAAGCCTTGGGTGATGTACGTACGGGAGTAGAACGCGTGAGGGTCCTGGTACTCGGGCTCAGCACCGCCCGCGGCGACCAGCGCGAGATCGGCCGCGTACTCGGCCTGCTCGAAGCGCCCAGCTGCTACGTCGGCGTGGGGTGTGATGATGTCACGCCACGGCGTGAGCCCGGCATGGGGCGTGCCCTCGGTGGGCTTGGCCGCGGTGCGACGGCGCTCTGATCGGGACTCCTCCTCGAACATCTGGCGCATCAGATCCCGGCGGAGGCTACGGATCTGGTCGCGATGTTCGCTGTTGCCGAAAGCCTCCAACACTCTCTCCATCGAGTCAAGCGCCCTGACCGTGTCGTCGCTGCTCAGAGATCCCTGGTGAGCCCAGCGGTTGCGGACATCGGACAACTCGAATATCAGCGAACGCACCGCCGCCGGGAACCCGTGGCCAAACACCTCGTTCCACGTTGCCTTGATGCCTTTGAACAGGAAGGCTGCGTCCTTGGTGCTCGGCTGGCGCTCAGGGTGGTGGAGCTTCGAGTTCACCTGCTGGAGCCAGCTGTCACCGTAGAACCCTCGCCAGGTGTCCTCGCACGCTGGACCGAGCCCATCGCGCAGCAGGTCCAGAGCCTTGGCGACACGCTCGGTATTCGCCATCACCATGGTCGTCTGCTCCCGCTGAGGATCGTCGTCAGAGACTCAGGCACGACTCTCACAATGCCATGCCGGTGCGACAGAACGCCGTTCCGACCCGACACCAATCGCAAACAAGGCGTAGCCGATGGACCGACCGCACTATTGGAGGCGAGGACTATTGCCACGACGGCGGGCGTACCGGACCTAGGCGCTAAAGGAGAGTCTGCTGGGCGGGCCCTGTCGCTGCGGCTGCAACGGTGGCGGCGCCTGCGCGCAAGTTAGACCAGACCGTGATGAGACCGTTGTAGGCGCCAGCTTCTGAGGCCCAACCGCGATCGTTGGCCTTCTGGTACAGCAGATAGGCCAGTTGGCGGGCCCGGTCGCCGTTGCCGCCGAGAACATGCAACAATTCGGCCGCCTCGGACTCTGAGCGCTCCAGCGCGGCGGATAGGTGCTGCGTGGCCTCCCACACCGTGAACCGGTCGTCAAGCACCGGTGACCAGTCTGGATCAAGCTCGCCGCGCTCGTAGAGACGGAACTTGCCAGCACGGGCCTCGCCGATACCGGCGGCCTCAATGCCGGACAGCGAGGTGTTCTTGGCCCGGGCTACGCTGTCCGCGTCGCCCGATGGTCCGCGGCTGTAGCCGTGCTCGGCGAACCAGGTGAGCGCGAAGCGGGTGTCTGCGTCAAGCTCAGCCTCCTCGCCGTCGAGCACCTCACCTAACACATCGTTGATGATGGCCAGCGCTGCAGACACCGGCATCGACGACCCATCTGCCTCAACCACCCTGGCATACCGGGAGAACACCCTGATGCCCGGCCCGATAGTGGACTGAGCCATGTCCACCGGAGCAACGTTGCCCGACTGCAATAGCCGTACAGCCTCAGGAAGCTCGCGTCGTAGCGCTGCGATGAACTCACCGCGGGTGGCGAGGACCGCGGTTGCAGGCCGAGGCCGACAGGCCAACACCACCGAGGATGCCAGTGCATTGGATCCATGCGCTCGGAGTCGCCCCACCGTCTCGGTACGCATCGGCCATGTAGCGCTCACTTGTAGACCTGAGTCGAGTACCGCTTGAAGGAACGTGTCCCAACCAGTCGAACGGATCTCGCCGTCCCTTGATTCTGTGGCCTTGTACGCGTAGTACACGGTCGTCGGCACCGGGTGGGATACCTGTCCCGCCAGCGTCTTCATGAATTGCGCCATGCCCGACTCGAAGAACTGCTCTGCCTGTTCCTTGGATCCAGCTCGAACGCTGTCGGCAACCAACTCTTCGGCCTTCGGGGTAGCAAGAGTAGAGAATTCCTCAGGCCACACGTCCGAGAGGTTCCTTCGTAGCCACACGTAGAAGAAGTCTGAGATGTCGGCATAGGGCACATTGTCGTAATAGGGCGGGTCGGTTGACACCACTGCTTCAGGCTGAATCTCAAGATGTGGGGAAGCGTCCACTTGAGTTGCTTGCCCGTTGGCGCCAAGAACGTGGCCGATGCTCGTGAGTCCATTGATCGTGCCCTTGAGACAGGTAGCGAAGGAACCCGAACTGTTACTAAAGGGATTGGCCTCTGCATAGCCCCAGAGCATGGGAATCGCCTGGCGCCCGAACAAGTGACGAGGACACTGAGCGACCGGTTCCCAGCCGACGAGCGTGTTGCTCAGATCGACCAGCTTGTCGATAGCGAATGCCAGATACGTCACAACCGCATCAGCGTAGGCAGTGGTCCCCCTACCTCCGTCCCGGAGTCGGTGTCCATCGCTGATAACGCCGGCCCTGGCGGCGTCCTCCTTCACGTGCTCAGCGACCTCGGCCAGCAGATCCGAGAACGTCGTTAGCGCAACAAGCTGACGCGGCGTGAAGAGCTTCCACCACTCGTCGAGTCCGTAGGAAGGCGGCAGCATGTAACGCGGGTTCTCGGTAATGGACCCCGAAAGAGACTCGGGAGGTAGCTCACAGGCTGCTGCACTGCTGTCAGGATGAGTTGGGAGGCAGTAGACGCGTCCGGTCGTACCTTCAGCAGCAATTGCCATGAGTTGGCTTCCCATTCGACCAGCCATGCCTTCAGACTTGATGTATGACGCCGGGATAGCGGCTCCCGTCGCGATACAAGTGCCGCTGCCGCGGCGGACGGTTGGATTGTGGAGTGGCTCACCCCCTTCGCGGATCGCGTAGCTGATCGTCTTCGCGTCACGGTCAACGAGCGGCTCAATCCAGACCTTGGGTTTGCCCGGTCGCTTGGCGAGTGTCCACGAAGCCACCAACGGTGTATGCCCTGCCCAACTCGGGTCTGGAGACTCGACCGTTCGGGCCCAAATCCAGGCAATGGTCGTGAGTCTCTCGCCCGTTGGGCCGGTGGCGTCGGGGTACAGATCTCCTATGCGGCGCTGGGCTTCGTCGCGCATCCACTGGCCGTAGGCTTCCACATCGGCCGCCAGCCCTTGGGCCCGTTCCCAGGTCGTAAGGGTCGTGTCAATCTCGGGATGAACGGGTCGCATTCCGGCGAAGCGGGGCGGGATCTCGATGATCGCCTTGTTAATTAGTACAGCAACCGGGTTTAGGTCCCCGGCAAGCGCGACAAGACCGAGCCGCTGGGCCTCCAACGGTATGGCTCCTCCCCCCGCGAATGGATCCAGAATCGGCGGCGGGCCGTCGGGGAAGCACCGATCGATCTCGGCACGGGCCTCACTTAGCACGTCGTGGTTGTTGACGTTCTCCCACTTGACGAGTCGTTCCAAGATCCCGAACAGCCGTCCCCGCTCAGCCTCTTGCTCATCAGGCGTCAACGACGGCTCACCAGAGGGGTCGTCCACCAGCGAGGCCCAGATCACAGCTCGAGCAGCCGCCAGCGGCTTGCGTGACCACCATTGGTGCAGCGTCGACGGATGCCCATGCCGGATCGACTTCTCCCGCGCCGCCTCACGGTTGATCGCCGCCAACGGCAGCGCCACCTCAATCAACTTCGGGATCTGACTCTGGGGCGCCACGGCCGATAACGCTACACGCCTTCGTCACTACCCCGCGAGGCAGCTCAACCGCCTGAGCGCTGTCCGGCCTGGTCAAATCGCCAAATGGAGTGCCGTAAGCTCAGCCCCGGTCATATGCGCGCGTAACGGAAGACACCGCGGATCTGCTGATGGAAGAAGCTGCCAGAAGAACCAGCACTAACAAGTTGATCGTAGATTGACCGCGGGACATCAAAGTACTGGTAGATCCCGCCATTGTGGAACTCAATCTCCAGCGTGCAAGTCTGATCGTCATAGCCTGCTGACGCAATGTTTGATGAATTTATGCTTGTTCGATACATTGTAAGTACCTTTCACCTATCATCGAGTATACAGATCATTGGCGTTATCGATTAGGGAACTCCTAGAAGAAGCATCTTGTGAGCGCCATCGAATCATAACGTCTTCGTAGTCGGATGTTTCTTCCTGCGTCCTGTCCCAACCGCCCGGTTGTTCATCTCCTACAACGGTCGGATCCGTGCTTTCAGGTCTGTATTGCGGAAGCTCCACCAAGGCTCGCATGGGAAGAGGAACGGCTTCTCCTACGACAATGGCCTCGCCGGTTCGGAGAACCGGGAGCAATGAGAGCACTCCGGCAAGATTGTCCGCCGCGGCAGAGACAACATGACCGCGGTCAGTAGCATTCGACAGGCGAAGAGCGATAATCGTCCCGCACTGAGACAAGATAGTGGGGTCGACCTCTGACGGGCGCTGGCTTACGACCATCGCTCCGATCCCATACTTGCGGCCTTCTTTGACGACGCGTTGAACTGCGGTTTGCACTGACTGCGGCTGTGAGCCTCGTAGGTATGTATGCGCCTCCTCAAACACGAACAGGAGAGGACGTTCCCGACCGCCCTCAGATAGCCTTCTAGACCAGTGAAGTGCATCATATATCACTCTAGTGAGAGCGCCGACAAGATCGGTAAGGATGGCCGTGGGCACACCAGAAAGATCAAGGATAGAGACAGTCTTCCTGCTGCCAATCCAACTCTGCAGGAAGACATCTAGATCGGAGTCAACCTTTCCGTCAACTGTTGGCAAGAATGGGCCAGGACGAAAGAGAAAGTCGTATCGGCGGTCCTTTAGTCGCGAACCGAGCGCATCGACTTGTCGTCCAATGTTGAGCGTACTCCCACTAAGAAAGACCTTGTCTTCTCCCTTAGCTTGTGTAGCAGCGCGATAGCGAGGCGGGATGACTTTCGTGGCGTCGCCCACTTCAAGTGGTGCTCCATCATCTCCCACAACCAGCGCCTCCGTGTCTCGTGACTGACCGGTACCGGAGACAGTGTGTGTAGCATTGACCACTCGATGTAAGTCAAGCCACAGCTGATGGATGCTGAATGGTACCGGTGTGTCGACAGTAACGTCTACCGGTTCAATTCCCTCGCGTGGGTAGACTTCGAGCGCTGAGCGCTTCAGCGCAACAATCATGTCTCTGACCGCCCCGCGCGCGGCATCATCAGGCAGACTACCGAACGTTAGATCGACCAATTCGTCAAACGACAGCGCCCAGTAGGGAACATATAGTGGCTCTGACCGACAAGTCTCGGCACCCCCGACTCTGAAGATCCGTGCCTGGTCTTGTAATGCCGAAGCATATTCTCCATGAATATCGAATACAATGACACGGGCAGAAGGATAGCGCGATGAATCTGTCAGAGACTCCAAGATGCGAGCTACTGTAGTCGATTTGCCAGCGCCAGTAGTTCCGACTACGGCCGAGTGGCGCGTCACCAGACTATTGATTTCCAACAGTGCAGGGATCGATAGGGCGCTAGCCACATGTCCTATTCGAATGCGCTTGAGAGACGTTTGGACCCCATAGACAACCTCTAGGTCTGCATCTGTCATGATGTGGACGGAGTCACCCACACTCGGTAGCAGTGATATGCCACGGCTGAAGCCCTTGTCGGACGATCCGTGTCCTACCAGCTGTACGGTCATCCACATGCGACCGTCTACTTGGTCCGCGGACAAGTGCTCGGGTGTAGCTCCAGCCTGAGATACTACGCCGATAAGATGAATCAGGCCGATCGGGATCCGAACGAAGCCACCTACCTGTGCAACATGATACGGTTGACCTCTGACGAACAGGAGGCCCGAGATGGTTGAGTCGTCGAGCGCTACGCTCACCTCAGATCCAGTAACGTTCTCAACCGAACCAAGAAAGCTGGGATCACTCTTCAATTGAATCTCGTTCCGCGTCATCACTCTTGTAGGATGATCCAGCAGCATGCCCGACAAATCGCATCAGTCGACTGCCAAACTTGCTAAAGTCTCCCAACTCGAATTCCGACACAGCTTCGCCCGTAGTAGACGACAGCGAAAACTCTCTTCCAGCATCGATACCGCCGTTACTCGCGATCACAGTAAGCGCAGGGTTCTGCTTCGCCAGGTTCTTGGCTGAAGTGTAGGGAGCTAGGTCACCGTATTGGAGTCCAAAGACTTTGGCGCTGGCATTTGCGCGGAGTCCCTGGGCGATAAGCTCATTGATGTGGTTATCGCGGAAGGAGTATCCCACAGTAATCAGAGTGGCCGATGGACGCTTGAAGAAGTCTCGTAGTTGGTCGAACATCACCAAGTACGGCATCCGTCGACTCTCTGCATACTTCAGGTGGGATGGATGGATTAGTCGTCGCTCCTCACTGCTACTTGTTGGCAAGCGCACAACACCATGGTTGTCTCGTACAGCCCAGTTCGACGAGCCATGTAGCTTGATGATTCGTGTCCATCTCGGGGGAAGATCGTCGGCCTCAATAGCTGCTGTGTCAAGGAATGGCGTTTGTGCGCCAGCAAAGCCATCGAAGAATGGCACTCCGCTTCTCTCGAATGCAGCTTCCAACAAGAGGTCATAGTTTGTTGTGAAGATTCGGATTGGGATGTCGAGTGTCACGGCTTGTGACCAAACCGCCAGATCATCATACGGCGAATGTTCCACCGGAAGATCTACTGCTACGGCCCGCGTGATCTGGGTCGTGACATTCCGCTCCAATTGATCAATCGCCTCCCTATCCAGATCGTAGACCCGCTGCTTTCCTACTATCAGAGCTAGGCCGCGGATATGGCTCAGAATCTCTTCGATGTTGGGCTCTTGGTCGAGGTCTTGCCGCAGTCGGGATACCAACGCCTGATAGTCGGGACTTGAAGCCTCCAGAGTCTGGTTGACAACGGTCGTTAGTCCTGCGACGTCGGGAATCAGAGGCCGGTGTCCATCGGCGGCATCTGCGACCTTGATTGAAGCTGGACATCCTGCGCCAAGCAGGAGGCCGAGCGGCCGCTTGCTCTGCGACAGGCACTGCGAGAGGCTCTCCTCAATGCGGTCAAGATGATTTGCATGAAGTTCCATGTTATCAGACTATCCGTGCTCGATCACGACTCCCCGCTCAACTTGCGTCTCATCTACAGCTTGCCGGGCGCTGCGCGATTTTGTGGGATGAGGGGTTGCTGGCACCGGTGGGCTGGTCACGTTATCAGTAGGCCTCGGGCTTCGAAGTTGGTGGGGTTGGTGAAGCCGTGGGCGGTGCGGCGCAGGACTTGCAGCAGGTTGTTGGTGCCCTCGATTCTGCCGTTGGAGGCCCGGCGGCTGTGGTGCCAGGCGAGGATCTCGTCTGACCAGGCGATGATGGCGTCGACGATGTCGTGGGACTCGGGCAGTTCGCCGGTCTCGTAGAGGTCGCAGAACCTTCCGAGCGCTTCGAGGGCGCCGTTGTGGTCGCCTGGGGTGTAGAGGCCGTGGAGCTCCTGGAGGGCCTGCCGGCCGGCTTGGAGGCGGGGGTGTGCGTCGAACAGGCTCCGGGGTCGGGCCTGTTCGGCTTCGGTGAGGGTGTCGGCGCGGCGCAGCAGAGCGAACCGCGCCCCGGAACACCTCGGGCTCGAATGCGGGCTTTGCGCCTTGGGGCTCGCGGCGCTGGACGTCGCGGCGCACCGCGGTGAGCCCCGCTGAGAACCACCGGATGACGTGGAACCGGTCAAGCACGTGGCGGGCGTGGCCGAGGCGGGCGTCGATGGCGGCCTTGTAGGCGCGTGGGCCGTCTGTGACGACCACCTTGACGCCTCTGCACCACTTGTGGCCTTGTTGCGCGAAGAACGCCGACAGCGCCGCCGAGCTGCGGTGCGGGACCATCGCGAGGGTCTTGTTGGTGTCGGCGTTGACGATCACGGTCACGCAGCGGCGGCGGATCGAGGTCTCATCGACCAGCAGCACCCGGCAGCGCTCGCTGCGGCGGCGCTCGGCGACGATCCCGGCCCAGGCCCGCACCAGCGCGTTGATCTTGTGCCAGCGCGCGCCGCGCCGGCGCGCCGCGGCGCGCAACGTCATCACCTTGGCGTCTGAGACCAGCGCCCGCGCCAGCCTCGCCGTCAGCGCGCCCTCGAAGGCCGCGTGGTCCTCCAGGAACCGGCTGTCGCAGCTGTCACAGACCATCCTGCGCCGCGACCACACCAGCGTCGTGCGCCGCCCCGACACCTCCAAGTCCTGGACCTTCTTGCCGCGGCGGTCATGGACCCTGCGGCACATGAACCCGCACATCGGGCAGCGCAGCCGCCTCAGCGTCGACTCGACGCTGACCACAAGGCGCGCCGCGGTGTCCTCGACCACCCCCAGCACACGAATCTGCGGCAAGTGAAGCCGCACCGACATAACATCGCTGGCCATCGAGGCCCTCCTGGCTCGGTTGGACTGACGTCACCGATCCCAGCAGGGCCTCGACCCCTCAACGGGGACCCTCAACCACCCCCCTCCCCACGTTTCCGCGCAGGCTCAAGCTTTTGAACGTTGAGGAAGTACACACGTCCAGCGTTCAAAGTTGGATCCAAGAAGTCGTTGTCCAGCTCGATCAACTGAGCAGGCTGCAACACATCGGAGCCTGCGAGCATCTTGTTGCGGGTCTGACGGTTCAGCGCCGGGTCGTCCGTAACCCACAGGAACGTGGCCCGCGGATCGGCGTCCACACCCAAGTCTGAGGGCCCATGCAGGATCGCTTCGATCACCGCTGTCGCGATGACTGTCTTGCCAGCCCCTGTGATCGCGGACAGAGCGAACGCGGATCGGTTGCGGCCCTCGCCCCAATCACGGCGTGCTCGACCTAGCCGCTCTAGGCAACCCGCTGCCGCCTCACGTTGATAGTCGAACAGTCTGTAACGCATCGCTTACGGCCCTCGGTTGATGGCGAAGGTCGTCAAGTAATTCTCATACAGCCGCACTGCTTCAACCCGGTCCGACACTGCCTCCGCAATACCCGCGAATGTCGACTCCGAGTCCGTGACGATGAACACAGTGGTGGCGGATTCGGGTAGCCGTTCGACAAACGTCCTCCAGCTGTCTGGATCGAATAGCACGCCGTAGTGCGGGGTGAATTCATACGACTTCCGAAGACCTGCCACATCGCGGCATTCCTCGATTATCGGACCTGCACCGCCAGCACGCATCCACAGCAGTGGCGCGATCGCGGCGAATGCACAGTCCAACTCCACATCGACCGGGTCAAGATAGGTGAGCTTCAGGAACTCAATGTTCTCCTCAAGCCCTTCGGACATTGAAAAACAGTCAACGTAGTTGTATCGGCCCTTGACGGTGGATCGTCGATAAGTGGTCCCGGTAACTGCGGCCTCGATGCGCGGAACCGTGATGTACTCGAAGATTCCCTTCGTTTCCCATTGAGCCTGCGCGGAAACGTGGGGAGGGGGGTGGTTGAGGGTCCCCGTTGAGGGGTCGAGGCCCTGCTGGGATCGGTGACGACAGTCCAACCGAGCCAGGAGGGCCTCGATGGCCAGCGATGTTATGTCGGTGCGGCTTCATCTGCCGCAGATTCGTGTGCTGGGGGTGGTCGAGGACACCGCGGCGCGCCTTGTGGTCAGCGTCGAGTCGACGCTGAGGCGGCTGCGCTGCCCGATGTGCGGGTTCAAGTGCCGCAGGGTCCATGACCGCCGCGGCAAGAAGGTCCAGGACTTGGAGGTGTCGGGGCGGCCGGTGACGCTGGTGTGGTCGCGGCGCAGGATGGTCTGTGACAGCTGCGACAGCCGGTTCCTGGAGGACCACGCGGCCTTCGAGGGCGCGCTGACGGCGAGGCTGGCGCGGGCGCTGGTCTCAGACGCCAAGGTGATGACGTTGCGCGCCGCGGCGCGCCGGCGCGGCGTGGGCTGGCACAAGATGAGCCTGCGCGGAAACGTGGGGAGGGGGGTGGTTGAGGGTCCCCGTTGAGGGGTCGAGGCCCTGCTGGGATCGGTGACGTCAGTCCAACCGAGCCAGGAGGGCCTCGATGGCCAGCGATGTTATGTCGGTGCGGCTTCACTTGCCGCAGATTCGTGTGCTGGGGGTGGTCGAGGACACCGCGGCGCGCCTTGTGGTGAGCGTCGAGTCGACGCTGAGGCGGCTGCGCTGCCCGATGTGCGGGTTCATGTGCCGCAGGGTCCATGACCGCCGCGGCAAGAAGGTCCAGGGCTTGGAGGTGTCGGGGCGGCGCACGACGCTGGTGTGGTCGCGGCGCAGGATGGTCTGTGACAGCTGCGACAGCCGGTTCTTGGAGGACCACGCGGCCTTCGAGGGCGCGCTGACGGCGAGGCTGGCGCGGGCGCTGGTCTCAGACGCCAAGGTGATGACGTTGCGCGCCGCGGCGCGCCGGCGCGGCGTGGGCTGGCACAAGATCAACGCGCTGGTGCGGGCCTGGGCCGGGATCGTCGCCGAGCGCCGCCGCAGCGAGCGCTGCCGGGTGCTGCTGGTCGATGAGACCTCGATCCGCCGCCGCTGCGTGACCGTGATCGTCAACGCCGACACCAACAAGACCCTCGCGATGGTCCCGCACCGCAGCTCGGCGGCGCTGTGGGCGTTCTTCGCGCAACAAGGCCACAAGTGGTGCAGAGGCGTCAAGGTGGTCGTCACAGACGGCTCACGCGCCTACAAGGCCGCCATCGACGCCCACCTCGGCCACGCCCGCCACGTGCTTGACCGGTTCCACGTCATCCGGTGGTTCTCAGCGGGGCTCACCGCGGTGCGCCGCGACGTCCAGCGCCGCGAGCCCCAAGGCGCAAAGCCCGCATTCGAGCCCGAGGTGTTCGGGGCGCGGTTCGCTCTGCTGCGCCGAGGCGACACCCTCACCGAAGCCGAACAGGCCCGACTCCGGAGCCTGTTCGACGCACACCCCCGCCTCCAAGCCGGCCGGCAGGCCCTCCAGGAGCTCCACGGCCTCTACACCGCAGGCGACCACCACAGCGCCCTCGAAGCGCTCGGAAGGTTCTGCGACCTCTACGAGACCGGCGAACTGCCCGAGTTCCACGACATCGTCGACGCCATCATCGCCTGGTCAGACGAGATCCTCGCCTGGCACCACAGCCGCCGGGCCTCCAACGGCAGAATCGAGGGCACCAACAACCTGCTGCAAGTCCTGCGCCGCACCGCCCACGGCTTCACCAACCCCACCAACTTCGAAGCCCGAGGCCTACCGATAACGTGACCAGCCCACCGGTGCCAGCAACCCCTCATCCCACAAAATCGCGCAGCGCCCAACTTCTGGACCAACAAGTGCCGCCACCTCCGCAACCAGGGCGTCCACGTCTACACCGGCAGAGTCAACTCGGCCCGCCAAGAGAAGGGGGTCGACGTGAGCCTGGCTCTCGATCTCATCCAGGCGACCCACGAGCAGCGCTACGACGCCGCCATCATCGTGAGCCAGGACGCCGACTTCGGGCCCGCCGTAAGGCTGGCCAAGAATATCGCCCGCTCACAAGGGCGCTACCTGCTGTTTGAGTCCGCTTTCCCTGTCGGTGCCGGGAGCACCTCCAAACGCGGCGTGCCCGGCACGAAGTGGGTCCCCATCGACAAGGCCACCTACGACACCTGCCGCGACCCCCGCGATTACCGACGCTCGTAACCTGCATCTCCGGCGGCAGCGTGCTGCTACAGCGACTGGAGTTCCGCTACAACAGCCGCCAGTCGACTTGTGAGGTTGTCGATGTGGTGTGCGGCGTCGTCGTAAGCCACTGACCACGCGTTCACGCCTTTGGCGGAAGCGTCCGATGTGAACGAGTCGCCTCGGAAGCTCTGCTCCCACTTCTGGAGCGCTTCTTTGAGCGGTCCGCTGGGGCCGGGGGCGTCATAGGCGGTGATGGACTCTCCGAAGGTGAAGTACCTAGTTCTCATCCATCCCCAGCCGCCCATTGAGGGACTGTTGAGCCACGCGACGGTCACTGGCAAGTCCCAGCCAGCACATCTGACGCGGATCGTGACGCTCTGGGGTCCCCAACTCAATTGAGCACCCGATTGTTCGGCTACGTCCAACAGTCCGGCGGCTGCGTTGCGGGCCTCGGCGCTCGCGAACTCCGCCAAGAAAGACTCCCGGTCGAGTCTGCGGCGGATGCCAGATGCCGGTTTGGCGGTTGTGCCGAACACCCGGGACACGAACGTCTCGCCCTTGCCGCGTCCGAATGGTTTGATCTCAACGGCGAGAACCTCGACGGTGGGCATCTGTGCATTGAGGAATTCCACGATGCGCCGAAGTGAATCCGGGATCTCATCTGCCACGAACAGCAGCCTCATGCGGCCCGCAACGAGACTTGTGGCGGCCATGTCCCAGAACGCGGCGACATCCAGCTGCTCGTCGGCGGGCAGCAGATCCTGGAGCTGACTCTCGGGGTCGCAGCCTCGAGTCTTTGCGGTTGCCTCGTGGGCGACGCGCAACTCATCGGCGCTCCAGGTGTGCGCGGCGTGGGCCGCGTACTCCAGCAGTTGGCCGACCACGCTGCGGCGCACCTCGCGATTGGTGCCGCGCTTGATCTCGACCAGAGTCACCAGCGCGTCTTGATCCACCAGCACCAGATCCACAGCCCAACGAGCGGCGGAATCGGCGTCTTCGGCGACTGCCTTCTCTTCCTGGACCAGCACCCAACGCAGCGGATCACCCGGGCGCATCTGTTCCCCGTCAAGTAACTGCAACTGTTCGACCAGCAGCCCTTGCAATTCGCTCTCCGACGCGAACCGGTCCTCTTCGAGGGCTACCAGTTCGCCGTCTTCGCCTTTGGCGTATATTCGCTGCGACATCTCACCTCTCCCAAGATCAGACCCCCGACGACTATCCCGACGCCGCCCAATGTACGGGCACCGCCGACATCGGCCTGTTGCAGTAATCTGACCCGGTGCCACAAGACGCCACAGGCCAGATCAATCAGACCCCCGACGACTATCCCGACGCCGCCCAATGTACGGGCACCGCCGACATCGGCCTGTTGCAGTAATCTGACCCGGTGCCACAAGACGCCACAGGCCAGATCAAGAAGGTCTGTCCGACGTCGACGGGCGTGACGGCAGAGACTGGCCTCGTGCCCATCCGCCGCCCTCTGGACCTTCGTCTCATCGGCATCGGATGACCACAGGTCCTCCACCGTTCTGCTGGCCATGCAGGCACTACCGTCCGCCCGAGCATCCCCCAGGAATGACCCAGGGCGAGTGGTCCAGCGGAACATGCGCGGCATTCCCCGACGGCATCCCCTCGATCATTGCCGCCGGCGGGTTCGACCACCGCAAACCATACGACGGCGACAACGGGTTCCAGTTCGAACCAGGCTCGCCGCGCACCGCCGAGTGGTCCCAAGACCAAGTGGTGGCGTTCCTCGAACGTACACTTCGCAACTTCCACAGCCGCCAGGCACGACTCGAAAGGCTGCGCAAGTCGCCTGCTCAGGATCAACTCCCCTAGGTGGCGGTCAGAGCCAGCATCCGCATGGCGAGCTTCGTGGTCGGGTAAGCGGCTGAGTTGTCGATGGCCGCTAGCGCGGCGGGCACCTCATCCGGCGACAGCGCCGCCATGCAGTGCGCGCGACCCGTTGCGGGCAGTGCGTACTCGGGAAGGCCTTTCATGGCCCGTCGGTTGCCAGCAGGTCCCGATGCGCCCGGCCCGGCTGATGTTCGATACTCCACCGGCGTGGAACTGAAACGTCAGAGTCCGGCGCTGAGGTCGATACCGGGGTCGGGCTGTGAGGGCTCGCCGGTTGCTATGTCGACGATGGCGGCGAGTTGGCGTAGCTCGGCGGTGAGCCGGTCGATGGAGTCGTTGACGGTTCTGCGGCCGTGCAGGCTCGCCATCTTGTCGGCGGCGTAGCCGGCTGCGGCAGCCGCCGCGGCGGCAACGGCGGTGGTGTAGGCGGCGGTGGCCAGCTCGTGGGGGTGGGGCTCGTCGGGGCCGGGCTGGTAGTCGCCCAAGGCGCGCCACGCGCTCACGTTCTGCGCGGTCACCGGGCCGGCGAAGATCAAGCCGGCCGCAGCTTGGTCATCCTTGGGCAACTTGTCGACGATGAGGACGATGCGATGGTTGTGGTGCAGCAGGCCTGGGTCGATCTGAGCCTTGGTGCCGAGCGCCTTGAACGCCGATTCGATGGCCATGGCCGCGGCGGTGCAGGCCTCCACGAGACGGTCGGCTTGCAGGTCGTGGTAGTCGTCGAGGCGGCCCGTTGCGTGGGCTTGGCGCTCGCGGTCGTCGGGGTGATGGCGCCGGGCGAGACGTTGCAACTGGGTGCGGACCTCTTCGAGGCGGCGCCACGCGGCCTCGGTGTCAGACGTGGCCATGACTTGCTCCTTGTCCCAGCGGATGGCGCTGTCGTCGCCGTCGCGGACCGCGACAGGCATCAGGTCGGCCCGGATCGCCGCAGCGAACGACGCCGCGCAACGGTTCTGGACGGCCCATTCGGGAACATCGGTGAGCCAAACATCGACGGATTGACCGACAGCATCGGCGGCGAGATCCTCCAGGGCGTAGGCAGTGTCGCGTCGGCTGCGGTAGTCCAAGTCGTCGAGGACCACCACCAGGTCGATGTCGCTGTAGGGCCGGGCTTCGCCCTTAGCGACGGACCCGAACACCATCACCTCGCGGGCACCCGCGTCGGTGAGCGCTCGGCCAGCTCGCCGAGCGTCCTCGATGGTCGGTGCAGCCGTGTCTCCCACAACCTCCACGCTACTAGGAGGCGCAGCTGCAGGACGCAGCGTCGGGGGAGGCTCGACCGGCAGCAGCGACTCTGGACGAGCCGGGCCCCTCCCCCGAGTGAGGGGCTGGAGCGCCGCGGATCGAGCCTGAAGGCTCCCCCAGGCCCGGTCGGAGCAGCCGGGCTAGGGCGCGCTCCTCCGCCAAGGGCTCGTTCTGTACCGGAGCGGCACCTAGCCCGTGGAGTGTGGCTCCGTTATCCGATACGTCAGAACGGTCCCGGTGAGCATGCGAGTCTTGACCCGGGGCGGAACTTCTGGGCGCTGCGCGATTTTGTGGGATGAGGGGTTGCTGGCACCGGTGGGCTGGTCACGTTATCAGTAGGCCTCGGGCTTCGAAGTTGGTGGGGTTGGTGAAGCCGTGGGCGGTGCGGCGCAGGACTTGCAGCAGGTTGTTGGTGCCCTCGATTCTGCCGTTGGAGGCCCGGCGGCTGTGGTGCCAGGCGAGGATCTCGTCTGACCAGGCGATGATGGCGTCGACGATGTCGTGGAACTCGGGCAGTTCGCCGGTCTCGTAGAGGTCGCAGAACCTTCCGAGCGCTTCGAGGGCGCTGTGGTGGTCGCCTGCGGTGTAGAGGCCGTGGAGCTCCTGGAGGGCCTGCCAGCCGGCTTGGAGGCGGGGGTGTGCGTCGAACAGGCTCCGGAGTCGGGCCTGTTCGGCTTCGGTGAGGGTGTCGCCTCGGCGCAGCAGAGCGAACCGCGCCCCGAACACCTCGGGCTCGAATGCGGGCTTTGCGCCTTGGGGCTCGCGGCGCTGGACGTCGCGGCGCACCGCGGTGAGCCCCGCTGAGAACCACCGGATGACGTGGAACCGGTCAAGCACGTGGCGGGCGTGGCCGAGGTGGGCGTCGATGGCGGCCTTGTAGGCGCGTGAGCCGTCTGTGACGACCACCTTGACGCCTCTGCACCACTTGTGGCCTTGTTGCGCGAAGAACGCCCACAGCGCCGCCGAGCTGCGGTGCGGGACCATCGCGAGGGTCTTGTTGGTGTCGGCGTTGACGATCACGGTCACGCAGCGGCGGCGGATCGAGGTCTCATCGACCAGCAGCACCCGGCAGCGCTCGCTGCGGCGGCGCTCGGCGACGATCCCGGCCCAGGCCCGCACCAGCGCGTTGATCTTGTGCCAGCCCACGCCGCGCCGGCGCGCCGCGGCGCGCAACGTCATCACCTTGGCGTCTGAGACCAGCGCCCGCGCCAGCCTCGCCGTCAGCGCGCCCTCGAAGGCCGCGTGGTCCTCCAAGAACCGGCTGTCGCAGCTGTCACAGACCATCCTGCGCCGCGACCACACCAGCGTCGTGCGCCGCCCCGACACCTCCAAGCCCTGGACCTTCTTGCCGCGGCGGTCATGGACCCTGCGGCACATGAACCCGCACATCGGGCAGCGCAGCCGCCTCAGCGTCGACTCGACGCTCACCACAAGGCGCGCCGCGGTGTCCTCGACCACCCCCAGCACACGAATCTGCGGCAGATGAAGCCGCACCGACATAACATCGCTGGCCATCGAGGCCCTCCTGGCTCGGTTGGACTGACGTCACCGATCCCAGCAGGGCCTCGACCCCTCAACGGGGACCCTCAACCACCCCCCTCCCCACGTTTCCGCGCAGGCTCGTATTTCATGTCAGGCGCTCCTTGACCTCTGTCTCACGACACCAGCCCATCACCCCCGCTGGCGTCACTGTGTCGTAGGCAATCTTGGGGCTAGTTTCTTGAGGTGGCGAAGACTCCCCACCCGCCGTTTGGAGCCGAGATCATAGAGGGTGTCGCGGCAGTTCTGGGCGACACTGGGAGGGGGTTGACGGGCTCTGAGATTGCCCAGCGACTGACCGAGGCGCGGGTCGCCGATACCGATCCTGGCATCACCAAGCGGCACCGCATCTACAACGCCCTGGTGACCCGACAAAACCGCGACCAGGCTGGGAACTGCGTCGTCGCCTTCATCGTCGCGGCCATGAAGCCCGTCCGGTTCCGGGATGATCCGGCCCAGCGCAGCTATCTCCAGGACGGCTTGAACGAGGTCCTCGTCTACGCCGGCTTCCGTGTCAACGACGACGGTCGGGTGGCCAAGCTGAGCGCCGGCAAGGCCACGACCCTGACCGAAGCCCAACAGCGAGCCGGCACGATCCGAACCGAGCTACGTCGGAGAAGCACCCACCCCGAGGTTGTGCGGTACTGCACTGACGAACTACTGGCCAAGAACAACTTTCACGCCACTCTCGAGGCGACCAAGAGCATCCCGGCCCGGCTCCGGACCCTGACCGGTCTCACCACCGACGGCGCCGATTTGGTCGACCACACCCTGGCCCCAGCCAGCGGCCCGCGGGTAGCGATCAACAGCGGTATCACCAAGGCCGACCGCAGCGAGCAATCCGGGTTCGCCAACCTCGTCACCGGGCTTCTCGGCCTCTATCGAAACCCCACCGCCCACGACCCCCGCCTCACTCGCACCGTCAGCGACGACGAACTGCTTGAGGCCCTCACCACCATCTCCGTGGTCCATCGCCGCCTCGATGACACCAACGTTGCAACCACCGGGCCATGACCACTACCACGGTCCTATAGCTTCCCCGAGTTGTCCGGTTCAGCGGTCGTGGCTGCCGGGGCTACTATCTGCGACTTCGCCCGGGTTCGAGACTGTTGCGAGCCGCGGCGGGGCGTTCCGCCAAACTCACGCCGTACTTGCGATCCCGTGATTCTCGATCTGGTGCGAGATCACCCACGAGGACACTCCGAACTCTTCCGCTAGATCGGCTACCTGTTCTTCGTCCACAACAGGACTCGATATCCTCTCGATAAGACTGGAGGATGGAGCCAAGAACTCGGCCGCGAATGCTCGGTTGCGTTGCTGCTGCTCGGTGTTGCCTCTGGTGACAAGCGCGTCTCCGTGGCCGGACATCGCCTCAGCAAGGGCGCGGCAGAACAGGAATCTCCAACTGGCCTGTCCTCTGCGCTTCAGGCCGAAGGACGCACCGTCTCCTGCCCCTCGCGCGACGACGCCATCTACTAGCGCCAGATGCTCCAGTGGCGCCACCGGCTCAGTCGCTTGCCTTAATTCCTCGACGCTCTGACCTAGGGCGTCAGCCAACAGTTTCGTGTTCTGAATGGGTTGACCGTCGAGGCCGAGTTCACTTCTTGCTCTCCTGGCCAGGTCGTAGCCAGTCCGCCAGGGAGGCTTGTCGTTGAATCCCCCATCACCGATGAAGGTCAGGCTGCGGGGCAGGCGCAGCATATTGGATCGGGCCTCCTCGATGGCCTCCAGTATCGCTGAGCAGTCATCCAAGGGCTTGGAAGCATCAATTGCGGGAATTGCCTCCGCGCTCAGCGGACCGAGGTGATCGGCGAGCGCGACAACATGGCCTTGCATTGCATCGTCCAAGTCGTACGGATCCCAGCCCAACCCTGCTGACAGGGCGCAGAACTCTGACTCATCTTCGTCCGTCGCCTGGATGGCGGTCCATTCGTCCTGCAGCAACGTCGATTCGATGCCGCGCGCTAGAAGCCTGGAGGTCACTCTGTCGATGAAGTCAGCGCAGTCCTCCATGAGTTGCGCACGATCGACAACCGCGTGACCCTCGCTCAGGAATGCGAGCTTGGCCCAAGAAGTCGACCTTCTGCCCCATCTGAGATGTGTCTGCGAGCCCGACGTCGTGATCGTCAAGTCAGGCAGCGCGTAGCCGTCGGTGGTGGCTCCCCATGAGTGTCTGTGACTGAACGCCGGGTCTGTCTTCTTCGTCGGATTCTCTGACTCGTAGTTGATGAACCACCAGTTGGTCACTAACCATTCGGCCACCGAATAGAGCGGGACGAAGATGCAATCCCTCGTTGTCTGTGCCCTGTTGTCGATGACATGCGTCAGCAATTGGCCGTTCACGTCAATGCGGAGAGACGCGAAGGTCGCTGACAGTTCCTCTCCCTGTATCCCTTTGCCGTCCTGCCAATCGGCGTCGAACCGTATTGCGGTCATTGCCGCGCCACCATGTGCAATGGCCACTCGTGGTCATGGAGTGGAAATCCCTTGTAGGAGCCGTTGCCTCCGTTGACGAGCCTGGCCTCAAATACCGTGTCGTTCTCCTTGTGCCAGACATAGCGAGGGAAGCCGCCCTCCCACGGTGCGCCTGTCGAGCCGGCACGGATGGCAGCGCGCAACCAGCCGGTGACCATCTGCTGATCTCGGTACTCGCGCGGGCAGATCGAGGCGTCGCCCCGTGGCCGAGGCGGACCAGCGAACGTGAACCGGTCCTTGTGTTCTGGACTCCCGACGTAGGTGACGCGCTCGGCCAGGGCCTCGAGGTCTACGTCCGGCGGAACGCACCTCTTGCGCTTCCTCGGGCGTCTTCTGCTCGGAGACCGCATGGTGCGATGCTAGTCAGGTATCAGCAACTCCGACCTCCGGTCGTCGGCATCAGACACAAGGAGGCGTGCAGGCGTATCCAGCCGAGGCCCGGCCCAAGGGAGCCTCTAGCCCGACCGCAACCGGGACTGCCCCGCTGAAGCCGCCCATACAGACGTGGACGCGTTGGTGCCGACGCAATACGCTCGGGTCTATCTACTCCCCGCCCGCTGGACGGCTCACTTCGATGCCGTCCCCGGGCGGGTGTTTCATGTCATGCGCACCATAGTGGCGCTTCGCGTTTGAGGTCGGAGTGGGGGCGGTAGGGGTCCGCGGCTGAAAGCGAGGGATCCCCCAGAATCGGCGCTTCGCGACAGCCGAGATCTGGAGGATCCCTGTGGAGTGCGACCCTACGCGTGTGTGAGTTGATGTTGGGACTGGGCGACGTGGAGGTGCTCGGCGTCGAGGGCGAGGCCGGTGCGCCGCTGCGGGTGCATGTGCGGCTGCGGGCGCCGAGGCCGGGCTGTGTGGGCTGCGGCGGGCGGCTGTGGTCACACGGCGACAGCCGGGTGGAGTTGGTGGACCTGCCGGCGTTCGGGCGGTCTGTGCGGCTGGTGCAGCAGGCGGCGGTGGCGCTGCTCAGACTGCGACTGCGAGGCGGGCACCGTCACCGAGCAGGACCCGCGGATCGCGCCCGAGCATGGGAGGCTGACGACGCGGGCGGGACGCTGGGCGACGCGCCAGGCCAAGCTGGGCCGCACCGTGGCGGAGGTCGCCGACGAACTCGGGTGCAGCCGGCACCCGGTGAACGCCTCGGTGCGGCGCTGGGGCGAGGCGCTGCTCGAGGCCGACACTGAGCGCATCTCAGCCGTCGTCGCGCTGGGGCTCGACGAGCACCTGATGTGGCGGCGGGGACGGTCCCGGACCAAGGCCCGGGCCACCGGCATCGTCGACGCGGGCGGGCCAGCTGTTGGACATAGTCCCAGGCCGCACCGCCAAAGCACCCGCAGCGTGGCTGCTTGAGCGGCCCCGCAGCTGGCTGGCCGGCATCCGCTGGGCTGTTCTGGACCTCTCAGGCCCCTACCGCACGGCCTTCGACACCGCGCTGCCCCACGCGGCCCAGGTCGCGGACCCGTTCCATGTGGTGCGGTTGGGCAACACCGCCCTCGACGAGGTCCGCCGCAGAGTGCAGCAGCGGACCCTCGGCCACCGCGGCCGCAAGCACGACCCCCTGTATCGGGCCCGCAAACTGCTGGTGTCCGCGTCCGAGAAGACCACCGACTCCGGCCGCGTCCGGCTGCGGGACCTGCTCGACGCCGGCGACCCCTACGGCGAAGTCAAAGACGCCTGGCACGCCAAAGAAACCCAGCAGAAAGCCGTCCGGGCTAAGCGGGCTCAAGCCCGTCAGCTGCTCGATCTGGCTCCCGAGGCGCAGCAGTTCCTCATCTCGGGAGATGAGGAAGTCGGCCTCGCTTGCGGCAGCCTGGGCGATGACGCACAGGTCCTTGTCTTCCAGGCGAGCCGTCGAGTGTTTGCCCTGCAACGCATGCAACTTCATCTGCCACGCCTCCCGAGATGGCGTCAGAGTCCGGAAGTCTCCCTGCGTCGACCTGACGTAGTCATCCGCCGTGTGCTGATCTGACAGTTCAGAGCGGCTCTGCGGTGTCACCGCCAGTTCTGCCGCTTCCGTGACCCAGTCTGCAGTCAAGGCCAACGATGCCGGGAAGACGCGCTGCTCCAAGATGTCGAGCAGGACATTGGTGTCGACGGCCACCACCATCCGAGCATCCTCCTGCTCAAGTTCATCCCAGAGGGTTCGAGCAGCGACCGGTAGCCACCACGTCACCAGCGGCAACCGATCACGGCCGCGGCCGGGCTTCCTTCCCAGCCGCCGAAACCCCAAGTGTGGCCACATGGCGTGCGCCTCGTAGTCCTCACGGCACGACAGGCGGATACCCGCTCGATTCGGATTGCGTTCGACGATGGCCTCAACCAGCTCGCGTGCGATCCCCCGCCCTCACCGGGCGGGGATTCAGGCCGTTGGACACCTGCGGAATCGTAACGGTCGGCAGGCTACGCACTGTCTTGATGCATCTACTTGGACAGCACCGGTTCGGGGCAGGCGGAGACGACTATGGTTGAGCCTGTAAGCGTCCAATCGCGACAGGCGCTCTGAGCTATCGGTTGCATAACGCTTCCGATAGCGGTATAGTTTTGCTATGCAGTTGATGGGCGTTGCCGAAGCAGCCGAACGCCTTGGTGTCAGCCCGAGGCGGATACGGCAGATGCTCTCTGACGGTGTGCTCGAAGGCCAGCGCGTCGGACGTGAATGGGTGATCGAGGAGCACGCTCTTCGAGCCGCAGTCTGGCGGCGTCCGGCTCACAGGCCGTGGAGTCCGTCCTCGGCGTGGGCTGTTCTCGCTCTAGCTGACGGCATCGAGCCTCGTTGCAAGGCATACGAGAGGCACCGCGCGGCGTGTCGTCTGGAGGTCGGCCTGCCGAACCTCCTCGGGCGTTTGGCTTGCCGCGCCCGCAAGCTCAGCTTCTATGCCCACCCTGCGACGCGTGACCGCATCGCCGTCGAGCCTGGCGTTGTCCGCACCGCAGCCAGCGCTTCGCCGGAACATCGCCTCGGCATCGTCGGCTCTGGCCCGCTCGAAGCGTACGTGGCCTATAGCGGCCTCCGGGCCATTCGCGACGCCTTTGTCATCGAGGAGCGAGCTGAGCGGGCCAACTTGTTGTTTCGGGTAGTGGAAGACGATCTGTGGCCGTTCCCCGACGAGGCTGAGGTGGCTCCGCCCGCAGTGGTCGCTGTGGACCTGTTGGAGTCTGAGGATGAGCGCTCTAGGCGCGCTGGCGTTGAGTTGCTCCAGAGGTTATGAGCGACCGCCCCAAGCTGGATCGCCCGACCCTGGCGCTGCCCCGCATCCCTGGCTACAACGACGCGCTCTGGGAGACCCTGCTGCAATTGGCGCGCACGGAGCCGCAGCAGGAGTGGACCCTCATCGGCGGGCAGATGGTGCTGCTGCACGCCTTGGAGCACGAAGTGGAACCGACCCGCCTCTCGACAGACATCGACGTGCTGATCAACGCCCGAGTTGTCACCGGCGGTATCCAGCGCTTCGTCAAGACCATCGAATCCCTTGGGTTCTCACTCGCCGGGGTTTCACCAGAAGGAATCGCGCATCGTTACCGCCGCGGCATGGCCAGCATCGACGTGTTGGCACCAGAGGGCCTCGGACCCCGGACGGACCTGACGACCACCGCGCCGGGTCGCACGCTTCAAGTGCCAGGCGGCACCCAAGCGCTCGAACGCACAGAACTGTTGCCCGTGCAATTCGCTGGAAAGGAAGGCTTCATTCCGCGCCCGTCGCTGCTGGGAGCAATAGTTTGCAAGGCCGCTGCGGTGTCCGTTGATGACGCCCCGGACGCACAAAGGCGCGACATGGCGCTGCTGCTAAGCCTCATCGATGACCCTGACGAGTTGGCAACTGTCCTAACCCGCAAGGACCGCCAGAGGCTCAGAAGCGTTGAAGAACTCGCCTCCGCTGACCATGCAGTTTGGAGAGACCTGTCTCAGGGCGCCGCAGACCGAGCGAGACTCGCTTACCAGACCCTCTCCAAGCCGCCACCACCACCCGCGCTGGACATCAACACCGGAGGTAGCTCAGAACTGTAGGGTCTTACGGCTGACCTAGGAGACTGTTGAGTAATGCGATTTTGGAGCAGCATGCAAGCCTCAGACCTGGGGTTTTGCAATTGAGATTTGCGCGATTTGGGAGTTGCTCATCACTCTCCTAGGAGTCGGCAGCTGCGATTCAAAGCGGGATGTCACAGCCAAGCCTTAGTGTCGAACATCTGTTCGTTTCAAGGAGGTTGCTGATGTCCCGCCGTCATGTTTCAACGCCCGCTTCATCGACCGGAGGCACCGCTCGACCGATTGCCCTTCCTGGGAGTGAGTCGTGGTCTACGGTGGCCGACATGGCCTCTGCTGCGCGGCCACGCACCAACGGCGCCATGAACACGCTGTTGGCGCGGGACGCCCCCGCACACGACTGGTACCGCTTCGTGCTGTCGTTCCCGCCCCACCTCGTGCGCGACTATGCGCAGCGGTTCGGTCTCGACGCCGACAGCCGTGTTCTCGACCCGTTCTGTGGCACGGGCACGACCCTTGTGGAGGCGAAGAAACTCGGCGTGCCTAGCTGTGGCCTCGAAGCGGTGCCGCTGTCCCGGCTCGCAGCCTCCACCAAGGTCAACTGGACTCCAGATCCTGACGAGTTGCTCAAGCACGCCGAACTCGTGGCCGAGAAGGCGCTCGCTACGTTGGCTGCGGACGGCATCTCCGATGAGCCGGCGTCATCGGTCCCACGGGGAGTGCGGCTGCGGACGCTTCCCGCCGCTAGCGCAAAGCTGCTGCTCAAGGACTCCATCAGCGCTCTGCCGCTTCACAAGGTGCTGGTGTTGCGTGACGCCCTCGACGGCGAATACGACTCGGCCTTTGCTGACCACGAGCGGCTCGCGCTGGCTCGGATCCTGCCGGTGGAGGTCGGCAATCTGCGCTTCGGGCCCGAGGTGGGCCTCGGAACAGTCAAGCTCGACGCGCCGGTGGTGTCTGTGTGGCTTGAGCGCGTGAAGACCATGTGCGCCGATCTGCGCCAGCTCCGGCCACGCGCCGCCACCTCCGCTGTCGCCCTGGACGCAGATGCGCGAATGGTCGGCGAACTCCTGGAGCCCAGCAGCATCGATGCGGTTATCACCTCGCCGCCGTATCCCAACGAGAAGGACTACTCGCGCACGGTGCGTCTCGAGTCGGTGCTTCTGGGCTTTCTCAGCAGCCGGTCGGATCTTCAGGCGATGAAGAAGGGGCTAGTGAGGTCCAACACCCGCGGCGTCTACCGCGACGACGCTGACGACGCCTGGGTTCGAAACGACGCCGAGGTCGAACGGATCGCCTCGGCGATAGAGGCCCGCCGCATCGAACTCGGCAAAGACTCGGGATTCGAGCGCATGTACCACCGGGTCACGAAGCTGTACTTCGGGGGGATGGCCCGTCACCTGGTCTCGTTGAGCCGCGTGCTCAAGCCCGGAGCCCGCCTCGCGTACGTGGTAGGCGACCAAGCCTCCTACCTGAGAGTCATGATCCGCACCGGGCAGATTCTGGCTGAGATCGCGGAGCGCGCCGGATACGACGTCGAGTCGATCGACCTGTTCCGCACCCGCCACGCCACAGCCACACGCGAGCAACTCCGCGAGGAAGTACTCGTGCTGAGATGGCCAGGCGCCGCAGCCGCCGCCAGCCACCGATGAGGCACTCGCAGACGCCAGCCGACGGACTGGCCTGACATGTCCACGGCGAGCCTGGCGCAGCAGATCATCGAGTGGATCTTCGCCCAGAGCCACAATCCAGGCGACGATCAAGTGACCTTCACACGAGACGACATGATCTCTGCCGCTTCCGCACTGGGAGCACCCCGCCCCAAGAATCTCGGCGACATCGTGTACTCGCTGCGCTACCGGGTGCCGCTTCCCGACTCCATCCGACAAACAGCACCACCGGACCGCGAATGGGCAATCTTCCCCGGCGGCAACGCCGTCTACACGCTGCGGACCGTGCCCTTCAATCTCATCGAGCCACGCAAGGGCCTCCGCACGATCCGCCTACCCGACGCCACACCCGGCGTCATCTCCAAGTACTCCCTAACAGACGAACAGGCCCTGCTGGCCCGGGTCCGGTACAACCGACTGCTCGATGTGTTCACCGGCCTCGCCTGCTACCCCCTCCAGAGCCACCTACGCACAAGCATCACCATCACCAACGCCATCGACGGCAAGCCAAGCAGCTCGCAGGTCGAAACCGACGACGTCTACGTCGGCCTGGACGAACACGGCGCGCACTACATCCTGCCAGTACAAGCCAAGGGCGGCTCGGACTCACTCAGCGTCATCCAGATCTGGCAGGACCTACGAGTCGCTGAGCAGAAGTTCCCCGACCTGATCGCCCGCCCAGTCGCAGCTCAATTCATGGAGCAGAGCGTCATTGCTCTCTTCGAGTTCCAAGAATCCAATGACGAGATCACCATCGCCCGCGAGCACCACTACAGCCTCGTCCCACCCGAAGAACTCGCACCTGGAGAACTCGCGGCATACCGTGCTGCGGCTCAAATGCAACCTGGCTAAGAGACAGTGGCTAATGCTCTGCGGCACCGCACCGCACCGCAGGCACGATGCTGGATGAGGCTCCGCCGCGATCCGTGACTGCTGACATGCGGGCGCAGACTCGCGACCATGATGGATGGGCGCTCGACACACCCCGCTACTACGCTTCTTGAGGCCAAACAGGGGACTCGACGGAGGGCTGAAGAGCCAATGGCGGACGCTGAGCGGAGTCAGATGGAGACGGCGTGGCTCATTCGGGCAGGCCGTCGGGGCGAGCGCGAAGAACTCGCCCTCAAGATCGGTGTGAGTGGTGGAGGTTGGAGTGGGCTACCAGATCTCACGGCAGTGTCGAGCCGTCACCAGTTGGAAACGATGCTCCGCGAACTATCGCCCGACTGGAGCAACCACACGGTCGGCGCCTACGTAGGCCAGCTCTGGATGCTCCGGCACCACGTTGGCGTGGGTGACCTGGTGGTGATGCCGCTCAAAACGACTTCTCGCATCGCCTTGGGAGTTGTGACGCGACCGTATTGGTACCGGGACGATCCGGACCCCGGCAATCGGCACGTCGTGTCTGTCGATTGGAAGCGCACGGATCTGCCGAGAACCGCCGTCAGAGAAGACCTTCTGAAGTCGCTTGGCTCAGTCCGCACCATCTGCACGATTGCTCGAAATGACGGAGCCTGGAGACTTCACCAACTATTGCTCACAGGTATCGATCCAGGACCCCGTACGGAGATGGGCGCCTCAGTCGAAACATCTGCGAGCCTCACGAAGTCCTCTCGGAGCCACGGCGAGGACGGAGAGCGTGACAGCGAATCGACCGACTCACCCGCGTCAGGCGCCGAGCCCCAGCAGCTCCACAAAGATGGCATCCAAGACCGAGTGGTCAAGCCTTCCAATAGCGTGACGGCTCTGCGAGGGAGAGGAAGGGCAGTGTCACCGACGGTCTATCGCGATACCGGCTACACGCTGATGTATCTGATCGAGGAGATCAGGCACGGAAAGATCGCTCTGCCTGACATCCAGCGGCCCTTCGTGTGGTCGGCCACCCAGGTGCGCGATCTGTTTGATTCGATGTACCGGGGCTATCCGGTGGGAACGCTGATGTTCTGGGAGACCGGAGCCGATGTCGGTGTGCGCCAGGTGGGCGGCGGCGAGAACGACGGCGTGGCCCGGCTGCTCATTGTCGACGGCCAGCAACGGCTCACCTCGTTGTTTGCGGTGCTAACGGGCAGTCCCGTTCTCACTAGCCGCTATCAGCAGAAGCAGATGCGCATCGCGTTCCGACCCGACGACGAGAGCTTCGAGGTCACCGACGTAGCCATCCAACGCGATCCCGAGTTCATCCCGGACATCACGGTGCTATGGGCTGACCGGTACAGATCGACGGTTCGGGCCTTTCTCGAGCGACTCGGGTCACATCGAGGGGCAACGTCCGGCAACGGCGACGGCGGATGGAGCGACGAACAGGACCGCCTTGAGGAACGAATCGACCGGGTCCGTGATCTTCGCGACTTCCGATTCCAGGTGCTCGAGTTGAGTTCGAGCGCTAACGAAGAGGACGTCGCTGACATCTTCGTGCGGACCAACTCCGAGGGCGTAAAGCTGAAGCAGTCCGACTTCATCTTGACGCTCATGTCGGTTCACTGGGAGAAGGGTCGGCGCCAGCTTGAGCAGTTCTGCCGCCAAGCCGTGGACAGGACCGTCACCGGGCCATCATCGAGAAACGCATTCATCGAGCCGGGTCCCGACCAACTGCTTCGCGCCGGGGTCGGGCTCGCCTTCCGGCGGGGCCGGCTCAGCCACGTCTACAACATCTTGAGGGGGAAGGACCTTGAGACCGGCGACGTCTCCGAAGCTCGCAGAACCGCACAGTTCGAGGCTCTGGCTCATGCTCAGGACCAAGTCTTGGATCTGAGCAACTGGCACGAATACCTCAAATGCCTCACCCACGCAGGATTCCGCAGCAACCGCATGGTGACCTCCCAGAACGCGCTCATCTACTCCTACATGCTGTGGCTGATCGGCCGATGCGACTTCGGCTTGGACCGCAAGACGCTGAGGGGGGTCATCGCCCGCTGGTTCTTCATGGCCCAGACGACAGGCCGCTACACCGGCTCCTACGAGTCCCAAATCGAATCCGATCTCGGCCGCCTAGCCGCGCTCGCGGACAACGGAGGACAGGCCTTCTGCGACGAACTAGACCGCCTAGTGCGGGCCACGTTCACCAACGACTACTGGCTCATCTCACTTCCGAACCGGCTCGACACCTCAGCAGCCAAGTCGCCCGTGCTGACGGCGTATCAGGCCGCCTTGAACCTCCTCGATGCCGAGGCACTGTTCAGCGATCTGCGTATCCGCGACCTGCTCGATCCTGCCGTTACCGCTCCGCGATCAGTGGAACGGCACCACCTGTTCCCGAAGGCACACCTCAAGGCCAAGGGGATCACCGGAGTCCGTCAGGTCAATGCGATTGCGAACATGGCCTACCTCGACTGGCCCGACAATGCGGACATCTCCGACGACGATCCCCTCTCCTACTGGCCGGCGATGACGAGCAGGCTTGATCCCGACCAGCTCGAGCGCCAGATCTACTGGCACGCCCTGCCCGTGGGCTGGGCGCAACTCGACTACGCAACCTTCCTGGAGCGCAGGCGGACGCTACTGGCAGCTGTAGTGAGAGACGGATTCGACACGCTCTGGGAGGACAGCGCACCGGAGCCGGCGGAAGGCGTCATCGAACTGCTGCGAGTAGGCGAGTCGCAGACCGTCGAGTTCAAGTCCACCGCCCGCTGGAGCCTCCACGCCAGCAAACCCGACAAGAAGATGGAGCACGTGATCGTCAAGACCGTCTGTGGGTTCCTCAACGCCCAAGGCGGCAAGCTGCTCATCGGAGTCGACGACGACGGCAACGTCGTCGGCCTCGGCCCGGACCTACAGACCCTCCGCAAAGGCAACAAAGACGGCTATGAGCTGTTCCTACGCCAGCTGCTCGACGCCAGCCTCTCGGTGACCACCGCCGGAATCATCCACATCAGCTTCGAGAGCGTCGCAGGCGAGGACGTCTGCGTCGTATCGGCTTCTTCATCTGCCAAGCCGGTCTTCGCCAAGCCCCACGAAGGCGGCAGTGGCCATTCCGAATTCTGGGTCCGCATCGGAAACGCCACCAGGCAGCTCCACGGCGACGACATGCTGGAGTACCAAACCAACCACTGGGGCAATTGACCATCGCGATACCCATGCCCATCTGCTCCCCGATAGCGCATGCCGGCGCTCCGCTGCCTAACGAACTTGTCGGACAAGACCAATGTGGTCCCTCCGGCCAAGGTGCCGAAGCGAGCTACTGACGTGTCGGCCGTCTCCCGCAACTCCCATCAGGGACAGCTACGAAGCGCTCCGGTCGAGCATACGAAGACCTGTGGTCGGTGCGCCGTCGACCGCGAATTCCTAGTGACCAAGAAGCGCCCCGACTATGAAGGCGCGCAAAGTCCGTTGCAGCTGGTGGACCTCTTTGCTGGCGGTGGTGGCCTCACGCTTGGCGTCGCGGAGGCAGCGCTCCGGATGGGACGTGGAACGGAGGTCGCTCTCGCGGTCGAGAACGACGATCGCGCCGCCGACATCTACGGGCTCAACTTCCCGCGTGCGAACCTGGTGCGCTCCGGCGTCGAGGCATTTTTTGACGGCGAGGTGGCAGCCCCATTGACTGCCTCGGAGAGGGGCCTTGCCGTTGCGGTAGGCGAGGTCGACGTTCTTGTCGCCGGGCCTCCGTGTCAGGGGCATTCGAACCTCAACAACCACACCCGGCGTCAGGATCCCCGCAACGCCCTGTACTTGAGGGCAGTGCGCGCCGTGGAGGTGCTTCGGCCGACTGTCGTCGTGATCGAGAACGTCCCCACCGTGCGACATGACAAGGGCGGTGTTGTGGAACGCGCGACTCAGGTCCTTGAGGCCGCCGGGTATTCGGTCGCTAGCGATGTGTTTCGCCTTGTGGAGTTCGGTGTGCCTCAGCGGCGGCGACGGCACATGCTGCTTGCAGCGATGAATGGCCGGATCGATCCGTCCGTCATGGGCCGCTTAGGTTCGACGTGCGATGACCACACCGAACGGTCCGTGCGCTGGGCGATCGAGGATCTCGTCGACCAGACAACGGAGTCCGGGCCCGACGCAACCTCAAAGCCGGCACCTGTCAATCTTGAGCGGATGCAGTGGCTAATCGACCAGGACGAGTACGACCTTCCGAACCCGATGCGCCCGAAGTGCCATCACGGCTCGCACAGCTACACCTCCATGTACGGGCGGCTGAGATGGGACGCCCCCGCGCAGACGATCACGACCGGGTTCGGATGCATGGGCCAGGGCAGGTTCGTGCATCCAGCGAAGCCTCGCACGCTCACGCCCCACGAGGCAGCACGATTGCAGACACTGCCTGACTTCTTCGACCTCGACACTCGCAAAGGTCGAGGGGTCTGGGCGACAGTGATCGGCAACGCGGTGCCACCGCTGTTCATCGTGCATCTGCTGGCGCCGCTACTCGGCGCGCTTCCCAGCCGAACTGTCCAAGAAACTCCACTCGTTGACTTCACGCCGCACAAACCCCCGGCACCGCTAGCACTCATCGGCGATCCGGTGAGTTAGCGGTGGCCGCACTCGGCTCCGCCGATGCGGAGACCTTCGTCGCGTGGATGCTCGAGGGAGTAGTCGCTGACGCACGCGGCGACCGCGTCCAGGAAATGGCGGTCGCGCCGGCTGGAAGGCTGTGGCTGGGTCGTCTCGCTCCCGAGATCGTCGTTCAACAGAGCCGACTCGGCGAGCGCGGCGAACGTCTTGAGCCATGCGAGATCGGACTGCGCCTGCGTCTGAGCGAGTTCGACGGCCGCACCGTGCGATGCACCGGCCGCTTCGTTGTGTGGCACGAGATCGCCAGCAACGGCGACGCTGATTCGCCGAAGTGGCGCAAGCGTGGCCCCATCGAGGTGACAGCCGACCTCCGAACGCCGCGAACCACCGGCATCATCGAGTCCGCAGGCCGAGACGGCTTCGCTGCCGCGCTTGGAGCGGTCGGCGCCAACGGCATGACTTGTGAGTTCCACTCGGAAGTTGAGATCGGCAAGGATGGCCCAGAACTCGTCGTCACGCTCGTGAACCTCTCGCCGGAGGAACTGCCGAGATGGGACACCAACGTCTACGAAGCGCGCCTCTTCGTCAACGCCGGCGAAACGCTGCCGTTCACGCTTGACAACCTTCCGGACTCGTTCCGCTACGACCGGCGGGTCAGCGCCTACGGAGTGAACGGCAGCGCAAGACAGATCAATGACACCACCTTCTGCACCACTGATGTCGCCATACACGACCAAGCGAGACCCACATACTGGGACGACGGCCTAGGCCCTCCACCCGACATCACCTTCGCAAACCTCGCCGCAGACCCGATTCCAGCGCTTCGCCACCTTGTAGACGCTTGCGAGACGTGGGGCGCCGATCACTGGGCAATGGCAGTCCTCGCCAATCGTGCCACCGAGGAGGACTGGGACGACGACATGCGGAGCGAGGCCGACGCCGAGGCGGCTGAGTTCTATGAGGAACTTGCGCGGCTTCGACATGGACTGAACCTTCTCGAGGCCAACGAGAGCCTCCGCCGGAGTTTCCAGCTCGCCAACCGAGCCTTCGCGCGTTCACCGCTCGTGCCGCACACTCAGTGGCGGCCGTTCCAGCTCGGCTACCTCCTGGCCAACGTCGCATCCCTCCTCGACGACACCCTCGACGGAGATCGCGGCGTCGTCGACACATTGTGGTTCGCAACCGGCGGCGGAAAGACCGAGACCTACCTGCTGTATGTCCTCACAGCCGCCTTCTTCGACCGGCTGCGGGGCAAACGCGAGGGCATCACCTCCTGGGGGCGGTTCCCTCTCCGGATGCTCTCGCTGCAACAGACCCAGCGCTTCGCCGACGTGCTGGCTGCTGCCGAGCTCACACGCCGCGAGGAGCGGATCTCTGGCCATGAGTTCTCCCTGGGATTCCTCGTGGGGTCCGCCGGGACGCCCAACAGGATCAGGCGAGGGACCGACCAACGCCCCGGCGAGCCCGACCCCAGCGATCCCCACATGCCGGAGCGCTACAAGGTGCTGCTGCACTGCCCGTTCTGCGGCAACGACAACCTCCAGATGCGCTTTGACCAGGAGCGCTGGGCTCTAGACCACGTCTGCACCGCCCAGGACTGCCCGCGAGGAGGCGTCCAGCTCCCGTTTCGCATCGTCGACGAGGAGATCTATCGCTCGCTGCCGACTGTCGTGCTCGGGACCCTCGACAAGGCTGCAAGCGTCTCAATGCAGGCAGCCATGCGCTGCCTCTACGGCACACCCTCTGGCCGCTGCTCGGTGCGAAAGCACGGCTTCACCTACGCCCCCCGCCACGCGTCGCCGGGAGGTTGCCTGTTCCCAGGCTGCCGGGCCGACTCGGCGCCCCTCGCCCAGGACGCCTACCTGTACGCGCCAACTATCCGCATGCAGGACGAGTTGCACCTGCTGCGCGACAGCCTCGGCGCTGTCGACTCGCATTACGAGGCACTCCTCGACGCGCTGCAGAACCACTACGGCCCGGCGCCGAAGATCATCGCCTCATCGGCGACGCTGGCAGGACACGACGAGCAGGTCGCCGCCCTCTACCAACGCGAGGGCCGAACGTTCCCCCGTCCCGGACCGCAGGCGGGCAGGTCCTTCTGGTCGCGGGACACGGAGGCTCTGGCTCGCCGGTTCGCGGGCCTAGCTCCGCGCGGTGTGACTCTGGAGTACGCCACCGACCAGCTCACGGAGTCGCTCCAGCGAGCGATCCAGCGAGTCGTCGAAGACCCCGAAGCCGCTGCGGCTGACATCGGCGTCGACGTGGCAGCCCTTCCCGAGTTGGTGCTCAACTACGGCGTCGATGTCGTCTACGGCTCCAACCTCAAAGACGTCGAAGCTGTCGCGAGGTCCTTCGACTCGCAGATCCAGCTTGACCGGCCGGTCAACGCCGCGACACTCACCGGCCGCACCCCGCTGGACGAGGTGCGCACGACGCTGGCCCGCCTAGTCGACCCCGAGCAGGACTTCTACGAGCGCATCCATCTCGTCGCGGCCTCCTCGATGCTGTCGCACGGCGTCGATGTGAACCGTCTCAACGTGCTCGTGATGCTCGGGCTGCCCCTCGCAACCGCGGAGTTCATCCAGACGACCTCGCGGGTCGGGCGATCCCATCCGGGCCTCGTCATCGTGTTGCACAAGATCGGGCGAGAGCGCGACGCGGCCGTGTACCGGACCTTCCCGTCCTTCGTAGCCCACGCCGATCGCCTCATCGACCCCGTTCCGATCACCGCGAAGAGCCGCCGGGTGCTCGAATTGACCTTCGCCGGTCTAGTTCAGGCCCGCCTGTACGGCATCCACGAACCGGCCGCGCTCGCAGCTGGACTGAACCAGCTGACCACGCCCGCGACGGTCAAGCGCGCCTTCGCGCGGCTGCCAGTGCACGAAGCCAGCGAGCTTGCGGCCTTGGTCGAGATGCTCCGATTCGACGGGCCGCTCGACGAGAATCTGCGCAACGACCTGGCCTCGTACCTGCGGGAGTTCTACCGCGCACTGAACGACCCGGCCAGCACCGCAACCTGGGTCAACGAGCTGTTCCCGACCGGCCCGCCGATGCGATCTCTGCGAGACGTCGAGGAGCAGGCACCGGTGATCTCAAGGGGAAGCAGATCGTGAGAGTCGAACGCGGCGCCTCGCAAGTCCTCTTCGGCTTGCTTCCCGGCCAGACCGCCGATCTCGAAGGCCGCATCTGGAGAGTCATGCGCTGGCTCGACCCGGTGCCGATTCCACTCGACCAGGACGCGGTGCGCGCCGCTCTACTGCACGCCATCGCTCCGTGGATAACCACAGGCAAAGACGACGGCCTCGGACGCGATCTGCATGCCCGGGCGACCGTGGAGGTTGTCAGGCTCAACATGGACCGCGGTGTCCTCGTGGAGCCCTTCCCCCAGCAGTGGCGCTGCAAGCAGTGCGGCAGCATTGCCTCCAAGCGCGACGAGCGATGTTCCTGCGGCGGACGCTCTCGTGCCCAGATGCAGTTCGTCACCTATCACGACTGCGGCGCATCGGGGGCACCGAAACTGCCCCGATGCAGCACCCACAACGCAGTCGCCGTCCGGCTGCCGGGCACCGCGACGGCACGAGAGCTTCGGTTCTTCTGCCCGCAATGTCGAACCGCTCTGACGCCGGGAGGATTCCCATTCCAGCTCTGCTCATGCGGCGACGGCGGGAAGAACTTGACGGTGCATCGAGCGGCGGTCGTCTTCTCTCCCCGGTTCGCTGTGCTCGTCAATCCGCCCGATCCTTCCGATGCCGCCCATCTGCGCGCCGCTGGAGGAGGAGCGCGAGCCCTCGAGTGGATCCTCAACGGAATGGACGCCGACGATCCCACATCGGGAAGACAGACGTTCGCCGGCCTCAGGGACACCCTTCGACAGTCGGGCCTGTCCGACCAGGCTGCACGAGACCTCGCTCAAGCCGCGGTCGACAGGGGCGAGGCCGACGCCGGAGACGGCACCGCCGACATCGGACTCCCCGACTCCGTTCGCGACAAGGCATACGAGGAGGCCTTGAGTCTCGCCTCAGCAGTACGTGGCGGCCGCACCCGCGTCAGCGACATGGTGCACGGAACGACACCACCGCTACGCACCCTGTACGAGGGCGCCTACTACGACGCAATGCGCCGCGCACACCTAGAGGGCATCGAGCTGCTCGACAACTTCCCAGTCGCGACCCTCGCCTTCGCCTACACCCGCGGCGACCTAGCCCCGGGCGCGGCGCGGCTGGTCCCATTCCGTGAGCGCGGAGGACTCCGCGCCTACGGATCGCTGACCCGCACAGAGGCCCTGCTGTTCCGCCTTGATCCCCTGCGCGTCTACCAGCACCTCAAGCGAGCAGGGCACCGTCTCCCAGACGTAGACGACCCGCAAGGCGCGCGACTGGCGCTGCTAGAGCGCATCGGAATCCCCCATCCCGCCCAAGAGGACCCCCAAGCACTCGGCGGCGATCTGCTAACGCTCGTCCACTCCTATGCACACCGAACCGTTCGCCGCTTGGCATCCTTCGCCGGCATCGAACGAGACGGACTAGCCGAATACCTCCTCCCCCACCACCTCTCCTTCGTCATCTACGCAGCATCGCGCGGCAACTTCGTCCTCGGCGGCCTTCAAGCAGTCTTCGAAACGAGCCTGCATCGGTTCCTCCAAGACCTCGTCGAAGGCGAGTCACGATGCGCACTCGACCCGGGATGCAGAAGCGGAGGCGGCGCCTGCATGGCCTGCCTCCACCTCGGCGAACCGTCCTGCCGCTGGTTCAACCGCTTCCTGAACCGCGCCGAACTCTTCGGGCCACAGAGTTTCCTCAAGGAGAACACCTGAGATGGACGACGCCGAATTGGTCGGCGGAGTCCTCGACGCCGCACCCAACCCCCGCCACGCGGCGCACCAACTAGCCAACCTGCTGCTCGCACCTCTCGCGGACCCCGCCGCAACCGCCCAAGCCGGCCTGGCCCCCGAACTAGTCGAGGTACTGCACGCCCGCCTCGGCGACGACCCGGACCGGATCAACACCGCATGTCAACAAGGAGCGACCTGGGTCCTCGGACGACGATCTGTAACTGTCCAAGAACCATGGGACCTGGTCGCGTCCCCGCCCGCGGGAACGGACCTGCCCCCTGGCCTGAGCCGCACAACCGGAGAGACCATGGTCCAACTCGTCGTAGAAGCCACAACAACCCTGAGACTCGCCACCCCCTTCATCGACCGCCCAGGGCTGTCGTTCCTCTGCGAACCCCTCGCCGCGGCAACGGCGCGCGGTGTGAGACTTGAGATACTCCTGCCGACTCGATCCTCCCAATCTGACGACGCACTCAACGACCTGGAGAACGCGGTCATCCGTGGCGGATCCATCGATTACCGGCGCTTCGCACTCATAGTTTGAGGTCGGAGTGGGGGCGGTAGGGGTCCGCGGCTGAAAGCGAGGGATCCCCCAGAATCGGCGCTTCGCGACAGCCGAGATCTGGAGGATCCCTGTGGAGTGCGACCCTACGCGTGTGTGCGAGCTGATGTTGGGACTGGGCGACGTGGAGGTGCTCGGCGTCGAGGGCGAGGCCGGTGCACCGCTGCGGGTGCGTGTGCGGCTGCGGGTGCCGAGGCCGGGTTGTGTGGGCTGCGGCGGGCGGCTGTGGTCACACGGCGACAGCCGGGTGGAGTTGGTGGACCTGCCGGCGTTCGGGCGGTCTGTGCGGCTGGTGCAGCAGGCGGCGGTGGCGCTGCTCAGACTGCGACTGCGAGGCGGGCACCGTCACCGAGCAGGACCCGCGGATCGCGCCCGAGCATGGGAGGCTGACGACGCGGGCGGGACGCTGGGCGACGCGCCAGGCCAAGCTGGGCCGCACCGTGGCGGAGGTCGCCGACGAACTCGGGTGCAGCCGGCACCCGGTGAACGCCTCGGTGCGGCGCTGGGGCGAGGCGCTGCTCGAGGCCGACACTGAGCGCATCTCAGCCGTCGTCGCGCTGGGGCTCGACGAGCACCTGATGTGGCGGCGGGGACGGTCCCGGACCAAGGCCCGGGCCACCGGCATCGTCGACGCGGGCGGGCCAGCTGTTGGACATAGTCCCAGGCCGCACCGCCAAAGCACCCGCAGCGTGGCTGCTTGAGCGGCCCCGCAGCTGGCTGGCCGGCATCCGCTGGGCGGTGCTGGACCTCTCAGGCCCCTACCGCACGGCCTTCGACACCGCGCTGCCCGACGCGGCCCAGGTCGCGGACCCCTTCCACGTCGTGCGGTTGGGCAACACCGCCCTCGACGAGGTCCGCCGTCGTGTCCAGAACCAGACCCTCGGGCACCGCGGCCACAAACACGACCCCCTGTATCGGGCCCGCAAACTGCTGGTGTCCGCGTCCGAGAAGACCACCGACTCCGGACGCGTCCGGCTGCGGGGCCTGCTCGACGCCGACGACCCCTACGGCGAAGTCAAAGACGCCCGGCACCGCTGAAGAAACCCTGCGCAGCATCTATGACATCAACGACGCCGAAGTGGGCGCCGCGACCGTGAACCAGCTCGCCAAGGACCTCCAAGACCCCGGCCTGCCCGCAGAGATCAACCGGCTCGGCCGCACCCTGTGGACCTGGAGACACCAGATCGCCAACTGGCACACCGCCAAAGTCACCAACGCCGCTGCCGAAGCCGCCAACAACCTCGTCAAACCCGTCAAACGCGCCGCCTTCGGGTCCACTGACTTCGCCAACTACCGAATCCGAGCCCTCCTCTACGCCGGCAGACCCAACTGGACACTGCTCGACACCCTCACCCCGACCTGAAACGCGGAGAGCCCCTATAGCTTCCCCGAGTTGTCCGGTTCAGCGGTCGTGGCTGCCGGGGCTACTATCTGCGACTTCGCCCGGGTTCGAGACTGTTGCGAGCCGCGGCGGGGCGTTCCGCCAAACTCACGCCGTACTTGCGATCCCGTGATTCTCGATCTGGTGCGAGATCACCCACGAGGACACTCCGAACTCTTCCGCTAGATCGGCTACCTGTTCTTCGTCCACAACAGGACTCGATATCCTCTCGATAAGACTGGAGGATGGAGCCAAGAACTCGGCCGCGAATGCTCGGTTGCGTTGCTGCTGCTCGGTGTTGCCTCTGGTGACAAGCGCGTCTCCGTGGCCGGACATCGCCTCAGCAAGGGCGCGGCAGAACAGGAATCTCCAACTGGCCTGTCCTCTGCGCTTCAGGCCGAAGGACGCACCGTCTCCTGCCCCTCGCGCGACGACGCCATCTACTAGCGCCAGATGCTCCAGTGGCGCCACCGGCTCAGTCGCTTGCCTTAATTCCTCGACGCTCTGACCTAGGGCGTCAGCCAACAGTTTCGTGTTCTGAATGGGTTGACCGTCGAGGCCGAGTTCACTTCTTGCTCTCCTGGCCAGGTCGTAGCCAGTCCGCCAGGGAGGCTTGTCGTTGAATCCCCCATCACCGATGAAGGTCAGGCTGCGGGGCAGGCGCAGCATATTGGATCGGGCCTCCTCGATGGCCTCCAGTATCGCTGAGCAGTCATCCAAGGGCTTGGAAGCATCAATTGCGGGAATTGCCTCCGCGCTCAGCGGACCGAGGTGATCGGCGAGCGCGACAACATGGCCTTGCATTGCATCGTCCAAGTCGTACGGATCCCAGCCCAACCCTGCTGACAGGGCGCAGAACTCTGACTCATCTTCGTCCGTCGCCTGGATGGCGGTCCATTCGTCCTGCAGCAACGTCGATTCGATGCCGCGCGCTAGAAGCCTGGAGGTCACTCTGTCGATGAAGTCAGCGCAGTCCTCCATGAGTTGCGCACGATCGACAATCGCGTGACCCTCGCTCAGGAATGCGAGCTTGGCCCAAGAAGTCGACCTTCTGCCCCATCTGAGATGTGTCTGCGAGCCCGACGTCGTGATCGTCAAGTCAGGCAGCGCGTAGCCGTCGGTGGTGGCTCCCCATGAGTGTCTGTGACTGAACGCCGGGTCTGTCTTCTTCGTCGGATTCTCTGACTCGTAGTTGATGAACCACCAGTTGGTCACTAACCATTCGGCCACCGAATAGAGCGGGACGAAGATGCAATCCCTCGTTGTCTGTGCCCTGTTGTCGATGACATGCGTCAGCAATTGGCCGTTCACGTCAATGCGGAGAGACGCGAAGGTCGCTGACAGTTCCTCTCCCTGTATCCCTTTGCCGTCCTGCCAATCGGCGTCGAACCGTATTGCGGTCATTGCCGCGCCACCATGTGCAATGGCCACTCGTGGTCATGGAGTGGAAATCCCTTGTAGGAGCCGTTGCCTCCGTTGACGAGCCTGGCCTCAAATACCGTGTCGTTCTCCTTGTGCCAGACATAGCGAGGGAAGCCGCCCTCCCACGGTGCGCCTGTCGAGCCGGCACGGATGGCAGCGCGCAACCAGCCGGTGACCATCTGCTGATCTCGGTACTCGCGCGGGCAGATCGAGGCGTCGCCCCGTGGCCGAGGCGGACCAGCGAACGTGAACCGGTCCTTGTGTTCTGGACTCCCGACGTAGGTGACGCGCTCGGCCAGGGCCTCGAGGTCTACGTCCGGCGGAACGCACCTCTTGCGCTTCCTCGGGCGTCTTCTGCTCGGAGACCGCATGGTGCGATGCTAGTCAGGTATCAGCAACTCCGACCTCCGGTCGTCGGCATCAGACACAAGGAGGCGTGCAGGCGTATCCAGCCGAGGCCCGGCCCAAGGGAGCCTCTAGCCCGACCGCAACCGGGACTGCCCCGCTGAAGCCGCCCATACAGACGTGGACGCGTTGGTGCCGACGCAATACGCTCGGGTCTATCTACTCCCCGCCCGCTGGACGGCTCACTTCGATGCCGTCCCCGGGCGGGTGTTTCATGTCATGCGCACCATAGTGGCGCTTCGCGTTTGAGGTCGGAGTGGGGGCGGTAGGGGTCCGCGGCTGAAAGCGAGGGATCCCCCAGAATCGGCGCTTCGCGACAGCCGAGATCTGGAGGATCCCTGTGGAGTGCGACCCTACGCGTGTGTGAGTTGATGTTGGGACTGGGCGACGTGGAGGTGCTCGGCGTCGAGGGCGAGGCCGGTGCGCCGCTGCGGGTGCATGTGCGGCTGCGGGCGCCGAGGCCGGGCTGTGTGGGCTGCGGCGGGCGGCTGTGGTCACACGGCGACAGCCGGGTGGAGTTGGTGGACCTGCCGGCGTTCGGGCGGTCTGTGCGGCTGGTGCAGCAGGCGGCGGTGGCGCTGCTCAGACTGCGACTGCGAGGCGGGCACCGTCACCGAGCAGGACCCGCGGATCGCGCCCGAGCATGGGAGGCTGACGACGCGGGCGGGACGCTGGGCGACGCGCCAGGCCAAGCTGGGCCGCACCGTGGCGGAGGTCGCCGACGAACTCGGGTGCAGCCGGCACCCGGTGAACGCCTCGGTGCGGCGCTGGGGCGAGGCGCTGCTCGAGGCCGACACTGAGCGCATCTCAGCCGTCGTCGCGCTGGGGCTCGACGAGCACCTGATGTGGCGGCGGGGACGGTCCCGGACCAAGGCCCGGGCCACCGGCATCGTCGACGCGGGCGGGCCAGCTGTTGGACATAGTCCCAGGCCGCACCGCCAAAGCACCCGCAGCGTGGCTGCTTGAGCGGCCCCGCAGCTGGCTGGCCGGCATCCGCTGGGCTGTTCTGGACCTCTCAGGCCCCTACCGCACGGCCTTCGACACCGCGCTGCCCCACGCGGCCCAGGTCGCGGACCCGTTCCATGTGGTGCGGTTGGGCAACACCGCCCTCGACGAGGTCCGCCGCAGAGTGCAGCAGCGGACCCTCGGCCACCGCGGCCGCAAGCACGACCCCCTGTATCGGGCCCGCAAACTGCTGGTGTCCGCGTCCGAGAAGACCACCGACTCCGGCCGCGTCCGGCTGCGGGACCTGCTCGACGCCGGCGACCCCTACGGCGAAGTCAAAGACGCCCGGCACGCCAGAAGAGACCCTGCGCAGCATCTATGACATCAACGACGCCGAAGTGGGCGCCGCGACCGTGAACCAGCTCGCCAAGGACCTCCAAGACCCCGGCCTGCCCGCAGAGATCAACCGGCTCGGCCGCACCCTGTGGACCTGGAGACACCAGATCGCCAACTGGCACACCGCCAAAGTCACCAACGCCGCTGCCGAAGCCGCCAACAACCTCGTCAAACCCGTCAAACGCGCCGCCTTCGGGTCCACTGACTTCGCCAACTACCGAATCCGAGCCCTCCTCTACGCCGGCAGACCCAACTGGACACTGCTCGACACCCTCACCCCGACCTGAAACGCGGAGAGCCCCTAAAGGGCTACTGGCACGGCTACATCGGCGCCGATGAGCCGGCATTGGCAAGCGCCGTCGCGGCCGCGTATCCCCAACCGGTCAAGAGCATCCAGCGTAGGACGCACGCCCCGACTAGCGAGTCAGCAGATGCGATGCTGCTTGGGCAGCTGTTCCGCCGTGGATTCGACCCAGCGCAAGGTGCAGAGAAGACCCGTCGATGACACCAACCTCTATGTTCAGAACTGATGTCAGTTCGCGTGAGGTTGTGGGCGCGTGATACGGGTGGGCCGCCTACGGCGGTGTGGTGTCAGTCGGTCCACAGCGGGCCGATGACCCGCAGCACGTCTCCGGTATCGATCTGGTCAACCACAACGCGTCGCGACGGTTTAGTGAGCGTTGCTCAGAGACCGATCCTGAGTTGGACTCCGTGCGCGTACACGTAGTTGCGGAATTCGACCGACTCGATCGAAACATCGAACGACCCGCTGTCAGTGATGGGTATGGGCTCGCTGATGGTGTGGCCGGCCTCGACGGTCGCCTCGACGGTGGAGCGCTGCGCGCCCTGCACCGTGGCCACTACATCGAAGGGCGCCCCGGCCGGCACGACCACCGCGACCGCCCCGTCCATCAACCGCAGCCCCACGCCGAGCACGAACGGGTCGGTCGGGTTGGATCGGGCGTCGATCCAGATCAGGTTCGACAGTCCCTCGAACACTCCGTCGGGCAGCGCGCGCAGGCTGTTGTGGTGAAACATCAGCTTGCTGACATGGGAAAGCTCGCCGAACACCCCGTCGGGCAGCGCGATCAGTTCGTTGTGGGCGAGTGTCAGGTACCCGAGCTTGGAGGTGTCGTCGAACACGCCCTCGGGAAGTTCTTCGAGACGATTCTCCTCAAGTGACAGCCACTCCAGTCGAGGCAGATTGTCGAACACGCCGTCGGGCAGCCACGCCAGCCGATTGCCCTCCAGGTTCAGTTTCAGCAGTGACTGCAGATCGTCGAACACGCCCTCGGGCAACCCTCGCAACCGGTTGTTCGGCAGCCACAGCAACTGGAGGCTCCACAATTCGTCGAACACGCCGCTGGGCAGCGAGACGAGGTCGTTGCCACCGAGATCGAGCTTCTCTAGACCGCCGAGCCCCTCGAAGTCCCCGTCCTGAAGCTCGGAGATGTCGGCGTCGTTGATCCACAGGGCCCCGATGCTGCCCACTTGGGCCCGGGTCACGGCACTGCAGTCGGTCATATCCAACTCCTGAAGGATCCGGTCGCGCACCTGTGGTGTGCGAGAGCACACGCCCGGCTCCGGCTCATCGGGCGCCGCCCCGGCAGGCGCCGCAGCCATGCCGGCCAGCAGCACAACAACTGCCCCGATCACTGCAATGCTGCGGAATCGAATCGATGTTCTCGAAGCGGTCACGGCTCGTCTCCATTCGTTGGCTTCCCCACGCTTGAACCAAGTTGGTTCGTCTCTACATGCCCGGCTTCATGCCCGAGGTTTCGGTGGCAACGCTCAGCCCCACCCGGCTCGAAGAGACCTGCCAGACGCTCAAAGGCGCCACGGGCTGCCAACAGCGAGGCGTTGTCGACCGCCACTCCCAGACGTCCGTCTGTGGTCGCCGAGTCCCATCTCACCGAGCGTGTCGCTTCGTCTCGCACCGCCGCTCCGAGATGTGCGATCTGCGCCGCGCTCGCCGCCATGGCCGACTGCTGACGCCGGTAGAACTACCCTCCAGCAACTACTGTCTCCCGGCGAAGCGCACACCCAGCCGGGCGAATCGGCCCTCGCGGAGCAAACGTGATCATCCTCTCAGACGGCAAGACAAACGAGGTCGCCCAGCGGACCGACGACACCGACACGCTGTGGGTGCGGCTCGGCGAGCTCCCCGACGCCACCGGCTGGCAGATGAAGCCTGAGGGCGCCTGCCTGGGCGAGATCTGCGTGCCGCTGCCCGAGCACAAGCGCGAGGAGTGGATCGCCGACGCCGACGACTGGGTGTGGTTCAACTACTCGGACTTCGCCGACATGCTCGGCCAGAAGCACGCGCGCGACGGCGACGTGTGGAGCCTCGGCTCGGTGCCCGCAGTCCGTCAGATGGGGCTGGAATCGGCAATCGCCCCCGACTTCGAGGTCACCCAGTGCAACGGAGACACATTGAGGCTCTCAGACCTGCGGGGCCGCAAGGTGGTGCTGTTCACCTGGGCCTCCTGGTGAGGCTGCCGCTTCAGCCTGCCGGTCTGGCAGGAACTGTACGAGTCGATCGGTCCGGACCGGTTCGAACTGATCAGCGTCGCCCAGGACTCGGCCGGTCCCCCCACGGTCAACAAGTGGTTCAACCGGGCCTCGCCGACCTACCGGTGCGTGATCGACCCCACCCACGAGATCAGCTCGATGTTCGGCTGGGTGAACGTGCCGTCCGCCGCCTGGATCGACGAGAACGGGAAGATCGTTCGCAGCAACGAAGGGGTGTACCCGGCTGAGACCACCGTCGGGTTCGGCCTGGGCAAGGTCCGCATGGGCGACGACTCGTTCGCCGAGGCCACCCGGGACTGGATCGAGCGGGGAGCCGACAGCGAGCACGTCTGGTCGAGCCGGGAGCTGGCCGAGCGGCTCAAGCCCGTCGACGACGATAGGCTGCTGGCCGAGGCCACGTTCAAGCTTGCGCTGCACTTCGAGGCGGCGGGCGACAGCGATCGTGCCTTGAAGCATTTCGCCGCGGCGCAGGACCTGGCCCCCGACAACTGGAACTACCAGAGGCAGGGATGGACCCACAAGGGGACGGCCTATGCCACCTTGCAGATACTGAAGCGCACGAGCGAGATGCGCAAGCAAGCCGACAAGAGCTTCTACGACCCCACCGGGCTGCCCGGTGAGAACTTTCGCCGGTTCACCGAGCCCGAGTGGCTGTGGACGCCCGCCGTCCGCCGGTTCAAGCAACTGCTCGGCCGCTAGCGCGACGGTCCGCACAGCCGGCGAGGCCGCCCGACCCGGTCGCTATTCGGCCGACGATGCCGCAGCTACAGCCGGGGGTCGACGGGCTCGCTCTCCAGTGCGAGCACGCCGAAGACGCACTCATGCACCCGGGCGAGGTGCTCGTTGGCCACGAACCGGTCGAGGGCCTCGATCCCCAGCGCGAACTCGCGCCGGGCCAACGACGACTTGCGCCCGAGCGACCGCTGCCGCAGCCGTTCGAGACTCGCCGGCTCGAGATACTCGGGGCCGTAGATGATGCGCAGGTACTCCCGGCCCCGGCATTTGACGCCGGGCTGGACGAACCTGCCCCCGGTGGTCGCGATCGGTTCGGCCGGCTTTGCAACCACGCCCTCGGCCCCGCCGCCGGTCAGCGAGTGCCACCAGTCCGTCGCCTGCTGAACCGACGCCTCGTCGCTCAGGTCGACGAAGCGGCGCTCGGTGCGGCGAAGCGTGTCCGGAGCGTGGTCCACCAGCGCATCCAGCTGCTCGAGATGCCAGCGGTGGGGTCGGCGGGCCAGCACCTCCCCCTCTGCCGCGAGGATCTGGAACGCCGCGATCTCCATACCCTCCGTGCCGTCGACGTCCCAGCAGTACTGCCGGTACGCGTCGATGAAGGCCGAGACATGCCCGGCCCGGTCAGCGGTGCGGGCTGCGAGGGCCTCGACATCGACGCCGCGCCGCGCCGCGCCGGCCATCAGGCTGGTCGCGGCCCCGAGGGTCGCCGTTCCGGCCGCGCCGGTTGCCGCATACATCTGTTGGATCAGAGCGACAGCCTTCACCGACCACGGCAGCACCTCTGCATCGACGATGAACCAGTCGGTGCCGAGGCGGTCCCACAGTCCGGTTGCGTCGGCCGCGGCGCGGATCCGATCGAGCATGGCGCCTGCCAGCGCGGGCTCACCGAAGAAGGGCCGGCCAGTCCGGGTGACGATGACGCCGGCTTGGCTGTTGGATATCCCGAATCGCGCCTGGGCTGCGTCGGCGCTGCGCGCGACAACGAGCACGGCTCGAGAACCCATGTGCTTCTCCTGGACAACCACCTCGTCGACCCCGGCCTTGCGGAAGTACGAGAAGGCCTCGTCGGGATGCTCGAGATAACCGTCGCGGCCGGAGGCGGCCGCGGGGGCCATGGTCGGCGGCAGGTACACCAGCCAGCGCGGGTCGACCGCGAAGCGGCTCATGACCTCGAGGGCGGCGCTCGACCGATCAGCTTCGATCAGCACACGCCCGGCCAGCGCCGTGGAGACATGGTGCTTGCCCAGCACATCGCCGACATCGAGCAGCCGCGACGGCCGCGGCGGAGCGTCAGCGGCGGAGCCGGCGGGCCGGACCGGCTCGTAGTGCTCGGCGACGGCGGGCACCGACACCAGGTCGCGCTCGGGCCAGCGCAACGCGGTCAGCTCGCCTCCGAAGACCGCTCCGGTGTCGATGCAGACCGTGTTGTTGACCCATACCGCCTCGGGCACCGGAGTGTGGCCGTAGACGACCGCGGCCTCGCCCCGGTAGTCCTCGGCCCACGGGTAACGCACGGGCAGCCCGAACTCGTCGGTCTCGCCGTCGGTGTCGCCGTAGAGGGCGAGTTCTCGCACACGGCCCGACGAGCGCCCGTGGTACCGCTCGGGAAGGCCGGCGTGGGCGACCACCAGCCGGCCACCGTCGAGGACATAGTGGCTGATGAGACCGTCGATGAACCCGGAGACCCGCTCGGCGAAGGTGGGGCCGCGTCGCTCGAGCTGCGCGAGCGACTCGGCCAGACCGTGGCTGACCTTGACGTTGCGTCCCGCCAGGGCCCGACGCAGCTTGACCTCATGGTTGCCCGCGACGCAGAGCGCACTGCCCGCGTCCACCATCGACATGGCGACGTCGAGCACTTCGGCCACGGCGGGGCCCCGATCGACGAGATCCCCGACGAAGACCGCTCGGCGACCCTCCGGATGAACGATGGGATCGGCTGCGGTGTCGTAGCCCAACCGGTCGAGCAGGCTCAGCAGTTCGGCGTGGCAGCCGTGGACGTCGCCGATGATGTCGAACGGGCCGGTGTCAACGCGGCGGTCGCTCCAGAGCCGGGTGCGGGTCACCTCGACCGCGTCCAGCTCCTCGATCGCGCCGAGCGTGTACACCCTGGTGAAGCGCTCCTTGCGCAGCCGCTTGGCGCCGCGGCGCAGCGTGTCGTGCTGGCGCTTGACGGCGTGCGCCGGGGTCCGGCGATCGCTTCGCTGCTCGTTGTGGGCCAGGCACGCGGCGAGCGACAGATCGAACACGATGGCCGTGGCAAGCACGTCCCATCGGCGCGCGGTCTCGAGGAGGCCCTTGCGGTCTTCGGCCTTCGTGTTGGTCGCATCCACGACGGTGAGGCGGCCCAGCTCGAGGCGCTTGTCGACGATGTAGTGGAGCAGCTCGAAGGCGGCCGCGGTGCTGGACTGGTCGGTCTCGTCGTCGCTGACGAGGGCCCGGCAATGGTCGCTCGACACGACCTCGGTGGAGGCGAAATGCCGTCGCGCGAACGTCGACTTGCCCGAGCCGGACGCGCCGCAGAGCACTACGAGCCCAACCTCGGGGACCTCGATGCGGGTGAGTGGGCGTCTCACGAGTCTCGCCTCACCGGCGAAACACCGCCATCTGCGTCGGCGGCCCGCAGACCGGGTCCACCGGTCCCACGGCGCTGGTGTCCACGTCGTAGCCGAAGCGCTCCGCGATGCCGCCGGCCCAGGTCTCGAACTCGAGGCGAGTCCATTCGAAGCGATGGTCCTCGTGGCGCAAGCCCCTGGCATCAAGGTGCTCGAAGTTCGGGTTGTACTCCTGATTCGGAGTTGTCAGCACTACTGACGCCGCGGAGATGTGACCGAATACGACATCGCTGAACACCTCGAGACGCTCGGGGTCGAGGTGCTCGACAACCTCGATGACCGTGGCCACATCGAAGCCCTGCAATCGTGAGTCGGTGTAGGTCAATGCACCCTGCACGAGCCGGATCCGCTCCCGGCGACGCTCAGACATCTGATCGAGCTTCAGGCGGCGCTCGGCTCGTTCGAGCGCTCCGACCGACGCGTCCACTCCCATGGCGTAGGCCACCGAGGGCTCGGCGAGCAGCCTCTCCAGCAGCCGGCCCTCACCGCATCCGAGATCGACGATCCGTCCTGCCCCGACGTTGCGCACCGCTTGGAGCACCGCCTCGAGCCGCTGCTCGCCCAGACGGATCGGCCGTTCGGTTGCCCGCTCGGCTGCGTCCTGCTGCGCGCCGAGGAGGTCGGTGTCCTCACCGGCGTCGGCCAGACGGGCCAGAGCTTCCCGGGTGTATCCGGGAAGGCGCAGGTACCGGCGAGTGATCAGTTCGGATTCGGGATGGGACCCCAGCCAGTCACCTCCCCGCAGCAGCAGCTTGTCGACCTCGTCGGGGCCGATCCAGTAGTGCTTGGCGTCGTCGAGCACGGGCAGCAGCACGTAGAGATGCTCCAGGGCCGAGCGAACGGTCTGGCGGCCGGCCAGTCGAGCGGCCACGTACCGGCTGTCGCCCCACGCCGGGAACTGCGGGTCTAGCGCGATGGGAGCGCAGTCCACCTCGTAACCCAACGGATCGAACAGCCTCCGCAAGACCTCCGGGCCGCCCCGCACCGGCACGACCGGCAACTCGACCTCGAGATCGAGGGGCTGGTCAACCAGTTCGGGCCGGTCGTCGCACCTGCCCCTCAACGCCGTGCGGAACAGCCGGCCCAGCGCAACGCTCAACATTGACGACGCCGCATAGGGACGATCGTTCACGTAGGGCTCGAGGCCCCGGGACTGGCGCTGGAGGCGGTGCCGTGTACGGCCGGAGGGGTCGACCTCCACGTGCAGCGTCGCGGTGCAGCGCTGGGCGGTGGCCTCCGGGTAGAAGACGTGAGCGCGCCCGAAGGTGACATCGACCGAGCGCACACGATCGGGGTGCTTGTGCAGCAGGTACCCCAGATCGGTGGCGACAGGCGTCGTCGAGGTCAGCGAAACCAGCATGGCTCAGCCATTCAATCCACGGCCGTCGCCACTCGCAAAGGCCCTACTACCCGTAACTCACGCTACCGGCTGAGAATATCTCAGGAGTCTCCGTATCCTGCGGCCATGCACAGGCGTCAGACCATGGTGCTGGTGGTGACCGCGATGCTCGTCGCCGGCTGCGGAGGCAACACAGGCGACGCCGGGGAGTCCCCCACCGAGGCTCCTACAGAGACCGCCCTCGCCACCACGACCACCGCGCCGGTGGCCGCCACCACGACCGCCCCTGAACCGACCGCTCCCACAACCACAGCACAACCGACCGCCCCCACAACCACCGCGACTCCGCCGACCGACGCCGAGGGTGCCGCCGAACCCGATCCCAGCGACGCCTACTTCGCCCTCGACCGGGTGATGGACATCAGCATCGAGATCGCGGTCGAGGACTGGGACACCCTGCGCCACCAGACCCGCACCATCGAGGACGTGTTCGCCGAGATCGAGGAGTACGGCCTGTCCCGGCCCTTCGCCAGCATCTACACGTGGTTCTCCGCCACCGTGACAGTGGACGGCGAGACCTACCCCGACGTCGGCGTGCGCAAGAAGGGGTTCGTCGGCTCCCAGAGCGACACCAAGCCATCGCTCAAGCTGCGCTTCGACAAGTACGTCGACGACCAGTCCCTAGGTGGGGTCATGGAGCGGATGACCCTCAACAACAGCCGCCAGGACCTCTCCATGGTCAACACCTGCCTGTCGTACGGGGTGTTCGCCGCGGCCGGCAATCCAGCGTCCCGCTGCAACTTCGCCACCGTGTCGGTGAACGGCACCGACCTGGGCCTGTACGTCCACGTCGAGGAGATCAAGGCCCCGTTCCTGCTGCGCCACTTCGAGAGCGCGGAGGGCAACGTGTACGAGGGCAACGTCAGCGACTTCACCCCGGTCTTCCGGGGCACCTTCGAGAAGAAGACCAACACCGGCGCCGACGACTGGTCCGACATCGACGCGGTGGTGGCCGCCCTCGGTGACCCGACCGACGCCGGCCTGGAGGCGCTGGGCGAGATCGTGGACCTGGACCGGTACCTCACCCACTGGGCGACTGAGGTGCTGGTGGGCCACTGGGACGGCTACGCCGGCGACCGCAACAACTACTGGTTCTACCGCGAGCCCGGCGGACGTTTCGTGTTCATCCCGTGGGGCGTCGACGACACGTTCCACCTGAAGGACGACCCCAATCCCTTCGACAACATCAGCGACCCTCCCCCGTCGGTGCTGGCCGCCGGTGCCATCCCGAACCGCCTGTACAACCACCCCGACTGGCAGGCTGCCTACGTCGCCCGGCTCAAGGAGATCCTCGACACCGCGTGGAATGAGGACGAGCTGGTGGCTGTCGTGGACGAGATGGCCGCCGTCGTGCAGGCGCACGCCCTCCCGCAGGCCCTGGAGGCCGCCGCCGAAGACACCGAGCGGGTGCGCAAGTTCATCCTGAAGCGCAGGGGCGAACTCCTGGCCGACCTCACCCCCGAGCCGCCCGACTGGCCCTCGCCGGAGGCCGACATCCGGCGGGGAGCGGGGTCGGGGACCCTGGAGATCAGCTTCTCCACGACCTGGGGCAGCAACCAGAGCGCCGACCCTGTGGGGGCCGGGACGATCCACCGCCTGGTGCTGGACGGCTCCACCGAACCGGTCGAGAACATGGGGGCCTTCGCCGGCGACGCCAGCCCGCAGGAGAGGCGCCTGCTGCCGGGTGCCGCCAGCCCCGTCTCCATCGCAGCAGTGAGCGCCGACGACGACGGCTCGCTCTCGGGAATGACGCTGGTGGTGGAACGGGACCTGCTGGTGCCCGGGGCCACGCTGGTGATCGACACCGGCACCATCGCCGGTGGGGTGTGGTCCATCCCCGCGGGCGCGGCGAGGCCGGACAGCTTCTCGCCCTTCACCGAGGGCACCCTGGAGCTGACCGAGGCGGGCACCGCTCAAGGCGACGCCATCTCCGGCACGTTCTCGGGCCGGTACGGGCTGGGCCGCCTCCCCGCGGGGGATGCCCGCTCCGCCACCGCTACCGCCGACGTCGGCCTGGTCATCAACGAGGTGGCCGCCAAGGGCGACCCTCTGGACTGGTTCGAGTTGCACAACTCCTCGTCCGTGGCGATATCGCTCGACGGCTTCGTGGTGGCCGACGACCTCACCGACGCCGGCAAGCGGGTCGCCTTCCCGGCCGGTACCACCATCGCGCCGGGTGCCTACATGCAGTTCTCCACCGACAAGGAGGGCTGGCCCGGCTTCGCCCTGGGCGGCGACGAGGAGCTGGGAATCTGGCTGGCCGACGGCACTAGCGTCGCCAGCGTCGACTGGGAGGAGGGCGACTCCGGTGGCGGTCAGAGCTACGCCCGGATCCCCGACACCACCGGCGACTTCCAGACCGTCGACACCCCTACCCCCGGAGCTCCCAACCAGCAGTGACGGCCTGCGGCGTGGCTAGGCGTCAGGGTTGCGCGCCGAACCAGGCGTCGTGGAGCTGCTGGTAGACGCCGCTCTCGATGAGGTCGAGCAGAGCAAGATCGATGCTCTCCTTCAGTTCGGTGTCGTCCTCGCTGAGCATCAGGCCGTACTGGACCCGCTGGAAGTCGGCGCCCACCGTCGCGACCTCTCCGGCTCCCTCGCGTGCGGCGTGGAACTGCAGCACGGGAGCGTCGAACACGACCGCATCGACATCGCCTTCCGACAGCAGGGGGTAGGAGTCCTCGACGTTCTCGACCAGCACCGGGCCCACCCCGATCGAGGGCAGGTAAGTCTCTCCGGCGGAGTTGGCGACGGTCGCCACCCGGCGGCCGGTCAGATCCGACGGCCCGGAGATCTCCGACCTGAGCTCGGTGACGGCCAAAGATGACGCGATGGCCGCGGTGAAGCTGGCGAACACCAGCGTCCCGAGAGCTATCCACACCAGCGCGAGCACGCGGCCCTTGGTGCCCCGGGCCACCTTGTCGCCGTAGCCGACGGTGCTCATGGTCACCACCGACCAGTAGAACGAGTCCCAGATGCCCCGGCCGTAGGGAACCGCGAAGTCGGGGTTGTGGCGGCGCTCCAACCACCAGATCAGGTGAGCGGCGACCAGCACAGCCACCCCGAACACGACCAGCAGCCACGGCAGGTCCGACGACGCGACGGCTCCCAAGAACGAGAGGATCCGATCGTCTATCCCCCGAGACGAGTCGTTGAGGACCAGGATGGTCAGACCGGAGTCGAGCACCGGCAGCGAGAAGTCGACGATCCCCTCGCGCGATTCGGTGATGGCCACGCCGCCCAGACCGACCTGGGCCACGCCGCGGTCGATGTCGTCGACCTGCTTGGCCACGGTGTCCACCGCGTAGATCTCCGCCGACTGGCCGAGCTTGGCCGCTACCAGCCGCACCAGTTCCACCTCGAACCCGCTATAGGTGCGGTTCTCGTATATCACGAAGGGGGGCAGGGCCCGCGCCGCCACCTTCAGAGTTCCCCCGTCCGCGGTCTCGTCGGCCGCCGCGTCGTCCAGCCCGACCGCATCAGGGTCTGCCGCTGAGACCCAACGGTCGACCAGTCCCGCATTGGCCGCCACCCATTCGGTGGCGTGGCGCCTGATGTCGGACGGGTCCCCGCCCTCGGTCACCATCAAGACGTTCTGCGCCGATATGTCGCCGAGCGGGATCACCACCTGCTCCAAGAGGGCGCGCACCGACGGGTTGGCGTCCAGGAAGTCAGAGTTGGCCACGGCCCGGATGTCGTTGGGGGGCCAGCCCGTCTCGCAGGGATCGTTGGCGCACCCGGCAATCCCAGCGATGGCGGTTCGGTCCAGCGCGGCGGCCTGGTCGTCCGGCAGCGACGGGTACGGGACTTCGAGCCACACCGCGTCACGGCCAGGCGCCATCTCGCCGATCGTCCAGTTGGGGGTCCATGTGTAGTACAGCACCGGCTGGCCGGCGCGATGGCGAGCGATGGTCTCTGCGATGAGCGGCGAGTAGTCGCCCTGCACGTGCTCGACCGTTTCCGAGAGTCCGTAGACGCGCAGGTGGTGGTCGATGGTGGCGGCGCACGACCATCCGACCTCGCAGCCCACCAGGTCGGCCCGGCCGTCGCCGTCACGGTCGAACAGTCCGGCCACCGCCGGGGCGGCGAGGTCGCCGAGGTTGGAAATGCCGTGAGCCTCCGCAGTGGCCGCGTCTACGAAGTAGCCCTGGAGCGCGCCGTCGTCGACCTGCGTGCCGACGACCTCGACCGACTCGGACGACGCGACCAGGGAGTCGTGCAGCGGGAACCACCCGCTGACCCAGAGGTCGACCTCGCCCGCGGCGACGGCCGCGTAGAACTCCGGATTGCTCATCGTCACCGGGCCGTCGACCCGGTAGCCGAGCCGCTCCAGCAGCAGCCGGTACACCTCCGCCTGGAACCAGCCGGTGTCCCAGGTGGGACGGGCCAGACGAACCCGGGGCTCGTCCTCGCGCCCGCCCTGGGCCGCCGCGGCTCCCCCACCGACGGCCAGCATGACTGCCACGAGCGTCACGATGGCGATTGAGGCTCGGCGCATAGGCGGCACCCGGATAGATGTGGCTCCGAGGTTAGCCCAAACCCGAAGCCACCCCCGAGCGGGCAGTATGCAGTTCCTCCACACGATCAGCCTGATTTTCACCACAGTATGTAGACGAGTAACTGTGATATAGTAATTGATGTCCAATAGAGGCCCACCATTTTGGGACGGATGCGTGTGGATCCAATGGATCGACTCAATCAATAGGCTCTTCTCTGCACAGCATCAGCACGCGTGCTATGGTCACCGGCAATCTGGCACGGCCTAGCTCACGCAAGCGCGCTAGGGCGTCCAGGGCCCCACCGAAGCGACCAGAAGGGGGACCGCTATGGATGCCGATGACACGGGGGCAGCGGTGGATCCGCGGATCCATCGCAGCCCTGATGACACCGACATCAACCTGACCGAGGCGACCCTCGCCCTGCATGACTGGGAGGAGGAGGAGGAACGCCGCCGCGAGGAGGCGATCGCCAACCGCAAGTCGTTCGAGGGCCTGCAGATCGATCCCGACATCGATTTCTACCCCGAAGTGGCCAACCGGGAGCCGGGGGACCGCAACATCGTGCGGGCCGGGTTCGACATCCACCCGCAGGTGACGTTCTGGGCCTCGGGGTTCTTGGTCGTGTTCATCTGCCTGTCGATCTTCGTCGACGCCACGCAGGACGTGTTCAGCGAGATTCTCGACTTCATCAACGGGTCGCTGGGCTGGTTCTACATCCTCGACTTCAACATCTTCCTGTTCGTGGCCCTCTACTTCGCGTTCAGCCGCTACGGGAAGATCAAGCTGGGTGGTCCCTTCGCCTTACCGGAGTTCTCCACCGTCTCGTGGTACGCGATGCTGCTGTCGGCCGGGTTGGGCATCGGGCTGATGTTCTGGGGGGTCGCGGAGCCGATCTTCCACTTCACCGCCCCGCCGCCGCTGTTCGATGTGGAACCCGGCAGCGTCGACGCCGGCAAAGCCGCGCTGGCCACCACCTACCTCCATTGGGGCGTTCACGGTTGGGCCCTCTACGGGCTGACGGCGCTGGCTCTGGGCTTCTTCGCCTACAACCGGGGACTGCCGCTCACATTCCGGTCGATCTTCTACCCGATCCTCGGGCCGAGGATCTACGGCGTCTGGGGCCATGTCATCGACATCCTGACCGTCATCGCCACCCTGTTCGGGCTGGCCACCTCGCTGGGCTTCGGTGCGCAGCAGGGGGCGGCCGGTCTCAACAAGCTCTTCGGTCTGCCCAACGACACGTGGTTCCAGATCGTGCTGATCCTGGCCATCACCGGGCTGGCCACCATCTCGGTGGTCGCCGGTCTCGATGCGGGGGTCAAGCGGCTCAGCGAGCTGAACATCTGGCTGGCCGGCGCCTTCCTGATCTTCGTGCTGCTGGTCGGCCCGACGCTGTTCATCCTGTCGCTGTACACCCAGAGCCTCGGCTACTACGTCCAGGTCCTGCCGGAGTTCGCGTTCTGGAATGCAGCCTTCGAGGAGACGCAGTGGCAGGCGTGGTGGACGATCTTCTACTGGGGATGGTGGATCTCGTGGTCGCCGTTCGTGGGGATGTTCATCGCGAGGATCTCCAAGGGCCGCTCGGTGCGCGAGCTGCTCATCGGCGTCATCTTCCTGCCGTCGATCCTGTGCTTCCTGTGGATGTCGGTCTTCGGCGGCGCGGCCATCAACCTGCAGATGACCGGCGAGCGCGACGTGGCCACCGCGGTCAACGAGGACGTGGCCACCGCCCTGTTCGACATGCTCGAGGCGTTCCCGCTCACCGGGATCGTCTCCTTCATCGGCGTGCTGCTGCTGGTGTCGTTCTTCGTGACCTCGTCCGACTCCGGATCGCTGGTGGTCGACCACCTCACCTCCGGCGGCAAGCTCGACTCGCCCAAGCCCCAGAGGGTGTTCTGGGCCGTGATGGAGGGCGTGGTGGCCATCGCGCTGCTGATCGGCGGCGGGCTGAGCGCCCTGCAGACTGCGGCGGTCTCGATCGGGCTGCCGTTCTCGGTGATCCTGCTCATCATGTGCTGGAGCATGAAGAAGGCCTTCTCCGAGGAGCTCGACCTGCTCGAGAGCCACTACGACGAGCAGATCTTCCGGGCCCAGCACAGCGGCCTGATCGCCCAAGTGAAGGAACGGCTCACAGACGGGGCGAGACAGTGACGGGCCCGCTTGAGAAAGGAGGAGGCTCGAAATGAGAAACCAGAAGCGCAATGCCATAGTCCTGGTCGGAGCGTTGGCCGCCTTGGTCGTCGTGGCGCTCGTCGTGATCTTCAGCGGCGAGGAGGAGGACCAGACGGTGACCATGGCCCGAGCCAACTGGTCCAGCGGATACATGCAGGCCGAGATTTACGCCCAGCTCATCGGTGAGTTGGGCTACACGGTCACCGACCCGGCCGATCACACCCTCAACCCGTACTCCTTCTATCCGGCGCTGGACGGCGGGCAGTACGACCTGTGGGCCAACGGCTGGTTCCCCACCCACGACATCTACCTCACGTCCGAGACAGCCGCCGGCCTCGAGTACGACCGCAGCATCGAGGCGGTCGGAGGCCAGGTCGAGTCCGGTGCTCTCCAGGGGTACATGATCGACAAGGCCACCGCCGACGCCATGGGCATCACCTCGATGAGCCAGTTGGCCGACGCGTCAGTCGCCGCGGTGTTCGACCAAGACGGCGACGGCCTCGCCGACCTGATCGGATGCAACGTGGGCTGGGGCTGCGAGACCATCATCAACGACCACATCGCTGAACTCGGATGGGGCGCCAATGTTGAGCAGGTGTCCGGCACCTACGGCGAGTTGATGGATGGAGTCCAAGCAAGGGTGGCGGCCGGTGACCCGGTGCTGTTCTATGCCTGGACGCCCAACTGGACCTACGAGGCGCTCGCACCGGGAGTGGACGCGGTCTGGCTGGAGTCGCCCGCCCTCGACGACGATGAGGGCGTCACCGAGGTCCGCGGCCTTGCCGGCTGCGCCAACAACCCCTGCAACCTCGGATGGCCGGTCAACAGCATCCGTGCCGTGGCCAACAGCGAATTCCTCGACGACAACGCCGACATCCGGCGCCTGCTCGAACGGGTGGAGATCCCGCTGGGTGACATCGCAGCCCAGAACGCCAAGCCGAACCCCGACGCCAAGGCCGACGCGGCTGCATGGATCGCCGACAACCGGGCCCTGGTCGACATCTGGCTTACGGAAGCTCGCGGCTGACCGCTGGCATTCTCACCTCCGAACGGCAGCCGGGCCACGACACGACGTGGCCCGGCTGCCGTTCGCAAGTCAGGCGACCGCGTCTTCCGGCTGCCGTTCGCGTCTCAGCCGGCCGTTGACGCGCCGGCGCGGTAGCCGACGCCGGACACGGTGAAGATGTACTTCGGGTTCTTCGCATCTTCGCCCAGCTTCCGGCGGAGGTCCTTGACGAAAGTGCGGACGCGCTGGGCTTCGCGGTAGCCGCCGCCCCCCCAGACCCGTTGCAGTAGTTCGTCGTAGGTGAACGTTCGTCCTGCGTTGGTGCACAGCTCGAACAGCAGCTTGTACTCTGTCGGCGTCAACTTCGCCCGGCGGCCCGAAACGGTGACCTCGCGGCGGACGTGGTCGACGGTCAGGTCACCGAGCCGGTAGGGATCGATGTGGCGGGTGTGGGCCCGCCGCCGCAGAGCCGCACCGACCCTGGCCAGCAGTTCAGTGGGCGAGAAGGGCTTGACGATGTAGTCGGCGGCGCCCATGTCGAAGGCTCGGGCAAGATGCTGGTCGTCGCCGCGACCGGAAACGAAGACCACCGGAACATCCACTGAGCCTGGCAGCTGCATCATCAACTCGAATCCATCGGTTCCAGGCGAGACCAGGTCGAGCACGACGAGACGGGGGTCTTCCGCTTCCAGGAGGTGCGGCACTTCGGCGGGGTCGCCGGCCAGGATCGGCATGTAGCCGCTCTCCACCAGCGCCTTGCGGATGTAGCGCAGCATCTGCGGGTCGCCGCCCACCACGAGGATGCGCTCCGACCCGGGGGATGCGTGCGGCGGATCGGCCGGAAGCTCGTCACCGCTCACCGCCGTGCGGGCCGCAGCCTCATCGACAGTCGGAACCGTGAAGGTGAACCGCGTGCCGCAACCGGATCCGTCGCTCTCAGCCCAGATGCGGCCCCCGTGGGCCTCCACAATGCCCTTGCAGATAGCGAGGCCGAGGCCATAGCCGTTCTGGTGCTGACCTTCGGCGGCGCTGTCTGAGCCGGCGAACTTGCTGAAAAGGCGAGGCAAGCGGTCCGGAGCAATCCCTATGCCCTCGTCGGTGACCGAGACGGCCACCAGGCGATCCTGCCAGGACGCGCTCACGCTGATCGTGGACCAGGTCCTCGAGAACTTCGACGCATTGGAAAGAAGGTTGTAAAGGACCTGCACGAGCCTCTGGCGGTCGGCCGCGACCCGCGGCAGGTCGCCCATGCGGCCTATCTCGACGGTGACCTGGCGCCCGCTGCTGACGAACGCGTTCTTGGCCTGCTCGATCACGGCCGAGATGTCGGTCGGCTCGGGCGCCAGCAACAGGGTTCCTGCCTCGATGCGACTCAGGTCCATCAGGTTGTTGATCAGGTCCCGCATGCGATCGGCCTGTTCTTCGATCATGCGGAACAGCTGGCGGGTCTCGGCTGGATCGAGTCCGAAGGAGGCGCCTTGCGCGGTGGCGGCCGAACCCTTGATCAAGGCCAGCGGCCCCCGCAGTTCGTGACTCACCATGCCCAGGAACTCGGCCCGCAGCCTCTCCAGCTCCTCCAGGGGCGTCAGGTCCTGCACAGTGGCCACGAGCGACTTCATCTCTCCGTCCTCGGATCGGATGGGCGTGGCATTGACGAGTACGGGCACGCGGCTGCCGTCGGCGCGCTCGATGATCAGATGCTCGGCTCGCACGGACTCGCCCGTCCGGGCCGAGCGCCGTATCCCGAGATCGTCCCGGGGAATCTCCGAGCCGTCCATCCTGCGATAGGTCAACTCCCTCAGCAGGGAGGTCGGGTCGTCGACGTGTCTAGGCCCGATGGCGAAGATGCGGTTCGCCTCATGATTGATCGCAGCCAGTTGACGCGTCTGCGCATCGAAGACCAGCACCCCGACCGGGGAGGTGTCGATCAACGCCTCCAGGTCGGCTTTGACCATCTGCTCCTCGCCATACCGGCGGGCGTTGGTGATGGCCATCGCCGCTTGGTTGGCAAACATCTCCAGCGTCTCTTCGTCCTCGCGACTGAACTCGCGGCCCGTTTCTGCTTGACCGATGAAGATCGTGCCGACATGGCGGTCCCGCACACGTATCTGGGCCCCCATGAAGGCACAGCCCGGCAGCGGGAAGCCCGGGAATCCCACAGCATCGACGTGGCTCACGAAGTCTCGGATACGCAGCGGCTCACTGAGACCGGAGAGGTATCTGAATAGGGCTGGGCCGCGGGGGTACGACAACATTCTCTCGCGTTGTTCGGTAGTCAAGCCGGAGATCAGCAGATCTTGCAGTTCCCCGTCGTCGTCCAGGGTTGCGATGGAGCCGTAGGCGGCGTCCGTCAGTGAGCGCGCGCCGTCCAACACCTCCTGCAGGACGACATCCAGGTCAAGATCCTCGCTGATCCGCAGGATGGCGCCGATCAGCCCCGAGAGCCTCGCCCGCAGCCTCTCCTCCTCTGATCTCGAATGGTCCTGTTCGCTCAACCCGGCACCTCACGACACCATCTCACTTAGTGCAGGTGTGCACTATCAGCCTGAGCCTTCAGACGATATCACGCCGTGCCGGTCAGAACTGCCGGATCGTGTGATGATGGGCAATGGCAGAACCGGCCGGACCCGGCAGCACGTGGGCCCGCAGGTTCCGATCCCTGTCCACCAAGCCGTCAGGACCGGACCGCCGATCTCGACTGCAGCCCCATTGTGGTCTAGGTTCGCGGTTCCGTCATCGGCTCGCCAAGGAGAAGAGATGAGATTCAGCTTCGTGACCCTGCCCGACTACCCGCTGCAGGAGTCCCTCGAACACATCAGGACGGCCGACGAGCTCGGCTTCTACGGGTGCTACGCCGCGGACGAGACTTGGCACAAGGACTTGTACGTGCTGTTCGCGGCGGCGGCGGCGCAGACAAGCCAGATCCGCATGGGCCCCAGCCTGGCCCCGATCGCCCTGCGCGAGCCGACCCTGGTCGCCCAGGCGGTGGCCACCCTCGACGAGCTGACCGGCGGCCGGGCCGAATGCGTCATCTCCAGCGGGAACTTCAGCCTGCTCGCCCAATACGCCACCGACTGGACGGGCATCAAGCCGCTGTCGAGGGTCAAGGAGGCCCATCACGTGATGCGCACCTTCCTCGATGAGGGCGCGCTGACCTTCGAGGGCGAGTTCTTCAACTACGCCGGGCTGTTCACCTTCGCCCGCCCGGTGCAGGAGCACCTTCCCCTGCTGATCGGCGCGCTGCGGGGCCCGAAGTCCTTCCAGGCCGCCGGGGAGCTCTCAGACGGCACCCACGCCTTCGCCCAGTACTCCCAGGAAGCCTGCAACTACATGGTGGACAACCTGCGGATCGGCGCCGAGCGGGCCGGCAAGAGCTGGCGGGACCTCGACATCGCGGTGTGGAACGTGTTCGCTATCGGGCCCGACTCGGCGAAGGCCAAGCAGGCGGCCCAGACCATCGGAGCCTTCTACATCCCGGCCATGGCGGTGGAGCAGATGGAGCGCCACGGCGTCTCGCAGGCCGACGTGCAACCCATCCTCGACGCCTTCGGGGACGGGGACGTCCAGGGGGCGATCGACGCCATGACGCCGGAGATCGCAGAGAGGCTCTCGGTGGCGGGCACCCCGGAGGAGGTCGTCGACAAGATCAAGTCGGACATCGAGCCGAGCGGCGTCAACCACTTCATCGCCTGCATCACCGACTCGTTCCTGCTGAACGCGTTCACCGGACGCGACGTCGAGGTGCCCGACGTCAATGGTCAACTGCGGCTGATCCACGACAAGGTGATGCCCGCTTTCGGATAGGCCACCACCTGGACAGGCTCGCGGGCCGGGTGCTATTGCTCGTTCGGGCTGGATGGGGCCGTCGCGCCGATGAGGATCGAGATGAGCCCGTTCCACTCGTCCTGAGTAGGGACGTAACGTTCGTCGAGCCCGGCCGACACGAGCAGGTGGGCGCCGAGCGCGGCAGCCCGGCACATCAAGGACATGGCGGCCGTGCTCAGTTCAGGGTCTACGTAGCCGGGCCATAGGTGCGGCCAGAGTCGCCGACATTCCACCGCATGGCGGCCGTGCTCAGTTCAGGGTCTACGTAGCCGGCTTGCTTGCCCTCCTCGATGATGTCGGTCATCTGCTGGGCGTCCTGGTTCAGGAACGTCAGCAGGCACTCCCTGATCTTCGCGTTGTTGCGCGCGCTTCCGAAGACCTGCACCAGCACGTCACGCGACTCGTCTACCTCCAGGAGGCTCGCTCCCAGAGTCTCGATCATGTCCGGCGGCTTCATCCCGTCGGCGCCCGACTGCTTGATCCGGCTTGCCGGCAGGCTCTGCTGAAAGATGCAGTCGAGGGCGGCCACCATCACGTCGCTCTTGGTAGGCCAGCGGGAGTAGACCGCTCCCGACGCCAGCCCGGCGCGACGAGCAATGGCACTGACTCGGGCTGCGTCGAAACCGTGCTCCACGAACTCCCTGGCCGCGGCTTGCAGCAGCCGCTCCGTCGTCTCCTGCGTTCCGCTTCGGCGACGCGACGCGTCGCGTCGGGCCCGGAGAATTGAGAGTCGCCCGGCACGGCCATCAATTGAACCACAGAATTCAGAGTTCCAACTCCGATCGAGCACCGGGAGCGTCGGGTGCAACGACCTCAACCCGGCGAACACCGAGTTGTTGGAGGCGGTTGCATGTCCGGGCCGGTTCGCCTTCAGTTGTCGCAACCGCAATTGAACGACACGAATCACGAGACCGCCAGGGGGCCGCGTGGCCGACCATACGGAATCCTCACCTTGCGTATCGGAGTTGCCGATCAAGGGAGACGCATCCATCCAGAACGGGTTGTACGGTTTGACGAGTGCGCGGCGCGATCTATCAGGAGTTCAACGGACCGATCACCGTAGAGGACCTTCCCGACCCAGCCGTGCCCCGCGACGGCGTCGTGATCGAGGTTCGGGCCTCCGGGCTGTGCCGCAGCGACCTCTTCGCCTGGCATGGCCACGACCCTGGCCTCGCGCTGCCGCACGTGCCCGGACACGAGCTGGCGGGCGTGGTGGCCGAGACCGGGCCGGGCACCGCCCGCTGGTCGGTGGGCGACCGGGTGACCGCACCGTTCTGTTGCGGATGCGGCCGATGCGAGCAGTGCCGCGCGGGCAACGAGCAGATCTGCGACAACTACTTCCAGCCCGGCTTCACCCACTGGGGCTCCTTCGCCCGCTACTGCGCGATCTCCCATGCCGACACCAACCTGGCTGCGCTGCCCGACGACCTCTCGTTCGAGCACGGCTCGATCCTGGGCTGCCGGATGATCACGGCCTACCGGGCATTGATCGAGCGGGCCCGGCTCGCGGCCGGCGAGTGGCTGGTGGTGCACGGCTGCGGCGGGCTCGGCCTGTGCATGGTGATGATCGGCGCAGCCGTCGGTGCTCGGGTCGTGGCCGTGGACGTCGAGGAACCCGCCCTGCGGCTGGCCTCCGCCATGGGAGCGACATCCACCGTTGTCGCTGATCCCGACAACGGTCGGGCCACGGTGGGCGCCGTGCGCGAGGCGACCGGAGGAGGCGCCCACGTGTCGGTCGACGCGCTCGGCAATGCCGAGGTGGCCGCCAACTCGGTGCGCGGCCTGCGGAAGCAGGGCCGCCACGTCCAGGCCGGACTGCTGTCGGCACGGGCCACTGCGCTGCCGATGGCCACCGTCGTGGCGAAGGAACTGGAGGTGCTCGGTACCAAGGGGATGTCTGCCCGCCAGTACCCCGCGCTGATGGGCTTGATCGCAACCACGGGCACGGACGTCGGGCTGCTGGTGAGGCGCACGATGGCACTGGAGGACCTGCCCGAGGCCTTCCGGACCATGGAGGGCTTCGGAGGCAGCGGCGTGGCGGTGGTCACCGAGTTCTAGCGCCGCGTTCCTGCCGGGCGCCTGTTCTGTGTGCAGAAGCCCGGCCTGGAACCGGAAGACTGCACACAGACTCGGCAGAAGCGGACGCAGAAGCGCGGCCAGCCACGATTACGCTGATTGCCGTGGCCGAGGATGTCCTAGCCCCCGCAGAGGAGGACGCGTTCCGCGTCCGCTGCCGGGCCTTCCTCGACGAGCATGCCACCGGCATCTCACTGGACGGGCGCCCCGATCCCAGGGGCGAGCTGAGGCTGCGGGCGGCCCAGCAGTTCCAGAAGGCTCTGGCCGACGAGGGTCTCGCCGGGCTGACCTATCCGGTCGCCTACGGCGGCGCCGGGCTGACCAAGGCCCATGAGAAGGTGTGGCTCCGGGAGTACAGCCGCTATCCCAACATGACCTACGACCTGCTCATATCCCACGGGATGTGCCTGCCCATGATGGCCGAGTACGGCAGCCATGCGCAGAAGTCGGCCCACCTGGCCCGCATCATCTCCGCCGAGGACGTGTGGTGCCAGATGTTCTCCGAGCCCGGAGCCGGATCCGATGTGGCCAGCCTGCAGACCCGGGCCGAGCGCGACGGCGACGAGTGGATCATCAACGGCCAGAAGGTGTGGACCACGCTGGCGCATCTGTGCACCTACGGGATCATCATCGCCCGGACCGACCCCGCCGTTCCCAAGCACGCCGGGATCTCGATGTTCATCGTGCCCATGGACGCCGAGGGCGTCGAGATACGTCCCATCCACCAGATCGACGGCGGCACCCATTTCAACGAGGTGTTCTTCACCGATGTGCACATCGGCGCCGGCAACCTCCTGGGCGATCTGAACAACGGCTGGCGCATGGCGACGGCCATGCTGATGTACGAGAGGGTCGCTATCGGCACGGGAACCACCGGCGGCATAAGCACCGACCGCACTGACCGCCTGATCGGAGCGGCCCGCAAGCGCGGCCTCGACCGCGACCCGGCCCTGCGCCAGAAGCTCATGCGGCTGCGCATCCTCGAGACCTGCCTGTCGCTGGTGGCCATGCGCACCCGGGCCGAGGTCAAGGCAGGGCGCACGCCGGGTCCGGGAGGCTCGATCGGAAAGCTGGCCACTGTCCAGATCGCGGACCTGCACACCGAAGTGTCGATGGCCATCGCCGGTGCGTCGGGAGTGGCCTGGGAGGACGAGGCCGACGCCTTCTGGCAGCGTCAGGCCCTCACATCGCTCCAGGCCGGCATTGCCGGCGGGACCTCGGAGATCCAGCGCAACATCATCGGCGACCGCGTGCTCGGACTGCCCCGAGACATCAGCGTCGACCGGGGTGTTCCCTTCAGCGACCTGAAGGTCGGCACCCAGACGAGCTAAGCCACGCGGCCGAATCCCCGCTCTTGTTCGCTGCCGCTCACAGGCCGCTCGGGCCCTAGAGCTGTGTCGTCGAAATGGCTAGGGCAGCGCAGCAGGACCGAGACCCTGCTTGAGAGCGCTCCGGACGCCCCGATCATTTCAGCGACGGACCACTAGAGCACGTGGCGGGTGGTCCGGTAGACGGTGCGGATCGCGAAGTTGGAGCGCAGCCGGGCCACGCCGGCGAGCCGCGACAGGTGCTGGTTGTGGATGCGCTCGAAGTCACGGTGGTCCTGCACGGCGAGGTGCACCAGGTAGTCGGCGTCGCCCGCCACGAGGTGGCATGACATGACCTCCGGGCAGTCGCGCACGTCCTCCTCGAAGCGGCGCAGCGACTCCTCGCTCTGGCTGACCAGCGAGACCTCGACGAACACGTCCAGGTCCCTTCCGATGGCCTCGGCGTCGAGGATCATGACATAGCCGGCGATGACGCCCTCGGCCTCCAGCCGGCGCACCCGCCGATGGCACGCCGACGTGGACAGGCCTATACGCGACGCCAGCTCCGCGTGCGAGACGCGCCCGTCGAGCTGCAGCTCATTGAGGATGAGACGATCGGTCGGATCCATGTCGTTCATGAGAGTATTTTGCGCCGAATCGGCGATCGTGTGCAAGTAATGAGCACAGAAATGGCAATACAGAGAAATGTTGCTCAGAATATGTCTTGTGCACGCGTGTAATATTTCACAAGTCGCATTCATGAATCGCAGGTGGAGGGGTCCAGCATGCGCATCGGAGTGCCCAAGGAGATCAAGAGCGAGGAGCGCAGGGTCGGGCTGACTCCCGACAGCGTGCGCGAGGTCACCGACCGCGGTCACGAGGTGTACGTAGAGCGGGACGCGGGTGCCGGCGCCGGGTTCGACGACGACGAGTACAAGGACCGCGGCGCCATCATGGTGCCCACCGCCGACGAGCTCTTCGAGACCGCCGAGCTGATAGTGAAGGTCAAGGAGCCCCAGGCGGAGGAGCGGGCCCGCCTGAGGGCCGACCACACGCTGTTCACCTACCTGCATCTCGCTCCCGACCCAGACCAGGCCAACGACCTGCTGGCCAGCGGAGTCACTGCCATCGCCTACGAGTCGGTCACCGACCACAGGGGCCGACTCCCCCTGCTCGCCCCCATGTCCCAGGTGGCGGGCCGCTTGGCCATCCAGGCCGGCGCCCGCTGCCTGGAGGCGTCCACGGGCGGCCGGGGAGTGCTGCTGGGCGGGGTGCCCGGCGTGGCCGCCGCTCCGGTCACGGTGATCGGCGGCGGGGTGGTCGGCACCAACGCGGTGGAGATGGCGCTGGGACTCGGCGCCGACGTGACCGTGCTCGACCGCGACATGGCTGTGCTCGAATCTCTGGCCGCCCGCTTCGGTCCGGCGCTGCGCACCCTGTACTCCAGCCCCAGTCGGCTGGCCCAGGCCGTGTTCACCGCCGATCTGGTGATCGGGGCCGTGCTGCTGCCCGGCGCCCGGGCGCCTCGGCTGATCACCAGGCAGATGGTGAAGGTCATGCGACCCGGCACGGTCATCGTGGACGTGGCCATCGACCAGGGCGGCTGCGCCGAGACCTCCAGGCCCACCACCCACGCCGAACCCACCTACGTGGTCGACGACGTGGTCCACTACTGCGTGGCCAACATGCCGGGCGCGGTCCCCCGCACCTCCACCCAGGCCCTCAACAATGCCACCCTCCCCTACGTGCACAAGCTGGCCGACCAGGGAGTCGTCGAAGCCATCGCAGCCGACAAGGGCCTGCAGGACGGCCTCAGCGTGCGCCACGGCCGGATCACCGAGCCCGCCGTGGCCGACGCCCTCAGCCTGGACTACACCGAGCCCCTCGCCACCCTGGCCTGACCCGGCAACGAAGTCTCTCGACGATCCCCTATCGTCCTAGTGCTGTGTCGTCGAAATGGCTAGGGCAGCGCAGCAGGACCGAGACCCTGCTTGGGAGCGCTCCGGACACTCCGATTATTTCAGCGACGGACCACTAGTCCGATGAGGAAGGCTTGTATTCGGCGGATTCGTCGTCGTACTTGCGGCGGTGCTTCAAACAGTGCCACCACTCGATGTTGTTTCGCACAATCACCCAGTCCGCTGCGTTGGTAGTGCAACCGGTCTCGGCTAGGGCGCGGGCCCATCTCTGGATCGGCCCCACTGAGCGCTCTTCGGCCAGGAGCGCAGGCTCGTTGTGCTCTTCGATGATCGAGGCAGACGCAGTCGACCATGCTGCATCCAGGTCGACAGGCGGGTCGCGAACTCCGGGCGCGTCGCCGGGATCGATACGGCGCAGGCCATCTGAACCCTACGCGTGCGGCCTTGACGACGGAAGCATTCGACGGCATGGCTTTCCCCGCGGTTGAGCCAATACATGGAAGCTCCCGGACTATCTTGTTATATCACAAAACTAGTCAACGTCGACATGCCATTGACCGGCGGCGTGACCGTCGGGGGCTGATAATGCTGCCGCCTCGGCTATTCGTTCAGGTGCATGGCCACGGCCAGGTTGGACCCGATCACCGCGACCCCCACCGCGATCGCCACCACGAGCAGGTTGACCTGCAGCATGGCGGCGTCGTCGACCTTGAACCCGGCCAGCAGTTGCAGACCGTCCGCATCGCTGAACTGATCGATCACATAGTTCCGCAACAGAGCGTTGCTGGTCATGGCCACGACCGCGCCCAGCAGACCCTGCACCAGCCCCTCGAGCATGAACGGCACGCGGATGAACCACTTCGTGGCGCCCACCAGGCGCATGATCTCTATCTCGGTGCGCCGATTGCCGATGGCCACGGCCAGCGTGTTGAGGATCAACAGGGTCGAGGCGCCGAGCAGGACGATCGAGCCGATGAACAGCACCCGTCCCGCCCGGCTTGACAGGTTCTGCACATCACGGATCACATCCCCAGCGAAGGTGACGGTGCGAACTCCGGGCTTGCCCTTGAACTGGCTGCCGAGTTCCTCCACCACGTCAGGATCGGGATCGGTGGGCACCACCCGGTAGTAGGGGGGCACACCCTCGGCGGTGAAGATGTCCAGCACCTCGGGCGTGTCCTCGAAGAACTCCTGGAACTCCTCGTAGGACTGCTCGCGGTCCACGTACTCCCACCGCTCCACACCGGGGCTCTCATCGAGCTGGTTGCGGACGCTGGAGTCCTCGTCGGTCCCCGCGTCGGTGTTCATCCAAACGATGAACTCCACGCCGTCCTGCCATCGGGCGGTGGCGCTGTCCACCGCCACCTGGAACAGCATGAAGCCGCCGAACATGGCCAGAGACACTCCCACCGTGACCACAGTGGCCACTGCGAGAAGGATGTTGCGCCACAGGTTCTGGCCTGTCTCGCGCAGTGCGTAGCGGAAGCTGAACACCGGGGCCTACTCGCTACAGGGGACGAAGCTGAACACCGCGACGACTCACTCGTAGACGCCCCGGGCCTGGTCACGCACGACCATCCCCCGGTCGAGCTCCACCACCCGCTGCCGCATGCTGTCCACGACGCTCCTGTCGTGGGTGGCCATCACCACGGTCGTGCCGATCTCGTTGATGCGCTCCAGCAGGCGCATGATGCCCACCGATGTGGTGGGGTCAAGGTTGCCGGTGGGCTCGTCGGCCAGCAGGATCAGCGGCCGGTTGACGAAGGCCCTCGCTATCGACACCCGTTGCTGCTCGCCGCCCGAGAGCTCGTGGGGGAAACGGTCGACCTTGCGGGAGAGCCCGACGAGCTCCAGGATGGCGGGCACCTGGCGGTTGATGACCTGCGGGCCCTTGCCGATCACCTCGAGAGCGAAGGCGACGTTCTCGGCCACCGTCTTCTTCTGGAGGAGCTTGTAGTCCTGGAACACGTAGCCGATGTTGCGCCGCAGGTAGGGAACCCTCCAGCCGCTCAGCCTGCCGATGTCGCGGCCGGCCACGAAGATCCGGCCGTGCTCAGGAACGTCCTCGCGGTTGAGCAGGCGGATGAACGTCGACTTGCCCGAGCCGGAGGGGCCTACGAGGAAGACGAACTCTCCCTTGCCGATGTCGATGGTCACGTCGCGCAGGGCCACCACATCGCCCTTGAACACCTTCGTGACCTTCTCCATCTTGATCATGAGGCGTGCTCCATCTTGATCACGGGGCGCTCTCGGCGGAGGATCATGAGGCGTCACCTCCGGTCGCCTGCGACGGCGTGGCGACAGTACCAGCCCCCTCCACCGGTCCCGCGGCACCCGAGGCCCGGCTCCATCGGAGCCAGGCCTCCATGAACGGATCCAGGTCCCCGCCCAGCACCGCGTCGATGTTCGGGGTCTCGTAGCGGGTGCGCTGGTCCCTCACCATCTGGAAGGGCTGCATCACGTAGCTGCGTATCTGGCTGCCGAAGCCAACCTTGAGCTGCTCGCCCTTGATGCCGGCGATCTCGTCGGCGAGCCGCTTGCGTTCCAGGTTGTGCAGCTTCGCGGCCAGCATCTGCATGGCTCGTTCCTTGTTCTGGTGCTGGCTGCGCTCGTTCTGGCAGCTGGTCACGATGCCGGTGGGCAGATGAGTGATCCGCACCGCCGAGTCGGTGACGTTGACATGCTGGCCTCCCGCCCCTGAGGAGCGGTAGGTGTCGACGCGAAGGTCCTTCTCTTCGATGTTCACCTCGTCGGAGACCTCCTCGAAGAAGGGGGCGACATCGACCGCGGTGAACGCGGTCTGGCGCTTGCCCTCGTTGTTGAACGGCGAGATGCGGACCAGCCGGTGAACTCCGTGCTCGGACCGCATCCAGCCGTAGGCGCAACGGCCCCTCACCAGGAAGTCCACCCTGGAGAACCCGGCCTCGGTGCCTTCCGACAGGGCCGTCACCTCCAGTTCGAAGCCGCGGCGCTCGGCCCAACGGCGGTACATGCGCAGCAGCATCTCGGCCCAGTCCTGCGAGTCGGTACCGCCTTCTCCCGACTTGATCTGGCAGACCGCGTCCCGCTCATCGAACTCGCCGGTGAACAGCGAGCGCAGCTCAAGCTCGTCGAAGCGGGCCGCAATACCGGCCACCAGCCGTGCAATCTCAGCCTCCTCGGAGGCGTCACCCTCCTCAACGGCGAGCTGGTTGAGGGTCTCCGCGTCGGATAGCTCGGCTGTGAGGCGGTCGAACATCGACAGATCGTCGTTGACCGAGGCCAGTTCGGAGGTGACGGCCCGGGCCCGCTCGGGCTGATCCCACAGATCGGGACGCGACGACTCGGCCTCCAACTGCGGGAGCCGAACTCTCAGCGCGTCGATGCGAAGATAGGCCTGTGCCTCCCCGAGGCGACCTCGCAGCTGGCGCAGGTCGTCGCCGAAGTCCTGCACGGCGGCTCAGGAGACCCGCGGGCGGGTGCAGACGTCACGCGGCGCAGCGTGGCGTCTCCCGCTCTTGTTCGCTGCGCTCACAGGCCGCTCGGGCCACGACCTCGCTCGGCGAATCGCTACAATCCTCATGAAATGCTGCTCATCCGCTCGGCCTCTGGTCAACTCGCGCCGGGGCGGCCGTGACACATCTTGTACTTCTTGCCGCTGCCGCAGGGACACGGCTGGTTGCGTCCGACCTTCTCGAGCTCGCTCTTGACCACCGGAACGCGGTTCGGTGGACGGTTCGGCGCCGGCGTGCGGGCCCCGCCCGGCGATGCCGCGACAGCCGTTGCGGGCAGCGTGGTCCCCACGCCTGCGCCCACCAGAGCCGGGGAATCGGCTTCGCTCTTGTTGGCGGTCACGCCCACGAGACGCTGGGCGTCGTCGGGCGCACGCTCGGCGAGTTGAACGTGCATCACATAGCGCACGAAGTCCAAGGCGATGGTGTCCATCATCTTCCCGAACATGTGGAAGCCCTCGCGCTGCCACTCGGTGGCCGGATCCTTCTGCCCCATGGCCCTCAGGTGGATGCCCTCGCGCAGCAGGTCCATCTCGTGCAGGTGGGACCGCCACTTCTGGTCGATCAGACGGAGCATCACCTGGCGTTCGACCTGGCGCATCACGTCTGTGCCGAGTCGCTGCTCCCGCTCGCGGTAGTGGTCCTCAGCAGCCTGGTAGACGACCTCGGACAACTCGCCGTGCGTGGCGATCGTCGCGAGCCGGGCCTCTCCCACCCCGCCGGGCCACAGCCCGGACAGGTCGGTGGCCAAGGACTCGCGGTCCCACTCCTCGGAGTGCTCGGAGCTGCAGTGGGCGGCAATGGCGGCCGCGACGGCCGCCTCCATGTGCTCCAGCGCCTCGGCGCGCATGTCCGCGCCGTCGAGGATCTGCGAGCGGCGCCGGTAGACGACCTTGCGCTGCTCGTTCATCACCTCGTCGTACTTCAGGACGTTCTTGCGGGTCTCCGCATTTCGCTGCTCGACCGTGTTCTGGGCCCGCTCGATCGCCTTGGTGACCATGCCCGCCTCGATGGGCACATCGGTGGGGAGCGCCTTGTCCATGACCCAGTTCATGGCGCCGGTGGCGAACCGGCTCATGAGATCGTCCTCCAGCGACAGGTAGAAGCGGCTCTCCCCGGGGTCGCCCTGGCGCCCGGACCTGCCCCTGAGCTGATTGTCGATGCGGCGGCTCTCGTGGCGCTCGGTGCCGAGCACGTAGAGGCCTCCGAGCTCGAGCACCTCGTCGCGCTCGGCGTCGGTGGCCGCCTGGTGCTTGGCAATCAGTTCGGCGAGGCGGCGGGAACCCTCCGGCGCCTCGGAGTCGAGCCCCTCGGATCGGAGGTCGCGCCGGGCGAGACCCTCGGGGTTGCCGCCGAGAAGTATGTCGACGCCGCGCCCGGCCATGTTGGTGGCCACGGTCACCGAGCCGAGCCGTCCCGCCTGGGTCACGATCTCTGCCTCGCGATGATGCTGCTTGGCGTTCAACACCTCATGGGCGACGCCCTGCTTGTCGAGCAGCCGGGACAGCTTCTCGGACTTCTCGACCGAGACGGTGCCGACCAGCACAGGCTGACCGAGTCCGTTGCGCTCGATGATGTCGGTGACGCACGCTGCGAACTTGGCGTCCTCGGTCTTGTAGATCAGGTCGGCCCGGTCATCGCGGATCATCGGCCGGTGCGTGGGCACGCTCACCACGTGCAGGTTGTAGGTGGACGCGAACTCGCTGGACTCAGTCTCGGCCGTGCCGGTCATGCCCGCGAGGCGCTCGTACATCCGGTAGTAGTTCTGCAGGGTGATGGTGGCCAGCGTCTGGTTCTCCTCCTTGATGGCCACCCCCTCCTTGGCCTCGACGGCCTGATGGAGCCCGTCGGACCAGCGCCGCCCCTCGAGCACGCGGCCGGTGAACTCGTCGACGATCTTCACTCGGTTGTGCTCCACGATGTACTCTTGGTCACGCCGGTAGAGCTCCTTGGCTCGCAGGGCGGCCTGGAGCTGGTGCACCAGGTTCTGGGCCACCATGTCGTAGAGGTTCTCGACGCCCAGCGCCCGCTCGACCGCGTGCACGCCCTCCTCGAGAGGCGCGACCGAGCGCTTCTCCTCGTCCACCTCGTAGTGGACGTCGCGCTGCAGCCCCCGGGCGATGCTCGCGAAACGGACGTAGAGCTTGGCCGCGTCGGCCACCTGGCCGCTGATGATCAGGGGGGTGCGGGCCTCGTCGATGAGGATCGAGTCGATCTCGTCGACAATGCAGTAGTGGTGGCCGCGCTGCACCTGCTCAGAGCGCGCCATGGCCATGTTGTCCCGCAGGTAGTCGAAGCCGAGTTCGTTGTTCGTCCCGTACGTCACGTCGCAGGCGTACTGGCGGCGCTTGTGCTCCCATCGATGGTTGCCGGGGACGATCAGTCCGACGGAGAGGCCGAGCCACTTGTAGAGCCGCCCCATCCACTCGGAGTCCCGCCCGGCGAGGTAGTCGTTGACCGTCACCACATGGACTCCCCGCCCAGTGAGCCCCGTCAGATAGACGGGCAGAGTGGAGGTGAGGGTCTTGCCCTCACCGGTGCGCATCTCCGCCACCGCGCCCCAGTGGAGAGCGGCCCCGCCCACGAGCTGCACATCGAAGTGGCGCTGGCCCAGCACTCGGACCGCGGCCTCCCGCACCACTGCGAAGGCCTCCAGCAGCAGATCGTCAGGAGACTCGCCGCGCTCCAGGCGGCTGCGGAACTCGCCGGAGCGGGCCCGCAGACGGTCGTCGTCGAGGCGCTGCAGCTCGGGCTCGAGTGCGTTGATGTCAGGAACTAGAGCCTGCAGGTCCCTGAGCTTGCGCCCCTCGCCGGAGCGCAGCACCCGCTTGAGCAGCGACATCGTCGGTGACCGTGCTTCCCTTAACCGGCTTCGTCGATGAGGCCCACGGCCCCGTCGTCGCGGCGGTAGACGACGGCCGAGCGGCCCGTGGTCGAGTTGATGAAGAAGAAGAAGCCATGGCCCATCAGATCCATCTTGAGCGCGGCCTCAGCGGGAGTGAGCGGGCCGAGGTGGAACCGCTTGGTCTTGACGATCCTGAGTTCGGGCTCGGTCTCGTCGGAGTCCTCCGACTCCCATCCGTCGAGGTCCTGGCCGGCCGGCTGGAAGTCGGCGACGAGCGGGGGCTCCGCCGCGGCTGCGGTCCGGATGGTGGCGCCGCGGCCCTGGTGGCGCCTCTGGAGCTTGGTGCGCAGCTTGCGGATCTGGCGTTCCAGCTTGGCCTCGGCGAGGTCGACGGCGGTGAAGGCGTCGGGAGCGTTCACTTTGCAGCGAAGGTGGTGGCCGTGCCCGGTCAGGGTCACTTCGCAGGTCTCGCGGTCCACGATGCGGGGATTGCGGGCCTCGTCGAAGTGGACTTCGGCGGTGTCGAGATCGTCCAGGTACCGGTCGAGCTGCCCGATCTTGGTTCGCACGGCCTCCTCAAGACCCGGCGTTATGGCCTTGTGACGGCTGCTGATCGAGATCTCCACTTCAACCCTCCCTAGTTGGTGCGATGCGCCCTCATCGTAGAGGTACCTCCACTGGCTGCCGCGACGCGGCAGGGGCCACCGTAGCCACCGCGGCCACCACCGCCGACGCGCCGCCGGCCCTCAACGCGGCAGCCGCCACCCGCAGCGTCGAGCCGGTGGTGCACACGTCGTCGACAACCAGGATCACCCCGCCACGAAGACGGCGCCGCGCTCGTAGCTTCGGGCCTGCAAGGCGGCCGTCGAGGGAACGAGCCGTCTGGGGTTGGTCGTCGAGTCGGCGCAGCAGCCCGCGAGTACTCAGCCCCAGTCGCCGAGCCACCGCGCGGGCCAGCAACTCCGCAGGGTCGAAGCCGCGGCTCCTCCTACGCGTCGGGCTGCACGGCACCCAAGTGACGATGTCGGCGGGCTGCGCGTTGGGCGCCAGCGCTGCCATCCGATCGGCGATCGGCGTAACCAGCTTCGTGATCCGACCGTACTTCAGGGCCCGAACCCAGTCGGCCGCTGAACCCTCATGGCACCATCCCGCCCACATCTCGTCCACGCCCTCAAGCAAGGGACTCTGCATGACTGCGAAGATACCGTCAGATCCTAGTCTTGACTCATTTGGATGATAGATATGCAATTATACTGAATTCAAGTGTGGGCCGGGTTCTGAAGGTGGAGTTGGTCGCAGAGCAGCTGCAGGGGCTCACGAAACGGCCCCGGCGTCGGCCTCGGTGATATGTCCCTCGTCGCGCATCCAGGCGATGGAGTCGGCCAGGGAGTCCCCGGCGGAGCGGAGCGTCACGCCGGTGTCCTGCTCGGTGAAGGAGTTGTCGCCCGCGCGGGTGTTGTACATGTACTCCACGCCCTCGGAGGTGAGGATCAGGTCGAGGCCGAAGCGGCGGGTCAGGTCGCCCATCCGGCCCCACGCCACGAACATTGCCTTGGGCATCGGCACCGACTTCAGATCCCGGGCCGTCACCTGCTGCAACTCCGACAGCAACTCGTCGGAGGTGAGGTGGTGACCGAACATCACATAGCGCCTCGGGCCGCGGCCGGCCTGCATCGACACCGTTATCACCGCAGCTATGTCACGCACGTCTATCAGGTTGATCGTGTAGCCGGGCGAGCGCACGAAGGGCTTGGTCAGCCACAGCTTGAGCGGCTTGAGTTGGGTCGACTCGCCATAGTCGCCAGGGCCGAACACCCCGCCGGGGTAGACGATGACCACGCCGTGCCCCGAGTCCTGGAGTCGCCGGGCCAGGCGCTCGCTGTCGGCCTTGGACCGCGCGTAGGGCATGCGTGCGCTCCCCACCGGATGGTCGGCGGTCACCGGGTCGGCACGGAACGGGAACAACGCCGCGGTGCTCGACACGTGAACGATCGGATCGCAGCCGGCGTCCGCGGCGCAGCCCAGCACGTTGAGAGCGCCCGCGAAGTTGCTGGCCTCGATGTCGGCCTCCGAACTCGGATCGGTCCCCACCACCGCGGCGGCGTGAACCACCGCATCGCAGCCGTCGACCGCGGCCGTGACCGCCGCCGCGTCGGCGACGTCCCCCTCCACCGTCTCCAGCGAGGCGAGGTCCACTCCCACCCGGGCCGTCACCGTCTCGAGCTTGGCCGGCGTTCGCACCAGGGCCCGCACGGTGTGGCCGGCGTCCTGGAGGGCCTTGGCCGCGTGGGACCCCACGAAGCCGGTGGCTCCGGTGACTAGGACCTTCATGCTCTGCCTCCCGGTTTTCTCGGGTCGGTTGTGCGGATATCCCACCCAAGACCAACCCGAGACTTCTGAGTCGGCTGGTAGACCCAGCCCAGCCTAGGCCCCGGGCCCGAGCGGCCCGCGAGCGCAGCGAACAAGAGCGGGTATCAGCGCACCGTCCCGGCTTGGGCTGCGGTGACGTATCCCTCGTCGCGCATCCAGGCGATGGCGTCGGCCAGCGACTCCGCCACCGGGCGCAGGGTGACGCCGGTGTCGCGCTCTGTGGCGGAGTTGTCGCCGGCGCAGTAGTTGAACATGTAGTCCACGGCCTCGGAGGTGAGCACCAGGTCGCGACCAAACCGGCGAGCCAGGTCGCCGACCCGGCCCCAGGCCGAGAACAGCATCCTCGGCATCGGCACCGACCTCAGGTCGCGGCCGGTCGCCTGCCGCAGCTCCGACAGCAGCTCTTCGGCGGCGAGGTGGTGGCCGAACATCACGTAGCGCCTCGGGCCCCGGCCGGGCTCGACGGACGCGGCGATGACCGCGGCGACGTCGCGCACGTCGACCATCGCCACCGTGTAGCCCGACCGGGGAAGGGGCTTGGTCAGCCACAGCTTCATCGGCTGGAGTTGCACCGACCCGCCGTAGTCGCCGGGCCCGATCGTCAGGGCCGGATACACGATGACCATGCCGCGGCCCTGAGCCTGGTACCGGCGGGCCAGGTGCTCGGACTTGGCCTTGGACCGCGGGTAGGCCCCGCGGGCGGTGCCCACCGGATGGTCGGCGGTCACCGGGTCGGTGCGGAACGGGAACAGGGCCTCGCCGGTAGACACATGCACCACCGGGTCGCAGCCCGCGGCCACCGCCGCGTCCAGCACGTTCAGCGCGCCGGGGAAGTTGGTCTCGGCGACATCGGCCTCAGCGGTGGGATCGATGCTCACGACCGCGGCCGCATGCACGACGGCGCCACAGCCGTCGACGGCGGCGGTGACGGCGGCCGCGTCGCGAATGTCGCCCTCGACCGTCTCCAGCGAGTCGAGGTCGACTCCTACCCGAGCGGTCACGGTCTCGAGCTTGGCCGGCGTTCGCACCAAGGCCCGCACGTTGTGGCCCGCGTCCTGAAGGGCCTTGGCCGCGTGGGACCCCACGAAGCCGGTCGCACCGGTGACCAGAACCCTCAGCGCGGGCCCCTCCCCGACAGGTGCGGCATGCCCGTCAACCGTCGTCCTCGAGCAAAGCCGAGGCCAGGGAGGCGGGAACCGACGGTGTGTGCCTGGCCTCGATTTCGCGGTGACGGGCGGCTATGGCCGCGTCGAAGTCGCCGTCGGTGAACAGCCACAACTGTTCGGACCGGATCGCCTGGACCACCATGTCGGCCACCGCCGAGGGGCGCAGCGCCTGGGCGTAGAGATCGCGGATCGCGGCCCTGGTATCGGACTCGCGACCGCCGGCGACCATGTCGGAGTCCCACGTCGCGTCGGCTCCCGGATGGTCCTGCAGACGCTCCGGCCGGTTGCGCTCGGAGTCCAGGATGTTGGTGGAGACCAGGCCGGGGCACAGGCAGGTGACGCCCACCCCGGCGCCCTCGGCCAGCATCTCGGCGTGGAGGGTCTCGCTCAGGGCGACCACGCCGTGCTTGGAGACGTTGTAGGGGGCGATTCCGGCCGACGACAGATGGCCCAGGATAGACGCGGTGTTGACGATGTGGCCGGAGCCCCGCTCGATCATGGCCGGCAGGAACGCCCTGCAACCATGGATCACGCCCCAGAGGTTGACGCCGAGGCACCACTCCCAGGACCTGAGAGACAGCTCCGCCACGGGTCCGGTGGCGGCCACCCCCGCGTTGTTGCACAACACGTCGGCGGGTCCGTAGGCGTCGGTGCAAGCGTCGCGCAGCGCCTCCACCGACGGCCACGACGACACGTCGCAGACGACCGCCATCGCTTCTCCCCCGCGGTCGGTGATCGACTGCACCGTCTCGTTCAGGGGCGGCTCCTCGACGTCGGCCACCACCACCCTCATCGATTCGGCCGCGAAACGCTCGGCCAGCCCGCGGCCGATCCCGCTGGCGCCCCCCGTCACCACCGCCACCCGGCCGGCTAGATCGATCATGCTTCCTCCTGCGGCGCCGCCGCCCGATCCGGGGCTAGGGCGGCCAGCGCGTCGTAGTCGACCGCGGCCGCGCCGGCGGAGGGGTGCAGCACCTGGATGCAGACCTGGGTGGCCCCGGCGTCGGCGTGCTCGGCCAGCCGGCGCTCGATGGCGTCGACGTCTCCCCAGGCCACCATGGAGTCCACGAAGCGGTCTGAGAGCCCGTCGATGTCGTCGTCGTCGAAGCCGAGCCTCTTCCAGCAGTCCCGGTAGCCCGGGGCCCGGGTGTAGAACTTCATGACGTTGCCGCCGGTGGCCCGGGCCTGCTCGGAGTCGGTGGTGAGCATCACCTTCTGCTCCACGCAGAGCTGAGGCTCGGCGCCCATCACCGAGCGGGCGAAGGCGGTGTGCTCCGGGGTGGTGTTGTAGGGGTGGGCGCCGTCGGTGCGCTCCGCCGCCAGCTCGAGCATCCGTGGTCCGAGAGCGGCTAGCACCACCGGCACCGCCTCGGGAGGCGGCACCGAGGTGTAGCGGGCCACCTCCATGGCGTCGAGATAGGACCGCATGAACGACCGCGGCTTGTCGTAGGGCACGCCCCGGATCTTGCTGACGATTACCGGGCTCGAGACTCCGAGGCCCAGCGTGAACCGGCCCCCGGTCTGCTCGGCCACGGTGCATGCGCCCTGCTTCATGACGCCCGGGTGCCGGTTGTAGACGTTGGCTATCCCGCTGGCCAGCCCGAGCGTCGACGTGACTGCACCCAGGTGGGCGGCCAGTGCGAACGGGTCGCGCCCGAAGGTCTCCCCCACCCACAGCCGCGAGTAGCCCAGCTCCTCCACTCGCTGCGCGAAGGCGGCCGCGTCGGCGCCGCTGAGCGCTTCAGGGGCCGCCCAGCATCCCCGTTCGACCGCCATCTGTACTCCCTTCGGCCAGGTTGCAAGCTCCAAGGTACCGGTCAGTGGCGCCGCGCCGGCGCGGGGCGAGCTGTCCGCATGCTGCCGGTCAGTAGCGGTAGTGGTCGGACTTGTACGGCCCGTCCACATCGACCCCGATGTAGTCGGCCTGCTGGGGCGTGAGCCCGGTGAGGCGGGCGCCGAGCGCGTCGAGGTGCAGGCGGGCCACCTCCTCGTCCAGCCGGCGGGGCAGCGTGGTCACCGTGATCGGCATCGAGTCGGCGTTGGCGTGCAGGTCCATCTGGGCCAGGACCTGGTTGGTGAAGCTGCACGACATGACGAAGCTGGGGTGCCCGGTGGCGTTGCCCAGATTGAGCAGGCGACCCTCCGACAGCAGGATCACGGAGTGGCCGTCGCCGAAGACGTACTCGTCCACCTGGGGCTTGATGTTGACCCGCTGAACGTCCGACATCCGGTTCAGCCCGGCGACGTCCACCTCGTTGTCGAAGTGGCCGATGTTGCCCACCACGGCCTGGTGCTTCATCCGGGCCATGTGGCCGGCGCTGATGACGCCCGCGTTGCCGGTGGCGGTCACGAAGACGTCGCCGATGGCCACCACCGCCTCGAGGGTGTTCACCTCGTAGCCCTCCATGGCCGCCTGCAGCGCGCATATGGGGTCGATCTCGGTGATGATCACCCTGGCTCCCTGGCCCCTCAGCGCCGCCGCGCAGCCCTTGCCGACGTCGCCGAAGCCGCACACCACGGCCACCTTGCCGCCGATCATCACGTCGGTGGCCCGGTTGATGCCGTCGAGAAGCGAGTGACGGCAGCCGTAGTAGTTGTCGAACTTGGACTTGGTGACCGAGTCGTTCACGTTGATGGCCGGGAAACAGAGCTCGCCCCGCTCGAGCATCTGCTGCAGCCGCATGACGCCCGTGGTCGTCTCCTCGGACACGCCGCGGATGGACGGCACGATCCGGGAGAAGAACCCGGCGTCTTCGGTGGCGATCGACCGCAGCCGGTCGAGGACCGCCGACCATTCCTCGGAATCGTCGTCGGTGGCCTCGGGCACCGCTCCGGCCCGCTCGTACTCGAGGCCCTTGTGGACCAGCAGGGTGGCGTCGCCGCCGTCGTCGAGGATGAGGCTCGGCCCGCGGCTGTCGGGCCAGCGGAAGATCTGCTCGGTGGCCCACCAGTACTCCTCCAGGGTCTCGCCCTTCCAGGCGAACACCGGCACTCCCCGGGGCTCGTCGACGGTGCCGCCGGGGCCGACGGCGGTGGCCGCAGCGGCATGGTCCTGGGTTGAGAAGATGTTGCAGCTCGCCCACCGGACCTGAGCACCCAGAGCGACCAGCGTCTCGATGAGCACGGCGGTCTGGACCGTCATGTGCAGCGACCCGGCGATCCGGGCGCCCGCCAGGGGCTGATCGTCCATGTAGCGGCCCCGCAGCGCCATCAACCCCGGCATCTCGTGCTCGGCCAGGCGGATCTCGGCGCGCCCCAGCGGAGCCAGCGAGAGGTCCGCTACACGCATTTCGCTACCAGCGGTCGGTGCCACTGCCATCACCTTCAATCATGAGTCCTCCCGGCCACGGTTCGCGGCCAACTCCGCTACCGCGTCGCCGACGAGCACCAGGTCCAGCAACTGGGCCAGGGCTCCCTCGCCCTCAGCCCGAACCTCGTGCAGGGCGGTCACAGCCGAGCCGAGCAGGTCGACGCGGTCGGCCAGCCCCGGAGGCTCGAAGTCGTGGCGCAGCACCACCGCGGCCACCCCGGCCGGGACGCCCCTGGCAAGCGTGGCCCAGGTCGCAGCCTCGGCCTCGTCGGCCGGGAGGTTGCGGCGCATCGACGCCACGTCGCCGACCCGGTTGAGGCGGTTGACCCAGCGGCGGGCGGCGTGCTTGCCGACGCCGCCGGCCCCGCAGACCGCGGCCATGCGTCCTGCAACCCCGTCGGCCAGCGCATGCACCGGCCCGGGGTCGTCGTCGAGGAGCCTTCGCCGGACCTCGATCTGCTCGGCGCTGTCGGAGATCAGCCGGTTCATGCCGGACAGCGCACCGACCCGCTCCAGCAGCACGAGCACCGGCACGATGACCACTCCGAGCCCGGCCGCCGGCCCCGCGAAGGGATCCACCCTCGTGACCGGCACGCCCCAGCCGGCGCAGAGCCCCATCAGCTCCCCGCCCGACGTGACCGCCACCATGCGGGCGCCGCTGGCGTGCACCATCCGGGCCGCGGCCACCGTCGGTTGGTCGTCGCCCGACTGCGACACGGCCAGCACGAGGGACGACTCGGAGAGCCAGGCCGGGCTGATCCCGCCGGTGGCCAGGACCGGGACGGAGCCCTGCAGGTGAGCGACCGACTCGACCACGTCGCCGGCCACCCCTCCCCCACCCGCTCCCACGATGACCACCTCGGAGATCTCGCCGCGAGCAGGAAGGCCCTCGACGTCGGCGGCCGCGACTGCGGCGTCGCGCACCTGGCCGGGAAGGTGCCGGAGGGCCTCCAGGAGATCGACGGCGACCACGGCGGCTTGTCTCAGCTCTCGGGCCCGCCGGCGCGGCCGGTCTCGAAGGTGGGACCGACTCCGTCGGCCTCCGCCTTGGCCAGCAGGCGTCCGTGCTCGGCGTCGTCCACCGAGTCCGCCTCGTCCAGCAGCATCACGGGGATCCCGTCGTCGACCCGGTAGCGGAGACGCAGCCGGGGGTTGTACAGGCTCTCCTCGTCGGTGAAGTAGAGGAGCGGGCCCTTATCGCTGGGGCAGGCGAGAATCTCCAGCAGGCGGGCATCGAGTGTCACGCGGCCACCTCCTCTGGGCGGACGGGCAGTGCCCAGATGCTACGGAGATATGAGGGCCAGTACCTCAGTTACTCGGGCCGGGATGTCGGCTGAGTCGCTGGACTCCAGGTTCAGGCGCAGCAGGGGCTCCGTGTTCGACGGCCTGAGGTTGAACCACCAGTCGCCGCAGTCGACTGTGAGGCCGTCGAGGCGGTCCTGCTCGCAGGCTGCGAACACGGCTGCCATGCGCTCGATCACCGCCGTCGGGTCGGGCACCTCGGTGTTGATCTCGCCCGACGAGGCGTAGCGCTCCAGCGGCGCGCCCAAGTCGCTGAGGTTGCCCTCGTGGCGACCCAGGGCCTCCAGCACGATCAGCACGGCGATCATGGCGCTGTCGGCGCCGTAGTTGTCCCGGAAGTAGTAATGGCCGGAATGCTCGCCTCCGAACATCGCCCCGCTGGAGGCCATCGCCTGCTTCATGAACGAGTGGCCCACCCGGGTCCGCACGGTTCGACCTCCCAGTTCTTCCACGAGCTCGGGAAGAGCTTTGGAGCAGATCACGTTGTGCACGACCGTGGCGCCGGGCTCGCGCCCGAGCATTGCGGCCGCGATGAGGGCCGCGGTCAGCGAGCCTGACAGCGTCCGGGACGTCTCGTCCACCACGAACACCCGGTCGGCGTCGCCGTCGAAGGCCAGCCCGGCATCGGCCGAGACGGCTCTCACCGTGTCCTGCACATCCCGGAGGTTCTCGGGCTTGAGGGGGTCGGCAGGGTGGTTGGGAAACGTGCCGTCGAGCTCGGGATGGATGTAGACGACCTCGAAGGGCAGCGGGTCGAACACGGCGGGAGCGACCAGGCCGCCCATGCCGTTGGCGGTGTCCACCGCCAACCTCAGCGGTCGGAGCTCGCTCAGGCTCACGAACGACAGGACGTGTTCGACGTAGCGATCCAGGACGTCGCGTCGCGTGGCCGTGCCCGCGGCTGCCGCCCGCGGCGGCCCGGAGAGAGCGCGGGCCTTGATCTCCTCCAGTCCGGTGCCGGCCCCTATGGGCGACGCGCCCGGACCGCACAGCTTGATTCCGTTGTAGCCGGCCGGATTGTGCGACGCGGTGAACATCGCACCGGGGACGTCGAGCAACCCGGAGGCGAAGTACACCATCTCCGTGGCGCACAGTCCGATGTCCACCACATCCAAACCGGCCGCGGCCGCGCCCCGGCAGAAGGCCGCAGACAGCTCGGCGCCGTCGGGGCGCATGTCGCGGCCGACAACGACCCGTGCCGCGCCGCGGTCACGCCCGTGACCAGCGAAGGCGGCGCCGATGGCGAAGCACGCCTCGGCGTCGATCTCCGATCCCACGATCCCGCGGATGTCGTAGGCCTTGAAGATGGCGTCCAGATCGGCCACGGCCACCCGTAACCTATCCGCTCGGCCTCTTGCTCGGCCCGTTGCCAGCACCGCCGCTCGACCTCTTGCTCGGATAGCGGCCCAGCAGCGCCCGGGCCCGAATGCGGCCCATGTCGAACACCAGATCCCAACCGTCGCTGACGACCCGCACGGTCGACGCCTTGCTGTTCACAACCTCGACGGGCACCTGGCGCACTTCCAAGCCGAGACGGTCGGCCAGGAAGAGCACTTCGACATCGAACGAGAACCGGTCCATCACCGACGCTTCCAGCACCGCGCCGGACGCCCGCCGGGAGAACGCCTTCAAGCCGCACTGAGTGTCGCGGCCGCGGCCGAGCCGCAGCATCCCCCGCAGCAGTCCCACGACGAGGCTGCCTGCTCGCCGCAGCCCCGACGCCTCGGTCACGGTCACGGAGTCAGGATGGCGGCGGTCGCCGACCACCATGTCGGCTCCCCGCTCCACCTCTTCGAGCAGTCCGACAAGCTGTCGCGGCGCGTAGGCGAGGTCGGCGTCGGTGAAGGCCACCACCTCGCCCGAGGCGGCCCGCATGCCGGCGCGCACCGCTGCTCCCTTGCCGCGGTTCACTCCGAGCTCCACCACGACGTCGGCGCCGGCGGCCCGGGCCGCGCCGGCGGTGCCGTCGTCGGAGCCGTCGTCGACCACCACGATCTCTGCGCCGCCGGAGGCGTCGACCACGGCGAAGGCAGCCCGCAGCGCGGTCACGGTGTCGCCGATGCGGCCGGCCTCGCGGAAGGCCGGTACGATCACCGAGAACCTCACGGCCCCGCCGCCTCCCCTGACACCTCTGCGTCGTCAGCATCGTCGGTTCCGGTTTGGGAAGCCTGTCTCGGGGACGGGCGCAACACCAGCCAGGCGGCCGCCACGAGGCCGATCAGGGTGATGGCCATCGAGAACCACTCCACCGGGCTGCGGCCGTAGGTCAGGCGGACCTCGGTGCCGGTCGGCACCACCACCATGAAGTTGGGCGTCACCCGGTAGGGCCCGTGCGCACCCGACGCCGACCAGTTCGGGAAGTACGAAGTCCGCACCAGCACCGGTGACCCCACCCGGTCCACCGAGAACGAGATCGAGTGGTCTTCGCGGACGACTGCGCTGACCACGGCCGGCTCGACGCTCTCGACGGGCACGGCGTCAGGCAGGACGTCCGCCAACCGGCGCATCACCTCCTGCCGGCTCAGGTCGTCGCCGGACAGGCTGTCGCCCGGCTCGCCCCGGACGTCGGGCAGGGTCATCCGGGGCCAGTCGGCAGGCCCGCCGGCCGCAAGCAGGGGGCCGCCTCGCCCGGTAGCGAGGAACGCGCCGACCGACGCCTCGAGCCACTCGTCACTCGAGTCGTCGAGGCGGTCGACCACCACCGGCAGCGTGGACAGTCCTGTCACCGGAGCGCTGCCGGAAACCTCGAACACGACCCACGGGCCCAGCGTTGTCGAGCCGATCTCGACGAGGTCGGCCGAGGCCCGGGCCTGGCGCACCGCGTCGGAGGAGAACGCCATGTAGTAGCGAACCCCCATGAGCCTCATGTGCTCCACGCCGGCGGCGACGTCGAGTCCCGAGTAGGGCAGGTCCCGCTGGGCCCGCGACGGTGCGGTCGACAACTCCGACTGCATCAGGAAATGGTACGGGACGGTGGCCGAAGCCTCGAAGTAGAGGCCCTCCATCGACGCGATGCACCGGTCGGTCCAGTACGGCAGCAGCATGGGCGCCATGGGCGTTCCGTAGGACCCGAGCCGGTCGGCCTCGTACTCCCACAGAGCGGGGCCGCAGCCGTACTGCTCGCCGATCCGGTCCATGGTCTCGACGAGGTCCCAGTACTCGTGACTCCCTCCGCCGTCGGCGGTCGGGCCTCTGTTCTCGTAACCCTTGAAGTTGTACTCGACCCAGTACGTCCCGAGGTTGAACTCGCTGGAACTGAACGGTCCCCAACGGTAGACGCCGTCGTCGCCGAGATTCCCGAAGGGCAGGGACCGCAACGGCAGTCCTACCAGCAACACGACCGCGGCGGCAGCCAGCCCCACCGCACCGACGGCCGTAATCGTTCCCGCCGACCTTCCCAGGCGGTCCGCCCCCGCCGTCGCCTGTTGTTCCTCTCCTTCTCCTTGCGCTTCTCCCGCTCCTGCTTCCCCGGCGACGTCTGCCCCAGCTACCTCTGCACCAGCAACCTCTGCCCCAGCTACCTCTGCCCCAGCTACCTCTGCCCCAGCTACCTCTGCCCCGGTCTCCACCCGCGCCTTCATCCGCCTGTCGATGGCCCTGGGGCCCATGCAGATCGCCTCGCCTATGCCGAGAGCCGCCGTCAGGTACACGGTGAGGTAGTAGAAGGGCAGGATCCGGACATTCCAGAGGCGCCCCTCGGGCAGGATCACGAAGCCGGCTGCGACGATCGCCCCCGCCAATGCCAGCGCCATTCCGAGCCGAGCCCGCCTGCCGAACAGCAGCCCCGCCCCCGCGAGCGCCAGGACGACGAACAGCTGCAGCGGCGGGTCGTTCGTAAGGAAGCTGTAGTCGAACTCGCTGCGCGACCACAGCGAGGACAGGTAGCGGCGCTCCTTGCCCCAACCCATGTCGTTGAGCAGGCTCCGGTTCCACCAGAACGGCAGCACCCACCACGCGCTGAGCGCCGCGGCCAGCGCCCCGCTGGAGACGGTCCACACCAGCCGGCGCCGCCACTCGGCGGCCCGCCACGGCAGGACGAGCAGCAGAGCGGCCGCGGCGGCCAGAGCGAAGAACGCAGAGAACAGGTGCATCAGCCCGGTGAGGGCCAGCAGCGCGCCGGCCAGGACCCTGTGCCGGTCGGTCTGCATGCCCCGGACGGCAACCCCGATGTATCCGACCGCGCCGGCCAGACCCAGCGAGTAGGCGAACTCTCCCGCCATCGTCGACATGAGGTTGCCGCCGTAGATGTTGAACGAGCGGTCGAACAGGAACAGCAGGGTGGCCACCGAAGCCAGCGCCTGACCCTCGGTGGAGACCCCGCCCAAGCGGGACATCGCCCACACCGCCACGGGCAGCGCCACCACCCCCGCGATCGTCACCAGCTTCAGTGACACGCCGTAGGGCATGGGGACCACACCGACCGCCAGAACGGCCGCGGCCACCGACGCTGCAGCCCGCCAGCGGCGTCTGGATCGTAGGCCGTACCAGGCGCACCAGGCCGCGGCGGCGGGCAGCAGCAGCGCGGCCAGGGCGCGGTCGGCCACCGGATCGTCGACCAGCAGCTTGGCCGCACCGGCCACCCCGGCGATGGCCGATGCGATCGCCCAGCACTGGCCGGCGGACCGTCCTGTCCGCCGGGCCACCACCAGCGCGGCCGCACCGGCCGCGAGAGCCACCGCGAAGTGGGCGAACACCGCCTCGTGAAGCCCGAGGCCCGCGTCGACGACCACCACGAGCAACGAGGGGACCACCATGTAGAACGTGAAGGCGGGAAAGCCCGCGTACCAGTCGTGGGTCCACCCGGTGAGCCTCAGCTCGCCGATCAGGACGTCGCGGAGGTATGCGGGAGCCCAGACATGGGCTCCGAGATCGCCTCCGGTGGGTGTGGTGTCCGTGAACCAGAGCCACGGCCTCAGGTTGGCCACCAGGAAGCCGACAACCGCTACGAGTACCGCCACGAGCACCGCCACATCGGAGACGAGCCCCCGGTGGCGACCGCTCAACACGGGCAGTTAGCATAAGCCAGTCATGGGTGGCTCAGTTGGGCGCCGGTTAGCTGTGGCCGCACCGGCGTTGATCGTCGCGGCGCCTCTCAGCGGAATCGCCCTCCAGTCCGACGAGCGGCGATCGACTTACAGGCAGGCGGCCGCGGGACGCGACAACCCCGTGGAGGCCCTCAGCTACGGTTACGAGAGCATCGACTCGTTCCTGGACTCCGGCAACTTCAGGCCTCTGGGCCGCTTCGTGCATAGCCTGAGCGCAGGCTTCCTCTTCGAGGCCTCCGAAGCGACAGGCCTTGCACCCCATGCCGTCAACGGCTTTCTGAGGCTCCTCGTCGTTCTGCTCCTAGCGGTGGTCGCCACTCGTGTCGTCATGGCACTCACCGCTTCTGCTCGTACCGGACCGGAGCCGATCATGGCGGTCTATCCCATGGTCCTGGGGATGTCTCTCGTCGCGAACGGCCCCGGTGGGCCGCTGGTGTACTTCCCGGCCCTCCTCGGCGGGACGACGATCCTGGTGCTCGCGATCTGCTTGGCCACGGCACGGGACAGAGACATGTCCAAGCGGCCCTTGCGAGTGCAGGAACTCCTCGTCATGGGCCTACTGGGCGCGGCGACAGCCATGTATCACGACCTCGCGTACGTGGCGCCGCCCCTGGCTGCGGTCTACATCGCGACTCGAGCCTTCGCCGCCGGCCTGCCTTGGAGGAACGCCGTCCGCTCGGCCGCGCTGGCGAGGTGGACGGCCCTGAGCGCGGGCTTCCTGGTCGTTCTGGTGCCTGTCCGCCTGGAGATTGCTGCACGGTGTGGCCGGGCGACCTGCTATGCGGGCTCCGATCTGAGCCTCTCCGGCGACATCGGCGGGTTGATGGCAACCAGGTTGATCAGCGGCTTTCCGGTAGCTGGATGGTCGCTGGTGTCTGATCGGGTCGGTACTCACGGCTTGGAGTTCAGCTTCGTGAACCTGCTGGCGAACTCATTCCTTGCGATGCTTGTGGCCGCAGTTGTCGCGGTCACGATCGCGGTGGCCGCGCAGGCATTCGCCTGCGCAGGAGGAGGCGCAGGCACCGGAGCGGCGTCACCGTCCGAGAAGGCCGCGGCGACCAGTGCCATCGCTGACGAGGGGCCCCGGTCGCGGGGCAGGTCCCGACGGATGCTGTACCCAGTGCCGGACGTCACCCAGGCGCCGGTTGACGGGCAACGTCTCCGGGCCGGCGCCTCGCTCGGTCTTTTCGGTGCTGCCGCTGCCGGTCTTCCCGCTCTGCTGGTGAGCCTCTCGCGATGGCTCCAAGGGAGCCGGATTGACCACGGATGGCGAGACACCTTGTTCGTTCAAGTCGGCTGGTCTCTCATCATTTCATCTGCATTGACGATACTCCTTCTTGGGGTACTGGCCGGCGGCGGAAGAGGCTTCCACCGGATGGCTGCGGTGGCCACGGCGGCAGTCCTAGGTGTCGGTCTGTCCTTGACGCTTCTCGCCAACGCGCGCCTCGCGCAGATCGATCGGGTGACCCCGGAATCGTTGGCAACCAGCCAGATCGCGACAGCAGCGATCAGCTTCGACTCGAGCGACGACGGCAACGCCTTGCGTTGCGCGCTGATCGACACCTACGCCCAGCGGACGCCGGAGAACGCATGGGTCGCAGCGCCAGGACTGCTCGAGGATCTCGACAGACTGATGCTGAGCCGCCACGGGCAGGCGTTCTGCGATCCCACCCGGCTGCACGCCGACCGCGGCCGCTGATGGTCGCCGCCACCCGACCGCTACGCGCACCGCCGCGTCGGAGACGAGCCTCCGGTGGCGACCGCTCAACACGGGCAGTTAGCATAAGCCAGTCATGGGCGGCCGGGCCGCCGAACCGCCGAGCCGCCGGGCCGGCTCCGGGTCAGACCGACAGTGCGATGACGGTGACCGCGTTGAAGGCGGTGTGAGACCACAGGGCCGCGCCGAGGCGCCGGGTGGCCAGCGCCAGCAGGCCGTGCACGATCCCGATCACGAGCAGCGCCGGGAACTGCACCACCTGGAAATGGACCACCGCGAACGCGAGCGAGGAGACCGCTACGGCCCGGACCGGCCCGAACCGGTCCCGCAGGGCGCCCTGGAGCAGGCCCCGGAAGAACACCTCCTCGGTGAGGGGAGCCGCGATCACGGTCATGAGCACCAGCGCCGCCAACTCGAGGGGCGCCTCGGCCAACCCGACCAGGTCTCTGGCCGGCTCCTCCACATCGACATCCTCGAACACTTCGAGGATCGGGATGTAGAGCAGCGGCAGCACCACCAACTGCAGCAGCAGGCCGACGGCGATGCCCAACGGCACATCGACGGGCCGCATGCGCCAGCCCATCTGCTCGGGCCAGCTCAGGCCGCGGGACCGGGCCAGCAGCGGTGTACCGAGCAGCCCGATCCACAGGGGAACCTGGAGCAGGACCAGCGAGCCCAGCGTCAACTCCGAGGATCCGTCGTCGCCGAGGTCCGTCCCCAGAAGGTTCACCACCGCGATCACGCCGACCAGGCTCCCCAGGAACCCGGCGGTCCATCCGACCACCGCCCACTTCAGCCGGGTCGTGGCCTGCATCATCGTCGCCCTGTCGCTCAACGGTGCCGACCCCTCAGTCCTCGACCGGGCAGAAGTCCGCGCCGTGCTTGGACCTCGACAACCGGTTCAGCTCCTCGAGAACTCGGGCTCCCGAGTGCCAGCAATCGGTGCAGCTGTTCCGTTCGGAATACGCAGCCATGAGTTCGCACCGTATGGCCTGGCCCCGCTCCGACCGGTCGAAGTCGACGCTGGCAGTGGAGATGAGGTTGACGACACTGCCGTCGGATCCTGTGCGTCTCCAGATCGAGAACTTGTCGTTGGCCATGAATGCGTTCATCGACATGACCAACACCAATGCTGTCATCCCCGCAGCCAGCCACACTCTTGGGGCCCGCCGGGGTGCTGTCCCGCGGCCGATGCACGACAGCGCGATGACGGCGAGACCGTAGAAGACGAGAGCCCAAGCAATCTGCACCAGAAGCGAGTCACGCCACTGGTCCAGTCCGAAGCCGCGGGCGTGCCAGCCCTGCAAGCCCTCCGAGAGGCTGACCATCAGAGTCGTCGCCAGTGCCAGGAGGCCCCCGAATCCGCACAGCACCGCACCGAACCTGCGCAGGTCCCCGGCACCGAGGCGATCAGCGGACTCGGACGCCCGCGACACTCGGATCGCAGCCGTGACCGCGAAGTACCCCAGCGACAGGACGACAGGGATCAGCCAGACATTGGTCACGAAGTCGATCGGGTCGCGAACAGAGGACAGGTTGTCGTAGTCGCCGGCCAGCGTCGACGACAGCGTCCGGAACTGCAGCCCGGCCACCGCCCGGCCGAGCCATTGCTCGACCGCCAGAGTCGACAGAGCCGCAGAGGAGCCCTCGTAGCACTCGCCCCGGGAGCACTCCGCCGCGATCGCCAGCCGGCTGGGCACGAACACCACCAGGAACCCGGCCAACAACGCTGTGAAGCGGGAGAAGGCCAAGCTCCGGACCAGTTCCCGTCCCCCTTGGCGCGCCAGCCACCCCCGAGCCGCGAGGGTGAGCAGGCACACGACGGGAACGAGGTAGAGGAGCTCCGACGTCATGGCGCTGACCATTCCCAGCACAGCGCACAAGGCGACCTGTCGGATTCCGATGCCCCTCCGGGCCATGGCTGTGCCCGAGCAGACATACAGCGGTACCAGCAGCAGACAGATCGCGACCGACACGAAGAAGAACGGGAAGAACGACACCGGGTGCAATGCACCGGAGACAACGAACGTCGAGGCCACCACCAACGGAAAGCCGGCCAGCAACGGAGGAACCGGGGCCGACAGCACCCGGATCGGCGCCATTGAGGACCTTGAGGATCGGTGCGCCGCCGAGTTGTACAGCGCAACGACGAAACCCATCGCAGCCACGGCCAAGGCAGCCACCACGATGAGGCGGACGACTCCCTGGACCACATGAGGCGCAACCCCGGTTCCAGCCGCGATCTCGAAGATGGACGCCTGCTCCATGTATATGACGAACCGGCCCAGCGGACGGAAGTTCCCCTGCCTGAGAAAGTCGTCTATCTCGGCGAGGTTCTGATTCACGATGGCGAACGGATCCGCTCCGAACGTGCCGGTCAGCCAATACATCATGATTCGCTGATCACTGTGGAACGTCAGCCCCAGCAACGGGGCCATGATCAGTGCCGACGGTCCGGCGACATGCAGGAGGGGCTTCTTCAGGATGCTCCGCTGCAGCCGCATCGTCGCCGAGGCTACATCCGTGGCGCAGGCCACTAGCCTGAACGTCGTGGCAGACAGCACCCCTCCGCCCCCGCCGCCGCCCACGCCGGAGGGCAAGCGGTCCCGGCCTCCGTCGCGGCCCTCGCCGGAGTCGCAGCGTCGCTCGCGCCTGGTGGTATGGCTGATGATCGGCGCCGTCATCGCCGTCTTCATGGCCACCACCATGCTCCCCGACGACTCCGGGGACGGGATCTCCTACCCGGACTTCCTCGACCGGGTCACCGAGGGCGGCATCGTCAAGGGCACCTACAACAACAACAACGGGAGCATCAAGGCGACCGCCGTCGACGGCACCGAGTACGCGTCCAACGGCCCCCTGCCGCTGCCCGACGCCGACGCCGCGCTGATCAACGAGCACGTCCCGGAATTCCGTTACGAGACTCCCCAGACGAACTTCTTCCTGTCGATACTGCCGCTCCTGCTGCCCATCGGGCTGCTCATCCTGTTCTTCTGGTGGATGCAGCGCCGAGCGCAGGGGCAGATGGGCAGCATCATGTCGATCGGGCGGAGCCGGGCCAAGACTTACACCACCGAGCGGCCCGGCACCACCTTCGACGACGTGGCCGGCTACGAGGGCGTGAAGCAGGAGATCACCGAGATCGTCGACTTCCTAAAGACGCCGGAACGCTTCGCGGAGATAGGCGCCCGGGTGCCCAAGGGCGTGCTGCTGGTGGGCCCGCCGGGCACAGGGAAGACGCTGATCGCCAAGGCTGTGGCGGGCGAGGCCGGCGTTCCGTTCCTCTCGGTGACGGGATCGGACTTCATGGAGATGTTCGTGGGAGTGGGAGCCAGCCGGGTCCGCGACCTGTTCCAGTCGGCCCGCAAGATGGGCAAGGCGATCATCTTCATCGACGAGGTCGACTCGATCGGCCGCAAGCGCGGCGCGGGCCTCGGCGGAGGCCACGACGAGCGCGAGCAGACCCTCAACCAGATGCTCTCGGAGATGGACGGTTTCGAGGGCTCCGAGGGCATCGTGATGATGGCAGCCACCAACCGGCCGGACATCCTCGACCCCGCCCTGCTGCGTCCGGGACGCTTCGACCGCCAGGTCGTCGTGCCGCTGCCGGAACTGTCGGACCGTCACGCCATCCTCGAGGTGCACGTCAAGGGCAAGCGGACTGCGGAGGACCTGGACCTCAACGTGGTGGCCCGGGGCACGCCGGGGATGAGCGGCGCCGACCTGTCCAACCTGGTCAACGAAGCCGCCCTGTACGCGGTGCGCGAGGGCGATGAGGAGATCGCGTCCCGGCACGTCGAGATGGCCCGAGACCGCGTGATCATGGGCCAGAAGCGCGAGTCGCTGGCCCTGTCGAGCGACGAGAAGGAGGCCATCGCCTATCACGAGGCAGGCCACGCCGTGTGTGCGGCGGTTCTCCCGACGGCCGACCCGCTGCACAAGGTGACCATCATCCCCAGCGGCATGGCGCTGGGGATCACCATGCAGCTGCCCGAGGAGGACCGCCACATCTACCGCTCGGACTACATACTCGACCGCCTCGTGGTGATGTTCGGCGGCCGCATCGCCGAGGAGCTCGTGTTCGGGATAGGCAGCACCGGCGCCGCCGACGACCTGATGCGGGCCACCGCCCTGGCACGGTCGATGGTCCGGGAATGGGGCATGTCGACCGAGCTCGGCCCGATGGCGTGGGGATCACAGAACCAGGTGTTCCTGGGCGAGGACCTGGTGCAGACCCGCGACTACAGCGACGAGACGGCCCGGGTCATCGACGAGGAGACCGAGCGCATCCTGCGTGAGCAGCAGGAGCGGTGCCTCCAGACCCTCACCGAGTACCGCCACGGACTCGACCTGGTGGCCAGGGCCCTGCTCGAGCACGAGACCATCAGCGGCGAGGAAGTCGATCGCCTCATAGCCCTGTCCCGGGACGGGTCACAGGTCGGTGGCGGGGCCGGCAGCGCGTCGATTGCCGGCGCACCCTCCGCTGATGGCAGCACGCCGCATGCCGACATGCCGTCCGGCGATGACAAGCCCTCAGCCGCCGAGGGCAACGGCGCGGGCGCCCCCAGCGGCGTCCCGACCTCCGCGGCCTGACACCCGGGCGGCCGGTCGTCGCCCAGCTCCCAGGCGGGGCCAGCTCCCAGGCGGGTCAGCGGATTCCGTCGACGGGCACCGGTTCGTCGGTGGCCACCCCCAGCGAGGCCGAGCGGGACGTGAGCCCGACGAGCTCGCGGCCGACGATCACCGGGGTCGACGAAGCGACCTCCACCAGGAAGTGGTCGGAACCCAGCGACGCCAGCGGCAGCCTGCGGCTCCGACCGGGTCCGATCTCCACTGTGCCGACCAGTTCGTCGTCGACGCTCAGGTCAATCTCAGCGATTCCTGCAGTCGACGGGTTGACGATCACCAGGGCGCCCGCATCGTTGCCGGCAGCGCCGCCCAACTCGATGTCGCCGTGCGGGGTGGGCACCTCGGCGGGCACCAGCCAGCGGCGAGCAGCCCCGTCCGCTCCGGTGGTGGCTGTCGCCCCCGGCACCGTCGGGGCGCCGCCGCCGTCGGAGTCGGCAGGCGCCGAGGTGACGCTGGTGATCGACGCGGCCACCGGCACGCCCGCCAGGGAGCGGACGGCGACGCTGAAGTGGCCGATGCCGTCCAGTCGTGCCTGCTCGGACAGATCGACCAGAGCGGTCCGGCCCGGGCGAACCGTGATCTCGATCGGGCTCACCTGAATCGCCGGATCCTCAGGAATGATCTCCAGGTCCACCTCGGCGACGTCGGTGGTCGAGGGGTTGGACACCGCGACGACGTCTCTGCGGGCCGCGGTGACCGCGGCCACCGGCAGGTGCCACAGACCCGCGGCGCCGGGTACAGCCGGCGCAGTCCGAGTGCCCCGGCCGGCAATGGGGCCGTCAGCGACCTGGATCCACGACACCGCCACGCGGCCGGACACGACGTCGATGAAGGCCGCGACCGTGGACGCCACCGTCACCTCGGACGTCACGTCCACGGCCACCACCCGCTGGGCTGGTATGACGAGCCCGTCGATCGAGTCCCGCCCCACATCGGCCACCAGTTCGATGTCAGCCACCGCGACGTCGGGGAACGGGTTCAGGAACATTAGGACGAAGCGCTCCCGCTCGACCGCTGAGCGGGTGGCGCCGTTGGAGACGACCCAGCTGTCGGCCACCCTCGTGAGGCAGGGCGAGCGGCCCACCCCTGTTTGCGAGGCGGTGAGGATCTGCTCCACGACCACGTCCGAACCCTTGGCCTCGACCATCACTCCGACCCAATCGGCGCCCCCGACGGCCTCTGACGGCTGGAGCAGCGCGCGGCCGAGGGGCTCCATGTCGACCTGGAACATCGCCGGTTCCTGCGGGGCCGACCCGCCGGGCAGCACGGACACGGTGACGGTTCGGGGTTCTTGCGAGCCGTTGAGCATCTGGACCGTCACCTCGGCTATTCCCGAGGCCCCGCTGCCACCCGGACAAAACCAGGTGTTCACCACCGCGGTCGGGGCCGCCAGGGCCGACATGTACTGGTCCTCGACGTCCGGTTGCGGGCGGTCCCGCAGGTCGACGAGCACGCCGGCCAGCAACAGGCCGGCGATCGCGACGATGGCGAGCACTCGCATCGAGCGCATCACGACCGGTCCATCCGCCGTCGCAACCAGGCGAGCGCCAGCACGAAGGGCGCGGCCGCACCGACCACCTGACCGCCGTGGCGCCACCAGGGCGCCGAGTAGGACAACTGCGCTTCTCCCGGAGAGGAGGGCTGGTAGACCCTCGTCCACGACAGCGCCTCGCGCCTCGGAACGGGCTCGCCGTCCAGGCTCAGTTCCCAGCCCGGCCGCGGGGTGTGGCTGACCAGTATCTCCGCGTTACCGGGAATCCGCGCCACCCACGGCGGCCCCTCGGAGGAGAACAACGATGCGCCGGCGGCCAGCGGTCGGCCCTCAAGGTCTGTGAAGTCCTCGATTCCCTCGTCGAACCCCGGCGGGTAGAGGGCCCGCATCGGCACCCAGGCAGTGTTCACGAACATGTCCACCGCGCTGTTGGTGCCCTCCACCAACTCGAGATCGAGCTGGTCGTGCATCGCCCGGGCGAGACCGGCAGGTACCGGCCGAGCATCCTCTTCGGAAACGAACGGCGCCGGCGCGAGCCGGTGCAGGAGAACCACGTAACGCACGCCCAGGCCGGCCAGCAGCCGCCCGCCGCGCGCCGTGCGGCCTTCGGTGATCTCCTCGATCGCGGTGGAGAAGAGATCAGCCCGGCCCTGATCGAGCGGGACGGCGCGATCCAGGAGCGTCACCGAGTCGCCGGCGGTTGCCGCCCAAGCCACGCCGGGGCCGAGACTGTGCCCTTCGACGGCCAGGAACTCGGGCGCGCCGATCCACAGCACCCGGTAGGCGCCCTCCAGTACCGGGGCCTCGAAACGCAGCGACGCGTGGTGATCGCCGGCTACCAGGCCCCACCGCCCGTCCTCCAGCGAGCCGATGCTGCCCACCGCCAGCACGAGCGAAGCCAACGCCGTCACCGGCACCAGCGCCTGCCTCCAGCCGAAGTGGCTGAAGCGCAGGTCGTGCTCGATCGACAGCACGGCCATACCGCACAGTCCGGCCACCGCCACGGCCGCCGGGGCGAGCAACAAGTGCAGATCGGGAAGCCCGAACGGGAGCAGTCCCCGCTCGGCCGCGAGCGCGGCGGCCCAAGCGATCACGGCGACCATCCACAGGCGCACGGACTGCTCCAGGCGCCATCCCCTCCCGAGGAGCAGAGGCACGGTCATCGGGACGGCGAACAGCCAGACCAGCGACGATGGATCACTTCCCGTCACCCCGAAGCGCAGGATCTCGCTGAAGGAGACCACGCCGGCGGACCCGTCGCGCCCGTCTGCCACGAACCCCCAGTCCGGTCCCGACGCGGCCAGGTCCACAACCGTCGGGAAGGCGACGAGGACGAGCACGGGCACGCACAGCACGGCCGCGGCGACGAGGCGGGGGACCCCTTCGGGCCGGCCTGCGAGCAGGCTGCCCGCGACCAGTCCGGCGGCCAGAAGCGCCACGAGCCCGGCTGCGGCCGGCACTACCAGCGCGGCGGCCCCCGCCGCGGCCCCCAGCGACACGTACACGGAGAGGCGGCCCCGCAGTCCCTGGGGGCCCTGCCGGAACGGTGAGGCCCGCGACGCCCTCAGCAACTCCTTGAGCATCCAGGGCGCGGCCGCGTAACCGACGAGGCCGGCCAGCGACCCCGTGGCCACCGACGCCGGCGCAAGCGGCACTAGGAGGTAGGCGACCAGCGCGCCGGCCTGGGCCCGGCGCGAGCCGGTCGCGGCCAGCAGCCGGTAGGCGCCGGCCAGCCCGGCGACGATCAGCGCGACGACGGCCAGCGTGCGAACCAGCGCCATGCTGTCGAGGGCCCAGCCGAGCAGGCCGAGATACACCAGGATTCCAAGGTTCGAGGACGGCGCTCCAGCACTGCGCTCGCTCCATCCGCCCCACCACGCCTTCAGCAGGTCGGAGCCGGTCTCGGGCAGCGCGACCAGGTCCCCGACCGCGGGGACGCCGGAGGACAGGAGCCCGCGCGATCCGAACACAACGACGCCGAGCACCACGATCCATGTGATCCATGCCAGCCGGGTGGTGCCCGTGCGCAGGCCCCCGAACACGCCCCGGCCGGCGGCGCCGAGCAGTCCGGCCGGCTCGCGGCCGGACTGCTTGCTGGACCGCCTCCTGAGTGAAGCCACGACACGGACGCTGCCGAAGTACTGCAGCGCGGTCACGTCGGCCTGGCGCACCCGTCGCACCGACGCGTTGGCCTGGCGGCGCTGGGCCACGACATCGAGCCGGGAGATGTTCCAGGTCCAGGCTGATACCACGTCGCGGGCCCGGCCGAACCGGGCGGTGAATACGTCCAGCACAATCTCGCAGAGCGCCATCAGCAGGGCCACCGGCAACAGCAAGGTGAGCGAGATGCGGCCGTGGTTGACCAGCATGGCCCGCAGCGCGTGGCGGGTCTCGGTGAGCCTCGCGTCGTCGACCCCCCGGCGCGACACGAGAGCCTCCCGGTGCCGGGCCACCGCGCTCCCGACGAACATCACCCGAGCCCCGGCCATCTGGGCCCGCCAGCACAGATCGACGTCCTCGCCCCGGAAGGCCATGCCTCCGTCGAAGCCGCCGAGGCGCGCGAACAGGTCCCTGCGGATCAGCAGCACCGCCGACGGGAGGGCGAACACGTCGCTCACGCCGTCGTGCTGCTCCTGGTCGAGGTCCTCCACCCCGACCCGCTCGGCGGGCACGCCGAAGCGGTCGACGTCGTAGCCGACGTGCTGGATGATCTCGGGCCGGTCCCATTCGACGATCTTGGGACCGACTACGCCGGCGTTGCTCCGCAGGGCCTCGGCCACCAGGGTGGTGACCGCGTCGGGCGCCAACGCCACGTCGTCGTGGCACACCAGCAGGAAGTCCGCCTCGATGCCTGCGTCCAGCACTGCGTTGGCCGCTTGCGAGAACCCGGTGGTACCGGCGCCGTCGATGACGACAGCATCGGCGATGACCTCCGACACCCGTGCGCCGATCCCCGAGGAGGCCGCGTCAACGACGGCGGTGCTGAGGTGCTCGTAGTCCTGCAGGGACAGCGATTCGAGGGTCTCGACGAACCAGTCGCCGGGCTCGTGGGCCACCACCACAGCCAGCACCGTCACCGGGCGCGGGCGAGGCGGACCGGACGCGTCCCCGACGGGTGCGACGGAATTGACGGGATTGGCCGAGGCGTGGATCAACCGAGGCTAACGGCCGCCCCTTCTACGGGGGTGCCACCAGCCCCCTCACGAGCGGGACCAAGCCTCCAGCAGCTCGGACGACGTCACCACCGTGGCCACCATGGCCAGGGTGTGCTCGATCACGGCATCCGTGTAGGCCGAAGGGACGCCCGCCACGGCATCCCGGACCAGCACCACCTGGTAGCCCAGATCGACGGCGCTGAGGCACAAGCCCATGATTCCCACATTCACCGAGACGCCGGTGGCCACCACGGTGGTCACGCCCAGGTTCCGCAGGGTCTGGTCGAGCGAGGTGGAGGTGAACGGCGTCAGGCCGTGCCCGCGCACCGCTATCAGGTCCCTCGGATCCTCCCCGAGTTCGGGGACGAGCCGCGCTCCGTCGCTGTCGACCAGGGTTGGCGCGGTCCGCTGCTCGCGGCGCAGTTTGTCGGCCAGCCCGAGGATCCGGCAGTTGACCGCCCCGCCCGCCCCGTCGGCCCGGGTGTGCACCACACAGTGGACCACGCGCGCCCCGGCGTCCCGGGCCGCGTCGCACACTGCAGCCGCGGCGCGGACCGTCCCGGCCGCGGCCACCTGCTCGGCGAGCGCCTGCATCATGGCGTCCGGACCGACGACGCCCCTCTGCAGCTCCATGGTCAGCACCGCGGTCGAGGCCGGATCGACCAGTGCTGCCAGCGCTTCCAGCCCCCGGCCGGATGCCGTCACCATGGAACCCAGTGTGGCATGAGGCGACAGGCCCCACGCACCGGGTAGCTATGTCGCCGCGCCATCGGCCCCCGGCCCGAGCGTCGCGCCGCGCAGCGAACTAGAGCGCGAGGCACCGCCCAAACAGCCCGACGCGCAGCGAACCAGAGCGCGAGGCACCGCCCAAACAGCCCGCCGCGCAGCGCGGGCGAGTGGAGCATCACGTAGTGTGGGCGCGGTCATGCGCTGTTCAGGCAGGGTCCGGTAGGCGCCGGTGCGGGCCCTCGTCACCGGCGCGACGGGCTTCGTGGGCTGCCACCTCGTGGCCCACTTGGCCGCGGCCGGCGACGACGTGATCGTGAGCGAGGCCGAGCTGACTGACCCCGGCGCACTGGAGGCCGACTTCGCCGGCAGCCGTCCCGGCGCGGTCTACCATCTGGCCGCGCGGGCCGACGTACGGGCGAGCTTCGCCGATCCGGCCGCAACCCTCCGGATCAATGTGGAGGGAACGTTCAATGTCCTCGACGCAGCCCGGCGGGCCGGTGCGGGCCGGATAGTGTTCATCAGCAGCGCCGACGTCTACGGACGCGTCGAGCCCGAGGGCCTGCCTGTCGATGAGGCCGCGGCAATGCTCCCGGTGACGCCCTACGGCGCCAGCAAGGCTGCGGCCGAGATGGTGTGCGTGCAAGCAGGCCTGGGCCGCGGGCTCGACGTGGTCCGGGTCAGGGCCTTCAATCACATCGGACCGGGCCAGAGCGACCGTTTCGTGGCGGCCGCGCTGGCCGCCCGCATCGCTCGCAACGAGCGCACCGGCGCCGACGTGGTGCCAGTCGGCAATCTGCAGGCGCGCCGCGACTTCACCGATGTGCGCGACGTCGTCCGGGCCTACAGGATGCTGGCGACCGACGGTGCCGTCGGTGAGGCCTACAACGTGTGCAGCGGCACCGCCCGCGGCATCTCAGATCTGGCCGAGGCGTTGATCGCCAGGGCCCGGCGCCCGATGCGCATCGCGACCGACGACCAGCTTCTGCGCCCGGTGGACGTCTCCGAGGTCAGGGGTGACCCGTCGAAGCTGCACGGCGCCACCGGCTGGCGTCCGGAAGTGCCGCTGGAGAAGACCCTCGACGACCTGCTGGACTACTGGCGATGCAGGACCGCGGGGTCGTTGGACCCCAGCCGCGGAACCGGCGCCGGGGCGGGGTCGGAACTGCCGAGTCGGGGCGATAGCCAGTAGCTCCATGGCCAGACGCGCCCTCATCACCGGCATCACCGGCCAGGACGGCTCGTACCTGGCAGAGCTGCTGCTGGAGGCGGACTACGAGGTCATCGGCATGGTGCGCCGCTCCAGCATCGTCAACTACGAGCGCATCGCCCACATCCAGGACCGCACGCGCATTGTGACCGGGGACCTGCTCGACCAGGTCTCGATGATCGAGATCCTTCGGACCTACCGGCCCGACGAGGTGTACAACCTGGCCGCCCAGTCCTTCGTGCAGACGTCCTTCAGCCAGCCGGTGCTCACCGGCGAGACCACCGCCCTCGGGGTGACGCGGATCCTGGACGCCATCAGGCTCGTGGACGGCGACATCCGCTTCTACCAGGCCAGCTCGTCCGAGATGTTCGGGAAGGTGCAAGAGGTTCCCCAGAACGAGGAGACGCCGTTCCACCCTCGCAGCCCCTACGGGGTGGCCAAGGTCTACGGTCACTGGATCACCGTCAACTACCGGGAGTCCTACGGACTGCACGCAACCTCGGGGATCCTCTTCAACCACGAGAGTCCGCGCCGGGGCATGGAGTTCGTGACCCGCAAGATCACTCACGCCGCGGCCCGGATCAAGCTCGGCCTGGCCGACGAGTTGCGCCTCGGCAACCTCGAGGCCGAGAGGGACTGGGGATACGCGGCCGACTATGTGGAGGCAATGTGGAGGATGCTGCAGCAGGACGAGCCCAGCGACTACGTGATCTGCACGGGCAAGACCCACTCGGTGAGGACGCTGTGCGAGCTGGCATTCTCCTACGTGGGACTGGACTATCGCGACCATGTCGTCACCGATGAGCGCTTCATGCGCCCGGCCGAGGTCGACTTGCTGGTTGGCGACTCGTCCAAGGCGGCCGCAGCCTTCGGTTGGCGCCCGAAGACGTCGTTCGCTGAACTGGTAAGGCTGATGGTCGACGCGGACCTGGCTCTGCTCGAGAGCCGCTCGGGCAGCCCGGAGGCCGAGCGGACTGGGAGCGATTGATGCGGACCGTTGCGAGGAACCGAGCGAGGCCGCGGGCCCGAGCGGCCCGTGAGCGAAGCGAACAAGTGCGGGGGGCACGGCCCGAGCGGCCCGTGAGCGAAGCGAACAAGAGCAGGAATGGCGCCGCTGCGACGCAACGGGCTGTCAATTGTTCGCTCTCATGCCTCGCCGGGACCAGCGATACGGGTCGATGATCACGGTCCTGGCCGGTGGCGTGGGCGCGGCTCGCTACCTGGCCGGCCAGTTGCTGGTGACACCGGCCGCCGAAGTGACGGCGGTGGTGAACGTCGCCGACGACGTCACCTTGCACGGTCTGCATGTCAGTCCGGACATCGACACCGTCATCTACACGCTGTCGGGGGTTATCGACACCGAACGGGGCTGGGGCTTGGCCGGCGAGACATGGAACGCCCTCGGCGAGCTGCGAGCACTGGGACTCGACGCCTGGTTCAACCTCGGAGACCGCGACATTGGCACCCATCTGTTCCGCACAACCCTGCTGCGCGAGGGACTGAGCCTCAGCGACGTGACCGCCCGCCTGGCTTCGGCCCGTGGCCTCGGCTGCCGCGTGCTGCCGGTGAGCGACCAGCCGATCGAGACCCGGGTGAGGTTGGCCTCGGGGGACGAGATCGGCTTCCAGGAGTACTTCGTACGCCTCGCGCACGGCGTGGCCATCTCGGGGGTGCGCTTCGCCGGGGTGGATGAGGCTCTGGCGGCTCCAGGGGTGCTGGAGGCGGTCGCAGCCGCCGACGTCGTGGTGATCGCGCCGTCCAACCCGGTGGTGTCGATCGGCCCGGTCCTGGCCGTGCGGGGCGTGGCCGGGGCGCTCGCCGCCCGCAGGGAGCGCAACGTGGCCGTGTCGCCCATAGTGGCGGGCGCGGCCCTCAAGGGTCCCGCCGACCGGATGCTTCGCGAGCTGGGCGAGGAGTCGAGCGTGGTGGGGGTGGCCCGGCGCTACCGGGACGTTGTCGGCACGCTGGTCATCGACGAGGCCGACGCCGGTCTGGCCTCCGCGGTGGCCGACGTCGGGGTCCGGGCCGTGGTAGCCCCGACGATCATGTCGTCTCCCGAGGCCGCGGCCGAGCTGGCCCGCCGCACGATGGCCGCGGTGTCGTCGTGAGTCTGGAGGTTTCGTGAGTCTGGAGATCCTCGGTGTCGAGGGCATCGGCGAGGTGCGCCCCGGCGACGATCTGGCCGAGTTGATCGTGGCCGCGGCCGGACCGGACTTGCTGCTGGACCGCGATTGCGTAGTGGTCACCCAGAAGGTGGTGTCCAAGGCCGAGGGCCGGCTGGCGGCCGTCGACCCCGACGACCCGCTCAGCCACAAGCCGCTGGTGGAGGCGGAGTCGGTGCGGGTGCTGCGCCGCCGGGGCGATCTGGTGGTCTCCGAGACGGAGCACGGCTTCGTGTGCGCCAACGCCGGGGTCGATCTCAGCAACGTCGAGGAGGGGTTCGCCGCCCTGCTGCCGGTCGACTCGGACCGCTCGGCCCGGCGCATCCGCGACCGGATCCGGGCTCTGGCCGGCGTGGAGGTCGCGGTGGTGATCTCCGACACGTTCGGCCGCCCGTGGCGCCGGGGGGTGACCGACACCGCCATCGGCTGCGCGGGCATCGCCGCGGTGGTGGACCTGCGGGGCAGCACCGACGCGCTGGGCCGCGAGCTCAAGGTGACCGAGGTGGCCCTGGTCGACGAGATCGCCGCCGCCGCCGACCTGGTGATGGGCAAGTCCAAAGGCGTCCCCGTCGCAGTGGTGCGAGGCCTGGACGAGTCCTGGTTCCGCACCGGCTCGGTAGCCGACGAGATAGTCCGCTCCCCCGCCGACGACCTCTTCCGTTAGCCAACCATGTTCTGACTGTTGGCCTATCGGAGACTCTCTCCACCGCCCCCGAAGGAGTCCCTCTGGCACGGCCAGTACATCGAATGGCTGTAGTCGGGGGCGTGCGACCCGTAGGCGCCATGGGCGGGATGGTCAGGGCCGGACTTCGATGAATCCGGCGACGGCGAAGTCGTCGTCGAACGCCAGGGCCTCGCGTAGCCGGCGGGCCCGCATCACCTCGAAGCTGGTGGCGTCCACGAAGGAATAGGGCCGCTCGTCGTGGCGGCGCAGCCATCGCCACGCCCTCGACTCCTCGTCACCAGTGACAGCATGCACCGAGAGCTTGCCCGCGGACACCAGCACATCGACGCGGTCGAGGAAGCCGATCGCGGCAATGTGGTTGGCCCGACGCCGAAGAAGCGTCCACGTCTCGCCCACAACGAGGTTGGTCGTGAGCACGCGCTCACCCCCGCGAATGAGCTTGCGCATCTCCGTGGCGTCGCGGTGACGGCCGTCGGAGGGCAGGACCAGGGCGGCCCACCAACTCGTGTCGGCGAACTTCACGATCCGTAGACGACATCGTCGATCTCACCGGGCGCGACGCTCACGTCGGCAGGACCGAAACCGGTCATGAGCGTCCAGGGGTCATCAACCTCGCCGGAACTCTCCCCGGGCAGCACCGCGGCGAGCCCGCGACGGATCAGCTCGGACTTGGATATTCCGAGCCGCTGCGCTTCCGCAGCCGCCTGGGCGTCGAGTTCCTCCGGCATGGTGATGGTCACCGCCTTCATGAGCGCATCATACATAGTTGCTGTTACACCCTCTACAGAGTCAGTTGGCAGTTGGGGAGAGTCAGTTGGCCGTTGGGGCTGCGGGCTGTGTCCGGTGCGCCAGCCCGCCGAGCGCGGGATCTCGCCGGCGCCGCCCGGGCGGCAGCCGGACCAGGATTCGCCGACAGATCCGCGTGCTGCGCCGGCCGCGCTTCACTCTGCCGGGACCCGTTCGCCTGCGTGTGACCGGGAGCGCAGGCTGCCTCCGGTCTGCGCAGTGCAAGCATGTCCGGAGAATGAGCCGCGGCGGGCTCAAGCAGTTGGAACTGGTCGGGCGCGTTGGATGTTCCTGAGCAAGGAATCGACCGTTCCGGCGCATGGGCGGGGCCGTAGGTCACGGCCTCGGGTGGATGCAGCGTGCGGTTGCCGGGCGGGCCGTGGACCTGCCAGCCGAGGTGGTGGATCTTGTTGTGGCAGCGCCAGCAGGCCAGCACCATGTTGTCCAGGCTGGTGGCCCCGCCCTGAGACACCGGCCTGACGTGGTGGGCGTCGCAGATGTCGGGATGGGCGCCGCAGGCGAAGCAGCCGCCGTCGCGGGCGATAAGCAGCTGGCGTTGGGCTTTGGTAGCGCGCCGCACCGCGTGGGCTCGCCATATCGGTCGGCCTCTGCGGTCATAGATCACACCGGTGAACCTGGCGTTGCAGGCAAGCTCCTCAAGCACCGACTGTGGCAGCCTCACATCGTCGGGTAGCTCGGCGATGAGCTTGCCGGTGACCTCATCGACGTGCGCGACCACACAGATGTCGGCGAAGGGCTTGGTGACCTGGCTGCCGTCACTGCTGGAGGTGAAGTGCTCCAAAGCGTCGGCCATGCACTGGTCGAAGCTGCGCCGGGATCCGGAATCGGCCGTGCCGTTGCAGGCCTGCTTGTCCGCATCGTGGAAGCTGCCGGCGACGGCCCGCAGCCGGTTCTCGATGCGACGCCCGGTAACAGCGTCGAACTCGCCGCGGAGATGAACCATCCCGTCGTCGCCGTCCCACATACGCACGCAGCGCCGGGCCCGCTGGCGGGCATGCTCGCTCTCGCCGCCGTCGCCCTGGCGCTCCACCGTCCAGCGGCGCGCCTCCTTAGTGAACTGCTCCGGACGCATCGACTCGGCCTTGGCCAGCAGATCCCTGTCCGCGTCGACATCGGCGGCGCTGGTCTTCGCCGCAGCCTCCGTAAGCCGCTTTGCGTTCACCACCGACACCCGCCCCGACTCGACCGCGTCTCGCAGGTTCGGCGTGGCCTGCAGCGCCTCTGCGGTCTTGACCTGGCTGCGGGCGTCCTGCCGAGACAGCCCCGCGCCTGAAGCCAGCACCTCGGCACCGCCGTCGCCGTGACGCTCACGGCCGGCGATGCTCGCCGCGGCCGCGGTCTGGGCGACCGTCATGACCGCGATAGCAGCCTTGAACACCTCCAGCATCTGCCGCATCTCCTCGCACGAGGCGTCGCCGGCATTGACAAGCGCCAGCACCTCTTTGGCGTTGGCCTCGATCCGTCGAGCAGCTTCGATCAACATGACAGAAGTATCCCATAGGGGTATGACATCTGTCAAGCATTTACGAGTTATTGTCAGTCTTTTCATTGCTATTGCAGGACGATCGCCCTCCGCATCGCCTGCCCCGCACGCGGTCGGGACCATCGACAGCGCGCTGCTGCCAGGGCGAGCGGCTTGAACCTTCTGACGGGTGCCGCTACCTTGCCGCTCGCCGTACAACACGGGATTCAGCCGAAATCCCATCACCGATTCTGGCCACGAAATGGTCAGCGACGTCGCATGGCTCCCTTCGGGCCGGAATCGGGTGTTGTACGGCAAACGACATCACTGACCACCCGGAGGGAGCCACCCATGCCCGGAACGGCCGCAGGCCATGCCGGCGGCACAGCTTGGCACTCCGCTGACCGGTGCTCCTGGCGATGTCGGGCCGGCCGGGCTGCCCGATGACCTCGGAGGCGACAACACGCGAGTCGGCTGGCGACCTCACGCTGGTCACCAAGAGCAGAAGCCTGGCGCTGCCAGGGCGTCCCCTGGACCACATCAGCCAGCCAGTCCTGAACCGGCCCCATGATGAGCCTTCACGGCACTGGCAGCTCGCAGAGGACAACACCTCCACGGGCGTGATCATCGAGGGCTGGGACACCCGCACCGTCACCCACATCCTCGGCTACCGGGCCTTCTCCACGCAGCTTCTGTGCGAGCAGGTCACCGGACGGGCCCTGCGGCGCTCCAACTACGACAACTACGACGAGGACGGCAGGCTCGTCGCTGAATACGCCGAGGTCATAGGCGTGCCGTTCGAGTTCATGCCGGTCAAGCGCCCCGAGGACGACCCGGCGCCCCGAAACCCCGCTACGAGGTTCACAGCATCGGTGGACGGCGCGACCATCGCATTGAGTTCCCCAACGTGGAGCACTACCTCACCGAGCCCGGAGCCGACGGGTTCCGGCTGAACCCAAAGCGGGTCATCAAATGGAAGCCGAAGGGGGTCAAGGAACTCGGCAAGAACGCCGACGACGCAGAACAAGAAGCCCTCACCGCAATGCACTCAGCCCCCTTCGACCCACCCGAACGAAGCCGAATCGCCGTCAAGATAATCACCACCACCGGCATGGAGATGACGACCGCAAGACCAACCGAGGAACCCCCCAAATGACACCGGGCACAGCCATGGAACCCGCCGTGCCTTCCCAACACTCCTGCGCTCAGCAGGCATCAACAACCATTGCCTGTTGGAGTACGTCTTCGGGGGGCGAAGCGATCGACCTGCTCGCCCACGTCGACGAGGCTCACAGAAGGAACACCTTCGTGTATGTGGACCCGCCCTACTTGACGCGTTCCTCGGGGCTGTACTTGGACGAGATGTCATTCGACGGCCACAAGCAGATCGCACAGTTGCTGCGAGAGGAGTTCCCGTACTGGATGGCGAGCTACGACATCGATGATCGCGTGAAGTCGGAGCTGTACCCCGAGAGTCCCGCCTTGACCTTCGCGCTGCGCCATTGCGCATCACACAACCATGTCGGTACCGAGCAGATCGCGTTCTCTGATGCCTGTGTGCTGGACGACGAGATCCGGTACCCCAAGGCCGCTCGTTGGGTCTGAACGACGAGCAACCGCTGGCCGGATCCTGATCTTGTGCCGGTGCCGATGATACGCCACGGCAGACCGGGGCTGCGGTTGCGTAGCCGGCCACCGCACCGCCACGTCGAGCACTCACAGCGCTGGGCACAGGATCTCTGCAGCGTTGCCGCTCTCAGCCTCAGGAGGCCACTTCCGTGAATTGCCGGCTTGGGGGCTATGTAACCGATCAGTTGCCTCGTCTGTGGTGAGCGCGCCCTGTTGCCTCACGTGCGATGGCGCCCCAAACGATCGCATGATCGGGATCGGTGACCGCCGCGTCATCGAAGCTGTCCAGCCGGTCCTCGGGGATCGTTCGACCGGCTGTGATCTCGGCGAGGAGCCGGTGGATGCTGACAAGATCGGCCAGTTCGTGTTGTCCCTCGCCGCGTAGACGGCGCGCGCAGTCGTCGTACATCGCAATGCCTCTGTCGAGGTTGCCGCGGACCATTTCAATGAGTCCCGCCGTCGCCAGAGCCGGTACGTACTCTGCCGGGTCGGGGAGCACGCGTGCAGCCTTGTCGGGGTCGGAGTTCATGGCGAGAGAGAAGGCAACGTTGTTGCGTAGTACGTCGTTCTGGATACCGCGCCTGAGCCCCGCCCGTCCCACCTGAGCCGCCTGCCGGTAGTCACCGGAGTGCAGTGCCAGCATGTAGGTGGCGGTGATGTGTGCCTCAACCGAGAACGGTTCTTGGCGCACCCACTCCATGGCCGCCTCGACGCATCGGTCGAACTCCAGGCGCAGGAAGGCCACCCTGCTCTCAACGCACAACAGCGCTGTCGGATCGTGGTGCTTGCGCAACTCGGTGTAGGCCGCCTCCAGCAGCGGCAGATCTGCGGTCGTCTGTGCCGTGGACGCGAGCACACGGGTGATCGCCTCGCTGCGGTAGTCGCATCGCCGCAGCGCTTCAGCCGCGGCGGTCAGCACCTCAGGCCGGGGTATCGGCGGTGTGTCCAGCAACAAGATGTCGAGGCTGAGTTCCTCCCTTCGGGTCGCCGAAGCGTCGCGGGCCGCCCGCGACGCCCTCACCCTTCTGAGCCGACGCAGCGCCCCGGCAGTGTCACCGCTGGCGCGCATCGCCGCCGCAGCGGCACGCTCAAGACCGATGTCGTTGGGGTGGTAGCCGATCAGACGATCGATGACCGCGACGGCGTCGGAAGCCCTGTCTTGGGAGATCAGCAAGGTCGCCACGTTCAGTCCGGCTGAACGGTCGGTCGGGTCCAGCGCTGCCGCGGCTGTCATAGCGCGGGCGGCCTTGCCGATGGAGCCCACGGCTGCATATGCGTATCCGAGAGCACCCAAAGCGTCGGGAGAGTCGGGTACTTCGCTCAGGGCCTCCCGCAGCACCCGTATGGCGTCGTGGTACCGGCCCACCTGCACCAACAGGGCACCCTTGAGAGCCAACGCTGCCTGAGCATCGCTCTGGGATAGAAGCTCCAGCGCCTCGTGCGGATTGCCGTGATGTGCGGCGATGCGCGCTGCCAGCACCGCGGCTGCGCTTCTGGAGCCAACGTCGGGGGTGCCTCCTGCAAGCAGTTCGTCCACCGCCTCCTGCGCGTAGGCAATCTCGCCAAGCGCTACGAAGATCTGCGCCACGACCATCAGCGCTGGCGCGTCGACGGTTTCGTGACCCAGGGCTCGCCGGGCAGCCTCGAGGGCGCTGAGCCGATGCCCGAAGCTGAACTCGCTGCTCGCCAGCCTCGCTTGCGCAGTTGGCGAATCGGGATGGGCACGAGCGAGAGCCCTCGCCTGCAGCAGATCCCCGTCTACATGCTCGACGGCGCCCTCGGCTGGCGGGGCCGGGTCCAATACCGGCTGGTCCTGGCTCGCTGGCACGCCGACACGGCCAGCGCGCAGCCCGAAGGCTTCGACGGGTCGTTCGGTCGGGAGGATCACCGTCATACGCGTCGCCTCCTTATGGCCGCTGCTTTCACTGCACGGTTGTGTTCGAGGTTCTTGATGATGATGTCCACACGCCTGATCGCCCACTCCAGTCCCCAGGCTGGGGTGTTGCGCTCGGCGCGGAAACGGCGCTCACGGCGGACCGGTAAGGGATGGCACATCTGGCGCACAAGATCCACAACGAGGCGCCGAATCTCCGGCGGAGCCTCATGGGCCAACAACCTCAACGCAGCCTCGTGAATCTCAACCATGTGGCGTGCCGCGGCGCGGAAGTGAGCCTCCCGGTCTTGCTGGCTCATGTTGCCCTCGACTCTGATGTAGGACCCCCAGTAGGGCACTGTCATCGACGTGATCGACTGCCCGGTCGCGATCTCATACAGCACCGACCCGAGCAAGTACACGTCGGCCCGCCTGAGCGCCGCATCATCGGTGTCGCCCAAGTGCCACAGATGCTCCGGCGGGGCGTGACTGCGGTCACCCCGGCCCGCCGCGTAGACATCTACAGGGAATCGAGGCGGACGGGAGATGTCGCGGCTGTGGCCCAGATCGGAGATCTTGGCGGCCGGTCTTCGCGTTTCCGTGTCGAACAGCAGAACATTGGACGCCTTCAGGTCTCGGTGCACGATCCCCTTGACGTGCATCTGATGGACCACGGCGACGACATCGCGAAACAGCCGCAGCTTGTCGGCCCAATCGACCTCATGGCGCAGCGGTAACAGTTCGCTGAGCGCCGCGTCAGCCAACTCCATCACATGGAAGCTGACCGGCATCGGCAACGGCGCTCCCTTCAACTCTGACAGTGATGATGGAACTGCCCGAGTCGAGGAGGCTGACCACGTTGCGGCTCCTGCCCAGGGCTTCGAGCAGTTCCCCTTCATGGTCGAACTCGACTGCCGATTCCGGATGCACCACAGCGTCCGGCTTCAGCACTTTCACTGCCACCAGCGCCTCGGATCGCTGGTCGGTCGACTTGAACACATGCGAGAAGCCTCCATCGGCAAGATGGCTGATGAGCCGGTAACGCCCGGCGAGAGTCTCATTGAGGTAGGCGTCAGCAGCGCCGGCCATGCCTGGCCCTGATCTCAGCCAGCAACTCGGGATGCTGCCTGAGAATCTCCACCACATCAGCTGGAACCTGCCCGGCCGACAAAGCAACGGTGTCGCTGTCGAGCCCATAGAGGCTCTCAGCGCGCTCACACAGACCCGGTGACGGCGACCGCTCCCCCGACTCGACCCGGGACAGATACGAGGGGTCCACGCCTAGTTCCTTCGCCGCGCCTCGCAGCGACTGGCCGTTGGCCTCACGGGCCTTGCGCAATACATCGGCAACCCGGCTAGCGCTTCCCATGTGCACACTCTACAGAGTGTTGACCAATCTGGCAACACTCCCATCCAGCGCCGCCACCCCGGCCCAGCGGTAGGCGCATCAGGCCGCAAGAGAGAGTTCGAACTCGATGGCCTCTTCGAAGATGCTGGCATCGAAGCCGGGGTAGAGGGCTGCGATCTTCTCTACATCGGCGATGTTGCGGTGCAGGGCTGCGGCGACCTGTGTGGTGATGCGGGAACCAACGAGGTGAGGCTCTCCCGACACCCTGCCGGGGATGATCCGAAGGTTGGGACCAGGACGGACGAGGTCAGGCCCACGACGCCTGTCGCCTTCGAAGGGACCGAGCAGGTCCAACGTGCCGACGAGGGGTTGCTGACCATCAACGTGTCTTCGCGCTGTCCGACGAGGCTTGGGAGGAACTCCAGGAGCTGCTTGATCGGCCCGTGGCCGCCAAGCCGAGGATCGCCGCGCTGTTGGTGGAGCCCTCAGTGCTGGACGACGAGTGAAGGTCTGGGACGGCGGTTCAGCCTCCGGCCGGGCCGGCGAGCAGCGCGATCCAGACGGAGATGGTGGCCAGGCAGATGGTGGACACCGTGATGTAGAGGTGCTTGGCCTGACTCTTGGCCAGTTCGGCATGGCTCTCAGAGGTGCTCTTGATGATCGCAGCCCGTTCCTTGGCTGCTTCGGCGAAGCCGTTCGCGACCTCGACTCTCAACTCCGCGAAGGCGTCGGCGACCTCGACTCTGAACTCCGCAAGGGCGGCGGTGAATGTGGCTCCGAGGACCTGGAGGTCGTCCTTGGTGGCCATGGTGTCCCAACCGCCCGGCGGCAGTTGCTGCATGAGGGTATCAGCGTCTTCTGTGCCCATCAGTTCCGCCAGCGTGTTGAACAGCGAGGCTCGCTGCGCCTGGGTCGTAGCCACCTCGGGCCTCCCGTCTACTCGTGGGTCTCGACTAGCGGGAACCGTCAACGGCTCCGATCAAGCCCGGATCACCGGGCCTGAAACGACAATACCGCCTATGTCCTACAATGTCAATAAACCTGGTTATTTGACGATCCAAACAGGTGGGCTAGGTTGTGGTTTGGATCAACCCCCACGAGGCCGCTTGTCTAGCGGCGATGGCCGTCGGGGTGGTGGCGGGCGAAGTTCCAGTGGTCGGCCAGCATCTCTGCCAGGCTCCGGCGGGCCTGCCAGCCGAGCTCGTGGCGGGCTCGGGTGCAGTCGGCCCAGGAAGCCTCGACGTCGCCGGGACGGCGCCCGGCCATCTCGTAGGGAATCGGCGCACCGACAGCCTCAGAGGCCGCGGCCAGGACCTGCAACACCGTGGTGCCCGAACCGGTGCCCAGGTTGTAGACCCGGCTGCTGGCCGGGGCTAGGTCGGCGTCCAGGGCGGCCACATGGCCCTCGGCCAGGTCCATGACGTGCACGTAGTCCCGCACCGCGGTGCCGTCGACGGTGGAGTAGTCGGCCCCGAAGACGTCCAGCCGGTCCCGACGGCCGGCGGCGACCTCCATGACCCGGGGCACGAGGTTGGCCGGCTCACCAGCCGGGTCCTCCCCTATCAGCCCCGACGGGTGCGCACCGACCGGGTTGAAGTAGCGCAGCATCACCGCGGTCAGATCCGACGCGGCCGCGGCGTCGGCCAGGATGCGCTCGCCCATCAGCTTGGTCTCGCCGTAGGGGCTCTCCGGGACCGTCGGCGAGTCCTCGGTGACTGGTAGCGGCGACGTCGACCCGTAGACGGTGGCCGAGGAACTGAACACCAGCCGCCCGATCCCCCGATCGATGGCCGCGGCGGCCAGCACCATCACCGAGCCGAGGTTGCTGCGGTAGTAGCCGAGCGGATCGCTCATCGATTCGGCCACACTCTTGCGGGCCGCGAAGTGGACCACCGAGTCGATCTGGTAGCCGCCGAATACCGCCTCTAGGACATCCAGGTCGCCCGCGTCGCCCTCCACGACCGCCAGGTCCGGGCGGGTGAGGCCGCGGATCAGATCGACCACGCCGCGAGAAGCGTTGGAGAAGTCGTCCAGGATCACCACATCGCGGCCGGCGTCGTGCAACGCCACCACGGTGTGGCTGCCGATGTAGCCCGCGCCCCCGGTGACCAGCGTCGCCATCACATGACCTCCGGCGCCCTGGCGCCTGACAGGGCCGCTCCGGGCGGAACTGCGAAACCCTCGCCGATGAGCGTTCCGCCCGCAACCCGGGCGCCCAGCCCGACCGTCGCGCCCGACCCCACCACCGAGTCCGACACCCGCGCGCCCGCCTCGATCACCGCGCCCGGATGGACCGCGGAACCCCGAACCACCGACCCTGCGCCTACGACGGCGCCGGCCATGACCACGCTGCGCTCGACCACGGCGCCGGGATGGACCGAGGCTTCCGCCGACACCCCGGCCGCCGCCGGACCCCGCCGGCCGTCGAGCAGGTCGAGCTGGGCCCGCAGGTATGTCTCGGGGGTGCCGGCGTCGACCCAGTAGGTGTTGTGCCTCAAGGCCCACAGGGTTCGAGCCGCAGCCATGGCCGGGAAGACCTCGCGCTCCACCGACGCCCGGCGCCCGCCGTCGATCCGTCCGACCACCGACGGCTCCATCAGGTAGGTCCCCGCGTTGATCCAGCGGCTGGGCGCGGGCGGCGACGGTTTCTCCACGAAGCGGGTCACCCGCCCGCGGGCGTCGGTCTTCACCACGCCGTAGCGGGACGGATCCTCCACCTCGATCAGATGGATGGTGGCCTCGGCTCCGGCTGAGCGGTGCAGGCGCATCATCTCGCCCACGTCCAGGTCGGTGATCACGTCACCGTTGGCCACTAGGAACGTCCCCGGGGCTGAGCCCATTTCCGAGGCCTCATAGGCGAAGCGGATGGCACCGGCAGTGTCGAGCGGCTCGGACTCCACCACGCAGCTCATCTCCACTCCCGCGCAGCGCCCGTCCGGGTAGGCCGCCCGGAAGGCGTCGTCGTGGTAGCCGAGCGCCAGAACCACCCTGTCCACCCCATGGCGTCCCAGCCCGGACACGACGTGCTCGATCATGGGCCGGTCCAGCACCGGCAGCATCTGCTTGGGAGTGGTCAGCGTCAAAGGACGCAGTCGAGTGCCGAAGCCTCCGACGAGCAGGATCGCCTGCACCCCGGCTCCCCCGCCCCGGCCTCTAGACCAACCGCGGGCAGGCGATACCGGCTCGCGGTGAAGCGTCGTGTCTCCCGCTCCTGTTCGCTGCGCTCACTGGTGCACCATGGTGGCGTCGGGCTGGTAGGGGTTGCGGCCGGAACTTCAATGAGTCAGCCACCGCAGAGGTGGTCAAGTCATTGAAGTTCGTGACGAGTTGCCGCCCACCCGCTCGACCTCTATTCCTCGGGCGGGGCGTCCGTCGGATCGAGGTCGGCGCGCGGCCCGGTGGAGAGCAGGTTCCCCGCCGAGGCCCCGAAAGCGGTCTCGAGCCGGTCCTCGGGCGGCGGCGGGATCTCGGCCCCGGCCGGGACTCGGGCGAACGTGAACGCCTCCAGGTCTCCCAGCAGGCGGACGTCGCCGAAGTCGTCGGAGTAGACGTCGGTCGCCGCGTAGATATCGGACAGCGTGGTGGCGGGCTCGTCGGCTCCGGGGGCGTCCGGGTCGAGATCGATCCGGGTGAACCGCACGGCCCTGATCACGGTCGGCTCGCCGTTGCAGTCCGAGCCGGCCTCCAGCACGCCGATGCCGGGCCCGCTGATCTCGTCGTCGGTGATCCTCGCCCCCATCGCCTCGAAGAACACGTCGAGGTCGGCCCGGTCGCCGGCCGCGGAGCTGTTCCACGGGTGGATATGGACCACGCCGTCCTGATGGGAGTGGATGCCGTCGGGATCCGCCGCGCTGGTGAAGGCGGGCAGGAACCGGTCGCAGTCGTAGACTGCGTACGCCGAGTGCCAGTGGTCGTTGCCGACCCTCGGCGACGCTGCCGGTGTGCGCGACGACCGGGCGAAGACCACCAGGGCCACCCCGAGGATCACCACCACCGCCAGTGCCAGCGGGAAGCCAAGCTCACGACGCTCGCGGGCGCCCTTCGACGAGGCCGCCGCTCTGGCGGCTCGCTGGACCTTCTTCGACGAACTCGGCTTGGCCACGGGCCGTCACGCTATCGGCGCGGGCAGGCGGCGCGGACGGCGACCGTTGTTCACACGCCGACACCTCTGTAGGTGAAGCCCCGGCGCTCCAGATCGGCGCGGTCCAGCAGGTTGCGAGTGTCGATTACGTGCAGCTCGGCCATGAGGCGCGCCAGGCGGTCGAAGTCGAGTTGCCGGAACTCGTCCCACTCGGTGGCCACCACGAGCGCGGAGGCTCCGTCGCAGGCCGCGTACGCGTCGGCGGCCACAACGATGCCGGCCTCGGTGGCCGCCGCGCTGGAGCTGATCGCGGGGTCATAGGCATGGACCGCCGCCCCGGCCTCGACGAGCCTCCGGGCGATCTCGAGAGAAGGCGAGTCGCGCGTATCGTCGGTTCCGGCCTTGAAGGCCAGGCCGAGCAGCGCGATGCGGGCCCCGGGCAACGCCACCCGGGCCGCGGCCTTGGCGACGACCCCGGCGAACTGCGCCTCATTGGCCTCCACCACACTGCGCAGCAGCGCGAAGTCGTAGCCGGCCACCGACGCGGCGTCGATCAGGGCCCGGGTGTCCTTCGGAAGGCACGAGCCGCCCCACCCCGGTCCCGGCTTCAGGTAGTCGCGGCCTATCCGCCGGTCGTGACCCATGCCCGCCAGCACATCGTCGACGTCGGCGCCCACGGCCTCGCACAGTGCGGCTACCGCGTTGGCATACGACAGCTTCGTGGCCAGGAAGGCATTGGCCACGTACTTCACAGTCTCGGCGGAGGCTGGATCGGTGATCAGGACTGGAACTTCGATGCTCTCGTAGAGTCCGGCGACCCGCTCGGCCACGGCTGCGTCGGCCGCGCCCACGACTATTCGATCAGGGTTGCAGAAATCGTGAACGGCCGAGCCCTGCCGCAGGAACTCAGGATTGGACGCCACCGGTACGTCGACGCGTCCCAGCACCCGGGCCAGAAACTGGGTGGTGCCCGCGGGAGCGGTGGACTTGTTGACCACCACCGCTCCCGGCCGAAGGCTCTGGCCTATCTCGGCGGCCGCGGCCTCCAGGAAGCTGAGGTCGGTGCCGCCGCCCCGTCCGGCCGGAGTGGGCACGCACAGAAAGACGAAGTCGGCGCGGGACGCGGCCTCGGCGGAGCCCCGGGCGAAGGAGAGTCGGCCCGAATCGAGCCCGGCTCCAACCAGCTCATCGAGCTCGGGCTCGCGGATGGGGACCTCTCCGCGCTGCAGTCCGGTGATCCGGGACTCGTCCACGTCGGTGCAGACGACGCGGTGACCCATCCGAGCCAGGCACGCCGCAGTGGTGAGACCGACGTATCCCGCCCCGACGACAGCCACCACCGCCGGCGGGGCAGGCCGCCCGCCACCGCCGGGGGACATCGCCTGACCGCCCCGGTCAGCCACAGGACTCACCCTCGGGCGGACGGCCCTGGACAACGACCGGCTCCGGATCCGCTTCGGCCGGCTGGGCGGTGACGAAGCCGGCGCCTGCACCCACCAAACCTCCGAACGCCGCGCCCGCACCCACCGGACCCCCGGCGAGCACCGCACCAGCACCCACCAAACCTCCGAACGCCGCGCCCGCACCCACCGGACCCCCGGCGAGCACCGCACCAGCACCCACCAAACCTCCGAACGCCGCGCCCGGGGCGGCCGGCGCCGCAGCAGGACCGGCCCCCAGCGGAGCGAAGTCCGATCCCGGGTCGGGCAGGACCGGCGGAACGCCGCGGGCCTGCACCCGGTCCCGTACCACGCTCATGGGCTCCTGGGCCAGGAACAGCACCCCCCGGTAGTCCGCACCGAGCACCGCCACCACGCCGTCGACGTCATCGTCGGCCACGACGTAGGGCACCGGGTCCAGGTAGCGGGCCACCGTCATGGCGGCGTCGGCGTGGCCGGGGCCGTGCAGGACGACGGTCTCGGGAATGCCCGGAGACGCGAGAGACCCCAGAACCTGGAAGCCCTCACCCGCCAGCGTCGTGGCCGCGTCCTCGCGGTTGAACTCGTTGAAGCCCGCGACCCTCAGCGACACCTCTGCGGGACTCACCGCGTCCGCCACCCCCCGGAACACGTCGAGGACCGGCTCGTTCGCCTGCGTGTAGGCGGCCTCGCCCTTGTAGCGGCCGTCGGGCCAGAACAGCGTGTAGACCTCGAGGCTCTGCCGCTGCAGGTTCTCGGGGTTGAAGTCCGAGAAGTCCTGGGCCAGCGACACAAGTTCGCCGAGGGTGAGGTCCTGGTCGAAGGCCACGAAGGAGGCCCCCGCCTCGATCATGCCGACGATGGTGGCCGGGTTCCTGGCCCCGCGGCTGATGGCCCGATCGAGGGCGAGCACCAGGAAGTCCTGCTGGCGGGCGATGCGGCTGAAGTCGTCGCCACCGGTGATCCGCCAGCGCCCGTCGATGAACTCGGTGTACGTGCGGCTCCGCACGTACTGGAGGGCCTGCTCACCTCCGAGCACATGGCAGCCCGGCGTCTCGATGTTCAGGTGGGACTTGGGATCGCGGACCGGATGGGGGAACCAGACAGGCACTCCGGAGAGCGAGTCCACGACCTGCTCGAACCCCGCGAAATCCATCTCGACGTAGTGATTGATCTCCACATCGAACATCGAGCTGACGGTCTCCACCAGCAATGGGGCGCCGCCGATGAGCAGGGCGGAGTTGATCTTGTGGTCCTGGGCGCGCGGGATGTCGGCCCACAGGTCCCGCGGGATGGACAGGACCCATGCGGACCTCGCCTCGGGGTCCAGGCGCAGGAGCATGATGACGTCGGCCAGCGCCCTCCCGCCCGACGCGATGCCGCCCGCACCCTCGGCATCGGTGCTCGGCGGAACGTCGATGCTGCTGTCGGTGCCGACCACGAGGAAGTTGACGGGCTCGCCCGGCTCGGTGTCGGTGCGCAGCAGTTCGTGGCCGTACTGGACAGTGTCGGGGAACTGCACCGGCCTGTACTCTTCCCAGACCTCCTCGACGTAGTGCACGGTCTCCGCGGACGCCACCGCCGCGACGATCACCACGAGGCTGGCGAGGACCACCAGGCGCTGCGGCCAAGTGCGTCGCAACGCCACCTTCTGTCGGTCCGGCACGGTGGGCAAGCGTACTGCCCGTCCCTCGGCGCTCTGTTGCTAATCGACCGCCGATCGAGCCGTAGACCAGGCTGTCAAGCCCGCAGGTGGAACACGTCGCCGGTGTCGATCCGCACCTCGCCGCAGTCGCCCGCCAGGATCAGTCGTCCTGCGGCGTCGATGTCGAGTGCCGTGCCCACCACCGACGTGCCGTCGGTGCGCTGCACCCTGACCATCCGCCCTATCGTCGCCGACGCAGCCCTGAGGTCCACACGGGCCTTCCAGGGGTCGGCGAGGTAGCCGGGCAACTCGTCGATCATCCGCGCCAGCAACTCGTCGCGTCCGACGGCACTGCCGGCCTGAGCCAGCGAGACCGCCCCCGGCTCTGCGGGCGCGTCTGCGAGGTTGAGGCCGAGGCCTACCACGACGACCGGCGGATCGCAGTCGACTATCTCCGCCAGCACGCCCGCCAGCTTCCCGGATGCCTCACCAGACTCGATCAGCAGGTCGTTGGGCCACTTGGCCCGCACCGCCGCGCCCCCGGGCGGGAGGGCTCCCGACGCGGCATCCAGGGCGGCAGCCGAGACCGCCGCGACGCGGTCGGATGCGCCCCGCACCGGCACGGCAAACCGGAAGCTGACCAGGAGCGAAGCCTCACCGCGGTGCGACCCCGCCGCGGCATCGGACCAGCGACGTCCCAGGCGACCCTTTCCCGCGGTCTGGTGATCGGCCACCAGAACCGCCGGCGACCGGTCCCCGAGCCGGGCCTCCTGGGCCAGATCATCATTCGTGGAGCCGGTCGCGACAGCGTGGCGCAGCTCACCCAGCCCTGCCCGGCGGGCTGCCGCACTGCTCATCGGCAGGTGCTTGTTGGCCGACCGCAACCGTGGCGTGACCGATCCCACGCCACATATTCTGTGCGATCCGGGCCGCGATCCGGCCATCCGGTGCTCCCCTTGCTCGCGAAGAGCCCGATCTCCGGCACAAGATAGAATCACGGCTTGACAAGTACCTGGAGGCCGAGCAGGTAGACGAGTGAATCTGTTACATGCGGGCGAGGCCCCTGGGCCTGAGCGGCCCGTGAGCGCAGCGAACAAGATCGGGAGACTGGCGAGAGCGGCCCGTGAGCGCAGCGAACAAGATCGGGAGACACCCCGTCTCAATGCGACAGGCCTGCCTGCCCGCGCGGGTCCTCGAAGGAGGCTGCGCCTGCTATGGCCCTGAGGATCGCCCTTGCCGGTTGGTACGGGTCGGACAACCTGGGAGATGAGATGATCCTGAGGTGCATGGCCGCCGCCCTGCGTGCCCGGGGGGTGGAGCCGGTAGCGGTGTCGATCGATCCCGAGCGGACTGCCGCCGTCCATGGCGTCGAGGCGGTGGCTCATCGCTCGCCCTTGGACAGCGCCGCGCTGCGCCGGTCGCTGTGCAGCGCGCACGCCATGGTCCTCTCCGGAGGGGTGGTGCAGTCGGAGACGTCGCCGTGGAACATGTGGTTTCACATGTCACGCCTTCGCGCCTACAGGCGGTCGGCGCCGGCGCCGCCCACTCACGGGCGAGCGCGGGCCGTGGTCGCGGCCGTCGGCCTGGGAGCGGGACACGTCCGGGGCGCCGGTGACCGGCGCATGGCGGTCTCCGAGATGCGTCGGGCCTGTCACGTCGTGACGAGGGACGCCGCCTCGGCGCGGCGCCTGCGCGACTGGGGCGTGCCCGACGTGGCGATCGGCGCCGACCCGGTGCTCGCCGGAGACGCCGCGCTCGTTTCGAGCCGGGCGGTTGCAACCCGACCGCCGCACTCGAGCCCGGTGAAGGAGACGGGCTCGACGCGCTCTCGCCGCGACTCCACCGACACGATCTGCGTGATCCTGCGCCCACCGAATCGCCGAGGCATCCGCACGGCTGCGGCGAAGGCCCGCACGTCCTGGCAGCCATGGACGGATCAACTGGCGCGATCCCTGGACGCTCTGGCCGAGAGCAGCGGCATGACGTTGCGCCTGTTGCCCTTCCAGCCAAGCCAGGACACCGGAATGCTCGTGGCGCTGCAACGTCAGATGAGAACGGACGCAGAGCTGGTCACGCTCGACATCGACAACGTGCTCGCTGAGGTCGCCCGAAGTCGCATCGTGGTCACCATGCGCTATCACGGCGCCATCGCAGCTCTGCTCAACGATCAGGCGGCGGTGGTGCTGGACTACTCTCCGAAAATGACATCGCTCGCCGCCGAGGGCGGAGGCTGGGCCTCACTCGTCGATCTGGCTCCGCTCGACGCTGGGCGATTCGAGCGCCGGACGCTGATCGACGCGGCGAACGAGGCGCAGGACCGGTCGCACCGGACAGCCGAGGCACGTGGCGTGCTGCGGGCGCGCCTGAAGGTCAACGACGCCGCTCTCGACGATCTGCTCGAGCTGATCCAGTGACCTGCTGACGGAGCGTCGAGCCACGTTGAGCCAGCCGCGGCAACCTCGTGTTGCTAATCCGATGACAGGTCGCCCGTGGCAGCGGCGCCTTCTGAGACGGCTGAGAATCGCATACCTCGCCCTGCTCGCCGCCGCCGTGCCCGTGGTCGTGTTGGCGCGCCGGGACGAAGTGGCCGACCTTCTCGGAGACCTCGCGGGCGCAAGGCATGCGCTCGTGGCGGCGTCGTTCGCGACGGGGTTCGTCCTGATAGCGCTGAGTGCGTACTTCTGGCTGGTGAGCCTGCGCATTCTCGGCCAGCGCCCGCGCTTCAGGGATCTGGCCGTCACCGCGGCTCGTTCCCTGCCGGCCAGGTACGTGCCGCTGATGGTCACGTTCGCGATCAGCCGCGTGGCTCTGATGCAGCGCCGCGGCGTTCCGGGGGGGCCACTCGCCCTGACCGCTGCGCTCGAGATGGCGGTGAGCCTCGCCGTGTCGGTGGCTTATGGCCTGGTGCTGCTCGGCTGGGCCGGCGAGCTGCCCGGGGGCCTCGCAATCCCGTTCGTCTCCGCGGTCGGGGTGATCGTCGCCGCTTCGCCGTCGGTGGCGGGACGTGCCGTCGCGGCGGTGGCGCGGCGACGCGGCCTGGACAGCCTGGCCCCGGTCAGCGGATTCACATGGCCGGGCTATCTGCACACGATCGCGGCGTCGGCCTGCTACTGGACTTGGGCAGCCGCCGTGTTCTGCCTGTACATACGCGCATTCGAGGCCGCCGACGGCTTCGGGACGGCGCGCCTCGCGGGTGCTTTCGTGCTCACTTGGGGAGGCCTGCGATTCCTTTCCGTGATCGCACCACAGGGAATCGGCGTGGTGGAGGTGACCGTTCCGTCACTGCTCGGCGCAGCCGATCCCCTGGCTCTCGGCATATTGATATTCGGCTTCAGGCTTGTGTTGCTGCTGCGCGACCTGCTGGCCGCGGCCGTCTCGGAGCTCCTCGCGGCGAGGCACAAGACGGTCGAAGCGGATCCGGCGCGGCGTTCGGACGGTGCCGGGCCGTGATCCACGTCTTCATCGGCACCCTCGCCGAGTACATCAAGCTGGCGCCGCTGCTGTGGCGCATGGAGTCGGCGGGCCTCCCCTACCGCCTGATCGACTCCGGACAGCACGCCGACCGGTCGGATTCGTTCCGTGATGAGCTGGGGTTGCGGGCGCCCGATCACGGGATGGGAGGCACGCGCAGCGTCGACTCGGTGCCTGCGGCTCTGTGGTGGGCGGCGGGACTCGGCTGCAAGCTGGCGCGGCCCCGGCGGCTCGATCGAACCGTCTTTGGCGGGCGCCCGGGGATCTGCGTGGTTCATGGCGACACGCCGACGGCGCTGATCGGCGCGCTCATGGCAAGACGCGCCGGGCTGGCACTGGCCCATGTCGAGGCGGGCCTTCGCACCCACCGGTGGCTGCATCCCTTCCCGGAGGAGATCGTCCGGGTTGCCGTCGACCGGCTCGCCGACCTGCTCTTCGCGCCCGACGAAGCAGCCGCCGAGGAACTGCGCAAGCGCCGCGTGCGTGGGCGGATCATCACCGGATCGTCCAACACGGTCAGCGATGCGCTCCGCGCCGCCCTGGAGCCGCCCGCCGCAGGTACGCAGACCACGCTCGACATGCCGGGAGGCGCCGGCTCGCACCGCGCGCCGAACCGGCCGCGCCCCGTGGTGGTGACCATGCACCGGGTGGAGAACCTGCACCGGCGACGTCGGCGACAGGGGCTGGTGGATGTAACCGCGCGGCTGGCGCAGACGACCCCGGTGCGCTGGTACGTGCACGAGCCCACCCGGCGGGCGCTCTCCTCCGCAGACCGGGCCAGCCTCGAGGCCTCCGGCGTGGAGCTTGTGCCGATGGTCCCTCACGCCGAGTTCGTGAGGGCGCTCGCGCTGGCGCCGTTCGCGATCACCGACGGAGGCTCCATCCAGGAGGAGTGCGCGCTCTTGGGGGTGCCCGTGCTGCTGTGGCGAGACCGGACCGACCGGGCCGACGGCCTCGGTGAGAACGCCTTGCTGAGCCGCTACGACCCCGGACTGGTGGAAGCGTTCCTGGCCGATCCCGAACGCTGGCGGCGCGCTCGGAGGCTGCCGCAGTCAAGCCCGTCTCAGGAGATCTTCGAGGTCCTCGTCGATTGGATCAACGGGCGAACCCGTACGGAGATCCCATAGCGCAGGATGCACACGAAGGCAGCGACGCCGTCCTTCCATGTGATCTTCTTGCCTTCAGCATAGTTCCTGCTCGTGTAGGAGATGCCGGTCTCCCAGATGCGCCAGCCTCCCGCGGCCACCTTCGCGGTGATCTCCGTGTCGATCCCGAAGCGGTTCTCGCGCAGGTCGAGGGATCGCACGACCTCGACGCGGAACGCCTTGTAGCAGGTCGCCACATCGGCCAGGCGCACGCCGGTGAGCATGTTCGACAGCAGGGTCAGCATCCGGTTGCAGATCATGTGCCAGAAGTACGGGGCCCGACGCGACGAGCCTTCCTGCGTGCGGACTCCGTACACCACGTCGGCGTCTCCGCTCACCAGCGGCGCCAGCAGCCCGTCCCAGTCACCGGGGTCGTACTCGAGGTCGGCGTCCTGGATCACCACGAACTCGCGGCTCGCCTCGACGAAGCCCCGCCGCACCGCGGCGCCCTTTCCGCGGTTCTCTGGCTGCTGCAGGACCCTCACGCGCGGATCGTCGTACTGGGACAACCGGAGGCGCGTTCCGTCCGTCGAACCGTCGTCCACCGCTATCAGCTCGCCGGTGTAGCGACTGGCAAGCACCCTGGAGACGATCTCGTCGACGGTGGCGGCCTCGTTGTAGCAGGGCATGACCACCGATAGGCAGCCGTCGGGGGCGCTCACGGGCCACAGCATAGAGTTTCCCGGTGAAAGCCAAAGCTAGGGTGGCCCGATGAACGCCGGGGAGTGTCCGCGTTGAGAGCGGCCCTCGGCTCGGTGGCAGCACGCCTCTCGTCGGGATGGACTGTTGTGGCACTGATCGCGGCTGCCCTCCTCGCTGTCTGGCTGCCCGATCTCGGCCTGCCTCTCGGCAACAGCGACGACGGCCGCATACTGGGCCTGTTCGGCCTTCAGGCACGCAACTTCTGGGAGTTGGGCGTCGTGGATTCGCGCTTCGGCGCGGCGGTCGAGCCGTACGTCAGGCCGGTGTACGACGTAGCTCCGCGAGCCGTCCCGCCTCCGGTTGCCGTCACATACGCCCATCATCCGCCTCTCCAGGTGTTCATGGCGGTGGTGTCGACGGGCGTTCTCGGAGACAGCGCCGCGGCGCTGCGGGTGCCCAGCTTCCTGGTGGGCGCGGCGACGGCGGTGTTCATGGCGTCGCTGCTTCGCGGCCGGGGCCTGGCCTGGGGGCCGACTCTCCTGGCGGTGGCGGCCATGGCGAGCACCGGCTTCTACTACGTGTACGCGCGGGTCAGCGTCAGCTTCTCGCTGCAGGTGGCCACCATCGCGGCGGTGTCGTGGGCGATGCACCGCGCCGAACCGCGCCGCCGGGACACGCTCGCCGCGGCCGGATTCGCCGCGCTGGCCGCGATGCAGTCCTGGATCGGGATAGCGGCCATGGTGCTCGTGATGCTGTGGCTGCTCGCCGGGCGCCGCGACGGCAGCGAGCCGCCGTCAAGTGGCACGGAGCCGAGCGCCGGCGCGGTGGTCGCAGCACGGCCGCGGAGGTTGGCGGCGTCGTGGCTGCCGGGCGGCCGGCCGCGGCTGCTCGCCGCGGTCGCCGCGGGCACGGCGCTCGGCGCGGGCGCCACTGCGCTGTGGATGCTCAGCGCCGCCGGATTCGAGGATCTCGCCAACCAGGTGGCCATACGCACCAGCAACGAGGTGGGAGGCGCCGGCGGGCCGACCTTCACCTTCGGCGAGTTCCTGGCCCGGCAGTGGCGGTTCGCCACCGAGGAGATGCTGGTGCCGGTGTGGCTGCGGGTTCTTCTGGCGCCCTGCCTCCTGGCCGGGCTGATCGACCGGCGTACGAGGGCGCCCACCGCCATAACGCTGGCGGTCGCGGCTGCGCTCACGTTCGGGGTTCAGCAGGGCGCCTGGGTGCACAGGCTGTGGAACTTCCCGTGGCTGGCCCCGGTGACCATCGGCTTCGCGGCTCTCGCCGACTGGGTCCGCCGTCCCATCCCCCGCCGTTGGCGCCCCCTGCCGGCTGCGCTCGCGGCCGTGGTGATCGCGGGCACGCTGGTCGCGGTGGCCGGCGGCTCGACACGGCAGCGCTACATAACCGATCCCGCCGACGCGGGAGCCGTGCTGGAGCAAGTGGGGAGATTGTCGGGCTCGGAGCTGGCATGGGCTGTGCCCCCGGTGACGAGCCCCACATGGGTCTCCTACTACCTGCGCACGCGGGTGATAGGCCTCAACGAGGACAATCTCGACGACCTGGACGAATCCGATGTGGTGGTTCTCAGAGCCGATCGGGTGCCCGACTTCTTCCCGGAGGGAGCGCTGAGCGATCCGCTTGCCGCTCACAACGATTTCCTGGTCATCTCCGCCTCGAGGCTGCTACGGGAATAAGGACGCCGGGAGGCATTCCGTGTGATCCGGGCCGCGATCGGCTATCCAATGCGGTGATGTTCTCGAAGGTGCTGGTGGCCAACCGGGGCGAGATCGCGGTCCGCGTGATCCGAGCCTGCCGCGAGATGGGCGTCACCGCGGCCGCCGTCTACTCCGACGAGGACCGGGGTGCGATGCATGTGAGGCTGGCGGACGAGGCCTACTCGCTGGGCGGTACGGCCGCCGCGGAGAGCTATCTCCGCACCGACGCCATCGTGGCCGCAATCGAGCGGAGCGGCGCCGACGCGATCCATCCCGGCTACGGGTTCTTCAGCGAGAACGCCGACTTCGCGCGCGCCGTCGCCGCCCAGGGCGTCGCCTTCATCGGACCGCCGCCGGAAGCGATCGCGGTGATGGGGGACAAGATCTCAGCCCGGGACGCGGCCGTCCGGGCCGGCGTGGACCCGGTCCCGGGCGCCACGGAGCCGATCATCGGCCCCGCCCAGGTCGAAGCCTTCGGCGCGGCCCACGGCTGGCCCGTCGCCGTCAAGGCCGCCTACGGGGGCGGGGGCCGGGGCATGAAGGTGGTCAGGGAGGCCGGAGAGGCCGCCGCCGCGGTCGAGTCCGCACAACGCGAGGCGCTCGCCTATTTCGGGCGCGACGAGCTGTACATGGAGCGCTACTTCGAAGCCGCCCGCCACGTCGAGGTTCAGGTGCTCGCCGACGCCCACGGCAACTGCGTCCACCTCGGGAGCCGCGACTGCTCGGCCCAGCGCCGGCATCAGAAGCTCATCGAGGAGGCGCCCGCGCCCAGCATCGATCCGGCTGTCCTGGAGGCGATGGGCGAGGCGGCGGTGGCGGTGGCCCGCGGCTGCGGCTACGTCAACGCGGGCACCGTCGAGTTCCTCTACGCCGACGGCGCGTTCTACTACCTGGAGATGAACACGAGGCTCCAGGTAGAGCATCCGGTCACCGAGATGGTGACCGGCATAGACTTGGTGGAGCAGCAGCTGCGGGTGGCGGCCGGTGAGCCGCTGGCCTTGACGCAAGCCGGCATCGCCCTCGACGGCTGCGCCATCGAGGTGCGGGTCAACGCCGAGGATACGGCCGGCGGCGCCTTCCTCCCCTGCCCCGGCCTCGTGACCGAGCTGAGGCCCGCTCAGGGATACGCCACCCGCTGGGACGGCGGCTACGAGGCCGGCGACAGGATCAGCCCCTACTACGACAACCTCATCGGCAAGCTCGTCGTGTGGGGCCGCGACCGGAACGTCGCCATCAGCCGCGCGCTGCGGGCCCTGTCCGAGACGCGGATCGCGGGCGTGGCCACCACCATCGGAGCGGCGCAAGCCATCCTCGCTCACCCCGATTTCGCGGCGGTGACCCACTCGACGCGCTGGGTGGAGGAACGGCTCGACTTCGCGTCGCTGCCCGAGTCGCTGCCCGCCGGGTCCGGCGCCGATCCGGGTGCCTCCCGAGAAGGGGTGCGCCACGAGATAGAGGCAGAGGTGGACGGCAAGCGTTTCAGCGTCGCGCTATGGACGCCGCCGGCCGACGGCGGCGACTCCGAGCAGCCCGGCGCGGCCCGCAGACGGGCTCGGGGACCGTCGAGTCTCGGCGGCGGCGCCGCGGAGGTCTCCGTCCCGATGCAGGGCACGATCATCAAGCTGCTGGTGGATGTGGGCGACGAAGTGGAGGCGGGCCAGCCGGTGGCCGTGCTCGAGGCCATGAAGATGGAGAACAACATCGCCGCGGGCCGCTCCGGAACGGTCTCCGAGATCCGGGTGAAGGTGGGCGACTCGGTAGGCGCCGGCGACACCATCGCGGTCGTCCGCTGAATACACGCCCCGCTCGGCACCCTCGCCGGTGGGGCGTTGGAGCGGGAAGCGCCGCCGACGCCGCGACCGTCCACTTCACGGGATCGGGCAGGCGCTAGCCTCTCGCCCGCGGGCGTCGGCAGAAGACGGTGGTTTCATGCCTTCCCATCCCATTCGTTCGCTCGTAGGCCTGCTGATGGCCGCTGCGGTCTCCGCCGGGGTTCTCGCCGCGCCGGCCGCAGCCCATCCCCACGGCCCGTCCGATGACGAGTTCACCTTCATCGGCGGGGGTTGGGGACACGGAAGCGGCATGAGCCAGTACGGCGCCCTCGGGCGAGCGGAGGCCGGCCACACCTACCAGGAGATCCTCGCCTTCTACTACGACAGCACCACCTTGAGGACCGATCCCGCCCGGGTGCCCGACGACGTCGACGTGCGCATCGCCGTCCACGACACGACGGTGTTCAGGCCTTCGGGCCTGCTGACCGTGTACAGGGACGGAGAGTTCCTGGACACCACCGTCAACACGCTGACCGTGCGCCGCGGCGACGGCGGCTGGTACATCAACTCCAGCAACATCGACTGGTGCCGCGGCTTCTGCAGCGGGACGGTGCTGACGGTGAGCTTCAACGACGGCGAGGTCGTCCGGGTCTCCAATACGACCAACGGCGCCGAACGCTACGCGCACGGGCAGTTCGAGCTCACCCCCGCCGCCGACGGGATCGCCAACTGCGGCAATGCCGGCGCCAACCAGTACTGCCTCGTGATCGGCGAGCTGGCCATGCAGCAGTACCTCTACGGCCTCGACGAGGTGCCCCACAGCTGGCCGGCTGAGGCCCTGAAGGCCCAGGCCGTCGCGGCCCGCAGCTACGCCGTGGCCATCATGGAGGATCGGGCCGAGTGGTCATCGCCGTTCGACCTGTACGCGACGACCCGGGACCAGGAGTACCAGGCCTGGGACTTCGAGAGCGAACCGGGCCATGACGCCTGGAGGAGCCAGGTGGACGCCACCGACGACACCGTGCTCACCCACCAGCCGGCGGGTGGGGGCGACCCCGAGGTGATCGTCGCCTTCTACAGCTCCTCCAACGGGGGCCACACCGCGGCCAACGAGGAGACCCGGCGGGAGCCTATGCCGTACCTGATGGCCAAGCCGGACGCCTTCGACGCCGCTCCCGACGCCAACGGCGAGCCCCAGAATCCCACCCACTCCTGGGAGCGCACCTACACCGTCGACCAGATCAGCCAGTGGCTCGCGGCGTACCCCTTCGCCGATCTGGATGTGGGCGAGATCGTGGAGATCTACATCGGAGCCGGAGGGCCCTCCGGCCGGATCGACGACTCGCTGGTGACCCTGGTGGGATCGGACCGGACTCTGGAGGTCCGCGACGAGGACGGGCAACCCTACGGCTATCGCTTCTACTACGCCCTCGTGCTGGGCTGCCGCCGCGCGCCCGGCTGCAATCCCCTGCTGTCCACGAAGCTGACGCTGCAGGGATCCCACACCGGCGACGGCCACACCGTCCACAACCTTCCCTTCACCGACGTCCGGCGGGACGCCCCCTACGCGGAGGCGGTGCTGTGGATGACCGATACGGCGATCACCCAGGGAACGACGGCGACGACGTTCTCGCCGGAGCGCTCCGTGTCTCGAGCCCAGTTCGCCGCGTTCCTGTGGCGCTTCGCGGGCGAGCCGCAGTCGGTCGACGGATCCCTGACGTTCGACGACGTGGAGCCCGACAGCTACTACTCGCAGGCGGTGGGATGGATGGTGGACCAGAGCATCACCCAGGGATGCAGCCGGGACGCGCCGCTGTTCTGCCCCAATGATCGGCTCAACGCCGCGCAGCTGGCGGCCTTCCTGTGGCGCTTCGCCGGACGCACCTACAGCAATCACCCCGTGCCGTTCACCGACGTCGGGATCAACGACTTCTACCTGGAGGCCGCCCGATGGCTGGTGGAGCATCGCCTCTGGATCGACGCCGACTTCCAGCCTCCCGGCGACGGCCCGACGAACTTCAATCCCGGCGACGAAGCGGACCGGGCCCGGATGGCCATGCTGTTGTGGAACCTGGCCGCGGCGCCCGCAGCGTTCGACGTCGATGTGCCGCTGCCGCCCCTGATGCGATCCCCGTGAGGACCGGCCTCCTGCGGAGACTGGGATTCCGGTACCTGTACCTGATCGACGCGACCACGCTCTTCGGGCTCATGGTCGCGATCACAACGGTGCGCTTCGGGATGAACTGGCCCACCTACCCGCTGTCGCACTACGCGGTCGGCTTCGCGGTGGCGACCGGCCTGCACATGGCCGTCTACTACTTCGGCGGCCTCTACGAGTACGAGCAGCGGCTGGGCCCGCCGCCCTGGCTGCCACGGGCCACGATGCTCACCCTGCTGGCGGTGGGGGCCGACGCCACCGTGAGCCTGCTCAGCGGCCGCTACCTGATGCCCCGGGCCAACCTGGTGGTCCTGGCCGCGGCCGCGAGCCTCGTGGTGTCGTTCAACCGCTGGCTGGCCCGGCAAGTGAGGAGGCGCCGTTTCGGGCAGCCCCGCGTGCTGCTGGTTGGAGACGCCGACGATGTGGAGTCGGCGCGGCGCCATCTGGCCGAGTCGAAGCAGGCCACGGAGATCGCCGGCCAGGCGGGCACGTTCTCCGACGTCGCCGCGGAGGTGGACCGGTGCGCGGCCACCGATCTGCTGCTGCTGTCGCGCCAGTCGCTGGACATCATCTATCCCGAGCCGCTCGCCGAACTCGAGGGGCGCCAGGTGGGGGTCTACCGGCGCATCACTCCGTCGGACACCTTGCTGGGGCTGCAGCGGACCCGCCAGATCGGTGGTATGCCCTTCGTGGCGCTGCGAGCCCACGCCCTGCCCGCCTGCCGGCTGCGTTTCAAGCGCCTCCTCGACCTCGTCTACCTGCTGGTGCTGGCCCCGTTCGCGATACCGCTGACCCTTGCGGTAGCCCTGTACGTGCGCCTGCGGGCCGGCCGGGGGGTGCTCTACCGCCAGGAACGGGTGGGCATGGAGGGCCGGACGTTCGTCATGGTGAAGTTCCGGACCATGACGCCGGACGCCGAGCAGGCCGGGCCGGAGCTGGCCGTCGCCGACGACCCCAGGGTGATCGCCGGCGTGGCCTGGCTCCGGCGGACCCGGCTCGACGAGCTGCCGCAACTCTGGAATGTCCTCACCGGTCAGATGTCGCTGGTCGGGCCCCGGGCCGAGCGACCCGCGCTGGTGGCCCGGCTCGAGGAGCAGATCGCCGGATACGGCCGGCGTCACGACATCCCTCCCGGCATAACCGGCCTGGCTCAGACTCAGGGCCACTACCAGACCGACGCCGCCTACAAGCTGGGCCACGATTTGCAATACGTTGTGAACTGGTCGCCGTTGCTCGACTGGGAGATCATGGTGAAGAGCCTCCTCGTGATGGCCCGCGGGTCGGGCCGGTGAACAGCCCCCCAGCCGCCCGCGACCACCTGCCGCACATCTCGGTGGTGGTGCCGGCCCGGGACTGCGCCGCGGTGATAGGCGAGTGTCTCGCAGCCATCGGCTCCCAGACGTACCGCGGCGCCGTCGACGTGACGGTGGCCGTGGCCCCCAGCCGCGACGGCACCGAGCAGGCGGTCACCGGCAACGGCATGGATCTGCCCCTGCAGGTGATCGAGAACCCCGCGGGCACCGCCGCGGCGGGCCTCAACCTCGCAGTGGCGGCGTCGAAGGGCCCGATCGTGGCCCGGGTGGACGCCCAGTCGCGGCTTCCGCCCGACTACCTGGAGCGGGCCGTGTCCACGCTGGCTCGCACCGGGGCGGCCAACGTGGGCGGTGTGCAGCGCCCCGTCGGCGCCGCCGGCCTGCCGGGGGCGATCGCGGCCGCGATGGGGTCGCCCTTCGGGGGCGGCCCAGCGGCCTTCCGCCGGGGACGGCGCTCCGGGCCGGCCGACACCGTGTACCTCGGAGTGTTCGACCGCGAGGCCCTAGAGTCGGTCGGCGGCTTCGACGAGACCTTCGGGCGCAACCAGGACTACGAGCTCAACTGGCGGCTGCGCGAGCAGGGGCACGCCGTGTGGCTCGATCCGAGCCTCGTGGTCGACTACGTGCCCCGCTCGGACTACTCCGGTCTCGCCCGCCAGTACTTCGCGTACGGGGCATGGAAGCGCGCCATGCTGGTACGCAATCCCCGGTCTCTTCGTATCCGCCAGCTAGCCGCTCCCGCCCTGATCGCCGGGCTGGCGCTCTCCGTGTTCGAGCTGGCCCTGGGACGCTGGAGGGGCGCGGCCCTGCCGGTGCTGTACGCCGGCGCCAGCGCGGTGGCCGCCACCCGCCTGAGCGACGGGCTGCCGGGCCGGCTCGACCGGGCGCGGGCCGCAGCCGCGTTCGCGGTGATGCACACTGCCTGGGGAGCGGGCTTCCTGGCGGGACGCACCCGTCGCGCCAGGCCCCCGGATCAGTAGGAGACATCCGCCGGCACGCAGGCCGAGGAGGTCCGGCCGGATCAGCGGGGCGCGGTCGAAGCCAGGTAGGCGGCCACGACCTCGCCGGGCTCGCCCACCGTCTCGAGCACGCCGTCGTCGAGCCACGCGACCCGGTCGCAGTGCCGCTCGATCTCGTCCATGACGTGGGTCCCGAGCACCACCGAACCGGCCGCCGACCTGATCTCGTCGATGCGCTGGGCGCTGCGGCGGCGGAAGTCCTCGTCCCCCACCGCGAGGGCCTCGTCGATCAGTAGGATGTCGGGGGTCCGGGCCGTTGCGATGGCGAAATGGAGTCGGGCCCTCATCCCCGAGGAATACGTCCGCATGGGCCGGTCGATGGCGTCCCGCAGTCCCGAGAAGTCGATGATCTCGTCGGCGCGGCTGGAGATCTCGGCCTTGGTGAAGCCAAGGGCCAGCCCGCCGATGAGGATGTTTCGCCGGCCCGACAGTGCCGGGCGCAGGGCGGAGGACACTCCCAGCAGTGACGGCCTGCAGCGCCCGTGGATCGTGCCCGATTCCAGCGGCAGCAACCCCGTCATGGCGGAGAGCAGGGTTGTCTTGCCCGCTCCGTTGGCTCCGATCAGGCCGAGGGTCTCGGACTCGTGCAGGTCCAGGCTCACGCCCCGCAGGGCGCGGATCGTGCGGTACCGGCGGCGGGCCCGGCCCTGCGCGAAGATCTGCTTCAGTCCCGGAACGGGGTCCTCGTAGACCCGGTAGTAGACGTGGGCGTCTCGCACCCGCACGGTGACAGCCGCACCCATCGCCGTCACGCTCCCAGCCGCTGCTCGGACCGGTGGAAGGCCACGAAGCCGACCACCGGCAGGGCGATGCACCAGGCCAGCAGGCCGGCCACCACCCAGCCGTCGGCGGGCTCGCCCACCAGGCACCAGCGGGCGCAGGTGATCACGTCGTAGATCGGGTTCAGGGCGAACGCCCTTCTCCAGCCAGGGCTGGTCACGAAGGCCTCGACGCTGAATATCACGCCCGAGGCGTAGAACAGCAGCCTGAACAGGTGGGGCAACAGCTGCTGGAGATCCGACAGCGCCGCCCCGATCCGGGCCACCAGCAGCGCCGCACCCAAGTTGAACAGGAACTGTGCCGCCAGCACCGCGGGCAGTGCCAGCCATCTCATCGACGGGCGCTCGCCGGTTGCGACCACGGCGACCATGGCCAGGACCAGCGCGGGCACGAAGGCGGCAGTCTGGCCGTTGAGGGTCGCCGTCGGCAGGAGGATGCGGGGGAACTGGACCGATCGGATCAGACCCAGGTTGCGGCTGATGCAGACCGCCGCGTCCTGCACCACCCGCTGGGTGAGATGGAACAGCACCACGCCGACAATCAGGAAGCCCAGGAAGTTCTCGACCCCGCGGCTGGTGTCGATGACGACTCCGAAGATCAGGAAGTAGACGCCGACCAGCAGCGCGGGGTTGGCGATGTGCCACAGTTGCCCCAGGACGGTGCCCATGTTCTGGGCCCGGAGATCCTGGGCCGGAACCAGGATGGCGAACTCCCGCCTGTTCCACGCCTCCCTCAGATAGGACGCCGAGGACGGGGGACGTGTGAGATCGTGAAGCTGCTGGTCCCGGTCACTCACCGCGACAATCCTAGGATCAGCCCGATGGCTGCGACCCCCGCTTCGCTGGAGTCTGCTGACACCGGCCGGCAGGCTGTCAAGAACCACGCGTTCGGTGCCCGGGTCTTCAGGGTGGCGATTGCGTCCGCCGCCCTGCTCGTACTGACCAACGGACCGGTGCTGCTGTTCTCCAAGAGCGTGCTGGACCGCACCGGCCGCTGGGAGGACCTGGCGGTGTGGCCGTTCCTCGCCGCGGCGGCCGTCGCCGGCGCGGCACTGGCCGCATGGGATATGTCGAGGGCGCCGCGCCGACCCCTCGAACCCTCCGAGCGGATCGCCACGATTGCGGTGGCCTGGTTCGCGCTGGCCGCGCTCGCCTCCTCGCTGTGGAGCGTGGACCCCACCGCAACTGTGTGGCGTTCGTCCGTCTACGTCGGGATGGCGTTGCTGGCATGGGCGATTGCCCGGCTCGATGCCGGCGACACTGCGGCCGCAATCGGGGTGGTGGCCGCAGCAGCGGTCGGCGCCAGCCTGCTGTTGATCGTGCTGCGACCAGACCTGGGTCTCGGGCCCAACGACTACTGGAAGGGCGTGTACACCAACCGCAACTCCCTGGCCCCGTTGGCCGCGATCGGCGTTCTGGCGGGGTTGCGCTTCGTTCTGGCCCCCAGACGCGCCATGCGGTTGGCGGCGGTCGGGCTGGCGCTGGGCTCAACAGCGGCCCTGGTCGGCGCGGGCAGCCGCACCGCGTGGGTGTCTCTCATCGCCGCGTCGGTGGCGTCAAGCCTTCCGTTGCTCTACCACCGGGTCGCAGGACGCCGGGACAGGAGCCACGCCGCCAAGGTCACCGCGGCCGCGGCCGGCGCGAGCGCGGTGGCCGCGGCCGCCGCCCTGGTCGCGGTCTGGAACGTGCCCACCCTCAGCCAGCGCCGCACCATCTGGAGCCTGGTCTGGGAACGGATCCTCCAGCGGCCGCTGGGCGGCCACGGGTTCTTCACCTTCTGGGACATAGAGGAACTGACTCAACATGTGCTGCTGCGGCGCGGCAGCGCTCACAACAGCCTGGTCGAAGTGGGCCTCGGGCTGGGCCTTCTTGGTGCGATACCCTTCGCGGTCATAGTGGTCCTGGGCGTCCGCAACGCCGGTCTGGCGCTGTGGCGGCGACCCGAAGCCGACACTTGGATGTGGGCCGCGCTCGTAGCCTTCCTTCTGGTGGAGAACGTGACGGAGAGCTTCGTGCTGTGGTTCTCCTACAGCTGGGTGCTGCTCATGGCCGCTGCGGTCAGAGCGCCGATCGCCAAGGAGGACGCCGACAAAGTGCTCGACGGCGCGATGATGGTCGAATGAGCAGCGCGCCGCCCCCGGCCGATGTTGGCGGAAACGAATGGACGTCCCTCGCCGTCGAGCCGCCGGAGACGTTCCGCCCGACGCTGCCCGTCAGCGTGGTCGTCACCTACTACGAGGCCCCTGAGGCGCTGGAGCTGACCCTGGCCGCCCTCGAGGGTCAGGACTATCCGCCGGAACTGTTCGAGGTCGTGATCGTGGACGACGGCTCGGACCCGCCGCTCGGAACCCCTTCGGGCAGCCCGCTGGCTGTGCGGGTAGTCCATCAGGAGGACCTCGGGTTCGGGCTGGCACGGGCCCGCAACACCGGGGCGCGCACCGCTTCGCACGGCATCCTCGTGTTCCTCGACTGCGACATGATGCCGGAGGCGGGCTGGCTGGCGGGGCACGCTCGCTGGCACCACGCCGCCGGCGACGTGCTCACGCTCGGCTTCCGGGCGCATGTGGACGTGGCGGGCATCGGCGCCGGCGACGTCCGCGGCCGGGCCGGCTCACTCGAGGATCTCTTCGCCGGACGTCCCTCACAGAGGCCGGAGTGGATCGAGTTCCACATGTCGCGCACCGACGACCTCACCAGAGAGGACGACATCTTCAGAGCCGTGACAGGAGGGAACCTGGGAATCTCCAAGGATTTCTACGAGACCGTGGGCGGCTACGACGAGAGCTTCACCCAGTGGGGCACCGAGGACACCGAGTTCGGCTACCGCGCCTACACCCGGGGCGGGCTGCTGGTGCCGGCCCGCGACGCCATGTGCTGGCACCAGGGCGAGGGGGCGGCGCCCAGCGCCGACGAGTCCGCCAGCCTGGAGTTGCAGCGGGCCAAGATCTCGCAGCTCATCGCCCACCACGGATTCAGGCGGGCGACCCCGGGCCGCAGCTTCACCGTGCCGCAGTATGTGGTGACCCTGCGGGCGACCGGGTCCGGCGACGTGGCGCAGATCGAGACCGTGGAGCAGATCCTCGCCGGCAAGGTCCACGACCTGGCGGTCTGGATCGAGGAGCCGCCCGGTGGGGACTCGACCCGGTCCGCAGATCACGAGAAGCTGAGGCGGCTGCTGGCCGGCGACCACCGGGTCCGATTCGGCGCGGTGGGCGCCGCGCTCGAGGCGTACCCCGCGGCCCAATTCCACATCACGATGCCGGGCGACGCGAGCGTGGGTCCCGACGCCATCACGAGGCTGCGCCAGCGGCTCGGACCTGATCCGGCTGCGTCCACCAATCCGGTCGACCCCCAGGCCGGAGTGAGCATCGTGAGAGCCTGGGCCCTGCACCGCGCCTCTCGCAGGGGTGTCGCCCTGTCCCGATGTGAAGCGGTGACGCCCATGGACCCCGACGACCTGGACGTCGACGTCTGGGCGCAGATCTCGGCGGACACGCCCCGGCTGTCTCTCGCCCGCGGGGCCCGCGCGGTGCGCTGGCTCTATCGCCGCACAGCACGGCGGCTGCGCCGGCTCCGGCACTTCCTCAGTCGCAACTTCAGGCGGGGCTTCAGCGTCGTCCGGTCCATCATGAGGGAGGCGTCGAGGATCCGCAGCCTCGAAGACGCCCGCGAGTTCTGCCGGTGGGCCGCAGGCAGTGTCGGTGTCATCACCAGGAAGCGCCTCACCGAGGCCGGTGTAAGGCTGCGGTACAGGACGCAGGCCCGTTACCGGCTCGGGCCGAAGATGACGACCGTCGGACCGGTCTCCACGGCCGTCTTCGCCGCCGCCGCCGACGTGGACAGGACCATCAGCCCGCAGACCCAGGTGGTTGTGGCCGACACGCCCGACCACGGTCGCGGCGTGCCGGTGGACACGGTGGTGGTCCTCTCCGAGCTGGACCCGTCGGCTTCGGTGCCGGCCTTCGATGCCGAGAGCTTCAACCCCCACAATTGGCCCGCCGCTCACCGCTCCTCCCCTACCACCACGAGGTCCGTGCTGCGCCGGGGCCTGGATCCTCTCCGGCTCAAGAGGCTGGGTCGAGCCCACCACGCCGACGATTCGGCCGACCACCACCCCGACGTGGTCACAAGGGCGGGCAGGCTGGCCGCGATGGCGGCGACCGGCATGGTGGTCCGCCTAACCGGACCAGATCCTGAGTTGGGCCGATACCTGGGGTCCGACCTCTACTCGCTCATGACCGACGACCGGGTCGCGACCGCTGATCCCCACGAGCGGGAGTCCCTGAGCATCGCCATGCGCCGCTGCGCGCTGCGGGACCACTCGCTGCGAGCGCGAGCACGCCAGGTTCTCGCCTCCGGCGAGCGCGCCGGCCCGCCCCTGCCGCTGGTATCGGTGCTGCTGGCCACACGGCGGCCCCATCGCGTGGCTGCCGCCGTCGAGGCGGTGGCCACCCAGGCATACCCCCGAGTCGAACTCGTGCTGGCCATGCACGGCGAGGGTTTCGACGCGCCGGCCATCGACAAGCTGCTCGATTCCATCGACCTGCCGACCCGGGCGGTGCCCGTGGCCGCGCCCGAACCGCTTGGTGCGGTGCTCAACGTGGCGGTGGCCGAATCGACCGGCGCGCTGCTCACGAAGTTCGATGACGACGACTTCTACGGCCCTGAGCATCTGTGGGACCTGGTGCTGGCCCACGAGTACGCCCGGGCTGCCCTGGTCGGGAAGGCGGCCGAGTACGTGTACCTGGCCAACTCGGACCGGACCATCCACCGCTTCCGGAACCGCGCCGAGCGGAGCTCGGCCAGCCTCGCCGGCGGCGCCCTGATGATCGCGCGCCACGACCTCGATGCGGTGCTGGGATGGCGGGAGATCCCTGCCAGCGTGGACCGGGCGCTGATCGAGGATGTGTCGAGGTCGGGAGGGGGCACCTACCAGACGCACGGCATGGGCTACATGCTCGTGCGTCATGACGAGGGCCACACCTGGCCGGCCAAGGACGCCTACTTCCTCAAGCAGGCCGACGAGGTCCGCGAGGGATGCGACCTCGCCTTCGCGGGAGTCGTCTAGGAGAGTGTTGATTATGTCCCAAAATCGCGATATCGCTGTCACAAAACCGCAGGTCAGAAGGTTGTGTACTGCGCGAAATCGGCATTACTCAACAGTCTCCTAGGCCGAGACCGCTCGCCGTCTAGGACTCGCGGGTGTGGGCTGCGTACTCCAGACGAAGCAGGGAGCCGGCCACCAGCGAACCGGCCAGCACCGCGGCCACTAGAGCCAGCTCCACCCGCAGGAACGGCTCGAAGTCGAAGCTGACCACCCCCGCGAAGGCGGCGATCCCGGCGATCCATCCGACCACCGCCAGCCGGGTGTGGTCCAGCGCGACCAGTCCCAGCGCCAGCGACAGCATCAGCATCAGGCCTCCCCCGCTGGCGGCCAGCAGGGCCATGTCGCTGCGGCCCAGCTCGTCACCGAACACCACCCGCACGACCGGCGGCCCGATCACCGCAGCCGCGGCGGTGGTCACCAGGGCCACGGCCGCCACCGCGGCCACGATCTTGAGCTGCATGTTGCGGAACCCGACGAGGTCGCCGTGGCCGGCCAGAGTGGCCAGGCTCGGCAGCAGGCTGGCCTTCACCGCCTGGAAGAAGAACAGCGGGATGCGGGCGATGAGCATGCCGTTCAGGAACACGCCTGGCGCCTCGGCACCCAGCTCGTCGCCGGCCACGATGTCCACCGCCACCGGCCCGACGTTGAGTATGAAGGCCTCGCCGATGGCGGCGATGAGCAGGAAGCCGAGGGCCGGCGTGAGCTCCCGGTACGTGGCGGGGGGCCCGGGTCGCACGAAGGGCCGGCGGGGGCCGGCCGCGGCGACCGTGGCGACCACCAGTGCGAAGGCGATGGCCAGCCCGTAGGCGCCCACCGCGGCCACGCCGACGATTGCCAGTACCACGGCCAGGGCCATGCGGGCCCCGCCCTCGACTACGAAGTACCAGGCGTAGCGGTCGAACATGTGGCGGCCGCCGAGGATGCCCCGCACCAGTTGGGACCCGGCGAAGGCGCCCAGGGCGAGAACGAGGGCCAGAAGCAGCTCGGGCCGCCCGTCGAGCAGGCTGTCGAGTCCCAGCGGCCAGGCCGCCAGCAGGCCCGCGCACACCAGTACGAACTGCGCCGCGCCCAGCACTCCCGCTCGACTCAGTACCGGTGCACTGCCCACTCCCCGGCTGGCCCGGTCGGCGGTGGCCCGGGCCACCTCCTGCTCGAGGGGCTGGAACAGGCCGAATCCACCGATGTTGACCAGGGCCCACAGCACGGCCAGGCTGCCGTAGCCGTCGTCGCCCAGGGCGCGCTGGGCCACCACCAGGTACCCGTAGGTGGTGAGCCCGTTGAAGACCAGTCCCCACAGGATCCAGGAGGTGCCGAAGGGCAGCAGACTGACTACGCGCCCACGGAGATTGTTCAGCAACTGTCCGATGGCGCGGTCCTTCTGTCTCGCTCTTGTTCGCTTCGCTCACAGGCCGCTCGGGCCACGGCCGCGCAAGCTCGGCCTCTGGGCAGGAATCGAACCCCCGGAGTCTAGGTTGCGGTCAGGCCGCCAGAACTATGGCTGCCAATCCGCTCCCGTTCGCTTCGCTCACGGGGCCGCTCGGGCCACGGCCGCGCAAGCTCGGCACCTAGGAGAGGGTCGGCATGCAGAGGCCGTCGAGCTCGCCGACCTGGATGCGGTCCCGGTTGTCGTAGGTCACCTCGTTGGAGGGGTCGGGCCGCAGCTTGAACTCGCGGAAGCTCATCTCCAGCGCGTCGAAGGCCACCAGGCGGCCCCGCAGCGAGTCCCCCACCCCCAGGATCAGCTTGATGGCCTCTAGGGCCTGCACGCTGCCGACGATGCCGGGCAGCACGCCCAGCACCCCGGCCTCCGCGCAGCTCGGCGCCACCTCCGGCGGCGGGGGCTCGGGCAGCATGTCACGGTAGGTGGGCCCGTTGCGGGGGTCGAACACCGTGACCTGGCCCTCGAAGCGGAAGATCGACCCGTGCACCACCGGTATGCCCAGCTTGACCGAGGCGTCGTTGAGCAGGTAGCGGCTCGGGAAGTTGTCGGCCCCGTCTACAACCACGTCGTAGCCGTCGAGGATCTCCATCACGTTGTCGGCGCCAAGCCGGGCGTCGTAGGTGACCACGTTGACGTCGGGGTTCAGCGCGGTGAGGGTCTTCTTGGCCGAGTCGACCTTGCGGTCGCCCACCCGGTCGACGTTGTGCAGCACCTGGCGCTGGAGGTTGGACTCGTCGACCACATCCATGTCGATGACGCCGATGGTGCCCACTCCCGCGGCCGCCAGGTACAGCGCCGCCGGCGAGCCGAGCCCGCCCGCGCCGAGCAGCAGGACCTTGGCGTCGAGCAGCTTGAGCTGCCCCTCCTCGCCCACCTCGGGCACCAGCAGGTGGCGCTGGTAGCGGTTGCGCTGGTCGGGCGACAGGGTGCGGGGCCGCGCCCAGGCCCGGCCCTCGTCCTTCCACTTGTTGAAGCCGCCGTCCATGGACACCACGTCGGTGTAGCCCATCTGGGTGAGCGTCACCGCCGCGAAGGCGGAGCGCACGCCGCCCGCGCACATGGCCACCAAAGGGGTGGACCGGTCGGGCACCCGGTTCTCGATGCTCGACTCGAGCTGGCCCCGGGGGATGTGCACGGAGCCCGCGATGGCTCCCTGCTCGTACTCGTCGGGCTCGCGCACGTCCAGGAGAGTCCAGCCCTCGGCCAGCAGCTCCTCGCCGCCGGCGGTGTCGACCTCGCGGATCTCGGCCTTGGCCTGCGCCAATAGTTCCCTGAAGCTCGCCATCGGTTGTCCGCTCCTGTTCGCTTCGCTCACAGGCCGCTCGGGCCACGGCCTCGCAAGCTCGGCCTCTGGCGAAAATCCTACCTGTCTTGTCGGGATTTAGCCACCCTGGAGAACTAGACCACAGATGACGGGCAGGACCTCGCTGATGGAGCCGCCGACCAACACGTCGGCCAGCGCGTCGAACTCGGTGGGCTCGCCGTTCACGATGACCATGCGAGACCCCGACTGCACGGCCAGGGGGGCGGTCATATTGATGGGCGATACGGCCAGCGTCGTACCGACTGCCAGGAACAGGTCGCACTCGAGGGCGGCCCGCTCGGCCCGAGCCAGGTCGACCGGGTCGAGGCTCTGGCCGAAAGATACGGTGGCCGCCTTCAGGAGCCACCCGCAGCGCGGGCACTCGGGGTCCTCCTCGCCGGCCCGCACCCGCTCCAGCGCGACCTCGATGTCGTCGCGGTAGTCGCACGACAAGCACTGCACCTTGCGGGTGGTGCCGTGGATCTCCACTACCCGTTCGGGATCGCTGCCGGCCCGCTGGTGGAGTTCGTCCACGTTCTGGGTGATCAGCAGGCGGAGCTTGCCCCGCCTCTCCAAGTGCACCAGAGCCTCGTGGCCCCGGTTGGGCTCGACATCTGCCCACAGCGCCCCCGAGGCCCGGCGGGCCCAGTCGCTTCGCCGGACCTCGGGGTCGGACACGTAGACGTTGATGTTGGAGGCCCGCTCCGCTGCCGGATCACGCGTCCAGAGGCCCTTCGGCCCTCGGAAGTCGGGCAGGCCGCTGTCGGTGGAGATACCCGCGCCGGTGAGCACGGTCACGCGCTCCGCGGCATCAACCAACCGTGCGGCCGCCGCGGCAGCATCCGCGTGCACCCTGCGAATCGTAGCGCCGCCAGCGTTGCCTGTGCGAGGTGCGAAAACCGATGATTGCGGAATCCGTAGAATCAGTCCCCAAATATTCTCTATTGACAAATTCTCACAATTCAAATATATCGGAAGGAGCGCTAACCGGCGTGTTGTAGTTCAGGCGCTCGCGAGAGCGTTCGTCCTTCTTGGAGAAACATCATGACTTCATCCATCACCCTCCCAACGGCCATCATCAACTCCGAAGAGATTGCGCTGATCCCGTGGCTCGACCAGCGCATCGATGCCCTCGGCCACGATCCCAGGTCTGCCTACGTCGAACAGTTCTGGCTGGCGACGTTGGGACCATCCACCACCTGGTTCCTGCGCCATTGCGCCGACCTGCTCGAAGAGACCGGCAGCACGCGCGTCAGTCTGCGGGAGACGGCCAGCACCCTCGGCATCGGATACGAGGGCGGCGCCCGCAGCGCCATGGCCAAGACGGTGGCGCGAGCCTGCCGCTTCCAGGCTGCCCGATCAGTGGGATCGACGACCCTGGCCGTCCGTCTCCGGCTGCCGCGACTCAGCCACCGCCAAGTGCAGCGACTGCCCGAGTCCGTACAGCGACGCCACGGCGAGTTCCTGGCGGTCAACTCGATTCCCGACGCCGTGGACCAGCAGCAGCCACGAGCCCGGCGGATGGCCCTGTGCCTGGTCGAGTGCGGCGACACCATCAGCGAGGCGGAACGGCAGTTGGCCTGCATGACGTTCCATCCAGCCGTCGTCGCCGAAGCGGTGCGCTGGGCCTGGAGCCTCCATCACGGTGAGGAATCGCCTGAGTCTGCCCCCCAGTCATCCGGTCCCTCCGGTTCGGCGTGATGTAGCGTCGAAGCCGGCAGGAGGTGACTATGGAGCCACCGATTCCCGACGGCATCGACGACATCGACGACGACTGGCTGTCCCAGGCCATGGGCGCATCCGTGCGGATCGCCGACATGGCCGACATCGGCACCGGGGTCGGGATGATCGGCGCCATCTACCGGGCCACGCTCGAGGGCGACGGCCCCGGCACTGTGGTCGTCAAGATGCCCGGCCTCGACGAGACGGCCCGTTTCACGGCCCAGATCCTGCGCCTCAACATCCGCGAGGTCGGCTTCTACCGCGAGTTGGCCGCCGAGAGTCCCATCCGGGTCCCCCGCTGCCACTTCGGCGCCGTCGATCCCGAGACCCACCAGTTCGTGCTGGTGCTGGAGGACGTGGGCTCGTACCGGGCCGTCAGCCAGGTCGAGGGCATGGGCCAGGCCGACGCCGAGCAGGCCGTCGACGAGCTGGCCGCGTGGCACGCCCACTGGTGGGGCAAGGCCGACCCGATCGTGGAGCGGGGCACCGCGATGGCCATCCACGATCCCGTCTACCCGATGCTGCTGCCGCCGGTGTTCTCCGACGGCTGGGCCAAGGTCCGTGGGGCGATGAGCGTCCCCCGGGTCGTCGAGACGGTCGCCGACGGCTGGGTGGAGGCCCTGCCCGAGATGCTGGGGTCGCTGGCGACGACGCCGAGCACCCTGGTCCACGGCGACTACCGGGCCGACAACATGTTCTTCGACGACGACGGTCGGGTCGTGCTGCTCGACTTCCAGGTCATCGGCCAGTCCATGCCGGTGGGCGACCTGGCCTACTTCGTCACCGGGAGCCTGTCCCCCGCCACCGCCTCGGAGATCGAGCCGGGGCTGTACGAGCGCTGGCTGCGAGCGCTGGCGGCCGAGGGGATTCCCGAGTCCGAGCTCGACGGGATGTGGGACGTCTACCGGGGCGCGGTGCTGTTCTGCGTGTGCTACCCGATGATCGCCGGCGCCGGCATGGACCTCGCCGACGAGCGCCAGCGGGGACTGCTGGAGGCCACCTTCGAGCGCTTCGAGCGGGCTGCCGACGAGCTGAGCCTTACCGACCTGCTCTAGTCCCGCTCTTGTTCGCTGCGCTCACGGGCCGCTCGGGCCACGGCCTCGCCCGTATGGACCGGTTGGGCCGCATATCCGCTCGGCCTCTGAGCGATCCCGCCTTCTAGCCGCCTCAGCTGCTCGAGGTGTACGACAAGGCCAGCTCGACCAGGGTGCGCACGCCGAAGCCGGTGCCACCCTTGGTGATCTCGCCGTCGTCCGACTCGGCCCGGGCCGGACCTGCGATGTCGAGGTGGGCCCAACAGATGCCGTCGGCCACGAACTGCTGGAGGATCAGCCCCGCGGTCAGCGCGCCGCCGTGGGTGCCGCCGATGTTCTTCATGTCGGCCACGTTCGACTCGAACTGCTTGGCATAGTCCGCCGGCAGGGGCAGCGGCCACACCCGCTCCCCGGCGCGGTCCGCGGCGGCGCGGATCTCATCGATCAGCGACTCGTCGTTGCCCATCAGCCCGGCGATGGACGGCCCCAGCGCCACCATGCAGGCGCCGGTCAGGGTGGCCAGGTCGACGATGGCGTCGGGCTGGTCCTCACAGGCCAGCGACAGGGCGTCGGCCAGGATCAGGCGGCCCTCGGCGTCGGTGTTGAGCACCTCGATGGTCTTGCCGTTGCGGATGGTGAGAACGTCGCCGGGCCGGGTGGCGTCGCCGCCCAGCATGTTGTCGGTCATGGGCAGGTACCCCTTGACCCTGACCGGGGCGCCTACCGCGGGCAGCACCGACATGGCCCCGATGATGGCCGCGGCCCCGCACATGTCCATCTTCATGGCCATCATTCCCTGGGCGGTCTTGATGGACAGGCCGCCGGCGTCGAAGGTGATCCCCTTGCCCACGAAGGCCAGCGTCGCGGCCGGGTCGCCCTCGGGTTCGTAGGTCAGCTCCACGTAGCGGGGCGGATGGGTGCTACCCCGGTTGACGCCGAGCAGGCCCCCCAGTCGCTGCTTCTTGATGTCCTCTCTGGTCCAGACTCTGCACTCCAGACCGGCCTCGCGAGCGACTGCTTCCGTCTTCTCGGCGAAAGCAGGAGCGGTTAGTGAGCCGCCCGGCTCGTTGGCGAGGTCGCGGGCCACGCACACCGCTCCGGCGATGGCGGCGCCGCGCTCCAGCGCCTCCTTGACCGCGGCCGAGGTGCTGCCGACCACATCGACACGGGCCAACTTGGGCTGGCCCCCGTCGCCGTCGGTGTCGGCTGCGCCCGACTTGAGCTCGGTGTAGCGGTAGGCGCCGAGGATGGCGCCCTCGGCCAGCGCCTGGCGGGCTGAGCCAGCGTCCAGATCGGTGTCCTCGGCCGGGCGGACCGCCACCCTGGCGTGGCGGGAGCACGAGCGGGCAAGCACGGCAGCCGCTCGCCGGACAGTGGTCGCGGTCACCTTCGCGGCCGGGCCCAGCCCGACCAGCCCGGCGAAGCCGCCACGTGTGGGCTGCAGATGGACCTGGTCCGCCTTGCCCTCGAATCCGGACATTTCCAGGACGGCTGCGTCAAAGCCGTCGACGCCGGAGGAGACGGCCTCTGAGGTGACCATGGCGATGCTGGCTGTGGCCGCCTTGGGGACCGCGCGGACTGCATGAACGGTGATCGGCATCCGGCAAGGCTAACGGCGGGATGCCCTACCCCTCGTAGCCAGGAACTGGCAGCAGAATGCACGCATACCGTGCAAAACGCTGCCAATTCCGCGGCCCACACCGCCCGCCAACCGAACTGGCAGCAGAATGCACGCATACCGTGCAAAACACTGCCAATTCGGCTGTGGGCTAGGGCGACGGGGCCGGGAGCCCCTGCTCGAGCGTGAGCGTGGACGCGAAGAGGTCGCCGAGTTCGTCGACCCGCTCCAGCACCTCGGCCGCGGTGAAGGTGAGCGGCTCGCCGTCGGCCCCGTCGGACACCTCGTCCCAGGTGATCGGCGCCGACACCGTGGGACGGTCCAGGCCCCTCAGCGAGTAAGGGGCGATGGTGGTCTTGAAGCGGGCGTTCTGGCTCCAGTCGATGAACACCTTGTGGGGCCGGAGGCTGCGCTTCATGACCGACACCACCAGCGCCGGCAGGCGCTTCTCGAGCAGTTGGGCCACGGCCAGGGCGAAGCCGGCCGCGTGGTCGTGGGAGTGCGGCCGGTTGAGGGGCACGTAGAGCTGCATCCCCTTGCTGCCCGACGTCTTGGGCCATCCGGCCAGTCCGACCGACTCCAGGACCTCGCGGACATGAAGGGCCACCTGGCAGCACTCGACGATCGTGGCCGGCTTGCCCGGATCGAGGTCGAACACGACCATCGTGGGCGAGTCGAGATCGCCGCATCGGGCCATCGGGGCGTGGATCTCCAGCGCGGCCAGGTTGGCCGACCAGGCCAGCGCGGCCACCGAGTCGAGCCGGCAGTAGTCGATCGGCCCTCCCCTGTCCCCGGGACCCCGGCACGTCGGAACCCAGTCGGGACGGTGCTTGGGGCAGCGCTTCTCGAAGAACGACTCTGCGGTCACGCCGTCGGGCCAGCGTCGCAGGGTCACGCCCCGGTCGCCGACATGGGCCAGCATCACCGGCGCGACCCTCACGTAGTAGTCGATCACCTGCGCCTTGGTGAACCCGGTCAGCGGGTACATGACCTTGTCGAGGTTGCTCACCGACAGCCGGCGGCCGTCAATGGTGACGGGCACGCGCTCGGGTGCGCTCACCGATCCGCCCGAACTGCGACCCGCCCCACTCGACCTCTCAGAGGCCGAGCAAGTAGGCGAGCGAATCCGCCCATACGGGCGAGGCCGTGGCCCGAGCGGCCCTCAGGTCGCAGCGAACAAGAGCGGGAATGACACCCTTGCGACGCATTCGGCTCCCACCAGTTCACGGACGTCTCAGGCCGACTTGCGGATCTTCGGTGCCGGTTCCTCGGGCTTCGCCTCCGGCTCCGCGGCGGCCTTGCCCCCGGTGGGGTGACGCTTGCGGGCCTCCTTGGCCGCCGCCACCGAGGCTTCCAGCGCGGCCATGAGATCGACAACGGTGTCGGACGCCGGTGCGGCCGGTGCCACTGTGGCCGTGGTGTCGCCGGAGGCCTTGCGCTCGATCAACTCCAGCACCGCCTCCCGGTAGGCGTCGGTGTAGCGGTCGGGCTCGAATTCGGCCTCGAGGGCGGCGATGAGCTGGCGGGCCATGGCCGTCTCCCGCTCGTCCACGTCAATGTCGTCCAGCCCTTCGAAGCCGTCGATGTCGTCCGGCGCCACCAGCTCGTCGGCGTACACCATGGTCGACAGCATCAGCCGCCCGTCGACGGGACGGACGGCGGCCAGGTACTGCTTCGAGCGCATCACGAAGTGGCAGACCGCCACCTTGTCGGCCTCATCCATGGCCTCGGCCAGCAGCTTGTAGGGCTTGGCCGCGGCTTCGTCGGGAACCAGGTGGTAGGCGCTGTCGTAGAAGACGGGATCGATGTCGGCGAGGTCGATGAAGGCGTCGATGTCGATGGTGCGGGCCGCGACCGGGGCCAGCTCCTCCAGCTCGCGGTCGGTGACGGTGACGTAGGCGCCCGACGCCAGTTCGTAGCCCTTCACGATGCGCTCGGCCGTCAACTCCGTGTCGTCGGCCGAAGACACCTTCTTGTAGCGCACCCGGGCGCCCGTCTCGGCGTCGAGCTGGTTGAAGCGAACGTTCTTGCGGCTCACCGCGCTGAAGAGCTGTACGGGAATCGTGACCAGTCCGAAGCTGATCGATCCCTTCCAGATCACTCTCGGCACCACCGGCCTCCTCGCATCGGCCCGGTCCCGGCGTAGCCGGAACCCGGCGCACAGGCCTCCGCACCGCCTGGGTGAGTCTATCCGGGCAAGCGCATGGCATCGAGACGGTCCGCGCTCGTGCCTGGCGTCAGGTCACTAGGTCGATGACGACGCCGCGGCCGGCCAAGCGCGGCCATGGGGCCTGCGCGATGCGTGTGTCCAGGGTCACCAGGGGCGCATCCACAACCGAGGCCAACGCTACGAAGGCGGCGTCGTAGGCGGTGAGATTGTGGCGAAGCCCCCAGATCAGAGGAAGCAGCAGTTCGTGGGTGTAGCGGCTCATGTCGAGATCGGCCAGTGTCAACAGGGCCCGCTCGGCCGCCGCGTCGGAGATCTCGCCGGCTGCGGTGTAGCGACGGACGACATGGGCCACTTCGACATCGATCAGGGCAGGCGCATGCAAGGAGTCGGCCGACACGATCCGGTCGGAGACCGCGCCGGCCGAGGGCAGTCCGAGGAGCCACTCGACGGCAGCCGATGAGTCGAGAACGATCACCTCGAGTCACGTTCGGCCCGGACCGCGTCGGCGGCCGACTCGGAGACCATGATGCGCTCGAAGGCGGCGACCCTCTCAACCATCTCCCTGCGGGTCGGCCGCTGCATGGCGCGGCGCAACTCGCTGAGCGCGTACTCCGCCAGCGACTGCCCTTCCAGGGCGGCTCTGGCCTTCAACTGTCGATGGAGTTCGTCGGGCACGTTCCGGATCTGCAGCGATGTCATGCAAACATCATACTTACATGCAAAACACATGCACTGGGCGCTAGGGGGCAAGCAGGATCCGCGCGACGAGGTCCTGGCCGAAGGCGGTGACTATGGCCAGGTACACCAGGCCGGTGGCGGCCATCACCGCTGAGTACTGGCGCTCGCGCAGCGCGGCCCGCGCCACCGCCACCAGCAGCAGTGTCGTAACGGTGGAGGCGACCCAGAACCAGCCCAACAGGCCGTTGTAGCCGTCGTCGATCGTGCCGTTGAGCACCGACGCCATGCCTGTGGGCCACAGCATCACGATCGTCTCGGGCACCCAGAGCACCGCCGCGGCCCGGATCATCTGCAGCAGCGGCCCGCGGGCCAGGCCGGGCTGTACCAGGTACCAGTGGCCCAGCAGCATGGCGCTCAGCACTGCCCCGCAGAACAGGGCGCCGACGAGGGTGCGGGCCACGGCCAGGCCGAGCGGGCCCCCGGCCGCGATCGCGCCGAGGAGGGTCGCCGGCAGCCCCACCGTGGCCGCCGCCAGATCCAGCGCGGGAGGGAACTCGGGCGCATCGGGATCGAAGCCGGTCTCGGCCCGGTCGATGCCGGTCATCTCCGCCACCCGGGCCGACCGGCGCGCCGTCTGGGCCCGCTGACCGGCCACGCCCGCCGACCGGCGCGCCACCGAGACCGCTCCCGCGATCAGCCCGACGCAGACAAAGACCGTCGTGGCGGCCTCGCGGCTCCAGGTCGGCTCGGCCAGTAGCGCGGTGACCAGAGAGCCGGTGGCCAGCGCCAGGAATACTCCCCGCATCAGCCATCCGTAGCCGAGCCCGACCTCGCGGCGGCGGGTGGTCACCCACAGGAAGAACCACCCGCCCGCGGCCCAGCCGACCAGCAGGGTGGCGGCGTCGAGTTCGACCATGGCGGCGAGGCAGGCCGCTCAGGCGACGACGGCCAATGCCGTTGCGGCGGCGGGCACGGTCGTCCGGATCCTGACTCGGGCCGCTCAGGCGACGACGGCCAAGTTGTGGTCGGCGCGGTTGAGGGGGTCGGGACCGTCCGGCGACGCGGCCACGATGTCCTCCAAGCGGGCCCCCCATCGACCGGGCAGGTAGATCCCCGGCTCCACCGAGAAGGCGTTGCCCGCCTCCAGTGGCAGATCGTTGCCCTCCACGATGTAGGGGTCCTCGTGGGCCTCGGTCCCGATCCCGTGGCCGGTGCGGTGCACGAAGTAGTCGCCGTAGCCGGCCGCGGCGATGATCGACCGTGCCGCCCGGTCCACATCCTGGGCGGGGGTGCCCACGGCAGCCGCGGCCACACCGGCGGCCTGCGCCTCGAACAGGACGCCATAGAGTTCGACGAACTCCGGGGGCGGCTCGCCGGTGTACACGCAGCGGGTGATGTCGGAGCAGTAGCCGACGCCGTCGTCGCCCACCATCGTGCCGCCGAAGTCGCACAGCACAACCTCGTCCGGGCCGATCACCCTCGTCCCGGGCTCGTGGTGGGGGCTGGCCGCGTTGGCGCCCGCGGCCACGATGGCGAAGTTCACCCGATCATGGCCCTCCGCCAGTGTCTGGCGGCCCAACTCGGCCGAGACCTCGGCCTCGGTCCGTCCCACCAGTTCGATCTCGCCCCTCTGGAGCCGGCCCGCGATCCGGTCAACCGCCGCGCCCGCGGCCCGCAGACGCTCGATCTCGTCGGCAGTCTTCACCGAGCGGATGGGGGCGGTCACGTCCGAGCCCCGCCTCCAGGCCGCGTCCGGCATGATCCCCATCAACTCCACCAGGAACCGGGACCACATGTGGTCGCCAACGGCGGCCACGGTCGCCGTTCCAGCTAGGCCGGCCACGATGTCCACCGGATCCTGGGTCTCGTCCCAGGGCCTCATCCCGAACACATCGGGACGATCCACCACCCGGGGAGCCTCCAGCCGGGGCACGACCAGAGTGGCCGCGCCGTCGCGAGGCACCACCAGCATGGTGAGCCGCTCCAGCGGCATGGCCTCGTAGCCACAGAAGTACGGCAGATCGGCCCCGACCGACAGCATGAGCACGTCCACGCCCTGCTCGGCCATCAACTCCCGGGCCCTGTCCAACCGGTCGGAGAACACGTTGCCAGCGTAGAACCCCTCCCGACCCACCACTTGACGCTAATATATTGAAAAATATTGACACTGAATATAGAAGATCTATGATTATTGAGCCGAGCACTCGTAAGCACGGCATCGACGACGAGGATATGCGGCATGCCTATCGCAATCACTGGCGTAGCGTTGAGACCGAGGATCCGGGCGTGACCGTGTTCATCGGCCCGTCAACCACCGGCGCGCCCTTGGAGATCGTGGTCGTCTGCGACGAGGCCGGCACGGCTATCGTTCATGCCATGGTCGCCCGCAGAAAGTACCTGGAGGCGTAGCGCAATGGGCAAGACCCGAGCCGAACGGCTGGAAGAGTACCTGCGGTGGGCAGAGCGCGTGCAGCCCCACGAACTCAAGGTCCATGGCCGTTCACAAGAGCTTGTCGATCTGCTCGACGCCGATTCTGAAGCCGGGGCCGAGGCCGATCCGCCCCCACTAGCAACGGGCGTCTGACACCACGCTGACTGCAACTCCAGACCCGGCCGCGGCGGCGTCGGCGGCCTGGCGGGCGTGGTAGCTGGATCGGGTCAGGGGCGAGGCCTCGACATGGCTGATGCCCATCGATTCGCCGATCTCCTTCCACCGCTCGAACGCCTCCGGCGGCCACCAGCGGTCCACCGGAAGGTGGCGGGCACTGGGCCGCAGGTACTGGCCTATGGTCACGATGTCGGTCCCGGCCGCGTGCAGGTCGGCCATGGTCTGCACGACCTCGTCGTGGGTCTCGCCCATGCCCGCGATGATCGAGGACTTGGTGGTCAGGCCGGCGTCGGCGGCCCGGGCCAGCACCGAGAGGCTGCGGGCGTAGCCGGCTGACGAGCGCACAGCCCGCTGGAGGCGGGCCACGGTCTCGATGTTGTGGTTGAGGACGTCGGGACGGGCGTCGAACACCGTCTGCAGGGCGGCGGCGCCGCCTCCTAGGTCGCTTATCAGCGTCTCGACGCGGGCCGCGGGCAGCCGGCGCCGGACCGCGGCCACCGTGTCGGCCACGACGGCCGCTCCGCCGTCATCGAGATCGTCGCGGGCCACCATCGTCACGACCACATGCTCGAGGTCCATCCGGACGGCCGCTTCGGCCACCCGCTCCGGCTCCTCTGTGTCCACGGGACCGGGGCGGCGGGTATCGACCAAGCAGAAGCCGCAGGCCCGGGTGCAGCGTTCGCCGAGGATCATGAAGGTCGCGGTGCCGTCGTTCCAGCACTCCGAGATGTTGGGGCAGCCGGCCTCCTCGCAGACAGTCACTAGGGCGAGGCCGCGCAGCGTGGAGCGGACCTCGTGGAACGTCGGGCCGGTGCTGAGCGGGACCCGCATCCACTCCGGCTTGCGCGACCGGTAGGGCACGCCGCCGGTCTCGTCGCCACCCTGCTGCTGGGCCTGCGCCAGCCGGCCTAGCAACCGGGGCGAAGTCCCGTCGCCGTTGCCGGCCGCAGCGCCGCCGTCCGGCTCCGCCCCACCAGCCTCACTGCCGGGCTCTTCGCCGAATTGGCAGCGCTGGAGTCCCGATTGGGCGTTCTCCGCTGCCAATTCGGGGACGGGGGCGTCCCGGGTGAACTGGGCCAGGTCGGCAGGAGCCACCCGATGGGCCACATCGGCCCGGTCGATGCGGCCGTGCGCGCCCCATGTCGCTGCAGCCCGCTGCGCCACGAGGTCCACGACCTGCGGCATCGACACGTCGATGCCCTCAGCCGCCAGCGACGTCACTCCCAGACCGGTGATCCCGCAGGGCACGATCCGAGCGAACCACTCCAGGTCGGGATCGACGTTGAGCGCGAAGCCGTGCATGGAGCGGGCCCGCGACAGCCTCACCCCGATGGCCGCGATCTTGCGGGGCCGCAGCCCCTCGGGGTCGACCCACACCCCGGTGTGACGCTCTAGACGTCCCGCCTCCAGCCCCAGATCGGCCAGGACGTCGATCAACAGTTGCTCCACGCCGCCCACGTAGGCGGCGGTGTCGGCCATCCCGCCGCCCCGCCGGCCGGGCACGGTGAGGATCGGATAGCCCACCAACTGCCCCGGCCCGTGGTAGGTGACCTCGCCGCCCCGGTCGGTCTCCACCACCGAGCCGCCCAACGCCTCGACGTCCACCAGCAGGTGCTCGCGCCGCCCGCGGCGACCCAGGGTCACTACGTGGGGATGCTCGAGCAGCAGCAGGTGGTCGTCGGTGGAGTGGGTGTGGAGGCGACGCTGCAGTGCCAGGGCGTCGTCATAGGCCACACGGCCGAGCCAGCGGATCCGCAGCACGGGCCGGTCAGCGGCGACCACCGATGAGCTCAGCGGATCTCAGCCTCCCAGTCGCGGGTCTCGATGATCTCCTTGGCCCGGTGGAGGAACGCAGCCGCGTAGGCGCCGTCGAACGCTCGGTGGTCCCAGGCCATGGCGAGCACGCCCATCGAGTGGATGGCGATGGACTCGTTGCCGTAGGAGTCGGTCACCACTACAGGCTTGCGGGAGACGCCATCGGTGCTGAGTATGGCGACCTGGGGCTGGTTGATGATCGGGAACTGCATCATCGTCCCGTACTGGCCGGCGTTGGTGAGGGTGAAGGTGCCGCCGGCCAGGTCGTCGGGTCCGAGCTTGCGGCTGCGGGCCCGGTTGGCCAGGTCCACGATGTCTCGCGCGATCTGGCGGAGTCGTTTGCCCTCGGCTCCGTGGATCACCGGCGCCAGCAGACCCTGGAAGTCGATGTCCACCGCGATGGCGAGGTTGACATTCGCATGGACCACGAGTTCGTCACCGCCGAAGCTGGCATTGAGGTGCGGGTAGTCGCGCAGGGCGTCGATCACAGCCCGGGCGATGAAGGGCAGGTAGGTGAGGCTGAAGCCCTCCTCCGCCTTCCACGCCTGCTTGGCAGTTCGGCGAACCGTCTCCACGCCCTCGTAGTCGACCTCTATGGCGGTGAGGACATGGGGCGACGTCTGCTTGGACATCACCATGTGCTCGGCGGTGCGCCGCCGGATGTTGTTGAGGGGCACCACGCTGTCGCCGTTACGGACCACGACTGCAGGCACCGCCGATCGTCTGGCCCGGCGTGAGCGCCGCGGCTCCTCAGGGGCGGTGGCCGGAGGCGGAGGCTCAGCCTCAACGGGATCCGGAGCCTCGGCCGCGGCCGGAGCTTCAGCGGCAGCGGGAGCTTCAGCTCCGGCTGAAGCGCGGGCCCGTATGGCCTGCTCGACGTCGGCGCGGGTGATGCGGCCGCCGAGGCCGGTGCCGGTCAGCGTGGAGGGATCGAGGTTGTTCTCGCTGATCAGCCGGCGCACGACCGGCGACAGCACGATCCCCGCCGCTCGCCCCAGCGGCCTTCGGCTCCTCCGGCTCCGGTGCGGCTTCCGGCTCCTCCGGCTCCTCCGGTTCAGACAGCGCCTCGACCGCTTCAGGTGGCGGTTCGGGGACGGTTGGCGGTTCGGGGGCGGCCGGCGGATCGACCACCTCCTGCACCGGCGCAACCGCCGGCGGCACCGCCACTTCCTCAACCGGCTCAACCGCGGGCGGGGCCTCGCCTGCCTCGCCGACGCGAGCCAGGACCTGACCGACCTCGACGAGATCGCCCTCACCAGCCATGATCTCGGCCAGCACGCCCGCCACCGGCGACGGCACCTCGGTGTCGACCTTGTCGGTGGAGACCTCGAAGAGCGCTTCGTCGACGGCGACCTCGTCGCCGACCTGCTTGAACCATCGGGTGATGGTCCCCTCGGTGACCGTCTCTCCCAGTTGCGGCATCGTGATGTCAGCCATCAGCCTTCCTTAGAACCCGTGCCGGCAGGTGACGCCGCCTCGCACTGCAGCGTTGCATCCCCCGCTCTTGTTCGCTTCGCTCACGGGCCGCTCGGGCCACGGCCTCGCTGAGTGTCTCGCCAGCGTGTTCACGTATCGCCTCCAGCGTGTTCACGTATCGCCTCCAGCCCGCTCGGCCTCTACCCGTGTAGGGCGCGGCCCGTCAGCGACAGGACCGTCTCGCCGAACAGCTCGCTCATGGTCGGATGGGGTTGTATCAGACGGGCGACATCGTCGACCGTCGCCTCCCAGTTCACCGCGAAGTAGGCCTGGCCCAGCTGCTCGGTCACCCATGGCCCGGCCATGTGAACCCCGAGGATGCGGCCGCCGGTGCCGTCGGCCTGCCTCTGGGCGACCACCTTCACCAGGCCCTCGGTCTCGCCCAGGATCTGGGCCCGACCGTTGGCCATGTAGCGGTGCATCGAGGTCACCACGTCGTATCCGGCGTCGATCGCGCTCTGCTCGGTGTGCCCGGCGAAGGCCACCTCGGGGTGGCAGTAGATGCACCAGGGCGTGCCGTGGTAGTCGAGAGGGTCGGGGTCCTCGCCCAGGATGTCGCAGATGGCGAGCATGCCCTCGGCGAAGGCGGTGTGGGCCAGCTGCGGGCTGTCGACCACGTCGCCCACGGCCCACACGCCCTCAGCGGTCGTGCGGCAGCGGCCGTCAACTGCCACGAAGCCGCGTCCGTCCAGCTCCACTCCGGCGGCGTCGAGTCCCAAGTTCTCCGTGCGGGGCCGTCGGCCCACGGCCACCACGACCATCTCCACGTCGACCTGCTTGCCCTCGCCGAAGGAGACCACCGTGCCGGAGCGGTCCGGGCGGGGCTCGTGGCCGTGCACTGTCACGCCGGTGTGAACCTCGATGCCCCGCTTGCGGAACGATCGCCTCACGACCTTGGCCACCTCGACGTCGCAGCCTGTCAGGATGTTGGGAAGGGCCTCCAGAACGGTCACCTCGGTTCCCAGGTCGCCCATCATCGACGCGAACTCGCAGCCGATGGCTCCGCCGCCGATGACCGCGGCCGAGGCAGGAAGCCGGTTGATCGAGAACAACTCGTCGGAGGTCACCACCAGCTCACCGTCGACATCGAAACCTCCGATGGTCCGGGGCGTCGAACCCGAGGCCAGGATGATCGAGCCTCCCGACAGCGTGTGCGCGGATCCGTCGGCCCCGGCCGCCAGAACCGTGCCGGACGGCCCGAGGGAGCCGACACCGGGGTAGATGGTCACCTTGCGCTGCTTCAGCACCGACGACAGCCCGGCCATCATCTTGTCGATGACCTGCTGCTTGCGGTCCAGCACAGCAGACCAGTCGAGGCTGGGCTCACCGGCGTCCACACCGAACTCGGCCGCCCTGGCCACCGTGCGGTACACCGAGGCCGCCTCAAGGAGCTCCTTGGCCGGGATGCAGCCGACGTGCAGGCAGGTGCCGCCCACCTTGGCCTTCTCGACCACCGCCACGTCGAGGCCCGCGCCGGCGCCGTAGAGAGCCGCGGCGTAGCCGCCCGGGCCGCCGCCGATGACGATCACGTCGTGGGCTGCGCCGCTCACAGAGCCTCCCGGGTCATGGCGCGACCCTACCGGTTCCTGCCGGCTTCAAAACGGGCACAAGGACTGCGAGCGCCTCGCGGCGCGGTGTTGTGTTTCCCGCTCTTGTTCGCTTCGCTCACGGGCCGCTCGGGCCACGGCCTCGCTCGGCGCCTCATGCCTCAGGCGGGTGATTCGCCCTGCTCGCTCGGCCTCTAGAACCTGCCCAGCAGCACCTGGACGGTGAAGGCCACCAGGATGGCGAGACCGCACAGCAGCGCGGCGAGTATCAGCCTGCGGGTGCTCACTTCGAGCGGCGGCGACGGCGGCGACGGCGACGGCCGGCCACCCAGCCGAGGACCTCGGCCAACACCGCTCCGGCTACGGCGGCCACGATGATCACCGCCCACAGAGGGCCGTTCACCTCTACGAACCACCAGGTGACCGGCACCTCGCGGTCGTTCTGGACCACGAAGACGATCAGCGCCGCCGCAACCAGCAGGGCCAGGACCAACCCGGGCCGGATCGACCACTTCCGCGCCGGAGGCTTGGTGCCGGGACCTCCGCTGCCTCCGCCACCGGGGGATCCGGCGCCGGAGGTTCCGGGGTCCGGGGGTGTCAGGTCTTCATCCACGTCAGCCCCCTATCTCTCCGGCCGGGCCGCGGGGATGCTAGACCAACCACAGTGATGCAACCATGCGGATAGCGGTCACAGGCTCCACCGGGCTCATCGGCCGTGCCCTGGTCGAGCGCCTGGCCTCCGATGGACACCAGACGGTGAGGGTGGTTAGGTCGGCCAGTGCCTCCCGCCAGCGGGGATCCACCGTGAACTGGGATCCCGGGGCCGACCGGATCGAGGGCGAAGCCTTGGAGGACCTTGACGCAGTGGTGCATCTGGCCGGCGAGCCGATCGCAGCCCGACGCTGGTCCTCCGCCCAGAAGCAGCGGATCGCCGACAGCCGGACACGGGGCACGGCCCTGCTGGCCGGCGCCCTGGCCCGTCTCGACGCGCCCCCGAGCGTGCTCGTGTCGGCGTCGGCCATCGGCTACTACGGCGACCGGGGCGACGAGCGCCTCGATGAATCGTCCAGCGGCGGGAGCGACTTCCTGGCCCAGGTGTGCCGCGACTGGGAGACGGTCGCCGACCCGGCCCGCGAGGCCGGCATCCGGGTCGCCCATCCCCGCACCGGCGTGGTGCTGAGCCGGTCGGGTGGTGCGCTGGCCGAGATGCTCCCCTTCTACCGGCTGGGCTTCGGGGGCCGCATCGGAAGCGGCCGCCAGTGGATGAGCTGGATCACGCTGAACGACGAGGTCGAGGCCCTGCTCTGGCTGCTGACGGCCGACGTCGAGGGACCGGTGAACCTCACCGCGCCCGAGCCGGTCACCAACCGTGAGCTGACCGCGGCTCTGGGGCGGGCCCTGCGCCGCCCAACCTTGCTGCCCACACCCAAGCCCGCTCTGTGGGCCCGCCTGGGTCGCGAACTCACCGAGGCCCTGCTCTACAGCAGCGCCCGTGTGGAACCCGCCCTGCTGCTGCGCCGCGGGTTCCGGTTCGCCCATCCCGACCTCGCCACCGCCCTGGAGGCAGTGCTGGCCCCGGGCTGAATCGACCATCCATGGTTCCGGCTACGGTCTCACGAACCTGCTGTCGAGTTTGATGGCGTTTGAGAAAATATCATGGATATACATTGCACTGCACTTCGATGCACAGTAGGCTGGCGGCGTGGCGGCATCCGAAGCGCTCAGCGTCCCGGGAGAGGGCACCGCGGCCGCGGCCGATCCGGCGGCCGTGCCCAAGTCGAGCGCCGCGCCGCAGCTCCGGACCCAGCTCGTTCCCATCGCGCAGTTGGTCGCGATCGTTCTCGGGGTGTTCGCGATCATCTGGAACCAGCAACAGACCATCGACAGCCTGCGCACGGAGCTTCGCGCCGAGATCAGCGCCGTCAAGTCCGAGCTCGGCGCCGAGATCGGCGGACTGCGCGCCGATGTGTCCGAGAACGGTCAGCGCCTGGCCCGCATCGAAGGCTTCCTCGGGATCGGCACTCCGGACACCCGCGCCACCGGGACACCCGGATTGGGACCGGACGACCGCCCCCGACCCGCGGACTGAGAACCAGCACTCGAGGTGACGACCATGAGATCAGCCATCGAGATACTTCGGGCATGGCACCGCCGACTGGCGGGCCTTCGGGGATTGGTGCGCACCGCGACGAGCGCTGCGAGCGTTTCAGTGCCGGGGTGGTGCCGGCTCACTGGATCCACGGCCCGTCGGCCGGATCCGGAAAATGGGATTGTCGTAAAAAGCATGTAAATGCTTGACAGATGTCATACCGGTGTGAGATACTGTCTTCGTGTTGATCGACTCCGCCCGGCAGTGCGAGGCCTTCGCCGAGAAGATGCTGGCCGCGGTGCGCGACGGCTCGGCCTCGAGCGAGGAGATCCGCGAGGCCCTTGCAGTGTCCAAGGCCATCGCGGGCATCAACGCGGCGTTCCAAACGGCCGCGGCTGGTGCGGTGGCCGGTCGGGAGCGCCACGGCGATGGCGGCGCCGAGGTGCTGGCGGAGGCTGCCGGACTGTCGCGTGGTCACGCTCGCAGCCAGGTCAAGGTAGCTGAGGCGCTGCGTGGTGTGCCCGTCGTGCGGGATGCGGTCGAGTCGGGGCTGGTGTCTCAGGCGAACGCGAGGCAGCTGGCCGCCGCGGTCGAGAAGGCCGGCGCACAGGCGGTGGAGTCCGACCGCGTGCTGCTGGACAAGGCGCAGACCATGCGGCCCGAGCAGTTCACCAAGGAAGCCCGCCGCTGGACCGTTGCGCGCGACGGCGACAGCGGCGCGAGCGAGCACGCCCGCCAGCGGGCCCGCCGCTGCGTGCGCATGTGGAACACAGACGACGGGATGGTGCGCCTGCACGGTGAGTTCGACTCGGTCACCGGTCAGCGCATACGCAACCGGCTACGGGCCGAGGCCGGCCGTATGTACGACACCGACAAGAAGAGCTCCGGTGACTCGAGTGAGCTGCGCAGCTTCGACCAGTGCATGGCCGATGCCCTCGATCATCTCACTGGTACTGCCCCGGGCGGTGCCAGTGGCAGGCCTTTCGCCGACATCTGTGTGGTAGCGCATGTCGATGAGGCCACCGGCAAGCTCATCGCCGAGCTACCCGACGATGTGAGGCTGCCGCCGTCGGTACTCGAAGAACTCGCATGCAACTCAAGGTTCACCGGCGTGATCTATGACCGCAGGGGCAGACCGATATGGCGAGCCCACTCGGTGCGCCGCGCCACCAAGGCGCAGCGCCAGTTGCTGATCGCCCGCGAGGCGGCTGCTTCGCCTGCGGTGCCCACCCCGACATCTGCGACGCCCACCACGTGAGGCCGGTGTCTCAGGGCGGACCCACCAGCCTGGACAACATGGTGCTGGCCTGCTGGCGCTGCCACAACAAGATCCACCACTTCGGCTGGCAGATCCACGGCCCGCCCGGCAACCGCACCCTGCATCCACCCGAGACGGCCACCTACGGCCCCGCCCACGCCCCGGAAGAGCTGGGGCCGCATAGGTGGCACACCCAGTCACGGCTCGTGCGTTCGTTGGTGGGCCGCGACAGCCATCACAACCCCGAGTCGGCCGATGCCGGAGACGCGATCACGCGGCCCGGTCCTGCAGCCGCTCGGGCCAGCCTGAGGTCCGCCCTGCAGGGTGCCGAACCGGAACCTCTGTTCACCCCCGACTAGCAGGACCAGCGGGAGTTCCCGTGCGATGCCATCGTTGGTGCGCGAGAGAGCACCCGACGGGCTAGCGGCCGCGGCGGGAGATCTGGTCGGTGGCGGCGCCGACGGCCAGTTGGTCCACTATCTCGTTCCACTCGTCGCCGGAGTGGCCCTTGACCCACTGGAACGAGATCTCATCCTGGCGGGGCAGGTAGAGCCCGATGAGCGGCTTCCACAGGTCTTGGTTCGCCACCGGCTCCTTCTTGGAGTTCCGCCAGCCGCGTCGCTCCCAGCCCTCATACCAGCGGTCGCGGAAGCAGTTGACGACGTAGGTGGAGTCCGACACTACCTCGACCGGACCGTCCAGCTCGCGCAGCGCCTCCAGCACCGCTTTCAGCTCCATCCGCTGGTTGGTGGTGTGCGGGTCGGCGCCGCAGGCCCAGTCGCCGCCGGGCACGGCCCAGGCCCAGCCTCCCGGTCCGGGGTTGCCCAGGCACGCGCCGTCGGTGTACACGACCGTGGGCTCGGCAGCGGCTCGGGCCGCGGGTTCGGCGGCGAGTTCGGGAAGGGGTTCGGCTTCCACGCCCTGATGGTCGCGCATCGAGGCTGCGAGGTCGCGAATGCATCCCTTGCTGCCATTGGCGGCGCCCACACCTCGGTAGGCAGCGACACACAGGCGCCCGAGGTCGCGAACGCGTCCTTTGCTGCCATCCTTAATGACAGTGGCCGACAACTTCCTGCGCCAACTCCCCGACATCGACCCCGCCGAGACCCAGGAGTGGATCGACTCGCTCGACGCCATCATCGCGGCCGGCGGACGGGAACGGGCCCGCTACATCGTGGCCAAGCTCCTCGAACGGTCCAACGAGCAGCGGTTGGGCGTACCGCCGACCACGTCCACGCCCTACATCAACACCATCCCCGCCTCCGAGCAGCCCTTCTTCCCCGGCAACGAGCAGATCGAGCGGCGCATCCGTCGCTTCATCCGCTGGAACGCGGCGGCCATGGTCATCCGGGCCAACAAGACGGCCGACGGGATCGGCGGCCACCTGTCCACGTTCGCCTCGTCGGCGTCCCTGTACGAGGTGGGCTTCAACCACTTCTTCAAGGGCAAGGACGACGGCCTGGTCGGTGACCACATCTACTTCCAGGGCCACGCCGCCCCCGGCGTGTACGCCCGGGCCTACCTGGAGGGTCGCCTGACCGAGCAGGAGCTCGACAACTTCCGCATGGAGGTGGGCGGCAACGGTCTGTCGGGCTATCCCCACCCCCGGCTGATGCCCGACTTCTGGGAGTACCCGACGGTGTCGATGGGACTCGGGCCGATCAACTCCATCTACCACGCCCGCTTCAACCGGTACATGCACAACCGCCGCATCGACGACACCTCCGACAGCACGGTGTGGTGCTTCCTGGGCGACGGCGAGTGCGACGAGCCCGAGACCCTGGGGGCCATCTCCCTGGCCGGCCGCAACGACCTCGACAACCTGAAGTGGGTGGTCAACTGCAACCTCCAGCGCCTCGACGGCCCGGTGCGGGGCAACGGCAAGATCATCCAGGAACTCGAGGGCGTGTTCCGGGGCGCGGGCTGGAACGTCATCAAGGTCATCTGGGGCACCAGGTGGGACGAGCTGCTGATGCGCGACACCGACGGGGCCCTGCTCAACAAGATGGCGACCACCGTCGACGGCGAGTACCAGCGCTACGCAGTGGAGGCGGGCGCCTACATCCGGGAGCACTTCTTCGGTCCCGACCCCCGCCTGCGCAAGCTGGTCGAGCACCTCAGCGACGAGGATCTGCGGGTCCTGCCCCGCGGAGGCCACGACTACCAGAAGGTGTACGCCGCGTTCAAGGCCGCCACCGAGATCAAGGGCCAGCCCACCGTGATCCTGGCCAAGACCATCAAGGGGTGGACCCTGGGCCAGGGATTCGAGGGCCGCAACGCCACCCACCAGATCAAGAAGATGACCACCACGCAGCTGATGGAACTGCGCTCGCGGCTGCACATGGAGAACGAGATCGACGAGGCGGACCTCGCCGACGGGATCCCGCCCTACTACCGGCCGCCCCCCGACTCGGAGGAGATCCGCTACATGATGGACCGCCGCCGCGCTCTCGACGGGGCGGTGCCCCGCCGGGTGGTACGGGACCGCCGCCCCATCACCCTCCCCGCCGACGGGCCCTTCCTCGACATGCGCAAGGGCTCCGGCGGGCGCAAGGTATCCACCACGGGCGCATTCACAGCCCTGTTGCGCGACCTGATGCGGGACCAGCACTTCGGCCGGCGGGTCGTGCCCATCGTGCCCGACGAGGCCCGCACCTTCGGCATGGACTCGCTGTTCCGCGAGTTCCGCATCTACGCACCCCACGGCCAGCTCTACGAGCCGGTGGACCACGACCTGCTGTTGAGCTACAGCGAGTCGACCGACGGCCAGATCCTTGAGGAGGGCATCACCGAGTGCGGCTCGCTGGCCAGCTGGCTGGCCGCGGCCACGTCCTACGCCAACCTCGGCGTGCCCATGGTGCCCTTCTACGCCTTCTACTCCATGTTCGGCTTCCAGCGGGTGGGCGACTCGATCTGGGCCGCGGCCGACGCCCGGGCCCGGGGGTTCCTCATCGGTGCGACCGCGGGCCGCACGACGCTGCTGGGCGAGGGACTCCAGCATCAGGACGGCCACAGCCATGTGCTGGCCTCGACGGTGCCGGCCTGCGAGTCCTACGACCCGGCGTTCGCCTACGAGTTGGGGGCCATCGTCGACGAGGGCCTGCACCGGATGTACCCGCCGGACTCCGCCGACGGCACCGACGTCTTCTACTACATCACCATCTACAACGAGAACTACGAGCAGCCGCCCCGTCCCGATCACGTGACCGACACCGACATCACCAGCGGCCTGTACAAGTTCGACGACGGCCCGGGGAGCCGCAAACGCTCGGCCACCATCCTGTTCTCGGGAGCGTCGGTGGGCGCCGCGCTCGAGGCTCAGGCGCTGCTGGCCGAGCATCACGACACGTCGGCCGAGCTCTGGAGCGCCACCTCCTACCAGAGCCTTAGGCGGGAAGCGCTGGATGTCGAGCGCCGCAACCGGCTGCATCCCGCCGACGAGCCCGCCGTTCCGCTCGTCACCCGGCGACTGTCCGACTCCGACGGCCCGATCGTGGCCGTGACCGACTTCATGACCCTGGTCCCCGACCAGATCGCCCGCTTCACTCCGAGGCCGCTGCACGTTCTCGGCACCGACGGGTTCGGCCGCTCCGACACCCGCGAGGCGCTGCGGCGATTCTTCGAGGTGGACGGGATCCACATCGTGCTGGCCGTGCTGTCGGCCTTGATGGAATCGGGGGAGGCGTCGGCGGACGAGGTCGCGGCCGCCATCGACCGGTACGGCATCGACGTGGATCGCGACGATCCCGGCCACCCCGACACCGGCGCACGGCTATCCTCCAACGGATGAGGCAGGTCGGGACGGGCACCCTGGCGGTCACGGGCGACGACGCTGCCGACCGCCTGCTCAACACCGACCCCCTGGCGTTGCTGCTGGGCATGCTGCTCGACCAGCAGATCCCCATGGAGTGGGCCTTCATGGGGCCCTTCCGCCTGTCGGAGCGGCTGGGTGCTGAACTGGACGCGGTGGACATCTCCGAGCGGGACCCCGACGACTTTGCCGCCCTGGTCAGGGCCAAGCCGGCGCTGCACCGGTTTCCGGGCTCTATGGCCTCCAGGATGCAGGCCCTCTGCCGGCACGTCGCTGATCACTACGACGGCGACGCCGCCGCGGTCTGGGCCGGCGCCGCCACCGGAGAGGAGATCTTCGGGCGACTGCGGGACCTGCCCGGCTACGGCGACGAGAAGGCCCGGATCCTGACCGCCGTCCTCGCCAAGCGCTTCGACGTGCGTCCCGAGGGTTGGGAGGCGCAGGCCGGAGCCTTCGCCGACGGCGAGCCGCGGTCGGTGGCCGACATCGACAGCCCGGAGGCGCTACAGCGGGTGCGGGCATGGAAGAAAGAGCAGAAGGCTCGCGGCAAGAGGAAGGACGAATGAGGGTCCGGCTCCTGGCGTGCACCGCGATCGTCGCCCTCGCGGCGGCGGCATGCGGGGCCGACGACGTTGCAACCACCGCCGAACCGGCCTCCACGGGGACCGATGTGGCGGCCGCGGATGCCCCTGCCAGCCCCTCCGGAGATGTGCCCGACCTCGACATGGTCAGCGTGTACACGGGCGAGACCGTCAATCTCCAGTCCCTGGTGCGCGGCGACACGCCGCTGCTGTTCTGGTTCTGGGCGCCGCATTGACCGACCTGCCGGAGAGAGGCTCCGGCCCTTGAGCAGTTCGCTCAGGACAACGCCGACACAGTGACGGTGGTGGGCATCGGCGCCCAGGACGATCTCGCTTTCGCCGAGCGGTTCGTGACCCAGACCGGCACCACGTTCCCCATGCTCTGGAGCGACTCCAACGAGTCCTGGCGCCACTTCAACGTCTCAAGGAACTCGAGCGTGCGACTGCTGGACAGCGCAGGCAACCTGGTCGACGACGGCCCCGGCAGCTTCGACGCGGCAAGCCTCAGCAACCAGCTTGCTGCCCTAACCTGAGCGATGAAGATGCAGTACGCCACCCGGACACTTGCAGTGTTCCTAGCCGTCGCCCTGCCTGCCGCCGCCTGCGGCAGCGACCCCGAGCCGAGCGTCGGGGAGCAAGCCGCTCTCGAGCAGGCTCAAGCCGAGGCCGACGCGGCCGCGGCTGAGGCCGCAGAAGCCGCAGCCGCAGAAGCCGCGGCCCAGGCCGAAGCCGAAGCCGCCGCCGCCGCCCAGGCCGCCGCTCAGGCCGAAGCAACCGCTGAGGCCGAGGCGGCCGCCGAAGCCGCGGCTCAGGCCGAGGCCGAAGCCGCCGCCGCCAAGGCCGCCGAGGCCCAACTCGCGCTCGAGGCCGCCGAGGCTGAGCCCGAGGGAACCGTAGACCCGGAAGTCGTCGACGAACTCGAGCAGCAGCTGGCGCAGGCCCAAGCCGAGGCCGAAGCCGCCGAAGCCGAGGCAGCCGCGCAGGCAGCCGCCGCCGAGGCAGCCGCGCTGGCGGCCGCCGCCGAGGCCGAAGCCGCAGACCTAGCCGCAATCGCCGAGGCCGAAGCCCAGGCCGCAGCCGCGGAAGCCGAAGCCATAGCCGCCGCCGCGGAGGCCGAAGCCGAAGCAGCGGCCCAAGCCGCAGCCGCGGAGGCCGAAGCCGAAGCAGCGGCCCAAGCCGCAGCCGCTGAGGCTGCAGCCCAAGCAGCCGCCGAAACCACCACTACGGCCGCGCCCACAACCACCTCCGCGCCCACAACCACCGCGGCACCGACAACCACCGCCGCCCCAACGACAACTGCCGCCCCAACAACCACCGCGGCCCCCGAGATCCTCGCGACCGACGTGCCCAATGACGAAATGACTGATCTGCGCACCGGCGCGACGGTCAACCTCCGGGACTTCGTAGACGGTTCCACACCGCTGCTGCTGTGGTTCTGGGCGCCCCATTGACCGATCTGCCGGCGAGAGGCATCGTCGGTCGAGCAGTTCGCTCGAGACAACGAAGGCAGAGTCATCGTCATAGGCGTCGGCGGCACGGACAGCCTGTCCCAGGCCGAGGGCTTCCTGGCCTCCGCCGGAGGTCCCCCGATCATGCTGTGGGACGAGCGGCCGGACTCGTGGCGCCACTACAACGCTGGCAACCCCAGTCTGATACTGATGGACGGCGCGGGCGAGACGCGGGTCGAGAGGGTCGGCCAGTTCAACAGGAACCGCCTCCAGGACGCACTGGACGGCCTCAGCTAACAATTCATCCGCCGTTCACCGGCATTCACTCCGGGTTCGCGGTCTCACTGGCTAGCCGAAACCTGGCCCCCTCTAGCTTGCCGTTCGGTCCTCGGGTGGCGAGGGCTCGCCATGCCATATTCCCAAGGGAGGGAAGACTAAATGCGCAATTCAAGGCGCCGGCCCCTCTGGCTGCCGGTGATTCTCGTGAGCTTCTCACTCGTGGCCGCAGCGTGCGGTGACGACGACGAAGAGACCTCTACACCGGAGGCCGCTACCGATACCGGCTCCGCGGAACCCGCTGCAACCTCGGCGGACGCGGCCATGACCGAAGAAGAGACGGCCCCTGTCTCGGGGGAGGTGAACATCTCCGGTTCGTCGACGGTGGAGCCGATCTCGATCCGGGTGGCGGAGCTGTTCGAGGACGCGGCCCCGGATGTGTCGGTGACCGTGGACGGTCCCGGCACCGGCGACGGCTTCAAGCTGTTCTGCGCGGGCGAGACCGACATCTCCGACGCCTCCCGCCAGATCAAGGACTCCGAGAAGGAAGACTGCTTCGAGGCCGGCATCACCAACATCGTCGAACTCAAGGTGGGCATCGACGGCATCGCGGTTATGACCAACGCTGACAACGACGCGATCGAGTGCTTGAACTTCCACCAGCTGTTCGACCTCATCGGCCCCAACGGCGAGGGCACCAGCACCTGGGCCGAGGCCTCAGCCGGCCTGCCCGACGCCCCGCTGGACATCTTCGGACCCGGCGAGGAGTCCGGCACCTTCGACTCCTTCGTCGAGATCGTCCTCGAGGACCTCGCCGAGGAGGCCGGAGTCGACGCCACCACCCGAACCGACTACAGCCCCTCAGGCAACGACAACGTCATCCTGCAGGGCATCCAGTCCAGCGACGCCAGCCTGGGCTGGGTCGGGTTCGCCTTCGCCATCAACGCCTCGGGCGTGAAGCTGCTGGAGGTCGACGGCGGCGACGGTTGCGTGTCGCCCACCGCCGACACCATCGCCTCCAACGAGTACCCGATCAGCCGGGACCTATGGATCTACGTCAACGCGGACAAGGCCGCAGCCAACCCCGCCATCGTCGCCTACGTCGACTTCTACGTCTCAGAGGCCCTCAGCCAGGCCGTCAGCGAGGTCGGCTACGTGCCGCTCACCGCTGCCGCCCACGCCGAGACCGCCGACCGCTGGCACAGCCGCACCCTCCTCAGCTAGAACATCGGGCACCCGGCCCGGATCTGACCCGGAAGGCCCCCGCCGACATTCCATGACTGACACTCCATGACCGACACTCCATGACCGACACGAATGTCGTACATCCAGAGCTTCTGACTGTCGATCAGCTTCAGATCACGCCTTCCCGCAGGCACCGCGAAGTGATCATCAGATACACGCTGCTGGTGACGGCGCTCGTGTCGGTTGTGGTGAGCACGCTGATCGTGTGGAGCCTCCTGCGGGAGGCGTGGACCTTCATCACGCAGGTGGACTGGGCCGACACATGGGGACAGCGGGGATGGTTCCCCCGGCGGGGACTGTACGACATCCCGACCATCGTCGTGTCCTCCCTGATCGTCACCGGGATCGCCATGGTGGTGGCCGGGCCGCTGGGTCTGGGGGCCGCGGTGTACCTGTCGGAGTACGCCAACCGGAGGGTGCGGTCATGGCTCAAGCCCGCGCTGGAGATCCTGGCCGGCATCCCTTCGGTCGTGCTGGGCTTCTTCGCGCTGACCTGGATCGCGCCCAACATCGTGGGGCGCATCGGCAAGGACACCTTCCTGGTGCTGGGCGCGGTGATCCTGCTCGGCTACGCGGTGATCTCCGCGGGGATAGCACGATCCAAGATCAAGCAGTACCGGGAGGGAACGGCCGATCCCTCGGCCCGCATCGGCGCGGTGGCGTCGATAGCGACGCTGGTGGTCGTCTTCGCCCTGGCGCTGGCCTGGATACTCGATGTGTGGCTGGAGTTCGCGCCCAACGACGCCGGGTCGCTGGCCGCGGGCGGTATCGGCGTTGGGATCCTGACCATCCCGCTGGTGGCCTCGATCTCCGAGGACGCCATGGCCGCGGTGCCCGACTCGCTGCGGGAGGCGTCCGCGGGGCTCGGCGCCCGCAAGATGGCCACGGCCACCACGGTGGTGCTGCCTGCGGCCATTTCCGGCATCGTGGCCGCCTTCATCGTGGCCGTCTCGCGGGCCATCGGCGAGACGATGATCGTGTTCATGGCCGCTGGCGCGGCCGACGCGGCCCGGTTCGCCGACTCCCCCTTCGAGGGAGGCCTGACCATGACCGCAGCAATGGCCTCGCTGGCCTCGGGCACCGACAGCGTCGTGGGCGAGGGCCTCACCTTCCAGAGCCTCTACTTCGTGGGCCTGCTGCTGTTCCTGGCCACCTTGAGCCTCAACATCATCGCCTCCCGCTTCGTGTCGAAGGTCCGGGAGGCCTACTGATGGACCTGATGGATCCGCGCCGATGATCAGCCGCCTCTCCGACGACAGGTCCCGGGCCGCCATCGCCGCCTCCATCGAGAGGCGCCGGGTGGACACCCGGGGCCTGCTGTTCAAGACGGTGCTCCAATCGTGCCTCCTGATCACGCTGGCCCTGCTGGCCGTGCTGCTGGTCACCGTGGCGTTGGACAGTACCGACCAGATAGGCACCCGCCTGTGGGATTTCCTCCAGGGCACGCTGCGGTCCCGATCGTCCGACGAGAGCCTCGGCATCCACCAGGGCATGTACGGCTCCCTGTGGATAGCCATCATCGTGGCCGTGCTGGCCTTCCCCATCGGGATCGGCGCGGCGGTCTACCTCGAGGAGTACGCCCCCCGGAACCGCTTCACCGCCTTCATCGAGGTCAACATCCGCAACCTGGCCGGCGTGCCGTCGGTGGTGTACGGCCTGTTGGGGCTGGCCCTGCTGCTCAACGGCCAGATCTTCGGCCTCGACCGGTTCACCGGCGGAAGCTCGGCCCTCTCGGGCGGGATCACGCTGGCCATTCTCGTGCTGCCCATCGTGGTGATCACCTCCGGCGAGGCCTTCCGGGCGGTGCCCATCGAGCTCCGGGAGGGCGCCTACGGCGTGGGCGCCACCAGGTGGGAGATGATCCGGACCCAGGTGCTGCCCTACGCCGCGCCGGGCATCCTCACCGGCACGCTTCTGTCGATGTCCCGAGCCGTCGGCGAGGCCGCCCCGCTGATCCTGGTGGGCGCCATCTCCGGGCGGCTCGGCGACAATCCCGGCCTGTTCGACATCGGCGCCCTCACCGACCAGTTCACCGCCCTGCCCATCGTCATCACGAGCTGGACGGTGCAGTCCGGCCGGGACGTCGGCTTCATCGCGGCGGCCGCGGCCGCCATCGTCGTCCTGCTCGTGTTCGTGCTAATGATGAACTCCGCCGCCATCCTGCTGAGGAACCGGTTCGAGAAGAAGAGAGGCTGAAGTGTCCATGACAGAAGAGGCTCCCCGTTCGATGGCAGAATCGGCCCCTCGCTTGATCGAGCGTCCGGTCGCCACTGACGGCGAGGTGACCCCGGCACCGGGGATGCCTTCGCTGGCCACCGAGCGGGACGTCGTGTTCGAGTCGCAGGACGTGAACGTCTATTACGGAGCCTTCCGCGCCGTGCGGGACGTGACCTTCACCGTGCCCAAGAACGAGATCATGGCCCTCATCGGCCCCTCGGGGTGCGGCAAGTCCACGGTGCTGCGCTGCTACAACCGGATGAACGACCTCATCAAGGACGCCCGGGTCACCGGCTCCATCACCTACCGCGGCACCGACCTGTACGACGAGCGGGTCGACCCTGTCGAGGTCCGCCGCCGCATCGGCATGGTGTTCCAGAAGCCCAACCCCTTCCCCAAGTCGATCTACGACAACGTGGCCTACGGGCCGCGGGTGGCCGGCCAGAGGAAGGGTCTCGACGACATCGTGGAGAACTCGCTGCGCAAGGCGGCCCTGTGGGATGAGGTGAACGATCGCCTCAAGGACTCGGCCCTCGGGCTGTCGGGAGGCCAGCAGCAGCGGCTCTGCATCGCCAGGGCCATCGCGGTCGGCCCCGACGTGCTGCTGATGGACGAGCCCTGCTCAGCGCTCGACCCCATTGCCACCGCCCGCATCGAGGACCTGATGCAGGAGATCAAGCAGGACTACACGATCATGATCGTGACCCACAACATGCAGCAGGCCGCCCGGGTGAGTGACACCACCGCCTTCTTCACCGCGGACGTCACCTCCGAGAATGACACCCGCACCGGCATCCTGGTGGAGGTGGACACCACCCAGAAGATGTTCTCCAATCCCTCCGACGAGCGCACCGAGAACTACGTCACCGGCCGGTTCGGCTGAGAGAGACGATCATGACCGAGCAGACCCGCAAGGGGTTCCACGCCGAGATCGACGAGATCAGCGACCTGATAGTCCAGCTCGCCGCCCGGGCCAGCGACGCGGTGGCCAGGGCCACCGACGCCCTGCTGAAGTACGACCTGGCCGAGGCCCAGCAGATCATCGACGACGACGACCACATCGACGTGGCCGCCATCGAGGTCGAGGAGAAATGCCAGAGCCTGCTGGCCCTGCAGCAGCCCATGGCCGGCGACCTCCGCCAGATCCTGGCTGCCATGTGGATCACCGGCGAGCTCGAGCGGACCGGCGGCCTGGCCTGCAACATCTGCAAGGGCGCCCGCCGAATGTTCCGCACCGAGCTGCCCCCCAGGCTGCGCGGTCTCATCGCGGAGATGAACGAGGAGGCCATCCGGCTGATCCGGTTGTCGGTGGACTCCTACTCCGAGCACGACGCTGCCTTGGCCAGCGCCCTTCACGACATCGACGACCGGCTCGACAGCCTGCACCGCACCTTCGTCAAGACCCTCCTGGAGTCCAGCCGCACCCACGATCTCGACGTTCAGCCGTCGATGCAGCTGGCCCTGATAGCCCGCTACTACGAGCGCATCGGCGACCACGCCGTGAACATCAGCGACCGGGTCCGCTACATGGTTTCCGGGGTCATGCCGTGGCGGGCCGGGTTGGCCCGGCACCGGGTCAGAGACGAGCCGAGAACGCATGAACTGGCCGCCGACTCGGCGGAGATGTCCTCCAACGGCGACGACAAGGCCGACTAGAATCGAATACCGATGACCTCGCTCATCATCGGAGTGCTCCTGGTGGTGGGCGGCGCAATGGTGGGCATCGCCCTGGACCGGGCTCTTCTGCGACGATGGATCAGGAACCGCGACCCCCAGCGGCACAACCAAGCCGCCCGGGGGCGGGCATCCCACAGCCGGCGGCACTCAGCCCGCCGCGTCATCGAGGACGCCGATAAGCGTCTGGAGTCGGCCGAGGCCGGCCAAGTGTCAGCCGAGACCGCGGCCAGCAGGATGGAGGCGAGCCTCGACGCCCTGGAGGCAGGGCTCGTACTGTGCGACCGCGACGGACGGGTGGTGGCCCACAACACCGCGGCCACGCAGTTCCTCCAGGCCCGACACGGCGAAGCTCTCGTGACCCGGGTGATCAAGGAGCTGCTCGAGCAGGCCCGATCCGGCGAGCAGGCCACGACCAGGGTCGAACTGCACGCCGAGCCCCGACGCAGCTACGAGGTGAGGGCCGGGCCGGTCGAGCGCGGGGGCGAGATACTGGGCGCGGTCGCACTGGTGCACGACATCACCGAGCACGACCGCATCGAGTCGGTGAGGAGGGACTTCGTGGCCAACGTCAGCCACGAGCTCAAGACCCCGATCGGGGCCCTGAGCCTGCTGGCCGACTCGCTGGCCGCGGACGCCGAGCCCGAAGTGGCGGCGCGGCTCGCGGGCCGGATGCAGATCGAGATCCAGCGAGTGGCCAACACCATCGATGACCTCCTGACTCTGGCCATGCTGGAGGACGAGAGCGGCCGTCCGGACGAACGGGTGGACATCGGCGCCGTCGTGGCGGCAGCCAGCGACCGGATCTCGGAGACCGCCGAGCAGCGCGACGTCAAGGTGGTGGTATCGATGCCCACCGACCTTGCCCCCATGCGAGGCTCCCGGCTGCACCTCGAGTCGGCGGTATTCAACCTCCTCGACAATGCGATCAAGTTCAGCGACCCCGGCGAACGAGTCGACGTGCAAGTCGAGACGGACCGTGACACCTTGACCCTCTCGGTGACCGACGAGGGCATCGGCATACCGGCAGCCGAGCAGTCCCGGATCTTCGAGCGCTTCTACCGCGTCGACCGGGCACGCAGCCGCAGTACGGGGGGCACCGGGCTGGGCCTGTCGATCGTTCGCCATGTGGCACTGAACCACGGCGGTGACGTGAGCGTGACCTCGCGGGAGGGCCTCGGAGCCCAGTTCACCCTCACCCTGCCCCTCGACAACGGCGACTGACCGCACGCCGGCCCGAACTGGCAGCAGAACGCACGCATACCGTGCACAACGCTGCCAATTCCCCCACTAGCCGCCCACCCGGCCCGAACTGGCAGCAGAACGCACGCATACCGTGCACAACGCTGCCAATTCCCCGGTGAGGGGGCGCTAGAGGTTGGCGTTCCGGTCGCCGGCGCCGGCCGCCGAAGCCAGCAGCGACTGGCGCTGGCGCTCAAGCCAGCCGAGCAGCACCGCGACGGCCCTGGGATCGTGGCGCAGGTGGTGCCCTGCGCCGCTGATGATCCGCAGGTCGGAACCGGGATGGGCATCGGCGAGGACGCGGGCATCGAACACCGGAACGGTCTCGTCGTCGCTGCCGTGGAGCACCAGCAGGGACCGGCCACCGAGCGACTCGGCCGCCTCGACGGCTCGGACGGCCTTGATCTCGGCAGCCCACCGGTCAAACCGCCTGGGGAACTCCGGATCGCGCACCACCCCGACCTCCCGGGCCCACACCAGCAGCTTGCGAGGATTGCGGGCCCAGTCCTCGAAATCGGCCGGAGCGGCCACTGCGGCCACCCCCCGGACCCGCTCGTCGCGACTGGCCACGACAACGGCCAGCGCGCCCCCGGTTCCGAAGCCGACGAGCCATACGCCGTCGCACGGCATCTCTGACTCCAGGAAGTCGATGGCACCGACAAGGTCGCGCCGCCAGCCGTCGAGCGAGAAGTCGCCGCCGGAGCCGGCCACTCCCCTCGACGCGTAGGTCAGGGCGGTGAAGCCGGTCCCGGCTGCGATCAGGTCGGCGAGGGCGGGCATGGTCATGGTGGAGTTGATCCCGCCCCCCGCCTCGGTGGGGAAGCCGTGCACGATGATCACCGCCGGCTGCACTGTCGGCGCCCGGGCGGGCCGGGCGAGATGGGCCGTCAACTCGTTCGAGTCGACGGTGAACCGGCTGTCCATCGGGCTCACCGTATCGGCGTGGACGGGCGCGCAGTGGGGCGGGCCGAGCGGCCCGCCCCACTAGTCGTTTCTGCCGGAAATCCCGGTCGAGCCTCGCACACTCGCAGCCGGGATGGCCGCGGTGCCTGGCCGGATGTGACTAGGTCCGGCGACTCGGATCGGGGGTGGAGCTGGCGGGGATTCGCCAGTCGGTCCAGCTTGCCGTAGCTAGCGGCCAGCCACCTCCAAGGTCACAAAGCGTTTAGCACTCAGTTGGACCACCTCCTTTCCTTGGTGGCACCAGTCAACCACAATCCGCCCCCCATTCCAAGCACTGGGGACATCCAGGGTTAGGGGACGAGCCTGCGGCTCAGGACGACCCCATCTGGAGAGAATGCAAATATATTGTAGTTGCATTACATGATATGTGACGCTAGGGTCGGCGACGTGGAAACGATCACGCTCGCGGATCTCGCTCCCATCATCGCGGCGGTGCTGGGGCCGATGCTGGTCTTCGCGGCCGCGACCATGCGATACCAGCACCTCGACAGCACCAAGACCCGCGACCTCATCGACAAGAACCGCGAACTCAGCGAGCAAGCCCACAAAGAGACCCGCGACCTCATCGACAAGAACCGCGAACTCAGCGAGCAAGCCCACAAAGAGACCCGCGACCTCATCGACAAGAACCGCGAACTCAGCGAGCAAGCCCACAAAGAGACCCGCGACCTCATCGACAAGAACCGCGAACTCAGCGAGCAAGCCCACAAAGAGACCCGCGAAGTCATGGACAGGAACCACCGGGAACTCAGCGTCAGCCTCGGCGACGCCCGCGAGCGCCTGAGCCGCATGGAGGGCTACCTGAGAGCCTTGGCTCCGCCCCCGAACAACGCCGCCGACGGAGACGCCGAAGCCGCCTGAGCCCAAAGTTGCGGTTCACGCACCGGCGGCACCATCACCTGCTTGGGGCTACGCCCATCGCGAACGGATCGAGATTCGCTCCGGCAGCTTCACAGCTATCGCCGCTAGCCGGGAGCCCATGTGGGGCCTGTGCCCTCACAGAGTTATGGCTAGAATATTCTGTACAGAAATCTCAGGCGGTTTGGGGAAGGCGATGACCGACGAGACGAGGGCCATACCGGCGGGCCAGTTCCGGGAGCAGTGCCTGAGGCTCATGGACGAGGTGAACGCCACCGGCGCGAAGCTGATCGTCACCAAGCACGGACGGCCCGTCGCCGCGCTCGTGCCGGTGTCCGAGCAGAGTTCGCCGGGCATCGTCGGGTGGTGCGAGCAGATCCGCATCCACGACGACTTGAGCGAGCCCGCCGTGCCCGCCGACGACTGGACCGTCGTGTCGGACTCCGAGAGCATCCTCGGCACCTGACTCGGCGCCGGCCACGGTTGAGATGGACCTGATACTCGACACCGACGCCCTGCTGTGGATGTCGCAGGGCAGCCCCAGGCTCGGGCCCCGGGCCGGGTCGGCCATCGAGACAGCCGCCCGAGACGGTTCCCTGCGGTTCTCGGCCGTATCGATGCTGGAGGTCGCTCGCCTCCACCACAGCGGCAGGATCGAACTGCCGACGGCTCCCGAGCTTTGGCACCGCGACCTGCTTGCGGCCGGGGTGCGGGAGATCCCGGTCACCTCCGAGACGGCCATGCTGGCCGCTTCACTGCATGCCCACCACGGCTTCCACTCCGACCCCGCCGACCAACTCGTCACCGCTTCGGCGATGGTCGCCAAGCGTCCGCTGGTCACCTCCGACCGCAAGATCCTCGACTGGGCCTCGGCGAGGGCTGCGCCCGAGTGCCTCGACGCTTGCGCCTGATTCCGCCGGACCATCAAGCCGGAGGCTCGCCTGCGCTGACTGCGCCTATCTCGGCCAGGTAGGCGAGTTGGGCCTCGAGGATGCACACCACGTCGACGGGATCGGGGCCACCCTCTTCCAGTGATCGGGCCACAACCGCGTCGGTGGCCGCGTCGGTGTCGGCCACGGCCATGTCGTCCACCGCCACTGCGGGGTCGCCGAGCTCCTGGCCGTGGGAGGTGGCCAGGCCCACCGCCTTGAACCAGTCGAGGTGCCAGCCGAGCACCGTGGCGACGTCGGCGTAGCTCACTCTGGCGGTCACCTCGCCGGGCAGGCGATCGGCCACATAGTCGACCGCGTCCGACAACCGGTAGACCGACGGTGCGGTCTCCTGCTCGAGGCGCCCAACCGCGATCCCCACCGAGACGAAGGCGATCACCACCACGGCAGCCAAGCCGACCGCGGCGATCAACCAGATCACGTCACCCTCCGCGAGCTCCCGGCTGAACTACCTGCAGATTTCCACCTGAGCGGTGGATTCTTGACAGAAGTTCGCTCCGGGCAGGTGCTGGCATCGGGTCTCCGCTCGCCCGCTCCTGTTCGCTGCGCTCACGGGCCGCTCGGGCCACGGCCTCGCACGCTCGGCCTCTAGAGGCCGATGCGCTGGGCCAGCAGCTCCCGGTGGTAGGTGGGGTCGCCGAAGAGGAGCTCCGAGCTCTTGGCCCGCTTGAAATAGAGGTGCGCAGGGTGCTCCCAGGTGAAGCCGATCCCGCCGTGGATCTGGATGTTCTCGGCTGCGGCGTGGAAATAGGCCTCCGAGCAGTAGCTCTTGGCCAGCGACGCAACCTGGGGCAGCTCGTCGTTCATCTCGGCCGCGCACCAGCCCGCGTAGTAGGCCGCGGACTTGGCCGACTCGACCTCCAGGAGCATGTCGGCACACTTGTGCTTGATCGCCTGGAACGAGCCGATGGGTCGGCCGAACTGCACACGGACCTTGGCGTACTCCACCGACATGTCCAGGCAGCGCTGCGCGCCGCCCACCTGCTCGGCCGCCAGCGCCACCGCCGCCAAGTCCAGCACGGTCTCCAGCACCGGCCAGCCCTGTCCCTCGGTGCCGATGAGCGTCGCCTCGGTGCCCTCGAACGTGAGCTTGGCCTGCTTGCGGGTCTGGTCCATGGTCGACAGGGCGCTGCGGGTGAGACCCGGCGCATCGGGATCGACGGTGAACAGCGAGACGCCGCCGGCGGTGCGGGCCGCGACGATTATCAGGTTGGCGGTATGGCCGTCGAGCACGTACATCTTGACGCCGTCGAGGCGCCACAAGCCGTTGTCGGGCGACGCCACCATGGTGATCCCGGGCTCGTCCCAGCGGCCGTTCTGCTCGGTGAAGGCCAGCGCTGCTCTGGTCTCACCCGAGGCGATTCCGGGCAGGTGGGCCTGCTTGGCCTCCTCGTCGCCGCTGTGCATCAGCGTGTTGGCCGCCAGCACCGCGGAGGAGAAGAACGGCGCGCACAGCAGTGCCCGACCCATCTCCTCCAGCACGACCACCTGCTCAACCGAGGTGAAGCCCTGGCCGCCGTAGGCCTCGGGGATCGTCAACGCGGGGAGGCCCATCTGCTCGGACATCTGAGCCCAGACTTCCGGGTCGAAACCGCGCTCGGTGTCCATCTGCTCTCGCACCGCGGACTCGGGCGACTTCTCCTCCAGGAAGCTGCGGACGAATTCTCTGAGCTGCTCCTGCTCGTCGGTGAATGCGAAGTTCACGAAGGGACTCTCCTGCGGATCGAACGTCGCCGCCAAGCTATCGGGCCTCCCGGCGCCTCGGGCGGCCGAACTTCAATGGGTTAACCACCTCTGCGGTGGTCAAGTCATTGAAGTTCGGAGGCAGCGGGCGGCCGTAGTGCCCGGGATGGTCGGGCCGTAGGATCGGTGCGTGCCCGCAGCACCGCTCTTCGAGATCGACGGCCTGCACGTGGCGACGGCCGACGGCGTCGTCGAGATACTGCGAGGCGTGGACCTGGTGGTCGATGCCGGGGAGATGCACGCCCTGATGGGACCCAACGGGTCGGGGAAGTCCACCCTGGCCTCGGCCCTTCTCGGCAGCCCCGAGTACGAGGTGACCAGCGGCTCAATCCGCTTCAAGGGTGAGGACATCACCGCTTGGCCCCCGGAGGTGCGGGGCAAGGCCGGCCTGTTCCTCGCCTTCCAGTACCCCCAGGAGATCCCGGGCGTGTCGGTGCGCAACTTCCTCACCCAGGCCCTCCAGGCCCGCAAGGGCACCGACGTCAGCTCCATCGAGACCTACATGACCATGGTCGAGTGGATGGAGCGCCTGTCCATCGACTCGGCGCTGATGGACCGCCACCTCAACGAGAAGTTCTCCGGCGGCGAGAAGAAGCGCAACGAGATCCTCCAGATGGCGGTCCTGGAACCGGACATGGCCATTCTCGACGAGACGGACACCGGCCTCGACATCGACGCGCTGCGCATAGTGGCCACCGGCCTGCAGGAGGTGCGGGCCGAACGGCCCGAACTGGGTGTGCTGGCCATCACCCACTTCCAGCGCATCCTCACCTCGGGGCTGCACCCCGACAGGGTCCATGTGCTCCTCGACGGCCGCATCGTCGAGAGCGGCGGCCCCGAACTGGCCGACCGGCTGGAGCGCGAGGGCTACGAGCGGTACGGGTCATGAGCGACGACGGCAGCGACCGGTTCGCAACGGGGGCGAAGGCACAGTTCCCCCTGCTGGCGCGCCAGGTGCACGGCCGGCCCATCGTCTACCTGGATTCGGCTGCCTCGTCGCAGAAGCCGCGCATCGTGCTGGACGCCATGAACAGCTACTACGAGACGATCAACGCCAACGTGCACCGGGGCGCCTACGAGATCGCGGCCCAGGCCACCGAGGCCATGGAGGCGTCGCGAGCAGGGGTCGCCCGGTTCGTGAACGCACCGTCCGCCGACGAGATCGTGTTCACCAAGAACGTCACCGAGGCGATAAACCTGGTGGCCCGATCGTGGGGCGGGGCCAACCTCGGACCGGGTGACGCGGTGGTGATCACCGAGATGGAGCACCACGCCAACATCGTTCCCTGGCACATCATGGCGGCCGAGAAGGGCTTCGAGCTCCGCTGGGTCGGCGTCGGACCCGACGACCAACTCGATCTCAGCAACCTGGACCGGCTCCTCGACGGGGCCAAGCTGCTGGGCGTGACCGCCATGAGCAACGTGCTGGGCACGCTCAACCCCATCCGCCACCTCGCTGACGCCGCCCATGACGCCGGGGCGCTGGTGCTGGTGGACGCGGCCCAGTACGTTCCCCACCTGCCGACCGACGTGCAGGCTCTCGGGGCCGACTTCCTGGGATTCACCGGCCACAAGATGTGCGGACCCACGGGCATCGGGGTGTTGTGGGCCCGGGCCGAGCTGCTGGAGGCGATGCCGCCGTTCCTCGGGGGCGGCGAGATGATCCTGGACGTGCGCAAGGACGGCTTCCTGCCCAACCACATCCCCCACAAGTTCGAGGCCGGGACCCCGCCCATCGCCGAGATCGTCGGGCTCGGCGCCGCGGTCGCCTACCTCGACGGCCTGGGCATGGACCGGGTGCGCGAGCACGAGGTCGGCCTCACCGCCTACGCGCTGCGCACGCTGGAGGAGCGCTACGGTTCCGACCTCGCGGTGCACGGCCCGTCCGAGCCGGCCTGCCGGGGCGGCGTGCTGTCGATGAGCTTCCGCGACATCCACCCCCACGACCTGTCGCAGGTACTTGACGACCGCGGCGTGTGTGTCAGGGCCGGCCACCACTGCGCCAAGCCGCTGATGCGGCATCTCGGAGTGCCGGCCACCACCCGGGCGTCGCTCTACGTGTACAACGACACCTCCGACGTCGACGCCCTGGCCGACGCTCTCGGCGTCGCCGGCGAGTTCTTCCTGGGGTAGCGGCAGAGCCATGGCCGGCCTGGAGGACCTTTACCGCGAGATCATCCTCGACCACTACCGCAACCCCCGCAACCGCGGCGAGCTGGAGGTTCCGCCCGCGGTCCAGGCCGTGGGCTTCAACCCGCTCTGCGGCGATGAGGTAGTCGTCTACGTGGAGGTGCAGGACGGCGTGATCACCGACGTGTCCACCGGCGGCCAGGGATGCTCGATCAGCCAGTCGTCGGCGTCGATGATGTCCACCGCCATCAAGGGCCGCAAGGTGGCCGAAGTGCGGCGTCTGGTGCGGGCCTTCAAGCACATGATGTCCATCCACGGAACCGGCATCGGCGGCACCGGAGACGACCTCGACGACGACGGCGACAGCGGCAACGGGGCCGCAGACGTCAAGCTCGGCGACCTGGAGGCCCTGCGGGGCGTGGTCAAGTTCCCGGTGCGCATCAAGTGCGCCACCCTGTCGTGGAACACCCTGGTGCAGGCCCTCGACGAGACCTTCGCCTGAGAAGCCGGCCCTCCGGCGGCTGGTACGGTTCGGTTCGTGACGGAACTGCCGCCGGCCGATTGGTACGTCGATCCCGAGGATTCCGCGCAGTACCGGTACTGGGACGGCTCCCGCTGGACCGACCACCGCTCGCCCCGTTACGGCGCCCCCGACGAGGAGGCCGGCGCCGCCGGCGATGGTACTGCCTCCTCGCATCGCAGCATTCGCGACCTGCTCGGCGGCACATGGCGGCTGATGACGCAGAACCTGCGGCCGCTGCTCGTCATCTATGCGGTGGTGGCCGTGGTGTACCTGGCCGGCGAGGAGGCCGTCAGAAGGGGATCCGGCGACGTGTTCGGCGACACATTGGAAGCCCTGGTCGATGAACTGGCCGCCGTCGATCCCGACGCCGACCCGGAGGTGTCGGACGCGCTGCTGGAGAGTCGCTGGAACGACGTGACCGACCGCCTCGAGGGCCTGGACTCGTCCACTCTGGCCGCGGGGATGCTCCTGATGGCGGTGGGCGCCGTCGTCGTCATCGCCATCAACCTCGTCGAGTTCGCCGCGTTCGGCCAGGTCGCGGTGGCCCGGCTGGGCCAGAGGCGGATGGGAGCATCCGGCGCGCTCCGGGCCGGCCTCAAGCGCCTCTTGCGCATGGCCGGAGTAGGCCTGATGCTGCTGGTGACGTTGTGCGCCGCGCTGATGGTGGTATCTCTCGTGGCGGGACTGCTCAGCCTGGCGTCGGGTGCGCTCGCCGTGGTGCTGGGAGCAGCGATGGGTCTGGTGGTGACAGGGGTGGCCGCACCACTCGCGCTTCTCACCCTGATGACTGCCGCCGTCGGCCCGGCCGAGCCGTCGATTCGCTATGCACGGGCCCTGCTCAGGGGCGCCTTCTGGGCGACCTTCGGCCGCATGGTGTTGATCTTCGTCCTCTCGCTCGCGGCTTCCGTCCCGGCGCTGGTCGCCGCGGAGCTCCTCGGGCCGTTCAACGACGTTCTTTCACGCGTGGCCCTTGTCGGGCTGCGCGTGTTCCCCGAAGTGCTGGGCACCATCGCCCTCTTCACCCTCTACCACGACCTCGGCGGCCGGCACGCCGACCCGGCCATCTCATCAGCCGCCTGAGCCAGCCGCCAGCTTGGCCGAACCGATGCCGGGCGCTACGGATGCCTTCTTCTCACGATCGAACTATCGCAGACCGAGGCGCTCCAACAGTTCTTCGACGCTGAGATCGTGATGTGACGCGACACTCTTGAGAATGCTCTAAAGGGTCTTGACCTTGACAGGGTCGTGCATGGGGATGACTTCGTGATGCTCGCCGTTGACCTGCGTTGTCATCCTCACATGCGAGCCGCGCCTCCGGGTTGGCTCGTAGCCGAACAACCGAAGCGCCCTCACAAGATCCGAGCCGCGCACGTCGCGCGGCAGTCTCACAGCGTCAGAACCTCGTCGCGGACGAAGTGCAACCGAATGCGCCCAGGGCGGACCGTTCCGTCGTCGAAGTGGCACTCGACGGCCTCGCGGACGTTGCCGCGAACCTCGTCGACGGTCTCGCCCTCGGTGTGGATGCCGTAACCCACCGCATTGGCGGAATAGCCACCGTCCACCTCATCCTCGCTGACCTCGAAGATGATCTCCGACAGCTTGGACATCACTGACCCTCCCTAGTTGTGGGCGTGGACCCTTCCCGTCCGTCGCCCGGACCCCGCACAATATCGGCTAGCAGGGCCTTGAGTGCCTCGCCGTAGGCAGCGAGCTTGACCGGACCTATGCCGGGCACGGCCAGCAGGGCATCGTCGGTGTCGGGGCGACATCGGGCCAATTCGCGGAGCGTGGCATCGGAGAAGACCACGAAGGCGGGCACTCCGTCGGTTCGGCTGCGCTCCAGGCGCCACTGGCGCAGGCGCTGGAACATTGCCGCGGCTTCGGGCTCGGCCGCCTCATCGATGGGCGGGCTCTTGGCTCTGGATGCGGGCACCGGGCTGGCCGTTTCGGGACCGCCAGGAGGGTCAAGCCACCATTGGGCGCCGGAAGGCCGATGTCTTCGAGACTGCTCGGGCGTCTCCAGCCGGCGGGAGCGAGCGTGCCCGGCCGCGGACGGGTCCAGCGGCTCGAGTTTGGAGCGCCACTGCATCTCGGTGATGAAGGGGGACTTCGGCCCATCGGCGATGATCAGCACCGACTCCGAGCATCGGGTGACCGCCACGTGAAACACGCGGCGCTCCTCCTCGGTGTCGCCGGCCAGGCGGTGGGGCATCAGGCCTTCGGTGGCGGACAGAACGATGACATGGGGCCATTCCAGGCCCTTGACCCGGTGCACGGTGGCCAGACGCACGCCCCGTCCCCACGACGGCCGGCCGAGCCGCGCGTCGCCCCCATCTCGGTCGGCGCCGCCGTCAGTCAGGCGGCCCCGCAGCCACTCCTCCAACGCGGCCGGATCCGGGCAGTGCGGCGCCACCGACATCAGGGCTCGCAGGTCGTCGCCGTGGGCGGAGCGGTCCACCGACCGGCGGGAGGCGTCGAGGAGCCCGTCGAGGCTGGCTCCGAGTTGGGTCCCGTCCCTGACCGCCTCCAGGAGGCGCAGACTGTCCGCGCCCTCGCGGGCCATGTCGCCGAGACGCTCCACGTCGTCGGCGAAGTCCTCCACCCGCTGAGTGGTCCGCTCGTCAGAGATGCGGCCGGCCAGCCTCCGGAGAGCTCCCACGTTGCGCTGCTCGGCTATCCATTCGACCACGCGGGGAGAGACGCCGCGGGGCGGGCGACGGGCCGCAGTGGCCAGCGCGGCCGCCGGCAGCCGGGCCGCTCCGGCAGTGGCTAGGCGGAGCCACGCCAGCGCGGCGGCCACCCCGGTGCGCTCCAGGAACCACGGCCCGACCGGCGTCATGCAGTCAATGCCCGCCTCCGACAGCAGTATCTGCGGGGCCAGCAGGATGCTGTTGACCCTCGCCAGCACGGCGATGTCCCTGGCATCGACGCCTGCCGCCATCAGCGTCCGGACCCGCTCAACCACCGCCAGGCCGCCGTCACCGGCCGCCTCGACGGTCAAGGACCGGCCCGCGACCTCGCCACGCCCGGACTCGCCAGCATCCGGCCCGGCCGCGTCCGGAGAGACGGCCTCCGGCACGGCCCCGTCAAGTTCGCCAATGTCCGGCGAGGCGGCTTCGGGGACGAGGTCTGGGCGGGCCGAGATGTGTTTGGCGATGCGGTGCCGGTTGTGCGAGAGCAGGTTCGAGGCGGCCTCGACCACGTCGGGCGGGCAGCGGTAGTTGACTCCGAGCAGGTGGCGCGCCGCGCCGGGGAAGAAGCGCTCGTACTCGATCAACCAGCGGGGCGAGGCGCCCGAGTAGCCGTAGATGGTCTGGTCGTCGTCGCCCACGCCGAATACGTCGCCGCTCGGGCCGGCCAGCAAGCGGATCATGAGCAAGTGGGCCGGCGTGAGGTCCTGGAACTCGTCCACCAGCAGCACGCCGCACGCCCGGCGGGCCGCGGCCCGGGCAGCCGGATCGGTGAGCAGCACATCGATGGCCCGGACGATCTGGTGGTCGAAGTCGACGATGCCCCGCTCGTCAAGCGCCTCGGCGTAGGCCGGAGCCAAGTCGGTGAAGCCCTCGACATCGGGGGCGTAGTCGCGCTCCACCTCGGCCGGGTCCCGCAGCCCGAGGCGGGATGCGCTGAGCGCCTCCAGCCAGGCTGCCAGCGGGTCGGTCATGGCCCGCCTGCGCTTGCGGGGCGCCCGCTCCCCCACCAGTCCGTGCAGCAGGTCGCGCACTGCCCACTCGTCAATGACCTCGACCCGGCCATGGTGTGCTGGGCGGGAGAAGGGACCGGTGCCGTTGCACACCGCCAGCGCCAGGCTGTTGAGGGTGCGCACCTCCAGGCCGGGAAGGTCGGCGGTACGCAACTGCATCTCGGCCCGCGCCCGCACGTTGTAGGCCACCAGGCAAACCGCCGAAGGCGCCACGCCCAGGTCCCGCACCAGCCAGCGGGCCCGCTCGGTGAGCACGTGCGTCTTTCCCGATCCGGCCGGCGCCACGATGCAAGCGCCTCCTCCGAGGTGGCCCACAGCCCGCCGCTGGTCGGGCGCCAGGTCGGCCTCGGGCTCGCCCGGGCGCAGCGCCGTCGGGAGGCTCACCGCGAGGTTGGCCGCGGGGACCAGAGCGACACCCTGCAATGCAGCCGCGTCGAACGAGTCCAAGGGCCCGCCGTCGCACCACAGGCCGACGCCGTCGATGGTGACATCGCCGGGCTGGTCCGGTGCCGCCGGACGGGCACCCGTTTCCAGGGCGCGCTCGCGGGGGGCGAATCGCAGCCGGTGAGGGTCGCGTGCATCCACCGCGTTGGCCGTCAGCAAGTGATGCCAGACCTCGTCGCCAAGGGTGGTTCCCGGCTGGAGCTTCCACCACGGCGCCTCCAGCGTCGGCTCCGAGCTGGGCAGCGGGCCGTCCACCTCGATCACCAGGCGCTCCCGGCTGCTCCATGCCGCCCGCAGGCGCCGACCGGCTTCGCCATCGAGCGCGTCCGTACGCACGGTCAGCCGCGGCGCCTGCGCCCATGGCGGCGGAGCCGGCTTACCCGGCGTGACAAGCACGCTCCGACCCAGGCGCTCGGGTCCCGCAGCCTGTTCTGGGCCGTAGGCGGATGCCGCCCCGGCCGTGCGCTCGCCACCGGACCCAGTCACGCTACTTCACCCCACGAACTGGCAGCAGAACGCACCCCATACGGTGCACAACGCTGCCAATTCCCCACACTGCCACCAGCCCAGAGCGAACTGGCAGCAGAACGCACCCCATACGGTGCACAACGCTGCCAATTCCCGGCACCGCGTGGTTGGACGGCCGATACCCGGCACGGCGCGGTTGGGCGGCCATCATGGCTCGCTGACGGGGGCTAGGCGGGCCATGGCCTGCCGCACCCGGTCGGGGCGGTGGCAGCGGCCGTAGTCGAAGCTGGCCCGGATGCAGATCTCCAGCAGCTCGTCGTGCTGGGCGGTCTCCTTCCACGGCAGGGGCAGGTACAACGGCAGCCCGAAGGCTCGCAGCGCTTCAAGGTTCTCGTAGACCCGCTTCTGGTACCGGTAGCGGTCGGCCCACTCCCAGCCGGGCGGGCCGAATCCTGTCCCCGGGTCGAGGATCAGCCGGCTGCGATCGATGCCCGCCCTCTCCCACCGGCGCAGCGAGCGCTCGAACCAGCCGCACATCACCTCGACCGGGTCACCGGTCACATGCCGGGAGGCCTTGGGGTCGGCGCCCCACACGAACGGCGCCACCACCGGCACGTCCCACCCGGCCGCCAGCCGCACCATGGCCGGGTTCTGCAGCCCGTCGGCCGCATTGATCATGGTGGCGCCCCCGTCGAGCGACCGCCGCATGATCTCGGGCTGCCAGGAGTCCACCGAGAGCCGCGCCCCGCGTGGTTCGCACAGCGCGGCCAGCGCCTGGACCTTTCCGTCGAGTCGCTGCCATTCCGTCTCGACGTCCACCCGCTCGGCGAATTGGGTGGATCCCGCGCCGCCGAGGTCGATGCCGACGCAGCCCTGGTCGAGCAGCTCAGCGGCCCGGGTGACGGCGCCCTCCACCGTGGTAGCCACCGAGAAGCCGGCCAGCGAGTCGGGCGACGCATTGACGACGCCGTGCAGCCTCATCGCCGGTACCCGATCCGCCACGCCCGGCAGTGTCGCACGACACCGGAACAATCCCACTCGGCACCCAAGAACTGCGCTCCCGGGGGCAAGCCCGTCGCGTCGGGACGGGTGTCTCCCGCTCTTGTTCGCTGCGCTCGCGGGCCGCTCGGGCCACGGCCTCGCCCGCACGGACCGGGTTCGCTCACCTGCCCGCTCGGCCTCTCGTGCGGCCGCGTTGGCTCCGGTCGTGCTGATACCGCTCATCCCGGCTCTCCTCGTCGCCGCCGTCTACGGGCCGGTGGTCGTGTCGCTCGCCTACGTATCCGCCTCGGTGGGACCCGCCAAGTGGTCACTCGGCTATGGCGCCGGGCTCCTCCGGCGACGGTTCTGGGGGACGTTCGGACGGATGCTGGCCACCTTGCTGGTGCCGATGGCCGTCACCTTGGCGGTCGGGCTGGTATTCGCGCTCGCCGGGTTCGACTCGCTGGCCTTAGAGGTGTGTCTCATCTGGTGCATGCGGTCGTCGGGACGGAGATCACGGTGGTGGGCCTGGCCGCGTTGGCGATCATCTACCACAATCTGGGAGGCGAGTCGGACTGAGGCGTCCAGGCTCGTAGCCGCTGGCGGCGTCCACCCGCTCGATGAAGTCACGGTCCCGGGCCGACAGGCCGCCCACATCGTGGCTGGTGACGGCCAGCTCCACCTTGTTGTAGACGTTGGACCACTCCGGGTGATGGAAGAGCCGCTCGGCGATGAGGGCCACGTGGGCCATGAACGCGAAAGCCGCCCGGAAGTCGGCGAACACATACGCGCGGCGCAGAAAGTCGCCGTCGCGGCACCAATCGGGATGGGCGGCCAGAAGGTCGGCGATCTCGGCCTCGGTAAGCAGGTCGTCTTTGCTCATGGTCCTCGATGCTACGCCGGGAGGGTCCGTTCATGAGCGGCCGGCGGGCTATGGCACGACTCGACGGGCTCTAGCCGGAGTCCTGGAGCTTGAGGGCGCGGGTGATGAAGCTGGCCATCTCGGCGCGGGTGGTCGGCTGCCAGGGGCAGTACAGCAGCGGCTCGTCGGAGCAGCCCACGGTGACGCCGGTCGCGAACAGGGCGTCGATGTCGGCGTCGTGGCCGGAGCCTGCGACGTCTTCGAAGTCCGCCGGATCGGCCTCAGCCAACTCGAACGCCCTCACCAGGAAGCTCGCCATCTCGGCGCGGGTGACCGGATCGCCGGGACAGAACAGCCGCGGCTCCGTAGTGCATCCCAAGGTGATGCGGAGCCGCGCCAGCCTCTCTACGTAGCGGGCCCACCACTGGCCGGCGCGCACATCCTCGAAGCGCGACCGGTTGGGGCGCCCAGGGTCGTCGTCCTCCAGCACCCGCACCAGCCACACCGCCATCTCCCAGCGCCTGATCGACTCGTTCGGGCACAGCCGCCCCCTCCAGCAGCCGGTCCGGGCCAACACCCCCTCGGTGGCCAACTCCAGCACCGCCTTGGAATGGACCCCCGCCTCATCGAGGTCGAAGAAATCATCAGCCGGGTTCCGCGACAGCCCGCCGCCGGGGCCGGGACCGGGACGGGGGCCGGGACCGGGGCCGGGACCGGGACCGGGACCGGGGCCGGGACCGACCGACTCGGCCACAACGCCGACGGTGGACCCCTGCGCGCTGTCCTGGAACTGGGGCTCGAAGCGGTCGGTGTAGACGGCGCGGGCCTGCAAGTGGTGATCCAGGTCGTCGTCGGTGGGCTGGTACGTTCTCGAATCGGCACCGTCGATCAGATCCCATCCCCCGGACTGGCTCTTGGAGCGACGCCATTCCCACAAGGCGACTGAGACCCCGCGGTCGGGATCGGACAGCGTCGCGGTCAGCGACTGGCCCACGCCCGGGAACTCCGAGGAGAACGTCACCGTGCCGGTTTCCTCGACGTTGACGACGTCGATGGTTACCTGGATCGAGTCATCGGCGTTCGAAGGATCGCTGGCGGTGACCGTGACCGAATAGCTGGAACGCGACTCGTGGTCGAGCACGGCCTTGGTCTCGATCTGGCCCGAGTCGGCATCGATGCCGAACAACGCGCCATACGATCCAGTGAGCACGTATGTCAGGCTGTCTCCCTGCGCATCGTCGGCCACGACCGGCGCGCCGACTGAGCGGCCCGTGGTAGTGTCCACAGCCGTATTCTCGATCACGCTGCGCATTCCGTCCTCGGTGGCCGGGAACTGGGGAGCGGTGTTGACCGCCGGCGCGGCCCGGACTGGGTTCTGGGAGACGGCTCTCTCCGTCTTGCCTGTCCCGTGCAAGTCCCCGTAGGTGGCAGAAACCCTCAGGTAGCGGCCCACATCGGCATCCACCGGGATGTAGGACTTCCGGCCGGCGCCGGTGATCGGATCCCAGGGACCGGATCGGCTCGTACCGCTCTCCCAGGCCCAGGTTAGGCCGCTCTGGCCGCGGTCGGGGTCGTCGAGCGTCGCGGTCAGGGCCGTTCCCGCTTGGGGCTGCGTCCTGTCCAGCGTCACCACTCCGGGCTCGTCGAGGTCGATGACAGTCACGGTCAAGCTGAGCGATTCCCGGTTGAGTCCATCGGACGCGGCGACGTCCACGTGGTAGCGGTTGTCCCGGTTGGAGTCGGCCGGCGTCTCGTGGTCGGGCGCCGCGGCGAAGGAGAGATCTCCGTTGTCGATGGTGAAGTCGCCCTGGTCGGTCCCCGAGAGCTCCCAGTAGATGGGGCCGTTCTCCGGGTCGTCCACAACCCTCAGCGACCCCACCCGTCCCGTGCCGTTCTCGTCGTAGTCGAAGGTGGCGTCCCCCTCCAGTTTGAACGGCTCGTTGTCGTCGGTGACGGTCACCGTGACGGGCGTGTCCCTGCTCTCGGCCCCGTCGGAGACCGTCACCACGACCTCGTAAGTGTTGTCCCTGCCCTGATCGGTCGGATCCTCGTAGTCGGGCGAGGACACGAACTCGAGCCTTCCGTCGTTGAACACGAAGTCGTTCTGGTCGGTCCCCGAGAACTGCCACACGACGCCGGCGCCCTCGGGGTCCTTGGCGGTCAGCTCGGTCACAACGCCGGTGCCGTTCTCCCGGTAGCTGACGTCGGTGTCGCCCGCCAGTTCCGGCGGCTCGTCCACATCCTCGACCGTCACGGTCACCGCGATGGACGCGTCGGTGGCGGCGTCGGCGTTGCCGTCGTCGTCCTTGCCGTCCCGCACGAGGACCGTCACCGTGTGGCTGGTCGTGTCCTCGAAATTCAAAAGCTCCTTGATCCTCAGCTGGCCCGTGGACGGGCCGACGTCGAAGAGCGCGGCGTCGCGTCCGCTCAGCGAGTACGCGAGGGTGTCATTCTCATAGTCTCGGGCGCCGACGGGAGCGCCGACGGGAGCGCCGACTGCGAGGTCCTCGGGCACGGCGCGGGCCGCCGCGTCGCCCTCGACGAAGAAGGGCTCGCCGTTGGAGGCGCCCGGCTTGCCCCGGACCGTGACCGACCAGTCGCCGCCGCGGGCATTGGCCGCCCTCACCTGCACGTCGCGCCGCAGCCCGTCGCTGAGCCCGGTGATCGTGTAGCTGCGGGCCGCGGCGGCGGCTGCGTCCTCGATCACCGTCCAGGCCGAGTCGTCGGCCTTGTTGCGGGAGTCGCTGCGGATGTGGCGCACGTCGTATCCGGTGATGTCCGTCGAGCCGCTGTAGGCCGGCGCGGTCCACCGCACGGTCAACGAGTCGGTGCCGGGCTCGATGTGGTCCGGGGCCGCGGCGCCGGGCTTGGCCCTGTGCCCGTATACGTTGATCCTCCAAGCCTGCAGAAGGTTGATGTAGTTGAAGGACGGACTCCTGACCGTGTCCCGCATCCGCAGCGTCCAAGTGCCCGACGGGTCCTCCCCGAGGTGGCGGGCCGACCCTAGGCGGATAGGCTGATAGGAGCTGCACTGGCCGGGTCCGCAGTGCGTCGTTTCGGGCACCGACAGCTTCGAGACCGATCCCGACGGCGACACCAGCTCCACTTCGAGGTGTCGGAAGTCGGGCGCGTTGAAGCCGGCGTAGAGTTCCACGTACTCGGTGAAGTCGATCTCCGATGCGACCGCTACGCTGCGCTCGACCCACCGTCCCCCGTTGGGGATCTCCACGCCCTGACCGGAGTAGCGAACCGCGGGCGGCCTCGCTTCGCGCATGGCGGGCAGCTTCGGCCAGCCGTCTGCCAGTTCGAGGGCTGCTTCGGCGTCGAGCACCCCGAAGCCGTACTCGTGGTTGAACTCGTAGTGCTCGGGGTCGGCGGGGTCGGAGCCGTGCTTGACCGCGCCGGTCTCCCAGCCGGTGTTGTCGGGGTCGTTCTTGCGGGCCGACCCGGCCAGGATCAGCTTCAGGTCGCGCCAGCTGAGGCCGCTGTCGACGGCCCGCAACAGCGCGGCCGCGCCCGAGACCAGCGGGGCGGCCGAGCTGGTCCCACCGAAGTCGACTGTGTAGCGGCTGAGGTTGTCGGTGGTGCCGATGCCGGCCCTGTTCAGGGACGAGCCGTTGGACGGCGCGCAGATCCAGAGGTTGGCGCCCATCTCGGAGTACCCGGACCGCCGGCCGAGGTCGTTCACCGCGCACACCGCGGTCACCGCGCGGTGGGAGATGTACTCGTTGTGGGTCGCGTAGTCGCCCTCTCCGGCGGCGTTGCCGGCCGAGAACACGTAGAAGACGCCCTTGCCCCCGAAACCTCCGGCGATGCCCGATTCCACGGCTCGCACCCAGAGCGAGAACGCCAGGGCCGGAACGCGACGCGTGCTGGGGCCGGGGCCCCAGCTGTTGTTGACGACGGCGGTGTCGGCCATGTGCCGGGTCATGGCGTCGGCTTCATTGACGGCGCTCGAATTCCGCAGGAAGTTGTAGCCGTAGATCGTGGCTCGGGGAGCGATGCCCCGCACTCCGATGTCGTTGTCGCGGGCCGCGATCACTCCGGCCACCGCGGTGCCGTGCGAGTGGGCCGGGTCGTAGAACCCGGTTTGGAACTCGGTGTAGTCGTGGTTCCGGGATTGGTCGACGTTGTCGCGCAGGTCGGGGTGGTCGGACTGGAGCCCGTCGTCGACCACGGCCACGTTGACGCCTGCTCCCAGGGTGGTTTCCCAGGCGCCCTCGGCGTTGGCGTCCTCGCCGTCGGCGCCTTTGCGCTGGCCCGTGTTGTCGAGGTGCCACTGGCACCCGTACAAGGCGTCGTGGATGTCGGCGTTGGACACCGGGATGCTCTCGCATGTGTCGATCATGTGGGCATACAAGACGTCCTCGGTCGACATCACGGCGTACGGGCCGGTCTCAGAGCCGGAGCCGTCGGGGTTGCGGCTCACTTTCAGGTAATGGGTCCCCGCGTCCACTTCGTGGAGGAGCGCGAAGCCGTACGACGTCGGGATCACTACCGCGTCGGCGACGGTGTTGCCGTCGCTGTCGAGGAGTTCCGCGGTGACGTCGACGCTGAGCCCGGATCCGAAGACGCGCACATGGGTGTCTTCGTCGGTCTCGATGCGGAAGTAGTCCGTGTCGGTCGTGGGGTCGATCGTGCCGACGGCCGCCCGGTAGAAGTCCAGCGGGATGGCGCTGTCGCGGGTGCTGCCCGGGTCGTGGGCCTCAAGCAGGTACAGCGAGTACAGCCCCTGGTAGAACGGAGAGGCCGGCGCCACGTCGATGCGGTAGGTGCCCGCCGCGAGGTCGGCCCGATGCACGAACCCGCTGGCGGGAAGGCGGTCGAACGACTCGCGGCTGACGGCGTCGCCGTTGGAGTCGACGATCTCGCCGTCGATCCTGCTCGAGCCGCGCACGATGACCTTGGTCTGCTGCGCGAGGGTGAAGGTGTACGAGTCGGTGTCCCTGATCCGGTCGGTCAGGCCGGTGAGGCCGGCGCCGAGCGCGATGGGCTGCGGGTCGCTGGCGCTGGAGTCGGAGATCGTCAAGGCCCTGACGATGTAGTCGCCGGTCGCTTCGTCGTAGCTGGTCACCTTGATGTAGTAGGTCCCGGCCTCCAGCGAGTCCCAGATGAGAAAGTTCCGTATCCCCAAGCCGAGGAAGCCGTCGTCGTTGCTCGAGATGCGGGTGCCGTCGCTGCTTTGGAGCTCGCCTACGGTGTCGAGATCTCCTCTGGTGTGAACGACGACGCCGGTGGCGGCGCCCAGCACGAGCTTGAAGTAGTCCACGTCGTCGCCGGGGTCCACCGAGCCGCCCACGTAGGCACCGGCCGTCACTTCGGTGGCGTCGCCCCGGGTGTCGCCGTGCTCGGCGGGGGTGCCCGTCGCGGTCGCCGACCAGGCCGACGCGCTCGACGTCACCGCCCGGACCTGCACGTCGTAGTCGGTGCCGTTGGCGAGGCCCTGGAGCACGTGCAGCGACCGGCCGGCGGCCCAGGAGGCCTGCTCGACGGTCGTCCAGTTGGCGTCGACCGTCTTGTCGGCGGCGCTGGTCTCAATGTAGCGCAGACCGTACGAGGCGACCGTGGCCCTCTCTGCGTGCGGGGGCCCGGTCCACGACACCGTGAGAGCCCCGTCGCCGACGACGACCGAAGAGATTGCCGGCGCGCCGATCCGGGGCATCCCCTCCGACGTGGCCGACCAGACGCCCGCACCCTCGGAGTTCACAGCCCGCATCTGGATGTCGTAGGACACCTCGCCGTGCAGACCGCCGAGCGTGTACTGCAGCGTGCCCGAACTCCACACCGAGGCCTCCGCGGTCCAGTTGGCGTCCACCGACTCGTCGTCGCCGGTCTCGATGTAGCGCAGGTCGTAGGAGGTGACAGTCCCGCCCGGCGCAGTCCACTCCACCGTGAGCGACCCTTCACCAGCAGTGACCGAAGTGATCGTCGGAGCTGCGGGCTGCGCGGCGACGACGCCGACCACAGCCAACTGCGACAACATCGCCGCCGCCAGCGCGACGCCGAGCAGCCGCCTCCCCCGCCGCGGCGCAGGGATCGACCGGAACCTCCGCCGGATCCCGTCGCCGAGCAGCCGCTCTCGCCCGTCGCGGCGCAGGGATCGACCGGAGCCTCCGCGGCGTCCCTCGCCGAGTGCTCTCACTGGTCGGTGTACTCCCTCGACCAGTTGGGGCTCGCGATCTCGACGCCGGCCTGTCCTGCCAGTGCATTGGCCAGGTCCAGCGACGCGAAACCCGGCTCGGTCTCGACGACGAACCCGTTGGGAAGGTAGCTCAGCTCCGAGACGCGGTCCGGCTCGATGCCGTTGCGGCTGAGGAACCCGGCCACTGCGTCGGCGTCCCATTCGGGGTCGAGGACGAGTATCACCCCGCCGGGGAGGGTCATCTGCTCGCCCGATTCGGACAGGAACACCGGCTGGGCCCCGCCGGCCCCCTCGGCGACGTCGTCCCGCGGCACGATCGTGCCGCCGTCGAGCACGACCCGGTCCAGTACCAGCCGGACACTCTGCGTCCGGTCGCCGTCCTGCCAGGTGTACCGGGGTCCCAAAGCCGGCGGGACTCCGGAGGCGCCGCCAGCCGCAGCGGTGCCGTCCGGTCCCGCCTGCTCCACCGGTTCCACAGGAATGTCCTGCTGCATCGCTGTCGCCAGACCGAAGGCTGTCTCGGCGGGGTCGAGGATCTCAATAGCCTCGATCGCCGGCCCGAATCCCGCGCCCTGCGGACCGGGCGGCGGAACCTCGACCGCGGGTCCGGGACCGGCACCCGGGTCCCCACTGCGCAACCGCCTCGCAGGGCCGCCGGACGGCTGCACGGCCAGACCAACGGAGGAGTCCGGCCCAGAGACGGCCGATGCCACACCGACCGGCGCGCCCGACTCGGCACCATGGACGAGGTCCGCTCCGGAGCCCGCCGAGTCCGCGCCACCGGCCGAGTCCGCGCCCTGGACCGAGTCCGCGCCAGAGACCACAGCATCGTCCCGAACTCCGTCTCCGGCGTCGCCGCACCCGGCCAACATCAGCATGGCCAACATCCACGAGAGCGCGCCCGCCGCCAAGCTGGCCGCCACCCGATTCGAGCTGTCCGCCTTCGTCGCCGTCGAACTGTCTGTCATCATCGAGACCCTCGAGTGCTTAGCCTGGATCCACCGGTGCGGTGAGGTCTGTGGGGTGGCCGCGTCCACCAGAAAGGCCTCCTGAGGTGGGAGTCTGTTGATGTCCTAGGTCAACGGACCCGCCACGACGGGAGGCACTTTCTATGAGTGGATCATCTCATAGTATCGACCGGTTGCAAGTGACCTTTGATCATGGGGGGATGGTGGCTTGTGCGGGGCTGTTGGCACCGGCGACGTTGATGGCGCGCCTGGGGCTCGGGGCGCTGGTGGAGAGGTGGGTGGGGACCGGTTCGGCGAACCCGGGCCGCAAGGTGTTGACGCTGGTGGCGGCGATGCTGGCCGGGGGGACTTGCATCGACCATGTGGGCATGCTGCGCGCCGGGGCCACCGAGCGGGTGCTGGGGTTTCGGGTGGCGGCGCCGTCGACTGTGGGCACGTTCTTGCGGTCCTTCACGTTCGGCCACGTCCGCCAGCTTGAGGCGGTGGCGTCTCGTGTGCTGGCTCGGGCCTGGGGCCTGGGCGCGGGTCCGGGGTCGGGGCCGCTGGTGGTGGACTTGGACTCCACGGTCTGTGAGGTCCACGGCAAACAGAAGCAGGGCGCCGCCTACGGCCACACCGGCGAGCTGGGCTATCACCCGCTGCTGGCCACCCGGGCGGGCACCGGTGAGGTCCTGTTCGCGAGGATGCGCAAGGGTTCCGCGCATACCGCGAGGGGCGTGCTGCGCTTCGTGTCGGAGGTCCTCGCCGTCGCCCGACGCGCCGGCGCCGCCGGCGCGATGACCGTGCGCGCCGACTCGGGGTTCTGGTCCTGGAAGCTCATCGACTGCCTCGGCGCCCACAACGTGAGATGGTCGATCACCGTGCGCCAGATCCCCAAGGTCAAAGCCGCTATCGCCGCCATCGCCGAGTCCGACTGGCAGGCCATCGCCTACACCGCCGGCGGAGAGGCCCAGGTAGCAGAGACCACCTACACCGCCGGCGACGAGCGCGAAGTCCGCCTTGTGGTGCGCCGCACCCGCCTGCGCGGCCAAGCCCAGCGCCGGCTGTGGCCCGACTGGCGCCACCACGCCTTCATCACCGACCGCGACGACCTCGACACCGTCGCCGCGGACGCCTTCCACCGCCAACACGCCACCATCGAGCTCGCCATCAGAGACCTCAAAGACGGCGCCGGGCTCGAACACGTCCCCTCAGGGCACTACGGCGCCAACTGCGCCTGGCTCGCCTGCGCCGTGCTCGCCCACAACATCAGCACCTGGACCAGCCTGCTCGCCCACCACGCCCCCACCACCTCACGCACCCGACGAACCCGCCTGTTCGCCCTCCCCGCAGTGCTCGCCAACCGATCCGGCCGACCCACCCTGCGATTCGCGGCCCGCTGGCCATGGGCCGACCAGTTCCACACCACCCTCAAAACCCTGCGAGCACTGCCGGGCCCCTCAGGCTGAACCCGCCCCACCAGGGGCCCGACGCACCCCACAACAGCCCAGCGCCACCAACCCGACACCCACCCCCCGGCCCCACCCGGCGCGCCCCGACGCGCCCCAACCCCCGACGCGGCCACACACAACACAAAACCCGCACCACCAACACCACACCCCCGCCACCAAAACCCAAAACGGTGGATCCAGGCTTAGCCCGACTCTACAGGCGTCGCGTCGTGCGGCAGCGGGCTCGCGGCATCATCTCCCGCTCGTCTCATCGTGCGGATCGAGCCCTCAGGACCGCAGCACGGTCGTCAACACCGCCATGATGCTCCAGCACCTGACTGACGGCGCGATTCGGCGCGGGTTCCCGTCGGCGTTCGGGCTAGGCAAGAAGGTCGGCGAACGGATCTCCGAAGGGGTCCGTGAACGGCGTCGCCCCCGCTTCCGGCGCAGGTTGCGGGACGGCCGCAGTCCAGCGCTCGTAGCCTTCGGCCTCCAGCTCGTCGGCCAGCCCGGGCCCGCCGGACTCCTGTATCCGACCGCCCGCGAACACGTGCACCGCGTCGGGTCTGAGGTGGGCGAAGACCCGGCTGTAGTGGGTTATGGCCAGCACGCCGAGCCCGTCGTGGTCGGTGGCCTCCTCGATGCGGCCGGCGACCTGCCTCAGCGCGTCCACGTCGAGGCCGGAGTCGAGCTCGTCGATCACCGCGAACGCGGGCTTCAGCACGCCGAGCTGAAGGGCCTCGTTGCGTTTGCGCTCCCCTCCGGAGAGGTCCACGTTCACCGGGCGCTGAAGGAACTGCTCGTCGAGGCCGATGCGGCCGGCCTCGAAGAGCATGTGCTCGGCGACGGCGGCGCCCTCGGGGGTGCGCACCGACTCGGTGAGCATGTCAAGCAGCGACACGCCCGGAACCTCGGTGGGATACTGCATGGCCAGGAACAGGCCCGCCTCGGCCCGCCGCCAGGCTGGCATTCCCAGCAGCTCCGTGCCGTCGAGACGCACCGAGCCGCCGAGCACCTCGTACCCGCCGCGCCCGGCAATCACATGGGCCAGGGTGGACTTGCCCGACCCGTTGGGCCCCATCACCGCATGCACCTCGCCCGCGCCCACCCGCAGGTCGACGCCGGTGAGGATCTCGCGGCCCGCCACCGAGGCACGCAGGCCCTCCACCACCAGCACGCTCACGACACGCCCCCGCCCGAGACCGCGTCGAGCTTCACCACGACCATGCCCTCCACCACCGACGCCTCGTAGACGGGCACGGCCCGGGTGGCCGGCAGCGACAGCGGCTCACCGGTCTCCAAGTCGAACATGGCCCCGTGGGCCACGCACTCGATGACGCAGTCGTCGGCCTCCACCCAGCCCTCCGACAGCGACACCTCGGCGTGGCTGCACGTGTCGCCGATGGCGTACACGTCGTCGCCGACACGCACCACGGCAATGTCGCGGCCCTCCACCTCGACGCGCCGAGCGGAGTCCGGCTCGAGTTCGTCCAAGGGGAACAACTCGTGGATGGTCATCGTGTCGTCTCCGATCTCGAACAGTCTGCTTGAGGCGTCACGCCGCTGCTCTCAACGTCTGGTTGAACTTGAGGGTCAGGGCATCGCGGGCCGCCTCCTCCACGGCCCGGACCGGCAGTCCATCGATCACCTCGTCGAAGAACCCGGCCACGATGAGGCGCTCGGCCACCGGCGTCGGGACGCCCCGGCTCTCCAAGTAGAAGACCTGGTCGGGATCCACCGGACCCACCGCAGAGGCATGGCTGCATCGCACGTCGTTGTTCTCGATCTCGAGGTTGGGCACCGACTCCGCCCAGGCGTCCTCGCTGAGCTTGAGGTTGCGGTTGGTCTGGAAGGCGTTGGTGCCCCGGGCGTCGGGGCGAACCCGGATCAGCCCGGTGTACACGCTGCGGGCCGAGTCGCCCACCGCGCCCTTGTAGAGCAGGTTGGACGTGGTGTCGGGCGCGGCGTGGTCCTGGTAGGTGCGGAAGTCGAGGATCTGGTCTCCCGATCCGAAGTACGCCGACAGCAGGTCGCCGCTGGCGCCCCGGCCCACCAGGCGGGTGTCGGTCCGGGTGCGGGCGTAGCGGCCGCCGAGCACGACAGAGGCGGCCACCAGAGCGGCGTCCCGCTCCACCCTCGCCGTGTGGGCGGCGATCTGCCATGCCCGCTGATCGAGCTGCTGGAGGTTCAGATAGCCGAGCCGGGCGCCCGGTGCGACATCGAGCTCCACCACCGGCACGATCAGCGCCGGGCCGGCGGAGCGCTGCATGTCGAGCACCCTGGCCGAGCCGTGGGGCCCGACCCGCACCACCAGCCGGGGAAAGGTGGCCGCACCGGCCGCGCCCGCGTAGTGGCGCACCGCGATCACGCCGTCCACGGCCACGCCCGCGGGGACGTCCACCACGATGGGGCAGGCCACGAAAGCGTCGTTGAGTACGGTGAAGTAGTCGGCGGCTCCGTCGGCCACCGAGCCCAGCAACTCGGCGCCGTCGGCCGAATCGACCAGCGGTCCCACGCGGACGCCCTGCTTCGACAGTTCTTCCAGCCCCGTCGAGGCGACGATGCGACCGTCGGCAACGTCGAGGACCGCGGCCGCGGCCCCGTTGGCCGCATCGACCCCGGCCCAGGACCCGTCCGGCGGGAAGGATGCGTCCGTGCCCGCCAGCTGGTAGGCGGCCAGATCGAAATCGGCGATCGCGCTGTACCGCCACTCCTCGGCGGCGGCGGTGGGAGGATCCGCAGCCGCGAAGCGCTCAGCCGCCGCAGCCCGGCGTTCCGCCAGCCAGCCGGAGCCCGGCAGGCTGCGGGCCGCGTCAGTAGTGAAGGAATGCACCCGTAATCAGCCGCCGTCGCGGTACCGCCTGCGGAAGCGCTCCCCCAGCCCGCCCCCGCCGGAAGGTCCGCGGCCGCCCTTGCCCTTCTTGCCCTTGGCCTTGGGCGCCCGGCCCTTTCGGGAGCCCCGGCGCTTGCGTCGCTCGGCCTCCACCTCGGCGATCACGTCGGGGGCAGCTGCGTTGACGATGTCCTCGGCCGCGTCGAGCAGCGCCCCGATGCTGTCGTCGCTACCCAGGCTCTCGGGCTCGGGCGGGGTCTCGGGGGTGACGAGCGACCCGTAGCTCCAGTTCACATCGGCCAGGCGCCGTGTGTACTTCGGGCAGTCGTCGGGACAGCGCCAGGGAGCCTCGGGAGCCAGGTCGAGATCGCACTTCCTCACCGTCTCCCCGTTGGGATAGGTGCGCGACTCGAAGTACCTGCAGTCCTGTCGCATCGGCATTACTGACATTGTGTCAGGCCGCCGGGCTTTCGCGTCGCCCACCCCGAACGCTGTAGCGCCGGTCACTCCAGCAACCCGTGCAATGGCCTACAGCCAATGCGCGCCCTGATAGGGATCGGGATTGGCCTGCGAGACCAGCGATGAAGCGCCTGAGCCAAGCTCCCGGCCAGGTTGCGGCCTCGCCCGAGTCGGTCCTTGCGGACGAGGACAACCGGTACCGACGGGGCTCCTGAGTCAAGGTCGTCCTTCGCGAGCGGAACGAAGCCGGCGGCATCCTCGGTCACGATCACGCGGCCCTCCGAAAGGGCGGCCGAGTAGATCTCCGCATCGTCCGCTTCGCTCAACCCGACGTTGACCACGCTCACTGCGTCATGGCCGAGACCGCGCAATTCTCCAGCTGCCGCGTGAGGCAGCATCTCGTCAAGAAGCCACCTCATATCGGAGGATCAGAGACCCAGGCCGGGAGAGTCGTCTCGTCCTACGGGTCGGCGGGACCGATCGGGTAGCTGTTCGGCAATGGTGCGGTCGCGGTCTGCGATCATCTCCTCGGCGAGGGCAAGGGCGCGCCGGTTGGCGTCCAACATTGCCTCGATCTCGTCCGGGTAGGCCTCATAGAAGCCCTTAGCCAGGCTGATCTGCCGCGGGTGAAGGTCTGCCTCGATGCTGACCGTCTCAACCGGATCCGACCCGTCCCCGGACGCTTCCTCCAGCGCCCGAATGACCTGCCAAACGTCGGGGCCGGCTGCGAGGCTGGCTCGACGCCCGGCCATACCGTTCTTGTACACAATTCCAGGGAACTCTCGCGTCTTGAGGCCCTCTTCGAACAGAGATGCAGCCAACTGGGGAGGCGGCAGGCCGCTGGCTGTGCTCTCGGCATCGAGGCGCGCTGCCAACCCGTCAGGGACCGGGACGGATACGACATCTGTCACGATATGAGTGTATTCCCGCCGGAGGCCCCTCCCCAGCGACAAGAATCACAGTAGGCGGTCTGGAATGCGGGGACGCACCGGCTCGCCAGATAGCTCCGACGCCGGTCATGTTGTCGCCACCGCTCGTCGATCTCGTCGACGACACCACGCCGGTCGTCGGGGCGTCCCGCCCGGAGCGCATCGCAAAGCTGGTCGAAGTGGCAGCAGAAGCGAAGAAGGCTCTCGGTCGGCCGGTCGACAATCCGCTCGACGCTCTCGCCGCCCTGCCCGAGATGGCACCCGGGGAGCCCTGCCCGGTCATTCGTATGCCCGAGGCCCAAGCCGGCTGGTTGTCGATCTGGGAGGTCACTCCTGACGGAGAGGCGCGCGGCGCGACCGCGGTGTTCCAGCCCGACGCGGGCCTGGTGCGCCCCGATCTCTCCGCAGATAGAGGGGCTCAGTCAGTTCGCCCTCACAGAAGATGACGAAGCGGGCTCGCCCATCGATCTGCGGGGCGCGACGACGCAGTGGCCTCGAACCTCCTCGGGGCGGTGCCATGCTCAGCCGTGGTTTGCGACGCCCAGCGCCTCGCGAACCCGGTACTGGTCCACGATTGGGACGGCCCCGAAGCGGCCCTGCAGGTAGCCTCGTTCAAGGTTCGTGGAACGCCGAACGCTCGTGCTACGAAAATCCGACAGTGCGGTCAGTTCAGTGCTGCCGTCGCGCCTCTTGGACGTGAACTAAGGCACTGCGAGCCTAAGAGGCAGCCAGGATTGAGCGCCGACCTTAGGAACTGGCGAGGTCAGCCGACGCTGCCCTCCATCTGGAGTTCGATGAGGCGGCTCCACTCCACCGCGTACTCCATGGGGAGGGTGCGGGTGACCGGCTCGATGAAGCCGTTGACGATCAGGCCCATGGCCTGCTCCTCGGTGAGGCCCCGGCTCTGGAGATAGAAGAGCTGGTCGTCGGCCACCTTGGACACGGTGGCCTCGTGGCCGATCACCGCGTCGCCCGAGCCGACCTCCATGTAGGGGTAGGTGTCGGAGATCGAGTCTTCATCGAGGATCAGGGCGTCGCACTGCACATGGCTCTTGCAGCCGTGGGCGTCGTCCTCGACCCGCACCAGCCCCCGGTAAGAGGTGCGCCCGCCGCCCGAGGAGATCGACTTGGAGACGATCTTCGAGGTGGTCTCGGGCGCGGCATGGGTCATCTTGGCCCCGGTGTCCTGGTGCTGGCCCGGACCGCCGTAGGCCACCGACAGCACCTCACCCGACGCCCTGGGCCCCACCATCACCACCGCCGGGTACTTCATCGTCAGCTTGGAGTTGTGGACGATGAAGCCCTCCGAGACGAAGTTGCCGGTGCCTTCCACCTCGATGTCCCAGGTGGGCACAATCTCGGTGTCGCCGCTCACGTCGACATCGCGGATCTCGATACTGGGCGGCAGCTCGATCTGCGACCGGCCCACCCGCCGGAAGTGCCGCAGCGTCGGCTCCGGCTGCCGGACCGCTGCCTCGCGCAACTCGGCTGACACCAGCGGCAGCAATCTCGCATCGGCCGGGAACTCCAGCCGGTGCGAACCGCGAGCAGTGGAGGTGTAGTTGAGGATCAGCACCTGTCGCTCGTCCTCAAACTCCGTGTTGAGGCGAGACGAGATTCCAAGGCTGGTGAGCACTTCACCGACACCTTCCAGCAGCTCGCGGTTGACGGACTTGATGGAGAAGCCGCGCCTGCCTGCGGGGGCACAGCCGTCGGAGTCCAGATAGCCGGCCACGAACGAGAGCCTCTGCGTTTCAGGCAGATCCAGCACCCAGGCCGGCACCCGCTTGCGGAGGGCGCCGGTCATGAAACCGTTGATCTCCAGCAGATCGGCCAGATCGACGCTGTTCCAGGCCAGGGTCACGCCGTCGGCCCGCTCGGTCGGCTCGGCGGCTGGCATGATCCGGCCCATCACGTCGACCAGGCGTGCCCGGGCCCTGTCCTGGCGGGGCACGGAGAACACGACCTTGGCCCAGCGGCGTCCACCCGAGTCTGCAGCGACGGAGTCGATGGAGCCGTCCCCGGTGAACAGGCCGAACAGCCACATCAACTCGTCGGTGGTGGTTTCCCCCACCGCGAGTCGAGAGGGGCGCACCCGCTCGGCGACGAAGCTCTCGCTGTACTGGTTGCTGCTGGCGAACACCGACACCGCCTCGGGCAGCTCGAGCTTGTGGGGCTCGCCGTAGTCGAGGCTGGCAATGGGCACGATGGCCTTCTCCAGCTGGTCGGCACGCACGTAGGCCAGGTTGTAGCGGCCAAGCTTCTTGGGCCGAGACGCGTCATACACGTAGGAGTAGAACGGGTGGTTGTCGGTCACCCGCAGCCGTCGCGAGCCCTGCCTCACGTCTCGAACCGGCTGCTCGCCGGAGTAGCGCTTGGCCGTGACCCGGCGCCAGCACAGCGAACCGGCGGCCTCGTCGTAGGACAGCACCTCGTCGCCGGGCATCACCAGCTCGATCGGCTTGGTCCCGCCCGGAGTGGTCACCCGCGAGCCCTCGGCCAGGCAGCCGATGTTCCCGTCGATCCACTCCATGTGGCCCTCGGCCTCGACCCGGGCCCGCTTGGTGACCAGGTTGTAGACGTTGTCGGACCAGTTCTGGATGGTGGTGTAGGTGACCCGGGCAGACCGCCCCACGATGATCTCCACCACTGCAGAGTGCAGCGAGTCGGTGGAGTAGGTGGGCGCCGAGCAGCCCTCGATGTAGTGGACCTTGGAGCCCTCGTCGGCGACGATCAGGGTGCGCTCGAACTGGCCCATGTTCTCGGCGTTGATGCGGAAGTAGGCCTGCAGCGGCGCCTCCACCTCCACCCCGGGCGGCACGTAGATGAACGACCCGCCCGACCACACCGACGAGTTGAGCGCGGCGAACTTGTTGTCGTTGGGCGGGATCACCGTGCCGAAGTACCGCTTGACCAGCTGCGGGTATTCCCGCAGGGCGGTGTCCATGTCGCAGAACAGCACCCCCTGGGCCTCGAGGTCCTCGCGGTTGCGGTGGTACACCACCTCGCTCTCGTACTGGGCGGTCACGCCGGCCAGGTACTTGCGCTCGGCCTCGGGGATGCCTAGGCGCTCGTAGGTGTTCTTGATCGACTCGGGGACCATGTCCCAGTCGTTGGCCAGCGTGTCGGTGGGCTTTATGTAGTAGTAGATGTCGTCGAAGTCGATGCCGGTGGTGTCGCCGCCCCAGGTCGGGCGGGGCCGGCGCTCGAACCGGCGGTGCGACTTCAGCCTGAAGTCGAGCATCCACTGGGGCTCGCCCTTGAGCCACGACATCTCGGTGATGATGTCGTTGTTGAGGCCCTTCTTGGGCTTGAAGACGTAGTCCTCCTCGTCGCTCCAGCCAAGCTGGTAGCGGCTGAGATCAACGCCTATGTCCGCAGTGGTCATAGGATCTCCCGATCCGCTCGTGCTTGCATCCCAATCTATCGCAAGGAGCGGCGATCAGTCGATACGCGAATCTCGGCGAGTGCTGATGCACGGTGGGAGATCAGTCGATACGACGCTGCTCGGCGCGGTAGTGGTGGCCGCGCTGGGCGTAGATCTCAGCGTTGATCTTGTTGTGGTCGGGATCGAGCGCGTCCTCGCGGATGCGGGCAGGGGTCCCCAGCGCCATGGCCTGGGCCGGCACCACCGTCCCGCCGGTCACAGTGGCATTGGCCCCGACCAGCGCGTTGGGGCCGATGCGGGCGTCGTGCATCACCACCGATCCGACGCCTATCAGGGACCCGTCCAGCACGGTGCATCCCTCCAGATGGGCCTGATGGCCGATGGTGACGCCCTCTCCGACGATGGTGGGATGACTGGGCGTGCAATGGATCACCGCTGAGTCCTGCACGTTGCTGCGGGCGCCGATCTGGATCAGGCCGTCGTCGCCGCGCAGCACCGCGTAGGGCCACACAGTGGCCTCCGGACCGAGTTCGACGTTCCCGATCACCACCGCCAGCGGGTGCACGTAGGCGGTGGGATCGATCCGCGGCTCCAGGTCGCCGAGCGCATAGATCGCCATCGCGCCTCAGCCTGTCCGAATCGGCAGCCCAGAGCGCCCAAGAGGGAACCCACCGCTGCCAATTCGATGAACGGCCATCACAGCCCCGCCACCCGGCCGTAGCCGCCCTTGAAGAACACCAGCGGCCCTGACTCCGCTTCGCCGTCTCCGTCGGCAGTGCCTAGGGCTACGACCCGGCCCACCACGATGTCGTGGTCGCCGGCGGTGTGGACCGCTTCCAGGTGGCAGTCGATCCAGGCCAGGCAACCCTCGATCACCGGCGCCCCGGTGGCCTCCGTCCTGATCCTCACGCCCCGGAACTTGTCGTCGACCTTGCTGGCGAAGGTGGTAGACACACCGGCCTGCTCGTCGGAGAGAACGTTCACGCAGAAGTTGCCGACGTCGCGCATCCGGGCCCACGAGTCGGAGTCGTGGCCGGGGCAGAACGACACCAAGGGTGGATCGAGCGAGACGCTGGTGAATGACCCGATCGTCATTCCCTCTGGACCGTCGGGGCAGGCTGCGGTCACCACGGTCACACCCGTCGGGTAGTGGCCCAGCACCCGGCGGTACTCCCGGCCGTCGATGGAGTCGTTCACCCCCGTCATCGCATCTGGAGGCTAACCGGCAGGCACCTGCCAGCCGCAGACCTGTTGCGGTTCGGCCGCGTCAGTCCCGCTCCAGTGCGCTGCGCTCACGAGCCACTCGGGCCACGTCAGTCCCGCTCCTGTTCGCTGCGACCTGAGGGCCACTCGGGCCGCGGCCTCGCTCCGCGTCAGGGCGCCGCTCGCCATTGCAGGTTTTCGCTCGGCCTCTGGCAGTGGCACACTCGCTCGATGAGCCAGGACCGGCCCCCGACGCCGCCGCTGCCCGAAGGGCTGGTGGCGGTGGTCAAGCGCGACTGCCCGACCTGCGGACTGGTGGCTCCCGTGTTGGGCGACCTCCACGAGAGGGCCGGCCTGACGGTCGTCACCCAGGACGATCCCACCTTCCCGACCGATGCTGACTGGGTGCACCACGACGCTGACCTGGCCCTGTCATGGCATCACGACATCGAGACGGTGCCCGCCCTCCTGCGCGTTTCCGGGGGCGTCGGCCGGCAGCGCACGGTGGGATGGTCCCGCTCCGAGTGGGAGCAGCTATCGGGGTTGGACGGGCTGGGCCCGGGACTTCCGGACTGGCGCCCCGGCTGCGGATCCCTCAGCGTGGATCCCGCCTATGCCGGCGAGTTGGCCGTGCGGTTCTCCGGTTCGAGCCTGCAGAGCCGCCGGGTCGAGCTGGCCTCGCTTGAGGACGAATGGGAGGCGATGTTCGATCGGGGCTGGTCCGACGGCCTGCCGGTGGTTCCGCCGACTGAGGCCAGGGTGCTCCAGATGCTCGAGGGCACGACCCGCGACCCGTCGGAGGCGGTGGCGGTGGTGCCGCCCAGCCTGGTCGAGTGCACCGTCGAGAAGGCGGCCGTCAACGCAGTGATGGCCGGCTGCGCACCCGAGCACCTACCGGTGGTGATCGCCGCGCTGGAGGCGGTGTGCACCGACGAGTTCAACATGCACGGCGTGCTGGCCACCACCATGAGTGTCGGGCCGGTGCTGGTGGTGAACGGCCCAGTGGCCGAGCGCATCGGCATGAACAGCGGGCTCAACTCGCTGGGCCAGGGCAACCGGGCCAATTCGACCATCGGGCGGGCCCTGCAATTGGTGGTGCGCAACGTCGGCGGCGGGCATCCCGGGGGTGTGGACCGGGCCACGTTCGGCTCACCGGCCAAGGTGGGCTTCTGCTTCGCCGAGGACGAGGCGGGCTCGCCTTGGAGCTCCCTGGCTGAGAGCCGGGGCTGGCGGGCGGACCAGTCCACGGTCACTGCGTTCACCGGAGAGTCGCCCAGAATCTTCGCCGACGAGCGGTCCCGAACTCCCGAGTCGTTGACCAGGCATCTGGCCCAGGCGCTGCAGGCCACGGTCTCGCCCAGGATGATGCTGGGGATGGACGCCATGCTGGTGCTGTCGCCCGAGCACATGGCCCGCTACGCCGACGCAGGCTGGAGCCGCGACCGCTTCATGGAGGAACTCTCGGCCGAGCTGACCTTCGACGGCGACGACCTGCTGGCCGGCGCGGGCGGCATCGCCGCGGGCCTGCCCCCCGCGGCCGCCGGGCAACAGATCCCCAAGTTCCGTGAAGACGGGCTGCTGGTCGTCCATGCCGGCGGCCCGGCCGGGCTGTTCTCGGCGATCATCGGCGGCTGGGCCAACGGGCCGAGGGGCAGCGACCCGGTCACCCGCGAGATCACGCCGTAGTACGCCCGCGACTACCCTCACCCACTCAAGGAGGCCACCTGATGACCACCGTCCTCGATCCCACCTCGGAGCAGGCCCCGGCGGCGCGGGAGCGGGCCACCCGGCCCGAGTCGCTGGCCGGGCTGACCGTCGGCCTGCTCGACATCTCCAAGCCCCGCGGCAACGTGTTCCTCGACCGTGTCTCGGAGCGCCTCAGCGGACTCGGCGCGACGGTCAACCGCTACACCAAGCCCACATTCACCAAGCCCGCTCCGGTCGACCTGCGCCACGAGATCGCCACCGAGTGCGACGCGGTGATCGAAGCGCTCGCCGATTGAGGCTCATGCGTGTCGTGCAGTGTGCACGACATCAGCGACATCGAGCGGCGCGGCGTCCCCGGCGTGTTCGTCTCGACCGTCCACTTCGCTCCGGCGGTCGAGGCACAGGCCGAGTCGCTCGGCTTCGACGCGGCCTCGGTGCTCACCCGCCACCCCATCCAGGACCGCACCGACGACGAGATGACGGCCATCGCCGACGCCGCTTTCGACGAACTGGTCCAGGCGCTAGTAGGCCCCTAGATCCAGGGGCCTACCTCGGCCCGTGTGTCACACAGCTTGCCTAGCTTGAGTGCCGGGTCGCTGTTCCCCGCATCGAACGGCCAATGCTGCCGGATGCAGGAGATTGAGCATGACCCAGTGCCGTGATCGGGTTGCGTAGGCTGCCGCTAGGACGCAGCAAGGACGGGCAGGTGCCGAATCAGGAAGCAGGTCAAGGCGTCTCGTGGTCCGTCTACTTAGCCTGGATCCACCGGTGCGGTGAGGTCTGTGGGGTGGCCGCGTCCACCAGAAAGGCCTCCTGAGGTGGGAGTCTGTTGATGTCCTAGGTCAACGGACCCGCCACGACGGGAGGCACTTTCTATGAGTGGATCATCTCACAGTATCGACCGGTTGCAAGTGACCTTTGATCATGGGGGGATGGTGGCTTGTGCGGGGCTGTTGGCACCGGCGACGTTGATGGCGCGCCTGGGGCTCGGGGCGCTGGTGGAGAGGTGGGTGGGGACCGGTTCGGCGAACCCGGGCCGCAAGGTGTTGACGCTGGTGGCGGCGATGCTGGCCGGGGGGACTTGCATCGACCATGTGGGCATGCTGCGCGCCGGGGCCACCGAGCGGGTGCTGGGGTTTCGGGTGGCGGCGCCGTCGACTGTGGGCACGTTCTTGCGGTCCTTCACGTTCGGCCACGTCCGCCAGCTTGAGGCGGTGGCGTCTCGTGTGCTGGCTCGGGCCTGGGGCCTGGGCGCGGGTCCGGGGTCGGGGCCGCTGGTGGTGGACTTGGACTCCACGGTCTGTGAGGTCCACGGCAAACAGAAGCAGGGCGCCGCCTACGGCCACACCGGCGAGCTGGGCTATCACCCGCTGCTGGCCACCCGGGCGGGCACCGGTGAGGTCCTGTTCGCGAGGATGCGCAAGGGTTCCGCGCATACCGCGAGGGGCGTGCTGCGCTTCGTGTCGGAGGTCCTCGCCGTCGCCCGACGCGCCGGCGCCGCCGGCGCGATGACCGTGCGCGCCGACTCGGGGTTCTGGTCCTGGAAGCTCATCGACTGCCTCGGCGCCCACAACGTGAGATGGTCGATCACCGTGCGCCAGATCCCCAAGGTCAAAGCCGCTATCGCCGCCATCGCCGAGTCCGACTGGCAGGCCATCGCCTACACCGCCGGCGGAGAGGCCCAGGTAGCAGAGACCACCTACACCGCCGGCGACGAGCGCGAAGTCCGCCTTGTGGTGCGCCGCACCCGCCTGCGCGGCCAAGCCCAGCGCCGGCTGTGGCCCGACTGGCGCCACCACGCCTTCATCACCGACCGCGACGACCTCGACACCGTCGCCGCGGACGCCTTCCACCGCCAACACGCCACCATCGAGCTCGCCATCAGAGACCTCAAAGACGGCGCCGGGCTCGAACACGTCCCCTCAGGGCACTACGGCGCCAACTGCGCCTGGCTCGCCTGCGCCGTGCTCGCCCACAACATCAGCACCTGGACCAGCCTGCTCGCCCACCACGCCCCCACCACCTCACGCACCCGACGAACCCGCCTGTTCGCCCTCCCCGCAGTGCTCGCCAACCGATCCGGCCGACCCACCCTGCGATTCGCGGCCCGCTGGCCATGGGCCGACCAGTTCCACACCACCCTCAAAACCCTGCGAGCACTGCCGGGCCCCTCAGGCTGAACCCGCCCCACCAGGGGCCCGACGCACCCCACAACAGCCCAGCGCCACCAACCCGACACCCACCCCCCGGCCCCACCCGGCGCGCCCCGACGCGCCCCAACCCCCGACCGCGGCCACACACAACACCAAACCCGCACCACCAACACCACACCCCCGCCACCAAAACCCAAAACGGTGGATCCAGGCTAAGAGCGAGCGCGGATTGATCATGGGTGGGGTTCCATCGGTCGCGGTGGTCGATGAGTTTGGCTGTGATAATGAGGGTTATGGCGAGGGAGAGTTGGGCTCGTCGGTGCTGGGGGCGGCGGTCTGTGTTGCGGCGCATCTGTCCGAAGTTCGACAGCCACGAGTTGGTGCGCTCGACGCTCCAGCGCAGCCCGAGGGGAGCCGTGTTGGGTTTGCGGCGCTTGGCGTGGCGGGGGCGCTTCTTCGCGCACACGACGTCGTCGATGCCCATCGCGGCGCACACCGCGCGCGCCGGCGCGTTGTCATATCCGCGGTCGAGGTGCAGGGTCTCCACGTCGGCTAGCAGCCCTTCGGGGGCGGCTCGCAGTGTGGGTTCCAACAAGATGGTGTCGTGTCGGTTGGCGCCGTCGGCGACCGCCGCGACCGGCACCCCGGCCCGGTCGGCCAATATGGACCACTTCCAGCCCAGTTTGGCCCGGTCAACAGGGCTTTTGGCGGTGCCTTCGCCGCCGCAGGGCGCCTTGTGGATCGACCCGTCCACCGCCACCTCGGACAAGTCGAGGCCCACGATGCGGTCATAGGCGCGCAGCGCCTCAGACTCCAGGCCCTCAAAGACTCCGGCCTCGACCCACTCGTCGCGGCGGGCGCGCATAGTCGTGTCAGACACGCGCCCGCCCAACAGCCTCTCCGCGGTGACCCACGAGCAGCCCGTCACCAACCGGATCAAGATCCCCCAGAACACGATCTTGTCCGGTATCCGGCGCCGGTGCCCGCCGGTGGGATGGTTGTCCACAGGCACCGGCACAAGCGGCTCGATCGCCGCCCACACCGGATCCACCACTTCCGACTCCAACGCGCGCATGATGTGTCTGACCTCCACGGTCGTCTCGTTGACAGGACACCCGACATTCCAGTCGGGACAACCAGACGACCCGTGGATGGTCAATCCGCGCGGCCTCTTAGGTGACGCTCTTGACGCCTACACCCAATGGCCCGCACCTGCAACGATCATCTCCGATGGTGCCTACGGTGTGGGTGGCTTCCCCGGCGATCCTCGCACGCCGCATGGGCTAGCCGACTGGTACGAGCCCCATATCGAATCCTGGGCCAAACATTCGCGTGCCGCCTCCACTCTGTGGTTCTGGAACACCGAAGTGGGATGGGCAACCGTGCATCCAGTGCTAGAGCGCCACGGCCGGGAGTACGTCGAGACCATCGTATGGGACAAGGGCATCGCGCACATTGCCGGGAATGTGAACGGCGACACGATCAGGCGCTTTCCGGTCGTGACGGAGGTGTGCGCCTTCTACCGGCGGCGACTGGAGTTTCCCACCCGTGATGGCGTGATGTCGGCCAAGAAATGGCTGCGCTACGAGTGGCAGCGGGCAGGACTGCGCCTGCAAGCAGCCAACCAGGCCTGCGGGGTGGCTAACGCCGCCACACGCAAGTACCTGACGCAGGACTGGCTGTGGTACTTTCCGCCGCCGGATGGGATCCAGATGACGAGTGGCCGCTGCACCGATTCGACCGACAGGCTCAGACCTTCCCCGATGTCCTCTTGCGACGCCAACTCGACTCCGGAGACTTCGATGTGGCACTGGGGATCGAACTCAAGGGCTGGTATGTGCTGTCCAAGGAAGCACAACCCAGCTTCAGGTACTCGGTCACTCCAGCGGCCTGCACGGACTTGGATTTGCTGGCAGTCGTGCCATGGCATCTGTCCAACGTACTGTCCGGCATCCCACGAGTGGATTCGCCGGGCCTCTGGTCAGCGAGATACGCAGCCGAGTACCGCAACCACTGGTGGCAGCACATGCGTGACATCCCAGCGGACCGGTCCATCGCCTCACCGGAGATCGGGGCGCCCTATCGGCAGCGCAGCAATACGTCCGACAAGCCTGCCTACGACGGGGGCGGCAATTTCGGCCGGATCGCTCGCATCGGCATCATGGACAACTGGACAGATGAGATCCTCAACCGGCGTCTTGCCGGAATCCCGACTCGCGGTTGGATCGACTTCCTCAAGAGCCAAACCTCATAGCTTCGCCACGCCGAACGCTCAACACGAGGAACCCGCGAAGCCTTCCGGAGTCAGGGGCTACGGGACCGACGCAGCAGTCGGCCCGGAGACGCCGCATAGGAGCATCGCGGCTGACGTCGGCAACTGACCGAAGTTCTGATCATCAGTCGAAGGCAGATACTCATCAGGATGCTCCCCAGGTCCGGGGGCAGTAATGGGGCGAAGCGCCCAATACCCGGGCAACGCGGAGCGCTTCACCGGACTCGGCAGTAGTCAGGTCAAAGTGGATCCTGAGCGGATCATCCTGCGCCTTGGAGAACATCCAGTCACCTGGCTGCCTGATTGTCTCGCAATACGGCAATGAGGGGATCACACAAGCCTCCATTTCCACGATCACCGTAGACAGGGCAGTCATTCTGCCTGCCCCCGGCAGTTGGCGTGCCGCCAGTCAACGCCAGCACCAAGAGAACCTCAGCGCGAGCTGGCCGCGAGGGGTCTTGGCCCCTATGACCAAGCAGCCACGGCCACCGCGGTCGTGGCGGTGTAGAGGACTCGACGGCCGGAGTCTGCGCTCAACTCGCCGGGACGACCAGTGGGGTGCAGCGAGAGGCCCTAGGAGACTGTTGAGTAATGCGATTTTGGAGCAGCATGCAAGCCTCTGACCTGGGGTTTTGCAATTGAGATTTGCGCGATTTGGGAGTTGCTCATCACTCTCCTAGTGGTCTAGTGGTCCGTCGCTGAAATGGTCGGGGCGTCCGGAGCGCTCCCAAGCAGGGTCTCGGTCCTGCTGCTGCCCTAGCCATTTCGACGACACAGCACTAGGCACGGCCAGAGGCCGCACCGACTCGTCGCAACCGGATCAGTCAGGCCCGCCTGTGGACGCGCTCCGAGCGTCCCCGGGCCTCAGCGATGCTCGGAAGGCCAAGTCGCCGCGGCGAGCCGTCCTGCAGCCAACTCTAGCTCCAGGCGGCCAGGGCCACTGCGGTGGTGCTGGCGTAGAGGACTCGACGGCCGGAGGCCGCGCTCAGGAACATTCCGTTGGCCACCCGGGAGCCGGTTGCGACCCGGTCGATGAGTGAGCCGGTGGCGATGTCCACCACCACGAGGTCGTCGGACGGTGGGCCGCCACCCTCCTCCGGCCGGAAGTCGTTGATGACCAGCTCTCCCGACTCGGGATAGACGACCGGCTGCATCGAGGGGCGCACGTCCAGGTGCCATGCCACGCTCATCTCGCGGGGTGGCGGTCCGGCCGGGATCTCGACTCCGGCCAGGCCGCCGTTCACCGAGTCCCAGGCGATGGCCATGCCCACACCCGGCCGCACTTCCGGGACGTGGGCCGGAGGCGCGATGATCCCGCCGCCGGGTGTGCCGAAGGGTTCGATCTCATCGCGGTCGCCATCGTCGGTCAGGCTGAACCGCAGTAGCCGCTGAGCTCCGGACCAGGGTGCCGGGTGGCGCCACGACAGCCGGTTGCCGGGCGGCTCGTCGAAGCGGCCGTTGGGCTCGGTGGTGTGTATGGCCCGGACCGACTCGATGTCGCCGCAGTCCATGATCCAGCAGTCACCGTCGGAGAGGCACGAGTCCCAAGAGAGGCCGTGGGAGCCACGCGCAGTCCGGTAGCGGGGCCGCCAGCTTGCGTCGATCTCCAGGCCGCACCCGCCCGCGCCGTCCGTGCCGCCGGGCTCTCCTACGAACAAGCGCCACAGATGCTCGGTGCCGGGAACGTAGACCACCTCGACGGCCGCGCCATCGACTCCGACGACGTCGGCGGCGATCCGGCCCATCGATCCCTCCGGCAGCACCAGCGGCTCACCCACCAACTCCAGGGACTCGGGCTCCAGGCGGGTCAGGGTGGTGCCGCCCTGGCTCTCGAGCCGGAGGTCCTTGGTGACGATGGTCCCGTCGCGCAGGGCCAGCATCCCGTTGTGGGAGCGGTCGGCCGGCAGACGCCGCTCGGCCAGCACCGACAGGTCGTCGGGGTCGAGCTTGTGCAGGTAGGAGCCGTTGACGCTGTAGACGGCGCCGTTGGCGTGGGCCAGGATCGACCCGCACCACACGTGGCCTCCGCACGGGAGCTCGGGAGAGGCGGCCACCGGCTCCAACAGCTGCGGGTCGGCCCCGCCGGCGAACAGGTCCAGGCGCTCCACCCACCCGTAGGGCTCGGGACCGCTGAAGGCGGGCATAGTCCCGCCCAGGTACCACTGGTCGGGCTCGCGCTCGACGAACATCACGTTCCAGCGTCCGTTGCGCCGAGCCGCGACCGAGGCGGTGCCTGTCGCCGCGTCGAGGCGTCCGCTGGCCGCCTTCTGGCGCCGGTTGCCGCCGCACTCCGCCGGCCACGCCGAGGGCCAGTACCCGTCCCGGGCCCCCGGCCGCCCCTCGAACCGGTCCAACCCCGTCATCGAAGATGCTCGCCGCTCGCGCACGCCTAGTGGTCCGTCGCTGAATTGGTTGGGGCGTCTGTAGCCATTTCAAGCTGGGGCTAGAGCCCTCCGCACTGCCCTAGCCATTTCGACGACATACCACTAGCGCGGCCCAGGCTTCGGGTCACCCGACTCCTGTGAGACGCGCTCCCAGAACACGGTGCGCACCAGGCGTCGCAGCGACTCCTGCCCGCGCAGCGAAATCCCCAATTCGTCCTCAACCGTGCGCATCAGGTCTCCATCAAGGGGCGTCGGGATGCGCGGCCGGTTGTCTCTAAGCGTCGATGTCTCATCGTCAGTGGCCGCTGATAGCCACGTTTCCGCATATCGTGTCGCAATTGCTTTGGCAACTGCCCTGGGATCATCATTGCCGGGCCCAGTGCCGTCGAGCAGCATCCTCTCGCTGACGAATCCCGAGAGGTTCTCCTTGGTCAGCATCAACACTTCGTCTGCTTCTCTCGCGAGTTCCCTCGACTGGTTTCGTGACCCACTAGGCGTGAGAATGCCGATCAGCGTGACCCGCACGCCGAGTTCTTGGGCTGCCCTGACACCTTCCCGCAGATCCTCGTCCCCCGACAGGAGAAAGGCGTCGCTTACAGCCCTCTCGCGAGCCAGCGTCACGAGGTCGTGGTAGATGAGCGCGTCAACGCCCTTCTGCAGGTTCTGTTGGTTGACCCGGCCAAGGCGGAGCTTCACGTTCGGCAGGTCGGCGATCGCTTGGTGCTCGGCAGTCGGGACGCGATCCTTGGCCCCGTCGTACCAATATGTCCGAAGCGTTGGCAGTCCGCAGACCTTTCCTGCGCGATCAACCAAGAACTCGTTCGCCTTCAGTGCGTTGACTTGGACGTACCGTCGCTTCGGGCCGGCACCGAAGAGCTTCCCTCCTTCCGCATACAGGTAGCCGGCGTCAACGAACACAGCGCAGCGGTCCATCGATAGCTTCACCCCCTAGAAACAGAGCGAGGGCCCGACGGGCCCTCGCTAGGCTCCAAACGAGGGAGCCAGAAGAATGGTCGGAGTATAAGCGAAGCGTCGCGAATGATGCAACCCTCATCGCGACTCCCGGTGCCGGTCATCGTGTGAAGAGTTCGGGGACGATCGGGCAGTCGGACCGTCGAGCGGCTTCGGCGGGCGTCCGCAGGCCGGAAGGGGTGACCACCCGGGTTACGAACCGGTCGAGGTCCAGTACGGCCAGGCCCCGCATGGCCGGGTCGTCGGGGCGGTGACGATCGCTCAATGGTTCCCACATGCGCTCGGGCAGTATCCGCCCCGCGCCCGAGACGAGCCACACCGGAGTCCCCCAGCCGCAGGCCATCTCAGCCACGGACACCGTCTCGGCCACCACCAGGGCCTGCGACGGCCCCACGCAGTCGCTGGTCATCAGCACCAGGTCAGCTGAGCCCGCGGCCTCGAGAGCCTCCGGCTCCATCCACCGCAGATCCGGGCGATCATCCGGTGCAGCGGCGTAGACCCCCAACTCCCCCACCGCGAGCACACCCGAGTCGGCGGGCAGGCCGTGCAATCCGTTCAGGAGCGCAGTTTCAGTGGTGTCCTCGTCCAGGTCCTCCATCACCCTGGCCGCCTCGGAGCGGGGATCCATGGCGGTGAGCATCCGGGCCGCCAGCCACACCAGCGGTGCACAGTCGCTGCGCCGGTCCAGCAGGCGCCGGCACGACGTGAGCAGGCCCTTGGGATCATCGGCGAAGGACGCCAGCGCGGCCGCCGACTCCCGCACCAGCGGCACCACCGGCACCACGCCCGCCCGGGCCACATACCGCAGCCGCTCGATCGGATGCACCCCCCGAGCGTAGGCACGGGCTGCCGCCTGCCGCGGCCTACCCACCGCGCGGCACCCACGACATTTGCTGTCCTAAAGTGAGTTCTGATGATTCCAATGTGCTATAATGAAATGCAGTCGCTATTGGGCGGCCTTGGAGCAGCCGTTTGAGGTGCCCCCGAAGTCTGCAACCGCCAGCTGAAGGGGCACCGAAGATGGCTCTCACCCACACCCAGCGCACCTCGATGTTCAACACTCTGACAGAAGTCATGGGACAAGACGACGCCGAAACCCTCATGGAGCACCTCCCGCCCAGCGGCTGGGACAACGTCGCCACCAAGGACGACTTTCGAGCCGCCTTTGCCGAGACCAACACCGCAATCGCCACCGGGCTGGCCCAGGCCGCCACCGAACGAACCCAGATCATCAAGGCCATGACCGACGGATTCGCACAAGCCGCCGTCGAACGAGCCGACATCAGAACCGAAGCCGCCACCGAACGAACCCAGATCATCAAGGCCATGACCGACGGATTCGCACAAGCCGCGGTGGAGCGGGCCGAGATCAGAGCCGAGGCCGCTCTGGGGCGGGCTGAGATCATCCGGCGCCAGGCCTGGCACCTCTATATCGTGGTGTCGACGATCGTGGCGGCCGCCGTGTCGATCTGGATCGCTCTGCTGACCCAGTCCGGCGCCGGCTAGCGGAGGCGGGCCGATAGACGGGACCTGGTGCAGGGGGGGGTGGCACGGGGTGCAACAGGATCGCCGGCCGGGGATCCGGGCAGCGCCAGGACGGCATTGGGTCGCGCTAGCTTGGGCCTCGTGACCGCCGTCTCGCTCGATCTGGAACTGGACCCGCTCGGAGGCAAGGCCAGGCCGCTGTCCTCCTGGCTCACGACCTTCCCGCTGCTGCCGGTCCTGCTCGATCCCTACACCAACGAGAGCGCCTGGATCCTCCACACCGCCCGGCGCATCCTGGTCACCTTCGCCGAAGCCGGATGCCGGACGTGCTGGGTGGTCGCCTGCGGCCCCGAGGACGCCCGGCGCTTCCTCGGCCCCTACGCCCAGGAGATCCTCACATTCTCCGACCCGGATCGGCGCGTACCCGCCGCGCTCGGGCTCGACACCCTGCCGGCGTTCGCCTTCGTGCTCCAGAACGGGTCGGTCACTGCGGCCGCTCAGGGGTGGAGCCCTGCGGAGTGGCGGGACGTGGCCGACACCGTTTCGGACTACACGCACTGGCAGCGCCCGGTGATCGGCGACGGGCAGGACCCGGTCGCGTTCCCGGGAACGCCGGCGAGGCCCTGAGCAGGCTCCGGCTGGGACAGGCGCGATGGCCGACTCGTCCGACATGGAAGCCTTCGCCTACTCGGACATGCTGCCGCTCGGGCCCGACACCACCGACTACCGGCTGGTGTCGACCGAAGGGGTGTCCACCATCGAAGCCGCGGGCCGGACGTTCCTGAAGGTCGAGCCCGAGGCGCTGACGCTGCTCACGTCGGTGGCCATGCACGACGTCAACCACTACCTGCGGTCCGACCACCTCCAGCAGCTCCACAACATCCTCGAAGACCCCGAAGCCTCCGACAACGACCGCTTCGTGGCCACCGAACTGCTCCAGAACGCCAACATCGCGGCCGGCGGGATCCTGCCCATGTGCCAGGACACCGGCACCGCGGTGATCATGGGCCGCAAGGGCGAGCAGGTGCTCACCTTCAGCGACGACGCCGAGGCCATCTCCCGGGGCGTGTACGACACCTACCTCACATCCAACCTGCGCTATTCGCAGCTCGCCCCGCTCGACATGTTCACCGAGGTGAACACCCGCAACAACCTGCCCGCCCAGATCGAGATCCACTCCAAGCCCGGCAACGTCTACGAGCTGTTCTACATGGCCAAGGGCGGCGGCTCCGCCAACAAGTCGTTCCTGTACCAGAAGACCAAGGCCCTGCTCAACTCCGAGTCGCTGCTCGACTTCTGCGACGAGACCCTGAGGCTGCTCGGCACCGCGGCCTGCCCGCCCTACCATCTGGCCCTCGTCGTGGGCGGCACCTCCGCGGAATACAACCTGAAGGTGGCCAAGCTCGCCTCGGCCAAGTACCTCGACTCCCTGCCCACCTCCGGAGACGCGGCCACCGGCCACGGATTCCGCGACCTCGAATGGGAGCAGCGGATCCTGGAGCTGACCCGGACCTTCGGCATCGGCGCCCAGTTCGGCGGCAAGTACTTCTGCCACGACGTGCGGGTGGTTCGCCTGCCCCGCCACGGAGCGTCCAACCCGGTGGGGATCGCCGTGAGCTGTTCGGCGGACCGCCAGGCCCGGGCCAAGATCACCTCCAAGGGGCTGTTCCTGGAGCGTCTGGAGACCGACCCGGCCCGGTTCCTTCCCGAGGCCAGCGCCGACGACCTCTCCAGCGAGGTCGTGCCGGTGGACCTCGACCGGCCGATGGGCGAGATCCTGGCCCGGCTGTCCCGCTACCCGGTCAAGACCCGGCTGGCCCTGACCGGCACGCTGGTGGTGGGCCGCGACATCGCCCACGCCAAGATCAAGCAGCGCCTGGACGCCGGCGAGCCCGTACCGCAGTACCTGCGGGACCACCCGGTGTACTACGCCGGACCGGCCAAGACTCCCCAGGGATACGCCTCGGGGTCGTTCGGACCCACGACCGCGGGCCGCATGGACTCCTACGTCGACCAGTTCCAGGCGGCCGGCGGGTCGATGGTGATGCTGGCCAAGGGGAACCGGTCGTCGGAGGTGACCGAGGCCTGCGCCCGCCACGGCGGCTTCTATCTGGGCTCCATCGGAGGGCCGGCCGCCCGCCTGGCCCGCGACTCGATCCGGCGGGTGGAGGTGCTCGACTACCCCGAACTCGGCATGGAGGCGGTGTGGCGCATCGAGGTCGAGGACTTCCCCGCCTTCATCGTGATCGACGACAAAGGGAACGACTTCTTCGCCGAAGTGTCCACCCCGGTGAGGCTGCGCCGCCGCCAGAGGCCGAGCGAATAGGCGCCGACCACCTCGTCCCTCAGCGGGGAATCGATTGAGGCCGTGGCCCGCGCGGCCTCAGGTCGCAACGAACAAGAGCGGTAGTGGCACCGCCGAGACGCGCCGGTCCGGCCACCGGCGAATACGCAGCCGGCAGCAGCCGCTATCGGCCCGGATCCTCCGACACCGACGCTGGCCCGGCGCTGCCGGCCGCGGTGCGCCACTCGAGGAGAGGGCAGTCGCCCCAGAGCCGTTCGAGCTGGTACAGGGCGCGCCGTTCGGCGTCGAACACGTGCACGACGAACGGCCCGAAGTCGAGGAGCACCCACTGCCGATCGTCGGCACCCTCGATTCGCAACGGCGAGGGACCGCCCGCCTGCTTCACCAGCTCCTCGACGCCCTCGCTGATCGAGCGCACCTGGCGGGCATTGTTCCCGTGGGTGATCACGAACAGATCGGTGACCACAAGCACGTCGCCCACGTCGATGACCACGGTGTCCTCACCCTTGCGCTCCTCGGCGGCCGCGGCCGCGGCCGAGGCCCACCGCCGCGCGTAGGCGCCGTCCACCGCTGGGGACGAACCAGCCGATGCTGCGAGTTCGGCCGGGCTGGCGACGTCGACCGACACGGGGGACTCGGCCGAGCGGGCTCCTGTCGTCACCGCGCCGCCTGGTCGAGTCCGACCGTCACGGTTATGTCGACCACGTCGGTGGCGCCCTCGCCCAACTCGATGAGGGTCATGTCGACGCCGAGCTCGATGGCGATGGAGTTGGTGATGGGATCGTTCACGAGGTCCTCACGATGGTAGGCGAAATGGGTGACCTCCACACCGAAGGCGTCGGCGTTGCCGATCACGGTGACCACTCCCCCGGCGGCGACCACATCGGCGGCCAGCGCATCCCGGATGGATGGATCACCGGTGCCGTCGAGCAGCTGGACTCTGGGACGCAGGAACGACTCAGGCTGCTGGGGCCAGGGCACCAGCTCCAGAGCCTCGACCCTCAGCCACGACCGGCTGTCCGGACCCAGCAGCGGGACCGGGGCGGCGCCGGAATCCAGATTGAAGGATTCGAACGGTACGACCTCGACAACGGTAGTGCCCGCTCCGAGGGCCTGCAGGAACGGCGCCAGAGGGGAATCGGCCGGGGGGACGGCAGCCTGCAGGTCCTGGGCCCGCCCGATCACTCCCAGCCACGACTCCCACATCGCCCGCTGGCGCTGCACCCGGTTGCCGTCGGCCTCGTCGGGGTTTCGGTGGGCGTACACCGCGGCCGCGTCGGCCGCGGTCAGGTCGTAGCGTCCGGATTCGTAGACGACATGCTGCGCACCGTCTCCACCCGCCTCGATGAGGTCGTCCACAAGGAGATAGGGCAGCGGCGCCGCGGGGCCGATGCTGTGGGCGAGCCATTCGGTCGGCACCTCGACCACCTGGTCGAACCCGAGGCCGAACATGCCCTCGGCAACATGGCGGACAGCGTCGACTCCTCCCCGAGCGAAGGCGTCGGAGAGAGGTTCGCCCTCCGCCGGCGATCCGCCGTCGGGAACGACCAGCAGGTCGGCCGGCAGCAGCACCACGCCGCCGCCTGCGCTGATGCCCGTCCGGGCCATGAAGGTGGCTCCGGCAAGGCTGCCGTTGTGAGTGTGTAGCGCCAGCAGGGTCGGGGTGGCTCCCACGAGCTCCAGGTACCCGGGTTCGTCGGGCTCCAGGACGATTTCCTCCTCGACGGGCTCCACCGTCCTGTTGAGAACGGCCCGACCGCCCTCGAGGGCCAGGATCAGCACGGCGATGCCTGCAGCCGCCACCACCCCCGGAAAGGCGAGACGCCAGAAGAAGTGGGCTCGGGGCGCGGGCCGGCGGTCACGCCCGCCGAGTCTCAGCGGCCGCAACCGTACAGGCCCCTGGACCTGACAACCTCGGCCACGGCGGCGGGCACGAGGGCCTCGACCGGGCGACCGTCCGCGAATCGGGACCGGATGTCGCAGGACGAGACGTCCATCGCAGGGACCTCCACCACCACAGCCGGCCACCCCGCACCGGGACGCCCGCCGGACCGTCCTGCTCTGTCGACCACGACCGTGGTGGCCAGCTCCCGCAGTTCCGCGGGACGCTTCCAGGTGTCGAGTCCCTGCGCCACATCCGAGCCCACCACCATCAGAAGTTCGGCTCCAGGATGCAGGGCCCGCAACTCCTGCAGCGTGTCGGCCATGTAGCTCTCGCCGCCACGATCTATCTCCAAGGAACTCGCCTCGAGCCCCTCGAGGCCGCGGACGGCGGCCCGGACCATCTCCAGTCGCAGAGGGGCAGGTGTCACCGGGTTGAGAGCGGACTTCTGCCATGGATCGTTGGCCACGACGAACAGCACTACGCGGAGCCTCAGACGGTGGCGAACCTCCAGCGCCGCCGCGAGGTGCCCGAAATGCGGCGGATCGAACGTCCCTCCCAGCACGCCGATGCGGGCGGTGTCGGGTCTCAGCACCACAGGAGTCTAGAATGAGGCCACAGGTTGCACAGTGCTCCCGCACCTGTTCGCTGCGACCTGAGGGCCGCTCGGCCCAGGGGCGCGTGACTTATGTCACAGTCCGCGCGGGCGCACATCTTGACTTGCCGGGAACAAACACCTACTCTATATTGGTTCGTCTGGGCTGGAGTAGCGCACTTGGAGGGTGTGCGCCCGGCACCAAATCCTCCCCACAAAGAAAGCGAGAAGGCTGCCCCTGCCGACGCGAGCGGGGCCGGTCAGGTGAATCAGACATGAGCGACTCAGTAGGACAGTACCTCAACGAAATCGGTGCGGTGGCACTGCTCAACGCCCAAGAGGAGCGCGAGCTCTCGCAGGCCATCGAGCGCGGCGTCGAGGCCCGTCTCCGCAAGGAGGAGGGCGAGACCGGTCGCGAGATCGACCGGGCGATCCGCGAGGCCGCCGCGGCCAAGGACCGCTTCATCCGGGCCAACCTGCGCCTGGTGGTGAGCGTCGCCCGCCGCTATCCCCTTCCCCCGGGCATGGAGCTGCTCGACCTCATCCAGGAGGGGAACCTCGGACTCGAGCACGCCGTCGACAAGTTCGACTGGCGCAAGGGCTTCAAGTTCTCCACCTACGCCACCTTCTGGATCCGCCAGTCCATCGGGCGGGCCCTCGACCAGAAGGCGAGCCTGGTGCGCCTGCCCGGCGACCGGTCCGCCTCCCTGCGCGCCGCGCTGCGGCAGGTGTCCGGCGACGGCGACGAGCTGGACGACGACCATGCCCGGCTGCACCGGCTGACCACCCCCACCTCCCTCGACCGCACCATCGGCGACGATGACAGCAACGAGCTGATCGACCTGCTCCCCGACGCCAACCCCGGGCCCGAGCTCGAGGTAATGGCCAAGGCCGAGGAGGAGATGGTGACCGGTCTGCTCGACATCCTCGAGCCCCGGGCCAAGTACGCGGTCGAGCAGCGCTTCGGGCTCTCCGACGGCATCAAGCGCTCCTACCGCGAGGTCGGTGAGGAGCTGGGCGTCACCGCCGAGGCGGCCCGCCGCCTGGTGAAGCGCGCCATCAACGCCGTGCGCGAGCATGCCGAGGAGCTGAGTCTGGCCGAGACGGTCGACGCGGCATAACGCCATGTCCGCCGGAGATCTCACCCTGTTCGCCGGCGGAAGCGACTGGTCGCCCTCGTCCTGGAGGGCCAAGCCGGCGCGTCATCAGCCGGCTTGGCCCGACCAGGCCGAACTCGAGCAGGCCACCAAAGCCCTGCACGACCTGCCTCCGCTGGTTTTTGCGGGCGAGGCCCGAGCCCTGACCGGGCTGCTGGGCCGGGTGGCCAACGGCGAGGCGTTCCTGCTGCAGGCGGGCGACTGCGCGGAGTCCTTCGACTCCTCCGCCGACTCCATCCGCGACAGGCTGCGGGTGATCCTTCAGATGGCCATCGTGCTGACCTACTCGGGGGGCGTGCCACTGGTGAAGGTCGGCCGGATCGCGGGGCAGTTCGCCAAACCTCGATCCAGCCCCACCGAGACCAAGGGCGAGGTGGAACTCACCTCGTTCCTCGGTCACATGGTTAATGACATCGGGTTCAGCGAGGCCGAGCGGCTGCCCGACCCGCGCCGCCTGCTGACCGCGTACCACCGGGCCGCGTCCACCCTCAACCTGCTGAGGGCGTTCACCCGGGGCGGCTACGCCGACCTGTCGCAGGTGTCGAGCTGGAACCGGGAGTTCGTGGCCACCTCGCCCGCGGGCCGCCGCTACGCGCGAATGGCCGACGAGATCGATCGGGCCCTGCGGTTCATGACCGCGTGCGGGGTTACCGCGGCCAACACCCCCCAGCTTCACGAGGTCGAGTTCTACACCAGCCACGAGGCTCTGGTACTCGACTACGAGGAGGCCCTTACGCGGGTGGACTCGCTGACCGGCGACACCTACGACTGCTCCGCTCACATGCTCTGGATCGGCGAGCGCACCCGCCAGCTGGACGGAGCCCACGTGGAGTTCCTGCGGGGCGTGCACAACCCGCTGGGCTGCAAGATCGGTCCCACGGCCACCGCCGATGAGGTGGTCACGCTGTGCGAGCTGCTAAATCCGCAGCGCGTTCCCGGCCGGCTCACTTTCATCACCAGGATGGGCGCCAGCAATGTGGAGACGCTGCTGCCCCCGCTGCTGCGGGCCGTGCGGGACTCGGGCCACCCGGTGGCCTGGGCATGCGACCCGATGCACGGCAACACGTACACCTCGGAATCGGGCCGCAAGACCCGCCACTTCGATGATGTGCTGGCCGAGATCATCGGGTTCTTCGCGGCCCACCACGCCTGCGGGACATGGCCCGGGGGCGTGCACGTCGAGCTGACCGGCGACCCGGTGACCGAGTGCGTCGGCGGCGCCGACGACATCAGCCACGAGGACCTGGAGCAGGCCTTCGAGACCCTGTGCGATCCTCGCCTCAACGGCCGCCAGTCGGTGGACCTCGCCTTCCGAGTGGCCGAGATGCTCTCCGACGGGTCACCAGTCGGTGGACCTGGCCCTTAGGGCGTCCTCAGTCCGAAACGGATGTAGTAGCCCGTCGCATCGTCCTCGAGCGCTTCCACACGGACGTAGTAGGTGCCGGCGTCGATGGTGATCTTGAGCCACTCGATGTAGACCTGATCCTTGCGCTTGTCCAGCGGCGGGCCGGCTGTGCCCACCGTATTGCCGTCTGCGTCCTCCAGCGTGACCTTCAGTTCGATGCCCTGGCCCCTCGCGCCCAGACCCAGGGTGTAGCGTCCGTCAGTGGTGAAGGTGTAGTAGTCCACCGCGTCGCCGTCGGCCCGGTCCAGGGACTTGTTCCTGAAGAACTGGCGCCCCTTGGACGGGGACTGATCGCCCAAAGGCACTGCGCCGTCCCGCGTCCCGTCCGGGTCCTCGGCCACGTCGGTCACGACGATGTCGACCGTCGCGGTCGCCGTGCCGCCGTTGCCGTCGTCGGCCTGCACCGTCAGAGCATGGGAGGCAGCGGACTCGTAGTCCAGGGCGGCGGCCACGGTGACAGCTCCGCGGCTGGAGATGGCGAACTTGCCGTCGCCGTTTCCCGAGTCGATGGTGTAGGTCAACGAGTCGTTGTCGCCGTCGCTGGCCGACACGGTGCCGACAGGGTCGCCAACGGCGGCGTCCTCGGCTATGGAGAAGCTGTAGGAGGAGCTGCCGAACTCAGGCGCCGCGTTGCAGGCGGCCGTGTCCTCGGTCAACTCATCAGAGGCTTCGCCCCAGTCCGCGGCGTCGGTGGTGCCGTCCCCGTAGGCGCTGACCCTGAACCGGTAGCGGGTGCCGCAGGCAAGTCCCGTCACCGTGTGCGAGGTCCCGTTCACCCCGTCGCTGGCCGTCGTCCACTCCGTCGCCGTCTCCTGGCGGTACTCCACCCTGTACTTGGCGGCGCCGACAACCGCGTCCCAGCTCAACGGCACGCTGGTCCGGGTCGCGGTCCCCGCACCCAGCCCCGTCGGAGCCGCAGGCGCGGTGCTCGGCTCGCTGGTCTCTGCTGCCGTGACGGCCTCGACGGTTGCCGGCTCGCTGTGCTCCCCCAGGCTCAGAGCCAGCACGCGATACTCGTAGGCCGTTGCCGGCGACAGGCCGGCATCGGTTACCGTCAGCGTGTCGGCATCAAGCTCGTCGACCAAGGCGAACTGCTCGGGAGGGTCGGCGTCGCGCACTCTGCGCGCCACCAGATAGCCGATCGCCGTGCCGTCCTCGGCGGGCTCCCAGCTCAGCGTCACCGACGTGCCGTCGACCGACGCCTGCAGGTTGGTGGGCGGTCCCGGCGGCGGCGCAAGGACCAGCGCCGACGCCACTTCCGACGGCGCGCCGGTTCGGGGTCCGTTCGCCGTCGTGACGCCGTAGTCGTAGACCACGCCCGCTGTCACGTCGCGGTCGGTGTAGGAGTTGGTCGTGGTGGTCCCGATGGATCTGAAGTCGCCCTGGTTCTGCGGGCGGCGCAGCACCCGGTAGCCGGTGGCTCCCTCCACGGCGTCCCAGGTCAGCTCCACCCGGTCGTCGTACCCCCGTGCCTTGAGCCCCGACGGCCCGCCAGGCGAGCGCGCAGACGTACCCCCGACCGGCGAGCGTGCAGACGTACCCCCGACCGGCGAGTCTGCAGATGGCGACCCGTCGTGCACTGTGAGGAGGAACCACGACGCCGCGCCGCGGCCGCGGCCGTCGCCGTCGTTCGCCGTCACCCACAGCAGGTAGTTCCCGAGGTCGCCGGCCTGCGGCGTGCCGGTGAAGGTGCGCGTCGAGGCATCGAATCGCAGCCAGTCCGGCATGACGTTGAGCGCCCCGTAGTAGTTGTGGGTGACCCACCGGCCCGCCCAGTAGCTCAGCGTGTCGCCGTCCGCGTCGTGGAACGTGTCGGCGGGGACGGTGTAGCTGTAGCGCTGCCCCGCCCGAGCGCGCTGGCTGGGGATCCGGTTCGCCAGCACCGGATCGCTCGAGGCGTTCGTCACCGTGACCTGCAGGTCGGCCATGCCGGCGGACAGCAGGCTGCCGCATTCGCCCACATCGCTCGCCCAGTCCTTCAACAGCGGGCCGCAGTGGTGCAGGGTCGTGTGCTGGTCGCTGGCGCTGCGGTGGTACACCCCCCTCACGGTCACGACCGCTCCCGTGCTCCAGTTCGAGGTGGTCAAGGTGACCGTGGTGGGACTGATGGACACCTTCCTCGCGCCGCGCCGCGATTGGGCGTAGTTGGGCATGTCCGACGTGGGCCAGATGTTCACGACCACGTCAGGGCCCGGCGCCTTGTCCAGCTTGACCCGGTACGACGTCGTGCCGTCCTCGGCCACGGTCACCGGCGCCGGATCGAATACGAGGCTGCGCAGGTCCGGGTTCGGAGTCGTATTCGTGATCACGTAATTCAAGAAGATGGGCGCGTCGTTGCCCGCAGTGTCCTCCAGCGGGTTCGTGGTCTTCCTGTAGTCGAGGATCACCGCCTCGCCGTGGTTCACCGCTGAGGCCAGCGTCAGCGTGAGCGTCGGGCCGCTGATCACCACCGGATTCGCCGAGGCGAGGCCCCGGGTGCTGCCCGCCACTTCAACCGTGAAGGAGGATGCCGCCGGCACCGAGCCGCTGTTGAGGTCCTCGTCGAAGGTCACCGTCAGCGTGTCGCCGTCGACCGTCTGGTGCATCGAGTGCAGAAGCCTTGGCGGCGCTTTGTCGCTCGCCGCCGTCGGCTTGAGGGCCACGGTCACCTTGTCTCCTGCGGTCACCTCGTCGAAGGAGAGGTCTCCGGGTACGGGGTACCAGATGTAGGACCCGTACCGGTACCGGAAGTTCTGGCCCGGCATGATCGTGTTGCCGAGCACCAGCGTCCAGTTCTTCGGCACGGGATGGGGGTCGTTCTCAAAGTTCAAGGCGAAGATGTCGTTGCCCCGAATCAGCCCTCTGAAGGTGGCCAGGATCTGGATCGTGTAGTCGGTGCCGCCGTGAGTGAACGAGGTCGAGGACAATCTCCCCAGGCCTGACGACGCTTGGTAGCCCAGTCTTGGGCTCTTTTTTCCGACGGTCATGCATGCGGTCCAGAACGCGTCGGCGACTGTTGCCGGGCATGGGGCGGACTCGTTCTCCACCGTCCGGTCTGCGAAGTTCAGCACTTGTTCGCCGATGGGGTTCTGGAGGCGGTCGGCGTGGCGCCGATCGGCGCCCAGGCCGCGGCCGGGCGCGGTGTAGCCCACAGTCACCGACTCGTCCCGGATGGCGGCCTCGGCCAGGGTGAGCGTGACTTCGGTGCCGCTCACGGCAACCGACGCCACAGCGCGCTTTTGGCTGTTCGCCTTCACCGTGAAGCTGTCGGCGGGCGGCACCCCTGATTCCTTCAAATCCTCGTCGAACGTGAGCGTCAGCGTCTTGTCCGTGATCGTCGGCGGATGGTGCGGGCTCAGAAAGGGCCGTCTCTTGTTGTCACGTTCGTCGTCGGTGATTGTGAGGGTCAGCTCGTCGGGTCCGTCCACCCCGTCGTTGTTGGTGGCCGCGCCGCGCACCGTCACGGTGCGCTTGCCCGTGTAGGTGCCGTCGTCGGACGCGGCGATGGTCACCACTCCGGTGCTGGAGGTCTGACCGATGGCGATGGTCAGTGTCTTGTTGGAGCTGAGGGTCGTCGTGTCGTCGGGATCCACCGACACGACGACCGTCGTTGCGGCGGTGGATGCCGCGCTCAGGGTGGCGGTGACGGTGGTTGAGCCGCCCTCCGCGATGGTTGTCGCGCCCAGGGCCAGAGTGACGACGGGCGACCCGGCCGCATGGGCAGGTGTCGTCGCCGTGGCTGTCGCCAGCAGGGAGGCGAAGAGGGCCACCACCAGCGCGGGCGCGCTCAGGGTCTTGCGAGGAACCAGCACATCCGGGACCGTGGACGCCACCAGCGACACCCCGACGAGCGGTCTAGCTAGCTGGCCGGGGGCTTGTACCAGCCCCCGCCGATGGTGTAGCCGTTAACTATCACTACTGCCACGGTAGCAGAAGACAAATCTACCGCAACAATCGAAGCATCTTGTCATTGCAACATAAGGCCTCATTGGAGAGGGCCCGACATCGTCGGCGTAGTTGTCCCAGAACACGCCGAGGGCGTGGCCGTAGTCGGAGTGGCCGTCCACCCACACCACGTCGGCCTCGGTGTTGACCCGGTGCACCGCCTCGGCGATGTCGTCGGTGCCCTCGAAGAAGCCGGTCACCTCGTCGAGCCCGTCGATGAACACGAACGAGCGACCTTGGAGAACTGGCTCGAGATGGCGTACACCAGATGCAGCGTGAACCGGGCGAAGGCGGCCACCGAGCCCGACACGTCGGCCACCACCATGATGTCGGGCTTGTGGGGCCGCGGGTGGCGGAACTTGGGCTCCACCGGCACGCCCCCGTAGGACAGCGAGTGGCGCACGAACGTCGGATACGACGCCCGATAGCCCAGCTTCTGGGCCTCGCCGAACAGCACCGTCGCCCGCACATGGGGATCCTCGACCAGCCGCTGGCGCACATAGTCCGCCACCGCGTCGAAGGAATCCGCCGCGCTGCTGCGGCGCACCCCCGCCTCGCGCTCGCCGGCGAGGTGGGCGCGCACCGTCTTGCGGTCCAAGCTCAGATGCCGGGCGATCGCCGAGATCGACCAACCCTGTGCCCTCAGTGCGTGAGGCTCCACGTCTTCTCCATGTGTGATCATCTGAGCCGGGGCTCCTCTGTCGCTGACGCTCTGGCGAACGTCCAGCACAGAGGAGCCCCACCCATGTCGGGTGGATGCCCCAGGGTGGGGAATTTCAGTGATCGCCGTCAGCAGGCCTTCGAGACCCTGTGCGATCCTCGCCTCAACGGCCGCCAGTCGGTGGACCTCGCCTTCCGGGTGGCCGAGATGCTCTCCGACCGCGCCTGACCGGCGACCGGCACCGCCGAGGACGAACCGACGCCGAGGACGAACCGACGCCGAGGACTCAGCTGGCCGGGGGCTGGTACCAGCCTCCCCCGATGGTGTAGCCGCCGCGGTTCACCACCCAGACGCGGGTGGACTCCGCCAGGGAGTCGGTCGGCGCAACGGCAGCCACTTCTGTTGCCCAGGAACCAGTCTCCGGTGTCGGCGTCGCCGGCGCAGCCAACAAGGAGCAACGACGCCAGAGGCACCGAACCCAGCGCGGCCTTGGCCGTCCTCATCCCTTTGCCGGCCCTTCTGGACCTTCGCCGCTCAAGAGTTCCGTGACGTCCGCCGACACACGGGACAGCCTGCGCTCAGGCCACCCTGGACATGTGCATTAGCACATGGAGCGTACATCTATGGCAGTATCTTCGTTGTTTGGTGTGCTATAGGAGAGTTTTTCAAGGCATTCGCATGGGTTCAGCTATATGTGTCATGGCAATGTCGGTGTCATCTTCACTACAGCACACTATGCTGACCAGCCGAGGTGTAGGAGCGACCTGTACCTCCCGTACGACCAGTGGTCTGTGCCCCCCGAAGGAGATGCATGAGTGACCGCCACATCGGATCCTCGGTTCTGAGCTGGTCCCTCTGCGTCAGGAGCCGGCCGATCTACAACGTGCTGTCGCCTCTGGGACAACCGGGTCGATCAGCCATGTACCAAGGAGAACCGCTGTGAAGTTCAGCTTTGTTCGTGAACGGTGTTCGGGCGGTCCGAGGCGATGGCGGCAGGGGGCCGCCGTTGCGGTGCTGGCGGTGGCGCTGCTGGGGCTTTCGGCCGCCTCGCCGGGGTTCGCCCAAGACGACTCCCCGACTGACTTCAGCGGTTACGTGTACAGCAGCACCAAGAGCTTCGATCTCGATCACTGGGCCTACGGACCCTGTTCAGACGGCACCACCATTTGGGTGAGCGACGGCTGGGACGAACTCCACGCCTACACGGTGGCGACCAGAGCCAGCGACTCGAGCAAGGACATCGACCTGCACACCGACAACTCGCGCCCCGGCGGCGTATGGTGCGACAGCACCACCGTGTGGGTGCCCGACCACTACGACAACAAGCTCTACGCCTACACCCTTTCGGACGGGTCCCGCGACTCGTCCAAGGACATCGATCTGCACCGCAGCAGGCGCAGGTGGCGGGACGCGTGGTCAAACGGCACCACCATGTGGGTGATCTTCGCGAACGGGATGACCGACAGCCACCTCTACGCCTACAAGCTCGACGCGGACGGCGACGGCGACTTCGACACCGACGACACGAGCCACGACGACTACGGCAAGCGCGACTCGGGCAAGGACATCCGCGTGCGTCACTGCAGCTGCCAGCCTCATGGCCTGTGGTCCAACGGCACCACCATGTGGGTCGCCGACGTCGGCGACGAGAAGCTCTACGCCTACACCCTTTCGGACGGGTCCCGCGACTCGTCCAAGGACTTCGCCACGCACTCCGACAACGACGACCCCGGGGGCTTGTGGGTGTTCGGCGATGAGCTGTGGGTGGTCGACGCCTGGGTCGACAGGATCTTCATCTACGAGGGTCCCGCCTCGGAGGCGCCTTCGGACCCGCCGGCCGCGCCGGAGAACCTGGCGGCCACGGCGGGCACGGACCGCGTCGAGTTGACCTGGGACGCCTCCGCCGGGGCCGACAGCTACACGGTGCTGCGCCGCCTCGAGGACCTGGCGACCTACACCGAGATAGGCACCAGCGAGACCAACTCCTACACCGACGCCACCGCGGAGGTGGCCGTCGGCTACGCCTACCAGGTGAAGGCGGTCAACGACGCCGGCAGCAGCGACGCCTCCGAGCACGTGCTGGCGATGATCGTGCCGCCCGCGCCTGCGGCGCCCGCCGGCTTCGAGGCCGGCGTCGGGGAGGGCTCGGTAATACTGTCATGGGACGCCCCCGAAGGCGGCTACGTCACGGGCTACATAGTGGACAGGAAGCTGCGGGACGCCGACCCGCCGCAGCAGGCCGTCCTGGTGGGCCACGTCAACGCCGCAACCACCCAGGTCACCGACAGCAGCCCGCAGGCCGGCGCGGCCTACACCTACGGCATCACCGCCATCAACGCGGGCGGCCGCAGCGAGCCGGCCACGGTGGACGTGGACTTCCCGGCGGCGAACGACGACCTGGCGGCCCCCGCAGGGCTGGCGGCCACGGTGAGCGGCGGCACGGTGAGCCTGGCCTGGGACGCGGTGGACGGCGCCACCGGCTACCACGTGCTGCGCCAGGGTCCCGGCCAGTCGGCGCACATCCTGGTCGCCTCGCCCACCGCCAATTCCCACACCGACACGACGGTGACCGGCGCCAACAGCTACTCCTACAAGGTGCGCGCCGTGGACGGCGACGGGGCCGGCGCGGTGACCGGCGCGGTGACGGCGGACGTTCCGGCGCCCCCGGACCCGCCCGCCGGCCTGCAGGCCGCCGCGACCAGCTCCTCGGTGACCCTGACGTGGACAGCGCCCGATGAGACCCTCGCCGGGTACTTCGTGTACCGCAAGGTGCGCAACGCCGAACCGCCGCAGGAGTTCGCGCCCCACGGCTTCCCCGCGGGCGACGCCACCTCCTACACCGACACGGCGGTGGACCCGGGCACGGCCTACGCCTACTACGTGGTGGCGGTGAGGTCTGCAATCGAGTTGAGCGAGCCGTCGGCCACGGTGGAGGCGGACACCCCGGCGGAGAGGCCCTTTGCGGGCTTCACGCTGGTGGACGCGTCGGACCAGGCGGTGCTGGCGAGCCTGACCGGCGGGGCCGGCGTGGAGCTGGCCGACCCCGGCGGGGGCAGCTACGCCATCCGCGCCGATCTGGCCGACGGCGAGAGCGCAGGCAGCGTGAAACTGTCCCTGAGCGGCGCCAAGGCGGTCACCAGGACCGAGAATGTCGCCCCGTACTCGCTGTACGGCGACTCCTACCAGGGCCAGGCATCACAGCTCTACGGCGAGGCCCTGCCGGCGGGCAGCTACACGTTGACGGCCACCGCCTACGCGGAGCGCAGCCTGGGCGGCGACGAGCTGGGAACGCTGGAGGTCTCCTTCACGGTGACTCAGGCCAACCGCGCGCCGGCGTTCGGCAGCGCCGCCTACAGCTTCTCCATCGCCGAGGACGCGGCAGCCGGCGCAGCAGTGGGCACGGTGTCTGCCACCGACGCCGACAACGACAACTTGACCTACACCATCGAGGCGGGCGACGGCGGCGGGGCGTTCGCCATCAGCAGCGAGGGCGCGATCACCGCGGCGGCAGCGCTGGACCACGAGACCACGCCGGCCTACACGCTCACGGTGCAGGCCGACGACGGCGACGGCGGCACCGCCACCGCCACGGTGAACATCACCGTGACCGACGTGTACGAGGACCCGGACGCGACCCGCGACGACGCAACGCCGCTGGGCGACCAGTCGCCGCAGCGGGGCCGCCAATACTTCTACGACAAGTCCCTGGACCGGGCCAACGGCGACAGCGTGGACTACTACACCTTCACCACCGACGGCCGCTACACCCTGGGCCTGGGCGCACGCGACCAGAGCATCGAGCTGACCGTCACCCTTGAGGACGCCGACGGCAACACCGTGGGCACAGCCGGCCCGCCGCTGGACCCCAGCAAGGACCAACTCTACATCGAGTGGCTCAAGACCACCATCGACGCCGGCACCTACTACATCCGCGTAGAGGCCATCGAGGACGGCGCCACCGACTACTACATCCGCTTCGGGCTGGAAACCCCACAGGAGTAACACCCGACTTCGCCGGCCGAGGCGGAGCCGAGCCTCGGCCTGGAGGAGACGCAAGTGCAGTGTGGGTGCCCGACCACAACGACAGCAAGCTCACGCGAACTGACAGCTAGGTTCCGCGGCTGCGGCCGGGGTCGAACCAGGCGAGGCCATCGAAGCGTGCGAAGCCGGTGTCGGCGGTGGCCACTCGGGCCCCGGTAGTGACTGCCAGCGAGGCGATCCAGGCGTCGGGGACAAGGTTGCCGATCAGGTAGGAGTCGTTCCCGGCGAAGCGGGTCAGCTGCCGCCAGGCCGCGTCGGTGGACGGCAGCGCCATACCGGCGCGTGAGCATCTCAGGGCTTCCACGAAGGCCAGCGCTTCAGCCATGGGTGCCGGATCGGTGAAGATCCTGCGGTTGGTGACGACCCGCAGGAACCCGGTGAGCACGACGTCGGCCAGCAGAACCGGCTCGGAGCCGGCCAGCGTCGAGTTGAGCCACTGGGCGTAGCGGTCGTGGTTCGTGGCGTCGCGGTGGAAGGAGTAGACGAGCGTGTTGACGTCGGGCAGGATCATCGCAGCCCGTCGGCGTCGAGGGCTTCGGCCACCGCCGACTTGTCGGCGAGATCGACGAGCAGGCGCCCGCCCGTTCCGCCGTAGCGGGGCAGCTCCGCCGGCGATCCGGACTCCGCGGGGCCGTGCAGCACCAGGTGCAAGCCCTCGACGACCAGAGCCGTGAACGTGCAGCCCCGCTGTGCGGCCTGCCGCTTGGCCGCCTCCCCCAAGCCGTCAGGCAGATTGATGGTCGTACGCATATGCGTAAGCATACTCAGCCAGGGGAATGGTCGTGCACCGCCCCCGCGATGTCGTCGGCGCCCTCTCCCGCCAGCAGGGCGGCCACGAGGGCGAGCACCAGCACGGACGCGCTCAGGGCCTTGCGAGGAACCAGCACATCCGGGACCGTGGAGGTCGCCAGCAACACTCCGACGAGCGGTCTAACCGGCTGGGGGCTCGTACCAGCCCCCGCCGATGGTGTAGCCGCCGCGGTTCACCACCCAGACGCGGACGGACTCCGCCAACGAGTCGGCCGGCGAATCGGGACCAGCAACCACTTCTGTCACCCACGCACCAGCCGCCGGGGCGTCCAGCACTGAAGCGCCGAGCAGGTCCACGATGCTGGTCCCCACCAGTTCGGGCTTGTTGAACGCAGAGACGAGGAAACCGCTCTCGTCGGCGATGAACCCGATCCATCTCCCCTCGGCGTTCTCCGCGTTCTCGTAGTACGTGAGGATCTGCTCCAGCCCGCCGGCGAAACCGGATGGCTGCGTGAACTCGATGAGCGTCGCCTCCAGCCCGGCCGTCACCAGCTGGTTGGCGAACGCCCCTACCAGGTCCTGGAGGAACTCCTCGGCCGGGGTGTACCAGCCGGAGGCGAACAGCAGCCCGTCGTGTCTCACAACCCAGACGTTCTTGAGCTCCAAGTCTCCGGTGTCACCCTGGCTTATGTCGCCGGAAGTGGGATTCCCGTACACATAGGACACCCACCTGCCTTCCTCGCCGGCTGCCAGCATCTCGTCACCGAAGACATAGCCGTTGGCGTCGGTGCCGACCCAACCCTTCACGTCGAGGCCCCGGCGACCCGGGTCGTAGTGACCTATCACGGTGTCGTCGGCGCCGATGACGAAGACGTACCACTGGCCGTCGATGCTGTCGATGCTGTTGTAGTGGGCCAGCGTGGCCTCAAGGCCCTCGCTCTCATAGCGGCTGATCGCGTTGGCCACCACGAACTTGGTGTACTCCGCCTCCGCATCCCTCGCCGGGATCTTGGCGACGACCCCGCGGGCAATCCCCTCAACGTCGGCGGCCGACAGGCCCGCATCGGCCCCAGGCGCAGGAATACCGGCGATCGCCGACTCCACAATCCCCTCGACCTCCGCAGCCGACAGGCCCGCATCGGCCCCAGGCGCAGGAATACCGGCGATCGCCGACTCCACAATCCCCTCAACGTCCGCAGCCGACAGGCCCGCATCGGCCCCAGGCGCAGGAATACCGGCGATCGCCGACTCCACAATCCCCTCAACGTCCGCAGCCGACAGGCCCGCATCGGTTTCGGTGTCGCTGCTGCAACCAACCAGGAGCAGCAATGCCAGCAGCACCGAACTCACCGTCGACTTGACCATTCTCATACCTCTTGCTGCTGTGTCTGCCAATCAGGAACGTCGTGCCGTTCGCCGGCTGTCGGGACAATCGATTTCAGAAATCCTCACTCACAGACGCTATGATCGCAGAGACATATTTATCGAATTGGACTCGCCATTGCAACTGTGAGCCTCGCTGGAGAGGAGAGGAATTGTCATGAAGTTGGCACCGGCGACTTGGGTGCTCGCTGACGGCCGCGGCGCGGCTGCCGGTTCGGGCGGTCCGAGGCGAGGGTGGCAGGCTGTCACCGTTGCGGTGCTGGCGGTGGCGCTGCTGGGGCTCTCGGCCGCCTCGCCGGGGTTAGCCCAGAGCGATCCGACCGACTTCTCGGACTTCGCGCACAACAGCAGCAAGAGCTTCTCTGTGGATCACGACGCCGGCGGACTCTGTTCCGACGGCACCACCGTGTGGGTGAGCGACAACACCGACGACCTCCACGCCTACACCCTGTCGGACAGGACACGCGACTCGGACAAGGACATCGACCTCCACGCCGACAACGCACGCCCCGGCGGCCCGTGGTGCAACGCAACCACCGTGTGGGTGCCCGACCACACCGACGACAAGCTCTACGCCTACACCCTGTCGGACGGCGCCCGCGACTCGGACAAGGACATCGACCTGCATCGCAGCTGGCGGCGATGGCGGGACGTTTGGTCCAACGGCACCACCATGTGGGTGATCTTCGCGTACGGCCTCGACAGCGTCCTCTACGCCTACAAGCTGGACATAGACGGCGACGGCGACATAGACGCCGACGACACGAGCGCCGACTCCTACGGCGAGCGCGACTCGGGCAAGGACATCGACCTGAGCAACTGCAGCTGCCAGCCTTGGGCCCTGTGGTCCGACGGCACCACCATGTGGGTGACCGACGTCGGCTTCTACGAGCTCCACGCCTATCGCCTGTCGGACGGCGCCCGCGACTCGTCCAAGGACTTCGACCCGCACTCCGCCAATAACGCCAACGACTGGCCCTCGGGCGTGTGGTACAGCGACGGCGAGCTGTGGGTGAGCGACGTCTGGGACAGCAAGATCTACGTCTACGAGGAATCGGAAGTGGGTGGGAACTCCGTGGGTGGGCTCTGATCTGAGCCCCGTCGCCAGGAGCCGGCGGTGAGCTGGAGCTACGCCAGGCGGTCTACGAAGGCTTCCAGCTGGCGCAGGTTGCGCACCTCGAAGACGCCGTCGCAGTGGGGGGCGTACTCCCCCACGATCGAGTCGCCGGTGTCCCAGTAGCTGCGGGGCTCGGGGTTGAGCCAGAACACGTGGCGGGCCTTCTGCCGCAGGGCCTTGATGATCCAGCTCTCCGGTGCGTGGTAGTTGTTGCGGGCGTCGCCGAGGATCAGCACGGTGGTGCGGGGCCCGACGCCGTCGGCGTAGTTGTCCCAGAACACGCCGAGGGCGTGGCCGTAGTCGGAGTGGCCGTCCACCCACACCACGTCGGCCTCGGTGTTGACCCTGTGCACCGCCTCCGCGATGTCGTCGGTGCCCTCGAAGAAGCTGGTCACCTCGTCGAGCCCGTCGATGAACACGAACGACCGGACCTTGGAGAACTGGCTCGAGACGGCGTACACCAGGTGCAGCGTGAACCGGGCGAAGGCGGCCACCGAGCCCGACACGTCGGCCACCACCATGATGTCGGGCTTGTGGGGCCGCGGGTGGCGGAACTTCGGCTCCACCGGCACACCGCCGTAGGACAGCGAGTGGCGCACGGTCGAGCGGAAGTCGAGCGGCCCGGCCCGTCCGTGGCGGCGCTTGCGGACCAGTCTGGCGGCCAGCTTGCGGGTCAGCGGGTAGATGGCCTTGCGCAGGCTGGCCATCTCCTCGCGTGAGGCGTGCATGAAGTCGATGTCCGACGGCAGAGGCTTGCGAAGGGTCTTGGCCATGGCCTCGACGCCCCGGTCGGCCACCAGCCGCCGCCGGATCTCGGCCTCGATCTGGCGCTTCAGCTCGGCGATGCGCAACTCGAACTCGTCGCGCCGCAATCGCAGGTCGAAGTCGTCGACGTCGCCGTCTGTGTGCTGTTCCGCCTCCATGAGACGCTCCAGCACTCCTTCCAGGTCGAGGTTGCGCAGGGTGCGGTACAGGTAGTACGTGCCTCCGACGGGACGGCCAGGCTCCATACCCGCGTAGCGGCGCACCGCCTCGCTGGCCGCGGCTCGGAGCATCTCGGAGTCGCCCCGCATCAGCGCCCGGTAGAGCATCTCGGCCAGCTCCTCACCGCTGAGCATGTCGCCACCGGAGCCCCGGTCGCCCTCAGCCCGGATCTCGCCGTCGGCCTCGTCGGCCTCGTCGAGATCATCGGCGGCGATCTCGTACTGGGCGCCCCGCAAGGAGAAGTACACCTCGAAGACGGTCTCGAAGGCCTTCCAGTGGGCCTGGTTCTTCACCAGAGTGGCCGCCAGGGCGTACTTGAAGGTCTCGCGGTCGGTGATGGGGACGTGCTTCACGGCCTCCATGGCGTCGAGGTTCTCGGTGAGGCTGGCGGGAATGCCGACAGCCCGCAGCTCGGCGATGAAGCCGTTGAGAAGGTCCAGGAGGGGATCCCCCGCCTCGACCGGGAGCGTGGGGAGGTCAGTCTCGTAGGCCGTCATTGCCGAGCACCCCCGACCTGCCGCTCGGCCTCGTATTGCCCGCTCATGTTCGCTCCGCTCACGGGCCGCTCGGGCCACGGCCTCGCAAGCTCGGCCTCTAGGGCTCGATGCCCTCGACAGTCGCCAGCTCCTTGTTCGCCTTGGCGATGTCGCTCTGGTACTTCAGCAGGATGTTCACCGTGTCGGCGGCCACGTCGGCGTCGATGTGCTGCACGCCCAGCAGGACCAGCGTGCGGGCCCAGTCGAGGGTCTCAGACACCGACGGGGGCTTCTTGAGCTCCAGCCGGCGGATGGAGCGGACCACCCGAGCCACCTGGTCGGCCAGGTTCTCGGCTATGTCGGAAACCTTGGCCAGCACGATCTCCTTCTCGCGCTCCATCGTCGGGTAGTCGATGTGGAGATACAGGCAGCGCCGCTTGAGCGCCTCGCTCAGTTCGCGGGTGTTGTTGGACGTCAGGAACACCAGCGGCACCTGCAGCGCCTCCATGGTGCCCAGCTCCGGGATCGAGACCTGGTACTCGCTGAGGATCTCCAGCAGCAGGGCCTCGGTCTCGACCTCCACCCGGTCGACCTCGTCGATCAGCAGCACGATCGGATCTGTGGCCCTGATGGCCTCCAGCAGAGGCCGGGTCAACAGGAACTCGTCGGAGAAGATGTCGTCTGAGACCTCGTCCCAGCCCACGTCCGCGTCGCGCTCGGTCTGGATCCGCAGCAGCTGCTTCTTGTAGTTCCACTCGTACAGCGCCTTGGCCTCGTCGAGGCCCTCATAGCACTGCAGGCGGATCAGCCGGCTGCCCGTCATCTCGGCCACGCTCTTGGCCAGCTGGGTCTTGCCGGTACCGGCCGGACCCTCGACCAGCACGGGCTTGTCGAGCCGGTCGGCCAGGTAGACGACTCCGGCCAGGCCGGAGTCGCAGAGGTAGTCGACCTTGGAGAGATCCTGTTGGACCGCGCCGACGTCAGTGAAGCGATGCGACATGGCGATCAACCAGCCTTGTCAATCAGCGGACGTGGCCTTCGCCGCGCACGACGAACTTGAGGGTGGTGAGCTGGTCGAGCCCCATCGGCCCGCGAGCGTGGAGCTTCTGGGTGCTTATGCCGATCTCAGCCCCGAACCCGAACTCCTCGCCGTCCACGAATCGGGTGGAGGCATTGACGAGCACGGCCGCGGCGTCGACCTGCCTGGTGAACCGGTCGGCCGCGGCGAGATCGGAGGTGATGATGGTCTCGGAGTGGCCCGACCCGTTGTCGTTCACATGGGCGATGGCCTCGTCGAGAGTGTCAACCACCCTCACCGACATCTTCAGGTCCAGGAACTCGGTGGCGTGGTCGGTGGCGGTCGCCTCCCCCATCGACGGCACGGCCTGGCGGGCCCGCTCGTCGCCGACAAGCTCGACGCCGGCCAGCGCGGCCGCAGCCCGGGGCAGGAACTCTGCCGCCACTGCGGAGTGGACCACCAGTGATTCCAGAGCGTTGCACACTCCCGGTCGCTGGGTCTTGCCGTTGACGACGATGTTCAGGGCGGCGTCGAGGTCGGCGGAGGCGTCCACATAGGCGTGGCAGTTGCCCGCCCCGTCGATGACCACGGGCACGGTGGCGTGCTCGATCACCGATTCGAGGAGCGACGGCCCGCCCCGAGGGATCAGGCAGTCGACGTAGTCGTTCTGCTGCATGAACTCCACCGCCGCGGCCCTAGAGGCATCCTCCACCAGGACGAGCGCGTCGGCGGGCAGGCCGGCCGACGAGATGGCCTCGCGGATGGCGGCCGCGATGGCCAGATTGGACTGGACGGCCGACGACGATCCCCTAAGGAAGGCGGCGTTGCCCGACTTGAGGCAGAGCCCGGCGGCGTCCGAGGTGACGTTGGGACGGCTCTCGTAGATGATGGCAACCACCCCGAGGGGAACCCGCAGCCTCTCGATGCGCAGCCCGTTGGGCCTCACCCAGCCGTCGGCCACCTCGCCCACCGGATCGGGCCGGGCCGCTATCTGGGAGAGTCCGCCGGCCATGGCGTCGATCCGGGCGGTCGACAGCCGCAGGCGGTCGACGAGCGGAGCCGGGGTGCCGCCGGCGATGGCCCGCTCGACGTCGATGGCGTTGGCCGCGCAGATCACCTCGGCTCGGGCCACCAGCAGGTCGGCCGCCGCGTGCAGGGCCGCGTCCTTGACCGCGGTAGATGCCGCGGCCATCGCCCTGGAAGCAGCCTTGGCCCGGGCGGCCAGCTCGGCCACCGGCGCCGGCGAGGGCTCGGGTACGGACTCGGTGACGGGCGCGGCGGACGGCATGACGGTGGTTGCGGCACGGCTCATCGTCTCAGGCTATAGGGGCCGGGCGACTAGCCTCGATCCGAGAGGCCGAGCGGATGGGCAGCTTCATGATGATCTTCGCAGGCGCCGAGCGAGGCCCCGGGCCCGAGCGGCCCGTGAGCGCAGCAAGCAAGAGCGGGACCCAAGTGCAACGGACTGTGGGCGGTGACTGAACCGAGGCGACCTCGCCGGGCTTCGGGCTCGATGATGGTGGCGCTGGGAATCGCGGCCAGCCGCCTGGCCGGACTCGGGCGCGAGACGGTCGCCTCCAGGCTGCTGGGCAACACCGCAGCCGGCGACGCCTTCGCAGTGGCCATGCGCATCCCGAACATGCTCCAGAACCTGCTCGGAGAGGGCGTGCTGTCGGCCAGTTTCGTGCCCGTGTACAGCCGGCTGCTCGACGAGGGCGCCCGCGACGAGGACAGCCCCACCGATCCCGGCCAGGTGGCCGGAGCCGTGGCCGCCGCCCTCATGGCGGTCGTGGGGCTGTCGGTCGCCCTGATCGTCACGCTGGCCCGTCCCATCACCTTCGTGCTGGCTCCCGGGCTGACGGACGACCGTTTCGATCTGGCCGTCTCGCTGGTGCGCATCACCGCGCTGGGCACGGGGTTCGCCGTGCTGTCGGCATGGTGCCTCGGGGTGCTCAACAGCCACCGGCGCTTCTTCGTGTCCTACGCGGCCCCGGTTCTGTGGAACGCGGTGCAGGTCGGGGCGCTGGTAGTGGCCTGGATTCTCGCCTTCGACCTGGACGGGGTGGCCCGAGCCCTGGCCTGGGGCGTGGCCGGTGGAGGGCTGGCCCAGCTGCTGGTGCAGCTGCCGCTCACCGTGCGTCTGGCCCGGGGGCTGCGCCTGCGATGGATGCGAGGCCATGCCGGCCTGCGGGAGATCCGCCGCCGGTTCGGTCCTGCGGTGCTGGGCCGCGGCGTGGTGCAGGTGTCGGCGTACGTCGACCTGGTGCTGGCGTCGCTGCTCGCCACGGGCGCCATGGCCGCCCTGTACCGGGCCCAGATCCTCTACATGCTTCCCGTGAGCCTGTTCGCCATGAGCGTGGCCGCCGCGGAGTTGCCGGAGATGTCACGCCAGGCGGACGACCCGGTCGCGCTGGCCACCCGTTCGCGGTCGGCCATGCGCAAGGTCGCCTTCTGGATGCTGCTGGCCGCCGCGGTGTACATTGCGGCCGGCGACCTGGTGGTGGGCCTGCTGTTCCAGGGCGGCGTGTTCTCGGAGGCCGACACCGTGCTGGTGTGGTTCGTGGTCGGGGCCTACGCGCTCGGACTGCCCGCCACCGGCGTGAGCCGGGTGCTGCAGAACGTCTGCTACGCCCGAGGGGACACGGCCGGCCCGGCCGGGATCGCCGCGGTCCGCGTGGCGGTGGCCGCGGCGGTCGGCATGGTCGTGATGTTCCCCCTCGACCGCGTCGTGGTGAGCGGTGACCGGCTGCTCAGCGCCGCCGAGGGCGTCGGACTGGCATGGGCACTGCCTGAAGCCGAGCGGGCGCTGGGCGATGCGGTGCGGCTGGGCGCAGTAGGGCTGGCGCTGGGGTCGGCCGTGGCGGCGTGGACCGAGATCGTCCTGCTCGCCCGGAGGCTCCGTACCGAAGAGGCGGTGCGTTCGGCTCTCGGTGCTCCGGCGACGGCCGCGGCAGTGGCCTTCGCCGCGACCGCCGCGCTCAAGCTCCTGATCGACGGCTGGCCCGTGCTCCTGTCGGCCCCCATAGCGGCCGCATTCGCCGTGGGTGTGTACACGGTGGTCGCCTACCGGCGCGGCCTCGCCGAGGCCCACCTGCTGCTCCAGCCCGCCCGCAGGATCATCTGGCAACGCCGCAACCAGTCGGGTTGAGGGTTGCTGGACTCCCGCTCCGCCGCTGAGGAAGTACAGTTGTGGATATGTGGAAACTCCTCAAGCGCCGCTGGAAGTACCTGACGGCCCGACTGGGCGGCCGCTGGGAGGAGACCGCCGACCCCAAGACCCAGCTGGAGCAGGCCATCCGCGAGGCCCGGGAGCAGCACAAGCGGCTCAAGGAGCAAGCGGCCAACGTGATCGCCAACCAGAAGCAGACCGAGATGCGGCTCAACCGAGCCATCTCGGAGCTAGAGCGAGTGAACGTCAACGCCCGCCGCGCCCTAATGATGGCCCAGGAGGCGGTCTCGGACGATGACCAGTCCAAGGCCAAGTCGTACAACTCCGCAGCCGAGCAGTTGGCCGGCCGCATGATCACGCTCGAACAGGAGATCGAGAGCCTCAAGGACCTGTACCTGCAGACATCACAGGCATCAGACGAGGCCAAGGCAGCCGTGACGCAGAACTCGCTGAGCCTCCAGGAGAAGCTGAGGCAGCAGCAGATGCTGCTCGGCCAAATCGACCAAGCCCGCATGCAGGAGCAGATGAACGAGGCCATGACCTCTCTCTCCGAGGCGGTCGGGGAGGAATTGCCCACCTTCAACGAGATCCGGGACAAGATCGAGGCCCGCTACGCCAAGGCCAAGGGCATGGCCGAGCTCGCTGAGGGCGGACCCGAAGTGAGCATGCTCGAGATCGAGGAGGCGGCCCGCAACAAGGAGGCCAAGGCTCGCCTCGACCAGATGAGGGAGAACCTCGGCCTTCCCGCGCCTGCGCCGGATGAGATCATCGAGGCTTCAGTAGTGGAGTCAACCGACGCCGAAACGCCCGCGGCTAAAGAGGACTGAAGCCCGTATTCGGGTGTCTCACAGCGGAGTCACCGGCAGCCAGATCAGAGCGGTGCAATCGGCGTCGTTCGAGCGGGTAGGAGCGCCGCGCTGCCCCCTAGGCTGGACGCCTAGACGGCGCAGAGGAGGAACGGGATGAACAGACGCATGACAGCGATCGTCGAACGCGACGGCGACGGCTACGTGGCACTCTGCCCGGAAGTCGATGTCGCCAGCCAGGGTGAGACGGTAGCTGAGGCTCGTGAGAACCTCGCCGAGGCTCTCACACTCTTCTTCGAAAGCGCTCCCGAAGACGAGATCAATCGACGTTTGCGCGGTGAGGTCTACGTAACCCAGGTCGAAGTCGCATTTGGCTAGGAGAGTGATGAGCAACTCCCAAATCGCGCAAATCTCAACTGCAAAACCCCAGGTCAGAGGCTTGCATGCTGCTCCAAAATCGCATTACTCAACAGTCTCCTAGGCTGCGCGTACTGTCCGGGCGGGAGGTCTGCCTCATCCTCTCCGCTCACGGTCTCGTCGAAGCGAAGCGACGCGGCAGCCATATCGCCATCAAAGGACAACAAGACAAGTAGACGTGGCGGCGGAATCCGATGGCGACGCTCCCTCAAGGGAGAGGCCTTCTTGGAAGTCGAACAGGAAGCCGCACTTGACATTCTTGACCGCCACCATTCCGAGGCGGTCCTCCTTTGCTCGCTATTCCAAGCCCACGCGCACACCCGGCACGAACCAGACGACAGCACGCTCGTCGAAATACGCGACATGTGGCGCACTGTGCTTCCTCACCCGCTGTACCAGCCCACCAAGCCGGCCCTGGACGACTCGACGGCGCTGCTCCGACACTCGTGCCAGTCGACGCATGACCTAATCGAGAAACTGGACACCCTCGCGTCGTACGTGTCTGATGGCGAGCCGCTAGCCACTGTCAGTCAGGCCGTCGGTTGCCGATCCGAGCAGGTCTCCATCACGTCCGGGCGAGTGAACCGCGGTTCGCTTGAGCCCCAGAATGTGCCCATCTACACCATCGAGGATCCCGACGCTTCCCTCACGCCCTGCTCGGCGCGGCATGCCTTCTCGTGGCTGGCCGCTCTACAGCCTGAGAGGGACTACATCCGACTTGAGGACCGGTCACACGACGTAATCGCCTTCGCCGACTTTCACAATGACGACTTCCTCTATGTGAATCGCGCAACTGACGACAGTGAGGTTCTTGATCCACCAGCCACCGAGACGCCTCCTTGGCGCAGCGCGCTGAGATCGCTCTATGACATGGCTGAGGCCGAAACCGCTACCACCCGATAGAGGACAACACAGGACTACGGATGTGGCAAGCGGCACCAAGCTACTTGGCTCACACCCCCTTGGCCGGTATCGCGAACAAAGCGTGGTCTCTCATCCGCTCAGAGAGGCAGGAGGACCACCAGGTCGTCGACGGCGCAGGCTAAGCGCTGCCTGTCGCCGGATCGTGGAATAGAAGCTGCAGCCAGTTGATGAAGCTGGCTGCAACTGGTGAGGAAGCGTCCAGGTGCCCGGTTCCAATTGCGGAGCCCGTGGGACGCGCCGCCGCCCGTACGGCAAGCCAGGCATGCACTTGCGCCTTGATGGCCGGCCCCGGCCACTCTGCCTCAGGGATGCGGTTGACGAACTCCTGGGCGAGGCGCCAGACGAGATCCTCCGCAGGGATCATGGCTGCTACCAGATCTTCCAGCTGTCCGGGATTCTGGTTGTCGGGCATGAGCCACACCCCGACGCGGGGGCGTCCCTCGACCACGACTCCCCCTGGGTCGGGTTCGCCCGGCAACGTGATGCCTCGGCGTTTGCAGCGATCACGAACGGCCTGCCAACGAGCGGCGGGGTTGTCGTTGGCGTCTACCACCACTCCCAGAGCGGACCGGCCCGACACGACCAATTCGACGGGAATGCTCTCGGCGAGTCCAGGGAATCCACCCTTCTGATCGATGTCGAAGTTGCGCGTCAAACCGGATTGCGCGAGCAGATGCACGACGACGTGCTCGTCATCCGGCCCCTCTACGAGCAGCACACGGTCAGAGGTTCCACCAGGCAGAGCCACCGGGCCGTCACCTGACCTCTATGCCGTGGCCTGTGGCCGTCTGGAGCTCCTCTTCGGAATACTCGACCGCGCGGAGACCGCCGTTCTCACGCTCCAAGCGGACCACGACGCCCTCCACATCGTGGTTCTCGCTCGCAGCAGATGCGAATCCCCTGATGCAGTCCCAGCCGTGAGTGGTTGCGATGACTTGGACGTCATTGTCTGCTGCGGCGCGAAGCACCAGACGCCAATACTCGTGCTGTAGCGAATGGTGGATGCCGTTCTCAGCCTCGTCGATGAGCAGCAGACCTCCAGTCGCTCCCGCCAACGCAACCGCAACACCGAACAACCGCACGGCACCGTCTCCGAGGCTCCTCAAGGGAACCCTCTCGCCGTCGTCTAGTTTGACTAGGACTCGGCGGGAACGGTAACGGGTATCACCTGAGACCACCGCAACACCGTCGATGCGATGATTCGCGGCCAGGTTCAGGGCGCGAAGCGCGACCGGCTCCTGTTCAGTCAGTGCAATCTCACCCCACCGCTGATCCAAGTCCAAGTTATTGAGCAGACCAGGGCCAAGCACCTCGACCCTCAGAGCCTTGGGCCGCCCGTCATCATCTCGGATGGGGCGACGTCGCCATGGCCATCGTCCGCCGTCCAAGTCTCCGTCGAGCACGGGCAAGAATTCTTCGAAATGGCCGAAGGCGATCCTGAGTACCTGAGCGCTGATCGCCGGCTTGCCCAGCCTTGACATCCATTCCTCCGGCATGTCGTCAGTCGAGGAGACCTCGACGACTACCTGTGTATGGGGGTCGCCGGCGAGACCGATCGTGAACGACGTGCCCTTCTTTGCCTGCCTGCCATGGAACAACGCCCCGAAGTCCGGGATGTCCCTGATGTCCTTCTCTTCGTCCACACGACCTGCATATTCCTCACTGCGGTCGAGGACCGCGGTGAGGGCTGACAACCGGCCGCGGTCGGCGAAGATGCGGACCGCGTCGAGCACAGTGGTCTTGCCTGTACCGTTCCGGCCCGCGAGGAGCGTCACTCGGCCGAAGCGGTTGATGGTAAGGCTGTCGATGCCGCGGAAGCCCTCAATCCGCAGCGAGGGCAAATGCGGGGAGTCGTCGCCGGTGTTGTCGGACATTAGCCTCATCCGTGCCGGGGCTGTTCACGGAACATCGTAGCCAGTGGCTGGGTGGCTAGGAGCCGGGCAGCACCACTAGGTCGTTGGCGTGGATCACTATGTGGGGGGCGCCCGGCGGCAGGTCCTCGCGCCGGCGGCCGGCGGCGGTGCGGAGTTCGTCGCCGCTGTGGCGGGCCAGACCCTTGGCGAACACCGCGCCGCCCTCCTCGCGCACCTCCACCGGTGAGCCGGCGTCGAAGGAGCCTGACACCGACCTCACCCCGATGGCCAGCAGCGACTTGCCCCGCTCGAGCGCCGCCCTGGCTCCGGGGTCCACCGCGATCTCGCCCTGGGAACCGACCGCGAAGCCGATCCACAGCTTGCGGGCCGGCAGTCGCTGGGCCGACGCCCGCACCAGCGTCCCCACCCCGGCAACCCCGGCCGCGGCGTCGGCCAGCACACCGGGTCGCTTGGCGTCGGCGATGACGGCGGGCACGCCCGACAGCGACGCCACCCGGGCCGCGGTGAGCTTTGACGCCATGCCTCCGCTGCCCCGCTGCGTTCCGGCGCCGCCGGCGCGGCTCTCCAGATGCTGGTCGAACTCGACGATCTCCTCGATGAGCGACGCGTTCGAGTTGCGGCGGGGATCGGAGGTGAGCACCCCCGCGGTGTCGGTCAGCAGCACGAGCAGGTCGGCCTGGACCAGGTTGGCCACCAGCGCGGCCAGGCGGTCGTTGTCGCCCCACCGGATCTCGTCGTCGGCCACCGCATCGTTCTCGTTGACGATGGGCACTACGCCCAGATCCAGCAGCTTGCGCAGGGTGGACGAGGCATGCACGTACTGGGTGCGGATCACGAAGTCGAGCGGGACCAGCAGCACCTGGCCGGCCACCACACCCAGACGGGCGAACACCTCACGGTACATGCCCATCAGCGCGCTCTGGCCGACGGTGGCCACCGCCTGGAGCGTCTCCATGCTCGCCGGTCGCCGGTCGCCGCCCAGGCCCAGCTCGGGCAGGCCGGCCGCGATGGCGCCGCTGGTCACGACGACCACCCGGTTGCCGCGCGATCTGAGGTCGGCCACCTCGGAGCAGAACTTCTCGACGCAGGCGCGGTCGATGGCACCGGCCGCGTCGGTGATGGACGACGTGCCGATCTTGGCCACGACCGTCCGGCCCGCCGCTCCTGCGCCGGCGTCGACCGTCGTGTCGCCCGCGGCGGTCATCGGTCGGACCTGCCAGTGCCGCTCACGGCGGCAAGCGCGTACAGACGAAGGTCCCTCGCGCCGAGACGGAGGGTCTCCCGCTCTTGTCCGCTCCGCTCACGGGCCGCTCGGGCCACGGCCTCGCTCGGCGTTCGGGGAGTCTCGGGCGCATTCATCGCGCACCCGCTCGGCCTCTGGAAGCGACGTCAGCGTCATCCTCGTAGGTGAAGCTGAAGTCGCCGATGCGGACCTCGTCGCCGTAGGCCGCGCCGGCCCGGGCCAGCACACGCTCCACCCCGAGGCTGCGGAGCCGATCCTGGGCATAGGCCAGAGCGCCGGGATCGGTGAGATCGCTCAGGGCCACCGCCCGGGCCGCGGCCCGTCCCTCCACCGCCCAGATACGGGCGTCGATGCGCCGGACCGTCACCTCCTGCGCAGGCGGCAGAGGCCGGTGCACGACCGCGACTTCGAGTACCGGCTCGCTGGTGCGGGCCTCGGTCACCATCCGGCTCAACTCGCCGAGCACTTCCGGCACGCCTTCGCCGGTGGCCGAGGACAGGCGCCCGACCGGCCCCGAGCCGCCCGCCAATCCCGAGCTGAAAGACTCGCCCGCCAATCCCGAGCTGAAAGACTCGCCCGGCGCGGTGTCGGCCCGGCTGCCCACTACCAGCCGCGGCCTCTCCACCAGTTCGGGCCGGTATCGGCCGAGTTCCCGCAGGAGCACCGCCAATTGCTCGTCGGGCGGGCATTCGGCCAGTTCGCACAGATCGATCAGCACGAGCAGCACCCGCGCCCTCTCCACATGGCGCAGGAAGCGGTGGCCGAGGCCGCGGCCCTCGCTGGCGCCCTCGATGAGCCCCGGGATGTCGGCCAGCACCATCTCGAATTCATCGTCGATCCGGACCACGCCCAGGTTGGGCTCCAGCGTCGTGAAGGGATAGTCGGCGATCTTAGGTTTGGCCGCCGACACCCGGCTGATGAACGTCGACTTGCCGACGTTGGGGAAGCCGACGATGGCAACGTCGGCCAGCAGCTTGAGCTCCAGGCGAAGCCAGCGGCGCTCACCGAACTCGCCCTGCTCAGCGAAGGCGGGGGCCCGGCGCCGGTTGGCGAGGAACCGGGCGTTCCCCCGGCCGCCCTCGCCGGCGCCGGCCGCCAGCCAGCGCTCGCCGTGAGCCGACAGGTCCGCAAGCTGTGAATGGTCGCCGTGGTCCAGCACCACCGTGCCCACCGGGACCTTCACATCCAGATCGTCGCCCCGCGCCCCGTGGCGGTTGTTGCCCGAGCCGTGCCTGCCGTTGGTGGCCCGACGGTGAGGGTGGTCACGGAAGGCCAGCAGCGAGGCGACGTTGCGGTCCGCAACCAGCCATACGTCTCCGCCACGGCCGCCGTCGCCACCCGACGGCCCGCCCCGGGCTACGTGGGCTTCCCTGCGGAACGCGACGCAGCCCGCCCCGCCGTCACCGGCCGTGACATGCAGGTTGCACTCATCAACGAACCCGGACACCCGTTCAGGCTAGGGCGTCCGCGGCGTCAGGCTTCGGCGGGGACTACTTCGACGAGCTTGCGGCCATGGCGGGCGCCGAAGCGCACGATGCCGTCGGCCTTGGCGAACAGCGTGTCGTCACCGCCTCGTCCCACGTTGGTCCCGGGATGGAACTTCGTGCCCCGCTGGCGCACGATGATCGCCCCGGCCAGGACCCGGCCCCCGTCGTACACCTTCACGCCGAGGCGCTGTGCGTTCGAGTCGCGGCCGTTGCGGGTTGACCCCCCGCCCTTGGTCTTGGACATGTCGAATCAGCCCTTCCGGATGTCGGTGATCTCGAGGGTGGCCAGCGTCTGGCGATGACCCCAGCGTCGCCGCTGGTTGCTCTTCGACTTGTAGGTGAAGCCGCGGATCTTGGGGCCCCGATGCTCCTCGACGACAATCGCGGTCACGCTCGTGCCGGCGAGGTCATCCGGCGTGGCCAGGACGGCATCGCCGTCGACCAGGAGCAGGGGGCGCAGCGAAATCTCCGAGCCGGGCTCGGCGAGGCGCTCCACCTCGATGGTGGAACCCTGCTCGACGCGGTACTGCTTCCCGCCGGTCTCAACGACTGCATACATAGCCATCAGAGGGTACCTCCGAGGGTCCCCTGATCCACGGCCCGCACAGCTAATCCATCAGGTCGGCCAGGAGGCGGTAGCCGCGGCCGGAGCAGTCCCCGCAGATGTCCGACAGCGACTCCAGGAGCCCTTCGCCGCTGCGCTTGCGAGTCATCTCCATCAGCCCGAGGCCGCTGATGTCCAGCACCTGCGTACGGGTCTTGTCGCGAGCCAGCGCGTCGCGGAAGCGCTTCGTGACCTGGGCCCGGTTGGCGGCCAGTTCCATGTCGACGAAGTCCACGACGATGATCCCGCCGATGTCGCGCAGCCGCAGCTGGCGCGCCAGTTCGTCGGCGGCCTCGAGGTTGTTGGCCAGGACCGTCTCCTCGAGGCTGGACTTGCCCACGTTCTTGCCGGTGTTCACATCCACGACGGTGAGAGCCTCGGTGTGCTCGATGATGAGCGAGCCGCCCGACGGCAGCCACACCTTGGGCTCGAGCGCCTTCTTGAGCTGCTCCGTGACGTAGTAGCGCTCGAAGAGCGGCAGCTTCTCCTTCTTCGTGTTGTAGTGCTCCACCCGGTCGGCCAGCGGCCTGATGATGGACGAGACGTAGCCCGACACCTCGGAGTAGAGCTGCCGGTCGTCGATGATCACGCCCCGGTAGTCGGAGTTGAGCTCCTCGCGGATGAGGCGCAGGGGGGCCTCCGGCTCCCGGTACAGCAGCGCGGGCGCGGAGGACGACTTGGCCAGCTTGGAGATGTCGCTCCACTGGCCCACGAGACGAGCCACGTCCCGCTTGATCTCGGCCGCGGTTACCTTCTCGGCCGCGGTGCGCATGATGAGGCCGTGGCCGTCGGGCTTGACCCGCTCGAGGATCGACCGCAGGCGCTTGCGCTCAGAGTCGGGCAGCCGCTTCGATATCCCGAAGCCGGACGAGTTGGGCACCAGAACCACGAACCGTCCCGCCAGCGAGACGTCCTGGGTGAGGCGAGCCCCCTTCTCGCCGATGGGGTTCTTGGTGACCTGGCACAGGACCGACTGCTTGGGTCGGAGCAGATCCTCGATCCGCGGCTTCGCCTGGGCGCCGTCGCCCGACTCGATGTCCTCCGGGTCGTACTGGACGTCGCCCCGGTACAGCACCGCGTTCTTGGGCGTTCCGATGTCGACGAAAGCCGTCTCCATACCGGGCAGCACGTTCTGAACCCGGCCCAGGTAGACATTGCCGTGGATCTGGCTGACGTCGTCGGCCGGGCGGGACACCCTGAACTCGATCAAGCGGCGCCCCTCGAGCACCGCGATCTGGGTGGCGCGCTGGGAAACGTGTACGCACATCAGGTACCGGCCCAGGGCCTGACCCTTGCGGGTGCGGCCACGCCGCCCCCGCATGCTCTTCTCGTCGAGCTCCACCGGCTCGTCGTAGGTGACCGCTTCCACAACCGTCGCGGCTTGGGACTTCTGCCCGCCGCCCCGGCCGCCGCGACGGCGTCGCCGTCTTCGACTCCCGGAGGAGGACCCGCCCTCGGAGCGCCGGTCGCCGGCGTCGCTCTTGGGCGCCGGCGGTGCCGGCCGGGTGTCACCGATCTGCGGCTTTCGGCCCGCAGGCCGGCCCGACTTCGCCGGTTGGGGCGTGCGGTCCGCAGGCGGGCCGGAGGCCTTGGTCTCCTTGCCGCCCGCCTTCCTAGAGGTCTGTTCTTTCCTGTCGCCCGTCTTCCTAGAGGTCTGTTCTTTCCTGCCGGCGGCGCGGGGGGCGCTCGCCGGTTGGCGTTCGTTCGTCATTGTGTTCCTTCGAGTACGTGAACGGGGTTCTCATGGCTCGACTCCCGCTCCGACGACCGACAACTCGGAGACCGCCAGCGGTTCACTGCGCTCTCCCAGCTCGGAGACCGCCAGCGGTTCACTGCGCTCTCCTGCGTCGGTTGTGATCCATTGGTGAAGACGGCACGCCCGCAGAAGGCTGAGCGGCGGACGGAGGCTCGCCAGCAACTCGGCGGGGCGCACTGCCCGCGGTTGCGTGGCCAACTCGGCTACGAGCCTCACGCCGTCTGTGATGTTCCCCTGCACCTCGACTGCATGGACGGCGGGACGGATGTCGTCGATGGTGAGCCGCCCCTTGCGCTCGCGTTGAACGAGCAGCTCGCTCGCATCCATGGCCCGCGACACCGCTTCGGACGCCTCGGTGGCGTCCGCGCCGGCTGCGTCGATCCTCCAGGTACAGCTAGTCACCGCGTGCTGGAGTGACCGTTCGCCGGAGGCGACCTCGGCCGCGGCCAGTGCTGTCATGCCCGTCGGCAGCGACGCGGTCAACGCGCCGACGAGGGTCTCGTTGTCGATGCCGGCCGCCCACGCAGGATCGATCTCGGCGTCGAGATACTCGGCGTCGGAGCTGTATCCGGTGGGGAGGGCCAGCCCGAATGCAATCTTCGGCCGGGGACTGAACCCGGCCGAATAGACGACGGGAACCGCGGCGCGACGCAGCGACCGCTCCCAGATCCTGGCCACGTCGCGGTGCGATGTGAAGCGAACCTTCCCGTGCTTCGAGAACCGGAGCCTGATACGCGATCCCGTCATCTCGCCGCCCCCACCGGTTGACCGTGAGTGGTCATGTGAGAGCCGCTCGCGCCGACACGGGGTGTCTCCCGCTCTTGTTCGCTTCGCTCACGGGCCGCTCGGGCCACGGCCTCGCTCGCGCCAGTCAACGGGTCGCGGTCCGTCCGCTCGGCCTCCGGAGGCCGTTCGAGCAGGCGCACCGGGATCTCGGCGCCGCGCGAGAGGTCGACTCCGGTGCCCTGGCTTCCTCCCGCCGGAGGCACGGCCGATGCCACGACATGCTCGATGCCGTAGCCGGTGCACGCTCCGCAGTCGTAGCACGGCGTCCAGCGGCAGTCCTCGAGGCCGACCTCATTGAGGGCGTCGCGCCAGTCCTGCCACAGGAAGTCCTTGTGGAGCCCCGCGGACAGATGGTCCCACGGCAGCACCTCGTCGAAGGTGCGGTGCCGGTGGACGTAGGCGTCGATGTCGAGTCCGCACGCCTCCGCGGCCGACTGCCAGCGGTTGAGGTCGAAGTGTTCGGACCACTCCTGGAACGTGCCGCCGTGCCGCCAGACGTGCTCGATCACACGTCCGACGCGACGGTCTCCCCGGCTGGCCAAGCCCTCGGCCAGGCTGGCCGCGGGATCGTGCCACTTGAGCTGGACGCCCCTCGCCCTGCGCAGGTCGTTGCGCAGGAGTCCGATCTTGCGGCGAAGCTCCACCACGGTGTTCTGGCCGAACCACTGGAACGGAGTGAAGGGCTTGGGCACGAACCCGCCCACCGAGACGGTGACCGACGGCGAGCGGGTGTGGGTCCGACCCAACTCAACACAGTTGCGGGCCAGCTCGGCGATGGCGAGCGTGTCGGCGTCGGTCTCTGTGGGCAGGCCGGTCAGGAAGTAGAGCTTCATCCGGCGCCACCCCTGCGAGTAGGCCGACTCGACTGCCGAGTAGAGATCATCGTTGGTGATGAGCTTGTTGATCACCTGGCGCATGCGCCAGGTGCCGGCTTCGGGTGCGAAGGTCAGCCCGGTACGGCGCGCCCGCTGGATCTGAGCCGCGATGCCCACGGTGAAGGCATCGACCCGCAGGCTGGGCAGGGACACCGAGACCTGGCTGCAGCCCGCGTCGTTGACGGTGTCGGCCACGACCCGCTCGATGCCGCTGAAGTCGGCGGTGCTCAACGAGGTGAGAGCGACCTCGTCGTAGCCGGTGCGCCGCAGGCCCTCGCCGACCATGGTGCGGACCTGCTCGGCCGGACGCTCGCGCACGGGACGGGTGATCATCCCGGCCTGGCAGAAGCGGCAGCCGCGGGTGCAGCCCCGGAAGACCTCAACATTGAGCCGGTCGTGCACTACCTCGGTGAGCGGCACCAGTTGCTGCTTGGGGTAGGGCCAGTCGGCCAGATCGGCCACCGTGCGCTTCTCGACGACGGCGGGCACATCGGGATGCCGCGGCTCGACGGCCACGAGCCGGGCGCCGTCGTAGGCGACCTCGTACATCGACGGCACGTACACGCCCGGCACGCGGGCGAGCGCGCGCAGCACACCGTTGCGGCCTCCGGGCCGGCCGGACGCCTTCCAGTCGGCCAACACGGCCGTTATGTCGCCCACCGCCTCCTCCCCGTCGCCGAGCACGGCGAAGTCGAGGAAGTCCGCCAGCGGCTCGGGATTGTAGGTGCAGTGCCCCCCGGCGCCGATCAGCGGGTCGGAGTCGTGCCTGGAAGCAGCCCGGACGGCCACACCCGCGAGATCGATGCAGTTCAGCACGTTGGTGTAGGTGAGCTCGGCCGAGAGGTTGAAGGCGATCACGTCGAACAGCGGAGCCGGACGGTGGGTGTCCAGCGAGAACAGCGGCAGCCCCTCGGCCCTCATCAGCGCCTCGAGGTCGCCCCACGGCGCGTAGGCGCGCTCGGCGGCCGCGTCGGGGCGCTCGTTGAGGATCTCGTAGAGGATCTGCAGCCCCTGGTTCGGCAGGCCTATCTCGTAGGTGTCCGGATAGGTGAGCAGCCACGACACGACGCCGGGACCGTGACGAGGAACCCGCATCCCGTCCTCGGCACCGATATAGCGGGCCGGTTTGGACACCTGGGGCAACAAGGGCTCAAGTTGATGCCACATGCTGCTCACGGCGTTACGCGCGAGCTATGCCACAGACTGCTCACTCCTCCAGCCTACTGCTGCGAACTGAGCATCCCTTCGATATCGAGGCGGCGCCGGTACACGCCGGCGACGAGTCCGAGCGACGCCATCGTGGTGAGCATCGAGGAACCGCCGTAGCTGACCAGCGGGAGGGGAATGCCGGTCACCGGCATCATCCCCATGGTCATGCCGACCGACTGGAACGTCTGGAAAAGCAGCATGGCGAAGATCCCGGTGCACATCATCCGCTCGAACTGAGTCAGGGCGAGTTGGGCCGTTCGCCAGACGCGGAACAGCAGCAGCGCGAACAGCCCCAGCAGCAGGGACGCGCCTCGCAGGCCCAGTTCCTCGCCGGCCACGGTGAAGATGAAGTCGGTCTGCTGCTGCGGCACCAGATCGGACCGGGTCTGCGTCCCTTGGAACAGGCCCTGCCCCCGCAGCCCGCCGTTGCCGATCGCGATCTGGGCCTGCTCGACATTGAATTCGTAGCTGGCCGCGTCATCGCTGACGTCGGACTCGAACAAGTACACCCGCAGGCGGGCCTCCTGGTAGTCGGCCAGCGAATCTGATCGGTACACGCCGACCGTCCCCGCCACCGCGACGATCGCGAGCAGGGCGATCCAGCGAGCCTTTGTCCCGCTCACGATCACCGTGATCAGAGCGATCGCGAGATAGACCAGCATGGTCCCGAGGTCGGGCTGGAGCCGGATGAGGGCGATGGGCGCGGCAGCCAGAGCCAGCCCCAGCAACACCCGCGTCAGGCCGACTTCGCCCTTCCGGGGCGACAGCAGCAGCGCCAGCCCGATGATCACCACGAGCTTGCCGGGCTCCGACGGCTGCATCCTGAACGCGCCGAGGGAGAACCAGCCCTTCGTGCCGTTGACCTCCACCCCCACCTGCAGCACCAGCCACAGCGCGCCCATCATGGCCGCGAAGGCCAGCGGATAGAGCCTCCTCATGAGCTTGGGCGACACGAAGGCCGCGGTCGCGCCCACAACTGCGCCCATCACGATGAAGAGCACCTGACGCTCGAGGAAGTCACTGTTGGGCTCGGTGAAGTCACCGACGACGCCCCTGGTCGCCGAATACACCAGCACCGAGCCCATCGACGCGATGGCGAGAGCCGACAGGATCAGGAACGGGTCGACCAGCAGCCACCAAGGATCGGGTGCGACGTTCCGGCGGGCCGGTTCAGCAGAGGTCGAGGTCGCGGTCATAGCAGAGCGTCCAGTCCTCGCTGTTCCACAGCCTCTTCGCCGCCTACCAGCTCAGAGCAGTCCTGCGACAGTTCCGGTCGCGTCTCGGAGATGGGCACGCCGTCCGAATCGACCTTGATCTCGCCCGTGCGGACACCCTCGAGGAACGACGCCAGCTGCTTGACCTCCGCGTAGCAGACATCCACTTCCCTGGCTGTGCGGGCCCTGTCGACCGTGTCGGTGGCTATCGGGAGAAGGACCCGCGCAACGGCCGGTGCGGCCACATCGCCGCCGAAGCCCGCCTCCTCCAACACCATCGCCACCACCACCTCGGGAGTGTGCTGGTGGCCGCGTTCGGGCCAGGGAGCGGGCCCGAACGCGGCGAACCAGGCAAAATCGGCCTTCCCCTGCTTCTCGGCAGTGCCCGTCTTGCCCGCGACCGGCCATGCATCCAGCGGGAAGTCGACGCCTCCGGATCCGGGAAGGTTGAAGGCCTCGTAGGCCGTACCCCGCAACAGGGCCTCGCCGCCGGAGCTGCTGGGAAGGTTGAATGCCGTGACGCCGTTCATCCCATCCAGCAATGGCACGGCGACCTCGGCTGTCCATTCCAGCTCGCGCAGCAGTCTCGGACCGAACTCCTCGAGGACCTCTCCGTTGCGATCAGTGATCCTGACGACGATGTTCGGCTGATGAACCTTCCCCTGGCTGGCCAGCGAGGCGTACACGTTCGCCACCTGGAGCGGAGTCGTCAGCAGGTTGCCCTGGCCGATCGCCAGGTTGATCGTGTCTCCGGCGAACCACTGGTCGCCGCCGCGCAGGAACACCCCCTGGTCGAACTGGAAGTCGTAGTACTCCCTGTCGGGCACCACCCCGGCGCGCTCGTGAGGCAGTGGCACGCCGGTGTGCGAGCCCAGCCCGAACGCCCGCGCCGACTCCTGTATGCCCTCGTCGAGGGGCTCACGGCGCCTGAAGAAGCCCTCGCCGGCGAGTCGGTAGAAGTACGTGTCGCTCGACACCGTTATGGCGTCCCTCAGATCGACGCCACGCTCGCAGCAGTACGGGCTGTTGAACACGCACGTGTCGGATTCCTCCAAGCAGAAGGGATAGCGATACGTGCCGGTGTCGTTATAGAACTCGTCCACGTCGATCAGCGAGGAGGCATCGGCTCCTATCACGCCCTGAGTGATGGCTGCGTAGGCCGTCACCACCTTGAACGTCGAGCCCGGCGGGTAGAGACCCTGGATGGCGCGGTTGAGGATCGGGGAGAAGTTCTCCTCCGCGGTCAACTCGTTGAACTGGCGCTGCGAGATGCCGTTCACGAAGTCGCGGGGATCGAAGGTGGGGAAGGAGGCCATGGCCAGGATCGAGCCGTCCCAGGGGTCGAGGGCAACGGCCGCTCCGGACGATGCCGCGAAGGCGGCGGCGTCGGGATTCTCCTCCGGGCGATCCTGGCGTCGGGCCTCGTCGAGACCTCGGCGCAGTTCGCGCTCGAGCAGGCTCTGGATGTCGAGGTCGATCGTCAGGTGCACGTCGTTGCCGGGCGTCGGCTGGCGACCCTTGTCGTCGTGGACCCTCACGATCTCGTCGCGCCGGTTCACCTCGAAGACGCGCACACCGGGGATTCCCCTCAACTCGTCCTCGAAGATGCGCTCAACCCCGGACTTCCCGATCTCGTCTCCAGGCTGGTACGTCTTGGCGTAAGGATCGGTCGGGTCGATCTGCGCGCTCTGTGCACGGTACTCCGACTGGGTGAGCGGACCCACATACCCGAGCAGGTGCGCAGCCAACTCGCCGTACGGATAGCTGCGAACGATGCGCTCCTCCACCGAGACTCCGGGGAACAGGTCAGGCCGCTCGCCCAGATACACCAGCAGGTCGGCGTCGATGTCGAAGGCCACGGGAACCTTGTCGAAGGGACCGAACTCCAGGCTCGCCAGCCGCTCCTCGATTCGGCTCACCTTGGCGAGGCGGCCGGAGCGGCTGATGATCCCGGCAAGCTCGAGAAGAACGTCCCGCTGCTCGGACTCGTCCAGAGCGGCCCGGAACTCCAGGCGGTCGACCGTCACCACCTGGACCACCCGGTTGTCTACGAGGATCCGGCCATTGGCGTCGAAGATGCGGCCCCGCGGCGCCTCCGTGTAGACGACTCGCAGGATGTTCGTGGCCGCGGCATCCTGCAGTTCCTCGCTCTCGAGAACCTGCAGGTACCACAGGCGAGCGAACAGGGCGGCCACCAAGCACACCGCCACGATGCCGATCACGTAGAGCCGAAAACCCTGGCGCTCGTCAGCGTCCGTGCCACTCGAGGCCATCAGCGGCCCTGCCTCGGCGCGTCACGGGGCTCACTTCGCCGCGAGCGGCTCCGAGCAGGGTCGCTCCCCACAGCCCACCGCATCGCGGGCGCCACCGCCAGCGAGAGCACGGCATTGAATGCCGACGCCACCAGCACGACCCGCAGCAGCCGGTCGTCGACAAGGCCGCGCTGGCCGACAACCTCGCCCAGCAGGGCGTAGGCCGTCACCATGGCCGCGGTGCCTGCGAACACCAGCACCACCGTCTGGATGCGCGTGTCGTGGAAGAGGTCCTCCGTTATCCCGCCCAGCGTGTAAGCCACGACCGCGAATGAGACTGCGGCCAGCCCGAGCGGCGTCGAGAGGTACACGTCCCACATCAAGCCGGCGCAGAAGGCGATCACCGAACCGTGCCGGGGACCGGCGAACAGGCCGGCCAGAACGGCCACAAGCGCAGGCAGCTCCGGGGCCACGCCGGCCACTCGCACCTCTGAGAAGAACGTCAACTGCAAGAGAAGCGCGATGAAGTACACGACGATGAGCCGCAGCGCGGTCATCGTCACACCGCCCCCCGACAGCAAGCGACGCGGGCGCAGCACAGTCGGCGGGGACCGCAACGCCGTCACAGGCGCCCCAGTGCTGAGCGAGTGTCCGCCCTCACGGCGATTCCTGGGGGAATGGAGAGTCCGGGCCGACCGGTGCTTCGTCGGTGGGCGCCTGCAGAAGCACGGTTACGTAACCGAGGTCCTGCACGTCGGCGGCCAGCTCGACGGTCACCAGCTGCGCCAGACCCGCCTCCGCCGGCTCGACGGACGCCACCCGTCCCACCGGTATGTCGGCGGGATAGCGGCTCCCAGCCGCGGTCACCACCGGGCTCCCGATCGCCGGCAGTTCCGAGAGGTCTCCGGTCTCGGGCCAGCGCAGGCCAGCGTCCACCACCAAGAGGGTCGGATCGCCGGCCAGTCCGTGCCCGAGTCCCACGTCGCCGGTGTCCAGCAGGCGCACTCCGATCACCAGGCCGGGATCACTCACCGCGGTGACCGTGCTCGACACCGCGTCCACCGTCTCGACCCGACCGACGAAACCGGCCGAGGTGACGACGGCCATGCCCGGCGCCACTCCGTGGCGGCGTCCCACGTCGATGGACATCACATCGTCATCGAAGTTGCCGGGGGAGTCGCGAAGCACGGTGGCGGTCAGTCGTTCCACGCCTTCGACATAGGTCACTCCCGTGGCGGCCAGGAGCCTGTCGAATGCATCCTGCTGTGCGACAGACCGGATGTCGGCGCTGCCGAGCCGGTCGACTTCATCTCTGAGTCTGGCGTTCTCGTCGCGGAGGTCGTTGTAGGAGAACATCACGGTCCAGACCTCCGCTACCGGCCCGAGCACCACATCGACCGCGGAGACCACCGGCTCGAGCACGTCGCGCACCCGGCTCTGGGCCGTCTCGAGCGGCCCGAAGCCGCGGAAGTCAAGAGTGAGCAGCGTGACGGCTGTGAGGATCAGCAGCAACAAGCGGTAGCGGGACCGCCCGCTGCGCTGGGCGACCGCCATCGTCCAACGTTAGAGCACGCCCGATGCGGTCACCGCTGGTCCAAGTTTTCGAGCACGTGGCCGCAGCCCCTCACCACGGCATGCAACGGATCCTGGGCGACCGTGATCGGCATTCCGGTCTCATTGGCCATCCGTTGGTCCAGATTCCTCAGCAGCGCTCCGCCGCCCGCGAGCATGATGCCCGACTCCATGATGTCGGCGGCCAACTCCGGCGGAGTGTGGTCCAGCGTGCCCCGCACTGCGTCGCAGATGGCGGTGACCGACTCCTCCAAGCCCTCGCGGACGTCTTCGGTGGTGACCGAGACCACGCGGGGCAGACCGCTCACGAGGTCGCGGCCCCGGATCTCGGCCCTCGCCTCTCGGGCGAGAGGGTAGGCCGACCCGAGCACGATCTTGATCTCCTCGGCGGTGCGCTCCCCGATGAGCAGAGAGTGCTCCTTCTTGACGTATTGGCCGATGACGTTGTCGAACTCGTCTCCCCCCACCCGGATCGACTGGCTGGACACGATGCCTCCGAGCGATATGACGGCCACCTCGGTGGTGCCTCCGCCGACGTCGACGATCATGTTGCCGGTCGGCTCCCACACTTGAAGCCCAGTGCCGATCGCCGCGGCCATCGGCTCCTCGATTATGTGGGTCGGCTTCCGGGCGCCGGCCGATTCGGCCGCCTCCTGCACGGCCCGCTGTTCCACGCCGGTGATTCCCGACGGCACGGCGATGACCATCCGCGGCTTGGTCCAGCGTCTCTGATGGACCCGCTCAATGAAGAAGCGCAGCATCTCCTCGCACATGGCGAAGTCGGCGATCACCCCGTCTTTGAGAGGACGGACGGCCTGGATATGCGACGGCGTGCGGCCGATCATGCTCTTCGCCTCGGAGCCCACGGCCAGCACTTTCTTGCTCCTCGTGTTGACCGCCACCACGGACGGTTCGTCGAGCACGATCCCCTCGCCGCGCACGTACACGACGGTGTTGGCGGTACCGAGGTCCAAGGCCATGTCGCGGCCCATGACCCACCCCAGCCCCGAAAGCATGCTCGCCGTGCTCATTGTGATGCCTCGATCAGGTTGGGGACGCTAGCACAACACCGGAGGACCCAGCCGGCCGCTAGCCGGATTGTAGACGACGGCGAGCGCCGGCACACAGTTCGCGTCGATGGACCTCCAACTAGGAAGACCCGTCAAATATTGTGGGCCTCGACTGTAGATCAGGAAAGAAAACAGCCATCTCGCGGCGAGCCGACTCGGCCGAGTCGCTCCCGTGAACCAGATTCTCGGTGACCTCAGTGCCGAGGTCCCCGCGAATGGTCCCGGGCGCCGCCTTGACGGGATTGGTGGCCCCGATCATCTGGCGGACCACGCTCCAAGTGTCTTCCGGCCCTTCCACAACCGCGGTCAGCACGGGGCCTCGGCTCATGAAAGCGACGAGATCGTCGTAGAAGTCCTTGCCGACGTGCTCGGAATAGTGGCGGGCGAGGACGTCGGGGCCGAGAGTGCGAAGCTCGGCCGCGACCAGCTGCAGACCCTTGCGCTCGAAGCGGCCGACGATCTCCCCCACCAGGCCGCGCTCGACCGCGTCGGGCTTGCATATCACCAGCGTGCGATTCACGGCCACCGATGCTACGACTCACTCAGGGGCAGTGCTACCCGCTCCTGTTCGCAGCGCTCACGGGCCCAGCGCCACCTTGGCCGCGCCGATCACCGTGAAGGAGCCCGTGACGGTCACGACGTCGTTGGCATCGGCGAGTTCGAGGGCGCGATCGAGGGCCGCCGCCACGTCGTCGATCGGCTCTGCGGCCGCCCCGATGGAAATCGCTGCCGCGGCCACCTCCGTCGCCGGGATACCCCGTGTCGTGGGAGCGGTGCAGCAGAGCACCAGATCGCACCGGTCGGCCTCGAGTCCTCGAAGTACGCCGGCCACGTCTCGCCCGGACTGCATCCCGACCACCAGGAACCTCCGTCCCGACGGCGCGAAGTCCTCGCTGAGGGTATTGGCGGCAGCACGGGCGCCGTCGGGGTTGTGAGCACCGTCGAGCACGACCAGGGGATCCCGGCGGGCTATCTCGAAGCGGCCGGGAACCCACACGTTGGCGAGGGCCTCGCCTATCACCTCGTCGGACAGTTCCGCCTCGAAGAAGGCTTCCGCCGTGGCCACCGCCAGCGAAACGTTGTCGAGTTGGTGGCGGCCGTGCAGGGACACCAGCACGTCGGGGTGGTGTCCGTAGGGGGTGCGAAGGTCGGCCAGCCACCCGCCCACCGCCAGGCGCTCCCGCTCCGTCCCGAAGTCGCGGCCGCGCTCGAACATGGCGGCGTGGGGCTCGGCCCGGAACACGTCGCGCGTGCCGGGATCCGTCTCGCCGCACACCACCGTCGATCCGGGCTTGATGATGCCGGCCTTCTCGCGGGCCACCGCCAGCCGCCAGTCGCCGATGCCGTCGGTGTGGTCCATTCCAACGTTGGCGATCGTCGCGACCTGCGCTTCCACAACGTTGGTGGCGTCGTAACGGCCCAGCATCCCCACCTCGACGACGGCCACATCCACGGCCACATCGGCGAAGTGCTGCAACGCGGCCGCGGTCACCGTCTCGAACCAGGTTGCCCGCATGCGCAAGTGGTCGGTGAAGCGAGCCACGTCGCCTATCGCTGCGCCGAAGGCCTCGGTGTCGATGGGTTCGGAGTCCACGGAGATCCGCTCCGTCGGCGCCACCAGGTGAGGGCTCGTGTAGGCGCCGACGCGCAGTCCCATCTCCTGCAGGAGCCGGGCCGCGACCCGAACCGTGGATCCCTTGCCGTTGGTGCCCGTGACGTGGACCACCCGGTAGCAGCGCTGCGGATGGCCCATCTCCGCCGTGAGGCGCTGCACCGACTCGAGGCTCAGGCCGGCGACGCGCCCCGCCCGCGGCCTGACCTCGTGGTTGATCAGGGTCTCGAGATGGTCCAGGGCCGCGCCGTAGTCCAACGAGAGGCCCCGACAGGCTTCAGCTGGCCCGCCGGGAGCGAGTGTCGTCCTCCTCGGCAAGGGGCACAAGCGTGGGGTTGACGTTCCGGCATACGGCCTCGCGGTCGATCACCACGGTGGAGACGTCCTCGCGGCCCGGGAGGTCGTACATGATGTCGAGCAGGACCTCCTCGAGCACGGCCCGCAGCCCCCGAGCCCCCGACGCCCGCTTGATGGCCTCGTCGGCTATGGCCTCCAATGCGTTCTCTTCGAAGGCCAGGTCGACGTTCTCGAACCGGAACATCTTCTGGTACTGCTTGACGAGGGCGTTGCGGGGTTCCACCAGGATGCGCATCAGGGCGTCGCGCTCCAGACTGCCGACGGCCCCCATCACCGGCAGCCGCCCTATGAACTCGGGGATCAGCCCGTACTTGGTGAGATCCTCGGGAAGCACCTCGGCGAAGATGGCGCCCAGGTCCTTGTCCTCGGGCCGGCGGATGTCGGCGCCGAATCCGACGCCACGGGTGCCGGTGCGGCGCTCCACGATCTTCTCGATGCCGGCGAACGCTCCCCCGCAGATGAACAGGACGTTGGTCGTGTCGATCTGGATGAACTCCTGGTGGGGGTGCTTGCGCCCTCCCTGCGGGGGCACGGACGCCGAGGTGCCCTCCAGGATCTTGAGCAGAGCCTGCTGGACTCCCTCGCCCGAGACGTCGCGAGTGATCGACGGGTTCTCGCTCTTGCGGGCGATCTTGTCGATCTCGTCTATGTAGATGATGCCCTTCTCCGCCTTCTTCACGTCGTAGTCGGCGGCCTGGATCAGCTTCAGGAGGATGTTCTCCACGTCCTCGCCCACGTAGCCGGCCTCGGTCAGGGCGGTGGCGTCGGCTATGGCGAAGGGCACGTTGAGCATCCGGGCGAGCGTCTGGGCCATGAGCGTCTTGCCGCAGCCGGTCGGGCCTATGAGAAGGATGTTCGACTTCTGGAGCTCTACCTCAGGGTCCTGGCTCTCGCCGAGCTGCACTCGCTTGTAGTGGTTGTAGACCGCGACCGAGAGGATGCGCTTGGCGCTGTCCTGACCGACGATGTAGTCGTCGAGGAAGGTGTAGATCTCACGCGGGGCGGGCAGCTCGCCGACGGGATCGTCGGAGGGGCCGGCCAGTTCCTCGTCGATGATCTCGTTGCACAGGTCGATGCACTCGTCGCAGATGTACACGCCGGGACCGGCAATGAGCTTCTTGACCTGCTTCTGCGACTTGCCGCAGAACGAGCACTTCAGAAGCTCGCCACCCTCACCAAGCTTGGCCACGCGGTCGTCTCCCCTTCAAGTGTCAGCTGATCGCCCTGATGGCGCTGCTGTTGTCGACCACATTACGCGCTTCGATCACCTCGTCGATGATCCCGTACTCCTTGGCCTGCTCGGCGGTCATGACGAAGTCCCGGTCGGTGTCGGTGGCGATCTGCTCGATGGGCTGGCCGGTGTGCTCCGAGAGCACCTCCTCGAGGGACTTCTTCAGGCGGGCCACCTCGCTGGCGATCCGCTCTATGTCGCTGGCGTCGCCGTGCGCCCCCGCGTAGGGCTGGTGGAGGAGGATCTTGGCGTGCGGGAGGGCCAGACGCTTGCCCCTGGTGCCGGCCGCCAGCAGCACGGCGGCAGCCGATGCAGCCTGACCGAAGCAGATGGTGGTGATGTCGGGCTTGATGTACTGCATCGTGTCGTAGATCGCGAAGAGCGAGTTGATGTCCCCGCCGGGGCTGTTGATGTAGAGGTTGATGTCCTTGTCGGGATCCTCGGACTCGAGGTGCAGGAGCTGCGCGCAGATCAGGTTGGCGACCACGTCGTCGATCGGGGTGCCCAGGAAGATGATGTTCTCCTTGAGGAGCCGGCTGTACAGGTCGAAGGCGCGCTCGCCGCGGTTGGTCTGCTCCACCACGGTCGGTACCAAGTAGTTGCGGGGGCTGATGCTCATGATTCGTCCTGGGCTTGATCGGTGTCTACATCCTGAGGGCTCTCCGCGCCTTCGCCAACGTCGGGAAGTCTCAGCAGTTCCGGATCGATGACCTCCCCGTCGGGATCGACCAGCTCGACCCGCTCCGTGATCCACTCCAGGGCGGTCCGCTTGGAGATCTGGGAACGCATGTCCGAAAGCTGTCCGGACGAGGCCAGCGCGTCGCGCAGCCGGGCTGCTTCGGCCGCCGCATCCACCTCGGCCGCCGCATCCTGCTCGGCTCTGGAAGTGGCCGCGAGCACGGCCTGCTCCAGTTCGGCGTCGACCGCGTCCTCGTCGGCCTCGAGACCTTCGGCCAGGGCCACGGCCCGCAGCGCGAGATCCAGCTTGACGCTGCGATCGGCACTGAGCCGCAGGCCGCCCTCGAACTCGTCGCGGGACTGGCCGATGCTCTCGAGGTAGCCATCGAACTCGTAGCCCCGCTGGGCGAGGTCTCTCGTGAGGCTCTCGCGCCGGGCCTCCACCTCCGACGCCACCATGGCTTCAGGGACCTCGTCCGTGACCAGGCCGGCGATGGCGTCGGCGATGGCCTCACGGCGCACCGACTCCGCGTACATCGCCCGGGTCCTGGCCTGTCCAGCTTCGAGCGCAGCCCGGAACGCTTCGGCCGTGTCGAACTCGGTGTTGGCTCCCACGAACTCATCGTCCAGGTCGGGCAGGACAGCCTCCTGCACCTCCTTGACGAGCACTCGGAAACGAAGCTTCTGATCCTCTTCGGGATCGGGATGGGAGGCCAAGAACTCCAAGATGTCCCCGGCGGCGGCACCTCTCAGGTTCTCGTCGATCTCGGGCACGACGGCACCCGTACCGAGCAGGTAGTCGTAGTCGGAGGTGGTGAGACCGTCGATGGTCTGGTCGCCCAGGGTGCCGGCGATGTCGATGGTGAGATGATCGCCATCGACCGCGGCCCGCTTCACCGGGGCCAGTTCCGCGAACTGCTTGCGGAACCTGTCGATCTCGGCCTGGACCTCCTCCTCGTCGACGGTGGGGTCGGGGATCTGCACGCTCAGGTCGTCGTAGCCCGACACCAGGATGGCGGGCCGCACATCGACCACGGCGTCGAAGCAGACCGGGCCCGACTCCGAACCCTCGGTGATCTCGATCTGGGGCGCGTCGATGACGTCGACGTCGTGCTCGACGACGGCGCGGACGTAGTAGTCGGGCAGGGAGGCTCTCAGAGCTTCCACCCGTCCTGCCTGCGGCCCCAGCTGCGCCTCCAGCAGGCGGCGAGGGGCCCGCCCCGGACGGAATCCCGGAATCCTCACGTCGCGAGCGATGCGCTTGAAAGCCGCCTCGACCTCGGTCTCGATCTCTTCCTCGTCCAACTCGACGGTCAGTTTGACGCGGTTGTCAGTGAGTGTCTCGACGCTGCTGCGCACGGCTGCGAGTGTACCGGTGCAGCCAGGGCGCACTACCGGAGCCCCGCACCGGCGGGCCCCGAAGATCAGGGCTCCGCGGCGGAGGTCTGTGCCGCCACCAGGGTTGCCACCGCGGCCTCGATGGTGGGCGCCGTCGGGGCAGAGTAGGCTCTGGGGCTGAGACTTGGTGGGTGCCGGTCTTGTTTAGGAGGCAGTGCGTTGGGTGTGTTCGGGTTGTCGGTGTGGGCGGCTGTTCGGGCTGTTGTTGCACTGGTTGCGGCGGTGGCGGTGCTGGTCTACGCCTTGCCGGTGTTGGCTCAGGAGCAGCCTGTTGATCCTGACGGCGTGCGCGAGGGTGCGGTGTCGTTGGGCGAGCAGTCCCCGCAGCGGGGCCGGCAGTTCTTTCGGGGGTTGTCGCTTGACCGCGCCGGCGGCGACGCGGTGGACTATTTCACGTTCAGCACCGACGGGCGTTACGTGCTGGGGCTCGGGGCACGCGACCAGGACGTCGAGTTGGCGGTGACGCTGGAGGATTCTGCGGGCGCGGTGGTGGCGGTGGCGGGGCCGCCGCTGGACCCGGCCAAGGACCAGGTGCACATCGAGTGGCTCAGGGTCACTCTGGCTGCGGGCACCTACTACATCCGAGTGGAGGCCCTCGAGGATGCCGCCACCGGCTACTACCTGCGGTTCGGGCTGACCGACGCGCCGAACTCCGCGCCGGTGTTCGGCGCCGAGTCCTACAGCTTCTCCGTCGCCGAGGACGCGGCCGCGGGCACAGCAGTGGGCTCGGTGTCGGCCTCCGACGCCGACGACGACACGGTGGCCTACACGATCGCCGCCGGCGACACCGACGCCAGCTTCGCCGTCGACGGCGCAAGCGGGGCCGTCACGGTGGCCGCGGCACTGGACCACGGGACCGGCCCGTCCTATGAGCTGACGGTGCAGGCCGACGACGGCAACGGCGCCACCGCCCAGACCCGAGTCGACGTCACAGTCACCCAAGCCACCGACGACACGACGCCGCCCACCGACACCACGCCGCCCACCGACGACACGTCCGGGGAGGACACGCCCACCGACGCCACGCCCGGGGAGGACACGCCCGGGGTGGAGGCGTCCGGGGTGGTTGCGCCGGTTGGTTTGGCGGGGGTGTCGACGCATCGGTCGGTGACGCTGTCGTGGACGGTGCCCGCGCAGCCTGAGGGCGTGTATGTGGGCGACATGTATCTGGAGCGCCTCGACGAGCGCGGCGAGGCGGTGCGGTCGCTGTGGGTCTACGACGACCTGGAGACAGACGAGGCGAGCGACTGGAGCCAGCGCGACGGCGGACTGGCCGCGGGCACGCTTTACCGCTACCGGGTGCGGCTGGTGGTCCAGCACAACCGGGGCGCGTGGTTCGACGTGTACTCCCAGCCGGTGGAGGTGGCCACCCAGACCGACCCGCCGGCCGCGCCTGAGGGCATGACCGCGGTCGTGGAGGGCTCCGAGGTGGCGCTGGCCTGGACGGTGCCGCCCCAGCCGTCGTGGCTCGCGGCGTCGCCCTACATGCTGCTGTACCGCAACTTCCAGGGCCACCCGATCGCGGCCGGCCCGCAGTGGCAGCGCGGCACCACCGCCTACAGCCACACCGACACCGTGCCCTGGCCCGGCCACACCTACAAGTACCAGGTCCGGATCTTCGCCGGCGCCGCGGGCGCCCTCAACGGCGACGTCCTCCAAGTCGCCGTCCCCCCCGCGGCGGCCGAGCTGCAAGCGAGCGCCGCACACGACCAAGTCGAACTGGCCTGGACCGTGCCCGAACCCCGCAAATGGGGACCCATAGACACCGTCGAGGTCCTGCGCGACAACACCGCAGTCGCCTCGCTGAAATGGCAGCCCCACAACGCCCACTACACCCACACCGACCACGACGTCGCGCCCGACACCACCTACCAGTACCGGCTGCGCATGACCTCCAACAACGTCACCATCAACAACCCCCCAACCACAGCCACCACCCAACCCGAACCGCCGCCGGTGCTGCAAGGATCCGCGCTCGAACGGCTCACCAGCGGCGCCAACTCAGCCGTGCGCACAGGCACCACCGAAGACGGCGTACCATACGTGCAGTTCCTCACAACCGCCCCCGCGCCGCGGCAACCCGGCGGCGCGGCCGGGGGATGGAGCCCCAACAGCGGCCGCCCCGTGACACTGATGCGCCACAGCACCCCCACGCCCGCGACGACCGCCCGGGGCGGCGCAGCCGCCGCCGGAGCCTGGAGCCTCGCAGGCGCCACCGCCGCCACCGACCCCGTCACGCTGGAATCCATCCAGCCCCACGGCCTGTGGTCCGACGGCACCACCCTGTGGGTGCTGGCCCGCGAATCCTCCACCGACGACAACGAGAAACTCTACGCCTACGCCCTCGACGGCGGCGCCCGCGACGCCGACAAAGACATCGACCTCGCCGTGCCCGACATGCCCCCGCCCAGCAACGACGACTACGACGACTACCAGGGCAACAAGCTCACCGGGCTGTGGATGAACGACGACACCGTCTGGGCCTCCGCCCCGCGCCTGCGCAAGGTGCTGGCCTTCCACCGCAACGACGACACCGCCGACCCCGCCCAACACTCCGCAGGAGACCGCAAACCAGACGAAGACTTCGCCAACCTCGCACACAGGATCGAAGCACGCAACGACACGCCCATGGGCCTGTGGTCCGACGGCACAAACATGTGGGTCGCCGACTACGGACGCGGCCGCGGCGCCGGCAGGGTCTTCATGTATGACATGGAAACAAAGGCCCTCGTCTCGGACCTGTGGGTTTGCGGGCGGCGCCTCAAAGCCGGCGGATACCCGGTGGGGGTGTGGTCCGACGGGATCTCGCACATATGGGTGTCCGACGCCCACACCGACAAGATCTTCGCCTACCGGACGTCGGACTGCGTGTACGACAAGGCTGTGTATGTGGACGACCTGTCAGCGGAGAACATCAAGCAGATCGGGCTGTGGTCCGACGGCAAGCAGTTGTGGGTGGCCGACCGCGACACCAACAAGGTGTTCGTCTACGACCTGCCCGGAGGCGACGCCCGGCTCGAGAGCCTCGCCGCGACCTCCGCGAACCTCAAGGCCTTCACACCGGAGGTCACCGACTACACGCGCAACCTCGGCGGCGACGTCACCAAAGTCACCGTGGCCGCGCAGACGGTGCGCCCCGACGCCGACCTCGTCATCAGCCCGGCCGACTCCGACACCAACACCGACGGCCACCAGGTGAGCCTCACCGCCGGCACGACCACGACGGTCACGGTGACCGTCGCCCACCGCGCCGCCTCGCGCACCTACACGCTGAAGCTCACCCCGGTGTCGGGCACCACCGGGACCCTCTCCGACGATGCCACCCTGTCGGCGCTGAGCCTCAGCGGGGTGACGCTGTCGCCGAGCTTCGACGCCGACGTCACCGAGTACCGCTACCAGATGACACAGGCCCAGATCACGAGCGGGCTGACCACCGAGGTGGACGCCACCGCCAACCACGACAAAGCCACCATCAGCATCGACCCCGACGACTCCGACGAAGACGACGGCCACCAGGTCGAGATCGAGGGCGGCCACACGCCCGTGGAGGTCACGGTCACCGCCCAGGACGGCTCGGACCTGACCTACACCGTGCAGATCGGAACCGTCGTGCGCGACGAATCCAAAGACGTCCCCATCACAGAAGCCGGCCTGCCGCCCTTCAACGTCTGGGCCGACGGCGACACCATGTGGCTGCTCAACGCAACCGCAGCGCGCGCTTTCGACATGGACACCGGACAGCGGGCGCCGGGCAAGGACCACAACACCGACAACCTGCCGAACGAGTACTTCCCGCTGGGGATCTGGTCCGACGGCGACACCAAATGGATCTCCATGGTCGGCGACGAGTACGGCGAGAACACCATCCACGGGATAGACGCCCAGACCTACGGCGCCTCCAAACCCGTCCCCGGCGAATCGTTCTACCCGAGACCCTCCGACGGGAAGAACGTGCGCGACCTGTGGTCCGACGGCGAGACGCTCTGGCTGGCGCCCGTGGCGGCGCCCACATCGGCGTGGAGCCGGCCTTCCGCCGAGCTCGGGCTCAACGGAGGCAAGCTGCTGGCCTACAACCTCGAGACCAAGGACAGACAGGCCGCCAAAGACATCACCATCGGCACCACCGGACACTTCGTCCGTCTGTACAGCAGGAACATGTCCTTCGCCGTGTGGTCCGACGGCACCACCCTGTGGGTGGGATCCAACTACGGCGACCACCGCTCCAAGCTCGAAGCCCACAAACTCTCCGACGGCAGCCGCGTCCCCAGCCTCGACGTCCGCACAGGCGACGACGGCATCACCGACCCCCGCGGCATGTGGTCCGACGGCCGAACCATATGGGTCCTCGACGCCGGCTGGGAGCCCCACCCCGAACAGCGCACATACTCCGGCGTGCGCGTCCGCGACGTCGGCGTGCACGCCTACGCGCTGCCGCCCAACGCCAAGCTGTACTCGCTGGAGATGACAGACGTCGACTTCGGCCACTTCATCCACGGCCGCCCCAAATACAGCGCATCGGTAGCCAACGACGTCTCCGAGACCACCGTCGCCTGGGAGCAGGCCTTCACCGGAGGCTCCGCCGCGGTCGCCGTCAAAGCCGTCAACACCGACGGCACCTCCACCACCGACGCCGACGACATCGACGACGGCTACCAGGTGAGCCTCGCCGAAGGCACCAACACCATCACCGTCACCGTCACCGCCCCCAACGGCGCCGACGCCTACACCTACACCGTCACCATCACCCGAGCCCCGAGCTGACAAGCGGCTCGGCACGAAGAGCGCCTCGCCCCACCCGCCCTGATGCGCCGGCACCTCCAAGCCCACCCCCCCCCGGAGCCCAAGGAGCTGCGCCGCCCCAACCGCATCTTCGGCGTGCTGCCGTGGCCACCCCCCTGGAGCCCAAGGAGCTGCGCGGGCGGGCGCATGCCCGTCGCGTCGGGACGGGTGTTTCCCGCTCTTTGTTCGCTGCGACCTGAGGCCCGCTCGGGCCACGGCCTCGCCCGTATGCAGCCGATCAGCTCGCAGCCGCGCACGGATGCCGAAGTTGAGGCCGGCGACGGGGGAGGCAGCATCAGGCTGCTGCCGGTGATGCACGGCAGCGACCACCCGGGAAGGGCAGGCGTGTGGCGGCCGGGTGCGCGATCTAGGCTCGGGAGCGGTCGTGTTGATCGGAGGCAGCAGTGAGGGTGTCGGGGTTGCGCAGGTCGGGGTTGTGGGTTGTTGTGGGGGTTGTGGCGGGGTTGGTCGCGGTTGTGCCGGCGGCGGCTCAGGAGCAGCCTGTTGATCCTGACGGCGTGCGCGAGGGTGCGGTGTCGTTGGGGGTTCAGTCCCCTGAGGGGGGCCGGCAGTTCTTTCGGGGGTTGTCGCTTGACCGCTCCGGCGGCGACGCGGTGGACTATTTCGCGTTCAGCACCGACGGGCGTTACGTGCTGGGGCTCGGGGCACGCGACCAGGACGTCGAGTTGGCGGTGACGCTGGAGGATTCTGCGGGCGCGGTGGTGGCGGTGGCGGGGCCGCCGCTTGACCCGGCCAAGGACCAGGTGCACATCGAGTGGCTCAGGGTCACTCTGGCTGCGGGCACCTACTACATCCGAGTGGAGGCCCTCGAGGATGCCGCCACCGGCTACTACCTGCGGTTCGGGCTGACCGACGCGCCGAACTCCGCTCCGGTGTTCGGCGCCGAGTCCTACAGCTTCTCCGTCGCCGAGGACGCGGCCGCGGGCACAGCAGTGGGCTCGGTGTCGGCCTCCGACGCCGACGACGACACGGTGGCCTACACGATCGCCGCCGGCGACACCGACGCCAGCTTCGCCGTCGACGGCGCCAGCGGGGCCGTCACGGTGGCCGCGGCACTGGACCACGGGACCGGCCCGTCCTATGAGCTGACGGTGCAGGCCGACGACGGCAACGGCGCCACCGCCCAGACCCGAGTCGACGTCACAGTCACCCAAGCCACCGACGACACGACGCCGCCCACCGACACCACGCCGCCCACCGACACCACGCCGCCCACCGACGACACGCCCACCGACGCCACGCCCGGCGACGCGACGCCCGGCGACGCGACGTCTGGGGTGGACACGCCCGGGGTGGAGGCGTCCGGGGTGGTTGCGCCGGTTGGTTTGGCGGGGGTGTCGACGCATCGGTCGGTGACGCTGTCGTGGACGGTGCCCGCGCAGCCTGAGGGCGTGTATGTGGGCGACATGTATCTGGAGCGCCTCGACGAGCGCGGCGAGGCGGTGCGGTCGCTGTGGGTCTACGACGACCTGGAGACAGACGAGGCGAGCGACTGGAGCCAGCGCGACGGCGGACTGGCCGCGGGCACGCTTTACCGCTACCGGGTGCGGCTGGTGGTCCAGCACAACCGGGGCGCGTGGTTCGACGTGTACTCCCAGCCGGTGGAGGTGGCCACCCAGACCGACCCGCCGGCCGCGCCGGTGGGCATGACCGCGGTCGTGGAGGGCTCCGAGGTGGCGCTGGCCTGGACGGTGCCGCCCCAGCCGTCGTGGCTCGCGGCGTCGCCCTACATGCTGCTGTACCGCAACTTCCAGGGCCACCCGATCGCGGCCGGCCCGCAGTGGCAGCGCGGCACCACCGCCTACAGCCACACCGACACCGTGCCCTGGCCCGGCCACACCTACAAGTACCAGGTCCGGGTCTTCGCCGGCGCCGCGGGCGCCCTCAACGGCGACGTCCTCCAAGTCGCCGTCCCCCCCGCGGCGGCCGAGCTGCAAGCGAGCGCCGCACACGACCAAGTCGAACTGGCCTGGACCGTGCCCGAACCCCGCAAATGGGGACCCATAGACACCGTCGAGGTCCTGCGCGACAACACCGCAGTCGCCTCGCTGAAATGGCAGCCCCACAACGCCACCTACACCCACACCGACCACGACGTCGACGCCGACACCACCTACCAGTACCGGCTGCGCATGACCTCCAACAACGTCACCATCAACAACCCCCCCACCACAGCCACCACCCAAGCCGCCCCAGAACCGGCGCCGGTGCTGGGGTTTGAGTACGGCACCACCCCCGACGGGGTGCGCTTCGTCCATTTCGTGGACTTCCTCACCCCGGCGGCGCCGGCGAACGACCCGGTCGATTCCTACGCCCCGGCGGCGCCGGCGAAGGGCCTGGTCGGCTCCTTCGACCCGAACGACCTGGTTGTGCGAACGGACGCCGATTCGGAGACCACGCTGAGCTCGATGTCGACCCCCAATCGCCTGCTGCCCCAGGGGTTGTGGTCCGACGAGACAACCCTCTGGGTGCTGGCCCAGGGCCGCGACCCGAGCGTGCTCGGCAGGTTGTACGCATTCGTGCTGGCGAACGGCAACCGCGACAGCGACAAGGACATCGCCCTGGACGTCCCCGCGAACAGTGGCGGCGTTGCCGGCCTGTGGATGACAGAGGACACCGTGTGGACCTCCGTCAAGAACGGTTACAAGGTGTACGCCTACCACCGCAACGACGACACGGCCGATCCTTCCCAGTTCGATGCCGGGGACCGGAAACCCGCTAGCGACTTCACCTTCAACTTCAGGTCGATTTTCAGGACCTCAACAATGTCGGACATGTGGTCCGACGGGTCGGACATCTACGTTGCCGGGTCCTTGCCCTCCCAGGGCGACCTCTGGCGCCACAGATTGAACAACTCCAGCCAAGGGCGCCAACAGGTGCTCCTGGCGCACGACAACGACCGGCCTTCCGGCGTGTGGTCCGACGGAACCGTCTTGTGGGTGGCGGAGAGGAATATGGACCGCGTGCTGGGCTACACCCCCGGGAGCCTCGTCCATCAGCCGTATCGGGACATGGCCTTCGACATCCCGAAACTGGCCGAGGAGAACAACAGGCCCCGGGGGCTGTGGTCCGACGGCGAGAACATGTGGGTGGGGAATGAGGACTCAAGGAAGGTGTACGTCTACGACCTGCCCGGCGATCCCAGGCTGTCCAGCCTGTCGGTGAGCGGTGTGAACCTGAGCTCGTTCGACAGGGACGTGTACGAATACTCGCGCAACGTGGCGGGAGACATCACCCAGGTGACGGTGGATCCCGAGCCCCGCTGGTCGGGAGCCGAGGTGAAGATCACGCCCGCCGACGCGGACACCAGCGCCGGCGGCGACGGCCACCAGGTCGACCTCGTAGAGAACAGCGAGACCACCATCACGGTAGCGGTGACCCACAACGGCGACACACAGGAATACACCGTGACGCTGACGCAGCTGGAGGGCACGACGGGCACGCTCTCCAGCGAAGCAAGGCTCAGCGCGCTGACGCTGTCGGGCGTCACCCTGGAACCGGCCTTCAATGAGAACCGCACCCGCTACTCCTATGCGCTGACCGCCGCACAGGAAACCAACGGGCTGACCACGACGGTCACGGCCACACCCATGAACAGCAACGCGGACGTGCAGATCACGCCCGCCGACAGCGACACCACCACCGCCACGACACACGAAGTGGTGACCGGAGGGAAGCCGGTCGTCGTGGACATCGTCGTCACCCCCCAGGACGGCTCGAACCCCAAACACTACGCCGTGGCCATACGCGGCAGTACCCGCATCAGCCGCGACTCCAGCAAGGACATAACCGCCGACGGCGCCCTTTCGCTCTTTGACCTGTGGTCGGACGGGGACACGATGTGGGTGCTCAGTCCGGCCGGCAGCAGCCCGAGGGTGCAGGCCTACGACCTAGACACCGGAGACGCGGTACCGGAGAAGGACTACCTGAAGGGCGACCTGTGGAACCAGGGAACTCTCAGGGGGATGTGGGCCGACGGGGACACGCTATGGACCTCCGAAAGCTTCTCCGAGGGGCGCCGTAGCGGGGGCGATCTGATCAAGGCCATCGACATGGAGAAGTTCGGCAGGCCGCGCGCCGCGAGCGGTGAGTCCTTCATCAGGAAGGAGACAGAGCGGATCAGCGCACGGGACCTGTGGTCCGACGGTGCAACGATCTGGGTGGCGTTCATGGACCGGTACGGATCTCGAACCTCTCTGCGGAGCACGTTCGGCGGCAAGCTGTGGGCCTACGACTTCGAGACCAAGGAACGGGCCGCCGACAAAGACATTCCCATCACCACCACTGGGCGTGTCTCCCACTTCTTCAGAGGGCGCGTGTCCCATGGCATCTGGTCCGACGGCACCACAATGTGGGTGGTATCCGATGTGGCCGGCAGCGGATCGACGCTGGAGGCCTACAAGCTGTCCGACGGCAGCCGGACCCCGGGGCTGGACGTCCTCGTAGGCCAGGACGGGATCCACAGCCCACGCAACATGTGGTCCAACGGCGAGACCATGTGGGTGGTCGACAGCGAAACGCTGCACCTCCACGCCTACGAGCTGCCGGCCAACGCCAAACTGTCCTCCCTTGAGATGAGCGACGTGGACTTCGGCCACTTCATCCACGGCAGACCCGACTACAGCGCATCGGTTGCCAACGACGTCTCCGAGACCACCGTGAGCTGGGAGCAAGCCCACACCGGCGGCTCCGCCGCGGTGGCCGTCAGCGCCGTCAACACCGACGGCACCTCCACCACCGACGCCGACGACAAAGACGGCTACCAGGTGAGCCTCGCCGAAGGCACCAACACGATCACCATCACCGTCACCGCCCCCAACGGCGCCGACGCCTACACCTACACCGTCACCGTCACCCGAGCCCCGAGCTGACACCCGGATTTGCCGACGCGGCCGGATTCCGAGGACGCGCCACGGCCCTGCCGGCGGCTGCCGCACCGCCTGGAACCCCGCCTCGGCGCTCCACACGATGCCGGCGAACAGCAGTAGCGGCTCGGCACGAAGAGCGCCTCGTCCCACCTGCCCTGATGCGCCGACACCCTCCAAGCCCACCCCCTGAGCCCACGAGGCCGAGCGGACAGGCAGCAGCCGCGCACGGATGCCGAAGTCGAGGCCGGCGACGGGGGATGCAGCATCAGGCTGCTGCCGGTGATGCACGGCAGCGACCACCCCCGGTAGGGTCAGGCGTGTGGCGGCCGGTACGCGTGCAAGGTTCGGCTGCTACCGGTGATGCACGGCAGCAGTGAGAGTTCGGGGTTGGAGGCCCCGGTGGGGGTCACGGTCGTGTCAGGTCGTGTTGATCGGAGGCAGATGTGAGGGTTTCGGGGTTGCGCAGGTCGGGGTTGTGGCTGCGGGTGTGGGTTGTAGTGGGGGTTGCGGCGGGGTTGGTCGCGGTTGTGCCGGCGGCGGCTCAGGAGGCGCTGGTTGATCCTGACGGTGTGCGCGAGGGTGCGGTGTCGTTGGGGGTTCAGTCCCCTGAGGGGGGCCGGCAGTTCTTTCGGGGGTTGTCGCTTGACCGCGCCGGCGGCGACGCGGTGGACTATTTCACGTTCAGCACCGACGGCCGCCATGTGCTGGGGCTCGGGGCGCGCGGTCAGAGCGTGGAGTTGGCGGTGACGTTGGAGGACTCTGCGGGCGCGGTGGTGGCGGTGGCGGGGCCGCCGCTGGACCCCGCGAAGGACCAGGTGCACATCGAGTGGCTCAGGGTCACTCTGGCTGCGGGCACCTACTACATCCGGGTGGAGGCCCTCGAGGATGCCGCCACGGGCTACTACCTGCGGTTCGGGTTGACACAGGCGCCGAACTCCGCTCCGGTGTTCAGCAGCGAGTCCTACAGCTTCTCCGTTGCCGAGGACGCGGCCGCGGGCACAGCAGTGGGCTCGGTGTCGGCCTCCGACGCCGACGGCGACACGGTGGCCTACAGCATCGCCGCCGGCGACACCGACGCCAGGTTCGCCGTCGACGGCGCCAGCGGGGCCGTCACCGTGGCCGCGGCATTGGACTTTGGGACCGGCCCGTCCTATGAGCTGACGGTGCAGGCCGAAGACGGCAACGGCGCCACCGCCCAGACCCGAGTCGACGTCACAGTCACCCAAGCCACCGACGACACGTCTGGGGAGGACACGCCCGGCGACGACACGTCTGGGGAGGACACGCCCGGCGACGCGACGTCCGGGGTGGACACGTCCGGGGTGGACACGTCCGGGGTGGAGGCGTCCGGGGTGGTTGCGCCGGTTGGTTTGGCGGGGGTGTCGACGCATCGGTCGGTGACGCTGTCGTGGACGGTGCCCGCGCAGCCTGAGGGCGTGTATGTGGGCGACATGTATCTGGAGCGCCTCGACGAGCGCGGCGAGGCGGTGCGGTCGCTGTGGGTCTACGACGACCTGGAGACAGACGAGGCGAGCCGCTGGAGCCAGCGCGACGGCGGACTGGCTGCGGGCACGCTTTACCGCTACCGGGTGCGGCTGGTGGTCCAGCACAACCGGGGCGCGTGGTTCGACGTGTACTCCCAGCCGGTGGAGGTGGCCACCCAGACCGACCCGCCGGCCGCGCCGGTGGGCATGACCGCGGTCGTGGAGGGCTCCGAGGTGGCGCTGGCCTGGACGGTGCCGCCCCAGCCGTCGTGGCTCGCGGCGTCGCCCTACATGCTGCTGTACCGCAACTTCCAGGGCCACCCGATCGCGGCCGGCCCGCAGTGGCAGCGCGGCACCACCGCCTACAGCCACACCGACACCGTGCCCTGGCCCGGCCACACCTACAAGTACCAGGTCCGGATCTTCGCCGGCGCCGCGGGCGCCCTCAACGGCGACGTCCTCCAAGTCGCCGTCCCCCCCGCCGCCGCGCAGATCACCGCGCAGGCCGCACACGACCAAGTCGAACTGGCCTGGACCGTGCCCGAACCCCGCAAATGGGGACCCATAGACACCGTCGAGGTCCTGCGCGACAACACCGCAGTCGCCTCGCTGAAATGGCAGCCCCACAACGCCCACTACACCCACACCGACCACGACGTCGCGCCCGACACCACCTACCAGTACCGGCTGCGCATGACCTCCAACAACGTCACCATCAACAACCCCCCAACCACAGCCACCACCCAACCCGAACCGCCGCCGGTGCTGCAAGGATCCGCGCTCGAACGGCTCACCAGCGGCGCCAACTCAGCCGTGCGCACAGGCACCACCGAAGACGGCGTACCATACGTGCAGTTCCTCACAACCGCCCCCGCGCCGCGGCAACCCGGCGGCGCGGCCGGGGGATGGAGCCCCAACAGCGGCCGCCCCGTGACACTGATGCGCCACAGCACCCCCACGCCCGCGACGACCGCCCGGGGCGGCGCAGCCGCCGCCGGAGCCTGGAGCCTCGCAGGCGCCACCGCCGCCACCGACCCCGTCACGCTGGAATCCATCCAGCCCCACGGCCTGTGGTCCGACGGCACCACCCTGTGGGTGCTGGCCCGCGAATCCTCCACCGACGACAACGAGAAACTCTACGCCTACGCCCTCGACGGCGGCGCCCGCGACGCCGACAAAGACATCGACCTCGCCGTGCCCGACATGCCCGAACCCGGCAGCGACGACTACCAGGGCAACAGGCTCACCGGGCTGTGGATGAACGACGACACCGTCTGGGCCTCCGCGCCGCGCGTGGACAAAGTACTCGCCTTCCACCGCAACAACGACACCGCCGACCCCGCCCAACACTCCGCAGGAGACCGCAAACCAGACGAGGACTTCGCCAACCTCGCAGCATTCAACGACACGCCCATGGGCCTGTGGTCCGACGGCACTGACATGTGGGTCGCCGACTACGGACACGGCCCAGAGAGCGGCGAGGTCTACGTCTACGACATGGCCACCAAAGCCCGCGTCGCGGCGCCGTGCGGGAGCCGCCTCGGCAGCAGCGGGTACCCGGTGGGAGTGTGGTCCGACGGCATCAACATATGGGTGTCCGACGCCCACTCCGACCGGATCTACACCTACCGCAAGTCGGACTGCGAACGGGATCCGTTCATGGGCGTCGGGAGCCTGTCATCGGAGAACATCAAGCAGATCGGGCTGTGGTCCGACGGCAAGCAGCTGTGGGTGGCCGACCGCGACAGCAACAAGGTGTTCGTCTACGACCTGCCCGGCGACGCCCGGCTCGAGAGCCTCGCCGCGACCTCCACGAACCTCAAGGCATTCGAGCCGCAGGTCCTCGACTACACGCGCAACGTGGCAGGCGACGTCACCAAGGTCACAGTGGCCGCGGAGCCGATGCACCCCGACGCCGAACTCGACATCTCTCCGGCCGACTCCGACACCGTCACCGAGGGCCACCAGGTGAACCTCACGACGGGCACGACGACCACCGTCACAGTCACCGTCGCCCACCGCGGCGACTCCCGCACCTACACGCTGAAGCTCACGCCGCTGACCGGCACCACCGGGACCCTCTCCGACGACGCGACCCTGTCGGCGCTGAGCCTCAGCGGGGTGACGCTGATCCCGAGCTTCGACTCCGACGTCACCGACTACCGCTACCAGATGACCGGCACACAGCTCGCCGACGGGCTCACCACCGAAGTGGAGGCCACCGCCAACAACACCGGCGCCACCATCGACATAGACCCCGGCGACTCCGCCGACGACGACGGCCACCAGGTCGAGATCACGGACCGCAACACGCCCGTGCGCGTCACGGTGACCGCCCAGGACGGCAGCTCGGCCCGGACCTACACCGTGTTCCACGACTCCATCGTGGAGCGCGACGAATCCAAAGACGTCCCCCTCACAGAAGTGCGCCTCCCGCCCTCCTTCAACGTCTGGGCCGACGGCGACACCATGTGGCTGATCAACAGCGCCGCAGCGCGCGCTTTCGACATGGACACCGGAGAGCGGGCGGCGGGCAAGGACCACCACATCAGGGACCACCTGCGGAACGATTTCTTCGCGCTGGGGATCTGGTCCGACGGCGACACCAAGTGGATCTCGACGATCGGCCGCGAGACCGGCAAGAACATCGTGCAGGGAATAGACGCCCAGTCCTACGGAGCCGCCAGGCCCGTCCCCGGCGAATCGTTCCACGAGAAGCCACTCGGAGCGAAGGCCGTGCGCGACCTGTGGTCCGACGGCGAGACGATCTGGGTGGCGCCCGTGGCGGTGCCCGGCAGGGCGCGATACCGGCCATCGACCGAGCTCGGTCTCGACGGCGGCAAGCTGCTGGCCTACGACTTCGAGACCAAAGCCAGAGAGCCCGCCAAAGACATCACCATCGACACCACCGGACACTTCGTCAATCTGGCCAGCAGGAACATGTCCTTCGCCGTGTGGTCCGACGGCACCACCCTGTGGGTGGGATCCAACTACGGCGACCACCGCTCCAACCTCGAAGCCCACAAACTCTCCGACGGCAGCCGCGCCCCCAGCCTCGACGTCCGCACAGGCCAAGACGGCATCACCGACCCACGAGGCATGTGGTCCGACGGCAGGACCATGTGGGTCCTCGACGCCGGCTTCGAACCCGACCTCCAACAGCGCAACCGCGCCGGCGTGCGCGTCCGCGAAGTCGGCGTCCACGCCTACGCGCTGCCGCCCAACGCCAAGCTGTACTCGCTGGAGATGAGCGGCGTGGACTTCGGCCACTTCATCCACGGCCGCCCCGAATACAGCGCATCGGTGGCCAACGACGTCACCGAGACCACCGTCGCCTGGGAGCAGGCCTTCACCGGCGGCTCCGCGGCCGTGGCCGTCAAAGCCGTCAACACCGACGGCACCAGCACCACCGACGCCGACGCCGACGCCAAAGACGGCTACCAGGTGAGCCTCGCCGAAGGCACCAACACCATCACCGTCACCGTCACCGCCCCCGACGGCGCCGACGCCTACACCTACACCGTCACCGTCACCCGAGCCCCGAGCTGAAGCCCGACGGCAGCCCGCAGCACAAGAATTTGCCGGCGCGGCCGGATCCGAGGCCGGCCACGGCCCTGCCGGCGGCTGCCGCACCGCCTGGAACCCCGCCTCGGCGCTCCACACGATGCCGGCGAACAGCATCAGCGGCTCGGCACGAAGAGCGCCTCGTCCCACCTGCCCTGATGCGCCGACACCCTCCAAGCCCACCCCCTGAGCCCACGAGGCCGAGCGGACAGGCAGCAGCCGCGCACGGATGCCGAAGTTGAGGCCGGCGACGGGGGAGGCAGCATCAGGCTGCTGCCGGTGATGCACGGCAGCGACCACCCGGGAAGGGCAGGCGTGTGGCGGCCGGGTGCGCGATCTAGGCTCGGGAGCGGTCGTGTTTAGGAGGCAGTGCGTTGGGTGTGTTCGGGTTGTCGGTGTGGGCGGCTGTTCGGGCTGTTGTTGCACTGGTTGCGGCGGTGGCGGTGCTGGTCTACGCCTTGCCGGTGTTGGCTCAGGAGCAGCCTGTTGATCCTGACGGCGTGCGCGAGGGTGCGGTGTCGTTGGGCGAGCAGTCCCCGCAGCGGGGCCGGCAGTTCTTTCGGGGGTTGTCGCTTGACCGCGCCGGCGGCGACGCGGTGGACTATTTCACGTTCAGCACCGACGGGCGTTACGTGCTGGGGCTCGGGGCGCGCGGTCAGAGCGTGGAGTTGGCGGTGACGCTGGAGGATTCTGCGGGCGCGGTGGTGGCGGTGGCGGGGCCGCCGCTTGACCCGGCCAAGGACCAGGTGCACATCGAGTGGCTCAGGGTCACTCTGGCTGCGGGCACCTACTACATCCGAGTGGAGGCCCTCGAGGATGCCGCCACCGGCTACTACCTGCGGTTCGGGCTGACCGACGCGCCGAACTCCGCGCCGGTGTTCGGCGCCGAGTCCTACAGCTTCTCCGTCGCCGAGGACGCGGCCGCGGGCACAGCAGTGGGCTCGGTGTCGGCCTCCGACGCCGACGACGACACGGTGGCCTACACGATCGCCGCCGGCGACACCGACGCCAGCTTCGCCGTCGACGGCGCAAGCGGGGCCGTCACGGTGGCCGCGGCACTGGACCACGGGACCGGCCCGTCCTATGAGCTGACGGTGCAGGCCGACGACGGCAACGGCGCCACCGCCCAGACCCGAGTCGACGTCACAGTCACCCAAGCCACCGACGACACGACGCCGCCCACCGACACCACGCCGCCCACCGACGACACGTCCGGGGAGGACACGCCCACCGACGCCACGCCCGGGGAGGACACGCCCGGGGTGGAGGCGTCCGGGGTGGTTGCGCCGGTTGGTTTGGCGGGGGTGTCGACGCATCGGTCGGTGACGCTGTCGTGGACGGTGCCCGCGCAGCCTGAGGGCGTGTATGTGGGCGACATGTATCTGGAGCGCCTCGACGAGCGCGGCGAGGCGGTGCGGTCGCTGTGGGTCTACGACGACCTGGAGACAGACGAGGCGAGCGACTGGAGCCAGCGCGACGGCGGACTGGCCGCGGGCACGCTTTACCGCTACCGGGTGCGGCTGGTGGTCCAGCACAACCGGGGCGCGTGGTTCGACGTGTACTCCCAGCCGGTGGAGGTGGCCACCCAGACCGACCCGCCGGCCGCGCCTGAGGGCATGACCGCGGTCGTGGAGGGCTCCGAGGTGGCGCTGGCCTGGACGGTGCCGCCCCAGCCGTCGTGGCTCGCGGCGTCGCCCTACATGCTGCTGTACCGCAACTTCCAGGGCCACCCGATCGCGGCCGGCCCGCAGTGGCAGCGCGGCACCACCGCCTACAGCCACACCGACACCGTGCCCTGGCCCGGCCACACCTACAAGTACCAGGTCCGGATCTTCGCCGGCGCCGCGGGCGCCCTCAACGGCGACGTCCTCCAAGTCGCCGTCCCCCCCGCGGCGGCCGAGCTGCAAGCGAGCGCCGCACACGACCAAGTCGAACTGGCCTGGACCGTGCCCGAACCCCGCAAATGGGGACCCATAGACACCGTCGAGGTCCTGCGCGACAACACCGCAGTCGCCTCGCTGAAATGGCAGCCCCACAACGCCACCTACACCCACACCGACCACGACGTCGACGCCGACACCACCTACCAGTACCGGCTGCGCATGACCTCCAACAACGTCACCATCAACAACCCCCCAACCACAGCCACCACCCAACCAGCCCCAGAACCCGACCCGCCGCCGACGCTGCAAGGATCCGCGCTCGAACGGCTCACCAGCGGCGCCAACTCCGCAGTGCTCACAGGCACCACCGACGACGGCGTGCCCTACGTCCAATTCCTCAAAACCACCCCCCCAACGCAACAACCCGGCGGCGCGGCCAGCGGGGGATGGCGCTTCGGCGACGACCCCGTCACGCTGATGCGCCACAGCACCACCCAGGCCGCAACGACCGCCTGGGCCGGCGCAGCCGCAGCCCGCGGACGGAGCCTCGCGGACGCCAGCGTCGCCACCGACCCCGTTTCGCTCTCGTTCATCAAGCCGCACGGGCTTTGGTCCGACGGCACCACCCTGTGGGTGTCGGCCCGCGAGTCCGCCGACGACGACGACGAGAAGCTCTACGCCTACGTCCTCGACGGCGGCGCCCGCGACGCCGACAAAGACATCGACCTCAAGGTGCCCGACATGCCCGCACCCGGCAGCGCCGACCTCCACGGCAACAAGATCAGCGGCCTGTGGATGAACGACGACACCGTGTGGGCCTCGGCGCCGCGCCTGGACAAAGTACTGGCCTTCCACCGCAACGACGACACCGCCGACCCCGCCCAACACTCCGCAGGAGACCGCAAACCAGACGAGGACTTCGCCAACCTCGCATACAGGATCGAAGCACGCAACGACACGCCCATGGGCCTGTGGTCCGACGGGACCGACATGTGGGTCGCCGACTACGGACGCGGCCGCGGCGCCGGCAGGGTCTTCTTCTATGACATGGAAACAAAGGCCGAAAGAACGCCCCTCGTCGCGGACCGCTGGGAGTGCGGGAGCTTCCTCAGCGCCGGCGGATACCCGGTGGGAGTGTGGTCCGACGGGATCTCGCACGTATGGGTGTCCGACGCCCACACCGACACGATCTTCGCCTACCGGACGTCGGACTGCGAATACGACAAGGCTGTGTATGTGGACGGCTTGTCGTCGGAGAACGTCAAGCAGATGGGGCTGTGGTCCGACGGGAAGCAGTTGTGGGTGGCCGACCGCGACAGCAACAAGGTCTTCATCTACGACCTGCCCGGCGGCGACGCCCGGCTCGAGAGCCTCACCGCGACCTCCACGAACCTCAAGGCCTTCACGCCGGATGTCACCGACTACACGCGCAACCTAGGTGGCGACGTCACGAAGGTCACGGTGGAGGCGGAGACGGTGCGCCCCGACGCCGACCTCGTCATCAGCCCGGCCGACTCCGACACCGTCACCGAGGGCCACCAGGTGAGCCTGACCGCCGGAACTACGACGACGGTCACGGTGACGGTCGCCCACCGCGCCGCCTCGCGCACCTACACGTTGAAGCTCACGCCGGTGTCGGGCACCACCGGGACCCTCTCAGACGACGCGACCCTGTCGGCGCTGAGCCTCAGCGGGGTGACCCTCTCGCCGAGCTTCGACTCCGCCGTCACCGACTACCGCTACCAGATGACCCAGACCCAGATCACGAGCGGGCTGACCACCGAGGTGGAGGCCACCGCCAACCACGACAAAGCCACCATCAGCATCGACCCCGGCGACTCCGACGACGACGACGGCCACCAGGTCGAGATCGAGGGCGGCCACACGCCCGTGGAGGTCACGGTCACCGCCCAGGACGGGTCGGACCTGACCTACACCGTGCAGATCGGAACCGTCGTGCGCGACGTATCCAAAGACGTCCCCCTGACCGGAGTCCGCGTGCCGCCCTTCAACGTCTGGGCCGACGGTGAGACCATGTGGCTGGTCAACAGTCACGCAACGCGTGCGTACGACATGGCCACCGGAAACCCGGCGACGGGCAAGGACCACAATACTAAGAACCACCTGTCGAACGAGTTCTTCCCGCTGGGGATCTGGTCCGACGGCGACACCAAATGGATCTCCATGGTCGGCGACGAGTACGGCGAGAACACCGTGCACGGGATAGACGCCCACACCTACGGAGCCGCCAAGGTCGTCCCCGGCGAATCGTTCTACCCGAGACCCTCCGAAGGGAAGACCGTGCGCGACCTGTGGTCCGACGGCGAGACGATCTGGCTGGCACCCGTGTCGGCGCCCACCAGGGCGCGGTACCGGCCTTCCGTCGAGCTCGGGCTCGACGGCGGCAAGCTGCTGGCCTACAACTTCAAGACCAAGGCCAGGGAGTCCACCAAAGACATCGCCATCGACACCACCGGACACTTCGTCAAGCTGGCCAGCAGGAGCATGTCCTTCGCCGTGTGGTCCGACGGCACCACCCTGTGGGTGGGATCCAACTACGGCGACCACCGCTCCAAGCTCGAAGCCCACAAACTCTCCGACGGCAGCCGGGTCCCCAGCCTCGACGTCCGCACAGGCGACGACGGCATCACCGACCCCCGCGGCATGTGGTCCGACGGCCGAACCATGTGGGTCCTCGACGCCGGCTGGGAGCCCCACCCCGAGCAGCGCACATACTCCGGCGTGCGCGTCCGCGACGTCGGCGTGCACGCCTACGCGCTGCCGCCCAACGCCAAGCTGTACTCGCTGGAGATGAGCGGCGTGGACTTCGGCCACTTCATCCACGGCCGCCCCGAATACAGCGCGTCGGTAGCCAACGACGTCTCCGAGACCACCGTCGCCTGGGAGCAGGCCTTCACCGGAGGCTCGGCCGCGGTGGCCGTCAAAGCCGTCAACACCGACGGCACCTCCACCGCCGACGCCGACGAGAACGACGGCGGCTACCAGGTGAGCCTCGCCGAAGGCGACAACACCATCACCATCACCGTCACCGCCCCCAACGGCACCGACACCTACACCTACACCGTCACCGTCACCCGAGCCTCGACCTGACACCCGGCAAGGACGAGAACAGACCGTGGGTCAGGGACCCAGGAGGCCGGCGGGCACTACGGCGATGCCATTGCTGTCCCGGTAGGCCTCGGCGCCGGTGTATCACGACTACGGCGTCGAGCACTCGTGGGCCCAGGCGGTCCGCGAGCCAGCGCAGATGGCGTGTGTCCCGAGGGTCCACGCGGGCGGTTGCCTTCACCTACTAGCCAAATCCTCACTTACTGAACTGATTCTCACCAACGAGTCCACCTCACAACGGCTGCAACCTCAGCCTTCCAAGCCACGGGGTCGTGCTCTTCTTGCGGTTGTTGCGTCTGTTGCGCATCATGGCGGGCCTGTCAGTAAGGTGGGATGCCTGTCCAGCTGGACTGAGCGGCGGCCCGATCTGTTGGAGAGGCAGTGCGATGGGTTTGTTGTGGTTCTCGGTGAGGGCGACGGCGCGGGCTGTTGTTGTATTGGTTGCGGCGGTGGCGGTGCTGGTCTACGCCTTGCCGGTGTTGGCTCAGGAGCAGCCTGTTGATCCTGACGGCGTGCGGGAGGGCGCGGTGTCGTTGGGGGTTCAGTCCCCTGAGGGGGGCCGGCAGTTCTTTCGGGGGTTGTCGCTTGACCGCTCCGGCGGCGACGCGGTGGACTATTTCACGTTCAGCACCGACGGCCGCCATGTGCTGGGGCTCGGGGCGCGCGGTCAGAGCGTGGAGTTGGCGGTGACGCTGGAGGATTCTGCGGGCGCGGTGGTGGCGGTGGCGGGGCCGCCGCTTGACCCGGCCAAGGACCAGGTGCACATCGAGTGGCTCAGGGTCACTCTGGCTGCGGGCACCTACTACATCCGAGTGGAGGCCCTCGAGGATGCCGCCACCGGCTACTACCTGCGGTTCGGGCTGACCGACGCGCCGAACTCCGCGCCGGTGTTCGGCGCCGAGTCCTACAGCTTCTCCGTCGCCGAGGACGCGGCCGCGGGCACAGCAGTGGGCTCGGTGTCGGCCTCCGACGCCGACGACGACACGGTGGCCTACACGATCGCCGCCGGCGACACCGACGCCAGCTTCGCCGTCGACGGCGCCAGCGGGGCCGTCACGGTGGCCGCGGCACTGGACCACGGGACCGGCCCGTCCTATGAGCTGACGGTGCAGGCCGACGACGGCAACGGCGCCACCGCCCAGACCCGAGTCGACGTCACAGTCACCCAAGCCACCGACGACACGACGCCGCCCACCGACACCACGCCGCCCACCGACACCACGCCGCCCACCGACGACACGCCCACCGACGCCACGCCCGGCGACGCGACGTCTGGGGTGGACACGCCCGGGGTGGAGGCGTCCGGGGTGGTTGCGCCGGTTGGTTTGGCGGGGGTGTCGACGCATCGGTCGGTGACGCTGTCGTGGACGGTGCCCGCGCAGCCTGAGGGCGTGTATGTGGGCGACATGTATCTGGAGCGCCTCGACGAGCGCGGCGAGGCGGTGCGGTCGCTGTGGGTCTACGACGACCTGGAGACAGACGAGGCGAGCGACTGGAGCCAGCGCGACGGCGGACTGGCCGCGGGCACGCTTTACCGCTACCGGGTGCGGCTGGTGGTCCAGCACAACCGGGGCGCGTGGTTCGACGTGTACTCCCAGCCGGTGGAGGTGGCCACCCAGACCGACCCGCCGGCCGCGCCGGTGGGCATGACCGCGGTCGTGGAGGGCTCCGAGGTGGCGCTGGCCTGGACGGTGCCGCCCCAGCCGTCGTGGCTCGCGGCGTCGCCCTACATGCTGCTGTACCGCAACTTCCAGGGCCACCCGATCGCGGCCGGCCCGCAGTGGCAGCGCGGCACCACCGCCTACAGCCACACCGACACCGTGCCCTGGCCCGGCCACACCTACAAGTACCAGGTCCGGGTCTTCGCCGGCGCCGCGGGCGCCCTCAACGGCGACGTCCTCCAAGTCGCCGTCCCCCCCGCGGCGGCCGAGCTGCAAGCGAGCGCCGCACACGACCAAGTCGAACTGGCCTGGACCGTGCCCGAACCCCGCAAATGGGGACCCATAGACACCGTCGAGGTCCTGCGCGACAACACCGCAGTCGCCTCGCTGAAATGGCAGCCCCACAACGCCACCTACACCCACACCGACCACGACGTCGACGCCGACACCACCTACCAGTACCGGCTGCGCATGACCTCCAACAACGTCACCATCAACAACCCCCCCACCACAGCCACCACCCAAGCCGCCCCAGAACCGGCGCCGGTGCTGGGGTTTGAGTACGGCACCACCCCCGACGGGGTGCGCTTCGTCCATTTCGTGGACTTCCTCACCCCGGCGGCGCCGGCGAACGACCCGGTCGACTCCTACGCCCCGGCGGCGCCGGCGAAGGGCCTGGTCGGCTCCTTCGACCCGAACGACCTGGTTGTGCGAACGGACGCCGATTCGGATATCCCGCTGAGCTCGGCCTCGACACCCGATCATCTGCTGCCCCAGGGGCTGTGGTCCGACGGGACGACGCTGTGGGTGCTGGCCCAGGGCCGCACCCCGAGCGTGCTCGGCAGGTTGTACGCGTTCGTGCTGGCGAACGGCGACCGCGACAGCGACAAGGACATCGCCCTGGACGTCCCCGCGAACAGCGGCGGCGTCGCCGGGCTGTGGATGAACGACGACACGGTGTGGACCTCCGTCAAGAACGGCCACACGGTGTACGCCTACCACCGCAACGACGACACCGCCGAGCCCTCCCAGCACTCCGCCGGGGACCGCAAGCCCGCAAGCGACTTCGCTTTCAGCTTCCGGGGGATATTCACGACCTCAACGATGTCGGACATGTGGTCCGACGGGTCGGATGTCTACGTTGCGGGGAACATCTCCTACCAGGGCAACCTCTGGTACCGCAGATTGGACGGCTCCGGCAGCAGGCTCCAGGTGCTCCTGGCGCACGACAACGACCGGCCTTCGGGCGTGTGGTCCGACGGACCCTTCCTGTGGGTGGCGGACGCGGACAGGGACCGCGTGATGGGATACACCTTCAGATCCAAATCGCGACAGCATCGCCATCGGCCGGCCCGGGACATGGCCTTCGACATCCCGCAACTGGCCGCGGAGAACGACAGGCCCCGCGGGCTCTGGTCCGACGGCGAGAACATGTGGGTGGGCAATGAGGACTCCAGGAAGGTGTACATCTACGACCTGCCCGGCGACCCCAGGCTGTCGCGCCTGTCGGTGAGCGGCGTGAATCTGAGCTCGTTCGACAGCGACACCTACGAGTACTCGCGCAACGTGGCCGGCGACGTCACCCAGGTGACGGTGAACCCCCGAGCCCGCTGGTCGGGCGCCGACGTGGAGATATCGCCCGCCGACGCGGCCAGCGGCACCGACGGCCACCAGGTGGACCTCGTGGCCAACGGCGAGACCACCATCACCGTGACGGTGACCCACCACGGCGACACGCAGACCTACACCGTGGTGCTGACGCAGCTGGAGGGCACCACCGGCACGCTCTCCAGCGACGCAAGGCTCAGCGCGCTGACGCTGTCGGGCGTCACCCTGGAACCGGCCTTCGACCAGGACCGCACCCGCTACTTCTATGCGCTGACCGCCGCGCAGGAGACCAACGGGCTGACCACGACGGTCACGGCCACGCCCATGAACACCAAAGCCGACGTGCAGATCACGCCCGCCGACAGCGACACCACCACCGCCACGACACACGAAGTGGCGACCGGGGGAGATCCGGTCGTCGTGGACATCGTGGTGACCCCCCAGGACGGCTCGGACCCCAAGCACTACGCCGTGGCCATACGCGCCAGCACCCGGATCACCCGCGACTCCACCAAGGACATCACCGCCGACGGCACCCTCTCGCTCTCCTCGCTCTTCGACCTGTGGTCCGACGGGGACACGATGTGGGTGCTCAATCCGGGCCCCAACCCGATGGTGCAGGCCTACGACCTGGACACCGGAGACGCGATACCGGCGAAGGACTACCTGGAGGCGGACCTGCCGAACCAGGGATATCTCAGGGGGATGTGGGCCGACGGGGACACGCTCTGGGTCTCCGAGAGCTTCACCCAGCGCAGAGAAAGCGGGGGCGATCTGATCAAGGCCATCGACATGGAGAAGTTCGGCAGGCCGCGCGCCGCGAGCGGCGAGTCCTTCATCAGGAAGGAGACCGAGCGGATCAACGCACGGGACCTGTGGTCCGACGGCGAGACGATCTGGGTGGCGTTCATGGACGTGTACGGGTCTCGAACCTCTCTGCGGGGCGCGTTCGGTGGCAAGCTGTGGGCCTACGACTTCGAGACCAAGGAACGGGCCGCCGACAAAGACATTCCCATCACCACCATCGGGCGTGTCTCCAGCTGGTTCATAGGGGACGTGTCCTACGGCATCTGGTCCGACGGCACCACGATGTGGGTGGTGTCCAGTACGGCCGACAGCGGATCGGCGCTGGAGGCCTACAAGCTGTCCGACGGCAGCCGGACCCCGGGGCTGGACGTCCTCGTAGGCAAAGACGGGATCCACAGCCCACGCAACATGTGGTCCAACGGCGAGACCATGTGGGTGGTCGACAGCGAAACGCTGCACCTCCACGCCTACGAGCTGCCGGCCAACGCGAAGCTGTCCTCCCTTGAGATGAGCGACGTGGACTTCGGCCACTTCATCCACGGCAGACCCGACTACACCGCGCAGGTAGCCAACTCCGTCGACCAGACAACCGTGAGCTGGGAACAGGCCCACACCGGCGGCTCGGCCGCCGTGGCCGTCAAGGTCGTCAACACCGACGGCACCTCCACCACCGACGCCAGCAACAACGACCCCGGCTACCAGGTCGACCTCGCCGAGGGCGACAACACCGTCACCGTCACCGTCACCGCCCCCAACGGCGACGACACCTACACCTACACCGTCACCGTCACCAGGGCGGCGTGAGGTTCAGGGGCCGAGCAGCACCGCAGCGGTCGAGGACCGGTACCGTGAGGGCGCCGCGGGCGTAGTTCAACGGCCAGAACCTCAGCCTTCCAAGCTGATGATGCCGGTTCGATTCCGGTCGCCCGCTCGTGACCACGCAGACCGTCCCGCACCTGCGAACCTCCCGAGAACTCTGCGAGAACGGCGACCTGCGGCTGGCCTGCCAGCTGGCCGAGTGGGCCGTTCAGGCTGCGCCCGCCGACACCGAGGTGCACGCCGTCAGGGCCGAGGTGTACCGCGTGCGGCGCGACCGCGAGCTGTCACTGATGGACCGGGGCATCTACCAGGACGCAGCCGTCCGCTCCGAGGAGGCCGCGCACCCCAAGCAGGCACCGGACTGAGCGGCATGCGCACAGAGTTCGATCCCGAGCGGCTTCCCCTCACGATCCTGGAATTGTTCCGGATCAAGCAGGGCGAGATGGTCTCGGCCCTCATGCACCTGGGAACGCGCCTGGGAATGTGGGAGGCGCTGCGAGACTCCGAGCCGTGCACGAGCGACCAACTGGCGGAAGCAGCCGGCCTCCAGGAGCGCTGGGTGCGAGAGTGGCTGCACGGCATGGCCGCGACAGAGATCGTTCAGCACGACGACGGCCGGTTCGCGCTAACTCCCGAGGCACGGGTAGCGCTGACCGACAGCGACCACTGGTCCTTCATGCCCGGGGTGTACGGGCCAGCCATGACGCACGACGAGATCGAGCGCACGGCGGAGGCATTCCGGACCGGGGTGGGGATGACTTGGGCCGAGCACGGAGACCACGCCTGCCACATGCAGTGCGCGATGTCGGCGGCACGTCAGGAGAGCTTTCTGGTGCCGGTGGTGCTGGCCGCCTTCGACGGAGCGACCGACCGGCTGAAGGCCGGCGACGCTCGCATTGTGGACGTGGGATGCGGAGCCGGCGTCGCGGCCAGGCTGCTGGCGTCGAGCTTCCCCACGGCGACCGTGGTGGGCGTCGATCCATCCGAGCGGGCGCTCGCCGCGGCTCGAAGAAACGCACAGGAGGCGGACCTCGACAACTTGACGTTCGAGCAGGGAACCTTCGACGACCTGGACCGCTTCGGCCCCGCGGACCTGCTCGTGACCCTGGACGTCCTGCACGACCTGCCCCGCCCGCAGGAGGCCGTGGTGGCCGCCAGACGCAACCTGGCCGCCGACGGCTGGTGGCTGGTGGCCGACATCAAGGGGCGCGGGGACTTGGAGTCCAACCGCAAGATCCCGCTGCTGCCCTACATGTACGCGATGTCGGTCTTCTACTGCATGTCCTCGGCGCTGTCAGAACCGGGTGGTGAGGGCCTGGGCACTCTGGGGCTCCACCCCGCCCGACTGGAGGAGATGGTCACCAGCGAAGGGTTCACCCGCTTCATCCGTCATGAGGTGGAGTTGGACCCGACCAACTGGTACTACGAGATCCGGCGCTGACCCCGGCTGATCGGGTCTACTCGTCCCCTGAATCCGAATCCGGGGCCCGTGGCGCCACCTCGGGATACAGGTGGGAGATAGTGCCCGGCTCGATCCGGCATGACTCGATGTAAGCGTCTACGTCCACGCCCTTGACACGGATGACTCGACCCATCCGGTAGGCCGCGATGTATCCCTCATCGATGAACCGGTAAAGCGTTCGCGTCGTGATGCCGAGGCGCTTGGCCGCTGCGGTCGTGCCCAGCCACTCGATCTGAGACTGCTCGGGTTGTTCTTCGTCGATCATGGCCTTAGTGCCTTTCGATACTTCTTGTATATTTTCAGGTGATTCGAAGCTCGTCGCATGGACAGCATGCCCTACGAAGAGATCAATAGGAGTCTATGGCATTGACCGCGGCAGAACGTGGATACACGTCCATCTCGGCCCAACGAGTTAGGGCGAGTCCGCGTGCGCAACAACAACAACGACTCTACAGACTAGCCTGACGAGCGTGATCGACCGGGTTCTCTTGGCCTCGCCCCGGGGTTTCTGCGCCGGGGTGGACATGGCCATCAAGGCGCTGACCTGGATGATTCAAGCCTTCGGCCCGCCCGTCTACTGCTATCACGAGATAATCCACAATCAGAAGGTGGTCAAGCGCTTCGAGGGTGCCGGCGTCGTCTTCGTGGACGACATCGCCGAGGTGCCGCCGGGAGAGCCCATCATGCTCTCAGCCCACGGCTCCGCTCCGGAGGTTGTGCAGACGGCCCGCGACCGGGGCGGCTACCTAGTGGACGCGGTGTGCCCCCTGGTCACCAAGGTCCATCACGAGGTCAAGACCCGAGCAGCCAAGGGCTACCAGATCGTGTACGTGGGCCACGAGGGCCACCAGGAGGCGGTTGGAACGATGGCCGTCGCCCCCTATGCCATACACCGGGTCGAGAATGCCAGAGGGGTGGCCGCCCTGCCCGAGTTCAAGGAGCCGGTCGCCGTCCTGGCCCAGACCACCCTCTCGCACCGCGAGTGGGAGGGCGTGCTGGAACACACCCGCCGGCGCTTCCCCGACTTGTGGCAACCGAGCATCAGCGACCTTTGCTTTGCGACCACGAACCGGCAGACGGCGATGCTGGAGATCGCGCCCGAGTGTGACGCCGTGCTCGTCATCGGCTCGGCCAACTCCTCCAACACCCAGTCCTTGGTGGACTTGGCCGCAGAGGCGGGCTGCCGCAGGGTTCTGAGGATCAACGACGCCGACGACATTCCCCCCGACCTGGCGGGAACGATCGGCGTGACCGCGGGCGCGTCCGCGCCCGAGGAACTGGTCCGGGGCGTCATCCAGCGGCTTGCCCCTGCCCAGGGCGTCGAGGAGGTAACCGTCATCGACGAGGACGAGTACTTCCCTCCCCCGCGCAACCTCCGCGACCTGCTTGCCGCCGTGGAGGCAGCCGCGATCGTGACCCTCGGATCCCACGCAACCAGCCGGGAGCCCTTGAACGATCGCTCGATCGACGCGAGCGATCTGCTCGACAGACTCAGCCCGCGCCCCGCGGCCTGAGCCTGCGGGCGCTCAGGTCGGGGACGGTTCCTGGCCGGCGAGCACGCGAGCTTCCGCGTACAGGTCGCCCAGTTCATCGAACAGGCGATCGGTATGTTCGCTCACCACCCGGCGCGGCAGCCGCCCATCGACCTTGGCAGGCGGTGGGATCGGGTTGCCCACGACAACCACAACCCGACGCGGCCGGGGGATCACCGACCCCACGGGGAGGGCCCGGACCGTCCCGCCGAGTCCGACGGGGACGATCGGAACCCCGGCCCGGCCCGCTACGAACGCGGGGCCGTCGAGCATGTCCTCGCGCCGGATCCGCTCTCCGCTGCGGCGGGTCCCCTCGGGGAACATCACCAGCGGCTCGCCGAGCGACAGCACGTCGGTCGCGGCCCGCAGCGCGGTGCGGTCCGCTGTACCCCGCTCAACCGGGAAGCCCCCGAGCACCGAGAGGAGGGCGCCCAGGGGCTTGTTCTCCCACAGGCTCTCCTTGCCCATGAAGCGCAGCCGCCTCCTGGTGGCCATCCCGGCTATCGGGGTGTCGATGAAGGACCGATGCACCGGCGACAGGATGAACGGGCCGGGCGGGAAGTTCTCCTTGCCCTCCACCCGCAGCCTGAACAGGACCTTGCACAGGGCGAAAACCATCGACCACAGCACCCGGTAGAGGAGCCGTCCCCATAGGGGCTGGTGGCTGCGACGGAAGGCTCCGTCGGCCGAGGCGCCGGCTCGGCTCAAGCGCCCGTACACGCTGCGGCTCATACCGCCTCCAGCATCTGCTCCCGCACGCTGCGACTCATACCAGTTCCAGGATTCTCTCGATCGTCTGGTCGAAGGTCTTGTCCGTGGTGTCGATAACCAATGCATCCGAGGCCACAGCCAGCGGACCGGCGCGGCGAGTGGAGTCGATCATGTCACGCCGGGCCAGATCGGCGGCGACGGCCTCGACCTCCGCGGCTTCGAGGCCGCTGCCGAGCGGGTTGCCTACGTCGGCGAGGCCGTCCTGGCGGGCTCTGCGCATGGCCCTGACCGCGGGGTCGGCGGTCAGGTAGACCTTGACCGCAGCGTCGGGGAACACCACTGTGCCGATGTCGCGCCCCTCCAGCACTCCCCCACCGCGCCGCCGGACCCACTCGCGCTGGCGGACCACCATCTCGGACCGCACCTCCGGGTGGGCCGCGACCAGGCTCACAGCCCGGTTCACCGACCGGCCCCGGATCTCCACGGTGGCGTCCACGCCGTCGACGAAGACCTGCTCGCCGGTGACCCGCAGATCGATGGCGCGGGCCACGTTCGCGCTGAAGCCGCCGTCGGCGGGATCCCCGCCGGCCCGCAACACCGCGAACGTGACCGCCCGGTACATCGCCCCGGTGTCGAGGTACTCCAAGCCCAGCCGGACGGCCACGGCCCGGGCGACGCTGGTCTTGCCCGAGCCGGCCGGACCGTCGATGGCGATGACCCTCATCTGGCTGTGACCCTCATCTGGGCGATGAACCTCATACCCTCAACGCCTCCAGCGCCGCGTGGAAGCCGGGGAACGTCTTGGCCACGCATCCTGGGTTCTCGATCCGGATTCCCGGCACGACCAGACCCAGCACCGAGAACGCCATGGCGATGCGATGGTCGTCGTAGGTGCGGACTAGAGCACCTACCGGAGCCCGAGCGGGCACCACCGCGAACCCGTCAGCCAACTCCCGAGCCTCGACGCCGCACCGGCGGAGCTCCGAGACTACGGCGGCTATCCGGTCGCTCTCCTTGCGCCGCACGAACCCGATGCCCCGCACCGTGGTCGGCGCCGACGCAAGCGACGCCGCCACGGCCAGCGTGGGAGCGGTGTCGGACATGTCGGCAAGATCAACCTCGACGCCCCGCAGCGGACCGCCGGTCACGGTGGTGCAACCCGAGACCTCTTCCGTCGACGCTCCCATCTGCCGCAGCAGCGACACGAAGCGGGCGTCACCCTGGATGGAGCCGGCTCCGAGACCCTCGACCCCCACTGTCCCCGAGGTGATGGCGGCCGCCGCCCAGAAGTAGGACGCCGCCGAAGCATCCGGTTCCACCGCGTAGTTCTCGACCGGCGCGTAGCCGTCGCCCTCCACATGCACTGCCTCGGGCCCAACTACGACGGTGGCTCCGAACGACCGCATCACTGCCGCCGTCATCTCCACGTAGGGCCGGCTCACGGCCGCTCGGTCGATGCTGAAGCTCAGCCCACCGGGTACGAGCGGCCCGGCCAGCATCAGCCCGGAGAGGAACTGGCTGGAACGATCGGTGGCCACCGCAACTTCGTCGGAGCGGATGGGTCCGCAGATCAGCATCGGCAGACCGTCGCCCCCGGAGGGGAACTCCACACGCGCGCCGAGCCGTCGCAGCGAGTCGGCCATGTCTCCGAAGGGCCGGGCCCTCAACTGCGGATGACCGTCGAGAGTCACCGGCCTGGAAGACAGGGCCAGCACCGGCGCCGCGAAACGGCTCGTCGTGCCCGACATGCGGGCGTCCACCACCGCTCCCTCAGGCGTTGCAACCGTCCCTGCGGTGCCACGGATCCGCATGGCGGCCTTCTCGGGCGTGCAGATCACCCGGGCACCCAGCGACCTGACCGCCTCCACCATGGCTTCCGTGTCGTCGGCGAAGAGAGCGCCGGTCAGCGTGGTCTCACCCGGAGCCAGCGCGGCGCACACGAGAGCCCGGTTGGTGATGCTCTTGGATCCCGGCAGCCTCACCGTCGCGTTCGGGGGGACCTGCAGCGGGTCGATGGCCAGCGACTGTTCCATCAGAGCATGCGCGGGCAAGTGATGCCGCCTCGCAGTGCGGCGCAGTGCTTCCCGCTCCTGTTCACTGCGCTCACGGGCCGCTCGGGCAACGGCCTCACTGAGTGCTTCGCCAATGACCTCACGAATCGCCTCCTGCTCGCTCAGCCTCTCATCCGAGCGGGTTGAGTGACGGCCGGTAGCCGGCCTCGGTCAGGCTCCGCGCGAACTGCTCGGCCGCGTCGCTGTCGACCAGAGCCAGAACCACCCCGCGGGGACCCTCTGCAGAGTGGGCGATCTCCAGGTCGCAGATGTTCACGTCGAGGTCGGCGGCAAGGGTCGTGATCCTGGCCAACTCCCCCTTCTGGTCGCGGATGGCGATCCGGACCTCGGTCAGCTGCGAGGGCTCGGGGGCTCCGACGGCCAGGCTCCGCCGGCTGTCGCGAGCGGCCTCCAGCCGGGCCAGCAACTCGGCGCGGTCGCCCCCGGAAATGATCAAGCGCATCTCGACCAGCTCGTCCAGCAGTTCGTCGAGGACGTCGGTGATGGCGGCGCGGTTCTCGACGCAGATCTCGGGCCAGATCGCGGGATGGCCCGCGGCCACCCGGGTCATGTCCCGGAAACCGCCGGCCGCGAGCCGCAACAGGGCGCGGTGCTCGGTCGCGCGGCCCTCCGCGATGCGCATCAGCACGGCCGCAGTGAGGTGGGGCACATGGGAGACGACGGCGACCAGCGCGTCGTGGCGCTCCGGTGCCAGGGCGATTGGCTGCGCCCCCAGCCCCGAGACGATCTCGCGCACCTCCGCCAGAGTGGCATCGTCGGTCATCGCGGTGGGTGTGAGCACCCAGACCGCGTCCCGGAACAGGTCGGGATGGGCTCCGGCCAGGCCATCCTGCTCGCTGCCGGCCATGGGATGGCCGCCCACGAACCGGGGATCGTTCACCGAGGCGGCCACCGGGGCCTTGACGCTGCCCACGTCGGTGACGATGGCTGCGCCGGCATCAAGGAGCTGCTGCGCAGTTGCGGCGAGGGCCGAGGGCGGTGTGGCGACGACGGCGAGATCGCAGGGCCCGGGCTCTCCGATGCAGTCCGCCGCGCCCGCGGCCGCCGCGGAGGAGGCCCGTTCTGAGTCGGGCTCGATCCCGGTCACATTCCACCCGGCCCTGCGCAGCGCCATGCCCACCGAGCCCCCGATGAGGCCCAGGCCGGCAATGATCGCGCTGCGGGTTGGGGCCATGAACGGCGATGCTACCGGTGCTGCCCGCCTGCCTCCGTGTCCGCTCTTGTTCGCTGCGCTCACGAGCCGCTCGGGCCACGGCCTCGCTCAGGGCTAGTGCTCTGTCCACTAACCGTCGTCGGGGTTGAGCCGAGATTCTCTATGCCGGTCTTGCCCGCATACGACAGGTTCTCTAGATATTTCGGTGAGAACCACATTCCGCCGCGGCCTTCTCGAGGCGCCTGGTCTCGGCGGCCGTCAGAGATCGCCAGCGCCCCGGAGCCAGACGCCGATCAGCCAGAGGTCCGATCCTGGTTCGCACGAGCCGGGTCACCGGATGGCCGACGGCCTCGCACATCCTTCGAACCAGCCGATTGCGCCCCTCTCCAACGGTGATGCGAAGCACGTCCGGCGCGACCAGCGCCACTCTGGCGGGAGCAGTCGGCCCGTCGTCCAGCACCACGCCCTGACGCAGGGCCCTCACCGCTGCGGGCCTCGGTGACCCCGACACATGGGCCAGGTACTCCTTGGTGACGCCGAACGACGGATGGGTGAGCCGATGGGCGAGCTCGCCGTCATTGGTGAGGATGAGCAGACCCTCAGTCATCAGATCGAGGCGACCGACCGGAAAGACACGGGGCTCGGCCGGAACGAGGCCGGTGACGGTGGGCCGCCCCTGCGGGTCGTGCGCGGTGGTGACGACTCCGGAGGGCTTGTTCAGGAGATAGTAGACGAGGTCGGGTCGCACACCCACGACCACGCCGTCAACCTCAACCACCGCCCGGGTCGCATCGATGCGGGCGCCCAGCCGCGCCACGGCGCCGTCGACGCGCACCCGTCCGGCCGAGATCAGCGATTCGCAGGCGCGACGACTCCCCAACCCGCAGCGGGCCAGAACCTTCTGCAGGCGCTCACCCTCCGCCAGTGTCACCGGTCGTGGTCGGCCAGAGGCCAAGCGAGTAGGCGAGCGAAACCGCCCCATACGGGCGAGGCCCCCGGGCCCGACCGGCCCGTGAGCGCAGCGAACAAGAGCGGGCAGCAGGCCCGAGCGGCCCTCAGGTCGCAGCGAACAAGAGCGGGAATACAACCCCGCGACACGAGAGGCTCACCCATCCGCGTGGCCGGCGACTCCGTCCGGGTCGGGCTCGCCGATCTTGGGCACCACCCTCAGGCGGCGCTCCATGGCCTCGACCGCATCCGGGTTGGGAACGAACTCGCCGAGCGGAGGCAACTCGTCAAGCGAGTCGAGGCCCAGATGATCCAGGAACTGCGGCGTAGTGCCGTACAGCACCGCCTGCCCCGGTCCGGGAAGCCGGGCGATCTCATCTATGTAGCCGCGGCGCCGCAGCGTCCGCACTACGCCGTCGACGTTCACTCCCCGGATCTCGGCGATCTGGTGGCGCGACACCGGCTGCTTGTAGGCCACCACGGCCAGCGTCTCGAGTGCCGCGGCGGACAGGCGAGCGCCGTGGCCCTCACGCACGAAGCGCTCCACGTAGACGTCCTGGCCGGGAGCCGTCTGGTACCGGTAGCCGCCCGCCACCCGAGCCAGCACGAAGCCCCGGCCGTGTGACTCGTACTCGGCGGCGAGCGCATCGCAGGCGGCTCGAACCTGCTCGGTAGAAGTCCCTACGACGGCCGCCAGCACCTGCGGCGGCACCGGCTCGTCAGCCAGCAGCAGCACGGCCTCGAGCGCCGCCGCAAGGACGGAGTCGGGCGGGATCGCGTGGTCACCAGAACCGCTCATCGCCAACCCCCGCTCGATCTCTCAGCCTTCGTACGCGTCCACACTCGCCGTCGCGGCCTGGCGGGCGGCGACGTCATCGCTGCCGGTCCAGGAAATGACGATGTCCCCGAAGGTGGTCGCCTGCTGGACGTCGGCCAGTCCCTGCTTGACCAACTCGAGCACGGCCAGGAACCGCACGACCAACTCGAGGCGATCATCGACGCCCTCCGTGAGGCGCCGGAACGTGGCCCGCCCCTGGATGGTCAACTCCTCGATCAACTCAGCTACGGCGTCGCCCACAGTCAACGAGATCGGCGTGATGTGGGTAGTGTCCACCCGTGGCGCGGCGCGGGTCGCGGCGGCCCTCAGGTAGGCGGCCCGAACATCGGAAGGAGACACTCCCTCCAGCACCGCTGGGGCCAGCATGAGCCACCGCTCCTCGGTGACGCCGACCGCGCGCGGACGGCTGCGGGCCGCCTCCTCGAAGAGCCGGCGCAGCGTCTGCGACGCGTCCCGGAAGGTGTTGCACTCCAGGAGGCGTGCCAGCAGCAGGTCCCGCTCCGAGACAGCTTCCAGCTCGTCGTCGAGGTCCAGGGCGGTCTCTGCGGGCAGCAGACGCTTGATCTTCATCTCCACCAGCGTCGCGGCGATCATCAGGAACTCGGTGGCCACCTCCAGATCGCACTCCGGCAGGTGCTCGATCTCGGCCAGGAAGGCGTCGGTGATGCGGCCGATACAGACGTCGTAGATCTCCACCTGCTCGCGCAGGATGAGCTGCAGCAGCACTTCGAACGGTCCGGTGTAGGCGGGCGTGGACACCTCGTAACCGTTCGACGGTCTGCTGTAGGCGGGCGTGCTCGCCACATTGGACATTGAACGCGAGATTACCCGCCTACCATGGCCCGCCATGGTGAGGGTCCTCTCCGGCATCCAGCCCAGCGGCGATCTGCACCTGGGCAACTACCTGGGCGCCATCCGCAACTGGGCGAGGATCCAGCACACCGCCGACGCCTTCCACCCCATCGTGGACCTCCACGCCGTGACCGTGCCGCCGGAGCCCGGGGAGCTGGGGAGGGCCACTCTGCGGATGTCGCAGATGCTGATGGCCGCCGGCCTCGATCCGGAGGTGTGCACGATCTTCGTGCAGAGCCACGTGCGGGAGCACACCGAGTGCGCCTGGCTGCTGGAGTGCACTGTGTCGTTCGGGGAGCTGAGCCGGATGACCCAGTTCAAGGACAAGTCGGGCCAGCAACAGTTCATCTCGGCCGGGCTGTTCACGTACCCCGCGCTCCAGGCGGCCGACATCCTGCTGTACGACGCCGACGAGGTGCCGGTGGGCGCCGACCAGCGCCAGCACATCGAGCTCACCCGCGACGTCGCCGAGCGGTTCAACTCCCGCTACGGGCCCACCTTCAAGCTGCCGGCCGCGGTCGTGCCGGCGGCCGGCGCCAGGGTGATGGACCTTCAGCGCCCGACCAACAAGATGTCCAAGTCGTTGGATTCTCCTCGCGGCACCGTCGACCTTCTCGAAGACCCAGCCAGCGTGGTCCGCAAGATCAAGGCGGCCGTCACCGACAGCGAAGCCGAGGTCCGCTACGACGTGGACAAGAAGCCCGGGGTGTCGAACCTGCTGTCGATACTGGGGGCGGCCACCGGCCGAACGCCGCAGGAGGCCGCCGAGGGCTACTCCATGTACGGGCCGCTCAAAGCCGACGCCGCCGAAGCGGTGGTAGAGCTGCTACGGCCGATCCAGACCCGCTTCAACGAACTGGAGGCCGACCCGGCCGAAACGTCGCGGCTGCTGAAGACCGGCGCCGACAAGGCCCGGGCTATGGCGTCCGTCACCCTGCAGCGGGCCCGCACCAACATCGGCCTGCTGGCCCCCTGACCGATGGCGGCGGCGCGGGGCGGGGCTGCCGGTCAGCCTCCGATCGGGCCAGCGAGCAGCGCTATCCAGATGGAGATGGTGGCCAAGGCGATGGTGGACACGGTGATGTAGAGGTTCCTAGCCTGACTCTTGACGAGTTCGGCGTAGCTTTTGATGATCTCGGCCCGCTCCTGGGCCGCTTCGGCGAGGGCGTTCGTGACATCGACCCTGAACTCGGCAAGGGCGTTCCTGTCCTCGGCCCTAGCATTCGTGACCTCAACCCTGAACTCAGCAAGGGCGTTCCTGTCCTCGGCCCTAGCATTCGTGACCTCGACCCTGAACTCAGCAAGGGCGTTCCTGTCCTCGGCCCTAGCATTCGTGACCTCGACCCTGAACTCGGCAAGGGCATTCGTGACATCGACCCTGAACTCGGCAAGGGCGGCGGTGAATGTGGCTGCGAGGACTTTGAGGTCGTCCTTGGTGGCCATGCTGTCCCAGCCGCCGGGGGGCAGCTGCTGGATGAGGGTCTCGGCGTCTTCTGTGCCCATCAGTTCTGCCAACGTGTTGAACAGCGAGGCTCGCTGTGCTTGGGTTGTCGCCACTTCGGGCTCCCGTCTACTCGTGGGTCTCGACTAGCGGGAGCCGTCGACGGCTCCGATAGCGCCCTGCAGGCGGGCCGGCAACGATAGTAGCATCTATTTCTGCAATTTCAATCAACCTGGTTATCACAGATCAGCAACTACACTGACTCGATGGATTCTGCTCCAGACGACCGACACACCCCGACCGACGCCGAAGCGTCGGCACCGCTACCCCGGCCGGGCAAGAGCGCGCCGGTCAACTAGTCCTCCTTGGCCCACGGGAGGTCGACTGGTTGACGGGGATGATGGACGTTCAGTTGTTCAGCGCAGTCCCCGATACCCGATTGCGTGATGAGTTGCTCGCCGAGGCGCTCGGCGTCGCCGTCGCGTGGTACGGGCGGATCGACGAGACGGAAGCGACCGTGGGCTACGTCCGACGGCTAGTCACCGCCACTGCGCGGGGGTGGGCGGCCCGGTAGACCGCGCTGAGGCGCTCGGTCGACACGCGGGTGTAGATGTGGGTGGTGGAGATCGAGAAGGCCCGGGCGATCGCGTCCGTCACCCTCGAGCGGGCCCGCTCCAATATCGGCCTGCTCGCTCCCTAGCCGGCAGCCGGGGGCCGCGGCGGTCAGCCTCCGGCCGGGCCGGCGAGCAGCGCCATCCGGATGGAGATGGTGGCCAGGGCGATGGTGGAGCCGGTCATGTAGAGGTGCCTGGCCTGACTCTTGATCATCGCGGCCCGCTCCTTGGCCGCCTCGGCGAAAGCGTTCGCGACCTCGACCCTGAAGTCGGCAGCGGAATTCCTGACCTCGACCCTGAAGTCGGCAAGGGCGGCAGCGAATGTGGCCCCGAGGACCTTGAGGTCGTCCTTGGTGGCCATGCTGTCCCAGCCGCCGGGGGGCAGTTGCTACATGAGGGTCTCGGCGTCGTCTGTGCCTATTCTGTAGTTTCAATCAATCTCGTGATTTGGAGTTATCAAAGACTGGCAACTGCATTGACTCGATGGATTCTGTTCCAGAAGACCTTGACACGCCCCTGTGGCGGACTGCTAAAGTTCGCGGTCCCCCTTCCGCCTCGAACTGTCCATCTTCGTTCTCGAGTGCATAAGGAGCGACCCATGCCGGCAAGAGCCCGTAGGATTCTCGGATCGGCCGGCGTGGCGCTCGTCACGCTCGGTCTGCTGATCGCCATGCCGTCCGTCGCCCACGCGGACGAGGCCGAGATCGTTCCGGTCGGGGTCAGCGAGGAGACCCGGTTCGTTCTCAACACCTTCGCGTTCTTGGCGTGGGGCGCACTGGTGATGTGGATGTGCGCGGGGTTCACGATGCTCGAGTCCGGCTCGGTCCGCACCAAGAACGCCTCGATGATCTGCCTGAAGAACGTCGGCCTCTACTCGATCGCGGGCGTCGCCTATTTCGTCATCGGCTACAACCTGATGCATCTCGACGTCGACGGCGGAGCGATCGGATCGTTCCGGCTCTTCTTCAGCCAGTCAGACGCTGAGGTGGCGATGCTCGGCGGGTCCGACGACTCGGTCGCCGCCGTCATTCAGAACGGGCATTCCAGCACCTCGTTCTGGTTCTACCAGATGGTGTTCGTGGCCACCGCCGCCTCGATCGTCTCCGGCGCCATCGCGGAGAGGGTCAAGCTCTGGGTGTTCTTCGCCTTCACACTGGTCCTCACCGGGCTGATCTACCCGATCGTGGGGGCGTGGACATGGGGTGGCGGATGGCTCGCCGACATCGGCTTTGTGGACTTCGCAGGCTCCACTGTCGTCCACGGCACCGGGGGCTGGGCTGCCCTGGCCGGATTGATCGTCATCGGCCCCCGACTCGGCAAGTTCCGCAGCAACGGCACCGTCAAGGCCACCCCTCCCTCCAACGTTCTCCTGGTCACACTCGGGGTGTTGATCCTGTGGCTCGGCTGGTTCGGCTTCAACGGCGGGTCGCAGTTGGCTCTGGGAAGCGCATCCGACGCCACGGCAATGAGCGGCGTCCTCGTCAACACCAACCTGGCCGGGGCCGCGGGCTTGATCGTCGCGGTCGTGGTCGCCCGACCGATCTTCGGCCGACTGGACGTCGCGGCCGCCCTCAACGGGAGCCTTGCCGGGCTGGTCTCGATCACGGCCGGCCCGAACATCACAGACCACCGGCTGGCCCTCGTCATCGGAGGCTTCGGCGGCTTGCTCGCCCCGCTCGCGACCTGGCTCCTCGAGAAGGTCAAGATCGACGATGTGGTCGGCGCTATCCCCGTCCACCTGGTGTGCGGCATCTGGGGGACGCTGGCGGCCAGCATCGCGGCCGGCGCCGATCTCGACGCCCAGGCCGTGGGCGTGCTCTCGGTCGGAGCCTTCGCCTTCCTCTCGTCATTCATCGTGTGGAAGGTCATCGACCTGATCGTCGGAGTGCGGGTCGACAGCGAGGTGGAACAGGTCGGCCAGGACGTGGGCGAACTCGGCATCGAATCGCTCCCCGAGTTCGTGCTGGCGCCCGAGGATTTCGACGACGTCTAGCCGCCAGGCGGCAGCCGCGAGGCCCGGCTAGCCGTCCGCCCACGAGGAGGGAAGGCATAGTATGCCGCGCCTGTCCCTGGGTCGCATGGTGACCGAGAGCCAGTGCTCGACATGCTGCGCACCCTGCGGATCGAGCGCAATGTGACCGAATTCCGACCGCAGGACCACTCTGCCGTCGATCGCTTCCACGCTCACCGGCGGATCGGTCCTGGCCCGCAACGACCCGTCGTAGTCGGGAGTGATGGCCAGCGCCATGTAACTCCTCAACTCGCCCAACGCCCTGTTGCTGCCGCGAACCAGCGCAGGATGCTCACAAGTGGTGTACGCCATCCAGACGTTCCGGTTGCTGTGCACGAAGCCCGCGCCGCGCACCGGCGGCGGCGTGCCGTCGCCCTGAAGGAACCAACGGCGCAGCTTGGACGCCGCCAGGATGGCCTGCTGCACCTCGTCGCCTCCATGTCTCGCCAACCCGGCGTACACCTGATGGAGGCGGGCCACCGTTATGCGGCTGATGTCGCGCCCCCGAGCGTCGTAACCGCCCGCGGATGCGAGCCGTTCCAGTTCGGAATAGGTGACGATGGCCACAGAACATCCTCTCAAAGCCGAGTTCAGTTCAGGATTTCCCTTATTTGCAGTAATTCACATCATATCACGAGATGTTTGGTATTCGGCAAGGCACCAGTTGAGTGGGCCGACAACTGTATCGAGAAACGGCGACGCGGGCACCGCCACGCCGCTCAGGCGGTGGCGCGGGGGTGGGCGGCCCGGTAGACGGCCCGGAGCCGCTCGGTCGACACCCTGGTGTAGATCTGGGTGGTGGAGACCGAGGCGTGGCCGAGCATCTCCTGCACGATGCGAATGTCCGCGCCGCCGTCGAGCATGTGGGTCGCGCAGGAATGACGCAGCACATGGGGCGTGAGCAGTGACCCGAGCCCGGCCGCGTCCCCGTGGCGACGCACGATCAGCCACAGGCCCTGGCGGCTCAGACGCCCGCCCCGGCGGTTGAGGAAAACGGCCTCGGCGTCGCCCCGGCGGGCCCAGCGGTCCGGCTCCAGCGCGCCCCGGCCCGCGGGTGCCAGCCACCGTTCCAGCGCCTCGGCTGCGCATCGGCCCAGCGGGACGATCCGCTCCTTGGCGCCCTTCCCGATGACGCGCACCAGGCCGTCATGGAGATCGACGCCGGGAAGCGACAACGAACCGGCCTCGGATATCCGGCAGCCGGTGCCGTAGAGCAACTCCAGCACGGCCCGGTCGCGGCGGGTCAGGGGATCATCGCCGACGACCGCATCGAGCAGCGAGAGGACCTGAGCGACCGACAATGCCTTGGGGAGGCCCTGGGGCAGGCTCGGGATCTCCACATCGGCGGAAGGATCGTCGCCGCGATGGCCCTCGGCCGCCAGGAAACGGTGAAGACCCCTCACCGACACCAGCGTCCTGGTGACGGAGGCCGGGGCAAGGCCGTCATGCTGCAAGCCGCGAACGAAGGCGACCACGTCGTCCGCCCCGACGTCGTCGAGGCTGCGCCCTCGGGCAGCGACATGATCCTGGTAGCGGCGCAAGTCCCGCCGGTAGGCCTCCACCGTGCTCCGGGACCGGCCCCGCTCCACTGCCAGCCAGGCCAGGAACTCCTCGGCCCTGACATCGAGGGTGGCCTCGGGCGGCGGCGCGAGCGGCGAGGCCTTCACAGTCATCGCTCCAGCCGGCGCAGTGCGAGGAGCACGCCGATGATGGTCTTGGCGTCGCGGATCTCGCCCCGGTCGATCATGGCCTCGGCCTCCTCCAGGCTTACGCGCTCCACGGTCATCCACTCCTCCTCGGCCCCGTCGGGCCGGCGGGGAACGGGACGGAGCCCGGTGGCCAGGAACAGGTGGGACAGCTCGTTGCAGAATCCTGGCGAGTTGAAGAACGTCCCGATCTCCTCCAGCGAGTCGCAGGCCAGACCGGCCTCCTCGGCAAGCTCGCGGCGGGCCGTGCCCGCTGGATCCTCCCCACCCGCGTCCCGGGTGCCGGCGGGTATCTCGAGCAGCTCGCTCTCCACCGGCGTGCGGAACTGCCGAAGCAGCACGAGCTCGCCGCTGTCCACGGCCACAACCGCGACCGCGCCGCGGTGGTGGACCACATCTCTCGTCATGCTCCCGCCGTCGGGGGTGGCGAAGACGCTCTCGGTCAGGCGCACAACCCTGCCGGCGTGGATCTCGCGCTCGCTGACCTTCCGAAAGCCGCCGCTCGGCTCCACCGGCTATCCGCTCGGCCTCTGAGCCGAGGGCTCCGCCGCGTGATGCCCGCTCCTGTTCGCTGCGCTCACGGGCCGCTCGGGCCACGGCCTCGCTGAACGAACCGCCAGAGTCCTCACCATTCGCCGCCAATCCGCTCGGCCTCTAGGTCGCTCATTTCAGGCAGTCGGGGATTGCGGCCTGCGGCCCGAACCAGGGCGGCGGAGACCAACCCGCTGAAGAGGGGCGCGGGCCGGTTGGGACGACTCTTGAACTCGGGATGAGCCTGCGTGCCCACCCAGAAGGGATGGCCGTCCAGTTCGATGAACTCGACCAGCCTCCCATCGGGCGACTCGCCGCTGAGCACCACGTCGGACGCTTCGAAGCGGCTCCGGTAGCGAGGATTGAACTCGTAGCGGTGACGGTGCCGCTCCGACACCACCTCCTCACCGTAGGCGCGGGCAACCTGCGAGCCGGCACGGAGTTGGGCCACGTAGGCGCCCAGGCGCATGGTGCCGCCGTAGTCGGTGACGCCGCGCTGGCTGTCCATGAGGTCTATGACAGGGTGCTGCGTCAATGCGTCGAACTCAGTGGAGTTGGCGTCGGCGAGCCCCAGAACGTTGCGGGCGTACTCGATGGTCATCACCTGCATGCCCAGGCACAGGCCGAGACACGGGATCGAGTGCTCGCGGGCGTACCCCGCCGCCGCGATCTTGCCCTCGATGCCCCGCTCGCCGAAACCGCCCGGAATGACGATGCCGTCGAGATCACGCAGGCGCCCGGCAACCAGCAGCCCCTCCACCTCCTCGGCCTGCACCCACTCGATGCCGACGTCGGCGCCGTGGTGGATGGCAGCGTGATTGAGCGCCTCGATCACCGACAGGTAGGCGTCGGGCAGGCTCACGTACTTGCCGATCAGACCGATCCGCGCCGGCGTCGAAGCCCCGCGGATGCGGCCCACCAGAGCCTCCCACTCGGCCAGGTCCACTGCCCCGGCGCCCAGGCCGAGTTGCCGGCACACGACGTCGTCGAGCCCCTGCGACTGCAGGATCAGGGGTATCTCGTAGAGGCTGGTCGCGTCGGGGCACGTGATGACCGCCTCCGACGACACGTCGCACAGGTTCGAGATCTTGAGTTCGAGCTCCTTGGTGAGGGGGGTCTCGCATCGGCACACGATGGCGTCGGGCTGCACGCCCCGCGACCGCAGTTCGGTCACGGAATGCTGGGTCGGCTTCGTCTTCTGCTCCCCGGAGGGCCCGATGAACGGCACGAGCGTGACATGCACATAGCTGACGTTGTGCCGGCCCACATCCAGCCGGAACTGACGGATCGCCTCAAGGAACGGCAGGATCTCGATGTCGCCCACGGTTCCGCCCACCTCGGTGATCACGACATCGACGTCGTCGCCGGCCAGGCGGGCGATGCGCCGCTTGATCTCATCGGTGACATGGGGGATCACCTGCACGGTGCGACCGAGGTAGTCGCCCCGGCGCTCCGCGGCGATCACGTCCGAGTAGATCGATCCTGTCGTGCCGTTGGACTCCCGGGTCAGGCTCTCGTCGATGAAGCGCTCGTAATGGCCGAGGTCGAGGTCGGTCTCGCCACCGTCGTCGGTGACGAACACCTCGCCGTGCTCGAACGGGTTCATGGTGCCCGGGTCGACGTTCAGGTAGGGGTCGAGTTTGAGCATCGTCACTCGCAGACCCCGGGCCTTCAACAAACGGCCCAGCGATGCGCCGGTCAGTCCCTTGCCCAGACCGCTGACGACACCACCGGTGACGAAGACGTGCTTTGTCATCGGGATCTCACCCTACCGCGATCACCGAAGAACCCGGCGGACCAGCCCGTATGCCGGGCCCGGGCTCGGTGCGGGTCTTCGACGCGGGCGGGGTGCAGGCCTGGTCAGCGTCGGGTGTTCTGGTCGTCGCGGCCGTGGATGGTGAGGTTGGGGATGTCGTCGAGGGGTGTGAAGTCGGTGATGTGGTCAGGCCGGCTTGGGCGGTTGCTCCGGATCAAGCCGCTCAGGACGCGCTTGGTGGGCTCGCTCGGCCACGCGGCGTGGCGCGGCCGCGCGAGGACGAGGCGGCGGAGAGCAGCTCCTCGGCGTGCCGGCGCGCCGATGCGGACTGCGGCGATCCCGAGAGCATCCGTGACAGCTCCGCCAACCGATCCTCGCCACCCAGGGTCCTCAGACTCACCGCCGCGGAGCCACCGGCCTCGGACTTCTCCACCACCGCATGGTGGTCGGCGTGGGCCGCCACCTGCGGGAGATGGGTGACGACGATCACCTGATGGGCGCCGGTCAAACGGGACAGGCTGCGGCCGACGGCCCTCGCGGCGGTCCCACCGATGCCCGCATCGACCTCGTCGAAGACCAGGGTCGGGGGTCCGGCGGTTAGCACCAGCCTCAACGCGAGCATGGTCCGGGCCAGTTCGCCCCCGCTGGCAACCCTCCTCAGGGGCAGTGGCTCGTGGCCGGGGTTGGACGCCAGCCGGAACGAGACCTGCTCTCCCGCGTCACCGTTGACGGCTATGGCCATGCGGGCGCCGGCCATAGACAGTTCTGCGAGGTGTTGCTCGACCGCGGCCGCCAGCCGGGGCGCGGCGACGGACCGCTCGCCCAGCACGCGAGCCTTCTCGGTCGCCAGACGCCTCGAAGCCTCGTACCTGCGCCGCTCCAGAGCAGCCCCCCGCTCCTCGTGGGCCTCGAGTTCGGCAAGACGGTCGGCGGCGTCCGAGCGGAAATCGAGCACCTCGTCCAGCGTCGAGCCGTACTTGCGGCGCAGATCGGCCAGTAGCTGCCGGCGTTCGCGCCGGGCCGCGAGAGCGGCCGGGTCGTCGTCGATCGCCTGCGAGCGGGCCCTGGCCTCGGCGGCGAGGTCGGAGATCTCCGCCGACGCGTCGGCGATGCGCCCCACTAGATCGACGAACGGCTCGCGATCGGCGAGAGCAGCGTGGGCGCGGCCCAGTCCCTCCGACACCGGGCCGTCGGCGCCGAGCAGGCCGATCGCCTGAGCGGCGGCCTCGCGGTGCGCGGCCGCGTCGGCCAGCACCGATTCCTCGCGGTCGAGGCGCTCGTCCTCGTCGGGGCCCGAGATGGCCGCACCATCGATCTCCGCCACCTGATGGCGCAGCAGGTCCATCTCCCGGATACGAGCCCGGGCGTCGCCGCCCAGCTCGACCAGCCCGGCGTCGACGGCTCGCAACTCGTCGACGAGGTTCTCCAGCCCGCCCGTGTCGATCCCGGCGAAGCGGTCGAGGGCGGACCGCTGCACCGCGCTCCGCAAGAGCGACTGATGGGCGTGCTGTCCGTGCAGGTCGATGAGCCTGCGGCCCAACTCGGCGAGAGCGCCCACGGTGGCCAGACGCCCGTCGACATAAGCCCGGGACCGGCCCTGGAGGGGAATGACGCGGCGCACCACCACCTCGTCCTCGCCGGCGACGAAGCGCCCCTCGATCTCGGCCCCGGACGCGCCGGGGCGCACCAGCGCGGCGTCGGCCCGGCCGCCGGTGAGCAGGTCGATGGCGCCGACCACCAGCGTCTTGCCCGCTCCCGTCTCGCCGGTGACGGCGGTCATGCCGTCGCCCAGGATGACGGAGACCTCGTCGATCACGCCGAGGTTGCGCACCGCCAGCTCAGCGAGCAAGCGCACTCCCCGGGGCGATGTCAGCGGTCATTGAGACCGAACTTCGTCTTGAGCACCTGGTGGAACCGGCGGGCTCCGAAGGTCACCAGACGAGCCGGGTGGGGCGACGCTGAACACACGACGACATCGTGGTGGTTCAGTGCCGCCAACCGGCGCCCGTCCACCGACAGCACCGCGCCCCGGTCCGACAGGACCTCGAGTTGCAGGCGAGTGTCGGCGGCCACCACCATGGACCGGTCGAACAGCATGTGGGGCGAGACCGGCGTGAGCAGCAGGGCGCGATGGGTTGGGTCGACGACCGGTCCCCGGGCCGACAGCGAGTATGCGGTGGATCCGGTCGGGGTGGACACGATGAGGCCGTCGGCCGCGTAGGTGGTGAACCGCTCGCCGTTGAACGACGCCCCCAGGCGCAGCGCATAGGAGGCAGCGGGCCGTTCCACGACCGCCTCGTTCAACGCGACCCGCCGCTGCCGTACCGGTCCGACGTCGCCATCCGGCGCGTTGAACTCCACTGTGAGCAGCATCCTCTCCTCGACCCCGTGATCGCCGGCCAGCACCCGGTCGATGGCAGCGTGGGCGTCGGCCGGCGCCACCTCGGTGAGATAGCCCATCCGGCCGAAGTTGACGCCGAGGATCGGCACACCCGACTCGCCGACCAGCTCCACGGCCCGAAGGATCGAACCGTCACCGCCGAGGGTCACCACCGCGTCCAGGCCCTCCGCGAATCTCTCTGGATCAGCCGCGAGGTCCGGGCACGACGCGGCGGCCGCCTCCTCGGGCGGCATCCGAGCCCGGTGACCCTCCCCGGTGAGCCACACCGACAGCTCACGAGCCGCGGCGGTCGCCTCCGGGCGGCCCTGGTGCACGATCAGGCCGATGGCCGCCATCGGTCTCAGGCCCCCCCGAGACCGAGCGCCCCTGCCACGGCACGATCAACCGCGCCGGCGGGGTCGCTCAGACCGCGGGCGTCGAAGCGCACGTCGGCGTGCAGCAGGAACTCCACGTTGCCCTCGGCACCGGTCAGAGGCGAGACCATGACCCCCATGATGGCCGCTCCGGCGCCAACAACGGCGCGGCAAACTCCTAGCAGAGTCCGGCGCCACACTTCTGGATCGCGGATCACGCCGCGGCCCCGGTCGGCTTCAGCCCTGCCCGCCTCGAACTGGGGCTTCACCAACGCGACGACGTCGGCGGTCGCCAGCCGGCAGAGGTCGGCGGCTACCAGACGCAACGAGATGAACGAGACATCGGCTACGACGAGCGGGGCCGGTCCGCCGATGGCGTCCTCGTCGACGCCCCGGACGTCCGTGCGCTCGAACGACGCCACCCGCGGATCGGCTCGCAACCGCTCGTGGAGCTGGTTGCGTCCCACATCGATGGCAACCACGGTCGCCGCGCCGTGCTGCAGCAGGCAATCGGTGAAGCCGCCGGTCGATGCGCCGACGTCGATGGCCCGGCAACCGGCCGCGGAGACGCCGAAGCCGGCCAGCGCGGCTTCGAGCTTGTGCCCGCCCCGGGACACGTAGCGGGGCGGGTCGGCCGCCACCACGACCGGCTCTCCCGGAGCGACGAGGCGCGACGCCTTGGCCGCCGGCGCTCCCCCCACCGTCACCCGCCCTTGGACGATGAGGTGGCGGGCCTCGCTGCGGCTGCCGGCCAAGTCCCGGCGCACCAACTCGACGTCGAGCCGCCGGCGGCTGGGCGTCACGGCGGCGGGCTCACCCCCGACACGTCCACCACGGATTCCAGCGGCATCGGGCGTCAATATAGGCTCCTGCTCAGCCCGCATCCGCACCCGGCCGGGCCCCTCACTCGCCGCAGGGGCCGCCGACGCCCAGGGTCAAGGAGGACGTGCTCACCCCGCTCGACGCCGGGCCGGGCGGCGCCGGCGCCCGGTATATGGCTGAGAACCTGCCCGACGCCCGGCCGGCCGTCTTCGAGGGCAGCGGCCACGGGCACTGCATCGAGCAGCAGGAGTCGATGTCTGTGATCCTCGAATTCCTGGCCGAGTAGCCCGCCCGCCCCGGAAGAGCCGCTGGAGGGCACCGAACCCCGGAGTCGCGACTAGCCTCGCCGCCCATGGCCGGGCCGAACGGCGACCGACGTCTCCTGGAGATCAACGGTGACCGCCTGCTCCGGCGGCTGTGGGATCTGGCCGAGCTTGGACCGATCCCGGGAGGGGGCAACAACCGCCTCGCCCTGACCGACGCCGACAAGGGGGGACGCGACCTGGTGGTCACATGGATGCGCGACCTCGGCCTGGACGTGAGCATCGACACCATCGGCAACGTCGTGGCCACCCTCCGCAACGCCGGCAGCGGCCCGCCGGTGATGATGGGCTCTCACATCGACACCGTCGCCACCGGCGGCAAGTACGACGGCAACCTCGGGGTGCTGGCCGCGCTGGAGGTGATCGAGACCGCGATCGAGCGGGACGTCGAGCTGGAGCGGCCCCTGGCCGCGGCGTTCTTCACCAACGAGGAAGGCTCCCGCTTCCCGCCGGACATGATGGGCAGCCTCTGCTACACGGGAGGCCTCACCGTCGAGGAGGCCATGTCGACCACCGACGCCGACGGGGCGTCGGTCGGCGAAGAGTTGGACCGCATCGGCTACCGCGGCCCGATGCCGTGTCCGGGACCGGCTCCCTACGCCTTCGTGGAGCTCCACATAGAGCAGGGGCCGGTGCTGGAGCGCGACGGCATGCGCATCGGTGCGGTCACCGGCGTCCAGGGCATCTCCTGGACCGAGGTGAACATCACCGGGCAGTCGAACCACGCCGGCACCACCCCGATGAGCATGCGCCGGGACGCGGGCCTGGCCGCGGGCGAGCTGGTGGTGGCCGTGCGGCGCATCGCCTCCGAGATGGGCGGCACCCAGGTGGGAACGGTGGGGGCCTTGAGACTGCATCCGGATCTCGTCAACGTGGTGGCCGCGAGGGCCCAGCTGATCATCGACCTGCGCAACACCGACGACGACGATCTGCAGTCGGCCGAGCGGCGCCTGCTGGCGGAGGTCAAGCGGGTGGCCGAGTCCGAGAACGTCGAGATCGACACCAAGTGGGTGGCTCGCTTCGAGCCGGTGGTGTTCGATCCCCGGGTCGTGGAGCTGGTCGAGTCGACCGCCTCGGCGCTGGGGCTGTCAGTGCGGAGGATGCCGTCCGGAGCGGGCCACGACGCCCAGATCCTGGCCGGGGTGTGTCCGGCGGGAATGGTGTTCGTTCCCAGCGCGAGGGGCGTCAGCCACAACCCGGCCGAGCACACCGAGCCGAACGACCTCGTGGCCGGAGCCAACGTCCTGCTCAACACCGTGGTCACTCTGGCCACTGAGGGAATCTGATTGGGCTATGGGGATGCGGGCGACGTTCACGGGCTGGGGCAAGTGCGTGCCCCCGGTAAAGCTCACCAACGCCGACCTCGCACAACTCGTCGACACCGACAACGACTGGATCGTGGAGCGGACCGGCATCCACGAGCGAGGCATCTCCCATGTGGAGACCACCGACCTCGCCGAGGTGGCCGCCCACCGGGCGCTGGCCGCGGCCGGGCTGGAGCCCACCGATATCGACATGCTCATCCTGGCCACGGTCACCCCCGAGATCACGTGCCCGAGCAACGCCTGCGTGCTGCAGGAGCGCCTCGGAGCGGCCAACTCGGCGGCCTTCGATCTCAACGCGGCGTGCAGCGGATGGATCTATGGCACGGCCACCGCGTCATCGATGATCACCGGCGGCGTCGCCGAGCGCGTTCTGCTCGTCGGGGCCGAGAAGCTGCACTGGGTGATGGACTACTGGGACCGGTCCACCTGCATCCTGTTCGGGGACGGAGCCGGCGCCGCCGTGCTGGAGCCGTCGGGGAACGGCGACGGGGTGCTGGGCGCCGATCTCGGCGCCGACGGCGTGTCCGGCCGCACCATGGTGTTCCCCACCCTGGGCACCCGCGGCCGGCTGAGCAATGTACGGGATCCGTTCGTCAACCGCCTGCACTTCGACGGCCGGGCCGTGTTCAAGATCGCGGTGCAAGGCATCGAGAAGTCTGTGCGGCGGGCGGTGGACCGAGCCGGGCTCGACCTCGCCGACGTCGATGCGGTGATCCCCCACCAGGCCAACGAGCGGATCATCACTGCCGCCGGCCGGCGACTCGGCCTCGATCCCGAACGGGTGATGCTCAATATCGCCACCCACGGCAACTCCGCGGCCGCGTCGGTGCCGATGGCGCTGACCGACGCCCTGGAGGCCGGGCTGATCCAGCCGGGGTCCATCGTGGTGCAGACTGCCTTCGGCGGGGGCGTCACCTGGGGGTCCACCGTGACGCGCTGGGGCGACCGGGTCACGCCGCTGGGCCCGTCCGACGCCGAGTTGCCCGCCTGCGACGAGTCGGTCTTCGATCTGCTGGCCGCGAACCGCGACTTCTACGCCCCGCTGCATCCCCACGCCGCCGGCGGCTGAACCCCCTGACAGGCGCACAGGTGCGACGCGGCCGCGGCGAGAGCCGGTCCTGCAGTGGACAGGACTGGTGCCGGACGTCACCGAGACTCGCTCCTACTGCTATTGTGGCGGCCGGTCTTGGCCCGTTCCTCGACATAAGGAGACCCGCATGATCGCCACCCGACGGCGCGGTCTGGAGGCGGCTGGCGCCGCGTTGCTGACAACCGCATTCCTGATCGCCCTACCCGCCGTTGCGCTGGCCGACGCAGGACAGGGCGAGTCACTGGGGCTGCCGCGCGAGGAGCTTCAGTTCATCCTCAACACGTTCGCCTTCCTGATCTGGGGCGCGCTGGTGATGTGGATGTGCGCCGGCTTCACGATGCTCGAATCCGGCGCGGTGCGCACCAAGAACGCCTCGATGATCTGCCTCAAGAACATCGGCATCTACTCGATCGCCGGCCTGGCCTACTACTTCATCGGCTACAACCTGATGTACGTCGACGTCGGCAAAGTGGTGGGCTCGTTCCAGTTCCTATACGGGCCGTCGGACGCCGAGCTGGGCCTGCTCGACGGCGCGGCCGAACACCTCGGCGAGGTGGTCGGCAACGGCTATGCGGTGATGTCGGACTGGTTCTTCCAGATGGTGTTCGTGGCCACCGCGGCGTCGATCGTGTCGGGCGCCATCGCCGAGCGGATCAAGATGTGGGCGTTCTTCCTGTTCACCCTGATCCTGACCGCATTCATCTACCCGATCGTCGGATCCTGGTACTGGGGCGGCGGCTGGCTGGACGAGCAGGGGTTCGTGGACTTCGCCGGATCCACCATCGTTCACAGCACCGGCGGCTGGGCCGCTCTGGCCGGAGTGCTGATCATCGGGCCGCGGCTCGGCAAGTTCCGCGAGAACGGCACGGTCAAGCCCACCCCACCCTCCAACGTGCTGGTGGTGACCCTGGGCGTGCTGATCCTGTGGCTCGGCTGGTTCGGCTTCAACGGCGGGTCGCAGCTGGCACTGGGCAGCGCCGCCGACGCGGTGGCCATGAGCAACGTCCTAGTCAACACCAACCTGGCCGCGGCGGCCGGGGTGGTGGCCGCTCTGGTCGTCTCGCGGCCGGTCTTCGGTCGCATGGACCTGTTCGCGGGCCTCAACGGCGCCTTGGCCGGGCTGGTCTCGATCACCGCCGCCCCCGCCATAACCGAGCACTGGTGGGCCATAATCATCGGCGCCATCGGCGGTGTGATCTGCACCGTGGCCATAAAGGCTCTGGAGAAGCTCAAGATCGACGACGTCGTCGGCGCCATCCCCGCCCACCTGGTGTGCGGCATCTGGGGAACGCTGGCGGCCTGCATCGCGGGCGGCGCCAGCTTCGGCACACAGCTGCTCGGCGTAGTGGCAGTCGGCGCCTTCGTGTTCATCGCCTCTCTGATCGTGTGGAAGGTGATGGACATGGTCATGGGTCTGCGGGTGGGCGCAGAGGCCGAGCGCCTCGGCCAGGACACCGCCGAGCTGGGAATCGAGACCTACCCCGAGTTCGTGCTGATGCCCGAGGACTTCGACTAGAACAAGCCGCCCCCCTCAACCGAGCAACTAGTATCCGGCCGTGGCTGACTGGCTTGGTATCGAGCATCTGGCGGACCTCTCCGGCGAGGAAGCGGTCTGGGCGTTCTTCACGCCGCTGATCATCTTCGCCGTGTTCTTCGTGCTGCAGATCATCCTGCCCGCGAGGCGGGTCACCGGCTACGTGAAGGACCGGGAGACGGGCGAGCCCCGCAACTACCGGCTCAACGGCCTGCTGGTGTTCGTGATCGCACACATCGTGTGGGCGTTCGAGATCGGCGGCCTGCCCCGCGACTGGTTCTACCGGTCGTCACTGTGGGCGGTGGTCGGGGGCACGGTCTTCTGCGCGGTCTTCGCGGTGTGGTCGGTGTTCACCCAGCCGAAGGGCGAGATACAGAACCCGTGGCTGGCGTTGTGGGAGGGCCGGTCCCAGGAGCTCCAGCTGTTCGACAACCGCATCGACATCAAGATGTGGTGGTACGTGGTCGGCGGGACGATGCTGTCGCTCAACGCCCTGTCGGGGGCGGCCTGGCACCACGGCAACGTCGACGACGCCAACCCGGGCATCTACCTGTACGCAGCCTTCTGGACGTTCTACACCTTCGACTACTTCATCTGGGAGCGGGTCCAGCTCTACACCTACGACCTGATCCACGAGCACATCGGCTTCAAGCTGTGGTGGGGCGGCCTGGTGGCCTACGGGTGGCTGTTCATCATTCCGCTGTGGGGAATGGCCGCTCACCCCGATCCCGGGGTCTCGACCGGATTGACGTACCTCTGGCTGGTCGGCGTGTGCGTGCTGTTCCTGGGCGGATGGACCATCGGCCGGGGCGCCAACCTCCAGAAGTACACGTTCAAGCGGTGGCCGGACCGCAAGTTCCTGTGGGTCGAGCCCACCTACATCGAGGCCGGAGAGCGCAAGATCCTGACCAGCGGATGGTGGGGCGTCGCCCGCCACTTCAACTACCTGGGCGAGGGGATCCTGGCCATCTCGTTCGCCCTGGTGTTCGGCCACCCCGGCAACCTGTGGGCCTGGACCTACTCCATCTTCGTGATCTCGTTCTTCACCGTCCGCCAGCGCTTCGACGAGAGGGAGTGCGCCCAGAAGTACGGCCCCGAGAAGTGGGCCGAGTACCAGGAGCGGGTGCCCTACCGGATCTTCCCCAAGATCTACTGAGCCGGCGGCAGGCTTGCGGTGGAGGTGAGGGGATTCGAACCCCTGGCCTCCTCGATGCGACCGAGGCGCTCTAGCCAACTGAGCTACACCCCCGCAGCCGGCGAGTTTACCGGCGAGGCCCAGGTTCGACGCGTCCTCCGAGAGCCCATCACCCCCGGCTCGCCTGCGGACGTGTCAGCCGCTGGCGACGCGCCCCAGGGGTGTGGCCACGGCGTCGCTCGGAGCGGGCCGGTCGGGATAGAGCACCCGCACGTCGGCAAGGTTGATGGCCGACGGCTGCTGGCGGTGGACCGAGCCGAACGCGAACAGCAGCAGCACCACGTCGACCATCACGTGGACGGCCAGCGCAGTCGCCCCGAATACCGGAACCGCCAGCAGGGACGCGAGGGCCAGCGCGGCGAGCATCGTGGCCACATGCCGGCGGCGGCGGTGGGCCTGCTCCGGGGTCCGGGGCAGATCCCACAGGTCCCCCCGCGATCTTGAACCCTCCTCGAGGCTCCTGATTGAGACCGTCCCGGAGGCCAGGGCACCGAAGGACGGGGTGAAGCCGTCCATGTCTTCGCCGCGCGGCAGCCGGGACGCCCGCTTGTCCCGGAACCACAGCGCGAAATAGCCGAGCCAGGCCGCGGCCAACACCGTCAGTACGATCAGAGTCACGGGTTGATTGTCCTCCTCGTAAGCACGAACCGAGTCACCGCCGCTACTGGTGCGCCTCTGTCGCACCAAACGCCGCTTCCATGACCCGTACATGCAGACGACGGCCCAACAAGGATGGCACCGATGACAAGCCAAGTGGTGGATGTCTAACGGAAAGGTTCAGGAGTCCTCGCGCCGGTAGGTCCCCGACCGGCCGCCGGACTTCTCCCACAGGGCGATGTCGCTGATAGTCATCGACCGGTCCATCGACTTGCACATGTCGTAGACGGTAAGTGCCGCCACGCTGCACGCGGTCAGCGCCTCCATCTCCACGCCGGTCCGGTCGACCGTCTCCACCCGCGCCTCGATCCCCACCGAGTCGTCGCCCACCTCGAAGTCCACCGCGACCGAGCTCAGCGACAGGCCGTGGCACAAGGGGACGAGCTCGGAAGTCCGCTTGGCGGCCTGGATCCCGGCCACGCGGGCCACGGCCAGCACATCGCCCTTGCCGATCTCACCGGCCCGCAACGCCGCGGCCACGTCGGGCGCCATGCGCACCCGGCCCCGGGCCACGGCCCGGCGGCGGGTCGGCTCCTTCGACGACACGTCCACCATTCGAGCCCGGCCCTGCGGATCGAGATGGGTGAACCCCATCACTCAGCCGCCCACGGGGAATTGGAAGCCCAGAGCGCCAATTCCGGCCCCCACCACTGCCAATTCGGGGCGGGGGGCCCGAGCCGCAAGGCTCAGCCGCCGATTTGCGACATCGACCGGCGGGGCTTGACGAAGTGGACCCGGTTGATCTGGTGCCCAGCCCACTTCGACGCCACAGACTCCTCCAGAGCGGCCGCGATCTCGTCGTCGCCCGCGCCGGATCGCAACAGCGCCCGCACGTCCGTCTCGGTCACTGCGAACAGGCAGTTGCGGAACTGCCCGTCGGCGGTGAGGCGCACCCGGTCGCACGTCGAGCAGAACGAGTCGCTGACCGACGCCACGATCCCCACCGACCCCGACCCGTCGGCGAAGCGGTAGCGGGTGGCCGGGGCCGACGTCCGCTCGACCGGCTCCACCGCACAGGCGTCGTTGACCCGAGCCAGGATCTCGTCCACCCCGACCACAAGATCGTTGGTCCAGATCCCGTCGGCGTCGAGGGGCATGAACTCGATGAAGCGGACCTCGACGCCCTTGCGCCGCCCGAAGTCGGCGAAGTCGGCGATCTCGTCGTCGTTGAGTCCCCGCATGACCACGCAGTTCACCTTCACCGGATCGAACCCGGCGGCGATGGCCGCGTCGATGCCGTCGAGTACCCGATCGAGGCTGTCGCGCCGGGTCAGCTCAGCGAAGCGGGGGGCCTGAAGCGAGTCCAACGACACGTTCACCCGGCGCAGGCCGGCAGCCCGCAGGTCTTCGGCCAGCAGAGCCAGTGACACCCCGTTGGTGGTCATGGCCAGATCGGTGTCCAGCTCAGCCAGCATCTTGACCAGCACCGGCAGATTGGCCCTCACGGTGGGCTCGCCGCCGGTGAGCCGGATGCCGTCAACGCCATAGCGCTCGACCATGATCCGAGCCAACCGGGCGATCTCCTCGAAGGTCAACAGGTCGTCGCGGGGCACCCACTCCAGTCCCTCGGCGGGCATGCAGTAAGTGCACCGGAAGTTGCACCGGTCGGTGACGGAGATCCGCAGGTCCCGGTGAACCCGCCCGAAGCTGTCGACGAGTTGGGTCGCCATTGGCCCGCAGGCTACCCGCCCGCGCCGAGGCCGATCACACTCAGAGCAGGATCACGTCCACCGGGTCGCCCTTGCCGGCCGGCGAGCCGTCCGGCACCACGGCCAACCCGTCGGCCCGGGTCATGGCCGCCAGCTGATGGGAACCCTGCCCGCCCGAGCGCCTCACCCGCAGCACGCCCTGGTCATCACGCCGGGCGGCAACCCTCACGTAGTGGGTCTTGCCGTCGCTGCGATGGCCGAGGTCGCCGTCGCTGACCGCCCTCACCGGCGCCGGCCCGAGATCGTCGGGGCCGTGGCCCGCCATGGCCCGCAGCCCGGGCTTGGCCAGCAGCTCGAAGCTCACCATCGACGACACCGGGTTGCCGGGCAGGCCGAACACCGGGACGCCGTCGACGATCCCGAAGGCGAACGGCTTGGCCGGCTTGATGGCGATCTGCATCCACCTCATGTCGCCGATGCGGTCCAGCACCACCTTCACGTAGTCGAAGTCGCCCATGGACACGCCCCCCGACGACAGCACCGCGTCGCAGCGGGCGGTGCCGTCGCGGAACAGCCGCTCGATGTCGTCGGGGTCGTCGCGGGCGATCCCCAGGTCCACCCCCTCGAAGCCGGCCTCGGCCACCAGGCCCAGCAGCGTGCGGCGGTTGGTGTCGCGGATCTGGCCCCGGCGCAGCGGCCCGGCCGCCTCCGCGAGCTCGTCGCCGGTTGAGAGCACCCCCACCCGGGGGCGGGGGCAGGCCGAGACCTCGTAGGCGCCCACCGCGGCCAGCAGGCCCACCCGGCCCGGGGTCACCACCGTGCCCGGCTCCAGCACCCGCTCGCCGGCGGCCACATCCTCGCCCGGCCCGCGCACATGGTTGCCCGGCTTCACCCTGGCCTCCACCAGGACCCGGTCCTCGGAGCCGTCGAGACGGCGGGTCAGCTCGACCTTGACCACCGCGTCGGCGCCGTCGGGGATGGGCGCTCCGGTCATGATGCGGGCCGCCTGTCCCGAGCCCACGTGGAGGTCGCCGTCGTAGCCGGCGCCGATGGTGCCGACCACGTCCAGTTCGACGGGCGCGCCCCGCGTGTCGTCGGCCCGCAGGGCGTACCCGTCCATGGCGGTGTTGGCGAAGCCGGGGATCGGCTCGGAGGAGAACACGGGCTCGGCCAGCACCAGGCCCAGCGCCTCAGCGAGATCGAACCGGCGGGCGGGCAGGGCCTCGACCCGCTCCAGCACATGGGCCCGGGCCTCGTGCAACGGGATCAACTCTTCAGTCTCCTTTCGGTGCCGCGCAACAGCCGCACGATATTGCCGTGATGGCGCATGGCCATCACCCCCATCACCACCGCGGCCACGATCACCTCGGTAGCAGGCCACCCGAACACCAGCGCCAGCACCGGGTAGGTCACGCCCACGCTCAGCGAGCCCAGCGCGGCCACCCGGGTCAACCGCACCATGCCGAAGAACACCACCACACAGATCAGGCCGATGATCGGGTCGAGCACGATCCCGCCACCACCCGCAGTGGCCATGCCCTTGCCGCCCCGGAACCGCCTGACCGCCGGCCACACATGGCCGGCCACCGCGCCGATCCATGCGGCCATCGCCTCGGGCCGGTCCCACAGCAGCAGGGCCGCCCCGACCGGCGCAGCGCCTTTGGCCATATCGCCCAGGGCCACGGCCACGCCGGCGAGGCGCCCGCCCAGGCGGTAGATGTTGGTGGCGCCCGGGTTGCCCGAGCCCTCGCTGGTGGGGTCGCGGCCGATCTTGTTGCCGACCAGCACCGCGGTGGGGAACATGCCCGCCGCGTAGGCGACGAGGAAGGCCACCCCCATCCAGACCGTCACGCCGGGAATAGTAGAGGCCCAGCCGGCGGGCCAAGGTGCCGCAGCCGGGAATTGGCAGCACAATGCACGCCATCCGTGCACAACGCTGCCAATTCGACGACCGCCGCCGCTGAGTAGGGGAACTGGCAGCACAATGCACGCCATCCGTGCACAACGCTGCCAATTCGACGATCCGGTGCTGCGGCGGGGCGGTGCCGTTATCCTTCGGCGCCGTGCCGATGTACGACTACCGCTGCGAGCGCTGTTCGGCGCAGTTCGAGGTGCGGCAGTCGTTCAGCGACGACACTCTGACCGTCTGCCCGCCCGCCGACGGCCCGGCCTCCTGCGTCTCGCCCGGCGAGGGCCCCGTGAAGAAGGTGTTCAGCGGGGTAGCCATCGCCTTCAAGGGCGACGGCTTCTACAAGAACGACCACGGTGCCAACGCCAAGGGCCGGCGCAAGGAGAAGGAGGACTCCTCGACGTCGTCCAACGGCTCCTCTTCGGCGTCGAAGGACTCGAAGGACTCCTCGTCGTCGAAGGACACTTCGTCGTCCGATTCGGCCTCGAGTTCGGACTCGAGCCGGTCGAAGGCCGACACCGGCGCCTCGTCGTCCTCGTCTTCCTCCTCGTCCAGTTGACGGACCGCTCGTCGCGACCCGCGACCCATCCCCGCCGCTGAACCGGCGGCTCGTCGCCCCAAGCGACCAGTACGGACCGCTCGTCGCGACCCGCGACCTATCCCCGCCGCTGAGCCGGCGGCTCGTCGCCCCAGGCGACCAGTCCCGCATAGTCCGATCGTCTCGGACTTGCGGCCGGCTCGGCCGGACCGCGCCCGCAGCCCGCTAGGAGGCTCGATGTCGCCCGTCAGAGATGCCCCACACTCCGATGGACCGCGGCCGCGCCCCGCGCCGTTCGGCAGTCCTTCGTCACCGGCCAGGCCATCGGCCCGCAGCCGGCCCGGTACGGCCGGACGGCTCCAGATCATGCTGTATCGCCATCGGTGGCTCCGATGGGCCGCGGCCGCGGGGGCAGCCCTGGCCGTTCTCGTCGCCCTCCGCGACGACACCCCCGCCCCGTCGACGGCGCCGACGGTCATCGCGCCCCCCGGCCCGGCAGGCCTGCTGCCGCCGGGCACCCGCGGCGTTCCCGTTCCGGTAGACAGCGGTGTGTTCGCCGTGCACGACTCGGTGGACGTCCACGCGGTGCTCGACGGTGCCGCAGTGGCGCGCGGCGCTCTGATCGTCGATGCCCGGGAGGGCGAGGTGGTGGTGGCGTTGCCCGCCGATCAGGTGGATCCGACCGTCGACGCGCTGGCAACCGGCGGCGTGCTCCTGGTGCTGGTGCCCTCAGCGCAATCCGGTGGCGAGTAGCGCCAGCACCGCGCCGCCGGCCAGGACTCGATAGGCGACGAAGGGCCGCAGGCTCACCCGGGTCACGATCTGCACCGTGGCCCACACCGCGATCCAGCCGGTGACCATCGACGTGCCGGCGCCCCAGGCCAGCGCGGGCCACAGCGACGACGGGATGCTCAGCCCGGCAAGGCCGTAGACGCCGGCCCCGGCGATCACGGGCAGGCTCATCAGGAAGGCCAGGCGCACCGCCGCCTCGCGGCCGTAGCCGAGACCCCGGGCGACCGTCATGGTCACGCCCGAGCGTGACACCCCCGGCTGGAGGGCGAGGGCCTGGCCGACGCCCATCACCACCGCGTGCAGCGGGCCGAAGTCGGACTGGTCGCGCCGCTCGGCCAGCCGGTCCGAGACGCCCAGCAGCAGACCGAACACGATCAAGGCCAGAGCCACCAGCACTATACGGTCCGAGCCCCGCAGGGCGTCGCCCAGCACGACCCCCACGATCCCGGCGGGCACGGCCGACACCACCAGCGACCAGCCGGCGCGGCCGTCCGGTCCGAGCGGCCCGCGGCCGAGCACCGGCGCGAGAGCCGCGCCCGCGTAGGTGACCACGTCACGGCGCAGACACACGGTCGCGCCGACCAGGGTGCCGACATGGACGGCCACATCGAAGGCCGTGGCCGCGTCGCCCGACAGCTCGTCCCAGCCGAAGAGCCAGCGGACCAGGATCAGATGGCCGCTGGATGAGATCGGCAGGAACTCCGACAGCCCCTGCACGATGCCCAGCACGATGGCGTGGAGGATCGGCACCGCCGTCGAGGCTAGAGGTTGGACCCGTCCACCTGCCCAGATCTCAGGTGCCGGACATGGTCACGTCGGCGATGGCCAAGGTCACCCCGGCCGCGCTCATGGGGAGCCACTCCAGGTCCGACCCCACCTCGGTCACGTCCATCAGCAGCCGCTGGATCGTGCTGGCGACGGTCACCTCCCTGATCGGCTCGGCCGTCTCGCCGTCGCGTATTCGCAGGCCCTCCGCGCCGACGGAGAAGTCGCCCGACACCGCGTTCACGCCGCTGTGAAGGCCGGTGACTCCCTGCACCAGCAGGCCGTCGTCGATGCCGGCCACGATCTCGGCCTGGGAGCGGTGTCCGGGCGTGAGTCTCAGAGCGAGCGCGCCGACCCCGGGGGTGCCCTTGAATCCGCCCCTCACCGCCGAGCCGGTGGAGGAGACCCCTGCCCGCCGGGCCGTGTAGGTGTCGTAGAGGAAGGCTTGCAGCACCCCGTCACGGATCAGCGGCACGCGCCGGGTGGCCAGCCCCTCGGCGTCGACGGCCGAGGCGGTGAAGGCGTCCGGGTCGGTGGCGTCGTCGACGAGGGTGAGCGACGGCGCCGCCACCGCCTCGTGCATGCGGTCGGCGAACAACGAGCGGCCCTTGAGGACGGCATCGCCGCTCAACGTCGCGCCCACGATGCCGAGGAGCCGGGCGGTCACGTAGGGATCGAGCACGACGGTCAAGCGGCGAGTCGGGGCCTTGGCCGCGCCGAGCAGGCGGGTGGCCCGGTCGGCCGCGTCGCCGCCGGCCGTCTCCGCCGACAACTCGCCCGGATGGCGCCCGACCGAGAAGCCGAACCCGGTCTGGGTCTCGTCGCCGTCCGACGCCAGGCTGTAGGCGGCCAGATAGCAGCCGGTCTCGCGAGCCGAGGCGGCCACGCCGCGCGAGGTGGCCACCGCCGCCTCGTACGTCGTGTCGGCGTAGTCGGCCGACTCCACTCCGGTCACGCGGGGGTCGGCGGCCAGGGTGGCCCGCTCCAGCTCCAGCGCCAGAGCGACCTTGTCCTCTGTTCCGAAGTCGACCAGCTCGGACCGGTACAGGTCCAGGGAAGCGGGCTCCACGCCGTCGGGCTCGGCCACTCCCGCGAACTCGTCGACGCTGCCGAAGCGGGAGTTGTCCAGCGCCTCGTCGAAGGTCTCCCGCAGCGTGCCGTCGTCGAGAGCGGCGGCGTAGGCGAAGCCCTGCCGGCCGTCGCGCACGATGCGCACGCCGATCCCCACCGACGACGCCACGGTGAGCGACTCCACCTCTCCGGAGTAGGCCCTTATCTCGGTCTCGTGGTCGCGGGCCACGAAGGCCTCCACATCGATGCCGTCGCCGGCCCAGCCGACGACCCGCTCCGCGGTCTCCAGCAGGCTCGGACTCACCGCCTACCCCTCCTCATCCGGAATTGGCAGCCCAGAGCGCCCAAAACGGCCCCCACCGCTGCCAATTCCTAAACACGCGCCATCCCCACCGCGAACTGGCAGCCCAGAGCGCCCAAAACGGCCCCCACCGCTGCCAATTCCCATGGAGCTCCGGGGGCCGGGGTTCACGCGGCGGTGCCGCCGACGGTGAGCGAGGTCACCCTCAGCGTGGGCGTGCCGTCGCCGACGGGCACACCCTGGCCGTCCTTCCCGCAGGTGCCGGGCGATCCCATGGCGAAGTCGTTGCCGAGGGCGTCTATGCGGGTGAGCACGTCGGGTCCGCTGCCGATGAGGTTGCCCTCGCGGATCGGGGCGGTGATCCGGCCGTTCTCGATCAGGTAGGCCTCGGTCATGCCGAACACGAAGTCGCCGGTCGCGGTGTTGACCTGGCCCCCGCCGAGCTGGGCCACGTACACGCCGTGGGTGGTGTCGGCCACGATGTCGTCGGGGTCGGCGTCGCCGTTGTCGATGTAGGTGTTGGTCATCCTCACCATGGGCAGGTGCTGGTAGCTCTGGCGGCGCCCGTTGCCGGAGCTGGCCCGACCCTCCTTGCGGGCCCGCAGCCGGTCCCACATGTAGTCGGTGAGCACGCCGCCGGAGATGAGCACGTTGCGGGCGGCCGGCTTGCCCTCGTCGTCGATGCCGTAGTGGCCCCACTCCCCCGCCATGGTGCCGTCGTCGATCAACGTGACCATGGGCGCGGCCACCGTCTCACCGATGCGCCCCGCGAACACCGAGGCCGACTTGGCCACCAGGTCGGCCTCCAGGCCGTGCCCGCACGCCTCGTGGAACAGCACGCCGCCGCCGCCGGGCCCCACCACCACGGGCATCTCGCCGCTGGGCGCGGGACGGGCCGTGAGTTTGGTGAGGGCCCGCTGCGCGGCCCGGCGGGCCATCTCCTCCACGTCGTAGAGGTCGAACAGCTCGAAGCCGGCGGTCCGGCCCGCCGACTCGCGGCCGGTCTGCATGCCGGTGTCGCCGGTGGCCACGCACGACACCGAGAACAGGGTGCGCACCTGGTCGTCGCTGGTGAACAGCCCGTCGCTGTCGGCCACCAGGATGCGGCGGCGACCGTCGCCGTAGCGGGCCGACACCTGGGTGATGGCGCCGCCGGCGGAGCGGGCCGCGGCGTCCGCCGCGGTGAGCAGCGCCACCTTGCGGTCCTTGGGCACCTCCTCGGGGGGGATGCGAACCTCGAGCTGACCGGGGGTCTGCAGAGCCGACACGGCCGCTGTCTGCGTACCGCCACCACCACCCCTGGCCGCGGCGGCCGCGGCGTCTGCGGCGGCAGCCAGGCCGGCCGCGCTCAGGTCGGCGGTGTGGGCGAACCCGGTGGTGTCTCCGGCCACGACCCGGACGCCAGCACCGCGGTCGCGCCCCGACACGACCTCCTCGACCCGGCCATCGTCGAGGATCGCCGACGCCGACCGTCTGTCCTCGGCGAAGATCTCGGCGAAGTCGGCGCCGGTGCGCATCGCCGCCGCCAGGGTGCGGTTCACGAGGTCAGCTTCAAGCATGGGCGACTACTGTAACGCGATGGCTTCGGAGGTCGCTGGCGCGGGCACCCGCGCCGGCAAGGAGCCGGCCGGGAACTCATCGGCCAGCCCTGAGCACTCAGGAAGGCGCTCTCTGAGCGGCTCGCTGCACTGGTGGAGCGAGCTGATCATCGTCCTCGCCTTCTACGGCGTCTACACGTTCATCCGCAACCAGTTCGGATCGGACCTGGGCCAGTCGGTGAAGCAGACGGCCATCGACAACGCCTACGACGTGATCGCCTTGGAGCGGGCGGTGCACCTCTTCGGCGAGAAGGGCGTCCAGGACCTGTTCATCGAGTGGGACCTGTTCATCCAGTTCTGGAACATCTTCTACGGCTTCTGCCATTTCGCCGTGACCATCTCGGTGATGGTGTTCCTGTTCCTTCGCCGTCCTGTCCGCTACGGCATTCAGCGCACCGTGCTGGCCTTCACCACCGGGCTGGCGCTGGTGGGCTTCGCCTTCTACCCGCTCATGCCGCCCCGGCTGCTCAACGACTGCAGCCCCTACGGCGCATGCGACACCAACTACTCCTACGTGGACACCCTCGTCGACCCGGGCGGGTTCTGGTCGTTCAACTCGAGCGCCATGATGGACATCTCCAACCAGTACGCGGCCATGCCCAGCCTGCACATCGCCTGGGCGGTGTGGTGCGTGGTGGCGGCCCTGCCGGTTCTGCGCCGCCGCTGGGTGCGCCTGGCTCTGCTGGCCTATCCGTGGCTTACACTGTTTGCAGTGATGGTCACCGCCAACCACTACTGGATAGACGCCGTCGGAGGTCTGCTGGCGGTCGCGATCGCCTACCCGGCGGGGGTGCTGCTGGCCCGCAGGCTCCCGGCGTGGCTGGCGCCCCGACCGGCCGGCGCCGTCCGGCCGTAGAAGGGCAGACCGATGCAACTCGACGCGATCACGGGTCCCGACGACCTACGCGAGCGTTCCCACGAGGAGCTCGACGACCTCTGCGGGCAGATCCGCGCCCGCATCATCGAGGCCGTGACCTCCCGGGGCGATGGGCACCTCGGATCGAATCTCGGCTTGGTGGAACTCTCGGTGGCGCTGCACCGGGTGTTCCACTCGCCCCACGACGTGATCCTGTGGGACACCGGGCACCAGGCCTACGTCCACAAGATGCTCACCGGCCGCTCCGCCGACTTCGACAGCCTGCGCCTGGCCGGAGGGCTCTCGGGCTACCCGTCCCGAGCGGAATCCCCCCACGACTGGATCGAGAACAGCCACGCCTCCACGGTGCTGTCCTACGCTCACGGCCTCGCCACCGCGTTCGAGTCCTCCGACGCCCGGCGACGGGTAGTGGCCGTGGTCGGCGACGGTGCCATGACCGGAGGCATGGCCTTCGAGGGGCTCAACAACATCGGCCACAGCGGGCGCAATGTGATCATCGTGCTCAACGACAACGGCCGCAGCTACGCGCCCACCGTGTCGCGCCTGACTGAGAGCCTCGTCCGCTTGCGCTCCAACCCCAAGGTCATGCGCCGCCAGGACCGCCTCGAGGAGGTGGCCGAGCGCATTCCATGGGTGGGCGAGACGCTCCAGCGGGGCGTGAAGATGTCGAAGGCCGCTCTGCGTGAGCTTTGGGACTCGGCCGGCTTCTTCGAGAACCTCGGTGTCCGGTATCTGGGGCCCTTCGACGGTCACAACGTCGCCGGCTTGGAGGAGGCGCTGTCCAACGCCGCCCAGTTCGACGGGCCCGTGCTGGTCCATGTCCTCACCCAGAAGGGCCGGGGCTACGGCCCCGCCGAGGAGGACACGGTCAAGCACATGCACGACCCCGGCAAGGTGAAGCCCGGCACCTACACCGGCATGTTCTCCGAGATGATGGTCAAGCTGGGCAGCCTGCACCCCGAGGTGGTGGCCATCACCGCGGCCATGCCCGATTCCACCGGCCTGCTGCCGTTCCGCGAGCACTTCGGCGACCGCTGCATCGACGTGGGCATCGCCGAGCAGCACGCGGTCACCTCTGCCGTGGGCATGGCCATGGGTGGGCTGCGGCCGTTCTTCGCGGTGTACAGCACCTTCCTGAGCCGGGCCTTCGACCAGGTGAACCTGGACTGCGGGCTGCACAGGGCCCCGGTGGTGTTCTGCATCGACCGGGCCGGGATCACCGGCAACGACGGTCCGTCGCACCACGGCGTGCTCGACATGGTGCTGCTCACCAAGGTCCCGGGAATGGTCGTGTTCGCGCCGTCGTCGATCCAGGAGCTGGAGCGGATGATGCTCGACGCCATGGACATGACCGGAGGCCCGGTCGCCATCCGCTGGCCCAAGACCGCGGCCCCGAGCGTCGGACCCGACCAGGTGGGCTCGGGTCTGCAGGCCCGCCAGGCACGGGCCGGCGACGGCCGACTGTGCCTGATCGGCGTGGGCAAGATGCTGGAGGCGTGCGATCAGGCGGCCGAGATCCTCGCCAACGACGGAGTCGACGCCACGGTGTGGGATCCCCGGGCCGTGAGCCCGCTGTGCGACCGGATGATCGCCGACGCGGCCGACCATGAGCTGGTGGTGACCGTGGAGGACGGGCTGCGCACCGGCGGTGCAGGCACGGCCATCCGCGACGGGCTGCTGGAGCGGGCCGAGTCCGCCGGACAGGCTGCTCCCAGGGTCTGGGTGCTGGGTGTGCCGCTCGACTACCTCCCCCACGGCAAGCCCGACGCCATCCTGGCCGACCTGGGCCTGGACGCCGCGGGGATCGCAGCCACCGTCAAGCAGGAACTGCTCTAGCTGCCGTTTCTGTGAGCAGATATGCCGACTGAGGCGGCTTATCTGCTCAGAAAACGCGGATTCAGCTGTAGTAGGGGTTCTCCCCCGCGTCGTGATCGGTGACGTCGATCACTTCGCTCACCTCGGGGACGGCCTCCATGATGGCCCGCTTGATGCCGTCGGACAGCGTGGCCTGGCTCATGGCGCATCCCTGGCAGCCGCCGCCCATGGTGACTACCACCGTGTCGTCGCCCTGCACCTCCACCAGGCTGGCGTAGCCCCCGTGCGAGGCCAGCGCGGGGTTGATGCTGACGTCGAGCAACTGCTGAACCTTGTCGCCGATCTCGCCGGTGAGTTCCAGGCGCCCCATGTCGCCCAGCGGGTTGGGGCGATTGGGGTTGCGGATGACGAGACCGCCCTGGCCGGGCACCGACGGCACGTCGAGGGTGGAGCCCCGGACACGGCTCACGCTGGCGTCGGGCACGATCACCGTCAAGCCGTCCGCGGTGCGGATGTGGTCGTCGGCGGCCGCTTCCGACACCGGGTCGAGTGCCAGATCGTAGGTGTAGTCGATCCCCGCGGTGCCGGTCACCTCGACCCTGAGCCCCAGCGTCTCGGCGTCGTCCTCGCGGTCGCGGATGGCCAGCACGGCCGTCCTGGCTGCGTCCGTGACTATCAGCACCTCATCGACGGACCACTCAGGTGCGTCGGTGGACGCGGCGGCGTCGGTCATGTGTCCGAGCCTACCGACGAGCCGCACCAATGGATGATCGCCTCGCTGCGATGAAGCCTCGCTGCGATGAACAGGGGAGCGGGCGAGCGAATCGGCAGCGGTGAGTGCCCAAACAGACGTCCTGCACTGCCAATCCGCGATGCAACAGGAGAGCGGGCGAGCGAGGCGGGCGCGATACGGTGCCCTCATGACATCGAAGACCTCCTATGAAGTCGTCGACGGCGTCGCCGTCCTGCGCCTGGACGACGGCAAGGCCAACGCCGTGGGCTACGACACGCTGGCGGCCATCGACGCCGCCTCGGACGACGCCGAGCAGAGCGCCCGGGCGCTGGTGATCACCGGCCGGGAAGGCCGCTTCAGCGCCGGCTTCGATCTCGGCGTATTCAACGAGGGTGCTCAAGCCACCCGGGACCTCGTTGCGGCGGGGGCCCACACCGCGATGCGGCTCTACGGGGCGGCTGTTCCGGTGGTGGCCGCCTGCACCGGACACGCTCTCGCCTTCGGCGCGATCATGCTGCTGTCGAGCGACGTTCGCATCGGGGCCGACGTCGAGGCCAAGATCGGACTCATCGAGGTGTCCATCGGCATGCCGCTGCCCATCTTCGGGATAGAGATGGCCCGGGACCGGCTCAGCCCAAGGCATTTCACCGCCGCCACCGCACTGGCCACGGCCTACTCGCCCAGCGGTGCGGCCGAGGCCGGCTACCTCGACGAGGTTGTCCCCGCCGACGAGTTGGACGACGCCGCGATGCAGCGGGCGACCGCGCTGGCCGCGCACGTACGCCGGACCGCGTTCGGGCTGACCCGCCGCACCGCCAGGCAGAGGACCATCGACCGCATCCTGTCGACGCTCGACGAGGACCTGCAGAACTTCGGCGTACTGGAGTGACCGCCGCAGTCCGGCCCGGCCAGAGGACTGTGGACAACTTCACCAGAGAGCTGTGGACAACTTGACAGAGCCTGTGGATCAGCAGGGAAAAGCCAACGACTACGACGCGGTCGTGATCGTGTCGTTCGGAGGTCCCGAAGGCCCATCCGAGGTTGAGCCGTTCCTCGCCAACGTCACCGCGGGACGCGACATCCCTACCGAGCGCCTGGCCGCAGTCGCCCGGCAGTACCAGCACTTCGGCGGGGTCAGTCCCCTCAACGCCCAGTGCCGCCGGCTGCGCACCGCCCTGGCTCGCCGGCTCGCCGCCGCAGGCCACGACCTGCCGGTGTACTGGGGGAACCGCAACTGGGCCCCCTACCTGGCCGACGCCGTAGGTGAGATGGCCGAGGCCGGGCACCGCCGGACGCTGGCCGTCGTCACCTCCGCATACTCGTCGTACTCAGGCTGCCGCCAGTACCTGGACGACATCGAGGCGGCCCGGGCCGCGGTGGGAGAGGCCGCACCGGTCATCGACAAGGTGCGCGCCTACTACGACCACCCCGGCTTCGTCGAACCCTTCTGCGACGCGGTGGCGGCGGCCCGCGAGAGCCTGCCCGCCGGGCTCCGATCGGAGGCTCGGCTGGTGTTCACCGCCCACTCCATCCCCGAGACCATGGCCGCAGGCTGCGACTACGAACGCCAACTGGCAGAGACCGCTCGCCTGGTGGCGGGCGGGGCCGGCTTCGACGCCTGGACCATGGCCTGGCAGAGCCGCAGCGGCCCGCCCTCGGTGCCGTGGCTGGAGCCCGATGTGAACGAGTGCCTGGAGCGTCTGTCCCGCAACGACGGCGTGGAGGCCGTGGTCCTGGCCCCGATCGGCTTCGTCACCGACCACATGGAGGTCATGTGGGACCTCGACGTGGTCGCGGCCGGCACCGCGGCCGATCTGGGCATGCGGCTGGTCCGGGCCGTGACCCCCGGCACGGGGCCCGACGACCGCTTCGTGGCCATGTGGCAGGAGTTGATCTCAGAGCGCATCGTTCCCGGCGCGGCCCGGCGCTCGCTGGGCCGTCTCGGCGCCGGTCCCGACGCCTGCCCCGCCGGCTGCTGCCCGCTGCGTTCTTGACGGGCATCCACCACTCAGCCTGTGGATAACTGTATTTTCTGTAGCTGTAGGCTGTCACACTTCAGGGATCGAGCATCTCACGATGAACCACACCCGCATCGCGGCCGAGGCGATCCGATTCCGCATCTCCACGATCCGCCGTCCCTTGGTGAGCAGCGAGACGGTGGACTTGGATGCCATGGCGGCAGCCGCGGTCACCGCGGCCACTCCGGAGGTCGACCAGGCGCTGCGGATAGTGGCCACCGCTTGGCAGCGCGCCGGCTTCGAGCCCGAGGATCTGGTACGACCCTGGAACGCCGAGCAGGCCGACTACTTCAGGAACCGGCCCGACCTCATCGACGCCATCGACGTGATCGTGCGGGGGGCCAACGGAGCAACCGCCGCGGCCTGATCCCTCCTGACGGAATTGGCAGCGGTGGGCGCCGTTTCGGGCGTTCCCGGCTGCCAATTCCCCAGAAGGACGGTGCAGGCTCCGGTACGGTGCGGCCGGTGCCCGAACTTCCCGAGGTCGAGACCATCCGAGCCCAGCTGCATCCGCGCCTTGCAGGGTGCTCGATCACCGACGCCGGCTCGCACCCCTCGGAGAAGTTCCTGCCGGCCATGGACGCCATCGGCGGCCAGATCTCATCCGTAGGCCGCCGCGGCAAGTATCTCATCCTCGCCCTTGACGACGGCAGCGAGACCGGATGCGAGCTGGTCATCCACCTGGGGATGACCGGCCGGCTGTCCATCTCCCGCGACGCCGATCGTGACCATCCGCACCTGCGGGCCTGGTGGCGCCTGGACGGCGACGAGGTGCTCACGCTCCACGACGTGCGACGGTTCGGGCGGGTGCACGTCGTGGAGGCGGGCCGCTACGAGGCCATCGCCACGCTCGACCGCCTCGGGCCCGAGCCCTTCAGCGACCAGTTCACCGGCGACGGCCTGTGGCGGGCGCTCAGCGCCAGCCGGCGCTGTGTGAAGACCCAGCTGCTGTCGCAGCGGCCGGTGGCGGGAGTGGGCAACATCTACGCCGACGAGGCGCTGTGGCTGGCCCAGATCAACCCTGCCGTGCGCTACGTGTCGAAGCCCCGGGCCGGACGGCTGGCCGGCGCCATCCGCACCGCGCTCATGTCGGGGCTGCGCCACGGCGGCACCACGCTGCGCGACTACGCCACCCTGGACGGATCGTCGGGGCGCAACCAGCACCATCTGCGCTGCTACGGCCGGGCGGGCGAGCCGTGCGAGCGCTGCGGAGCGGAGTTGCGCCGCCGCATCATCGACGCCCGGGGCACCACTTGGTGCCCCGTCTGCCAGCGGCGTTAGTGTTGCCTGCAATGGAGCTAGGGCCCGTCCACCACGTATCGATCAACGTTCCCGACGTAGAGGCGGCCGCGCCGTTCTACACCGACGTGCTGGGCATGGCCGTGCTGCCCCGGCCCGACTTCGGCTTCAACGGTCGCTGGTTGCAGACCCCGGGCGGCGGTGAGGTGCACCTCATCGAGGTCGACGGCTGGGTGGCGCCCGAGGGCCGGCACTGGGCCTTCAAGGTCGAGGACATCGACGCCGCCGTGACGGAGTTGCGGGACCGAGGCGTGGACGTGGCCGACCCCAAGCCACTGCCGGGGACGCCGGCCCGCCAGACGTTCTTCTTCGACCCGGCCGGCAACATGATCGAACTCAACCAGCCGGCTTAGGCGCCGCTGCAATAGGCGAGTATCAGAGCACCCCGTACGGGATTTGAACCCGCTTGTGCCGCCCTGTGCCACGGTGTGCCGTGGGCGACGCTTCGCAGCTGACTCGCGGCGACTACCTGGAGATGGTCTGTGCGGGCGGGTACCCCGAGGCGGTCAAGCTGAACCCGCCGGCGCGGCGGATGTGGTTCGAGAGCTACGCGGAGACGGTGATGAGCCGCGACGTGGCCGCGCTAGCCGACGTGCGCCGCGCCGGCGCCCTGCGCGCTGTGCTGCAACTGGCTGCCGCCCGCACCTCCGGCGAGCTCAACGTCGCCGACTGGTGCCGCCGGCTAGCGATCGACCGCGGCACGCTGGAGGCCTACCTGGGCTGGCTGCGCATGGTCTTCCTGGTACACGAACTGCCGGCCTGGACCCGCAACCTCACCGCCCGGGTGGTGAAGCGACCCAAGCTCCACCTGGCTGACTCCGGCCTTGCCGCCGCGCTCATCAACGTCGATCCCGACGCTCTGCGACCGGCCACCGCGGTAGCCACCGGGACCCTGCTGGAGACCTTCGCCGCGAACGAGACCGCACGCCAGCTCTCAGCCAGCGGCGAGCCGCTGCACCTGCACCACTACCGCGACAGCGCCGGCCACGAAATCGACCTGGTGATCGAGCGCGCCGACGGCGCCGTCGTCGCAGTGGAGATCAAGAGCACCGCATCGCCCGGCACCGACCACCTCAAGCACCTCGCCTGGATGCGCGACCACCTCGACATCGTGTCCCCAGACGCCTTCCGCGCCGGCGTGCTGCTGCACACCGGACCCCGCAGCCTCAAAGTAGGAGACCGCCTCTATTCCGCACCCCTCGACACACTCTGGCGCCCAACGGCGACCCACCACAACTGATCAATCCAGTAGTCAAGATTCGTGAAGAAGACTCGTCCGATGACGCTAGAAGTATTTGCCGATCGCGTAGGCAATACAAACCATCTTCAGGTCGGCCGGCAACTCACGAAAGAGGTGGCTGGCGCCTCTGCTTCCACCTTCTCCTCCGTCGCGATAGTCGAGGGCATGCGAGACAGCAGAGACAGCAACTTGAATAACATGCGTCAGATCGACGCTATTCTACACGTCTTTCAGAACGAGGTATTTCAGCCCGTATTCGATGCCCTAGGAGACTGTTGAGTAATCCGGGTTGGGGTGCTCGCGATCGTTGTGGCGGGGTGGGAGAATGGGGGGCATGCAGGGCGTAGGGAAGCCGGATCGGGAACTGTTGGATGCGCTGGGCTTGTGTTCGGGTCTGGTGCGTGAGGGGTCGGTGTGTCGGTTCTTGGCCGAGAACCGGCTGGGGCTGTTCCCTGACGGGATGTTCGCTGATTTGTTCGGTGCTTTGGGCCGGCCGTCGCAGCCGGCGTCGGTTGTGGCGGTTGTGTTGGTGTTGCAGGCGTTGGAGGGGTGCTCTGATCGTGAGGCGGCGGAGCGGCTGCGGTGTGATGTGCGCTGGAAGGCCGCGGCGGGTCTGGCGGTGGACGATGAGGGGTTCCATTACAGCGTGTTGTCGCTGTGGCGGGCGCGGCTGCGCTCGAGTGGGCGCCCGGAGCGGGTCTTCGACGCGGTGCGGGAGTTGGCCGCCGCCTGTGGGGCGCTTTCGCGCGGCCGCCGCCGGGCGCTGGACTCCACGGTGCTCGACGACGCGGTCACGACCCAGGACACGGTCACGATGATCAGCTCGCAGATCCGGCGGGTGCGCCGCCTCGTCGGGGCTGCCGCCGCGCTGGAGCCGGCCCACGACTACGACGGCCGCGCCAAGCCCGTGTGCGACTGGTCTGACCCCGCTGAGCGGGCCTGGCTGGTGGACGAGCTGGTCACGGACGCGCTCGCGGTGCTCGACGCGCCAGAGGGACTGGACCTCACAGACGAGCAGGCCGACGCGGTCGGGCTGCTGGCTGTGGTGGCGGGCCAAGACGTCGAGGCCGACCCCGGGGTGCCGGGCCGCTGGCGCATCGCTCGTCGGGTTGCGCGGGGCCGGGTGGTCTCCACTGCGGACCCCGAGGCCCGCCACGCGCACAAGACCCGCTCGCAGCGCCGCGACGGCTACAAGGCCCACATCGTCGCTGAGCCCGACACAGGCACAATCACCGCCGTCGAGCCCACCGCGGCCGACGCCTCCGACGCCAGAGTCGGCGCCCGGCTCCTCAACACCGACCCCACCTGCAGCCCCGACACCGACGACGACCCAGCCGACACCGACACCGACACCGACGACGACGACGACGACACCGACGACGACCCAGCCGACACCGACACCGACACCGACGACGACGACGACGACACCGACGACGACCCAGCCGACACCGACGACGACGACACCGACGACGACGACACCGACGACGACCCAGCCGACACCGACGACGACGACACCGACGACGACCCAGCCGACACCGACACCGACACCGACGACGACGACGACGACACCGACGACGACCCAGCCGACACCGACGACGACGACACCGACGACGACGACACCGACGACGACCCAGCCGACACCGACGACGACGACACCGACGACGACCCAGCCGACACCGACGACGACGACACCGACGACGACCTAGCCGACACCGACGACGACGACACCGACGACGACCCAGCCGGCACCGACGACGACCCAGCCGGCACCGACGACGACGACACCGACGACGATGGGGGCCGGCTGGTGTTGGCGGACTCCGCGTACGCGTCGGGCGAGGCTCTCGGATCCTTCACTGACGCCGGATGGGACACCGCCGTCAAGCCCATCAAGCGCCCGCCGCGCATAGCGGGAGGCTTCACCCGAGACGACTTCGCCATCGACACCGGCGCACAGACCGTGACATGCCCCGCCGGGCACACCAAAGCGGTCACCTCCGCAGCGGCCCGCTTCGGCAGGCTCTGCGCCGCCTGCCCGCTGCGAACACGCTGCACCACATCACAGCGGGGCCGCAGCGTCACAGTCGACGCCCACGAAGCCCACCGACAAGCCAACAAGGCCCGCTGGCGGCGGGCGCGAACCCGAGCCGCGCACCGCCGGCACCGGCCCATGACAGAGCGCACAATCGCCCGGCTCACCCGCGGCAAAGCCAGACGCGTCCCCTACCGCGGCGTCGCCGCCAACAACCCGTGGCTCACCCACAGAGCCGCCGCCGTCAACCCCGTGCGCCTCGCCAACCTCGGTGCCGCCCACAACGACGCCCGACACGCCCTGCCCGCCGCCGCCTGACCCCGAACAGCCGCCCCCGGCCAGCCCGACCCCAACAGCCGCCCCGGCCGACCCGACCCCAACACCACACCAACCCCGCCACACACCCCCAAACGACAGCCAGCAACCCAGTTGCTCAACAGTCTCCTAGCCATCGCATGTCTCCTTCTGTGGCTGGGCTCAAGTTCTGTCCCGTCGTCTAAGCGGGTTCGAAGCACGAACACGCCTCCTAGCGGAGACTAACGGCGTCATCTGTCGCGGTGAGCCTCTCCCGCGACTGAACGTCAGGGCTGGTGGCGCGATGTGAACCCCGGCGGGCTGGACTGCCCGGAGTTGGACAAATCGCTGCGATGACAGACGAAATCGGCACTTGGGGACCCTCGGCGTCCTGGAGACAAGGGCTTGTACCTCGCATGCGTAGAGCCCGCGCAGATGCTGTCACGCGGTGGCCCCCAAGGCTGATTGCCATGATGCGCTGAACCGCCAGCGACGCGGTCACTGAGGCACGAGCCAGAACCTCTGACCCTCACCGGCATTGCACAGACTCTGGTGGGCCCTTGTCTCAGTCATCGTGACTCACAAGCGGGCTCCGCCAAGAGGCCGGGCCAGGTCCTCGCCGCCAAGGTCGTAGCATCCGGCCCTGGAGGCGCTGGCCCGGATGACGATCCGGCGTGCGGCAAGGTCCACTCGTCACGTGGCTCAGTTTCGCCAGATTGACTGGGAGCCATGAACCGACACGGCCGACGCTTCATCGAACTCCGGGACTTCAGGTCCCACGCGAAATCGCTCAACGTGAAGTCCTTGACGGACGACGAACTGGAGTTCTACGAGAAGCACTGCCTGCTGCTGCCAGCGGTGGTCCGCCACCAGCCGACCGCCTACCTCGTCGCGGTCACTCAGAGACACAACGCCCTGCCGGTCAGCAATCCTGAGGATCTCGAACCACCCGAGGCATGGCGAAGGCTGCAGCGCACCCACGCCGACGGCCTTCACCCATTTGACGCGGAGCGTGAGCACAATCCTCTCCTGCTGACTCCAGATTGCACGACGTTCGAGCCGTGGGATGCCAGCGACAAGGTCACGGTGACGGCCCGGCGCGGGCACACCGTGGAGCGAAGGACAGTCGAGCGTTACTACTCACCTTGGCAGGTCCATGTCGTCGAGTGGCTCCGTCAGCGGAAGTACTACTACGCGCACGCGGGGTTCCTGAGACACATCGACGAGTCTCACGATCTGTGGCGCTGGCATCGACTACCCGACAACACTGAGCGGATACGGTCGCTTCGAGGCATGGCCAACGGCTTCGAGGCGCTGGAGCGTTTCCTGTTCGCGGACAACGTGGCCTGCCAAGAGGCATTCGACGGCATGGACGACGTGACGCTGCCGGAGCCGGCGCAACAACGGCTGGATACGACCGTGACGACCTGGGCGCGACGATCCCTGGAGATCTCAGGCCTCGATGAGCCGGCGTTCCTCCGGTTCCTCCACGAACTCACTCACCTGATCGACGCCTACCGCCGCGACGAGCGCATCTCACTGGCCGACGACGCCGAGGACTATCTCCTCGACGCCCAGAGGCTCGCCGGGTACGCGTTCGAGTACGACTGGGATGGCCTCCTCGCCGCTGCCGAGGAGCATGTCGGTCCGGGTCTGTCCACACAGCTGCGCTGGTTGGATCCGGTCGAGGCTGCCGTGCGCGACGCCAAAGAGAACCTGAAGGCGATCCTCGACCAGAGCTCCGTGACGGCATTCGTCAACGAGTACGGCGATACCGGCACAATGCCCGACGACATTGTGCAGTTCTGCCTACGTCGGGACCTGTTGGAGGTCCTTTCAGGTCTCCAGCGCTACTCGTACAGCCGTGCTGAACTGCGCAGGGATCGATTCCCGGGTTTCTTCCACCGGGGACTGAGGCTGCTGGCTATGTCGGGGGAACAGCTCGCCCGCGGCGTCCTCGACGCACGGGCCGAGCACGAGGAATCGGAGAAGCCCCACGGGATGCGGTACTCCAAACTCGTCATGACCCTTGGTGAAGGGTTGCCCTGGCTCTCGCCGTTTGAGCACTTGATCAGTACCGGCCAGACATCGGACACACAGGGAAACCTCGACCAGCGTGCCGTCCGTCTGGCCGAGGCGGCGCACGCCGTCGGCGCTAAGCGAGACGACGTCATCGCGAACACGCTCGCCGCCGCGGTCGCGACCCGCAACCTCGTTAGCCACCGGCACCATCGCTTGTCGTCCCGCGCCGCGAGAACGCTCGCCGGGCCGTGTGCCGACGCCGTGGTCTTGATTTGGCTCACTGCTCGCGAGAAGGATCTCGTGTAACTCAGCGGTACATCCCGGCCCAGTAATCGCGCGTAGCGGAGCCTGTCGGCGTCGGTGCGGATGTGTCCGCACGGTTCCGAGCGGAGGGCTGGCGGTCTCGGCACTCTGCGACAGGCGCCTGGACGTCGGCGTGCGTCTAGCCTTTCGGCGTGCTGACGCTTCCGCAGCTTGAGCGGCATCTGTTCGCGGCGGCAGACATCTTGCGAGGCAAGATGGATGCGTCGGAGTTCAAGGAGTACATCTTCGAGCCGTCGCGAGAACGTGGGGAGGCGGGGTGGTTGAGGGTCCCTGAGTAGGGGTCGAGGCCCTGCTGGGATCGGTGATTGACACAACACTGATCCAGGAGGGCTCCGATGGCTTCCGATGTTGTGCGGGTGCGGCTGCGCCTGCGTGAGACACGCGTGCTGAGAGTGCAGGTCGACACGCCGAGCGAGCTGCGCGTGGAGGTCGAGTCGACGGTGAGGCGGCCGCGGTGCCCGGCGTGCGGGTTCCGTTGCGCACGGGTGCATGACACCCGCCGACGCGACATTCGCGACCTTGGGGTGTCGGGGCGCCGCATGACGCTGGTGTGGCGCCGGCGACGGTTCTGCTGCGGGGGCTGTGAGCACCGCTGGCTCGAGGACCACCCCGAGTTCGACGGTCGTGTGACACGGCGTCTGGCCCGGCGGCTGGTCAGCGACGCCGAGGTGATGACGGTGGCGGCGGTGGCGCGCCGCCACGCGCTGGGGTGGCATCTGGTGATGGCGCTGGTGAGGGCCTGGTCGGGGCTCGTCGCGAAGCATCGCCGCACCCGGCGCTGGCGGGTGCTGTTGGTCGATGAGACCTCGATGCGCAAGCGCCACCGCTATGTGACGGTGATCGTCAACGGCGACACCGGCCGCACCCTGGCGATGGTCGAGCACCGCAGCAGTGCTGCGCTCACAGCGTTCTTGATGCAACAGCCACACAAGCGGCGCAAAGGAGCCAAGGTCGTCGTCACCGACGGCTCCCGCGCCTACAAGGCGTCGGTGGAGGCCTGCCTGCCGGGCGCGCGCCATGTGCTTGACCGCTTCCATGTCATCAGGTGGTTCGCGGCGGGGCTCACCGCGGTGCGCCGAGACATCCAGCGCCGCGAGCCCCACGGCGTCACCCCGGCCTTCGATCCCGAGGTGTTCGGCGCCCGGTTCTTGCTGATGCGCAGAGGCGACCAGCTCGACGACACAGACCGGGCCCGCCTCGACGCCCTCCTGGGCGCCCACCCCCGCCTCAAAGCCGGCTGGCAGGCCCTACAGGAACTCCACGGCCTCTACCTCACAGACGACCGCGACGGCGCCCCGGAGGCCCTCGGGCCGTTCTGTGACCTCTACGAAACCGGACAGCTGCCCGAGTTCCACGACATCGTCGACACCATCATCGCCCGCTCCGACGAGATCTTGGCCTGGCACCACACCGACCGGGCCTCCAACGCACGCATCGAGGGCACCAACAACCCGCTGCAAGTACTGCGGCGCACCGCACACGGCTTCACCAACCCCGCCAACTTCGAAGCCCGAGGCCTGCTGATAACATGACCAGCCCACCGGCGCCAGCAACCCCTCATCCCACGTTTACGCGAAGGGCCAGGTACTCGCCTTAGTCCACCAGCCCAGCGGCAGCCTCCGCCGCCTCGCGTTGATGACCGGGCAGGACATGGCCGTAGCCGAACGTTACAAGTCGCTCCAGATACGGTTGGCGCTGATGGCCCACACTCCCCCGGCGTGCCTGCCGACGTACGTCGGCGGTGGTCCTCGGCCGACGGGTTCAGCTTCGCCGGGCCATCACTGCTTGACCTCGTCGACCGAAGCGATGTGCCATGGGAGTGGCTCGTTCACACCGACCGACCCGAGGGGCGTGATGCATTCCTCCGCCTCACCGAGGCGATCGAGCCCGAGTCGCGCTCCAACCGGTCGCCGAGGACGAGTGAACTCTGGCTGGCAACGGCAGGTGGGTCGTGCCCGGCGTCACACGGCAGCGATACGGTGGGGCGATGTCGAACTCACTCGATCTCAATGGCTTGAAGGCCGCGGCTGCAGAGTTCGCCGAGTCGCTTCGTGACACGCCGATCCCCGAGCTATTCGGCACAACAGACGGCAAGGCCCTGGGCACCTGGGTCGAGTCAAGCTTCAACGAGTTCCTCGCAGAGCGGTACGCGTATGAGCCTGGCAACGCCGCTCGGGGAATCGACTTCCCGGAACTGGAGGTTGATCTCAAGGCGACTTTTGTCAAACAGCCGCAGTCATCGTGCCCGTTCCGGGACGCGTCGCAAAAGATCTTCGGGCTGGGCTACGGCCTACTGGTGTTCGTGTACGAGAAGACCGACACCCACGAGACCCAGTCTGCGGCGATCGATGTTCGCCACGCGCTGTTCATCGACCGGTCGAGAACCGGCGACTACCAGACGACGAGGGGAATCCGCGAGATCCTCGATCGCGGTGGGAATGCCGACGACCTCGTTGCCTTCATGGAGGACCGAAATCTGCCGCTAGACGAGATTGGTCGCATGGCCTTGGCCGAGCGAGTTCTCGGCGACCCCCCGACACAGGGCTACATCACGATCAGCAATGCCCTTCAGTGGAGGCTTCAGTATGGCCACGCAATCACGAACGCGGGAGGGGTCGGCGGTGTCCACGACCTTGTCTCGTAAGGAACTCGGCGACTTCCAGACGCCTCGGGAGCTTGCAGTCGAGTGCGCTCAAGTCCTAGCGACGATCCAGCGTGGAACGCGCCGGGTGCTGGAACCGACGTGCGGTGAGGGGAGCTTCATGCTCGCCGCGGCCTCGGTCCTAGAGCCGTCCATCGAAATGCTAGGAGTAGAGATACAACCAATCCATGCCGACGTCGCGCGCCGCCTTCTCAACTGCTCGGTCACCAGAGACGTGGCGTGGCGAGTTGAGGTTGGCGATATGTTCCGGCACGACTTGGGCAAGCTCCGGTGGGAGATGGATGGGCCACTGCTAGTCCTCGGGAATCCGCCATGGGTTACGTTGTCTGAGCTCGGCGCGATGGACTCAGTCCAGATCCCCGACCGCAGGAACCCGCGTTCCGTGCGGGGGATCGATGCGCTTACGGGTGAGTCAAACTTCGATGTCGCGGAGTACATCTGGATGCGGCTACTCACGGAGTTACGTCGGGAGGAGCCGACGGTCGCGCTCCTTTGCAAGACTTCCGTCGCACGTAGGGTTCTCACGCTGGCAGCCCATCTAGATCTACACGTGGCTGATTCGTTCCTGTGGCGCATCGACGCGAAGAAGGCGTTCGGGGTAGCAGTCGACGCCTGCCTCTTCGCTGTTCGGCTCGATGGATCTAGCCACAACTACCGATGCCAGGTCTTCGAGTCACTAGATGCAAGCTGTCCGACGAGCACCATGGGATTGGTGGAGGGTGCACTTGTTGCCGATGTGGATGCTCACGCGGCGTCTCGACAATATGACGGGTTGTCGCCAGTCGAGTGGCGGCAAGGCGTCAAGCACGACTTGGCAGCCGTCATGGAGCTTCGCGCTGACGAGGGTGGCAAGCTCCACAACGCGCTCGGCGAGGCCGTCGAGGTCGAACACGACTGGGTGTATCCACTCCTCAAGGGCTCCGATGTGAACGCGGGTCGAGCCCCGGAACGCCACGTGATCGTGACTCAGCGGTCGCTGGCAGATGAGACCAGGAGCCTCCGACACACAGCACCTAGGCTCTGGAGCTACCTGCAGGCCCACGCGGAGCGGTTCGCTGCCCGCAAGTCGTCGATCTACCGAAACCGAGCAGCCTTCTCAATGTTCGGCATCGGGCCCTACACATTCGCACCATGGAAGGTCGCAGTCTCGGGCCTCCACAAAGCCCCTAGGTTCCGGCTGGTAGGTCCAAGCGAGGGCCGGCCCGTCCTATTCGACGACACGTCGTACTTCTTGCCGTGCGAATCAGCGGCCGAGGCAGCCATCCTTCTCAGTGCGTTGACGAGTGATGCCACAACCCTCCTCCTCAAGTCTTTGCTGTTCGCCGACGCCAAGCGGCCGGTGACGAAGAAGCTGCTTCAGCGGATCGACCTCGCTGCGGTTCTTCGCCACGACCGTGCTGGAGTCGAGAAGTACGCGCAGGCCGCTCTCGAAGAGGTCGATCAGCATCTGAATGCGACAGCGATCGCCCAAGAGGCCGACCGACTCCTGCAGCAGTGGGGCAGGGCTCAGGATGTGCCGTCGCTCTTCGATGTCATCGACCTCACTACACCCGAGCCCGCCAGTGTCCACTGACCGCAACCGTGAGCACAGCGCTCACGAGGACGGCCATGCCAGATTGGATGGATCGCACCTCGCCGCCGACGGTGATCTGCACGGTGTTGTCAACGATGGCGGCCTGGACCTGACAAGCTCGGTGGACTCTGCTGTCCGCCACTGGGCAGATCCCACTGGCCGTTGACACCACCTGACCGCGGCCACCGAGACGTTCCCGGCGGCAGCGTTGCACATCAGCCAGCGAAGGGCTCCCTTCGTGTCGGCGTCAAGTGACGTGGTGGACTCTGCCCTGGGGTTGAGCCGGTGTCAGTTGCCGGAACCGCATCCGAGACATGTAACACACCTACCGGAGCCAACGCGTCAAGCATGTACCGGGACAGCACAAGCTCTATCCGCAAGGCATCCACTTCCATAGCGATACTCAAAGTAATAACACAGACCAGTGACTCAGGCATATAGCCAGTTCAGAGGCTATTTTTGGCCTGGTCGTGGCACCCCGTACGGGATTTGAACCCGTGCTACCACCTTGAGAGGGTGGCGTCCTAGGCCGCTAGACGAACGGGGCAGGTAGCGCCGCGGGTATCGCGGGCGGGCGCAGCATAGCGCCGCGTTGCCCGCTCCTGTTCGCTGCGCTCACGGGCCGCTCGGGCACTAGGGGTCCGTCGCTGAAATGGTCGGGGCGTCCGGAGCGCTCCCAAGCAGGGTCTCGGTCCTGCTGCGCTGCCCTAGCCATTTCGACGACACAGCACTAGGGGTTCGGGGAGGAGGACTTGAACCCCCAATGGCTGGGCCAGAACCAGCTGTGTTACCTATTACACCATCCCCGAAGGAGCGGCTCAGGCTACCCGGACGGGCCGGGGCACCCACGGCGAGGACGGCTAGACGCCCGCCCTGGAGTTGAGGTCGGCGAGCTGTTCCCGGGTGCCCAGCGAGATGAGCACGTCGTCGGCTGCCAGCACGAAGTCGTCCGGCGGGCTGGTCACGAAGGAGCCTTCGCGCCGCACGGCCAGGACGGTCGCGCCGGTGGACTCGTCGATCTCGCACGCGGCCAAGGCCCGGCCGGCGAACGGACCGTGAGCGGTGACCGGCGTCTCGGCGAGGCGCACCGAGAGCTCCTCGGCGTGCATCACCACCCCGAGGAACTCGACGACGTCGGGCTGCAGCACCAGGGCGGCCATCCTTGATCCGCCGATCTCGTGGGTGTTGACCACCCGGTCCACACCGGCTTGGCGCAGCTTCGGCTCAGTGGAGGAGCTGTTGGAGCGGGCCACGATGAACAGGCTCGGACGCATCGAGCGAGCTGTCAGGGCGATGTACAGGTTGTCGACGTCGGAGTCGAGGGCCAGAACGAGCGTGCTGGCCCTGTCCAGGCCGGCCGACACTAGAACGCTGTCGTCGGTGGCCTCGCCGACGACGCTGTGGGGCAGTGCTTCCCCGTCGAGTTCGCTGCGGTCGATAACCACCACCGCGCGGCCCTCGGCGGTCAGCTCGCGGTGGATGGCCCGCCCGACCTGCCCGTAGCCGCATAACACGACGTGGCCCCTCAGCCGATCGATCTGCTTCTGCATGCGCCGCCTCCGAATCTCGTCATCGAGCCGGCCCTCGAAGAGGGACTCTATGAGAACGCTCAGGGTGTAGAGGGCCGCGCCAACCCCGAACATGATCAGCAAGATGGTGAACACCCGGTAGCTGTCGGTGACCGTGCCGATCTCCTCGTAGCCGACCGTGGTGATCGTGATGACGGTCTGGTAGAGGGCCTCCCCCACCGTCAGCCCGAGCCGCTGGTACCCGAACGTGCCCACCGCGGTCACCAGCACGAGCACGCTCAACCCGGCCCAGAAGCGGCCCCAGGGATCCTGGGGGGCGCCCCTGGCCAGATACGGATGACGCGCGCCGCGTCCGCGAACCCGGAACCTCACCGGGGCCAAGACTAGATGGACAGGATGCACCCGAGGGGTGCTTGTACCGTGGGCAGCGTGAGTGAGACGGTCGGCGTCGGCCCCCACCCCGAGCCGTGGCCCCCTGGCGACCACCTTGATCCTGAACTGCTGCGCGGCGGCGACCGGCGCAACGTGGTCGACCGGTACCGCTACTGGAGCGTGGACGCCATCAAGGCCGACCTGGACGCCCGTCGGCACCCGTTCCACGTGGCCATCGAGAACTGGGAGCACGACCGCAACATCGGCACGGTGGTGCGCACGGCCAACGCCTTCGCGGCGGCCGAGGTTCACATCGTGGGACGGAGGCGCTGGAACCGGCGCGGGGCGATGATGACCGACGTGTACCAGCACGTCCGCCACCACGCCACGGTGGAGGAGCTAGCCACCTGGGCCTCAGAGGAGGGGCTGCCGGTGGTGGGCGTCGACAACCTGCCTGGATCGGAGCGCTTGGAGACCGCCGAGCTGCCCGAGCGGTGCGTGCTGCTGTTCGGCCAGGAGGGCCCGGGCCTGTCGGACGCGGCGCGGGCCGCGGCCGCGCAGGTGGTGTCGGTCGCCCAGTTCGGCTCGACCCGCTCCATCAACGCCGGCGTGGCCGCCGGAATCGCCATGCACGCCTGGATCCGCCGCTGGGCCGCGCCCACGGACTGACCCCAACCCGAATTGGCAGCATCGTGCACGGTATGCGTGCATCCTGCTGCCAATTCCAACGTCGCCCCAAGCCCCAACCCGAATTGGCAGCATCGTGCACGGTATGCGTGCATCCTGCTGCCAATTCCCCGGCTAGCCGACCAGGTCGATGATGCCGATCGATGGTCGCACGCCGAATCGAAGCTGGGGGGCGTTGTCGCGTTCACGACCCACACCGGTCGAGACGTAGACAGCCGTCCCGTCCAGTTCGTGCAGCCCGCCGGCTGCGACGTGTCTCGGCACGTCTGAGAGCGTGAGGGGCGGCCCGAAGAACGGCAGCGACACCTGCCCGCCGTGGGTATGGCCCGACACCAGCAGGTCGACGGACCGTCCCTCGAGCAGTTCGATCGCGTCCGGCTTGTGAGCGAGGAGGATTCGCACGTCAGCGAGATTGTCGTCGGAGAGTTGGTCGGCGACCCGTTGAGCCTCCCGCTCATCGCTGAAGAGCGTTGTCCCGCCGACGCTCACGACGTTGCCGTTGACCACGAGAGTCTCGACTTCGTTGTCGAGCACCCTGGCCCCCGTCCTCTCGGTGATGGCCCGAAGGCCGGCGACCGTGTCGGTGTTGCCGCTCACCAGGAAGACGGTCGACGCCGCATCGACCAGTCGCCGGATCAGTTCGGAGAATTGCGGCGCCCGCTCGTCGAAGGCGTCCGCGTCGAACTGGTAGAGGTCCCCCGGAACGAGAACCATGTCCGGTGCCGCCTCGATCAACCGGTCGACTGCCTCATTCTCATAGGACCCGATCGCAGTGGTCTGGAGATCGGCCAGTACGCCGACACGGATCCTCTCGCTGATGCCGGCGACGGACAGCTCGACAGAATCCGTCCTCAGCCAGAACGGCTCGATGTGGGTCGCGTAGATGCCCACCGGAACCGCCAGCAGGGCCGCAATACAGAGAGCCGTGATGACGCCAGAGCGCTCACGAGCCAGCACCAGCACGATCGCGCCGGCCAGCGGGACGCCGATGGTGAGCACCAAATAGACGACGTGGATGACGGTGAACCCGTCGAGCCCGGTGATGCCGAGCGCGCCGGCGCTGAAGACGAGCGAGCCAACGATCCCGACGGCGGCGGCCCGAACGGCTACGAGTCCGTCGTGGACCCTCGCCCTGATCCACACCACCGAAGCGATGCCCGACACCGTGCCGACAACGATGGCGGCCGCTATCGCGTAGTAGTTCAGGAGCACCAGCCGAACGATACGGCCACATCGGCGAAGCTCCGGGCGACGCGAACCGGAGCCGATCAGCGTGTCAGCGTCCATCAGGAGGCGTTCGGCCTCCTAGTGCTCACCTGTCTTCGGTCACACGGTTGTGGCAGTCTTTGCGACGCTGCCACCTAGGGTGCGGTACTGGACGTCGACTAGCGGGGACAGCACGAGGGCTTATGGCAAGCGGACGACCCATGCAGGCGACGGATGAGAGAGGATCGCAGGGCGCGATCACCGGCTATGAGGCCGAACTGTGGGCCATGGCCGACGCGCTGCGGGGCAGCATGGACGCGGCCGAATACAAGCACGTGGTCTTGGGTCTGATCTTCCTGAAATACATCTCCGACGCGTTCGAGGAGCGGCGTGCCCAACTCACCGCGGAGCAGTCCGAGGGCGCCGATCCCGAGGATGCCGACGAGTACCGGGCCGAGAACGTGTTCTGGGTGCCGCGGGAGGCCCGCTGGAGTGGGTTGCAGGACGCGGCCCGCCAGCCCGACATCGGCGAGATGCTCGACGAGGCCATGATCGCCATCGAGCACGACAACCCAGCACTCAAAGGAGTGTTGCCCAAGGACTACGCCCGTCCTGAACTCGACAGGGTGCGTCTGGGCCAGCTCATCGACATGGTAAGCAACATCCGGGTGGGTGATGCAGAGGCCCGCTCCAAGGATGTCCTCGGCCGCGTTTACGAGTACTTCCTGTCGCAGTTCGCCAGCGCCGAGGGCAAGCGGGGCGGCGAGTTCTACACGCCGCGATGCGTGGTCAAGCTGCTGGTGGAGATGCTGGAGCCCTACAGCGGCCGGGTGTACGACCCGTGCTGCGGGTCGTCGGGCATGTTCGTGCAGTCGGTGGAGTTCATCCGGGCCCACGCGACTGGCAACGGCAACAGCAGCCCGTCGCTGACGGGTGCGAGGGGCGACATCTCGATCTACGGCCAAGAGTCGAACTACACCACATGGCGGCTAGCGAAGATGAACCTGGCCATCCGGGGCATCGAGGGCCAGATCGCCCACGGCGACACGTTCCACAACGACCGCCACCCCGACCTGAAGGCAGACTTCATCCTGGCCAATCCCCCGTTCAACGTGAAGGACTGGGGCGGTGATCGCCTGACGGACGACAAGCGCTGGCAATTCGGGGCGCCGCCCGCGCGCAACGCCAACTTCGCCTGGGTGCAGCACATGGTACACCACCTGTCGCCGTCGGGGATCGCCGGCTTCGTGCTGGCCAACGGCTCGATGTCGTCGCAACAGTCAGGCGAGGGCGAGATCCGCGCGAGCCTTGTCGAGGCTGACTTGGTGGACTGCATGGTGGCTCTGCCGGGCCAGCTCTTCTACTCCACCCAGATCCCGGCCTGCCTGTGGTTCGTGGCCCGCGGACGAGCCGGCAGCCACTTCCGCGACCGGCAGAGCCAGCTGCTGTTCATCGACGCCCGCAAGCTCGGCCACATGGTCGACCGCACCCACCGGGAACTGAGCCAGGAGGACATCGCACGACTAGCCGACACCTACCACGCCTGGCGCGGCTCCGGCGATGGCCGGTACACCGACGTGCCGGGCTTCTGCAAGTCGGCAACGCTCGAAGAGGTCCGCGGACATAACCACGTTCTCACCCCCGGCCGCTATGTGGGGGCGGAGGCGCAAGAGGACGACGGCGAGCCTTTTGATGAGAAGATGAAGCGCCTGGCCGCCCAATGGCGCAAGCAGCAGGCCGAAGGGCGCCGGCTTGATGCCGAAATCGAGGCGAACCTGGAGCGTCTCGGGTTCGGCTAGGGTGCGAGACACACTGATCTCGCGCTGTGTGCATCGGCGACCACCACGACGGCAGTACGGCTGAAGGAGCGCAAGACCCTGTGACGTTCACGGCCATCATCGACCAACCGCACGGCGTCCACGCTGTGGCGGAGGCCGTCTCGGCGGCGGCGTAGCCGCTCACTGGGCCATGCCACTCGTCCTGGACAACTTGCGCAACGCCGTCGAGGCGCTTTCGGAACTGCAGGCGGCCGCCGCGAACGTGTCGCGCATGAAGCAGTTCAACGAAGTGGAGCAGAAAGGCATTCGAGCCGGTGTGATACAGAACTTCGAGGTCGCCTACGAGTTCTGCTGGAAGTTGATGGACCGCTGGCTGAGCACGAACCTCGGAGCCAGCGTTGTCGATGGCGTCACAAGACGGGAGTTGTTCCGCCTTGCCGCCCAACAGCGCCTCATAGCCGACGTTGACATCTGGTGGCAGTACCACGAGGCGAGGAATATCACGTCCCACATCTACGATGAACGCAAAGCCGAATCGGTGTACAGCGCCATCGGCGACTTCGTGCACGACGCACGAGCCCTGCTGGCAGCGCTGGAAGCACGCAATGATTGACCTGGCTCCCCATCACTTGGAGACGGTCCGGCGCATCCTGGCCGAGCACATGCCGGACTGCGAGGTGCGAGCGTTCGGCTCCCGCGCAAAATGGGAGGGGCAAGACTACTCGGACCTTGATCTAGCGGTCGTGTGCGAGGACGAATCGAATGGGCAAGCTATCGAGCACTTGAAGGAAGCATTCGAGAATTCGGACCTCCCGATCCGCGTCGATGTACTCGACTGGCACGCCATCACCGAAGACTTCCGCAAGGCGATCGAGGCCGACTGTGTGGTGGTCCAAGCAGCGACCGTCCCCGAAGACAGACGCGAGACGACCGAATCGGACTTGGCCACGTCTCATCAGCTAGTTGGCGCAAGCATCTCGCACACGGTTCGGCTTGACGAAATCGCGACGATAGTGATGGGACAATCCCCTCCTGGATCTACATACAACGAGTCTGGAGATGGTCTGCCCTTCTTTCAGGGAGCAACGGACTTCGGAATCCGCTACCCAGCGCGGCGCGTCTACTGCAGTGCCCCAACTCGGACGGCTCTGCTCGGTGACGTCCTAATCACCGTTCGCGCACCTATTGGACGCATCAACCGGGCGACCGAACAATGCGCCATTGGTCGCGGAGTCGCCGCGATCCGGGCCAAGGACAGAATCGATGCCGATTATCTTGAGTACGTAGTTCGTGATCTACAGGATCACTGGCATGCGCTAGAAGCGGGCGGCACAGTCTTTGGTAGCGCGCGGAAGTCAGACTTGGCGAGCCTTGAGATCCCATGGCCCTCGGCGGAAGAACGGCGCTTCATAGCCTGTGTGCTTGGCGCGCTTGACGACAAGATCGACTTGCATGGGCACATGGGCGACACGCTCAAGGAGATAGCGCTGGCACTATTCCGGTCGTGGTTCGTGGATTTTGACCCTGTGCGTGCCAAAGCTGAGGGTCGCCCCTCAGGTCTTCCACCCGACATCGACACACTATTCCCAGCCGCATTCGAAGAGTCCGAGCTAGGAGAAGTCCCAGAGGGCTGGCGGGTGTGCAATCTTGATGCCATTGCCGACTTCACCAACGGTCTGGCTCTGCAGCGCTTCCCGCCAGACGGTGTAGGTAGTCTCCCAGCAATCAAGATTGCGGAGATGCGTCACGGCTATACGCACAAGACTGGCCGGGCTGCCGCTGCGATCAAGCCCCGGTACATCGTTGAGGACGGCGACATGTTGTTCTCCTGGTCAGGCAGCCTCCAGGTAGTCCTATGGTCGCACGGCCGTGGGGCGCTGAACCAGCATCTGTTCAAGGTCACCTCCGACAAATTCCCCCGGTGGTTCTACTGGGGGTGGACATTGGAACATCTTGACGACTTCCGGAGCATCGCGGCCGACAAGGCCACCACCATGGGCCACATCCAACGGCATCACCTTACGAACGCGAAAGTAGTCACTCCACCACTGGAAGTGCTTCGGGCTGCAGGCGGATCTATTGCCGCCCTGATCGACCGACACGTTGACAGTGCCCTTCAGTCCCGTGAGCTTGTCGCACAGCGCGAGGCACTCTTGCCGCGGCTGCTCTCGGGGCAGCTGCGCATGGGTGGCGTGCAGCGATCCGTGGGTGCTACCGCATAATGTCTCAGACTGAACCGTTCGAACGGAGCTGAATCCGCGACTACATCTGTCACCATCACGGCACCGCTGTCAGCGAGCCGCCCGCATCACGGGCCAACAACCTGACGCGAACCGAACCTAGTTTCCGCCTAAGTGGGCTAGCACGCAGTTCGGCAATCCCGCGATACAACACATGTTGGATTCAGACGTTCAGACGGTGGAGGACGCTGCTGTGGACGGGATCATCGGGGTGGTTGTTGGCGGAATCCTACTGACAGCAATAACTTCACTCGGGAAGGCGTGGAAGAGGCAGTACTGGCGAGGGACCGCGAGACGGGCTGTGACCGTCGGGCGGCTCGTCAACGCTGCTCGCAAGACAGTTATCGCTCGCAGGCATACACGGCAGATCGCTCGGCGGGAGGCGCTGTCCGCGTGGCGCAAGGCACCAATGTGGCCAGCTCCTCGGTGTCGTCGAGACCCCGGGCGATGATGAGGCGCTGTCCGCGTGGCGCAAGGCACCAATGTGGCTGTTGCGAGCCACCTTGTTCCGCTGGTTCGAAGAAAGCCCCGCCACGGAATGGCCTCACCTCAAGCGGGTCCTGGAGCATCACACTGATGACCCAGTGTCCTGAGTCAGGAATCCGTTGCAGATGTTCCGCCGCCAGTTTTCTGGCTCTTCGCGAATCAGGTCGGAGTGAGGGTGTCGAGCAGTGTCCAGTTGGGTCTGCCGGCGTAGAGGAGGGCTCGGATTCGGTAGTTGGCGAAGTTGGTGAACCCGAACGCGGCGCGTTTGACGCGTTTGATGAGGTTGTTGGCGGCTTCGGCGGCGGCGTTGGTGACCCGGGCGGTGTGCCAGTTGGCGATCTGGGTGCGCCAGCGCCACAGGGTGCGGCCGAGCCGGTTGATCTCGGCGGGCATGGCGGGGTCCTGGAGGTCCTGGGCGAGGCGGGCGACGGTGGCTGCGCCCACTTCGGTGTCGTCGATGTCATAGATCGAGCGGAGGGTCTCTTCAGCGGTGCCAGGCGTCGCGGACCTCGCCGTAGGGGTCTCCTGCGTCGAGCAGGCCCCGCAGCCGGACGCGGCCTTGCTCGGTGATCTTCTCGGACGCGGAGACCAGCAGCTTGCGGGCCCGATACAGCGGGTCGTGTTTGTGGCCGCGGTGGCCGAGGGTCTGCTGTTGGACTCTGCGGCGGACCTCGTCGAGGGCGTCGTTGCCCAGCCGCACGACGTGGAACGGGTCCGCGACCTGCTCGGCGTGGGGCACTGCTGCGTCGAACGCGGCTCGGTAGGGGCCTGAGAGGTCCAGCACCGCCCAGCGGACGCCGGCCAGCCAGCGGCGGGGCCGCGCAAGCAGCCACTGTGTGGGCGCCTGTGCGGTGCGGCCTGGGACTATGTCGAGGAGCTGGCCCCGGCCGATGTCGACGATGCCGGTGGCCCAGGCCTTGGTCCGGAACCGGCCGCGGCGCCACATCAGGTGCTCGTCGAGGCCGAGCGCGACCACATCGCAGATGCGCTCGGTGTCGGCCTCGAGCAGCGCAGAGCCCCAGCGGCGCACCGACTCGTTCACCGGGTGCCAGCTGCACCCGAGCTCTGTGGCGACATCGCTGTGGGGCCGGCCCTGCCCGGACTGGCGCGTCGCCCAGCGCCCCGCGCGCGTCGTCAGTCTCTCGCGCTCGGGCGCGATCTCGCGGTCCTGCTCGGTCACGGTCCCCGCCGCGCAGTCGGGATCCCCGCAGCGCCAGCGGCGCTTGTGCCACACCAGCCGCGCCGGCCGGCCGAACACCGGCAGATCCACCAGCTCCACCTCCCGTTCGCCGTCAGACCACAGCGCACCGCCGCAACGCTCACAGCCAGGCCGCGGCGCCCGACAGCGTATGTGCACCCGCAGCGGCGCGCCCGCCTCGTCGTCGACGCCGAGCACCTCCACATCTCCCAGTCCCACCAACAACTCGCACACGCGCGTAGGGTCGCACTCCACAGGGATCCTCCAGACCTCGGCTGTTCGGAAGCGCCGATTCTGGGGGATCCCTCGCGTTCAGACGGGGACCCTCACCCTGCCGACTCCGACCTCAAACGCGAAGCACCAGTTTTCTTGGGCGGTTTGTGTGGACTGAGCGCGCAGAACCAACCCGAGATTTCACGGAGGTCTGAACAAGCCGCTTGAACTTGCGACTCAGGACACTAGTGTCCTGAGTCTTCGGTTATTGGGGTTGGTTGTGGTGTGGTTGGTGTGGCTGCGGGCGGTGATTGCAGGCAGTGGTGGCTAGGGGCCGTCGTGGGGTGGAGGTGGTGCTCGCCGATGAGCAGCGCGAGACGCTGGAGCGGTGGGCGCGGCGCCCGAAGTCGTCGCAGGCTCTGGCGCTGCGGTGCCAGATAGTGCTGGGCGCGGCCGCGGGGGAGACGAACAAGTCGATCGCGGCATCGCTGGGGTGCAGCGAGGCGACGGCGTCGAAGTGGCGGCGCCGGTTCGCGGGGCGCGGGTTGGACGGGCTCTGCGACGAGCCGCGTCCGGGCGCGCCGCGCGCGGTGAGCGACGACAAGGTGCAGGAGGTGATCGCCAAGACGCTGGAGTCGGCTCCTGAGGGCGCGGCGCGCTGGTCGACGCGCTCGATGGCCGCGCAGGTGGGGCTGTCGCAGTCGACGATCTCGAGGATGTGGCGGGCCTTCGGGCTCAGGCCCCATGCCGTGGAGGAGTTCAAGGTGTCGCCGGACCCCCAGTTCATCGACAAGGCGCGCGACGTCGCCGGGCTGTACTTGAACCCGCCGGAGGCCGCGGTGGTGCTCTGCGTGGACGAGAAGACCCGGATCCAGGCTCTCGACCGCACCGCGCCGGTGCTTGCCTTGATGCCGGGTGTGCCCCAGCGCCGAACCCACGACTACCGCCGCTTCGGCGCCACCAACCTCCACGCGGCGCTCGACGCCGCCTCGGGCAAAGCCATCTCCTCGATGACCGCGCGCCACCGCGCCATCGAGTTCCGCAAGTTCCTGGACCTCATCGACAGCGAAGCCCCCGAGGGCCCCAAGGTGCACGTCGTGCTGGACAACTCCTCCACCCACAAGACCCCCGCCATACAGCGCCGGCTGCTGCGCCACCCCCGCTCCAGCCTCCACTTCACCCCCACCCACAGCTCGTGGATGAACCACGTCGAGCGCTGGCTCGCCGAGCCCACCACCAAATGGATCCGCCGCGGCGCCCACACCAGCACCAAAGAACCCACCGGCTCCATCCAGCACTGGATCGACCACCGGAACCACAACCCCCGCCCGTTCACATGGCACAAGAGCGCCGACGAGATACTCCACAACCCGGCAACACATCTCCACAAATTCCTGACTCAGGACACTAGTACTTGCTTGCCTTGGGTGAGGCTGCTCAGCGAGTCGCTGGCGTCGTAGCCATCCGGAGGGTTGACAGGCTCGCGGTTCCCGTAGAAGTTGAACTTGGTGATGTTCCGGTTCGGGTCGTTCGGGTGGGGGTGCAACCCGTAGGTCACCACATCGTCGGGATCTGCCCACTCGTGGTTGCCCAGATTGCGTATGCAGCCCTGGTCCTGGGGATTGGCGTTGGCGTACTCGCCGTCAGGGTCGAAGATGATTTGCCCGACCCGGACGCCGTCTTCGGACCGTCGCATCTCGAACACGGCCCGGGCGACGATCTTGACGGTGTTCGACTTGCCGGTGCGAGTCATCCCGAAGAGGGCTGTGCGTTGAGCAACGAAGTCCCCTGCCGCGATGTTCACCGCCGCCGCGTCAGCGGGCGTCGCCGTGGCGTAGCGGACATGGCCGATCTTCGTGGTCGGGCCCCCGTTCTCGGTCCGGCTGGCGCTGTTGACGATCTGCTCCAGGTCATCCCCGGTGGGCTTGTACACCTTCAGACCCCGCCCGCTGTAGAAGTTGTCCACGTCGCTGCTGAACCGCCACGGGGCGTCTGTGTCATCGGGCGGCTGGTAAGTCCCAAGAATCCGGCACCGCACCCCCGAATACCTCATCAAGTTCAACGTGAACAAGTCAGTCACATCGCTGTCGTCCCAGTTCCCGGTGCTGTCCGCCACCCGCTGGGCCGCGTCGAAGCGCGCCTGCCGCATCGACATGTCATTCGGCAGCGGTGTACTCGACACCACCCGCAACAGCAGGCGGGGCGCTCCCGGGTCGGGGCGGTCGTCGTCGCCCAGCCTGACCGCGACCAGCAGACACCCCTGCTGTACCCCGCCGACAGCCTGCTTGGCGCTGTCGTGCAACAAGAAATCGGCCGTCGCGTAGTCGATCTGGATCACATCGCCGATCAGGCGCCCAGGATCAACGAACGTCTGCTTCTGCTGGTCGTGATCGGCGACGATCTCAGTGAGTGCGTCACTCAGCCCGCCCGGACTGCCGAGTTCGCTCATGTGTACCTCGCTGTTCGGCGTCGGCGCAGCATAGTGGTTGCCGCCAACAGGCCACTGGGGCGCTCAGCACTACACCCAGGGCGTCCTACGCAGGCAGGAATAGCAACCGCTACAAGAACTCGCGACCACCAACGTTGGCAGCGATGGCCGTGTGACGCCCCCGCCGGGCGGCTCTCGTCAGCCGGCCACCCAACCCACTGTCGGGGAATATGTTGAGCCGCGAGCGGCCGCTCGAACTGGGCGCCTATCCAGAAGTGGACAAGACGGGGTTGGTCTCGCCAGCCCCATCGAACTCAATGCGCAGCACACGCACACCCGGCACGGACTCGACATCGCGCATCGCCGAACACAGGGCCTCATCGCGTGTCGGAGCCTGCCGAGCAAACTCCAGCGTGTCGTGACCGACGGTGGCGTCACCGCAGCCGGCCTCGTACAGGGCGTCCAGGGTCGCCCATTCCATCAGGTCTGCGCCCCCGGTCACTAGCACGAAGCGGAACGTATGCATCGGTTCCGCATGTGACGCTCGGGGTGTGGTCATGGCGCTTCACTCCGTCGCTTGCAGCGGGCGATCCTTGCCAGCAGGCTAGCCGCGTGCTCCTGGGGATCGACGGGAGTGCTCCAGATCGAGGCCGAGCACTCGCGATGGCCGAAAGGACAGTGGGCGCGGCCCCACCCGTGGCTCGTGCGACCCTTGCTCGGGCTCACCGTCCATCCAGCAGCCTCCAGCATCTTGATCGCCCGCCGGATCTCCTTCTTCGGGTGGATGCGCCTCGCCATGGACGATGTGTATACACACTGCAAAATATATTTCCTTATTTTTCAATCTTAGACACTATGTACAGTGTGTCCTGTGCGATCACGGCACTTCACGGATGGCACTGTGTGACATCGCCCCAGCCGCGCTGCCGACATCACGTCGGCCGGCGATGATCCCGAGCACGACATCAATACCGCCCGCAAGTTGTGCCCTACGATGACTGACCGGTGCGGAAGCCGAGCAGATGCCAGGTCGCCAGTCTCTCAACCGGCTGCGGTATCCACCCGTGAGCGGGCTGAGTGAGGCTGACGTCGAGACGGCTGCCGTCGGTTGGCTGACGGGGTTGGGCTGGAGCGTCGTCCACGGGGCAGAGGTGAACCCGGACTCGGTGCCAGCGGAGCGGGCCGACTACAGCGCCGTAGTCCTTGCGGCAACCCTGCGGGAGGCGCTGGTACGGCTCAACCCGGAGCTGCCGGCCGAGCCGCTGAACGACGCTGTTCGGCGCCTGACCCACCCGGAGGGCGCGACCGTGGAGGCCCGCAACCGGGCGTTCCATCGGATGGTCGTCCATGGCGTGACAGTGGAGTTCAGCGACGGTGGTCGGGTCCGGGGCGCGCAGGTTCGGGTGATCGACTTCGACGACCCAACCAACAACGACTGGCTGGCCGTCAACCAGTTCACCGTCGTCGAGAACAAGATCGAACGGCGCCCCGACATCGTGCTGTTCGTGAACGGTCTGGCGCTCGGTGTGATCGAACTCAAGAACCCCACCGACCCCGACGCAACCGTGTGGACCGCATGGCAGCAACTCCAGACCTACAAGGCCGACCTGCCCACCCTGTTCTCGATGAACGCCGCTCTGATGGTGTCCGACGGACTGGAGGCCCGGCTCGGCACCCTCACCGCAGGCCGGGAGTGGTTCAAGCCATGGCGCACCATCACCGGCGAAGACCTAGCCGACGAGAAGCTGCCGCAACTTCAAGTGTTGCTGCAAGGCGTGTGCGATCACCGGCGGTTCCTGGACCTCATCCGGGACTTCATCGTCTTCGAGGACGACGGCAGCGGACTCCTTGAGAAGAAGGTCGCCGGCTATCACCAGTTCCACGCCGTGCAGGCCGCGGTTGACGAGACGCTGCGAGCTGCAGCACTGCAAGACGCGGCGACCAAGTCCGAAGAATCAGATCGCCGACATGGAGGCGAGCCAGGTGATCGGCGCATCGGTGTCGTATGGCACACCCAGGGATCAGGAAAGAGCCTCACCATGGCCTTCTACGCCGGGCGGATCATCCGCGAGTCCGCGATGGCCAACCCCACCGTGGTCGTGCTGACCGACCGCAACGACCTCGACGACCGGCTGTTCGCCACCTTCTCGCGCTGTTCGGACCTGCTGCGCCAACCGCCAGTGCAAGCCAGGACACGGACCCATCTGCGACGACTCCTGAGCACGACATCGGGTGGCGTGGTCTTCACGACCATCCAGAAGTTCTTCCCCGACGACAAGGACGACAGGCACCCGATGCTGTCAGACCGTCGGAACATCGTCGTCGTCGCCGATGAGGCCCATCGCAGCCAGTACGACTTCATAGACGGCTTCGCCGCCCACATGCGCGACGCCCTGCCCAACGCGTCCTTCATCGGCTTCACGGGCACGCCCATCGAGAAGCAGGACGCCAACACCCGAGCCGTGTTCGGCGACCACATCAGCGTCTACGACATCCAGCGCTCCGTGCAGGACAAGGCGACCGTGCCGATCTACTACGAGAGCCGACTGGCCCGGCTCACTCTCGATGATCGCCACAAGCCGCGCATCGATCCGGACTTCGAGGAGGTCACCGAGGGCGAGGAGGTCGAGCGCCAGGAGAAACTCAAGACCAAGTGGGCCCAACTCGAGGCCGTCGTCGGCGCCGAGAAGCGGATAGCGGAGGTCGCCTCGGACATTGTCGAGCACTACGAGACCCGACTCGACGCCATGGACGGTAAGGCCATGGTGGTGTGCATGAGCCGGCGCATCTGCGTCGACCTGCATGACGAGCTGGTGCGGTTGCGCCCCGACTGGTACCACGCCGACGACGACAAGGGCGCCATCAAGGTGATCATGACCGGCTCCGCGAAGGACGGCCCCGAATGGCAGCCCCACATCCGCAACAAATCCCGCCGTGAGGCACTGGCCAACCGGTTCCGCGACCCCGACGACCCGCTGCAGATCGTCCTGGTGCGAGACATGTGGCTGACGGGCTTCGACGCTCCCAGCCTCCACACCATGTACGTGGACAAGCCCATGCGGGGCCATGGGCTGATGCAGGCCATCGCCAGGGTCAACCGGGTGTTCCGCGACAAGCCAGGCGGGCTGGTGGTGGACTACCTCGGGCTCGCCCATGAACTCAAGAAGGCGCTGGCCACGTACACCCAGAGCGGCGGCAAAGGAGGGACAGCGCTCCATCAAGCCGAGGCCGTAGCCGTGATGCTGGAGAAGCACGAAGTCTGTCGCGGCCTCTTCTGGGGCTTCGACTGGTCGGGCTGGGCCGACGGCGACGCCCAGACGCGTCTTGGGCTGCTGTCTGCGGCATTGGAGCACATCCTGGCCCAGGAGGACGGCAAGGATCGCTGCACAGCCGCCGTACGAGAACTCTCTCAGGCCTTCGCTCTGTCCGTGCCCGATCCAGCCGCTCTGTCCATCCGGGACGACGTGGCGTTCTTCCAGGCCGTGGCCGCAGCGCTGTCCAAGCCCACCCCGGGCGAGACCCGCCACGAAGAGGACCTCGATCACGCCGTCCGCCAGATCATCTCCCGGGCGGTAGCACCCCAAGGCGTGCTCGACATCTTCGCAGCGGCCGGTCTGGACAAACCAGACATCTCCGTCCTGTCCGAGGAGTTCCTGGCCGAGGTTCGAGGTCTGCCCCAGCGCAATCTTGCCGTCGAGGCCCTGCGCCGGCTGTTGCAGGGTGAGGTAACCCGACGACGGAGCCGCAATGTCGTGCAAGCCCGATCCTTCGCCGAGATGTTGGAGAAGGCCATCCGTCGCTACCAGAACCGGGCCATCGAGGCCGCGCAGGTGATCGAGGAGCTGATCGGCATTGCTGAAGAAATCCGCGAGGCCGATGCCCGCGGCGAGCAGCTCGGCCTGACCGACGATGAACTGGCCTTCTACGACGCTCTGGAGACCAACGACAGCGCAGTCAAGGTTCTCGGCGACGAGACCTTACGCGCCATCGCCTGCGAACTCGTGGAGACCGTCCGCAACAACGTCACCATCGACTGGACCATGCGCGAGAACGTGCGGGCCAACCTCCGCCGCCTCGTCCGCCGCACCCTCCGCCGTCACGGTTACCCGCCGGACAAGCAGGAGAAGGCCACCAAGACCGTCCTAGAGCAGGCTGAGGCGCTGTCGGCCACCTGGGCCCCGGACGCCTGAAACCCGCAGGAACCTAGTGGTCCGTCGCTGAAATGATCGGGGTGTCCGGAGCGCTCCCAAGCAGGGTCTCGGTCCTGCTGCGCTGCCCTAGCCATTTCGACGACACAGCACTAGCGCCCCTTTGGGCCTCAAAACGCGACCAGGCTCCGGAGCCACCCAAGTGCATCACCGAGTGGCACTCCGAGTTCCCAACACGACGATCTACAAGGAGGATCGCCTGGCCATCCAATCCACATCGATCGACTCTTCGACACCCCTGCTGTGCACCCCAATCTGTGGATGATAGACTGCCCGATTATGTATACCGACGATGCAGCCAATGCTCCTGATGGCCAATTCGCGCTCTTCCCCGGAGAGTTCTACGACGAAGACGACCTATCCGCGGGGCTGCCGTACGATCAACTACAGGAGTTTCTCGATCCTATACATGGTTTCGTCGAATACACTGGGCGCGAACTTCAGATCATCGATCATCCGGCCTTTCAGCGGTTGTTCAACATATACCAGTTGGCTCAGACACATCTCGTGTTTAGGGGTGCTACACACCATCGTGGTGACCATGCGCTAGGTGCAATTGCAGCGCTTGAGTTGCTGATGTCTGCAATAGAGAAGAACTGGACTCGAAACAAGGCCAAGAGAGTCCAGCAGCCACAACTCAAGTGGACTGTCGGTCCAAAGTTGTCTCCACTTGAGCGAGACTTCGCACGGCTCGCTGTCCTGTTTCATGATATTGGACACATCGCAGCAGGACATACTCTGGAAGATGAGCTTGGACTCTTGCATGCACATGATAGTCGTAAGCGCCTCAAAATCATACTCCGACGTAAAGAATGGCGAGACATTGATCCAGCCCATATATTTGAAATGGGTCCTTGGGGGAGAGAGTACCTTGGGAACTTAGATTCACAAGATCCCTCACCGGAGAAGGAGAATCTGTCACTCTTGTCGATGACCCGCGATCTAAGTCGGCTTAAGTCGAGCTGGGCAGAGACGCTTAAGAGTCGAATTAACCGCCTCTACCGGCAGCATGCAGCCATGGCAACCCTGCAACTAGAGCGTGCAAGAAAGATCTCCGGCAAGGCAAGCAGTGATCTGTATGAGACTTCGCCTGTTACACTTAGTGCTAGTCGCATCCTCTTGGAAATCGTCGCTGGCAAATCTAAGGAGCACCAGAGCAGCGGCAAGAAGTTCATTAGGGAGATTCCGAATCCGGCCAGAACTCAGAATCATGATCAACAACTCTTCAGACTATCGGTACTCCAGGACCTAGTTAGCAACACTGTATGTGCAGACATAATTGACTATCTTCAGCGAGATTGGGAGAACATCGGAAAGGCTCGCAAGTTTGACACTCGCTTGCTCCAATTCATGGAGATCAGATCTACTCGCCGGGAGTCGAGTGTTGCTATAAACCTGCGACCGGATACGCATTCTCGGAACAGATCAGACGTCGTGAGCGCGATTGTTGAACTGCTAGAGAATCGCTATCACCTCTGGGAGATCGCCCTACTGCACAGAACGAAGACCTGCGCGTCAGCAATGTTGGAGAGAGCAATAATCGACAAGGCAGAACACTCTGGTCTCCTTGACACATTGATACAGCAAGTCGAGTCCTTTCGCGAGAATGAACATGACTCCCAAGACAAGACGGAGATTGAGCGCCACGCTAAGGCTATGAGACGGGAGATCGATACACTAGAGACGCTTATTCTTAAGACACTTCTCAATATGTCAGATGTCGATGTGTATTCAGCTCTGAATCGCGAAATCTGGAGTCCTACCGCTACAGCTAGTGACTCTAGAGGAACCGAGCACCCAGGTGAAATCAACCTTTTTTGTCGGCTTCATCTCAGGATGCTGCACAAGGAGATAGTCAGGGTCGATGCGGCTCTGGATCCAGCGAGAATATCTGAGTTCTTAGCGCCCCTAAAGGCACCGCAGCATGAACGATTCCTTTGCGCCCATCGCCGACTACATTCGATGCAACTCTTGGAAAAAGACTTCGAACTCGCGCCTGGTTCTCTCGTAATGTACTGCCTCCCTTACGGGCTCGGAAGAAAGCTCGCCGAAGTGAAAATCCTATACGACGATAATGTAGAACTTCTCACAGACTTAGACAGTCGTATTGACATCAGCGGCGGCAGTTTGGCCGCACAACTCCGCCGCTACGACAACCTATGGAGAGCTTCTTTGTTTGCATCTCAAGAAGCTCGGACAATTCTCAAAGCACGCGGACTTGTGGGTGCCTTGAGCGCCACCTTCAAGCGCGCAGTCTTGGGAATGTCAGAACTGGACTACAACATGTATGATACAGCTAGGCTGATATCGGCGACGGATCCGACGATGACATATGCCAGGGGTCTATCCGTCTGGAGACCCGACCGTAGAGCGCCCCGGGATCGAAGTGAACTGCACTATCCGAGTGGAGAACCAACACTGCGCTCCCATTTTGGTAACACAGCTGACTAGACCTGTTGTTCAAGGTGAGAGACCCCGACGACCGCTGTTCAAGTGGAGACTTACGTGAAGTCAGGCTTGAGTAGTCCGCGACGCCGACTGATGTCGCCAAGAAGCGGAATCCAAGAACGGCGTAGTGTCGAGGTGAGTCAGTTGGTCACCCCCGAGCAGGCGGGAACCCTCTCGGTCGCTAGGACTTGCACCTACCAGGTCGTCGGTTGACACGACGAGCGGTTAGCGTTGGCGCCCGCATGAGCCGACTCGCTGACGAGACGACCCAGGCCGCGGTTCCCGACAAGCCTGTCCTCGAAGGACTCGAAGCCAAGTGGGACGCGGCGTGGGAGGCGTCCGGGATCTACCGGTTCGATGAGACGCGGCCCAGGGCCGAGGTGTTCTCCATCGACACTCCCCCACCCACCGTGAGCGGCTCGCTGCACGTGGGCCACGTGTTCAGCTACACCCACACCGACATCATCGCCCGCCACCGCCGCATGGCCGGCCAGGCCGTGTTCTACCCCATGGGCTGGGACGACAACGGGCTGCCCACCGAGCGTCGGGTGCAGAACTACTACGGGGTGCGCTGCGACCCGTCGCTTCCCTACGACCCCGACTTCGCGGCCCCGCCCGACGCGGGCCGTCCCTCGGCGGTCGCCAAGCGCCGGACCATCGCGGTGAGCAGGCCGAACTTCATCGAGCTGTGCGAGGAGCTCACCGCCTCCGACGAGCGAGCCTTCGAGGACCTGTTCCGGCGTATCGGGCTGTCGGTGGACTGGACCCGCACCTACGCCACCATCGACGCCCACTGCCGCCGGGTGTCGCAGCTGGCGTTCCTGGAGAACCTCGACCGCGGCGAGGCCTACCAGATCGAGGCCCCGTCGCTGTGGGACGTGACCTTCCAGACCGCGGTGGCCCAGGCCGAACTCGACGACCGGGAGGTGCCCGGCGCCTACCACAAGCTGCGCTTCGCCGGCACCGGCGGCGCTGAGGACATCTGGATCGACACCACCCGGCCCGAACTGGTGCCGTCGTGCGTGGCGCTGGTGGCCCACCCCGACGACGGCCGCTACCGGCCGCGGTTCGGGTCGACGGTGCGCACACCGGTGTTCGACGTGGAGGTGCCGGTGGTGGCCCACAAGCTCGCCGACCCCGAGAAGGGCACCGGCATCGCCATGATCTGCACGTTCGGCGACACCGCCGACGTGACGTGGTGGCGCGAACTCGACCTGCCGGTGCGCACCGTGATCGGGCGCGACGGGCGCCTGGCGGCCGAGCCGCCCGCAGCCGTCGAATCGCCCTCGGGCCGGGCCGCCTACGCCCGCCTGGCCGGCAAGACCGCGGTGCAGGCCCGCACCGAGATCGCAGCCGTCTTCGCCGAATCCGGCGACATCGACGGCGAGCCCCGCCCCATCACCCACCCGGTCAAGTTCTTCGAGAAGGGCGACAAGCCGCTGGAGATCGTGTCCAGCCGCCAGTGGTACATCCGCAACGGCGGGCGCGACGACCACCTGCGCCAGGCCCTCATCGACCGGGGCACGCATATGAACTGGGTCCCCGGCTACATGCGGGCCCGCTACGAGAGCTGGATCGCGGGGCTCAGCGGCGACTGGCTCATCAGCCGCCAGCGCTTCTTCGGCGTGCCCATCCCGCTGTGGTACCGCCTCGACGCCGACGGCCCGCCGGACTGGGACAACCCGATCCGGCCCGACCCCGGCACCCTGCCGGTGGACCCGTCGGCGGACTGCCCGCCCGGCTACGACGAGTCCCAGCGGGGCCGGCCCGGCGGTTTCGCGGGCGACCCCGACGTGATGGACACCTGGGCCACCTCGTCGCTCACGCCCCAGATCGCCACCGGCTGGCGCACCGACGAGGCCCTCTACGCGTCCACCTTCCCGATGGACATGCGTCCCCAGGCCCACGACATCATCCGCACCTGGCTGTTCTCGACGGTGGTGCGGGCCCATTTCGACGCCGACGGGGTGCCGTGGCACAACTGCGCGCTGTCGGGCTGGATCCTCGACCCCGACCGCAAGAAGATGTCCAAGTCGAGGGGCAACGTGCAGGTGCCCACCGATCTGCTCGAGCGTTACGGCGCCGACGCGGTCCGTTACTGGGCCGCCTGCGGCCGCCCCGGCACCGACACCGCCTTCGACGAGCAGCAGTTCCGCATCGGCCGCCGCCTGGCCGTCAAGCTGCTCAACGCCTCCAAGTTCGTGCTGCGCTTCGCGGAGCTGGACGACGAAGCGGCCGTCGAGGTGGAGCGGCGCGAGCGTGCTCTCGGGACCGGCCTGCACGCCGGTGCGGTGCCGGCAGGGGTGACCGAGCCGCTGGACCGCTCGATGCTGCACCGGCTGGCCGGCTTGGTGGACGAGGCGTCGCGGGCCTTGGACGCCTTCGACTACGCCCGGGCCCTGGAGCGCACCGAGTCGTTCTTCTGGGCCTTCACCGACGACCACATCGAGCTGGTGAAGGCCCGCGCCTACGGCGAGCACGGGACCGCCGCCGCTGTCTCGGCCCGGCTGTCGCTGCGAGCCGCCTTGAGGGTGCTGCAGCAGCTGTTCGCCCCGTTCATGCCCTTCGTGGCCGAGGAGGTGTGGCGGTGGTGGCATCCCTTCTCCGTCCATGCGTCGGCCTGGCCCCAGTCCGAGCCGCTGCGAGCCGCCGCGGGCGACACCGGATCACTGCCCAGTGTTGTGGCCGCGGCGGTGCTGGGCGAGGTGCGGCGGGCCAAGTCCGAGGCCAAGCGGCCGCTGCGCACCGAGGTGCTGCGGGCCACGGTTACCGACACCCCCGAGCGCCTCGCCGTGCTCCAGCAGGTGGCCGCCGACGTCTGCGCCGCGGGCCGCATAGCCGAGCTGGTCACAGCCGAGGGCCCCGAACTGTCGGTCCACGCCGAGTTGGCCCCCGAAGCAACCGCCTAGCTAACCGAATTGGCAGCACAACGCACGCATACCGTGCACAACGCTGCCAATTCCCGAACGACCCCGGCTCGCCAGCGGAACTGGCAGCAGAATGCACGCATACCGTGCACAACGCTGCCAATTCCGAACGGGATGGCTGGCTAGTGCAGTAGGCCGTAGATCTGGCGGGCGGCCCGGCGGCCCGACAGCAGGGCGCCGTGCACGGTGGAGGGGAACCGGCTGTGGGTGGCCTCGCCGGCGAAGAACAGCCGCTCGCCGACCGGCCTCGCCATATCTCGGTAGGTCTCGAAGTCCACGCCCACGGGCAAGTACGAGTACGAGCCCCTCGTCCAGGGGTCCGAGCCCCAGCGGGTGCTGACTGCGTCGACCGGCTCGGGCACGTCGCCGAAGATGGTCCCCAGGGTCTCGACGGCACGGGCGGCCAGCTCGACGTCGGAGTACTGCTCGGTCTCGGCCCCGAACGATCCGGGGTTGAACATGGCCAGCACCGGCTGCTGAAGGTACGGATACAGGTTGAGCGTCTCGGACCACCGGCCCGGCTGGTCACCCGCATAACCGATCCACTCGGTGTCGCGGTCCCAGAAGGCGTCGTCGAATAGCAGAACCGTCCGGTTGAGGATCCCCATGTCGAGGGCGGCGATGGCGTCCCGCATGACCGGCGGCAACTCCGGCGTGAACGAGATCGCGTCCGCCTTGAGCACACCGAGGGGAACGGTGACCACCACCCGGTCGGCCTCGAAGGTGTCACCCGACTCGGTGGTGACCATGACGGTGGGCCCGGAGTGGGCGATCTCCGCCACAGCGTGGTTGAGCCGGATGTCGCGGCCCGCGGCTAGCACGTCGACGATCTGGCTGTATCCCTGCGGGAACACCACATCACCGCCCCGCAGCGTGCTCGGCCCGTCGTAGCTAATGATCGACAGGTCGCTGATGTCGGCCCCGAACTCGTGGGAGAACATCGACGCCAGCGAGTGCAGCCACAGGCGCCGGTCGTCGCCGTTGAGGCCCTGGACCGCTGCGAACTCATCGAAGACGTCCTGCAAGGAGGCGTCGGGCATCTCGTAGGCCAGCGCCATGTAGGTGCCCCACAACGCCGGGTCGACCGGCTCAGCCCGCAGGCCGTCGCGGTCGTAGAGGACCGCGTTGTCGTAGTCGGTCTCGGCCGTGGCGATGCCGTTGCTCTCGACGATGTCACTGACCGGGTTGCCCCGGACTCCGTGAATCCACGTCGCTCCCAGCTCCACGGGAATGCCGTCGCCGATGCTGGAGGTCCAGATGCGCCCTCCGACCCGGTCGCGAGCCTCCAGCAGCACGACGTTGCGGAACCCCCGGATCCGGAGCTCATCTGCCGCAGCCAGCGCCGCGGCCCCGGCGCCGACGATGACGATCCGCTCGCCGGTCGCAGCCGGAGCGTCCGCGAGCAGTGGATCCGCTGCCGGCACGTCGTCGTCGCTGTCTCCGTCGTCGCCATCGCCGCAGGCCGCCAGCAGGGGCACGGCTGCGCCCAGGCCGACTGTGACGAGCCCGCCCTGGACGAACCTCCGGCGATCCAACGCGGTAGCGGTCGCACCGGTCCCTGCTGGGGAATTGGCAGCCGTCAGCGCCCAATCGGGAACCCTGGGCTGCCAATTCGGCCGACTGACTCGCAACCCTCGCCCTCCCTGGGGAATTGGCAGCAGAATGCACGCTATCCGTGCACAACGCTGCCAATTCGGCCGGCTCGTCCTAGTCGTCTATCTCGGGGATCTGTAGCGAGAAGGCTGCGCCCCCCAGCGGCGACTCCCCCACCGTCGCCGTCCCGCCGTGAGCCTCGGCCACCTGGCGCACGATGGCCAGCCCGAGACCGGAGCCGGGCCGGTCGCGATCAGGGTCCAGGCGATGGAACCGCTCGAAGACCCGCTCCCGATCGGCCTCGGCCACCCCCGGGCCGGCGTCGTGCACGGTCACCGAGCCGCCATCCATCACCACCTCGACCGGCCCGTCGGTGCTGAACTTCACTGCGTTGTCCACCAGGTTGCGCACCGCGCGGGCCAATGCCTCCGGGCGGCCCTCCACCGTCACTCCCCGCCGCACCCGCACCACGATCTCGCGCCCGCTGCGGCGCCGGACCCGCTCCACCACCGGCTCCACCACGCCGGCCAACTCGATCAACTGGAGCTCTTCGTCGGTCTGGACGTCGGCAGCCAGGTCGACCAGCTCGGTCACCAGGTCGGTCAACTCGCCCAGCTCGGCGTCCACGTCGTCGAGCACGGAGGCCCGCTCCTCGGGCGCCAGCTCGTCGGAGCGCCGCAGCAGGTCGACGTTGGTCCGCAGGCTGGTGAGCGGGGTGCGCAGCTCGTGGCTGGCGTCCATCACCAAGCGGTGCTGCTGGCGGCGGCTGGCGGACAGGGCTGCGAGCATTGTCCGGAAGCTGCGGGCCAGGCGCCCCACCTCGCCGGCCTCCGAGCTCTCCACCGGCAGGTCGACGTCGCCGGTCTCGGCGATCTGCTCGGCCGTGTCCGTCAGCCTGACAATGGGGCGCACCGCCCGCCCGGCCAGGAACCAGGCCCCGGCCGCGGCGACCGCCACCGCCAGCAGACCGAACAGCAGCACCTGATGGCGGAGATCCTCCACTGCACTCTCCACCTCGTCCAGCGGGCGGGCCACCTGCACGAACACGCCGTCGGCGGCTCGTACGGTCATGAGCCGCAGGCTCATCCCGTGCGCCCTTACCGTGTCCACCACCGGCCCCCACTGCCGGGCCCGCTCCAGGCGCTCGGTGTCGGGCACGGTTCCGATGTCATCGTCGAGGGCGACGATGACCTGGCCCCTGATCACGCCGTCGGCGCCGGCGTCCAGGTCGGTCACGACGACTCGGGCGTAGGCGTCCAATGACACCAGCGAGCCCAGCGGATCGGCCCGCAGCAACGACCCGATGCCCGTCGAGCGCCGGGGCAGGCTGCCGGCCCAGAAATCGCCGCGGGGCTCGGCGAACACCAGTGCCGCCCTCTCCAGCAGGTCTTGGTCCACTTCCTCCGTCAGTTCCGCGCTGGCCGAACGCACCGCGGTCCAGCCCACCACGGCAACGACCACCGTCACCACCGCGGCCACCAGCAGCGCGACCCGGACCCGAAGCGTCACCGGTCGATCCTGCGCGGGCATGTGACGCCGCCTCGCGATGCAGCACTGTCACTCCCGCTCCTGTTCGCTTCGCTCACGGGCCGCTCGGGCCACGGCCTCGCTCGGGGCATCGCAGCCATTGTCACGAATCGCTCCGTTTCCCGCTCGGCCTCTGGTCAATCCTGGCCACGTAGCCGACCCCGCGCACGGTGTGGACGATCCTGGACGCGCCGTCGGCCTCGGTCTTGCGGCGCAGGTACCCGACGTACACGTCGAGAGTCTTGGACCCGGCGTCCAGGGTTCCCTCCCAGACCTGCTCGTAGATGTCGAAGCGGCTCAGGACGACGCCGACGTTGCGCACCAGCAACTCCAGCAGGTCGAACTCCTTCACCGACAGATTGATGGGCCGACCGGCCCGCGCTGCCAGACGTCCCTCGACGTCGATTTCGAGATCGCCGAGGCGCAGCACGCCGTCGCGGCCCGATGGGATCGCGCTAGCACTCCGGCCTCTCTGCCCGGCACGCTCGCCCCCGTCGGCCGCCGCCCTCAACCGGGCCCTCACCCTGGCCAGGAGCTCCTCGACGGCGAAGGGCTTGACGAGGTAGTCGTCGGCGCCGGCGTCGAGACCGGCCACCCGGTCGTCCACCTCGTGGCGGGCCGTGAGCATGAGGATCTGGGTGTCGCAGCCCTTCTGTCGCAGCATCCGGCACACGCTGAGACCGTCGGCGTTGGGCATCGAGACGTCCAGCACCAGCAGGTCAGGCCGGTGAGCGTCGTGAGCTCTGAGCGCGGCGGCCCCGTCGGGCACGGCCACCACCTCATAGCCCTCCAGCCGCAGGTACCGGTCGAGCGAGTCCCGCACCCGGCGATCGTCCTCTGCGATCAGGATGGTGGCCGCGGCCTCTCCTCCGTCTGCGGACTGCACCGTCACATTGTGGCCCCGCAAAGTGAACATCAGGTTAGAACTTCGCCCGGCGCGGCTTCGGGGCGCATCCGGACGGCTAGGGTCGGTCAGTGCGCATTCTTGTCACCAACGATGACGGCATCGACTCGATCGGGCTGCACGTGCTGGCCCGGGCCATGGGCGAGATCGGCGAGGTCGTCGTGGTGGCGCCCGACAAGGAGTACTCGGGCTACGGCGCTGCCTTCGGGCCCCTGCACCTGATCAAGCCCGAGGTTCACCGCGCCCGGATCGACGGGGTGGACGAGGTGTGGTCGGTGACGGGCCCTCCGGCGCTGTGCGTGATGTTCGGGCGCCTGAACCTGTTTGACCACTACGACCTCGTGGTGGCCGGCATCAACCCCGGCGCCAATGTGGGCCGCTCGGTCTACCACTCCGGCACCGTCGGGGCCTGCCTGACGGCCCGCAACGGTGGCGTGAGCGGCGTGGCCGTCAGCCAGACAGTCGAGTCGTTCGGAGTGGAGGGCCAGGGCTGGGAGGAGATGCTCGCCGACCAGCACTGGGAGACCGCCGCGACCGTGGCCACCGCCGCGGTGGAGGGCCTGGCCGCCGCGCTGCCGCCGGAGCCCGTAGTGCTCAACATCAACGTTCCCGACCGGGAGCTGCGCGATATCAAGGGCTGGAGGCGCACCGACGTCGGCATCGAGCCGCCCCGCTCGATGGCGACCGCACACCTCGAGCCCAGGCCGGGCCACACCGACGCATTCCGGGTGAAGATGGATTGGGGCGAGGCCATCGAGCTTCCCGAATACACCGACGGCGGCGCGGTGATGGCCGGATGGGTGTCGGTGGGATGGCTGGGCCGCCTGGAAGCGACCGAACCGAGCTTCGCCGGGGTGGCGGAGACCGAGTCGCGCCTCGACAAGCTACTGACCTGACCCGACCCAGTCTCCGGAGGCCGAGCCTGTTGGGAGGCGTAGCGTTGGACGGTGGCCCTTACCGCGTCTGGCCTGGCCAAGGCTTACGGCACCCGCCAACTCTTCGAGGGCGTGACCCTGCACCTGCCGGTGGGTCGCCGGGTCGCGCTCGTGGGCGGCAACGGCACCGGCAAGACGACGCTGCTGGAGATCATGGCCGGACTGATCGAGCCCGACGCGGGCACGGTCACCAGGCCACGCGACGCCCGGATCGGGTACCTGCCCCAGGACCTCCGCGAGGTCCATGAAGGGACCGTCCGCTCCCATGTGATGGCCGGCGCCGGGCACCTGTGGCCAGTTGTCCGGTCGCTACTTGTGGAACTACAGTGGGTGGTCTGGGACGATTGACAACAGTGGTTGGCAGGAATCACATGGTTCGAACGTTGCAGCATGTTCATCACACACTGCGTGGGACCAGTACTGGACTCCACACATTTCCGGCTACTACCTACCGGCTGCGATAGCTGGGTAATTGAACACTGTGCGGGGCGCGCGCCGGTGGCTGCTTGCAGCATCATTGTCGTTGGTGTGTGTCACGGGCTGCGCTGCGCCGTCTGAGCCGTCTGCGACCAGCCCGGAGAACGAGGTAGATCAGATCGAGCCACACGGCACGGTGCCGGTGGACGATGTTCAACTGGAAGCGAACGTTGAGAGGTCCTATGCCGCGATGGCTGCCAACGAGCACGCCCCCGTGTGGGGCGCCTTCACCGGGCTGACGGGGCCCGACAGCGAGCAGGCCTGGGCGGAGCGCATTCGTCGGGCATGCGAGGCGCCGCTGTGGGAACGCGAAGCGGCCGAGACCCTCGCGGCCGAATTCGTGACCGCCGACGGAGGCGACCCAGGGAAACCTCACGGGCTCTTTCCCGACAGTGTCGACCTGCTCACCGACGCCGTTTGGGCGCTGTGGATGCTTGCGACATCGCCCCAAGGTTGCCCTGGGGACTTTCCGTCTCTCGCGAGCAGTGTCCTCGTCTGGTACAACCTGACCGGCATGCGAGGACCTACCGACCTCGCTGCATGGCGTGAGAGGCTGGACCGTATCTGCGCGACATCCGCCGACGACGAAGGAGCGCAGAGGCTCGCCGAGGAGCTGGTACGCGAAGACCGCTCCGAGGTGATGGACCCCAACGTCCTCAACGTGCTCAACGCCATGCGGGTCGTCGCGCGGCATCCCGAAGCCTGCACCTGACGACTGCGGTACTTCCGTCCCGTTGCAGCACGTTGGCCCGCCAGCATCGAGGGGCCCGGACCCTGACAGGCGCCGCCGGACACCATTCGGACCGAAACGGGCTCATCGCCAAGCTCAGGCGATCCGGGTCGCGACGCGCTGGAAGAAACCGATGCTGCTAGCCGACCTCGTCGCCTGCACCAACGCCGTGGCGGCCACCTCGGCGCGCACGGCGAAGATCGAATCCCTGGCCGAGCTGTTGAACCAAGCCGACGGCCGCGAGGCCGGCGTGGTGGCCGGGCTGTTGGCGGGCGACCCGCGCCAGGGACGCGTCGGGGTGGGCTGGGCCACCGTGGCCACACTTCAGACGGACACCGCCCGCGAGCCGACCCTGGAAGTGGGCGATCTCGACGCGATGCTCACCGCGGTGGCGGGCGCATCCGGTGACGGGTCGGCGCAGAGGCGCCTCGACCTCCTCGAGGGCTTCCTGGCCCGGGCCACGCCGGAGGAGGCCGACTTTGTGAGGCGGCTGCTCGTGGGAGAGCTGCGCCAGGGAGCCAACGAGGGGGTGGTGGTGGAGGCGGTGGCCCGAGCTGCGGACGTGACGGCATCGGTGGTCCGCCGAGCCCTGATGCTGGTCGGCGACCTCGGCGAGACGGCCGGCATCGCTCTCACACAGGGAGCCCCCGGACTGGAGGCGGCCCGGTTCGAGATCTTCCGACCGATCCGGCCCATGCTGGCCTCCACCGCCGACGACGCGGCGTCGGCGGTCGCTGAGCTGGGCCGGTGCTCGGTGGAGTGGAAGCTGGACGGGATCCGCATCCAAGTCCACCGGCGAGGCGATGAGGTCCGGATCTGGACCCGCAATCTGAACGAGGTGACCGACCGTCTCGGCGAGGTCGCCGACGTGGTTCGCAGCCTCCCCGTGAAGGTCGCGGCCCTCGACGGGGAAGTGCTGGGACTGGCCGACGATCTCGGGCCTGCCGCGTTCCAGGACACAATGGGCCGTGTCGGCACGAGAGGCACCGGCGGGAGCGCTCCCTCCCGCAGCGAGACCGTGAGGGTCAGGCCCCTGTTCTTCGACGCGCTTCATTTGGACGGGCGCGACCTGCTCGATGAGCCGCTCGAGGTCCGGCTCGGCTGCCTGGCCGAAGCGGCCGCCGACCATCGAGTGCCGGGGGTCGTCACCGCCCATCCTGACGAGGCCGAGCAGGTGTTCGCCGCCGCGGTGGGGGCCGGCCACGAGGGCGTGGTGGTCAAGGCCGCCGGCTCGCCCTACGCGGCGGGACGGCGGGGAAAGGCCTGGCGCAAGGTCAAGCCGGTGCACAGCCTCGACCTGGTGGTGCTGGCCGTGGAGCCCGGGAGCGGTCGCCGTCGAGGCTGGCTGTCCAACATCCACCTGGGAGCCCGGGACCCCGGCGGGGGGTTCGTGATGGTGGGCAAGACGTTCAAGGGCATGACCGACGAGATGCTGGAATGGCAGACCCGACGCTTCGACGAGCTGGCCACCGACCGCAGGGCCCACGTGGTGGAGCTGAGGCCCGAGCAGGTGGTGGAGATCGCGGTCGACGGCGTGCAGCGGTCGAGCCGCTACCCGGGAGGCGTGGCCCTGCGCTTCGCCCGAGTGGCGCGCTACCGCAGCGACAAGCCCGCCGCCGACGCCGACACCATCGACGCGGTGCGCAGCCTTCTTCCGGGTCCCAGAGGCTGAGCGGATACGCCGAACCATGAGCACTTCTCATGACGATGAGCGAGGCCGTGGCCCGAGCGGCCCGCGAGCGCAGCGAACAAGAGCGGGAGACACGGGATCTGTAGGATCGGCGTCATGACCGGCACAGCCAGCATCTCCGCCACGGACACGACCGAGCACCGTCCGACCCCCGCGACCACCACGGTCACCGAGCCCGACGTACGGCCGGTCACCGATGACGGCGACCACGACCGCTTCGCCCACTACACCCGCCGGGCCGACGCCAACCGGGCCTACGTCGAGGGCACGCCGGTGCGAGCCCTCTGCGGCAAGGTCTGGGTACCGAGCCGGGACCCGTCCCGATACCCGGTGTGCCCGGAGTGCGCCAAGATCCGGGAGCGACTCCGCAAGCGGGCATTCAACTAGGGGGCCGGCGAAGGGCTGGCACCCGAGACCACGATGCGCACCCACCTGCAGGGCACCTTCCTGCTGATCGTGCTGCTGCTGGTCTTCTGGTGGACGCTGAACTGGGCCGTCCCGATCCTGGACAGCGCCGTGTTCGGCGAGGACGGCGCCGTTGTGGCCCGGGCACCCCTGGAGACCGACGACCAGGCCGCCGCCGACCGCGGCCTGGAGCAGGACCAGCCGCTCGACGGCAACGAAGTGGCTGATCTGCAGAGCGCGCTGACACAACTCGGCTACAGCCCCGGCCCCATCGACGGCATCATGGGCGAACTCACCCGCCAAGCCATCCACGACGCCAAGGTCGATGTCGGGCTGGAGGAGGCGTCCGACCGCAGGCTGCTCGAGACCCTCAACGCCGCCCTGGAGGCTCTCAGCTCCCCACCCGACCCGGACACGCCGGGACCCTGAGATGCAGCGCCCCATAGACGCCGACGCCGCACCGGCTGCCCCGAACACCGCGCCGGACTGCTCGACCGTCTTCCGGCCCGGCTACGACCTCAACCTCAAGGTGACGTTGATGTGGGTCAAGACTTCGCAGCGCCGCAGAGGGGTCGGATGGTGGGCCACGGACACGCCCGAAGGCCCGGCCTCGGTGGCTTTCCGGGCTGTCGGCGGCCAGGTCCTGGCCGACGCTTGGGGGCCCGGCGCCGAGTGGGCCATCAACGGGGTGCCGGCCCTGCTCGGAGACAGCGACGATCCCAGCGGGTTCCGCCCCCTGCATCCGGTGGTGCGTGATCTGGTGGCCCGGCTGGGTGTGCCCCGGCTGGGCGCCACCGGCCGCTGGTTCGAGGCCATGGCCACCGCCGCGGTGTACCAGCGGGTGGTGAGCGCCGACGCCAGGACCGCGGTGGCCCGGATGGGTCGGCTGCACGGGGCCGAGGTTCCCGGATCGGGTCCGTTGCCGCTGTTCCCCCGCCCCGAGGCGGTGTTGCGGGTACCCGACCACGAATTCCATCGGGCCGGCGTCGACCGCGCGCGCGCCCGGGTGATCCGGGTCGCCGCCAAGCACGCCGACCGCCTCGAAGGGCTGGGCGAGCTTCCCGCAGCCGAGGCCCGCCAGTGGCTGCAGCGCCTGCCCGGCGTCGGCCCGTGGACCGCGGCCCGCACGACCGGCGCGGCTGCGGGCGACCCCGACGCGGTGCCGGTGGGCGACCTTCACGTGCCAAGGCTGGTCACCTACGCCCTCAGCGGCGCCACCGACGGCGACGACGACTCGATGCTGGAGCTGCTGGAGCCCTACGCCGGCCACCGGGGCCGGGTCGTCCGCCTGGTCAAGGCCGCCGGCATCGGCCCGCCAAGACACCACCCCGCCCCCACCCGCTTCGACATCAGCCGCATCTAACTGTCAGTTCACGTGAGACCGATCGGGAGGAGGGAGTGGCGTGACATCTACATATGATGTCGAACATCTTGAGCTGCTGTTGAATCAGTTTCGGCGACAAGTTGGCGCGCCAGCTGTCGGTGCGTCGATCGTTGAAGGCTCCGGGCAGTTCATGTATCACTCCGTGGGTGTGCGTCGACGTGGCTCACTGGATGAAGTGCTGTTATCGGACAAATGGCATATTGGTTCTTGCATGAAGTCGGTTACCGCGGCGTTGTGGGCACGCCTGGTGGAATTGGGATACGCCGGTTGGGAGGATCGACTCGCCAATATATTCGAAGACCTGTCGGCTGTTCATTCCGATTGGAAGAATGTGTCAATTGGTGATGCATTGCAATGTCGCGCCGGACTGCCAGCAAACTTCAGTCGCAGTGTCTTCAAGTCATCGTGGAAGGATTCGCGACCATTACCGGTACAACGTTCAGATGTCGCACAACAGGCTCTTCAGCAGCCTCCGGCTAACATGGGCAAGTTCCGGTACTCTAACTTGAGCTATGCAATTATCGGTGCCGCTATCGACAGGGTGGCAGGGCTTAGTTTTGAAGATGCGCTGGAACGTTACGTGTTGAAGCCGCTCGACATCCGTACTGCCGGGTTCGGTGCGCCAGAAGACAATTGCGGTCATCGGCCTAGAATCTATCTCGATCTCGCTGGTGTCGGATGGGTGAATGGTCGTCCGACGCTTCCAAGCAATGTCCATAGTGACAATCCTCTTGTGCTATCTTCAGCAGGCACGCTGCACCTGTCTCTAGAAGACTGGAGTAGCTTGATTCAAGTCTTTCTGGTCGACAACTGCAAGAACCTCTTGAGTGAGGAGTCGCTCGAGAAGATCTTTGAGCTGCCGATACCGTTTAGCTCTATGACGATGGGTTGGATGCAATGGCTCGGAAGCAACAGAATATCGTTTCTCATACAAGGTTCTAACACGCTATGGGCGGCTACAGCAGCCTTGTCCAAAGATCGCAGACGATGTGCACTAGTAGTGTCTAATGATGGACGATCACGTGTACTCAACGAAAGTTTCCCGCTGGCCGTCAAACTTCTGGAGCTGTAGCGAAGGCTAGAAGTTGTGCGTGTGACGGGCCTCCCACGGCGAGCCGGGCCTCATGCAGCTGCGCTTGGGCCGCCGCTGAGGAGGCCGCCACAACAGCTAACCGGTCCGGGATTTCATGGACTTGCTGCTCGCGCGGCTTGGCGGGCGGCTTTGGCGGTTCGATGGGCCAGGGTGCGCTCTACGTAGGGAGCCACCTCGGGGGTCTTGCAGCCGGTCTGGCCGTGGTCGACCCTCACCGGGCCGATGCGCTCGGCTGCGGCCAGAACCGAACGGCGCAGGCCGGCGTCACGCAACGCCATGACGATCATGGCGCCGTTCATCTCGTGGCGGACCCGGTTGGGGCGCTCCCCTATCTCGGCCTCGATCTGGTTCAGCAGGCCTCGCAGCTCCTCGACCGACCACACGTCCGGGTCCTCGGCGGTGCACATGACGATGAACCAGCCGACCGACGCGGGCCACTCGTCGGAATCGTCTCGCCAGGAGTCGCTCAACGTCCGGGCGTGCGACGACTGGGAACACAGCCCGCCCAGCCCCTCGGCCAGGATGTAGTTGTCGACGTCGCGAAGCCACCGGCGAGCCAGCCGCTCGTCCAGCGCAGCTGGATCGGCCACCCGCAGCGCCAGCACACGGCCGTCGTGGTTGCCGGTGTCCCACAGCTGCCGGGCCAGCGCATGGTCGGTCTTGATCGGCTTGGCGATCTTGCCCAACTCGGCGTAGCTCACCCCGAACATCGGCTCGGCCGCGCCGTGGCGGGCATAGACCTTGCGGTTCTGGGCCGTCCCCGCCGCCTCGAGCGCCGCCATGACCTCCGAGAGTTGCGCCACCAGCGTGTCTCAGCTCAGACCCAGCTCGGACATCCGGTCCAGCACGCGCTCGGTCTCATCCCCGATGGTCGTGTTGTCGCCATGGCCGGTGTGCACCACCGTGTCGGGCGGCAAGGTGAGGAGGCGGTCGCGGATGCTGCGCAGGATGGTGGGTTCGTCGCTGTAGCTGCGGCCGGTGGCCCCCGGCCCGCCGCAGAACAGCGTGTCGCCCGACAGCACCCGGCCATCGGTGGCGTCGTGGAAGCAGCAGCAGCCCGGCGAGTGTCCTGGCGTGTGGATCACCCCGAGCTCATGGCCGCCCGCAGCCAGCACCGCGCCCGGCTCCAGATCACGGTCGGGCGAGTCGCCGGGATGGACCACGTCCCACAGCATCCGATCGCTGGGATGCAGCATCACCGGCGCGTCCACCGCGTCGCGCAGGGCCACCGCCGCGTTGATGTGGTCATTGTGGCCGTGGGTGCACACGATGGCAGTCACCCTCCGGCCGGCCACCGCGGCCGCGATGGGCTCGTGGTCGTGGGCCGCGTCGAAGATCAGCACCTCGCGGTCGTCGCCTACCAGCCAGATGTTGTTGGTGACCTCCCACTCTCCGCCGTCGAGAGCGAAGATGCCGTCGGTGGTGACCAACTCGATGGGCATAGCCTCGGATCCCCGCTCGGCCTCTACAACACGACGACGGAGCGCAGCACCTCGCCCCGCTCCATCTTGTGGAAGGCCTCCTCCACGTCGCCGAGGTCGATCGTCTCCGACACGAACCCGTCGAGGTCGAGCCGGCCCTGGAGGTACAGGTCGATCAGCATGGGGAAGTCGCGGGTCGGCAGGCAGTCGCCGTACCAACTGGACTTGAGGGCCCCGCCCCGGCCGAACACCTCGATGAACGGCAGCTCGATGGTCATGTCCGGGCGGGGCACGCCCACCAGAACGACCGTCCCGGCCAGGTCACGAGCCTCGAAGGCCTGGCGGTAGGTCACGGGCAGGCCGACCGCCTCGATGGCCACGTCGACCCCGTTGCCGCCGGTGAGGGCCTTGATCGCCTCCACCGGATCGCCCTCCGAGGAGTTGATGGTGTGAGTCGCTCCGAACCCTCGGGCCCACTCCAGTTTGCGGTCGTCGATGTCCACGCCGATGATGGTCGAGGCGCCGGCCAGCTTGGCACCGGCGATGGCGGCGTCGCCCACTCCCCCGCAGCCGAACACGGCCACGCTGTCGCCGCGGCCCACGCCGCCGGTGTTGATCGCCGCGCCGATGCCGGCCATCACGCCGCAGCCGAGCAGGCCGGCCGCGGTGGCCGGGGCGGCCGCGTCGACCTTGGTGCACTGGCCCGCGGCCACCAGCGTCTTCTCCACGAAGGCGCCGATGCCCAGCGCGGGCGACAGATCCGTGCCGTCGGCCAGGGTCATCTTCTGGGAGGCGTTGTGGGTGCTGAAGCAGATCTGGGGCCGGCCCCTGAGGCACGAGCGGCACTGGCCGCACACCGCCCGCCAGTTGAGGATCACGTAGTCGCCGTGGGCGACCTCGGTCACATCGTCGCCGACGGACTCCACCACTCCGGCGGCCTCGTGGCCCAGCAGGAAGGGGAACTCGTCGTTGATGCCGCCCTCCCGGTAGTGCAGGTCGGTGTGGCACACGCCGCAAGCCTGGATGGCCACCACCGCCTCGCCCGGGCCGGGGTCGGGTATCACGACATCGGTGATCGTGACGGGCTCGCCCTCCGCCATCGACACCACTCCACGCACGGTCTGGGGCATGTCTCAGTCCTCCTCCTGCCGGTGCTTCCGGGCGACCCGGGCACACTACCGCGCCGGAGTTGTCCATGAAGTAGCGAGCCGTCCGGCCGAGACCTTGCGATGTCTCTGAGAGCGGGCGCGGACTGGCGGCGTAGAGTCGTGGACATGTGCCGCAACATCACGACCCTGCGAGGTCTGGCCCCGCCCGCGACGGCCGAGGAGATCGAGGCCGCCGCCCGGCAGTACGTCCGCAAAGTCAGCGGGGTGCAGAAGACGTCGGCCACCACCGAAGCCGCCTTCGAGCAGGCCGTCGCCCTCGTCGCCGACGCCACCGCCGACCTGTTGGCCACGCTGCCGCCCCGCCGGACGCCACCGCGCAGCGAGCCGCCACTGCGGCGACTGGCCTCGGCCGCGGCCGGTAGCGCGCCCTGAGATTCGGATGCGAGGTTCGACGCGCCAGTTGTCGGACCTCGTGGCCCAGGCGCGCCGTTACGGGGTACGGGACGAGGCCGTGCTGGAGGCCATCGGCCGGGTGCCGCGCCAGCAGTTCGTCCCCCGCCGGTTCGCGTCGGCCGCCTACGACGACGGCCCGCTTCCCATAGGCGAGGGTCAGACCATCAGCCAGCCCGCCATGGTGGCCATGATGGCCGAAGCAGCCCGGTTGAATCCCCACGACTGTGTGCTCGAGGTCGGGACCGGCTCCGGGTACGGAGCGCTGGTGCTGCGGGCTCTGGCCGGCCGGGTGGTGACCCTCGAACGGCGATTGGCACTGGCGGAGAGGGCCCGAGCCGCGCTGGCCACCCAAGGGCAGGGAGACGTGACGGTCGTGGTCGGCGACGGCACGCTGGGATGGCCCGAAGAGGCGCCCTATGACGCCATCGTGGTCACCGCGGCCGGTCCGGCGCCGCCGCCTCCGCTGCTGGAGCAGCTCGCGCCCGGCGGGCGCCTGGTGATACCGATCGGCCCGCGGTACGGCCACCAGCACCTCATGCGCTACACACGGGGCGGCCAGCAGGACACGCACAGCGGCGGGAACGGCTCACCGGGCGAGGAGTACCGCGAGGAGCGTCTCACACCCGTCCGCTTCGTGCCCCTCGTCGGGGCCCACGGCTTCGCCCCCGACCGGTGAACCTCCATGACCCAGGCCAGCCGAACTGGCAGCCAGAACGCCCAAAATGGCGCCCACCGCTGCCAATTCCTGAGGTGATCGACTCGCCGCTGCGAATTGGCAGCCCCGAACGCCAAGAAGGGCACTCACAGCTGCCAATTCCTTTCAGCAGATCCGCCCCTAGTGGTCCGTCGCTGAAATGGTCGGGGCGTCCGGAGCGCTCCCAAGCAGGGTCTCGGTCCTGCTGCGCTGCCCTAGCCATTTCGACGACACAGCACTAGGCCTGAAGCAGCGTGGCTACTAGGGCTCGCAGCTCGGTTATGCCGGTGCCCTTGGCGGCGCTGGTCCACTGGACGGTGCCCCTGTCGGCCCCCAGCTTGGAGACCAGTTCGGCTTGGCGGGCGCCCCGACGGGACGGCCGCACCTTGTCGATCTTGGTGGCGACATAGGTCACGGGGAGTCCCAGGCCGTCCAGCCATTCGACGGTCTGGATGTCGAGGCGAGTGGGACCGATCTCGCCGTCTATGAGGTGAAGGACCCCTCGCAGCGGCTCCCGTTGGGCCAGGTAACCCTCGGCCATGGTGGCCCAGCGGCCCTGCTCGGCCTTGGACGCCTTGGCATACCCGTAGCCGGGCAGGTCCACCAGCCAGAGTCCCGACCCCTCGGGGTGCAGTTCGAAGGCATTGATCAGCCGGGTGGCGCCGGGAGTCTTGGAGGTGCGGGCCAGCTTCTTGCGCTGGGCCAACGCGTTGAGAAGCGACGACTTGCCCACGTTGGACCTCCCCACCAGAGCGATCTCGGCCACCGTGGCCGGCATCTGGCGAGCGTCTGGGAACGACGACACGAAACGCAGTGCCAGCGGTCCAGCCATCCGATCAGGCTACGTGTTGGGTTGTGGCTGGGGGTTGCAGCCGTGGTGTCAGGTCTGGTGGTCGGGGCACCAGTAGGTGGTGCGGCCGCCCACCTGCTCGCGGCGCAGTGCCGCGCCGTCCCGCGGGCAGCAGCCGCCCCGCTCCCGGCCCGGCTGGAGGTCGCCCATGTGGGAGCCGCCCCGCTCGCCGAGGACGGACAGTGTGCGGCGAATGTTGCGATGCAGCCGGGCCGTCTCCCGGGTATCCAGGGATCGGGCCTCCCGGACGGGGGACAGGCCGGCCCGCCACAACGCCTCGTCGACCAGCAGGTTGCCGAGCCCGGCCACCCGCCGCTGGTCGAGCAGCCGGGCCTTGAGCGTCACCGTCGAACCGGCCAGCGCCTTGCGCAGCTGGCCGAGAGTCAGGGACAGGGCGTCCGGCCCCAGGCTGCTCTCGTCCGGCTCTAGCTGAACGCCGCCCAGCCGCCGGGGGTCGCGCAGCACCATGTCGCCCCCGCCCTCGAACTCCAGCCCGAACCGGTCCCAGGCCGGCTCGTGGCGGGGGCTGTCGTACAGCAGGTGGTCGATGGGCATGGCGCCGTCCACCACGATCTTGCCGGTCATGCCGAACCGCAGCCCCAGCCGGGGGCCGTCGGTGTCGACGATGACGAGCTTGCCGATGCGGCGGGCCTCCTCGATGCGGGCTCCGGTCAGCTCCAGGCGCAGCGCGTCGGTGGTGGTGCCACCCTTGGCGAACCACTCGTCGGGAGCGTGGACCCGTGCGATCCTGCGTCCCTCAGTGGCCGAGATGGCCCCCCGGTACGCCTCAACCTCAATGACCTCAGGCATGCTCGAAGGGCGTCTCCGTCACTCCTCTGCTATCAGGTCGCCCCAGATAGGCCAGAGATTGTGAAGATACCGCCTCTACTGCGGGTGTCAGACTCGCCCTTTGCTATGAAGTCATCAAGCATTATGCGGTGACCCTCGAGACGGGCTGTCTAACCGATTGCGTGGTTCCTCACGGTCGGCTTAACGGGCGGTCATCTCAGAGTGCCTTCTCCTTCACTCTCGACCCTACCGCGAAACTCGGCCTCGGTCAGAGCGCCTTTCGACAAATTACACCGCGCGCACGACAACCCCAGATTATCCAACCGGTTCGACCCGCCGCGCACCAAGGGCGTCCGATGCTCCAAGTGCCAATCGTCCGCATCCAACTCCACGCCGCAGTAGCGACAGAACCAGCCGCCGTCACGCAGCGAACACCGCGCCCCCGCCACCCAACGCCATCCACTGATCCTCTCAGGGCGCGACGGCGGCGGCGAACCCTCCAGTGCTTCACGCATCTCCCACAGCAACTCAGTCGCCTCAGTCACCAGCTCTTCCAACCGCTCCTCGCACCAGGTGATGCGATCCGACGCCGACTCAAACCACACCGCGGACGCATCAACCCCGGCGTCCGCCAACGCCTCGTGGCCGCGGGCCAAGGCCTCACGAAGTGACTTCGAGTCGGCGTCGGTCAGCTTGTATTCGGCCATTGGCGCTGCCAGGCATCAGATGTGAGGATCGTTCGCCTGACCGTGCGACGTCCAACAGTCTGCTGTAGCGGCCGGCGTCACCATTCGTCGAGCAAGTGCGATGGTAGACGCTCCTGCGCCCAACTCAGGCTTGAGGAGCGCCGACAAGGTCTTTCTCGCGGGCGGCACGCTCTTGCGCGGTAAGGGATGCCGCATCAAGACCAAGGTCTTGTGTTGGCGTCGCAGCGAGACACTCATGCCATTCTCGTCGAGTGATCTCGTGCGGGGCGGTCATGACTAACGAGGTTAGCCCTCGGCGAGCCAGGCGTTGATGGCCTCGGCGAGGGCCGGGCCCTGGTCCTCTTGGATGAAGTGGCTGGCCGGCTCGAACTGGGTGTGGGGCTGGCCGGCCGCGCCCGGAATGCGCTCGGCCATGAAGGGCTGAAGGCCGCCCAGCACCGGGTCGCCGGGCGCCCACAGGGTGAGCACCGGCTTGGTCCACTGCTCCAGGACCGTCCAGGCGGCCCTGTTGGCGGGCACGGCCGGATCGTCGGGCGATGCCGGCACCAGCAGCGGGAACTGGCGGGCGCCGGCCATGTAGAGCTCTTCGGGGAACGGCGCCCGGTAGGCGTCGACGGCGGCGTCGCTCAACTCGTTGGCGGTGGCGTTCTCGACCAGCCGGCCGCAGTCCAGGAAGGGGACGTCCTGGCTGAACTGCCGCCAGAAATCGAATCCGGCCCCAGGAGAGTCGCCCACCGGGAGCGCGGTGTTGGCCAGGATCAGCCGGTCGACTAGGTCGGGGTTCTCGGCGGCCAGCCGCAGGCCGATCAGGCCGCCCCAGTCCTGGCCGAACAGGTGCAGCGGCCCGTCGCCCCGCTCGGCCGCGGTCGCCTCCAGGAAGCCGCGCATCCACTCGACGTGGCCGGCGTAGGTATAGGCCGAGCGCTTGACGGGCTTGTCGGAGCGGCCGAAGCCGATCAGATCCGGCACCATCACCCGGTGGCCGGCACCGGCCAGCACCGAGATCATTTTGCGGTACAAGTAGCCCCAGGTCGGCTCCCCGTGCAGCAGCAGGATCGTGGCCGTACCGGCGTCTGATGAGTCAGGGCCCGCGATCACGTATGCCATTCGCAGACCATCGACGGTCGCATACCGCGGCTCGTAGGGGTAGTCGTCGATGGCGGCGAAACGCTCCTCGGGAGTGCGGACGTAGGCGATGCCGTCCGGTGTGGAGAGGGTCTCGTTGTCGGTCATGGCTCGACGCTAGTGGCGCTGATGGCGGACCGGCGGCGGGGCGTGTTTCGGGGAATTGGCAGCGGTGAGTGCCGTTTTGGGCACTGGCAGCTGCCAATTCGGGTTGGGGCTGGTGCGGGTCCGCCTACTGCTTGACGCTTCTGCCGTCCACCCAGACTCGGCTGATGTCGTCGGTGGTGGCTAGGCGGACCACCTTCTCGAAGGCTCGGGCGCCGTCGTCTATGCCGTCCCACAGCCGGATTGCCCCGCCAGGACGGTCGGTCCGCACTGCGATGGCGTCGAAGCAGCGACCCGGCTCTATGAGCCCGACCGGCAGGTCTATGACCGCAGCGCCTCCAGCGGTCGCCAGCCAGAAGGCGGTCACGGTATCGATACGCGACTCGGGCACGCCGCGCTGCGGCGCGCCGAGTGCCGGGTCGACACCGTCCTCCAACATGCGGGAGACGGTGACCGCGTCCTGGCAGACCCCCAGCAGACCGGGGCGGGCGCCGCCGGCGATGTCGCTGCCCAGGCCCACACCCACGCCGGCGGCCAGCGCCCGCCGCACACCGAACACCGCGTTGGCGAAGTAGGCGTTCGACAGGGGGCAGTGGGCCACGCCCGCACCCCGTCCAGCCACTAGGGCCACCTCCTCAGCGGTCAGGTGGTCGCTGTGAGCCAGCACCGTTCGGGGGCGCATCAGGCCGAAGCGGTTGAGGACGACGGGATCGCTGGCGCCGAAGCGGTCGAGGGCGTAGTCGCAGTGCCAGTCCGACTCGGCGCAGTGGGTCTGCACCCGCACGCCCGTGGCCGCGGCCAGTTCGCCCAGTCCCTCGAGCAGGGCGTCGGTGCAGGCCGGCGTGAAGCGGGGGGTGATGATCGGCTCCACCAGCGGGTTACCCACGGCTGTCACGGCCTCGATGGACGCCGCCGACACGTCGACGCCGTCGCTGGCGGTCGCGTCCCGGTACCACTCGGGCGTGCCGGTCGGGTGGTCCATGGCCACCCGACCCACCAGAGCCCGCTGCCCGTGACGGGTGCACGCTCGGGCCAGAGCGGTGGTGGCCTCCAGGTGGTTGGACGAGAAGTAGACCGCGGTGGTGGTGCCCATGGCCAGCAGCGACGGCACCAGGTCGTCCCACACGGCGGCGGCGAACCCGGTGTCGCGGTAGCGAGCCTCCAGCGGGAAGGTGTAGTCGAACAGCCAGCGCTCCAAGGGCAGGTCGAGGCCAGTTCCGAGCTGGGGCCATTGCGGCGCATGGATATGCAGGTCCACCAGTCCCGGCATCAGGAACGTTCCCTCGGCCAGGTCCACCCGCTCGGCCGCAGTGTCGAGCGCTCGCCGGCCCGCAGCCAATCCCGCCGAAGTGGACCGATCATGCACCGCCGTGACCGTCCCGGCAGCATCGACCTCCACTACGGCATCCATCACCGTCAGGCGGTCTGGCGCGGGTGTCTGAATGAGCGTTCCCGCGACGGCCAGAGTCATGGCATCACGGTAATCGCCTCCCGCCGGCCCGATGGCTGACCGGCCGAGCCGGGGATGGGCTTCGATCGTCGAGCGACCGGTTGACCCGCGGGCGGGTTTCGGGCCTGGTACTACGTGACTAGGGCGCCTGCTCGACCAAACATTGGCTGACCGGCCCAGCCGGCGTTTGTCTCAGGCAAGCAGCTCAGTGAAAGCGTCGACCGCGGTCTCCACGTCTTCGGAGGAGACGTCCAGGTGGGTGACGAGCCGGGACTGTGAACCGCTCCAGCGGGTGTGAACGTCTCGCGCCTCCAGTTCTTCCTGCAGGTCGGGGATGTCGTCGCGCCCCTGGTCGTCGAGGCGGATGAACACCATGTTGGTGGCGCACGAGTCGATCTTCACGCCGTCGATGGCGGCCAATCCCTCGGCCAGGCGGGACGCGTTGGCGTGGTCGTCGGCCAAGCGCTCGATGTGATGCCCCAGCGCGTAGAGGCCGGCGGCCGCCACGATGCCGGCCTGGCGCATCCCGCCCCCGAGCATCTTGCGCCACTTGTGGGCCTCGTCGATGAGGTCTGCCGGCCCGACCAGCACCGATCCCACCGGCGTTCCCAGACCCTTCGACAGGCAGACCGACACCGAGTCGAACGGCGCGGCCACCGCCGCTGGTGAGGCGCCCAGCGCCACCGCCGCGTTCCACAGCCGGGCCCCGTCGAGGTGGTGGGACAAGCCGTGGCGGGCGGCTACCTCAGCCGAAGCCTCCATCTGGGCGAGGGTGAGCACCTTGCCGTCGGTCGTGTTCTCGAGGCACAGCAGCCGGGTGCGGGCGAAGTGGTGGTCGGGGGCCTTCACAGACGCCTCGGCTGCGGCGAGGTCGATCATGCCGTCGTCACCGGTGGGCACGGGCTGGGGTTGGATGGAGCCGAGCACCGCCGCGCCGCCACCCTCGTACATGTAGGTGTGGGCATGGTTGCCGACGATGTACTCGTCGCCGCGCCCGCAGTGGGCGAGCAGCCCGCAGAGGTTGCCCTGGGTGCCGCTGGTCACGAACAGGGCGGCCTCCTTGCCGAGCAGCGCCGCGGTGGTCTCCTGGAGCTCGTTGACGGTGGGGTCCTCGCCGTGCACGTCGTCGCCCACGACGGCTGAGGCCATGGCCGCCCGCATGGCTGCCGTGGGCTTGGTAACGGTGTCGGAGCGAAGGTCGATCACCACATCAGGCTACGCCGACCCGCCCCGCTCGCCCGGAATTGGCAGCGCTGTGCACCGATGGCGTGCATTGTGCTGCCAAATCGGGCTTGGACACAGCCGGCTCAAGGAATTGGCAGCGCTGTGCACCGATGGCGTGCATTGTGCTGCCAAATCGGGCTTGGACACAGCCGGCTCAAGGAATTGGCAGCGCTGTGCACCGATGGCGTGCATTGTGCTGCCAAATCAGGCTTGGACACAGCCAGCTCAAAGAATTGGCAGCGCTGTGCACCGATGGCGTGCATTGTGCTGCCAATTCGGGATCTAGGCCGATCTGCGGCCTCGTTGGTCCAGCATGGACCGCGCCAGCTCCACGACATAGTCGGAGTCCTGCAGCTGGTGCCATGTGAGGTAAGTGACCTGCCAGCCGGCCATGGTGAGCTGGTGATCGCGGTCGTGATCGGCCGCGGTGTGGGCCGCGCCGAAGTGGTACTTGCGGGAGTGGCACTCGATGCCCCACTTGACCGAGGGCCATGCAATATCGATTCGGGCGGACAGGCCGTTCGGCAGCTGGACCGGATGCTGCAGAGCGGGCGGGGGCAAGTTTGCCGCATCCAGTATTCGTGCCGTCATGCGTTCGAAGACGGAATCGGGGGTGGTTCCTAGGCGTCCGGGATCGCGCAGCAATTGCAGCAGTACACCGGTACCGCTTGGGCCAGGCCGGTGTAGACGTTCAGCCGTCTGCTCGATCCACTTGACGGAGTAGCCGCGCCGCAGGGCGTCGTCCAGGGCCTGCTCTACCTGGGATCGGGACACGACCGCACCCAGACGGGCCAGAGTGGAGGCCACGCCCGACGTCGAGATGGAGTCGACGTGGGTGTAATCCTGAGGATCCGGTCCCGTCCAGCGGTGAACGATGATGTCGTCGCGAGTGGGGCATCGCCCACGAGTCCCGGTCACCTCGATGGGTTGAGGTTCGTCGAATCCATCCAGCCGATGCAAGCAGGCTGCGGCTCGGTGCGAAGCATGGCTCTCGCCCCCTGCCAACGTGGCCGCCATCAGCTTGGAGCGCCAGGTGTGGGGCGCGCCCGCGAACCTGAATACACCTGGACGGAGGCGTTCGACCGCTCCTAGTTGTACCAACCGGCCGACGATGCCGCGTGACAGCCCGACGTTGACGGCTTGCTGCCCAGTGAACACTCCGTGCTGGGCAGACGCGAGTTCACCTAGCGCAGCCCAGTTCCCTCCGCGGATCATGCTTGTAAATATATGTAACTGATTCAAATTTCACATCCCACCAAGATCGACAAGGTGCGGCCGTCCCGTCGGGGCACCGGCCAAGCCAAACTGGTCTCCAAGCCGGGGGCCGAGAGGGGCACCGTCCAGTGGACCAGCGCCGCCAAGGGCACCGGCATCGCCGAGCTGCGAGCCCTAGTAGCCACGCTGCTTCAGGCGGAGGGGCGGCTGTAGCCGCCGCTCGCGAACTGGCAGCAAGATGCACGCCATACGTGCACAACGCTGCCAACTCCCGCCGACAGCCCTCCCCCCTCGCGAACTGGCAGCAAGATGCACGCCATACGTGCACAACGCTGCCAACTCCCGCCGACAGCCCTCCCCCCTCGCGAACTGGCAGCAAGATGCACGCCATACGTGCACAACGCTGCCAACTCCCGCCGACAGCCCTCCCCCCTCGCGAACTGGCAGCAAGATGCACGCCATACGTGCACAACGCTGCCAATTCGCCGGGTGACTCGGGTCTAGTCGCTGGCGGTGGCGGCCAGGGACGCTACGGCGGCGGGCAGGCCGTGGCCGTGGGGCAGCCCGAGAACTGTCATCGCCGTCTCGAGGCCGCCAAGGGCGCCGAGCAGCATCGGCTCGTTGAGGTCGCCGAGATGGCCGATGCGGAAGGCACGGCCCTCCATCTCGGTCATCATCCCCGAGCCGACGCTGACCCTGAAGCGGTCCCGAGCCACCGAGATCAGCGCACCCGCGTCGAGGTCGCCGGTGCGCACGCAGGTGATTGCCGCGGTGCGGTGCTTGGGTTCGGCGATGTTGATCTCCCACGGACCCCCGGAGGCCCACCCGTCCACGGCGGCATGGACCGCGGCGGCCCAGCGGCGGTGACGGGCAATGAAGGCGTCGATCCCGCCGGTCTCGGCGATCATGTCGAGGGCAGCCCGAAGCGCGAATATGTGCTGGATCGGCGGGGTGCCACCGAAGCGGTTGTAGATCGCGCCCTCCTCGAAGCGGGGCTCCCAGGCCAGATGGAACCGGGGCGTGGCCGCCTCGCGGTTGCGCTCCACCGCCCGTTCACTCAACCCACAGAACGAGAGGCCAGGCGGCATCATCAGGCCCTTCTGGGAGGCCGCCACCACCACGTCGATCCCCCAGTCCCTCATCCGCAGCGGCTCGATCCCCAGCGAGCACACGCCGTCCACCACGAACAGCGCAGGATGGTCGGCGGAGTCGATGGCGGCCCGCATCGCCGCGAGGTCGGTGACCGCGCCGGTGGAGGTCTCGGTGTGGACGATGCACACGTTGCGGATCCGGTGAGCGGTGTCGGCCGCCAGGATGTCGGCGATCTCGGCTGGGTCGGTGGGACGGCGCATGTGGCGCTCGGTCATCACCACCTCGTAGCCGAGGTCGCGGGCCATCCTCGCCCAGCGCCTCCCGAACAGACCGCAGTCGGGTATCAGCACGGTGTCACCGGGGTCGAGCGTGTTGGTCAGCGCCGACTCCCAAGCACCGTGGCCCACCGTGGTCAGCACCACGATCTTGCCGGCTCCGCCGAAGACCTCGGGCAACTCGGCCCAAACGCCCTCGGCCAGCGCGATGAAATCGGGATCGGCAAAGTCGACCGCGGGCCGGCGGAAGGCCTCCAGCACCCGGTCGGGAATGTTGGTCGGCCCCGGGTTCTGGACGAAGTACCGGCCCCCCAAGCCGCCCAGAGGCCGAGCGGGTTGGGAGCGACTCATGAGAATCGGCGCGATGCGCCGAGCGAGACCATGGCCCGAGCGGCCCGTGAGCGCAGCAAACAGGAGCGGGATCGACACCGCTGCGGCGCGACCGTCTCCCACCCCTTCACGCTCGCTCCCGGTCCTGCAGTCACTGCCTCATCCCCGAACCTCGACGCGAGCTGCTGCGCTCAGGCCTCCAGCTGTCCGGCCAGGGACTCCACCGAGTCGATGAACTCCTCGATGATCTCATACACCACCTGGGCGCTGGTCTTGGACTGGTTCATGGTGCCCACGATCTGGCCGACAAAATAGTTGGCCAGCTTCTCGGCACCCGAACCGGCGGTGTGGGCCGCCCGCTCGATGCGACGCTGAGCGGTGCGGGTCAGCACCGGCTGGAGCGGCATTCCCAGGGGGTCCGGCGTGTCGTCCCGGTCCCATTCTTCGGTCCACGCCGACTTGAGCATCCGGGCCGGTTTGCCGGTGAGGGAGCGCGAGCGGATCGTGTCGGACGATTTGGCCGTGAGCATCTTGTCCTTCACCACTGGATGCGTCTCGGCCTCGACGGTGGTGAGCCACACCGACCCGCACCACACGCCGTCGGCGCCAAGGGCCATGGCCGCGGCCATCTGCCGGCCCCGGCCGATGCCTCCCGCCCCGAGCACGGGCACGTCCACCGCGTCGACGATCTCGGGAATCAGCACCATCGAACCGATCTCCCCGGTGTGGCCGCCGGCCTCGTATCCCTGGGCGATGATGACGTCCACCCCAGCCGCCTGGTGGCGCTCCGCGTGCGCCGCCCGGCCCGCCAAGGCGCCGACCAGCTTGCCTGCGTCCTTGGCCGCATCGATCATGTACTGCGGCGGCGGGCCCAGCGCGTTGGCCACGAAAGCGCCCCGGTGGGCCAGGGCGATCTCCAACTGGGCTCCGGCGGCATCGGCCGAGAACGGCGTGGCGTCGCCCAGGCTGCCGAAGGAGATGAGCGACTCCGAGCTGTCGTCGACGGGCAGCGGCGGCACGTCGTAGCGGGCCAGTATCTCGTCGACGAAGTCGACGTGGGTGGCCGGGATCAGCCGGCGGACGTCGTGGAGCGTGAAGCCCCCGTCCGGACCGCCGGAGAGGCGGGCGGGGATGATCACGTCCACGCCGTAGGGCTTGTCGCCGACCTCGGCCTCGATCCATTCCAGGTCGATATCGAGACTCTCGGGCGAGTGGGCCACCGCTCCGAGCACTCCCATCCCACCGGCCTTGGACACCGCAGCCACCACGTCGCGGCAGTGGCTGAAGGCGACGATCGGGAACTCGATTCCCAGCATTTCGGTGATCCGGGTCCTCACATCCGCCTCCTCTGCGTCTGAATGAGGGTGAGACCTGTCCCCACGTTAGGCGCGCTCGTAGGGGATGCCGCCTCACGATCCGGCGAGGTCACTCCCGCTCTTGTTCGCTGCGCTCACAGGCCGCTCGGGCCCAGGCCAATCACCCCCCACCGTAGACCATCCGACCACCTGCGCTCACAGGCCGCTCGGGCCCAGGGCTAGTGCTGTGTCGTCGAAATGGCTAGGGCAGCGCAGCAGGACCGAGACCCTGCTTGAGAGCGCTCCGGACGCCCCGATCATTTCAGCGACGGACCACTAGGCGCGCCTTCGCTGGGATTCGCTCCAGGTGAGGCCGGCCTCCACGTTCGGCTCGCGGGGAAGGCCCAGAACGTGCTCGGCCACGATGTTGCGCTGCACCGCGAAAGTGCCGCCCCCCAGCGTGAGAGCCGGCGAGAACAGCAGGCCGTAGTGCCAGATGGGATCGACGTCGGGGAACTGGCCGCCGCCTCGGGGGAAGTTGACCTCGGTGGCGCCGGTCTGCATCCCCTTGGGGATCTCGCCGGCCGGTCCCGAGCCGGTGAGCAGGCCGGCCGCGCCGACCGTGGCCGCGGCCAGCTCCATCACCCTCTGACCGTGGTCGTCGGACATGATCTTCTGGATCGACGCCTCGGGTCCGGGCGTGCGCCCGGCCAGGCGGGCGCTGAGGGTGCGCAGCTGGTTGAGCCGGAGCACCTCGGCCTCGCAGTACACCGAGGCCAGCCGGTCGCGCAGCACCGGGTCGGACGCGCCGCCGTTGCTCTTGACGAGCTCGATCAGCTTCTGAGCGGTGGGGCCGAGGCTCCACAGCACGCCACCCGAGGACAGACCGACCCGCTCGTTGGCCAGCGTCACCTTGGCCAGGCGCCAGCCTTCGCCCTCGGCGCCCACCCGCAGGTTGGCCGGCAGCCGGACATCGTCGAAGAACACCTGGTTGAAAGAGTGGGCGGTGGTCATGTCGACGATGGGCTGCATGGTCACGCCGGGGACGTCCATGGGGCAGATGAAGTAGGAGACGCCCTTGTGTTTGGGTACGTCGGGGTTGGTCCGGGCGATGAGGATCCCGAACTTGCTGTGGTGGGCCCCGCTCGACCAGATCTTCGAGCCGTTGACCACATAGGTGTCGCCGTAGCGGACGGCCCGGGTGGACAGCGACGCCAGATCCGATCCGGAGTCGGGCTCGCTGAAGAGCTGGCACCAGTACTCCTCGCCGCTGAAGATGGGCCACAGGTAGCGGTCCTTCTGCTCCGGTGTGCCGGCGGCGAGGATGGTGGGCGCGGCCCAGCCGATGCCGATCAGGTTGTCGGGCCGCTTGACTCCGGCGGCGGCCAGCTCCTCGTTGATGACGAGCTGGTGCAGCCCGTCGGCCTCCAGTCCCCACGGCCGGGGCCAGTGGGGAACGACGTATCCGGCCTCGGCCAGCTGCTTCCCGGTGGGATTCGGGTGCTCAGCTATCCAGCGCCTGACCGCAGCCCGGCGGGGGTCGTCGTCAGCAGGAAGATCGAAGTCCATGGACTCCTCACTCTCGCCCCGCCGGAGCGCGCTCGCAACCGACGCTGAGCGGTTGATCGATCCGCCGTAGAAGGCCGATACGGTGCGGCTGCCCGGCCGGTCTGCCCGGCAACACCCGACGAGCCAGGAGGCGGCAATGAAGCTGGGACTGAACACCGGATACTGGTCGGCGGGGCCGCCCAAGGGGGTGACCGGGCAGATCGCGGCGGCGGACCGGCTCGGGTTCGACTCGATCTGGACGGCCGAGGCCTACGGGTCGGACTGCTTCACGCCTCTGGCCTGGTGGGGGGCGGCCACCGAGCGGGTGCGGCTCGGCACGTCGATCACGCAGATGTCGGCCCGCACCCCGGCCGCCACCGCCATGGCCGCGATGAGCCTCGACCACCTGTCCGGCGGCCGCTTCGTGCTGGGGATGGGCGCATCCGGCCCGCAGGTGGTGGAGGGCTGGTACGGGCGACCCTACTCACGCCCCCTGGCCCGCACCCGCGAGTACGTGGACATCGTTCGCCAGGTGATCAACCGGGCCGGCCCCGTCGCCTACGACGGCGAGTTCTACCAGTTGCCCTACAACGGCGAGGGCAGCACCGGGCTGGGGAAGGCCCTCAAGAGCACCGTGCACCCGCTGCGGCCAGACATCCCGATCTACCTGGGCGCGGAGGGCCCGAAGAACGTGGCTCTGGCGGCCGAGATCTGCGACGGCTGGCTCGCCTGGCTGTTCTCGCCCCGCCACGACGCCATGTACCGCGGCTTCCTGGACGAGGGCTTCGGCCGTCCCGGTGCCCGCCGCTCCCCCGACGACTTCGAGGTGGTAGCGTCCACCATCCTGGTCCCCGGCGACGACGTGGACGCCTGCGCCGACTTCGTGAGGCCGATGATCTCGCTGTACGTGGGAGGCATGGGCGCCAAGGGAGCCAACTTCCACCGGGCCGTGTTCGACCGCATGGGCTACGAGGCCCAGTGCGACACCATCCAGGACCTGTACCTGGCCGGCGACAAGGCCGCCGCCACCGCGGCGGTCACCACGCAGATGTGCGAGGAGATCGCGCTGATCGGCCCGTGGGCCAAGATCGCGGAGGACCTCGAGGCGTGGCGGTCGTCGGTCGTGACCACGCTGCTTATCAGCGGCGACCCGGCCACCCTCGAGCGCTTCGCCGAACTGGCCGGCTGACCCGTCCGGCCGCCGCCGGCCACCGGGAACTGGCAGCAGAATGCACGCATACCGTGCACAACGCTGCCAATTCCCCCGACGGCCTCATCCCCACCCGGAACTGGCAGCACAATGCACGCATACCGTGCACAACGCTGCCAATTCGGCGCGGCGACCCGGCCACCCCGCCGGCGGCCTCCGTTAGCGGGGGCCGAGCGTGGCGTGGGGCAGGCTCTCGATGACGCCCTGCGGGGTGACCGCTATGAACTGGGCCAGCTCGGTGAACTCCTCCAGCGTGCCGGCGTCGGTGTAGCTCATGGCGCTGCGCAGGCCCGCCATCAACTGCAGCACCAGCTTGGAGACCTCCCCCTTGTAGGGGACGGTGCCCTCGACGCCTTCGGGGGCCCGGTACGACAGGTACTCCTCGTCGAGGTCCTCGCCGGCACGGTCGGCCCGGGCCTGGACCGCCTCGAAGCTGGCCATGCCGCGGATGCGCTTCTGGAGGCCCTTCGGCCCCTGCTCCACTTCACCGGGACTCTCCTTGGTGCCGGCCAGCATGCTGCCCACCATCACCGTGGACGCGCCCGCGGCCAGGGCCTTGGCAATGTCACCGGAGCCGCGGATGCCCCCGTCGGCGATCACCGGCACGCCAATCCCGGCGACGTCGGCGATGGCGGTCAGCTGGGGCACCCCCACGCCGGCCACAGTGCGGGTGGTGCACACGCCTCCGGGCCCCACACCCACCTTCACCGCATCGGCCCCCGCCTCCACCAGGTCGGCGGCGCCGTCCATCGTGGCGATGTTGCCGGCCAGCACGTCGATGTCCGCGAAGTTGTCCTTGAGCCTCCGCACACCGTCGAGGGCATGGTCGGAGTGACCGTGGGCGATGTCCAGGACCAGCACGTCGACTCCGGCCGCCACCAGCGCCTTGGCCCGTTCGACCATGTCGCGGTCTGTGCCCACCGCCGCGCCCACCAGGGGGTTCCCGCCCGCGTCCTTCACCTTGTAAATCTCGTCGGCCTGCGTGTCGGCCGGCATGAAGCGGTGCACGATGCCGATGCCGCCCAGCCGGGCCATGGCGATGGCCATCTCGTGCTCGCAGACGGTGTCCATGTTGGCCGCCACGACCGGCAGGTCCAGCTCGACGCGACGCGACAGCCGTGTCCGCACCGAGACGTCCTGGCGGGACCGGATCGACGATCGCCGGGGGACGATCAGTACATCGTCGAAGGTCAGCCCCGTGCGCAATTCTGGAAGCCCCATACGCAACGCCAAGCTACAAGACGCGCCGACGCGGGACCAGGGATTCGTCGACCGGTTCGGCCGGTCAGTCGACGGAGATCTGGGCCATCAGCGTGGCCCGCTGCTCGTCGAAGGCCTCGAGGTCCAGTTGCCCGTCGTCATAGCGGCGGTGCAGTTCCTCCACCTTGGCCATGATCTCGTCGTTGCTGAGGGAAGGACCCTGCGGAGCCGCCTCGGCGCTCTCCTCGTTGCGATGGGCGTGCTCCAGCTCGTAGAGCTCGCCCCGCCCGAGACGCTTCTGGCGCTTGGCCTCGGCGCGGGCCTTCTTGGCCATGTCCCTTTGACGCTTTGCGAAGCTGGATCGTCCGGTTGCCACTGGGATCAGCCTCCGTGAGTGTTCGTCGGCTCCTTGCTCTGGCGAGGGCCGGTATACGAGGGTAGACGGATCGGGGGCCAATTCCATCTCCGGCTCCCGGCCGGACAGGCCATTACCATTCGGATCCCCGACCCCGTCGCCGCGCACGCCGCGCACTCCCCGCGGCAGGAGCCGCCAATGCCCGACACCGCCGCCGTGGACATCTATTCGCCGGACGCCTATGTCGCCGGCCCGCCGCACGAGCTCTTCGCCCGCCTGCGCCGCGAGCGCCCGGTGTGCTGGCAGGAGGTGCCCGAACAGGCCGGCTACTGGGCTGTTCTGCGCCATGCCGACGTGGTCCATGTTGCTCGCCACCCCGAAGTGTTCTCGGCCTCCGAAGGCGGCGTAGTCATCGAGGATCTCGAGCCGGCCAGCCTCGAAGCCATGCGGGACATGCTCCTGGCCATGGACCCGCCCCGCCACACCGCCTACCGCAAACCGGTGTCGCCGGAGTTCAAGGCGCGCGTGATCGGCAGGATGGAGGACCAGATCCGGACCATCACCGTCGGGATACTCGACCGGACCGGCACCGGCGGCGACACCGACACGGACCCCGACGCCGATGCCGATGCCGATGCCGATGCCGACACGGATGCAGGCGCAGGCGCCGGGGGCGGAACCGGGTCGATCGGCCGAGGCGCAGAGGTGGAGTTCGTCCACGAGGTGTGCGCCCATCTGCCCAGCGAGGTGGTCGGCCAGCTGCTCGGGCTGCCCCGTGAGGACTGGCCCGCCATCCACGCCCTGGCCGAGCGCAACTCCGGCGGCCAGGACCCCGACATCGCCGATCCGGCTGAGCGGGGGTCTTCCAGCATGGAGATGGCCGTGTACGCCATGGGTTTCGCGGCCCGGCGGCGCGACATGCCGCCCCAGGGGGATCTGACCGACGTGCTGCTCGGCAGCCATTTCGACGGCCGCCTGATGACCGATGTGGACTTCGGCCGCTTCTTCGTGCAGTTGGTGACGGCCGGCAACGACACCACCCGCACGATGCTGTCGAGCGGCCTGCTGGCCCTGCTGCAGCACCCTGATCAGCTGGATCAGGTGCGCCGGCGCCCAGACGCGATACCGGCCATGGTGGAGGAGGTGCTGCGCTGGTCCAACCCGCTGCACTACTTCCGCCGCACCGCGGTGGTCGACACCGAGATCGCGGGCCAGCCGATCGCGGCGGGCGACAAGGTGGCGATGATCTACACGTCGGCCAACCGGGACGAGGCCACCTTCGACGATCCGCAGTCCTTCGACATCGCCCGGAACCCGAATCATCACCTGTCGTTCGGCATCGGCACCCACTTCTGCCTCGGCGTGCATCTCGCCCGGCTCGAAGGCCGTGTGTTCTTCAAGGAGCTTCTGGCCCGCTTCGAGCACATAGAGCTAGCGGGCCGGCCCCGACGGCAGCGCTCGAACCTCAACAACGCGCTCAAGTCACTGCCCGTCCGCCTCGCCTGACCGCCCGAGCCTGCCCCAACCCCCGAACTGGCAGCCCAAGGCACCCACCACTGCCAATTCCCGCCCGGCGGCACGAGCCAACCCCCGAACTGGCAGCCCAAGAGGCCCAAACGGGCACCCACCACTGCCAATTCCCGCCCGGCGGCACGAGCCAACCCCCGAACTGGCAGCCCAAGAGGCCCAAACGGGCACCCACCACTGCCAATTCCCGCCCGGCGGCACGAGCCAACCGCGAACTGGCAGCCCAAGAGGCCCAAACGGGCACCCACCACTGCCAATTCCAAACAGCGGCACGAGCCAACCGCGAACTGGCAGCCCAAGAGGCCCAAACGGGCACCCACCACTGCCGATTCCCGCCCGGCGGAGTCAGTCGGCGAAGCCGATGCCGCCCCCTACGGCCACGGTCGCGCCGGTCAGGTAGGAGCCGGCCCGCGACGCCAGGTAGACCGCGGCTCCGGCCATGTCGTCGGGCTGACCGATCCTGCCCAGCGGGACCATGCCCGCCAACTCGGCCCGGGCGTTGGGATCATCGAGGATGAACGCCATCATCTTCGAGTCGAACGGACCCGGAGCGATGGCGTTGACGGTGATGTGCTCGCGGGCCAGTCGCTTGGCGAGATGCCGGGTGAGGTGGATGATCCCGGCCTTCGACGCCGAGTACGAGTAGGTCTCCATGTCGGGCACCTTCAGACCGTCGACGGAGGCGACGTTGATCACCCGGGCCGGTGCCTCCGGTCGGGCCGCGGCCCGCAGCAGGCCGAGCAGCTTCTGGGTGAGGAAGAACGGCCCCCGCACGTTGGTGTCCATCACCTTGTTCCAGCCGTCCACCGGGAACTCGTCCAGCCGTGCGCCCCAGCTGGCACCGGCGTTGTTGACGAGGATGTCCAGCGACTCCCACCGCCCGGCCACCTCGCTGGCAAGCGCCTGGCAACCCTCGGGCGTGGCTAGGTCGGCCTGTACGGCCTCGCACGGGCCCACCGCAGACAGGTCCTCGGCGGCCGCGGCGAGTTGGTCGGCCTTGCGGGCCGAGACGATCACCCGGCAGCCGGCGTCGAGCAGCCCGCCGGCGATCATGCGGCCGATACCGCGGCTCCCCCCGGTCACGACAGCCGTCCGGCCGTCCAGTCCGAACAACTCAGTCAAGCGATCGATGTTCATCGCCATGTCTCGGGTTCCTCCAGCAGTCGGTGGGAAAGGCGCTCTGGGCGTCATCTTGGCAGACGAAGACGAGCCACACGCACCGTGGCGGCCCCAGACCTCCCGAACTGGCAGCACAGAGCACGCATACCGTGCACAACGCTGCCAATTCCAGGCGACGCACGACCCCCCACTCCCGAACTGGCAGCACAAAGCACGCATACCGTGCACAACGCTGCCAATTCCAGGCGACGCACGACCCCACTCCCGAACTGGCAGCCCAGAACGCCCAAGACGGCCTCCTCCGCTGCCAATTCGGCCAGAAGACTGCCGCTAGCGGGAACTGGCAGCCCGGAACGCCCAAGACGGCCTCCTCCGCTGCCAATTCGGCCAGAGAACTGCCGCTAGCGTTAGCGGCGATGGCACTGACCCGTCGGACGGCGACCGCGGCTCGGAAACCGAGTCCGGGCGTGGCGCGGGCCGCCAACCTCACCGCGACTGCGGTCCTCCTCGCCGCGGCCTGCGGCGGAGGCTCCGGCGATGGCGACGGGCCGCAGGAAGCCGCTCCGGCCCCGTCGGAGTCGACCACCACGACTGCCGCGGCCCCGGCATCGACCACGACCGCGCCGCCGACCACGGCTGCCACCGACGACACGGCATCGACCTCCACCACCGCAGCCACCACGACCACGGCGCCGACATCCACTGCCGCAGCCACCACGACCACCGCTGCCACCGACGACACGGCATCGACCTCCACCACCGCAGCCACCACGACCATGGCGCCGCCGACCACTGCGCCACCTACGACGACCACCGTGGCGGTGCCGCGGCCAGAGGCCTCCACGGTCGCGGAACTGATCGCGCTGGACCGCCCGCTGGTGATCGCCCACGCAGCCGGCGACCAGGACTACCCCCATTCCACCTTGTACGCGTACACCCAGTCGGCGGTGGCCGGTTCCGACATCCTCGAGCTCGACGTGATGCTGACCGTCGACGGGGCCCTGATCGTCCAGCACGACGACACCGTCGACCGCACCACGGAGGCCTCCGGACCGGTCAACGAACTGACTCTCGCCGAGATAGAGGCCCTCGACAACGCCCACTGGTTCGTGGCGGGCTTCTGGGGAGACCAGACCCGGCCCGCCGAGGACTACGTGTTCCGGGGCGTGCGCACCGGGGCGGTAGAGCCGCCTGAGGGCTTCGGGCCCGACGACTTCCGGGTGGCGACGTTCCGTGAGGTGGCCGAGCGGTTCCCCCACCATGTCCTGGATGTGGAGATCAAGCTCCAGAGGGGTCCCGACGGCGAGGAGGACCTCTCCACCGGCATAGCCGCGGCCGAGGTGCTGGCGGCGGAGATCGCCGACCTCGGTCGGGGGGACTCGGTGATCGTGGCCTGCTTCAACGACGAGGTCCTGGAGGCGTTCAGCGCCTCGGCCCCCACGGTGGCGACCACGCCCGGTGAGGCCGCATTGCTGGGCTGGTTCACGGGCGGCGCGGCTCTTGACGACCGGATCTCCGTCATACAGGTTCCCTTCACCTACCAGGGGATCCCGGTGGTGACAGCCGACACGGTGGCCCGGGTGCACGACGAGGGTCGCGAAGTGTGGGTGTGGCTGAGCGGGACCGATGTGGTGGAGACCCGGGAGTTCTACGCCGAACTGTTCGCCCTGGGAGTGGACGGCGTGATCGCAGGCCGCCCCGCCGAGGCGATGGCCGCCCTTGCCGACATCGGCAGCTAGAGCGACCGGAGAATTCGCAGCGGCAGAGGCCGGATTGAGCGTCGAGGGCCGCCAATTCGGAACCGGGAAACAGACGACCGGAGAAATCGCAGCGGCAGAGGCCGGATTGAGCGTCGAGGGCCGCCAATTCAGGACCGGGAAACAGACGACCGGAGAAATCGCAGCGGCAGAGGCCGGATTGAGCGTCGAGGGCCGCCAATTCGGGATGGCGGAGGCGGGGCGGCAGCCGACTAAGAGCGAGCGCGGATTGATCATGGGTGGGGGTTCCATCGGTCGCGGTGGTCGATGAGTTTGGCTGTGATAATGAGGGTTATGGCGAGGGAGAGTTGGGCTCGTCGGTGCTGGGGGCGGCGGTCTGTGTTGCGGCGCATCTGTCCGAAGTTCGACAGCCACGAGTTGGTGCGCTCGACGCTCCAGCGCAGCCCGAGGGGAGCCGTGTTGGGTTTGCGGCGCTTGGCGTGGCGGGGGCGCTTCTTCGCGCACACGACGTCGTCGATGCCCATCGCGGCGCACACCGCGCGCGCCGGCGCGTTGTCATATCCGCGGTCGAGGTGCAGGGTCTCCACGTCGGCTAGCAGCCCTTCGGGGGCGGCTCGCAGTGTGGGTTCCAACAAGATGGTGTCGTGTCGGTTGGCGCCGTCGGCGACCGCCGCGACCGGCACCCCGGCCCGGTCGGCCAATATGGACCACTTCCAGCCCAGTTTGGCCCGGTCAACAGGGCTTTTGGCGGTGCCTTCGCCGCCGCAGGGCGCCTTGTGGATCGACCCGTCCACCGCCACCTCGGACAAGTCGAGGCCCACGATGCGGTCATAGGCGCGCAGCGCCTCAGACTCCAGGCTCTCAAAGACTCCGGCCTCGACCCACTCGTCGCGGCGGGCGCGCATAGTCGTGTCAGACACGCGCCCGCCCAACAGCCTCTCCGCGGTGACCCACGAGCAGCCCGTCACCAGCCGGATCAAGATCCCCCAGAACACGATCTTGTCCGGTATCCGGCGCCGGTGCCCGCCGGTGGGATGGTTGTCCACAGGCACCGGCACAAGCGGCTCGATCGCCGCCCACACCGGATCCACCACTTCCGACTCCAACGCGCGCATGATGTGTCTGACCTCCACGGTCGTCTCGTTGACAGGACACCCGACATTCCAGTCGGGACAACCAGACGACCCGTGGATGGTCAATCCGCGCGGCCTCTAAGGCCAGCGGCGGCGGGCGATCTCGAAGCAGGCGACCGCCGCAGCGGCGGCAACATTGAGAGACCCGAGCATGCCACGCAGCGGAATCGAGGCCAGCGCATCACAGCGCTGGGCAACCAGCCGGGACAAGCCCCTGCCCTCGGCACCGAGCACCAGAGCCATGGCCTCACCCGCCAACTCCAGATCGTGGAGAGGGCGAGGGCCGGCCGCGTCGAGTCCGATAGTCCATACATCGTGGCTGCTCAGCGTGCGCAACGCCGACGGGATACCGGGCACCACTGCGAACCGCAGGTACTCCACTGCGCCGGCAGCCGCCTTGGCCACCGTGGGCGTGATCCGGGCGGAGCGGTGGCGGGGCAGCACCACCCCGGTCACTCCGGCACACTCGGCGGTTCGTAGCACCGCGCCGAAGTTGCGGGGATCGGTGATTCCGTCCAATACCAGCAGGAACGGCGCGCCGGCTGGACGACCGTCACGACCGGTCGCGTTCTCCGCCACTGCCTCAGCCAGCGCGGACACGTCTACTTCGGGCAGCGGATCGGCAACGGCGACGATGCCCTGGGGTGATTCGGTGCGGGCGGTGGCATCGAGCTCGGAACGGCTGACCTCCCGGATCGCGGTCCGCTGCTCTCGGGCCAGCTCGACGATGTGCTCGACGATGGGGGCGGGATCGAGGCCCTTGGCGATCATGACGGTACGGGTCCGCCGCCGGCCCGCCAGCAACAGCTCCCGCACCGCTTGACGGCCCTCAACCTGCTCGCCGCCCAGGCCGCCCTTGCCCCGGCCCTGTGCCGTTGAGGCCGACAACCGGCTGCCGGACCCGCGCGAGCCCTGACGCCGCGCCGACCCCGGACGCGAACGGCTCGAACGGCCAGAGCGGCTCACCGGGACCGACCCGACCCGACCCGCCGGACCGCCCGACCACAGGAGCGACCGCCCAGGCGACCACACCCTCCTTCCGGGCGAGAGCGGCGCCACTGGTTAGGGCGGCTCACCGGCTCCGGTCCCCTCAGGATCATCGGACCGTCGAGCCACTAGCGCCACAGCCATGGCGGCCACTCCTTCGCCGCGGCCCAACGCACCCACGCCCTCGGTGCTGCGGCCGGTGACGGTCACGGGCGCACCGGTGGCGGCACTGAGACGCTGCTGAATGGCCTCTCGGTGAGGGGCCAGCTTGGGCGAGTCGAGCACCGCCGTGCACGACAGGTTCACGGGATCCCATCCGGCCGCCCGTGCCGCGTCGGCGGCTCGACGAAGCAAGTCGATGCTGTCGGCTCCGGCCCAGGCCGGATCGCGGTCGCTGAACATCTGGCCGATGTCCGGAAGGCCTGCTCCGGCCAGCAGCGCCTCGATGCAGGCGTGGGCCACGACGTCGGCATCGGAGTGGCCGTGCAGGCCGCGCTCGCCGTCGAAGCGCACGCCGCCCAACACGAGCGCCCGCTCGGGGGCGTCGCTGTAGCGGTGCACGTCGAAGCCCTGCCCGACCCGCATTCCAACTTCAGCCATGGCGGTCACCGGTGTCGCCGGACGCTGCCAGCAAGCGCGAGCAGGTGGGAGCCCATAGGGCCGCAGCGGTGTCACTCCCGCTCTTGTTCGCTGCGCTCACGGGCCGCTCGGGCCACGGCCTCGCTCGGCTTCCCGCATAGATCCTCATGAGTCGCTCGCCGTTCGCTCGGCCTCTGAGCAACTATCCAGCAGCGCTTCGGCCGCCACGAGGTCGTGGGGTTCGGTGATCTTGAGGTTGCGGGTGTCGCCGTCCACGGTCACCACTGTGGCACCGGTCGCCTCCACCAGGGTGGCGTCGTCGGTCGCGTCGGCGCCGGCGGCGTGGGCGGCCCGCAGCGCGCCGGCTCGAAAGGCTTGGGGTGTCTGCACCGCGGCCAGCTTGCGGCGATCGGCAGTGCCCCCGCCTCGCCAGCGGATCGTGTCGGTCAGGTCGATTACCGGGATGGCCGCGTCGGCGCCGGCGCGCACCGCCTGGATCACCCGCTCGAACACGCCGTCGGTGGCCAGCGGGCGGGCGCCGTCGTGCACCAGCACGATCTCGGCGCCGTCGGGAACCCGGCTGAGACCGCGGCGCACCGAGTCGGACCGCAGCACCCCGCCCGCCACCGCTACCACATGCCCGGCGCAGTCGCCGTCGGGGTCCGACAGCTGCCAAGCGTCCGCTCCAACGGTCCGGGCCTCGGGCAGCACGACCACGACGCCCTCGCACCAGCGGGCTGCACCCTGCACGGCCCAGTCGAGCACGCAGCGGTCGCCGAGACGGCTGAACTGCTTGGCGCCCCCGAAACGGTTCCCCTCCCCGGCCGCGGCGACGATGGCCCACACGCCCGTTCCGGAGCCGCCGCGATTCTCACGATCACTCTTACTCACCGCTACTAGTGTGGGCCGTTGCTATGTCCGACACCACCTCCACGGCTCCCGATATGGCCATCGAGGCCTCCCCGGACGCTCTGCGGGAGGCTCTCCAGGAGACGATTCTCTTCGCCGAACTCGATGACGGGCAGCTCGATCACATTGCGGCCGCCGGCAGCGTGCGGTCACTGCAGCGGAACGTCGTCCTGTTCGAGGAGGGAGACGAGCCCGGCGAGTTCTACCTGGTGCTGTCGGGCCGGGTGGCCATCGCCCAGGAGTCCGACGACGGGCGGGAGTCGCTCCTGGCGGTGCTGGGTCCCGGCGAGCTGTTCGGCGAGATGGGATTCCTCGACGGCCACAACCGTTCGGCGCAGGCCCGGGCCCTGGAGGAGTCCGAGGTGCTGGTGGTGCCCTACGCGGAGCTGAGGCTCTTGTATGAGGACCACCCCACCGCGCTGTGGAGCGCGGTGCAGCTCCTGGCCCGGAGGCTGAGGGCGACGGACCAGGCGCTGTCCGACACGGTGTTCCTGGACGTGATGGGACGTACCGCCAAGCGCCTGCTGGAGATGGCGGGCGACGGAGACGAGTTCGAGATGCCCCTCACCCAGGAGGAGCTCGCGTCCATGGTGGGAGCCAGCCGCGAGCGGGTCAACAAGGCGATCCACGCCTTCGTCCGGCTGGGCTGGATCACCCACGACCACCGCCACTACAGAATCACCAACCGCAAGAACCTAACCCTCCGAGCCCGCTAGCAGCGAGCGGACGGACGATTGCGCGCATCACGTGGTGAGCGTCGCTATGGTGACTCTCACGTGGTCCCAGGCAGTGGGGCCGACAACATGAGGAGTTTGAGGTGCGAGCCTTGCAGCCTGTTGCTCCGACCCCGGAACAGTTGAAGCTGATCGGGGATGTCAAGCCGGGGTTTCGAATCATCAGGGGTGCCGCCGGAAGTGGCAAGACCACTACCTCGTTGCTGCGCCTACGAGAGCAGATGCACATCCGCCTGGGACGTCGGCGCCAGGTCCGCGACGCCCCCGTACGGGTGCTGGTGCTCACGTTCAACCGAACCCTGCAGGGTTACATCGCCGAGCTAGCGCGCCATGAGACACCCGACGACGATGCGCTGGAACTCACGGTCAGCACTTTCGGCCGGTGGGCTAGGTCCTTGGTGGGCGACGTCAGCATCGCAGGCGGCGACAGGGTCTCAGCGATGCTCCGGCCGCACCTTCAGACCTTCGCTACGTCTCGCCAACAGGAGTTCCTGGTCGATGAGGTCCAGTACATCCTGGGACGCTTCGAGTACGACCCCGCCAACTTCGAGCCGGAGAGCCTCGCCGACTACCTGACGGTGGTTCGAGAGGGCAGGGGCGTCGCGCCCCGTGTCACCCGCCCCACGCGCCAGAAGTTGATTCGCGAGGTGATCCCGGCGTACATGGAGACGAAGCGGGCGCGAGGCGAGATCGACTGGGGCGACCTCGCACTGCTGGCTGCCGACGCCCGGCCTGACCTCCTCTACGACGTCGTGGTGGTCGACGAGGCTCAGGACTTCTCCGCCAACCAGGTCCGCACGATCCTTCGCCACCTGCAGGACTCGCACACCACGACGTTCGTGCTGGACGCGGTCCAGCGCATCTACCCGCAGTTCTTCAAGTGGACGGAGGTCGGAATCAGGGCCCGTCCCGAGATCATCTACCGGCTCAAGGAGAACTACCGCAACACCGCCGCGATCGCCGCGTTCGCCCATCCGCTCGTGGCCGGGCTACCCCTTGAGGACGACGGCACCCTGCCCGACTTCTCCGCCTGCCACCGGCCCGGCGCCAAACCGAGGGTCATCGCTGGCAAGTACAGCGATCAGCTAAGGATCATGTTGGACAGGCTCGAACGGAAGGCCGACTTGAGGAAGGAATCGGCAGCCTTGCTCCAGCCTCGCGGCGGAGGTTGGTCTGACGAGGCTCGAAGGACACTGCGCCGCCGCGAGATCCCGTACTGCGAACTGACCCGAGAGAACGAGTGGCCAGCCGGCCCCGAGCGGGTCGCGCTCTGCACCATCCACTCCGCCAAGGGTCTGGAGTTCGACCATGTGCTGCTTCCCGGCCTCAGCCAGCAGGTGACTCCTCACGGGCCCGAAGAGGGCGACGCGAATCTTGAACGGCTTCGCCGCATGCTGGCAATGGCGGTCGGACGAGCTCGAGAGTCGGTGATGGTCGGGTACAAGCCGGGCGAGGAGTCGTCCCTGATCGGGCTCCTCGATCCGTCCACCTACAAGCTGATCAAGGCATGAGCGCCGTGGAGTGGGCCCCAAAGGCCGAGCCACAGTCCCGTGAGCAGGCGGAGAGCGCGCCGCGGTGTCCCGAAGTGGTAGCTGCTGCCAAGGAACGCGGCATCACCAGCATTGTGCACTTCACTCGATCTAGGAGCGGCCTCGTCGGGATTCTGGACCGATCCGCCGTCAAGGCTCGGCGCTTTCTAGCACGAGATCTTCGTTTGCGACATGTGTACCGCGAGAACGCCCTAGATCGCAGTCGCGACCTACCTTGGCACGGTTATGTGAATCTCTCGGTGTCAGCGATCAATGTGCACATGTTCAGGTACTCGAAGAGATGGCACCCGGGGGAGGACTGGGTGATTCTCGAATTCAAGCCGCGCATCCTAGGGCACCGCGGCGTGGTCTTCAGTACGACCAACAACGCCTACAGCGTTGCACATCGCGCCACCGGACTTCAGGGCTTCGAGCAGATGTTCAGCCCAGTCGTCCCGTGGGGACGCAAGGGCAGTGAGCGGATCCGGAGCGCCCACGGTACGCACGAGACGACGGACCCGCAGGCCGAGGTGCTGTACCCGTTCGAGTTGCCGCTTGAGCACCTGCACCGTGTCATAGTGCCTGACGATGATGTCAAGGACGCAGTCAAGGCAGCTCGCGCCCACTTCCGCCATGCGCCTAAGATCAAGAAGGATCCGGAGGCATTCCGATGACCGAAGCGACCACCGCCCTTCATGAGCAGCCGGGCCTCTTTGCCGGTCCCGACGACGAGCAGGTCGTTCCGATGCGCCACATGGAGACCTCATTGCCCGGCGAGCCGGATGCGGCAGCCACCGACGAGAGCGGTGAGCGAGCAACGCGGACGCGGGGATCGATGCTCTGGGCGGCCTACGGCGACGCTCTCGGATTCATCAGCGAGCTAGTTGATCGGAGAGGCCTTGAGCGGCGTACTCAGGGTGCGCCCCTGGACCACCTGATGGATTGGGAACGCCGGGTCGGCGGCAGGTCGGGCGTCAGAGCGCTACTGCCGGCTGGCTGCTGGTCCGACGACACGCAGCTTCGGATGGCTGTGAGCCGGTCGATCAGCAGCCACGGATTCGATGTGGAGACCTTCGCTCGGATCGAACTCCCCGTATGGCCCTCCTACGCCCTCGGCGGTGGCCGAGCCTCCAAGGCAGCGGCCAAGAACCTCGGCAAGTCGAGCGCACTGTGGTATGCGAACACCTACCGCGGCTGGGAGAACGCGGGCGGCAATGGTGCAGCCATGCGCATCCAGCCGCATGTATGGACCTCACGCGGCCTTGACGGCGACTACATGCTCGACGTGATTACTGACAGTGTGTGCACCCACGGACACCCTCGCGCCATTGTGGGCGCCTGCTTCCACGCTGCGACGCTGGCTTACTGCCTCGGAACAGGCACGGTCCCTCACTCCCGCGCCTGCACGGACATCGCACACGGCATTGGCGACATGCTCCGTCTGGTCGAGGACCATCGAATGCTCGGCTCCACATGGGTCGGCCTATGGCGGCAAGCAACCGGCCAAGAGTTCCGCGACGCTTGGCAGGCGACCTCCGACGAGCTGCTTGTTGCCATCAACGACGCGATGGGGCAAGTCGACGCCGCAGAGAAGGTGGAAGCGGCCTACGAGCGAGTCGGTGACCGCCTCGGTCTTAGAGAGCCAAAGCAGCAGGGCAGCGGGATTCTAACGACCGTTGCCGCCGTCGCTCTAGCAGCTCAAGCCTCCAAGGCCCACGAAGGCGTGGTCGTGGCCGCGAACGCCGTCGGCACGGACACCGACACGATTGCGTCCATGGCCGGAGCCCTTCTGGGCGCGTGCGACGGAGCCGCTGACCCGCCCGAAGCACCTTTGGACAGCGAGTATCTCCAGCGAGAAGCCGACCGGCTCACCGCCATATCGCAGGGTCGAGCGGCCGACAACCACCGCTATCCCGACGTCCTCACGTGGTCGGCGCCTCAGACCCAGGCAGACGCCTTGGTCCGCCACAACGGCAGCCTGACGGTGGAAGGGCTCGGACCGGTGCAACGGTTGGAGGCTGACGGCACGTACGCAGCCCGCGGAGACTTCGCCTGGGAGTGGGTCAGAACCGACTTCGGCCAAACGCTGCTGATCAAGCGCCGTCCCGAGGTCAAACCGCTAGAAGCCGGGAACGACCTGACCCCGCCCCCTGCCCCTGAAGAACGACTCACCCGCAGATCAAGCAGGGCAGAAGGGCGAATCGTTGACAGGTCCGCACCCAAGCCCCTGGACCGGGGCGTCAAGGTAGACGACGCGATCCAGTACGCCAAGGATCAGATCGACGACGACAAGTCGCTCGGGTACACAGTGAGACGGGTCGCCCGGGACGGAACCATCGCAGACCTAGCAGCTCTCGTCACAGCTATCCGCGAGGACCTCCGCCGCTGAGTGGCGCGACCTGTGCAGAGACGACTCCGTTGCAGGCAGATCACACTGACAGGTCTGCCAACTCCCCCTTGTAGATCCGTTCTTGGTGCCACTTCAGGTAAGGGTCGCCGGGCCTGATCGCCTCGGCAGGGAGAACTAGCTTGGCTCTCAACACGGCTTCGAAGTAGTTATCGGGTGCTTCGCGTTTGAGGTCGGAGTCGGCAGGGTGAGGGTCCCCGTCTGAACGCGAGGGATCCCCCAGAATCGGCGCTTCCGAACAGCCGAGGTCTGGAGGATCCCTGTGGAGTGCGACCCTACGCGCGTGTGCGAGTTGTTGGTGGGACTGGGAGATGTGGAGGTGCTCGGCGTCGACGACGAGGCGGGCGCGCCGCTGCGGGTGCACATACGCTGTCGGGCGCCGCGGCCTGGCTGTGAGCGTTGCGGCGGTGCGCTGTGGTCTGACGGCGAACGGGAGGTGGAGCTGGTGGATCTGCCGGTGTTCGGCCGGCCGGCGCGGCTGGTGTGGCACAAGCGCCGCTGGCGCTGCGGGGATCCCGACTGCGCGGCGGGGACCGTGACCGAGCAGGACCGCGAGATCGCGCCCGAGCGCGAGAGACTGACGACGCGCGCGGGGCGCTGGGCGACGCGCCAGTCCGGGCAGGGCCGGCCCCACAGCGATGTCGCCACAGAGCTCGGGTGCAGCTGGCACCCGGTGAACGAGTCGGTGCGCCGCTGGGGCTCTGCGCTGCTCGAGGCCGACACCGAGCGCATCTGCGATGTGGTCGCGCTCGGGCTCGACGAGCACCTGATGTGGCGCCGCGGCCGGTTCCGGACCAAGGCCTGGGCCACCGGCATCGTTGACATCGGCCGGGGCCAGCTCCTCGACATAGTCCCAGGCCGCACCGCACAGGCGCCCACACAGTGGCTGCTTGCGCGGCCCCGCCGCTGGCTGGCCGGCGTCCGCTGGGCGGTGCTGGACCTCTCAGGCCCCTACCGAGCCGCGTTCGACGCAGCAGTGCCCCACGCCGAGCAGGTCGCGGACCCGTTCCACGTCGTGCGGCTGGGCAACGACGCCCTCGACGAGGTCCGCCGCAGAGTCCAACAGCAGACCCTCGGCCACCGCGGCCACAAACACGACCCGCTGTATCGGGCCCGCAAGCTGCTGGTCTCCGCGTCCGAGAAGATCACCGAGCAAGGCCGCGTCCGGCTGCGGGGCCTGCTCGACGCAGGAGACCCCTACGGCGAGGTCCGCGACGCCTGGCACCGCTGAAGAGACCCTCCGCTCGATCTATGACATCGACGACACCGAAGTGGGCGCAGCCACCGTCGCCCGCCTCGCCCAGGACCTCCAGGACCCCGCCATGCCCGCCGAGATCAACCGGCTCGGCCGCACCCTGTGGCGCTGGCGCACCCAGATCGCCAACTGGCACACCGCCCGGGTCACCAACGCCGCCGCCGAAGCCGCCAACAACCTCATCAAACGCGTCAAACGCGCCGCGTTCGGGTTCACCAACTTCGCCAACTACCGAATCCGAGCCCTCCTCTACGCCGGCAGACCCAACTGGACACTGCTCGACACCCTCACTCCGACCTGATTCGCGAAGAGCCAGTTATCGGAGCCTGGATCGTTCTGCACGCTCTTCTGCAGGCTGCGAGCCCTGTGCACGTTGAGGCCGCCGTTAACGGTGATCAGCCCCGTGTCGAAAGCTGCATCGTGCACCCCGCACGCGGCCACACCGTTGCCTACATCCAAGCGCTCCCGGTCATTGCATGCGGCCCAGGGCTTGATGTGCGAAGCCACCAGGAGCTTGTGACGAGGTAGCGACCGCGGAGAGAACCCGCAGAACACGCACGTGTGGTCATAGTTCTCCAGCACTGACCTCGCGAAACGGTGCTGACCAAGGCGCACTGATTGCTCAACCAGTCGACTGGTCTTGGATGCTCCCGCCAGTTGGAGAACGCGATGGTTGGCTGCCCTCGCAGACACGACCGTCTCAAGGGTCCGTTGAGACAGTTCATCTTGACCCAATAGGTCGAAGTCGCCGTTCGCGGCCACGAAGTCCGGGAGCCTGTCGGAGCCAACACCCATCTCTCGCGCTGCGCGCACAACGCGCCGGTAGAGATGCGGGAACCTGTCGCTGCCTACAGACATCTCAAGGAAGAACTGCCACTCGTGCTTCCCGGCGTGGGCACGCGAGCCGTCGAGGTTCATCATCTTGTTGGTGATTGATCCTGGTGGTCGCACGAAGAGACCGGCTAGGTCGTGCACGATCTGTGGAGCGCGGTGCATCGACGCTCCGCCGTAGCGGTGAGGGTCGACTACGAAGAAGAGCCCATAGCACAGGATTGCCTCCACCGGTGTGTAGGGCTCCTGGCGCGGCCGCGGCTGCCTCTTAAGAATCCGGCCCCACTGAGAACGCGCCTGTTCGACCGTCAGATCGAGGTAGTCGCTCAGCGACGTCACAATTCCCAACGTAGCCGGCTGATCCGACTAGGGCCCTGTAGGTGTGCCGTGTTCCTACAGCTGCGACAGGAGCTGCTCGACGGCGGACTCGGGGGTGATCTGACCCTGCTCGACGGCGTGTTCGAGTTCGGCGCGGCGCTCGGCCAGACCGGGCTGTGCATCGAACCGCTCAAGCAGGCGGCGCTCCAGCAGCACCCGCATCCAGGCCAGGCGGCCACGGGCTCTACGTGCAGCCAGGGCGCCGGAGGCTTCGAGCATGCGACGGTGCTCCACGATGCAGTCCCACAGCTCGTCCACGCCCGCGCCGGTCACGGCCGAGACTGCCATCACAGGTGGAGGACCCTCCCCGCTCGTCGGGGCCAACAGGGGCAGGGCCCGCCGGAACTCGGCCGCGGCCAGCCGGGCCGCCTGCTCGTTGTCGCCGTCGGCCTTGTTGACCGCAAGCACGTCGGCCAGTTCCAGCAGGCCCCTCTTGACCGTCTGCAACTCGTCGCCGGCACCGGCTAGCGCCAGCACACAGAGACAGTCGACCGACGCATGCACGGCCGCCTCCGACTGGCCGACCCCCATGGTCTCGACCAGCACCACGTCGTAGCCGGCCGCTTCCAGCACGGTGATCGCGTGGGGGGTGGCGCTGGTCACGCCGCCGAGCGTCCCCGCCGACGGCGAGGGCCGGATGAAGGCGTTCTGGTCGGCCGCCAGGGTGGCCATGCGGGTCTTGTCGCCCAGGATCGATCCGCCGGTGACCATGCTTGAGGGATCGACGGCCAGCACGCCCACCCGGTGGCCGGCGCAGGTGAGCCGGGTGCCCAGGGCGTCGATGAGCGTCGACTTTCCCGCTCCGGGCACGCCGCTGATGCCCACCCGGTGAGCTCCCCCCGCATGGGGCAGGAGCTCGGCCAGCAGCGCCTGGGCCCGCTGGCGGTCCTTCGGGTGGGTCGACTCCACCAAGGTGATGGCCCGGCCAATGGCGGTGCGGTCCCCCGCCCGCACAGCCGCTATCAAGTCATCCATCGGTGTTCCTCACCGGACCAGATGCAACTGACGACCTGGGAGGGCGCCCGGCGCACCGCCTCCCCCCGACCGAATTGGCAGCAGAATGCACGCATACCGTGCACAACGCTGCCAATTCCCGGCGCACCGCCTCCCCCCGACCGAATTGGCAGCAGAATGCACGCATACCGTGCACAACGCTGCCAATTCCTGACCACGACCTTACGCGACCCAATTGGCAGCGGCCAATGCCCGAACCGGCGCTCTCCGCTGCCAATTCCTGGCGCATCAATTGCGCCCCGAGAGGTGCTCCAGCAGCTCGGCGGCGGCCTCTGAGATCACTGTGCCGGGCGGGTAGACCGCCAGCGCGCCGGCCGCCAGCAGCGCGTCGATGTCGGCGGCCGGGACGACCCCGCCCACCACGATGGCGATGTCGCCCCGCCCCAGCTCCGCCAGTTCGTCGCGCAGCTGGGGCACAAGGGTGAGATGGCCCGCGGCCAGCGTCGACACCCCGACTACGTGCACGTCGGCCTCCACCGCCTGGCGGGCGACCTCGGCCGGCGTGGCGAACAGCGGGCCCACGTCCACGTCGAAACCGAGATCGGCGAAGGCGGTGGCGATCACCTTCTGGCCCCGGTCGTGACCGTCCTGGCCCACCTTCGCCACCAGGATCCGGGGGCGGCGGCCATGCCGCTCGGCGAACTCGTCCACCCGGGCTCTCACGGCATCGATGCCCGCGTCGCGTTCGCCCCCGACGGAGCCGGCCGGCTGTGCCTCTTCGCGGTACACGCCCTCCACCGATCTGATCTCGGCCACATGACGACCGTAGACGGTTTCGAGGGCGTCGCTGATCTCTCCGACCGTCGCGTGGGCCCGGGCGGCGTCGATCGACAACGCCAGCAGGTTTCCCTCACCGGCGCGGGCGGCCGCCGTGAGGGCGTCCAGAGCCGCCCGCAGGCGTGCAGTGTCCCGCCCGGCCCGGAGCTGCTCGAGTCGGGCGATCTGCCGTCGACGCACCTCGGCGTTGTCGATCCGGCGGACTTCCACCGGCGCCCCCGCTCCGTCCTCGACGCGGTAGCGGTTCACGCCGACCACGGCCTGGCGGCCCGAGTCGATGCGAGCCTGGGTCCGAGCAGCGGCTTCCTCGATCCGGAGCTTGGGAAGGCCGGTGGAGATCGCCGCGGCCATCCCCCCAAGCTCCTCGACCTCGCAGATGTGGGCCCAGGCCCGCTCGGCCAGCAGCTTGGTGAGCCGCTCCACGTGATAGCTGCCGCCCCACGGGTCGACGGTGCGGGTGACGCCCGACTCGTGCTGGAGGAACAGCTGCGTGTTGCGGGCGATGCGGGCCGAGAAGTCGGAGGGCAGGGCCAGCGCCTCGTCGAACGCGTTGGTGTGCAGCGACTGGGTGTGGCCCTGGGTGGCCGCCATGGCCTCGACACAGGTTCGGACCACGTTGTTGTAGGGATCCTGGGCGGTGAGGCTCCAGCCGCTGGTCTGGCAGTGGGTCCGCAGGCACAGCGAGCGAGGGTCCTGGGGCTCGAACTGGCTCATCAGCCGGGTCCACAGCAGCCGGGCGGCCCGCAGCTTGGCCACCTCCATGAAGAAGTTCATGCCCACGCACCAGAAGAAGCTGAGCCGGGGGGCGAACTCGTCGATGTCCAACCCTGCGGCGAGCCCGGCCCGGGTGTACTCCACGCCGTTGGCGAGGGTGTAGGCCAGCTCGATGTCGAGGGTGGCTCCCGCCTCCTGCATGTGGTAGCCGGAGACCGAGATCGAGTTGAACCGCCGCATCCGCTCGGCGGTGAAGGCGATGATGTCGGCCACGATCCGCATCGACGGCGCCGGCGGGTAGATGAACGTGTTGCGGACCATGAACTCCTTGAGGACGTCGTTCTGGATGGTCCCGGCGAGCTGCTCCGGCGCCACGCCCTGCTCCTCCGCGGCCACCACGTAGAGGGCGAGCACCGGCAGCACCGCGCCGTTCATGGTCATCGACACCGTCATCTTGTCGAGCGGGATGCTGTCGAACAGGATCCGCATGTCGAGGATCGAGTCGATGGCCACCCCGGCCATGCCGACGTCCCCGGCCACCCGGGGGTTGTCGGAGTCGTAGCCGCGGTGGGTGGGGAGGTCGAAGGCGACCGACAGGCCACGCTGGCCGGCGGCCAGGTTGCGGCGGTAGAAGGCGTTGGACTCCTCGGCAGTGGAGAATCCCGCGTACTGGCGGATCGTCCAGGGCCGGGTCACGTACATCGTGGGGTAGGGCCCGCGAACGAACGGCGGCAGACCCGGATAGCTGGACACGAAATCGGCGCCCTCGATGTCGTCGGGGCCGGCCAGGGGCGGGACGCCGATGCCCTCGGGCGTCTCGAACACCGCCGGGTCTGCAGGGGCTGCGGGCCGGGCCGCGGCGTCGCCGTCGTGAAGCTCGACCCGCGAGAAGTCCGGGATCACGGTCGAGCGGATGCGGGTCGCCGATCCTATGGGGCGGAGCGCGCCGCGAACCAGTCGCTGGCGGCGCGCATGCATCCCCACTCGTTGAGCACGCAGTCGGGATCCGCTCGCAGCACCCGGAAACGCTCGGCGCCGTTGTGGTCGCCCGCCCCGAACCGGATGTGCGAGCCGCGGGCCGTCTCGTAGTCCGTCATGCTCAAGGCGTCGAGCAGCGATTCCTGATTGAGGGGGCCGTCGATCCGTGTCATCGCGCCGAACACCACATCCAAGAACTCGCACGTCAACGTGGTCAGGTTCCAGGCGTCGGTGTGGGTCCGGTGAGCGAAGATCGGCGCGGCGGTGGAGGTGTTGCGCATGCTGATGCAGCCCGTGTCCAGCTCCGAGATCCAGTCGCCGGCAGCCCGTCTGGCACTGATCTGGAGCAGGTTCCGCGCCTGCCGTGCGGGAGACTCCATCAGCATGAGCTCGGCCGCCTGCGCGTCGCTGGTCAGCCACTTCGGCGTCCAGTCGATCTGTTCGGCGGCCAGCATCAGCCTGCGGACGTCCGACGAGCTCGCCGAGGCCGCGACGACGGTCACGCCCTGGTTGCGCATCTCCGACACCGTGTCGAGGAAGAACTGCTCCAAGCTCCGCAGGACAGCGACCTGCTCAGGCCTCAGCGCCTCGAAGCTCTCCACCGCCCGCTGGATCTCCGAATCGGACAGACCGGTCTCCATCAACCGAACCTGCAGCTCCGCGACCGACACGCCCACGGTCCCGAACTCCGCCGGCACGACGGCGGTCGCGACCATCGGGAGTCCCCGCTGCTCGCTCACCGTCGCGGCGGTCTCGATCTCCGACTCCGCGCTGGCCCTGTCCGTCACCAGCAGCCCGATGCGATCGTCGGCGCCGACCTCGCCGGCGATGTCGGCGATGTTCAGGCTCGCGGCCAGCAGATACTCGACCGAGCCGTCGACCAGCAGTGCGCCCTCCGCCGAGGCCAACGAGGCCTCCGGCACCGACGCCAGCATGCCGATGGTGGGGATCCGAGCGCCGAGCGTGGCGCAGCGAAGCGTGGTGTTGTTGGGCGCCAGGCTGAACAGCACCAGCGGTTCCTCCTGAGGCAAGTCCATGCAGACCTTCCGGAACGAGGAGTCTTGGTCCAGTATCTTCCACGAGAAGGTCGCCAGCCTGAAGCAGTCGCCTCCGATCCCGCCGCGATCGTTGACCTCATTGATGTAGGCGTCGACGACGAGGGAGGGCTCATCCAGAACGAGCGACTCCAGGCCGATGTCGGCCAGCTCGTCGATGTCGGGACCGACCCAGGCGATCGTGGTCGCGTCTGTACCGGACTCGGAGCAGCCAGGGCCGCGCGGCATGCGCCCGCCGGTCGCCGCTATCCCTGCGCCGGCCCTGCCTGAGACAGGGTTGGCGGCAGACCTGCTGAGGCCGGGCTCGTTCGGTTCGCCCGCCCCGGGAGGCTGGCCGCCACCCCCGCAGGCGACCGCTGACAGGCACGACAGCGCTAGCGCGGCGGACAAGATCAGAAGCGGCCTCGGTGCATGCATCCGAGCAGCCTCGCCGCGGCGCCTCAACCCCGGCTCAGGTTGGCTAGGTGAGCGTCGATATGGCTCTCGTCATAGAGGGTGGAGCTGCTGTCGATCCGGTTGCCGTCCTGGTCGATCAACCAGAAGTCGGAATTGCTGCGTATGGCGAAATGCCGCCACGCATCGCTCGATTCGCTCCAGAGCATGGTGAAGCTCACGCCGGTCTCCATGACGAAATCCCTGGCCAGATCCCAGTCGTCTTGAGCGCCGATGCCGACGACCCTGAGCCGGTCGGACTGGGTTCGAGCGAACTGCTCGACGAGCGACGCCTCGCTCCGGCACTTCGGTCAATGCGGCGCCCAGAACCAGAACAGCAGCGGCTTGCCGGCGCCGGCCAACGACCGGAGATTCACCGTGTCGCCCGATGAGATATCCGTCATGTCCACGTCGGGCAGTTCGCCGGCTGTGGCATTGATCATGCTCAGGTCGGTGTTGTGGTAGGCGTCGTCCGCCGAGTCTGTGTGGGAGTGGTGATGGTCGTGCTCGTCCGCGCCGCCCGCGGAGCTGTCCGCGGCGGCGAATCCCGACAGCGCGTCCACGCCGAGGGCCTCTCCGCTCCTGTCGTGGCCGCACGCCGCGGCGCTCAGCGCCAACGCTGCCAGCGCCGGGACCAGCCAACGGGCACGCGACGCCACCCGGGGGCTGCGCCCGCGGCGACCAGCGACCACCGACTGCGGGCTCGGCCACACGGACGGCGGAGACGGCGAATAAGATGCGACCAACTGACCGCCCGGAGTTGTCGTTGTAAGTGCGGCCGCTGTCGCGGGCGCGAGGGCATCTAGTAGGCTAGCACACTGTTCAGGTCTATCGCCATCAACACGGCGAGCAGCACGATGATGCCTGTGTTGAGCAGGGTGATCAGCCACCGGTAGCGGTGCCTCGTCCGCTGGAAGCGCCGGATACAGAGGACGTTGAAGACGATGGCGACCGCTCCGATGGCCAGGCCGAGGCCCGAGCCCACCCCCGAGGCGATGCCGGCTGCGGGCAGCAGCCACGGGAACAGCACGTAGAACAGGAAGCAGCGCACGCCCGACACCGCCACCGAGGTGCTGAAGACCCGCTCGGCCGGGACTCGGGACGCGCCGGGGTGCGAAGTGTCTGGTTCGGCGGCCGCGGTCACCGCCATAGCGTGCCACGCCCCTGACGCACCACCACCCCCGCTCGCGAACTGGCAGCAGAATGCACCCCATAGAGGGCCAAGCGCTGCCAATTCCCGGCAGCCGGCTTCGGGGCAGCCGAGCGCGGCCAGGATCACGGTGAGCTCCTGAGGGACCGGAGGCGGTGGGTGCGGGGGTCGTGCGGTCCGAGGCGGGCGGCGCGATTCGCGGCTTGTATGTGTGTGGAGGCGGCAACCGTTCGGGGAGGACGCAGACATGGCACGCCAGTTTTCTTGGTGCGGTTTGTGTGGACTGAGTGCGCAGAACCAACCCGAGATTTCACGGAAGTCTGAACAAGCCGCTTGAACTTGCGACTCGGGACACTAGCGAAGCTCGCTCAGGAGCGCGTCCTCGAAGGACCAGTCGAAGCGGGTCCTGTCGGCTTCGGCCCGGCCGGCACGCTGGTACCACTCGTAGGTGTGCTCGAACATGGACACCAGGTCGTGGCGAGGTTCCCATCCGATGTCGGAGCGCAGCCGGTCGATGCTGAAGACGGCGCTGCGGTTCCACCACCAGATGTTGGGGGCCAAGTGCTGCACCAGCTGCGCTGCCTGGAACCGGCGCCGCAGCATGTCGGCCCGGGGACCGCGGGCCGAGCGCTCCGAGCCGGCCGAGGGACGGACGTCCATTCCCAGGCTCGCTGCCCCCGACCCGATCCGCAGCTCGCCGGTCCATAGCCGTTCCATCGTCTCGGCCGGGATGGTCACCCGCTGCGCGCTCCGTCCGGTCGCCTGCTCGGCCAGGTCGACATACCCGTTCCGGGTGACGGCCTGGCGACCGGTGAGGTTGTAACGGCGGCCGAACGTGACCGGCCGCCCCATCATCTGCTCGAGCGCCCGGGCCTGGTCGTCGACATAGCCCAGCTGCAGCAGTGTGGTTCCGTCGCCGGGTATGAGAACGGGTCGCCCGGCCAGCAGGCGGGCGAACATCCGCTGCTCGCGGTCGTGGAGGGTGTTGTGGGGACCGAACACCATCGAGAACGCCACGGTGGTGGCCGGGAACCCGCGCTCGGAGTGGGCCGCCAGCAGCAGGTCCTCGCAGAGCAGCTTGTGCAGGCCGTACTCGTTCTGGTCCGGCCCGCGCTCGTCGCCGCCGTCCTCAGCGACCGGCAGCACATCGGAGGCCGCATAGATGACGGTGGAGCCGGCGAAGACGTAGTGGCCGGTGCGGCCGTCGAGCAGCTCGAGCATGATCTCGACGTCGGGCGGGTGGTAGGCGGTGAGGTCGTGGACGCAGTCCCAGTCGGTGCCGCCCAGCGCGTCCCGCAGCGACTGGTGGTCCGTGCGGTCGGCGATCAGGCGGCTCACTCCCTCCGGCAGCTCCGCAGGCGTCCGACCCCGGTTGCAGATCGAGACGTCGTGCCCGGCCCGCACCAGCTCACCGACGAGGGCCCGGCCGTTGAACTGCGTGCCGCCCATCACGAGGACCTTCATCGCAGCCACTCCGAGAACTCCTGTCTCCCGCTCTTGTTCGCTGCGCTGACAGGCCGCTCGGGCGTGGGTCCCGCCGCGGTCACCAGCGCAGTACCGGGCCTGTGTGCAGTCACACCCCGACACTAGATGTCAGCGGCCCGGAGAAGTCGACGAACGTGGTGTGAGACCGCATCTCGGCGGGTAGGTTTCGCCCGCTCTACAAGGCCCAGGGAGGCACTCAGTGACGATCTCGATCCCCCGGAGGTCCGTTCTTGCCCCTGCGGCGGTGGCACTTCTTGCCGCAACCGCGGCGCTGGTGTCGCCAGCCGGCGCGCAGGAGACGCCGGCGCCCATCAGCGCAGACACGTTCACTCTCACCATCCTGCACAACAACGACGGTGAGTCGAAGCTGCTGCCCGACGAGGACGCCGGCTTTCCGGGCGTGGCCCGCTTCGTCACGCAGATCAAAGAGTTGCAGGCCGCGGCCGCCGATGCCGGGGTGGTCACCCTCACCTCGGGCGACAACTTCCTGGCCTCCCAGGAACTGAACGTCTCTCTGGCCCGCGAGGAGGCCCTCTACGACTCGATCGCGCTCAGCGGCCTGTACGACACCATGGCCCTGGGCAACCACGACTTCGACCTGGGCCCGGAGGTGACGGCCCGATTCGTCGAGGGGTTCGACCCGGCCGTGACGTTCCTGTCGGCCAACGCCGACTTCTCCGGCGAGCCAGTGCTGCAAGCGCTGGTCGACTCCGGCGTGCTGGCCGGCAGCACCGTGGTGGAGACCGGCGGCCGGCAGGTCGGCGTGATCGGGGCAGTCACTCCCCAGCTTCGCAACATCTCGACGCCGCGCAACGTGGTGGTCTCCGACGTTCTAGCCGCGGTGCAGGCCGAGGTCGCGTCGCTGACCGCGGCCGGGGTCGACAAGATCATCCTGGTCAGCCACCTCCAGGGGGTGTCCGAGGAGGTCGCCCTGGTGGCCGACCTGGCCGGAGTGGATGTGGTCATCGCCGGCGGCGGCGACGACCTGCTGCGCAACGAGGGCGACACCTGCATGCCCGACGACGAGCCGGCCGGCCCCTACCCGATGCTGGTGGCCGACTCCACCGGCACCGACGTGCCGGTGATCACCGCGCCCGGCGGCTACCGCTGCATCGGCGCGCTGACCGTCGTCTTCGACGGCGACGGCAGCATCGTCAGCCACACGGGTCGCTCCGTCGGAGTCAGCTTCGACGTGACACCCGATCCGGCGGTCCAGTCGAGCGTGATCGAGCCCCTGGCCGCAGCCGTGGCCGAGATCGACGCCGATGTGATCGGCGCCAGCGAGGTCGACCTGGACGGGCGGAGGGCCAGTGTGCGCACCGGCTCCAGCAACCAGGGCAACCTGCACGCCGACGCCTTGAGGGCCACTGCCGCCGACCTGGCGGAGGATTTCGGGACTCCCGCGCCGGACGTCGCCATCCAGAACGGCGGCGGGATCCGCAACGACGCCGTGATCCCGGCCGGGCCGATCACCGCGGGCGACACCTGGGACATCGCCCCGTTCCGCAACTTCGTGGTGGTGGGAGAGGTCTCCCGCGAGACCTTCCATGTACTGCTGGAGCAGGCCGTGGACCGCATCCCGGGCGCCGGGGGCCAGTTCCCCCAGGTCTCGGGGTTCACCTTCACCTACGACCCGTCGGCTGCGGCCCGCGAGACCGACCGGGCCGGTGACTGCTCGCCGGCCGGCGACCCCGGGTCGCGGATCCGCGACGTGACCCTCGACGACGGCACCGCCATCGTGCGCGACGGCGCGGTGGTGCCCGGCGATCCAGTGGTGCTGGCGACCATCGACTTCCTGGCCAACGGCGGCGACTGCTATCCGCTGGCCGACATCGAGTTCACCAAGCTGGGCGTCAGCTACCAGCAGGCCCTGGCCAACTACATCTCGGAGGACCTGGGCGGCACGATCACCGCCGCGGACTACCCCGAGGGCGGCGACAACCGGATCGTTGCGGTGGAGGCCGAGCCCGAGCCGGTCACGGTCACCGTCAATCGGGGCGACAGCCTCTGGAGGATCGCTCGGATCCACCTCGGTTCGGGTGAGCGCTGGCGCGAGATCTTCGACCTCAACCGGGGCCGGGTCCAGGCCGACGGCCGCCGCCTGCACAACCCGCACCTGATCCAGATCGGATGGGTGCTGGAGCTGCCCTCCTCCTGACCTCGCCCAGCGCTGGAGCTCGCCCGGCGCAGCGGCAACGGCCCCCAGGACCTCGGCAAGGGCCCCCAGAACCTCGACAACGGCGCGGGCCGCGCCCGGCGCAGCGGGAGCGCCTCCGGCTCGGCGCAGACAAGCGCCCGGTCAGGTGTAGCCCTAGTCGGCGACGACGGCGCCGAGCGGGCCGCCGGCGACCAAGCGCCCGGTCAGGTGTAGCCCTGGTACTTGTCCAGGTGGCGGGTGGGGCGCTTCAGGGCGTCCTTGCGGAACGGGTCGCCGAGCTCCTTGGTGCACATGGCCTCGATGACGGTGGTGCGGCCCCCGTTCATCTGGGCGTCGATGGCCGCGGTCAGCGCCGGGCCGACGTCCTCCAGGTGGTTGACCCGCACGCCGTCGGCCCCCATGGCGCGGGCCACCTCCGACCAGTCCTCGCCGCCTTCCAGCTCGCCGGCCACGAAGCGCTGCCCGTAGAAATCGACCTGGTTCTTCTTCTCGGCACCCCACTGGCGGTTGTGGAACACCACCGCGGTGACCGGGATGTCGTGGCGCACCGCGGTCATGGTCTCCACCATGCTCATGGCCCAGGCCCCGTCGCCGGCGTAGGCCACCGCTGGGCGGTCACCGGCGGCCTTCTTGGCCCCGATGACGGTGGGCAGGGCGTAGCCGCAGTTGCCCCAGCTCATAGCGGCGAAGAACGACCGGGGCTCCTCGAAGCGCAGGTAGCTGTTGGCCACCGAGTTGATGTTGCCGATGTCGGTGGACACCATCACGCGGGGCGGCATCGCCTTCTCGAGCTCGCGCAGCACCTGGCGGGGATGCATCCAGTCGTCGGCCTCGGCCGCGGCCTGCTTGATCATGTCCACACTGAAGTCGTCGGTCTCCTCGGTCCAGTCGTCGAGCTCGGCCTCCCATCCGGCCTTCTCTGCGGCGATGTCCGCGGCCCGCTGCACCCGGGTGGCGTCGCAGGCCAGCTCCCGGCTGGCCAGTCTCGCGGTCAGCGCGGCGGCAGCTGCGCCCGCGTCGCCGCAGACGCCCACGTCTATGCGCTTGACCAGCCCGAGCATCTTGGCGTCGGCGTCCACCTGGATGACCTTGGCGCCGGTGGGCCAGTAGTCGAGGCCGTGCTGGGGCAGGGTGCCGAACGGGCCGAGGCGGGTGCCCAGCGCCAGCACCACGTCGGCCCTCGATATGAGCCGCATGGCGGCCTTGGAGCCCTGGTAGCCCAGCGGCCCGCACCACAACCGATGCGACGCCGGGAACGAGTCGTTGTGGAGATAGCTGTTCACCACCGGGCAGCCCAGGCGCTCGGCCAGGGCCACCGTGGAGGCCATGGCGTCGCCCATCACCACCCCGCCGCCGGAGATCATCACCGGGAAGGCGGCCGAGGCCAGCAACTCGGCCGCCTCGTTCATGGTCCGGTCGCCGCCGGGGCCGCGGTCGAGGTGCTGGGGCTGGGGGATCTCTACGTCGATGTCGCCGTAGAAGCGGTCGCGGGGGATGTTGAGCTGGGTGGGGCCCATCTCCGACAGGGCCCGGTCGAAGCAGCGGGCCGTGAGCTCGGCCATGCGGTGCTCGTTGTTGACATGGCCCTGGTACTTGGTGAACTCCTCGAACATCGGGAGCTGGTTGGCCTCCTGGAAGCCGCCGAGGCCGATGCCCATGGTCCCAGCCTCGGGGGTGACGATCACCACCGGGCTGTGGGCCCAGAAGGCCGCCGCGATGGCGGTCACGCAGTTGGAGATGCCAGGGCCGTTCTGGCCGATCACGACGCCGTGGCGACCCGACACCCGGGAGAACCCATCGGCCATGTGGGCCGCTCCCTGCTCATGCACCACCGGCACCAGCTCGATGCCGGCCGGCTCGAAGATGTCCATGGCGTCCATGAAGGCGCTGCCCATGATGCCGAAGATGGTGTCGACGCCGTGGGCCACCATCGTCTCCACGAACGCCTCGCTGGGAGTCATGCGGGTCATGTGTCTGCAACCTCCATCGACTGAGCCCGCCCGCCGAGGCAGGCTGCGCCAACGACGTTAGAGCGTATAACAGATCTTGTAGACGCTGCTCGCCGGATTCAGGCTCGCAGGGAGCGGAAGCGGCGCAGGCGCAGGCTGTTGGACACCACGAACAGCGACGACAGGCCCATGGCGGCCGCGGCGGCCATCGGGCTCAGCACCCCGGTGGCGGCCAGGGGGATGGCGGCCACGTTGTAGGCGAAGGCCCAGAACAGGTTGACCTTGATGGTGGCCAGCGTGCGGCGCGACAGCGCGACGGCGTCGGGTACCGCTAGCAGATCCCCGCCGACCACGGTGAGGTCGGAAGCCTCTATCGCCACGTCGGTCCCGGTGCCGACCGCGATGCCCAGATCGGCCTGGGCCAGCGCGGGGGCGTCGTTGATCCCGTCCCCCACCATGGCCACCCGCTTGCCGGATTCCTGGAGCCGTGCCACCGCGTCGGCCTTGTCTGAGGGCAGCACCTCGGCCATCACGTCATCAACACCGACGGCCTCGCCCACCCAGGCGGCCGTTCGGCTGTTGTCGCCGGTGACGAGCGACACCTCCAGGCCCATGGAGCGAAGCTCGCTGACCGCTTGCCGGGACGTGGGCTTCACGGTGTCGGCCAGCGCGAGCACCGCCTCGGCGGTTGGGCCCCGGCCCACCAGCACCGCGGTGCAGCCCCTGGCCTCGGCCGCGGCTATCGCTTCGGCGAGTTCCGCGGGCACTGCGTCGAACAGCGGGCGCCTGCCGGCGCGAACCTCCGCGCCGTCCACCCGGCCGGCAACGCCGATGCCGGGATGGTTCAAGAAGTCATCGACGGTGCGGGACGACGGCCAGCGCCGGGCGATGGCCGCGCCGACCGGGTGCTCCGAGCGAGACTCCAGCGCGCCGGCCAGCAGTCCCATCGCGGTCGTGTCGGCGCCGGGCGCGGCCACTGCATCGACGACCTCGAGGCGGCCCTCGGTGACGGTGCCGGTCTTGTCGAGGATCACGGCATCCACCGCGCGGGTGTCCTCGAGCACTTCGGCGCCCTTGATGATCACCCCGAGTTGGGCCCCACGGCCCGTGCCGACCATCACCGCCAGCGGGGTGGCCAGCCCCAGCGCGCACGGGCACGAGATGATCAGCACCGCAACCGCGGCCGTGAACCCGTCCGAGGCCGCCGCTCCGGCCGCGAACCACACGCCGAGGGTGACCGCGGCCAGTACCACGACCGCCGGGACGAACACGCCGGCCACCCGGTCGGCCAGTCGCTGCACCGCGGCCCGGCCTCCCTGGGCCTCGTCCACCAGGCGCACGATCTGGGCCAGGGCGGTGTCGGCCCCGACCCGGGTGGCCTCGACCTCCAGGCTGCCGTCGGCGTTGACGGTGGCGCCGATCACTTCGTCGCCCGGCGCCACCTCCACCGGGACGGGCTCGCCGGTGACCATCGACATGTCCACCGCCGAGGCGCCGCTCACCACCACGCCGTCGGTGGCGATCCGCTCGCCCGGCCGGACGACGAAACGCATCCCCACGGCGAGGTCCTCCGCACCGATCTCGGTGCCGTCGGTGAGGCGGGCGGTGGAGGCGCTCAGACGGCCCAGGGCCCGCACCGCCTCGCCCGAGCGGCGGGTCGCCCGAGCCTCCAGCCACTTGCCCAGCAGCACCAGGGCGATGATCACGGCGCCGGTCTCGAAGTACACATGGCCGTCGTCGATGGCGGCCAGCAGCACTACTGCCGACCAGACCCACGCCGCGGCGGTGCCCAGCGACACCAGCGTGTCCATGGTGGCGGCCCTGTGGCGAAGGCTGCGCAGCGCAGCCCGGTGGAAGCCCCACCCCGAGCCGAAGACCACCACGGCCGAGGCCGCCAGCGCAGCCCACCGCCAGCCGTCGAAACGCAAAGGCGGCAGCATCGACACGGCCACAACCGGAAGGCCGGCCGCCACCGCCGCCACCAGCCGGCTGCGCAAGCCGGCGATCCGGCGCCTCTCGGCATCGGCGTCGCCGGTTGCGTCGTCCGGCGCCGAGTAGCCGGCCCGCTCCACGACGAGACGCAGCCTCATGTCGTCGATGGATCCGTCATGGAGGACCGTCGCCCTGCTCGAAGCGAAGTTGACGCGGGCGTCAAGCACCCCTTCGGCGGATCCCAGCGCGGTCTCCACCCGGGATGCGCAGGCGCCGCAGGTCATGCCATCAACCCGGATGTCGGTCCGGACCTTGATCGACGACCCGGTCGCCATACTCCCAATGCTACGCCCGACGGCCCGCCCGTATTCCCGTCCGGGACCCCGACCGTGCCGGCGCCCGCTCGCACAGCCGGCTGAAGGGACCACGACCCGATGGCGCGGCGCAGACGGGCAGCACAACAGGGTGGCCTCCGCTGCTGGCTGTCCGGGTCGCGGGCCGGTCGCGGTGGCGGGCCTGTGCAGGAAGGCCTCGGCTCAGTTTCGTGGGGTCTGGTGGTTGCGTCCGTGGATGGTGAGCCCGGTGATGTTGTCGAGGGGGGTGAGGTCGGTGATGTTGTTGGTGTGCAGGTCCAGTTCGGTGAGCCCGCTCAGGCCCGCTATGGGGCCGATGTCGGCGATGTTGTTGTTGCGCAGGCGCAGCACTGTCAGCGCGGTGGCGTGCTCGAGTCCTGACAGGTCCGTTATCGGCGCGGGGTCAGAGGCTGGGCCGGCGCGCTGGAGCCGTTCGATGGCAGCGATCTCTTCGGGGCTGAGCGTGTCGCCTGCGGTCTTGCCCAACGCGGCCAGCAGCGCGGCCCGCAGCGACGCGTCGTTGACGCGCACCGTGGCGACCCGCTGGGGTTCTGTGTGCACGGTGCCGCCGGTTGCGCCGGCGGCGTCGAGCGGCGCGATGTCAGCGATGAGGTTGTGGCGGGCGTCGAGATAGCCCAGACCGCCCGTGGGGGCCCACCGGTAGGGGCCGGTGAGGTCGTTGCCGTCGACCCACAGCACCTTGAGGCTGTTGAGCCCTGACAGGGCGGATGCGTCGGCGACGTCGTTGTCGAACAGGTACAGCGTCTCCAGCGCGGTGAGTCCCCTGAGCGCCGTGATGTCGCTGATCTGGTTGCCGCCGAGCCCCAGCGTGGTGAGTCTGGTGAGCGAGGACAGCGCGGCGACGCCGGTGATTGCGTTGTGGTCCAGATACAGGCTGGTGAGGCTGGTGAGCGGCGCGAGGGCGGCGACGCCGGTGATCTGGTTGCCGTGGGCGTGCAGCGCCTCCAGCGCGGTGAGGCCCCTCAGCGCGGTGATGTCGCTGATCTCGTTGTGGCCGACGTTGAGCGATCGCAGGCCGCTGAGGCCCCCGAGCGGCCCGACGGCGGCGATGTCGTTGCCCGACACGTCCAACGCCTCCAGCGCGCTGAGTCCCGACAGGGCGGCGATGTCGGCGATGTCGTTGCCGGCGAGGCCCAGTGTGGTGAGGCCGCTGAGCCCAGACAGTGCGGCGAGGTCGGTGATGTCGTTGCCGGCGAGGTCCACTGTGGTGAGCCTGTCGAGGCATGCCAGCGGCGAGACGTCGGCGACGTTGTGGCCGTTGAGGTCCAGCGACGCGAGGTTGGCGGCGTGCTCGAGGCCCGACAGGCTCACAACCCGCCCGCCGCCGGCGCGTGCGGGCAACGCCAGCGCGGCCAACCCGGCCATCTCCGAGGCGGTGACCGCCGCGTCGGGGGCCTTGTCGAGGAACCGGTTGATCCCCGCGCGCAGCGTGGCGTCGGCGACCGTGACGATCGCGTCAGATCCGGCGGCGTCAGTGGGCGGCGCCGGGCATGCCACCGCGGTTCCCTGGTGCGTCGCCGAGTCGGCGGTGTCCGCGTCGGCGCCGCTGCGCGGCGACGAAGTGTCTGTGGGCGCCGACGCGGGTCCGCTGTCGGTGCCGGGTTCGGTTATGGCGTTGCCTGCTGCGCCCGGGCTGTCGCCGGTTCGGAGTCCCGAACAGCCCGCAGGGTCCTGGCGGCATTCAGGCCACGCCCCGAGGCACTGCCGCAGGTCGGCGGTCTCCTCGCACGGCGCGCCCGGCTCGGAGCGGGCGCCTGCACCCGACGCGCCCAGCTGTTGTCTCGCCGCACGGCTGGTGCGCTCCCGGACGGGCTCGGGCCGCGCGATGGTCACCTCATAGCGCGCATACACCCAGCGGGCGGCGCGGCTGGTGACCCTGAACCCCAGGGTCACAGAAGCCGCGGGCTCAAGCGCGGATGACCGGGCGCCCCAGCAGACAGCGGTGCTGTCGGTCCTGATCCCGCACGAATGCTCATCTCCCGCGGAGACCGAACTGAACGACCCCGCGGGCGCGTCGGTCTGGCCCGCGTGGTTGTCGCCCCAGCACACGACGGTGCGGTCTGTTCTGATTCCGCACGAATGGAAGCTGCCGGCCGCGATCGCGCTGAACGACCCCGCAGGCTCATCTAGCGGTCCGGGCCAGCATTCGATGCGGCCGCCACTTCGGGTACCGCACGAATGGAAATAGCCGGACGAGACCGCGCTGAACGACCCCTCAGGCGCGTCGGTCTGGCCGTCGCTGTTGGATCCCCAGCACGCCACGGTGCTGTCGGTCCTGAGGCCGCATGAGAACTCATAGCCCGACGACACCGCAGTGAACGACCCCGAGGGCGCGTCGGTCTGGCCGCGGAAGTTGCTGCCCCAGCACACCACGCCGGCGTCGGTCTTGATCCCGCAGGAGTGATACCCGCCGGCCGCGATCGCGCTGAACGACCCCGCAGGCGCGTCGGCCTGGCCGGGCTCCGCGATGATGCTGTAGTCGGTCACGTCGGGGTTGAATGTGATCAGGTTGGTGCCGTCCCGGGTGACAGACAGCGTTCTGAGGCGGGCCTGGGGCGCCTGGCCGTGGAGGTCTGAGCCCCAGCACACCACCGTGGCGTCGGGGCGGCGGCCGCAGCTGTGGCGGCGGCCCGCAGAGACCTGCGTGAAGCTCCCGGAGGGCGCGCCGGCCTGCCCGAAAGTGTTGTCGCCCCAGCAGGTGACAGGCCCGCCGTCTCGGTCGAAATCCGAGTCCGTGCCGGCCTGTGTGATGGCGCAGGTGTGGCTGTGGCCCGCGTCCAGCGCCACGAACCCGGTCCGGGCAGACGCGGGCGCCCCCGCCGAAGCGCCGCTTCGGCCCCAGCAGCGCACCCGGCCGCTCGAGCGCAGCCCGCAACTGAACCGCCCGCCCGCGGCCACCGCCTCGAACCCGCCCGCATCAGCCGCCTCAACCCCAGCCACGATCTCGCCCAGCCTCGCGACCGCCTCGGCCGGATCGACAATGCCGAAGCCGTACTCCCGCGACGGCGGAGCGAAAGGAGGATCATTGATCCGACCCCGGCGCGTCCACGACCCCTCGGGATACTTCTTCTTGTCCACAGGCGCGGGAGGAGCGGCGACCGTCGCCTCCAGCGCCCGCCGCACCTGCCCGACGGTGGCCTGCGGGTGGCGGTTGATCATGTGCGCCACCACACCGGCCACGAACGGCGCCGCCATCGACGTGCCCTGCATCGTTGTGGTTCCGCATTGGAGGGCGGGGTTCGAGGGACTGGCGACGTGTGTGCAGCGGTCCGTGGACAGGATCGCGCGTCCGTGCGGTCCCTTACCTCCGGGTGCGGCGATGTCGACGTGTTCGTTGGCGGTGCTGAAACTGCTGCGCGTGGCGTCGTGGTTCACGGCGGCCACCGCGATGGCGTCGGGATACAGCGCGGGACGCCGCTTGGCGTTGTGTTCGGAGCACTTGTTCCATTCCCATCCCTTCTTGGTCTCGCCGCCGATGGTCACGTCCTCGTCGTCGCCGCAGTTGCCGGCGGCGGCGACCACTACCACTCCGAGCATCGAGGCGGCGCGCAGCACCAGTTCGTAGGTGTCGGTGGAGGGGATGGCGATCCCGCCGGCCTCGAGGTCGTCGGTGTCTTGGCGCGCGCTGCCCGACAGCGACATGTTGACGATGCGCGCGCCGTCGTTGACCGCCCTCGCGACCGCTACCGGCGGGGTCACCGGCGCCGGGCTGATCGTGCACGTGTCGCGCTTGAGAACCCTGAGGGACAGGATCTCAGCGTCGGGGGCCACACCGGCGACGTCCTGGTTGGTTGCGGGGGGATCGTGATGCTCCGCGGCGACGATGCCCGCGACGTGGGTCCCGTGGCCGGTGGCGTCGACGACGTGGCAGCCGGCGAGGCCGGCAGCGGCCGCGTTGTCGTCGAGGTCTGGGTGTCTGACGTCCACGCCGGTGTCGAGCACCGCCACCGTCACGGGATGTTAGCCACCAAGCGTTCACCCAGTTCAGCGGGGGTGAATTGCAGACTTCAGAAGGCTATACCCCATCGAGAGTGCCATCTATACCCCATTCAAGTACGCGAGGCAGCTTCATCCCGACCGCGACCGAGAGGGCGGCCACGCGGCACAAGGACGATGGTGTCGGTGGCCTACAGCAGCTCGGCGAGCTCGTGCACTCGGTGGCAGCACTCCGCGAACGATGCGTGCGGTGCGCCCGGCCACAGCAACTCATCCATGACGGCGCTATATGCGGCTTCGGCGCTATTGGTCGCGGAGGGGTCCCAGGCCGGGCTCGCACTGAAGCCTTCGCGTGGTCGCATCGCGGTCGGCAATCCCGCGGCGCGTGAGTGCTCGGTGACCTCTCGGGCGAGCAGGTCGATCGGACTCGATCGGAGGTCCGAAAGCACGTCGTCGTCGTGGAGTAGGCGATCGACGTCGTAGTAGTGGCGTGCCGTGGCCGCTCGACGCTGCGTATCGCCCTCAATGGCGGCGTGGTGAAGCAGGATCAGTTTCTCCGCGAGTGTTCTGACCGGCTTGAGCACTAGCAGATTCACCGGTGCTGCTTCTTTGAAGTCGATTGGTAGATCTACGGCTGCTGCGTGCTCGGAGATCAGTGATTGGATTGGCAGCCGACGATAGGGGAGCGCACCGCCCCGGGTACTGAGTTCCATGAGCACACCAGGCTTGAGTGCAGAACTGTGTGTCGTGGGGTACGCGAAGGTCGCCGTTCTCTTCACTCCTTTGGTGGCGGAGGAGGGGTCGACAGTTCCTTCGACACCGGTCGTCGATTCGGCGGCGGCAACGAAGGTCTTCAACGTGGAGTCCTTCGCGCTCTTACCGCCTTCAGGCAAGACAACGACGAGGTCCACATCCTCGGAGAACCTTTCGATGATCCGATGGGCCTTGGACAGGCTGGTGCCGCCCTTGAAGATGACCGAGCAGCCAGTGGCCCCCGACGCATTGGATGCGCCCCGGAGGACTTCGGTTACCCAGAAGTCCTTCTCAAGGTGTGCTGGCGGGATGCCGGTCGCTTCGGCGACGCGGGTGACGTAGACCTCGAGTTCATCGAGGCGCGTTCGGAGCGGAGTGATCAAGGCTCGAGTGTTTCCGCGAGCGGTAGCCAGCGGTCTCGCGCTGCGACGTGGCGCTCATCGCCGAGCTGCTCAGTGATTCGCTCGTGTCGCAGTTCTCCGGAGGCTGCGAGCCGGGTGACCGCCGTAGCGAAGGCCTCCCACGACACCTCCAGCAGATCCGGTCCCTCGCGAAGGACCTCGATGACGGCGACCTCGGTTGGTGTGAGGTCGCGAATGCGCCGCTCAACTGGCCGAGAAACGAACCGTATAGCCGCCGGGGCAGTTGGGGTCCGTCCGGCGACCGCGATCGTGTCGACTGCTGGCACCTGTGTGGTCAAGCCGAGGTGTGCGGCCGCGGACAAGCGAGCAGGTCCTGCGCCGGGTCCGGCCACGGCGAGTGCGATCTCATCGGGCCGGGGCAGCGGTATTCCGAGACGAGTGCGGGGCCCCTTCCAGTACAGGCCCCGCCGTACACGGATGACCTCTCCAGAACTGGCTAAACGGGACAGTTCACATTCGACCGCGCGGCGAGATCCCGCCACCTCACTGGTAGAGATGAACGACCGCGTCGGAGCGGCCTCGACCTGCTCGCGTACGAACTGCGCGGCACTCATGAGAGCTAAGTGTAACGAAAAGCTCTCAGAATGTCCACCTTGACCAAAGTCACCCGTCGAAGCAGGACATAATCGACTCGACGGCCTTTTGCGAGACTGCGCCCTTCTAGCGGCACGGCCTGCGGCTACCGTGTCGGCTCGTGCAGGCAGACACGCAACCTGTCGATGCCTCTGCTCCCGCTGAGGACAGCGGACCGGTAGCACCGCGCCCGCGGCGGCGGGTGGCCTCGAAAGACGCGGCCGTGGCCGCTGCGAGGGGTACAGCGTCGGCGGTGACCAGTGCGGCCAGGACGGCGGGGCGGGGGGCGCAGAAGGGCCGTGAGACCGCGGCGGCGACTGGCGCGAAGGTCTCGGCCGCGGCGCAGACGCTGCTGTCGAGCGATTTGTCCGAAGCGCTCAACCGGCTTACCGCCGCGGCGCTGTCTGGCCCGGCGACAGTCTACGACAAGGCTCTCGATGCCAACTATCTCGATCCGGTGCTGCGCGGCGGGCTCGGCGGCAGCTACCACCGGCTCTTCGATGGCGGGCACACAGTGCTTGGCGCCGCGAAGGCTGTGCATGCCGCCGACACCGACGGCACGATGGCGGCTGACGCCGCTGGCACTGTGACGGCGCTGCTGAAGGACGGGGCCACGGTGCGCGGCCTGCCGCTGGTCACCTGGGACAAAGCCCGCTTCGACTCGATCGCCGCTGGGCTGTCGGACCGGTTCAACATTCCGACCAGTTGGCTCTATGAGGTGAACACCTACAACGTCGCTGACGTCGCCGCCGCGACTGCGGGCACCGTAGCCGTTGTGTTCGGGTGGAACCGCGCCGACACCGAGGCGTTCGCAGCGGTCGCTGCCAACTGTGGCGTGTCGGCGGCAGCGGCAACGAACCCGCTGGGGATGATGGTGGCGATCGTCGCGTTGGCGAGGTCGTTTCACAAGGCCCGCTGCGACGGCGACTACAGCGGGTTGGCCGACGGCAGCTTCAGGGGCGCCGTCGGCTCGGCTGCGACGCTCGCCGCGGTGGGCGCTGTCGGGGCTGCAGGAGGTTCAGCCGGAGCCGCGCTGCTAGTCGGGATCACCGCCGGAGTGCTTGTCCACAAGGCGACCGCGTCTGTGAGCATCACCGATGTCGGCCGCTTTGTCGCCAGTTCAGCTGCCGCTGTAACGGCTAGCGAACCCAACGGCGATGCGGAGTCGGCCAGCACGGGGATCAGACAGGCGCGCGCCGTGGACAGCGGCGACGACGATGACTCCGAAGTCGCCGAGAGTCACGAACCGAAAGGGTCTGTGACGGAGGTTCTGCTAGCTGGTTCTCTTGGCCCAGATGAAGAAGAGCCCGGCGATGAAGAGCATCCAGATGACTCCGACGATGCCGCTTTGCCAGCCTGCGGTGAGCCCTGACAAAGCGATCCACCCGGAGATCGTGTACAGGATGATACGTTTGCGGCGTCGCCTCTTGGGGACTCCCGCGTTGGTTGCCGCGCGCGAGCGGCGAGGAGTCGTTTGCGGGCTCGGAGGGGGCGGCGACCTGCGGGTGTGATCGGCTCCGGTTGCGTGTCGGGGTGTCGCGGCTGCTGAATGTCTGGCGGAGGCTGCCGCGCGCTCGCGTGATGGCCGGGCGGGAGCTTCTGGCCCGTCTAGGTATCCGGTCAGCCGGTCGGCGCAGGGCCAAGCCTTCCCCCATAGGTCTCGAGCGGTGTCCCATGCCTGCCGCATGTCGCTGCCGTGCGCTTCGACCATGACCTCTACGTTGCTGTCGAGCCCTTTGCGTGTGAGGTTCCCTGATCCGACCAGCGCGGCTACCGGGGACCAGTTGTCGTGCATGGCCCAGACCTTCAGGTGAGCGGATGACTCCCCGCTGCGGGATTTCTTGGTCCGGTACCAGTTGCGGACCTCCACATCGGGGCGGTGCATGAACTCCAGGCAGGCCGCGCGGTCGGGCTCCGACACCTTCTTCCACCACTGTGAGCGGGTGTCCCCGATCAACAATGACACCCGACGCCCCGCGGTGCGCTGAGCCAGCCACGCCATCCCCGCGGCCGTTGCGTAGCCGACAGCGATCAGCAGGTCCTCTCCGCAGACCGTTCCAGAGACGGACCCGAATAGCCACCCCAGAGGTCTCCCCATGTGAGGCCGACGGCCAACTAGGAGCCGTCGGCCTCGACGCGCCCGGCAGCGGCCACCAGCCCGCCGAGCACCAGCCCCGACCCGCCGAACACGGCGAATGGAAGCCGCCGCGCACCATCCGCAACGCCGAAACGCGCCTGGACGGCGATTCGGGGGCTGGTGGCTAACAAGTTGGGTCTTAGCTGGCTAAGACCCCGTCACCGCCACGTCGGGATCCCAACCCGCCCACAGCGCCACAACATCCGGGGTGATGTGCCACAGCGGGCCACCACCGTCGTCATGATGGCCGCTGTCGTCGGTGTTATTCGGATGCGCATAACCGGGCGTGTCTTCGTGCTCGGCCCTGAGATCCCGGATCGGCTCGCCCACTGCATGCACGGTGTCATCGGCCGCGAGCAGTTCCCTGACCTGCGCGATGCTGCGCCCCGCCAACGCGACATACTCCACGACCAGACACCCCCCGGCGACGCGGGCGACCTCGGCGACCGTCAACTCGGCGCCGGGGTCGTCCAAGTTCGCCGGCGGGTCCAGCACCGTGATCCCGGCCACGTCCAGCGCCGGCACCGACGAGCAGTCCGTCTCGCCGGGTGTGATCGTGGCCACCGCCCCACGCAGTCGCTCCAAGTCGATCCCAGAGAGCGTCGGCGCGGTGAACGGATCAAACAACGCCGCCCCCGCCGGGTCGGCCTGCGCGTATGCGGGCACCGCCACACCGATGCTGTCGGACCACCCAGACACGCCCCGCACGTTGCGGGCCCGCACCGCGAACCAATACTCCGACGCACCCACCGGCAGGCCGGCCACCCGCGCGGACGACCCGTCCAACGACGTCACCACAGCGCCGACGGGCCCGTCCTCAGACAACAGCACCCAACCGTCCGCGCTGCGGAACATCGCCTCATAGCCGGTCGCGTCGTCGACGTCGTCCCAGTCCAGCCACACCACCCCCGAGGCCACCCAGTCCCCACCGAGCATGAAGCCGTCTCCGAGCACCGGCACCGACGCGGGTGTCGTCGTCGCCCCAGCACACGACCCGGCCGTCGGCATCGATGGCGCAGGCGTGCTCGCCGCCCGCCGACAGCGCCACGAACTGCCCTTCGGGCGCGTCGGCCTGCCCGAAGTCGAAGCCCGCACCGAACGGCGCGGCCCAGCACTCGATCTGCCCTGAGGGGCGCAGCCCGCAGGCGTAGTCGGCGCCCGGGTCGCGTCTGTCGGACCCGCCCGCGGCTGCCGACACCTCGACGAAGGCGCCCCCGGGCGCGTCGGGCATCCGCCGCCGGGTGCGCGGTGGACCGCCCCAGCACACCAGCGCCCCGTCGGTGCCGACCGCGCAAGTGGGCGACCCCGCATACACGACCCTGAAGTCGCCCTCGGGCACATCGAGCTGCCCGAGGCTGTCGTCGCCCCAACACGCCAAGGACCCGCCGACACGCACGCCACAAGAATTCGCGCCGCCCGCAGACACCTGAACGAACTCGCCGCCCGGCGGTGAGGCCTGCCCGAAGGTGTCGTGACCCCAGCACCGCACAGAGCCGTCCGCGCCCAGCGCGCAGCCATGAGGACCGCCGGAGCCCCTGATGCCATCGGACACAGACACCTGAACGAACGACCCCCCAGAAGGCAGATCCACCAACCCGTCGCCCCAACACTGCAAAGCCCCGCCGGCGCGCACCCCGCAGGTGCTGTACCCCGTCGCCGACAAATCCACGAACATCCCCTCAGGCGGCGTCGCCCGCCCCTCTCCCCTACGGAACTCATGCACATAACCGCCTGAACCTGAGCCGCCAGGCTCCGCATCGCCCGAGGAGTGTAAGCGGCAGAGCTATTTGGCGTGATTCTTGCCGAGTTGTTTGTCGTGTTGGTAGGCGTGGGCGCGGCATGGATGGTTCAGATGGGTCCCGAGGTGGTTGATGTGGAGCTGACCCGGTTTGGATGACACCTTGATCCTCGGATACCGGGCGCTGATCCACCCGACAAAGAAGGGAACCCCCCATGGACTGGCAGCACGACATCTCCGACACGCAACAAGGGCCTCACCCCCGCGGCTGAGGCCGTATTCTGGATAGGCAGAGCGATCAGTTGGGAGCGGCGGACGCAGACCACGCGCTCTTCCGGCCGTAGCGGCTTGCGGTTCCCGCTCCTGGAGATGCAGGCCCGTTGCTGGTGGGGTGTCTGGGGTTGGAAATCACATCAGCAACCTCGCCGACGTAACTCACCATCGAGTACGGGACCGAACTCGACCCTATACGGCACCGAGCGAGCCTCGGCAACACCCACCTCGACACCAAGTTCAGTCAGCCGATTGACCAGCCACCGCCACCACGACTCGTCATCATCCGGGTCCACACACGCCAACACATCCGTTATCAGAGACTCGCGGGTGCTGAACCGCCACGGGTCACTCACATCGAAGGGTGCACTCCGTGGCCCGTGGTTCTGTTCGCCTAGGCCGTCGACGGCACCGTAGGCGATTCGCTGCGCGCTGGTCCAGCCTCGGTCAGCGCGCAACTGGAGTCTTCGGCCATCATCAAGTTCCGCGAACTCGACGAGCCGGAACGCCAACTTCGCCCGCGGTGGCGGCGCTTCGCCCGGAGGGCATCCGAATCCGGTCGTCCAATCGGCGGCGAGTTCGCAGACGGCTCCGAACGCGATCACGACGCTCACTGGAACGAGCTAATGCCTAGACTCGGCACTGGACCGAGGCTGGGACGCCATATTCCACTAAGGGATCGTCGAAGTAGCCGATGAGGTCCACGTCCACCGCACCACGCCACCTAGTCGGCTGCGTCGAGGTACAAGCCACCCGAGCTGTAGCACGATTACCGGCACCGCCACCCTGGCGTACCATCTTCGTTGACTTCGGTCCGCGGTTCACCCACCGGCACCAGTACGGGGTCGGACACTCCTCTTGCTGCAACCAAACTGTCACCCATGCGAACTGTGGGCAAACTCCCCAGATGTATACCCACCAGCCGTGCACCGACACATCTGCACCCGACCTGTGAGGATGGTCAGTCCTCGACCCAAAGATGCAGAGCAAGGCGTTTTTGGCCGTCGCCGCGGTGTCATCGGGGGATGTGATGTCTTCGGGCCATGCGATGTGCTCCGTCATCTCGCTCTCGGATTCGGTGACCGCACCCGCGGAGCCGTCAGACGCCGCCGCGGGTGCGGTCACCAGCGTTGCCGTCAACACGGCGACCATCACGAGCCCCGTAAATTGCCCAAGTTGCCTGAAACATCGTGATATCCTCATTATGAGCTTTCTTTCTCTCTTCGGGTGCTTTAGCGCGGTGGTCGGACCTAAGGCGGTCACTATTGAGCCGCTATCAAAGACCTGTCAAGGGAAAATGTCACGTCTCTACTAGTGAATCGCCGACTTGTATGTGGGGACCGGTCGGTGTGGCTGAGAGGTCGTAGCGTCCGGTAGGTCGTTGGCCGGCTTGGCTCGTGAACCGCCTGCCGCTTCGGTTGGCTCTGCCAGGGTGTGCGACCCGGTCGGCGGCCGGCTGCGGTCTGGCTCAACAGAGGCGTGATCCCGTGGTGGGTCTGGAAGTCGGCGTGCCGGCCGTGGTGCACGACTGCTGTCGAGTCAAGGACTGAGTCATGATCATCGGAGTGGGTCCCCACAAGTCAAGCCACACCGCCACGGCGGTGGACGCGGCCACCAACACAGCGGTGGCGTCGATTCGGGTTGCTGCAAGCCCGGCGGGCTATCGGCTGCTGCTGGGCTGGGCCGAGCAGTTCGATCAGCGGCGCTGGGCGGTGGAGAACACCAAGGACCTGGGTTGTAGATGCGCGCCTGCAGCGCCGTTGCCGTCTGTTGGTTCGGTACACGTCACACTGTCACTCCATGACCACAGCTGTCATAGCGGCTGATTCGCTTCCGACGGCCAGATCAGAGTCCGCCTATCTAGCGGCTAGTGTCCAGCGCGGCGGCTGTGCAGTCCGTGCTGTGACGACTCTCGCTTTCAGTGGTTCTGAGACGCCCTTGGCGGGTTTGTCCGGCTCGGGCTGGGGGTTGTGGGTTCGGTTCAGGGAACGTCCCTTCTGTGAAGGGAACCGCTGTGGTAGAGGCTCTGAAGTCTTCGGGTCGGGGGGCGTATCCGGACGGATTTGCTTCACGAAACAACGACGCAGGCGGTTCGGTGTCTTTGGCGGCTTGGGTGGAGTCGTATCTCGCTTTGGCGGTGGCGGGGGTGCGTTCTGGGGAGGTGGCGTCGAAGATCGGTCTGCATCTGGGCCGGTTCTGTGTGTGGTTCGTGGCCGCCTATGGCCATGACCGGATCTCTGCGGTGGGGACCCGCGATGTTGCGGCGTGGCAGCGTGAGTTGGCTGTGGGGCTGGCTCCGGCGACGGTGAACAGCCATCTGGCGTCGTTGTCGGGGTTCGTTTCGTGGGTCGATGCCCAGTCGCCGGGTCTGCTGGCACAGGGGTCGGCGACGGCTTCGGTGGCGGCTTTGGCGTTGCCGCCGCTGGAGCCGCGTTCGTTGGATGCGGTGCAGGTACGGTCGCTAAAGAGCGTGTGTGACCGCCTGGAGCGCTTCTGTGAGCACAAGGGCCGCAGGAACGCTCAGCGTTCGGTTCATGCGCATTCGAGGCCGTGCCGTGACCGGGCGATGGTGTATGTGCTGTTGTCGTCGGGGCTTCGCCGGGGCGAGCTGGTGGGCGTCGACTTTGAGCAGTTGCAGCCTGGTGATCCCGGCGGGCTGCGCGCAGCGCGGCGTGCGAGGCTGGTGGCTGTGCGCGGCAAGGGCTCGTCGCTGCGGACGGTGTTCTTGTCCGCTGATGCCCGCACGGCTCTGGCGGACTACATCGAGCTCGAGCGTCCCGGCGATGTCGACGAGTTCTCTGTGGCGTTGTTCTTGTCGGCGCATTCGGTGGGCAGCCGCCAGCGTGGGGGGCGGTTGTCGGCTCGTGCTGTCAACAGTGTGCTGGCCCGTATCGGGCGTCTCCATGACGGTGAGCACCCCGACACGAGCCGCCATATCAGTCCGTTGCGTCCCCATGATCTGCGTCACACGTTCGCGTTCGGGCTCTCTGAGGCGACCGGAGCCGACGGCTATGAGCTGCAGCGCCGTCTGGGGCACCGCTCCCAGCGCTACATCGCCCGCTACACCAACCCGCCTGAGGACGTCGCGGCGGGCTACGTCGAGGACATGTAGCGCCGGTGCGGCTGTGAGCGCACCGCTGCCACCCCTGCCCGAGAGCCAGCCGGCGCGGGCTCGTCCTGTTCTGGCCGAGCTAGAGGAAGGGCAGCGGACTGTGGCGATGCATCGTTTCGAGGTGCTGCGCCCGCATCTGGAGCGCGGCGCGCAGCTTGTCGATGTCGCTGCGGCGGGTTCGGTGTCGCTGCGCACGCTGCAGCGCTGGCTGGCGGCCTATCGCTGCGGGGGGCTGGCCGCGCTGGCGCCCAAGGCGCGCAGCGACCGCGGTACTCGCCGGGTCGCGGCGGAGCTGGTGGCGCTGGTGGAGGCCCTCGCGCTGGGACGGCCCAAGCCGTCGGCGTCCTGGATCCACCGCCAGGTCGCAGCCGAGGCCCGCTCCAGGGACTTGAGGCCTCCGAGCTACCGGCTGGTGTGCGACATCGTCTCGGGCCTCGACCCGGCGCTGGTGACGCTCGCGCACGGAGGCGCCCGCGCCTACAGCGAGGCCTTCGATCTGCTGTGCCGCCACGAGGCCCAGCACCCCAACGCTGTGTGGCAGGCCGACCACACCCGCGTCGACATCCTCCTCGCCGACGGCGAGCGGCCCTGGCTGACGATCGTGATCGACGACTACAGCCGAGCCGTCGCGGGCTACAGTCTCACCGTCGCTGCGCCGTCGGCGCTGGGCACGTCGCTGGCGCTGCGCCAGGCGATGTGGCCCAAACCCGATCCGGGCTGGGACCTCTGCGGGATACCCGATGTGCTCTATGTCGACCACGGCAGCGACTTCATCTCCGCGCACCTCAAACAGGTCGCAGCCGACCTCAAGATGCAGCTCGTGCACTCCGCGGTCGGCCAGCCCCGCGGGCGCGGCAAGATCGAGCGGTTCTTCCGCACCCTCAACCAGCTCTTCGCGTCGACCCAGCCCGGCTACATCACCGAAGCCAGACCGGCCACCGCGCCGACGCTGACCCTCAGCGAACTCGACGAGCGGCTGAGACGGTTCCTCGTCAACGACTACAACGACCGCCCCCACCGCGAAATCGGCCAGACACCGCGACAGCGCTGGAACCAGCACAGCTTCATGCCCCGGCTCCCGGACTCGCTCGAGGATCTCGACCTGCTGCTGGCAACGGTGGCCAAGCCCCGAATCGTGCACCGAGACGGCATCCGCTTCAGTGGGCACCGCTACTTCGACACCACTCTCGCCGGCTACATCGGCGACACGGTCACCATCCGCTATGACCCCGCAGACCTCGCCGAGATCCGCGTGTTCTGGGACAACACCTTCATTTGCCGCGCCATCTGCGCAGAACTCGCCGGGCACACCGTCAGCCTCAAAGACATCACCAACGCACGCCGCCGACGCAGACAACAGATACGAGCCGAACTCGACACGCGTCGCAGTATCACCGGCGACTACCTCACCACCCATCGACCACCACCGGCTCCGACACCGGCCACTAAGCCCCAGGCCCGCCCCAGCTCACTCAAGCGATACCACAATGACTAAACCCGCACACTACCCGGCACCAGCGACGCCAGCCCAGGGCCAGCACCGACACGGATCCACACTGGCTGACACGGCACCGGCCACAGCTTCGAGCCTTGCCCACAACGCCCAGAGCGGACCCACACCAAGACGGCACGACGATGCCTGAACCCGACGGCTTACTCGTCACCAAGCAGTACCGGCGCTTCGCGGAGTTCTGCGACGCCGTGCGTCGCGAGCGTTACATCGGGCTGTGCTACGGCCCGCCCGGCGTCGGCAAGACCATCTCCGCGCGCCACTACACCAACTGGGACCAGCTCCAGCCCCTCTATCGCGCCATGGACATCTCCTACAGCGCAGGCCTCGCCGCCAGCGCCTCCCGCAGCGTGCTCTACACCCCCACCGTCACCGCCACCCCCCGGCAACTCCATCGTGATCTGTCCGAACTCAGATCATGGCTCAGCTTCGTCATGGACCGAGCCGACGACGACCACGACGTCTTTGCGCCCCGCGTCGCAGGCGCGACCACCGAACTGGTAATCGTCGACGAAGCCGACCGGCTCAAACACCAGACCCTCGAACAACTCCGCGACCACTTCGACCGCACCGATACCGGCATCATCCTCATCGGGATGCCCGGCATCGAGAAGCGCCTCGCCCGCTACCCCCAGCTCTACTCCCGAATCGGCTTCGCCTACCAATACCACCCCCTCAGCACCAACGAGCTCCAATTCGTGCTACAGCACCACTACCAACAACTCGGGCTCACCCTCAGCGCAGACGACTTCACCGACAACGAAGCCATCTCCTCCGTCGCCCACATCACCAACGGCAACTTCCGGCTCATACAGCGCCTCTTCGCACAAATCACCCGCATCCTCGAAATCAACAACCTCACCACCATCACCAAGGAAGTCGTCGAGACCGCCCGCGAGAACCTCGTCATCGGAGCGCCCCAAACCACCCGCCACGGCAAATGACTCTGCCACAAATACGACAAGCAGTTCTGCTGCTTACACCCGAGGAGCCCCCAGAACCAGCGCCAGGCTCCGCATCGCCCGAGGGGCCCGAGGAGCCCCCAGAACCGGCGCAGGCTGCCGCAGCCAGCGCAGCCACCACGGCCACTGCCGCCACAAGCCGCCCGAGAAGGACAGCCCCACCCGCACGCGCCGACCCCCGGCGCGGCACACGCGCCCTCGGCACCGGGTCGACTCCACAGCTCCACCGACTTTGGACACTCGCACGGCAGACTGGCAGCGTGTCCTCGCCCGAATCTCAGACTCCGACCCCGGTAGGGCGGGTACGTCCCCCGGTGGACGCGCTGCCCGCCTACAAGCCTGGCAAGGCCGCCGAACAGGCCGAGCGGGAGCACAACATCGCCGAGGCCATCAAGCTGGCCTCCAACGAGAACCCCTACCCGCCCCCGGCCGCGGTGGTCGAGGCAGTGGCCGCGGCCTGCCGGGGCGGCAACATCTACTGCGACCATCGGGCTGCCGCGGTGCGCGAGGCGCTGGCGGCTCGGTTGGGGCTGGCTGTCGAGCAGGTCACGGTGGGGGCAGGATCGGTGGCTCTGCTGTACCAGCTGGCCACCGCCTACGTCGATCCCGGCGACGAGGCGGTCGCCCCCTGGATCTCCTTCGAGGCCTACCCGATCTCGGTGCAGACGATGGGCGGAACGCTGGTGAGGGCGCCGCTGACGTCCGGCCACGCCTTCGACCTCGACGCGGTGGCCGCCGCGGTGACCGGGCGCACCAAGCTCGTGCTGCTGGCCACGCCCAACAACCCCACCGGGACGGCCGTGTCGACCGCCTCGGTGGCGAGGCTGGTCGAGAGCATCCCCGACGACGTGGTGGTGCTGGTGGACGAGGCCTACCGGGAGTTCGCCGACCCGGCCCTCGGCGACCCGGTGGGCGATCTGCTGCCCCGCTTCGACAACGTGGCCGTGGCCCGCACGTTCTCCAAGGCCTACGGGCTGGCCGGCCTGCGGGTGGGCTACATGGCAGCCCACCCTGAGATCGTGTCGGCCATCGACAAGTGCCTGATCCCGTTCAACGTGAGCGGCCCGGCCCAGGCTGCGGCTCTTGCCGTGCTCCGGGACGACGACGCCGCCGCCGAGGCGCGGGCCAACATCGACGCCATCAAGGTCGAGCGGGGCCGGGTGGCCGCCGCGCTGGCCGCCGGCGGCTGGGACATTCCCGACGCGCAGGCCAACTTCGTGTGGCTGCACCTGGGCGAGCGCGCCGACGAAGTGTGCATCGCCCTGGAGCGGCGAGGCGTGGTGGTCCGCCCGTTCTCAGGGATCGGCATCCGGGTCACCATCGGCACCCCCGCCCAGAACGACCGCTTCCTGACCACCCTCGCCGAGGTCGCCCGGCCGGCCTGAACCCTCAGCCGCACACGGTGTACCGACTCACTCGAGTCCCAGCGCAGCCTTGACCTCATCCCAGGGCACGTAGTCGTCGTCAGCGCGCGCCGCAGCCAGCTCACGGCGGTCGGCGGCCTCGTCTGCGCTCTCGACCAGCCGGTCGAACGCACCCGAATCCAAGATCACGGCCACTCGGCGGCCGCGCCGCTTCACCGAGACCGGCTCGCCCGGCCGGCGAGACTCCTCAATCACCCCGGCCAGCCGGTTCCGTGCTTCGCTCACCGCCACCTCATTCATGTACGATTCGTACATGATGTGGCCAGGGCTGCCACCCTGACGACACCGGGCGCATCGACGGTCAGCTAGATCGTCTTGCGTCGTCTCGGGCTCCGGACAACCCGGTACTTGATCCGGGCTTCGCCGAAGACGATCTCTCCGCGCTCTGTCACACGAGCCTCTTGCCGGCCATCTCCATGACCTGCCTCGCATTCACAAGCAAGCCGGGCAGGTCCGTCTGGATGATGTCCCAGATCACATCGTCATCGATCCCCGTGTAGCCGTGGGCCAGTCGGTCGCGGGTGGCGACGATCTGGCGCCACTTGATCTGAGGACTCGCCTCGCGAACCTCCTCGGGAATGACCGCGGGTGATTTGAAGAGTGAGCAGGGCGTTGTACGGGTCTTGCAGTACGGGAGAACGGACTGTCATCGTGCTGGGACCGGAGCGGATCGCGGGGCACCGCTTGACCGGGCAGGCTCGGGGATACTGCGGACGGCTTCGGGTACCCGAACCTCGATCTCCACAGGCTCAAACCTCACCGCGACCGTGGGCGAGGGTTCATCAAGATCCTCTAGCAGGTCCCCAAGATCCTCCGACACCAATTCCAGATGGGACCTGATGACATCATCCATGGAGGTCGTCGGCTCCTGCACCGGATCGTCATCCTCGAGCATCAACTCAATGTGGCCCGTCAAGGCCTCATTGATCGTCTCCAGCGTCTCCTCCCAGGTGTCGCCTACGCCGACGCAGCCGGGCACATCGGGCACATAGGCTCCCCAGTTGTTCGCTGTCCTCTCGAAGACGACCACATACTTGAGTCTCATTTCCTCCTCCTGTCCAAGCCAGCCTGCCTCAGAATGCTAGCGAGCGTGCCGCGTGGCAGTTCTTTACCCAGCGGCCCAGCGATCGTCACCTTGCCCGGCTTCACGGGGTGGCGGAAATGACGGTGACCGCCCTTGGTTCCCACGTAGTACCAGCCGTCGCGCTCGACGATTCGGATCGCTTCCCTAGCGGTCTCGGGCATAGCGTCGCCGAGAACGTTGACTGCACCGTGCTCGCCGTCGGAGGTGAGGTTGGCGTCGCTCAAATCGAGGGTGTCGAAGTGGCGCAGGAGGCTCCCGATGATGCGGTCGCGGCTGCTGGGACCGCCGAGCTTCGACTCGTCGTTCCAGTTCGTGTTGCGCAGCACGCCGTCGAGCCGCGGCGCGTTCGCCTCCTCGATCTCCGCGCCGGCACGGTTCAGGACCTCGCCCAGGTTCATCGAGTGACGGACGATCTCGCCCCAACGGGCCTCCGGCGGGACGAAGAACTCGTGCTCGTCGTGGTCGCTCTCCGCCACCCCGCGGTCGAGGCCGGCACCGACGGCGTCGTCCACCTCCTCGGCGAAGCGGTCTGAGAGCCGCTTCAGGAACAGCACCGAGAAGATGAGGTTCTTGTAGTCGCTGGCGTCGATCTGGCCGCGCAGGATGTCGGCGGCGCCCCACAGCTTCGACTCCAACCCGGCGGTCGTGAGCGGCCCGACGGTCGTCTCCCTCTACTCGGCGCCGCCGACAGCGGCGATGCCTCCGTCGGGACCGGCCCACAACGTGTCGATGGGTGCAGCGATGAGACGGTCGTCGAGGTGGTAGGCGAGCCCGCCGGTGTGGAGGACGAAGCCCGCCGTGAAGGCGTCGCCCAAGCAGTCGCGCAGCGCTCGCAGGCCCCGAGCGTCGCGACGGTCGATCCGGGCGCCGGCCTTGACCTCGAACGCCAGGATCGAGCCGTCGCTGTGCTCGACCACCAGATCGACCTCCTGGCCGTCGTGGGTGCGCCAATGGCCCACCGCGCCGACCGCAGCGCTCCATGACGCCTGCTTGAGGAGCTCGCCCACGACGAAGGTCTCGAGAAGGTGGCCGAACTCGGCCAGCGCGGCGGGGTCGGGACGCGACATCCGCTGCGGCGTCACACCCAGGAGCCGCGCCGCGAGGCCGCTGTCGCCTATGTGGATCTTCGGGTATGCGGACGCTCGGGCCCGAAGCGTGCGCCCCCAGGCATGGAGGCGGCGAACAAGGAACAAGTCTTCCAGCAGCCCTGTGTAGGCCTCCGCGGTTCGTGGCTCCAAGCCGGCGGACCGCCCGGCCGCGGCCATGTTCAGCACCTGCCCGGTCTGCCCCGCGAGGCGTCTCAGCAACGCCGGCAGCAGTGCCCCCTGGCGGACCTTGGAGAGCTCTGTGACGTCACGCGCCAGCGACACCCGCACGTAGTCGTCGAACCAGCGGGCGCGGGAAGAGCCACTGCGGGCCACAGCCAGTGGAAGCCCGCCCCGGCAGATCCGTTCGACATAGCCGGACCGTGTCTCGGCCGGGCGCGAGCTTCCCACCACCGAGCCGGGCTCGGCTGCAGCCACCTCCAGAAAATCCTCGCGCCGGCCCTCCAACTCCCCCTGCGACAACGGCATCAGGTCGATGATGTGAATGCGCCCCGTCAACGCCTGCGCGGCGCGTGGAAGGGCGTCGAAACGGGTGGATCCGGTGATCACGAAGCGGCCCGGCGCCAGGCGGCGGTTCAGTTGCGACTTGATCGCGTCGAGCACGATCGGCGCCCGCTGGAACTCGTCGATGCACACCGGCGGCGGGCCCGACACGAAGGTCGCCGGGTCGGCGGCGACCGCGTCGCGAACGACTGGGTCGTCAAGGTCGATGACCTCCACCTCGTGCCGCTCGGCCACCTCCGTCAGCAGCGTCGACTTGCCCACCGTGCGCGGCCCCTGCAATGCCACGACGGGCTCCTCCGGGAGCCGGGCGGAGACAAGCTCTGCCGCGCGGCGGTCAAATCTTCGGGGCACGGTCGCAGCTTATCCGGAGACAAGACGTACATTCGTACTTAGAGGATGAATACTTTCGTATTCGGAGGGTTTGATATTTCGTAATTCGAGGTATGGATGCATCGGACTGCGAGATGGGCATGCCGACCGCTGCCAATTCGCGAAGCCGGGGTCGAGCCCACGCCGAACCGGCAGTGCCGGAAGCCCAAGACGGCATCGACCGCTGCCGATTCGGGAGGCATGTCAGCCGCCGGCGGTCTGGGGGACGAAATAGACCTGCGCGCCGTCGGCGAGGGGCTCGTACTCGGGGTGGGCGATCAGCAGACCGTCGATCACCACCGAGACTCCGGTCCGCAGGGCGGCGCCCAGGCCGGGAAAGCGACGGTCGAGATCGTCGATGAGGGCGCCGACCGTCGCGCCCTGCGCCTCGACCTCTGCGAGCCCGCCGGTCGGGCCCCTCAGGTTGGAGCTCAGATGGACGCTGACCGCCACCGGCCCCTCGCCAGGATCGCCTAGGCGCCGTTGGAGCCGGCGTTGGCGGTGATGGCCTCCAGCACCCTGATGGGCGACATCGGCAGGTCGCGGATGCGGCACCCGGTGGCGTTGAAGATGGCGTTGGCCACCGCAGGGATGGGCGGCACGATGCCGGTCTCGCCCACGCCGCGCACGCCGTAGGGATGGGCCGGGTTGGGGACCTCCACGATGATGGCGTCGATCATGGGCAGGTCCGAGGCCACCGGCACCCGGTAGTCGAGGAAGCTGGGGTTCTCCATCACGCCGTCGGAGTCGTAGATGTACTCCTCGTTGAGGGCCCAGCCCACTCCCTGGGCGACGCCGCCCTGGATCTGGCCCTCCACGTAGCTGGGATGGATGGCGGTACCGGCGTCCTGCGAGGCGGTGTAGCGCACCACCCGCACCACGCCCGTCTCCGGATCCACCTCCACGTCGCAGAGGTGCACCGCGAAGCCGGGGCCGGCCCCGTGGGCCTCCAGCGAGCCGGTGGCGGTGAGCGGGCCGCCGGTGCGCTTGGCCTTGGCACATATGGCGGCCACCGGCAGCGGGTCCTTGTCGCCGTCGCTGCCGGTGTAGACGGCCTGGCCGTCCACCCAGTCGACGTCGTCGACGTCGACGCCCATCATCTTGGCCGCCCGTCCCCGCAGTTCGACCACCATCTTGCGGCAGGCCTCCACGACGGCCATCCCGGTGGCGAAGGTGGCCCGGCTGCCCTCGGTGATGTCGGTGAAGCCGACCGCCTCGGTGTCGCCCACCACGGGTCGGATGTCGTAGGGATCGATGCCCAGTTCCTCGGCCGCCATCAGCGCCATCGAGGCCCGGCTGCCGCCGATGTCGGGGCTGCCGGTGACCACGGTGGCGGTGCCGTCCTCGTTGAGGTTGACGGTGGCGCTCGACGACTCGCCGATGTTGAACCAGTAGCCGGCGGCCAGGCCCCGGCCCTGGTTGGGTCCCAGGGGAGCGGTGAAGTGCGGGTGGTCGCGCACCGCCTCGAGGCACTCCACGAACCCGATGCGGGCGAACGGGAAGCCCATCGTGGACGGGTCGCCCTCGGCGACCGCGTTGCGGAGCCGCAGGTCCATTGGGTCGATGCCAAGATCGGTGGCGATCTCGTCGAGCAGGGTCTCCATCGCGAAGGCGGTCAGGGGCGCGGCCGGCGCCCGGTAGGCGGCCGTGCGGGCCGTGTTGACCACCACGTTGAGCGACTCGATGTTGAAGTCGGGGATCTTGTAGGACTCGAACACAGTCATGGCCCCGAGCAGCCCGCTGGGACCGGCGTAGGCCCCGCCGGAGTAGATCAGGCGGGCGTCGCCGGCCACGAGGCTGCCGTCGCGGTCGGCGCCCAGCTTGATCCTGATCCTGGTGCCCGGCGCCGGGCCGGTCGCCCGGAACACCTCGTCGCGGGTCATCACCATCTTCACCGGCCGGCCCGCCTTGGCCGACAGCGCCACCGCAAGGGGCTCCAGGTAGATGGTGGTCTTGCCGCCGAATCCGCCGCCGATCTCGGCGGGGACCACCCGGATGCGGGTGTTGTCCCAGCCGAGCACGGTCGCGGTGGACGAGCGCACGTTGAAGTGCCCCTGCGAGGAGCACCAGATCGTCGTGTGACCGTCCTGGCCGGTGTCGGCCACGCATGCGTGGGGCTCGATGTAGCCCTGGTGGACCGGCTTGGTGGTGAACTCCCTCTCGATCACCAGGTCGGCCGCCGCGAACCCGGCGTCGGTGTCGCTGCCGCTGGAGAAGCGGGTGATGTCGCTGACGTTGGAGGGCTCCTCGGCGGGCGGGTCGGCGCCCGCAGTCATCATGTGGCCGTGCAGCACCGGGGCTCCGGGGGCGAGGGCCTCCTCGATGGTGAGCACCGCGGGCAGCACCTCGTACTCGACTCTCACCGCAGCCGCGGCGGCCCGGGCCTGGTCCCTGGTGACGGCGGCCACCGCGGCCAGGGCGTGGCCCTCGTAGAAGACCTTGTCGCGGGCGATGACGTTGGTGCAGTTGTCGTACTGGCGATCGCCGGGGGCGACCGCCGGGAAGTCGGCGCCGGTGACCACCGCCTTGACGCCGGGCATGGCCTCGGCCTGCGCCGTGTCGATCGACGCGATCCGGGCGTGGGCGTGGGTCGAGCGCACCACCACGCCGTGGAGCTGACCCGACATGTTTAGATCGGCCGCGAAGCGGGCCCGGCCGGTCACCTTCTCGAGCCCGTCGTGGCGGACGGGCCGGGTGCCGACGTACTTGTAGCGGGGCTTGGGCTCGGTGACGGTCACTGGCGGCTCCTAGCTCTCGGTCGTCTCATCGACGGACGCGGCAGCTGCCTGCACGGCCCGCACGATCTTGTCGTAGCCGGTGCACCGGCAGAGGTTGCCGGCCAGGCCGTAGCGGATCTCGGTCTCGGTGGGGTCGGGGTTGCGGTCGAGCAGCGCCTTGGCCGCCACCAGGAACCCGGGGGTGCACACGCCGCACTGCAGGGCGGCGCCCTCCAGGAAGCACTGCTGCAGGGGGTGCAGATCGTCGCCGCTGGCCATCCCCTCCACGGTGGAGATGGTTGTGCCCTCGGCCTCGGGGGCGAGCACCAGGCACGAGCACAGCAGCCGCCCGTCCATGACGATGGAGCAGGCCCCGCAGTCGCCGGTGCCGCAGCCCTCCTTGGCCCCGGTGAGGCCCACCTCGTCGCGCAGGGCGTCGAGCAGCGTCTGGCCCCCGTCGCAGAGGAACTCGGCCGGGTCGCCGTTGATGGTGCAGGTGACGTGGACGCGGCTCATGACTGGCCTCCTCGCTCGCGGGCCCGCTCGGCGGCGATGGACACCGCCCGGCGGGCCAGCACGCCGGCCACCTGCCGGCGGTAGGCGACGGTGCCCCGCTTGTCGTCGATGGGTTCGGTGGCAGCGGCTGCGGCCGCGTCGACCGCGGCCAAGGCATCGCCGGTGGGCTCGTTGCCGATCAGTGCGGCCTCGGCGTCCGGCACCCGCACCACGGTGGGGGCCACCGCGCCGAGGGCGATGGCCGCCGCCGCGACCTTGCCGTCGCCGTCGAGGGTTACCCGGGCCGCGGCGGCGACCACCGCGATGTCCATCTCGGTGCGGGGGATCAGCCGCAGGTAGGCGTCGGCAGTGCGGGCCGGCGGCTCGTCCAGCTCGAACTCGACGATGATCTCACCCGGCCCGAGCGAGGTGGTTCCGGGGCCGGTGACGACGCCGGCCGCGGCCGCGGTGCGCTCCCCGCCCGGTCCGGCGATCACGGCCCGGGCGTCGTTGACGATGAGGCTGGGAGGGGTGTCGGCCGCGGGCGAGGCGTTGGCCAGGTTGCCGCCCCAGCTCGAGCGGCTCTGGATCTGGTCGGAGCCGATGAGCCCGCTGGCCTCGACCAGGCCGGGGAAGGCCGCGGCCAGGCCGTCGTGGGCGCAGACGTCGGCGGTGGGGGTGGCCGCGCCGACCGTGTAGGTGGATCCGTTGCTGCTGATCGCACACAAGCGCTCGATGCGCTTGAGGTCGACCATGACGTTCGGCTCGGGTCGGCCGGCGCGGATCTGGGGGATGAGGTCGGTCGCGCCCGCGTACACGCAGGCGCCCATCTCGGAACCCAGCAGATCCACAGCCTCGGCCACCGTCGTCGGGGAGGCATATCTCATGGCCGAGAGCATACGGTGCCGCCGCGACGGTCGGTCACTCCGGAATCTCGGGTCGGACAGGTGCCGTAGGCCCACAGAATCGACCCGAGAATCAGCAGCAGCGCTACAAGTACAACCGGCAGTGGATGAGCACCACCAACCAGGAGTTCCTGTGGACCAACCAGACCCGCGACAACGTGTTCTGGAGCCTGGTCAGCGGCATCACCGTCTGGACCGCGTACGAGTCGCTCACCATGCGGTTCTACGCCAACGACTGGATCCGGCACCCCCGAGGCCCACGCCCGCATGCGCCAGCGCATGAAGGCCCGCCGAGGCACCCAGGCATGCAGGGAGCACGAAGGCGACCACGCCCCCGGGCTTCACCTTGGCGTGGGCAAGGTCGACGAAGTTGGACGCCAGGCCGGCGTTGCCGTGCCCGGCGCGACACGTCATGCCTCGGTAGATGTCGTCGAGGCGGGCAGCCATCTGGCGCTGCTCGGACTCGCTGGTGTCGAACCCTGCGAATGCGGGACGCGGGACTCCGGCGGCGGCGCCCTCGTGATTGGTGGATCGAGTGAACGGCGGGTTCATGATCACCACGTCGAGGCTGGCGTCGGGCACGTCTGCCTGGCTGCCCAGATCCTCGGAGGATCGCTCGCCGCCGCCGGAAGCCACCGAGCGGCCCGTGCCGAACAGCGACAGCACCTGATCGTCGCCCAGAAGCTCCAAGGAGCCGATGGCCACCGGGCGCAGGGAACTCTGACGGCCGTACGGCATCGTGTACACCCGCGTGTTGCCGAACGGCGCCGACGGATGCACGCCTGAGAGCATCGACGCGGTCAGATGAGTGGCGGCCGGCATGATGTCGGCACCGATCAGGCAGGCCTCCATCATCTCGGCGTGCAGCGCTTCGTCGTCTCCTCCCTTGCGCCGGTAGCGTGCGGCAACTGCTCGGTAGGCGGCCGACAGCAGGGCGCCAGTACCGCACGCCAGATCCGCCAACCGCAGATCGGTGACACCCGCCCGGCTTCCAAAGTCGCAGGCGAGACGATCAACCGCCAGTTCTGCCAGCAGCGTCGCGGAGGCCGGCCGCGTATAGAAGGTCGCCAGGAACTTGCGGTCCGAGATGAGCCTTCCGAACATCTGGCCGGCCAGATCGCCAGTCGTGGCCGCTCCGAGGCCGGCCATTCCCTCAGCGACGCCGACAAGGCGGTCGAGCACGTCGGAGGCAGCAGCACTCGGAAGGGCCGCCACGACGTCGGACGCGACCGCGAAGATCGGCCAATAGTTGACCCTGAGGATCCGACGCCAAGCCGACAGCACCCGCCGCTTGGAGAGGCTGTCTCTGCTGGTGAGCAGCGACGGATCCGACGGGCCGACTATCTCGGGGTGCGTGCCGGCGACCGCGGTCTGGAACACGAGAGCGTTGGCGCAGATCGCCATCGCCATGCGCCGCGTCTGCTCGCCGTCTTCTTGGCGCAGCGATTCGGCCACGCGGGCGAGAGCCGCAGTGTGGCGCGCTCCGAGCCTGTCGAGGACGGCGGCAGCGTCGTTGACGCCATGCTCCAACAGGAGCGCTCCCTGTGCTATTGCCGACTCCGGCAGCAGGACCCGCTCGACAAGCCCGGCGATGTCATCGACGCCGCCCGTTAGCCAGCCCCGCGCCGGGAACCGGACCGTTTCCGGCGGATCGTCAGCCGTAGCAGCCGCGGAATTCATCGCGTAGCAGCAGAAGCGGTATTGCGCTGACGACACCAGATCGGACAGGTACCCGGCGGGAGAGTCCCGCAGTTCCAACGGCACCCGTACCGCCAGGACCGCAGCCGCGGTCCGACCGGTCTCGTCGATGATCGCTCCGAGCCTGCCGAGAGCTTCGGACTCCACACCGCGGGCTGGCTCGTACTCGGTCTCGATCACGACCGGCACCCCAGCCTCGCCAGGCAGCAGTATGTCGGGCTGGCGGGCCGCCGCACCGCGGAACACACCGGTCGCTTCAGCCAGCAGCGCGGCACCGCCCCACCGCGGATGACGGTCGCTCAGCGCGCCCGCAAGCTCGGCATTGAACGCGCTCTCCGAGGTTCGAGAGACCACGAAACACCCTAGCTTCGTGTTGGGACACGCAAGCGCATGCCCAGCTCGCGAGCCTTGAGGCCTACGTGTCTTCAGCGTCTTCGCAAATCACGGAGTCGAATGCTCGGAACGTCGGCCCGTCGAAGCAAACGAATCGGACGTTGCGGACCAGGGTCGACGCGGCGCGCACGGCGGCCACGGCGATCCATGCGGCCTCCACCGGCGGGAAGCCGCGGGCGCCGGTGCCGAGGGCGGGAAAAGCCACGCTCTCGGCCCCCACCTCGTCAACTAGTCACTTGGTCGGCCGTGTCCTCAGTCATGGGAACCTCGCTGCTGCCGTTATCACTGCGGTCCATACAACCATGAGGGTGCGACACTCATCGCCGGAAACGCCCGCCGCCGATGTCCCACTGACTGCATCCAGCCGGCGGGCGTTCCGTTACCGCTACGGCAGTAGCGTGCGGGCATGGACACGCTGCAGCGCTACCGGGCGCGGCTGGGGGCCTCGGTCAGCGGGCTGTTCTCCCATGGCGAGATGCCGCTGCAACGCACCGCCGACTATCCCGGCGACGCCGGGCTGTGCGGACCGGGCTCGGTGAGCTGGAAGGTGATCGGCGACGTGAGCGTGTTCGTGGGGGCCATCCGGGCCCTGCTGATACAGGCCGCCCATCCCGAGGCGGTGGCCGGCGTCGACGACCACAGCCGCTACCGCGACGACCCCATGGGCCGCCTCAACCGCACTGCGTTCTACGTGACATCGGCGACTTTCGGGGCCATGCCCGAGGTGGAGGAGGCGGTAGACCGCGTCCGGGCCGCCCACCACGGCGTCAGCGGCACCTCGCACCGTGGGCGGGCCTACGACGCGACGATGCCGGAGCTGGCCGCGTGGGTGCACAACACCCTCACCGAGTCGTTCCTGACGTCGTACCGCGAGTTCGGCCCGGGACTCACCGAGGCCGAGGCTGACCGGTTCGTGGTCGAGCAGTCTCAGGTGGGGACCATGCTCGGGGCCTGTCCCCTGCCCCAGACCGCTGCTGAGTTGCACGCCTGGGTCCGCAACAACCCCGCGCTGGCGCCCAGCCCCGGTATGCGGTCCGCGGTGGACTTCCTGCGGCACCCGCCTCTGCCCGCCCGACAGGGCATCGGCTACGCCGTACTGATGCATGGCGCCATCAGCACCATGCCCCTCGAACTGACCAGCGTGCTCGGTCTCAAGGCCCGCCCCGGCGCTCGCCTGACCACGACCACGCTGTTGACGTTCCTGCGCTGGGGACTCCGAAACAGCCCGTCATGGCGAGTCGCCCTGGACCGCTGCGGCGCCCCCTACGACCCGACCAAGTTCCGGGAGACGCCGCGGACATGACCACCGAGCCCGCTGCTCATGACGACGACGGCGAAGCCGGCGAGAGCGAGAGCTTCTCGGCGGGGGTGAACCTCAAGGGGTCGCTGCGAGAGGCGATGGAGGCGCCGCCGACGGTGTACGAGATCGTGGGAGGCCAGCGGTTCTTCGACGAGCTAGTCGACCGGTTCTACGACGCCGTCGAGGACGACCCGCTGCTGCGGCCCATGTACCCGAGAGACATGGGGCCGTCGCGGCGGCGCTTGGCCGGCTTCCTGGCGCAGTACTGGGGCGGCCCCCCGTACTACAGCGACGAGCGCGGCCACCCCCGGCTGCGGATGCGGCACTTCCCGTTCTCCATCGGTTGGGCCGAGCGCGACGCCTGGATGGCCCACATGACCGCCTCGCTCGATCAGGCCACCATCGCCGACGGCACCGGCCGGCCCCTGCCCGCCGAGATCCGGGCCGCCATGTTCGACCATTTCGACAACGCCGCCACCCACCTGATCAACCAGCCCTCCGGCTAGCCGCGACCGTCGTCTGTAGTTGATTCAGGCATCTTTGAATTATATCTCCTTTTCTTTCAGGATAGGTTGTGGTCAATGGAGGCTATGACCGGTCCCGTCCGGTCAGGCCACCGGACGGGTGAGCAGGTGCCGGCCGCCGAAGACGGCCGGCGGGTGGATGCGGCCTTCGTGTTGCACTAGGCCGCCGTGCACCCACACCGCGTCGATTCCGTCGGGCGGCACCAGCGGATCCTCGTAGCTGTTGCGCTCGGTGACGCCGTCCCAGTCGAACAGCACCAGGGACGCGTCGGCCCCCTCGCGCAGCACGGGGCTCGGCAGGCCCATGAACTCGCACGGCATCACCGCCAGGCGGTGGACGACCTCGATCAGGTCGATGCCGAGTTCCCGAGCCATGCGCAGCGCCTTGGGGAAGGATCCCAGCGAGCGGGGATGGGGCTTCTGGCCCGGCCCGGGCATCAGGCCGTCGGTGCAGAGCGCCATGTTCGGGCGGCGGAAGAACTTCTCGACGGTGGCCTCGTTGCCGTAGTGGCTGATGATGGCCACCTCGCCCCGGTTGTGGAGGAAGAAGTCGCAGACCGCGTCATGGGCCTCTATCGAGTTCATGTCGGTCACCCCTGCGGCCAGCACGACATCCGAGAAGCGCTTGCCGAGGAACTCGTCCCCCACCCCCTCGAGCACCCCCGCGATCTGGACGCCCTCCAACCCGCCGCAGAAGGCCACGAAGTTGTCCCAGCCGGTGCCGTCGGCGTAGATCTTCTCGAACGCGAATCGGCGCACGTCGTCATCGGTGAGCCGGGCCATGAACTCGGCCCGCGTGCCGGAACGCACCTCCGGCGGGAACAGGGCGTCGGCGGTGGTGCTGCCCGCGGTATAGGGGTACATGTTGCCCAGCGTCGGCACCGAGCCGGCCGCGTCGTCGAGCTTGGCCGCCACGTCGCCGAACCGGTCCCAGTTGCGGCGGCCCGCGATCTTGGAGTGCTCGCTGCAGTAGCCGCCCCCGCCCTCGACCGCGGCGGTGATCACCTCGTTGAGGGCTTCGATGATGTCGTCGCTCTCCGACCGCAGGTGCGGGTACAGGGCGCCCGGCTTGACCTCGTTGAACGCCCGCACCAGGGCGGTGATCTCCCGCTGGTCGGAGTACACGGCCGGGTTGTAGACGAGCCCGGTGGAGAGGCCCAGGCACCAGGGCGCCTCCCGGCGCACCACCTCGGCCATGGCCCGGATCTGGGCGTCGTCGGCCGTGCGGTCGAGGTTGCCCATGACCGTGCGCCGCACCGCGCTGTGGCCCAGGTGCATCCCCAGGTCGGTGACCGACCGGCCGGCGTGCCACCGCAGGAACTCCTCCATCGTCGTCCAGGGCCACTGGCCGCCGCCGGCGGGGTCGTCGCCGTCGGGATCGCCCGCCGCGCCTACCATGCCGTCGAGGGGCGCGAGCTGCGCGGCGTACTCGGCTCGCTGATCGGGTGCCACCGGCGCGGGGGACAGGCCGTCCACACCGCAGATCCGCTTGGTGACGCCGCCCCGCACCGCCATCTCGCAACTGACGGGGATGCCGTGCTCGCCGATTCGGGTTCCGGCGAGGGCACCGTGGTTGTGGGTGTCGACGAAGCCGGGAGCCAGCACCCGGCCATCGGCATCTATGGTGCGCTCCGCTCCGGCGGCCGCGCTGGGTGGCACGTCGCCCAGATGGACGACCTGGCCGCCTTCGATCAGCGCATCGCCCCGGTACGCCTCACTGGACCCGTCGCCGGCGACGATCAGCGCGTCGGTGATCAGTTGCCGCACGGCCTCACGGTATCCGGGCCGACCCGCGCCGGCCGCGCCCAGCTACGCGAACTGGCAGCGCTCAGCGCCCATTCCGGCACTCTCCGCTGCCAATTCGGCGGCGGGGGCTCAGAGTTCGTGAGCGAAGGTGGCGAGGTCGCGGGCCGAGGCGGCGTACACCTCGGGCAGGGCTCCCGGCAGCAGCAGGTCGCCGGCGTGGCACGTGCCGTTGACCGTCCGGCTGTAGGTGGACACACCCGCCTGTACGAGCTTGCGGAAGTAGTCCAGGCCCTCGTCGCGCAGCGGGTCGAGCTCGTTCACCGAGATCACATGGGGTGGCATGCCGACCAGATCGTCCACCGAGACGTGCCAGGGCCAGGCCAGCGGGTTGGTCAGGTTGGATGCGCCCGGGTCGTAGGCCTCCACGAAGTAACCCATCGTGTCGTTGGCTATGAAGTACCCGTCGTTCTCGTGCAGCGACGGCAGCTCAGGCGGCAGGCTGGCGTAGGCGCCCGAGATGTAGGGGCACTGGGCGTACACGCCGTCGATCCGGTCGAGACGATCTTCGCGGCGAGCCTTGAGTGACGTGGCCAGCGTGAGGTTGCCCCCGCCGGACTCGCCCGACACCACGAGCTTCGACACACCGAGTTCGTCCCGGTGGGAGTGCATCCATTCCAGTGCCGACGTGCAGTCGTTCAGGGCCGCGGGGAACGGATGGCAGCCAAGCGCCCCGGCCGCGTTTCGGAACTCAACCCCGACGACCACCATCTCCAGCGCCGCCAGCTCGTCGCGCCAGCGCCGGTAGGAGGCGCCCGCAGCGGACAGGATCACCATGCCGCCGCCGTGGATGTGCAGGATCCCCGGATGCGGGCCGGCGCTGCCGGTCGGACGGTGGACGTAGAGGCTGATGTCGTTGCCGTCTACGCCGGAGATCACCTCGGTGCGCGACTCCACGCCCTCGACCGGAGGCAGGGCCTCGAACAAGATGTCGAAGAGCTGCTCGAAACCCGGCTCGCCCAGGGCCGCCATGGCTCGGATGTCCTCCAACGACGACTCACCGGTGAGGGGGACGGGATCGGCCCGCCCGGCCAGGCCCATCGGCGCGAGCGCCGCCACCATGCGTGGATCCGAACGCGGGTCGGTGGCCAGGGTCATCTCGGGATCACCCAGCCGTCCGGGAAGGTTGAACTGAACGGTCGTCGTGGTGTCCATGGACGTCTCCGATCTCACGGGGCCGGGTCCGGACCGGCGCTGGACGGTCGAACCCTAACGCCTCCGACCGGCCGGCCGCGAGGTGAACCGGACGAGGCCCGCTGGGGGGTTGCCGACCACGGTCAGGGCAGACTCCCCGCCGTGAACCGGGCCGGACCCCGCATGGGTGAGCGAGAGTTCATCCTGTTCATGGCCCTGGTGAGCGCTGTGGCGGCCCTGGCCATCGACATGCCGCTGCCCGCCTTCGAACAGATGCGGGACGCCTTCGGCCTCGCCCCCGACGCTACCGATCTGGCCCTCACCATGACCCTGTTCTTCATGGGCATGGCCGTGGGGACTCTGTTCTACGGCCCCATCTCCGACACTGTGGGCCGCAAGCGGGTGCTGCTGGCCAGCATGGTGCTGTACGGCGGAGCTGCGCTGGTGGCTGCGCTGGCGCCATCGCTGCCCGTGCTGTACGCCAGCCGCTTCGCCTGGGGGCTGGCCGCAGCCGGGCCTCGAACGCTGTCCCAGGCCATCGTCCGAGACCGCTTCGCGGGGACGGCGATGGCCCGCGTCATGACCCTCATCCAGGCCGCGTTCTTCATCGGACCGATCATCGCCCCGGTTCTCGGCAAGGCTCTCGTGGAGATCGGCTCATGGCGCTGGGTGATGGCCTTCGGGATCTTCAGCGCGCCGGCCGTGTCGCTGTGGTCGCTGCGCCTGGGCGAGACCCTCGCCCATGAGCATCGCCGGGAGTTGCAGCTTGGAGCGGTTGCCGTCGGGTTCCGCACGGTGGTCCGCAACCGCACTGCTCTCGGCTACACGCTGGCGAACACATTCGCCTTCGCGGCGTTCTACTCCTTCCTGGCCAGCACCGAGTTGATCTTCTCGGCCGTGTACGGCCGGCCGGAGTGGTTCGTGCCGTACTTCACCGCCATGAGCGTGGCCGCGGCGCTGACGGCCCTGGGCAACAATCGCCTGCTGCGCTCGATCGATGCGAGACGGGTGGCCTTCGGAGCCGGGGCGACCTACTCGGCGGTGTCGGCGGCGCTGCTCGGCGTCACCATCGCCGGCAACGGCGTCCCTCCCCTGTTGCTGTGGCTGGTTCTGTTCAGCCTGGCCAACTGCTGCCACACGGCGTTCTTCCCGACGAGCATCAGCCTGGCCCTGGAGCCGATGGGCAAGCTGGCCGGCACGGCCGCGTCGGTGATCGTGTTCAGCACCTCGATGGTGGGCTCGTTGCTGGCCTCCTTCACCGACCGCGCCATCGACGACACCGTCATGCCGATCAGCGTCGCCTACCTCGGCTACAGCCTCATCGCCCTCTGCTTCCAGCTGTGGGCCCGCGGTGGAACGTCACGCCCCCGCGGAGGCGACGTTTAGCATGACCGGCAGAGGAGGCGCCGCTATGGCCGAGATCGAGTTCGAGCACGGGCTGGCCGAGATAGGCGACGGGCTCTGGGCGTACCTCCAGCCCGACGGCAGCTGGGGATGGAGCAACGCCGGCCTCGTGGCCGGGGAAGGCAGTTCACTGCTGGTCGACACGCTGTTCGACCTGCCACTGACACGGGCGATGTTGGACAGCATGGACGCGGTCACGGCCACTAGACCGATCCGGACCCTGGTCAATACGCACGCCAACGGCGACCACTGCTACGGCAACCAGCTCGTTCCGGGCGCCGAGATCGTGGCTACCGAGGGGTGCCTCGAGGAGTTCTCGGAGGTGCCGGCCGCGGCCCTGACGGCGATGCTGGCCGCGGACTTCGGCGACCCGGTGGTGAACGACTACATCCGGGCCGCCTTCGGGCAGTTCGACTTCGGCGGCATCGTGGCCACCCCGCCCACCAGGGTCTTCTCGGACCGCTTGAGTCTGACCGTCGGCGGGCGCGAGGTGGAACTGATCGATGTGGGGCCGGCCCACACGAAGGGCGATCTGCTGGTCCACGTGCCCGACGCCCGGACGGTCTTCACCGGCGACGTCCTGTTCGTCTACGGCACGCCCATCGTGTGGGCGGGACCGGTCGACAACTGGGTCCGTGCCTGCGACTTGATCCTCGAACTCGGCGCCGAGGTCATCGTGCCCGGGCACGGGCGCGTTACCGACGAGCGCGGCCCGGCGATGGTCCGCGACTACCTGACCTTCGTGCAGCGGGAGGCGGCCGAGCGGCGCAACGCTGGGATGACAGCCGCCGAGGCCGCCCGCGACATCGACCTCGGCGAGTTCGGCGAATGGACCGACAGCGAGCGACTAGCGGTGAACGTGCATGCCGTCTACGCCGATCTCGACCCGGCGTACGTCCCGCCGGACTTGATGCAACTCGTGCGCGAGATGGCACATCTGGCCCGGCGCTGACGAGCCTGTCTCTCGGGGCCGGCGACTCGGCTCACTGCTGCTGCTGCTGCCGCCAATCGGGAGCGGCCGGCGCCGTCACCACGGCCCTCGGCGGTTCCGGCTCGCCGGCGGGCGTGGATGCCTGCCCGTCGAACTGCCGGCCGATGACGACCTCGGCGTCCACCTCCGCGGTGCCCGAGCCGGTGAAGGCACCCCGCACCGGTGGCACGTCGCCGTAGTCGCGACCGCGGCCGATCACCACATGTCGCTCCCCGACCGCACCGCCGTTGGTCGGGTCCAGGGCCCACCAGCCCCAGCCGGGCAGGGCTGCCTCAATCCAGGCATGGGTCTGCACGCTCACCACATCGGCGGTCTCGGCGTCGGGCGCGGTCTCGTCGGCCGCGAACAGGTAGCCCGACACGTAGCGGGCCGGGACGCCCACGCTGCGCAGCATCCCGGCCGCGAGGTGGGCGAAGTCCTGGCAGACGCCCGCCCCTCCGTCCAGCAGCTCCGTCAACGTCGTGCCTATGTCGGTGGCTCCTTGCTCGTAGGTCAAGACCCCCCTCACGTCGGCCGTCACCGCCCGGACCATGTCCTGCACCGACGAGGCTGCGGCGACCGCGGAACTGGCCCGCTGCGAGAGGGCGTCGCCACCCTCCCAGTGCACGTGCTGGGACGCCGACAGGAACTCGAGATGACTCGTCTTGAAGTCGGAGTCGGTCAGGGCCGCAACCGCCACCGGCACGGAGGGCTCCGCACGAGAACTGGTCTCGACAGTGGACTCGGCCACCAGCTCCAACTCGTCGTGGGGAATACGGATGCCGAGATGCTCGACGGTCGTGCCCCAGTAGTCGGGCACCGACAGGACCTCCAGTCGAGGCCGCGAGATCAGCCGGTAAGCCAGCACCCGCTGGTGGTCGTCGTTTCGGGGGCGCACCCGCACCTCGTTCTGCGACTCGGTCACGGTCTCCGAGTAGCGGAAGTGCATCCGGTAGGCGATCCCGAGCCTCATCGCGCCCTCTCGCCCGCACCGCCGGGGCGCACGTACTGCGAGCGAACGGAGGCCATGGCCAGCGGCGGAACTATGCTCGCCTGCACGTCGGCGGCCAGTCCCGCCAGCTCGTTCATAAAGCCCGCCAGAGTCGGCACCGGCGCGGAGGCCATCGCCTCGGTGACCTCTCCCAGTTCCAGGCGGGCCCGCAGCAGACCGGCCCTGCGGCGCGGGCGATCCAGCGCTTGGGCCGTCGATCCAAGACCGGTGAGGCTCTCCTCGGCCCGGCCCAGACACGAGAGCACCGAGCGGGGCAGGTCGGGAGCGCGCAGCAGGTAGCGCACGACGCCGTCGAAGTCGGGAGCGTTGCCGTGCTGGCGGTGATAGGCCTGCAGGGAGCTGGTGAGGCGCAGCATCCTGGTGGCGTCCGTCACACCGCGCGAGTCGGCGTGGCTGGCCTCCAGCAGGCCCACCGTGAAGATCGACCGCTCCAACATCCTCCCGATGACCACGAACGCATGGCCCTCGTCTCTTCTCATGCCTTCGTTCAGGATCCCCGATATGGCTTGGCAGGCCCGCCGGACCATCAGCAGCACTTCATGAAGGTTGCTCGGCGCGGCGTTGGCGTGACCCAGGAAAGGAAACCTGAGGTACAGGCCGTTGGCCTCCTCCCACATCTCGATCGGGATCCGGTCCCGCACCCGTCGCAGGTTCTCCCGGACGGCGGTGACGGCCGAGACCACCGACCCCGGGTTGTCGGTGTCAGAGAGCAGGAAGGCCACCAGCTGCGGGCGGCTCTCCAGCGGCCCGACCGCCTCCAGCTCCTCCTGGAGGCCCAGGGTCCGCACGAGCAGTTCGCCCTCGGCCCGGGCCTCGTCGGCGCGGAGGTGGGTGATCGAGTCGGCCGCGTAGTTGAGGCATCTGGACGTGTTCTCGGCCCGCTCCAGGTACCGGCCCGTCCACAGCAGCGCCTCAGCATGGCGGGCCAGGATCATGGCGCCTCCCCGCACGCCCACCCAAGAACGTGCGCTGGAAGGTGACGCCGCCTCACGGCGCAGCGTTGTATCCCCCGCTCTTGTTCGCTGCGCTCACGGGCCGCTCGGGCCACGGCCTCGCCCGTATGAGCCGGAGTCGCTCGCCTGCCAACTCGGCCTCCGGGCCTGTGCATCACGGCGTCTCCGGGGCCAGCACCCAAGTGTCCTTGGAGCCGCCGCCCTGGGAGGAGTTCACGATCAGCGACCCCCGCCGCATGGCCACCCTCGTCAGCCCGCCGGGGAACACCTGCGTCCGCTCGCCGGTCAGCACGAAGGGACGCAGGTCCAGATGGCGGGGCTCGAGGCGATCCCCGGCGAAGGAGGGCAGCGTGGACAGATGCACCAGTTCCTGGACGATCCAGTCGCGGGGCTCGGCCTCGATCGTGGCCCGGGCCTGGTCCAGTTCCTCCTCGGTGGCGTGGGGACCGATCAGCACGCCGTAGCCGCCGGACTCGCCGACCGGCTTGGCCACCAGCTGGTCCAGCCTGGCGAGCGCCTCGGCGCGTTGGTCGGGGTCCCACATCGTGTAGGTCGTGACGTTGTCGATGATGGGCTCGGCGCCCAGGTAGTAGCGGATCAACTCAGGGACGTAGGGGTACACGGCCTTGTCGTCGACCACGCCGTTGCCCATGGCGTTGCACACGGTCACGGTGCCGGCCCGCAGCGCGCTGAGCAGCCCCGGCACGCCCAGCGTCGAGTCGGGCCGGAAGGCCACCGGATCCAGAAAATCGTCGTCTATGCGCCGGTAGATGACGTCCACCTTGACCAGGCCTTCGATGGTGCGGGAGTACACCGTGTGGTCGTCGACCACCAGATCCCGGCCCTCCACCAGTTCGACGCCCATGGAGCGGGCCAGGAAGGCGTGCTCGAAGTAGGCCGAGTTGAAGATGCCGGGGGTCAGCACAACGATGTGGGGGGAGTCCCGACCGTCGGGCGCCATCGACGCCAGCGTGGACCGCAGCATCCGCCCGTACTGCTCGGTGGGCTCCACCGGATGGTCGTAGAACAGCCAGCTGCAGGCCTTGGCCATGGCCGCCCGGTTCTCGATCACGTAGGAGATGCCGCTGGGGCTGCGCAGGTTGTCCTCAAGCACGCGGTAGCGGCCGTCGGCGCCCCGTACCACGTCGATGCCCGCGATGTTGCAGTGCGCGGAATGAGGGACCCGGATCCCCATGGCGTTGCGCTCGAAGCCCCCCGACGACACCACCAGCCACCGGGGCAGCACCCCGTCCGCGATGGCCTGGCCGCCGCCGTTGTACAAATCGGCCAGGAAGCAGTTCATGGCGGCCACTCGCTGGCTCAGGCCCCGGGCCAGCTCGTCCCATTCGGCCGCGGCGATGATCCGGGGAAACAGGTCCATGGGCCAGATGCGCTCGGTGCCCTCCTCCTCGCTGTAGACGGTGAAGGTGATGCCCTGGCGCCGGAACTCGTCGGCGACCAGCTTCTCGAGCCGCTTGATCTCGTCGACGTCGAGTTCACGGAACCGCTCAACGATCCGGCTGTAGGTGGCGCGCACCGACCCGTCGGCGTCGAACGCCTCGTCGAACGCGCCGCCCGGCTCGTACCGGTCGAGCAGCCCGCTCCCCGGCTCAGGCAACGGATCGACCACCGTTCCATGGTAGATCACGCTGCGGACCGCTCTAGTGGCGCGGCCGAAGCCCTCGCCCCGTTCTTGACGTAGTTGTGCCGCTCGGGTGCGGTCAACGACGTCAAGAACGAGCAGGGGGGCCACGAGCGGGCCGTACCCGGTGCCGGTGCTGCTGCCCCCGGTAGCTTGGCTGGCCATGAGCGACCTCGAAGTCCACGAATCGGTCCTCGACACGGTGAGCGACGGCGAACCCCTGGCTGTGCCCCGTATGCGACCGTCGTCGGGCGGGCCGTACCCCCTGATCGTCATGTTGATGGACAAGCCCGGCATCCGGGAGGCGTTGCGAGCCTTCGGGCGGCGCCTGGCGGGCAACGGCTACGACGTGATCCTGCCGGACCTGTACCACCGCCACGGACGAATGATCGGCTACAACCCGGCGGAGCTGGCCGCCGACCCCGGCGCGCAGGACCAGTTGACGACGCTGATGATGTCGCTCACCGACGACGGCATCCAGAACGACCTAGACGCGGCCCTGGCCGCGGTCGGCGCCGACCGGCCGGCAGGACGGGTGGAGTCCGCCGGCTGCATCGGCTTCTGCCTCGGGGCGCGGGCCGTGTTCCGCACGATGATGCGCCTGCCCGATCAGTTCAAGGCGGGCGCGATGTGGCATCCGTCGTTCTTGGTGGACGGTGAGCCCGACTCGCCCCATCTGACTGCCGGAGGCCTGACCGGATCGCTCTATGCGGGCTTCGGCGAGGCCGACCGGATGATGAGCGTGGCCAGCATGAAGCCCTTCATCCAGGCAGTCTCTGCGCTGGGCGACCGGGTCACCATCGACATACTGCCCGGGGCGGACCACGCCTACACCTGGCCCAATGCACCGACTTACAACGAAGCCGCCGCGGAGCGGGCCTGGTCCCAGACGCTGGCCCTGTTCGGAGGCGTGCTGGCCAACTCACCGACCTGACCGGCCACCCCACCGCTCGAATTGGCAGCGGTGAGTGCCCATTCGGGAGTCCTGGGCTGCCAATTCCGGCGCGGGTCGGAGGCGCCGCTCGAATTGGCAGCGGTGGGTGCCCATTCGGGAGTCCTGGGCTGCCAATTCCGGTGCGGGTCGGGGGCGCCGCTCGAATTGGCAGCGGTGGGTGCCCATTCGGGAGTCCTGGGCTGCCAATTCCGGTGCGGGTCGGAGAAAACGTAGGGTGTCCAGCGTGCGGGAGCCGTCTGTGCGATACCAGACAGTCGACGATTTGCGCCGGCGGGCCCGGCGCCGGACACCCCGCTTCGCATGGGAGTACCTCGACAGCGGCGAGGGCGACGAGCGGTCCAGCACACGCAATGTCGAGTCCCTCCGGCGGGTGCTGCTAACGCCGCTATTCCTCAAGGGCGAGCTGGAGCCCGACATCGGCACCGAGCTGTTCGGGGTCTGCTTCGCGCTGCCGGTCGGGATCGCGCCGGTGGGCCTGACCGGGCTGATCTGGCCCGGCGCCGACGTGGCGCTGGCCGAGACCGCGGCCCGGTGCCGGATCCCGTACGTGGCCAGCACGGTCAACACCGCCGACATCTCCGACGTGGGGCCCCGTGCCGGCGACATGGGCTGGTTCCAGCTCTACCCGCCTCGGGACATCGCCGTCCGTGAGGACCTGCTCGGCCGGGCACAGCAGGCCGGATTCCACGTGCTGGTCGTGACTGCCGACGTCCCGGCCCGCGCCCGCCGCGAGCGCCAGACCCGCGAGCGGGTCTCGATGCCGCCCCGGATCACCCCCCGCCATGTGAGCCAGGCAGCTCTCAGACCGGCGTGGACCCTCGGGCTGCTGCGAAACGGCCTGCCCCGGTTCCACACCCTGGAGCGCTACGTGGACCGGGCCACTCTGCGGGAGCTGGCCGGCTTCGTGGGGGCCAGCCTGGGCGGCACCCTGTCGTGGGACTACCTGGCCGAGACGTGCGAGCTGTGGCCCGGACCGGTGGTGGTCAAGGGGATCCTGCACCCCGACGACGCCGAGCGCTGCGTCGACACCGGCGCCGACGCAGTGGTGGTGTCGAACCACGGAGGGCGCCAACTCGACGCCGCGCCGGCCGCCATCGAGGCGCTGGGCCCGATCGTGGAACGCATCGGCGGGACCGTGCCGGTGCTGTTCGACGGCGGCATCCGCAGCGGCCTCGACATCGCCCGGGCGCTGGCCCTCGGCGCCGATTTTGCGCTCTCGGCCAGGGCGTTCATGTACGGCCTGTGCGCTCTGGGAGCCGGAGGCGCCGGGTTCGTGGCTTCGATGTTCGAGCAGCAGTTGACGACCGTCATGCACCAACTCGGCTGCCAGCGCCTAGCCGAACTACGAGACCGCGACCCCCGAATCGGGCCACTCTTCGGTCTATCGAAATAAGTTTCATGCTTTCTGACGTTGTATCGTGATCGCTGCCCTCTAGGGTAGGGGCCGTGAAGGTTGCAGTACTGCCCGATCCTGCCCAAGCGCACACGGGAAGGCCGCGGTGACATCCATCCGGCGCCCCGCCAAGGAGACCGCGCGCCTCGGTGACGCGATCTACGAGCGCGACATCCGGCCGCGGATCGAGGCGGACCACCATGGCGAGTACGTCGCCATCGACATCGACAGCGGAAGCTGGGCTGTCGCCGACAGCATCCTCGGCGCGGCCGAGCGGCTGCGGGAGCAATCCCCGGACGCCCATGATGTCTGGTCCGTAAGGGTCGGATACCGGGCTCTGCATCACTTCGGAGGGCGTCCCTTGAGGAGAGCGAAGTGATCGAGGGCGTCGTGGAGGGATGTGACGGTGTATGTTACGGTGTATGCAGAGGACGAACGTGTACCTAACTGAGGACCAGAGCCGGTACCTGGAGGCGCGCGCCGAAGCCACCGGTACAACCCGCAGCGCTGTCCTGCGGAACATCATCGATGACGCCGCGGCCCGGCCCGCAGTGCTCGACGACGAAGTCAAGCGAGCATTCGCGGCTCTGGCTGACGAGTACGCCGAGGTGTCCGCCCGACTGTTCGCCGACGATCCAGACCTCAGCGTCGATCCTCTCGAGGACGACTAGTGCGGGCATCCCGCCGTTGACTGCCCGCTGGTCGTGATCATTGTCGACGACCACCTTGCGGTGTGGGCACTTGCGGGCCGGGGCAGACGGCTATGGCCCGGTGAGGCTCCCACGATTCCGTGGGGCTTCCACTTCCGTTTGCTGCGCGCGCTGCTCGACAGCCGGGTGCGCGGCCGTTTGAGCGAGGGAATCGACGAGCGAATGGTGCGCGCCGCTCTGGCGCCGCCGACCGATGTGCTGACGGTGCTCGACCCCCGCCACCTGACGGTCACGGCCGCACAGCTCATGTCGCGGCACCGGCTCAGCGTCGTCACCTCCGAACTTCTCGCCGCCGCCCTCGTCCACCGCTCTCCCGTGCATGTAGCCGAGGCGAACGTCGGCCGCTCATGGCCCGACGCCTTCGCCGAGGAAGGCGTGGCAATCCACATCTACCCCTCCGATATGTGAACCACTGCTACAGCGAGCAAGGCGACCAGCCCAGCACGTATCGTCGGGCAGACGCTGGATTACGTGAAAGACTCTGCGGGCGACAGCGAGCAAGGCGACCAGCCCAGCACGTATCGTCATGCGGACGACACCGTCTGGACCCCCGGAGCAGAGATGGACACGAGAAAGCCTGATCGCGAGAACGTCTATGCGGCGGCCGAGGCTTGGGTCCGCCGAGCTCTGAGGTCCGACGACTCGCTCTTCACGCCCGGCAGACCGATCTGGACGAGCGAGTGGCTGGAGGAACTCCATCACCGGTTCCTCGATAGCCCGGATGTGTCCGATATGACCTTCATGGACAAGTTGGAGAGCCAGTTGACGGGATCGCCTCCGGAGGCCTACCAACTGATGGCCGAGGTCCTATACGTGCACTTCATCGTCGTTTCAAGGAAGGACAGCACCGGGGTCCAAGCGCAACTTCAGCAAGTCCTGAACTGGTCGCCTCAACCGGTGGCCATCCCGTCCAAGTTGGTCGCCGGCTTGACACCGGGTATCGCAAACCCCGGCCAAGGGTTCCACAGGTACAAGCCACATCAGATCGGCTTCATTATCGAGTTTGCGAGCCAATGGAAACAGTTGGGACCGGACGAGCACCAGCGGCTTCTCGATGATCCGTGGGCCTTCAAGGACTTCGTAATGCACCTCGACCTGCGTAGCGCCCTCTTCCGCGAGGAATACGTCAGCCCGCGCATCCAGCAGAACGCGCTATTGCATCTCGCCCATTCGGACACGTTCGAGCCGATCGTGAGCGTCAACCATAAGGAGACGATCGCCGCGCATTACGAAGGGCTTGTCGAGGACCGGAGCAGGATCTCGACCACCGGCTGCAACAGATGGGAATTATAACCCTCAGTGACAAAGCCGAGGTCAGAGGGCATCTGTGTCACACCCCCGTGGGAGAATGGGGGCATGCACAAGAACACACACAAGCGGAAGCACACGAGGGCCCCAGGGAAGCACTGGCGCAAGGGCCTGACGCTGGTGGAACTGATCCGCAAGTTCCCCGACGACGAGACAGCGGAGAAGTGGATCGCCTCCATCCGCTGGCCCGACGGTCCCCGGTGCCCGCACTGCGACTTCGACAACGTCCAGCACCCGACGGCCCACAAGACGATGCCCTACCGGTGCCGCCGCAACGGGTGCCGCAAGTTCTTCTCGGTGAAGGTCGGCACGGTGATGCAGGACTCCAAGCTCGGCTACCAGGAGTGGGCTATAGCTGTCTACCTGTTCAACACCAGCCTCAAGGGCGTGTCGAGCATGAAGCTGCACCGCGACCTCGGCATCTCGCAGAAGTCGGCGTGGCACCTGGCGCACCGCATCCGGCAGTGCTGGGACGACCTCGCTGGCGAGCCATTCGAGGGGCCGGTGGAGGCGGACGAGACCTACGTCGGGGGCCTCGCCAAGAACATGCACGCGAAGGTCCGCCGCCAGCGCATCCACGGGCGCGGGGGCATCGACAAGACGGCAGTCGCAGGGCTGAGGGACCGGGCCACAGGCAAGGTCACCGCGAAGGTGGTGGCAGCGACGGACGGGCCGACGCTGCGGGGCTTCGTCACGCAGCACTCAGTCCACGGGGCGATGGTCTACACCGACGACGCCCGCGCCTATCGGGGACTGCCACGGCACCAGGCGGTGCAGCACTCGGTCGCCCAGTACGTGAACGGGCAGGCCCACGTCAACGGCGTCGAGAGCTTCTGGGCCGGGCTCAAGCGCGGATACCACGGCACGCACCACTGGATGTCGGCCAAGCACCTCGACCGCTACGTGGCGGAGTTCAGCGGACGTCACAACAGGCGGCCGCTCGACACCGAGGACATGATGGCCGCGAGCGTGCGGGGCATGGTGGGCAAGGTGCTCACCTACGCCGAACTGACGGCGGAGCCGGGCGAGCCGGGGCAGCAGGAGTTGGCTATGGACTAGGAGGTGGCCGATGACGGCCCCGGCGCCGGTCATGCGGCCGCTGCAATGCGACAGGTGCGACGGCCCCGGCAGTGCGTTCACCTATGCGAACCAGGTGCTGATGCCCCTGGATGGCGTCACGAGGTGCATCGACTTCTGCATCCACACATTGGTCGCCGCCCTCAATGCTGGCTCCTGGTCCGCGAGGACTGTGGCGAGTTGCTGCGGGCACGAGCGAGCGCCCGGACGCATCGACTTGGCTGACGGCCGAGTGCTGATGATCTTCCCCGACGAGAAGACCTTTGTAGCCGCCGAAGACTTGGTTCAACCCTTATGGCAATCACGCGAGCAGAACCAGCAGCCGTCCGCAGGCTTGTAGCCCTTACTCACGGCAGCCGCGAGCGCCTTGTGGCAGTTGTCGTGCGCCCCGAGGTGCGCGCGATTGTCCGCTGCGGGGTAGCGGGCGCTGCTGCACTTCGACGGGGGGAACTGGTGGACCTCGTGACGCTTCTTGGCGTCCTTCGTCTTGTTGACGATGTATGTCGGCATGGGGGTTCCCTTCGGGGGTCGGTTTTGGGGCGCGCGAGGCTAGCTGGACAAGCGCTCGATCCAGCCCCTACGGTGACGGCTGCCAGCAACGCCTGGGGCGCGCCAACGCCCCTGTGCTCAATCGACAAGACCGGGGACTGTGCTGTCGCCATGGCTTCCCTTCGGGTCGATTGGGCGGGCGTTGCTGGCACGACACCCAGACCCCGAACCGGAGGGAAGCCACCATGTCGACGCAGCGCTACGGGCCTGGCGCGGACGGACCGGGCGACGGCCCACCGCAGCCGGAACTATCGCCGGCCGCCGCCTACGTCCTCGGGTCGGTGGTCCTGGTGGTGTTGGTGCTCGTTGTGTGGGGCTGCGTGTCGGTGTTGGCCGGCGACCCTCCCACTCCGGCGGAGGTCAGGGATCAGAGGCGGGCCGAGGAGGATCAGAGGCGGGCCGTGGAGGACGTGAAGGTGTACTGCGGCCTGTGGTGGGACGGCCTGATGGAGTTGACGGACGACCAGGCTCAGCTGTGCGTCGACACGGGCTGGGGGAAGTGATGTCCCACATGGCTGCTACCGTCGTGGGTGCCACCACGGAGAGGAACCACCATGACTAGGCGCAAGCGCGGCAGGCCGCGAGAGCGGACCATGCCCGAGCCGATAGACGCCGAGCCCGAGGACGTGATGCGAGCGGTGTTGAGCACCCCGCCTAAGAAGCGGGACGAGTGGCGCTACCTCCAAGAGGACGGCTGCTGACCATGGCTGAGCCGATGAGCCCGATGTCACTCACGTCTATAACTCCCCAACAGATTCGCGCCGCGCTTGAAGAAGATCACGGCGAGGCGTTCACGTTCTACGACCCGAGCATCCGGTCCCAGTGGGACCCCTCCAGAACTCCAGACGGCTGGGATGAACTTGTTGGCAGCGCGCGCGAGTACCAGAAGAGCGGCTGGCTGGATGAACTGGACAAGATCAAGACCGACGTCGGCGTGCGCTTGTCGGAGGCGCGCGCAGCCTTGCTCACGCGTTCGGACGACTGGCAGCACGACATCGAGCGCTGCTTAGGCAATGTCGAGGGCCTCATCCCTTGGAGGGTGACGGACAAACTCAGCGACTGGGTCGATTCAGCTCCTGACGAAGCGCACAAGGCGCTTTCTTGGCTGTGGAGCGAAGGCGACGCCTCGCTGACAGAACGCGTACGCGGCTTCATGGAACATCTTGATACGGCGGAGATCACCGGAGGGGGCATCCGAGCGAACGTCGCATCTACCCTGCTGATGGCCCTGGATGCGAAGCAGTATCCGCCCTTTCAGATCAAGTCGTTCAACAAGGCCTACGGCCTGACGGGGCACGGCAAGCCCGCGGAAGGCGCTGACGAAGCAGAGTTGTACAGCCACGCGCTCGGGTTCCTCGACCAATTCATCGATGAGGCGGCCCAGCGCGGCCTGAGCCTGCGACATCGCCTCGATGCCCAGACGGCCATCTGGTTCTTCGGCAAGGGTGGCTCGAGGCCGAACGGGGGACCTAAGCCGACGAGACTCGATGAACTTGCCGAGGAACTCTGTCTTCCGCCGGAGTTCCTCCAGAGGATCGGACGACAGCTTCAGCGCAAGCGGCAGGTGATCTTCCAGGGGCCGCCGGGCACTGGCAAGACGTTCGTGGCACAGAAGCTCGCCAGACACCTCGGCGGCGGCAGGGAGCGGGTCACGCTTGTGCAGTTCCATCCGTCATACGCCTACGAGGACTTCGTTGAGGGCTACCGCCCGCACTTGGAGGACGGGCAGCCGACCTTCAAGCTCAAGCGCGGTCCGCTCCGGCGAGTGGCAGAGAACGCGGAAGCCGACCCGAAAAACCTGCACTTCCTGGTGATCGACGAGATCAACCGCGGCAACGTGGCCAAGGTGTTCGGTGAGCTGTACTTCCTGTTGGAGTACCGCGACGAGGAAGTGCGCCTGCAGTACTCGAACACGCCCTTCTCCCTCCCGAAGAACCTCTACATCATCGGAACGATGAACACCGCGGACCGTTCGATCGCGCTCGTGGACCTGGCTCTGCGCCGCCGGTTCAGCTTCGTCGAGTTCCACCCCGATGACGAGCCGATCAAGGGCCTACTGAGCTGCTGGCTTGAGAAGCATGACAAGACTGAGATGGCATGGGTAGCTGATCTGCTGGGCGAGGCCAACAAGCTGCTGAAGGACGACCGCAACGTGGCCATCGGGCCGAGCCACTTCTTCGAAGAGGACCTCGACAAGGAGGTAGTCGAGGACATCTGGCGCCACAGCGTCCGTCCGTACGTCGAGGAGGCGCTCATCGGCCACCCCGACCGCGTCAAGGAGCTGGACCGGCTGCTACGCAAGGCTCTGGGCACGTCTGCCCACAAGACGAGCGACGGAGCCGACGACCGCCGCTTGGATGACAGTGCCGCAAGCACCGAAGGCGGCGCTTCACCCGTCGATGGAGCATCCGAGAGCACCCAGGCCGAAGGCGGATCATCGGGCGGCGAGGCCGACGACCCCGAAACGCCCAGCGCCTAGGGCCGCACGCCTGACCATGCTCCGCCTCGACCTGCGGGAGTACGAGCGAACCAAGCAGACCTTCACGACCGCTCAGCGAGACGCGCTGCTCGGCGCCGAGGAACTGAAGCTGTCGATCCGGCCGATTGCAGGCACGAGCGACCGGTACACGGTCACGCCCGGCTCCACGGTGGGCGCGGTCGAGACCGACGACATGTCGGTGCGGATCGAGCCGAAGATCGGGATCCCCCAACTCTTGTCGCTCGCCTGCTACTCGATGAGGCTGTTCGAGCGCCTGCACGACAACCCGTTCGACTTCAAGCAGGACGAGGCGCTTCCCGACGTGCTGGCGCTCGCGCTCGCAGCCGCGGCACGCCGGGCGTTCGCCCACGGCCTGCTGCACGGCTACCACACGCAGGAAGACACGCTCCAGACCGTCCGCGGCCGCATCAGGATCGACGACCAGATCCGGCAGCGGCCCGGATTCATGCTTCCCATCGACATCCGCTACGACGAGTTCACCGACGACATCACAGAGAACCGGCTGGTCAAGGCAGCCGCCGCCCGGTTGGCCCGAATGCGCCTCCGCTCCCGGGACGCCCGCGCCGGGTTGAGCTGGGTCGTCGGGATGCTCGCACAGGTGTCGCTCGTCGAGTTCGAGGCGAGCGACCTGCCCGAGACTCGCTTCACCCGCCTCAACGAGCACTACCGGGACGTGCTGGCGCTCGCCCGTCTCATTCTGCGCCACAGCGCCTTCTCATCGGCCCGCGGCCCCGTGCGGGCCTCGGGCTTCCTGATCAACATGAACACCCTGTTCCAGGAGTTCGTAACCGTCGCACTGCGCGAGGCGCTCGGCGCGTCCGAGCACGAGCTGTGCTCCGACAAGCGCCTTCCCAAGATCACCCTCGACAAAGGCGAGTCGGTCAAGCTCGAGCCCGACCTCTCGTGGTGGGACGGCGGCATCTGCACCTTCGTGGGCGACGCCAAGTACAAGAACCTGACCGGCGAGAAGGTCCCCGGAGCGGACCTGTACCAACTCCTCGCCTACGTCACCGCCCTCGACCTGCCCGGCGGACTGCTCGTCTACGCCGAGGGTGAGGCCGAGCCATGGTCATACCACGTCAACCACGCCGAGAAGTACCTCGATGTCATGGCACTCGACCTATCCGGCACACTCGCTGAGGTGCTCGAGCGCGTCCAATCCGTCGCGGCAAGCGTGCAGCGACTGCGCGAGGCAGGCCAGATACAAGCCGCTGCGTCGTGGACCCTGCGTCGGACTGCCAGCACAGGAGGTCGCCCGGTACCATCAGAGCCGTGAACTCGACTAGTCCCCATAGGACGGCGCTCGTACAAGCTGGCCTATTGTGAGCCGCCAGCAACTGACCATGCTGAGGGCGAAGGGTTTTCGGTCCCTGGCAGAGGTCAACGTACCTCTAGGAGACTGCTGAGTAATCCGGTTGGGGTGCTCGCGATCGTGGGGCGGGTGTGGGACGATGGCGGGTATGCAGGGCACGTTGTCGGTGGATCGGGAGTTGTTGGACGCGGGGGCGGTGTGCGGGCACCTGGTTGCGCCGGGGTCGGTTCATGTGCTGTTGGCCGAGCACCGCAGCAGGCTGTTCCCAGACGAGTTGTTCGAGGACTTGTTCCCGTCGGGGCGGGGCCGCCCTTCGGCGCCCGGCGAGGTCGTGGCGGTCGTGATGGTGCTGCAGGCGCTGGAGGGCCTGTCTGATCGCGAGGCGTGCGCGAGGTTGCAGACCGATGTGGCGTGGAAGGCCGCTGCGGGGCTGGCGCTGACTGATGTGGCGTTCCATCCGACGGTGCTGGTGCTGTGGCGCAACCGGCTGCGGGCCAGCGACAGGCCCGATCGGGTCTTCGACGCGGTGCGCGAGGTGGTCGCGGCGACGGGGGCGATCTCGGGGTCGCAGCGCCGGGTGCTGGACTCCACGGTGCTCGATGACGCGGTGGCGCGCCAGAGCACGGTGAAGATGCTGCGGGTGCAGATGCGAAAGCTGCGCAGGCTGGTGCCGCAGCTCGGCGAGGTGTGGGTGCGCGAGCACAACCTGGATCCGGCGGGCCCCGAGGTGGACTGGGACGACCCCGCTGATGTGGAGCGCCTGGTCAGCGAGCTGGTGGATGATGCGTTGGAGCTGATCGGAGCGGCGGAGGATCTCGATCTCGACGAGGCGCAGGCCGACGCGTTGGGGCTTCTGGCGCTGGTGGCGGGCCAGGACACCGAGCCCGGCGACGCGCCGGGCCGGTGGCGCGTCGCGCGGCGCGTCGCTGCTGGGCGGGTGCTGTCGGTGGTGGACCCCGAGTCCCGCCACTCCCACAAGAGCGCCCACAGCTACCGCGACGGCTACAAGGCCCACGTCTGCGCGGAGCCCGACACCGGGCTGGTCACCGCGGTCGACCTCACCCCGGGCGACACCGCCGACGCGCAGGCCGCCGCGGGGCTGCTCGCCGGCGAGGCGGCGGGCACCGTGGTGCTCGCCGACAGCGCCTACGGCACCGGCGAACTGCGAGCCCACCTCGAAGACAGCGGCATGCAAGCAGTCATCAAGCCCCCGCCGTTGCGCACCGCGGTCGAAGGCGGCTACAGCCTCGACGACTTCGACATCGACACCGCCGCCGGGATCGTCACCTGCCCCGCCGGGGTCACCGTGGCCATAACCCCCAAAGGCCGCGCCCGTTTCGGCAACAGGTGCCGCAGCTGCCCCGTGCGCAGCCGCTGCACCACCGCCGCCAACGGCAGAACCATCAAGCTGCACCCACACCACGACCTCCTCGCCGCAGCCCGAGCCCAGGCCAGAACCCGACGGTTCCACGACGCCTACACCAAACACCGCCCCATGGCCGAGCGCACCATCGCATGGCTCGTCAGAAACAACCGAAGATGCCCCTACACAGGCGCCCGAAAGAACCGCCACTGGCTCACGCTGCGAGCCGCCGCAGTCAACCTCGCGCGCCTCACCAGCCTCGGCCTGCACCACAACGGCACCAACTGGGCCATCGCCTGACCCGCCCAGGCCGGCCCGGCCCCCGCCGGCGCCGACCCCCACCGCCAAAACCCCGACCCCAGCGCCCACCCCAACCCGCCGAGACCCCAACCGGCGCCGCCGGCCGACAACCACAACCACCCGCCCACACCAAACAGCCTGCCTGACCGCCACCACCGGACGACTTGCTCAGCGGTCTCCTAGGTCCGTTGACGGTTCTGGTCGGGCCGAACGGCTCCGGGAAGACCAACGTGTTGGGAGTGCTGAGATTCCTGGCATCCACCGTGCGGTTCGACCTCGCCGCCGCCATCGACGCAGCGGGGGGATATCCCTATGTCCTACGACAGGACGGCCGAGGGCCATCATCAAGGGTTGTTCTGGGTGTGGAGGGCATCGTCACAACCCATGCGAGCCACGGCGCGCCGGACGAGTATGAGCTGAAGTTCTATCGAAGCACCAGTGACCAGCTCATTCGCGAGGAGTCGTTCGTGTGGAAGCGGACGCCTGGACAGGGCCGACGCCTCACGGTGAAGGGCACAAAAGTCGAGTTCGGCGCTGACGGTTTGGACGACGGCAACCGCGAGACCCGGCAGCTCGCCGACCGGCAGACGACAGGACTGGCGACGCTCCCCGACTGGTCCGATGAGGAAGGCGGCGAGGGAATCCGCCTGCTAGCAGACTTCCTGTCGGGCATTCGGATCCTTGAGCCCGACATGGAGGCGGCCCGCCGGCCGTCGAGGATCATCCCGGGACCCCTAGCCGACGACGCCAGCAACCTGGCCGCGGCACTGCACAACCTCTCCCTAGCGGAGCCGGACTCCTTCGCAATACTCGTTGACGAGGTTAGGGCATGCCTTCCGGGTCTTGATTCAATCGAGTTCGAACTGCTCGGCGGGTCCAGCCGCGCCGTAATGGTGGTGCTGCGTGAACATGGTGTGCGAATGCCGATCGAGCTTGCTGACGCCTCCTTCGGCACAGTGCGGCTGCTTGCTCTGCTAACAGCATTGCACGAACCGGACCAGCCGCCGTTCACGGCAATCGAGGAAGCCGACCATGGCCTGCACCCCTACGCGCTGGATCTCTTCGTAGAACGGCTGCGGGCCGCTTCGGAGCACACTCAGTTGCTTGCAACCACGCACGCTCCCACGTTCGTCAACCGCCTACGTCCACGAGAGCTCGTCGTGTGCGACCGCGACCCTGCTACGGGCACGTCGAAGATTCCCGCCATGCATAGCTATGAGATCGTCCGACGCGAGAAACGGTCAGAGTACGGTCTCGGCGAACTCTGGTTCGCGGGCGCGTTGGGCGGCGTCCCCCACTAGTACGCGATATGGCTCAACCGACTAGGCGTCACCAGCCCGGCCGCGCGGCCGTGCTCCTCTTCGGCGAGAGCCGTAACGATCGGCTCGCCATTGTCCGGCTGATCGAGGCGCTCTGTCCCGAACTGGCTGGGAGGGTACGGGAACGACCGCATCCCGTTTCCCTAAGCAGATCGGCCTCACCACGCTCGGTGTCGGGCTGGATCGGGCGCATCGCGGATGCCGTCTCCAGCCACGTTCAGCCTGTCGTTTGCGTCTTCGTGCATCGAGACGCAGACGGACCCGATCCAGGCGGACAACTCCATCGGGAAACCCAGGTGGCACTCCGACATGCTGGCATTACGGGCGCACACGCCGTTGTCCCCGTGGAGGAGATCGAGGCTTGGTGGATGCTGTTCCCCGACGCGACCGAGCGACTGCGCCGCTCCTGGCGAGGGACGCTGCAACGAGCCCACCGCGATTGGGATACGGTTCGAGACCCCAAGGAAGAGTTGAAGCGGCAGACTCGCCGCGGAAACCGGAGGCACGCCTACTCCGAGGCGGACTCCCCTAGTGTCGCCCGCCATGTTGCGGCAGCAATAGCTGATGGCACGACGACCGTCGGCCGCAGTCGGTCCTACGAGCGATTCGCCGCTGCCGTTAGGGAGTGCTGCACCGCCGCATAGCGAGAGCCAGCACCCCTACATCTCCGCCGACACCGTGCCCACGCCTTCGATCTCGGCGTGCAGCTTGTCGCCGGGGGCCAGCGGCCGCATGGGGCAGAGGGAGCCGGTCATGATGGTCTCGCGTGCCTGTAGCGGGGTGCCTCGCTGACTCATGGTGTCGGCCAGCCACAGCACCGAGTTCAACGGGTTGCCCAGGCAAGCCGCGCCGGAGCCGGTGGCGGCCGCCTTCCCGTTGACTGCCAACTGCATCTCGACCCGGCGCAGATCGACCGCTCCCAGCGGCACCGGGCGGGTGCCGAGCACGTAGAGGCCGGCGCCGGCGTTGTCGGCGATCATGTCAGTGCTGGTGATGTTCCAGCCGACGATGCGGCTGTCGACGATCTCGAACGCGGGGAGCACGTAGGCCGTGGCGCTGATCACGTCGGCCACGGTGTGCTGGCCCTTGTCCAGGTCGGCGCCGAGGACCACCGCCACCTCGACCTCCACCCGCGGCTCGATCAGCCCGGCGCCGCCGATGTCGTCGCCGTCGGTGCGGCAACGGTCCGCGAACAGCACGCCCCAGATGGGCTCGTCCATGGCGAGCTGCGCCTGGACGGCGCGGTTGGTCAAGCCCACCTTGTGCCCGCTCACCCGGCGGCCGGCGGCCAGCCAGTGCTCGGTGTTCAGATGCTGCACGGCGTACCCGGCCTCAGGGCCGGCCGCTTCGAGGCCGGGCAGATCCCGCACCGGATCGCAGGGCACGCCGGCGACCAGCGCGTCCCGCAGCTGCCCGGCCGCCGCCGCGAGCACATCGGGCTGAGGCAATCGTGTCACTGGTCCAGCTCCTTCCGTCAGACCTCAGGGCAACTGCCCGTCACTCGCCGTGGCCTACTCTCGGCGGAACCCGCGTCACTCGCCGTGGACGTACTGCCAGCCGAAGCGGCCCTTGATGCAGAGATGGCCGCTGGTCACCGAATGGTCGGCGGGCGAGGTGACCTTCACGATCCGTTCGTCCTGCACGTGCAGATCGAGGTTGCAGCCCACCCCACAGTAGGAGCACACCGTGCGGGTCACGGTCTGGTCCTCCGGGCGCCACTCCCCCACCTGGCGCAGGTCGTACTCCGTCTTGAACTGGAGTGCGCCGGTGGGGCAAACCCCCACGCAGTTGCCGCAGTACACGCAGGCCGAGTCGGGCAGCGTCACGTCGAACTCGGTGGAGATCCGGGCGTCGAAGCCCCGGCCGGCCACCGCTATGGCGAAAGTGTGCTGGGCGTCGTCGCCGCAGGCCTCCACGCACTTGTAGCACAGCACGCACTTGGAGTAGTCCCGGATGTAGAGCTCGTCCTGGACCTTGACCGGCTCGTCGACCCGCTCTACCGGATGGTCCTCATCGCTGTAGCGGTCGGGGTCGGCACCGTAGGCCCTCATCCAGTAGTGCAGATCGTCGGCCTGACTCAGATCGACCCCCGAGCCCAGGAACTCCAGCACCATCCGGCGGCTGTGACGAACCCGGGGAGTGTCGGTCTGGACGACCATCCCCTCCTCAGCCGGCCGGGAGCACGACGGCACCAGGGCCCGGGAACCCTCCAGCTCCACCACGCACACCCGGCACACGTTGACCGGGGTCAGGTTCTCGGCCCAGCACAGCGTCGGGGTGTCGATGCCGGCCTGGACGCAGGCGGCGTGGATGGTGGAGCCCCCGGCCACCTCCACGGGCTTCCCGTCGATGGTGAGCGTGACCGCGGTCTCGGTGAGTGTCGTATCGGTCATCCGAGGCTCCGCGGACGAGTGACCATGCGTCGCGGTGAGGCGTATTGTCTCCCGCTCCTGTTCGCTACGCTCACGGGCCGCTCGGGCCACGGCCTCGCTCGGCACCTCCGGAAAATCCTCATCGACTGCCGCCCGTCCGCTCGGCCTCTGGGGAGGGCGCCGACGCTATCAGGCCCAGGTCCAGGGCGGAGCGGACCGCCGACGCCGCAGTGTGGCCCAGGCCGCAGATGGAGGCGTCCACCATGACCTCGGCCATCTCGTCGATCAAGGCCCGGCGGGCCGGCGACAGCGACCCTCGCCTCTGCATCTGAACCAGCGTCTCATGCTGGCGCACCGCTCCCACCCGGCACGGCACACACTGCCCGCACGACTCGTTGCGGAAGAACTCGGCGATGCGCACCACGACGTCGGTCATGTCGTCCGACGTGTCGAAGGCCATCACCACGCCCGAGCCGAGGGTGGTGCCCGCGGCCCTGGTGTCTTCCAGCGTCAGCGGCAGCCCGAGCGAATCGGGGCCGACGAACGATCCGGCCGCGCCGCCCATCAGCACCGCCTGCAGCTCGCCGTTGCCGGCGACGCCACCCGCCAACTCCAGCAGGTCGCCCAGAGTCGTGCCGAACGGCACCTCGTAAAGGCCGGGGCGGCCGACCTTCCCCGACAGGCACAGCAGCTTGGTGCCCGGCGACCGTTCGGTCCCCCGGCTGCGGTAGGCGTCGGGACCCTCGAGGATGATGTCGAGAACGTTCAGCAGGGTTTCGGGATTGTTGATGGCGGTGGGCTCGCCGAACAGGCCGTGGGTGGTGGGGAACGGCGGCTTGTTGCGGGGCTCTCCCCGGAACCCCTCTAGCGAGTTGAACAGGGCAGTCTCCTCGCCGCAGATGTAGGCGCCCGCCCCCCGCCAGATGGCTATGTCGAAGTCGTGGCCGGTGCCGGCCGCGTCGGTGCCGAGCAGCCCCGCGGCCCGGGCCGCATCGATGGCTCCCTGAAGTCGGGCGGTGGCCAGCGGGTACTCGCCGCGGATGTAGATCCAGCCGTTGACCGCGCCGGTGGCCAGACCGGCGATGGTCATGGTCTCGATCACCGCGAACGGGTCTTGCTCCATGACTATGCGGTCCTTGAATGTGCCCGGCTCGGACTCGTCGCAGTTGGCCACCACGTGCTTGGGCCGTCCGGTCTCGCCGGCCACGGCCCGCCACTTCACCCCGGTGGGGAAGGCAGCTCCGCCCCGTCCCGACAGCCCCGAGGCGGCCACCGCCTCAAGCACTGCCTCAGCGCCCATCTCACCGGCCCGGCGCAGCGCCCGGTAGCCGCCGTGGGCGAGGTAGGACTCCAGCAACTCGGGGTCGGCCACGCCGATGCGGCGCAGCAGTCGCAGCGACTCGTCGCCGGCCTGAAGCAGTTCGAAGGGCTCGTCGTCGGCGGGCACATGATCGGGCCGTCCCCCGGCGCCCTGCACGAACAGCGCGGGAGCGCGCTCGCACTGGCCCAGGCACGGCCCCAGATGCACATGGCCGCCCGACGCCCGCACCGAGGCGGCCAGGTCGTCGTATCCCGCGATCTGGCAGGCCGCGTCGACGCACACGTGGAAGGTGTCGCCGTCGTGGTCGGGAGGCTCGGTGCGGAACAGGTCGTAGAACGTGGCCACGCCGTACGCCTCGGCCGGTGGCACGTCCAGAACCTCGGCCACGTAGTTGATGCCGCCCGGGCTGATCCAGCCGGCCTCGTTCTGGAGGGCGTGCAGCGCGGGCAGCAGGAAGTGGCGGCGCTCACGGCGCCGGGCCGTGCCGGAGGTGTACAGCCTCTCGGTCTCGGGACGCACCACCGGGTCCACCCCCCTGGCGCGCAGCGCGGCATCGACCGCGGCGGCCTCGGCATAAGTGGCGCGGTCCGCGCCCAGGTAGATATCGGTCATGCCGCCTTACTCCCAGCCGATCCCCGTCCGGCGCTTTCCCGAATTGGCAGCAGAATGCACGCATACCGTGCACAACGCTGCCAATTCGCCGACCGCGGCCAGCACTCCTCCGAATTGGCAGCAGAATGCACGCATACCGTGCACAACGCTGCCAATTCCGGCCGGGGTTGGGGCTCGGGACGGCGGGTCGGTCATGCGCTAGACGGGGGCGTGCTCCGGTTCGAGCTTCGAGATGCGGATGGCGGCCGCCTTGAATTCTGCCGTGCCCGAGCGAGGGTCCCACTCGTCGTTGGTCAGCACGTTGGCGTCCACCAGCTCCGGGAAATGGAAGGTCGTGAATGTCAGGCCCGCCGGGATGTCGGGCTGGAGGCGCACGTCCATCTCCACCGAGCCGCGGGGTGAGCTCACCAGCACCCGCTCGCCGTCGGCGATGCCGAGTTCGGCCGCGTCGGCTGGGTTGACGTCGAGGGCATCGCCGTAGCGGATAGGCGAGGCATAGCCGCCCGACTGGACCCCGGTGTTGTAGGAGTCGAGCGCCCGGCCGGTGGTGAGCCGCAGCGGGAACTCGTCGGAGAGCCGCTCCTTGGGCGGAGCGTGATGGGTGACGCTGAACGGCGCCGGATCCCGGCCCTCCAGGTCGTCGGCCCACAGCCAGCCGTGGAGGAACTCCGAGCCGGGATCGTCCTCGCTAACGCAGGGCCACTGGATGCCGCCGGACTCCTCCAGCCGCTCCCAGGACATGCCTGTATGCATCGGCGACAGCGACCGCATCTCGTCCCACAGGTCCTGGGGTCCGGGACGGCCCCAGTCGGCACCGAGGCGGCGGGCCAGATCGCCGATGATGTCGATGTCGTGGCGGGCCTGGCCGGGGGGCGGCACCGCAGGACGGACCCGCTGCACCCGCCGCTCACTGGAGGTGACCGTGCCCTCGGACTCGGCCCACGCCACCGAAGCCGGCAGCACCACGTCAGCCATCTCCGCGGTGCGGGTCATGAAGATGTCCTGCACAATCAGGATGTCGAGCCCGGCCAGCAGCTTGCGGGCGTGCTCGACGTCGGCCTCGGAGTCGGCCGGGTTCTCGCCGATCACGTAGCAGGCTCGCAGCTCGCCGGCCTCCATCGCCTCGAACATCAGCGTCAAGTGCTTGCCGGGCACGCCGTTGAGCTCGGTGCCGTAGACGGCCTCGAACTTGGCTCGCACCTCGTCGTCGGCCACATCCTGGAATCCGGGGAACTTGTTGGGTATGGCGCCCATGTCGCCGCCGCCCTGCACGTTGTTCTGACCCCGGAGGGGGCACAGACCCGAGCCCCAGCGGCCCACGTGGCCGGTGAGCAGGGCCAGGTTGCAGAGCGACACCACGTTGTCGACCGCGTTGTGGTGCTCGGTGATGCCCAGGGTCCAGAGGATCTGAGCCTTGGGTGCGGTGGCGTAGGCGTGGGCCATCTCCCGGATGGCCTCGGCCGGCACTCCGGTCTGTTCGGCCGCCCAATCGAGGGTGTACGACTCGACATGGGCCGCGTAGGCCTCGAAGCCCTGGGTTGCGTGGGCGATGAAGTCGGGATCGTGCAACCCGGCGTGGATGATCTCGCGCCCCATGGCGTTGGCCAGCGCGATGTCCGTACCGACCGACAGCCCCAGCCACCGGTCGGCGAATTTGGCCGAGGACGTGCGCCGGGGGTCGATGGCGTACATCCGGGCGCCGTTGCGGAGGCTCTTGAGGACGTGGTGGAAGAAGATCGGGTGGGCCTCACGGGCGTTGGAGCCCCACAGCAGGATGACGTCGGCCTGCTCGACCTCTGCGTACGAGGAGGTCCCGCCCCCCGCTCCGAACACTGTCGCCAGACCGACGACGGAAGGAGCGTGTCAAGTTCGGTTGCAGGAGTCGATGTTGTTCGACCCGATTGCAGTGCGGATGAACTTCTGGGCGGCGTAGTTCATCTCGTTGGTTGCCTTCGAGCAGCTGAACATGCCGAAGCCGTCCGGTCCGTGGCGGTCGAGGACGGCCCGGAAGCCGTCGGCCGCCCGGTCGAGGGCCTCGTCCCAGGTGGCGGGACGCAGCCTCCCGTTGTCGCGCACCATCGGAGTGGTCAGCCGCGGCAGCCGCTTGTCGCGTGATCGTCCGCCCATTTGCCCCTTTCCTCCTTGCTGTTCTGAGCCTGCCCTCGAGCGTCAACCCAGTGACAGGGTTTCGCGGGCCTGATCCGGGGACTGGATTCTGCCCCCCATTGCCTCCACTACCTCACGGGCCCGGTGCACCAGATCCGCGTTCGATGCGAACACGCCCCGAGCGAGGTACAGGTTGTCCTCCAGGCCCACCCTGATGTGCCCGCCGAGCAGCATGGACTGGGCCACCCAGGGGATCTGGTTGGCCGACAGGGCGAAGCTGGTGAACTCGGCGCCGGCCGGCAGCAGGCGGACCAGCGCGGCCAGCAGGCCCACATCGGTGGGTGTGCCGTAGGGGATGCCGGTGCACAGCTGGATCCACGCCGGATCGGCGATCAGGCCCTCGTCCACCAGCGTGTTGGCCAGCCACAGGTGACCGGTGTCGAAGATCTCCAGCTCGGGCTTGACTCCGAGCTCCCGGACCCGCTTGGCCATGTCGCGGATCATGTTCGGGGTACTCACGTACACCTGGTGGCCCTCGCCGAAGTTCAGGGTGCCGCAGTCGATGCTGCACATGTCGGGCTTGAGGGCCTCCACATGGGCGAGGCGCTCCAGGCCGCTCACAAGGTCGGTGCCGTCGGACCCGAAGTCGAAGGGGTCGGGGTCGCCGATCAGCAGGTCACCGCCCATGCCTGCCGTGGTGTTGATGATCACGTCACCGTTGGCCGCCCTCACCTGCTCGAGCACCTGGCGGTACAGGCCCACGTCGCGGGTGCCCTTGCCGGTGGCGGGATCGCGCACGTGGATGTGCACGATGGCCGCGCCCGCATCGGCTGCCTCCAGCGCGGCCGTCGCGATCTGAGAGGGCGTTATCGGCAGGTCGGGATGCTTGCCGGCGGTGTCGCCCGCACCGGTCACCGCGCAGGTGATGATCGGGTTGCGGTTCACCATCCCAACCCTACCGCGCCCGGCAGACGCGGACTGCCTCCCGGTGAGGGGCTTGCGGGCACGCGCGGGTAGGTGCAAGCCCGCCGCGTCGGGGCGGCGTGTTCCCGCTCTTGTTCGCTGCGCTCACGGGCCGCTCGGGCCACGGCCTCGCCCGTATGAACCGGATTGGCTCACCTGCCCGCTCGGCCTCTGGCGGGCACGGCCAACCGCCCGGGATACCGATACGGTGACGGAGCCATGAGATGGTCGAAGCTGTTCATCCCGACGCTGCGCGACGCACCCGCCGACGCCGAGGCGGCCAGCCACAAGCTGCTGGTGCGCGGCGGGTTCATACGCCAGCTCCACGCCGGCCACTACTCGCTGCTGCCCCTGGGTCTGCGGGTGCACGACAAGGTCGAGAACATCGTGCGCCAGGGCATGGAGGAGATAGGCGCCCAGGAGTTCCTGCTGCCGGCCATGCACCCCGCGTCGATCTGGCAGCGCTCGGGGCGCTGGGACTCGGTCGGCCCCGAGATGTTCCGGCTCCAGGACCGCAAGGAGGCCGACCTCGCCTTGGGGATGACCCACGAGGAGGTGTTCAGCGAGATCGCCAGGGAGATCACGTCGTACCGGTCGCTGCCCCAGATCTGGTACCAGATCCAGTGGAAGTTCCGCGACGAGCCCCGGCCCAAGTCGGGCCTGCTGCGGGTGCGCGAGTTCGCCATGAAGGACAGCTACTCCTTCGACCTCGACGACGCCGGGCTGGACCACGCCTTCGAGACCCATCGTGAGGCCTACACCCGGACCTTCCAGCGGCTCTCGCTCGACGCCATCGCGGTGCAGGCGTCGTCGGGCATGATGGGCGGCACCGGGTCGGTCGAGTTCATGGTGCCCTCCCCCGCCGGTGAGGACGACATCGCCCACTGCGCGGGCTGCGGCTACGCGGCCAACGTCGAGAGGGCCACTTCGACGCTGGCGCCGGTCGACGACGGTGAAGCCAGTGCCGATCTCGCCCGGTTCCCGACGCCGGGCGTTCGCACCATCGCGGCTCTGGAGACGGCTGAGGGCGGAGCGCCCGCCCACCGCCAGATCAAGACCATGGTCATGGTGATCGACGGAGCGATGACGCTGGCCCTGGTGCGGGGCGACCATCAGCTCAACCTCCAGAAGCTGGCCGACGGCACCCGCGCCGTCGAGATCCGCCCGGCCGAGGCGGCCGAGACGCTGGAGCACTTGGGCGCCCACCCCGGCTCGCTGGGCGCGGTCGGTGTGAAAGACCTTCGGATCGTGGCCGACCACGCGCTGCGGGGACGGCGAAACCTGGCCACCGGCGCCAACGAGGACGACTGGCACTACTCCGGGGTGGACGTGGACCGCGACGTCACCGTGGACGAGTGGCTCGACCTGCGGGAGGTGTCGGCCGGCGAGCCGTGCGTGAACTGCGGCCACCCCCTGGAGGTCGTCCGCTGCATCGAGACCGGCCACATCTTCAAGCTGGGTCGCCGCTACTCCGAGGCCATGGGCGCCACCGTGCTGGACGCCGACGGCGTGGAGCGCACCATCACCATGGGCTCCTACGGCATCGGCATCGGCCGGGCCATGGCCGCGGTGGCCGAAGTGCACCACGACGACCGGGGCCTCGTCTGGCCGGCAGCGGTAGCCCCCTATGCAACGGTCATCACCGTGGCCAGCATGCGCGACGACGCCGCAGTGGTCGCGGCCGAGCGGCTGTACGGCGAGCTCCAGGGGCAGGGCGTGGAGGTGCTGCTGGACGACCGCGACGCCCGGGCCGGCGTGAAGTTCGCCGACGCGGAGTTGGTCGGCATCCCATGGCGGATCACCGCCGGCCGGGCGGTGGCCGACGGCGAGGTCGAGCTCACCGAGCGGGCCACCGGCGACACGCAGCGGGTCGGGATCGAGGACGTTGCGGCCCAGGTGGCCGCCGGCTAGCCGGCGGCCGATCCTGAGGCGCCCGATCCTGGCCGGCGGCCGATCCTGAGGCGCCCGATCCTGGCCGGCGGCCGATCCTGAGGCACCCGATCCTGGCCGGCGGCCGATCCTGAGGCACCCGATCCTGGCCGGCGCCCGGATCTCAGTCCGATAGTTGCATCGAGAGGCGGCCGGCCGCCTCGATCACCGCCATCCCGTGGTCGTGGGTGTCGTCTGGGTCCGGGAATCGGTACGCAGGCCCGTGGACGTGCAGGGCCGCCTCCACGTGTCCCCCGCTCTCGAATACGGGGGCGGCCACGGAGTTGAGTTCCTCCGCGAACTCCTCGTACACCCAGGCGTACCCGATGCTGCGGATCTGCTCAAGGCGGTCCCGGAGCTCGTCGGGGTCGGTCATAGTCCAGGGCGTGCACTGCACCAGCGGCGAGGCCAGATACCGGTTGATGAAGTCGGGGCGCTGGTGGGCGAGGATCACCAGGCCCGAAGGCACGGCGTGCAGTGGGGCGTGCTCGCCGGTCCAGTCCCGTACCTGGATGTTGGAGGAGGACTCGGTCTGGTCGAGGTAGTAGACCTGCCCGCCGTCGATGACCGACAGCCCCGCGACCTCATCCAGGCTCTCGGCCAGCTCCAGCAGGTGCGGCCGGGCCGCAGCCACCAGGTTGCGGCCCCGGGGAGCCGATCCGGCGAGATCGGTGAGGCCCGAGCCCAGCCGGTACTCGCCGCCGGCCTCGGTCTGTTCGACGGCCTGCTCCTCCTCGAGGGAAGCCAGCAGGCGCGCCACGGTGCTCTTTGGCAGGTTGACCCGCTCGGCCAGTTCGGTGACGCCCACCGGACCCAGCGCCAGCGCCCGCAACAGCGCGAACGACCGCTGGATCGACTGCACAGTCACGTCAACACCCCGAGCGTCACCCGAGCCGCACGGCTCGCAAATTGGCAGCAGAATGCACGCATAGCGAGCACAGCGCTGCCAATTCGCAGTGAAGCTACGGCGTTGCTCATGGTCGGTCCTGGCGGCGGCGGATCTCGGCGTTCATGGCCGGGATGACCTGGTGCAAGTCGCCTATCACCGCCCAGTCGGCCTTCACCACCATGTTGGCCTCGGGGTCGATGTTGACGGCCAAGATGTGCTTCGAGCCCATAGCGCCCACCCAGTGCTGGATGGCGCCGGAGATGCCCGAGGCGATGTAGATCTCCGGGGCGATGCGGGTGCCTGTCTGGCCGACCTGGTCTGAGTGGGGCCGCCAGCCGTTGTTGGTGACGGCCCGGCTGCAACCGACCCGTCCGCCCAGCAGCTCGGCCAGCTCCTCCAGCGGGGCGAACCCCTCGGCGGAGCCGACGCCACGGCCGCCGCCCACCACCACCGGCGCGGTGGGCAGGGTGACGCCCGCCTCCAGCACGACCCGGTCCTTGACCACGGTGCGGGCCAGCGAGGCGTCCAGCTCCACGGCCACGGCCTGCGTGTCGGGGGGCGCGGCGGGCGCGGGCTCTACCGGTGCGGAGGCCACCGTGTGCAGGCCGCAGGTGAGCAGCGCGGTGCCGGCCGCGGCGACGGTGGCGTCCTCCAGCAGCGACCCTCCCCACTGGATGCGGGTCATGGACCACTGCCCGCCTTCGTGGGCGGGCGGGGTGACGTCGGTGCAGTTGGCGACGAACGGCTGATCGAGGCGGGCGGCGGCCTGGGCCATCACCTCGTTGCCCCGCTCGCTTCCGCAGGCCAGAACGGCCCGCGGGCCGAGAACGCTCACCAGCTGTGCGATCGACTCTCCCCACGCCTCGGGACCGAAGTCGCTCAGCACGTCGTGTTCCACGGTGTACAGCCGGGCGGCTCCGTGAGCGCCCGCCTCTTCCACCGCCGGGCCCGGTCCGGCCGCAGAGGCGCCGATGACGGCCCCGTGCATCTCCACACCCATCTTCGCGGCCAGCGTCCGGCCGAACGTGAGCGCCTCCCGGGCAGGCTCGCCGAGCGTGCCCCGGTCGTGTTCGAGCACCACCAGCAGCATCACACCGCTCCTGTCTTCGGCAACTCCGCCGTCGCGGCTGCAAATTGACGCAGTTGTCTCCCTCTGGGGGCAAGAACTGCATCAATTTCGGGATGGCCGGCCATCACACCAGCCCCAGTTCCTCGAACACGTCGACGGCGGCGGGGGCGGCGGCGGGGCCGTCGCCGAGGATCACCGTCTGCGACACGGTCTCCGCGGGCCGGTGCAGGCGGACCAGAGCCTGACCACCAGAGGCGGCGGCTTCGAGTTCGAGCGCGGTGATCTCCAGCTTCTTGGACGCCAGCCGGCCCCTCATCGTCGGGTAGCGGGGCAGGTTGATGCCCTCCTTGACTCCGAGCGCTGCCGGCAGGTCCAACTCGTACACCTCGAAGCCGCCGTCGATCTCGCGGCGGGCCCGTACGCCCGATCCCTCTATCTCGATTCCTTTGATGCCGTTGACAATGGGGCGACCCAACGCAAAGGCGACCCGCACCCCCACCTGGAAGCCGCCCGAGTCGGCCGATTCGTTGCCGAACAGGATCAGGTCGAAGACGCCACCGTGGGCTTCCAGCGATTGGATGGCCGCGGTCAGGGCTCGGGCCGTGCGCTGGGGGTCCCAGGCCGATCCGTCGGTCTGGATCAGCACGCCGTGGTGAGCGCCCACCGACGCCGCGTAGCGCAGCTGCTCGGCGGCCTCAGCCGGACCCAGGGTGAGCACGGTCACCTCGCCGCCGGTGCGCTCCGCGATCTGCACCGCCTCCTCCACGCCGCACTCCTCGTGCGGGCTGGTGGTGAAGCCCAGGTGGGCCGCGTCCACGGCCAGGCCGTCGGCGGTGACGTTGATCTTTGCGCCGGGAGCCGGCACCCGCTTCACGCAGCACAGGATCCGCATATCCGCGTCCGCGCTAGTTCCCGCTCTTGTTCGCTGCGCTCACGGGCCGCTCGGGCCACGGCCTCGCTCGGCGCCCTGCGAAAAACCTCATGGACTGCTCCCTACCCGCTCGGCCTCTAGCTCTTCATGCGGGCGTCGTCGGGGTCGAACACCGCGCCGGTGCCCGCCACCCGCACCGGGAACAGCTCGTTCATGTACATGACCTGGAGCTCGGTGCCGGGCGCGGCCAGATCCGAGGGCAGGTAGCCCATCAGCAGGTGCTTGCCCACCGAAGGGCCGGGGCCTGCGGTGGTGACCCTCGACACCCGGCCGTGGGAGTCGACTATGCGATCGCCGTCGCCGGTGAGGATCGGCTCGTTGCCGCCCTGCATGTAGCGCTTGCGGCCCCGGGCGTCGTGCAGGTCCTCCACCGTGAGCACGCACATCTGCACCTCGGGATCGCCCGCTTCCCTGGCCGCCAGGTAGTCCTCCTTGCCGATGAAGTCGGCCGCCTTGACCCGGGGGCGGGCCAGGCCGGCCTCCAGCGGGTTGTACTCGCTCTCCAGCTCGGCGCCCATGAGGCGGTAGCCCTTCTCCAGACGGCCGGAAGTGCCGTAGACGCCGCCGCCGGTGGGTCGCAGGCCGTAGTCGGCTCCGACCCGCATCAGCGTGTCCCAGACTGCGGGGCCGTCGTCCCAGGCCAGGTAGATCTCCCAGCCGGTGTCGCCCACGTACGAGATGCGGAACAGCGTGGCCGGCACCGGCCGGCCGGTCCCGCAGTCGAGCTCGACGTCCACCAGCGAGCCGTAGGACGAGCCGGTCTGGCTCAGGTCGGCCTCGCAGATGGCGCCCAGGACGGCCGGGGCGTTGGGTCCCCACAGGCCGAGGGTGGTGATGTCGTCGGTGATGTTGGCGAACGTCACCGATCCGTCCGTGGGCATGTGGCGCCGGGTCCAGAACTCGTCGCGGCCGCCGTCGAACACGCCAGTCACGATCCGCACCCGGTCTTCGCCCATGCGCATCATGGTCAGGTCGGAGTGGAAGCCGCCGTCGGGGGTGAGCCACGGTGTGTAGATGGAGCGGCCGACGGGCACGTCGATCTTGTTGACCGCGAGGTAGTCGGCGTAGGCGACCGCGCCCGGCCCGGTGAGCTCGTAGATCTGGAAGGCGCTGAGATCGACCAGCCCGCAGTTGTCGCGCAGGTTGAGGTGTTCGGCGTTGGTGATCGGGCTCCACCAGCGGTTGTCCCACTCGACCTCCCGCTCGGACAGGCCGTAGCGCTCCACGAGGTCGGCGTTGGACTCGAACCACTGGGGCCGCTCCCAGGTGCGGGCCTGGAAGAAGAAGGCGCCCAGGTCCTCCTGGCGCGAGAAGTAGGGCCCGACCCGCAGGTTGCGGCGGCTCTCCCACTGCTCGGCCGGATGCACGATGCCGTAGGTCTTGTTGAAGTGCTCGGCGGAGCGGGCCCAGATGTGATCGTCCGGGCGCTCCTCGGGATAGAAGCGGGCGATGTCGGCACCGTGGGCATCGATCACCCGGGGATACCCGAAAGTCATCCACTCGGCCACCACCTGGGCCATGCCCGGCCCCTCCTTGACCCACACCGCGGCGGCCGACCACAGGTTCCGGACCTCGGGAACCTCGCCCAGGCACGGCATCGCGTCGGGGGTGAGCGACAGCAGGCCGTTGATGGCGTACTTGATCTCGGCGTCGCCCAGCATGTCCATCAACTCGATGGCCTGCTCCATCTGGGGATCGAAGTCGTCGGGGGTGAACGGCATCTCCGTCGGCGAGAGCGCGGCCTCCTCGTTGGAGGGGATGTCGTCGGGGTGGTGGAAGATGGGGCGATGAGCGTAGGAGCCCACTTCCATCGAGCCGGCGGTCTGGCGCTCGTAGCAGAACGTGTCCATGTCGCGCACGATCGGGTAGCCGATCTCGTTGCCGGTGGCGGCCAGGATGTCCATCGGTCCCACGTCGGCCATCTGGTGCACGGCGGGGACCAGCGGGATGTGGCCACCGGCCATGTTGGCCAGCCGGTTGGACCACACGCCGCAGGCGATCACGACGTACTCGGTATCGATGGTGCCGGCGTCGGTCACCACGGCCTTGACGGTGTGGTCGCCCGGGTTGGGGCCGGGCTCGGTGACGATGTCGAGCACCTCGGTGTTGGCCAGCACCCGGCACCCGTTGTCGGTGGCCAGACGGCGCATGACCGTTCCGGTCTCCAGCGAGTCCACCACCGACACCGTCGGGCAGTAGAAGCCGCCCAGAATGACCTCGGTGTTGACGAATGGGACAAGCTCGGCCACCTCTTCGGGGGTGAGCAGGTGGGCCTCCACTCCCCAGGCGGTGGCCGACGTCATGCGCCTCTGCAGCTCGTCCATCCGCTCTTGGGTGCGGGCCACTTCGATCCCGCCTGAGTCGACCGACAGGTCGAGGTCGCGGTACTGGTTGGCGCTCTGCACTCCGAGCAGGCACATCTCCTTGTTGTGGTCCACCGGGAAGATGAAGTTCGATGCGTGACCGGTCGACCCGCCGGGGTTGGGCAGGGGCCCCTTGTCGATGAGCACCAAGTCGTTCCAGCCGAGCTTGGTCAAGTGGCCTACGAGACAGTTGCCGACTATGCCGGCCCCGATCACCACGCACTTGGCGCTGGCGCGGAACTCGCTCACAACCAATCCTCCTGTGCTGCCGCGCCAGCGGCGTCATTCCCGCTCTTGTTCGCTGCGCTCACGGGCCGCTCGGGCCACGGCCTCGCTCCGCTCCTCGCGAAATCGTTCACAGATCGCTCCCAGTCCGCTCGGCCTCTGGGTTCCCATGTAGTCTGCGGCGTCCGCCTTGAGGGCAGGCACCACAGCCTGTTCTGTAATGCGGAATCGTTCCGCTATACGGAACGACAAGCTACCCTCGGGGACGGTGCCGCGCCAACACGCCGGCCGGTGCCCGCAACCGCGCAAGACTGCTGCGAAAGGAAGGGCAACGATGCCGTTTCCGACCGATCTGGAGATCGCCTCCCAGGCCAATCTGAAGCCTCTCGGAGAGATCGCCGCCGACGCCGGAATCCCGGCGGAGATGCTGGAACCCTACGGCGCGGGCGCGGCCAAAGTGAGCCTCGACGCGGTCGGAGCCATGGCCGACGCCGGTCGGCCGCGGGCCCGCTACGTGGTGGTGTCGGCCATCACCCCCACCCCGCTCGGCGAGGGCAAGACCACCACCACCGTCGGGCTAGGCCAGGCCTTCCAGCACATCGGGCGCAGTGCCACCATCGCCATCCGACAGCCGTCGATGGGCCCGACCTTCGGGATCAAGGGCGGCGCCGCCGGCGGCGGCCACAGCCAGGTAGTGCCGATGGAGTTGTTCAACCTCCATCTCACCGGCGACATGCACGCCGTGACCGCAGCCCACAACCTGTGCTCGGCCATGGTCGACGCCCACCTCTACCACGGCAACGAGGCCGGCCTCGACATCCACAACATCACCTGGCGCCGGGTGCTCGACGTGAACGACCGGGCTCTGCGCAACATCACTCTGGGACTGGGCGGGCGGCTCGACGGCGTGCCCCGGGAGTCCGGCTTCGACATCACCGCCGCGTCGGAGGTCATGGCCGCGCTCGCGCTGTGCACCGGTCTCCACGACCTGCGGGCCCGGCTGGGCCGCATCGTGGTGGGCTACACCAAGGCCAGCACGCCGGTGACCGCCGAAGAGATCGGGGTGGCCGGCTCGATGGCGGTGATCCTGCGCGAGGCCATCAAGCCCAACCTGATGCAGACGCTCGAGAACACGCCTGCGCTGGTGCACACCGGGCCGTTCGGCAACATCGCCACCGGCAACTCCTCCATCGTGGCCGACCAGGTGGGCATCCGCACGTCGGACTTCCTGCTCACCGAGGCCGGTTTCGGCGCCGACATGGGCGCCGAGCGGTTCTTCAACATCAAGTGCCGCTACTCCGGCATCGCTCCCGACGCAGCGGTGCTGGTGGCCACCGTGCGGGGCCTGAAGGCCCATTCCGGCAAGCACAGGATCGTGGCCGGCCGTCCGCTGCCGGAGGCGATCCTGGCCGAGAATCCCGACGAGGTGCACGCGGGCGGCGACAACCTGCGCAAGCAGCTCGAGAACATGCGCATCCACGGCTGCACGCCGGTGGTGGCCATCAACGTGTTCCCCGAGGACCACCCGGCTGACGTCGCCGCCATCGGCGAGATCGCAGCCGAGTACGACGCTCGCTCGGCGGTCACCACCCATTTCGCGGACGGCGGCCGGGGCGCGGCCGAGCTGGCCGAGGCGGTGGCCGAAGCGGCCGAGGAGCCCAGCGACTTCGCGGTGCTGTACCCCGACGAGGCATCGCTGAAGTCCAAGATCGAGACGGTGGCCACCCGGGTCTATGGCGCCGACGGGGTGGAGTACTCCAGCACCGCCGACAAGCAGTTGGCCACCTACACGGATGCCGGGTTCGGGAACCTGCCGGTGTGCATCGCCAAGACCCACCTGTCGATCTCGTCGGATCCGACACTGAAGGGCGCTCCGACGGCGTGGACGCTCCCGGTGCGCGAGGTGCGGGCATCGGTTGGCGCCGGTTTCGTGTACCCCATCTGCGGCGACATGCGCACCATGCCGGGCCTGGGACGGGTGCCGGCGGCGGTGGGAATCGATATCGACGCCGACGGCAACATCGTCGGCCTCAGCTGACCTGCGACGGAGATGCTTTCCAAGCTGCGGCGCGTCGCGCTGTCGGCGGAGACCCTCGGAGCCCGCCACCACCGGCTGCACCTCGTCAGGGATCTGACCTTCGAGGTCATCCCGCTCAAGAGCCTCGACGCGGCGATCGAGGCTCTCCCCGCCGGTTCCCGGGTCTCGGTGACCGCGTCCCCCGTGAAGGGTCAGGACGCCACCTGCGAGATCACCGAGCGGTTGATGGAGCTGGGTCATGAGGCCATCCCGCATGTTTCCGCCCGGATGGTGACCGATCGGGCCCGGGTGTCCGAGCTGGCCGGCTGGTTCCGCTCGGCCGGAGTGTCGACGATGTTCCTGGTCGGCGGCGATGTGGAGTCGCCCGGCGCCTACTCGGACGCGGCGTCGTTCCTGCGGGACCTGCTGGAGTGCGACCACGGGCTGAGCACGATCGGCGTGACCGCCTACCCGCACGGCCATCCGCTCATCGCTGAGGAAGTGCTCCATGACGCTCTGCACGCCAAGCAGGCGCTGCTGGCAGAGGCCGGCGTGGAGGGCTACTGCAGCACGCAGATGTGCTTCGACCCGGAGCGCATCGAAGCCTGGCTGCGGGGCGAGCGGGCCGCGGGGATGACGCTGCCCGTGCATCTCGGGATCTCGGGAGTGGTGGATCGGGCCAAGCTGCTCACTATGGGAGCGCGCCTAGGGGTTGGGCCCTCCTTGCGGTACCTGCGCAAGAACCGGGCCGCCATCATGAAGCTGATGACCTCACCCAACTACGACCCCGACCACATCCTGATGGCCCTGAGCCCGTCTTTGGACGACCTCGGCGTGACCGGCCTGCACGTCTTCACATTCAACCAGGTAGCCACCACCGTCACCTGGCAATCCTCCCACCGCAGCTAGCCCCCGCTCGCCCCTACCTCTGCCGCCTCGCGGGTCAGTCCCGCATTCTTAATGTAGTTGTGCCGACCTGATGGGGTCAACTACATTAAGAATGCACAGGAGAGTTGCATGCGGCGGCGACGGCATCGCATAGCGCGCTCGGACACTTGACGTAGTCCTCCCAAGTGAAGGACAGCACCTTCCAGCCGGCAACCGTGAGACGGTTCCGTCGCCGCGGGTCGGACACGAAGGACTCGCGATTCAGGTGATACCGGACGCTGTCGAGCTCGATGGCCACCCGATGGGCTGGGTACGCGAGATCGACCTGGGCAAGAAGCGCTCCGGCGTCATCGTAGATCCGGTACTCAAGGCGGGGACGGGACAGTCCTGAGCCGATCAGCAGGTCCTCGACCATCCGGCTCCACTCGCTCAGCGGAACGGGATCGTCACCAAGACGGTCGTCGAGCACGGCGCGCAGAACCGGGCACCCTTGGCGACCTCGCCGGGCGTGAGTCGCGAGCGCCCCGTACAGGTCGGACGGCCGAAGCAGCCCGTCCCGCAGCACTGCGTCGATCACGCGCTCCAGCCGCTTGGGCGTGACCACGGAGGCCAGGTCCACAACGGTCCGGGCTCGGCCAGTGCAGGGCACCCCCTGTCGGTCTGTCGGCTCGGCCAAGCTCATCATGGTCGACTGGTGAAGCCTCACGCCCGCCATCGACGGGCGTTTGCCCGACGGGACCGTCAACTCGACGCGGTCGAGCTTGAATCCCTCGATCCCGTGCAGGGCTGCTGCCGACCGGTGGCTAGCCAAGCCATTGTGGGCCACACAGGCGGCGAGCAGCCTCGACATCGGTGTAGGAGCCGCCGCAGCGTGCCGGTACACGCCCCGGGCTTCGCGCACCCAGCCGCCCGTGCGCACACAGTGGTCGATCTGGGCCTTGGTCATGCCGTCGGCAAGTGCCTGCGCACGAGTGATGACCCCGTACTGGCTTCTCATCCGCCTCAGGACCCGTTCCTCGTTCACAACCACCTCCCTATATTGCACGACTCGCCAACCATAGTAGCCCGTTTACATCTTTTTCATGATTTTTTAAGCATGTCCATAGGCCGCCGTAGGCTCTTGAGGTGATGGAAGGAGCAAGACAGCGCATCCTGGGCGCTGGCCTAGGCATGCGCCCTGCAGCCCGGAGGCCACGGCCGCCGGCCAGCCCTCTTACAACCACTAGCCTGCCAGTAGCGCCGTCACGACAAGGATGGAGTTCCTATGGGTCTCTTGCGACGCCGACACAAGCTCAGGATTGGACTGTGGGAGGCGCCAGAACGAGACGAGTGCTTCTTCGACATTGTCGGAGAGTCATTCCATGCCGACGAAATCCGGAAGCTGATCGACGCGGCCGGTCCACTCGTGAAGCAGTACGGTGAGTGGCGTAAGTTGGGTGTTCAGTTCTATTTGGTTCCAGAACCGGAGAACCCACACGACTCCAACGCAATAGCGGTGTGGACTGGCTCAGAGGAGAGCTTCAGCCGACGAACAGCCATCAAGGTCGGTCACATTGATCGGGAGACCGCGTCAATCTGGGCCGCGCGTATCAAGACTCCCACCACAATAGAGGGCGTGATTGTCGGCAAGCAAGACAACTTCGGCGTGAAGTTGGACTTGAATCACTTGATCGCGGCGGGGTTGCTGAACGAAGCCTAGGCTGGCTGTGGATCGGCCAGTTCGATGAGATGAACCGCCCCGTCTGGCTGGTTCTTCGCCCAGTCCAGCACCTCCTGTTCCTGGGAAAAGACGACCACTTGATGTTCCCGAGATGCGGCGAGCAGATAGTTGAGAATCTCGGTCTTGCGAGTGGAGTCAGCGTGCACAGTGGGGTCATCAAGTAGCACCGGGCAAGTCTCATGGTCTGCGGAAAGCACCTGCGCAAGTACTAGCCGCAGCACCAGGTAGGCCTGTTCCGTGGTGCCCCGCGACACCAGTCGGGCGGGACGCCGCTCGCCAGCGGCCGTCACCAGAGTGACGTTCAAGTCGCCGGGGTCGACCTGGATCTCCATATAACGGCCGCCCGTTATCTGAGGGATCCACCGAGTCATCTCAGTGCCAAGCTTCGGCGCCAACAGTTGATGAGCATTCTCGGCCGCCCTCTCAAGGAAATCCCGCGTCTTGTCGAGCGTGTCGGCTAGGCGTTCCACGCGGCTCAACTCTGCCTCAGCCTCGCGCATTAGAGCCTCGGCCGCGGCCACATCGACGCTTTCCTGGTCAACGCGCGACAGCTTGCCCTCTACCAGCTTCGCCTCCTCGGAGGCCTTCCGGATCTCTTCGTCCAGCGCGGTGACCTTGGCCTCAAGCTCTGATTCATTGAGAGACGGATCAGATGGCTCGATACCCAACTCCCGAAGCCGTCCGAAGCAACTACTCGCCTCGGTCCGTGCAGCGGAAGCGTCATCATGCCAGTCCCGCGGCTCGCGGCCAGCCAGAGCCTGCTGGTACCGGCCCCACTCCGCCACAGCGTCGTCGCGGCGCTCCTGCGCTTCCTCGTGTTCGTCGAGAAGTGTCTGGACAGCGAGACGGACCTCCTCGTCGGATCCTTCCACACCATGCACCGAAGCCAGGCCCCGCAGGCTGGTCCAAGCCTCATCATGGCGATGTTGGCGGCAAGTCTCCGTCTTGTCGAAGCTGCGCCGAAGCTCCAGGTCCTGTATGAGTCGATTCCGGCTTGCCGAGCGCTCGGTCCGCGCCTGCAGGCGGCGCGACGCCTCACGCACGGCATCGTCGGGATCGGAAGGCAGACGCCACTCACTCAATCGACGCACAGCCTCGTCCCGCGCGGCGTTCCGAGATGCGCCCCCGGGCGGCTGAGAAGCTCGACTCGCTCCACCATGCTTCGTCCGCTGCAAGGCACGAGTGGCTAGGGCGACGGCAGTGCCGCCCGCGATGGCAGCCAAGAATCCGACGCCGGGCCCAAGGAACATGCCGACTATCGCAGCCAGCACGGTCGCGACGACCAGCGCCGGAATGAGAGCCCTCACCCTGGGCGCTGCCCCCCGGACCTCACCACTCTCAGGGGAGTCAAGCCTCCGCAGCAGCGCAACAGACCTCTGCACTTCGACCAGTTCAGGACATGGCAGTTCGTCACTGCCATCTAGTTCGTCCAGTTGCCGCTCAAGTTCTGGAACAGCGGCCAGAGTCGTGGAGGTGGTACCGGAAAGGCTCTCGACCCGCGCCAAGGCCTTGGATAGCTCGAGCGGCGCCGCGAGTTCGCTCTGAGAGGGATCACCGGCATTGAAACGCGTCTGCCACTCATCGATCTTCGTCGCCGCGGCTACGAGCTGATCCTCCCTGTCTTTGGCCGCCCGGTAGTCCCGCTGCGCTTCTGTCGTCTTCTTCTCGCCTTCAAGCGTCATGGCCTTGCGCCGATGCGCTTCCACTTCTGACACCAGCTTGAGATACTCGTCGTGCTCCTCTCTGGCCTCGAACAGCCTCACTCGCGCCCGCTCGACACCCATCTTCGACTTCCTGAGTGGTTTGTTGGTGTTAGGGCGATCGAGGCCGACCTGCTCCTTCTTGAACGCCTCGATCTTCCCGATTGCGCCGGCGGCAGTACCGCCCGTGCCGCCAGCCGCGGCTCTCGCCAAATGCTGCTGTAGTGCGTCAGGGTTTCCAAGATCGGACACGATGCTGGCCTGACGGACCGATGCAGTCATGGGGAAGGTCTCACGGTCGAGCCCGACCAGCTTCGCTGCATCCTCGCTGCCCTCGTTCATCGGAAGCTCCGAGAACTCGCGGCCCATGTCAGCGTGGTAAGCCTCAGTTGTGCCGTTCTTGAAATCGCGTTCGATAGCGATGCAGCGGCCGTCGTCAAGCACCACCTCCGTCTTGACGCGCCACGGATCACCGTCGGCAGTACCCCAGGGGCGATAACGAGCCGTGAACTTCTCTCTCGCCGGGTCACGGCCGCGACGCCGTCGCAAGCCGCAGAGCGCGGCAGTGAGCGCTGCGTGCAAGGTCGACTTACCCGACTCGTTGGGACCGTGAACGACGTTCAGACCTGTCTCGAACGGCAGGTGCCGATCAACGAAGGGGCCGAATGCTCTGGCATCGATGCTCTTGAACCACATCCCTTAGACGACCTCCAAGTCCTCACGGCCCGCTAGAGCCCGAAGGCCGGTGACGATCACGCGCTGCTTGCGCTCCTCCGAGAGTTCCTCGCTATCCCTGACGGACCTGACGAACTGCCCTCGAACGGTGGACTCCCCTGCGATCGTGTCGAGGTCGTAACCGGGACGGATATCGCCTGCCCGGATGCTGAGGTGATCGAGCGGTCCCAACTGCTGCTCTAGCGAGCCAAAGTCGAGATCGACGTCAGGCTCAAGGTCGCCATGAATCGTCACTCGCGCTATTCCGGTGAGCGGCGCCACCAGGTCGCCAAGCTTGCCCTCAATCTGCGTTAGGTCGCTACAACCCGATACGTCCAGTTCAAGGTCCGCGTGAACCCTGAGGCTTGAGACGCGGTGCCAGTCGCGCTTCGGCGCGCCCTCTCCGCCATCGAAGGTGATCTCGACAGCACCCCCATTGCCCGGCTCACCGAACGACAACGCGGCTGGTGCGCCACCGTAGGTGTGGTGCTCGCCCTGAACCTTCTTGTGGTAGTGGCCGACGACGCAGTGTGACAGTCCGGCGGGCGCAATCTGGTCGGCTGAGAACGGCGCGTGATCCTGCTTCTTCGGGTCCTCCATCGCCGCCCACGACCACCCCGACATCTCGGACCCATGTAGGAGTCCGACGTGTATGGCATCGCCATCGGCGCTGAACCCTTCTAACGGGTTGCCAGTGCCTGACGGCTTCACGTGAGCGAACCCCCAAACGCGCACACCATCGAACTCATCCCACGGGCTGAGCCTTGGGGAATCAAAGACATGGACATTCGGCGACCATGACGCGGTCGCATAGATGCTCGACGAGCCGTACCAGTCGTGGTTCCCGGGTGCGATCAGTACACGAGTCGGGTGGATCTCCGCAAAGACCCTTTCCAACAGCCTGACAGTGTCGGGGGTGAAGCGCTCCTGCTCGTACAGGTCGCCGGCACACAACAGAGCATCGACTTTGAGCTCGCTGGCAAGGCCCACGATCCGCTGCAAAGTGTGGCGGAGGTCGGCCCGTCGCAGCGAGGCAAGTTCCGGACCGCCCTGAGCGAACGGGGCATCGAGGTGAAGATCGGAGAATGCAAGGACTCTCATCAATCAAGACAATAGAGGGCGAGTGTGACAGGCGGTGGCAACTTGCCGGATCGCACCTTGACCAAGGAGCGTGGAGTGGTGGCAGAATGGGGTTGTGACTGGGTCGGATAGGGGGTGGCCGGCGGTGGAGCCGGTGTTGGCTGATCCCGTGGCGGAGCGGGCTCGGCTGCTGGAGGACCTGGCCACCTCGTACCGGTTGTTCGCGGCCTTGCGTTGGGGCGAGCTCGGCGACGGCCACATCACCTGCCGCGACACCGAGCAGCCCGACCACATGTGGCTGCTCCGCCACCGGGTCCCCTTCGAGCGGGCCCAGCCCTCAGACATGGTGCTCGTCGCCCCCGACGGCAGCGCTGTCGACCAGGACAATCGCCCCGCCCGCATCAACAACACCGCCTACCACATCCACCACCCCATCCACGAGGCCCGGCCCGACGTGGGGGCGGCCGCGCACGTGCACACCGCCTGGGGCACGCCGTTCGCGGCCGAGCGGCGCATGATCGAGCCGATCACCCAGGAATCGACGCTGTTCTTCGAGGATCAGGCCCTGTTCGACGACGAAGAGGTCCAGATCCTCTCCTGCGACGGCGGCAAGCGCATCGCCGTCGCGCTCGGCGAGTGCCGGGCCGTGATACTCGCCAACCACGGGCTGCTCACCGTCGGGTCCAGCCCCGCCGACGCCATCGGCTGGTTCGTCCTGATGGAACGGGTGGCCGAGGTGCAGATGAAGGCCCGCCACGGGCTGCCCGTCTCAGCCGAGGCCGCCCGGGCCTCCCGCGACGACATCGTGTTCAGTGACTACGGCTGGGACCTGTTCAACTGGGCCGTCCGCCGCCACCTCAAGATCCCGTAGGCGAGCCGGCCCAGCCCTAGTCCGGCACGGCGACCCGAGCCGACCTAGCTCGGAGGGACACACCTAGTCCGGGACCGCCCCCAGCATCCGGGCTGCGGCCAGGGTGTTCTGCAGCAGGCAGGCAATCGTCATGGGGCCGGTTCCGCCCGGCATCGGCGTCACCGCGCCCGCCACCGCCTGGACCGACTCGAAGTCCACGTCGCCGACGATGCCGTCGGCCGTCCGCGAGATCCCCACGTCGATCACGGCCGCACCCGGCTGCACGAAGTCGGCAGTGACCAGCCTGGCCATGCCGGCCGCGGCCACGATGATGTCGGCCTGCCGGCACACGTCCTGCAGCTCCGGCGTGCGGCTGTGGGCCAGCGTCGGTGTGGCGTCCACCCCCTTTCGCCCCAGCAGCAGTATCTGGGGCAGCCCCACCAGGGTCGACCGGCCGATCACCACCGCGCTCTTGCCGGAAACCGCCACCCCGTAGCGGTCCAGTAGACGCATGACCCCCAGCGGGGTGCACGGCACATGACCCCGCTGACCCCTGACCAGCCGGCCCATCGACCTGGGCGTGAGACCGTCCACGTCCTTCTCCGGAGGGATCAGCTCCAGGACAGCGTCGGCGTCCAAACCCTCCGGCAACGGGAGTTGCACCAGAATCCCGTGCACGCCGGGATCTCGGGCCAGATCGCCGACAGCCTGCTCCACCTCGGACTGGCTGGCGTCGGCGCCTAGCTCGACATGGCGCGACACCATGGCCGCCTCCGCCGCCTTGCGCTGCTTGTTGCGCACGTATATGCGGCTCGGCTTGTCGTCGCCCACCAGCACGGTGGCCAGACAGACCTCCGGCCCACCCGCCGCAGTGATCTCGGCGTTGAGCTCGGCCACGATCTCGTCCCGCAGCCGGTTGCCGTCCATCAGCACGGCACCGCCCTCGGTCAATTCGAACTGTTCGGTCATCAATCCCGCCTGTGGTCTCTCGGGCCCCGCGGCAAAACCGTCGGATCTTTCAGCCGACCCCCGAGACAGGCTACGCCCGCCGACCTACGATGAGCGTTCCGACATGCGGAACTGTTCCAAAACGGTTCCGCCCGCGTACTCCCGCCGCCCTTGAGTTCCCAAAGGTGGTAGCCGCATGAGGATCCTGTTCGCCGACGGCCTGTCCGACAGCGCAGTCGAACGGTTGCGCGCCGGTGGCGACGAGTGCGTCATGAAGCCGTCGCTCACCGCGGATGACCTGCCGGCGCACGTAGCCGGTTTCGACGCGCTGGTCGTGCGCAGCACGCGGGTCACCGGGCCGGCGATGGAGGCCGGAACCAACCTGGGACTGGTGGTTCGGGCCGGGGCCGGCACCAACACCATCGACTGCCAGAGGGCGGCCGAACTCGGGATATTCGTGTGCAACGTTCCCGGCCGCAACGCCGTTGCGGTGGCCGAACTCGCAATGGGGCTCGTGTTCGCGACCGATCGTCACATCGCGTCCTCCACAGCCGACGCGCGGGCAGGCTCCTGGAACAAGAAGGCCTACAGCAGCGCGAGGGGCCTCTACGGCTCCACTCTCGGCATCATCGGCATGGGCGCCATCGGCCTGGAGACGGCCCAGCGAGCCGCTGCCTGCGGGATCAAGGTGGTCACCGAGGACAAGGCCCGCAGTCGCAGCGTGCGCCAGCGGATGGCCGACATTGGCGTTGTGGCCCTTCCCGACCTAGACGCCGTGCTGGCCGCCGCCGACATCGTGTCGTTGCACGTGCCCGGCGGCCCCGGCACGACGGGGATGGTCAATGCGGGGTTCCTGGCAAAGATGAAGCATGACGCCGTGCTGATCAACACCTCCCGGGGCGAGGTCGTAGACGAGGACGCCCTGCTCGACGCGCTCAACACCACCGACATGAGCGCGGGCATCGATGTGTTCGCCGACGAGCCGCCCTCCGGAACCGGCTCGGTCGACTCCGCCCTCGCCCGCCACCCCAAGGTGACGGTCACCCACCACATCGGAGCGTCCACCAACCAGGCCCAGGAGGCCGTGGCCGAGGGCACGGTCGAGGTACTCGAGGAGTACCGCACCGGCTCGATCATCAACTGCGTGAACCTCGAACAGGCCCCCCACCGGACCGCCACACTGAGCGTGCGCCATTACGACCGGGTCGGCGTGTTGGCGTCGGTGCTGCAGGAACTTCGCGGCTGCAGCCTCAATGTGGCCAACATGAGCAACCGCATCTTCGCGGGCTCGCAAGCGGCGGTGGCCACGATCGACGTCTTCGGGGCCGTCGACCCGCAACTGCTGGACGCTGTGCGTGCCCTTCCCGACGTGATCCAAGTCTCGGCGTTCGAGACATGAGCAATCCCGAATCGGTGCTGGAGCCCTTCGCTGGCTGGCTGGTGAAGCCCCAGTGGGCCGACCGGGTCATCAGCCGCGCCTACGACAACCTCACAGCCGGCCAGCGGCGCTCGATCGCCAGGGAGAACCCGTACAGCTACGTGAACGTGACCCGCAGCAGCGAGGACCTGCTCGACGACGAGCACCTGTCCCTGGACTATCTTGTGACCCAGGGCGCGGCCGCCCTGACCCGCCTGCTCGACGCCGAGGTGTTCGCCCCGACCGGGCGCCGGGCCCTGTACCTGTACCGGCTGACCCATGCCCGGGGCTCACAGACCGGCCTGATCTGCGCAGTGGCGGTCAGCGGCTTCGAGGAGGGCCGCATCCGGATACACGAGGGCGTGCGCGAGGACCGCACCGAACTGCTCACCGCCCACTTGATGGGAGTCGGCGCCACATCGCACCCGGTGGCACTGGCAGTGAGAGCCTGGGCGGACTCGGAGTACGCGGAACGGCTGGACGAGGTGGCCGCAGCAGCGCCGCCCGATCTCGAGTTCGGCTCGAACCTTGTCAAGCACCAGATCTGGACGGTGCCGGCCGAGATGACCGACCGGCTGCTGAAGGCGCTGGCCGACAAGGTCCTCTACGTGACCGATGGACACCACCGCTCGGCCGCCGCGCTGCGGGCGCTTCAGTGCGACCCCGGCAATCCGGCGCTCACACGGACTTTGGCCGCGGTGTTTCCCCACAGCCAGCTGCACGTCGAGGCCTACCACCGCGTCGTGGCCGATCAGCGCCACGACAATCGCGACGACCTCCTGTGGGCGCTCCGCTCCAGGACCAGCTACATGGGCGGAGAACTGGAGCGGGTGGAAGGCGCAGAGGACGCCAGGCCCAGATGGCGGGGCGAGGTGGGCGTGTACGCCGCGGGCAGCTGGTACCGGCTGACGCTGCCCCCGCCGGACTCCGAAGCGGGCGCTCTCGATTCGCTTGACGTCGACCGGCTGCGGCGACTGGTGATCGACCCCGTTCTGGGCGCCGACGAGTTGGCGGCCACCGGCACGGTCGACTACGTGCCCGACACCGCGGGGCTGGACGAACTGGTGCGCCGCTGCGACGCAGGCAGCCGGGTCGGATTCGTCATGTACCCGCTGTCGGTGGATGAGCTGCTGGCCGTGGCCGACGAGGGCAGCAAGATGCCGCCCAAATCGAGCTTCTTCTACCCCAAGCCTCGGGCCGGAGCCTTCCTGCGAGTGCTGGGGCAGGGAGCCACCGCCCACCTCACCCCTTCTTAAGGCGCCGGGCCGCAATGACTCCCGCTCTTGTTCGCTGCGCTCACGGGCCGCTCGGGCCGCGGGCCTCACTGCCGGGCCATCTCGGCGCGGGCTGTGTTGACGTCGTCGCGGCGGGTCCGAGGCGCCAGTTGGATCTCCACCTCATGCAGCGTGCCCGAGAACGGGAAGGGCGCCGCGTAGCGGTCCGACACCGCCGAGCCGTGGTCACGGCCGATGCTGGTGCCGACCGAGGAGATGATCGCCATGAACACCGGCAGGTCGCACCGTCCGCACTCGGCACCGTCGATGGCGATCTCCAGCGTGCCCGTCGTGTGGCTGGTGCGCTGGAGGCACATCGACACGGTGACGTCCCCTGAGGGCACCTCCGTGGCGGACTCCAGCACGGTGTGATCGCCGAACGCGTTGTAATCCACGACCAGTCGGTCGTCCTGCACGAACATCGAGACCCCCGCGCTGGCCGTGCCGGTCGCCCAGATCACGCCCTCGTCGCCAACCGCCCGGGTCACCCGGGCGTCGAGGCTGAACCTCCGCCCACCCGGGCCCGGCGCGGCCTGCACCGCGATGGGCGACATCGGCGGCCGGTACCGGTAGCGGCGGCTGGTGGGATGAGGTGAGCGGTCGTTCAGGCGGGGCCTGAACATGCCGACGAAGCTGTCGTCGAGGGGCAGCACGCCGTTGCGCTCGGCCTCGCCCCACCACAGCTCGATCAGCTCGGCGAGCTTGTCGGGCTGCCGCGCCGCGAGGTCGTCGCATTCCGAGGCGTCCGCCGACAGGTCGTACAGCTCCCACTGATCGGCGTCGAAGTCGGTGCCGTGGATGTGCCGGCACACCGCCTTCCACTGGCCGGCCACCAGCGCCCGCGAGCCGGCCATCTCGAAGTACTGGAGGGTGTTGGTGGCCGGATGGCCGGCGTCGGCCATCACCGGCGCGAACGAGTGGCCCGTGACCGGCATCTGCTCGAATCCGTTGAGCACATCGGGCGGGGTGATGCCCAGCAGCTCGTAGATCGTGGGCACGACATCGGAGACGTTGGTGAACTGGTGCCGCATCGTTCCCCGCTCGGAGGCGCCAATGCCCTCGGGCCAGTGGACGATCAGGGGCACATGAACCCCGCCCTCGTGAGTGTTCTGCTTGTACCACTTGAACGGGCTGTTGCCGCACTGGGCCCAGCCCCACGGGTAGTTGACGTAGCTGCGGGGCCCGCCGATCTCGTCGAGCCGGGCGACCGCCTCCTCCGGTATCTCCGCTATGCCGTTGAACCACTTCATCTCGTGCATCACCCCGAACGGGCCGCCCTCCTGCGACGCCCCGTTGTCGGAGAGCACCACCAGGATCGTGTTGTCGAGCTGGCCCAGCCGGTCGAGGCCATCGACCAGCCGCCCGATCTGGTCGTCGGTGTGGTCGAGGAAGGCCGCGAAGGCCTCCTGGAGGCGGGCGGCGAACCGCTGGTGGGTCTCGGGCAGCGTGTCCCAGGGATCCACTCCCGGGTTGCGGGGCGCCAGCCGGGTTCCCTCTCCGATCACGCCGAGCTCCAGCTGGCGCCGGTACCAGCGCTCCCGCACGACGTCCCATCCCTCGTCGTAGCGTCCCCGGTACTTGGCCAGGTAGCCGGCTGGCGACTGGTGGGGGGCGTGGGTGGCGCCGAAAGGCAGGTAGGCGAAGAAGGGCCGGTCGGGGCGGACTCCCTTGCTGTCGCCGATCATCAGCAGCAGCTGGTCGACGAGGTCCTCGCTGAGGTGGTAGCCGTCCTCGGGTGCGGCCGGAGGGTCGGCCCGGTGATTGTCGATCACCAGCTCGGGATTGAACTGGTCGGTCTCGCCCTCGAGGAACCCGTAGAACCGGTCGAAGCCGCGGCCCAGCGGCCACTGGTCGAAGGGGCCGGCGGCCGAGCTGTCCTGGGTGTGGCCCAGATGCCACTTGCCCGCGCAGAAGGTGGCGTAACCGATGGCGCTCAGGACCTCCGCGACGGTGGCCGCATGGTTGGAGACATGGCCGAGCTGGTTCGGGAAGCCGCTCCTGAAGTTGGCCAGCGTCCGCATGCCCACCGCGTGCTGAGAGCGTCCGGTGAGAAGCGCGGCCCGGGTGGGCGAGCACAGCGGCGTGACGTGGAAGTTGGTGAACTGGAGCCCTACCTCGGCCAGCCGGTCGACGTTGGCGGTGTCGATGTCGGAGCCGTAGCAGCCGAACTGGGCGAAGCCGGTGTCGTCGAGCAGGATGATCACAACGTTGGGCGAGTCCTCGCCCGGGTGCGGCGGCTCGCTGAAGCAGGGCTCGGACTCGGCCCGGGTTCGACCGATGCGACCCTCGAAGGTCGGGATGGGAACGGGCCCTCCAGTCATGGGGCTCCCCTTTCGGTGCAGGCTCGTATGCAGGTTCTCGCGCCGGTGCTCGTGGAAGTCAAGATCGGACCTCTACCCGGTGCAGGTCGTCGCCGACCTCGATCGTGCCATCGAAGTGCTCGGCGGCCAGGGCCCGGTAGGCGTCTTCGTCTCCGTCGGCCGGGGGCGGGAAGTAGTGGGTCAGCACCAGCGTGTCCATGCCGGCCCGCGCCGCGGTCTGGGCGGCCTCAGCCGGCGACGAGTGGTAGTCGAGGGTGTCGAGCACCCGCGGGATGGGTATCGCGGAGACGACTTCCTTGCGGATGACGGTGTGAACCAGCGCCTGCGCGCCCTCGCACAGCCGGTCGAGCCCGTCGCAGGGCACGGTGTCGCCCGCCGCGACGACCGATGAGCCTCCGTAGTCGAAGCGGAAGGCCACCGTCGGCTCGACCGGTCTGTGGTCGGTGGGAGCGCAGGAGATGCGCACGTCCCCGCCCAGGTAGATCTCTCCCTCGGTGGCCTCGACCACCTCTACCGGCGGCGGGTAGTCGAGGTCGTCGTGGTGGGCGATGCGGTAGCCGATGTCGGGGCCGAGCGACTCCCCGATGCCGGCCACCACCCGCCGTGTCCCGGCCGGGCCGACGATGGTGAGAGGGCTGGGCTCGAACGTCGTGATCCAGCGGGTGGTGATCACGTCGTTGAGGTCGGTGATGTGGTCGCTGTGCAGATGGGTCAGCAGCACCGCTCGCAGCTGCGCGGCGCCGCTGCCAGCCGCGGCCAGGCGCATGAGCACGCCCCGGCCGGCGTCCACCAGGTACTGCTCGGATCCTCCTGAGACGAGTGTGGAGGGACCCGCTCGCTGCGGATCGGGTATGGGACCACCGGTTCCTAGCAGGGTGACGGCGAGCATCAGACCGGGCCTCTCAGTGCGCAGCCGGCGAGCGGACCGTCGACGGGCTCAGGCGTCGGCGGCGTCTAGCGCTCCCACCAGGGCGGCGGCGCCTTCGTCGATCTCGGCCGCGGTGACGTTGAGCATGGGGGTGACCCGGATCACGTTGCCGTAGAGGCCCCCCTTGCCGACCAGCAACCCCCGGTCCCTGCAAGCCTCGAGCACCGCGCCGGCCCGGGCCGCGTCGGGCTCGATGGATCCGGGGTGCACGAACTCCATGGCCTGCATCAGCCCGCGGCCCCGAAGCTCGGCGACGAAGTCGGCCCGCTCCACCGCCGGAGTCAACGCGTCCACCAGCCGCCGGCCCATGGCCAGCGCGTTGGCCTGCAGGTCGTCCTCCAGCACCCGCCGCAGCGTGGCCCGGCCGGCGGCGGCCGACAGGGGGTTGCCGCCGAAGGTGGAGAACTGGAGCGCGCCGATGGAGTCGAAGATCTCGGCCCGTCCCACCACGCCGGCCAGGGTGATGCCGTTGCCGACCCCTTTGGCGAAGGTGAGCATGTCGGGCACGATCCCGTGAGCCTCGTAGCCCCAGAAGTGCTCGCCGGTGCGGCCCCAGCCGGTCTGCACCTCGTCGGAGATGAACAGGATGCCGTGGGACGACAGCACCTTTCCCATGGCCCCGAAGAAGCCGTCGGGGGGAACCGCGAACCCGCCCACGCCCTGGATGGGCTCGGCGATCATGGCGGCCACGTCCCCCGAGGTGGTCATGTCGATGAGCTGCACGAGGTCGTCGACGCACGCTGTGGTGTATGCGTCGTCGTCGAGATGGCGGAACGGGCTGCGCAGCCGGTAGCCGCCCTGGACAAAGGTGACGTTGAGCCCGGTGAGGCTGGTCGACGACCAGCTGCGGTGGGCGGTGATGGCCTGGGCCGAGAAGGTGCGCCCGTGGTAGCTGTTGCGCATGGCCAGGATCTGGTTGGAGCCGCGGTGCACGGTCGCCATGAGCAGGGCGGCGTCGTTGGCCTCGCTGCCCGAGGGCGTGAAGAACACCCGGGCGTCGTCGATGCCCGACGCCAGGGCCACGTCCTCGGCGAAGGCGATCATGGGCTCGCTCAGGTACAGCGTGGAGGTGTGCATCACCTTGGCCGCCTGGTCCTGCACCGCAGCCACCACGCTGGGCTCGGCGTGGCCGATCATGGTCGTGAGCACCCCGCCGAAGAAGTCGAGGTAGCGACGGCCCTCGACGTCCCAGACGTAGCTGCCCTCGCCCCTGTCGATCGACACCGGCTCGTCGTGGAGCAGGTGCAGGAAGCTGGGCAGCGCCGAGCCGTAGCGCTCGGCCAGTTCAGCGTTTGTAGTCATGGGGCCAGATTATGCCCGCCGCCGGGTCCGAGTGCGGCCGGTTGGCCCGACCGCGAGCGGTCAGTCGTTGCGGAGCTTGCGGGCTAGGGCTACCGCGGCCTTCGCTTCCCGGTTGGTGCGGTACTCGTAGATGTCGGCGCCGGCGAGGATCCAGCGGCTGCCCCGCACCCCCAGCCAGCGCAGCGGCTCGGGCTCCCAGCGGCGGTGGTGGACGCCGACCCACGGCAGGTCGACCCGCTCGGAGTCCGTTCCGGTGATCAGATCGGCCAGGGTGCGCCCGGCCAGGTTCGACGGGGCCACCCCCTCCCCCACGTACCCGCCCGCGCCGGCGGTGCCCGCAGCCCGGTCGAAGTGGACGAACGGAGTCCAGTTGCGGGGCACGGCGAGCACACCGCCCCACCGGTGGGTGATCCGGGCGCCCGACAGCGTCGGGAACAGGTCCACGAGCGTGCGATGGATTCGCTCGTGGGATCGGTGGTGGCGCTCCACCGACGGGCTGATCCGCGATCCGTACAGGTAGGGCACTCCCCGGCCGCCGAACGCGATGCGGTCATCGGCGGTGCGCTGGCCGTAGATCACCATGTAGCGGTCGTCGGCGAAGGTAGGGCGGTCGGCCAGGCCGATCTCGTCGAAGACCGACTGCGGCAACGGCTCGGTGCCGATCATCAGCGAGTAGACGGGCAGCAGTTGGCGCCTGCGACCCCGCAGGTCCCGGGTGTAGGCCTCGGTGGCCCGCACCACCACCTCCGCCCTCACTGTGCCGCGGTCGGTCAGCACCCGGCCGGGCTCGATGGCGGCCGCGGCCGTCTGCTCGACGATCGTCGCACCCCGACGCTCAACCGCCTCGGCCAGTCCCCGCACCAGCCGGGCCGGGTCGATCGCCGCGCAGGGGGCGTAGAAGATGCCGCCGAGCACCCCGGTGGCCTTGGCGTGAGCCCGAGCCTCGTCCGCGGTCAGCAACCGGATCTCGTCGGCGGTGAGACCGAGTTCGTGTTGATGGGCTATCTCAGCGGCCTGGCGCTCCGCCTGGGGACGGTTGCGGGCGAAGCGGATCACCCCGCCCTTGTGGTAACCGCAGTCGATCCCCTCGGCCGCGGCCACCCGACCGATCTCGTCGACGCTGTCGAAGACGGCCCGGGCGAGGCGCAGCGACGCAGGCAGATCGGCGAGGGCCGCGTACGTCTCGATGCCTGCCGCCAGTTCGCCCACCACCCAGCCGCCGTTGCGCCCGGAGGCGCCGAAGCCACATGTGTCGCGTTCGATCACCGTCACCTGCAGCGTCGGATCGAGTTGTCGCAGGTAGTAGGCGGTCCACAGTCCGGTGAACCCGCCGCCGACGATGGCCACGTCGGTGTCCGTGTCGCCGTCCAGTGCCGGGCGGGGGTCGAGCGCGCCCGGGAAGGTGTCGAGCCACATAGACCGCTCGCGGTAGAGCGCGTCCGAGGCCGGGCCGGGGGGCATCTCGCCAATGTACGCCCGCCACGTCCGACCACACCGCGAATTGGCAGCACAATGCACGCCATCCGCGCACAACGCTGCCAATTCCCCAGCAACGTCCGACCACACCGCGAATTGGCAGCACAATGCACGCCATCCGCGCACAACGCTGCCAATTCCCCAGCAACGTCCGACCACACCGCGAATTGGCAGCACAATGCACGCCATCCGCGCACAACGCTGCCAATTCCCCAGCAACGTCCGACCACACCGCGAATTGGCAGCACAATGCACGCCATCCGCGCACAACGCTGCCAATTCCCCAGCAACGTCCGACCACACCGCGAATTGGCAGCACGACGCACGCCATCCGCGCACAACGCTGCCAATTCCTTACCGGAGGGTCAGCGGATCTGGAATATCCGGCCCGAGCGGCCCCAGGACCTGTCGGTGGTGAAGATCTCGGCATCGAGACGCTCGCCCAGCGCGAGGCACAGCCGATCGGCGAGCGAGAGACCCTCGCCTTGCCGCCAGCGACGAGCGGCCCACTCGGCGTCGTCGCTGGTTACGGGCTCAACCCGCACGCCGTAGCTCTCCAGCAGGGCTCGGGCCTGATCCCAGTCGCGGCCAGCGCCCAGCACGCGTTGGGCGACCTCCGACCAGTTGGCCGCGCCGCACCTGGGATCGTCGGCCAGCGCTCCCTCGACGATTTCGGCACCGTCCTCACCCAACAGGAACGCGAGGATCGCCGAGGCGTCGAGCACCGAGGTCACCCGGCATCCCCGCTCTTTGCGTCCTCGATCGCGGCCGCTCTGCGCCGGTCGGCCAAGAGTTCGTTCACCAGGTCCAACCCCGCCAAGTCCTTGCGAACCCGATCCCGAAGCTGCTCGCGAGTCAGCAGAACTAGACCGTCCGGCGACTCCAGAAGCACCATCGGCGACCCGGCAACTAGACCGGCGCGCTCCCGGACGGCGGCCGGTACCACGATCCTGCCGCGGTCTCCCATTGCAACCATGTGTGTCCCACTCATACATCTATAGTACCACCCACTCCATAGATCTGGGAAGAGTCGCATCTCTCTGATTGCCGCTGACACGACCCGGTCAGGAACTTCGGCAGCATGGTGCCAGAGCTAGCCTGCGGGCATGCGACGGCCGCCGATCAGGCAGCTCGACCTGGCCGGGTCACCTGAGGCCATGGGCGACGCCCACGGACGGGCCCACGCGGTTGAAATCCGCCGCTACGCCCACGAACGGGTGGAGCTGGTCGCCGAAGGGCTCTGGAGCGGCGGACCGCTGGAGCGGGGGGCTGTGCTGGAGCTGGCCGGGGCCTGCCTTCCGGCCCACGAGGCGTTCTCGCCCCGGCTGCACGCGGAGATGCTGGCCATGGCTGGCGCGGCCGGCATCACCCCGGCCGAAGCAGTGGTGGTGGGCGGCTTCACCGACTTCGTGGACACGGTTCGAGCGGTCACAGCCGGACCTCATCCGGTGTCAGTGACCGAGGACGACTGCACCGCGTTCATTGTTCCCGATCAGCGGACTGAAGGCGCCGGGATGATCGGGCAGACCTGGGACATGCATGACACCGCCACCGACCATGTGGTGTTGGCCCGCCTGCGCCCCGACGACGGTCCCGCCGCGCTGGTGTTCACCACCGTGGGATGCCTGGGGCAGATCGGCATGAACGACGCCGGCGTGTGCGTGGGCATCAACAACCTCACCGGCAACGACGGCCGCTTCGGGGTGACCTGGCCGTCGGTGGTGCGCGAGATGCTCGCCCGGACCACCGCGGCCGAAGCGCTCGGTGTGCTGCTGCGAGCCGATCTCGCCGGCGCCCACAGCTACCTGATCCTTGACGCCGAGGGCAGGGGCTACTGCGTCGAAGCCATGCCGTCGGCCCGGCCGGTCCAGCCCCTCGAGACCGAGCCGCTGGTGCACACCAACCACGTGACCGACGCCGAGGCCCTGGCGCTCGAAGGCGAGAGGGACGGCGGGCTGATGGCCAACTCGCGCCGCCGCCTGGAACTGGCCGAGAGCCTGCTGTCCGACACCGGCGGGCCGGTCGATCCCGACCGGCTCATGGAGATAACCCGGGAGCCCACTGCCATCTGCCGCTGGCCCGACACCAAGTACCGCGTGGAGTCCAGCGGCGCGGTGATCATGCGGCCCCGAACCGGCGACCTCTGGGCCTGCTGGGGCCAGCCCGCCGAGAACGACTACAAGCACTTCTCGCTGACACCCGCCGCGATCGGCCATGTCTGAGGCCACTGCCGACCCTTCCCAAACTGGCAGCAGAACGCGCCCTATAGGGGTCAAGACGCTGCCAATTCCCGCCGGCAGGCCCGCCCGAGCGCGTACGCACCCGCCATGGGCGAGCTGACGTACACCAACATCAGGGCCGAGTGGGCCGAGGCGCTCCAGCACATCGAGCACACCTCGTTCCCAACCGCGGACCGCGAGGACCTCTACTGGGCCGACGAGTTGCGGGCCCTGGCCGGCGAGTTCCCGGAGGGCGGCGTGGTGGTGCTCGACGGCGGCACCCCGGTGGCCATGGGGCTGGGCATCCGCATCCACTTCGACTTCAGCCACACCCAGCACTCGATCCGCGACCTGGTGGGGGTCGACGGCGGCACCGGCCACACCCCCGACGGCCCCTGGTACTACGGCACCAGCATCGCGGTGCTGCCCGACTACCGCCGCCGGGGCATCGGCAAGCGGCTCTACGACATGCGCAAGCAGATCTGCCGCGACCTGAACCTGGCCGGCATCGTCGCCGGCGGGGTCATCCCCGGCTACGCCGACCACAAGCACAAGATGTCGGCCGCGGACTACGTGGCCAAGGTGTCGGCGGGCGAACTGTACGACGCCACCCTCACCATGCAGATCGCCAACGGCTTCGAAGCGAGAGGCGTGATCGCCGACTACATCACCGACCCGGCGGTGGACAGCTGGGCCTCGCTGATCGTCTGGGACAACCCCGACTACAACCCCACGCCTGAGCAGAGGGGGGATGTCGCACCGCCTCGGTAGGGTGCGGTATAATACGCAGGAGCCATCGGACGGTGCTCAAATGGCATTGCCGAACATTTCAAAACACGGCATGGACACCCCTCCGGGAGACGAGCGGCTCGGTGAGGCGATCGTCTACGTCGCCGAACGGATGGCGGACGATCCGGGCGGGCAGGGCGCGGTCAAGTTGAACAAGATCCTGTGGTGGGCCGACTTCGAGAGCTTCCGCGAGCGCCACCGCTCCGTGACCGGAGCGGTCTACCAGAAGCTGAACGAGGGACCCGCTCCGGTACGTCTGGTGCCGACACGAAAGAAGCTACTGAGGTCCGGTGCTGTCGAGATGGTGGAACGGGACCGCGGGGCCTGGAGCCCGGAGAAGGTCCTGATCACCCACCGCCCGCCTGAGCCCATATTCGACGAGGAGGATCTCCGGTACCTGGAGCGGGCCTTGGAGAAGTTCCACGGCCTGACAGGCAAGGAGTGCAGCGACTTCTCGCACCGCGCCTCCGCCGGATGGCAGACCGTGAACAACCACGAGGTCATCCCGTACGAAACCTCGCTCGTCTCCATGCGGCCTCTAACGGAAGATGACATCGCCTGGGCAAGGTCAGTTGCAATTGAGGCGGGATATATCCCAAGGTGACACGAGATCCGGGCGCGCCCTTTGTGTTGAGGGCAGCCAGATTCGATGAGGAAGTGGCGCGCACTTTCGGGGCCGAGCGGTCAGCCGACGGGACTCGGCCTTCGCGCTCCGACTTCGAGAACTCCTGTTGGCCCTCCTTGCTGTCCGCCCTCTCGACCTCGTGGCGCAGCGCGGTGTGCGTCGGCGACGACCTTCCAGAGGTGTTCGCCCTCCCGATCCAGTCCCACCATGGCATGTTCCCCCCAGCCAGGGTCGCGTTCGTCAAGGAGCCCGCGCACCTAGAGGATCCGAGGCACCTGATCGTCATAGGCCTGGACTTCGACTGGGACCATGAGTGGCCGGGTGACGAGTAGCCGCCCGCGGCATCGGCAGCGGCCTTCGGGGATTGCGGATGCTCGACCGGCTAACGCCGTGCGGCCCGGGCCTCCGACTCCTCAGACAGATCGGGGGCGTGCTCGCCGATGGACATCACCAGCCTCGCCGTCGACATCTGGACATCGCGATCGCCTGGGGCAACCCCGCCCAAACCCCGACGCCGCGGCGTAGACCGAGTGCTCCGACAGCCTGAATAACAACGAGGAGGCGGGCGAGCACTGGACGCCGCGCGACGCTGTGACGCTGATGGCCCGGCTCGTTTTTGAGCCTGTGGCCGACCAAATCGAGTCGAGCACGTACCTGATCTACGACGGCGCCTGCGGCACAGGTGGGATGCTCACGCTTTCCGACAAGACACTGCAGGAGATCTCAGGCGAGCGCGGCAAGCAGGTGTCCACGCACCTATACGGCCAGGAGATCAACGCCGAGACTTACGCGATCTGCAAGGCCGACATGCTCCTCAAGGGCGAAACCGCGGACAACTTCGTAGGCGGCCCGGAGCACTCCACACTGTCCAACGATGCCTTCCCGGACAAGGAGTTCGACTTCATGTTGTCGAACCCTCCCTATGGGAAGAGCTGGAATCAACCGATCAGGACAATAGCTATCCAAATGAAGTCATCAATCAGTTCCATCGTGTTCGCAGTACCGACGGCTGGAAATACGCGCGTGCACTTGCGCTCATTGAGATATTCACATTCGAACCGGACCGCTAGATCTCGCGTAGTCTAGATCTCGCGTAGTCGCTACTTCCTTCTCGTGATCGAGAGGTCGTCCGCTCAGTCAGCCGATCGTCCGGCGGCGCGGGACTCCAGTTCTGCGACCAGGTCGGGGGTGTGCTGACCTAGGGCGGGGACGGTGGCGTCTGGATCGGCGGCGCCGCTGAGGTTGAACGGGGGCTTGTAGACCTCGGTCGACCCGGTGGGGGTGGTCACCGGCATAAAGCGGTCGCGGGCTCGGAGCTGATCGTGCTGCCACAGCGTTAGCGGGTCCCGCACGAAGCTGTGGGCCACCCGGCCGGCCCGCATGCGATCCATCAGCTCATCGACGCTGACCGAGGCGAACACCGAGGTGATCAAGGCCTCCAGATCATCGATGTTGGCGATGCGGTCGGAGTTGTCGGCGAACCGGGGATCGGCGGACAGCGCCGGGTCCCGCAGGACGTGCTCGGCGAAGTCGGTCCAGTCCCGGTTGCTCTGCACCCCGATCATCACCAGCTCACCGTCGCGCATCGGGTACATGCCGTAGGGGGCGATGATGGTGTGGCGGTGGCCGGCCCTCGGCGGCACCGAGCCGCTGCCCACGGCCGCGTAGGTCGGCGCGGCCGTCCACTCGGCGACGCACTCCAGCATGGACACCTCGATCGAGGCGCCCTCGCCAGTGGCCTGCCGCCTGTACAGCGCGGCCAGGATCGACGAGAATGCGTACATGGCCGCGGAGATGTCCGCGATGGAGAAGCCGACCTTGCAGGCATGCTCCGGCGTGCCGGTGAGCGCCACCGCTCCCCCTTCGGCCTGCACGGCCAGGTCGTAGGCCTTGTCGTCGGTGCGGGGGCCGCCCAAGCCGTAACCGGAGATGTCGCAGGCGATCAAGCCGGGCAGGTCCGCCCGCAGCTGGTCGGCGAGGATCCCGGCCCGGCGGGCCGCGGCCGGCGACAGGTTCTGCACGAACACGTCGGCGCCGGCTGCCAGCCGGTCGAAGCGGGCACGGTCGTCGGGGTCCTTCAGGTCCAACTCGATGCTCTGCTTGCCCCGGTTGGCCCACACGAAGAACGCGGAAGTGCCGCTCATGGCCGAGTCGTAGTGGCGGGCGAAGTCGCCTTCACCGGGTCGTTCCACCTTGAGGACGCGGGCACCCAGGTCGGCCAGCTGGCGGGTGGCGAACGGCGCGGCGACAGCCGCCTCCAACGCGACCACGATCACGCCCTCCAGGGGCGCACTCATGGTGTCGACGCCCTCTCGCGCCCCAGGGGCGCACTCATGTGGTCGGCTCCTGCTTGGACAGGTAGCCGCCGCGGGTCTGGGGCAGCCTCATGTCCAGGATCCGCGAGGCCACCACTGTGCGCAGTATCTGGGCGGTGCCGCCGCCGATGGTGAACATCCGCACATCCCGGTACATGCGCTCCAGGGGATTGTTGCGGCTGTAGCCGGCCGCGCCGTGGGCCTGCAGCGCGTCGCTCACCACGGCGATGGCCGCCTCGGAGGCGAAGATCTTGGCCTGGGCGGCCAGGGCGGGATCGGGGAACGGGCTGCCGCCGGGCCCCCGGGAGGCCGCGGCTCGGTAGATGAGGCTGCGGGCCGCCTCCAGCTTCACCGACATGTCGGCCAGCATCCATTGCAGCCCCTGGAACTCGGCGATCGGGCGCCCGAACTGCTCACGCTTCTTCACGAACTCCAGCGCGAGCTCGTAGGCGCCGGAGGCCAGGCCGAGCGCCACCGTGCCCGCACCCACCCGCTGGGTGTTGTAGGCGTTCATCAGGTCGGCGAAGCCTCGTCTCAGTCCCGACGGCGGCTGCACCGCCATGTCCCCACCGACCTCCATGTTGTTGAAACTGACCACCGTCTCGGGGATTCCCCGAAGTCCCATAGCCGGCTCGCGCTCCCGGATCTCCAGGCCGGGGGTCTCATCCCTGAAGGCCAGGAACGCGCCGACACCCTCCTCGCTGCCGTGCTCGTCATAGACCCGGGCGAATACCAGGTGGGTGATCGACACGCCGCCCCCGGTGATCCAGTGCTTGACCCCGTTGAGCACGTAGCCGTCACCGCTCCGGTCGGCTCGGGTGGTCATCTCCGACGCGGCGCTCCCGGCCCCGGGCTCGGTGATACAGATGGCCGGCTTGTCCCCGGCCAGTACCAACGCCGCCACTTTCTGGCGCTGGGCGACGGTGCCGTAGGCCATTACCGCGGAGAGCGCCCCCATGTTGCACTCCACCGCGATGCGGCCGGTGACCCCGCACACCTTGGCCATCTCCTCCACCACCAGCACGGCGTCGAGCAGCGACCGGCCGGGACCGCCGAGAGCGGCGGGCACCGTCATGCCGGTGAAGCCGGCCTGCTGGAGAGCGTCGACGTTGTCCCACGGGTATTGCTCGCTGCGATCCACCTCGGCCGCCCGGGGCGCGATCATCTCGCGGGCCAGGGCCCGGGCCTCAGCCTGGAGAGCCCTCTGCTCGTCCGTCAGCTCCCAGCTCATGCCAACACTCCGTCGTCTGCCGATCGGAACTTCAATGAGTCAGCCACCCCAGGTGTGGTTGACTCATTGAAGTTCATGGGCCGCTCCGGCCACGGCCTCGTTCCGGCCACGGCGCCGATTCTCACGGACCGCTCCCTATCCGCTCGGCCTCCAGGGGAGTCTCCGCAGCGCTCGCCGCGGTGTTCGACACGGGCGTGGAGAGGTCGGCACCGGCGTCCGCGGCCCGGCGGGCGAGGTTGATCAGGTCGCGCTGGGCGATGCTGCCGCCAATCCACCGCGCCGACCCACCGAGACGGGCGACAACGCGGACGAAGCGATCGGCGTCGCCCGCGGCGTAGGCGCGAAACGCGTGGGCCAGGGGCGCAACAACGTCCATGAACGTGCGGTCGTTCTCGCTTCCACACGCGCGCTCCCGGCTACCCGAACTGCTGGAAGGTACGACCACGTCTGTAAACGTGCGGTCGTTCCCGGTGGCGCCGGCCCCGCGCGCCTCGAGGCCCCGGAACCAGCGCTGCGCTCCGGGGTGGTCAGGCCTGCGGGCGAAAGCAAGGGCCGCGTGGATGTCCAGGAAGCCGCAGGTGTGGCGCTCGGTCACTCCGTCCCAGCGGTCGGCCAGCCCGTCCCAGCGGTCGCCCGCATCACAGCCCGCCAGCTCGAGCCGCCACAGCAGCGAGGTCTGGTCGCACAGCTGGAAGGCGGTGGAGGCATGGGGCCGGCGCTCGTCGAAGACGGCCAGGGCGCCGCCGGAGTCGCCCGAGGCGAGCAGGCGCAGGGCCAGGTGCCACCAGATGTGAGTGGCCAGGAGTTCCTGAGCGCTCCACCGCTCGACGGAGCCCTCCAACAGCGCGAGCGCGGCAGGAGTGTCATCGGTGGACTCGTAGACATGGGCCAGCGCATGCCGGGCCCACAAGTCGTCGGGATCGAGGCCCAGGGCCACCCGGCCCAACTCCTCGGCCTCGTCGTAGCGTCCGACCTCCTCCAGGGCGAAGGCATGCTGCCCGGCCACGAAACCCCATCCCGGCTCGCCGCGCCATGCCTCCTCGGCGCGGGAGCTGGAGTCCAGGCGGCCGAAGTCATCGCCCACGTGCAGGTAGACGTCGTGAGCGAAGCGCACCGCGGCGAAGTCTCTGCCAGCCGCCGCCACAGCGTCCCAGGCCCGGGCTGCGGCGGTGAACTCACCGGCGACCAGAAGGTTCAGCGCCTGCACATGGGCCTGTTCGCGGTCGCCTGAGCCTGCGGCCCGCGCCACCGCCCGCCGAGTGTCGGACTCAAGGGTTCCGGCACGAACGGGTGTGCCGGCCAACACGCGGTAGACCGCGGCGAACACCGGCCCCATGACGAAGGACTCGTCGTTCCGGCCCGCCTCCGAGGCCACGGCCACTGGGTCGCCGCGATAGTGCAGGTACTGCTCCCAGGCCCGCTCCCACGCCCCGACGCTCGCACGCACTCCGTCCACCGGCCCCAAGTCGGGCAGGCCCGCCACCGTCACGCGGCTCCGACCTCCGGGCGCCGGAGGACCGCGACGCCCTCCGAGTTGGGGTGCACAGCCTCACCCGGCCGCTCCGCCAGGAAGTCGCGGGAGACCGCGGCCTCGATCACGCTCCGCCGGCCCGAGGCTGCCCGCCCAACGTCGAGCAGGGCCGCGACTCGCCCGACGGCACCCCGATCGCCCCCCGCAGCGACCACCGAGGCTGCCCGCCCAGGGTCGGGCAGAACCGCCCGACTCACCTGACCTCGACCTCCAGGTGCTCTATGCCGTTGACGAAGTTCGAGTCCACGTAGACAGGATCGCCGGCCAGGCGGAGATCGATGCCCCGGGACAGGATCGACTCGACGAGGATCGCCACCTCGAGGCGGGCCAGCGGCGCTCCCAGGCAGAAGTGGGCCCCGCCCCCGCCGAAGGCGACGTTGGGCGGCCGCAGAGGCCTGGTGACGTCGAAGCGCATCGGCTCGTCGAACACCTCCTCGTCGAAATCGGCCGCCGCGTACCACATCACCACTTTGTCACCGGCGCGCAGTGGGGTGTCCTGCAGCACGGTGTCGCGGATCAGGGTGCGCCGGAAGTAGAGGATCGGCGACGAGTACCGGATCACCTCCTCGACGGCCCTGTCCATCAGCGAGGGATCCGAGCGCAGCCGCTCGAACTGGTCGGCGAAGTCGACGAGGTGCAGGGCCAGATGGGCCATCGACGCCCGGGTGGTCTCGTTGCCGGCGAAGACCATCAGCCGGAAGAAGTTGGTGAACTCGGCGTCGGTGAGCCGCTCGCCGTCGACTTCGGCCTCGATGAGCTTGGTGACCAGATCGTCGGCGGGCTCGGCCCGGCGCCGCTCGCCCAGGGCGCGGGCGTATTCGTTGATCCCGTGGGCGGCCGGGCTGTTGAACGGCAGCAGCCGCAGATCGGTGGTGTTGCCGTAGGCGGTGGGCTCCAGCGGCTTGCTGGACGTGCCGGCCACCAGATGGTCGGTCAGCTCGATCATGTAGTCGTGGTCCGATTCGGGCACGCCCATGATGTCGCAGATCACTCCTATGGGGATCGGCGCGGCCACCGCCTCCACCCAGTCGCCGCCGCCGGCCTGCATCAGCGCGTCGAGGCGGTCGGCGATGCGGGCCCGCACCGCGGTCTCGTAGGACTGCACGTGGCGTGGTGTGAACGCCGAGCTGACCAGCCTCCGCAGGCGGGTGTGCACCGGAGGGTCGAGGTCGATCATCGACGCCCGGGCCGACAGGGCGTCCTCGTCGATGTCGTAGATCTGTATATGGCCGACGGCCGAGGAGTACAGGTCGGTGTCTCGGGAGACCTCCGACACCGGCGCATGGCGGGTGACCGACCAGAAGCCGGTGCGGTCGCCACCGCAGGGAGGGGTCCAACTCAAAGTCGGGCGGGCCCGCATCTCGGCGAAGACCTCGTGCGGGATGCCTTGGGAGAAGGTGGCCGGATCCTGAAGGTCCGCCGGCGACATCAGGCGCTGCGCCGGTGTTTCCCGCTCTTGTTCGCTGCGCTCACGGGCCGCTCGGGCCGACATCCCGCTCCTGTTCGCTGCGCTCAGGGGCCGCTCGGGCCTGGGGGCCTCGCTCACCACTCTGAGCATCCCGCTTCGATCATCCGCTCGGCCTCTGGGCCATTACCCGAGCACGAAGGGGTCGCGTGTGGCGCCGGTCAGCTCCACCCACACCGTCTTGGTCAACAGGTAGCCGTCGAGGGCCTCCCGGCCGTTGTCCTTGCCGTAGCCGGACTGCTTGAACCCGCCGAAGGGCGCGGTGTGATTGGCGGTCCGGTAGGTGTTGACCCAGACGGTGCCGGCATGGAGCGCCCTCGACATCCTCAGGGCCCGGCGCACGTCGAGGGTCCACACGCCGGCGGCCAGCCCGTAGTCGGTGTCGTTGGCCAGCTTGACGGCCTCGTCCTCGTCGTCGAAGGTCATCATGGCCAGTACCGGGCCGAAGACTTCCTTGCGCACGATGGTGGTGTCGTTGGTGGCGCCGGTGATCACGGTGGGCCGCACGAACCGGCCTCCCAGGACGGGGTCGACCGTCCCTCCGGCGGCGATGGTGGCTCCCTCGGCCCGGGCCTGCTCGATCATGGCCATGATCCGGTCGCGCTGAGCGTCCGACGCGGCCGGGCCCATCTCGGTGGCGAAGTCCGACGGGTCGCCCAGCACCAGTTCGGAGGCCCGGGCCGTGATCCTGGCCACGATGTCGTCGGCAACGCCCCGCTGTACGTAGGCGCGCGACCCGGCAATGCAGGTCTGGCCGCTGGCCGCGAAGATCCCGGCCAGCAAACCGTTGGTCGCGGCTTCAGGGTCGGCGTCGTCGAAGATGATCTGGGGCGACTTGCCGCCCAGCTCCAGCACGGTCGGAACCAGGTTGTCGGCGGCGGCCCTGGCCACATGGCGGGCGGTGTCGCCACCGCCGGTGAAGGTGATCTTGTCGATGCCGGGATGGGCGGTCAGTGCGGCCCCCACCGACGGGCCTCCCGTGACCACGTTGATGACACCCGGCGGGAAGCCGGCCTCGGCGGCCCGCTCGGCCAGCAGCAGCGCGGTGACCGGAGTGAGCTCGGAAGGCTTCACCACCGCGGTGCAGCCTGCGGCCAGCAGCGGCGCCAGCTTCCAGGTCAGCAGCAACAGGGGCGAGTTCCACGGGATGATGGCGCCCACCACCCCGACGGGCACCTTCTCGGTGTAGACGAGGAAGTTGGGCGTGGGGCTGGGGATCTGCTCGCCACAGGTCTTGTCGGCCAGGCCGGCGAAGTAGTCGTAGTAGCTCTGGAGGCTCTTGGCCTGCGCCGAGGTCTCGCGGATGATCTTGCCGTTGTCGCGTGTCTCGATGGCGGCCAGCTCGTCGGCGTCGCGGGTGAGGATCTCGCCCAGGCGACGCATGAGCCGGGCGCGCTCGGTCGCTGCCATCTGCGCCCACGGCCCCTCGGTGAACGCCCGCCGGGCGGCTGCCACCGCGGCGTCGACCGCGTCGGGGTCGTCGACGACGGTGGCCCAGACCTCGCCGGTGAAGGGATTGGCGGTGGTCATGCGGTGCACGCCGGCGTGCGAGGCGAAGCCCCCGTCGATCCAGTTGTCGTAAGTCTCCATACAGGCCTCCTACTCGCTCGGCTTCAGAGGTTCGACCATGGAGATGGCCGCCCCCGGGCACCGGTGCACCACCACTTCGGCCCGGTCGCGGGGCAGCGCGCCCGACCCGATCACCGACGACATGGCCGTCTCATCGTCGAGCAAGAAGACCTCGGGCTCCAGCATCTCGCACTGGCCCCCGCCGATGCACCGCTCGGAGTCGACGGCCACCCGCACCAGGTCAGCGCTCACAATGCCGCCTCGGCCAGCGACTCGGACAGGATGCCAAGGCCCTCGTCGACATCGGTGTCGGTGGCCACCAGCGGCACCAGCACCCGGATGCAGTTGGAGTAGACACCGGCCCCCATGAGCAGCAGACCCCGCTCGAAGGCGGCGTCCATTACAGCGGCGGCCGTCTCGGGAGCGGGCTCGCGGCTGGCCGGGTCCCTGACGAACTCCAGGGCCAGCATGGCGCCCAGGCCCCGCACCTCCCCGATGGCAGGCACCGAAGCGGCCAGCTCGTCGAGGGCGCATCGCAGGCGGCGGCCCAGAGATTCGGCCCCCTCCTGGAAGTCCGGGTCGAACACCCGGGCAATGGCCACGGCCGCGGCCGCGCACGACAGCGGGTTGCCGCCGTAGGTGCCGCCGATGCCGCCGCCATGGACCGAGTCCATGATCTCGGCCCGCCCGGTCACGCCCGAGATGGGCAGGCCGCCTCCCATCGACTTGCCCCAGGTGCACAGGTCCGGCTCGACGCCGTAGTGGGCTATGGCCGCGGGGACCCCGGTGCGGCCCATGCCCGACTGGACCTCGTCGGCGATCACCAGGATCCCGTGCTCGGCCGCGATCTCCGCGACCCTGCCCGGGTAGTCCTCGGGCATGGGGATGAACCCGCCCTCGCCCTGCACCGGCTCGAAGATGATGGCGGCCACGTTCGACGGGTCGGTCTGGTTCTTGAACAGCCGCTCGAGCCCAGCGACGGCGTCGTCGGAGCTCACCCCGCGGTACGGGTAGGGGCCGGGCGCCCGGTAAACCTCGGGGGCGAAGGGGCCGAAGCCCAGCTTGTAGGGCCGCACCTTCGACGTCAGCGACATGGCCAGCAGGGTGCGGCCGTGGAAGCCGTTGTCCAGGCTCACGATGCCCGGCCGGCCGGTGTGGTAGCGGGCGATCTTCACCGCGTTCTCCACCGCCTCGGCACCCGAGTTCAGCAGCAGGGCCTTCTTGGCGAAGTCGCCGGGATGGCATTGGCACAGCAGCCGGCAGACCTCGACGTAGGGCTCGTAGGCCGACAGCGAGAAGCACTGGTGCAGGTAGGCGTCGAGCTGGGCACGGATGGCGGCCACGATCTCGGGGCTGCGATGGCCGTGGTTGACGGTGCCGATGCCCGACACGAAGTCGATGAACTCGCGGCCGTCCACGTCGGTGATGCGGGCCCCGGAGGCGCTGGCCACGAAGAACGGCCGGCCCGCGGTCCCGGCGGCCACCCAGCGGTCCCGCTCGGCCGCCAGGCGTTCAGTATTGGGCAATGAGTTCACGGCGCACCTCCTGGGGCCATGTCCACCGACAGCACGCCGTGGACGAAGTTCGACGCCACCCTCACGGGCTCGCCCCGCTGCTTCAGGGACATCCGCCTCGCGGCCATCTCCTGCAGCAGCACCGACACTTCGAGTCGGGCCAGGAACGCGCCGAGGCAGAGGTGCGGCCCGCCGCCGCCGAAGGCGAAGTGCTCGTTGTCGACACGGCCTACGTCGAAGCGGAAGGGATCGGCGTAGGCGGCCTCGTCGCGGTTGGCCGAGGCGTACCACATGACGACCTTGTCGCCGGCCGCGATCGGGGTGCCGGCCAGCTCGCAGTCGGCGGCGGCCGTTCTGCGCATGTGCAGCACCGGGGTGGCCCACCGGATGATCTCCTCGGTGGCCGGCTCGACCAGCCCGGGGTCGTCGAGTACCCGCTGCCACTGGTCGGGAAAGGCGGCCAGGGCCATGGCGCCGTGGCTGATGGCTGTGCGGGTGGTCTCGTTTCCGGCGAAGACCAGCAGGTGGAACAGGTGGCGGTACTCGTGGCGGGAGATGCGCCCGCCGTCGGCTTCGGCCTTGACCAGGTGGGTGACGAGGTCGTCGCAGGGTTCGGCCCTCCGTTTGGCACGCATCTCGTCGCCGTACTCGAACAGAGCGTGGCTGGCCGGACTGTTGAACGGCAGCAGGCGAAGCTCCGTGGTGTTGCCGAAGGCGTCGGGCGGCAGCGACTGGGTGTCGCTGGTGCCCTCCACCAGGTAGTTCGACAGCTCGACGAGGTAGCCGGCGTCGGAGACGGGCACGCCCAGCATCGACAGGATCACCCGGATTGGCAGCGGGGCGGCCACCATCTCGACCCAGTCGCCGCCCCCCTCGGCCAGGAACTCGTCGAGCAGCTCGACGGTGATCTCGCGCACCGCGTCCTCCCAGCGGCGGATGTTCTTGGGGGTGAACGCCCCGGCCACCATGCGCCTCAGGCGGGTGTGGTCGGGGGCGTCGGTGTCGATCAGCGACCGGCGGGCCTCCAGGGCGTCGGCCTCGAGGTCCCACAGGTTGGTGTGGCCGATGGCCGACGAGAACACTCTCGGGTTGCGCGACACCGCCCTGATGTCGGCGTGGCGGGTAACCGCCCAGAACCCGTTGTCGGTGTAGGGGTGCCAGGCCAGCCCCGGCATGGCGCGGATCCGGGCGAACCGCTCGTGGGGGATGCCGTCGAGGTAGAGCCGCGGATCAGCGATCTCGGGGGCCAGGGTCGGTGCGGAGGCGGCTGACGGGCTGTCTTCTTCGCTCTTGTTCGCTGCGCTCACGGGCCGCTCGGGCCACGGCCTCGCTCGGGCCCCCGCGGAGACTGCCATGGGTCGCTCCCTTCCGCTCGGCCTCATGGGGTCTAGCAGTGCGCCAGGAAGCGGTCTCGCTCCCAGTCGTTGACGACTTCCGGGTCGGGAGAGTTCTCGGCGGCCAGGGCGAGTTCGTGCTCGGCGGTGCACAGGTAGTTGGTCGAGAACTGCGCGCCCAGCATGTCCGCCAGCGGGGAGCCGCGGTAGGCCGCGATGGCGTCGGCCAGCGTCGCGGGCAGCGGGGCGCAGTCGCCGGGATTGGTGTACATGTCGCCCTCGCTCATCGGCGGGACCGGCAGCCCCCGCTCCAGCCCGTCGCAGCCCGCGGCCAGCACCCCGGCGATCATCAGGTGGGCGGTGGCGTCGGCGCCCGCGGACCGGAACTCCACCCGGTTGCCCGACGAGCCGGCCTCGGTGATGCAGCGAGCCATGACGGTGCGGTTGTCTCCGCCCCAGTGCACGTGGGTCGGGGCGAAGGTGTAGGGCCTCACCCGCTTGGCCCCGTTGTCGGTGGGCGCCCCCAGCAGGCTCATGGACTGGGCGTGCTCCAGCAGGCCCCCGAGCCATTTCGACATCAACTCGTTGGGGGCTCCGTCGGAGTCTGCGAAGGCGTTGGCCCCGTCAACGTTGAGGCTGGTGTGGACGTGCATCCCCGAGCCCGACTGGTCGGCCCACGGCTTGGGCATGAAGGTGGCCCTCATCCCGTGGCGCACGGCCACCTGCTTGACGATGCTCTTGAAGACGACCGTCGCGTCGGCCGCGGTCATGGCGTCGGCGTAGGAGATGTTGACCTCGATCAGCCCCGGCCCGTACTCGGCGTTGGAGGACTCCACGTCCAGCCCCGCGCCGAGCAGCCCGGCCCGCATGTCCGCGATGCAGTCCTCGAGGGCCACCGCGTCGGTCAGCGATGAGTACTTGATGTGCTCCTGCACCCGAGTCCAGTCCTCATGGCAGAGGTAGAACTCGAGCTCGGTGGCCGCTATCGGCTCGAATCCCAGGCGGCGGCAGCGCTCGATCTGCTGGGCCAGGACGCGCCGGGGGGAGAGCTCGTGCGGTCGGCCGTGCTCGTCGAACACGTCGGTGAAGACGATGGCGTAACCGGGCTGGTGGGTGAAGGTCCTCCCGGTGGACAGGTCGGGTATCAGCTTGCAGTCGAGATAGCCGGTGTCCATGTTGATGAACGGGTTGTCGGTCAGGTCGTCCTGCGCGTCCATGATGAAGATGGCGTCCGCGATGGCTACGCCCGCAGTCGCCACGGTGCTGAAGAAGCGTTCGACGGGCACTCGCTTGCCTCGGAGATGACCCTGGGTGTCGGGGACGGCCACCTCCACGGTGTGCACTCCAGCTGTCAGGCACTGGTCCCGGAATCTGTCTGCTGCTTCGGTGTCGGTCATCGACGCTCCTAGTGGTTGTTGGACGTTTGGGTGGACAGGGTCAGGCGACGGCCAGCACGACCCGCGATTCGACCTGGCCGGCTCGCAGCCGGTCGTGGGCGGTCTGGGCGTCCTCGAGGGGCAGCGTCTCCACCGGATTGAGGACCGAGGGCTCCCGCCCGGCCAGGCCTAGCAGCTCGTCGAGCTGAGAGCGGCTGCCCCACACGCTGGTCATGAAACGGGCCTCGTGAGGCACCGCGCCGAAGCCGAAGGGGATCCGGCCCCCGTGGAGCCCCACGACCGCCACCAGCCCGAGCCGGGCCACCGTGCCCGCGGCGGCCGCCAGCGTGGCCTCGCTGCCGATGAAGTCGATCACGAAGTCGAACGGCGGCAGGTCGTCGCCGGGGGCGTAGGCGTGGTGGGCGCCGCGCTCGAGCGCGGTGGCCCGCTTGGCCTCCGAGAGATCGAGCGCGCCGACCTCGGCGTCGGTCAGCAGCCGCAGGTACCGGAGGGCGTACTGGCCGAGGCCTCCGGCTCCGATCACCAGCGCCCGGCGGTGCCGGCCCGGCCGGCGCAGGGTCTCGAGTCCCTGGGTGACGGCCCGGTAGGCGGTGAGGCCCCCACAGGCCAGCGGGGCGCTGGCCAGCGGGTCGAGTTCGCCGATGGGCGCCAGGTAGGCGGCGTCGGGGACACTCATCTTCTCGGCGTACCCGCCGTCGGAGAAGATGCCCGCCTCCCGGGCATCGACGCAGATCATCTCCACACCCTCGGCGCACAGCTCGCAGGAACGGCACCCCCAGGGCGCATAGACCATGACCGGGCCGAGGCGAGGGTGCACGCCGGTCACCTCGTGGCCGAGGATCAGCGGCACGGGGCTGGGAAAGACTCCGTCGACGACGTGCAGGTCGGAATGGCAGACGCCGCACGCGGTCACGTCGATGACCTCGTCCGCAGGGTCGGGTTCGGGGTGGTCACCAACGAAGCGAAGGCTGGTGTTGAACGCCTCCAGAACGACGGCCCTCATCGCGCAGTCCCGGCCTAGTAGCTCTTGGGCAGGCCCAGGCACTTCTGGGCGATGAAGGCGAGCACGAGGTTGTTGTTGATGGGGGCGACCTGGTACAGGCGGGTCTCGCGCAGCTTGCGCTCGATGTCGTACTCGACCGCGAACCCGAACCCTCCGTGGGTGTTCAGCGCGGCATTGCCGGCCTCCCACGAAGCCTCCGAGGCGAGCATCTTGGCCATGTTGGCCTCGGCGCCGCACGGCTCGCCCCGATCGAACAGGTCGGCCGCCTTCCAGCGCATCAGGTCGGCCGCCTGGAGGTTGGCGTACGCCTTGGCCAGCGGGAACTGCACTCCCTGGTTCTGGCCGATGGGGCGCCCGAACACCTCGCGCTGGCGGGCGTACTCGCTGGCCCGGTCGAGGAAGAACCGGCCGTCGCCGACGCACTCGGCCGCGATCAGGATTCGCTCCGCGTTCATCCCGTCGAGAATGTGGGAGAAGCCCATCCCCTCGGTGCCGACGAGAGCGTCGCCGTCGATCACCACGTCGTCGAAGAACACCTCGGTGGTGCTGTGGTTGATCATCGTGGGGATGGGGTTGATGGTCAGCCCCGGCACCAGCTCCCCGTCGGGGCCCCGCAGCTCGAGAATGAACACCGACAGCCCCGAGGTGCGGTCGTCGGACTGGCCGGGCGGGGCAGTGCGGGCCAGCAGGATCATCAGGTCCGAGTGCAGCGCCCTCGAGGTCCAGATCTTCTGGCCGTTGATGCGCCAGGCGTCGCCGTCCCGCTCGGCGAGGGTGCGGATGGCGGTGGTCTCGGACCCGGCGGCCGGCTCGGTCACACCGAACGCTTGGAGGCGGAGCCGCCCGTCGGCTACCCGGGGCAGGTAGCGCTGCTTCTGAGCCGCCGATCCGTGACGCAGCAGGGTTCCCATGACATACATCTGGGCGTGGCAGGCGCTGGGGTTGCCGCCGCTGGCTGAGATCTCCTCCAGGATGACCGACGCCCCCGCCAGGCTGAGCCCGCCGCCCCCGTACTCCTCGGGTATCAGCGCGCCGAGCCAGCCCTGCTCGGTGAGCTCGGCCACGAACTCCTCCGGGTACCGGTCAGGCTCGAGCTCGCGCCAGTAGGCGTTGCCGTACTTGTCGCACAGGCGCCGCACCTCGGCGCGGATCATCTCGAAGTCCTCGGCCGCGGCGACGGCGTGGGGCAGTGGCGCGGCCGCGGAGACGCTCACTGCTCCGGCTCCTCGTCCCAGTAGCCGTGGCGCTGGAGGAGCTCTACCGCCGCGATCCCGCTCTGATGCAGGTGTTCCTCCATGGTCCGGCGAGCGCCGTCGGCATCGCGCGCCGTGATCGCTTCGAGGATGGCGGCATGATGCTGGACGGCTTGCGCATCCCAGCCCTCGATGAACTCGTAGTAGCGGGCCGGCACCGAGCGGACCAGGTGCCCCAGCAGCCATCGGGTCCGGCGGGGTGCGGCCGAGTTGATCACCCGGTGGAAGGCGTTGTTCAAAGCCGAGAGATCCTCTCCGCTGTCATGCGCGAAGCGTTCGTGGATGGCGGTGAGCTCGGCGATCTCGTCGTCCTTGAGCAACATCGCGGCCATGGCCGCGGCCCTTCCCGACACCACCCCGAACAGCTCGTAGTGGTCGATGATGTCGTCGGGCGAGAGATCGGCCACCGACGCACCCCGGCGGGGGGTTACCTCCACCAGGCCCTCGCGGCCCAAGATCACCAGAGCCTCCCGCACCGGGCTGCGGCTCACGCCGAGCACATCGCCGATGGCGTCCTGGTCGATCTTCGTGCCCGGCCTCAGAGACCCGGCCAGTATCAGGTCGCGGACGTAGGTCACGACCTCGTCGGCGAGGCTCCCCCGCCGGCGGCGCTCCGGATCGACGGGCGGGTACTGGACACTCATTGCGGATCCTCGCCCTTCGCAGCAGCCCCGCCCGGCCGGAGGTCCTCGCCCTGCTGGAGGTCCTCACTCTTCGCAGCGGGCCCGCCCTGCTGGAGGTCCTCGCCCTGTTGGGCGGTCTCGCCGAGGTAGGCGGCCTTAACCGCCGGGTCGGCCTGCACCTCGTCGGGGGTGCCGATGGCGATCATCCGACCCTGGTCCAGGCAGTAGACGCGGTCGCAGATCCCGGTGATGAAGTTGAGGTCGTGGTCGATCACCAGCACGCCCGCTCCCACGGCCGCAGCCATGCGCCTGACACTCTCGACCATGGCCAGCGACTCGGTGTCGCTCATCCCGCTCGTCGGCTCGTCGAGCAGCAGGAAGGCGGGCGCGGCCGCCGCGGCCCGGGCCAGCTCCAGCCGCCGGGAGTTCCCGTAGTCGAGCTGACCGGCTCGCCGGTTGCGCTGCTCCCAAAGGCCCGCTCCAGCCACGATGGCGTCGATGTCGGCCCGGGTGCCGCCGTTGCGATGGACCGAGGCCATGAGCGCGGCCACCTCCACGTTCTCGCGCACGGTCAGCGAGGAGAACAGCCTGAGGTTCTGGAACGTGCGGACCAGGCCGGCGCGGGCGATGGCGTGGGAGGGCTCCGACGTCAGCCCCATTTCGCCGAGGTTCACCAACCCGTCGGTGGGATCCACCATGCCGGTCATCACGTTCACCAACGTCGTCTTGCCCGCCCCGTTGGGGCCGATCAGTCCCACGATCTCGCGGTTGGAGACTTCGATCGAGGCGCCGTCGAGAGCCTGGAAGCCGCCGAACTCCACAGTCACCCCGCTGGCGGAGAGATCCAGGGCGTCGGGTTCCGGGGCCGCGCCCGCAACGGCGGGGGGTTCCCGGCGGGTGAAGCGGCGCGACAGCCAGGCGTCGGCCTCCCAGTCGTCGAGCACGCCGTTGGGGCGCCAGATCATGAACACGACCATGGCCAGGCCGAGCAGGACGGTGGGGAGTCCCTCCCGGAACACCCAGTCGAGGTTCCCGTCGAGTCCGAGGCCGAACACCTCATAGCCGTCGGAGCCCATGCGTCGGGCGGTCTCGCGCACCGCGGTGATGACCGCCACCCCCAGCAATGCGCCGGTCACGCCGTTGCGGCCGCCCACGACGAGCATCACCAGGGTGAGCAGCGTGTACTGGAAGAAGAAGAACTCGGGCAGCAGGCTTCCGATCTCGTAGACCCGCAGCGAGGCGGCCACCGACACCACCGACACCGACAGCAGCAGCGCGATGGTCTGCTGGACAACCGGGTTGACGCCCATGGCTCGTGCCGCGAGGTTGTCCTCGCGGGCCGCCTGGTTCAGCCGTCCGATGCTGCTGCGGGCGAACAGCAGGGCCAGCACGATCGCGGCGAACAGCGCTACGTAGATCGGTGTGCGGGTCTGGAGCGTGTCGCCGATCCCGAAGGTCAGCCCCGCTCGCTCGCCGCCGGTCAACTCGTTCCAGCTGGCGGCCACCTCGTGGGTGAAGAACAGCAGGGCCAGGGTGATGACCGTGGCCGCCACCGATCCCGACCGGGCCCCGGACCGTCCCAAGCCGATCCCGACGATCACGGCCACGATGAGGGTGATCCCCAGAGCCACCGCGGTCGCGCGAAGAGGTCCCATCTCCACGTCGGCCAGTCCCCAGGGGGCATTGGGGATGCGGGTGTACTTGTCCTCGGGCGCAATGGCGAAGATGGCGAAGGCGTACCCGGCCACCGCCCCGAAGCCGATGTGGCCGAAGGAGAACACGCCGGTGTTGCCCACGTAGATCTGGATGCCGATCACCATGATGGCGTCGATGAACATCGCGGTGATCAGCTTCTCGGCCGACGCGCCCTCGACGACGACCGTGTACAGCAGCCCCGCCCCCACGAAGGCCGCAAACAAGACGACGGCGCCGGCCAGCGGGAAGGCGACATCGCGTCGCAGGTCGGGGAACAGCAGCCCGGCCTCACGCCGGCGGCTCCCGGCCCATGCGGCCAAGGGCGTCGATTGAGTCGCCATCACACTTCTCCCCGACGAAGAGCGGCCACCGCCATCACACCCGCTCCGCGTGGGCCACGTTGACCAGGCCGCCGGGCCGGAAGATGAACAGCAGTGCGATCAGGGAGAACACCACGCCCTGGGTGAGGGCGGCCGCAGTTCCAGGCAGCCAGGTTCGCAGCATCACCTCGGCGAGACCCAGGGCGAGACCACCGATCACTGCGCCCTTGAGGCTTCCGAGCCCGCCGATGAGCGCGGCCAGCACGCCGCTGAGCATGGGGTTGATGCCGGAGGTGGGCGAGGTGTGGCCGGCCCGCATCAGCCAGAAGATCCCGGCGATCCCGGCCAGCGCTCCCGACAGGGCGAAGGCGCCCCGGATGACCCGGTCGGAGTTGACGCCCATCAGGCGGGCGGCGTCGAAGTCGGCCGCCGCCGCCCTGATCGACAGCCCGAACATGGTGCGCTGGAGGATGGCGGCGGTTAGGACCAGGGTCACGATCGTCACGATGATGACGACGGTGTCGAACACCTCCACACGGATGGGCCCGATGTAGTAGGTGTCGGCGATCCAGCCCGGCTCCGCGAACGTCTGGACCCGGGCGCCGACGTACATCAGGAAGACGGCCGCCACCAGGAAGTGGATGCCGAAGGAGGTGAGCAACTGGGTGAAGTCCGACGATCCCCGCACCCGACTGAAAGCGACGCGCTCGATGACCAGGTTGGTGACCACCGACACCACCACGATCAGGGGAGCGACCAGGTACCACGACCAGCCGTTGCTGAACGCGGCGTAGGCCGCGTAGCCGCTCACGGTGATCAGCTCGCCGTGGGCGAAGTTCAGCAGGTGCATCACGCCGAAGACCACGGCCACGCCCAGCGCCAGCAGCGCGTAGATGCTTCCTCGCCCCAGCCCGTCGATCAGGTTCTGGGCCAATTCAGTCATGCCGCGCTCCCCCACACGAAGGTATCGAACAAGTCGGTCTCGGCGAGGAGCAGCCCCGCGACGGTGTTGAGCAGCGTCGTCTTGCCTGCCCCGTTGGGGCCGATGAGGCCGATCACCTCACCGTCCCCAACGGACAGGCTCACGTCGCGCAGTGCCGAGATCGACCCGTACCGGGTGGTGAGCCCGGACACTTCGAGCAGCATGGGTCCGTCTCTATCGACGGCCGCTTCCGGTCGGAATGATCGTCCGGTCTCCCGTCACCTCATCTCGATGAGGACATCCTGGCCGTCGACGATCCGCTTGATCGGGACCGACTTCGGTGGCGTGCCGGTGGTGCCGACGTAGGTGATCGTGCCACTGAAGCCCTCGAAGCCCTCGATCTGGGCGACGGCGTCGCCGATCTGGGCGGGATCGGTGCAGCCGCAGTTGATCATGCCCTGGATGCCCAGCAGCAGCGAGTCGACGTAGAGGCCCATGAAGCCCTGGCTCTCCAGCACTTCGCCGTCGTTTGCCGCGGAGTACCCCGTCAGCAGGCGATCGTTGATGTCGCCCGGCTCAATGTTGATGTGGGGGGTGTGGACGATGCCCTCGTTGTTGGCCTCGAAGGCGATGCCGGTGGCGTCGAGGGCGTCGGTGCCGATGTAGGTGATGTTGTCGAAGCCGGCTCCTTCGAGCTGGCCCTTGAGCGCGGTCACCTGGAAGCCGAGCGCGGCCGAGAAGAAGGCCTCGTTGTTCTCGAGGATCTCCGAGAGTTCGGCCACCTGGGCGGAGAAGTCGGTATCCGCGGCCCACACGTAGGTCTGGACGCTGACCACCTCGCCCCCACCGGCCTCGAACACCTCGACGAAGACATCGGGGTTGTAGCCGGTGTAGGGGCCGGGCTGGGTGAACACGAAGGCCCGGGTGATGCCCTGGTCGAGGGCCCACTCGGCCGCCGCCGAGGACTGGCCCCGGTCGTCGAAGGTCACCAGGAACGAGTTGTTCTCGACGTCGGACAGCGTGGGCTCAGTCGAGGCGGCCACGAAGACGGGTACCTGGCCGCCGGTGGCCTGCAGGATGGGCAGGGTGAAGTCGGCGAAGGGTGGGCCGATGAGGAAGTGCGCCCCCCAATCGAGAAGTGCCGAGGCAGCCACGCCCGCGGTCGTCGCGTCGCCGCCCACATCCTCGACCCGGACCTCGACCGGCGAGCCGTTGACACCGCCGGTGCAGTTGATCAGGTTGGCGAAGTGGGGCACCAGCTTGGAGCCGGGAATGTCGACAAAGCCGACCACGTCGCTGAAGTCCATGGCCATGCCAACCCTGATGGGATCGCCCGTCGGCGCGGGCTCGCAGTTGTCGAGGTCGGCGTTGAGCGCGGCTTCGATATCGACGGCCTCGGCCATGGGCTCAGGCTCGGGAGCAGCTGTTGTGGTGGGGGCAGCCGTTGTGGTGGGGGCCGCCGTTGTAGTTGTTGCCGGTTCCTCGTCCTCGCCGCAGCTGGCGGCGAATAGGGCCAAGACCGCGACGAGGGCGATCGCTGACTTGAACTTCATGGGATTACCTCCTCCTGAGAGCATTGGCGGCGGACCGTAGCACACCAACCGTTCGGTAGCGAACGAATTCAGGCACAGGCCTGAGAGCCGTTCGGCGCGGACCGTAGCGCACCTCGCAGGAAGTGCAAATTTTTTATTTAAAATTCAGAATGCAGTCGTCAATGAGGTCCAGCAGATCCCCGTAAGCCGTGCAGCAGGGGTACTGCGGGTGCTCGGCAATCACGTTGTCGGGGGCTCGGAACAGGATCCCGGAGTCGGCCGCGGCCAGCATGGTCATGTCGTTGTAGGAGTCCCCCACCGCCACCACCCGGTAGTTGAGGGCGCGGAACGCCTCCACAGACTTGGCCTTCTGGTCGTCGACCCTCAGCCGGTAGTCGGCCAGGCGGTCGCCCTCCACCACCAGCCGGTGGCACAGCAGCAGGGGCCAGCCCAGCTGCGCCATGAGGGGTCGGCCGAACTGCTCGAAGGTGTCCGACAGCAGCACGACGGGGACGCGGGACTGGAGTTCGCCGAGGAACTCACGAGCGCCGGGCAGCGGCACCAGTCCCTCGACCACCTCCATGATCGTGGTCATGGTGACGCCGGCCTCGTCGAGAGCCTCGATCCTGCCCTTCATCAGCACGTCGTAGTCGGGCTCGTCGCGGGTGGTGCGGCGCAGGAAGTCGATGCCGGTGCGCTCGGCCACCGCGATCCACACCTCGGGGGTTAGCACGCCCTCCACATCGAGCACGACCAGCGACTGCGGACGGGAGGGCACTCGCGCTCAGCCTTCGCCCATCATCGCGGCGGCGCGCCGGTCCAGCTCTTCGTCGTCCACGTCCTCGATGTGGGTGTGCACGCTCCACTTGTGGCCCCACGGGTCGAGGAACTGGCCGGCGCGATCACCGTAGAACTGGTCCTCGGGGGGCCTCAACTCGGTAGCCCCGGCCGCCAGCGCGGCTGCGAAGGTCGCGTCGCAGTCCTCGACGTTCACGGTCATGGACACCGGCGTCCCGCCCAGCGTCTTGGGCCCCACCACGTCCATCTCGGGCCACTCGTCGGACAGCATGATCAGCGAGTCGCCGAGGCGCAGCTCGCAGTGGCCGATCCGACCGGCGAAGGTCATGCGGCGACTCTCGGTGAAGCCGAGGACGCCCGTGTAGAAGTCGATGGCGTCGGCCGCCCTGTCGACGCACAGGTAGGTCGAGACTCTCGGGTAGTCGTCGGGAATGGGGTTGACCATGGGGCGGGGTCCTTTCTCGGGGGATCACAGAATGGCAGAGCCCCGCCGGGCACCGCCGTCCTCGCCGTAACGCATTATCGCCGCCCCGGGACCTTCTTGCTCTCGCTCGCTTCCGGTCCGGGGCGGGTCGAGCCGGCCGCGCCGCCGCGGCCGTCGGTGGCGGCCGCCGCGGCCGTGCCCACCAGAGCCACCACGCATACGGCCGCGATCCCCAGTACCCGGTACATCACCAGGATCTGTCAACGTTGCCCGCACCGCCCAACCCGCCATTGTGCCAGCGGCCTGTGGCCTGAACCGAACGGCTGTGGATACGGTCCTGAGTAATTTTACTCAAGAATATAATTGGACGGTATGCTGGTCATGTGGCGAGCTTCCAGCGCGACCAAGTAGAGACCCTAGTCAGCCGGCTCTCTGAACCGCCGGAGCGCATCATCGCGATCTTCGGCCCGCGACAGACCGGCAAGACGACGGTCGCACGTCAAGCGTTGCCGCTGGTCCCCCATCAGCATCGATACGAAGCAGTAGATGAACCCGAGTCGATGGAGGCCCCCGGGCCGTTCGCCCAGGTCGGCCGCACCGCTCGGGTTCGGTCCGCAGCGCGAGACGCCGCATGGCTTCAGCGGGTCTGGGAGCGCTGTCGGCACCAGGCCTGGGCCTCGGATCGGGGCTTTATTCTCGTGCTCGACGAGATCCAGAAGATCAACCGGTGGTCGGACACCGTAAAGGGTCTCTGGGATGCGGATCGCGGCAGCGGCTGCCCGATGCATGTGGTCATTCTGGGCTCGGCTCCCCTGTTGATGCAGGCTGGCCTGAACGAGAGCCTCACAGGCCGGTTCGAGCCGATCCGGGTGACGCACTGGTCGTACGATGAGATGTCGCAGGCCTTCGACTACAGCCTCGATGAGTACATCTACTTCGGCGGTTACCCAGGGGCCGCAAGCCATAGGCGAGACCGCGATCGGTGGACAACCTATGTCCGGGAGACACTCGTCGAGCCGAACATTGAGCGCGACGTGCTGGCTATGTCACGGGTGGACAAGCCCGCGCTGCTGAAGCGGCTGTTCGATCTAGGAGCGCGGTACTCGGGGCAGGAGCTGTCCTACAACAAGATGCTCGGACCGCTCCAGGACGCCGGCAACACAACCACTCTGACGCGCTATCTGAAGCTGCTTTCCGATGCGGGGCTGCTGAGCGGACTGCCCAAGCACACAGAGCGTCCGGTGTCGGCCAAGGCTTCGACACCGAAGCTGAATGTGCTCAACACCGCGCTCATGGCCGTTGCTTCGGGGTACACGTTCGAGGAGGCTCGCGCCGACCGTTCCTACTGGGGTCGAACGGTTGAGAGCGCTGTCGGGGCGCACCTCATAAACACGGCGTCGCCGCGCACGACTGTCAAGTACTGGCGAGACGGCCGCTACGAGGTGGACTTCGTCCTGCAGCGTGGGCCTAGCACCGTCGGGATAGAGGTGAAGAGTGGCACGGCGCCCGCGGCCCTCACGGGCCTCTCGGAGTTCGAGCACAGGTTCCGCCCCCGCCGCACCGTCGTTGCCGGCCAATCGGGTGTTCCGCTCCATGAGTTCTTGTCACACCCCGCCGATCACTGGATCGACTCGGCATGAGCACCCCTGTCACTCGCACCTGCACCGAGGTCTCGACCGGTGAAAGCCAGTCGCTGATCGCCTACCAGGCGCTTCCCGCCTACGTCCTACTGGGCAACCCTGGCGCGGGCAAGACGACCGAATTCCTCACGGAGCATCGGAGGCTCGGCGATGCCGCGGCCTATGTGAAGGCTCGGGACTTCATTCATCTGGATCTCGACTCCCATCCGGAGTGGAAGGACCGGACCCTCTTCGTCGACGGCCTCGACGAGATGCGGGCCGGAGCGACCGATGCTCGGATCCCGCTTGACGAGATTCGAAATCGGCTTGACCGACTTGGACGTCCGAGCTTCCGGATCTCCTGCCGGGAAGCGGATTGGCTCGGCCCGAATGACCGCCAGAGCCTGGAGGCAGTCTCACCAGATTCGACCATCCGCGTGTTGCTGCTCGACCAGTTGAGCTCGCACGCCGTCCGCGAGTTGCTCGTGGAGGAAATCGGGGTCGACAATGCTGAAGCGTTCATGGACGAGGCCGAACTTCAAGGCCTCGGCACAATGCTCCGCAATCCCCAGACACTCAAGCTGCTCACGAAGGCCGTGGGGCCCGATGGCACTTGGCCGGACAGCCGGCTGAAGACTCTCGAACTTGCCTGCCGAAGACTGGCCACCGAGTACAACGACGAACACCGGCATGCCGGGGCGAACCACCCCACTGAGGTGGTCCTCGACGCGGCTAGCTACCTCTGCACTCTGCTGTTGTTATGCGGCTTCGAAGGGTACGAGCTTGCTTCTGCGGGCCAGGCTTGGGATTCCGGGGTGAATGGTCTCCCGCCTCTAGATGATGTGGCGGACACCTCGCTGGCTCCGTCCCGCGAGGTGCTAAGAGCAGCTCTGGCCACGAATCTGTTCAGGCCCGAGGGCGAAACGGGACGCGTTCCTAGCCATCGTCTCATCGCGGAGTTCCTGGTCGGTCGCTATCTTGCCAGTCTCATCGAGCGCGGGCTGCCCGCCCGAAGGGTCGTTGCGTTGATGACCGGCCCCAGCGACGGGCGAGTTGTTTCGGCGTTGCGGGGCCTCTCGGCCTGGCTGGCGGCGTACCCCGGCGAGGCCCGCTCGCAACTGATCGACGCCGATCCGGTGGGTATCGGCCTCTACGGTGACATCGGGGGGTTCACCCTCCACGACCGAGAGCGCCTGCTGCGGTCCCTCGTGGAGTTCGCCGCCCAGGGACCGTTGTTCGGCCACGCCTGGCAGGACGACCGAGCCGTCGGATATGGAGACGACACGGCGAGGGCCTTCCGGTCTCTCGCCTCGGCCGACATGATGGAATCGATCAGGCGCGTGCTGCACACCCCCGTCGGCCAGCCTCACCGCGAGCGAACCGTGGCCTTCATGCTGGAGGTGCTCTCCGAGGCGGAAGAGGCTGAGAAGGAGTCGCTGATCCCACTCGTGCCGGAACTGAGGACGATCATGCGCGACCCTGATGGACCGCCGTGGGTCACCGCCAGGGCCGTTGACGCATACATACGTGTTGCTCCTCCCGGCGAAGACACCGCCCTGGTGCTGGCTGAACATCTCGCGGCCATTCGAGACGGGGTGACGCCTGATCCCGACGAAGGCATGCGCGTCACTCTGCTCAAGCATCTCTACCCGGCTGTGATCGGAGCGGCGGAGGTCTGGCGCTGCGGCCTTCCCCGACCTGGTCACAACATCATCGGCAGCCTGTCGAGTTTCTGGCATTTGCACGTCTTGCGGACATACTCCGGCGAGTCCATAGCAGAGTTGCTAGACGCCCTGAGTGAAGACGCTGAACACCTCGTCCCAGCTTTGGCCCATTCGTATCTCGTCGACCTGCCCGTTCAGCTACTGGCCAGCGGCCTTCGTGCGTTCGGAGACTCGCTTGACATAGACAGGCTGTTCGGCTGGCTCGATGTCGCTGGCAGGACAGATCTCGCGAGCGCCCGCAACGAGGATGACGCTCGCTTCGTCCGGGAGTGGCTCGAGAACCACCCGCACGTGCAGAAGGCGGTGTTCCTCATCTGGTTGCGGCGCCAAGTAGTGGAGGAGCCGGACAGATCCCGTGGGCATTGGTTCTGCGACGCGCTGCACAGCAGTCAGCTTCCCGGAGACCTCGGGCTGTGGTGTCTAGATCAGGCCATAGCGCTAGAGCACAGCGAGCCAGATCTCGCGCTACAGCTGCTGGACCAGTCGTACTCCGCCCTGGCGAATCCGACCATTCGAGAGGGCTTGACCCTCGACGTCATGCGCGCCCGGATCGGCACAGGATCGCTGACCCTACGTCTCGCCGAGCACGAGAATCGACGCTCGACGGAAGCGGAGATGGATGAGCACCGCCGCGAGATGGAAGAACGGCGAGAGCAGTGGCGAGAACAGCGGAACAAAAAGGAAGCGCAGCGGCAGCAGGGTTGGCAGGAGGGTCTTCGCTCTCAACTCAACGACCTGCGAAGCAACCAGTTCTTTGTGCCGGACTTGCACACCCTGGCGCAGGCGTACCTCGGGATGTTCGCAAGTGTGGACCGAGAATCATCCCCTCGGCAACGCATTCACGACTTCATCGGCGGCGACGATGTTCTCGTTGATGCGGTCATGGCCGCGATCCGGGAAGCCGTCTTCCGAGACGATGTGCCCACAGTGGAAGACACCGTCTTGCTGCACGCCGAGTCGAAGCACTCGTGGCTGGCGTATCCGGTCCTGGCGAGCCTCCACCTCCTCAGAGAGGAGGACCCGGCCCGCCTGGACGTCATAGGCGACGACCGGAAGCGCGAGGCCCTGGCCATTCTCTACTGCGTTCCCAGTGACAGAGGGGGGGCGCACTGGCATGAGCACTGGTTCCAGAGGGAACCTGAACTGGTCCTGGATGTCCTATACATGTGCGCAGTCCCGCAATTGCGGGCCGGTGCCGAGTTCGTGCCCTGCCTAGACGCCCTCGACAGCTTCAGCGGGCGCGACGACTCGGTCCCCCACTTGGGGTTCGACAAGGGCACTGGGCTGTTCGAGGCTCGCCCTCCGACACCGCGCTTCGGTGACCACGATGACTTGATCCGCGACACGAGGCTGCGGGTGCTTGACGCGATCCCTACGCGGACCTCGAACAAGCAGATGAGCCTGCTTGACGATCTGTTGGCCCATGCGATGCAAGATGCAGACAAGGCGCCGCTTCGGGAAATTGCCGCGAGGAAGCTGTCGCTGAGGAGCCTGACAGTTAGTCAGCGGACGCGCTGGCTGGCCGTCGATGCGCTGCTATCCGACCGCTCGAACCTCGAGCCTCTGAGGGAGTACGTCATCCAGAACGAGGTGAGAGTCCGACATCTCGCAGAGTTCTTCCGCCGCACGTCGCGCCGCGACAACATGCGCCGATCAGTCCTGGCCGACGTGCGCGAACCGGAGGTGCTCAAGAACGCGATCGAGATCCTCGGTCCCTCATTCGGACCTGTCGAATGGGAGGGCTCGATCACGCTCGGGATGGAGATGTCGGAACTCCTAGCTGTGCTGATCGCACAACTCGGCACCTTGGCAGGAGCCGATGCAGACCAGGCCTTCAGTGATCTGATCGACGATCCTCGACTGGAGCGCTGGCACGACCAGCTCGTCTCGGCCCATGAACGCCAGCACGTGGTCCATCGTGACGCCTCATTTCGCCATCCCAGGATCGAAGAGGTCCAACGCACACTCAGCCACGGAGCACCCGCAAACGCCGCCGACCTGGCCGCGCTTCTTCAGGACCGATTGGCCGACATTTCAGCCGACGTGCGAGGGGGCAACGACAACCCGTGGCGGAACTACTGGAGCGATGACCGAAGCAGACCCCCGACCAAGCCGAAGCACGAGGACTCGTGCCGCGACGCATTGCTCACGGACCTCAAGAAGCGGCTGCCCGACGAGGTTGACGCCGCGCCGGAGGGTCGCTACGCCGCGGACAACCGAGCCGACATCCGCGCCAGCTGTTCCGGGTTCAACGTGCCCGTCGAGATCAAGAAGAACTCGCACCCCGACCTCTGGACTGCCATTCGCAGACAGCTCATCGACAAGTACACCACCGACCCGGCAACGTCGGGATACGGCATCTACCTCGTGCTGTGGTTCGGCGCCAACGTGACTAGGACCCCGCCCGACCGTAGGCGACCTGACACCCCCGAAGCGCTGAAGACGAAGTTGGAGCAGGAGTTGACCGCTGACGAGGCCCGCAAGATCTCGGTGATCGTCATGGACGTCGCCAAGCCGGGCTCGTAGTGCCACCGTAGACATCGCGCTGACTACGGCCAGCGGCAGTCAGGGTGCGTGCCTGGAGCCATAGGAACTCAGGTCGCAGGCAACGGCTTGGGTAGCCTTCGGCACCATGGGGCAGTCGCACACCGCGGACGAGGTTCTCAATCTAGCAGGGCAGGTTCGTCCACCTACGATCAAGGGCCTACCTAGCGGCTACCGATACGGAGTGACGCGCTACGCCGACGTAATCCTGCAAGAGGCGTTCCGTGACCGATTCGACGACTTGCAGGTAGCGCTAGAGGACTTCCGTCCGACGTTGGACGAACTCCGAGCGGGCGGCGGGGGCCGGACCGTCTTTGTGAGACGATTCGACGAATCGCTCGCGAGCATGATCGACGAGTCCGGCAGCGGCGACGAACAAGCGGATCGAACGATTTGGGGCAAGCAGAACATCACCATCGAGAAGGCCATCGGGTTCGACGGCCTAACCGAACCCGTCTCGAAGGTCCGCGGCCATGAGATCGACATGTTCGGGAAAGGCTCGCTGGCGTATCCATTCCCGGGCGTAGCTGTCGAAATGGAGTGGAACAACAAGGATCCCTTCTTCGACCGCGATCTGATCAACTTCCAGGCTCTACATCATGAGGGAGCGATAGCTGTCGGCGTGATCGTCACCCGCGGGCCCGATCTGCAGAATCTGATCTCCGGAGTCATTCGCAGCAAGGACGGCGGCTTCAAATACGGCTCTTCGACGACCCACTGGGACAAGCTCGTGCCCCGCGTGAACCTGGGTGGTGGAGGCGAGTGCCCGCTGCTACTGATCGGCATCGAACCCGACAGGATCGATGGTGTAAGACTCGCCCGCGACGTCAGGGCGAAACTCGACAAGGCAGAGGCGCTCAAGGGGTCGTGGCGGAGCGACTACTCGAAGTGGAGCGACGCCAAGCCGGTCTACGAAGCCCTCCGCGATGAGGCGCTAGCGATGATGCCGCCTCTTGCTGAGCAGTAGACGACCAGTGGATCAGCTGTACGCGGCGTAGCGCTTGGCCCGCGGCTCGACATCGTCGTCGGCCTCCAGCCCCCATGAGGTCCAACCAGGGCGCGAGTACCGGGCGAACAATTCCAGGTACGGGCCGGGTGAGCAGGCCTCGATGATGTCGTATTGCTCGTCGGGCTTGCGCGAGTGCTCCCGTTTGCGAGTCTCGATGATGTTCACCTGCCGGCGACCCGGCGGCAGCGTCCGCATACTGCCCCGTACGCCGAACAGGATGATCTCGGTCACGTTTCGGAAGTAGAAGCCCACGCCACGGCCGTCGGGGCCACCGTCCTTGCGGCGCTTAGCCCACACCAGATTCGACTTGTAGGCGAAGCCCCACGACTCCATCACGGCGAGCCCGTCGGCAATCAGCGCGTTCGGCACCCACAGGTAGAGGTGGGCCTGCTCGGCGACGATCTCGCTTACCGGCAAGGCCCGGATCTCCGCCGTCGTCATCGTGTCATAGCGCGACAACCGCCGATGCTCGGGTGCCACCTTCCCGGTACGGTTCATGAAGCGCCAAGGCGGGTCAGCGAGCAGCGTGGAGAACGGGCTGTCCGCCAATCGCATCAAATCATCTGCGGCCGCACGCGCTTCGCCATTGGTTCGATCCGAAGATGCAACCCTGCCCCCTGGCTTGGGCACCACGCGCACCTCATGACCGAGCACTTCAGCGAGACGGGCGATGGTCGAGACCTGCGGATTGTGGCCATTCCCGCTAAGTAGTCGCCGGACCGAGGCGGGTTGGGTATCAGCCAGGCGGGCAAGCTCGGTCTTTGACAGGCCTGCCCGTCGACGGGCTTCGTCGAGTCCTCGAAGAAGATCGGTCATGGCGGATCGGTCATTCAGCGGCCTACCGTAACATCAGCGTTACACATAGTCGAGTATTTTGATGCTAGAGGCTGCCGACGACACCTGTTCGTCGGCAGCCCTCACGATGTCACGAGTGTCGGCCTCGACGACAATCACGTTTCGTGTGTCTCTCCAGAGGATCTTCAGCCTTCGACTAGGGCGATGAGTTCCTCGTCGCTGGGGATCTCTACGCCGGGCACGTAGTACGTGTAGAGGCTGGCGATCACCTCGCCCAGACCGGAGTCGTCGCCGGCGGCCAGCTCGGCCGTAATCACCGAGCCGTGCATGTGCAGCGACGCCAGACGGCCGGTGGCCAGCATCCGGCGGGCCAGCTCGTCGCAGGGTCGGTCCCCGATGATCTCCTCACCGGCCCGGTAGCGCTCGTGACCCATGCCGGTGACGGTCCGGTTCAGTTCGAAGCGCACGAGGCCGGATCGGGGCGACGAGGTGCGCAGGAAGGTGACGGGCTGGCCCATGGCGACTGCAGGCTACAGCCGCCCGCCCGACACGGCGGCGTGTCCCGCAGGCGTGTCGAACAGCTGCGGGTGGGCGTCCTCGGGCGGCGGGAGGACACGGGGTACGCCGCTCCAGCGCAGGTCGTCCATGAACACCCAGCGGCGGCGGTGGATGGCACACGGACCCCAGGCGGCCAGCGCGGCGATGTGGCGCGGGCAGGGGTAGCCCTTGTTGGACGCGAACCAGTAGGCCGGGTAGCGCTCCGCGGCGGCGACCATGAGGCGGTCGCGGGTGACCTTGGCCACCACCGAGGCGGACGCGATCGACAGGCTCGACGCGTCGCCCCGCACGATGGTGGTGACCCCGGGTCCGCGATCGCTCTCGATGTCGCTCTCCCCGTCGCCGTTTCCGGCCTGGTCGTTCGGCGAGGCCAGGAAGTTCCACTTCCCGTCCACCAGCACATGGTCCACCTCAAGCCCCAGCCCGTCGATAGCCCGCCGGGCGGCCAGGCGCTGGGCGTCGGCCATGCCCAGCTCGGTGCACTCGGTGACGGTGGCGTGGCCGACCGATACCGCCCGGGCCCAGGCCCGAATGCGGTCGTGAAGCGTCTCGCGCTCGGCTGCGGTGAGCATCTTCGAGTCACGCACCTTGTAGATGCGCCTATCGGGATCGGCGACCACGGCCGCCACCGTGAGTGGGCCGGCCCAAGACCCCCGGCCCACCTCGTCGACGCCGGCCACCACGCCGGTACCGGAGTCCCACAGCGCCCGCTCCGCCCGCAGCCCGGGGGCCCGTCCCCGCAGGGCGCGCCGGAGAGGCGCTGCGGTCGGAGTGGTGGAGGCCATCGGCGCGACCGTAGCCGCGCCGGGTTAGTGACCTAAAGCGTCCAGGTGGAGAGGACCAGCGCCCTGTCGCGCCAGGCCTGGATGTTGGCGTCCAGGACGTCGAGCGGGTTGAACGGGGTCACGCCCTCCATGACGTCGTCCTCGCGCATGCCGTACAGCGCGCCCATGGCGAAGCGGCAGCAGTAGACGGTGGCGCCCTCGTTGATGAGGGTCTGGAGCTGGCGGTTGTACCCGAGGTTGCCGGGGAAGCCCTCCTGGCCCACCGCCGGGTAGCCCCGGGCGGCGTTGGCCATCAGCACGGCCGGGCCGTACAGCACGAACGTGAGCTTGAAGCCCTTGCGCTGCAAGCGGGTGGCGGTGAGCATGTTCACCAGGCCGACTGAGCCCTCGAAGGGCACCGTGTGCATGAACACGTACGCCTGGTCGCCCTCCTCGGCCTTGTAGTCGGGGAAGACCTTCTCCTCGATGTTGTGCATCACGTCGCCTTCCTGTGGCGGCGGGATGGTCACTGTCTTGGGCACGGTTGCCTCCTTGTTGTTGTGTGGGTGCTTGTTGGTGTGTCGGTCATCGCTTCTTGTGGGGCGTTGTGTGGGTCGATGCTGTTGTGGGCTGTTGCTGTGTTGGTCTGTTGTTGTGGATCAATGCTTGTCGGATCTCAGACCGCCGGTCCTTGGGGCCGGCCGGAGCGGATGGGCCAGGCCCTCCGGTGGGAGCCCGGCAGCGCCCCTATGACGCGCCGCCGCAAGCCCCAGGGCAGCAGGCGGTAGGCCGGTGTGAACACATTCATCCAGAAGTGCTCACGCAGGCTGCCAGCCTTCTCCGGCATCCTCGCGCCGTAGCGGGAGCCGACACGCCGCTGGGCGTCGATGGCCAGGTAGTGCTCGGAGTTGGAGCGGAGCCACTGAGCGAATCCCATGACGGCGCCGCCCCTACAGCCCGGCCAGCAGGTTCTGGGCGGCCACGGAGATCGGCTCGTTGAGAGCGCCGATGGCCGGTGAGTACACGTTCTCCATAGTGGCCAGCTCCTCGACGGTGAGGCCGACACGGACCGCCATGGCCAGGAAGTCGGCCCGCTCCTTGATGCCCTCGCCGCCGATCATCTGGGCCCCGATGAGCCGCAGCGACCCGGGCTCGGCCAGCAGCTTGACGGTGATGGGCCTGACGCCCGGGTAGTAGCGGGCCCGGGTGATGCCCTGAGCCTTGCCCACGGCGTGATGTATTCCCAGCGCGGTGGCCAGCGTCTCCCCGAAGGACACCCCGCCGATCATCCACTCGCCGGCCAGCAGCCCCCACGGAACGAACACCGGCCGGTAGTGGCGGGTGCCGCCGGCGGCATTGGTTCCCGCCGTCTTGCCCTGCGCGTAGGCGTGGGAGCCGGTCAGTCCCTGGATCGGGATGTCGGAGACCCCGTGGGGGATCTCGGTGCAGTCCCCCGCGGCGTAGATGTTCGGATCGGACGTCTGCATCCTCGAGTCGACGATCAGGCCGCCGGTCGATCCCAGATCGAGGCCGGCCGCGGCGGCCAGCGGGTTGTTGGGCACCTTGTGGGTGCCGACGATGACGATGTCGGCCTCGATGTCGCCCTGCTGCGTCTCGACGCGGCTCACCGTTCCGTCGCCCTTGAATGCGGTGACCCGGTTGCCCCACTGCATGTCGACGCCGGCGTCCTCCCAGGCCTGGCGCACCGGCTCGGAGATGTCGGGGTCGAGCACGTCGGCCATGGGCCAGGGGGCGGGATCGACGACGGTGCACTTGATCCCCCGGTGGCACAGGGCGGCCACCATCTCCATGGCCACCAGACCGGCGTCGACGACCACCGCGGACTGGCAGGAGTCGAGGCGCTTGTCCCACTCCATGGCCTCCCGGATGTACTTGACCTCGTAGATGCCGTCGAGATCGGCCCCGGGGACGTCGACGGCGGCGTAGTTCCATCCGGACGCGATCACCAGCCGGTCGTAGGACGCCTCGCCCTCGCCGGCCACGAGGAGGGTGCGCGACTTCGGGTTGATGGCCTCCACGGTGGTCTCGTAGTGGACGTCGATGCCGGTGGCTACGTACTGCTCCTTGGTGGCCAGGAAGAGCCGGTCGAACGAGTCGATCTCCTTGCCGTGGACGTAGGGGATGCCGCACGGGCTGTAGGCCACATCGGTGTCGGCGGTGTACACCACGACGTCGGCGTTCGGATCGACCACTTTGGCCGCGCCCGCAGCACCGATGCCTGCGGCGCCCCCGCCGACTACCGCTATCCGCATCGTGGGCCTTTCGTCACCGGACCTCCTGTTGAACCCGTCGTGTCGGATGAGATAACTGCGTATCGGAACCTAAAGCCGACCCCCGCCAGTGTCAAGCCGCGCCGACCCGGCGCACGCCCCTCACACGGCCCGCACCGACAGCTCCGGCGTGTTGCGGATGGTGTTGGACACGTAGCAGACGCGAGCCGCCGCCTCCAGCAGCCGGTCCTTGACGGCGTCGTCACAGCCGACATCGACCAGGATCTCGAGGGCCGAGAAGCCGGGACCGTCGTAAGTGCCGGTCACCTCCACCCCCAGATGCGAGAGCTCGATGCCCCGCTTGCCGGCCGCGTGGGCTACGGCGAGGGTGAAGCACGACGACAGCGCGGCCAGCAGGAGCTCGGTGGGCTGGGGACCCTGGTTGGTCCCTCCATACCTCTCGGGCTCGTCCACCGGGATCGTGAAGTCGCCCGAGGACACGTCGCAGCGGTAGGCGCCCAGCCACCGGGCCGAGACGGTAAGAGTCGGGGAACTCACGGCGGGTCGTCCTTCAAGCTGCTGGCAGCGAGCCGTCAACTATACGACACCGCCAGATCACAAGCGAAATGGCCGTGGTCTAGGATGCACGCCCGTGATGGAGGCATGACCGGCCAGCCCGCGACCAGCGCCGGGGGCGCGGACGGGCGGCCCAACCACGTGAGCGGCGAGACGCTGAGCGCGGTTGTGAACTCGATCGGGCCCAAGATCCGCCACCTGCGCAAGCAGTGGAACCTCTCGCTGCAGCAGCTCGCCGACCGCTCCGACGTGTCGACCGCGGCCATTCACAAGGTGGAGCAGGGCACCATGGTTCCCACTATCACAACCCTGCTGAAGCTGGCCGCGGCCCTCGAGCAGCCGGTGGCGTACTTCGTTGACGAGGAGCTGGAGTCGCCGCCCTACGTGGTCTTCACCCCTGCGTCGGAGCGCCGATCGATCTACACCCCCCATGAGGGCCTCACCCTGGAGGGAATCTCCGGTCCCTACGGCCAGTACTTCGTGGCCACCGCCATCGCCGAGGTGGCGCCAGGCTCCGACAGCGGCCAGTCGCCGCTGCGCCACGCGGGCGAGGAGCTGATCCACATGCTGTCGGGCCGGCTCGACGTGGACGTCTCCGGCCAGACCTTCCATCTGCGAAGGGGCGACTCGATCCACTTCCGGACCGACCACGAGCACCGCTGGCGCAACTCCGCCCGGCACCCGGCGCGGGCGGTGTGGACCGCCCTCAGGCCCTCCTGACCGACAGTGCGCCAACGGGCCGGGCCAGCGACACGCCCAAGCAACAACCCCTACAAGTCAATACCCCGGGCGCATGCCAACTAGGGCATTAGCGACACCGGGGAATTGCGACCGATCATAACCGCCGAGGGTCTCCCGACATCGATCCCGTGCTTGGCGTTCGAAATATGGAGTATGAATTCGCCTTAAAATGGAGTTCTGTATTGTTGGAAATTGGAGTATAGACTGTCCTGAAAATGGAGTGGCGAGCGGTGCATGCGGATGGAGGAGGCGATGGCCAGTCTTCGAGACGGCCGGTATCTGGACCGGGTGGTTGACCGAGAGGTGGTCGAGGCATTGGCCTCGTCGCCAGCGGTGCTGATCGAGGGCCCGCGCGGTTGCGGCAAGACCTGGACGGGACGCCGATTCTCTCGCAGCGAGGTCGTGCTGGACGGATCGGAGGCCATGCGACTGGCCGCCGAGGTAGACCCGGGCTCGATCCTGGAGGGTCCCGAGCCCCGGCTGCTCGACGAGTGGCAACTGGTGCGGGGCATATGGAACCCGATGCGCCATGTCTGTGACCGGCGCGGCGGGTTCGGACACTTCCTGCTCACCGGATCCCAGAACCCGCCCGACGAGATCACCGAGCACTCGGGAGCGGGTCGGGTGGCTCGGGTGCGTATGCGGCCGATGTCGCTGTGGGAGTCCGGCGACTCCACCGGCGAGGTGTCGCTCGCCTCTTTGATGGCGGGCGGCGCGTGCCGCGCCGCAGACCCGGAGCTCACCATCTCCGCCGCCGCTGGCCTGATCTGCCGGGGAGGCTGGCCCCGGATGATCACCATGACCCCCGGGACAGCCCAAGCCCGGCTGCGCGACTATCTCGACGACATTGCCCGCACCGACATATCCCGCGTCGCCGGTGTGAGGCGCAACCCGCGGCTAGCGACCAGCCTGCTGGCCTCGCTGGCCCGCAACGAGGCGACCGCAGCCTCCCAGGCCACGCTGCGCGCCGACCTGACCGAGCACGGCGCCGGAAAGCCGGCCCGGTCGACGCTGCGGGCCTACCTCGACGAACTAGCCCGACTGTTCGTGATCGAGCCGCTGCCCGCATTCTCCGCGCACCTGCGGTCCTCGGCCCGGCTGCGCAGGACCCCGAAGCGCTACTTCGCCGACCCGGCACTGGCAGTGGCCGCGCTCGGGGCGTCCCCGGCAGCGTTGGGGCGCGACCTTCGGACCATGGGCCTGCTCTTCGAGTCGATGGTGCTCAGAGATCTGCGCGTGTACGCGCAGGCCCTCGACTCCCGGGTCTGCTACTACGGCGACGACACCAACCTGGAGGCCGACGCGGTCATCGAGGGCCTCGACGGCCGGTGGGCCGCGGTGGAGGTCAAGCTGGGCGGGGGGCCCGCCATCGCCAAGGCGATGGATTCGCTGCGCGCCGTACGCTCGCGGATCGACACTGCCCGGCGGGGCGAGCCGGCTCGCCTCATCGTCATCACCGCCTTCGGACCGGGCTACGAGACGGGCGACGGGATCGCCGTCGTGCCCGTCACCGCGCTGAGGCCCATCTGAGCCGACCGCGCGAGTCCGGCCCACAGGGGCCAGCGCACCGGTGCCCCTCATTGACGTATGGGAACAATCTGTCGAACTGTTGGCGTGGATGTGCCCCGACGTTGCCGGCTGGCACCGGAAGAACGGGCCTTTGGTTGGACGGCGTCATAGCGATCAGTTTGCGGGCCGCGGTGACCGCCTCGGCGGGCGACGGACGCTCCTCCGCCCCGGCCTCGATGAGGAGGGGGAGCAACACCTCGATGGTCGCTCTGGCGTCGCCGTGCAGCGGGATCGTGTTCGCCTGGTGCCTCGTGAGCTCGGCGTGGTCGATGTTGATGTTCACCAGCGTGGACGCCTCGCCGCCGGATTGCCGAGCGAGTAGCGTGCGCCGATTCCAATCACCACGTTGGCAGACTGCATCACCTCGTAGATCTGGTTCATCTCCTGTCTTTCACCCCTGGGACTGAAGCAGGAGCCGTAAGACAGCGGATGGCTGTCCGGGATGGTTCCCTTGCCGCCGCTGGAGGTTATGACGGCTACGGTGTCGCCTCGGCCAGCTTGACCAGAGCCTCCTCGGCGTCGGAACGGGCCACGCCGGCGCCCACCTGGCGCGAGCGTCCGAGACGGCCGGACCCCGAACTCTGGACAGGCGGACTTCCCGAACCAGATGACCGACCGGCCCGGGTTCGCGGCACGGCGACGGCGGATCGACCGTCGGGTGCCGGCTACTTCGTGCGACGGCGCTTGTCGAGCGCACCGAGCAGCAACTTCTGCGCCTCGCGGGCGCCGAGGTCGAGGAAGCCGTCCGGCCAGTCCTCGCTGAGGCCGCCGAGAGGGTTGATGTCCGATGCCCGGAACGAGGTGTCTCCCTCCTCGTCGCGCTGCGCGAACAGCAGCCCGACGAGCGATCCGAGTTCGTCGGACTCATCTTCGGCGACCCAGCGTCTCAAGCGATTCACGAGGTGCTCGCTGTGGGTCTCGACGATCAGCTGGCGGCCGCTGCGAGCGACCGCTACCAGGAAGTCGGCCAGCTTCATCTGGAGGGCCGGGTGGAGATGCAGCTCGGGCTGCTCCAGAATCACAGGATCACCGGGATGCGCCAGCAGGCACGCCACAAGAACGGGCAGCACTTGGCTGACGCCGACTCCGACCGCGGTCAGGTCGAGCGATCGTCCCGATTCCGCCGGGCTGACCTGTAGGCCTAGGCCGAACCGGCCTCTGTCGTCCACGGACACCGAATCACCGATCCCAAGTTCGGCAAGCCAGTGCTCCAGGGCGCGCTCCAATGTCATCAGCCTTGGATTGCCGTCCTTCCAAGGCACTTGAACTCGGCGCTCGCGGTGCGAGTGCAAAATGGCGGCAGCATGTTCGCCGGCCGCGCCGACATCCATCGAGTACGGGTCGCCGCGGTCGCCGAACGAGTCGGGAGGCTGCCTGAGCGGGCCCAGATACTTCAGCCGCGACAGCGACGACGCGACATCGTTGACCGCCTTGTGAAGGTGCTCAGTACTGCCGGTCTCCAGCGATCTCAGAATGGGCCGCTTGGCCCACACCTCATTGCTGCACTCAAGCTCCAACAGGCGCACGAACTCCCCGAGTTCCGTCTGGGTCATGGACTTGCCCACCCGGGCCTTGTCCTGCAACGCGACGTCCTGCCAATGCCCAGTGAGACGGTCGTCTCTCGTTTGCATGTCGAAGCCCACCTGCTCTCGGGTGAGCCCTTGTTCCGCATCGCGCAGGCTCTCTTCGCCGTAGGCGTATCGAAGGCTCTTGGCCGCAAACTCAACGACGAAGCCGCCATCGACCAGCTCCGCGCCATGGGCGCCAAAGAGGTGATCCACCAGTTCGGGAGTCAATTCGTGTGGTTGGAGGCCGTCGCTGAACAACGGCTCCACGAAGTCGGCGAGGTCGTCATGGCCGCCGGACCGCAGTTCCTCCGGATCTGGGCCGAAGACGTCGACGATGCTGGCCCATGTGTCGTGCCACCACCGCGCGCCGAGCCTGGCCACCGTGCTCTCGCTGTCGCTCACAAAGAGTTGCCGGGGCAGCCCGCCCACGATGTCGACAGCCTCGAATCGCTCGCTCACCTCCGGAGTTCCCGTCGTCAACGCTCCTGACACTGTGCACGAAGGTGCAGGGTGGTCGTGCTGTAGCAACGTGTCCCAGAGCGACGCGCTCACTACGTCGATCCCGACAGGTGTGCGCCTCCAGAGACTCGTGTCGTGTGCGATGCCGGAGAGCAGGCATCTCAGCTTTGGAACCCGCCGTTCAGGTCGGCCAGGTGGACCGCCGCCCGCAGCCGCGATCCGGATCGAGTTGATCCGGCCGGATCCGCGGCCTTCCCGCAACGGCTCCATTATCTGGATTGCGACCGACAGCACACGTCCGTCATCGCCGGCTACCGTGACCTCAATCTCCATTGGTGCGTCCGGGTCTGCTCCGAAGGTTCGCGCCTCCTGGAAGGATCCGAGCCGCACGGACTTGCCGTTCAGCGGAAACTCTGCCCCGCGGGCGTGGGACTGGACGGCCTGGGAGAGCACCCGGATCGCTTGATTGAGGGAGCTCTTGCCGGAGCTGTTGGCGCCTACCAGGACCGTCAGGGGTTTCAGGTCCACCTTGGCATGGACGATCGACTTGAAGTTCCTGAGCTCGATCGATCGAATCGGGCAAGGGAGCTCGCTCATGCTGCTGCTCCCTGTGCAGCCAGCGCCCGATCCAAAGCCGGCCTATGGGAGTTGTACGCCCAGAGGCCAAGGTCGCGGCCGTAGGCGTCCACCCAGACTTGAGGGTCGAGGCTGCACGGATCAAGGCCATCGGGCGCAAGGCTGATAGGTCTGGTGGCCAGTACATGAAGTACTTCATCCGACCACACGTCGTCCCGTCCGCCGACGAGTCGGGCAGGTGGCAGCCGCTCGGCGTCAAGGGGCTCAGGCTCGTCTCCGGCGCGCAGAACGGCGGTGCAGTCCCGCGCCAGCGCGCGCATCTCCCTCACCTCCTGCCGCTTGAATCTCCATCTCGGATCGGAGAATCCTGCCAGCGGCAGACCGACAGCGGGGCATGGCGCGGACACGTCCCGGTAAACCACGGCTCTGCCGATCGCCTCCAGACGGACCTCGTCCAGCGCGCCCGCCTTGGCGCCGACCTGTCGACTCCACACGTGACCCCGCACATAGCATTCGACCACGAGCGGATGGGTCAGACCTGAATCCTCAGGAGCCAGCACTGCGTCGGTGCAGGTCGCGAGCTCGGCGTACGGGTGCACGAGCACCACCTCCACGGTCCCGCGATCGGAGTCGACGCCGCGAATCACGGCCAGCCGGTTGCGGCCGACGGTCCAGGGCAGTGGCTCCACGACTCGGACGTCGCCCCGCGCCAAAGGGCAATCCGCCCCCGCGGGCGCCTTGGAGGTCTGGCCGGCGCCGGCTTCGAGGACGGACGCGAACGCGGTCATGGCATATCCCGCTCGAGCGCGGCGCTTGCCACTTCGGCAAGCAGCCACGCCGCCTCGTCCTCGAGCGACTCGTCCAGCATCGGACGCAGCTCATGGTCGAGACGGTCGAGGATCTCCCGTTTGCGGTCCGCGATCCAGGTACGGGAGCGTCCCAGCCGGTGGGCGACAGCCCCGTCGGATAGGCCCTGCGTCTTGCACACCAGCACCTCCGTGTCGGCGGGATCCAGCGATGCTACGAAACTCCGCACAGCTTCCTCCATCTCCGACCGCTCGACTCCCGCCTCGGCCCGCTCGACGCCGGCAGACTCGAGGTCCTCATCACTTACAAGGGACGCTGGCAGCCATGCTGTAAGCAGGACCTCGAATATCCTCTCCAGGTCGCGCTCGGAGACGCCTCCCAGCTCATCGACGACGCACTGCAGAAGATCTCGCAGGGCGCCCGGCGAGTAGACCATCGAAGCCCGCTCGGCATTCTCCCGCTCAACAAGGCGAGGCACGCTGTGGGCAGCCGCCGTGGCGGCGCGCACCTCCGCGGCGCTCAAGTCACGGCTGGTCTCGGGCGCGTCACCCTGCGTGATCCACCGCTCCCTGCCCACCGGCCGCACAACGAACGGGGGCTCGGCCGCGATCCGTCGCACGCGACGCATCAAGCGGTCGACGACGGTCGGACCGCGGCGTCGCCACAGGGCGCGCTTCACGTTGCGAACCAGGAGCCGGCGGACATCCTCCAGGCTGCTCGACACCGCGAAGATGTAGTGGATCTGCCCCTCGGCGAGCAGCAGGTCGACCGCAGTCTCCTGGGCCAGCTCCTCCACCGACGCCTCCCCCCAGATCGCGCCGCGGTTGTACAGGACGGTCGGATAGCGGCGGGCGACCAGACCGGCCATCTCGATGATCAGATCCCACAGACGAGGGCCGATCGTCTCGGCGGCGTACTCCCGGCGCAGATCGTCGAAGGTCATATCGCGACAGCCTTGCGGATCTCGGCGAGAAGTCCAGTCTCCTCAGGCTCCTCGCACGAGTATGAACTCTGATCGAGATGACATTCGTCCACAGACACTTCCATGCCGAGCAGCACCCATCCTGGTAGGTCAATCACGCAAGGGAGCTCGGGCTCATGGTCGTGAGCGTCGTGCTCGATGCCCCAGTCTCTGGTCGATCGCGGCCGCCCGGTCGATCTCGGAAAGAGGCGGGCGTCGGGTCCGACGGGAGTAGCCAGAACGAGCGGACGCACGCCCTGTTTGTGGGCGAAGTTCCCGCCGTCCGCTACATGCGCATCCTCCTCGCGGACCAGGAACCACGAACCCATCGAGTACTCGTAGCCCAACAAACTTCTAATAACATCAAAATTATTCACAAATATTAGACTATCATATTATATCCGCTTCAAGCTGTCCTCTGCCCGGGGATTTCCACCTCAAGGACAGCCGGCGGTCGAGGTCTAGGAGGGCTTGGCGGAAGCAGTCGATAGGGGCGTGGGCCACGCCGGCGCCGACCTGGCCGGAGCCGTCGGAGACATGGACGATCCCGGTGTTCACCGCCGGGGTGATCGAGCTCTCGACCACCCGCCGGACGTCGACCCCCAGCGGGGCGCCGGCGTTGTCGAGCACGGGCAGGCGGAGCCGGGTGCTGGTACCGGCACAGATGCGGCTCATGGCCGCGGTGACCGCGGCCGCGTCGGCCATCCTGCCTCCGAGGAAGCCGGCCACTGCGGGCGAGTTGGCCGCAGCGGCTCCACCGAGGCCCACCAACTCCAGCACGGCACTGTCGCCGATGTCGGGGGCACTCGTCTCGGGGCCCTGGCCCGGGTAGTACAGGGCGTCCTGCACCGGGGGCGACGCCGCGATGTGCCACGTACCGGAGCCACCGGCCAATCGGATGCCGTAGGTGGTTCCGTTGCGGGCCATGGTGGTGACGATGCTTGAATCCGGCACCTGACCGGCCCACTCCGTGAGGGCGCGGGCGCCCGCCATGGCGATGTTGAGGAACATCAGATGGTTGGTGCTCAGGAAGTCGGCCACCTCGCCGATCCTGTCCGTGGAGGCGCGGACCAGGTGCGGCAGCAGGTCGCGCAGCAGGAGGTTGGTGGTGGCCTGGACCCGCATGTGGACGTCGTCGCCCATGGTGACGCCCTGGGCGGCCAGCGAGAGGACGTCGATGGGGCCGGCGGTGTCGAGGGCCCGGGCCAGGGCGGGGGCGAGTGCGTCCCGTAGGAACCTGAGGCGCTCGATGGCCTCGTCGGAGTCCACCCCGAACCACGGGACTGCTCCCGAGCCCTGGTTGAGGCTGGAATAGGCCCTGGTGCCTCCAGCGTCGACGGACACCACGCACACCGGGGCGCTGGGCCCGATGGCGCCGGCCATGGGCACCACCGTGGAATGCTCGTTGGCCGCCCCGAGCCGGATCTCGCCGCCATTCAACATGCGGTCGGCAGCGTCGCGGTCCGGGGCCCACCCCTCGGCCACGACCGCGGCCCGCACCGAGCGCCTCAGCGGGTCGCACATCTCGGACCAGCCGATGGGGGGACCGCAGTGAAGGATCGTGCCCTCGGCGAGGCCGCCGATCACTGAGCCCGCCGTCTCGATGCCCAGCAGCATCGGCACCCCGCGGTCGAGGCGGTCGATCACCTCGGCGTTGGCCGCGTCGATCCGGTCCGCGGCCGGGCCCAGCAGCCTGGCCAGAGCGGCCACCGCTTCGGTGTCACCACCGGCCGGGATACGCCAGTCAACCCCCACCGCGGGCGCGCCCTGATCGCGTACGGCCGTCTCGAACCTCTCGAGCCCGATGTTGACCACCTCCACACTGGAGGGCAGTTCGATGGCACCCATGATCTCTGTGCTAGGGCGAGCCCGATGACCGCAACTTCAATGCGTTACCCACACCAGAGGTGGTTAACCCATTGAAGTTGGGGGCCGCTCGGGCCACGGCCTCGCTCAGCGCCATCTGAGCGCCCATGATCTCTGTTCCCTTCCGCTCGGCCTCTAGGACATCGTGACCAGCAGCGCGCTGGGCGCGTCGCGGGCCGCGGGCAGTCGGACGCAGGCGTCGTCGGGAATCTCGCTCTCGGCCAGGTTGCCGGCGCGAGAAAGCTCGAATGTCATTGGCTGATGGGGCAGCCCGTAGTAGAGCACCGGCGGGCCGTTGTGCTCCCATCCCAGACGCTCGAAGAAGTTGACGTTCTGGAGCTGGACGAAGGCGTCCATCACGTCGCCCCCCGCGGCAGCTGCGGTGGAGACCGCGAACCGCACGAGCCGCATGCCCACGATGCCGGCCCGGTGGCCGGTCAGGACGGCCAGCCGGTCGCCCTTCCAGCGGCCGGCCGTGTCGGTGCGATACAGCCGGACGGTGCCGACAGCCACCGACCCGCGTCCCGCCAGGACATGGACGGCGTCGGGGTCACGGTCCCAGTCGTCGACGTCGGTGAAGGGGATGACCCGCTGCTCCTCGACGAAGATGCGGTGACGGATGCGCAGGTGCCAGCTGAGGGCGGCCGGAGTCAGAGCCCGCCAGCACACGATCCGCTCGGACGGCCTCACCTGCGTCAGCCTGTCGCTCGCACCGGTATGAGCTTGCGGTCGCCGTTGGCCTGCAGCTCCCGCTCCATCGCCCCGACCGGCGAGCAGGCCTGGCAACGGGCGCACCCCGCCGCGACCATGTCCGCGGTGAGGCCCCGTTCCACCAGGTACGGGGCGACCTTGCGGGCGATGTTGTCGACGTATTCCGAGGACGGCGGCAGTCGTTCGCCCATGAGTGAGCCGGGCACGGGCCGCAGCGGCACGACGAAGGGGTACACGCCTATGTCGGCGGCCCGCCGGCAGCCCTCCACGATCAGGTCCGGGTCCTCGCCCATGCCCAGGATCACATAGGTGGAGACCTGGCCCTCGCCGAAGCGCTCCACCGCGTACTCCCAGGTCTCGAAGTACCGCTCGATGCCGGTGCGGTGCTTGGGGGGCGCGACCCACTCCAGCACGGCCGGGTCGAAGGTCTCGATGTGGATGCCCACCGAGTCGATGCCCCGGTCGGCGACCGCATCGATCACACTCAGGTCGTCGGGCGGCTCGAACTGCACTTCGACGGGCAGGCCCGAGGACTCCTTCATGGCCTCGCCGCACTTGGCCGCGTAGAGGGCGCCCTTGTCACGGCCGTAGGTGGAGCCGGTGGTCAGGGTGATGTCCACCGCGCCGTCGAGCTCTTTGGCGGCCACCGCCACCTCGGCCAGCTGCGCCGGCCGCTTCACCAGCACAGTGCTGCCTGAGGCCAGCGACACGCCGATGCCGCAGAAGCGGCACTGGTCCTCGTTGCCCCAGTAGGCGCAGGTCTGCAGGACGGTGCTGGCCAGCGAGTCGAGGTGCATGAGAGCCAGATGCCAGTACGGCACGCCGTCGTCGGTGGTCAGGCCGTAGAAGCGGGGCCGGTCGGCCGGAGCGGCGCCGGCGAGGCGGATCCCGCCGGCGTAGATACCGAACCCGACGTCCTCGGGCTCGAGCGAGTAGGGGGAGTCGGCCACGAAGGAGGCGTCCACGGGAACCGTCACCGCGGTCCCCTCGATCCAGACCATCCCCGCGTCCGAGGGGCCGGCCCCGCCGGGCCGGCGCTCGAAGGGAGCGTTGATCCTCAGACCCTTGAACTGGAGGTCGATGATGAGCTCGGCCAACGACACGGCGCCATTATTACCACCGGGCATTCCGAAGCGCCGTGTCCGCCCGGACGCCCCTATTGGCCGGGGCCGTGATGGTGATGATCGCCGTGGCCGTGATGGTGGCCGTCGTGATGGTGGCCGTCGTGATGGTTGTCGCCGTGGCCGTGATGATCGCCGTGGCCGTGATGGTGGCCGTGGTCGTGGCCCGGCGGGCGGGCCGCGTAGGCCGCGGCCAGCTCGTCCACTTCGGGCTGGGCCACGATCTCGAGTTCCTCCACGATGGCCTCGAGGGCCTCCTGCCAGCGCTCGTAGTACCGGTACTCGCCTGCAGGGTTCGACTCCCAGCAGGCGATGGCCGCGATCAGGTGGTCGCGGAACTCGTCCCAACTGAAGTGGCCCCCCTCGGCCAGGGCCACCACCATGGCGAAGCTGCGGCCCTCCCAGGGCTCGTCGAACACCAGTTCGCCGTTGAGCCGGGGCGGGGCGGCCGGCCCCTCGATGTCGAGCGTCAGAGACACGGGCGTCCGGCTAGGACGCGCCGACCATGGCCACCCCGACCATGGCGTCGCGGGTGACGAGGGCGGCCAGCTCCTCCTCGGAGAGGTCCTCGGTGCCCTCGGGACGCTGGGGAAGGACCAGGTAGCGGTTCTCGGCGCTGGAGTCCCACACCCGGACCTCCACGTCGTCGTCGAGGTCCAGGCCCATCTCGCTCAGGAGCGTGCGGGGCTCGCGCACCATGCGGCTGCGGTAGGCCGGGTCCTTGTACCACTCCGGCGGCAGGCCCAGTACCGGCCACGGGTAGCACGAGCACAGCGTGCACACCACCACGTTGTGCACGTCGTCGGAGTTCTCCACCACGACGATGTGCTCGCCCTGAGGGCCGGCGAAGCCCAGCTCCTTGATGGCGCCGGTGCCGTCGGCCAGCAGGTGCTGGCGGTAGTCGGGGTCGGTCCACGCCTTGGCCACCACCTTGGCGCCGTTCATGGGGCCCACATCGTTCACGAAGCGGTTGATGAAGCCGTCGAGGACCTCGGACTTGACCAGGCCGCGCTCGGTCAGCAGCGACTCCAGCGCCTCGGCCCGCACCGCGGGCGGGAGCCGGTCCTTGGTGTTGGCGGGGTCAGCCATCTAGGTCGCCTCCAGGTAGCTCTCGAACAGGTCTATGCGCAGCGTGGCCGCCTCCGCGTCCGGGCCCCACAGCTCGGCGGAGTCGAACTCCACGGTGTACACGTGCTGGGGGTTCTCGCCCTGGAAGTGGGCGTTGGTGTCGGGCAGCAGCGCGGCGGGGCGCAGGGCGTGGACGATGCCGGTGCGGCCCCGGATGTATCGGGGCATCCGGGTGTGCCCCTCGGTCCGCATGTCCTTGGCCCGCACCCGGCCACCGGGTGAGAAGGCGGGCTCGTCGTCGATCTCGCGCAGCGACCCGGCGCCGCCCCGCTCGTAGACGGGCTTGTTCTCGGTAACGTCGGCGGGCTCGTCGACCGACTCGCCCATCAGGTTGCGGGCCCTGGCCTCCACCGCGCCGGGCGCGAGCACGCCGCTGTCGACCAGCAGCGTCTCGGCACAGGCCAGCCAGCGGCCGTAGTAGCCGTCGGCCAGGTAGTCGTAGGGATGCAGGCGTTCCAGGCCATGGCGGAAGGCGTCGAGGTTGGTGCCCGACAGGCCCATCGACATAGCCCCCATGGCGAAGGCCCGGCCGTGCCACGGCTCACGGAACACCGGCTCGTCGGGGTCGATGGCCACCGTGCCCCAGCCCTGCATTCCCCCCATGTCGTGGATGCTGTCCATCGGAGCCTCCCGTTGAGTGGATTCCTCGGTCGCTGACCCGGTGTGTCAACTATAAGACAGCGACTCGTCGCAAGAGAAATGGAGCGTTGCTCAGCCGGCCCTCGCCTCCAGCAAGGCCGTGCGCTCGCTCAGCGCCGCCACCGCGGCCATGGCCTGAAGGTGTAGTTCAACGATCCGGTCTCCCTGCTTGGTGATGGCCGCCATCGCCTCTTTGTGCTCGTCGGCGCGCTGGGCGTTCTGCTTCAGCAGGTAGTGCACCAGCACGCCGATGATCCCCAACAGTCCGGATCCCAGCACGGAAATGAGAGCAATCAGCACGAAAGGCATCATATCATATGTATAGGCTGCAAACAACCTGACGACGTGGTCGGGCCGCTCACTGCTGGGCGACGAGAGACCGGGCCTGGGCCAGGAGGCTCTCCTCGGCGCGGGCGTAGCGCTCCCGCTCCTCGACGGCCCGGGCCCGCAGCTGGGCCGCCCGGGCGGTGAACTCCTCGGCCATCGACTTGACTTCGCCGGGGGACGCCCCGCCGGTCGCCCTGCGGGTGGCCACGATCCGGCGCGGGTCCAGGGCGTCGGCCAGTGCGGCTGGATCGAGTCCCAGCCGCCGGCCGCACACCTCGGAGGCCGCGTCGTCCAGAAGGTCCGCGGTGACGTCCAGCCCGCGGAGCCCCTGGCGGCTGGCGGCCCGAACCGTCTTGCCCACGACGTTGTAGGCCGTTCGGTAGTCGACGCCGCCGGCCACCATCACGTACTCGGCGAGGTCGGTGGCCTGGGCGAAGCCGCGCTCCAGTTCAGACCACATGCGCTCGGCGTTGACGCTCAGGGTTCTCACCACTCCGGTAGTGAGGGCGCTCACCCGGATGGTGAAGTCGAGGGCCCTTGGGATCTCGCCGTAGGCGAAGATCAGGTTGTCGCTGCGGGCCGACGGGCTCTTGACCACGGCCAGGAAGCCGCTCATCCGGCCGATCAGCACCCCGCTGGCCCCCCGGATGATCGACAGCGCGTAGGGGTTGCGCTTCTGCGGCATCAGCACCGAGGCCCGGGTGAACGGTCCGGCCAGGTCGACGTAGTCGAACTCCTGGCTGGACCAGATCTCAAGGTCCTCGGCCAGCTTGGCCTGGTTGGCGATCATGCTGGCCGAAGTAGCCAGCAGGTCGATGAAGACGTCGGTCTGCCACATGGCGTCGCGGGTGTGGGCGATCACGCCGTCGAACCCGAGCGCGCCCGCGATGGCGCCCCTGTCGTCGAGCAGCCGGCTGCCGTTGACGCAGCCCGCGCCGCCCGGGCTGGTGTTCACCTGGTCGAGGGCGGCCGAGAACCGTTCGCCGTCTCGCAGCGCGGGCGGCACGAAGGCGAGAAGATAGTGCCCGAAGGTCGACGGCTGGGCCTGCTGGAGGTAGGTCTGGTCGCCCATGAACGTCTCGGCGTGGTCGGCTGCCACCGCAGAGGCCGCCAACGCGAAGTCCGCTCCCACCTCGATGAGGTGCGCCGTCTGGGACCGCAGCAGCAGCCTCAGCGCGACCCGGGCGGCCTCCCGGCGGGGTCGGCCGGCGTGAAGCCACCCTGCCGAGTCGCCGATGCTCTGCACGAAGTGGCGCTCCCTCGAGTTGTAGACCTCCCCGGTGGCGGCGTCGTAGGGGAAGTCGGCGGGGTCGGTGCGGTGGGCTTCCAGCAGCACGCCCAACAGGTCGGCCGCGGCGAGCTCGGGAATGAGGCCCCGGGCCCGGAGGTCCAGCACGTGGCCGAGATCCGCCAGGTTCAGGCCGTGGTGCAGCAGCGGCGCGTCGGCGATCTCCCAGGCGAAGCCGGCGTCGACCAGTTCCTGGGCAGGCGCCTCCGGTGACGGTCCCGCAAGCCGCGGGCTGCGGTCGGCGGTGTTGTCCTCCCCCGTCATTTCCTAAGAACATACGCCGGCAGGTGCATACCGGTCGCGTCGGGACGGGGTGATTCCCGCTCTTGTTCGCTGCGCTCACGGGCCGCTCGGGCCACGGCCTCGCCCGTATACAGCAGTTTCGCTCGCCTGCTCGCTCGGCCTCTAGACCCAGTCATCGCTCTCGGCGGTCCGGCGCTCGGTGGCGGCGGCCATGACCGCGTCGACCATTGCCGCGGCTGATCCGGTCTCGGGTCGGTCCAGACCCTCCAATTCGGCCGGCGACGCGATCTCTCCCAGGACCTCGGGCAGCGGGCGGCCGATGAGCCGGGCAGCCCGATACGCCTGCTGGAGCTCGTCGTTGGCCCGGTGCTTGCCCAGCCTCGACGACAGGCGCTTCAGCAGTTCCTGGGATCCGGAGTCGCCCATGGTCTGCAGGTTGGCCGCCATCGCCTCGGCGTCCACCTCGATGCCGGCCGCGAGGTCTCGGGCCAGGCTGAGCTGGGCCAGCAGGTAGTGGCTCATCTCCGGCAGCAGGACCCATTCCGTCTTCCAGGTCCGGCCATCGCGCTCGTGGTCTCCGACCATGGTCTCGGTCAGCACGCCCGCGGCCGAGCGCACCAGCCGGGCCAGGGTCACCATCTGCTCGCTGCGCTCGGGGTTGCGTTTGTGGGGCATGGTGAAGCTGCCCATGGTGGCCGCCGACGCAGTCTCCGCGGCCTCACCGATCTCGCGTCGCTGGAGATTGTACACCTCGTTGGCCATGCGGGCCATGGTGGCCGAGACCAGAGCGGCGTTGTTGGCGAACTCGGCGATGCGGTCACGCGCCGCGATCCAGGATATGGCCGGCTCGCCCAGCCCGAGGCGCTGGCAGAAGCGGCCGCGCAGTTCCGGGCCGAGGTCCCCGTAGAAGCCCAAGGCCCCGACCGCGCCGGCCAGTTGGCCCACCATCAGGCGGGGACGGCTCTGGCGCCAGCGCTGCAGGTGCCGGGACGTCTCGTCGGCCCAGGAGGCGACCTTGAGCCCGAATGTCACCGGGGCGCCCGGCTGGCCGTGGGTGCGGCCCAGCATGGGCGTGTCGCGATGGCGTACGGCCAGATCGAGCAGCGAGCTCTCCGCGGCCCGCAGGTCCCGCCACACGATCGACCCGACGTCGCGCATCTCCAGCGCGGCCGCGGTGTCGGAGACGTCCTGCACGGTGGCGCCGTAGTACACGTGCTCACGGGCCTCGTCGGGCAGGTGGGCCTGTAGCTCGCGCACCAGCCCCGCGGCGGAGTGCGAGGTCCGCCGGGTCTCGGCGCCGAGCGCGGCCGGATCCAGGCTCCCGGCGTCGAGACCGTCGATCGCTCGGGCCGAGGACGCCGGAATGATCTCCAGGTCGGCCTGGGCGGATGCGAGGGCCTTCAGCACGTGCACCCACCTCTCCAGGCGGGCCCGCTCGCTGAAGATGGCCACCGATTCCGCGGTCGACCAGCCGTGCCCGTAGACGGCCGAGTCGATCAGGTGCGCGTCCACGTACCGCCTCCGGAACCGGCCAGCGTGCGGAGTCCCTCGTGCACCTCGGTGAGGGTGGCCCCCCAAGGCACCATCACCGTGCGCGCTTCTTGTTCGAAGCCCTCGTCCAGCATGCAACAGCGGCTCAGCACGAGCCCGTCGACGGACTCGACGGCGCCGATCAAGCGGCGGGGGCACCAGTCGATGGTCCGGGCCGGCTCGGTTCCGTAGAACCAGCGGTGGATCTGCTGGGAGCGCTCGCAGCCGAGCAGGGCGGAGCCGGCGAACGACGGGCGCTCGTCGAGGTGCGACACCGCTACGCCCTCGACGTCGACCCCGCCGCCCCGGCAGGGGACGATCAGCCCTTCGGGCACCGGCCCGGTCACCAGCGCCCGGCTGTCGACGATCCGCTCCTGCACCGCGATGGGGGGCAGATCCTCGGCGAAGTCCAGGACCCTGGTCACCTGGTCGATGAGCTTGGAGGGCTCTGGGGGCACGACGTCCACGACTGTCACCCGGATCGGGTCAGCGTTGAGGAGGAAGCTGACGTGGCGGTACCGGCCCTCCACCACGACGCAGCGCCGGTCCGGGCAGCGCAGCGCGACCCGGGCAAGGTGGCAGGCGATGCCCAGGTCGGCGTCGTCGTCCCGAATGTAGGCGCACTCCTCGGAGGATGCCAGAACCCGGGCGGCCACCGCAGGTGAGAAGAGGTCGTCACTGCTGTCGCGGGCCAGTTCCACCAGCGCGCAGCGGTCGGGATCGCCGTCGAGGCGGGCCACCACGAACCGGGTCCGGCAGTAGGCCTCCCGTCCGGTGAACCGGGCCACCAATTCCTCCGGCGCCAGGCTCGGAACCGAGGCCACGGATACCTGCCGGTACCGCCACGGCATGATGTTGTGCGAGGCGGGATCCAGGTCGAACACGGTCTAGGAGCGCGGGCCTGCGCCCGTCCTCGGCTGGGTTTCCTCGACCGGCTGCGGGGATGGGGCCTCGCGGCCAGTGCCGGCGGGGAGGCGCATCCGCAGCGTGTCGGATCGCAGCCCGCGCCTGAGGGCCTCCACCGCGAGAACCTCGTCGATCGCGATGTTCGCCAGGTTGACGTTCATCCCCAAGTGGTTCACGAGCCACGCCTGCTGCTCCCGGCGGGGCGCCTCGTACACGACCGGAGCTTCCAGTTCGAGATCTTCGAGGGCGTCCACGAGGTCGGCCCTCACCAGCCCGTCGGCGGTGTAGAGCCCCACAGTCCCGCTCTCCCGACCCTCGGCCACCAGCCAGCACGCTCCGCTGTCGATGTCGCGGCGTGCCTCGGTGAGCCACTGCTCCGGGCGGGCCGGCTCGCCGGGATCCTTGCTCCCCACCTCAGCAAACACCTCGAAGTCGTGGTCGCGGGCCGCGGCGATCAGCGACAGCTTGGCGCTCGGAGGCATTCCGGTCGCGCCCCTCGACACCTCCACGCAGTCGAAGCCGAGGTCGCGGGCCCAAGCGAAGAACTCCTCGCGGTGACCCTGCCACCAAGCGGCCTCCAACAGCGTTCCCCCCGGGCAGGCCTTGACGTCGTGGGCCCCGAGCAGCTTGATCTTCGACGCGATTTCGCGGTCGAGATAGGCGGTGCCGAAACCGAACTTCCAGACGTCCACGAACTCGCCATGGGCCTCCAGCCGCGCTTCTATGGCTGCGGTTGGCGTGCCGGTGTCTATGACATGGGTGATGCCCCGACGGCGCGGCTTGGCCGTGCGAGCGGCCGTCTCGAGGAACCGGGGAGACTCAGAGATGGGCATCTAGGCGATCTCCTGACCGGCGTCGCAGGTCAGCGGGCCGGGGGGTCATTGTACGTGCGAGTGCAGGAGCGAGTCCGGTGGCGGCCAGCGCCATGCCGGCTGCGAGGGCACGGCCCGACGTGGCGCCCACCCCGGCCAGCGACGCCGCGGCCCGCCGCATCCCGGCCTGATCGCCGGAGGCGGCCGCGTCCAGCAGGGCGTGCGCGGGCTGGATGCTGTGGCCGGCTGCGGCCCACTTCAGGAAGCCGCGGCTCAGCCGGGTGGTGCGGGCGTCGAGGGTCAGACGGGCGAGAGCACCCCGGCGGCTCGGGTCGATGGCGCCGACCAGCAGGATGCCGGCCAGCACGTCGTCGCCGCTGGGGGTGAGTCCGGTCCCCCGGCCTTCGAGGCGCCGGGCCGCGGTCGCCAGGTCGCCGCGGCGGACATCGCCGGTCACCGCTTTCCACAAGGCCGCCAGTTCGGGAGCGGGACACGCGGCCAGGTCCTGCCATGCCTGCGGGTCGGCGCCGAGGCGCTCGGGCAGGCTCGGCGCCCAGGGCGCGCCTCCGCCTAAGCGGACTCTCAGCCGGCCTGCGGTGAGCACCTTTCCGAAGACGCCGACCCGGTCGTGCCGGTCCGGTAGTTCGGCCAACTTCTCGACGACAAGGTGCAGAGGCCCTGGCCAGACGCGGGGACCCACCACGGCGAACAGCGTCTCGGAGGGGTCCGAGACGTAGAACCCCCCGCGGAATACTCCCTCCACCCGGCCTGCGAAGCCCTCCGACGCGGCCTCCAGCACGGCCCGGCCGGCCGAGACCGCGGAGAGCGGGCCGGCCGCTGCTGTACCGTGCGGCCGTGCCGTCTCGGGAACCAGCCTCACCGGAGCCCCCATCGCTGGACGACTTGGTCGCGGCGGTCAGGGACCATGCAGGCCTGCGAGCCAAGCAAGCCATCGGCGCCGTCCGCCGAGTGATCGGCCCCACCGATCCGCTCACCGGGCCGGGCGACGACGGCGCCGTCGTCGAGTTGCCCGGCGGCGGCTCGGTCGTCGTCTGCGGCGAGGCGATGCATCCGGCGTTCGTGGCGGCCGATCCCCGGGCGGCCGGGATGGCGGCCGTGCTCGCCAACGTCAACGACCTGGCGGCCATGGGCGCCGTCCCCAGAGGCATCGTCAACACGGTGGTGGCGCCGGCCTCCGTCGTAGCCGAGGCGCTTCAGGGGATGGCCGAGGCGGCCGCCCTCTACGACGTGCCGATCGTGGGCGGGCACATCAGCGAGCATCCGGGGGAGCCGGCGCTGTCGGCCTTCGCGGTGGGCGACGCCGACCGGGTCCTGTCGGTGGGCCGCGCCCGGCCCGGCCAGGACCTCGTGTTCGTCGCCTGCCTGGAGGGTCGCATGCGGGCCGACTTCCCGTTCTTCGCCACGCTCGTCCATCAGGGACCCTGCCTGGCCCGCGATGTGCGCCTGCCGGCCGAGGCCGCCCGCAACGGCCTGGCCCTCGCGGCCAAGGACGTGAGCATGGCCGGCTCCATCGGCTCGCTGGCCATGCTCCTCGAACCCGGAGGGCTCGGGGCGGAGATCGACCTGGACGATCTGCCGGCGCCGGCCGGGGTGAGCCTGGACCGCTGGCTCGTCTGCTTCCCGACCTATGCGTTCTGGCTCACCACTGACCGGGCCCAAGAATGCCTGGACCTGTTCCACTCGGCAGACCTCGCCGCCGCGGTGACCGGCACCGTCACCGGCAGCGGTGTGCTCGCGGTGCGAGCCGGGGGCGCGAGCCGCCAGGTGGTCGACCTCAAGAGCGAGCCCGTCACCGGACTCTGGCCCTGAGCACGCTTGCGCCGGAGTGGTGACGCTGCGAGCGCGCCCGTTCGTGCCGCAACCGAATTGGCAGCGTTCAGCGCCCATTCCGGCACTCACCGCTGCCGGTTCTCGATTCGGCTTCGCATAGTCCGCCGGTTGTCGTCGAACGTCTCCGGGTCGGCTGTCTCCAGGTCCTCGAAGGAGCCCGCTTCGACGGTGGGCGTGGCGGCCGGCTCGGCGTACATGGCGGTGACCGTCACGACGTAGACGGGGGTCATGGTCGACGGGTCGGGCTCGACCATGCTCACCACGGCCAGCCCGGTGGCCAGATGCAGTTCAATGCACTGGTAGGGATCGACTAGCCTGGAGCCCAGATCGCCCTGCTCGTGGATGACCGCCCACGTTTCGCCCGCATCCCGTGCCGCTGCCACGCGCTCGCGGTGCTCGCGCTCGGCCAGCTCACCCTGCAGCTCGCGGCGCCGGACGGCGAACCCGCAGCCGACCGTGGCCTCGCCGAGGCCGTAGGCCACCGCTTCGCCGGCAGCCGCGGCCGCCTCGTCCAGGATCGCGGTCCGATGCTCCCAGCGCTGGGCCAGTTCCTCGAGGTCGGAAACGGCGGCCAGGGCGTCGGCCACGGCCCGCACCAGCCTCACCGCCGATTCGTAGGCGTCGGGGTTGGTGGTGGCCGTCGGGTAGAGGCGGCGCTCGCTCTCGTTCCAGTGCGCGGCCAGCGCCGCAGTGGGGTCTGCTCCGCTGGCGCCGCTGGACATCGTGGTCGGCTCCTTGCCGGCTGGCTCGTCGCCCCGGCGGACCCGAGGCTTGGCATGGCCGCTCGCCTTTCATCTACTATAAGAAAGCCGGTTCTGCTATCGGCAGACTCGTGGGCCCGGTGTCGGTTCTGACGGACCGGCAGCCCGGCGGGAGGAGTGAGCCTTGGCCGCGACCGCAATTCTCGCTCTCGGAGGCAACGCTCTCATTCGCGAGGACCAGCGCGGCACCCTGGAGGAGCAGTACGCCAACGCCCTCGCCATGGCCCTGTCGGTGCGTTCGCTGATCCGGAAGGGATGGAACGTGGTGGTGGTCCACGGCAACGGCCCCCAGGTCGGCAACCTGGCCATCCAGCACGAGGGTTCGACCGACCTGGTGCCCGCGCTGCCCCTGTTCACCCTGGGAGCCATGACGCAGGGCCAGCTGGGAAGCCTCATCTGCCTGGCGCTCAACGAGGTGTGCAAGCGCGAGATCGAGGGAGCGGTGTCCATAGTCACGCACGTCGAGGTCGACGCCGGCGATCCCGCCCTGTCGCATCCCACCAAGCCGATCGGCCCGTTCTTCGACCGGGTCGAGGCGGCCGCGCTGGAATCCAAGCGGGGGTGGGCCATGGCCGAGGATTCCGGGCGGGGCTACCGGCGGGTGGTCCCGTCGCCGCGGCCGATGGCGCCCATCGAGGCCCCGGCCATTTCGACGCTGGTCGACCTGGGCTACATCGTGGTGGCCGGCGGGGGCGGCGGCATCCCGGTGGCCCGCTCGGCCGACGGCGCCTACCGGGGGGTCGATGCCGTCATCGACAAGGACTTCGCCGCGGAGCGGATCGCGGACTCCGTGGCCGCTGAGGCCCTGGTTATGGTGACCGGCGTGGACGCGGTGCGCATCAACTTCGGCACCCCCGACGAGCAGGCCATCGCCGAGATGACCGCGTCCGGCGCCCGCCGCCATCTCGTCGACGGCCAGTTCCCGCCGGGGAGCATGGGGCCCAAGGTCGAGGCGGCCATCGAGTTCGTGGAGTCGCCGGGGCGGATCTCGGCCATAACCACGCCCGAGCTGGTGTACGCGACCCTCGATGAGCCCGCCTGCGTGATCGAGGGTCCCCGGGGCACCCGTATCGTGCCCGACCCCGTGCCCGCGCTGACATGATCGGGAACTGACCCGCACGCGCACGATGAGAGCCAGCCTGCGCTGACATGCTGAGTACATGCTGAGGACAGAGGTCATCGCCGACTGCTACGTCGACAGCGTCCGCCTGCTGGAGGCCACCAGGGCGATGCGCGAGGCGCCCGGCGTGGACTGGGCCTGGGCGCTGATGGCCACCCCGGCCAATCTGGAGGATCTGGCGGCCGAGGGCCCGACCGGGGGCCTCGGCGACGCGTCGGCCAACGATCTGGTGCTGGCGGTCAGGGGGTCCGGCGAGCGGGCGACCGCGGCCCTGGAAGCCGGTCGGCGGATGCTGTTCGATGCTGTCGAGGCCGGCGACGCCGTCCCTGCCGCCTCCGGGGCGCGCCCCGCCAGTCTCGACGAGGCCCTGGCCGCGGCTCCCGGGACCAACGTCGCCATCGTCTCGGTCCCCGGTCCCTTCGCGGCCCTGGAGGCTCACAAGGCCCTGACCCGCGGCCTCGACGTGCTGTTGTTCAGCGACAACGTGCCGCTGGCCGACGAGATCGACCTGAAGCGGCGGGCCCGCTCGCTGGGCCGGCTAGTGATGGGTCCGGGCGCGGGCACGGCCGCGCTGGCCGGCGTGGGGCTCGGCTTCTCCAACCGGGTGGCGCGGGGGCCGGTGGGGGTGGTGGCCGCCGCGGGCACGGGAGCCCAGGAGGCCATGGCGCTGATCGACCGCTGGGGATCGGGCGTCTCTGGTGTGATCGGAGTGGGAGGCCGCGACCTTTCCACCGACGTCGGGGGGCTGATGGCCGAAGCCGCCCTGGAAGCCCTCGACCGACACGCCGGCACCGAGTTGACGCTGCTGGTGTCCAAGCCGCCCGACCCGCCGGTGGCCGAGCGCCTGCTGGGCCGGCTCGCCGGCAAGCCGGTCGTGGCCGCGCTGATCGGGCTGGAACGACCGGTGGCGGCCGCGCCCGGGGTGACGGTGTGCAACACGCTCGAGCAGGGAGTGGCCGAGGCTCTGACCCGCCTCGGTCACGCCGGCGGCGATCCCGTCGGCGACATCGACGCGGAGGTGGCCCGACTCTCCACCGCCCTCGACGTGCCTAGACGGCGCATGGTGGGCCTGTTCAGCGGGGGCACCCTGGCGTACGAGGCGATGACCATCGCCAGCCGCCACATAGGCCCGGTGTTCTCCAACACGCCGCTGGAGGCTGGGTGGGCGCTGCCCGCACCCCCCGACGGCCACGTGTGCCTGGACCTGGGCGAGGAGGAGTTCACCCGGGGCCGTCCCCACCCCATGATCGATCCCGAGGCGAGGATCGATCTGCTGCGCGACCAAGCCTCGGATCCGGCGGTGGCTGCCGTGCTGCTGGACGTGGTCATCGGCGACGGCGCCCATCCGGACCCCGCGGCGACACTCGCTCCGGTGGCGGCGGAGATCGCGGCGTCGGGCGCGGCCGTGGTCGCCTACGTGCTGGGCACCGGCCGCGACCCGCAGGACTTCGAGCAGCAGCGATCGATCATGCGTGAGGCGGGCTGCATCGTGGCCGAGACCAACGCCCGGGCCGCTCTGGCCGCGGCCGCGCTGGTGAACCGCGACCCCGCGCTCGTCCATGACGATCTAGCCACCGATCTCCGCGCGTGACTCTGCCGGCGCGGATCGCCATAGCCACCTACTCGGTGAGGCCCCGGGGCGGGGCGGTGCACAGCATGGAACTGGCCGAGGCCCTGGTGGCCGAGGGCGTCGACGCGACCCTGGTCGCTCTGGGCGACCCGGCCGAGGGGTTCTTCCGGCCCACCGAGGTGCCGGTGCACATCGTCGAGGCCCCACCGCGGAAGGGCACGCTGACAGAGCGAGTCTTCTCGCACATCGCGGCCCTCGCATCGGGACTGGCCGAACTCGCCGACCGCTTCGACATCGTGCACACCCAGGACTGCATCTCGGCCCGAGCCGCGGCCCGGATCCGCGACGGCGGCGCCGGGTTCCGGGTCTTCCGCACGGTGCACCACATCGACGACTTCGCCACCCCGGCGCTGATCGAGTGCCAGGACGCGGCCATAACCGAGCCAGACCGGGTGCTGGTGGTGAGCGAGCCGTGGCGGCGGCGCCTGCTCGCCGACTACGACGTGACCGCCGCGGTGGTCACCAACGGGGTGAGGGGCGAACGATTCGCGGGCGCCGGCCGGCCCGCGGGCGAGCGGGCCGACCTGCGGGCACGGATCTCCGCCGGGGAGCGCCACGTGTACTTGACGGTGGGAGGCATCGAGCCCCGCAAGGGCTCGCGCTACCTGGTCGAGGCGCTGGGACTGCTCAAGGCGAGCCCGGGCCGGCCCCCGATGCTGGCCGTGGTGGGCGGGCACTCCTTCCAGGACTACCGGGCCTACCGGGACGAGGTGCTCGGATCGCTGGGCTCGCACGGTCTGCGCTTGGGAGACGATGTGGTGCTGGTGGGCACGGTTCCCGACTCCGAGTTGCCCGGCTGGTTCGGTGCGGCCGACAGCTTCGTGTTCCCGTCGATCAGCGAGGGCTGGGGTCTCGTCATCCTGGAGGCTCAGGCTGCTGGTCTGCCGGTGGTCGCCTCCGACATCGAGGTGTTCCGGGAGTTCCTCACCCATGACGTCGACGCGGTGTTGACCGAGGCGGCCAATCCCTCGTCTCTGGCGGCCGGCATGGCCCGGGTGCGCGACGACCCCGAACTGGTGCGCCGGCTGCGGGCGGGCGGGGCTGCCACCGCCGACCGCTACTCGTGGACCAGCACCGCCCGGCGCCACATAGAGCTCTACGCAGAGGCCTGAACTCTCGGCGGCCGCGAGAGCAGGGTGCCGGTTACCAGGGCCAGCACCGCCCAGGCCGTGGCCAGGCTTCCCAGCGAGGCCAGGCGGAACCGCCACACCAGGTCGGCCGGGGCGTCGATGGCGTCGGGGTTCGCGGGCAGGGCCAGGAAGATCACGACGAGCCCGGCACCGTAGAGCGCGGCCGTCGCCCAGACCTTGGCGACCGCCGACCGCGCGACCCGCCGATGGAACCGCCACACGGCCCAGATCAGCAGGATGGAGAGGCCCAGCACGGCGAAGTACAGCAGGGTGCGCTCGTTGACGGTGTCGGGGTCGCCTACCGCCGGCGGATTGGCCGGATACTTCAGGAACGGCACCAGAACCACGGCTACGAAACCGAAGAACCCGAGCCGGAGCGAGGCGGCCAGGGGTGTGGACGCCGCCAGCCGGGACCCCACCGCGGCGAGCACGACGGAGAAGATGACGCCCAGGGCCAGCCCGAACACGACGAGGCCGACGGCGCCGCCGATCTCTTGCACTCCCCGGCTGAAGAGGTCCTCGTGATGGGCGCCGCCAGTGGCGTGGCTGATGCTGTCCTCCAAGGCGATGGCATCGCGTATCGGTCCCCGGCCGGCGGTCGCCGCGAACCCCGCCGACGCAGAGCCGGCGGCCAGACCGGCCAGGCAGCCGACCCCCAGGATCCGCTTCATGCGGCCGGTGGAGCGCTCAGTGGCAGGGAACGCCCAAGAAGTGACGGCCGTCGTGGAAGAACTCGTGGAGGGTCTCGGCGACATGGCTGAGCACGGCGCCGTTCTCGAGCATGACGAAGTACGAGACCACCGCGGCGAGCGCAACGAGCGCCCAAGCCCACACCGGCACGTCGATCTCGGGGAGAGCCGGTACGGGTGCGGGCAATGCGTGCGTTTCCATGGCAGCAGTGTCGCACACTCCGGGCACTGGCACCAAGGCCACAGCCCGCTAGACGCCGGCCGCTGGTTGAGGCGGGCAGTTCAGGGACCGTCGTCGGTGTACATGCACCAGACGCCGGTCTCGGCCGCGTACCGCAGCACGTCGAGCACATCGGTCTCGGAGCGGCGAGGATCGAAGAGCCAGCGCCTGACGTCGGCTCGTCCGTGGTCCGTCCATCCCCCTTCGGGGTCCCGGTAGACAAGTCCCAACCCCGCGGCCGCTAGCTCCTCGGGCGTCCAGCCCTCCCGCCGCAACAGGACATGCCCCTGAAGGTCGACTGCGGCCTCTGCGGCGTGGGCGACCCAGCGGACCGGGTCGTCGGCCCCGCTGCGCAGACGGGGACCTCCCAGCGGGGACTCGTCGTGGAGTCTCAGGACTCCCTCGACGGGGCGGACCAGGGTCCGGGCCAGAATGCCGTCGGGCAGGAAGGCCGGGCGCAGGAATCCCTCGTCCGCGGGCGCGCCCTGCACTCGCCTCACCGTGTCCGCGGCGATGTCGCGGGCCTCCTCCGGGTACAGGATCAAGGTTCGAAGTTGCATGGCCAGACTCCCAGGTTCAGACCCAGCGAAGCCTAGATCACGTTCACTCCCACTGCCGCGTGCGCCGCGTCCCGAGTGTGTCGGGCTCCGTCGGACCCATGCCCAGCAGGGCCTCGCCGGCCAGGGCAGTGGACGCCCAGGATACGTCGAGCCCGCAACTCATGGTCAACGCTGGGTTCTCGTCTCGAACCGGCTGAAGATCCCACAGCAGTGCGGGCCGGGAGCCGTGCCAGCGCACCGAGAACGACAGCACACCGTGGCGGGTCGCCAGCGAGCGAGCGTCAGTCGAGGAGCGGTCCCACGCCTCGGGCGGCACCGGCAGCATCGTGAGATGAGCGGGGGCCTCGGCTACCAGGCATTCCAGCAGGGACTCGATCCCGGCCAGGCCGTCACCGCCGAACGCGACGCTGTCTCGCACCGCGGCGGCGAGAGCGTCGCCGGATGCACGGACCGGTGGCACCGAAGCGGGAGACGGCCTCTCGGCTAGCAGGCGGCGGGCGTCCCGGGCCGCGGCCGGTGCCTCTGCCTCCAACACGGCGGCCACCTGTTCCAGGGCGAGACGGTCGAGATGGTCGCCCCCGGCCTCGGCCAGAGGACCGGCCAACTCCGCCAGGCCTGACACCCGACCGGCTCGCAGCCGCCGCGACGCCAGGGCCCGCAGCGCGGCTGTCGCCACCGGCGGCAAGAGCATGAGATGCTCGACCTGGCCGACCAGCGCGTCCCTGGCCCTGTCGGCCTCGTCGGGAAGGCCCACCCGGTCGAGCACGACCGCGGCCCGGGCCACCGACAACGGTTGGGAACAGCCCGCAGCCAGGATCGAGGCAGCGATCCCACGCCGCCACGACCGGGCCGCCACTTCGTCGGGAAGGTCCACGGAAGCAGCCCGCTCAACCACAGCCCGCCAACCGGCCGCGACCTCCTCGGGCAAGCCGGCATTGCCCGCTGACTCGCCCTCGACCGGGACGCTGACCCGCAACGGCACCCGGGGTGCTAACGGAACCACCGCCGCCGCCGCGGCCATCCCGGCACGGCTTCGAGCCTCGCAATCCCCCGGGGGCGGCTGGGCCTGAACCGCACGCCACACCTCGCCGTCGTCGACGGCGGCTGCACCTCCGGGTGCACGCCCCAAGTCCACCGCGAGACGGCCATCGGCCAGCAGGCGAGATCCATTCACCGCGGCCGCGTTGACCGATCCGGTCACGGCTACGGCCAGGCTCACCGGCACGGGTGTGTCGTTGGTGAACTCCAGGGTGACCACCCGGCCCGCGGCGGCCCGCAGGACCACATCGCCTCCAGGCACTCTCATGGCCGTGGCGGAGACCGGCATGTCATCGACCAGGCGCGAGCGCACGGCCGCCTCCGTTGCTGCGACGTGCCAACGATCCTCAGCGCCGACGGCCCAGCCCAATCGCCAGCGGGCACCGGCCAGGGCCACGGTCCCCGCCCGGTCGACCTCGGCCACCGGCCCGTCGAGGCCGCCGAGCAGCTCAGCGGCGCCGCCCTGCGACACCCCTGGCGAGGTTCCAGACCGGACCCTCACACGATGGGACCTGGGTGGCCTCACCGGCGGGTTTCGCTGGTGGGGGGCCGGTCGAGCAGCGCCCGGTAGGCCGCGGCGGCGGGGCGGCCGTCCTCGATCACCGCCCGCACCTCCTCGGTGATCGGCATGTCCACTCCCAGCGAACGGGCCAGCGCGGCCACCACCGGCGTGGATCTGACGCCCTCGGCCACCTGGTCCATGGAGGCAACGATCTCGTCGATGGCCTCGCCCCGGCCCAGGCGCTCGCCCACATGGCGGTTGCGGCTCTGTGCGCTGACGCAGGTGGCCACGATGTCGCCGATTCCGGCCAGGCCTGCGAACGTCACGGGATCACCGCCGAGGGCCACTCCCAGCCGGGTCACCTCGGCCAGGCCCCGGGTGATGAGCGCGGCCCGGGTGTTGTCGCCGGCTTCGAGCCCGTCCGAGATGCCGGCGGCCAGGGCGATCACGTTCTTGGTGGCGCCCGCGATCTCGGCGCCGACGACGTCGGTGTGGGTGTACACCCGGAAGTCGCCTGCGCAGAAGGCGTCCTGGAGCCGCTCGGCCAGCGGCATGTCGGCCGGTGCCATGGCCAACGCCGCCGCGGCCGCCCGGCCGTCGAGGATCTCCTTGGCCAGGTTGGGTCCGGTGAGGACCCCGGCCGGACGGCCCGGAAGCTCGTCCGCCACCACCTCGGTCATCCGCATGCGGGTGCGTGCCTCGAGGCCCTTGGTGAGCGACACCACCGGAGTGCCGTCGCCCACGTGGGGGCGCAGTAGCCGCACGGTGTCGCGGAAGCCGTGGGACGGCACCGCCATAACCACCGCGCCGGCGCCCCCGACCGCCTCGCCGATGTCGGATGTGGCCCGCAGATCCGGGTGCAGCGTTCGACCGGGCAGGTAGCGGGGGTTCTCGCCCGCCGAGTTCACCGCTCTGGCGATCGCAGGGTCGCGGGTGTGGAGCACGGTGAGAGCATTGTGAGCGCAGAGGTGAGCGACGGTCGTGCCCCACGACCCGCCACCGATCACCGCGACCCGAAGGTTCACAGCCGCAACCGTAGAGGCCGAGCGGGTGGAGAGCGACCCACGAGCATGTCGGCGAGGATCTGAGCGAGGCCCCTGGGCCCGAGCGGCCCTCAGGTCGCAGCGAACAAGAGCGGAACATTGGGCCCGAGCGGCCCTCAGGTCGCAGCGACAACAGCGGGAGTGAAGTCGATGCGTCGCGAGGGCTCTCGCCCGATCGCGCTCGCCCATAGACTCGCTCCAGAGGCCGAGCGGTCGCTCCAGTCCTCGAACGGAATGCCCGGAGGCGCCCAGTGGCATCGCCGCCAGTGTCCGAAGAGCCCGCCACCGCGGTGGTCGTGCCGATCCGCTCCTTCGACGGAGCCCTGTCGCGGCTGGAGCACGTCCTCGGCCGATCCGGCCGCCGTGACCTGATGCGCCACATGGCGGGCCGCGTGGTGGCCGCGGCCGGAGGCCTGCCGGTGCATGTCGCCACCGACGACGCCGAGGTGGCGGCTTGGGCCGCAGGCCTGGGGGCGGAGGTCGTGACGGCGGGCCGGGCGGGCCTGAACATCGCGGTGTCGGTGGCTGTGGACCAGCTGGCCGCAGCCGGAGTGGAGCGCGCCGTGGTGGCCCACGCAGACTTGGCGCTGGCGCGATCACTGCGTCCCGCGGTGGGTTCTGGGCTGGTGATCGTGCCCGATCGGCGACGCGACGGGTCGAACGTGCTGTGTGTGCCGACGGCCTGCGGGTTCCGCTTCTGCTACGGAACCGGCTCCTTCCAGCGCCACCTGGAGGAGGCCGGCCGGCTAGGGCTGGCCGTGACCGTGGTGGAGGACGACACCCTGGCCGCGGACGTCGACCATCCCGAGGACCTGCTGGCCCTGCCCGCTTCCGACCGCCTCGACCTCGGCCTCGACCGTCTGGCGATGAGCCCGTGACCACCGTCGACGTTGCCGTTCCCGCACGGGCGCTGGCCATCGGGGCCCACCCCGACGACATCGAGTTCGGCTGCGGGGCCACTCTGGCCAAGTGGGCTGAAGCCGGCTGCGAAGCGAGCCTGCTGATCTGCACCGACGGCTCCAAGGGAACCTGGGACGCCGGCGCCGACATCCCAGCTCTGGTGGAACGGCGACGGGCCGAGCAGTCCGAGGCTGCCCGCCGGCTCGGCGCCACCGGCGAGGTGCGCTTCCTGGGAGGGGTGGACGGGGAACTGGAGGTGACCATGGCGCTGCGCAGCGGCATGGCCAAGGTCATCCGGGAGTTGCGCCCCGACGCGGTGCTGGGCCACGACCCGTTCAAGCGGTGGCGCCTGCACCCCGACCATCGGGCTGCCGGGTTCTTGTGCATGGACGCAGTGGTGGCCGCCCGCGACCCGCACTTCTTCAAGGAGCACGGTGTTCCACACCACCGCCCCGTCGAGTTGCTGCTGTTCGAATGCGAGGCTCCCGATCACGTGGAGCGGGTGGACGAGGCTCAGATCGATGCCAAGGTAAGCGCCCTGCTGGCCCACGAGAGCCAGTTCGTGAGCACCCACGGCATCGGCCCTGCCGACGACGGCACCGACAGTGCGGCGTTCCGGGCCCGCGTCGTCGAGAAGTGCCGCCACGCCGGACGCCGGGCGGGCCTGCCCTACGGCGAAGCCTTCAAGCGCGTCGAGCGGGTATAGCCGGCCCAGATGCGCCCCAACGACCCCTGTCCAGCCAACCTTGGTGCATGTCCAAACCCGACGCGACGCCCCACCCGGTGACATGTCCGACTTAGCCGCGGCACCAGCGGGACTCAGCGCTGCCGAGGTGGATCAGCGCCGCCGCGAGGGGCGCACCAACGACATGCCCGACGCCCCGGTGCGCACTGTGGGCGAGATCGTGCGGGCCAACGTGCTCACCCCGGTCAACGCCATCATCGGCTCGATGTTCGTGCTCATCATGGCGGCCGGCTTCCCGGCCGACGCCCTGTTCGCCGGGGTGGTGGCGTCGAACAGCGTCATCGGCATCGCCCAGGAGCTCAAGGCCCGCCGCACGCTGCACAAGCTGGCCGTGCTGTCGGCCCCCCGGGCCCGGGTGGTCCGCGACGGGCGGACGATGGAGGTCGGCACCAGCGAGGTGGTGGCCGACGAAGTCCTGGAACTCCAGCCCGGCGACCAGGTGGTGGTGGACGGCGAGGTGGTGGCGGCCCGGGGGCTCGAGATCGACGAGTCTCTGCTCACCGGCGAGAGCGACCCTGTCGACAAGGCCCCCGGTGACGGCGTGATGTCGGGGTCGTTCGTCAACGCGGGGGCCGGCTGGTACCGGGCCACCGCCATCGGGGCCGACTCCTACGCGGCCCGCCTGGCCGACGAGGCCCGCCGGTTCAAGCTGGCCGGCAGCGAGCTGAAGGGCGGCGTCAACGTGGTCCTGCGCCGCCTGACGTGGATCATCCCGCTGGCCACGGTGCTCCTGCTGGGGCGGCTGTTGACCACCGAGGACCGCTGGCAGGAGGCGCTGCGGGGGACGGTCGCCGCCGCGGTGGCCATGGTGCCCGACGGTCTGGTGCTGCTGACCAGCCTGGCGTTCATCACCGGCGTGGTAGCCCTGGCCCGCCGGCAAGCGCTGGCCAAGGAGCTGGCGTCTGTGGAGCTGCTGGCCCGGGTGGACACGCTGTGCCTCGACAAGACCGGGACCATCACCACCGGGGAGATCTCCTTCGAGCGGGTCGAGCCGCTGGGATCGGCCACCGAGGCCGAGGCGACCGGGGCACTGGCCTCGGTGGCGTCGGCCGACCCCGCCCCCAACGCCACCCTGGCCGCCATCGTCGACGCGGTCGGCGACCCGCCCGGAGGGTGGAGGCTGACCGCCAGCGTGCCGTTCTCGTCGGCCCGCAAGTGGGCCGCGGCCAGCTTCGAGGGCCGGGGCACATACCACCTGGGCGCTCCCGATGTGCTGCTCGGCACGGGAGAGGCCGGCGACGAGGCCCGCGAGCGGGCCGCGGCCGCCTCGGCCGGCGGCGAGCGGGTGCTGGTGGTGACCCACTCCGGCGCGGCAGAGCCGTCCGGCGAGACCCTGCCCACCGACCGCGAACCGCTCTGCCTGGTGCGTCTCGGCGACACGCTGCGGTCCGATGCAGCGGAGATCTTCGCCTACTTCCGGGACCAGGGCGTCGACCTCAAGGTGATCTCCGGCGACCATCCCGCCACCGTGGCCGCGGTCGCACACAGTGCCGGCATCACCACCGATCCCGGCAGCGGCGACCGCGGCGGCGATGCCGGGACTCCGGGGCGGCTGCACCCGCCGGCCGTCGACGCCCGCCGGCTTCCCGCCGAACCCGGCGATCTGGCCGACACTCTGGAGTCGTCCACCGTGTTCGGGAGGGTCGATCCGCACCAGAAGCGGGCCATGGTCCACGCCCTCCAGTCCCGGGGGCGCACCGTGGCCATGACCGGCGACGGCGTGAACGACGTGCTCGCCCTCAAGGACGCCGACATGGGCATCGCCATGGGAACCGGATCGTCGGCGGCCCGGGCCGTAGCCCAACTCGTGCTGCTCGACAACCGCTTCGCGACCCTGCCCCGGGTGCTGGCCGAGGGCCGCCGGGTGATCAACAACATCGAGCGGGTCGCCAACCTGTTCATCACCAAGGCGGCCTACGCGGTACTGCTGACCCTGCTGATCGGCGTGGCCGGCTCGCCGTTCCCGTTCCTGCCCCGCCACCTGACCCTCATCGGCACGTTCTCCGTGGGCGTGCCCGGCTTCTTCCTCGCGCTGGCGCCCAACCACCGCCTGGTCAAGCCCGGCTTCCTGCGCCGCGTGCTGCGCTTCTCGCTGCCGGCGGGCGCGGTGGCCGGCATGGTGACCTTCGTGCTGTATGAAGTCGTGCGCCGCCTCGACGGCGCGAGCCTCGACGAGGCCCGAACCTCGGCCACCATGACGCTGCTGGGCATCGGCCTGGTGATCCTGGTCCTCATCAGCCGGCCGTTGAGGCCGTGGAAGGTGGGGCTGGCCGCCGCCATGGCCGCCTCCTACGGCGCGGCGATGGCCCTGCCGTTCCTGCGTGAGTTCTTCGAACTCGACGCGCCGACGGCGGCCGGCTGGCTGTGGCTGCTGGGCGCGGTGGTCGTCGGCGGTGCCGGGGTGTGGGGCGCGGTCGAGCTCAAGGGGCGCATCGACGCCGGGCTTGGGGCAACCCCATGAGCCGGGCGCCCCATCAGCGGGACAGCCGCGTGGGCGGGGGCAACGCCATGAGCCGCGACGTTCTGGTTGTCGGCGGGGGCGATCCAGCGGTCGCCTTGGCCACCGAGCTGTCGGGGCATGTGGCCATCGTGGATCCCGCGCCCGCCGATGTCGACGACGGCTTCGTGGACGGTCTGGCCCGCGCCGACGGCACCCCGGTCGACGGTCTCGATCTGGTGGTGCACGCTCTCTATCCGGAGCAGAGCCGCACCCCGGCCCGCATCGAGGAGATGACCGCCGACGACTGGGCCGCGGCTTGCGACGACCCGTTGGAGGCGGCCATCCGGGTCGCTCGGGGCGCGCACAGGCACCTGGCCGCCCGGCGCGGCACGATCCTGGTCTGCGTGCCGCTGGTCGGCGCGGCCGGCGCTGCGAACCTGGCGGCTCTGGCGGGGCTGGCCGAGGGGCTGCGGGTCCTGGCCCGGTCGCTGGCCCGCAGTTGGGGGTCTGACGGGATCCGGGCCCATGCCGTGACCCTGCACCCGTCGATGTTCATGTCGCCGGAGCACGCGGCGGCGGCCGTCGACGCCACCGCCCTGCACGACCCCGCGCTGGGCCGCCTGCCCTCGACTGCCGAGATCGCCGCGGTGATCGAGGCTCTGGCCGACGGCCGGGCGACCTCGGGCCTCACCGGCGCGTCGCTGGTGATGGACGGCGGAACCTGGATGGCCGGGTGACCGGCGACGCGGCGGCCGCGTCGCCGGCGGGCGGCCGGGTACTCGAGGGCCAAGTGGCGATCGTCACCGGGGCCGGTCAGGGCGTCGGCGCCGGCATCGCCACCGCGCTGGCCGCGGCGGGGGCCTCGGTCGTGATCGCCACCCGGAGGGCGGTCAACGGCCAGCCCGCCGCCGAGTCGATCCGGGCCGCCGGCCACGAAGCCGTCTTCGTGCGCTGCGACGTGACCGAGCCCGCCGACGTGCAGGCCGCGGTGGACGAGGCGGTGGAGCGATTCGGCGGGCTGGACATCATGGTCCACAACGCGGTAGCCCACGCGGGACGGCCCGGAGGAGTGCAGTTCACCCGCAGTGACATGGTCCGTCCCCAGATCGCCACCGCCGCCACCGCCAGCTTCCTGTGCGCCCGGACGTCGCTGCCCCACCTCCGCCGGCGGCCGGGCACGCTGATCCTGCTGACGTCGCCCGCTGGTGTGGAGGGGTCGGCCAACCTGCCGGTCTACGCGACGGTGAAGGCCACCCAGCGTGGGATCGTCAAGAGCCTGGCCCGGGAGTGGGGTCCGCACGGCGTGCGGGTCAACGCCATCGCCCCGGTGGCCCTCACCCCGGCCATGGAAGCGGCTGCGGCCGCCAATCCCGATCTGGAGACCCGCCTGGTGGCCCGCACCCCGTTGGGCCGCCTGGGCGACGCCGCCGCCGACATCGGCCCGGTGGCGGTGTTCCTGGCCTCCGACAGCGCGCGCTTCGTCACCGGCCAGACCATCGTCGCCGACGGCGGAGGCTTCCTCGGCCTATAGCGCCTATCCGGCGCGAATCGTCAGCCCGGTCAAGCGGTGTCCGGGCCGCTCCCGCCTGCCTTGCCCGTCTCGTCTTGCGGTGGCGGCGCAGCGATCCCGAAACGTGCCTCGATGCGAGCCAACCGCTCCCGAACATCGGCCAGCTCACCCCGGATACCCCGCTCGGAGTCCACTATCAGCTGCCGGGTCTCCTTCTCGGAGGTCGAGATCAGCTCTCGGGTCTTGACCGCCTCAAGGTGCTGGAACCTCATCGACACCACAATGAACGCCAGCATCGGGCCCATGATCGCCGCGATGATCGGGCCCAGTTGCGACAAGCCGATCGCGTTCATGCTCAAACCATAACCATCGTTGCCGTCACGAAGCAACCTTATTGACACTGAGGTATACCATAATTGCATTTGCATGGGAGTACCTGCGCCGCGACGCCTTGGGAGCGCTGCTAGACCGGGCGGCGTGGGCGAGGTCCATCTGCTGGTGAGCCCCCGGGGGGGCCGGGGGCGGGCCGCGGCCGCCGCGCCGGTCGTTCGCCGGGTGATCGAGCAGGCCGGCCACACACCGGTGGACATCAGCGGGGCTTCGGCGGAGGAGTCAGCCGACGCGGCCAAGGCCGTAGTGGCCGCCGGCGCGGAGCGGCTCGTCGCGGTGGGCGGCGACGGAACCATCCACCTGGCGGCGCAGGGGGTGGCCGGTACGGACACAGCCCTGGGCATAGTGCCCGCGGGCACCGGCAACGACTTCGCCCGGGCCCTCGGGCTGTTCGACCTCAGCCCCGAGGAAGCCGCGGCGGTTGCGCTGGGGCCGACCCGGCCCGTGGACGCCATCCGCACCGACCGGCAGCGGTGGGTGATGTTGAGCGTGACCGGCGGCTTCAGCGTGGATGTAAACGTCCGGGCCGATCGGATGAGATTCCCCAAAGGGCCGAGCCGCTACACGGCGGCGACGCTGCTGACCATGCCAGGGCTGCGGCACCGCGAGCTGGCTGTAACCGTCGACGGGGAGCGCACCGAGTTGCGCAGCGCCCTGTTCGCGGTCAACAACGCCCGGACGTTCGGGGGCGGCATGGCCATCTGTCCCGACGCCGATCTCGCCGACGGACTCATCGACGTGTGCGCGGTGGGACCGGCCGGCCGGACCACCATGCTGCGCCTGCTGCCGAAGGTGTTCGAGGGCGGCCACGTCGGTCATCGCCACGTGCACATGATGCGGGGGCGCACCGTCACCATCGACGGCGAACCCATGGACCTCGTCGGCGACGGCGAGGATCTCGGCCCTGCCCCGATCACACTGGAGGCCGTGCCCGGCGCCCTCCAGGTCGCCGCCGCCCCCTGACCTTCCAGAATTGGCAGCAGAATGCACGCATACCGTGCACAACGCTGCCAATTCTCAAGCTAGACGGTGGGAGCGAGGGCCTCGAGCAACTCGTCGGCGAAGTCGGGGCGGCAGACGACCAGCCCCGGCGTGTGCGGGCGCGGCTTGTTGAACCGCAGCGGCGAGCCGTCGGCGCACGAGGCGTGCAGGCCGGCGGCCAGGGCCACCGCGGCCGGGGCGCACGCGTCCCACTCGTAGAGCCCGCCGGCATGCACGTAGGCGTCCATCTCGCCCCTCACCACCGCCATTGCCTTGACCCCTGCCGAGCCCATGGCCACCACCTCGGCATCGAGGCGCTGGGCCAGCATGCGGCCGTCGCTGTAGCCACGCGACCGGGCCACCACCACCCGTCGCCGCCCCACTCGGCACATGGTGGGCTTCGACGGCGGATCGGTCGCGAAGGTGGTTCCCCACGCGGGCACAGCCACCGCGGCCGCGGCCGGGACGCCGCCCTCGCACAGCGCCACATGCACCGACCACGACCCGGTCACGCCGAAGTCGTACGAGCCGTCGAGCGGATCGAGGATCCAGACCCGCTCGGCGTCGAGCCGCCGCCCGTCGTCGCGGCCCTCCTCGGAAAGCACCGCGTCGCCGGGCCGCAGACGGGCCAGTTCCTGCGTGAGGAACTCATGGGCCCGCCGGTCGCCGGCGTCCTCCAGCCCCCAGCCCTGCGGTGCGGAGGGGTCGCTCAGCAGATCCAGCAGCCGCCGGCCGCAGTCGTGGGCCAGCCGGGCCGCCAGCGCGTGGTCGCCGAGTTCAGCCATCACACCCTTGCCGCCCTGCACGGAATCGGTGCCGAGAGTCGCCCTCCAGGGGCGCGAACTGCACCAAGCTCGGCGGCGGACGCAACCTCACCCTGAAATCGATGCCGACAACTGCCCTCCAGGGGCGCGAACTGCACCAAGCTCGGCGGCGGACGCAACCTCACATTCCCGTTGGCCGGCGGTGCACCGTCACCGCGTAGCTGCCGCCGTCGAACGGCTCGCGGTCCCAGGTCGTCCAGCGGTGCTCCAGCCCCAGACCGGCGCCGGTCGCGAACCGGTCGTAATCCGCGAGGGTGAGCGGGCTCAGCCCCAGGCGGAAGCCGGACACCAGCCGCCCGCCCTCACTCAGGTGCCGGGCCATGTTGGCCACGACGGCCGACTCGGTGCCGACCTCGACGAACACCATCACGTTGCCCGCCATCACGATCAGGTCGAACTCCCGCCGCGTCGTGCCCGCCGGCTCGGCTATCTCGACGTCCACCAGGTCGCCCAGCACCCACTGCACATGGGGGGCCTTGGCGCGGGCCTCCTCCAGCATGCGGGTGTCGAGGTCCACGCCCACGACGTCGACGCCCCGGCGGTCGAGCTCGATGGCAACCCGGCCCGTGCCGCAGCCGGCGTCCAGCACCGAGCGGGGCTCGAACCAGCTCACCAGGTCGGCCTCGCCGTGGACCCACTCGCCGCGGGCCTCCATGCGCTTCCAGCGGTCGTCGTACACGCCGCCCTGGGCGGCCCCGCCGATCTCCCACCAACGGCTCATCCCACCGACCCTAACCGGGGCCTGCCCGACCCGGCCCGTCCCCGGCAACGCCCGGAGGCCGAGCGGACACGGAGCGATCCATGGGAGTCCTCGCGTGGCCGTGGCCCAGCGGCCCGTGAGCGAGAGCGAACAAGAGCGGGAGTGACGCCGTTAGCCTCAGCACCGACAGCCGCCATTGCCTGCCATCCACCCAGGAGATTCCATGGAATTCGGGATATTCCAGAACGGCTACCTACCGGGCCCCTCGGCGCACATCCCCGAGCACGAGCACCTGATGCTGATGCGAGAGGCGTCGTACCCGATCCTCGCCGACAAGCACAACTGGAAGTTCGCCTGGTTCGGCGAGCACCACTGCCTCACCGAGTACAGCCACATGTCGGCGCCGGAGGTGATGATCGGCTGGATCGCGGCCCAGACCGACTACATCCACCTGGGCACGGCCATCACCAGCCTGCCCACCACCAAGGAGCACCCGGTGCGCATCGCGGAGCGGGCCGCCATGCTCGACCACTTCTGCGAGGGCCGCTTCGAGTTCGGCACCGGCCGGGGCGCCGGCAGCCACGAGGTGGCCACCTTCAACAGCACCACCACCTCCGAGACCAAGGCCATGTGGAACGAGGTGGTGGCCGAGATCCCCCGCATGTGGGCCCAGCGGGACTACTCCTACGAGGGCGAGCACTTCCACGTGCCGCCCAACCACAACATCCTCCCCAAGCCCCTCGACGGCACCCACCCGCCGCTGTGGGTGGCCTGCGGCAACCCGGCCACCTTCGCCACCGCCGGCAGCATGGGCATCGGGGCGATCGCCTTCAACTTCGAGCCCGCGCCCGCGCTGAAGGGCCGCATCGACAGCTACAAGGAGGCCGTCGCGGAGTGCTCGGAGCCCCACGGCTCCTACATGAACGACAACGTGATGATGACCAACGCCGTCATCTGCCTCGAGGACCGCGACCGGGCCCGGGAGATCGCGTTGATGCACGGCCGGGGCTACCTGTACTCGATGGTGTGCCTGTACCACGACACCATCCCCAAGCGGGAGGGCGCCCCCACCTGGCCCGAGCCGCCCACCGGCCTGCCCGACGAGACCATCCTCGACTTCGCCATCGACGCCGGCTACATGCTGTGCGGCACGCCCGAGGAGGTCTGCGAGCAGCTGGAGAAGTCATACGTCGCCGTGGGCACCGACCAATTGGTGTTCGGCCTGCCCAACGAGGGTTTCGAGTACGAGGAGATCCTGGAGATGATCGAGATCTTCGGCGACCAGGTGATCCCGGAGTTCGACCCCGACCGGGTGCACTCCACCGAGAAGTACCGGGCCAACGCGGTGCGCAAGTACCCGGAGTGGAACGCCGAACCGCCCGACATCAAGACCACGCCGCCGCCCAGCGCGTCTATGCCGGTCCCCTACCGGCACTGAGAACGTGCGCGGGTAGGTGCAGACCCGTCGCGTCGGGGCGGGGCATTTGCCGCTCTGTCCGCTGCGCTCACGGGCCGCTCGGGCCACGCCGGGCCGGCAATCGAGACGTCGAGGACGGCTCAGCCCTTGACTAGTTCTGCGGCCTGCCGGCATTCCTGCTCGGAGCGGGCCGCCACGTTCAGCATCGTGACCGGCGACTCCTCCCAGGCCTGTAGCCGCTCCCGGATGCGCTCGACCGGGCCGACCAGGGAGATCTCGTCGGCGAACTGTAGGGGCACAGCAGCGATAGCCTCGTCTCGGCGTCCCTCGAGGAATAGTCGCTGGACCTCGTAGGCGGCCTCCTCGTATCCCATACGGGCCATGAGCTTGGTGTGGTAGTTCTGGCCCTCGGCCCCCATGCCGCCGATGTAGAAGCCCAGGCCGGCCCTCACCGGCCACAGGGCGTCGGTGATCTCGTCGGGGCTGCAAGCCTTCAAGGTCGTGTGCACCGCGATCTCGAAGCCCTCCCGGGCGCCGGCCAGTTGCGACCCGTAGACTTCAGGACGCGTCGGGGAGTAGTACAGCGGGAGCCAACCGTCGGCGATCTCGACGGTCTGGGCCACGTTGCGCGGCCCCTCGGCACCGATCCAGATCGGGATGGACCGCAGCGGATGGGTCATGATCTTCAGCGGCTTGCCCAGACCCTCCGCGCCCGGTCCGGCGTACGGGTGCTGGAAGTGCGCGCCGTCGTAGACGAGGGGGCCGCTGCGCTCGAACACCCGCCGCAGGATCTCCACGTACTCGCGGGTGCGGGCCAGCGGCCACCTGGAGGGCCGGCCGTACCAGCCCTCCACCACCTGGGGGCCGGAGACGCCGAGGCCGAGGATCGCCCGCCCGCCGGAGACGTGGTCGAGGGTGACGGCGTGCATGGCGGTGGCGGTGGGGGTCCGGGCCGCCAGCTGCACGACGCCGGTGCCGAGCCGGATCCGCTCGGTGGCCGCCGCGATCAGCACGAGCGGCGTGAAGGCGTCGGATCCCCAGGACTCCCCGGTCCACACCGCGTCGAACCCGGCGCGCTCGGCCGAGACGGCCAACTCCACCAGACCCTCGGGCATGGCCCGGCCCCAGTAGCCCAGCGTCAGACCCAGCTGCACGCCGGGCACGCTAACCCCACCCAGACGCTGAGTGGGCGAGGCCGTGGCCCGAGCGCCCGTGAGCGCAGCGAAAAAGAGCGGGCATGAACGACGCTGAGTGGGCGGAACACTGCCGGGTCGGCGGTGCTGGTAGCTTGGGCTGCGGTTCTTGGCGGGCGGGCGACAACCCCATGACCACCAGATCGTCCTGCCGCTGCTCCCCCTCGGCCCTCCGCCGACGCTGGCCAGCTGTGCTCGCGCTGCTGTTGACGGTGGCGGCCGCGGCGGGACCGGTCAGTGCCCAGAGCGATGAGGAGATCATCGAGCGGGAGAGGCAGACCATCAGGGACACCAAGGCCCAGCGCGAGGAGCTGGACAGGGCGGCGGAGGAGGCGGCCACCGGCGTCGACGCGGCAACCGCCGAAGCCGAGGACCTGATCGATGCCCTGAACCGGGCCCAGGCCGCGGTCGACGCGCAGCAGGCGGCCCTCGATGAGGCTGAGCGGGCAGTGGCCGACGCCGAAGCCGTAGTGCAGGAGGCCGAGACAAGGATCACCGAACTGGAGGCCGAACTGCTCGCTGCCCAGGAGGGGCTGCGGGAGGCCGTGATCGAGTCCTACGTCTCGTTCCAGTCGCCGACCGGAACGTTCAGCGTGCTCGGCGCCGATCCGTGGCAGAACGCTCGCGAGGAAGCCTTGGCCGGGTTCGCCACCGGCAGCCGGATCGACGACATCGACGAGCTGCGCCGGCTGGGCGAGGAACTGGAGCGCTGGAGGCTCCAAGCCGTCGAGGCGACCGACACGGCTGAAGCCCACCGCCGGGATGCAGCCCTGATCCTGGGCAGCCTGCGAACGGCTGTCGACCGCGAGGCGGAGCTGTCGGTGGCGGCCGAGGAGCGGGTCGAGAGGCGGCTGTACGAAGTCCAGACGATCAGGCAGCTGGACGCGGGACTGGCCGCAGAGATCGAGGCAGCCGAGCGCGAGATCGCCGCGGCCCTGGAACGTCAGCGAGCCGAGGCGGAGGCCCGCCGCCGTGCGGAGGAGGCGAGACGCCGAGCCGAGCAGGCCCGCCTCCAAGCCGAGCAGGACGAGGCCGAGGCCCGGGCGCTGGCCGACTCGGTGGATCCGTCCGACACGGATCTGCCCCTCGTCCGGGTGCGCGGCTTCGAGGTGCACGTACAGATCGCAGACGCGGTGGAGGGCCTGGTGGCGGCCATGGAGGCGGAGGGCTTCGACCTCGGCGGCTGGGGATACCGGACCGCCCAGGAGCAGATCAACCTGCGCAGGTCACACTGCGGGACGTCGGAGTGGGCCATCTGGAGCCAACCCTCCAGCACCTGCCGGCCCCCGACGGCCCGGCCCGGCCGCAGCAACCACGAGAGGGGCCTCGCCATCGACCTGACCAACAACGGACGGCTCATCACCAGCCGCAACAGCGCAGCCTTCCAGGCGCTCCAGCGCCTGGCCCCCAGCTTCGGGCTACAGAACCTCCCCAGCGAACCCTGGCACTGGTCGGTCGACGGCCGCTGAGCCCCGGCGCCCCTCACCTCCCCGAGATTCCTGTGGCTAAGGACGCCACAGGTCCTCAACTACAGGAATTTCGCTGCCGGCAGACGGAGCGGGCTACTCCGTGTGGGTCCAGACGGGGCGGCGCTTCTCGATGAACGCCTTGGGCCACTCGGCGCCGTCGCCCCGGGCCGCGTTGGTCGCCATCACGTCCATGGCCAGCTCGTAGGCGTCATCGACGGCCATGTCCATCTGGGCATAGAGGGTCTGCTTGCCGATGCCCTTGGCGTAGCGGCTGCCCCGGGTGGCCCGACCCAGCAGGTCCATGGTGGCCTCGTCGAGCTCCGCGGGCGGCACCACCCGGTTGACGAGTCCCCACTCGAGCGCGGTGGCCGCGTCGACGGTGTCGCCGGTGAGGGCCATCTCCACGGCCCGTTTGCGACCCAGCGGCCGGGCCACCGCCACCATCGGGGTGTGGCAGAACAGCCCTCCCTTGCCGCCGGGGGTGGCGAAGGCGGCCTCGGTGCTGGCCACGATCAGGTCGGCGCTGGCCGCCAGCTGAGCGCCGGCCGCGGTGGCCAGGGCATGAACCTTGGCCACCACCACCTGCGGGATCTCGGCCATGGCGGTCATGGCCGAGGTGCACAGGGCGAACAGCTCTCGCAGGTCGGCCTCGGTCATCTCGGCCATCTCGGCCAGATCGTGGCCCGAGGAGAACACCGGCCCGTTGGCGGCCAGCACCACACCGGCAACGTCGCCTTCGGCGCCGGTGGCCCTCAGAGCCTCGTCGAGCTCGGAGAGCATCTCCGACGACAGGCAGTTGCGCCGCTCGGGCCGGTTGAGGGTGATCGTCACGTAGCGGTCGTCACGCTTGTACAGCAGGTTCTGGTAGTCCATGGACGCCTCCGTGCGGGCGCGGTCCTGTGCGCCCTGTCAGTCTGCCAGAGCGGGCAGCACTTGTTCGGCCGCCAGACGGACGCTCGACCAGGCCTCTTCGATGGGCATGCCGCCTACTAGGGGGTGAAGGGCAAGCGTCCCGGTGCTGCGGGCCAGATCCACCGCCTCGGCCGGCGTGAGCACCCGGTAGATGCCCTCGGCTCGCAATTCTTCGACGGTGGTTGCCTTGGAGCACACCGCCGAGGTCTGCCCCGGCGGCTGCCAGCCCTTGTAGGTCATGGCCTCCAGCATGAAGCACTCGCCGTGCTCGGCCCAAACCCGATCGGGGTCCTCGGCCACGTTGAGCATCACCACGTTGTCGGGCGCGATGCAGAAGCCGGCCGTGCCATGGCGCTCGCACTCGGCGTAGTAGAGGGCCTCGATCTCGGGGAACTGGCCGGGGAGCTGCATGGGCAGGCCGAGCCGGGCGGCCCGCCGGGCGGCCGCGGGCGAGGATCCGCCCACCAGCACCATGGGATGGGGCCGGGTGCGGGGCATGGGAAGCACCTGCACCATCTCGCCGTTGTGCTCGAAGGGCTCGCCCTTCCAGGCGGCGAGCATCACCTCGAGCGCCTCGTCGAGGACCTTGCCCCGGCGCTTCCACTCCTTGCCCATCGCCGCGTACTCCACCGGCCGGTAGCCGAGCCCGGTGACGATCACGAGCCGGCCCGGGCTGACCAGGTCGATGACCGCGATGTCCTCGGCGGCCCGGATCGGATCGTGAAGCGGGAGCAGCAAGGCAGAGATGGTGACCATGAGGTTGTCGGTGCTCGACAGGATCATGGCTGCGTTGAGCAGAGGCGTCGGGCACCAGGCCATCGGGCTGCTGTGGTGTTCCTCCAGCGACACCGCGTTGAAGCCGTGGCTGTCGGCGTAGCGGGCGATCTCCAGCCCGGCCCGGTACCGGTCGCTCATCGCCTCCCCGTCGGTGGGGTCGGGCGACACGAAGTTGAAGCGGATCAGCGAGAAGGCCATGGCCCCAGTCTGCCCGCCGCGGCCGGCACCGCGCTCGCTGCCAGTGTCAGCTGAGGATCCCGGTGTCGTGCATCCGGTTGATGGTGCTGACGACGGCCCGCAGCGAGGCCGACACGATCGACTCGTGCAGGCCCACACCCCAGGTGGTGTAGCGGTCGCCGGTGTCGACTTCCACGTAGGCCGCGGCGGTGGCGTCACTGCCGGTGCCGATGGCGTGCTCGTAGTAGTCGTGGATCTTGCCGGCGAAGAGCCCGTTGGCCTGGAGGGCGGTCACGAAGGCGTCGATCGGTCCGTTGCCGGTCCCGGCGATCGTGCGCTCCTCGCCGGCGACCCGCAGCCGGGCCTCGAGGTCGGTCCGGGATTCTCCGATGGTGTCGGTGGTGGCCCGATGGCCGATCAGCTCGACCCACGGCCGCTCCGGCTCCACATAGGAGGACACGAACCGGCGGTGGATCTCGTAGGAGGTGATCTCGGTGCCGGTGTCCTCGGTGACGGTCTGGATCTGCTTGGAGAAGTCCACCTGAAGGCCCCGGGGAAGGTCCAGGCCGTACTCGTGCAGCAGCACGTAGGCCACGCCGCCCTTGCCCGACTGGCTGTTGACCCGCACGACCGCCTCATAGCTGCGGCCGAGGTGTCGGGGGTCGACCGGCAGGTAGGGGACGTCCCACACGTCGTACTCCCCTACCAGGGACTCGCCCGGGGCCACGTCGTAGATGGCGGCCATGCCCTTCTTGATGGCGTCCTGATGGCTGCCGGAGAAAGCCGTGTACACGAGGTCGCCCACATAGGGGTGGCGCTCGGGGACCGTCATGCGGTTGGCGTACTCGAACACCCGGCGAGCCTCCTCGATGTCGCTGATGTCGAGTTCGGGGTCGACGCCCTGGGTGAACAGGTTGAGCGCGATGGTCACCACGTCCACGTTGCCGGTGCGCTCGCCGTTGCCGAACAGGGTGCCCTCCACCCGGTCGGCGCCGGCCATGATCCCGAACTCGGCCGCGGCCACCGCGGTGCCCCGATCGTTGTGGGGGTGCAGCGACAGCACGATCGAGTCGCGGTCGCGGATGTCACGGTGGAAGCGCTCGATCATGTCGCCGTAGATGTTGGCCGACGACATCTCCACGGTTGCCGGCAGGTTGAGGATCAGGGGCCAGTCGGGGGTGGGCCCGATCACGTCCATGACCGCCTCGCACACTTCCACCGTGAAGTCGGGCTCGGTGCCGGTGTAGCTCTCCGGCGAGTACTCGAAGCGGATGCCGTCGGCGTCGCCGGCCTTCCGGGCTCTGTCGAGGCCGCGCATGCACTGCTCGGCGCCGTTCACCGCGATCTCCACGATGCCGGCCCGGCCGGTGCGGAACACCACCCGCCGCTGGGTGACGGAGGTGGAGTTGTAGAGGTGCACGATGGCCCGGGGCGCTCCGGCCACGGCGTCGAAGGTGCGCTCGATGAGCTCGTCGCGGGCCTGGGTGAGCACCTGGATGGTGACGCCGTCACCGATCCGGTCCTCTTCGATGAGCTTGCGGCAGAAGTCGAAGTCGGGCTGGGAGGCGGCCGGGAAGCCCACTTCGATCTCCTTGAAGCCCATGTCGACCAGGTGGTCGTACATGCGCTGCTTGCGACCGATGTCCATGGGGTCGACCAGGGCCTGGTTGCCGTCGCGGAGGTCGACCGAGCACCACAGCGGCGCCTTGGTGATCCGCCGGTCCGGCCAGGTGCGGTCGGCCAGCTCCACTCCCGGGTAGGGCCGGTACTTGGTGAACGGCATGGTCTTCGGCGTGGGCATCGTCTTGTCCTTTTTGCGGGGGTGTTCGGGTTCGGGTCCCAACAAGCACAAATCCCCCCGGCCAGAGGCACGAGGGGATCGGCGAGCACCGATATGTGGCGCTCGCCTACACGAGAAGCAGGAGGTCGGCGAAGGTGGTCACGGCCACCAACACTAGCCCCCTCAGCGCTCGCGTCCAACACTCCGGCGACGGCCACCGCGGGCATCCCGGTCCGGGGCGTGTCGCCGGGTGCAATCCGCGCCATGCTTGGGGAGTGAGCTATCTGGTCTGGGAGGCGACGCTGCCCGATCTCCGGTCGCCGATCCTGGTGACGGCCTACCAGGGCTGGTTCGACGTGGGCGGGGCGGCGACGGGGGCCCTCGAGTGGCTGAGCGAGCGCAGCGACTCGATCAGGGTGGCGCACATCGACCCCGAGGAGTTCTTCAACTTCGCCGAGCAGAGGCCCACTGTCCGCCTGCGCGACGAGCGGCGGGACATCGTGTGGCCCTCCAACGACGTGCACGTGCTGCGCCCCCCGGATGCCCGGCACGACCTGGTGCTGGTGGTGGGCGCGGAGCCGCAGCTGAAGTGGCGCTCCTACGCCGAGGTGGTCGTCGAGCTGGCGACGCGAAGCGGGGCCGCCGCGCTGGTGACCGTGGGCGCTCACATCGCCGACATACCCCACACCCGCCCCTTCGGGGTGACCGGCTCCACCACCGACTCGGGCCTGGCCGAGACCTGGGGGCTGGACCGGCCCTCCTACGAGGGCCCGACCGGAATAGTGGGCGTGCTCCACGAGCGTTTCGAGAGGTTCGGGATCCCAGCTGTGTCGCTGCGGGTGGCGGTGCCCCACTACGTCTCGGGCGCGCCGAACCCGAAGGGGGCCCGCGCCCTGCTGGAGCGCTTCGAGCGGGTGACCGGGCTGCCCACCGGCTGGTCCGAGCTCGACGAGGCCGCGGCGGACTGGGAGCAGCGGGTCAACGACGCCATGAACTCCGACGACGATGTGGTGGCCTACGTCCAGCGCCTCGAGGCCCGAGCCGACGCCCGGGCCAAGCGCAGCGTCCCCAGCCCCGACGATCTGGGCGCCGAGTTCGAGCGCTTCCTGCGCCAGCAGGACACATCCGGCTGACGGAGCCAGGAGGCAAGAACATGTCCGTCACCGCGATCGAGACGCCCACCACCATCCACCGGGGCGAGGAGGAGATCCCGTGGGCGGACGCCGGGGGCGGCATCGAGCTCAAGGTGCTGATGGTGCGCGACGACGAGGGCCTGTGGATCGTGCGCAACCGGTTCGCCCCCGGCGTGGTGATCCAGACCCACCGCCACACGGGCCCGGTGTACGCCCACACTCTCAGCGGCGCCTGGAAGTACCTCGAGTACCCGGAGGTCAACCGGGCCGGGTCTTTCCTGTTCGAGCCGGCCGGCAGTGTCCACACGCTCGCCACGCCTGACGACAACACCGAGCCGACCGACGTGTGGTTCCAGATTCACGGCGTGAACCTCAACCTCGACGCCGACGGCAACGTGGAGTCGATCACCGACGGGCCGGGCGTGCTGGCCGCCTACTACGCCCTGTGCGAGGCCCAGGGCCTGCCCTGCCCCAACGTCGTCACCTGAGCCGGCTGCCCCGCGAAGATCTCGTCGCTGCTACCAACCTCTAAGCCCAGAACACGTAGCACGCTCGTCGTCCGGACCGTAGGCACTTGTTGCTAAGTCGGGTGCCACCACCGCTCAGTTGCGGCGAGCCTCTCGTACCCCACCCGCTCCTGGGCGATCCGGGTTCGTTCCCGTAGCACACTGGTCGCGATGGGGCGCAGATCTTGGCGCTGCGCGATTTTGTGGGATGAGGGGTTGCTGGCACCGGTGGGCTGGTCACGTTATCAGTAGGCCTCGGGCTTCGAAGTTGGCTGGGTTGGTGAAGCCGTGGGCGGTGCGCCGCAGGACTTGCAGCAGGTTGTTGGTGCCCTCGATTCTGCCGTTGGAGGCCCGGCGGCTGTGGTGCCAGGCGAGGATCTCGTGGGACCAGGCGATGATGGCGTCGACGATGTCGTGGAACTCGGGCAGTTCGCCGGTCTCGTAGAGGTCGCAGAACTGCCCGAGCGCTTCGAGGGCGCCGTTGTGGTCGCCTGCGGTGTAGAGGCCGTGGAGCTCCTGGAGGGCCTGCCGGCCGGCTTGGAGGCGGGGGTGTGCGTCGAACAGGCTCCGGGGTCGGGCCTGTTCGGCTTCGGTGAGGGTGTCGCCTCGGCGCAGCAGAGCGAACCGCGCCCCGAACACCTCGGGCTCGAATGCGGGCTTTGCGGGCTCTTCGCGAATCAGGTCGGAGTGAGGGTGTCGAGCAGTGTCCAGTTGGGTCTGCCGGCGTAGAGGAGGGCTCGGATTCGGTAGTTGGCGAAGTTGGTGAACCCGAACGCGGCGCGTTTGACGCGTTTGATGAGGTTGTTGGCGGCTTCGGCGGCGGCGTTGGTGACCCGGGCGGTGTGCCAGTTGGCGATCTGGGTGCGCCAGCGCCACAGGGTGCGGCCGAGCCGGTTGATCTCGGCGGGCATGGCGGGGTCCTGGAGGTCCTGGGCGAGGCGGGCGACGGTGGCTGCGCCCACTTCGGTGTCGTCGATGTCATAGATCGAGCGGAGGGTCTCTTCAGCGGTGCCAGGCGTCGCGGACCTCGCCGTAGGGGTCTCCTGCGTCGAGCAGGCCCCGCAGCCGGACGCGGCCTTGCTCGGTGATCTTCTCGGACGCGGAGACCAGCAGCTTGCGGGCCCGATACAGCGGGTCGTGTTTGTGGCCGCGGTGGCCGAGGGTCTGCTGTTGGACTCTGCGGCGGACCTCGTCGAGGGCGTCGTTGCCCAGCCGCACGACGTGGAACGGGTCCGCGACCTGCTCGGCGTGGGGCACTGCTGCGTCGAACGCGGCTCGGTAGGGGCCTGAGAGGTCCAGCACCGCCCAGCGGACGCCGGCCAGCCAGCGGCGGGGCCGCGCAAGCAGCCACTGTGTGGGCGCCTGTGCGGTGCGGCCTGGGACTATGTCGAGGAGCTGGCCCCGGCCGATGTCAACGATGCCGGTGGCCCAGGCCTTGGTCCGGAACCGGCCGCGGCGCCACATCAGGTGCTCGTCGAGCCCGAGCGCGACCACATCGCAGATGCGCTCGGTGTCGGCCTCGAGCAGCGCAGAGCCCCAGCGGCGCACCGACTCGTTCACCGGGTGCCAGCTGCACCCGAGCTCTGTGGCGACATCGCTGTGGGGCCGGCCCTGCCCGGACTGGCGCGTCGCCCAGCGCCCCGCGCGCGTCGTCAGTCTCTCGCGCTCGGGCGCGATCTCGCGGTCCTGCTCGGTCACGGTCCCCGCCGCGCAGTCGGGATCCCCGCAGCGCCAGCGGCGCTTGTGCCACACCAGCCGCGCCGGCCGGCCGAACACCGGCAGATCCACCAGCTCCACCTCCCGTTCGCCGTCAGACCACAGCGCACCGCCGCAACGCTCACAGCCAGGCCGCGGCGCCCGACAGCGTATGTGCACCCGCAGCGGCGCGCCCGCCTCGTCGTCGACGCCGAGCACCTCCACATCTCCCAGTCCCACCAACAACTCGCACACGCGCGTAGGGTCGCACTCCACAGGGATCCTCCAGACCTCGGCTGTTCGGAAGCGCCGATTCTGGGGGATCCCTCGCGTTCAGACGGGGACCCTCACCCTGCCGACTCCGACCTCAAACGCGAAGCACCAGTTTGCCGCATGGCGGGCTTAGCGGCAAACTCGCAGAGGGCCACCAGGAAGAAGAGGGTCGGTCGATAGTCGTCTGCCTCACGCACACTGAACGCTGGCGTAGGCGTCGTCCGAGCGGCTCAGGACGCTGAACTGGAATCCAGGTCCTTGATGTGAATGAAGCTGTGGGGCCATTCAAGATCGAGGTCGCATTCTGTACGCGAACAGAACCCCTCCTCTTCAAGCGTCCAGGTGTCGGGGACGGTCGTCACGGCTTCGCGGTCTGTGTTCATGTAGGAGAGAACAACGGATGAGACGTCACCATCGCTGTCGTAGTGCACCTCTTCGACGTACGCGACGAAACCGTAAGTGGTGCCCGTGCCGCTTTCCCACTGAGCGACAGACCCCGGTACCGGGTGCCCGTCCACCGTGATACCCAATCTGCGGGCGGCGTCGTCCCACTCGGTGGCGTGACCCCACCTATCCGATACATCCATGAGGTACCTGTTGTGGAAGAACTCGTCGGTGCTGGCGAAGTTGACCTCGTTCAGCCGCCATGCGACATACGAGGTGGCATGGCCTCCGTAGAAGCACCACTGGTCGCTCCCAGAGACCCCCGCGCACCCTCCCAACTCGACGTCGAACTTGTAGGCGTCCAAGGCCTCTTGGTTCTCTGGCTCCTCTTGGAGAACCGTTGTCGTCGTGGTGCCTGCGTCCTCAGGTTCTGGGGGCAGCGAGGACGTGGTAGTCGTGGTCTCTTCCGACTCAGGTGCTTCCCCTGCGTCGGCAGTTTCATCCTGTGGCGGAACGGTGGTGGTCTGCGTTGTGGTCGATGGCGGAGGATCGCCACCTTGGGTGGAGCACCACAGAGGCACCAGCACGATGATCAATGCACTTGCGACGATCGCGGCCGAGGAGAGCAGTTGGTTCTCCTTGGCCCATTCGCCCAAGCGGCTCATCCGGCTCATCGGTGTCCCTTCGTATCGCCGGCGGATTGGATGGGCCGCTAATTGTCGCGCACGACTCGGTGGCTCGCCAGTACGCCAACCAAGATCGGCGCTCGACGGCAGGTGAGCCTCGGGAGGACTTCCGGCGTGCTGACTAGAGGAGCCTGCGCGGAAACGTGGGGAGGGGGGTGGTTGAGGGTCCCCGTTGAGGGGTCGAGGCCCTGCTGGGATCGGTGACGACAGTCCAACCGAGCCAGGAGGGCCTCGATGGCCAGCGATGTTATGTCGGTGCGGCTTCATCTGCGGCGGATTCGTGTGCTGGGGGTGGTCGAGGACACCGCGGCGCGCCTTGTGGTGAGCGTCGAGTCGACGCTGAGGCGGCTGCGCTGCTCGATGTGCGGGTTCAAGTGCCGCAGGGTCCATGACCGCCGCGGCAAGAAGGTCCAGGACTTGGAGGTGTCGGGGCGGCCGGTGACGCTGGTGTGGTCGCGGCACAGGATGGTCTGTGACAGCTGCGACAGCCGGTTCCTGGAGGACCACGCGGCCTTCGAGGGCGCGCTGACGGCGAGGCTGGCGCGGGCGCTGGTCTCAGACGCCAAGGTGATGACGCTGCGCGCCGCGGCGCGCCGGCGCGGCGCGCGCTGGCACAAGATCAACGCGCTGGTGCGGGCCTGGGCCGGGATCGTCGCCGAGCGCCGCCGCAGCGAGCGCTGCCGGGTGCTGCTGGTCGATGAGACCTCGATCCGCCGCCGCTGCGTGACCGTGATCGTCAACGCCGACACCAACAAGACCCTCGCGATGGTCCCGCACCGCAGCTCGGCGGCGCTGTCGGCGTTCTTCGCGCAACAAGGCCACAAGTGGTGCAGAGGCGTCAAGGCGGTCGTCACAGACGGCTCACGCGCCTACAAGGCCGCCATCGACGCCCACCTCGGCCACGCCCGCCACGTGCTTGACCGGTTCCACGTCATCCGGTGGTTCTCAGCGGGGCTCACCGCGGTGCGCCGCGACGTCCAGCGCCGCGAGCCCCAAGGCGCAAAGCCCGCATTCGAGCCCGAGGTGTTCGGGGCGCGGTTCGCTCTGCTGCGCCGCGCCGACACCCTCACCTAAGCCGAACAGGCCCGACCCCGGAGCCTGTTCGACGCACACCCCCGCCTCCAAGCCGGCCGGCAGGCCCTCCAGGAGCTCCACGGCCTCTACACCGCAGACGACCACAACGGCGCCCTCGAAACGCTCGGGCAGTTCTGCGACCTCTACGAGACCGGCGAACTGCCCGAGTCCCACGACATCGTCGACGCCATCATCGCCTGGTCCCACGAGATCCTCGCCTGGCACCACAGCCGCCGGGCCTCCAACAGCAGAATCGAGGGCACCAACAACCTGCTGCAAGTCCTGCAGCGCACCGCCCACGGCTTCACCAACCCAACCAACTTCGAAGCCCGAGGCCTACTGATAACGTGACCAGCCCACCGGTGCCAGCAACCCCTCATCCCACAAAATCGCGCAGCGCCCAATAGTTGCTAGGCGTATAGCCTGCGTTCATGCAATCAACTGATCCAGGCCGAAGCGTCTCGGCTCCTCATCTCCCGGAATCCGATTTGCGGCAGGAGGTTGGTAACCGCATTGAGTGGGAATACGTCTCCCAAGCGGAAGAGGAAATCGCCCGAGAGCTTGGGCCACTCACAGACGATGAGATCGCGGAAGCGCTGAGAGTCACAGCAGAGGCTCAGATCGCCGCCATTGAGGACGAGACCTTCGACCCCAACAACCCCGATTAGACGCGTGCTGACGACTTAGCGGCGCTGCGCGAGAATCTCAGCACACGCGACGCTCCCGGCAGGCGTGAATTGCGCACCTGTGGGTGTCCGAAGTCGTGTCGCCGCGGCGCCAGCAGTTCGTCCGCACTTGCCCAAGAGCTTCACGCCTGCCAGAAACCTGTAGCCGGACATCGCATCGAGTCTGCACGCAGGGTGTGACAGTCATGATGCGGGGGTCGGTGATCGGGGCTCGGATGGCTCCTCGTTTGGGGTTCTTCCACGGTCGATGCATCGCTGATAGTGGAAGTGTTCTCCGAAGTCGGCGTGGCTTGATTTTGAGCGTTGGCTGCGGTGTGGATGGCCTTGTTGAGTGGCGGTTGCTGCCGCGGTTGAACCCGGTGACGCATCCTGCGTCCGCTGCTCATGCTTCTATCAGGCGACATGGCCGGACCGGCACCGGCTGGCAGGCACCCGACTAGGCCTGAGACAACTCCTCGATACGACTCAGCAGTGCGGTGATGGTTCCGGCGACGACACGATCTGTGTCGGGGGGCGGCATGTCTGCGTACCGCACGGTAACTCCGAGCCCTGGAACCGCCGTAGAGTTAATCGTCACTGCGCGCTGGAAGCCAAGCGAGCCCAGCCGCCACTCAACTGCAACCTCGACGTTGAAGTCCCCGCCGTTGCGTCCTACGTATCCACGAAGCGAGTAGCTGTAGCCCAAGACGAAGGGCTTGTCGTCCGTGAGTCTGAACCCCGGAGCATGCGTGAAGCTGCTCCGGTGCGTTTCCCAGGAACCGCTACCAAAGAGGTTGTAGGCGCCCAACGATCGCCGGCCGTCTGCCAACGTCTCCGACTGGTTGTGATCGCTGAAGAGTTGCGATCCGATGTGGTGGAGATGGCGCTGCAACCCATCGACCGTGGCACAGACGTATTCGCGATAGACCGAATCGAGCCGTTCGATGTCGAGTTCGCTCGGGTCGGAGGCCTTTCGCTCTCGAATGAACTCCGACACCTCATGGTCGACGTCGAGCCGGTCGAGAACGCCCCCCATCCCCGTCATCGGCACCGCCTCGGCGTCGGTTCGCTCGACTCGTTCGACGCCACCGTACACGACGGTTCTGGAAACGAGACCGGGTACAACTTCGGCCAGCTTGTGAAGGGCAGAGAAGTAGTCGCTTGACACCGTCGATCCCGACTTGACTTCGATCGCGGCGAAGCCGCGGCCGGTCTCGCACAACAGATCGCACTCCAGCCCGCTCGAGTCCCGGAAGAACCAAAGGTGCGGTTGACGGCCACGGTTGAACCGATGCTTGAGTGCTTCGGTCACGACGGCGTTCTCGAACAGCGCGCCCCTTAGCGGATGGGTCGCGACCTGCCGCGCGTTCTCGATCCCAATGAGGAAGCTCGCTAGCCCGACATCGTAGAAGTAGATCTTGGGCGACTTGATGAGGCGCTTGCCAATATTGGCGTGGTATGGCTGAAGCAGGAAGACGACGTAGCTCGCTTCCAGGATAGTCAGCCACTCGCGGGCCGTCGTGTGGGACACGCCGACATCGGCCCCCAGCGAGCTGAGATTGACGAGCTGTCCCACCCGTCCGGCGCACAGGCGGACGAACCGCCGGAAGCTCGTGATGTTGCGGATCTCGTTCGATCGGCGAACATCACGTTCCACGTATGTCTCGAAATAGTCGCCAAGTGCCCGCTGCGGATCGAGCCCCTGGGCGAGGATCCTGGGGTAGAAGCCCGAGAAGATCACGTCGTCGATAGCCATACTCGCTCCGGTGTGAGAGCGTTCTGCCATTGAGAACGGGAGAAGGCGCAACAGGGCCGTCCTCCCGGCTAGCGACTGGCTAATCGCCTGCGATAGCCGGAACTGCTCGCTCCCCGTCAGGATGTACAGACCGTTTCGTCCGCGCTCATCGACATCAACCTGGATGTAGGAGAGAAGCTTCGGGACGTTCTGGATCTCATCGATGACGGCACCGCTGCTTGCTTGGTCCAGAAATCCCCGCGGGTCCGACTCAGCGAACTCCCGCTGATCCGGCGCCTCCAAGTTGAAGTATCGAAGCTCGGCGAATGCCTCCCGGCACAGCGTGGTCTTGCCCGACTGGCGCGGTCCCGTCAGCGTCACGACGGGGTACTGCCGATGCAGACTCTTGAGACGAGGGGTGATCTCGCGCTCGATCATGCCCGTCAGCATACCCGGGGCTCTTGCTGATTGAAAGTACTACCTTCAATCAGCAGACTAGAGGCCGAAGGAGCCGTCGAAGCGGGTCTTCCAGCTGCCCGCGGCCACCGTGCCCCCGTCCACGAGGATGGACTCGCCGGTGACGAAGCTGGCCATGTCCGAGGCCAGGAACACGATCACCGACGCGCACTCCTCGGCGCGGCCCTTGCGGCGCAGCGGCGTGGGGTACAGGCCGTCCATCAACGAGCTGGACTGCTCGGCCAGCACCTCGTCGCCGGGAGTGGGCATCATGTCGGGCGCCACGCAGTTCACACGGATGCCCCGATGCCCGTACTCCAGGGCCAGCGTCTTGGTGAACTGCTCCACCGCCGCCTTCATGGCCGCGTACACCCCGAACATCGGGGCGGCGTGGTAGGCCTCGACCGACGTGACGTTGATGATGGCGCCGCCGTCGGACATGAGCGGAACACCGTGGCGTACGCAGTTGGTGACGGTGGAGAAGTTCTCGCGGATGAGGGTGTGCTCGCCCTTGGGCGAGGTGTCGTCGAAGCGGGCCCGGAAGGTGCCGCCGGCATTGTTGACGATCACGTCGATGGGACCGAGTTCGTCGTGAGTGCGCTGCATGAACGCCGCCACCGAGTCGTCGTCGCGGGCATCGAGCACGTCTGAGGTGCAGCGGCGGCCCGCGGCCTCCACCTGCTGGACCACATCGGGCAGCAGCATGGGATCCTTGTCGAAAATGGCCACGTGCGCGCCGAAGCGGGCCATGGCCACCGCGGTGGCGGCGCCGATGCCCCGGGCCGCGCCGGTCACCACCGCCACCCGGTCGGTGAGCAGAACGCTGTCGGGGTCGAGGCTCGGCGCCTCGTGGTCGGTCATGCCATGACCTCGGCGAAGCGCTCCTCACGGAACACGATCCTGAAGCGGCCCCTCGTGTGCCCGTTGTCGAGGCTGACCTCGCCGCACTCGTAGCCAGCGTCACTATTCAGTGACGCCTCAAGCGTGGCGAACACCTTCGTCTTGTATTCCGTGTCGGCATTGCCCGCCAGGTGGCCGCCTTTGGTGTCGACGACCAGCAGCCGGGGCTTGCCGTCCCCGTTGCTGGACATGGCCACGAAGTCAGGCCAGATGCGGTCCTGGATCCAGCCCCGCAGGTAGTACTCGTGCTGCTGGCGGACGGCGACCCGGTGCCACCACTGGATCGCCTCGTGCTGGTCCACGTAGAAGGCAAAGTCCCTCTCCAGCCCGGTGTCGAACTGCTTCTCGAACATTGGCTCGAAGAGGCTCTTCTGCACTGGTTTGCCGGCTCGCTCCAAAGAGTGGTCGCTGGCGGCGACGGGCAGCGTGAACTCCTCTTGCATCCTGTAGTTGGGCTCGCTGGCCTCAAGGTCGAATCGGATGTCGCCACCCTTGAGCTTGTCGGTGAAGACTTGTTCGGCTTGGCGCTCGATCTGGTCCGCCACGCCCTCTCGGAGCCGGATCATCTGGTCGCGGCGCTGCGCGTAGATCTCGGCCTCGCTCAGTCCCACGCCGCGCAGCGACTCCAGTAGGTCACCAGCGATCCGGGCCGCTTGCCAGGCGTTCGGCACCAGATCTGTGAGCTGGCGCGTCACCCACGACAGCGTGATCTCGGGATCCGAGTCGATCAACTCGCGGGTCGCCTCCGACACGCCGCTGCCGCCCAGGTCGACGGCGACCGTCTCCTCGAACAGGCCCGCACTGGCGCTTGAGGCGGCCACCGGTGAGGGCGCGGCAATGCCGGCCCAGTCGATTTGGGGGAGGATGTGCCGCTGGTAGCTGAGATTGCGCCAGCCTTCGCCGTGGCGGTGAAGGACCTTGGGAAGGAAGATGTCACGCCGTCTGAACTGCTCGCGCCGTCTGATGGTCGTCACCTCGACGTCAACGGCATCGCTGCCGACGACATCGCAGTCGAGTCCGGTGAGACCCTCGTGCTCCAGCCCGCTCTTGACCTGCATGACAGCGTCATCGACCTTGGTCTTCCAGCAGTGGACGTAGCATCTGTCGAGGTCGGGCACCCCGGTCCATCGAGCGCGCGGCTGCCGCATCACCCGGCCCATGAGCTGCGTGATGGCCCTCTTACTGCTGGTGTTATCGAGCATGACGAGGACGTAGGCGAAGGGACAGTCCCAGCCTTCCATCAGTGCAGCCCTGGTGATTATCCACCGCACGGGCGAATAGGGGGAAAGAAGGTCGTGTCCCGCGATCTCGTCCTTCTCGGACGATTTGACACGCACAGCCTCTGGTGATTCTCCGAGGTGGTTCACCAAGTAGTCGCGCGCGTCCTCGGCATGGATGCGGTCACCGCCTACTTGGGCCTTGCCGGTCCGCTCAACCCGCACAACGGCGATAGGGCGGATGTAGCGGCCTGAGCTTCTTTCGAGCACGCTTGCGGCCGCTTGGAGGTCGTTGAGTCTGTCGCAGGCTCGGGCGAGAGTGTCTCTCCACTCACCGCCGCTGGTGGTGACCTCGACCGGAAGCTTGATCATCTGCTCCTTCTTGAGGTCGACGCCCGAAATGTCGACCAGCAGGTTGCTGATGTTGCGATTCGGGGTCGCGGTCAACTCGACCACGAGCCTCGGGGCGAGCCGGTTGACGGCTTTCACGAACTCGGTGGCGCCTTTGCCGCCGTAGGCCTTGTGAGCCTCGTCGAGTACGACCACGGGACGCTGCATCTTGAACACGTTGAACAGGCTCTGCTTGACGGTCCCGTCCTCGTAGCGCTCTAGGTCGGGGTTGTCCGCAAGAAGCGAATCGATGGCCGGTCCGTCGTCCTCCTTCGGGAACAACGTCATGTAGCGGCCGGAGTCCCTGAACATCCTCAGGAACTCCTTGCCCTTCTGCCGATTGGTGGCCGGCAGCATCAGCAGCATGAGGCAGAGGTAGTTCTCTAGGTCACCGCGATCGATGCGGTCCTCCTTCTCCATGAGCTTCACGCGCCCGCCGCTGGCGTGTTCGAGAAGATGGCGGTACGGATGCTCGGGCGACCTGAAAGCAGCCTTGGTCTGGGTGTAGATGGCTCGCGAAGGCACGATCCACAGCACCAGCCCCGTCTGCATCCCGAGCCTCTCCAAAGCCGCCGCCCCCAGCAACGTCTTGCCGCCGCCCGTCGGCACCTTGAAGCAGACGTGGGGAATAGGCCGTCCGGCGTCGTCGTAGCGGTCTACGTGCTCCCGGGCCCCGGATTCGATCCCGCCGTCTTCGATGATCTGGTCCCAAGCACCGCGCGGGAAGTTACGAATGCTCGCAGGGACGTCGACGCCCGCCTGCTCCAGCGCGGCGACGCCGTTGGCGGACTCGACGCGAGCGTCGTCGAGCGCCTTCAACCAGCGGACGAACGCCTCAAGGGTCCTGTGCTGGTATTCCTTGAGTTCAAGGCGCATCAGACCTGCTCCGAGCGCCTAATCTCGAACGGCAGTTCACCGAACATGATGTTGAGTTCACTCAGTTCGTCCAGCTCTATGTACTTGCCAGCAGCGAACACCACCGCTTCCTTCTGTTGCTCGCTACAGATCTGGGCGATGTCCTCGGCTCGCCCTTCGGTCAGGACGGCCTCGTTGCTACGGAGCCAGTCGAGATCCGGCTCGTAGCGCAGGTAATAGTTGCGGCGCGAATCGCTGTAGATCAGGCCATGCTCGTCGAGGGGCTGCAACTCGGACGGCCCGACAGAATGTCCGGTGGCCGTATGCATAAGCCACGCAGCCAGCGACGCGAATGCAGGCAGCGTCTCGCCGTCGAGCATCCCCGAGGCAGTGACCGGATCGCCCAACGTGCAGTATGTGAACGACCCGCCAAGACCCTCTCGAAGATCGACATCTTTGGCGTCAGGCACGCCGGAAATGACCCGCCTCACTCGCTCAGCCGTCATTCCGCCGGCATAGTCTTCGCACTCAACAAGAATGAACCTACGGCTGCCACCATCCTGGTTGTTCATGGCAAGGACAGCGTGTGCAGTAGTGCCCGATCCAGCGAATGAGTCCAGGACGATGGAGTCCGGATCGGATGCCATTTGAACGATCTGCCTTATCAGTCGGGACGGCTTCGGCGTGACAAAGAGATCCGATGATGTAGGAGCGGCCATGATGTTGCTTAGTTCTTGCTTCGAATGGCGCGTGCTACCGACATCTTGCCACTTCCAGAGTGATTGAGGCACAACTCCTTCCTGGACCTCTGACAGAAATCGCTTTATTCCTGGTCTGCTGCGACCTCTTGTGCCCCACCAAATGCGATTATCTGCATCCAACTCATCGAACTTTTCCTTGCTGATCCTCCACGAGCTCCCTGCCGGTGGGCCTTCTATGACATTGCCTGCTGGGGTAGTAATGGGATAGCGTCCGCGAGAGTACGGATTTCTGGCAGCCAAATCGCTCAGCAACCACGGGCCACGAGGGTCGTTATCTGGATTCTTGTAACGCTCTAGCATCTTCTCACTTCTAGCGAGTTTGTTGGGTCGCCAGATATGTGCGTTCTTTGCATAGACGTGCAGACTCTCATGGTCTTCGCTTATGTGGACAGCAGTATTCTTGGGGCTGTCCATCTTGTGCCAGATTATGGTCGAAATGAAGTTCCTCTCACCAAAGATCTCATCCATCAACATGCGTAGGTGGTGCTGTTCGTTGTCATCGATGGAGACGAAGATAACCCCGTCCTCAGATAGCAGATCCTTCAGCAGGTGCAGGCGTGGCCACATCATGCACAGCCACTTGTCGTGGCGCTCCAAGTCCTCGGCGTCTATTGGAGCTTCCTCGGAGAACCACTGCTTGAGAATGGGGCCGTTGGCATTGTCGTTGTATGACCAACCTTCGTTGCCGGTGTTGTAGGGCGGGTCGATGTAGATGCACTTCACCCGTCCGGCGTAGCGGGGCAGCAGGGCCTTCAGCGCATGCAGGTTGTCGCCGTGGACGATGAGGTTGTCGTCGTCGGAGCAGTCTCCGACAGACTTGTCGGGCTCGGGCACGAGTGGGCGGTACGGGACGGTCAGATGGTGTGCGTAAATGTGCCTCTTGCCCTTGAAATCAAGTGTTGGCATCGAAACTCCCTGTCGCACCGCCCTGTGCTCGCAACGTAGCAGGCCCCTACGACAAGGCTGGGGAACCCCGCTGACCAACAGGTCAGGCCCCGGTTTGGGCGAAGTACTCCGGCAGCGACGTCTGGCTGAGCATGGCGACGACCGGGACTTCGAACTCGTTGCCGGAAGCGTCAAGGAGGTTTAGCGGCTCCCCGCTGACCCCGAAGCGACTTGCCCCCAATAGGACTGATTCCCCGCCCTAGAGCACAATCCGAAAGTCGAAAGTCATGGTTGCAGATTGTGCATTCCGGCTTCGACTTGCTCACTCTGAAGCCGTTGTGCGGATGCCCGACCGGCGCCTCCGGTAGGGTCGCGAACCCGCGAGACACCGAGGAGACAGCCGTGAGCGAGTTCGTTCGAGTCGAGACCAGCAGCGGAGTGGCCACCATCCGCGTCGACCGGCCCAAGATGAACGCCCTCAACCCCCAAGTGCTCGCCGAGTTGACTGAGGCCGCCAACGCGGTCGGGGCCGACCCCGACGTCAGGGCGGCCGTGATCTGGGGCGGGCCCCGGATCTTCGCGGCCGGCGCCGACATCGGCGGCTTCACCGGCCTCGCTCCGGCCGAGGCCCAGGCGCTGTCGCGCCAGTTCAACGATGCCTTCCTGGCGGTCGAGAACATGCCCCAGATCACGGTGGCGGCCGTCAACGGCTATGCGCTGGGCGGCGGTATGGAGCTGGCCATGGCCGCCGAATTCCGGGTGGCGGCCAACGACGCGGTGTTCGGCCAGCCCGAGATCAAGCTGGGCATCATCCCCGGCGGCGGGGGCACCCAGCGCCTTCCCCGGCTCGTCGGCATCACCAAGGCCAAGGAGATCATCTACACCGGCCGCAACGTGTACCCCGACGAGGCCCTCGCCATCGGCCTCGTCTCGGCGGTGCATCCCGCCGAGGAGACCTACGACGCGGCGGTCGAGATGGCCGCGGGCTACGCGGCCGGACCCGCGGCGCTGCGAATGGCCAAGCAGGCGGTGATGGACGGCCTTCCCCTGTCGCTGGCCGACGCGGTGGCCCGCGAGACCGAGCACTTCGGCGAGTGCTTCACCACCGACGACTCCGTCATCGGTGTGGCCAGCTTCATGGAGAAGGGTCCGGGCAAGGCGACCTTCACCGGCCGCTAGCCGCCAGCTCTGGAGCCAGTCCCGGAATTGGCAGCCCACAACGCCCAGACAGGCACCCACCGCTGCCAATTCCCAAGCCGACGACCAGCCAGCTCCGGAATTGGCAGCCCAGAACGCCCAAACGGGCACTCACCGCTGCCAATTCCGCCTCAGGCGACGTCGAGGCGGTTCAGCCTCACTGCGGCCAGGATCAGGCCCGCCACCGACACCGCAGCCAGAACCACCAGCGCGGTGGTGGTCGTGTAGGGGTCGAAGCCGTAGTCGATTCCGCCGAGGTGGCTCAGCACCGACCGCGTGTATCCCCTCAGCGACAGGCCGGCCGCGAAGTCGCCCAGCCCAACGGCCAGGCCCTCCCACAGCAGCACGTAGCCGATGCCCCAGATGATCGGCTTCTTGAGGAGCAGGCCGACCAGCACGAACAGCGACGAGTAGGCGGCGGTGCCCAGGGCGGCCGCGGCTGCGGCGGCTAGGGCCAGGTCGGCGGACCCCGCGACCCCGTCGGCCGCCAGCCAGCCGCCCGCCGCGGTGGGGATCACCGTCAGGGGCAGCGCCGCCGTGGCCGCGGCGGCGGCCGCCCCGGCCACCACCGGGGCGCGGGCCATGGGGCGCAGCCAGAGGTAGACGAGGGTGCCGTCCTCGCGGGTCTCTCCCAGCACGGACGAGCCGAACACCAGCGACACGATGGGCACGATGATGATCAGCCCGAAGCCGTCGGCGTAGCCGGCCCCGTCCCTCAGCAGCTCGGCCGCGCCCTGCCCGCCGTCGCCGGCGTTGAGGCCGACCACCCAGCCGACCAGCATCATCAGCGCGCCCAACGCCCCCAGCGCGACGATCTTCCCAGGGGTGAGGACCTGGCGGACCAGCACCCGGTAGGTCAGCGCCGCGGCCCGGAGGCTGGGCACGTGCCGGCGGGTCCTGGGCGGGATCGGCGCCGTCATCGCTTCTCAATCCTGGAACGGGAAGGCCAGTGAGTCATCGCTTCTCAATCCCGGAGAGGGACGGCTGATGAGTCATCGCTTCTCCACCAGGTAGCGGAACACCGACTCGAGGTCCTCGTCGAGGGGGACGACCCGCGACAGGCGGGCCTCGAGGCGCTGTGCCAGCGGAGCGACCTCCCGTCCGAGACGGTCGACGTCGCGGGTGTCCACGACCAGGGAGTCCGCGCCGACACTGACTCCCACGGCCGTGCCCGACTCCACTAGGGCGGCCGCGAACTGCCGGGGCCGGTCCACGGCGATATGGATGCGGTGGGGACGGTCGTCCATGAGCTCGCGCAGTTCGCGGTAGTCGCCGGTGGCAGCCAGGCGTCCCTGGGCGATCACAAGGATCCGGGAGCCGAGGCGGGCGACCTCCTCGAGCACGTGGCTCGACACCAGCACGCACCGGCCCTCGTCACCCAGCCCGTGGAACAGCTCGATCATGCGGCGGCGCTGCACGGGGTCGAGCCCGGTGAGGGGCTCGTCGAGGATCAGCACCTCGGGGTCGTGCACCAGCGCGGCGGCCAGCTTCACCCGCTGGCGCATGCCCTTGGAGAAGCCCGACACCCTCTTGGAGTCGTCGGGGTCGAGGTCCACCACCCCAAGGGCCCGCCGGGCGGCGGGCTCCGGCTCGGCCACCGCCTCGGTGGCCGCGGCCAGGGTCACGAACTCCCACGCGCTGAGCCGGTCGAACAGGCCGTCCTGCTGCGGGACGAGGCCGATGCGACCCCGGACGTCGCGGTCGCGGCGGGCGTCTGCGCCCATCACCCGGACGGTGCCCTTGGTGGGCGGGGTCAGCCCGCACATCACCCTGAACAGGGTGGACTTGCCGGCGCCGTTGGGCCCGAGCAGGGCAGTGACGCCGGCCCGAACCGAGAAGCTCACATCGGACACGGCCACGACGTCCCCGAACACCTTCGACACGCCGTTCACCTCGACCATGGCCGAACTGTTGGGCGGCGGGGGCGCTGCGGTCGGGGACGGCGGCGGAGTGGGCGGGCTGGTGCTCATCGGCTCAGCGCCAGTCGCCGGTAGCGCCACCACACCACGGCCGAGCCCAGGGCCACCCACGCGAAGTTGGCCGCCACCACGAAAATGGTGGACAGATGTTCCCGTCCGGCCCCGGGCTGGAACGCATCTTCTTCGCGGGCGTCGGGCGCTCCGAAGGGATCCAACCCCTCGACGCCGTAGATCCGGTTCTTGAGCTCGTCGGCGATCCCGCCGAGGTCGAAGGCGTAGACCTGCGCGCTCATGTCGGCGGCCTCCACCAGCGCCAGGGTCGCGAAGCCGCTGCCCCACAGCAGCACGACCACGCCGATGGTGGCGAAGAGCCGCCGGTCGGTGAGGCTGGCCGCGGCCAGGCTCGCCATGGTGAACGCGGCGGAGATGGCCCCACCGGCTGCGATGACGCGCACGAAGACCTTGATCCACTCGATGAGCCCGTCGGGCCCGGAGCCCTCGATGGTGCGGGCCACCAGCAGGAACAGAACCGGCCCCATCGTGAGGACGGCCAGCGCGGCCGCCACCGCCAGTGCCTTCGAAGCGAGGTAGCTCCACCACTGCAGCGGGGTCGACAGGTACAGCTGGAGCATCCCGTTGCGGCGGTCGGCCACCAGGATGTCGGGCACGATGATGGCGCAGTAGAAGAACAAGGCGGTGGTGATGAAGCCGTAGTACTCGTGGTAGTCGGGCAGGATCTCGTCCTCGATCATGTCGATGTCGAGCACGACGGCCAGCCCCACGAACACCACCGCCGGTACCAGGGCGATGACCACCGCGAGCCATGGCAGGATCTTGTGTCGGGCCGCCCGGCCCAGCCCGAGGGTGTGGCGCACCGAGTAGCGCACCACCGAGCGGATCGACCCGGGCAGCCCGGTGCGGGGCCCGTCGTAGGACCGGTAGCCCCGGTCGATGATCTGGGCGGCCTCGCCGGCCGCAGCCGTGTTGGAGTTCGGTGCCGGAGTGTCGGTCATCGGCCGGCGTCCTCGAAGAGGTCCTCGAGCGTGCGGCGCCGGGTCTCGAGGCGGCGGATGCGGGCTCCGACCGCGGCCACCGCGTCGCGGGACCGGTCACAGAGCTCCTCGAAAGCCGCGCCCCGCAGCGCCAGCGTGGCCTCGTGGCGGCGAACGTCCAGGCCACCGGCCCGCAGCGCAGCCTCCACGGCGTCGACCGATCCGGCTGGCTCGGCCACATCCACCAGCTCGAGCGTGATCCCGTCGCCGGCGCCGATGAGGTCGCTGATGGGCCCGCAGGCCACCAGGCGACCGGCGTCCAGGGCCACGATGTTGTCGCACACCCGCTCGACCTCCTCGAGCTGGTGCGACGACAGCACCACATTGATCGAGAAGTCCCGGCTGATCTGGCCGATGAGGGTGAGCATCTCGCTGCGCTGCACGGGATCGAGGCCGTCGGTGGGCTCGTCGAGCAGCACGAGCTTGGGATCTGAGGCGATGGCCTGGGCCAGCTTGACCCGCTGCCGCTGGCCGGTGGACATGGTGCCCAGCGTCCGGAGGCGCTCCTCCCCCAGCCCGACCAGCCACAGCGTGTCCGAGGCGCGGTTGCGGGCCTCGCCGCGGGGCAGGCCCTGAACCTCGGACAGGTGGCGGACGAAGTCGACGGCCCGCATCTCGTCGGGCAGAACGTTGCGCTCGGGCGCGAACCCCACGTTGGCCCTGAGCCGGTGGCCCACCCTCTGCGGGTCGTAGCCCAGCACGGTGAGCGATCCCGACGTGGGCACGCGCAGCCCGAGCATGGCGCTGAGCAGTGTCGTCTTGCCCGCGCCGTTGGCTCCCACCAGCCCGGTCACACCGGGCTGCATCTGGAGGTCGAGAGCATCGAGGGCGACGGTGGAGCCGAATCGCTGTGTCAGACCCGTCGTTTCGACTATTGACACTGCGTCAGCCCCCGCGTCTCAACGATGGTCACCCGCGGAGCATACGGCGACCCGGTTCCGTTCCTGTGGCACAGATCATCTGCCGGCACAGCATGAGGCGGCGTCCGGAGATCGGCGATGGGCTCACGCGAGCGGCTCGAACTCGCGCCTCCATGCGCTTCCCGATGGGTTTGCCGGCTATCGGACTCGGCGAAGGAGCGCGGTCACCGACATCTGGTCGAAGGCGTCGGGATCGAAGCCGGCACCGACCCAGTCCCGCAGATGCTCGTGCTCGGCGTGGGTCGGATCAGCGAGCGCGTCGCGGAGTTCCTGGTAGCCCCACACGCCGCCGCAGTCCTCCGGCGGGCACGCCCGTTCTCCCGCCGTGCAGATCGGGTACCGCACATCGGGCGACGGCGCCTCGATCGCCTCGACGGCCACAACATGCTCCCATCCGTCGCCGAAGTCGTACGACCACTGCAGTTGCGACCCGACACCGGGCAGCAACTGCTCCAACGTGAGTTGCCGCTCGTCGATGATGTCGGTGCTGAATTCGTCGGGCTGCCCGAAGCGGAGGCCGGCGACCTCGAACATGTGCAGGTGGTATCCCTCCCAGCCCATGACCGTCTCGAGCATCCGGTTGAACTTCCGGAGCTTCGTCTCCGACGGCAGCACGCACCGCCGCCACACCACCGGCTCCACATGCAGCAGTTCGACCCGCAGCGCATGAACGCTCGGACCGCCCAAGAACGGGCGGAACGCCCCGGGAACGAGGCTGTCCTCAGTCATCGGCGTCGACCAGGTCGGGGAGATCCTCGGGATCCTCGGGTTCGTCCTCGAAGGAGGCCAATTCATGCTCGAGGTCTGCATCGTCGACAATCGCCGGCTTCCCCATGGCGAGGCTGATGAGCTCAAGAATGCGCCGCTTGCGGTCGTCGAAGAAAGCGTCGAAGTTGTCATTCCTCAGAGCCACGGGGTCGATCCGGTGGCTGGCAAGGATCCCGTCGAGTCGAGCAGCGCTGACGGGGGCCTTCTTCTGCAGGATCGGGAGGTACTTGCTCGGCGGTCGCCCACCGATGCTGCGATTGGTGGCGAAGTCGATAGCGGTCTTGTTGACGATGCTCTCGCGCCGGGCGTGGTCGACGTCGTTCTTCTCCTTGGTGCACCACGCCTTGGGGAAAATGTGGTGGATGTCGATCCGGTAGTCGAAGAACGACGCGAGAGTGATGGGCTTGTGCTTCTGCCAGTCGAGGCACCCGTCGCGCATCAGCAGGGCGTAGATGCCCTTGTAGGCGGCCGAGTTCCGGGTTCGCAGCGTCAGCAGCCGAGACGAGTTGAAGCTCGCTGCGGTCACGGTGCCCGGAGGCGGCCCGTCGTCGGTCACCCACACGACGACCTGTTCGAGGTCACGGGCGAAGCGGGTCTCGATGGCACCGCCGTACAGCTCGCCGAGCACGCCGCACCAGTACCATTGACAGGTTAGGTTGAAGATGCCGAGGTTGTCGATCTCACTTCTCCGACGGGATGGCCAAGGGATACGGATGCGAGCAGTCCAGCGATGCGGTCGTCGTCCCACTTCCACTCTCGCTGGAAGTCGGGAAGTTGGATCTTGCCGCTGGCGACGCTCCTCATCAAGTCGGCCAGTGGAAGGTCAGGGCTATCGAACGGCATGCTCAGTCTCGCTCGGTGGCTGCGCCCGGAGCACAGTCGGGTCGGCCGTGGAGCCTACCCGCCGGCGTCGGCCGCCCGCCCGACGGATCCTCAGGGGCACCTTCGAGGCGCTGGCCAGCTAGGCCACAGTCGAACCGGATATACCGCGGTGCGAGGATGCACGGCCTGACCCACGACTGCGCCTATATCACAGCCGGTGCTCCGGTCAGAGGGCCAAGTGGAGCCGTATCGCGTCGTCGAGCTGAGCCATGAGGTCCATGGGGACCATGCCCATCGATGCGCCCACCCGCTCGACGGAGACGGCCCTGACTAGCTCTGCCTGTGCTTTGGAATCGACGCGCAGGCCGGTATCAGCAGCGGGCAGGAAGACCTGGAACGGGTGGATCACCCGAGTGTTGGACGTCGCCGGCACTACGGTCACCACCCCGCGCCCCAGCAGTGCTGCGGTCGTGTTGGCACCGTCGTTGCTCACGATCACCGCAGGACGGGCGCGAGCCGCCTCGGCGCCTACAGCAGGACCGAAGTCGACAAAGCGAATCTCTCCCCTGCGCATCAATCCTCGGCCGGACTGTCGTGCGCGACCGAGTCCCAGACGCGGTCCGCGGCCAGCCCGTCACCAACGACCGTGTCCCAAACCTGTTCCTCGCCGTCTTGGACCCATTCGGTGAAGGCGTCCGCGTAGTGCTGCGACAACTCGGAGGCTCGCAGGAGCTTTACGGCCCTGTGCAGAGCAGCCGACCGGGAAGCGATGCCGTGGCTTCGCGCGTAGTCGTCCAGAAACTCGACGTCGCTCTCAGGAATGCTCACACTGACCTTCATGAGGTCGATACTACTCTAGTAGTATCCCTAATGCTACCAGATGCTAGTGGTCCGTCGCTGAAGTAATCGGGGTGTCCGGAGCGCTCCCAAGCAGGGACGAGCGGGCCGCGTCGGGCGGGGGTCCGACCCTCATCGAGATGCTCACCTACCGGTTCGCCCCCCACTCGACGTACGACGGCACGCCGGTGTACCGCACCACCGACGAGGAGTCCCAGTGGCGCGAGCGGGACCCCATCACCCGGATGCGGGCCTTGCTGGTCAACAAGGGCCTGTGGGAGACCAGCCAGGAGGACGACATGAGGGCCGGGATCTCGGCCGACCTCGAGCGTTCGTCGACCAGCTCGAGGCCCGGCCCCCGGTGTCGCGCCGCTACTCGCCCCGGCAGCTGTTCGCCCGGGCTCCGACCTCGCTGACGGAGCAGCTGCATCGCGAGCAGCAGGACGCCGGGGAAGCCCCAGCCGCATTCGAGCCGGACGAGGTCTGGACCGTCGCTGGCGACCCGTCGCCCACCGGAGAGACCCGCCGGCTCGACATGACCGAGGCCCTCAAGCTGACCCTGCACTCGGCCTTCGAGCGGGACCCGTCGCTGGTGACCCTGGGGGAAGACGTGGGCGTGGAGGGCGGCGTGTTCCGGATCACCGAGGGCATGCACGAGCGCTTCGGCGCCGACCGGGTGATCGACACCCCGCTGTGCGAGAGCTGCTGGTGCCGGTGCTGCGGGACCATCCCGTCATGAACGCCAGGCTCGACGGCGACGAGATCGAGCACTTCGACCGCTACGACATCGGCGTGGCCGTCGACACCTCCGAGGGGCTGATGCTTCCGGTGGTGCGGGACGCCGGCACGCTTGCACTGCCTGAGCTGTCAGCGGAGATCCTCCGGCTGGCTGCGGCCGCCCGCGACCGCACCGCCGCGCCCCACGAGCTCACCGGGGCCACCGCCACCGTCAACAACGTGGGCGCCCTCGGGATACTGGCCGGCACGCCGCTGCTTCCGGTCGGAACCAGCATGATCGCCGCCTTCGGCATGGCCCGGCCGGTGGTACGCTTAGTCGGCGGCGACGCAGTCGAGGTGCCGACCATCACAGTGTCGGCCACCTTCGACCACCGCATCATCGACGGCGGCGCCAGCGGCCGCTTCCTGGCCCAGCTCAAGGAAGCCATCGGGGAGGCAGCCCACGGCGCACCCTGAAAGCTCCTGGGGGCTCAGGGCAAAGTAAGGGATGTCCCTGGTTGGGGAGGTTCGGGGCGCTCGTAGAGTCCCCGCGTGAGCCTTCACAACCGCTCCTAGGAGAACCTGTGACTTCCTCCCCCGCCCAAGCACTGGCCACGGCCGCCCGGGCGGTGGCCGCCAGCAAGATCTACGGCTCCGGCGACACCGAGGTGCGAGCGCTCGACGCCATCGACGTGGACTTCGAGCAGGGCCGCTTCACCGCCATCATGGGCCCGTCAGGGTCGGGCAAGTCCACCCTGATGCACTGCATGGCCGGGCTCGACACGGTCACCTCCGGCCAGGTGATCATCGGCGACACCGACCTCACGACCCTGTCGGAGAAGGACCTGACGCTGCTGCGCCGCGACAGCGTCGGGTTCGTGTTCCAGGCCTACAACCTGGTTCCCACCCTCACCGCCATCGAGAACATCACCCTTCCCATGGACCTCGCCGGCAAGAAGGGCGACGAGGTCTGGGTCGACGAGGTCGTCGGCGCCACCGGTCTCGCCGACCGGGTCAAGCACCGCCCCAACGAGCTGTCCGGAGGCCAGCAGCAGCGCGTTGCGGTGGCCCGGGCCCTGGCCAGCAAGCCCCAGATCATCTTCGCCGACGAGCCCACCGGCAACGTCGACTCCAACACCGCGGCCGAGATCCTGGGCTTCATGCGGAGCGCGGTCGACCAGATGGGCCAGACCATCGTGATGGTCACCCATGACCCGGTGGCCGCCTCCTACGCCGACCGGGTGGTGTTCCTGGTGGACGGCAAGATCGTGGACGAACTGGCCGACCCCACACCCCAGGGCATCCGGGACCACATGACCCGGCTCGGCGCCTAGCGGACACCTCCGGCCCGCGGCCCGGCTCCGCCCTCGAACACTCCCGAAGAAGACCCTGACATGCTTCGTCTGGCCCTGAAGTCGCTGCTCGCCCACAAGCTCCGCTTCGCGTTCACGGCTCTGGCCATCGTGCTGGGTGTGACCTTCGTAGTGGCTGCCTTCGTGACGGCGGACTCGCTGCGCTCCACCTTCGACGACCTCGCCGCTGACATCAACACCGGCACCGACTTCACCGTGCGGGGCGCCCTGCCCTTCGGCGACATCACCGAGGCGACCGCGCCGCCGGTCCCGGCCAGTCTGCTCGACGACATCCGGGGAGTCGACGGGGTGCAGTCGGCCGAGGGCGGCTTCTTCGTGGACGGAGTAATCCCGGTGGACGGCTCGGGTCAGGCCCCGACAACCTTCGGCGGACCCCGAGCCGGCAGCAACTGGACCGCGGATCCGACGCTGTCGCAGTACTTCCTGATCGAGGGCGAATGGCCCATGGGCGTCTCGGAGTTCGCCGTCGATGTGGTCACCTTCGCCGACTACGACTTCGAGCTGGGCCGCGACTACCAGGTGGTCACCCCGACCGGTCCCCGCACCTTCACCCTCACCGGGACCATGCAGTTCGGTTTCCCCGAGAACGCCGGGATCGGCGCCGTGTTCACGGTGTTCGACACCGCCACCGCCCAGCAGGTGCTCGGCTTCGAGGGCCTATTCAACGAGATCGCGGTCAGAGCCGATCCCGGCGCCGACATCGAGGAGGTGCGCGACCGCATCGCCTCGGTGCTGCCGCCGGGCACCGAGGCGATCACCTCCGAAGAGGCTGCGGCCGAGTTCGGCGACGCATTCGAGAGCTTCATCGGGCCGTTCCAGACGATCCTTCTGGTGTTCGCGTTCGTCGTGCTGTTCGTCAGCACGTTCATCATCTCGAACACCTTCAACATCGTGCTGGGTCAGCGGGTGCGCGAGCTGTCGCTGCTGCGGGCGCTGGGAGCCACCCCCCGGCAGGTGCGCCGCTCGGTACTGATCGAGTCGCTGGCAATCGGCGTGGCCGCCTCCGCGGCGGGCATCGGTCTGGGCATGCTCGGAGCCCTCGGGCTCGGAGCGCTGTTCGACGCCTTCGGCGCCTCGCTGCCCGACGGTCCGATGCCGCTGCGGCCGCGCACAGTGGCATGGGCATTCGCAGTGGGGGTGGGTTTCACCTTGATCGCGTCGCTGGTCCCCGCAGTCAAGGCGTCGAGAGTGTCGCCGGTGGCCGGGCTGCAGGAGGGCACCGGCGACGACGGCGGGCATCTCCGCCTCTGGCGGCCGCTCGTGGGCGCCGCTCTTGCCGCCACCGGGCTCGTTCTCACCGGCAGAGGGCTGTTCGCCGACTTCGACTCGACCACCGCCCAGCTCTTGTCGCTGGGCGCAGGGGCCGCAGTCGTGTTCGTGGCGGTGTCGGTGCTGAGCCCGCTCATCGCCGGCCCCGTCGTCTCGGCACTGGCCCGGCCTCTGCCGCGGCTCTTGCGCACTCCGGGCCGGTTGGCCCGCGACAACGCGGCCCGCAGCCCCCGCCGGACCGCGGCAACGGCGGTGGCGCTGACGATCGGGCTGGCGCTGGTGGCCATGGTGCTGGTGGTCGGGCAGTCACTCAAGGACACCTTCTCCGACAGCCTCAGCAGCGCGGTGCGAGCCGACTACATCATCAGTGCCCAGACGGTCTCGGGAGTGCCCAAGACCCTGGCCGATGATCTGAGGGGAGCCGGAGCGGGGACCGTGGTCGGTCTGGACGAGGATCTGGTGCAGATCTTCAGCCCCGTGGCACCGGACCGGATCGAGCAGACCGAGATCACCGTGACCGACCTGTCGACCGTCGACGAGGTCGCCAACCTCGGCGTCATCGAGGGCTCCCTCAGCGCCCTCGACCCGGCCACCGCGCTGCTCGTCAACGACGACAGAGCCGAAGAGTTGGGCTTGTCGATCGGAGACCCCGTCGAACTCATGCTGGTCAGCGGCGAAACCCTGTCGGTGACCGTCGGAGCGGTCTTCACCGAGACCCAGCCGCCGTTCTGGGACGATTGGCTGATCGACCAGTCCCTCTACGAGCAGACGGTCGCCGCGGACGCCTTCGAGCAATGGGTGGCCGTCAACGGGGCCGGCACCGACCCCGAGGAGATGCGGAGCCGGTTGGAGCAGGTGCTCAGCGCCTATCCGCAGGCCACTCTGGAGGACCGCCAGCAGTTCCAGGAGAATGCGGAGTCGAACCTGAACACGGTGCTGGCGCTGGTCAACGTGTTCCTGCTGTTCGCGCTGGTGGTGGCCCTGGTCGGGATCGTCAACACCCTCACGCTGTCGGTGTTCGAGCGCACCCACGAGATAGGGCTGCTGCGGGCGGTGGGCATGACCAGGCGCCAGCTGCGGCGGGTCATCCGCTGGGAGGCGGCCACCGTCGCCCTCTTCGGCGCCATCATCGGTGTGGCGCTCGGGCTGGCCTTCGGGGTGGCGCTCTCGGTGGCGATCCCCGACGAGATCATCGACCGGGTGTCGGTCCCCGGCGCCCAGATGGTCGGGCTCGTTCTTGTGGCCGTGGCCTTCGGGCTGCTGGCGGCGGTGTTCCCGTCCTACCGAGCGGGCCGCATGAACGTCCTCGAAGCGATAGCCGCGGACTGACGGCAGGCGAGAGGGTCCCAAGGTGTTCAAGCTCGCCCTCCGCAGCCTGATCGACAAGAAGCTGCGCTTCGCGCTGACCACGCTGGTGGTGGTCATCGGGGTGATGTTCGTGGTGGGCTCGTTCACGCTCACCGACAGCCTGCGCGCGACTTTCGGCGGTCTGGCCGAGGACATCGCCAAGGGCGCCGACCTGACAGTGCGCGTGGATCAGGAATTCGGCGGTGACTTCGAGAGGGCCACCGTGCCGGAGGCGGTGGCCGAGCAGGTGGCCGGCGTCGAGGGCGTGGACCTGGCGCGGCCCGAGTTGGCCGCCCTGAACGTCTTCATCGTCGACGGAGACGGCGAGCCGATAAGGCCTCCGGGCCCGTCGGCGCTGGGCTTCAGCTTCAACCCGGGCTCGTTCTTCATCACTGGAGGCCGAGAGCCGGCCGGGCCCGGCGAGTTCGCGGCCGACACCGTGACCGCGGCCAACAACGATCTGCGGATCGGCGAGACCTACCAGATCAATGGCCCGCTCGACGCCGAGCCCTTCGAGCTGGTCGGCCTGTTCAACTTCGGGTCCCCCGACTCACACACCGGCCTGGGCCAGACGATGGCCGCCTTCGAGCTGGAGGAGGCCCAGCGCTTCTTCGGCATGGAGGACGGCTACCAGGCGGTCGGCGTGCTGGTGTCGGCCGGCGACGACGTGTCCGAGGTGCAGGCCCGGCTGGAGGCGGTGCTGGGCGACGACTACCGGGTGATCACCCAGGAGGTCGACGCGGCCGAGCAGGAGGAGGACTTCAACCAGGTCGTCGACGTCTTCAACACCGTTCTGCTGGTGTTCGCCTTCATCGCGGTGTTCGTGTCGGCGTTCATCATCAACAACACCTTCCAGATCATCATCGGCCAGCGGGTGCGCGAGATCGGGCTGTGGCGGGCCATCGGCGCCACCCCGCGGCAGGTGAGCCGGTCGGTGATCACCGAGTCGGCCATCGTGGGCACCCTCAGCACGGTCATCGGGATCGGGCTCGGCCTGGTGCTGGCTCTGGTGCTGCGCGCCGTCCTGGAGGTGGTCGGCTTCCCGCTGCCGCCGGGTCCGCTGACACTTCAGCTCCGCACCGTCGTCCTGGCTGTGGTCGTCGGCCTGGGCGTGACGATGGTCTCGTCGATCGCGCCCGCGATGAGCGCCCGCAAGATCTCCCCGGTGGCGGCGTTGAGCGCCGACTTCCAGCTGGGCGCCACCGGCCTGCGCCGCCGCCTGATCACGGGCGGAACGGTGCTCGCGACCGGTGTTGTGGCGCTGGCGGCGGGCATGACGGCGGGACTGGAGACGACGCCGACGTTCGTGCTGCTGGGAGTCGGCGCCGTGCTCGCCTTCGTGGGCATGAACATCGTGAGCCCGGTCTTCGCCCGGCCGGCGGCGTCGGCGCTGGGCCGTCCGGTCAAGGCGCTGTTCGGGATGCCGGGTCGACTCGGCCGTGACAACGCGTCCCGCAACCCTCGCCGGACTGCGTCGACCGCGGGGGCGCTGCTGATCGGCCTCGCCCTGATGGGACTGGCCGCGGTGGTGGGCGAGTCGATAAAGAAGACGTTCGACAACATCCTCGACAACGCAGTGGAGGCCGACTACTTCATCCAGTCGAGCGCCACCGGCTTCGGGCCCCCGCCCGGCTTCCCGGCCCGGGTGGCCGATGAGATCGAGGCGCTGGAAGAGATCGACAGCGTGATGCGGATCCAGTGGGCGTTCAGCGGGCTGAGCGTCGACGGTGAGCAGCGCGACATCGTGGCCGCCGACATGGCCCTGGCCGACGACCACTTCGATGCCCAGGTGAGCTCGGGCGACATGGCCGGCACCGATCCGCTCACCTCGCTGGCGCTGCACAGCGACTCGGCTGAGGACCTGGGCTTGGAGGTCGGCGACACCGTCGAGGCCACCTTCCCCGACAACCAGACCGAGACCCTGGCCGTGGTGGCGATATTCGAGGACGCGGCCATCTACGGCAACTGGCTGATCGACGGAGCCTTGTGGGACCGCCACTTCAACCGCAACGACCTCGCCTTCGCCAGCGCCCGGACCGCCGGCCTGCCGGACGCCGCCAGCGAGGCGGAGCAAGCCTCGCTGCTGGAACGGAGCCGGGCCGCCGTCAACGGCGTGATCGACCGCTACCCCACCGTGAAGGTCGAGAACCAGGCCGAGTTCCGCCAGACCCAGCAGTCCCAGCTCACCGCAATCATCAGGGTGATCCAGGTGCTCATCGGCCTGTCGTTCGTCATCGCGCTGATCGGCATCATCAACACGTTGAGCCTGTCCGTGTTCGAGCGCATCCACGAGATCGGCCTGCTCCGCTCAGTGGGCATGACCCGCCGCCAGCTGCGGCGCTCGATCTACTGGGAGGCTCTCATCGTGGCCGTCTTCGGCGGCCTGCTCGGCGTCACCGTGGGCACGGTCTTCGGCGTGGCCACCGCGCTGGCGCTGCCGGAGTCGTTCGTGCAGGTGGTGGCCGTACCGTGGCTGGATCTGGTGGTCGTCGTGGTGATCTCGGCGGTGGCAGGGCTGCTGGCCGCCATCCTGCCCGCGGTGCGCGCCGGCCGCATGAACATCCTCGACGCCATAGCCCACGAGTAGCTCAGCGGTGCTGCGGACTGCCGGATTCTGGACTTGCAGCCCTCGCCAGCGCGCCGCCGGCACTCCCCGGCCACGATGCGGGCCGCGCGTCCTCACTGCTCCCCGGCGTAGCCCCAACACTCGACGCTGCCGTCTGGCCGCAGGCCGCACGACATGTGCATCGTCGAGACGATCTGCGTGAATCTGCCCCCCGGCGGCGTGCTCTGTCCGAACCTATTCCAGCCCCAGCACGCCGCGGTTCCGTCGACGCGTAGCCCGCAAGTGTGATAGTCGCCCGCCGCCACCTGCGCGAACTCCCCATCGGGAGCGTTCAGAACATGCTGACGGCGATCATGGTGGAGGCGGTCTTCTTGGCTGAAGAACCCCCAACATCGCACCGCGTCATCGGTCAGGATCCCGCACGCGTGCCGGTCCGAGGTGGACACCCTCTTGAACCGGTGGCTGGGGGCCTGATCAAGCTGGAAATAGTCGCGGCAACTCGCCTCACCGTCGGTCCACACGACGCAATCGGTAAACCCCGACTCGGAGAGGGACACGCTCGCCACCGGATGCTGCCAACTCTCTTCCAGCGCGAAGCCAGCACCCGGTTGGGCACCGAACGCGTAGTCGCAGGCAACGTCACCGGATCGCAGAACGGCACACACGGCCGCGCCGGACGACTCAATCTGCACGATCCCGGTCGCCTGCGGGCTCAGTCCCGCCGAGTACCGGTCGTCCGAGTCCCAGCACTGCATCGTGCCGTCCGGCTCGAGCCCGCAGGCGAATGCGGCCGCGAGCGAAGTCTCGACGAACCTCGTCGGCGGAGGATCGGTGCCGCCCTCATAGCCGGTACCCCAGCACCGTACGCCCCCGGCCGCGAGTACGCCGCAAAGGTACGAGTCGCCGGCGACTCGCGCCGTGGCGTTGCCGTGCTCCGCGGGCCAATCATCGACCCATCGAGTGGCGGCATCAATGTGAAGGAACTCGGCGTCCGGCTTGTTCAGGGCGGCAGCGTTCCCGTACCCCCAGCCCGGCCCCGGCGCGCGGCGGAGTTCCAGGCTCCAGTGCGTGCTCTCGTCGGTGGTTCCGACGTAGACCCGGTATTCGCCGGGTTCGCACATGGCGCCGCGGTCGTCACCGAAGACGAAGGCGGGTCCGCGCCCGGCCTCGGCGCGCTCTCCGGCCATTGTCAGCAGGTGCGGCGCCTCTCTGACAGTCCAGCCGCCGGCGAGACCTGTGAGGGGCCCGTAGAAGGGGGGCTGACATGTCTTCTCGAGGTCAACCGCGTGGCGTCCGGGAACAATCAACTCATACTCGCCGTCCGAAGAAAAGACGGGCACCCAAGTCCCCGCGCCGATGTCGATCGTCAACGGCGAAGAGCCGGACCCTTCCACCCGGATGAGGTCAGCGGTGTCTTCCGCGATGACGACCGACGATCGGTGTTCTTCATCGACGACGACCCGTGGCTGCTCCGGCTCGATCTCCGTGATGGTCCAGCACTCGAGCTCGCGGTCGATGCGTATCCCGCACGCTCTGCCGTGCCTTCCCACCGCGATCCGGGTGAACCTGGAGTCGGCCGGCAAGTCGAGCACTACGGGAGGGAAGTCTGCATTGGCCCCTTCCGCGGGCGGCAACTCGAGCCGGTCGAGCTGCCAGCACTCGACGGCGCCGTCGGCGCGAAGACCGCAGACGTACTCGTATCCGGCGGAGACCTGCACGAACTGGCCGCCGGGGGTGTAGTACCTCACCGCGGTTCGCGCGCCGTCCTCGTCAGTGCCGTCCATGGACCAGCACTCCGCCCTGCCGTCAACCAACACGCCGCATGTCAGCGCCCCGACGCCGTAGGAGATGGGTATTCCACCCACACTCAGTTCGCCAGATGTCAGGCCGTGGCTGACCGACACCTGGGAGTACTCGCCTTCGGGTCTCGGCCTCATGCCGTAGTAGTCCCAGCACGCCAGCTTTCCGGTTCCGGCCCGAACACCGCATGACAGCCCGGTGGAGTCGCCGTAGCGCCATGCACCGGTGGAGATCTGGGCGAATGCCTCTTGGGGCAGCGGCCCCGGCTCGGGGGGCTCCCACCCTACCACTTCGGGGCGGTCGCCGTAGTACTTCCGGCCGTAGCAGCCGAGCGTCCCGTCGGAGTGGACCGCGCACAGGTGCGGCCCGTCCACTTCCACCTGCTTCACCGGCGTGCTCTCGGGCAGGACTATTTCCTCCTTGGCACCCGGCCACGGTCGGAAGAAGCCTTCACCGTGCTCCTTGCTCCAGCATCTGGCGCGGCTGTCGCTCGTCACTCCGCACGCGAACAGCGTGCCTGCCGAGATCTGGACGAAGTCGCCCTCCTGGTGCCACTCGTCCTCGTCGTCCCAGCACTCGGCGGAGCCGTCGTCTGTGATCCAGCAACCGCCGTCGGCGCTCAGGGAGACTCGCTCCGGGCTCAGCTCGACCATGATCGGAGGATCGGGGCCGCTGCCGTCGACCGGCCCCGTCGGGTCGCCGCCTCCGGCAACGGTCTCGGTTGTGCCGCAGGCGCCGGCGAGAAGGCCGAGGGCGACTAGTGCGGCAGCAAAGACTTCGCCGTGCAGGTGTCTTGGACGCACGTGACGTGAGACGACCTCGCCGCGGACCTGGTTCCCGCTGGCGCAGCCTCCGGTGTGCCCCCGGAGGGATCGGCCCCTCCCACCGAGGCCCTTGCGAACGTGCGCGGGCAGGTGCAGACCCGTCGCGTCGGGGCGGGGTGTCTCCCGCTCCTGTTCGCTGCGCTCACGGGCCGCTCGGACCACGGCCTCGCCCTCATGCAGCGGACTCGCTCGCCTGCTCGCTCGGCCTCCAGGCCTGGCTCGGCTCATACCGGCGGACACGGCCCGAGAGTAGCGCGGCGGTTGCAGCGGTCACGTCGCCCAGTCGTGTTCTATCGCGTGCTACGAGTAGCGGTCGAACAGGGCTTCGAGCTGCTCGCAGATGTAGTCCATGTGCTCCGGGCCGAGGCCGTGGTGGATGGGCAGCGACAGCGAGCGGTCCATCACCCGGTCGCAGTTGGGCAGGCCACCGGCCGGGGCCCGGTGCTCGATGCCGGCGAAGCCGGGCTGGCGCAGGATGTTCCCCGTCCACACCATGCGGGTGGACACGCCACGGGCCGCCAGGAACTCCTGGGCCTGGGTGCGGTCGAATCCGGCTACGGGAGTGATCTCGAAGCAGAACCTCATCCAGGTGGTGTCGGTCTCAGGGGTGGTGCGCCCCGGTGTGATCCCCGGACGACCGGCCATGAAGTCGTCGACGCACCGCCAATTGGCCCGGCGGCGGGAGTTGAACTCCTCGAGTTTGTCGAGTTGCACCAGGCCGTAGGCGGAACTGAGCTCGTTGGGCTCGAAGTTGTAGCCGATGGAGTCGAACACGAACACCAGGTCGTAGGGCGTGCCGTCGGCCAAGGCCGAGAACCGGTCGGTGCTGCCCTTCCTCGACCCGTACAGGTACGACTCGCTGCGCCGTCCCCAGCGGCGAAGCGACAGGGCCAGGTCGTACTGGTCGGGATCGTCGATGCCGACCAGCCCGCCCGTGCCGCCCGCGGTCATGGCGTGCGACCGGGCGAAGCTGGTGACCCCGATGTGGCTGCGCTCGCCGGTGCGCCGGCCCCGCTGGTAGCTGTCGAGCACGTCGCAGGAGTCCTCCACCAGCGCCAGGCCACAGTCGTCGGCCACCGCCCGCAGCCGGTCCCAGTCGGGACAGTTGCCGCACAGGTTGGGCACCAGGATCGCCCTGGTGCGGGGACCGATCATGTCCTCCACCGCCTCGGCGTCGATCTGGTAGGTGTCCGCAGCGATGTCGGCGAACACCGGCACCAGCCCGGACTGAACCATGGGGGCGACATCGGTGGAGAACGTCAGCGGGGAGGTGATGATCTCGTCGCCGGGCTCCAGGCCGAGGAGATCGATGGCGATGCGCAGCGCCGACGAGCCCGAGTTGACCATCAGCCCGAACCGCTTGGACAGCTTGGCCGCCACCCGCTCCTCCAGCGCCAGGGTGGCCTCGCCGATCTCCAGCTTCGGGTTGTCCCGCATCACCGCGGCAACCGCTTCAATCTCCCGCTCGTCGTGCACAGCCCCCGCGGTCGGCAGTTTCATGGTGCGCCTCCTGTCGGATGCCGGCCCGTTGCTCGCGGGGCAAGGTTATGGGGCGGCGCGGACACGGCTGCAACTTCAATGAGTCAGCCACCGCAGAGGTGGGTAACTCATTGAAGTGGGGTCGCCCGTGGACTACTGATATACTCAGATATCATCACATCTCGGGGATCGCCTCAACGCCCGGTGAGAGCGGGGAGGACCTAGTGACCGACATTCTGATCCGCGGCCTGTCCGACGGTGCCGTCGCCGCGATCGAGGCCAACGCCCGGCGGGCCGGCCTGTCGAGGGCCGAGTACCTGCGACGAACTCTGGAGCGCGAGCGCCGCACCTCCAACGGTGAGGTGACCATGGAGTCGCTGGAGCGCTTCTGCGAGACGTTCGCCGACCTCGGCGATGCTGATGTGATGCGGTCCGCTTGGTCGTGACAGCCTGGCTCGTCGACAAGTCCGCGCTCGTCCGGCTCGCGTCGAGCCCTGATGCGGCGGAGTGGGCATTGAGAATCAGCCGCGGACTGGTCCGGATCTCCACGCTGACCCGGCTGGAGGTCGGCTTCTCGGCCCGCACGGCCGGCGATCTCCGGCTGAGCGCCGCAGAGCCCCCCTTGAGCGCTGTGCCCGTCGAGTACCTGACGCCCGCCATCGAGGACCGTGCCGTCGCGGTGCAGCAGGCGCTCGCGGCTGCGGGCAAGCATCGGACGCCGTCGATACCAGACGTGCTGATCGCGGCGACCGCCGAGACGGCGAAGCTGACCGTGCTGCACGTCGGGAGGGACTTCGAGCTCATCGCGGAGATCACTGGTCAGCCCGTAGAGCGTTTGGCGCTCACGGGAGGTTGAGCCTGCCGCGATCCCCGGCGGAGCGGGCGGGAGTGGATACGGTGCAGGGAATGGACGAAGTCGAAGTGGGCCACCGGTGGGAGCCGATCACCGACCTGACCGACGATGATCGCGCCGCGGCCAGCGAGGAACTCCAGCCACTGCTTCGCACCTGGGAGGAATTCCGCAGAGAACTGCCAGACCATCTCGTAACTGCGTTCAATGAGCGGCTCCACCGGGAGTGGGCCATCGAGACCGGCATCATCGAGCGCCTCTACACACTCGACGAGGGAACGACGAGGCTCTTGATCGAGCAGGGTATCGACGCGTCCCTGATCCCTCACGATGACGACGAGGAGCCGCCCGAACTCATCGCTGGCATGATCGCTGACCATCTTGACGCCGTCGAGTGGCTGTTCGATGTCATCACCGAGAAACGTCCCCTTTCGACATCGTTCGTCAAGGAACTGCATCAACTCATGACCCGCAAGCAGGAGTTCGCCGCGGGTGTCGACATCTTCGGCCGAGCCACGCGAATCAAGTTGCTCCACGGCGACTATAAGCGCAGGCCCAACAATCCAACTCGCCCCGATGGGAAGATCCACCAGTATTGCCCACCCGAACATGTCGCCGCGGAGATGGATCGCCTGCTTGAGATGCATGAGGCTCACCTCTCTACCGAGGTTGCACCGGACGTGACCGCAGCCTGGCTGCACCACCGCTTCGTGCAGATCCATCCATTCCAAGACGGCAACGGCAGAGTTGCTCGCGCCATCTCATCTCTTGTGCTTCTACGTGCCGGGATGTTTCCGCTAGTCGTTACGAATCGAGACCGCGAGCGCTATCTCAATGTTCTGGGCGAGGCAGACAACGGAGATCTGGCCCCACTCGTGGCCCTGGTATCCCGGCTACAGAAGAGGTGGTTAGTGCAGGCGCTCGGAATAACGAGCGCTGTGCGCCGAGAGGCGGATCACTTGGATCAGGTATTGCAGTCGATCGGCGAGACCTTCAACCTGCGCGAGCGGGCTCTGCAAGAGGAGCTGGATACTGCTAAAGAAACCGCTACGACGCTGCTGGATCGCGCGGTCGAGACGCTTGAAGGCATACGAGTACGTCTCGAAGAGCAGCTCAGATCAGACTTCTTCGACCGACTCGTATTCGTAGACTCCAGCTACGACAGAGATGCCAAGCGTCGCGGCTACTATCGATACCAAGTGATCGAGACTGCAAGAGATCTCGAGTACTTCGCCAACATGCGCGACTATCATTCTTGGGCGCGACTCGCGATTGAGACGGAGCAGGGGCGATCCGAGATTCTTCTCTCCTTTCATGGGGTGAACCGAGATTATCGCGGATTGATCGGTGCGTCCGTCTGCTTCTTTCGACGCCAGAATGGCGATGTTGCTGAGCCGCAGATCATCGGATTACAACCAGTGTGTGAAGAGATGTTTCAAGTCAACTACTCCGAACCCGCTGAGTCCGTTCTCCGTCGTTTCGACCCTTGGCTAAGCCACTCACTACTGAGAGGCCTCGATCAATTCCGTCGCAGCGAGTAGCACGGGAACCTGCAACACACCCACCATGGCCTGATCCCGGGCTGTCATGTGCGGTAGAGCATTCCCTTGTAGGCGGACGTGAAGCCGGCCGACTCCAGGCGGGCCGCCCACGGGGTCTCCCTGACCGCGGTGCCGTCGACCTTGGCGATCTCCAGTTTGCGCAGGCGGCCGTCCTTGACGAGTCCGATGATCGCGTCGATCCAGGCGTCGTTCGACTCCGCGCCCTCGAAGGTGGTCAGGGACCGGCCGCCCCGTTCGAGCATCACCAGCGGCCGCCCGTCGGCCAGCACCACATGGGCGCCCGCGGTGCGGGCAGGCCGGCCGGGCGAGTCGGGCCAGGCCAGCGCCGCGCCGTAGGGCTGGGCCGGGTCGGTGGCGGCCAGCACCACCGGCGGTGCATCGGGCTCCGGCGTGCGGGTCCCCCGCAGGCGGTCGACGGCGCCGGGCAGGGCGAACTGGGCCGCGCCCAGCCCGGCCACGAAGTAGCCCCGGCGGGCCTCGCCCCGCTCCTCCAGAGCCTTGAGCACCGGGTAGACGCCCGCGAAGCCGCCCTCGGCGCCCTCGCCCAGAGCGGTCTCCCGGGTGACCACCCCGTAGCGGTCGAGAAGCTGATGGGCTCTGGCCAAAGCCGATTCCGTGGGCGCGGGCTGGGGGCTGAGCAGAGGCTCCACCAGCGACCATCGGCCCGCGGCCGACGGTGGTCCGGTGGCGCTGAGACCTCCGAGCCGGAGACGGCCCCGCCGGGACCGGCCGGCTCGTGGAGAGGTGCGCCCGGCCCGGGACGGCTGGCGGCGGGATCCACCCGACCGGTGGCCGGCGATGCGGGCCCTCAGCGGTGCGAGGGAGTCGTTGGTCACCTCGCCCGCCCACACCAGATCCCACAGCGCGGCCAGCACCGTCTCGGTGTCGTAGGGCAACGACGATGCCTGCGCAGCGGCCACCAGGTCCGGCCAGAACGATGCTCCCCCATCCTTCAACCGGTCTCGCAGCGCGTCGTGGACCGCTCCCTCACAGGATTCGGCGGCGGGAACCAACAGGGCGGCCTGGTCACGGAACACCAGACGCACCCTGCCGTCGGTGGCGCCCAGCGCGCCCGCGCCCACCCACACGACCTCGCCGGAGGTGCAGAGTTGGTCGAGTTCCGCCGGCTTGTAGCCGGCCATCCGGCAGGCCAGCACGTCGGCCTCCAGTACCGACGCGGCCACCGGCGCTCCCTGCAACTGGGCCACCACGTCGGCGAGGGCGTCCACACCGCGGCGCCGGCCGCCGACCCCCTGCCACTGGGGCAGGAACCGGGCCAACGCCTCCGGCGGCACCGGCTCGACCTCCTGGCGCAGGGCGGCCAGGCAGCGGCGACGGATGCGCCGCAGCACCTCGGCGTCGCAGAACTCCCGATCGGCCCCGCCGGGCCGGAACTCGCCCCGCAGCAGGCGGCCCTCGCCCACCAGCGACGCCAACCGGGCCGCGACCGGCTGTACGCCCATTCCCAGCCAACGAGCGACGTCGCGGGCCAGGAACGGGCCATGGGTGCGGGCGTAGCGGACGCACAGATCGCCGAGGGGGTCGTCCACCGGCTCGGTGGCGGATGCAGGCAGGCCCACCGGAAGGGCGGTGCCGGCCGCGTCACGCAGCCGGGCCGCGTCGGCCACGTCGGCCACCACATCGCGCCCGGCCAGGCGCACTTCGATGGCCCGGCGCTGCTCCACCAGGGCACGCAACCATCCTGAGACCCGCTCGGCGTCGGAACCCGCCGACGGCGCGGTCCGGGCCACCAGCTCGTCGAGCGTGAGCGGCCCCAGCACCCGCAGCAGGTCGTGGGCTTCGTCCGCGTCCCGGGCCTGGCCTCCGGCGACCAGCCGTTGCAGCTCCAACTCCAGATCGGCGATCACCCCGGCATCGAGCAGTTCCCGCAGCTCCTCCGCCCCCAGCAGGTCGCGCAGCAGGTCACGGTCCAGGGCCAGCGCCGCGGCCCGCCGCTCGGCCAGGGGCGCGTCGCCCTCGTACATGTAGACCGCGATCCACGAGAACAGCAGCGACTGGGCGAAGGGCGACGCCTCGGCGGTGTCCACCGCCACCACCCGGACCCGGCGGTTGCGCAGGTCGGCCATGAGCTCCACCAGCGCAGGCAGGTCGAACACGTCGTTGAGGCACTCGCGGGTGGCCTCCAGCAGGACCGGGAACGACGGGTACTTGGCCGCCACCGACAGCAGGTCGGCAGCCCGCTGGCGCTGCTGCCACAGCGGCGTGCGCTGATCGGGCCGGCGCCGGGGCAGCAGCAGCGCCCGGGCCGCGCACTCCCTGAACCGGGACGCGAACATCGAGGTCTCGGGCAGGCGGGCCACCACCAGGTCCCGGACCTCGTCGGGATCGAACAGCAGGTCGTCCACCACCAGTTCGTCGACCGCCTCCGGCAGGCGCATGACGATCCCGTCGTCGCCCCACATCAGGTCCACGTCGGCGCCCCAGGCCTCCCGCAGGCGGGCCTGGAGCGCGACCCCCCAGGGCGCGTGGACCCGGGCGCCGAACGGGGTGAGCACGCACACCCGCCAGTCCCCGATCTCGTCGCGGAAGCGCTCCACCACCACCGTGCGGTCGTCGGGAACCGTGCCGGTGGCCTCAGCCTGGTCCTCGAGGTATGCGAGCAGGTTGCCGGCCGCACTCTCGTCGAGGCCGCAGCGCTGCCGCAAGCGGGTCTCGGCTGCTTCGTTGCCGCCCGAGCGCAGTTCTCGCACGAGACTCCCGACAGCCCGGCCCAGCTCGATGGGACGGCCGGGCCCGTCGCCGTGCCAGAACGGCATCTTGCCCAGCTCGCCGGGCGCGGGCGTCACCACCACCCGCTCGAAGGTGATCTCGACGATGCGCCAGGTGGTGGCGCCGAGCAGGAACGTCTCGCCCACCCGGCTCTCGTAGACCATCTCCTCGTCGAGCTCGCCCACCCTGGTGCCGTCGGGCAGGAACACGCCGAACAGGCCCCGGTCGGGGATGGTTCCCGAGTTGGTGACGGCCAGGCGCTGGGCTCCGGCCCGGCCCCGCAGCACGCCGCCGGCCCGGTCCCACACCACCCGGGGCCTCAACTCCGAGAACTCCTCGGCCGGATAGGTGCCCGACAGCAGTTCGAGCACGCTGTGCAGCACCTCGTCGGACAGCTCCGCGAAGCCCGCTGAGCGCCGCAGCACGGCCGCCAGCCGCTCGACCGGCCAGTCGTCCATCGCGCACATGGCCACGATCTGCTGGGCGGCCACGTCGAGGGGGTTGCGCAGGTAGCGGGTGTGCTCCACTTTGCCGGCGTGCATGCGCTCCACCACCGCGGCCGCCTCCAGCAGATCGGCCCGGTGCTTGGGGAAGATCCGGCCCCGGCTCGGCTCGCCCACCCGGTGCCCGGACCGCCCGATCCGTTGAAGCCCGGAGGCCACCGACCCGGGCGAGGCAACCTGCACGACCAGGTCCACCGCGCCCATGTCGATGCCGAGCTCGAGCGTCGAGGTGGCTACCAGACCCCGCAACTCGCCCGCTTGAGCTCGTCCTCGATCAGCAGCCGGCGCTGCCGCGAGATCGACCCGTGGTGGGCCTTGACCAGTTCGAAACCCTCGGCCGCGCCGGTGCCGGCCTGCTCGTCGCCGAGCGGAACCGGCGGCGGCGCCTTCAGCAGGCCCTCGATCGACTCGCCCACATGCACCGGGCCGTCCGCACCCGAAGATCTCGGGTTGGTTTGGTGTGCCAGATCCACGGAACTCGTCCCAAGATTCTCCGCCTCTTCGTCCTGAGCCTCTAGGTGCAGTTCGTTGAGCCGGGCCGCGAGCCGCTCGGCCAGTCGCCGGGCGTTGGCGAAGATGAGCGTGGACCGGTGGGACTGCACCAGCTCCAGCAAGCGGGGATGGATGGCGGGCCAGATGCTGCGCCGCAACGGTCCGGCCGCCGCGCCCGCCGACGCCGGCGGCTCGACCGTCTCGCCCAGCGACGCCATGTCGGTCACCGGGACGACCACCTCGACGTCGAGCTCCTTGCGAGCTCCGGCGTCGACCACGGTCACGGGCCGGGGCGCCGTCGAGCCTTCAGGGGAAGTCTCGAAACCGCCCAGGAAGCGGGCGATCTCGTCGAGGGGCCGCTGGGTGGCGGACAGGGCGATGCGCTGCGGCGACCGCTCGCACAGCTCCTCCAGCCGCTCCAGCGACACCATCAGGTGGGCGCCCCGTTTGCTGGCGGCCACTGCATGGATCTCGTCGATGATCAGGTGGCGCACTCCGGCGAGGGTCTCCCGGGCCCGGCTGGTCAGCATCAGGAACAGCGACTCGGGTGTGGTGATCAGGATGTCCGGGGGATACCGCACCAGCTTCCGCCGCTCGTCGGCCGAGGTGTCCCCGGTGCGCACCCCCACCGCCGGCATGTGCACCGTCGTGCCGAGGCGCTCGGCGGCGAGGCTGATGCCATGCAGCGGGGCTCGCAGGTTCTTCTCCACGTCCACAGCCAGCGCCCGCAGCGGCGACACGTACAGCACCCGCGTGCCGGAGTCGGATGGGGCCTGGTCGGCGGACATGAGCCGGTCTATGGCCCACAGGAAGGCCGCCAGGGTCTTGCCGGTGCCGGTGGGAGCGCACACCAGCGTGTGGTCGCCGGCGGCGATCGGCGGCCAGCCCTCGACCTGCGGCGGGGTCGGCGCCGAGAACGCGGCCGTGAACCAGGCCCGGGTCGGCTCGGAGAACGCAGCCAGCGGATCGGCCACCACGCCGCCACCGTACCGACCCCCTGCGACAGCCGCCCGGCAGCCCCGTACCGCGCTCGCGAGGATCGCTCTGCCCCTACAGTGACCCCATGACTCATCCATTCCGTTTCGGTGTCGAACTCAAGGGGCCGCTCCCCGGCCTGACGTGGCCACAGACGGCCAGGAGGGTGGAGGAACTCGGCTTCTCCAACCTGGTGATGCCCGACCATTTCGACGAGCAGCTCGCGGTGGGGCCGGGACTGGCCGCGGCGGCCGCGGCCACTACCACATTGCGCTTCAGTGCCTTCGTGTACGGCAACGACTACCGCCATCCGGTGATGGTGGCCAAGGAGGTTGCCACCCTCGACGTCCTGTCCGGCGGCCGGATGGACCTGGGGCTCGGAGCGGGCTGGAAGCGCGTCGACTACGACGAGGCCGGGCTGGACTACGACCCGCCCGGCGTCCGCATCGAGCGCATGGTCGAGTCGCTGCAGATCATCCGCGGCCTCTTCACCGACGGCCCCTTCACCTTCGAGGGCGAGCACTACACGATCCGGGCCCTCGAGGGCCTGCCGAAGCCGGTGCAGTCCCCGGTGCCGGTGGCCATAGGCGGCGGCGGGCGCCGGATACTGACCCTGGCCGGCCGCCACGCCGACATCGTGGGGGTGAACGCCAACCTGCGCTCCGGCGAGATAGGCCTCGACGCCATGAACGACGTGCTCGGCGGCGACCGCTTCGACACCAAACTCGAATGGGTGCGAGATGCGGCCGGCGACCGCTTCGACCAGTTGGTGCTCAACGTGCTGATCGCGTCGTGGCAAGTCACGGAGGGCGGCCGGGCCACCACCGAGGCCGTCGAGGCCACCGCGGCCATGTTCGGTCAACCCGCCCAGACAGTGGCCGAGATCCCGCTGCTGCTGATCGGCTCGCCGGCCGAGATCGCGGACACCCTCCGCCAGCGGCGAGAACGCTGGGGCTTCAGCTACATGATTCTTGGGGCCGACAGCAGCGGCATCGAGGCCTTCGCCCCAGTGGTCTCAGAACTGGACGGCGAGTAGCGCCCTCTTTCGCCAGATTCCTGTGGTGGAGGACTCCTGAGGGCCTCAACTACAGGGATTTCGGCGGGGGCGACGCGCAGGCCGGCCCTCGCCTATGGTTGTGCCATGACCTCGACCGCGGCCGAGACGACGCCGTACGAGTCGCCCGAGTGGCATCCGGCCTTCGAGGAGTACTGCGAGACGATCTTCGAACTGGCCGAGGACGACCTGGACGTGATCCAGGCCCGCATCGCCGACCGCCTGGAGATCTCCCGCCCCGCGGTGTCGGAGATGATCCGGCGGATGCAGGCCGAAGGCCTGGTAGAGGAGGGCAGGGGCGCCATCACTCTCACCGCCAAGGGACACTCCCTGGCTGAGACGGTCGTGCGCCGGCACCGCCTGGCCGAATGCTTCCTCACCGACATCCTGGGGCTCTCCTGGGCAGAGGCCCACCAGGAGGCGGGCAAGTGGGAGCACATCATCTCCCCGTCGGTCGAGACGGCCATGATCCGGGTGCTCGAGGAGCCCACCACCTGCCCCCACGGCAACCCGATCCCCGGCTCCGCCTACGAGGCCCCTGAGATGGTCGCGCTGGACAGCCTGGAGGTGGGGCGGAGGTTCACGGTGCAGCGCATTCCCGAGGAGTTGGAGTTCCAGCCCGGAATGCTCGAGTTCCTGGAGAAGGCCAAGGTGACACCGGGGTCGGCGGGCAAGGTCACGGCCCGCTCCCCCGACGGCACGTTCACCCTCGATGTCGAGGGCGGCGCCGTGGGCCTCAGCGACTACGCCACGTCGCGCATCCTCGTTTCCGCGGCCGAATAGCCCCGCGACCTCCCTCTGCACTGGCGCCGCGACGCTCGCCGCGCCTCGCTTGAGCGGCCAACGGTCTCGACCAACATCCGGCTCGCGCTGGAGCTGGTGGGCCGGCGCCACGACACCAAGGCGGTCGACGAGCTGGTCGAGCTCGTCGGCTTGCAGGGATTCGAGAAGGCCCGGCCGTCGCAGCTGTCGGGAGTCATGCGCCAGAGGGTGGCCCCCGCCCGGTCGCTGGTCACCAACCCGGATCTGCTGCTGCTCGACGAGCCCTTCGGCGCCCTCGACGCGCTGACCCGCCAGCAGCTCAACGACGAGCTCCAGCGGATCTGGACGGCCCGGGGCACCACCACCATCCTGGTCACCCACTCCATTCCCGAGACGGTGTACGTGGCCGACGAGGTGCTGGTCATGTCGCCCCGTCCGGGCCGGGTGGTGGCCCGCCATGCCATCGGCTTCGAGCGGCCCCGCACCCGCGAGTCCCGTCTACCGCTGCACCCTCGCATTTCTGGAGCATCGAGACTCCGTACCCTCTGCAAGCAATCATGCCAATGATGGTGTTTGCATATTGTGTGGGTTGAATTGATTGCTTTCTGTAGGGTAAACTCAAAATATTCTGCTGGCTGCAGGGTCTACAATCTGTAGGCCGAGCCGCGCATGCGAGGATCAGAAGGCTTTGGATCCCACACTCACGCCCCCCGGATACCGCTCGCGGATCGCCGACTCGGCTATCGCCGATGCCCTGGCTCGCATGCCTGCGGTGGTGATCGAGGGGCCGAGGGGCTGCGGCAAGACTTGGGCGGCCCGCAACGCGGCACGCAGCGAGGTCCTCTTCGACGGCGACACGGACGCCCGCGCCCTGGTGGCCGTCGCTCCCCGGCTTGTACTCGAGGGTGCCGAACCACGCCTGCTCGACGAGTGGCAGCTCGTCCCCGAAATCTGGAACCACGTGCGGCACGCCTGCGACGCAGCGCAGCGCCAAGGACGTTTCCTCCTCACGGGTTCAGCGGTCCCGCCAGACGACCGCACCCGGCACTCGGGCGCTGGCAGGATGGCTCGGGTGCGTCTGCGGCCCATGTCGCTGGCCGAGACCGGCGAGTCGAGCGGCGACGTGTCTCTGGGGTCGCTGCTCGCGGGCGAGGCGGTCGCGGCCCGCCGGCCCGACACCACGCTGGAGCAACTCGTCGAAGCAGTCTGCCGCGGCGGCTGGCCTCGCCACCTGGACACGCCGGCGCGCAGCGCGCAACGCTCCCTTGAGGACTACCTCGGCGAGATCTGCCGAACCGACATCTCTGTCGTCGACGGCGTCCAGCGCGACCCGGCAGGCGTACGACGGCTAATGGCCTCGCTGGGACGCAACGTCGCCACCACCGCCACGTTCACCACCCTGGCCGCCGACACCGCCGGCCCCCGCCCCCTGAACCGCACCACCGCCAGCGACTACCTGCGATCCCTCGAGCGCCTCTTCGTCGTTGAGGACGTACCGCAGTGGCCGACGCACCTACGGTCTCGCGCCGCCTTGCGCGGGGCGCCCAAGCGGCACTTCGTCGATCCGTCCCTGGCCGCAGCCGCGGTGGGCGCCGACCCGGCGCGGCTGCTGCGAGAACTCTCGGCTCTGGGGTTCCTTTTCGAGTCGCTCGTGGTACGCGACATGCGGGTCTACGGCGAAGCCAACCACGCGGAGGTGTACCACTACCGCGACGCCGCCAACCTGGAGGTCGACGTCATCGTCGCCGGCCGCGACGGAACCTGGATGGCAGCCGAGGTCAAGCTCGGCGGTGTCCGTGCCGTGGACGACGCAGCCCGCACGCTGCGACGCCTGCGCGAAAAAGTCGACACCGACCGCATGGGCGCCCCGGCCAAACTCGCCGTGATCACCGCCACCGGCTACGCGTATGACCGCCCCGACGGCATAACCGTCCTGCCGATCACCACCATCGGCCCGTAGCGGCCCCAGGTCAGAGTCCCAGCAACCGACCGCGCCAAGAGGCCGTGCCTGCGGGTTGCGGCCGGACGGCGAGAGTTACTGGGCGATCACTGCCGGCCTCCAACGACAACCAGAACATGTTCGAGGCCATGAAGTTCGCCACGCTGAGTACCACTCGAAGGCCGACCGCATCACCCTCGAGATGCGCCGCATGCTGGCCGACCTGGTGGCCGAGGTGGGTGCGGAGGTCTCCGGCTAGGAGGAACGGGGGAAGGCCACGGTGCGCTCGCCGCTGTGGCAGAGGTCGACATCGGCGCCGATACCGAACCGGGGCGCGCCGGTGGTGCGGCAGCGCAGTACCTTGCCGTCGGCTGAGCGGATGTAGTACAGGGTGTCGTGGCCGAAGAACTCGATGTGGTCGACGGTGCCTGAGCTGCCCTCGGTCAGTGCGAGCTCCTCGGGCCGCAACAGCACGTCCACCTCGCCATGGATCGGCGACTGGAGCTTCATGGGCCCCATGGACGTGTAGGCGATGTCGCCCTCGGCCCGGCCGGCAACGGTGTCGGCCTCGCCCACGAAGCCGGCCAGCCAACGGTCGGCGGGCTGCTCGTAGAGCACCGCGGGTGAGGCTTGCTGGATGACGGCGCCGTCGCGCATCACGGCCACCTCGTCGCCGAGCACGAACGCCTCGTCCTGATCGTGGGTAACGAACACGCAGGTGACCTCGAGCTCCCGCAGCAGGGCGGCGACCTCGGCGCGGACCTCCACTCGCAGGGTGGTGTCGAGGCTCGAGAAGGGCTCGTCGAGAAGCAGCACCGACGGCTGGGGGGCCAGCGCCCGGGCCAGCGCCACCCGCTGCTGCTGCCCTCCCGACAGGGAGCCGGGCAGCCGGTCGGCCAGCTCAGTGATGCCCACCATGTCCAGCAGGTCGCGCACCCGGCGCGACGCCGGCCGGGGCAGGACCCGGCTGCGGGGCCGCTCCGAGCGGGGCAATCCGAAGGCCACATTGGCAGCCACGGTGAGGTGGGGGAACAGCGACCAGTCCTGGAACACCATGCCGATGCCGCGCTTGTCGGCAGCCACATGGACACCGGGATCCGACACGAGCGTGCCGCCCAGCCGCACCCGGCCCGAGTCCAACCGCTGAAGTCCCGACAGCACCCTCAGCAGGGTCGTCTTGCCGCATCCGCTCGGACCGAGAAGCGCCAGCGTGCGGCCCGGCTCCGCCGAGACGGACGCCTTGCGCAACACGGGCGATCCGCCGAGGGCGACGCTCACCTCTTCCACCAGGATGCCCCGGCCCCGCCGGGCCGCGGAGCCCAACGGCGACGCCGGGGGCGAGGGGGCCGCCAAGGCGACCGGCGCCGCAGCGCTATCAAGCATGCCTCATACCTTAGTGCCGGTATCCCTCACCGCGTCAACCCTAGGCGACCTTACTCTGCGCCACCGCATTCTGTGCGCATCGAAGCCGCTTCAGGCGGCATATCTGCACACAGAACGCGGCGGCCTGTGCTCAGGCCGCCGCGTGCGGCGCAGCCAGGACCTCGGGCAGCGGCTCGGCGTGCACCACCGTCACCCTCCGGGTGGCGCGGGTGAGGGCCACATACAGCGAGCGGATTCCCTGGCACTCCTCAGCCACTATGCGAGCCGGCTCCACCACCACCGCGGCATCGACTTCCAGCCCCTTCACCAAGCGCACCGGCACCAGCGTCACGGGCTGCTCGAGGCCGGCCCGGCCGGGACCGCCGAAGACGACGGACCGGTCCTTCAACTCGACCCGGAGGGGCTCATGAAGCGAGTCCGGCACGATCACGGCCACGTTGCCCTCACCGACCTCTTCCTGCTCCTCGGCGATCACCCCGGCCAGAGTCTCGGCCAGCGCAGCCAACTCAGGAACGGAGGGACGGCCCATAGCCGGTTCGCCCCTCGCAGCCGCGGCGCCGCAGGCCACTATCCGGGGCTCGTCCCCGGTGGTCCGCACCGTGGAGGGGGGCATCGCTCCCGGCGCGGCGTAGGGAAGCACCCGGTTGGCCAGCGCCATGGCCGGCGCGGGGATCCGGTAGCCGAGCGTCAGCTCCACCCGCCGGGCCGGACGGCGGTCGGGCAGGCCCTCCAGGACCGACTCCCAGCCGTCGTGGGCCCAGGATCCGGTGGCCTGCGCGATGTCTCCCACCACCGTCATCGAGCCGTTGAGGCTGCGGCGGGCGATCATTCGAAGCTCCATGGGGGACAGATCCTGAGCCTCGTCCACCACTATGTGGCCGTAGGTCAAGACCGCGTCCTCCTCGCGGTGTCCGGGCCGGTAGCCCAGCAGCGCCCGGGCCTCGTCCAGCACCGGCACATCCTGGACCGACCACGTCACCTCGGAGGCGTGCCCGGCCCGGGGCCGGTGCAACAGCTCCAACTCGTCGGCGCCCAGCCGGCCACCGCCCGCGGAGCGCAACAGCGCCTTCGATCCGTACAGGTCGTTCACCAGATGCGCCGGGGTGAGCAAGGGCCACATCCACTCCAGCGCCTCGCGCACCTCGATCCGATCCGAGAGGCTCTCGCGAACCACGACCGGATCGGCACTCTGGCGTGCGCTGCCGGCCAGGGCGGCGTAGAACGCCTCCTCCACCAGCCTGCGTCCGGCGTTGTGCTTGCGGACCCTCCTTGCGGCGTCGGCGACGATCTCGGCCGACTGATCCACGGTGAGGCTGAGCCGCTGCAACTCGTAGCCGATCGACAGGTCGTGGCGCAACCGCCGGCGGCGGTCGCGCACAGCCCGGCGCACCACTCCGGCCATGCGGGGGTCACCCTTGACGCGCCCGACGGCCTCGCTGTCGAGGCCCGCGACCCGCACTGCGGGGCTGAGCAGGTCCGCCAGCACGACCTGCTCCACTCCGGCCTCCCCCAGCGATGGCAGCACCTGCTCGATGTAGGCGAGGAAGAGGCGGTTCGGCCCGACTACGAGCACGCCCTGGCTCTCCAGGGGGAACCGGTGCGTGTACAGCAGGTAGGCGGCGCGGTGCAGGGCCACCACGGTCTTGCCAGTGCCGGGGCCCCCCTGCACCACCAGGACGCCCGGCATGCCGGCCCGGATCACCCTGTCCTGCTCGCCCTGGATCGTGGCCACGATGTCACTGAGGCGACCGGTGCGGGCCGCTTCCAGCGAAGCGATGAGCGCACTCGAGCCCGACCGCCCGTCGAGACAGCCGTCACCCGGCGGTCCTGCCGTGCCGTCGAAGTCCCGGTCGGCGAGGTCGAGCCCGATTGCGGCCTTGTCGCCGAAGAACTCGTCCTCGATGCCCAGAAGGATGCTGCCCCGGGAGGCGAAATGCCGGCGACGCTCCAGGCCGAGCGGCTCGCGGCCGGTGGCGCGGTAGAAGGGCTCGGCCACCGGCGCCCGCCAGTCCACCAGGATCGGATCGTGATCGGCGTCCCACAGGCCCACCCGCCCGATGTAGAACCGCTCACCCGTTCCCGCCGGGTCGATACGGCCGAACACGAGCGACCGGTCCCCGATGTTGAGCTTGGTCAGCCGAGCAAGGGTCGCCTCCAGCATGGCCTCGCGCTCGAATCGGGCCTGCGTGGTGCCGCCCCGGCCGGTGCGGAAAACCGACGTGGCCATGGCGGCCCGCTCCCGGGCCGTGTCCAGACAAGCATGGGCCAGATCGAAGTAGGCCTGCTCGGCTTCTAAGTCGGGATGGCGGCTGGTCAAGGCTGAACCCGGCGGGGCTTGGATGCCGGGTCCGCTCAACAACGGCGGGCCGCTCGGAGACGAATCCAGCAATCGGGGGAACTGTTGATGCTACCCCCTTGGAGGCCGAGCGGGTGGGCGACCCTTCGTGATGGTTCCGGCGATGCACCAAGCGAGCCGTGGCCCGAGCGGCCCGTGAGCACAGCGAACAAGAGCGGGAACGAGACTGCTGCGACGGCACCGGGCTCGCACCTGCCTGCGCGCCCTCTTATCGTGGGCTGCATGGACTCGAGCGAGCCGACGCCAGTTGACGGCGTGACCGGTGCCGAGAACGTCGACGACGCCGCCACTCCCGGTCCCGCCGGGGACGGCTCCGGCGACCAAGTCTCGGTGGGGCTGGTCCTCAGCGCGGGTGGCGCGGCTGCCGAGGCGTGGCACGCGGGCGTGGTCCGGGCGCTGCACGAGGTTACGGGCTGGGACGCGCGCAGCGCGGACCTGATACTGGGAACCTCGGCCGGAGCCATCACCGGACTGTGCTTGCGAGCCGGCGTCCCGCCTGCGGATCTCTACGCCCATCGCTGCGGCGAACCCGTCAGCGACGAGGGACAAGCCATCATCGACCGAGTGGTCACTCCCTACATCGAGGGCCGCAGCCAACGCGACTGGACCGAGCAGGGGCCCCAATCGCCGACGCTGGTGGCGAGGGCTCTGTGGCCCCCGTGGCAGGTCCGGCCCCTGCACGCCGCCGTCGGGCTGCTGCCCCGAGGCACACGTACCACCGAGGCGCTCCAGCAGCGCATGGCCGAGCTGCATCCCGAGCCCTGGCCTGCGGCCCGCTTCTGGGTCCCAGTCGTGCGGCTCGCCGACGGCAAGCGCTTGGTCTTCGGCCGCGACGACCTCCAGGCCACCGCGGCGGAGGCGGTGCGGGCCAGCTGCGCGGTGCCGGTGCTGTTCGAGCCGGTCACCGTGGACGGGCAGCGCTACATCGACGGCGGCCTCCACTCCTACACCAACGCCGACCTGATGGGACCGCCCGCCTTCGACCTGGTCGTCGTGTCGTCGCCGATGAGTGGCACGGCAGGGTGGTCGGCAGTCCGAGGCTCCCTGTCGGAGGCCTGGACCAGCGCCCGCGGCGGCGTCGGGTTGGGCGAGCCCCAGCCCAAGGAGACCGATCGGGTCTGGTGGTCGGAGGCACTGGAACGGGTGTGGGACGACGGCCGGGCCATGCGGGCGGCCCGCCGGCAGTGGGTCGATGACAAGCTGAACGAGGAGCTGGACGGGCTGCGCCGCCGAGGCATCGCCGTGCTGGTGGTGGAGCCCGACGCCGACGGCGTGGAACTGGTGGACACGGGAAGCAGCGCGGACGTCGACCGCACCGGCCACAGCTCTGAGAAGTCAGACCGCAGCGATCCCATGCGGGTGTGGCGGTCCGAGATGGCCGCGGCCGCCGATCGGACCGTCCGGCGCCTGCTCGGCGACCGCGACAACCAGCGATTCGCCCGCCAGCTGCGCCGGGCCGCGGCCTGACCGGCACCCGAATCCCCGACCGCGTTCTGTGTGCGGCCGGAACTTCAAGCAGTTAGAACGTGCGCGGGTAGGTGCAAGCACGTCGCGCCGGAGCGGGGTGTTTCCCGCTCTTGTTCGCTGCGACCTGAGGGCCGCTCGGGCCACGGCCTCGCCCGTATGCGGCGGATTCGCTCGCCTGCTCGCTCGGCCTCTTGGCCGCCCCAGCCGTGGTCGACCGATTGAGGTTCGGGGCCGCTCGGTGCGCTTGCCGTTAGCTTGACCCGATGAGCGCGGACCGCTTCGACGACAGCGACTTCGTGCGGGCCTGCCGCGGCGAGCCGCACCGGCGGGTGCCGGTGTGGTTCATGCGCCAGGCCGGCCGGTCGCTTCCCGAGTACCGGGCCGTGCGCGGCGCCGGCTCGATACTAGACGCCATCGCCGACGCGGACCGTGCCGCGGAGATCACCCTGCAGCCGGTGCGCCGCTACGGAGTGGACGCGGCCATCCTGTTCAGCGACATCGTCGTACCGGCCCACGCCGTCGGCTTCGGCGTCGATGTCGTGCCGGGCACCGGGCCCGTCGTCGAGCATCCCTTCGCGGCCCGCCGCGACCTCGACCGCCTGCGCCCCCTCGAACCCGGCTCCGACACGCCGTACGTGATCGAGACGGTCCGCCGCGCCGTCGAGACGCTGGACGTGCCGCTCATCGGCTTCGCGGGGGCCCCGTTCACGGTGGCGTCGTACCTGGTGGAGGGAGGCCCGTCCCGCCACCACGGGCGGACCAAGTCGCTGATGGTCGGCGACGAGGCGCTGTGGCACGAGCTCATGGACCGCCTGGCCGACCTGGCCATCGCCTCGCTGCTCGCCCAGGTGGAGGCGGGAGCGGCCGCGGTGCAGCTGTTCGACAGCTGGGCGGGCGCGCTGTCGCCCGATCAGTACCGGCGGGGTGTAGCACCGCACTCCGCCCGGGTGCTGGAAGCGATGGGCGCCACCGGAGTGCCGCGGATCCATTTCGGGGTCGGCACCGGCGAGATCCTCGACCAGATGGGCGCCTGCGGCCCGGAGGTGGTGGGGGTGGACTTCCGCGTGCCCATCGACGCGGCCCGCCAACGGGTCGGGCCGGGCCGGGCGCTGCAAGGAAACCTGGATCCCGCGGTGGTGCTGGCCGGGGAGTCGGCCGCCTGTGACGCGGCCCGCGCCGTGCTGGCCTCCAACGGCGGGCATCCCGGCTTCATCTTCAACCTGGGCCATGGAGTCCTGCCCGGCAGCGACCCCGACGTGCTGGCCCGCGTGGTGCAGGTGGTGCACGACGAGGGCCAAGTGCGGTGCCAGTGACCGGCTCCAGGTCGCGTGCGCCGCGGCGGCACCCGCCCGAGGAGGCACAGCAGTGACCGGGCGAGCCGGGTGACCGGCCGGGTGGCCGTCGTCGGCGCGGGCATCTCTGGGCTGGCCGCGGCGTACGAACTCCAGAACGCGGGAATCGAGGCGGTCGTGCTGGAAGCCGGCGACCGGCCCGGGGGGAAGATCGACAGTGCGCAGGTCGGCTGCCTGGCCGTCGATTCGGGACCCGACGGTTTCGTGGCCCGCGATCCTGCCGCCGCCGGGTTGTGCCGGCGGCTCGGCCTCGGCCCCGAGCTGGTCGAGCCCGCTTCGAGCGGGGCCTTCGTGTGGGTGGACGGGCGCCTGCGGCCGCTACCGGCCCGGTCCGTGCTCGGACTGCCGTGGACGGCCGACGCGGTCAGGGGCACCGGCATCGTCTCCGAGGGCGCGGTCGACGAGCTCGCCCTCGGCCTCGCCCGCGACGCCGACCCGCTGCCCGGCGACGCTTCGGTGGGCCAGGCTCTGCGGTCACGTATCGGCGATGAAGTCTTCGAGCGCCTCGTCGACCCCCTGCTGGGCGGCATCAACGCCGGATCGGCCGACGAGATGAGCATCGAGGCTTGCGCGCCGCCCCTGTACGAGGCCGCCCGCCGGGGAGGCCCGCTCGGCCCGGCCCTGCAGGATGCCACCGCCCTGCAGGGCGAGGACCACGATCCAGCCGCGCCGGCGCCGGTCTTCCAGAGCGTGCGCTGCGGTGTGACCCGCATGGTCGACGCCCTTGCCGCCGCACTGGGCGACGCGGTGAGGTTGTCCACCCCGGTGCAGTCGGTGGGCCCGGCGCCATCCAGCCGCAACCGCCGGTGGAAGGTGGCGACCCCGAACGGTCCCCTCGACGCCGACGGGGTGATCCTGACCTGCCCCGCCTGGGAGTCGGCGCGCCTGCTCGAGCCCCTCGTACCCGAAGCGGCCGGGACACTCGGCGAGATCGAGTACTCCGACGTCGTGCTGGCCGCGTTCGTGCTTCGAAGCGACCGCCTGGCCCGCCCCCTCGACGGCAGCGGCTTCCTGGTTCCCCGCAGCGAGGGGCTGCTCACCACCGCTTGCTCCTGGGCGTCCGCCAAGTGGCGTCACTACGACCATGAGGGTCTGGCCGTCCTGCGGGTCTCGGCCGGGCGGACCGACGACCGCCGCTGGCTGGACCTCAGCGCAGACGAACTGACCGACGCTCTCGCCCGCGAGCTCGCCGACACCGGGATGATCTCACCCACGGATGCATCTCGGGGACGCTTCGAGGCCCGGATCACGCCCTGGCTCCGATCCCTGCCGCAGTACCGGCCCGGCCACCACGAGCGTATCGCGGCGGTGGAGGCCTGCCTAGCCGAGAACACGCCCGGGCTGGCCGCCGCGGGGGCCGCCCTCCGGGGCGTAGGATTGCCCGCCTGCGTCCGCGGCGCGCGGACCGCGGCAGAGAGGGTCGCGAGGACCGTGCTGTGCTAGACGAACCGTTCGTGAACGCAGAACCCGGCCCCGGGGAGGCCGAACAGGTGCTGGCGCCGCTGGTGGCCCCCGACACCGGACCGGCCCGGGAGTGGGCCGAGGCCAGCCCGCCGCTCATAACCGTCCATCCCGACGACCTGCCCGAGGGCGACAGCCACCTCAGCGTCAGACGCACGTTCTGCTTCGCCGACCTCAGCGGCTTCACCGGCTACACCCGGGACCACGGGCCCCATGAGGCGGTGGCGATGCTCGGAGACTTCCGCAGGATCACCCGGAGCGTGGCCGCCAAGCGGGGCGTGCGGGTGGCGAAGTGGCTCGGCGACGGGGCGATGCTGGTGTCCACCAGCGCGGCCGCCGCGCTGGCGCTGGGCGCCCACCTGATCCACCACTTCGCCAGCCGAGGTGTGCAGATCCGGGTCGGCGCAGCCACCGGCGAGGCGCTGCTGTTCGAGGGGGACGACTACGTCGGCGAGGCGGTCAACCTGGCCGCCAAGCTGTGCGCGGCCGCCCCGCCGGGCGAGATGTACGCCGTCACCGACGAGCTCGATCTGCCCGACTGGGTGACGTGCATCGGCGAGGTGACCGTACGGATCCGCGGCGTCGGCCCCGTGGCCGGAGTCCACCGGCTGATGCCCCGGGGACCCGGCGGTGCGCATCAGCACAAGGCGGACGAACTCAGCGACGAGATCGACCATCTCACCGACGAACTCGACGGGCTGAGCCACGAACTCGACCAAGATCTCCACAGACTCAGCAACGAGCTCGACGAACTCGGGGCAGGCAGCGAACCCATGAGCGACGGCTGAGTGACCGCGGGTCAGGCAACACCACTGGCACGGGATTGAGCCCGGTGGCGGCGCAGGCGAAGAAAGACCGGGCCTCAGACCGCGAGAGCCCATCGGTGCTCAGCCTGGGAAGGCCCTGGTTCCGGGCCATCGCGGCCGGGCTGCTGCTGGCCGCCTCGTTGCCGCCCTGGGGCTTCTGGCCTCTGGCCATCGTCGGGATGGCGTTCTGGGTCGAGCTGCTGGCCGAAGGCAGCTACTGGCGCCGGGCGGGCCTGTCGGCGCTGGTGAGCGTCAGCTGGCTGGGCCCGGCGACGGTCTGGATGGCCGACCTGACGCTGGTCGGCTGGCCGCTGGCGCTGATCGGATTCGCGGCGATGCACGCCGTGGCCGGCGCGCTCGTGCCACCCGACCACCGGCGCCATGCCGCCTTTCCGGCTGTGTTTGCGCTGGCCGAACTGCTGAGATGGACCTGGCCCTTCGGCGGGGTGCCGCTGGCGACGATGGCCATGGCGCAGGTGTCCAGCCCGCTCGGGGTAGCCGCCCGGATCGGCGGCCCGCTGTTGCTGACCGCGCTCACTGCGGTGGGCGGGGTCACGCTGGCCGCCATCCTGGCCGCCCGCCTCCGGCCGGCTGCGGTGGGCGCAGCCTTGGTGGCGGCGGCCTGGCTCGCGACCTTCGTCGCTCCCGGCTCTGAGCCCATCGACGTCGACGGCAATCCCGACGACGCCGCCGGAATCACCGTCGCCGCGGTGCAGGGCGGTGGGCCCCAGAACACCCGAGCCGACGTTTGCGAGCAGCGCGCCGTGTTCGAGCGCCACCTCAACACCACTCGCGAACAGGTGTCCACTCCGGTGGATCTGGTGGTGTGGCCCGAGGATGTCGTCCATCCCAGCCGGGACACGGCCATCACGCCGGCGCGCTGCGACCAGCCGCTGCTCACCGACAGCGAGGCCCGGACTGCGCTGTCGGACCTGGCCCGCGACCTCGACACGGTGCTCATCGTCGGCTTCTTCGAACGCACCGCCGACCGCGAGGCCAATCGCAACTACGCGGCCGCCTACGACTCTTCGGGAACGCCGGTCGACACCTACGACAAGGTCCAGCTCGTGCCCTTCGGCGAGTACGTGCCGCTGCGCTCCAGCGCCGAGCGCTTCAGCGACGAGCTGCCGTCGCGCGACGTCAGGCCGGGACCCTCCGACGAGCCCGCCGTGCTCGACACGCCGCTGGGACCGCTGGGCGTGGCCATCTCCTGGGAGATCTTCTTCGACCACCGGGCCCGCAGCGCCGTCGGCGACGGCGACGGCCGGGTGCTGCTCAACCCCACCAACGGCTCCAGCTACTGGCTGACGGTGGTCCAGACCCAGCAGATCGCATCCAGCCGACTGAGGGCCATCGAGACCGACCGATGGGTGGTCCAGGCCGCGCCGACCGGGTTCTCCGCAGTGATCACGCCGGAGGGCGACGTGATGTCCAGAACCGGGATCTCCGAGAGCAGGGTGATCCAGACGACGGTTGAACTGCGCCGGGGCGATACGCTCGCGGTCCGGTTGGGGGCATGGCCTGTGGCCGTCGCCGCAGTGCTGACGCTCTCGCTGGTGCTCGGCCTCGGCCGTGTGTTGACCAGATTCAGGCCAGGGAGAAAGCTCTAGCACCATGCCCGCCCCAGCGGACCACCGTGCGATGCCGCGTCCGGCCGATGCTCCGGCGCCGGACGCACCCTTGCGGGTGGATGCACGCCCGGGCCCGGACGCACCCCTGCGGGTGGCCATGCTGTCGTATCGGGGCAAGCCCCACGTGGGTGGCCAGGGCGTGTACGTGAGCCGGCTGTCGGTCGCGCTCACCGACCTGGGCCACCGCGTCGTGGTGCTCGGCGGCCCCCCTTATCCGGAGCTCGACGAACGGGTGCCGCTGGTGCAGCTCGGCGGACTCGACGTCTGGGCCCCGCCACATCCCATGCGCAAGCCCAGAGCCTGGGAGCTGAAGGACTGGATCGACATCGCCGAGCACGTCTCCTTCGTGACCGGCAACTTCAGCGAGCCCATGGCCTTCAGCCTGCGAGCGTGGCGGCATCTGCGCACCAGGCGGGCCCACTTCGACGTGGTGCACGACAACCAGACCCTGGGCTGGGGAATCCTGGCTCTGCAGCGCCAGGGATGGCCGCTGCTGGAGACCATCCACCACCCGATCACCGTGGATCGCCGCCTCGAGCTGGCCCACGCCCACACCCTGCGCGAGCAGATCGGCAAGCGCCGCTGGTACGCGTTCACGAAGATGCAGACCCAGGTGGCCAGACGGCTGCCCAGGGTGTTGACCGTCTCCGAATCGTCCAAGCGCGACATCGCCAACGATCACGGGGTGCCGCCGGAGCGCATCCATGTGGTGCCGGTAGGAGTTGACCCCGAACTGTTCGCGCCGCTTCCCGAGATCTCGCGGGTGCCGGGCCGGCTGATAACCACCGCCAGCGCCGACGTCACCATGAAGGGACTCAGCTTCCTGCTGGAGGCAGTGGCCAAGCTGCGCACCGAGCGCCACATAGAGCTGACCATCATCGGCAAGGCCAAGACCGACTCGGCGGCCAGCCGGGCCATCTCGGAGCTCGGGCTGGCCGACGCGGTCACGTTCGTGTCGGGAGTGTCGGACCGCCGCATCGTGGAGCTGTACGCCGAGGCCGAGCTGGCGGTGGTGCCCTCGCTGTACGAGGGTTTCTCGCTGCCGGCCATCGAGGCCATGTCGTGCGGTGTGCCGCTGGTGGCCACCACCGGCGGAGCGCTGCCCGAGGTGGCCGGCAAGCACGGCGAGACCTGCTTCCTGACCGAGCCCGGCGACGCCGAGGCACTGGCGTCGGTGCTGCAGGACGCGCTCGACAGCCCTGAGGCCCGGGACCGGGTGGGGCGGGCCGGACGCGAGCGTGTGGTCGGCCAGTGGTCCTGGCGACACACCGCGGAGCGGACGGTGGAGCAGTACCGGGCGGTGATCGAGGCGTCCGGCTGATGCTCACCGTCGACTACGACCGTCTCGACGTGAGCGCCGGTGAGCGCCTGCTGGATCTGGGTTGCGGCTTCGGTCGCCACTCCTATGAGGCCCTCAAGCGCGGCGCCGAGGTGGTGGCCTGCGACCTGGCCCGCCCCGAGGTCGAGCAGGTACGCGACCTGGCCCGGCTGCTGGTGGCCGAGGGCGAGGTCGAAGAGTCGGTGATGGCCGCGCCGGTGCAGGGAGACGCGGTGGGACTGCCCTTCGACGACGACTCCTTCGACAGGGTCGTCGCGTCGGAGGTGCTCGAGCACATCGGCGACGACGAGTCGGCCTTCGCCGAGCTGGCAAGGGTGCTGCGCCCGGGGGGCCGGCTGGCGGTGACCATCCCGGCGTGGCTGTCCGAGACCGTGTGCTGGAAGCTGTCGAGCGACTACCACGCGCCGGCGGCGCCGGGCGGCCATGTGCGCATCTACCGGCTGCGCGACGTGCGGCGCAAGCTGGCCTCCGCGGGGCTGCAGCCGGGCCGCCGGCATCGGGCCCATGCCCTCCACACGCCCTACTGGTGGCTGCGATGCGCGGTGGGGCCCAATCGTGAAGTCAGCGAGAACCGGCTCGTCGGCGCCTACCACCGGGTGCTCGAATGGGACATCACCAAGCAGCCGCTCGTCACCGCGGCCGCGGAGAGGCTGCTGAATCCGATGCTGGGGAAGAGCCTCGTCGTGTACGCCGACAAGCCGCTCCACGCGTCGGGATCGGCGCGGGCCCGCCAGAGCGAGGACATGGCCCATGCCGCCTGAACCACGCCGGCAGCTTGGCCGCAACTCGACCAACGGGAGGGCCCCCGCAGCCGGCGAGCCTGGCCGGCCCGCACCGGAGGCGCCGGAGGTGGCTGCACTGCTGTCGCGAGCCGAGGCCGACCGCACTGCGGACACGATCGCAGCCGTCCAGCTGTCCAGTGGCATGATCCCCCGCTTCGCGGACGGCGTGGCCGATCCCTGGAACCACGTAGAGGCTGCCATGGCCCTGACCGTCGCCGGGCGCCGGGCGGAGGCCGACGCGGCCTACGAGTGGCTGGCCCGCATCCAGCGACCCGACGGATCCTGGCACCAGTACTACACCGCCGACGGCATCGACCAGGACAAGCTCGACGCCAACACGATCGCCTATGTCGCGGCGGGTGTCTGGCATCACTGGCTGCGCTTCGACGACGCCGGGTTCCTGGCCGAGATGTGGCCGGTGATGCAGCGGGCGCTCGACTTCGTGCTGGCGTTGCAGACCACCAGGGGCGAGATCCTGTGGGCCCGCCACGCTGACGGCACGCCCTGGCCGTTCGCGCTGCTCACCGGGTCCTCCTCCATCAGCCACAGCCTGCGATGCGGCCTGGCAGCCGCGCATGCGGTGGGCGAGGAGCGGCCCAGTTGGGAGCTGGCGCTGGCCCGGCTGGTGCATACCATCCGCCACTTCGGCCACGAGGCGTTCGCTCCCAAGGACCGCTGGGCCATGGACTGGTACTACCCGGTTCTGGCGGGGGTGCTGACCGGTTCGGAGGCCTGGAACCGTATGGCGTCGCGGCGCGGGATCTTCGTCCACGAGGGCGAAGGCGTGCGCTGCGTCAGCAACCAGGACTGGGTGACGACCGCCGAGACATGCGAGTGCGCCATGGCCTACCTCGCGGTCGGTGATCGGGACGCCGCCCTGGTGCTGTTCGAGTGGGCCCAGAGGCTGCGCGAGCCCGACGGCAGCTATCTCACCGGGCGGGCCTTCCCAACCAGCGTGAGCTATCCCGACCAGGAATGCACCACCTACTCGGCGGCCGCGGTGCTGCTGGCCGCCGACGCGCTGGCCGGGGACAGCCCGACCTCGGGCCTCTTCGTGGACCTGGATGCGCTGCCGGCCCCGCTCGACCTGGACCCGGTCGAGGAGCCAGCCCGCGACTAGCCGCCCGCCCCAACAACGGAATTGGCAGCCCAGGAGTCCCAAACGGGCATCCACCGCTGCCAATTCGACCACGAGCAGAGTCAGCGGTGAGCGGCCAACTCCGCCCCTACCCGCTCGACCTCTAGGGTCTAGGTCAATGTGGCATGAGGAGCGGTTGCTCATCGACGGCGAGTTGGTGGATGCCGCCGGTGGAGCCGCCTTCCCGGCGATCAATCCGGCCACCGAGGAGGTGCTGGGCACGGCCGCCGACGCCGCTGTCGAGGACGCCGCGTCTGCGGTGGCTGCGGCCCGCCGGGCCTTCGACGCCACCGGCTGGTCCCGGGACCACGCCTTCCGGGCGCGCTGCCTGCGCCAGTTGCACGAGGCGCTCACTTTCCGCATCGAGGAGATGCGGTCCATCACCGTGGCCGAGGCGGGCGCGCCGATCATGCTCACCCGGGGCGGTCCGCAGCTGGAGGCGCCGGTGGAGATGCTGCGCTGGCACGCCGACCTGCTCGACTCGTACGCCTGGACCGAGGACCTCGGGGTGGCCGAGTCGGCGTACGGATCGCACCGGCGCTGGATCGAGCGGGAGGCGGCCGGGGTGGTGGCCGCCATCACCCCCTACAACTTCCCCACCCAGATCAACCTGGCCAAGCTGGCGCCCGCGCTGGCCGCGGGCTGCACGGTGGTGCTCAAGGGGGCGCCCGACACGCCCTGGTCGGCGCTGGCCCTGGGTCGGCTGGTCGCCGAGCGCACCGACATCCCGGCTGGTGTGGTGAACGTCCTGTCGTCGTCGGGTGCCTCAGTGGGCGAGACGCTGACCACGCACCCCGACGTGGACATGGTCAGCTTCACCGGATCGACCGCGGTGGGACGGCGGGTGATGGCCGCCGCGTCGGCCACCGTGAAGAGAGTGTTCCTGGAGCTCGGCGGCAAGAGCGCCTACGTGGTGCTCGACGACGCCGACGTCGGCACGGTGGGACTGATGGCCGCGGCGATGGTGTGCACCCACGCCGGCCAGGGCTGCGCCATCACCACCCGGCTGGTGGTGCCGGCCGCCATGCACGACACGGTCGTGGACGCAGTAGGCGCCACCCTCGACGGCATGCCTTACGGCGACCCGACCGACGAGTCGCACCTCATGGGGCCGCTGATCAGCGAGCGCCAGCGGGACAAGGTGGAGGGCCTGGTGGACGTGGCCCGGTCCGAGGGGGCGACCGTGGTGCGGGGCGGGCGGCGGCCCGAGCACCTGCCCAAGGGCTACTACTACGAGCCGACCGTGCTGGTCGGCGTGGGCGAGGACGACACCATCGCCCAGCAGGAGGTGTTCGGGCCGGTGCTGTCGGTGATCGCCTACGACGGCGGAGACGACGAGGCGGTTCGTATCGCCAACAACTCGGAGTTCGGCCTGTCGGGGGCGGTGGCCGGCGCAGACGGCGAGCGGGCCCGGGCGGTGGCCCGGCGCATCCGGACCGGGACCGTCAGCGTGAACGGCGGCGTCTACTACGGGCCGGACGCCCCCTTCGGCGGCTACAAGCAGTCGGGCATCGGCCGCGAGATGGGCGTGGCCGGCTTCGAGGAGTTCCTCGAGATCAAGACCCTGGCCGAGCCCGCGCCATGACGAAGCCATGACCATCCTGCTCGCCGTGATCGGCGCGGGGTTCGGCGCCATAGTCGGTGGACTGCCCGGTCTGCTGGCCGGAGGAGCCATCGGCTTTCTGGTGGGCCAGCAGCTGGATCTGCGCAAACGGCTCAAGAAGATGGAGGAGACCCAAGCCCGAGTCGAAGAGATGCAGTCCTGGGCCACCGAGATGAAGGCCTGGGCCCAGCAGACCCACGCCTGGCTTACCCGACTCGGAGCAGCCGCCCAGAAGGCCGAGTCCCAGCCCGATGCACCCGCGCAGCCAGATGTGGAGCCCGAGCTCGGCCTGGAACCTGAGCCCGAGCCCGGCCTGGAACCGGAGCCCGAGCCCGCCGCCGGAGCCGCTCCGGTAGTGAGGCCCGTTGCCTCAGAACCCCGAACCGAGGTGCAAGCGCCTGTCCCCAGCCCAACCGCACCCGCACCCCCAGCCGCCTCGACCCGGGCGCCCGAAGTCCCTGCGCCGACGGCCGGTAGCCCTCCACCGGCGCGGCCCGACTCCCGGGACCAGCGGCCCTCCGACCCGTTCTCGTGGCTGGTCAACTGGATCAAGCAGTGGGTGACCACCGGGAACGCGCCGGTGAAGGTGGGGGTGCTGGTCTCGCTCGTCGGTGTGGGCCTGCTGCTCCGGGAGGCCCACCGGCGGGGCATCATCGAGCTGACGATCGAGGTGCGCCTGGCCGCGGCGGCCGCCTTCGGCCTCGTGCTGCTGGCCCTCGGTTGGCGCCAGCGCCGCCGACGCCCGGTGTACGGCCGCAGCGTCCAGGGCGGGGGCGTCGCCGTGCTGTACGTCACCACCTATGCCGCCTTCGCGGTCTACGACGTCGTGGGGGCTGTGCCGGCCGCGTCGGCGGTCGTGGTCATCACCGCCGGCGCGGGGGTGCTCTCCGTCGTGCAGGACTCGCGGGTACTGGCCGTGCTGGGCATCATCGGCGGGTTCCTGGCTCCGGTGCTCACGTACTCGCGGCCCGAGGACCACGTGTACGTCTTCACGTTCTTCCTGGTGCTGAACGCGGCCATCGTCGGGGTCGCCTGGTTCAAGACCTGGCCGGAGCTGAACCTCCTCGGCTTCGGTTTCACGTTCGGTCTCGCGTACTTCTGGCTGGCCAACCGCCACGAGCAGGACGAGTGGGTGTCCACCCAGCCGTTCATCGCGCTGTTCGTGCTGATGTACATGGGGCTGCCGGCCCTGTTCGCCGCCCGCGAGGCTCCCGACCTCAAAGCCGTGTTCAGTGAGTCGCGGGCGCCGGACATCGCGTTCGTGCGCGAGGCCTGGACGGCGCCGCTCCTGTTCGGCACGCCCTTCGCGGGTCTCGGCCTCCAGCAGTTGGCGGTGGGCCACACCGAGTACGGTCTGGCCATCACCGCCGCCGCGCTGGCCCTGGTCCAGGGGATGCTGGCGCTGAGCTCACGCCGGCTGGGCGTCGACCGCCGCCAGCTGGCGGAGGCCTACACCGCGCTGGGCGTAGTGTTCAGCGCCATCGCGGTGCCGTTGGCGCTGGACACGTACTTCACGTCGACGGTGTGGGCGGTGCAGGGCCTGGTCCTGCTGTGGCTGGGCTGCCGGCGGGACCGCCTGCTTCCCCTGATCGGCGGCGCGGTCCTACAGGTTCTGGCCGCGGGGTCCCTCGTCCAGCATCTCGGCGAAGCCCTCCCCTATCCGGAGGACGCGCCGGCGCTGGTGAACGAGCACTTCCTGGGGGCACTGCTGCTGGCCGTGACCGGCTTGGCGTCGGGCTGGCTGCTCGGCCGCAGACCGCAGCAAGGCGACGGCGACCAGGCGCTCGTTTGGACTGCGCTTGCCTGGGGGGTCTTGTGGTGGCTGACGGGCGGGGTGATGGAGATTGTCCAGCAACTGCCCGACAGCAGTCATCTGTCGGCGCTTCTGGGGTTCACGGTCGGATCGTTCGCAGCCGGAGCGCTGGGCGCCCGCCGGCTGCGATGGCAACAGCTCGAGTCAGTGGGTCTCCTGATCCTGCCGACCCTGGTCGTGATGCTGGTGCTGTCGCTGGTCGCTCAGTCCCACCCCCTGGACGAGTGGGGATGGGCGGCCTGGCCTCCAGCCCTCGCCGCGCAATACCTGTTCCTGCGCCGCCGGGAGGGCTCGTTCCCGCGGCTGCTGGCTCTGGTCCACACGGGCGGCTATTGGACGGTGGCCGCCCTGGTGGCCGCCGAGGTATACTGGCAGGTCGACCGAGCCGCTCAAGGCGTCTGGCCGCTGGCCGCGACGGTGGCTGCGGTCCTGGCGCTGGCGAGCGCGACGATGGTCGGCCGCCGCCGGCTGGCGTGGCCGGTCGCGGCCCACTGGCGGGCGTACCTTCTGGCCTGCGCCGGCCCGCTGCTGGTGGTGCTCGCAGTGGTGGTGCTCGGCGCGGCGTTGTCCCACGACGGAGACCCCGAGCCGCTGCTGTTCCTGCCGGTGGTGAACCCCTTGGGAGTCCTAATCGGGTTGCAGCTGGCCGCGCTGCTCACCTGGAGGGGGCTAGCCCGCGCCCAGGGGGACCACCTGTTCCGGGACCTGGTGACGGCCCGCTGGACGCCGGCGCTGGCTGGGGTCGGTGTGGTGCTCGCCACGGTCGAGACGGCCCGGACCGTGAGCCACTGGCTGGACGTGCCGTGGGAGTTGGAGGCGCTGTGGGACACCACCGAGTTGCAGACGTCGCTGTCGATCCTCTGGGCGGTGATCGGTCTTTCGGGGATGGTGGCCGGAGTACGCATGGCCCGCCGAGCGGTGTGGGTGGCAGGAGCGTCGTGGATGGCGGTGGTGGTATTGAAGTTGTTCCTGGTGGACCTGAGCAGCCTGACCGCGCTCGGCCGGGTGGTGTCGTTCATCGTGGTCGGCGTGCTCTTGCTGATCGTCGGCTACCTGGCCCCGGTTCCCCCGGCCGCACCGGACGAGTCCAGAGAGCCCGAGGAACCCGACGAGCCCGACGAGCCCGAGGTGGAGGAGCCCGAAGAGCCCGCCGAGCAGTGACGGCCGCGGCCGGCGTTGAGCGCCCGACCAGAATTCGGTGAGAATGGCGCGATGGAAGTGTTGTAGCCGTCGAAACGGTATCGCAGCCTTGTGGAGCGGTACCTGGTGGTCGCCGCGATTGTGTCCGTCAGGGTTCGATGTCCTTGGCAAGGAGCATGAGCGTTTGGCGAGGAGCATGAGCGTCAGGTCGTCCATCGGCGAGGGTTCGAATCCGACGCGGCGGTAGAACCCGGCGGCCTGCGGATCCTTGGCGTGGACCAGCACCAGACGCAAGCCGGTGATAGCAGCTACCTCAAGTGCCTTTGCAGGAAGTGCTTCAGGAGTGCCGCGGCCAGCCCCCTGCCGTGGTGGCCGCGGTCAACGGCAAGGCGACACAGCAGCATCGTAGGCACGGTCTCCGCTAGTCGCTCACTCGGCATCAAGCACTGACGGCTCGGTCAGCAGCGCGGCGATCCTCGGTTTGGGCATCGGCGGCCGGTCGAGGATCTCCTGGAGCTCGTCCCAAGCCTCCGCCGACAGCGTGAAGACACGCCGATCCGCCAAGTCGTCGATCGCAGCCGCGACAGCGCAACTGACCACGTAGTCGTTCAGGGACATCCCCACATCGGCCAGAACCCGGCGCACGATGGTGTCCTCAGCCGGGGTCACTCGTATCGACCATCGCTCGGTCCTGGTATCCATGCGCCGACGGTATATCGATCTGATCTACCGTGCCGGGTTGCCGAGGACGGGGCGGACTCATGGGGCGATGGGGGTTTGGGCGGTTAGGGCGCCGTCGATGGTGAAGACGCTGCCGGACACGAAGGCGGCCTCGTCGCTGGCGAGCCACAGCACGAGACCGGCCACATCCTCCGGACGGCCCAGGCGACCCACCGGGCGGCGTTGCACCGCCGCGTCCCGGGCCGCCCCTGGATCAGCGGCCTGCTCGAAGATGGTGTCGGCCATGGGCGTGGCGATCCAGCCCGGCGCCACCGCGTTGCAGCGGATGCCGTCGGCGCCGTGGTCGATGGCGATCGAGCGGGTCAGGCCGTGCACCGCCGCCTTGGACGCGTTGTAGACCGCCATGCCGTGGTCCGCGACATGAAGAGCCGCAACTTCGCGAAGGCCACCGACTCCCACCGCCGCACCGCTCTCGGCTTCGTTCAGCGCAGCGACGTGACCGTGCTCAACTGGTACCGCACCGACCGCTCCAACCAAGGGCGCTCCGAGGCCCACCTCAAGGTCTGGGCCGCCTGCGACCACGCTGGATCGCCCCAGGCCTTTCTTGTCGGGTCGGCCAATCTCACCATGGCCGGACTGCACGAGAACGTCGAGACAATGACCGTCGCCGACGCTTCGGAGCACAGCTACCTGCACAGCACCCTCCAACAGCTGCAGGACAAGGCCTGGGACGCCAAGGAGCGATTAGAGGAATGGATCGAGCACGGCGATGTCCCGGCTGACCGCCATCACCCCCGAGGCCACCGATCCGGCCGCGCGTCGGCGGGCAAGACGAGCAGGCGGCAAGCTCCTGCCGCATCCACCGGTTGTGGACCACAGATCCTTGCCGTGGCGTCCCTGGCAGTGGTGGGAGCTACTTGGCTGCTTCGCCGTGGGCGTCACTCGCGCTCGCACCGGTACCGCACCTGACGGTCGCCGGTCCCCGGCCGTCACGGCAACCGAACAGGGCTCAACTGCGTGCGACTAGCGCGGTAGATGAACGGGCCGGTCAGGCCTACAAGCTGTTCTATTCGTCGCCACTGGCACATGAGCACCTCAAGCTGTTCCCAGACCGTTCGGGCGTCGGCGCTGCTTAGGACGACAAGTCGCGCTCCGTGCTGGACTACCGTGTCGACCTCTGCGACACGCCTCGATATCTTCGCATCCCGGGAAATAGCGATCATTCCCCTGTCCGCGACGTATGGAATCCAGTCGACATCGTCAACATCCGTACTCGCGACAGCGCACGGAGGCCGCTGACTCTTGTGAATGATGTCGCCAGGATCTCCCGGGTAGGTCGCGTCAGGGCGGAGTCCGGCGACAACCTTGCCGAGACCGAGGATGTCGGCGTCGAAGTAGTAGCGAACCGTGGCGGGTTTCACGCCGCGAGAGGCGCGGCGCGGGAAGTCTCATACGCCACCGCCCAGCGGACATCCCGCACGGCCAGATCGAACTGATCGGCTACCTCCTCCTCGGACTCTCCCCCATCAAGATGCTCGAAGATCGCCGATGTGCTGATGCCGCATACGGCGGGGCGTCCAAAGCGGCGGCCCGGACGGCACCGGACGGGTGAGCTCGCATCGTCGTGCGGCCTCCATGCAACAGGCAGATCATCGTCCCATTCGACACGCTTCACGAATGACTCAGCCGGTGGCAACTGCATCAACTGACCGCTGACAGGCGCGATGAGCCACAACTCGCCGGGCAGGTCGCACTCCTGCTGGAAACGCATCAGCAGTCGCGGACCCGCACCCACCCACGGACGGGCATGGGCCAGCGGGTGCTCAACGCCCAACTCATCCCTGAGAGCAGCAACGAACTTCCTGATCTCGTGAAGCCGCACACCAAGTTCTCGGCGATACTGGCGCAACAGACCGGCTTCGACGAACTCGGCCCACGTGAGGCTGCGTTCGCCTGTCGGCTCGATGCGGATCACCGGCGGATAGACGCGCCGCCCGCGCTCGCCGCCGTCGAGCCACCACGCGAGCGTGCTGGGGCTCATACGCAGAATCTCCGCAGCATCCGCAAGGGAGTACACCGGACGGTTCAGGGTCTTCACATCCACACGCCCATAATGCCCGACAAACACTGCCCCTACACCGGCGTGTTCACAACGGGAGAGCGCCGAGGGGTATCAGGCGTTGATCGACCGGATCGACTGCTAGGGCGAGGCCTTCGAGGGTGTAGGCGCCGAGCAGGGGCGGAGCGTCATCCTCTCCGAAGACCACCTGCGTCGTCACGCTCTCGCCGTTGACGGTCACCCGCGCCTCGCCGATGTCGGCATCGACGACCCTGCCGTCGGCCAGTCGCATCGGGCGCCTAGCAGAGCGTTCGACGCCGATCTCGCGCAACAGGCGCGCCGGAACCATGGTGTAGAAGGCACCGGTGTCCACGGTGGCCTCGATCTCCGCTGACCGCTCGCTGCTCGACCCGGCGATCCGCATAGGCCACTCGAATGTTCCCATGACGATTCCTCCCACATGATCGGACCGCGCCTGCAGCCACGGTGAGCCCGACGCATCACAGATGTGAATATAGCTTATTGTAAGCTGGTTTCAGGTTATTTCCATATTCTACCCTCCAACCCAGGGGCCTCAGCTCGCAGCGGTTAACGTCTATCCCTACTTCAAGTGTGAGGTAAGGAGGACGTGATGGACGTCTCGGCGAGAGTTGCTTCGAAGGGCCAGGTGACGATTCCCGAGGCGGTGCGCGAAGCGTTGGCCCTGGAGACTGGGGACCGAGTGGTGTTCCGGGTGGAGCAGCATCGGGCAATCATCGCCCGGACGCCCGACCTGCTCGAGATGGCCGGTGCGGTGGAGGTGCCGGCCACCAAGCGGGGCGCTAACTGGGACCAGGTGCGCTCAACAACTCGGAACCAGCGAGCGCGACGGTCTCGATCCCCACGGTCAACCGCATCGAGCCATGGGCCACGGATGAGCACCGACGGGAGCCAGGGCCGCTAGTCCGGCCCGGGCTGCCCATACGGCCGGGCTACAGGTAGAGGTGTGAGGCGCTGCCGATCGGAACTCGGCCCGGTTCGGGGTTGGCCACCAGCACCTCGCACTCCATCCGGTCGGGATCCCGGAAGAACAAGCTGAGCTTGCGGCCGAAGTCGGTGACCGTTCCGTCGGTGGCCCCGGCGGCCATGAGCCGGGAGCGGATCTCGTCGAAGTCGTCGAGGCTGGCGGCGTGCAGGCCGATGTGGTCGAGCCGGCCCCGGCCGAACATCGGCGTCTGGTGGTCGGCCTGGCTGTTGCCGTCGATCTCGAAGACGTTCAGCTCGGTGGCCGGGCCGATGTTGATGACGGTCATGCGAGGCCCGCCGGGGAACTCCTCGCCGTCGAACTCCACGGTGGCCCCGAACATCTCGATGTAGAAGCGCTGGAGCCGATCGGAGTCGTTGGTGATGACGGCCACATGGTCAAGTCCCTGGGTAAGCATTGGGCGCATCCTTTCGCTTCTCGGCTGGAGCCGCCCGGCCGAAGGCCCCGACCGACCGCGACGCCTGGCATGGTACGGCAGACAACCAGCTGCGTCGCAGCGCTCCCGAGAACAGGGCGATCCAGATCGAATCGAGATCGCGGCCGCGGTGTTTGATTTTTCAAGCAATCACATGCTACAGTGCTGCTTCCGATATTTTCCGGACTACTGAGACTGTGCTAGCTTGGTCAACAGTGAATCGGAAGCACCTTTGAAGGCTCCCCGCTAATCGAGACAGCCATCGAGTAGAGGGGACGTCGCCATGGTGATGACCGAGACGCAACGCACGACGCTGTACAACCAGTTGACCGACGCGATTGGACAGGAGGCAGCGAGGACCCTCATGGAGCAGCTACCCCCCGATGGGATGGGATCAGGTCGCCACCAAGGAGGACGTCAAGGCCAGCGAGAAGATGCTCCTGCGGGAGATCAGGGCCAGCGAGACGCGGGTTCTGGGTGAGCTGAAGGAATCCGAGGGCCGGCTCATGATCCAAATCGCGGACTCCGAGTCGCGACAGGGGGCTCGCATCGACGAGACCAACGCTCGCATCGACGCAATGAACACCCGCGTCGACGCCCGCATCGACGGAACCAACACCCGCATCGACGCAATGAACACCCGCATCGACGAGACCAATCGGGAACTGTCGGAGCTCAAGGGGGAGGTACGGACCGGCTTCGCCGACTTGAAGCTCGCGATGGCCAAGCAGGTCCGATGGTTGGCGGCCGTGGTCATCGGGTTCGCGGCGGCGATGGCGGTGCCGCTGACGCTCGCCCTGCTCTGACCCCAGGCCTCGACGCGACGGGGTCAGCGGTGATGGAGGTTTGGGCGGTTATGGCGCCGTCGATGGCGAGAAAGCTGCCCGAGAGGACGGATGCCCTCTTGCTGGCAACCACAGCACAAGCCCCGGCCGCGCCAATAGTCGGCCGCCATGGCGCTCCGCGTCTCGCCTTGAGCGGCCGGGTAGCGTCGGCCCGAGACGCCAAGTTTGGTGGCTCCAGGAGTCTGCCGAGCTCAAGGGACGAAATGCTCAGAACCCAGGCCTTGCCCCAGCAGATCCAGGCGCTGGAGACGGCGTGAGGGAGGTCTATCTCGACTACAACGCGTCGTCGCCGCTCGACCCGCGGGTGGCGGAGGCGATGATGCCGATCCTCACGGACTCGGTGGGCAACGCCTCGTCGGTGCACCGTTTCGGGCGCAGACAGGCGGCCGCAGTGGACGACGCCCGCGAACAGGTGGCTGCGCTGGTGGGCGGGCGCGCCTCGGGAGTCGTGTTCACGTCGGGAGCGACCGAGGCCAACAACCTGGCTCTGCAAGGTGCGGTCGAGGCTGCCCCTAAGGGCAGGCACCGGATGCTCGTTTCCGCGGTGGAGCACGCTTCGGTGGCAGGCACGGCGCGATGGCTCGACGGCTACGGCCTGGTGAAGCTGGACGTGATCGAGGTGACCTCCAGGGGCTTCGTCGAGCCGGCGACCGTGGAGGAGATGGTCCGTGACGACGTGGTGCTGGTGTCGGTCATGGCAGCCAACAGCGAGACCGGCGTGCTGAACCCGGTGGGTGAGATTTCGGAGCGAGTACACGCTGCGGGGGCACTGTTCCACTGTGACGCCACCCAGATGGCAGGTCGCCTGCCGTTCAACATGCAGGAACTGGGTGTGGATCTGGTGTCGCTGAGCGGGCACAAGATCTGTGGACCCGGCGGCGTGGGCGCACTGGTCGGGACACGACAGAGCCTCAGGCGACTGGAAGCCCTGCTCCATGGCGGCGGCCACGAGCGCGGCCTGCGCTCGGGCTCGCTCAACGTGGCCGGCATCGTCGGCTTCGGTGCCGCCGCGCGCATAGCCGCCGACGAGCGCGAACGGGAGTCCGAGACTGTAGGAGCGCGGCGCGACCGCCTCGTGTCCGAACTCCAGACCAGCCTCCCCCGCGTGCTGCAGAACGGCGATCCGTCGAGGCGGCTGCCCAACACGGCCAACCTGTGCTTCGTGGGCGCCGACGCCGAGGCGGTCATGGCCAACATGGACCCCGTCGCAGTGTCCATCGGCAGCGCCTGCAGCGCAGGATCGATCGAGCCCTCGGAGGTGCTCCTGGCCATGGGCCGGTCCCACGAGACCGCCTTCGAGTCTGCGCGCTTCAGCCTCGGCCGCTTCACCACCGACGCTGACATCGACACCGCTATCCGAGCGACTATCGCAGCCGTAGAGCGCGTCCGCGCCATGACAGGCTGACAGGAGTCCCGACCCCTCCGCTCTATTCCCCTCCAAATAGAGGGGGGTAGCTGACACACCCAACACCTGCCCTGACCTGCACCAACGCGCCACACACCGCACCCCTCCGCTCTATTCCCCTCCAAATGGAGCACATTGCCTAGCTGTTGAGCATCCAGTACGCGCCTCTGCCGTGACCTTCGGAGCGCACAAGGCCAGCATCCCGTAGTCGGTTCAGCATCTCACGCATTTCCCCGGTGGTAGCACCGACCCTCGCAATGAGTTGGCCGCGCGGGGCTGGACCCTCTGCAAGCACCGCCAGCAGCACCCCTTCCCGCTTGCCCGGTGCCACGATCGACCCGTCGGGTGCGAGCCAGAATCCGCTCCTTGGGACGATGGAGGCAACCGACGCGCTGTGGGCCATGAACACGGGGCGTCCGAGGCCAGCCTCAACGCACAGTCGTACCATCCGCAGTGTCCCCGATCCGAGCTGTTCGACCATCCCGCGCCTATAGAGGCCGCCGAAGATGTTCGGATTCCACGGATGCGACCCGTGGGGCTCGTACAGGTCAGCTGGCTCCAGTCCGAAGCGCAGGCCTCCCGGGGACCACACTTCGAGCCTGTCGTAGTAGATCCGTACCTGGACCAGCCCCGCGACAGCATAATCGCGGTGCCCGAAGGCGTTGGCGAGCGCTTCGCGCGCTACTGCGAGCGGTATTTCCATACCGACATCGGCTTGAAGTCGATCACCGATGCGCACTGGCCGGTGCAGGTGCTCCGCGCAGAACGACATAGCCCTCCGGAGCGAGGCGAAGGCATTGTCGTGAACGAGAACTTCGTCCCGCAACTCCTCCTCGATGTGGGTGCCATCCACCGCCACGAGCCGACAGCCCAGTGTCGGATACTGGCCGGCGAAGGCCCGAGCACGCCCGAACAGAGCAATTGCACCTCGGTTGGGGACACCCTCAGTGTCGAGAAGACTCAACGCCCGAAGGACATCAGCGACCGACGCGTCGGCGTCGAACCCGGCACGCCTCGCAGCCGCCGCTTCATCCCGGAACGCGTACACCTCATCCCGGTCGATGGCGCTCAACTCCCGCTGCGAGGCCTCTAGCTCCCACCGGTCAAGTCCGTGCGCGCGCTCCAGCATCAAGTTCACTTGGATCGCGTCGGGCATATCGACGGTCGATGACCCAGACCGCATGTAGTAGTTCCCCTTGTAGGAGTACGGCTTGGTGTTGCCAGCTGGGACGGCTACATCTAGGACTTCGAGCCCGGCACTGCCCGGTAGAGGCACGCGTTCGATCGAGGGCGGGTGCATGGGGCGTATGTCTCGACACGCTTGCGTTACCTCGCGAAGCGTCCTATCAGCTACATGCTGGCCGCTGACCCGACCATCCGGCTGCACTCCGAAGAGCACACGTCCGCCTCGGCCGTTCAACATCGCCGACAGGGTGCGGGCCGCCGATGCGCGGCTTCCCGTCGTGGCCTTGAACTCGACGGTCTCAGACTCGCCTTCGGCGGCCAGTCGAGCGATGTCGGCGGTCGAGAGCATGGTTCCAGTATCGCCGGATGCGCCGCAACCGTCGTCGATATCCGCTTCGATGCACCGTTGACGGTGCTCATCCTGCGATCTCGTCTCCGTCGGTGGCTCACCAAGTAGCCGATACGGCCGACAAGCTGTTGAACACGTCACACGATCCGCTCGTACCTGCCTGGCGCAAGTACGACGAGCAACGGATACCACCGCGGCATCTGTCGAAGATCGGAAGGGACCTGAAGACGATGACCGATTCCTGGACTCGGGTCTTCCGCTTCCTTCCGTCGAGCCGCTCAATCTGCGAGCGTCCGAAGCTGATCTCGATCGCTGGGCTACCGGTGCAGTCAGGTTTCTGTCGGCAGTTGGATTGTGGTGGCGTTGCCGATGTGGGCGTAGCGGCCCGGGGTGCAGGTCAGGATGATCACCTGGCAGTGTTCACCGGCCGCGGCGATGGCTGCGCCCATGCGTTCTAGGCGGTCTGGGTCGCTCCAGCCGAGGGCGTCGTCGATGATGACGGGGGCTCCGCCGCCGTCGGGGCTGACGATGGCTGCGCAGGCGAGTCGGCTGATGACGGCGAGTTGTTCTAGGGCTCCTGCGCTGAGTTGGTCGACTCGGAGGGTGTCGCCGTCGAGTGTGCGGCGCACGATGCGGAGGTTCTGGTCGATGTCGACCGAGAACGAGGGGTTGAACACGATGCGGCCGAGTTGCTCGATGCGCTGCTTGAAGGGTCCGCTGTAGCGCTGTCGGGCTTCCTGGCGCCGGCGGGAGAAGGTGTCGTGGAGCAGGCGCGCGGCTTCGGCTCTTGCCTCGGCGCGTTGGTGCTCGCGTTCGATGTGCAGGAGGTGTCCGAGGGCTTCTTCGTGGCGGGTATGGGGTCCGTCCTCCCCGCGCACGGACAGTGTGATGCGTAGTTCGTTCTGCTGTTGTTCGTTTGCTTGGAGGCTGTCGCTGGCGCGCCGCGCGGCGGCTTGGGCGTTCTGCAGCCTCACTTCGAGTGATTCCGGATCAGCGGCTGCAAGCTCTGCCTCGGCGTCTTCGAGTGACGCAACAGCCGCGCAGGCTTCCTCTTCGGCTTGGGAAAGTTCGGACGCGATCGCGCCGTCGGATCGCCGGGACCGTGCCGACTCCAGCGCGTCAGCCGCCTGCGTCTTTGCGTTGCGGGCCATCTTGATCATGCCGGCGAGGTTCGACTCGTTGATGCGCTCTTGTTGAAGGGCGCTGGAGGCGTTGTTGGCCGCCTGGTTGCAGCTGTCGAACTCTGCGCGCTTCTCCTCGACGGTGCGCGCCTTGGCTGAGGCGACCTGCTTGGCTGTTTCGAAGTCCGGGGGCAGGGGCGGGTCTTCGGGTCGCTCGGTGGCATAGGCGTTCACCCGCTTCGTGAGTCCCTCGATCTTGCCTTGCAGGACGTCCACAGTCAGATCCCGCAGGTCGCGAGCGATTGTGTCAAGCGCATCTTGGCGCTGCCGCGCCGCGTCCTTGCGTTCTTGGGCTGCTTGTCGAGCCTCGGACTGATCGGCGACTCCTGCCGCCTCACACAGGCGACGGAACTCGTCGTGAGCGCGGCGCCGCTGGGTGGAGAGGCTCTGGGAGCCGGTTCCGGCCCGTACCCGGATCTCGGCTGTGTCGGGCACTACGAGCAACACGTCTTCGTCCACGACGGTGTGTTGCGTCTCGCCGGCGCCGAGCACGGCCTCCTCGTCGTTGATGTTGATCGAGAGGTCTCGCAGCGCGGTCGTCTCGACCGAGGCGGCCGCGGCCTCCGCTCTCACCACCGCCAGGTGTGCTCGCTCGATCTGCTGAAGCAGGTCATCGTCGATCTGGACCGATTCGAGCACCATGTCGGCCTGGTTCAGTTTCTGCTCCGCCTCGACGATCCGCTCGTGGCGTTCTGAGAGTTGTTCCACCTCGATGCGGTTGCGGTGATGGTCGCGGTCTTCGTCGGCGCGGCGCTGGTCGGCCCGAGCGATGCTGGCGGCGGCTTGGGCGGCCTCCAGGTCAGCTGCGGTCTGTTCGACGTGGTGGATGGCGGCGGCCAGGGCGGGCGCCGACTGCAGCGCCCGGGCGTCTAGTGCCTCGAGTTCCTCGGCCCGGGAATCGAGTTCGCGGACGAGTTCTCGACGGCGCTGCTGCTCGATCGCGATGCTGTCACGCCTCAGCGTGGCTGCATCGCTAGCGGCAGCCAGACGATCAACCTTGGTGCGGACCTGCTCGGTGGCACTCCACTGTTCGCTGAGTTCGCTCGCTTGCTGATCGCACTGGTCCCGGGTCGACGCAAGTCGTCGCTGTTCGGTCGCCAGGCGGCCCATTTCGATTGCGCCCCGGTCGATGCTGTCGAGCTGACCCTGCAGTTCGGAGACCCGTGACTGAGCCGTCTCTACTTCTGCCTGTGTTGTGCTGCGATCCCGCTTGGGCCGGCCCGTCGCTGTCCAGAACCGTTCGTGCTCGTCGCAGATCCGGGTCCATAGATCGTCGTCTTCGTCTGATGCATCATCTCCGCCCGCGGCTTGGTCGAGGGCTCCAACCAGCGACGGCACGTCGAAGCCCGGCAGGGAAAGCTCAGCACCTTGTTCGATCCTCAGCGCTCGCCACAGGTCGCCATCAAGAGTCTCGCCGAGGATTTCTTCCACTCGCTCATGGGCTGCGCGCCCGGTGAGCTGGTCAGGCTGCGGCGTCAGCACATTCAGAACCGTCTCGCGGCGACGGAGCCACCGCTTGCGGTAGACGAAGCGGTATGGGCCGGTGGACATCTCGATCCCCACTTCGGGCCCCACATCGCGCCCGACCGGTTGGGCCGACTTGACTTGCCGGTGCCCAGACGAGTCCATTCTCGTAAGGACCAGGTCAAGTCCCTCCGGTATGGATGTCTTGCCGACCTCGTTGGGTCCTTCGATAACAGTGATCCCTTGAGCGGGGAACTCGACCTCGCAGTCAGCGACGCCCCGATAGTTGCTGAGCCTGACCCTGTGCAGCCTCATGCCGGTGCCCTCGTGAGCCGGTACAGCAGCGCCAAGGCATCTTGAGCGATCCCAGCCTGGTCGCCGGACTGGGCCATCTCGCTGAGATCCGACAGAGCCTCACGCGCGTAGCCCGACACGGCGAAGTCGTCGAGATCCGCGTCGTCGGGGACCACCGCCAAGCCACCCTCGCCGTCGCGAACCTCCAAACCGCCCAGCAAGTCGGTGTAGTGATCGAGCATCTGTTCGAGCCGCGCCCTCTGGGCGACGGACACCTGACCTCGAAGGCTCACCCTCACGATGCAGCGTTCCTTGTTGTCCGGAGACTTCAGCCAATCTCGCAGCGCATCGATGTCCAAGTCGGTGCCCAACTCCCAGTCTCGCTGCTCGAACCGCCAGGTCCCCACCGTGCGGCGATCTACCCGCACCGTCGCGATCGAGGTCGACAACCAACACATTCCCCGGCTCGACCTCATCGAAGTCCGTCGGCTCGGGAGCGCCCGAATACCAGACCCTTCCAGTGTCGCCCACATCGGTCGTCGAATGGCGGTCGCCAAGCGCCACATAGTGGATGACACCCGACTCGATCCGCTCCTCCAGCCGACCAAGCGAGATATGAGCCGGATCGCTCGACTCGGGCCCCACCGCGTCCACCGCGCCGTGGCCACAGACCACGCGCAACCGATCCGTCGCCTCGAGGCTCTCACAAGCCTCGCCGACGAGATCGACAAGTGGGCGCTTGTTGGCCCAAGGCGCAGCGATCAACTCAACACCCGACGCCGCCTGCACCGGCTCACAATCGCCCAGCACCGTCACGTTGCTTGGCGCATGCTCACCGAAAGTCTGCGACCGGAAGATCGAGGACGCGTCCAGCGGATCATGGTTGCCCGGCAGCAAATAGAAGGAAAGCGGGGCCGCAGCGCGCATCTTGTCCAGGGCCCGCACGAGCACCTGCCGGCTGATGTTGTTCGACTCGAACACGTCGCCGCACACCACCACGAAGTCACAGTGCTGCTGCACGGCAAGCTCCGCGATGGCGCCGACCACCTCGACGCGGGCTTCCCTGAACCGGGCCCTGGCCTCCTCGCTCAGGTAGTACGGCGCCCTACCAAGCTGCCAGTCCGCAGAGTGCACGAACCTCACCACGCTTGGATGATAAACAGCACGACATCAGTAACGACAGGGGTGCCCATCCTGTGCCGGCGCAATACTGCCGCTGTCGACTTGGCGGCTCTTCGGTCTGGGCTTCAAGGGCGGCCCGAGACATGGGTTCGGCGCATCTGCGACTAAGCCAGCGACGGCGTAGTCGCGATGGCCGGCTGCGCATCGAGTGCAACCAGCCGTCACTGCTCTATCTCTCGCCGCTACTTTCCTCCGAAACATTTAATGGTATCAAACAGAATGAAAAGGCCGTATACTTCATCATCAAGTCATGCAGCAGGGGCCAGCGAACGAACGGGCCTTGCATCCAAGATTACAGATCTAGTTACAGGTACGGTATCATTTTAGCATGAACAGCGGCGAGATCTTCCCGAACGCACCGCTCGCGCTCGTTGCGGCCGAGGTGCGCTACCCGGCGGTTGCTGAGGGTGCCCTCGGCATGGCGATCCACAGGCGTATCCGCGACGCGCTCGGCGCTGACTGGGTGATCCACAACGACACCACACAGACTTTCGAGGCGGGCGTCGGTGCCGCTGGGCCGCAAGCGTCCCTGCGATCGGAGACGGTCGGCCGGATCACGTCCAGGAAACGAACGAGGATCATCACGGCCCGACCGGAGAACTTCACCGTGGAGGTCGTCGACTACGTGCGCTTCGCCGACTTTCGAGATCTCCTCGAACGGGCGTCGGCCGCAGTCGAGAGCGTGCTGAGGCCCGACGGGATTTCACGCGTCGGGCTCCGCTACATCGACGAGATCACCGTTCCCGAGTCAAAGCCGCAATGGAGCCGGTGGCTCGACTCGTCGCTGATGGCTCCGGCCCTGCCGCCTGAGCTCACCCCGACCGAATGGACGGGAGCGGTCCAGTACCAGGTGGCCCCGGACCAGTCCCTAGTCTTTCGGTACGGTCCGTCGGCTGGCCCAATCGTGTCGCCGGCCGGGCCCCTGAGGCGTCCCCGGGTGCCCGACGGGCCGATCTTCATGCTGGACTTCGACAGCTCGTGGCAACCGAGCGACATCCCAGCATTCACCGCCGACAGGATCGTCAAAGCAACGGACCGCCTGCGCCGTCCCCTGCGGGCCCTGTTCGACAGCCTCCTCAAGCCCTCCCTACTGGAAGTCTTCAGACAGGACCAGACAAGTGACTGAATCGACGACTCAACTGACAACCGAGCCCACGTCGGCGACATCGGTCAACACCCCTCATATCGATCAGCCGACGCGGCTGTCCCCCGACGTGGTGGCGAACATGGCCGGGACGCTGAGGTCCGACGTCGGCGTCCTCTCTCAGGATGTGGCTCAAGTGCACAGCGATTCGCTTCGAATTCAGCTCGAGTCCCGCACCGACGAGGCAGCCAAAAGGGCGCCCGCCGACCTGCTCTCGGAACTCGCCGACCTCGGATTCTCGTGGATTTCCATTGCGCGGATCGTCGGCGTGTCCATCCCCGCCGTCAGGAAATGGCGCCAGGGTGAAGCGGTGGCGGGACAGAACCGCCGAAGGCTCGCACGGCTCGTGGCCCTCGTAGGCGTGCTCGCGAGCGATCATCTCATTTCTGACGTCGCCTCCTGGCTGGACATGCCCTTGGCCGAATCCAGCTTCACGGGAATCGACGTCCTTGCCGCCGGGCAGGTCCACGACCTAGTGGAGTATGCGGCTGAGCACATCGGAAGCGCCGAACTCCTGGACCGGGCAGTGCCGGCTTGGCGGGACAGTTTGGACGACCGGTTCGAGGTCTACCGGGCCGGAGACGGCGAACGGGCAATCCGGATGCGAACTGAGGCCGGGGCCGGGTGAGCCTGGAGCCAGCGGCGGACCCGGAGCGGCTCTACTCGGCCGTCGGAGCCGACGTCAACCCGCATCGGCCGCTCTTCACGGGCGACGTATTCTCCAGCGTCGACATCCCCGGCGTCGGCTCGTCGCCAGCCATCGTGATCGGACATCCCTGCGCGATTCGCGGCAGGAACGGGAAGCTCGCCCAACGCACGCCCGTCGCCTCAGTAGAGGTACACGGCCAAATCGCACCGGCACTGTGGTGCGACGGATATTTCAACAGGATGCCATTGGCAGGCTTGCCGCTGGACGGTGAGTTTCATGTCGCTCGCCTCGATCAGTTCGGGCTCGCGCTCACCAGCGAACTCCTGGCCGCGCGTCGCCTGGCGTGCCTCTCCCACCCCGGGATCAACCAGCTCCAGCAGCGACTTGTTCACCACCAGACTCGGCTCGCTATTCCTTCACGCCAGTTTCAGCAGGCCTTCGACCACACATACGAGGAAGCTGATCTGCTGGAGAATTGGAATACCGACCTCGCTGACATCGACGACGACCCCGCATCGAGTTTCGAGTCCTGGATTCGAGAAGGTGATCCCGACCGCCAGTCCCGGCTGGAGGAGCACGAGGAACGGGCACCCATTCGCCGTGAAATGCGCCAGGCGATCAGCCAGAGAAGATCGGCTCTCCAATGAGCAGCTCTTCGGAGAGTTGGAGGCCCTACGCTCTGGCGGTGGCCACGAGTGCGGCCTGCATTCGGGCTCGCTCAACATGGCCGGCATCGTCGGCTTCGGTGCCGCCGCCCGCATGGCCACTGAAGAGCGCGAACGGGAGTCCAAGACAGTAGGAGCGCTGCGCGACCGCCTCGTATCCGAACTCCAGACCAGCCTCCCCCGCGTGCTGCAGAACGGCGATCCGTCGAGGCGGCTGCCCAACACGGCGAACCTGTGCTTCGTGGGCGCCGACGCCGAGGCGGTCATGGCCAACATGGACCCCGTGGCAGTGTCCATCGGCAGCGCCTGCAGCGCAGGATCGATCGAGCCCTCGGAGGTGCCCCTGGCCATGGGCCGGTCCCACGAGACCGCCTTCGAGTCTGCGCGCTTCAGCCTCGGCCGCTTCACCACCGAAGCTGACATCGACACGGCCGTCCGGGCAACCGTCGCAGCTGTCGAGCGCGTTCGTGCGATGAGCGCATGACGCGAGTCTGACGAAGGCGCTACGGCCCGGAGACCCAGGCCGCCGTCGCAGGGGCGAGCTATCTTCATGCCGTGATCAAGGGCGCCACCTCGTGAGGCTGGTCGATGCAGCAACGCGGTCGTTCGCTCGGCACGAGACGTTCCACCCGCGCTACGGCTGGTTCCGCAAGGCTTATGCCGTTGCGGCCGCCGACCCGTACGCCTTCGGCCGGAAGGATGCCCCGGTCGTGATCGGCGTCGGAAAGAACATGGTGCGGGCCATTCGCTTCTGGGGGCTCGCCGCCAAGCTGATCACCGAGGATCCGCACTCCCCCAACCGGCGAGCACCGCAGTTCGTGCCGACCCGCCGGGGCCACGCCCTCTTTGGCGAGCAGGGCTGGGACCCTTACATGGAGGACCCGGGCACGCTGTGGTTGCTGCACTGGCTGCTGCTGGCGCCGCCTTCGAGACTGCCGGTCTGGTGGCTCGCGTTCAACGAGCTCAATGCCGTCGAGTTCAGCGACACCGACCTCGCCGCGGCGGTTGCTGCGCAACTGGAGGCGGGCGCAGACTGGACGCCGCCGCACGAGTCGTCCGTCAAGAAGGACATCGGAGCGCTGCTGCGCACCTACGCACCGGCGGAGCGTTCCCGGCGCGGCAGCATCGACGACCTGTTGGACTGCCCGCTTCGAGAGTTGAACCTGCTCGGACGGTCGCCCGCGACGGGCCTGCACCGGTTCACGCTCGGCCCGAAGCCGACGCTGCCGTCAGCGATCGTTGCCTACGCCGTGTTCGACTACATCGACCGCACCGGGAGCGGCGGCAGGACGGTCACCCTCGGCCGTCTGGCCCACGAGCCCGGAAGCCCCGGCCGAGCCTTCAAGCTCAACGAGACGGAGTTGCTGGCCGCCCTGGGCCCGGCCGTGGAACGATTCGACGAGGTGACCCTGGCCACTCCGGCAGGTGCGTGGCAGCTCGCCTACTCGGAGGACTCGGGGAAGATCGCGACCGCGGTGCTTGACGACTACTACGGCTCATCATCGTCGGGTGTGTGCGCGGGCTGCGTGGGTGACGCTGCTGTGGACGACGACTTGCTGGAGGATCTCGGAGCGGGCCGCAACTCTCGCGACAGCCTGCGGAGCCTGAACGGCTTGGCGGGGGCGGCTTGATGCCGACGCTGGCCGGCAGCATCGAGGTAAGCGGTCGCTTCGCCCGCTCGGCGAACCTTGAGCGCGACCTCGCCCGGCCGGAGCCGCTGGAGGGTTATGTCCTCACGGCAAGAGGCCTCGATGTCGTCGAGCGCATCGCCACGGCCGCGGCGGCAGGCTCCGCAGGTGGCGCTTGGTCGCTGACCGGTCCTTACGGGTCGGGCAAGTCGTCGCTGGCTCTCCTGCTCGACGCTGCGTTCGGAGGCCGATCAAAGCTGCGGCGCGCCGCCTTGGGACTCGTCGATGGCACGTCCGCAGCCACAGGCGATCTGATCCGGCGGGCCCACCGGCGCCACGGAACCCTTGATCGTGGCTTCAAACGCGGTCTGGTCACCGCGGCGCGCGAGCCGCTGGCCCGCACCGTAGCACGCGCCCTGCGGTCCGCAGCCCTTCGCGACGGCCCTACCCCCCCCCGGCGGATTGGTCTGTCGACGCTTCCGAGCTGATCGGCGCGCTAGAGGGCGCTGACGCCGGAACCGATCCGCGTTTCTCAAGCCCCTCGCCGTCGACCGTTGTCGACGTGGCCCGCCGCCTTGCGGAGGACGCTCCGCTGCTGCTGATCATCGACGAGTTCGGCAAGAACCTGGAAGCCGTGCGCGACAGCGGCGACGCTGATCCTTACTTGCTGCAGCAACTCGCCGAGGCCGGGCAGGGATCGGGCCTGCCAATCTTTGTGGTCACGCTGCAGCACCTCTCGTTCGAGGACTGCTTGGCCGGCGCGGACAGCGGGCAGCGCCGTGAATGGACCAAGGTGCAGGGCCGCTTCGAGGACGTGTCGTACGTGGACTCGCCCGAGCAGACCCGCTCACTCATCGGCACGGTGTTCAACGTCGCCGACGTGAGCTTGAAGGCCCGCATCGACCGCTGGGCACGGACGCACGCCCGCAAGATTCGAGCCCTCGGCATCGCCGAACTTGCGGACCCGGCCGTCATCGCCTCCTGCTATCCGCTGCATCCGCTGGCAGCGCTGGTGCTGCCGGAGTTGTGCAGCCGCTACGGCCAGCACGAGCGCACGCTGTTCTCGTTCCTCGCCGACACCCACCCCGACGGCGTTCAGTCGTTTCTCCAGACGACGAACCTGCCCGCTAGAGGTTCGCTGCCATCTCTAGGTCTCGACGCGGTCTACGACTACTTCGTTGCCAGCGGTGCGCTCAGCATCGCTTCGGCCCGCCAGTCGAGCCGCTGGACTGAGATCGCCACCCGGTTGCGCGACTCTCATGGCCTCACTCCCCCACAGGCGCGGATGGCGAAGGCCGTCGCCCTGCTCAACCTCGTGTCCACCACGGGAACGATCCGAGCATCGCAGCGGCTGCTGACACTCACCGGCCGGGACGCTGAAGGGGCTCTGGCCGAACTGGAGGATGCCGGCGTCGTCACGTATCGGGACTTCGCCGACGAGTACCGGATCTGGCACGGCAGCGACATCGATATCGGCCTGCTCTTGGACGCCGCCCGTCTCCGAGTGCAGGGAGAGCCCCTCTGTGAGATCGTGTCGGGGATCGACCGACCCGATCCGGTCGTCGCTGCTCGTCACAGCGCGGAGCACGACGTGCTCCGGGTCTTCAGCCGGCGCTATGTCAGCGGGAACGATCAGGTGATCGCGCCCGAAGCGGTCTCGCCCTACGACGGCGAGGTCCTGCTCGTCGTCGATCCGAGCGACCAACTGCCCGGCCTGGTCCGATCAGCATCCGGGGTCAAGCCCGTGGTCGCGGCCATTCCGCAGGACGTGTCGGCCGTCGATGCTGCGGCTCGGGAGGTAGCTGCGGTGGCTGCGGTGCTCGACGATCCCGCCGTGGCCGGCGACCGGGTGGCGCGGCGCGAGCTGGGTGAGCGTCTGGCGCAGACCCGTGTCGCCCTCAATCACGCTCTAGCCGGCGCCTTCGGCGCCGAGGCGTGCCGCTGGATCCTGCTGGGGAGCGACGACGACGGGGATGGCCTGACCGAGCTTCCGGCCGGACGGGGCAGCGCGCCGGTATCGGCGGCCGCGGACATCGCTTACCCGTACACGCCGGCGGTGGGCAACGAGATGCTCAACCGCAGCGAATTGACCTCACAGGGGGCCAAGTCGAGACGCCTGCTGCTGGAGGCCATGATCGAGCGCGGCGATGCTGACATCGCCGATCTGGGGTTCGAGGGCTACGGGCCCGAGACCGCCATGTACCGGTCGTTCCTGCTGCGCACCGGACTGCACTCAGCCGATCGGCGCGGTTCGGCGATGGTCTTCAGTCCGCCCACCGACGCGACCTTGAAACCCGCGTGGGAGGTCCTGGTAGGCGAGTTCAAGCGCTCCAGGGACCGGCGCATCAGCCTGAGCGATGTCCACGCCGCCCTCATGTCGCCGCCGATCGGCATGAAGGCCGCGGTGGTGCCCGTCTTCGTCACCGCGGGGCTGCTGGCCTTCCGGGACGAGGTCGCCATCTACGAGCACGGCACGTTCAAGCCGCTGCTGTCGTCCGAGCTCTCCGAGCGGATGGTGCGCAATCCGGTCCATTTCGACATCAAGCACTTCGCCAACACCAGCGGTGGGCGTCTCATGGTGGTCGAAGCGCTGGCGGACTGTCTCGGACTTGTCGCTCGCGGGGCCGGAAGCCGTCGGCAGCGAGTGGCCAACGTTCTTGCGGTGGTCAGCGGTCTGGTCTCGCGGATCAGCCGCCTGGACAACTATTCCCGCCACACCCGCGGCTTGGGTGCTGAGGCCTTGGCTGTGCGAGAGGCCTTGACGGTCGCGGTCGAGCCCGACGATCTGCTGTTTGCCGCCCTGCCCGAGGCTCTGGGGTTCGACCCGGTCGCGGCGGACGCCGAGGAGTGCGGCGTGGCTGGCAACTTGGCGAGCGCAGTGGTGGCGGCCCTGGACGAACTGGAATCGTGCCTGGACCGCCTGCTCTCCGAGTCGCTGGAGTTGCTGCTCGACACCAGCGCTACCGGTAGCCGCGTAGCGGTCATGGGCGAGGCCGCGGCATTGGGAGACGAGGTGCTCGACCCTGCGGTGCGGGCGTTCGTGCTGGCGCTGGCGAACGAGAGCGCCGGATCCGACGCGGACTGGATCTCCACGGTGGCGACCGTCGTGGCTCGCAAGGCACCCGCGGAGTGGACCGACGAGGACCGGCTGCGATTCCGCCGCGACTTGCCCGAGAGGCTGGCTGCCTTCCACCGGCTGATCGCCCTGCACGCCGAGCGGCGCGCCCATGGGGGCGGGCCGTTCGACGCGCTGCGGGTGACCGTCACCCGCTCAGACGGCAGTGAGTACATCCGGCTGGTGGACATCGACACCCGCCGCAGGCAGGAGATGGAGGCGGCCCTCAACAAAATGCTGACCGACTTGGCGGAGATCGCCGGCTCGACCCAGCGGGCGGAGCAGAGCCTGTTGGCCCTTCTGAGCGAGCGCCTGCTCCCCGCGGACGGATCGAGCGACGGGCTCGATCCCACCGTTCGAGCCGTCGACGGCCGGCCCCTCGCGGCAGAGCGGAGCGAGCCGGCGGTGTCCGGTGTCGCTGAGGCGGGACGGAGGGCTGCCGGTGGCTGAGCGTGAGGCGCCTGTGCGCCACATCTGCGGCATCTCCGGCGGCAAGGACTCCAGCGCGCTGGCGGTGTACATGCGGGACCGGGTACCGGAGATGGAGTACTTCTTCTGTGACACCGGCGCGGAGCTGCCCGAGACCTACGAGTACCTGACCCGCCTGGAGGTGATCCTGGCCAAGCCGATCGCCAGGCTGAACGCGACGCGGGGCTTCGACCACTGGTTCGAGGTGTTCCGGGGGGCGCTGCCGTCGCCGCAGATGCGCTGGTGCACGAAGAACATGAAGATCAAGCCGATCGAGGAGTGGATCGGCGACGCGCCGGCCGTGTCGTACGTGGCGATCCGAGCCGACGAGTCGAACCGCAAGGGCTATGTCTCGACCAAGCCCAACATCAAGACCCGTTTCCCGTTCGTGGAGGACGGCATCGACCACGAGTCGGTGCTCAGGATCCTCCAGGACGCCGGCATCGGCCTGCCCGACTACTACGAGTGGCGGACCCGCTCGGGCTGCTACTTCTGCTTCTACCAGCGCAAGGCCGAGTGGATCGGCCTCTCCGAGCGCCATCCTGAGTTGTTCGAGCGGGCAGTCGCCATCGAGCAGAAGGTCCTCCAGGACGCCGGCGTCGACGGCGACGCCGACTTCGGCGACCGGGCCATGCGAGGCCGCCAGTACACGTGGTCGGGAGGCGAGACCCTGGTCCAGCTCCGCGACCGCCGCGACCAGATCCTCGAACGCCACGAGACCGCCATGGCCCGAGCCAACAAGACCAGGGCCAACCTCCCCCTAATCGAGGCCCTAGCCGAAGCCTTCGACGAAGAAGACGACACCGAACCCTGCACGGTCTGCGCACTATGAATGATGCAGCGATCACCGAACATCGCGGTCATAGACATGTGTCTGACTGGAAGCCTCGAGACGGACACCTAGCCTTCAGGAAGGCCGACTTCGACAAGATCCCGCCTCATGCTTTTGGAGTCTACGGATTGTGGTTTCGGAAGCGATGCATATACGTGGGCAAGGCCGAAAAGCAACCTATCGCACAACGTCTGGAGCAACACTGGAAGGGATCTCACAATGAGCACCTAGCTGATTGGGTAACGGCAAAGGGGCCTCAGCTGAGAGTGCGCTACATCCCTGTCCAGCAAATATCAGCGATAGGCAGCATTGAGGTGCGATACATCAAGAACCTTCAACCTCTAACCAACAAGACCCAGAAGTAGGAGACAGCCATGGCTACAGTCTTACCCGCCATGCGGGGCAAGTTCGGCACTACAGATTATTGGATCGTAACGATGCCAGCGAAGGAACTCACGGAGCGACTAATCATCCCCCAAGAGATAGAGGGTTGGTCGGACCTATCTCTTGAAGAACGGTATCAACGTGAGATTAACTACAATCGAGTCAAGCGCCAGATCGCACCATACCTTGCTCAGGATCCTGACCGGTTCTTTGGGGCATTCATTGTGACGATGCTCCACTCTGAAAATACCGAGTTCGAGCCCATGACAAGGATCTATGGCGACAAGGTTCCGAACTTGTACAAGTCAGCGGGAAGCGCATTCGGCTTCTTGACACTTGAGGGCAATGAAGTTCTGGTTCCGCTCGATGGTCAGCATCGCTTGGCCGCATTGGGGTTTGCGATGACAGGCAAGGACGAAAAGCAGCAGGTCATCCGAAACCTGGAGCCTCGACTCGACTTAGCAGAGGATGTTTGCACCGTCATTCTCATCAAGCATGATGAGATCAAGTCTCGAAAAATCTTCAACAAGGTCAACCGCTACGCCAAGAAGACCTCGAAGGCAGAAAACCTCATCACCGCTGATGATGATGTCATCGCTGTGATTGTGAGAGAAGCAGTGGTAGGTGCAGACCATGCCATTCCCGATATATTGGTGAATGCGAAGAGCAACACGCTGACGGTCAATGCAAGCCAGTTCACCACTTTGTCGACCCTATACGAGGGAACCAAGTACTTGCTTGAAGACACGCATGGTAAGATCAACACAGAGACTTTGCCGGACAAAGCAACCCAGGGAGTCATGAGGAAGGAAGCTACGGAGTTCTGGGAGGCGCTGTGCTCCGAGGTCAGTCACTTTAGCAACTCCCTGCTTGATCAAACCGATCAGGGAGACGCTCGACGGCGAGAGATCAGAGCCGATTACCTGCTGGGCAAGCCTGTCGCGCAGTGGGCGTTGGTCCAGGCTATCGTGAAGCTCCGTGAGGAGGATCCCGACACCGGCAATAGGATGAGTCTCAAGGAAGCTTGCCAACGCGTAAACCAACTCGACTGGTCTATATCGGAGTTACGCTGGCAGCAAGTCCTAATGAACGGCGACAAGGTCGTCGCTGGCAAATCGGCTGTGAACTTCGCCTCACAGGTCATCGCTTACTGGCTTGGCCAGCGGCTTGACGACCAGGAGATTGCTGATCTCAAAGAACGATACGCAAGCATGGGCAGCACCCGCCCACTCGCAGACCCAATCATATAGATCCTCGAGGATCTCCTACGCCTTCGGCTGCGGCACTGGCCAAGAGCGGATCCGACGTTAGCTGGCGATCTGCGCTGTGGGCCTGTGCGTCCGCACAACCGGGTCGGTGCCTTTCCTGCGCTGTCGGTACGCTTGGGACATGCCGCACATCGATGTGCTGCTGACCGAGGCACAAGCCCGTTACCTGGGCAAGCGCGCCAAGGCGGCCCAGACCACGCCGGGCGCCGTGCTGCAAGCGCTGATCGGCCGGGTGCTGCGCGACGCAACCGTGGGCGGCGCACACGAGGCAGGCCCTTCGGTGCAGGAAGGCTTCAGCACTCTCGCCGAGCGATACTCGGACATCACGGACAGCGTGAGCGAGTCCGAGCCCCAGTTGAGCCTCGGTGAGTCGCCCGAGTTGCCGACGGTCGAGGACACGAAGCCCATCGAGCAAACCCCGGGCGACACATCCGGTTCATCAGAGTCTCTCGATCTCACTGACGAGGAGATCCGTCAGTCCTTCGAGGAGTTCGAGCGGGACTATCACAAGATCTCCCAGCAGCTCTTCGGGGACGACTGCACCTTCTCGGGCCACCTGCCGGACCGTCACTTCTATGCGTTCGCCGTGACGATCCCCTCTGATGCCGGGTCTGAGGGCGAGCCCGTAACGGTGGCCGAGCTTCTGGACCGCCTTCCGCCATCGAAAGACATCGAGTCAACTCTGAGCACGTACATAGCTCACTTGGTAGTCGCGGCCGACGACCCGCTCGACGGCCCCGCAATCATCTACCCGCAAGCACGCAGAGGAACCCGCCACCAAAGCGCCGACGAGTGATCATCGTCGACGACCATCTCGCGCTGCGAGCACTCGCGGGAGACGACACCTACTGGGTCGGAGAGACGCCCTCGGTTCCTTGGGTCCTCTATTTCCGGCTCCTTCGCGCCCTGCGCGATCCGGCCAGCTCCGGGAGGCTCAGCCGAGACGTGCCGCGCCAGATGATCGAGTACGCGCTGGACCCTCCCTCGGAGGTACTACAAGTGATCGACCCGCGGCCTCATACTTCCGTCTCTGCCTCACTCCAAGCCCGTTACCGTCTCAGCATGGCCGCAGCCGACCTGCTCGGTGCCGCCGTTTATCACAGCACAGCCGTCCACATCATCGGGGACAACGTCGGCAGAAACTGGGCTGAGATCTGCGACATCGAGGGAATCGAGCTGCGAGTCATACCTCGCTGAACGTCAGCAGGACCGTTTTGCAGGGCCCCCTGGCTTCGAGCGGCGAGCGACGCAGTCTGGGACGACCGCTGCCGTCAACTCGTGCCAGCCGCGCATCTGGGTATGCACTCCCGAGTCAGCGGGCGGGGTGCTTGAAGAGGTTCTTGTTGTGCCAGTCGATGTGCTCGGGAGCCGGCAGGCGATACCTGCGCAGCGGCCGGCGTATCCGTGCTCCGACGAGCGTCTTGATGTGCACTGCTGATTCCTGGTCGCTCAGGTTCAGGTGCTCGCTGACGAGGATCCGGTGGTCCTGATCCAGTCCGAGTGCTCCGAAGTCGAACAGGCGGTGATGCTGCACGCACAGGGCCAGACCGTTCTCGATGCGGTCTGGCCCTCCTTTGGAGCGCATCTGGACATGGGCTGCGTCGATCCCGACCGGAGAGCCGCCCAGGCGGAGGTCGTAGCCACAGAACGAGCAGCGATCCTCATAGGCCCGGAGCACGGTGCTCTTGAAGCGCGGATCCCGAGGGGACTGCTCTCGCGCGATCAAGTGGCCGAGGTTGACCTCCTGAAGGAGCTCCTCGTGGAGCGTCTCGGGGAACTCCATGTGCAGCAGAGCGTTCACAACCCGCGAGCGCACATGGGGATCGTGCAGCGCCAACTCGAACTCGGGGGCCAGAGCGCCGACCGCCTCGTCACGCAAGAAAACCGAACTCTCCTTGGTCTTCTGCGGCATCTTGGACACGTCGTTGCCGCTCGAGTCCTCCACCCTCCACAGCTCCGGGTTGGTTCCCAGGTACACGAACGGAAAGCCGACGCGAACGCTGCGGCCTAGGCGGTATCTGTGCATCAGCAGCTTCAGGTCCAGCTCCGACTCTCTGAACGACACCTCAGCGGGATGCCCCGCGGCCAGGCGGCCGATTAGCCACAGCAGGAGCAGCGGCTTATACGGGGCCCGGGCGTCCTTGTTCTTGCTGGTGAAGCGCCGGATCGACTGGACCCTGCCGACCCAGTAGTCGGCCCGGACCGCCGCTTCGGCTTCGTCCTTCCACAATTGATCCACTTGCTCCACCAGTAGCACGCGACGGCAGCGATCATAACAACGGCGGCCGAGCCGCCGAAGCTCAAGACGCATGTCGTGGCCAGCGCCGCGTTCTTGGGAGCGCATCTTGGCAACCGATCGCGCGATTTGGCGTGATCACAGCACGCGACATCGCGTGATCGCTCACAACCGTCAGGAGGATCACGTCCTGGCACACCACTGACGTTGTCGGGATGGCACGACCAGGGCGTGTACGGACACCCGGGCGTCCGTGTAGCAACCGGATAACCGCCACCAAGGAGCGTCACGGTGTGCGTCGATCTAGTAGTGCATATGCCGTCGAAACGGTAGTGCTACAACAGCCGCCTCGCTTCGGCGCCAGTGCACCAGATGGCCGACCCCGCCATCGCGGCGAGACTCCTCGGCGTCACCGCTGAAGCCCTCATGGAAGGCAGCGACGGGGGCTGGGGCACAGCCCGAGAGGGAACGCTGTTGGGCTCCCTATTCGAGTCCCTCGTCACCCTGTCGGTGCGGGTCTACGCCCAGGCCTGCGAAGCTCGGGGCTTCCATCTGCGCACCCACGGCGGCGAGCACGAGGTCGACCTCATCGTCGAGAGCGCCGACGGCCGCATCCTGGCGTTCGAGGTCAAGCTCTCCGCGGCCATCGGCGACCGCGACGTCGCACACCTGCGCTGGCTCGCCGATCAAGCCGGCCCCGGCCTGCTGGGCGCGGCCGTGATCACCACCGGTGCCGAGGCCTACCGCCGGCGCGACGGCATCGCAGTCATCCCGGCTGCGCTCCTCAGCGCCTGAGCACCGCCATCCGCTTCGTTCAGCGCAGCCCTGTCGCCCGTCTCGTCCTACATCCCTGCCGCAATCGTCAGGCTCCGTGTCCGCCGCGGCCCTGCGATACGACTGGGGCGTGGACCAACCGGCACATTCGGGAACCGTTGGCGGCACTCAGCCCGAGACGACGCTCGCGGACCGTCCGGCGGCGCCTTACGAGGAGCACTTGGATGCCACTTCCGCGCGCCGGCTGCGATCACAGCATCCTGAACTGGACTGGAGCGATCCCGAGGGTGCCCTCGAGACCCTGGCGATACTCAACGACCCGGAAGCGATGGCTGACCTCGAAGAAGCCGAAAACGACATAGTGACCGACAACCTGGTTCCCCTCGATCGCTATGCCCCTCCTCTCTAGAACGGCACAGAACGCAACCAGATCGTCTGTCACTCACGCACGCGACTAGGCGTGCTCCGGCGGCGGAGCGGGGAACGCGAGCCGCTGAATGCGGTCGTGCTCCGCCTCGTCGTAGCTGTCGGCGAGTTGGCGCAACTTCTCCCTGTCCTCTGCCGTGGGACGAAACGGCTCAAGGGAGCGATTCCACTCGTACACGAAGCGATTCGAACCCACGATACGGACAAATCTCATGATAGTTCCTGCTTATCAGGTGGCTTTGGAGTGAAACTACCATATTCGCTCTCGTATTCCGCCACATGGTCCGACAGCAGCCTGGCGAGATCCCATGCCACCTGGGGCGGCACCTTCATCCACGCAACACACACCGCATCGGCCATGCCGGATCCTGCCGGAAGCGAGACCGCGAACTCCACAGTGAACTCCAAGGCGGTGTGCCACACGTCCACAAGGTTTGCGTACACCCCGCCGAGCGGCACGGAGCCGTCCATCAACACGCTGGTGGGTGGTGGATCACAGATCCTTGCCGTGGCGTCCCTGGCAGTGGTGGGAGCTACTTGGCTGCTTCGCCGTGGGCGTCACTGGCGCTCGCGCCGGTAGCGCACCTGACGGTTGCCGGTCTCCGTTCGTCACGGCAACCGAACAGGGCTCAACTGCGTGCGACTAGCGCGGTAGATGAACGGGCCGGTCAGACCTACAAGCTGTTGTATTCGTCGCCACTGGCACATGAGCACCTCAAGCTGTTCCCAGACCGTTCCGGCGTCGGCGCTGCTTAGGACGACAAGTCGCGCTCCGTGCTGGACTACTGCGTCCACCTGCGGACCGCTCGCTTCTCGACCCAGCTATCCGCAAAGGCCACTCGAATGTTCCCATGACGGATGCCTCCCACATGATCGGGCCGCGCCCACAACTACGGTGAGTCAACGAGCCTCAGACTGAATATAGCTCATTGTAAGCTGGTTTCAAGTGATTTCCATATCCTACCCCCAACCTAGGGGGCCTCAGTTCGCAACTGGGACCAGGTGCGCTCAACAACCCGGGACCAGCGAGCGCGACGGTCTCGACCCCCACGGTCAACCGCATCGAGCCATACGCCACGGATGAGCACTGACGGGAGCCAGAGACCGCTGGTCCGGCCCGGGCTGCCTATATGCGGCCGGCTATTGGTAGAGGTGGGAGGCGCTGCCGATGGGGACCTGGCCGGGCTCGGGGTTGGCCACCAGCACCTCGCACTCCATCCGGTCGGGATCCCGGAAGAACAGGCTGAGCTTGCGGCCGAAATCCGTGACCGTGCCGTCGGTGGCCCCAGCCGCCATGAGCCTGGAGCGGATCTCGCCGAAGTCCTCGAGGCTGGCCGCGTGCAGGCCGATGTGGTCGAGCCGGCCCCGACCGAACATGGGCGTCTGGTGGTCGGCCTGGTTGTTGCCGTCGACCTCGAAGACGTTCAACTCGGTGTCTGGACCGATGTTGATGACGGTCATGCGAGGCCCGCCGGGAAACTCCTCTCCGTCGAACTCCACGGTGGCCCCGAACATCTCGATGTAGAAGGCCTGGAGCCGGTCGGAGTCGTTGGTAATGACCGCCACATGGTCGAGTCCCTGCGTAAGCATCAGGTCCACCACCTCTCGCATCGCGAACGGAGTCGCTCGGCCGAGACCTCCCGACCAACTGTTACGCCCGCATCGTACGACGGCTACGGCAGGTGCCCACCCCCACCCCGGTTCATTCGGCTTCCCACGCCTCAACGTCGTCCCAGAAGCCGTCGGGTTGCTCCGGGAACCGCAGGTACGCGGCGCGATCCGCCTCGCCCATGGCCCGCTTCACCGCAGCCACGACGCCTGCGCGGGCCGCCGCCGAGACGTTGACGTTGAGTTGCCTCGCCCCTCTCAGCCAGCCCCTCGTCCAAAGTAAAGGTTGTCCTAGTCGTTGCCACCGATGGCTCCGCCGGCCGCCACAGGACTGGTGTCAGTCCGCCTGGTCTTGGTCGATCGCTTCGAGCAGTGCGTCTCTCTCCGCCCTGGGTAGTTCCAACATGTCTCCGGGAGGGGCGTCCAGAGTCGGGTAGATGGCCACTCCCTCCGCAGCCAAGCGGGCCAGCAGGACGTTGGCGAGGTGGTCGAGGCCATACAACGCCGCCTGCATCTGGCTCGACGCCGTAGCGGGCAACCGGTCGGCGCTCTTGCGGAACCCGCCCAGCAGGTCGAACCTGGCATCGTAGACCCTTGCGAGCCTGAAAGTCACTGTCCACTCTTCGCCCTTGTCGTCCCAGCCGCGATCGACTGCTCGAACGGACTCGATGGCTTGCGAGCGATCCGCGTGACTCCCGTCAGCAATCACCCGGGCCAGGGCATCCCGAGCGCCCGCGACGGCTTCCCGTTCCTGCGCATCCATCGCCTTCCGGCTGGATGTCTTCTGCTTGGACCTAAGGGCGATCATCGAAGCCTCCTCGTGTTTCGACAGTCAACAGACCAGCACTCAAGGCTGGGCAACTTCAGGCTAACGAAGCTAGTTTACCTATGTTCTCAGCAGTTTCAAGCAATCGCACTATAACGTGCAGTTCCAGTGTCTCCTCGCGGCTGCGGGTAGGGCGTGATCAGGGGGCGATGGGGGTTTGGGCGGTTAGGGCGCCGTCGATGGTGAAGAGGCTTCCTGAGACGAAGGATGCGTCTTCGCTGGCCAGCCATAGGACCAGGCCCGCTATATCGTCGGGGCGTCCCATGCGGCCCACGGGGTGGCGCTCGACCGCCGCCGCCCGAGCCGCGGTCGGATCGGCGGCGCCTGCGAAGGACGAGTCGGCCATGGGGGTGGCGATCCAGCCCGGCAGCACCGCGTTGCAGCGGATGCCGTCGGCGCCGTGGTCGATGGCGATCGAGCGGGTCAGGGCGTGCACCGCCGCCTTCGACGTGTTGTACACCGCCATGCCGTGATCGGACACCGTGCCCGAGATCGAGCCCACGCTAATGATGACCCCGCCTCCAGGCTGGGCCCTCATCTGGCGGACCGCCGCTCGGCAGACGTTGAACACGCCCTGCACGTTGACGCCCATCACGTAGTCGAAGTCCTCATCAGTGGTGTCGGCAACCGTCTTCTCCACCTGCACGCCGGCGTTGTTGACCACAACGTCGATGTCACACTCCCGCGGGATCATAGGTCTATGGAACCGCTGGACCCCCTGACATGCGATCGCTGCTACGACACTCTCGTAGACGTCGAGCTGCTGATCTCGGACTACGACTCGGAGTTCTTCTGGCTCGGCTACTGCGCGGCCTGCGACGACTACACCGCCCACGACGCCGAGCCCCAGCCCGCGGCCGTCGCAACGTCGTGGCCACCGGGCGGTTGGCCCAAGCTCATCGCCTGGGGGATCGGCGGCGCCGTCCTCGGACTGTTCAGCGGATGCGGACCGCTGCCCTGATACGTCAGTCTGCGGAGCCGCGTTCGACGACCCACTTGGTCGGCTGGCCGGTGATCTCGGAGACGACATCGAAATCGGCGTCGTAGTGCAACACGGTGAGATCGCGGCTCTCGGCGACGGCGGCAACAAGCGCGTCCACCAGCGAGAGCGCCCTGTGCTGGCCCCGACCCGCCAGCAGACTCTGCAACTCCAGCGCCCGCCGGTGGTCGCCCTCCGTCACCGGTACCGACTCGAATGCGTCGATGTTGCTCATTACGGCATCGTGGTCGGCGGCGCTGCGGGCGCTGAAGCCCAGCTCGAACGCGACAGGCGCACACAGCGCCACCCTGCCCTCCGCGACCAGCGGAGCAACGGCCGCGGCAACATCGGGTTGGCCCAGACGAGCAAATGCGCTGGTGTCGGCCAGGTAGACGGCACGGGCCACTTCAGGCCTCTCCTCCCCATGCATCATCAAGCGCACCGAAGTCGTAGCGCCCCGGCTCCGAGAGCAGAGCGACCAACTCGAGGCGGCGCCTGGCGTTGACAATCTCGCGCAACGACGCGTCGACGGTGTCTCGCAGCGTCTTGGTTCCCAGAATCATCGCTGCCTCAGCAGCGATATCATGATCAATCTCTAGAGATGTCTTGCTCACAGCATAATGATATCTCTAGTGGGCCGTGGTCAGACACGAGACTCGGACGCACTGGAGGGAGGCAACCGCGACCCGGCCGCGCCATCATGGAGCCATGGAGATTCATGGAACTTGCAAGCCCGGCTTCGAGGCGGTCCAGGATGCGTTCGAGGCGAACTTCGCCGACGGTCTGGAGATCGGGGCGGCCGCGGCGGTGACCCTCGACGGGGAGTTCGTCGTCGACGTCTGGGGCGGTGACGCCGACACCGACGGCACGCCCTGGCAGCGCGACACCATCGTCAACGTCTACTCCACCACCAAGACCATGGCCGCCACCTGCATGCTGATGCTGGCCGACCGGGGCGAGCTCGACTTCGACGCCCCCGTGGCGCAGTACTGGCCCGAGTTCGCCCAGAACGGCAAGGAGGGCGTGCTCGTGCGCCACGTGATGGCCCACACCGCCGGGGTGCCCGGCTTCGACCCGCCCCTGACCACGATCGAGCAGCTCTACGACCTCGAAGCCGTCGCCGACAATCTCGCGGCCCAAGCCCCGTGGTGGGAACCGGGCACCGCCTCGGGCTACCACGCCATCAGCCAGGGCAACCTGCAGGGCGAGATCCTCTACCGCATCACCGGCCGGCGCATGACCGACTGGTTCCACAGCGAGGTGGCCGAACCTCTCGGCGCCGACTTCTGGATGAGCGTGCCCGCCTCCGAGGACCACCGGGTCGCCGCGCTCGTGCCTCCGGTGTTCAGCGGCGACAAGCTCACGATCAACGGGCAGGAGGTGTCGGCCGACTCGATCGCAGTCAAGGCCATCCTGAGCGTCCCGATGACCGCCACCGAGCCGGCCACACGGGAATGGCGGGCCGCGGAGATCCCCGCCGCAGGCGGGTTCGGGAACGCACGGGGAATCGCCCGTGTCCACTCGGCGCTGGCCTGCGGGGGCGCCGTCAACGGCGTACGCCTGATGTCGGAGGCCGGTGTGCGGCGAGCCCTCGAGGAGCAGACCGACGGCATCGACCAGGTGCTGATGGTCCGTATGCGCCACGGACTCGGCTTCGGGTTGCAGCTCGGGGAGATGTTCACCGCCGAGCCGGGCCAGATGTTCTGGGGCGGCTGGGGCGGCTCGCTGTCCGCGGTCGACCTCGACAATCGCCTGAGCATCGCCTACGTCATGAACCGGATGGACGCCGACCTGATGGGCGATGTCCGGGGCAACCGCATCGTCGACGCCGTCCGGACCTGCCTGTAGTCCCCTAGTCCTCGCCGATGTCCTCGTTCCAGAGGTCGGGCTCGGCCGCCGTGAACTCCTCCATCATGGCCACACACGCCTCTTCGTCGAGCACGGTCACCCTCACGCCCCGCTCGGCCAGCAGAGCCTCCTCGCCCATGAAGGTCCGGTTCTCGCCCACCACCACCTCACCGATGCCGTAGAGCAGAATCGCGCCGGTGCACATCGCACACGGCGACAGGGTGGTGTACATCACCGAGTCGCGGTAGACGCTCGCCGGAAGGCGGCCGGCGTTCTCCAATGCGTCGGTCTCACCGTGGCGGATGGCCGAGCCCATCTGCACCCGCCGGTTGTGGCCCCGGCCGATGATCTCGCCGCCGTGCACCAGCACTGCCCCGATGGGGATGCCGCCGGTGGCCCGGCCCCTGCGAGCCTCGTCGATCGCAGCCTGCATGAACCGGTCCATGGCCCCATTCAACACCAAGGCACCGGAGCCGGCCCGACCGGAGGCTGCGAGGCGGCGAGTAGCTTGCCGGCATCGACGACCGACTCGAAGCCATCATCGGCGACTGGCGCGACCGGACCGGCGACGACCAGCGCGAACGCCGGCTGCGGGAGCATCTGATCGGGCTCGCAGGCGCGGGACTCGAACCCGACGAGGCCTTCCTGATCGCGGCCAAGCGAACCGGGACGCTCGATGCGGCCCTGGCAGCCCTCGAACGCACCGCCGAGTCCGAACCCGGCGAGCAGGCGGACACTGCGGCGGCACAGTCCGGTGGACTCTGGCAGAAGCTGGGCCTGACACCCGACACCGCCAGCCCCGGCGCCCGCCGGGAGTTCGCGGTGATGGGCGCTCTGGCGTGCGGGGCGGCCGTCGCGGTCAAAGCCCCCGAGATCTTCGGCGTACAGCTCGATTACGACGGCGAGTTCTACGCCCGCAACGCCGGCCTGCTGGTGCTGCCCTTCCTGGCCGGCTACCTCGCCTGGAAGCGCCGGCTCGGCCCGCGGACCCTGGCCCTGCCGGCGGCGGTGTTCGCTGCGGGCGCGGTGTTCATCAACGCCTACCCGTTCGACGGAGGGCGGGACATATCGGACACAGAGGTGTTGGCCGCGCTGCACCTGCCCATCCTTTTGTGGCCGGCCGTGGGGCTGGCTCACGCCGGCGGCGACTGGCGGTCCCACGCCAAGCGCATGGACTTCGTGCGCTTCACCGGCGAGTGGGTCGTCCATTTCGGTCTGATCGCGCTCGGCGGCGGGGTGCTGGCCGGCTCCACCACCGGGATCTTCTCCGCCATCGGGATCGACGCCGGCGAGTTCATCGGACTGTGGATGCTGCCGTGCGGAGCAGCCGGCGCCGCGGTCGTGTCCACCTGGCTGGCCGAGTCGAGACAGGGCGTGCTGGAGCGGATCGCGCCCGTGCTCACGAGGCTGTTCACACCCCTGTTCACCGCCATGCTGGCCTCGTTCCTGCTGGCCATGGCCCTCACCGGGCGGGGGATCGACGTCGGCCGGGGCGTGCTGATCTTCTTCGACGTGCTGCTGGCGCTGGTGCTGGCGCTGGTCATCTACTCGGTGGCCGCCCGAGACCCGAACGCCCCCCGCGGCCTGTTCGACCTGCTGCAGCTGCTGCTGGTGGCGGCCGCCCTGCTGGTCGACCTCCTGGTGCTGGGCGCCATCGTGGGACGGCTGTCCGACTTCGGCGCCACCCCCAACCGGATCGCCGCTCTCGGCGAGAACCTCGTACTGCTGGCGAACCTGGCCTGGACGGCCTGGCTCTACCTCGGCTTCTGGCGGGGGCGCCGCCCGTTCGCGGCCCTCGAGCGCTGGCAGACCGCCTACGCACCCGTCTACGTGCTGTGGCTGTCGGCGGTGGTGGTCGTCTTCCCGCCTGCATTCGGTTTCTCCTAAGGGCGCGTGCGGATTGACCATGGGTCGGGTTCCAGCGGTTGCGGTGGTCGATGAGTTTGGTGGTGAGGATCAAGGTGACGGCGAGGGCGAGTTGGGCTCGCCGGTGCTGGGGTCGGCGGTCGGTGTTGCGGCGAAGCTGTCCGAAGTTGGACAGCCATGAGTTGGTGCGCTCGATGGTCCAGCGCAGCCCCAACGGCGCTGTCTTGGCGCGGGCGGCGGTGCCTGGCGGGCGTTTCTTCGCGCAGACGACATCGTCGATGCCCAACTCGGCGCACAGCCGCATCAGCGTCGCGGACCTCGCCGTAGGGGTCGCCCGCGTCGAGCAGGCCCCGCAGCCTGTCGCGGCCCGCCTCTGTGATGTTCTCTGACGCTGATCGAAAGGCTCGGCGGCCCAGTCCCCTCCGGAACCGGGCCGCCGAGCCCCTTGCCGGGCCCCTCCAGGGGTGAGTCGCAGGGTTGGAGGAGCCCTTGTCGCCGCTAACGGCGGCGGACGCCTCTAGCGGTGTCGATCAGCCGGGCCAGTTCGTCGGCGTCGTCGTCGCGGCGCAGTTCGTCGGCCACCCGGTCGGCCTGGTGGATCAACTCCTCCATGCTGCGGTCCTCCACGAAGGGGCTGTCCCGCAGAACCTCGGCGAACTCGGCCGCCACCACGGCCAGCCGGAAGTGGGGGCCGGCGTCGGTGAACGAGCGCTCCACGTCGTCGGGATGCAGGCTGGCCCAGGTCTCGTTGATCCGCTCGCCGGCGGGCTTGCGGTAGCGCAGCGTGGCGGTGGCGATCGGGCCTCGGCTGCGGTCCCAGCCCCGGTCCAGGGTCACCTCGTACAGAGCGGTCGAGCTCTGGCCCGCGCCGACCTCGCCCGCGTCGCGGGTGTCGTCGCGGAAGTCCTCGTCGGCTATGGCCCGGTTCTCGAACCCGAGCAGCCGGTAGGAGATCACCTTGTCCCGGTCGAACTCGACCTGGATCTTGGCGTCGCGGGCCACCGAGGCCAGCAGGCTGGTGAGGTTCTCCACGAAGATGCGGCGGGCCTCGGCGGGCGTGTCGATGTAGTGGTAGGTGCCGTCGGCCTTGTTGGCCAGCTGCTCCATGAGCTCGTCGTTGAACGGGCCCAGGCCCACTCCGATGGTGGACAGCCCGATGTCGCCCCGCTCGCCGATCTCCTCGAGGATGTCGTCGGTGCGGGTGGCGCCCACGTTGGCGACCCCGTCCGACAGCAGCAGCACCAGCACGGCCCGGCCCCGGTCGGCCTCGCTCAGGGCCATGCGGTAGCCGAGGGTCAGCCCGGCCTCGGCGTTGGTGCTCCCTCCGGGCTGCACCCAGTACCGGATCTCGTCCATGATCCAGTCGGCGTTGCCCGACACCGTGGTCGGATCGAGGATCGTCGCGGCACGGTCGTCGTAGGCCACCACGCCGACTCGCGTGCTCCCGGACAGGCCCGACAGCAGCAGTTCGACGGCATCATGGACCAGGGTCATCCGCTCCATGGGCCGGTCGGCGGGCCCGGCGGACTGGCCCATCGACCCGGAGCGGTCCAGCACCAGCACGACGCTGTCGGGTATCACCAGATCCGACAGGACCTCGGGGGCCTGCACGCCCACTCGCAGCATCACCCGGTCGGGATCGCTGAACGGGGTGGGGGCCGCCTCCAGAGTGACGTTGAACTCGTCGATGAGCGGCTGGTAGCCGCCGTCGAAGTAGTTGACGAACTCCTCGACCCTCACCGCCTCTATCGGGGGAAGCTGGCCGCCCTGCAGGTAGTTGCGGGTGACGACGTAGGACGCGGTGTCGACGTCGAGGGCGAACGTGGACAGATTGTCCTCATAGGCGTCCACGAACGGGTTCACGCCGTAGTCCTCGAAGGTGTTGGCCCGGCACTCCGGACACCGGCGGCGGTCCGAGGCGGCCGCCTCGGACCGGGACACGCCGCTGGTGGACGAGTCGGCGGGTGCGGCCTCCGCCTCAGCCAGGGCCGCTTCCGCCGGCGCGGCGCTCTCCACCGCGGCCGCGGCCGTATCCAGCGCGACCTCCGTTTCCTCGTAGTCGTAGTCGGCGGCCTCCTCGGCCATCGGCTCCTCCTCCACGGGGGGCGCTGCGTCCGGTTCAGCCGCTGCGGACAGCGTGGTGGGCGCGGCGGCGAAGTCCTGGCTGCCCGAGTCGGCGCGTTCGCCGCTGACATCCGCCGACGGAGCCTCGGTTGCGGGCGCGGCCGTGTCGGTCGCCTCGCCGTCGCCGGCCCCGGTGCACGACACCGCCGGCAGGCTCAGCGCCAGCACTGCGACCAGCCATCCGATGCGCCGGTTGGTCCTCGTATGGAACCCTTCCGATCCTCTTGTCTCCATGGTCACCCTCCTCCAGGTGGCAGACGCCCTGGTGCGTCCGATCGGTTCCTACGACGACGCGCACGGCCGTCTGGTTCCCACCCACACCGTTCTGTGCGCAACGAAGCCGCCTCAGGCGGCAAATCTGCTCACAGAAACCGGTAGAGAAACCGCTAGAGAAACCGCTAGGAGGGAGCGGCGGAGAGGGCCTGATCGACGAGTTCCAGGGGGTGCCGCACGTCGAGTCCGGCGGCGGCGAGATGCAGCGAGCATCCCGGGTTGGCACTGGCCACCACCGACGCGCCCGAGCGGGCCACCGACGCGGTCTTGCGCTCACGGATGGCCTTGGACAGCTCGGGCTCCATCATCGAGTAGGCGCCGCCCGCCCCGCAGCACAGGCCGTCGTCGTCGAGGGCGACCACGCTGGCGACGAACGGCCCCAGCACGGTCGGGACGGCCTGGTGGGCCCGCTGCACATGGCGCAAGTGACAGGGGTCCTGGACGGCCACCGTCATGTCGAGCGGCTCAACCGACCTCCGGGACTTGAGTTCCTCCAGGTGTCCGGCCAGCCACTCGTGCACGTCGAACACCCGGGCGGAGAAGGCCCGGGCCTCGTCGGTTCCCAGCAGGTGGCCGTAGTCCTTCAAGGAGGCGCCGCACCCGGCCGCGTCCACCAGGATGGGGCGGTCGTCGCCGGACAGGCCGGCCATCACCTGGCGGGCCATGGCCTTCGTCTCGGCCTCCAGCCCGGCATGGATGTGCAGCGCCCCGCAGCACGGTGCGGCCGCGCCCGTGGGCTCCACGCCGACACCGGCGGCCTCCAGCACCCGCTGCACGGCCAGGTGCACGTCGCGCTGCCAGGCGTCCATCACGCAGCCGGTGAACAGCCACACATCGTGGCCGGAGGTGCGCAGCCGCGGCCGTCGCAGCGGCATCCTCGCGGGCAGGCCGAGGCGCTTGGTCGGCACCAGGCGCAGCCGTATGGCCAGCGCCAGCAGGGTCGAGCCGGCCAGCAGCAGGCGGCGGTGGCGCAGTATCCGCATGGCCAGCCGCTGCCAGCGGGGGGTGATCCGGCCCGCGCCGGCCAGCGCGGCCCGGGTGCTCTCCATCAGATGGCCGAACGGCACCGCGCTGGGGCAGGCCGTCTCGCAGCCGCGGCACTGCACGCAGGTCTCCATCGACCGGATGAGGTCGTCGGTGACGGGTGCGCCCTCGTTCTGCACGGCCCGCATGAGCGCGATCCTCCCCCGGGGCGACTCGGTGTCGCGCCCGGTGATCACGAAGGTGGGGCAGTGCGGCAGGCACAGCCCGCAAGCCACGCACGCCACCAGCTCGTCGTCGTCCAACCCGAGATGCATCAGGGCCTTCCACAAACGAAATTGGCGACCGAATGGGCGTTATGTACCCAGATTCGACCCCAATTTCGCCCGACAGGCGGTCGCGGGGACATTCAGGGCTTTCTCAAGGGATCGCGGCCGGGGTTGAGGCGGCCGGTCGGGTCGAAGCGCTCCTTGAAGCGGCGGTTCAGCTCGGCCACGCCCGGATCGATCGGGCGGGGTAGCGGCGGTTGGGAGGCGTGCACCACGCCCACGCCGATCTCGGCTACGAAGGGTCCCGCCGTACCGTTGCGGTCTCCGAAGGCGGCCGCCTCCGCTGGGGTGCACGACCAGCGGTGGGGCGGCAGGTCTGGCGGCCCGCCCACGTCCTCGAACGCGTCCAGCCGGTCCAGGTCCGCGTCCACGTCGACTTCGTAGCCGCTCAGCAGGGCCCACACGTCGGCGCCGTCCCACAGCACCGACGCGGCCGTGTGGCACGACCGCACCGTGCCCACCTCCGCGCCGGCCAGGCGCACCCAGCGCTCGGTCTCCGCCACCGGGACAGTGCGCAGCAGCACCTCCCCCACCAGGCCGAGCGTGCCCAGCGACCCGACCAGCAGCCTGCACAAGTCGAAACCGCTCACGTTCTTGACGGTGCCCGCGCCAGCGCTCGCAAGCTGTCCGTCGGCGCAGACGTAGCGGGCCTGCAGCAGGGCGTCGCGCACCGGCCCAAGCCCGAGGCGGGCGATGTTCGACTCGCCCGCCATCAGCGCTCCGCCCACGGTGCCCCCGGCCCGCTCGGGCAGGGCTGTACGCTGACCGGCGACGGACAGTTGCCGATGGAGCTCGGCCACCGGCGTCCCGGCCCGCACCCGTACCGTCATCTCGGCCGGCTCGAAGGCCACGATCCCGGCGGGGGCGAGCACCTCCCGCGAGCCCGGCGCGGCCTCCCCGCCCAGACTCCAGCGGGTCGCGCCGCCCCGCACGCACACCGGACCGTCCGTCCCGACCTCGGCCGCGAAAGCAGTGAGCGCCCCGTCGAAGTCAGCCACCCCGCTCGGCCTCCCGGCCCTCAGCCCCAGACGCCGGCGGCGTCGGCAGCCCTCAACGCGCCGATGTCCGAGCAGCTGTGGGCGCTGGGCAGCACCTTGCCCGGGTTCAGGCGGCAGTACGGGTCGAACGATGCCCGCAGCCGGCTCTGCTGATCGAGGTCCACCGCGCTGAACATGCGGTTCATGTGCTCGCGCTTCTCCACCCCGATCCCGTGCTCGCCGGTGAGCGCCCCGCCCATGTCGAGCGACATCTCGATGATCTCCCGGCCCGCAGCGTGGACCCGCTCATCCGCGCCCGGCTCCCGGGAGTCGTACGCCAGGATCGGGTGGAGGTTGCCGTCGCCGGCGTGGAAGACGTTGAGCACGAGCAGGTCGTGGCGGTCGACGATGTCGTAGATCCGCTCCAGCACCTCCACCAGCCGGGTGCGGGGAACCACGGTGTCGTGCAGGTAGTAGTCGGGCATCACGTTGGCCACCGCCCCGAAGGCGCTCTTGCGCCCCTTCCACAGCCGGGCCCGCTCGTCGTCGTCGGCGGCGGTGCGCACGCTGATGGCCTGGTTGCGGCGGGCGATGCCGGCCACCCTCTCGCCGGCGATGGCCACGCCCCCGGCAGCACCGTCGACCTCGACGAGCAGAACCGCGGCGGCGTCGCGGGGGTAGCCGGCCTGGGCGAAGTCCTCCACCGCCCGGACGCAGCGCTGGTCCATCATCTCGATGGCGGCCGGCACGATCCCGGCCGCGATGATGGCGCTGACGGTGGCCGCCGCGTCGGACACGTCGGCGAAGCTCAGCAGCATGGTGCGCACCGCGGGCGGGTTGCGGGTGAGGCGGACGGCCACCGCAGTGGCGATGCCGCACATCCCCTCGGAGCCGACGAACGCTCCCCTCAGGTCGTAGCCGGCAGGCTCGGCCGTGAGGTCGCCCAGCGTGACGACCGACCCGTCCGACAGCACCACCTCCACCGCCACCACATGGGCGCTGGTCACGCCGTAGGCCAGGCAGTGCGGGCCGCCGGAGTTGTTGGCCACGTTGCCGCCGATGGTGCAGGCCGCCTGGCTGGACGGGTCGGGCGCGTAGTGCACGCCGTGCGGGGCCAGGGCCCGGGTGAGGTCGAGGTTCACCATGCCGGGCTGCACCCAGGCCACCCCGTTGTCGAGGTCGACCTCCAGCAGCCGGTCCATGCGGGTCATCGACAGCACCACCGGCCGGCCCAGCGGCGCGGCGCCGCCGGCCAGGCCGGTGCCGGCTCCCCGGGGCGACACGGCCCGCCCGTGGCGAGCGGCGACCTTGATGCACGCCACCACGGCGGAAGTGGAGCCGGGATAGCACACCGGCCCGGCGTTGCCCTCCTTGTAGATGGAGGCGTCGCGCGAGGCCAGGTAGCGGGCGGCCGGGTCGGCCCGCACCCGGTCGTCCCCGATGGCCTCGACCAGGTCGGCGACTAGGGCTGAGTCCCCGATGTCGGCAGACAGTCCGGCCGCGGCGCGGTCGCCTCGGCGGCGGGACCCCAGCACCCGGCGGGTGGCGTCAACGAGCGTCCTGGCCACGGATCAGACCATAACGCGGCGCGCCATCGGCGAGGAACCCAAGAGGCAGCGCGGACAGGTGCGAGACGGTCACGTCGGGATGCAGCCCCAACTTCAATCAGTCGACCACCCCAGAGGTGGTTGACCCATTGACGTTCGGAACCGCCAGCACCTACCCGTCCAGCTTCTCGGCCCGGATCGGGCTACCGGGCGCGGCGTCCGGGCGTTGGAGGCCGAGCGGGCAGGCGAGCGAATCCGGCTCATACGGGGCGAGGCCGTGGCCCGAGCGGCCCGCGAGCGCAGCGAACAAGAGCGGGAGCCACCCCGCCCCGACACGACGTGCTTGCACATACCCGCGCGGGTTCTTATGGTCGTATGTGAGCAACAATCGACGGAAGTTCGAAGCAGGCGATCGATGACGCAGACCGAGGCTTCCTATCACCGGGTGCCCGATGCGGTGCCGCCACCTCCGTCGGGCTGCCCGGTGACCGGCTTCACCCCGTTCGCGCCCGAGTACCTGGCCGACCCGTACGCCGTGCTGGACGGGCTGCGGGACACGCCGGTGTTCTACTCCAGCGAACTGGGGTACCTGGTGGTCACCCGCATGGAGGACATAGTCGAGGTGTTCCTGGACCCCGAGACGTTCGGCTCCCAGAACGTGCAGGACCCGGTGTTCCCCCTCAGCGACGCGGCTCACGGCGTGCTGGCCGCGCCCGACTTCGATCCGGTGGCGGTGATGTCCAACCGCCAGCCCCCCGACCACGGCCGGATCCGCAACCACACCAAGCAGGGCTTCTCCAACCGGCGGATGCGGATCCTGGAGCCCTACATCCGCCGCCGCAGCCACGACCTGACCGACAGCCTGCTGGCCGCCGGCTCACCGACCGACTTCGTGCCGCGGTTCGCGCACCCGCTGCCCGGCGAGACGATCTACCGCTTCATCGGATTCCCCACCAGCGACGACGAGAAGCTCAAAGAGTGGTGCTCGGACCGCCTGGCGTTCAGCTGGGGCAAGCCGACCGGGGCCGAGCAGGCCGAGATCGCCCGCAAGATGCTGGCCTACTGGCGCTACTGCCGGAGCGTGGTGGCCGCCAAGGCCGACGAGCCGGGCGACGACTTCGCCTCCGAGCTTCTGGCGGTGCACAAGGCCGACCCGACCGAGCTCACCTACCACGAAGTGGAGTCCATCGTGTACGGCCTGTCGTTCGCCGGCCACGAGATCGTCAGCCACTTCCTGTCGAATTCGCTGGTCTGCCTGCTGTCGCGCCGGGACCAGTGGAACCAGCTGTGCGCGGACCCCTCGCTGGTACCGGCCGCGCTGGAGGAGGTGCTGCGCTTCGAGTCGCCCCAGACCAGCTGGCGGCGGGTGGCCAACGTCGACACCGAGGTGGCCGGAGTGCCTGTGCCCGCGGGCACCAACATCTTCATGAGCCTGGCCGCGGCCAACCACCAGCCCGACTGCTTCGACGGCCCCGGCGACTTCGACATCCACCGGCCCAACGCCCGCAACCACATCTCCTTCGGCAAGGGCATCCACTTCTGCCTGGGGGCCCGCCTCGCCCGCCTCGAGGCCACGGTCGCCCTGGAGGTGCTCACCGAGCGGATCCCGTCGCTGAGGCTGGTGGAGGGCCAGAGCCTGGAACGCTTCGCCAACCTCACCTTCCGGGGCCCGAGAAGGCTGCTGGTGGCCTGGGACCCGTGACCACCATCGGCGCCCTGGTCACGGATGCCGCGGCCCGCTTCGGCTCGGCCGAGGCGCTGGTGGACGGCGAACTGCGGATGTCGTTCTCGGAGCTACGGGACCGGGTCGGCCAGATGGCTGCGGCCCTGGGCACATGGGGCCTGGCGTCAGGCGACCGGGTGGGCGTCTGGGGACCCAACTGGTGGGAATGGGCGGTGGCCGCCCTGGGCGTGCACGCCGCAGGAGGCGTGGTGGTACCGGTCAACACCCGCTTCAAGGGTGAGGAGACCGCCTTCGTGCTCGACCGCTCCAGAGCGCGCCTGCTGTTCTGCTCGACCGACTTCCTGGGCACCGATCACCTGGATTTGCTGCGGTCCGCCGACGGCGGCGTGCCCGCGTGCGTCGAGCAGATCGTGGCGCTGCGCGGGCCGGCGCCCCCCGGCGCGGCCGGGTTCTCGCACTTCGTCGCCCAAGCCCCCGCGGGTGGATACGCCGAGGCCCAGTCTGCGGTGATATCGGACCGCGACCCGTGCCACGTCATGTTCACCTCCGGCACCACCGGGCAGCCGAAGGGCGTGGTCCTCAACCACGGAGCGGTCTGCCGCGCCTACCGGAGCTGGGCCGAAGTGATAGGCCTGCGCCACGGCGACCGCTACCTGATCGTCAACCCGTTCTTCCACTCCTTCGGCCTCAACGCCGGCGTCCTCGCCTGCCTGATGACCGGGGCGACGATGATCCCCCATCCGGTGTTCGACGTTGGATCGGTGATGGCTCGCATACCGGCCGAGCGGGTGTCGGTGCTGCCCGGCCCGCCCGCCATCTACCAGACCATCCTCAACCATCCCGGCCTCGACACGTTCGACATGTCCACCCTGCGCCTGGCCGTCACCGGCGCCGCCCCCGTGCCGGTGCCGATGATCGAGGCCATGCGCGACCGGCTCGGCTTCGAGGTGGTGGTGACCGGCTACGGGCTGACCGAGGCCTCGGGCATCGCCACCATGTGCCGCCACGACGATCCCCCGGAGACGATCTCGGCCACGTCGGGACGGGCCATAGACGACGTCGAGGTGCGGGTGGTCGGCCCGGACGGCGACGAGCTTCCCCGGGGCGAACCCGGCGAGATCGTCGTGCGGGGCTACAACGTGATGGACGGCTACCTCGACGACCCGGAGGCCACCGCCGCGACCGTCGACGCTGACGGGTGGCTGCACACCGGCGACATCGCCACCATGGACGCTGCCGGCTATGTGGCCATCACCGACCGGCTCAAGGACATGTTCATCTGCGGTGGATTCAACGCCTACCCGGCTGAGATCGAGGCGATGATGCTGGCCCACCCCGCGGTGGGCCGGGTGGCGGTGGTGGGCCGGCCCCACGACCGGCTCGGCGAGGTGGGCCACGCCTTCGTGGTGCCTGCGCCGGACGCGTCCGCCACCGAGGTCTCCGGGTCCGAGCTACTGGCGTGGTGCCGGGAGCGGATGGCCAACTACAAGGCGCCCCGCGGCGTCACATTCACCGACGATCTGCCGCTGACCGCCTCGGGCAAGGTGCGCAAGCACGACCTGCGAGCCCGCCTGTAGGCGCGGTCAGCCAACCGCCGTGGCGGCCGTGGGGGCCGTAACGGTGATGGGCGGCGACCCGTGCGACAACGGCGAATGCTGGCCGCGCCAGGAAGACCACGATGGCAATTGCATATGCCATTTCGCTTCTCCTCTTCTCCTTGTCAAGAGAATTGCCGCCACCCGCCATCGCATTCGTGAATTCAGTCACATAGCGTTGCCGACCATGAACTCGCCGTTCGTGCCGGTGCCGCTCACGCCGGTGTCCTTCCTCGACCGGGCCCGGCTGGTGCACGGCGACCGCCCCGCGGTGGTGGACGGGCCCCTGCGGCGCAGCTATGAGGACTTCGCCGACCGCTGCGAGCGGCTGGCCGGAGCCACCCTCGACCTGGGACTCAAACCGGGCGACGCGGTCTCGGTGCTGGCCCCCAACGTGTCGATGGCCCTGGAGGCCGCCTTCGGGTTCCCCATGGCTCAGGTGGTGTTCAACGCGTTGAACTCCCGGCTGGCCGCCGCAGAGCTGGCCTGGATCGTGGGCCACGCCGAGTCCAAGGTGCTCTTCGCCGATCACGCCCTGGCCGAGGTGGCCGGAGACATCCAGCGGCAGGTGCCGGGCCTGCGGGTGGTGGTCTCCAACGACGCCGGTGCGTCCGGCGCGTCCGGCTGCGAGTACGAGGAGCTGCTGGCCGCGGCCGAACCTCACCGAGCCGGGATCGCCGACGAGCACGCCCTGCTCAGCCTCAACTACACCTCGGGAACGACCGGCAACCCCAAGGGCGTGATGTACTCGCACCGGGGCGCCAACCTCAACGCGCTGGCCATGGCGGCCCAGTGCGGCCTCGACAGCGACGCGGTGTTCCTGTGGACACTGCCCATCTTCCACTGCAACGGCTGGTGCTTCCCGTGGGCGGTCACCGCAGTGGGCGGCACGCACCTGATGCTGCGGACCCCGGACCCCGGCACGGTGTGGCGCCACATCCGCGACGACGGCGTGACCCACTTCAACGCGGCCCCCACCGTGTTGATCGGCCTGGTCAACCACCCCGACGCGGCGCCTGCGCCCCGCACCGTGAAGGTGTGCACCGGCGGCGCGCCGCCGTCACCGACCCTGCTGGCCCAGATGGCCGAACTCAACGTCCATGTCACCCACCTCTACGGCCTGACGGAGACCTACGGTCCCTCGCTGATCTGCGACTGGCGCAGCGAATGGGACGTCCTGCCCGCCGCCGAGCAGGCCCGGATCAAGGCCCGCCAGGGGGTGGGCACGCTGGTGACCTCATCGGTGCGGGTGGTGGACGCCGGCGGCGCGGACGTGCCCGCCGACGGAGCCACCCAGGGCGAGATCGCCATCCGGGGCAACAACGTGATGCTCGGCTACTACAAGGACCCCGGAGCCACCGCGGCGGCATCGGTCGACGGGCCCGGCGGGACCTGGTTCCGGACCGGTGACATGGCCGTCATGCACGACCACGGCTATGTGGAGGTACGGGACCGGGCCAAGGACGTGATCATCTCCGGCGGCGAGAACATCGCCTCCATCGAGGTGGAGCAGGCGCTGGCGTCGCATCCCGACGTGGTGGAGTGCGCGGTGGTGGCCGCCCCCGACGACACGTGGGGCGAGGTGCCGGCCGCGTTCGTGGCGCTCCGTGCGGGAGCGGACGTGACCGAGGCCGACCTAGTCGAGCACGTCAAGTCCCGCATCGCCCGCTTCAAGGCGCCCAAGTCGGTGACCTTCGGCGACCTGCCCAAGACCGCCACCGGCAAGATCCGGAAGTTCGCGCTGCGAGACGAGCTCTGGGCCGGCCGCGACCGCCGCGTCAACTAGCGGACGGCCTCATCGGAGCCAAATATCAGGCTTCGTCGACCAGGGGGACGACCGACTCGGCGAAGACGTCGAACTGCTCCAGGTACTCGTCAAGGGTGCGGGCCCGGAACTTGAGGTGGAAGGTGTTGGCCCCCGCGGCCTGCCCGGCCCGGATGCTGGCGGCCAGGGGTTCGGCGCCGCATGACATCACCGGGGGCAGGCCCTCGGGGGCGGCGTCGGCCAGCAGGTAGCACCACGGCGGCATGAAGCCAATGTCGAAGCGCGCGCCGTCCCGGCCGGCGGAGGCCGCGGCCGCGTTCATGGTGTCGATGATCTCGCCGTACTGCGACACGGGATTGCCCATCGGCACGTAGCCGTCGCCCAGACGCCCGGCCCGCCGCCAGGCGGCCCGCCCGCTGCCCCCCACCCAGATGGGCAACTCCCGCACCGGTGCGGGACCGACCCCGACATCGGAGTAGTTGAAGGCCTTGCCCGAGTGGCTCACATACGGGCCGGCGAAGGCTTCCCTCACCGCCTCCAGGGTCTCGTCGAGCAGCCGGCCCCTGGCCTCGAAGTCCACGCCCAGAGCCTCGAACTCGGCATCCACGTGGCCAGCTCCCACGCCGAGGATGGCCCGGCCGCCCGACAGGTGGTCGAGCGTGGCGAACGACTTGGCGGTCTGAAGAGGGTGGCGGTAGGCGGCGATCCACACCACCGAGGCCAGGTTCACGGTGGAAGTGCGGGCGGCCAGGTACGACAGGGTGGCCACCGTGTCGTACCAGGTGGTGCCCATGTGGGCGGCGTAGTCGTTGTCGGGTATGGCGACGTGATCGGTGACGCCGACGAAGTGGTGCCCGGTGTCCTCGGCCCTTCGGGCGATGCGCACCAAGTCTTCGACAGTGGCGGAGTGCTCCCAGGGGTCGGCCAGGGTGGCGGTGAGCGTGTGGATGGGCAGGGCGACGCCGCATGTCCAGCCGCCCGGCGGAGTGATCGAGGCCATGGCGGCCGATGCTACGGCGCTCCGGCCCGCCAACCGCAGCCGGCAGGCCGATCACTGGGCCCTGATCGTTCATGAGGGTGTGGTGTTCAGGGAGTGCGCGTCCGCGGAAGAGCCCCTCTGGTGTAGTGATCGTGGTCCCCGACCCAGTCGCTCAGGGAGTGCGCGTCCGCGGAAGAGCCCCTCTGGTGTGGGACGATGTGTGTTGAACGGCACATATCGGTTCCACGGGGAGGGGCATCTCCGAGATGCAGGCTGGCAGTACTTGCGGTGTGAGGGTGACGGGCGGCGGCGGGCGGGTCGCGGCGCATTCGGGTTTGTTCGTCTTGGGGCGTTTCGCTGATGGTTTGGGGCTTGGTGAGTCGTTGTCGGCGGCGGTGCCGCCGTGTGGGGAGAGGGCGCCGGTTCATGATCGGGGCGAGGTGCTGGTGCACTTGTTGTTGATGCCGGCCGGCGGCGGGGAGGCGTGCAGTGATATCGAGCGTCTGCGGGCCCGGCGGGTGCTGTTTGGGGAGGTGGCGTCGGATTCGACGCTGTATCGCACGATCCGGGGTCTGGGCCCCGACGCGATGGCGGCGCTGTGGGCAGCGGTGGCGTCTGTGCGTTCAGATGTGCGGGAGCGCCGCGGCGACGTGGCGGGGTCCGGCGCGGTGGTGTCGCGACTTCAACGCCGACAGCGCCCGCGGCACGGCGCGAACGCTTGTTGACAGCCCACTAGCTGTGGCAGCCGCTGAGGCCCGGATCCGGACCGTTACGCCGCGGCGGGGCGAAGAAGTCGTTCTCGCTGTCGGCGAGCTGCCTGCGCTTGCGCATGATCGCCCGACGCTCGGCCTCCAGGTACAGGTACCGCTGCACATCGCTGGGTGTGTCGTCGCTCATGAACAGATCGACGGCCACCGGGTCGCGGCACAACTCCTCGCGGATGTCCTCCTTGGTGACGGTCCTGCCGAAGCTGCGACCGGCGCGCTCGCGCCTCATGCGCCAGCGATACCACCGGTTCCTCGCCAAGGGGATGATCAGCCCCATGTTGAACATCGCCAATCCGAAGAACGCGAACTCTGCGGTCATCACGAACGGCGCCATGTTGCTCCTCCTGCGTGAGCGGAAATCCGGCGCCCGGACGACTGGGTCGCGATACAAGTCTTTTCTCAATATATCAGATGTTGCGTTGGACGCTACCTGCTGAACGATCCGCCGTCGCCGCTGGCACGCTTCCCCAGGCATGCCCCTCGTAGGATCAGCAGGGATGCCCGTAGCCATTACCGGGACCGGAGTTGGCGTGAACGCGCGGGAGACGACAGGGGCCACCGCGGCAAGGAGGCCGGCGTGAACACGCTGGGCGTCGCAGCGCTGGTGGCCGGCGTGCTGATGACCGGGTGCTGGCTGGTGAGCCTGCCCAAGCGCGACGTGTCGATCGTCGATCCGCTGTGGCCGATTGTGTTCGTGGTCATGGCCTGGTCGTTGCGGCTTTGGAGCGACGGAACCGGGGGCGGACGATCCGTCCTGATGCTGGTGATGGTGTCGGCGTGGGGCCTGCGGTTGAGCGCCCACCTCACCGCCCGCAAGTGGGGCGCGCCCGAGGACTTCCGCTACCAAGCCTTGCGGCGGCGCCTGGAGCCGTTCTGGCTGTGGAGCCTGCTGATCGTGTTCGGGCTGCAAGCGATGCTGGCGGTGGGGGTGTCACTGCCGGTCCAAGCCGTGCTGGGCGACTCGGATCCGTCACCGCTGCGATGGCTGGACTGGGTCGGGGCGGCGGTCTGGGCGGTAGGGTTGGCCTTCGAGTCGGTGGGTGACGAGCAGTTGCGCCGCTTCAAGGCCGACGAAGCCAACCGGGTCGAGGTCATGGATCGGGGACTGTGGCGCTACAGCCGCCATCCCAACTACTTCGGCGACTGCCTGACGTGGTGGGGCATCTGGGTGGTCGCCGCGGCGGCCGGGGCGTGGTGGACCGTCGCCGGGCCGCTGGTCATGACGATCCTGCTGCTGAGAATCTCGGGAGTGACCCTGCTGGAACGTCGCATCGGCAAGCGCCGGCCCGGCTACGCCGGGTACGCGGCCCGCACCAGCATCTTCGTCCCGATGCCACCCCGGCGAGCCGACCGCTAACCCCGCGATGATGGCCGGGCTATGCGAACGGTCTTCTTGAGCACGGTGGCTGATGCGTGTAATATGATTGCAAATCATGTAAATGTGTGACGAATGTCACACCAGCGTACAATGCTGGAACTAGGAGTTCGATCGAGCCAGGGCGCGAGCCGCGCCGTTACTATCGCCCGTCATGAGCTTTCGCACGGAGTTTCTCGACGAGGCTCTCGCTGACTACATCCAGGCACATTCGACCCAGCCCGACAAGGTGCAGCGGGACCTGATCGAGGCCACGGCCGCCCTCGGGGATGCCGGCATCATGCAGATCAGCCCCGCCCAGGGCGCCCTCATGACGATGCTCACGACCTTGCTCGAGCCGCAATTCGCGGTGGAGGTGGGCACGTTCACGGGCTATTCGGCCCTGGCTGTGGCCAAGGCGCTCCCACCCGGCGGCCGGCTGCTCTGCTGCGACATCTCCGAGGAGTGGACGGCCATCGCCCGCGAGCACTGGGAGCGCGCCGGAGTGAGCGACCGCATCGACCTGCGCATCGCTCCGGCGATGGACACGCTGCGCTCCCTACCCCCGGAGCCGGCCGTCGACCTCGCGTTCATCGACGCCGACAAGGCGTCCTACATCGCCTACTACGAGGAGCTGGTCCGGAGGCTCTCGGCGCGGGGCGTGATCCTGGTGGACAACGCGCTGTGGGACGGGCACGTTGCCAACCCCGCCCGGACCGACCTCACCACGGAGCAGTTGCGGACCTTCAACGCCCATGTCGTCGCGGACGAGCGGGTGCTCGTCGCCCTGCTGCCGGTGGGCGACGGATTGTCGATGATCACGCGCGCCCCGCCTGGCCGGCGCAGCGAGGACAGCAGAGAACCCAGCTCACCCGCTGATCCGGTGCCGCCCCCGGTATAGGTCACCGCCGACCACCATTCCCAGGCCGATGCCCGTGTCCACGGAGATGGCCGCGAAGTCCCCGTCGGCCTGCTCTTCGCCCTCCGGGTCGGCTAGCGCTCGTCTTCGAATTCCTCTTCCGGTCTCGGGGCGTGCTGCTCCTCGTGGAGCGCCCGGAAGGCGGCCTGCTCGGCCTCGGACAGCGTGGTGGCTGCATGTCCGCTGTCGTCGCGCAGCCATGTGGTCTGCTGCGGGAACGGGATCTCGACGCCGGCCGCGTCGAAGGCCTCCTTGAGGCGCAGGCGGATCTCGCGCTCCACGGACCACTGCATCGACGGCTCGGTCTTGACCGCCAGCCTGAGGCCGACGCCCGACGCGCCCAGGCTCTGGATGCCGAAGACTGTCGGCGCCTCGGAGAGTTCGTCGCCGCCCCACTCCGGATCGTCCCAGAGCTCGTTGGCCACCTGCTGCATGATCCCCATCGCCACGCGGACATCGGTGCCGTAGGCCACCTCGACGTCGACCACGGCCTTGGACCAGAGCTGCGAGTAGTTGCCCACCCGGGCTATCTCGCCATTGGGGACATGCCACACCGTGCCTCTGACGTCGCGGATGGTGGTGGACCGCAGAGACACCTCCTCGACCGTGCCCGAGGCATAGCCGAGATCGACGAAGTCGCCCACCCCGTAGTGGTCCTCGATCAGCATGAACAGACCCGACAGGAAGTCCTTCACGATCGACTGGGCGCCGAAGCCCAAGGCCACGCCGCCGATTCCCGCGCCCGCGATCAGCGGTCCCAGGTTCACGCCGATCTCGCCCAGGATGATCAGCGCGGTGAAGCCCCAGACCAACGCCACGACCACGCTGCGCAGCACATGGCCCAGCGTCTCGGCCCGGGCCTCGGCCCTGGACCGCTCCGCCTCGTCGATCAGCGCCCGGCCGGGACCCCTCTCCCGCAGCTTCTGCAGCCGCGAGCTGGTCGGCGTGGCCGCGATCCGCTTGGTGAAGCGCACGATGGCCCGTTTGGCGATGCGGGCGATGAACCAGGCCACCACCAGGATGAGCGCGATGCGGATGGGCCGGTCGAGCAGCCAGTCGGCCGCGGTGGCCAGTCCGCTGTTCTCGGTCCAGTCGTAGACCCGCTCGCAGACGAAGCCGCGGTTCGACTCGCCGCAGGCGTCGGCCAGTCCTTGATCGGTGGATGCTTGAGCGAAGATGAGCATCGCGTAACCCTAGGGGCCGAGCGGTAAGTCGCGATCACGCTCAAGGCGGCCGAGACGGCTACTGAGGCCGTGGCCTGAGCGGCCCGTGAACGCAGCGAACAGGAGCGGGAGACGCCGAAGCCGAACGGACGAGGACGGCCTAGGTAGATTCGGCGGACTATGGCGGGGGGCAGTACGAGTAGCCACCGGCACCGGTCGCGGACCGCGTTCTGGACGGCGACGCCGGTCCTGATGGTGGTGACGGTGCTTGCGGCCGCCTGCAGTGGCGCACCGGACAGCGGCGCCGACGACGGCGAGGTGGTCGTGATGGCCGCCTCCTCGCTCACCGACGTGATCAATATCGTGTTCGATGGTCGTGAGAGGGTGACTCCTGTGATCGCGGGGAGTTCAACGCTGGTCGCCCAACTGGGCGCCGGCGCCGAAGCCGATGTGTTGATGACCGCCGATGCGGCCACCATGCAACGGGCCGTCGCCGAAGAGTCGGTCCGGGGTGAGCCGATCCTCATTGCCACCAACGCCCTCGTGCTTGCCATCGCGACCGGCAACCCCGGCCGTGTCAGCGGGCTCGCCGACCTGGCCCGCCGGGAGTTGCTCGTCGGCCTCTGCGCCGGCGAGGTTCCCTGCGGCGCGCTTGCCCGGCAGGCACTCGACGAAGCGGGCATCGCGCCCTCCGCCGACACCTTGGAGCCCAACGTGCGGGCCCTGGCCGCCAAGATCTCGCTCGGTGAGCTCGATGCCGGACTCGTGTATGCCACAGACGCCCGAGCGTCGGGACTCGCCACCGTTGACGCCCTCGAACTGCGCGATCACTGCAACGGGTACTACATAGCCTCGGTGTCGGCCGAACCCGCACCAGAGGTTCAGGCCGTCATCGACGACTTCACCGGCCTCGGCAGCACGGGCGCCAAGGCTCTGTACGCGCACGGCTTCAAGGGATCCCACGTTCGGCCGGTTCCATCGTGTCCGGTTACATCATGAACAGCGGCCCACGACGAGCCTCCCGACGCCTGCCCATGTTGACGGCGGCCGGCGCCCCCACCGGCACGGCCGCGCCCGGCACGGATCGCCCCGCAAGCCGGCTTCCCGCCCCGCTGGCCTGGGTGGGGTTCGTGGCTCTCGGCTTGCTCGTACTGCCCATTGTCGGGCTGTTGCAGCGAGCGCCGTGGTCGGCACTGCCCTCGATCCTGGGCGAGTCCGCGGTCCTCGAAGCGCTGCGGGTCTCGCTTGTCGTGAGTCTGGCCGCCACCGCGGCGTGCATCGTGCTGGGCCTGCCTTTGGCCCTCGTGCTGGCCCGCCGGCGCCTGCGGTTCCCCCGGATCGTCCGGGCCGTGGTGATGCTGCCCATGGTGCTGCCCCCAGTGGTGGCCGGCACCGCCCTGCTGTTCGCGCTGGGCCGCCGGGGCCTGGTGGGCCAGTGGCTCGAGGCGTGGTTCGGTGTGAGCCTGCCGTTCACGACGGCCGGAGCGGTGATGGCGGCCGCGTTCGTGGCGCTCCCCTTCTTCGTGGTGACCGTCGAGGCCGCACTGCGCCAAGCCGGCGACGACCTCGACGAGGCCGCGGCCACTCTCGGTGCGGGCGCCTGGGCCACCCTCGCCCATGTCACGCTGCCTACGATCCGACCTGCGCTGGCGGCCGGCACCGCCCTGGCGTGGGCGAGGGCGCTGGGCGAGTTCGGGGCCACCCTCACGTTCGCAGGCAACTTCCCCGGCCGGACCCGAACGCTGCCGCTGGAGACGTACCTGGCCCTGGAGCGCGATCCGGAGGCGGCCGTGGCCATCAGCCTGGTCCTGATGGCCGTGGCGTTGGCCGTGCTGGTCACCCTCCGAGACCGCTGGATGCCGAGATGACGGTTTCTCCGCTCAGCCGAATTGGCAGCGTCTTGCTCGCTATGCGTGCATCCTGCTGCCAATTCCCAAGTGTCGTCCGGCCCCCAGCCGAATTGGCAGCGTCTTGCTCGCTATGCGTGCATTCTGCTGCCAATTCCCGATGGATGCCGCGATGACGGTCTCGTTCGACGGCCGGGTAGTCCGTTCGGGCTGGTCGCTCGAGGTGGACGGGCTCGACATCGATGAGGGGGTCACCGCGGTAATCGGGGCCAATGGCACGGGCAAGACGACGCTGGGACGGGCAGTGGCCGGGCTCGACCGCCTGGCCGATGGCCGCCTGGAGATCGCCGGGTCGGTCGCCGACGACCCGTCGGCCGGCGTGTTCGTTCCCGCTCATCAGCGCCGGGTGGCCATGGTGTTCCAGGATCTCCGGCTCTTCGGCCATCTCAGGGTCATCGACAACGTGGCGTTCGGGCTGCGCCGGGCGGGAGAGGATCGAGCCCGTGCCCGCCAGGAGGCTGGGGCCCTGCTCGAACGGGTCGGTGTGGACTCGTCGACGTGGCAGAGGCGCCCGGCTGCGCTGTCGGGCGGTCAGCGCCAGCGGGTGGCCGTCGCCCGGGCCCTGGCGCCCGAGCCCGAGGTGCTGATCGTGGACGAGCCGCTCGCCTCGGTGGACTCCTCGGGCCGGGCCAAGTTGCGATCCCTGCTGGGCGAGTCGCCGGCCCGCCACGTGATCCTCATCACCCACGACCCGGTGGACGTGGCCACCCTGGCCCGGCGGCTAGTGGTCCTCGACGCCGGCGCCATTGTCAGCCGGGGCTCACCGGCCGCGGTGACGGCGTCACCCGGCTGCGAGTGGGCGGCCACCTTCCTGGGCGCCAACGTGGTGGCGGGCTGGGCTCAGGGCACATCGGTCACGACCGAGGACGGTCTCGTGCTCGCCGTGGCCGCCGAAACGGCCGGACCCGTCTACGTGACGTTCCCGGCCCATGCGGTCACCCTGCACCGGGAGCGGCCCGCGGGCAGCGCCCGCAATGCCTGGCAGGCCGAGCTGCAGAGGGTCGACGTTGACGGGGAGCGGGCCCGGGTGCACTTGGGGGGTCCGCTGGCAGTGCGGGCCGACGTGACCTGCCGTTCCGCCGACGAACTCGGCCTGCAACCCGGCCTCACGATCTGGGCTTCGCTCAAGGCCACCGAACTCACCGTCGTCACCTGACGCGCGGCGGGCGGTGGCGGTGATGCGCACCTCCTCCCCCCGGTAGTGCGCACCACCGCCCCGCTAGGTGACCGGATGCCCACGCGGCACCGGTCAAGGAAGGAAACCCCAACCCATACTCGCGCATTCCGGGCGTGCCGACAAACCGAACGCCTCGCGTCGCTCGGCCTCGTGGTTCCCCGCTCCTGTTCGCTTCGCTCACGGGCCGCTCGGGCCACGGCGCCGCTCGCCGCTATGCGGAACCCAGCGAAGTGCCGCCGGCCCGCTCGGCCTCAGGGCTCGGACAGCTCCGCGAGGGGCGCCAGGCGGCACGTGATCTCGGGCACGGTCGCGGGCTGGACGAAGCGCAAGCCCATCACGCCGTGGTCCCGGTCGCCGGGATCGATCCAGTTGGCGACGCCGGGATCGTCGGCGGCCACCACTATCCGCACCCGGCCATCCGGCCCCCGAGTCGCGTTCTCGCTGTCGACGTAGCCCCGACCCCGGAAGTAGTCGGCCAAGTTCTCCATCCAGTGGTTGCACAGCTGGAAGTTCCACTGCTGGCAGCGAGGCTCTGCGAACTCCACCACCAGCGCGGCACCGGGCTCCAGCCGCCAGTAGCCGAACTCGAAGTGGCGGTCGTCGGGCGACCCTCCGATGCTCTCGTACCACTCCCTGGTGTACTCCAGCTGGTTCACCCTGGTGAGCAGGTCCCGGGTCCAGCCCGCGTAGTCGCTGAGCATCCCGAGCATCAACTGGGCGGCCACCGCCAGGCGGGCCGCCATGTCGTCGGGCTCGGGCGTGGCCGGGCGCGGATGCTCGTCGAGGCAGCTGATCTCCAGCCGGGGCGGCGACTCGGAGCCGCGGTCCGTGTAGACGACCCGACCCATCAGCTCGCGGGTCTGCGGCGTCATCGGGAACCACACCTCGTCCGGGCCGGGATCATCGACCGACATCACGAAGTTCACGGAGCCGTCGGCCGCGGCCAGATCGGCCAGCACGAAGCTGTGCGGGGTCAGCGCCATGTTCGGGTTGAAGCCACCGAGGTGGTCCTCGGCGCCCAGGCCGACAGCGAACGCGCCGACATCGTCGGGGATGGGCGGACTCCACGCCGACAGGTGGGTGTAGGCGCTGCCGAGCGTGCCGGTCACCCGGTAGCGGTAGCGGGAGTCCACCGGCTGGACGATGTGGTCCTGGTTGGGGGACTGCACTCCCAGCCCGCCCCTGAGCGGCGGCGGGATGAGCCGGACCGGCCGGGGCCGGGTGCCCGGCATACGGCGCTCGACGGCCCGCGCCGAGGCCATCATGATCACGCGGGTGAGGTAGCGGAAGCCCTCCACCCGGTCCTGGGGGTCGCCGTCGGGGGTCTCGCGCACCACGATGCGGCCGGCGGCCTTGAGGGTGTCGCAGAAGTCGTCCCAGGCCCGACCGTCGAGCAGCCGGGCCTCCCGCTCGGCTGCGACCTGATCACTGCTCGGGTTCATCGCGTCCTCCTGTCGTCGAGGATTGCAGGTTGAGCGCATCTTGAAGGAAGCGGAGTTGGAGCAGCAGCAGGTTCTCGGCCACCTCCTCCTGGGGGGTCATGTGGGTGATCCCGCTGAGGGGCAGCACGGTGTGGGGCCGGCCTGCCTCGGTCAGCGCCTGCGAGAGCCTCAGGGTGTGAGCGGCCACCACGTTGTCGTCGGCGAGGCCGTGGATCAGCATCAGCGGGCGCCGCAGGCTGGGCGCGAGGGGCGTCAGATCGGTTCGCTCGTAGTTGCCGGGCTCGGACGACGGGTGGCCCAGGTAGCGCTCGGTGTAGTGGGTGTCGTAGAGGCGCCAGTCGGTGACCGGGGCGCCGGCGACGGCCGCCGCGAACACGTCGGGGCGGCGCAGCACGGCCAGCGCGGCCAGGTACCCGCCGAAGGACCACCCCCTGATGGCCACCCTTGTCAGGTCGAGCCTCGGGTAGCGGTCGGCGGCTGCGTGGAGGGCTTCGATCTGGTCTTCGAGGACCGGGCCTGCCAGGTCGCCCCGCACGGCCCGCTCGAAGGCCGGACCCCGGCCGGGCGTACCCCGGCCGTCCACCACCAGCACGGCGAAGCCCTGGTCGGCGAACCATTGCGCGGTGTGGAACAGTGCCTCGGCCCGCTGCACCCGCTGGGCGTGGGGACCGCCGTAGGGGTCGAGCAGCACCGGCAGCGGGCCGTCGCCGTGCCCGGCGGAGTCCGAGGGCATGACCAGGGCCGAGACGAGCCGGCGGGGCCCGAGCTCGACGATCTCGACGTTGAGCTCCAGGTCCGGTTCGACCGCATGGGACGCGATCAGCAGGTCTCGCCCGCCTCCGCGGGGCGACCGGACCGTGCAGCGCCGCCCGGAGTGCTCGAGCGAGCGGCTGATTGTGACAACCGTGTCGCCGCCCACGGCCACGCCGTGCACTCCCGGACCTGAGGTGAGCCATTCGAGGGCTCCGTCCCAGCCGACGCGGGCCACATGGACTTCGGCCGGGTCAACCGAGGCGGTCACGATGGTGCCGGCCTCATCGGCGTGGTGAACGGCGCGGACCTGCATGTCATCCGGTGTGAGCGCATCGCCGTCCACACACAGCCGCTTAGCTGCGTCGCGGTCCTGGGCGCGGGTCGAACCTCTGTCAGAAGTCCACCTCTGAGGGGGTGAAGTCGCAGGAAGTTCGCCTGATCCCCGGTCTTCGACTGTGACGAGCCTCGCGCCGGCCAGCCTCGGCACGCCTGGAACGAGATCAACCCAGCCGGCATCGGTGAAGCGGCGCAGGAGCCGGCATGCCCCGGTGTCGGGGTCGGCCTGCAATACGCCAAGGGTGCGCTGGTCGCGGGTCTGGACGGTGAGCAGCAGACCGTCGGTGCTCCAGCGCACCCCGGCCAGGTACTCCCAGCCGCTCTCATCCCAGGCCACATCCACCCGGCCGGTACCGTCCGGACCGGTCCCGCCGCCAGAGTCGGCTGCGCGCGCGCCATGGCCGACGCCCGCGCCACTGGCAGCGCCCGCGCCAGCGCCACCGCCACCGCCATGGCCAGCAACAGCGCCCGCGCCAGCGCCACCGCCATCGGCAGCAACAGCGCCCGCAACAGCGCCCGCAACAGCGCCCGCGCCAGCGCCATGGCCAGCAACAGCGCCCGCGCCAGCGCCACCGCCACCGGCAGCGCCATGGCCAGCGGCAGCGGCAGCGCCAGCGCCGGCATCGAAGACCGCGAGGCTCACCGCGGCGTTGGCTTCGCCCGCGGCCGGGTAGCGGACCTCGACGGGCTCGCGGCCGGGTGAGGAAGGATCCGCGATCCACCAGCGGGACACCGCCGCGGTGTCCACCCGGGCGGCCAGCAGGCGCCGGCTGTCGGGGGACCACCAGTGCCCGCGGGTGCGTCCCATCTCCTCGGCGGCCACGAACTCTGCCGACCCCCAGCTCACCTTCTCGCCGGGTTCGTCGATCACGGCGCGGTCCCCAGCGGCGTCGCCGGTCACCCGCAGAGCCGACCCAGCCACGTAGGCCACCTGCGATCCATCGGGCGACAGGCGGGGATCGAACGCGCCCGGCAACGCCGCCAGCGGCTCGGGAGGGCCGCCCTCGACGAGGCGCACCCGCCACAGCCGCCCGTCCAGCGCGAATACCGCGGCGGTCAGTCCCTCGTCGGCGTCATAGGAGACGATGCCCCCGGCCGTCTCCCGCACCCGCTCGCGCCGGGCCCGCTCGGCCGCCGGCACGCCGCCGTCGCCGTTGCTCTCGCCGCCGTGATCCTCGCTGCCGTTGCTCTCTCCGTCTCCGTCGCTCTCGCCGCCGCCCTCGCCATCGCAATCCTTGCCGTCCCCACCTGTGCCCTCGCCGCCGTGATCCTCGCTGCCGTTGCTCTCTCCGTCTCTGTCGCTCTCGCCGCTGCCGTCGCCGGGATCAGCGAGACGCCGCGGGTCGGCCACGAGGCGCTCGACGCCGGTGGTGACATCCATAACCCACATTGAGTTGACTGCATCGACCGGTCCCGATGAGCGCAGGAACACCACCCGGGCACCGTCGTCGGACACTACGATGTCGCGGGGCTCGCCCAGCGTGAAGCGCCGGGTGAGGGCCTGGCGCCTGGGGAACGACTCAGACCCGTCCACGCGTTCCCGCCGGGCTCAGAGGCCGAGCGGACAGGCCGCGACCGTTGAATGAATGCGTGCGGCGCGCAGCGAGGCCGTGGGCCGAGCGGCCCGTGAGCGAAGTGAACAAGAGCGGGAGTGACACCGCCGCGACACGACGGGCTCTCATCTGTCCGCGCTCGCTCCGGGGCGCCGGGTGTGCCGGCAGAATCGGCCGCTTACTCGCCGACCTGGGACTGGAGGTACCTCTGGACGCCGATGTCGGCGATCATCGTCTGCTGGGTCTCGATCCAGTCGAGGTGGTCCTCCTCGCCCACCAGCAGGTGCTCCAGCAGCTCGCGGGTGCCCACGTCTCCCTGCTCGGTGGCCAGAGCCACTCCCCGGCGATAGCGGTCGATGGCGGCCACCTCGAGCAGCCGGTCGTTCTCCATCTGCTCCTCGACGGACTTGCCGGCCCGCACGCTGCTGAGGCTCTCCAGCCGGGGCATCCCGTCCAGGTACAGGATGCGGTCCATCAGCTTCTCGGCGTCGTGCATCTCCTCGATCGACTCCTCGCGCATCTTGGCCGCCAGGCGGGTCCAGCCCCAGTCCTCGCACACCTTGGAATTGACGAAGTACTGGTTGATGGCGGTGACCTCGGCGGCCAGCGCCTCGTTCAGGAATTCGATGATCTCCGGTGAGCCCTGCATGGCCCCACCCTAACCTCGCCTGCTCCCATTGCCCGAAGCAACGGGATCGGGCCGGCGGGCTCAGTCCTCCACAACGTGCGAGGCGAAGCCATCCAGCGACCGCGACCAGGCAACCGGATCGACTGAACCGTCGGGGCCCAGGGCCTCCGCAGCTGCCTCGCCCATGGCCAGCACATGGTGCAGGTTGTCCAGCACGCCGAGCCCATGGCGTCCCAGCGACACGATTCGGACCTCAGCGAGCGAGCGCAGCCACTCCTCGACGGAGTCCCGAGCACTCATGGTGGCCGTCTCGTAGACGGGATAGACCGCCGGAAGCCGCCGCACCTCCACACGCTCCAGTTCAGGGACCTCCAGCCCGACGCGCGCCAAGTCACCGGCCACGAGTTCGCCGATGCGGCCGTCGGAGTGCTGCCACAACTCGTCGCCGGGCCAGCATGGGATCTCGGCACACAGCACGGTGCGCCCCGGCGGGTCGTCGCCGTCGCGGTAGTTCTTCGGCTCCGACAGGCGCGACACGGCCGTCTCCGCGCCGGGGAAGTAGTGAGCGTCGAACGGGGTGAACCGGTCACGGCCGATCACCAGGTACGCGAGCACGACAGCCCTGGTCCGGCATTGTTCCAGGGCCTCGGTGACCGTAGCCGGCGGTGGCGGATCCACCGCAGCTGCCAGCGCCGTGACCGGCATGGTCGACAGGACCGCATCCGCGCCGAGTTCTCCACCGTCGATGTGCACCGACACGGCGGTCTCGGCCGCCTGGAGCCCGCCGACCCGAACGCCCAGCCGCAGGTCGACCCCGGCGCCGGCGGCGGCATCGGCGAGGGCCTCGCTGAGCTGGCCGTAGCCGCGCCGGGGATAGAGGAAGCTGCGCCCCTGCGGCCGCGCCGCCCTGACGACGCGCTTCAGGACTTCGCCCGCGCTGGTGGCAGACACCCTGCGGCGAGCGAGCTCCCCGTCCAATAGACCAGCGTCGACGCCGTAGAGCTTGCGGGCGTAGGGCGCGTAGAACTCGCTGGCCACTGAAGGTCCCAGCCGACTGACCACCTCGTCCTCGAACGACGGCGGCCCTGCACTCCGGCGACGGCGCAGCGGTGCGGTGGCTGCATCGAGCGCGACACAGGCTCCGAACGGCGGCGACAGGTTGCGCGCCATGTCCCCCGCCCGCAGCGGGAAAGCGATCCATCGTCCGTGCAGACGGATCCGGCCGTGGCGCGGCCTGACCTGCAAGTCGGGTCCGAGCACTGACCGGAACAACTCCAGGAACCGCTCGGGCGTGGCGGGATGCAGACGGTGGGAGCCGTAGTCCACCCGCTGGCCCGCGACCTCGAAGCTGCCGGCCATGCCGCCGACAGCCTCGGCGGCCTCCACCACGGTGCACCGATGGCCCGCCCGCGCGCTGCGCAGTGCCGCCATGAGCCCGGCTGGACCCGCGCCGACTACGACGATCTCAGCCACGGGGGCCGCTCCGGTTGCTCATCGGGCCACAGCTCTTGTAAGGTATACCTAATGTCTGTTGTACCGCCTAACGAATATACCAGCAACGGTCGCGGGCGACAGCCCCGGCCAGAACAGGTCGCAGTGGTTACCGGAGCGGCCGGGTTCATCGGCTCCCATCTCGTGGACCTGCTCCTTGATCGAGGCCACACGGTGATCGGTCTGGACTCCCTCGACCCCGCCTACAGCCCGACCCAGAAGCGGGCCAACGTGGCGGAGGCCGTGCGGCACCCCTCGTTCCGGCTGGAGGTCGGCGACCTACGGCGCGCCGACCTCGCCGCTTTGTTCGAAGGAGCCGCGACGGTGTACCACCTCGCGGCCCGAGCCGGCGTGCAGGACTCGTGGCAACAGGGCGCCACCGACACCTGGGAGGTCAACGTGGCCGGGACGCAGGCTGTGCTGGAAGCCGCGCTGGCCGCGGGTGTCGCTCGGGTGGTGCTGGCATCGAGCTCATCCGTCTACGGCGAGACCGCCACTCGGGGCGGTCCCCGCATCGTCAACCCGATCAGCCCCTACGGCGCCTCCAAGGCCGCCTGTGAGCACCTCGCCGACATATACGCCCGCCGGGGCCTCGAAGTCGTCACTCTGCGGTACTTCACCGTGTTCGGGCCCCGGCAGCGCCCCGACATGGCCATGCATCGCATCTTCGAAGCGACCCGGCCCGAAGGTCCCACGTTCTGCCGCCGGGGCTCAGGAGCACAAACACGCGAGTTCACTTTCGTGCGCGACGTGGCCGAAGCGACCGCCGCGGCGGCAACCGTCCCGTCGGCCGCCGGAAGGACCTTCGACGTCGGCGGAGGGGCCCGCCCCTCGCTCAACGACGTGATCGCAGCGGCGGAAGTTGTAACCGGAGCCGCCGTGCGGGTTCGGACCGTGCCCCGGCCGGCCGGGGATCCCCAGGCGACGGCAGCCGATACCAAGCCGGCTCGCCAGTTGCTGGACTGGAGGCCTGTCACGTCCCTTCGCCAGGGTCTGGCCGAGCAGTGGGCGTGGCATCGACAGCGGTGGGATCCCGACGCCGACCGGGCCCTCCAGGCCCTGCTTGCGCGCTCGAATCCGAGCCGGCCGGTCCCAGCCCCGATCTGAACCACCCCCATAGGGCCATAGCGGCAAGCAGAACCGTCCACACAACGGTCAACCACACCGCGTGGGCATCGAACAGGCGGTGGTCGGGCAAGAGCGTCGACCAAGCCTGATAGACGGGGTTCGCGGTCTGTTCGAAGTCCACTATCAGAGTGCGCCGCCCGGTCGATGACTCGACGACCAGCCACACCCAGTTGAAGACGCCCACGAAGCAGCCGGCCAGTGCCAGCCACCGGAGCGCGGCCAGCCGGTCGGCGAGCATCGCCACCGCCACCACCGCCACCGGGAGGACAACGACGACCTGTCGCCCGGGCCACCACCAGCCGTGCATCGTGAGGGCAACCCAGGTTGCCACCGCGTAACCGGCCCCGAACACCGCCACCAGGGCCGACCAGCCTTGCGGGCGACGCCAGCCCAGCGCGACAAGGGCGGGCACGGCAAGCAGGTACGCAGGGGTCCACGCAGCAAGCCCGAATCCCCTGTCCACCAGCAGGCCGGCAAGGCGCCGGCTCCGGCCCGCGTAGTCGGGGTCGTTGCCGAGAACCAGCAGCTCGCCGTCGACGAAATGATCCCCGCTCGCGTAGGCGGTCCAGCCGCCGTACACGCTGCGATGGAAGGCCAAGTAGACGGCCCCGGCAGCAGCGAGGACGGCGAAGAGGCCGAGCGGAAGAGCGCGAATCGCTTGTAGAGGCCGCGAGGCGCCGAGCGAGGCCGTGGCCCGAGCGGCCCGTGAGCGCAGCGAACAAGAGCGGGAAACACAACGCTGTGCCGCGACCCGCTCGCAATCTGACTTCGCTCGCTCCAGATCTAGCGCTAGCCGGCGCCTGTGGTCGGGCCACAGCCGCACGGCGAGCACTACGGCCAGCACCGCGGCTACGGGCACGGACTTCACCGACAGCCACGGCAGGGCGACGATGCACACCAGGGCCAGGGCCCGCCCGGTGCGACCCAACGGTCCGGTGACCGCGGCCAGCCCCAGCGCCACGCAGAGCGCAGCCGGCATCTCGGGATAGACCTGAGTGGCGTAGCCCACCAGCGGCGGCGCCGCGTAGAAGGCGCCGACGACCAAGCCGCCCACCCCCACCCCTACCCCGAGCCGGCGGACCGCCAGCCACAGCGTGGCCGCGGCGGCAGCCGCCGCGAACACAGCCAGTGCGGCCTTGGCCGCGACCCATCCGCCCAAACGCATGGGCAGCGCCAGGAACCCGGGGAGCAGCGGATCGTGGGGGCTGACGCGCCGGCCCGAATCGTCGAGTTCGATTGTCTGGACGTTGAGGCTGATCTCGTGGTAGGGCTCGAACCGGCGCTCGTCGATCTCGTCGCTGATGTCGAGGTCGAAGTCCTCGCCGATGCTGATGGCCGTGGTCAGGTACTGGGGCTCGTCCCCGCTGACCTGCGCCCCGTAGGTGGCACGGGCGCCGATGGCGGGCAGGGCCGCGGCGAAGGTCCACACCGCCACCGCGGCCATGGTCAGCGCCGGCTTCGACGGCACCGGCAGCGTCACAGCAGGTGATCGCGGCGGATCACCAGGAACCACGTCAGCACGAACGACATGACCACCAATACCACCGCCATGATCCCGGCCTCGGCGATGAAGGCGTCCTCGAACGAGCCGAAGATCCTGGTGGCCAGCGTCGAGAAGCCCAACGGAGACACGAACAGGCTGATGGGAAGCTCCTTCATCACCGACAGCAGCACGAGGCCCACCCCAGCGAGCAATCCCGGTACCATCATCGGCAGGTCCACGGCGACGAACCGGCGAATCCGGCCGGCTCCGAGGATCCGGGCCGAGTCGTGCAGCCGGTCGGGAACGCTTCTCACCGCCACCAGCGTCACCCCCATGGCCAGCGATCCGAAGCGGACCATGTAGGCGAAGATCAGCAGGGCCAGAGTGTCGTTGAACAACTCGAACGCCAGATCCGACCGCAGCGTCCAGAACCGCATCGACAGCGCGATGAGGATGCCGGGCAGGGCGAAAGTGCTGACCACCAGCGCGTGGGCGAACGAACCGGCCCGGGACCGGTACCGCCCGACGAGCAGGGCTATGGGCAGCACCGCCGCCGTCGAAACGACGGCCGCGACCACGCTGACCCCCAGGGTGTTCACGGTGGCGTCCAGCACGACGGAGGAGTCGATGGTGAGGGGCCGACCGCCGGTGGCCGACCTGATGAGGCCTCCCGCGGCCCAGTCCAGCAGCGCCACCAGGGGTGCACCCACCGCGCCCGCCGCGGCCAGTGCGACGAAGCCGGTCGCGGGGCCCCGCCAGCGACCGAGGCCGTAGATCATGGGACGGTGCGACTGGACTCCCGCGGCGTCGGGCAGCCGGTGCGAGAACCGGCGCTCTCCGATCACCACCAACGCAGCCAGCACCAGCAGGATCAGGCTCAACGCGAGCGCCACCGGCGGGTTGGCGAGCTGGTTGGTGGCGATGGCCCGCGTGAGCGTGTCGTAGCGCATGAGCTGCACCGCGCCGTAGTCACTGAGGGTGTAGAGGAACACCAGGAGCGTCCCGGCACCCATGGCCGTGGCCATCTGGGGCACGCAGACACGTCCGAAGACCTTGAGCGCAGTGTCGCCCAGCACCCTGGCGCTCTCCTCGAGGGTGCTGGGAAGCTGCCGCAGCCGGGCGGCGACCGGCAGGTACACGTAGGGGTAGGTCATGAGGGTCAGGACCAGCCACGCCCCGCGGAAGCCCCGAAGCTCCGGGGTGCGGTCCACCCCGACGCCGGTGAGCAGGTCGTTGGCCAGCCCGCCCGGGTTGAGCGTGTGGATGAACGCGGCCGCGCCGACGAAGGTGGGGAACACCAGCGGCAGCGGCAGCAGGAGGCGCCACAGCCGGATGAGCGGAACGTCGGTCCGGGTAGTGAGCCAGGCCAGGCCGGTGCCGAGGGCCAGTGCGGCGGCCGACACCGACACCGCGAGCTGCAGCGAGCGCCACAGCGGCCCGATGGTGCGGTCGCTTACGAGCAGACCGGCCGGATCGGCCCCGGTGGCGAAGTTCCGGTAGACGAGATACACCCCGGGGAAGGCGAAGGCCGCGGCCAGGACCAGACCCGCCACCCGCAGCATCGGCGGAGCCCCCGAGCGGCGCCGCGGGCCCGTCGTCGTGCCGGCAGTCACTGGTTGAGCATGCCGCCGCCTCGACCGCTAGCCACCTGGTCCCGCTACTGGTTGAGGATGCCGCTGGCCTCGATGATGGCGATGGTCTGCTCGAAGCCGCCCCCGAGGGCGTCGAAGTCGACGCTGCCGATCTCCAGCGCCTTCAGCGGCGGGAGGATGTCGGCCGGCTCGACGCCCGCCGCCAGCGAGTACTCGAAAGTCTGCCGGCTGAAGTAGCGCTGGACCGGCTCCGACAGCAGGTAGGCGATCAGATCGTTGGCCGCCCGCCGGTTCTCGCTGCTGGCGGTGATGGTCGCCGCGGTGATGATGAGCAGGGATCCGATGTCGTCGTCGGCCAAGTCGTGGTTGGCAGCCCGGTGGCGGTCGCCTGCGGCTGCGGCCTCCTGGTACTGGTAGTAGTGGTTGACGAGGCCCATGTCGATCTCGCCCCGGCCGGCGGCCTCGACGATGGACCGGTTGTTGGGGTAGTAGCGGGCGTCGTTGGCCACCATGTCGTTGAGCCATTGCGCGGCCACCTCGGAGCCGTACTGGTCGCGGAACACGGTGAACCAGTCGATGAACGAGCCGTTGGTGGCGGGGATGGCGACCCGGCCCCGGTAGCGGTCGTCGGTCAGGTCGAACACCGACTCGGGGAGCTCGTCGGGGGGTACCGAGTCGAGGTTGTGGACCAGGACACGCTTGCGACCCGAGAAGCCGACCCAGGTGTCCGACCTCGACCGGCTCTCCGCACCGACGAGACCGAGCACGTCGTCGTCGATGGAGCCGAGAAGGCTAGCGCTCTCGAGGAATCCGACGGGGCCGGGCGAGCGCGACAGGAAGACGTCGGCCGAAGTGCGGTCGCCCTCCTCGGCCATCAGCAGGGCCAGGTCGGTGGAACTCCCCCACCGCACAGCCACATCAGTGCCGGTCTCGCAGGCGAACGCCTCGAGGGTCGGACCGATCAGGTTCTCGGTCCGACCCGAGTACACCGTGACTTCCCGGCCGCTGGACCCGGCGCACTGGCCGGCGTAGATCTCGGCTGCTGTCCCGTCCAGCGAGCGGGTCTCGCCTCCGGAGCACGCGCCGACAATCAGCGCTGAAGCGAGTAGCACGGGGAGGATACGTCGGATCATGACCGACGACTATAGCGTCGGTTTGCGAAGATCGTAAAGCTAGCCTAACGACGTGGCTTTGAGTTCGGTCTCGGCAATCAGATCACGCCTGCCCCGCGGCACAGTCTCGGTGCTGGTCTTGGCGGTCACCGGCCTGGCCACAGCCGTGATCGTCTCTACCGTGGACGCCGAGGCGCTGGCCCGTGCCGCTCGGACAGCCCGGGGCGAACCCTTGCAGGTTCTCGCCGCGGTTGGCGCGTTCGGCCTTGCATTCGTACTGAGGGCCGTGGCCTGGCGCCGAGTCCTGCCAGGGCTCGGCTTCGGACACGCTCTCGGCGGGATCCATCTGGCGCTGGGAGGCAATCACCTGCTTCCGCTCCGTCTCGGCGAGCCGATGAGGGTTGTCAGCGTCGTGCGGCGCGCCGGGGTGGGCGTCGACGCCGCGACGGCCTCCACAGTGGCTTTGCGCTCGGCCGACCTGCTGGCGGTGGTCGCTCTCGGGCTGGTCGCCGGTCCGGCCGCGCTGGCCGAGGGGACCCGGTGGGGCGGATGGCTGGTGTTCGGGGCAGTTGGTGGCGTGGCGGTGGCAGCCTGGCTGTGGCTGCGCCGCCTGTCGGATCGCCGCGACGACGTGAACATGCCCGGCCCCGTTGCGCTCGGCCTGCCGGCGGCCGCATGGCTGGCGGAGGCGGTGCTCGTGTGGCAGGCAGCCCACTGGGCCGGCCTGCAGATCAGCTTCGTCCAAGCTCTGGGGGTGACCGCGGTGTCGGTGGCTGCACAGATCGCGGCTATCGCTCCCGGCGGTTTCGGGACCTATGAGGCCGCCGCGGTGGGCGCCTACGTCGCCCTGGGTTTCGAGGCAGGCGACGCGCTGGTGGCCGCGCTGGCCGCCCACGCGCTGAAGACTGCCTACTCGCTGGCCGCGGGCGCGGTTGCGGTCTTCGCCCCCAGTCCCAGCCTCGCCGGCAGGCTCCGCCTGCGCCGCCCGCTTGCGCCGCAGGCGGTTCAAGTGCCGCCCGCAGAGCGAGCCGGCCCGATCGTGCTGTTCATGCCCGCCCACAACGAGGAGGCGTCGGTCGGGACCTGCGTGCAGCGGACGCCTGCTTCAGTAATGGGCCGCCCCGTGCAGGTGCTGGTGGTGGACGACGGCTCCACCGACGCCACCGCGGAGAGGGCCAGAGCCGCAGGTGCGGAGGTGATCAGCCTCCCGGAGAACCGGGGGCTGGGCGCGGCCGTCCGGGTGGGCCTCACAGCCGCGGTGGAGCGCGGGGCCGCGGCCGTGGCGTTCTGCGATGCCGACGGTGAGTACCCGCCTGAGGAGCTTGAGGCACTGGTCGGCCCGATACTCGCGGGCGAGGCCGACTATGTGGCCGGCAGCCGGTTCCTGGGCCGGATCCACCACATGAGGCCCGACCGCCGGCTCGGGAACATGGTCCTCACCCGGGCACTGTCGATGGTCGCCCGCCGCCGGATCACCGATGGGCAGACCGGCTACCGCGCTTTCTCGCTCCAGGCCGCCGCCAACGCTGAGATCATCCACGACTACAACTACGCGCAGGTGCTGACCCTCGACCTGCTGGCCAAGGGGTACCGGTATGCGGAGGTGCCGATCAGCTACCGCTTCCGTACGACGGGCAAGAGCTTCGTGAATCTGGGCCGGTACTTGCGAAACGTCGTGCCGGCCGTCTACCGGGAGTTGAACCCGGTTGGGCCAGGTTGATTAGCTGAAGTTGGCGCGCTATGTTAGGTGTACCTACTATAGTTGCTTAGGTCTACGAAAGGACCGGTCATGCATCGCTCTTCGTTCCGCCTGATGACGGTCGCCTTCGTCGCCGCTGTCGTCCTTGCCGCCTCGTGCAGCGGCACAGACGATGGCGCCGCCGTTCGCGAGATCAACGACGCCTCGGAGTCGGTCTCAGCATCGGCATCCGGCACCGGCTCGGCCAGCGGAACCCACACCGGCTCAGCATCCGCCACCGGCACAGCATCCGCCAGCGGGACCCACACCGACTCAACATCCGCCAGCGGGACCCACACCGGCTCAGCATCCGCCAGCGGGACCCACACCGGCTCAGCATCCGCGTCGGCGTCAGCGCCCGCCGACGGGAGTTCAGACAGCGCGCCGGGTGACGGCGGTTACGAGTACGCGTCCAACGTCGACTCGCACCGGCTGGTGGTGGCCGACATCTGCGGCATAGGCGACCTGCTCGACGCCGGTGACTTCGCAGCGGTGGAGGCCATCTACCGCGACGGCGAGAACTCGGTGAAGAGCGACGGGTCGATCCGCACGATCGGCGGCTTCGCGGCCCGCGACGACCGCAACCACGGCCTCGACGCCTACTACGGCACGCCCGCCCCGCTGGACGAATTCGTGACGGCTGCGCTGCAGGGAACCGGGATGTTCGCAGGGCAGAGCGACGGCGTCAGGAGCCAGGGGGCGGAGAAGGGTATACAGAACCAGGTGATGGTGGCCTGGCTGGTCCACGAACTCAACGCCGCTCTCGCCAAGGCGGCCGACGGCAACTTCGATGTGGCCAGCGGCGCGGTGCACAACTGGGATGAGGGCTGGGCCTTCTTCCACGGGGTCGAGCCGGGCTGTGCCCCCTACGCCACCGGCAACAAGCGGGCCGCCAACTTCGGGACAGCCGGAGCCGACGGCGAGACGGCCATGGCCAACGAGGGGATCCTGGCCGCAATGATCGCGGGCCGCGACGCCCTGGTCGCCGGGGATGCCGCCACCGCCGAAGTGGCCGCGAAGGAAGTGATCCGCAACCTGGCCATCACCTACTCGCAGGCCGCGATCCGCTACGCCAGCCTGATCGATGGCGACCTGGCCGACGGCGACGACGCCAAGGCCAAGGAGCATCAGGCCGAGGGTCTGGCCTTCTGGCGGGTGGTCGAGGCCTACATGGTCCCCGCGGGCGCCCACGCCGGCGCCATGGACTCGATCTTCAATCTGGACAATCCCCCGGGCGCCAACGGGTTCGGCGTTGAGGTGCGCGCCGCACTCAAGCCCGCGTGGGACGCCCTGGGCATAGCTGCGAGCGACATCGGCTCTCTTCAATAGACGCGGCAGTAACAGGGCGCGGCGTCCCGGCGGTTCATGCGCGCCGCCGGGACGCCAACTCTCTCAGGCCCGTGGAAGCGGCGGATGGGCAGGCCGCGCCGGCATCACATCCCGGCTCTTGCGGGCTTGGCTCGCGGGCCGCTCGGGCCCCGGCGTCACCAGCCTTCGAAAGCGGGGTCGCGCTTCTCCACGAAGGCCCTCATGGCCTCCTTGGTGTCATGGGTGGCGAAGTTGACGCCCTGGCCCAGGGCCTCGGCCTCCAGTGCCTGGAACAGCGAGATGTTGGAGGCGTTGTTGAGGAAGCGCTTCGAGCCGGCCAGCGCGATGGGGGGTCCGGCCGCGAGCCGGGCCGCCATCTCGTCCACCGCGGCGTCGAGCTCTCCGGCCGGGACGACCCCGTTGACGATGCCGAGCTCCGCGGCCCGCTGGGCGTCGACGATGTCGCCGGTGAAGGCCAGGCGTTTGGCCTCATGAAGCCCGATCCGCTTGGGCAGCAGCCACGAGGTGCCGAAATCCAGGCTCAGACCCCGCTTGGCGAAGATCAGCGAGAACCTCGCCCGCTCCGAGCACCACACCATGTCGGCGGCCAGAGCCATGCCGAAGCCCGCGCCCACCGCCACCCCGTCCACCTTGGCGATCACCGGGCGGGGGCAGTCGTGAATGGCCATAACCGTGTCGGCGATGTCGCGCATGTGGTCGATGCGGTGCCGGGGCGGCTGGTCCGAAGCCGCTTCGGCGTCGTCGGCGGGTCCCACGTCGGCGCCGGCGCAGAAGTCGCCGCCCGCTCCGGTGAGCACGACCACGCGGGCCGACGACTCGGCGATGTCGCGAAACCCGTGTCGCAGCCCGGCCCACATAGCCGGAGTGCAGGCATTCTTGCGCCGGGGCCGGTCGACCGTGACAGTGGCAATGGCTCCGGCGGATTCGGTGTGGATGTTCGGATGCGGCAACGGTGCTCCCCGGGATGTTCGACTGGTGGTGTGCCGAACGCTACCTGCGAGCCCTAAGCGGTGCGAGGCCCGTCACGCTGCGGCGATGTCACTCCCGCTCTTGTTCGCTGCGCTCACGGGCCGCTCGGGCCGCGGCCTCGCTTGACGCTTCGCGCGGTCCAAGATGGATCGCCTTCTATCCGCTCGGCCTCTGGGTAGCTGAAGCCGCGAGCGCTACTTGCATCACCTCCGCGGCCCCGTCCGCGATGACGAGGCACCGTCCCGGCACCGGCGCCGGCACCAGGCGAGCGGGCACAGTCGCGCCCAGCAGGTCGGCATCGAGGGGACCGGGCCTGAACAGCATGCCGGTGCGGCATGACCGCATCTCATGGAGCCAGCAGCCATAGGACGAGCGGAGCCGGTCGGCTGTTGTTGCGGCCACCAGGTGGCTGCGGCCCGAGGCGGAGGCGGCCATCTCAGCCAGCATGCCGGCGGGATCGCTCACCCGATCGGCATCGTCCACCAGCAGCAGGCGGCGAACCCCCTCGCCGGCGGCGGCCTCGAGTGACCCAGCCGGCACAGCCTCCAGGCCCAGCCGGGTGGACAGCTCGCCGGGCCGGTCGGCCACTACCACCACCTGCACTCCGGCAGTGCGGGCGGCCATGCCCACCGCAGCCAGTGCACTGGTGCGTCCAGTACGGGGAGGTCCCAGCACCAGCGCGTGCTCGCCGTCGTGGAGCGTGAGCCCGGCCGGTTCGAGGTCGAGGTCGCTGATGGCGAAACGGACGCGGATGCATCGATCCTCGAGGTGCGCGCTGGCGGGCAGGTCCTCCAGGCGGATGTGCTGGGGCAGAGACCCGACCCGCACTGGGTCACGCGTGGCCGGCATACAAGCGGCTGCCAGCGACGTCGCGGCGGCGGCCAGATCGCCGCCGCCGGGGCGGGCGACATGAACCTCCAGGCCGTCACCGACCCTGATGGCCCGGCCCGGGACGAGATGGGCGGTGGGCTGCTTGAGCCCGAAGCGCAAGCCGTCGCCGGCGTCAGAGGTGGCGTGGACCACAACCACCCCGGCGGAGGCGGCCAGGTCGGGCGGGAGGTCGGCAGCCCGGCCGATGGTGACCGCCGCCCACACCCCCACCGCCGGACCGTCGCCCCATATTCGGGCGAACCGATCGTGCGGCTCCGGCTCGCGTACCGGGTCGTGGGCGCGTACCAGTCCGGCGAGATCGTCCACCAGCAGCACCACCTCGGCCGAGTCTGGGGACCGGCCGGCTCTCCGGGCGGCGACCTCGTCGTCGAGGAGGCGCAGCAGGCGGGTTCGCCGATCCCCCTCCGTCGGAGCGACGACCGCGCCGACGTGGGGGAGGCTGCCGAGAGCCGACAACGTACCGGCGTCGAGATCGATCCCGTAGACGTGCAACTCGTCAGCCGTGCGGGTACGGCAGAGGTCGAGGGCGACCGCGGCCAGGGTGGTGGTCTTGCCCGATCCGGGGCCGCCGATGACCGCCAGATGGCCGTCGGCCGGACGCCATCCGCTGGGGAACTGCCGCTGGCGGGCCGGGTCGTCCACCAGCCAGGCCGCGGGCCGGCCCGGGCCGGCCGTCTCGGCGAGGCCCGTCGCGGCGACCTCGCTCGGGAGGGGCGCCGGCCACGGCGACCGGGGCTCGGCGCCCCCTAGGCTCTGATGGGCTGCTCGAACGGCTTCCACCACCGCGTCGAGGTCGCTTCGCTCTTGGCCCGGAGTCTGGATGGCACGCGAATCGACCGGTCCAACCCTCAAGCCGGTCGAGCATCGGGGCGTGGTGCCGGTCACCAGCGCCGACTGGAACGCAATGAGTTCGCCCGGCCCGAAGCGGGCCATTGCCCGGCCGGGTCGTTGACGGGGGATCCGGGCCGCGTCGGGCGAGTCGATCACATCGTTGGAATCGTGGCGGTCGGTCACCCGCAGAGCGATGCGACACGATGTGTTGGCCCTGATGTCGTCGGTCACCACACCGGCCGGCCGCTGGGTGGCCAGCACCATGTGGACGCCGAGGCTGCGGCCTCGCTGGGCGATCCCGACCAGGGAGCGGAGGAACTCGGGCAACTCGGCGGCCAGCGTGGCGAACTCGTCCACCACTACCACCAGCCGGGGCAAGGAATCGCCGCCCCCACGACCGCCACCCCCATCACCGCCGCCCCCATGACCGGCTCGGGCGCGGAATGCGGCCAGGTCCTCTGCCCCCGCAGCCCGCAAGCGCTCCTCGCGATGACGCAGTTCGGCATGCAGGCACAGCAGGGCTCGCTCGGCCAGCCGGTCATCGAGGTCGGTGACCATGCCGGCCACGTGGGGCATTTCCGCGCAGCGGTCGAAGGCGGCGCCGCCCTTGTAGTCGATGAGGACGAAGGCCAGATGGTCGGGATCCGCCGACAAGGCCAGACCGGCCACCATCGACCGCAGCAGTTCGGACTTGCCCGAACCGGTCGTGCCCCCGATCAGCAGGTGAGGGCCGTCGGCCACCAGGTCGAGAACCAGGGGTCCGTCAGCGGTCGCGCCGACAGGCGCCCGCAGGCTGTCCGTGCCCCGGGTGGCGGCCCATCGACTCTCCACGGTCTCCGGGGTCGGCTCGCCGCCCAGGAGGTCCAGCAGGGACATCGAGTCGGGAAGGTTGGCGCCTGCCGCCCGCAGCTCAGGGTCGTCCAGCCGGGCCAGCCGGGCCGCGGCGCCAGTGGCGGTTGCGACCGTGACGCCCCACGCCACCAGCGGACCCATCACCGCCGAGGATCGAGGATCCACCAGCCTCAGCCGGCCGGCGTCGTGGTCGATGTCCACGATGGTGGTGCAGTTGGACGGGAGGTCGCAGACGTCGTTCGTGATCACGATCCCGGCGCATTGCTGGTGGCCGAGCACCGTCCGGCCCGGTGCCGAACGGCCCGTGAGCGTCTCTGCGCCGTCGATGACGGCCAGCAGGGCCCGATGGCGGCTGCTCGCGACCGCCGCCTCCGCAGCCGCCGCAGTTGTGCCGGACTCGGTGGCCACCAGCGCTCCGGGCTCGCCCCCGATGTCGATGGTGTGGGGAAGCCAGCCCATCCACGACCACGCCCCTGCAAGGCCGGGCGCCAGACCCGCGATTGCCAGATCGGCCGGGCCGTGAAGCACCGCGGCCTGCAGGATGAGGCCGCGGGCCACGGCTCGGGCCGCCGGGAGCGGGCCGACTACGCCCACAACCTCGCCGGGCAGCAGGGATACCGCCATCGGCACATCGGTCAGGGGCTCGATCTCGTCCAGAGCCTTGAGAGCGTCCGGCGCGGCCAGTTCGCCGCCGACTATTTCCAGCGGCGGCGCGTAGGGCACGTCAGCGATGCCGACACCCAGCCGCATGGCGTCGGGGTCGCTGCGGCGACGCTCCCAGCAGCGCTGTGACGGCGTCTCGGCCCGGCGGACAAGCTCAGCCAGGTCCGGGACGAGGGCGATGCGCCTGCGCCGCTCCGCGGCCCGCGCCACGGGCAGTGTCTTGACGAGGCTCTCCACCTCCTGGGCCACCCCGGCGCAGGCCCGCTGATGGGAACGGGCGGCTCGACGGCGCCGCTCGAGCCACGTGCCCACGGTGATCAACGGACCGAGGGCCGCGAACACCGCCATGAAGGGGCTCCACACCACGGCCAGTGCGAGCCCGGCCGCGGCGGGCAGGACGATGCCGGCCCATGACAGGGGCTCGGGCTCGGATCGGGCCGGAGGCTCTGCCGGCACGCGCAGCGGGGCGGGCGTCGTCGACGGCCGGCGGCGGGGCGGGCGGTTGAAGGGAACCCGCCCCGCGGCCGCGCCGAGTCCGGCTCGCACGGCCGCCGGGGCGTCGTCCACCGGGGTCCTCCACTGCAGGCAGGTGGCGCCCAGGCGTACGGTGGCCCGGACCGGAACCCGGGTCGGCGCGGTCACGGCACTCCCGGCGACGACCGTGCCGTTGCGCGAGCCGAGATCGTCGACAATTGGTCGCCTGCCGGTCCCGCTCGCCGTCACACGGGCGTGCCTCCGAGAGACGGTGGGGTCGTCTAGCACAAGGTCGCAATGGTGCGAACGTCCGATCACCCAGTCGCCGGACGCGGGCAGGACGAGACGGGTGCCGGCTCGCAGCCCGGCGGTCGAGACCAGCGTGGCCCGGCGGCCTTCTTGGTCCTGCTGCTCCGGCGGTGACTGGGAGGAGGGCTGCTCGCATCCGGGAGCGACTTCGAGCAGCGCCCCCTCCCAGATCGGGATCGATGACAGCAGCGTCTCCGGCCTGTGCCAGCACCCGTCGATGCGCAGGCCGTGCCCGCAACGGTCGACGCCTTCGGAGGAAGCGCCGGTCAGCGCTGCGACAAGGTCAGCCACCGTGAAGCCGTCGAAGCGGGATGCGACCTCCACGGTTCGCTCCGAGCCGCTGAGTCTGTGCCGGATCCGCACCAGCGTCCCGTCCTCTTGCTCGCGCCTGTCTGACGGTCCCGGCCGCCGTGGTCGCGGCTAGATCGTGTCGAGCGCGCTGACTCCGGCGTTGAGCTCCGCTGTAATGAACGTCGAGTGCTCGCCGAGCGCGTCGCACAGCGCCCGCAGGTTGGGCCGGAACTCCGTCTCCCAGAGCTGCCGGAAGCGGTCGGCTCTGGCGCCCTGCCATGTGGTGCCTTCAATGCCGGCTGCTATCGCGCTGATCACCCCCTCGGCCGTCTCCTTCTGCCGGGCGAAGATCACCGCGAGCTGCTCCATCTGCGACTTGGACATCACCAGCATGTCGCCAGCCATGACACCCTCCCTGTAGTTGATAGCACGAGATTCTCATGCAGTTTCATATGATTGTCACACCATCATGGCAGCGTAATATGACAACAACAACCTGAAGGAGGGAGAAAGATTTGGAAATTATTGAAAACCTAACTGCAGATGTTCTGCCAGCGTCAATCCAGCGGCTCGTCAGGAGGAGCGCTCACGCCGCAGCCCGGCTCGGGACTCAAGCAGGCGGGATGTCGCCGATGGCCTTCTTGACCGCGCCCAGCAGGTCGGCAGCGGCGGCCTTCACCGACTCCTGGTGGGCGGCGAGAGCCTGGAACTCCTGGCCCGAGCGGATGGCGGCCCTGCCCCCCAGCACGTCGAAGGCCCGGTGGACCATTCGCTTGTTGATCTGGGCCAGGTCGGGCGCCACACCGGCAATGCGAACCGCCATGGCCAGCACGGCCTCCTCCAACTCCTCGGGCGGGTAGGCCCGGTTGGCCCATCCCATCCGGACCGCCTCGGCGCCGCTCACCGAGTCGCCGGTGAGCATGGCCTCCATGGCGTGGCGCAGTCCCATCAACGGCGTGTGGTACTGCCAGTCCGGGGGAGACGCCACCCTCACGACGGGATAGCCGATGCGGGCGTCGGCGGCCACGTACACGAGGTCGCAGGCTGCGGCCAGCTCCGTGCCGCCGGCGTATGCGTATCCGTGAACCTGTGCGATGACCGGCTTGGCCAGATCCCAGATGGAGAACCAGCCGTCGCTGGCCTGGCGGGTCCACTGGCCGTCGCCGGGCGCCGACGGGTAGGGCGGTTTCGTGGACTGTTTGGCCGTGTTGCTATCGGCCAGCAAACTGCCGGACAGGTCATAGCCCGACGAGAAGCACGGACCAGCCCCCCGCACAATCGTCACACGGACGCTGGGGTCCCTGTCAAAGCCGTGAAGAGCATCCAGCACGGCGGCCCGAAGCGCCTTCGAGATGGCGTTGCGCTTGGCGGGGCGGTTCAGCGTGACCCGACGCACATGCTCAGCCGGCTCGTCCACGAGGATCAACTGCGCTGCGGCCATAGGACCTCTCCGAGGCTCTGGGGTGTCGCCGGGAATGGCGTCTGCTGTCTCCGCGGCCGTGGAGGCGGCCGCATGGCGTGACCTCGGCGGGGGCGTCCCACCGGACACGGCCCTCGTTGCGCCGAGGTAGTCCCGCAGCTCTGGCACCCGACTGGCGAGGTAGGTGAGCGTCGACGCGGCCTGCTCCGCGAACACCGGGTCCGAGGTGAGCACCCCGGGATCTTCGAGCAGATCGACGATCTCGTCGAGGACGCCGCTATGCACCGGTGTGCCGTACCGGTGGGTGTGCAGCCGCAGCCCGTCCTCAATCCGCAAGATCTTCGACTGGTCGACCGCAGCGATGTCGATGAAGTCGCGCAGTTTCGCCCGCCACAACAACACGTCGAGCTTCGCTGCAAGCAGGTCGCCTATCGAAGCCACCGCCAGCCCGTCGATCACCGCTGGCGCGGCGACCTGTTGGACCCGGCTGGGGTCGTCGCTTGGATGCGGCGCGGCGAACACCTCCACAACGACCCCATCGACAACGGCCCGCAGCTGGCTCGCTGCCGCGACCTGCACATCGACCTGCGCTGCGGTGGTGAGCCGGTCGGCTAGCTGCTCACCGTCGAAGTATGTGTAGGTCATGTAGTCGAGATCGAACGAGTGCCGATGCTGCAGGTGGGTGGCCAGTGCTGTGCCGCCGAACAGCGCCCCGTCGATGTCTGCCACCGCCGCAGCCAGTTGCGGCCAGACCGCCCGAACATCGGCGGGCAACACATCGCTGTAGCGGTCGAGGTCACCCATCGCAGCTGCGACGCTTGATAGTGGAGTCGATGAGCGCAGCGAGACGACCCTCGCGGTAGCCGCGCATGGTGCGCAGCGCGCGCAGCGCCTCCACGGGCAGACGGTTCAGTGCCCAGCGGCGCGCCGCACGGTCGAAACTACCAACCAGGGTGTCCGCGATATGCACAGCGTGCTCCGCGACCGTCAACTCAGAGGCGTCCTGCCCGGACCAGAACAGATACCAGAACTCCGGCGGCACCGTGTCAACCTCAGGCGGATGCGATGGCGGGCGCCACTCCAGCAACGGCAGCACCGCTAGGGACCGGTCGTTGACCGCGAGACGCCACAGGCGCACCCGCCGCGGCCTGTAGCCCCACATGATGGAGGTGTCGTGGTGCTCGGCGAGGCCCTGGGCCTGCAAACGGCGCAGACTGCGACGAGCGTGAGGCACCGACAGCCCGCAGTCGACCGCGATCCGCTGCGCGGTGGCGCCGATGAGCCGGCTACGCAGGCACGCCAGGATCGTCCGGCCTGCGGCTGTGACCCCATCCAGCGGCGACGATTCTGAACCAGGCCCGGTGAGCAGCCGCAGCAGCCGGGCCTCACCCGCCGGCAGCCCGGTGCTCTCCACCACCTCACGCACCCGCCGCCGCACCGCAGCGCTGGCTGCTGTGTCGACGCCACCGGCAACCGCAGCGCCCACCCATACCTCCAACAGGATCTTGGAGCCGTGCAGACATGTGCCCGCCGTCGCCGTGAACTCGAAACGACAGCCCCGACATCGCCACCGTCGGCGGGTGCGCACCGCGGGCCGCTCCGAAGCCGCCGCCCCGCAGCGCGGGCAACGCACCCCCTCGGGCCAGCGCACCGCGACGATCGCGTCCTGGTCGACAGTCGGGGACTGCGACTGCATGCCGGCAGTCTAACACACTGAGGGGAACGTCGCCGTAAAAATGATCGCACCGCTGAGTGGCAGTGAGACCGCATCACGCCCGGGGCTCAGGTGAACTGCTCCAGGGGCGATTCCTCGCCCGTGTCTGCTCGACCGGGTACGAGGCGCTTGTCACAGCGCCGCGGCGAAGACCCGGCTGTCGCCACAGATGTCACCCAGCATCCCGTGGATCAGTTACGTGCCGTAACACACGCATCATCCCACACCGGAGGGGCTCTTCCGCGGACGCGAACCCCCCTTGACGCCAAGACTCGTGAACGATCAGGGCTAGACGACGCAGACAACGAACGCCGACAAGACTGATCGCAGCGGCACGGATACGTCTCCGGGGTAGAACATTTCGCGACACTGACGAGTTCGTCGTGAAGATCTTGTCACTTCGCGACGGGTCTCTGACTGCCGCCAAGGGGGTCTGCCCAGCGATGTATGCCAAGTCCCGATTGCCGACACCCATCTTCCTTCAACAGTGGACCCGTCACTTCGATGCGGCGGGCGCCGGCGAACGAGTCGGTCATGTCTGCACCACCGCAGTGTCTCGCGTGCCGGCCAGTTCGGCCGCCAGTGCGAGACCCTCATCACGGTCGCACCGGACTATCACACCGGTCAGCCCCGCAGGGACCGCCCCGGACCATCGGGCCCGGATGCGCTTGACCGAGCCGAGCAGGGACTGCGACTCGATGTAGTCGTCGGGAACCGCCGCGACCGCATCGTCCCGGCGCCCGGCCCGCCACAGTTCCACGATCCGGGCCGAGGCCTCGGGCCAGCCCCGGCGGGCCATCGCCTCGGCGTGGAAGTTGTGAGTCTCGCTGCCCATCCCGCCCACATACATGGCGACCAGCGGCTTGCGGGCATCCACCGCGGCCCGCACGTTGTCGGTGATCTGAACCGACAGCGAGCCGAACACTTCGAGGTCGGCCCGCAACTCTGCGGAGCGGCGGGCCCGGCCCCGGGCCAGCGGCCCGGCGTAGGTTGCGATCCCCTCGGACCCGTAGCCCATGGGCAGCCAGCCGTCGGCCACCTCCGCAGCCAGAGCCACGTTGCGGGGTCCCCCGGCCGCGATCCAGATCTCGACGCCGGGCGCAGGTTGCAGGATCGACTTGAGCGGCTTGCCCTGGCCCAGCGCGCCGGGGCCGTCGTAGGGCAACCGGATGGCGGCGCCGTCATGGCTGACGGGCCCGTCGCGGGCCAGAACCTTGCGCATGATGGCCGTGTAGTCGCGCAGCCTGGCCACCGGCGAGCCCCACGCCGCGCCGTGCCAGCCCTCCACCACCTGGGGCCCGGACACGCCCAGGCCGATGATCGTGCGCCCGCCGCCGGCAAGGGCGTCGATGGTCATGGCGTGCATGGCGGTGGCTGCGGGCGTGCGGGCGTCGATCTGCACCACACCGGTGGCGAGCTTGATGCGGCTGGTGTGAGCGGCCAGGAAGGCCAGCGGGGACAGCGCGTCGGCGCCGTAGGCCTCGGCCGTCCACACACTGTGGTAGCCGAGCCGCTCTGCGAGCTGAACCGCCGCCACCGGCACCTCCAGCGCTGCGCCCCGGTACAGCTCGAGTCCGAGCCCCAGCTTCAGCATGCGCCGCGACGGCTCCTCATCATCGCCAACCCTAAGAGTGTCCGCACACAGGTGCCAGCCCGCCGCGTCGTAGCGGTGTCCCTCCCGCTCTCGTTCGTTGCGACCTGAGGGCCGCTCGGGCCCAGGGGCCTCGCTCAGCGAGAGGCACGATGCGGGCAACTCGCGGCCCAATTCGCTCGGCCTCTGATCTCGCTACGATCCGTGCTCGTGAAGGCGCTGCGCTTCTCGCGCAAGGAGGCCCGCTACGCGGCCGCGGCTCTGGCATCGCGGCTGCGGCCCGGAGCGGGAGCGACCTGGGGGCCGCTCAAGCTGATCAACGGCGACCCGCCCGACCTGCCCGGCGAGGGCTGGCAGCGCGTCTACCCGCGGCTCACCGGAATCTGCGGATCGGATCTGGCCACGATCGACGGCCGGTCGTCGCGCTACTTCGAGGACTATGTCTCGTTCCCGTTCGTTCCCGGCCACGAGATCGTGGCCGACGCCGCGGAGGGGCGCCGGGTGATCGTCGAGCCGGTGCTGGGCCACGCCGCGCGGGGCTTCGACCTGCCCTACCCGGGGGCGGCGCCCGGCGACGGAGACGACTACCGGCATCTCATGAGCGGCCATCTCAAGCCAGGGCTCCAGACCGGCTTCTGCCGCTCCACCGGCGGCGGATGGTCCACCGAGTTGGTGGCCCACGACTCGCAGCTGCACGACGTCCCGGACTGGATGAGCGACGAGCTGGCGGTGATGATCGAGCCGCTGGCGGGGGGCGTGCACGCCGCGCTTCGATCCGGCGCGCAGCCCGGCGACACCGTGGCCGTGGTCGGGGCCGGGACTATGGGCCTGCTGGCGGTGGCCGCCCTGCGGGGCCTGACCGAACCAGCCTCGATCCTGGTCGGCGCCCGGTACTCCACCCAGCGGGCGCTCGCGCTCGAACTCGGCGCGGACTCAGCCGTCGAGCCCGGCGAGCTGAGGCGGGCCGTGCGGCGGGCCACCGGCTCGTTCATGGTCGGCGACCACCTCTCGGGGGGCGCCGACGTGGTCATCGACGCGGTGGGGTCGTCGGCCTCGCTGGCTGAGGCCCTGTCGCTGTGCCGGCCGCGGGGCCGGGTGCTGATGCTGGGGATGCCTGCCACGGTGACCGCGGAGCTGACCGGTCTTTGGCACCGCGAGATCGAGTTGGCCGGCTGCTACGCCTACGGCACCGAGGTCCGCGCCGACGGCCGGCTCGCCACGAGCTTCGATCTGGCCATGGAACTGGCCGGCAAGGTCGCCTTCGACCGGCTCGTGTCGGCCCTCTACCCGCTCGACCGTTACGTCGACGCGCTGGGCCACGCCGCCGAGGCGGGCCGGCGCGGTGGGATCAAGATCGCCTTCGACATGCGCAACGAGCGCCACCGTGGCATCTGAACGCCAAGCCGCTCCTCACGATCCCGGAACCGGGAACGATCAGACGCCGCCTGCCGACAGCGCAGCGGGTGCGCCTGCTCCGGTGCGAGCATCTGAACGAGCCGTCAACGGCTTCGACGCGGTGGTGGTCGGCGCGGGTGTGATCGGCGCGGCCATCGCCTTCGAGCTGGGACGGCGGGGACGGCGCGCCCTGTGCGTGGACAAGCTGCCGGCCGCCGGTTTCGGCTCCACCGTCAACTCGTGCGCCATCGTGCGCTTCACATACTCCACCTTCACCGGCGTGGCCATGTCGTACGAGGGCCTGCAGTACTGGCTGGAGTGGCCCGACTACCTCGAAACCGGTGACGAGCTCGGCCTCATCGCCTACAAGCAGTGCGGGATGGCGGCACTGAAGGATCCCGGCGGCCACTACCTGAAGGTGCTCCCCCACTTCGACGCGATCGGGGTTGCCTACGAGGACTGGTCGACAGCGGAACTGCTGCGACGCATGCCAATCCTCGACCCCGGCGTCTTCGGACCGCCGAAGCGGCCCGACGACCCCGACTTCTGGGCCGACGCCACCGAGGACCTGCCCGGCGCGATCTTCACGCCCGAGGCGGGCTACGTGAGCGACCCGCAGCTGACCACCCACAACCTGCAGCGGGCCGCGGAGTCCGCCGGTGCCGAGTTCCGCTTCGCCACCGCGGTGACCGGTATCGGCCGGAGCAACGGGCAGGTCACGAGCGTGACCCTCGACGACGGCACGACGGTGGCCGCTCCGGTGGTGGTGAACGTGGCCGGACCTCACTCGTACCTGATCAACCGGATGGCCGGCGTCTACGACTCGATGAACATCAAGACCAGGGCGCTTCGTCACGAGGTGCACCACGCGCCGGGGCCGTCCGCCTACGACTACGAGCGCGACGGCTTCAACATCGCCGACGACGACAACGGCATCTACTTCCGCCCGGAGACCGGCAACCACATCCTGGTGGGCAGCACCGACCCCCGCTGCGACCCCCAGGACTGGGTGGACCCCGACGACTACGACCAGCGGCTGAGCGCCGAGCAGTGGGAGGCGCAGGTGCTGCGGCTCAGCCGGCGCCTGCCGCCGGTGGGCGTGCCCCACGAGCGCAAGGGCGTGGTGGACCTCTACGACGTGAGCGACGACTGGATCCCGATCTACGACCGCACCGACCTCGACGGCTTCTACGTGGCCATCGGCACCAGCGGCAACCAGTTCAAGAACGCCGGCGTGGCGGGACACTGCATGGCCGAGCTCATCGAGACGGTAGAGGCCGGCCACGACCACGACGCCGACCCGCTCGTGGTCGAAGGCCGCTACACCGGCCTGCCCATCGACATGGGCACCTTCAGCCGCAACCGGGAGATCAACCCCAACTCGTCCATGTCAGTCCACGGCTGATGCCAGTCCACGGCTGATGCCAGTCCACGGCTGACAGGCGAGCCCGCCCGTGACCGACGACCTGATCAGGCAGAGCGCCTGCGAGGTCGTGGCCGCTCTAGCCGCCGGCGACCTCCGCCCCCACGACGCTCTCGAAGCGGTGCAGGACCGGGTCGAGTCCGTCGACCCCGTGGTCAATGCGTTGCCGACCCGCTGCTTCGACCGGGCCCGGGATCACGCCGACCGTCTCATGGCAGTCCCGCCCGACGAACGCGGTGTGCTGGCCGGACTGCCTGTTCCCATCAAGGACCTCACGGCTGTCGCCGGCGTCCGGACGACTCACGGGTCACGGCTGAGGGAGGACTTCGTGCCGGAACAGTCCGACGTCATAGTCGAGACGCTCGAAGCTCACGGCGCCGTCGTCTATGCCAAGTCGAACACCCCCGAGTTCGGGGCGGGCGGGAACACCTTCAACGAGGTCTTCGGGTCCACCCGCAACCCCCACGACCTGCGCCTCACCGCCGGCGGGTCCTCGGGCGGGGCGGCCGCAGCGGTGGCCACCGGCATGGCCTGGCTGGCCCACGGCTCGGACCTGGCCGGCTCGTTGCGCACCCCCGCCAGCTTCTGCGGCATCACCAGCCTGCGCCCCTCGCCGGGACGCATCGCCAACGGACCGAGCGTCGTGCCGTTCCAGGTGCATTCTCAACAGGGACCGATGGCGCGCGACATCGGCGACCTCGCCCTGCTGGCCGACGCGATGGTGGGCGAGAGCCCCCGCGCCGGGCTCGGCAAGCCACCGCCGCAAGAGTCGTTCCGCAGCGCCGCAGCCGCCCCGTTGCCTCCGACCCGGGTGGCCTACAGCGTCGATCTGGGCGTCACCGAGACCGCCCCGGAGGTCGCCAAAGTGTGCGACCGGGCGATGCATGCCCTCGAGGGCGACGGCGTCGACATCGTCGTCGACCACCCAGACCTGTCCGAGGCGGCAGTGGCTTTCGACGTCCCCCGGGCCCTCATGTTCGCCACCCTCCTGGGAGCCGAACTCCCCCACGCTCGTGATGTCCTCAAGCCCGAGCTCGTATGGAACATCGAGCGGGGACTCGCTCTCGACGGCGACGCCGTACGCGACGCGACCGCGGCGCAAGGACGCGTCTTCGAGTTCGCCGCCGACTTCATGAGCGACTACGACCTGCTGATCTGCCCGGCTGCCAGCGTCTTGCCGTTCCCGGTGGAGGAGCGCTACGTCGGCTACCGCGCCGGGCGCCCGGTGAGCGACTACTACCGCTGGCTGTCGATCGCCGCTGCCGTGAGCGTCACTACCCTGCCGGTCGTCACGATCCCCTGCGGCCGGACCGAGACCGGTCTGCCGGTGGGGCTCCAGTTGATAGGGCGGCCCCACGGGGAGCTTGAGCTCTTCTCCCTGGCCAGCCACGTCGAGCAGGTCCTAGGCACCAGCCCTGCCGTAGTCGACGCGCCCTCACCCGACTAGCGCCGTCTCCGGCTGTGATGCTATGATGCGCGTATGCGCACCACAGTGTCCTTAGACGAACAGATCCATGAAGAGGCACGGCGCATCGCCTTCGAGTCTCGTCGAACACTCAGCGCGGTCATCAACGAACTCCTCGCCGAGGGCCTCAGGCAATTGACTCGACCCCCAGCGCGTCGCCGGCTAGGACAGCTCCGCGGCACCATAGTGATCGCCGACGACTTCGACGACACGCCCGCGGAGATCCTCGACTCGATCATCGAACCACTCTGATGGCGGCGCTGCTGCTCGACACGCACGTCCTGCTGTGGGCCAACGAGGCACCGGAGCGACTCTCGGGCGAGGCTGTCGACGCGCTCGAAGATCCAGCCAACGATCTGTTCGTGTCATCGATCTCGGTGGCAGAGATCGAGATCAAGCGCGCCCTAGGGAAGCTGGCCCTAAAGCACAGTTGCCGCACGCTGGCCGCACGGCTCGACGCCAACTGGCTGGACTTGACGGCAGTTCACGCCATGGGCCTGCGAGCACTCCCTCACTTGCACGCCGACCCGTTCGATCGGCTCCTCATTGCCCAAGCTGTCGCCGAGGGCCACACGCTCGTCACGAGCGACGACAAGGTGCTCGCCTACCCGGTCTCATCGCTGGCCGCATGACCTCCCGGCCAACAACATCCCTCGCCGCCGCTCTCATCCTCGGCTCGGGCTGGTGCAGATGAAGACGGCCCCGCCGACGGTCAGCGGAGCGGGCCCGTCACCGAATCGCGCTCTCAGGATCTCGGTTACCCGCCCGGCAAGCCGGACACGGTCTGGCTCGGAATCGAACGCCATCTCGTAGTACGCAGTGCTCCGGTAGTAGTCGAGCACCGCATCGACGGCCGGGAAGGCGAGGACGCCCGACCACGGCTCGGCGCACACCCGTCGAAACGAGGCGGAGAGCTTGCGGTCACCGGATTCGGCATCGAAGTTGGTTGACATCCGCTCGACGAGCCGACCGCCAAGATCGGTCACGGCCTTGGTGTGGGCATGCTGCAACCGAGGAGCGCCTGGTAAGCGTCGAGGGTCTGCTGGTTGAAGCACACGAAGCGCACGACCCGGACGCCGGTCGGAGTCGTCCGCACGGTGCTGACGGCAATGGCGGCGGCCGGCTCGGTGGGGTAGCCGTAGACGCCGGTAGAGATGGCCGGGAACGCCACCGACTCGGCTCCGACCTCGTCGGCCCGGGCCAACGACTCCCGGTAGCACGACGCCAGCAGACCGGGCTCACCCTGGTTGCCGCCATGCCAGACCGGGCCGACAGTGTGGATCACCCAACTGGCCGCCAGCCGGAAACCGGGCGTGATCTTGGCGTCACCGGTAGCACAGCCGCCCAGCCCCCGGCAGTGCTCAAGCAGTTCGGGTCCGGCTGCCCGGTGGATGGCCCCGTCCACTCCCCCGCCGCCCAGCAGCGACGAGTTGGCCGCGTTGACGATGGCATCCACCTGCTCGGCAGTGATGTCTCCCAGCCCCGCCTCGAGTCTTGGCCCCGATCGATCGGCGTCCACACGAGCGGGCTCTCCATCCATGGCGGCCATTCTGCCCGCTGAAGCCGGCAGAGATCTCGGTTCGGAGGGCTAAGACTCTCAGCCGGCGACGATGAGCGCGACGGCCGCCAGCGCGATCCCGAGTCCCAGCATCTGGACCCCTCGCAGTCTCTCCCGGAACACCAGCCACGCCCAGAACACCGTGGCGGCGGGGAACAGGGACGTGAGGACGGCCGCCACCGATGTCGACCCCAGCCGGGCCGCAGTCACGAACAGCGCGTTTCCGGCCGTCACCAGTGCCGCGATGCCGATCATGTGGGGCCAGACGCCGCGAGACGCCGACAGAGGGAACCGCTTGGCGGCAATGATCACGGCCAGCACCACGAACCCGGACCCGCGCGCCGCCACAATCGGCCACAGGCCGCTGTCCTCGGACGTATTGGCGAGGCAGACCAGCAGCATCCCGACCCCGACGGCGCCGCCCAGCCCGTAGAGCACGCTGGAGCCGACCGAGCCTCGCTGCTCGGAACGGGCCATGCTGACCAGCCCGATGGCCAGCAGCCCGAGCAGGACCCCTGCGGTTGCGGTCGGCGACAGGGCGTCATCACCGAAGACTGACGCGACGATCACCGGCAATGCGGCCGCGCCCACGCCGGCCACCGGCGCCGCGATGCTGACCCGGACGCGGGCGTACCCCGCGTACAGCGCCACCAGACCGCCCGCCAACACCACGCCGCCCAGCGCCCCCCACGCCACATCGGCCATGTTCGCCTCGCCCACCACCACTAGCGAGGCCACGAACGCCAACACAAGGCCCACCAGACTGGAGGCGGCCGTCACGACGACCGGGTCGGCTCGCCGGCTGGCCAGACCGCCGAGAAAGTCCGATGTCCCCACTGACAGCGCGGCCAGCAATCCCAACAGCACCGTCATGACGACATCACCAGCGTGAGTCTGGCCGACTGATCGCCCCCTTGCCGAGGTCGCAAGGCGGGCGCAGCCACGACATCGGCCGCCCGGCCCAACTCGGCGCGTACTCTCGGAGCATGCCGCGGCTGTTCGTCGCTGTCTGGCCGCCAGAGGATGTGCTGCGGGAACTGGTCGCCGTGCCGAGGCCCGCGGTGGACGGGCTGCGCTGGACCAAGCCCGGGCGGCTGCATGTCACCCTCCGGTTCCTGGGCCAGTGCGACGAGGCCGAGGTCCGGGCCGCCCTGGCCGCCACTCGCCTACCAGCGGCTCGGGTGACGCTGGGGCCGCGGGTCAAGCGGCTGGGACGTGGCGTGCTGATGGTCCCGGTCCAGGGCCTCGACGACCTGGCCGCAGCAGTCGAGGCCGCCATCTCGCAGGTGGGCCTGCCGCCGGCCGACCATCCCTTCACCGGCCACCTCACCGTGGCCCGGTTCAAGCGCAAGCCCCCGCCCGGCTACCGGCCCACGCTGAAGGCGTCGTTCGCGGTCACGGAGATCGCGCTCGTGAGGACCGAGCCATCCGGCTCCTACACGAACGTGCAGCGTTTCGATCTGCGCTGACCGGCGATGACAAGGGGGCGGCTCAGGGCTGGAACTCGACGAAGCCCGGCAGCGATGGAGCCGTTGTCGGAGGCCACCGGCGACCGGGGTGGAAGCGTCGGGACAGGTCTCAGTCGAGCAGGGCGTCGGAGCGGACCCGGCGCCGCTCGGCCTCCTCGTGCTCAGCCAGCACCCGGCCGAACAGCTGGCGGGTGCACAGGTCGGCGCCCAGCGCGCCGTCTCGCGCCGACACCGCAGCCACCGCCCCGACGTCCACCGCCGCAGCCAGCGCAGCCGCGTCGAGGTCATAGGCCGTCACCGAGTAGCCCGCAGCCACCAGCCGCCGGCACATCGGCCCGCCCATGGTGCCCAGTCCCAGGAAGCCGACCCTTGGGCGGCCTCGGTCCGATCCCTGTCCCGGCGATGGATCGCTCACTGACAGCCAAGCTAGGCGAGGTCAAGCTCCAACACGAGCCTCAAGCCGGCCTCGATGCGCCACATGGTTGCAGCATCGACCCCTCCCACACGGTCGTCGAGACGCGCCTTGTCGATGGTCAACACCTGAGTCACGTTCGCAACCGAGTCTTGGCGAAGGCCCGAGTCAGCGCCCGAGAGCTCCACGTTGCCGGGTGACCGGGCCAGGTCGACGTTCGATGAGATGGCCACGCCGACCACCGTGTTCAAGTCACTGATATTGAACGAGTCCGCCGATACGACCAACACCGGTCGCCGGTAGCCGGGCTCCGATCCAGCGGGCGGCGGCAGGTGCGCCCACCAGATCTCGCCCCTCGCCGGCACGGCCGGCACTGTCACCACTCCTCGCGCACGGCCTCGGATTGGGCAGCGGCCAGTCCGGGATCGAGACGCGAGTCGACTCTGCTGTGCACCTCGTTGAGCCGTCGGGTGATCTCGCTGCGATCCTCGCGGCTCACGAGCAACGCGAGCGCCTCGGCGTAGAGCTGGGAGCGGGACAGCTTGCGGCGCTTGGCCAGACGATCGGCCTCCGCGAACAGCGGGTCGGGTATGGAGACGGCAACCTTCACAACGCGAGCATACCCGGTATGACCGCCGCGCCGATTCGGTGCCGCCACGTCTCCGTCGGTCAGCCCGGCCGGCGCCCGATCGATGCCGGCTTCGTGCCGTTGGGGACTAGTGTCCTTAGACCAGGTCGAGGGGGTAGGTGGACAGGCGTTCGTGGCCGGTCTCGGTGATGAGGATCTGCTCCTCGAGCTTGACCCCCTCGCCGCCGGACTTCGGGCCCACGAAGGCTTCGACGCACATCACGGTGCCCGGCTCCAGTACGGCCTCGTATCCCTCTCTCCCCCAGCGCTCGCGGGTGAACACCGACGGGTACTCGTCGCACAGGCCTGCGCCGTGCGACAGCACCGTGTAGCAGTTGTAGTCGTCCAGCGACGGGTACCACGACCGCTGCGCCAGCTCGCGCACCGACGCTCCCGGCCCGTGCAGCTCGATGTTGCGCTCGATCTGCTCCCGGGCCAGCGACCACACATCCTGCTGGGCCGCAGACGGCGCGCCCCCGCCGCACAGCCACGTGCGGGAGACGTCCACGCACGCGCCGTAGGCGCACACCATGTCGGTGTCGAAGCCCATCAGCTCGCCGGCCTGGACCCGGCGGCTGCTGACCTCCTGGTACCACGGGTTGGTGCGGGGGCCCGACGCGAGCAGCCGGGTCTCGATCCACTCCCCGTAGCGGGCGAAGTTGCCGGCCTGCAGGGTCGCCCACAGTTCCATCTCGGTGACGCCGGGCTCGAACACCGCCCGCATGTCGCCGATGGCGGCCTCGCAGGCGTGGACCGCGCAGCGCATGGCCGCGATCTCCTCTGGCGACTTGACCACGCGGGCCTCCTCCATGAGCGACCAGGCGTCTACCAGGCACACTCCGTGAGCCTCCAGCGCCCGCATCCCGATCAGGTCGAGATGGTCGACCGCCAGACGGCGGTCGCCCCGCCCGTGCTCCGCCAACAGGTCGGCGATCTCTTGAGCCCACCGGTCGGCTACCTCCGGAGCCCGGGTCCCGGCGTAGAAGTAGATGTACGACAATCCCGGCCTGATCTCGTCCACCACCTCTGAGTGGGTGTCGAGGAACTCTCCCTTCGAGAACTCGAACAGCACCACCGGCCCGTCGGTGGCCACGAAGGCGTAGCGCACCGCGTTGTGCATCGTCCAGATCGACATGTTGGTGGTGTCGGTGGCGTAGCGGATGTTCAGAGGGTCATACAGCAGTGCGGCGTCGCAGCCCGCGGCCCGCAGTTGCGAGCGCACCCGCTCGATCCGGTAGCGCCGGATCGCCGTGCGGTCGGGCAACCGCAAACCGGCTGCGACCCACTCCGCCTCCAGTTCGGCGCCAGGCCCCAGGGAGTGCATATTGCGGTCCCCGTGGTCGAGCAGCCACTCCGGCGGCTCCCCACGGTCAGCCCCGATCCTTGGACGATGCCTCGGTCCAGCCACGGCGAGATTCTGCCCTGTTGCCGACGCCTAGTGGTGACTCCACTAAGGTCGCTAGCAGTGGTCAGGCGAGGACGCCCCCGCGTCGCAACCCGGTCATCTGCGATCGCCCAACTGCCGTGGCGGTCCGTGGAGAACCCGCACGGAACGCTGCAGGTGCTCGACGACGAGGGACTGTCCACGATCCACGCGGCCTCGATGCGGGTACTGGAAGAGCTCGGCATCGAGCTGTGGTCGCCGGACGCTTGCAAGCTCTTCGCCGATGCCGGCGCCATTGTCGAGGGCGAGGTGGTGCGGGTTGGCCGCGACATCGTGGAGGCCGCGCTGGCCACCGCACCGGCCAGCTTCACGCTCACCCCTCGCGACCCGGTCAAGCAGCTCCGGATCGGGGGCCGCAGCATGGCTTTCGGTCTGGTGGCCGGCCCGGCGGCGGTGCACGACGAGATCAATGGCCGTCGCAGCTCCAACATGGCCGACTACGAGAACTTCATCAGGCTGGCCCACTACTTCAACGCCATCCACATCATCGGCAACCAGGTCGTCGCGCCGATGGAGCTGCCGGCCAACACCCGCCACCTCGACGCCTACCGGGCCAACCTGGTGCTGTCGGACCTGTCGTACCACTGCACCTCGATCGGCCGGGGCCGGGCACTCGACGGGATCCGGATGATGGCCATCAGCCGGGGCGACACGCTCGACGAGATGGCGGAATCGCCCGGGGTGACCACCATCATCAACGTGAACTCGCCGCGCCGCTTCGACGCCGAGATGGCCAACGGGCTGATAACCATGGCCGAGCACGGCCAGCCGGCGTCGGTCACCCCCTTCACGCTGATGGGAGCCATGGCCCCGGTGACACTCGCGGCTGCGCTCGTGCAGCAGAACGCCGAGGCTCTGTTCGGGATCGCCCTCACCCAGCTCGTTCGCCCAGGCGCGCCAGTGCTGTACGGCGCGTTCACCTCCAATGTCGACATGCGCTCGGGCTCGCCCGCGTTCGGCACGCCGGAGCAGGTCAAGGCCAACGTGGCGTCGGGGCAGCTGGCCCGCCACTACGGTCTTCCCTACCGGGCGTCGAACTCGAGCGCGTCAAACGTCGTGGACGCCCAGGCCGCCTACGAGACGCAGATGTCGCTGTGGGGCTGCATCCTGGGAGGGGCCAACCTCGTGTACCACGCGGCCGGATGGATGGAGGGCGGGCTGCAGGCCAGCTACGAGAAGCTGATCCTCGACGTGGAGATGCTCCAGCAGACGATGGAGTTCCTGACACCCGTTCCCGTCGCCGGCCCGGACCTCGCCTTCGAGGCCATGCAGCGGGTGCCCACCGGCGGCCACTTCTTCGGCGACGAGCACACCCTGGAGCGCTACGAGACCGCCTTCTACCCGCCGCTGATCTCGGACTGGCAGAACCACGGCGCCTGGGCCGACTCGGGCGGGCTCAACGCCACCCAGCGGGCCACCGCCGTCTGGCAGGCGGCGCTGGAGGAGTACGTCGAACCGCCGCTCGACAGTGCCCGGCGGGAGCAACTCGACGACTACGTCGAGCGCCGCCGGCGCGAGATCGGCGACGGCGAACCCTGAGGCCGAGCGGGCAGGCGAGCGGACCCGGTCCTCGCCGATGAACGGCGATGGGGCGGGGCCGAAGCCCCGCCCCATCAACTGTTGGTCTCTCGTGAGGCCTCAGGCCTCGAGAGTGGTTAGGCCGCGGCCAGAGCTGCGGCGATCCACTCGTCGGCCAGAGCGCGGTTGTCCGCGAGCCACTGGGTGGCCAGGTCGGTCGGGTCTGCGCCCTCGTCCTGCTCCACGTTGGCCAGTGACACGTCGATCACCGACAGCTTCACCACTTCGAAGAGCGCCTCGGCGGCGGGGTTGGCCGCGAGGAAGTCGTTGTTGGCGGTGATCAGAATGTCGGCCGCTATCCAGCCGATCGGGCACAGGCCGTCGGCGTTGTCAGCCGCCGCCGGGCACTGGTCCGGGCCGATGGCCGCGTAGCCGCCGGAACCGTCGGCACCGCGCTGGTCGTGTTCCGCGCCGCCCTCCTGGTTGGCCGGGTTGGAGTCGTCGAGGATAGCGTCGACACCCGCCCAGTAGACGTTGTCGCCCGGCCGCAGCTGGGTGATGTACCCCGACGGGGTCCAGGTGTAGGCCACCATCGGGACGCCTTCGTTGGCGCTGTCGGCGGCCTGGGCGAACATCGCGTCATAGCCGGCGATCGTCTGCTGGATGTTGTCCCAGCCCGAGAACGCGATCTGGTTGGTGATGATGTTGTCGCAGGTCCAGGACTCGGGGCAGCCGAAGATGTCGGCGATGCCGTTGCCGGGCACGGGGTCGGTAGCATCGAACACAGCCAACGCGTCGGCGTTGCTGTTGAGCTCGTCCAGCGTATAGACGCCGTACTCGTCGGCGAAGGACTTGGTGATCAGGAAGCCCTGCAGGCCGCCCGCGATCATCTCCTCGCCCACGATCGAGACGTGATCGCCTACCAGCGAGCCGTCGGGCAGCTCGCCCGCCAGCCACGCCAGGTGGCCCGGGTACCAGCTGTTGGGCCAGAAGTCCATGTCGCCCTGGGCCATGGCCACATAGCCGTTGTTGGGCCCGAGCTCCAGCTCGGCGGGGTCGGACACGTTGTAGCCCAGCTCCTCGAGCAGCTGCTTGTAGAGCTCGGCCTGGAAGTAGCCCGTGCTCCAGTTGGCCCGGCCGGCGATCACGTCGACGCCTTCGCCGGGCAGCATCGGCTCCTCAGCCATGGGCTCTTCTTCAGCCATCGGCTCTTCTTCAGCCATCGGCTCTTCGGCGGCCGGCTCCTCCGCAGCTGGGGCGGGCGTGGTCGTGGTGTCCTCGTCGTCGCCGCAGGATGCGGCGATCAGAGCGAAGGCCGCGAGCAAAGCGAGCATCATGCTCGCGCGCTTCTTCATTTTCATAAGGGTTCCCTCCTAGGGTGGGGCTTGTTGGGCCGGGCCAAAGGTTAGGCGGCGACCGGCCAAGGATCAACACCCGGACCGGCAACACCGCCGCGGGTTTCAGTCAATGGAAATGACGGCCTCGATGAACCGCAGCGATTTGTCAGGCGCTGCCAGCCGTCTCGGGGATGTCGCCGTAGACCTTGTTGCGGTCGAACTCCCCGAGGGTCCCTCGCGACGTGGCGAAGATGGTCGCTCCGGCCGCCATCACGAACGCGGACCCGACCCCCGACACGAAGTTGGTGTCCGCAACCCGCACGATGCTCGCCACCCAGCCGAGGGCGACTATCGCTATGCCGAGTCCGAGACCGGCCACAAGGGCGCTCCAGCGGTAGCGGAGACCCTCGTCGATCCCGAACACTCCGATGGCCGGGAACACCAGCGCCAGAGCCCCGATACCGGCGATGAGGGTCCAGATCCCCATCCCCGCGCCGGTTCCTTCGAAACCGTCGTGGATCACGTCACCGGTGCGCTTAGCCTCCGCGATCTTCGCGGCGATGTCGGCCGCTCTCACACCGGCGAGCGCGAGCGCATCGTTCTCCATGCGCCTCATCTCCTGGTAGAGATCGACATCGCCGGCGGCCTCGGCCGCGTCGGCCGCGGCGGACGCTTCAACGGCATCCCTCTGGGCGGCCGCTCCCTCCTCGGCGATCCGGTCCAGCTCGGCCCGTAACTCCGGGCCGATCACCGACTCGGTGCGAGTGTCGAAGCTCCATCCCGCGTAGCCGCCCATCACCAGCAGCAGCACGGCGAAGACCGCTCCGATCAGCCTGCCCCAGCCGATGCTGGCCGACAGGGGCCGGCGGGCTGTCATGGGCGCCCGCCACAGCCACGCGATCGCGCCGACCGTCGCCGACAGGCCGCCGATCACCGCGACCCACACGCCGAATCCGGTTGAATGGACGAGTACGTTGTCGGGCGGGCTGGCCAGCAGGAAGACGAACGAAGCCACGAAACCGGCGATGGAGAACACGACCGCCCCGTGCGCTGAGAACCATCCTGAGCCCTCCCCGGGCCGCCACAACGTGGCGAAAGCAGACCAGATCACGACGGCGGCTGTCAGGGCGATGAAGATGCCGTACCACGACCCCCCGGAGGCGGCCACGCCGTTGTAGCTGTTGGAGATCCACTCGATGTCGCGGGTGCAGGTCAACTCCCCGACCTCCGCGCCCGACAGGGGATCGAGCGCGACAGTCTCGATCCATTGGCCGGGGCAATTCTCGGTCCGCAGATCGACGTCGGTGGCCCGGGCATAGGCCGAGACCAGACCGGCGTCCGTCGTCCACGGCAACAGCAGCGAGACGAGCATTATCAGCGCCCCGACGCCGGTGACGATGACCGAAGTCCGCTCCTTTCCGGAGGCCGGCACGAACGACTCCTCGGGCGTCTCCGGCTCTTCTGCCAGCCTGGAGACCTTCTCGTCCGCCGCGGCCTGGGCCTCCTCCAGCAGCTTCTCGGGAGTCCGGCGGTTGGCCCAAGCCTTGGCGATGCGGGAGAACAGGTTGCTCGAGTCGGTGTCGGTCTGGCTGAGGCGGTCGAGCACGACAGCCACCAGGAAGAAGGCCAGGCCGGCCGAACCGGCCAGGGCGACGTCGAGGTTGGCGATGGCCTGGAACAGCAGCCGGCCCAAGCCGCCCGCGCCCATGATCGCGGCTACGCCCAACATGGAGATGGCCAGCAGCAGCGTCTGGTTGAGCCCGGTCATGATGGCGGGGCGAGCCAACGGGATCTGCACATCCATCAGAACCCGCCACTCGGGCGCGCCGTAGGCGCGGGAAGCTTCCACCACATCCTCGGGCACCTGCCGGATGCCGAGGTTGGTCAGCCGTATCAGCGGGGGAAGCGCGAAGGTCATCGTCACCATCGTGGCCGAGACGAAGCCCACTCCGAAGAAGAAGATGAACGGGAGCATGTAGACGAACGAGTGCACCACCTGCATGGCGTCCATCACCGGTCTGACCACTTTCCAGGCGCCGTCCACCCTTCCGCAGAGCACGCCTATGGGTATGCCGACGATGACGCAGAGCAGCACGGCCACGCCGATGAAGCCGATCGTCAGCGCCGTCTCCCTCCAGAAGTCCTCGCCCAGCAGGCCGCAGATCGTCAGCCCGATGAACGACAGTGCGCCGATCTGGAAGCCGCGCATGGCCCAGCCCAGAGCGAAGATGGCGATGCACACGGTCAGCCAGGACATGCCCAGCAGCCAGTCGTCCACGATGACGTTGAGCAGCCGCAGGAACGGCCACTCGATGATCTCGAGGGTGGCCTTCAGGTTGTTGTCCACCCAGAACACCGTCTGCTCGACCCAGTCGCCGACGGGTATCTGCCATTGGTCCAGGACAGTGTTCTGGCGCGCCTGCGCGACCACGCCGGAACTGCACTCGAGCAGCTCTCCCTCGCTGTCGACGATCGCGTTCTTGCACTCGAACGTCTCGCCGAGCTCGGTGAACTTGGTGTTGCCCGAGGCCACGACCTCCTTGGGCAGCGTGCGGTACCACCAGATGGCCAGTCCTGCGAGCAGGCCGCCCGCGACCATCCCGTAGCGGCGGCCCCTGACGCCGCCGAAGATCACCAGCAGCGGCACCACGACGAAAGCGAGCAGGATCAGCCACTCGATGCCGGTCGAGACCCAGTCGACGACCCGGTCGCCCGCCTCCGGGCTGGTGACGGCGTCTATGAAGCGATCGAGGAAGTGGCCCTGGTACTCATCGCCGTTGGCTTGGGCGAACACGCCGGCTGCGCCTAGCCCGCTCACATGAACACCTCCCGCTCGAAGCCGTCTATGAGCTGCTCGACACGGCCCATCTCCTCCATGATGAGACGGGGGTCGAGGTTGCCGACCAGCTTGCCGTCGTCGTCCACCACCGCGATCGACAGCCCCCGGCCCGCCGCGGCGTACATCTCGTTGAGCGTGGCGTCGGGGCTGCACTTGTCGAAGTCGCTGCGCAGCGCGGCCTTCAGGTCGTCGGATCCCATCGACCGGACCCGCAGGCCGTCGGCGGCCGTCAGCAGGGCGACCGGCCGGCCCTCATCGTCACAGCAGAAGCGTCCCGTGACATCGTCGCACAGGGTCATCGCCTGCGAGAGCGAGATGTCTGTGGGGACCGGCTTCGGCTCGGTCATCACCTCGAGGACCTTGATCACACGGCCCTGGTCCACGTCCTGGACGAACTCGGCCACATAGCCGGTGGCCGGTTCGGTGAGGATCTCCTCGGGCGTGCCGATCTGCACCACCGCGCCGTCCTTCATTATGCAGACCCGGTCGCCGATGCGCAGAGCCTCGTTGAGGTCGTGGGTGATGAACAGGATCGTCTTCTTGACCCGGGACTGGATCTCCATCATCTCGTCCTGCATCTGGCGGCGGATGAGGGGATCGAGGGCCGAGAACGCCTCGTCCATCAACAGGATGTCGGGGTCCGACGCCAGCGCACGGGCCAGGCCGACCCGCTGCTGCATGCCGCCGGAGAGCTGGGCCGGCCTGTGCTCGGCGAACGGGGCCAGGCCCACGAGCGACAGGGCGTGCAACGCGGCCCGGTTGCGCTCGTCGCGGTCCACCTTCTGCACTTTCAGGCCGTAGCCGACGTTGTCGATCACGTTGCGGTGGGGGAACAGCGCGAAGTGCTGGAACACCATCCCCATCTTCTCGCGGCGGAAGGCCTGGAGCTGGGTGCCTTCGAGTTGCTGCACGTCCACGCCGTCGACCAGTACCTCGCCGGCGGTGATGTCATAGAGCTTGTTGACCATGCGGATGGCGGTGGACTTGCCCGACCCCGACAGGCCCATGACCACGAAGAGCTCGCCCCGGTTGACCTTGAAGTTGACGTCGGTCATGCCGACGACATGGCCGGTCAGGCGTTGGACTTCCTTCTTGGGAATACCCGATCGGGCCAGTTCGAGAGCCCGTCCCCGCGGCTGCGGTCCGAAGATCTTGTACACGTCGTTGAATTCGACGATGGTGTCGCCATTTGTGTCGCCCATGCCTTCCCTCGTTTGGTTGCCGCGCAGTACCGGCTGGCTACCCTAGTCGCTTGATGTCCGACGCTCCAGACAGCGCCCAATCCGCGACCCGGCGCAAGACTAGGGGCAAGTCCCAAGCCCGTGCGTCCAGGCATCAGGACACAACAGCTGGCACGCCCGCTCCCGTGCTCGACGACGAGACCGCCGCGGCGCTGACCCTCTACAACACCTACCTCGTGGCCGATCGCGAGCAGCAGGCCCACGAGCGCGCCCTGAAGAAGGCCGAGAGGGCGAAGGACGACGCGGCCGCAGCCGTGCGCAAGCTGAACGACCGCAAGGCCCCTGCCGCCGAGACGGCCGAGGCCGAGGCCAGGTACCGCGAGGCGGCCGAGGCGCTCCAGAATCTGCGCGGCGGCGACACCTCGGCCCCCGGCGAAGACGACGACACCGAGAATGCAACCGCGGACGACACGGCGGCAAAGCGCAGCACTGGGGACGCTGAAGACGCCACCGACGACAAGGGCGAACAATCCGAAAGCGCTGCTCCCGAAGACACCTCCAGCGAGAACGCCGAAGATGCCGGAGGCACGACCCGCGAAGGCTCGCCCCCCGAAGACACCACCGACACCGCAGCCGAAGACACCGACGGAGCCGAAGAGAACGCCGGCGAGGATGCTGGCGAGACGTCAGTGGGGGTGGAGGCCTCCGTCGGCGACGAGAACCTGGCCGGTGATGAACCGGCCGGCGTCGCTGGCTAGCAGCAGCGCCGGGCCCACCATCTCGTCGGGATGGGCCAGGCGGCCCAGCAGCGTTCCCGCGCCCATCGACCGGGCCGCCTCGGGTCCCTGGTTGCGCACCATGTCGGTGTCCACGGGTCCGGGCGCCAGAGCGTTCACCCTGATGCCTCTGGGGGCGAGCTCGCCGGCCGCGGCTCTTGTGTAGGACAGCAGGGCGGCCTTCATGGCGCCATAGATCGAGAAGCCCCTCGAGAACATGAACGCCCCCACGCTGATCACGTTGACCACCGAGGCGTGCGGACTCGCCTCCAACTGAGGCAGGCAGGCCTGGACCAGCAGCGCCGGACCCTGAAGATTCACCTCGAAGGACTTCTGCCAGGCGGCCGCGGTCTGGGCCCCGATCGGCTGAGCCAGGGCGTTGGCCGCATTGTTGACGAGAATGTCGATCCCGCCGAAACGGTCCACCGCGGCGGCCGCTAGCGCTTCGACCGCGTCGAGGTCACCCATGTGGGTGGGAACCCCCAGCGCCTCGAACCCGGAATCGACCAAGTGGGTTTCCGTGGCCGCGCACGCCTCCGCGGACCGGGACGCCACGACCACCCCGGCACCGGCGCAGGCCAACCCTTCGGCGATAGAACGGCCGATCCCCCGCGTGCCACCGGTAACGATGGCAGTGCGATCCGTAAGGTCGAACAGACCGCGATAACTCTCAGGATCCACGCCAGGCAGCGTAGACAGGACATGGCGGCACAGCGCGACGGCCAGACCGGGGGGTGGCGGCGAGTCCGGGCGACCGGCAATGGGCGCAGCCCCGCCGGTCGAACGGGCTCGACGACAGGACCCGCCGGCCGGGAACAGCAGGCCGGCGGGGCGATCAGACCTTCTAGCGGGGCGAGTCCGCGCCATTTGCGACCCGCCCATCGGCATCGAGAATCCCGGCCTTGGACCCGAGGGAGAGCGGGTTCGCGCCGAACAGGTCCTCGCGATATATCGCCACCCAAGGTCCATGACTTCCCAAGAACGCTCCCGGAACGCAAGTGCGATGCCTATCACAATGCAGTTTGAATAAAATTATGGTACACTATCTGCATGGTGCAATTGGTTACTCGCATTAGCGACGAGCTTGCGGCCAGCATCGACGAACTCGTTGCCTCCGGCTCGGTGTCTTCGCGGTCGGACGCGGTTCGAAACGCCCTCGAGCGCTGGATCGACTCAGAGCGGCGGCGTCGCATCGGCGAGGCGATCGTCGAGGGCTACCAACGGACCCCTCAGACCGACGAAGAACTGGCCTGGGCCGACAGCGGTGCCGCAGCCATGATCGCCGAGGAGCCGTGGTGACGGGGCCAGCCTCGGCGCGGCCGTCGTCGGGGCACCCCCAGTGGCCGCGCTGACTCCCGCCCGCGGCGAGATCTGGTGGGCCGAGTCCGACGATATGCGCAGACCAGTGATGGTCGTAACGCGCGACGCCGCAATTCCAGTACTTGGAGCAATCCTCGTCGCGCCGGTCACCCGCACCGTACGGGGCATTCCGACCGAGATCCCGTTGGGTCGCGACGAGGGCCTGCCTGAGCCCTGCGCCGCCTCATTCGACAATCTGCGTCCGGTGCGAAAGGCCTGGCTGACCCGCCGCATGGGCGACCTCGGGCCTCGCAGCCATGAGATCTGTGGCACCCTCGCAGCTCTGAGCGACTGCTAGGTTGGAGGTTGCCCCAGAAGAGGACGCGAGATGATCCACAACGCCTTCAGAAGCATCAGGCGGTTCGTGCGGGTGCTGTTCCAGAAGCCGCCGGAGAACGCGGCCATGAAGGAAGTGAGGGCGGCCGCCGTCTGGGACCCGATCGGCTGGGCCAGAGCCTTGGCCGCATTGTTGACGACAATGTCCACACCGCCGAAGCGCTTCACCGCGGCGGCCGCGAGCGCTTCGACCGCGTCGAGGTCACCCATGTGGGTGGGAACCCCGAGCGCCTCGAAACCGGCATCGACCAAGTGGGCTCGGTGGCCGCGCACGCCTCGGCAGACCAGGACGCCACCACCCGGGCAATGACCTGCGCACATGGATCGACACTCGCTGCAACTGGTAGAGAAAGCCACACCGGTCGCAAGGGTGCGGCGCCGGCTGGGGCGGCTCGAGCCGCCGACCGTCACAGCTGCCGCCGGCCTGGCCGCCGCGGTCGGTGCGGCGGCGGTGTGGCTCGCGCTCGCCCTCTCCCGGGACTACAGCCAGGGGATTGAGGCCTGGAACACCGCCGACGAATCCTGGTTCGTCGTCTTCGCGGTCACGTGGCTGGCGGGGCTCGGGCTGTCCGTCGCCCCGCGGTGCCTTCGACGGCTGCTGGGACGGGCGTGCCGGCGACTCTCGCTCGCGGGTGTGGTCCTGTGCGGCCTGCTGGTGGCCGCGTCGCCGCTGGTGTTCCTGATGATGCTGTTCGCGGTCGTTCCGTCGTGAACGGCCATTCTCAGAGGCAGACGACCTCGGCGCTGATGAAGCCCCGCGACGCCCGATAGTCGAGCACCCTGCCGGCGGCGTGGAGTTCTCTGAACAGGTCACCGCCCGCCCGGCCCCGAAAGGTCATCCATTGCCGCCAGAAATTGAACAGGATGAACAGCGCCAGAATGGCGAACAGCCCCATCCGGCGCTTGTGGCCCAGACGGACGCTCGTCCCGAGCGCCCGGAGGCCGCGCTGCGCAGCGATTCGCCGGAGCCGTAGCGGAGCCCGTCGCCGGGGTGGCCGACGATCCACACGGTGCCGCCCTCCAGCGGCCAGAGACGGCGGCGCTGCGTGAAGGCGGCCTCGACACAGGCCCATGGCTCCGACAGCGCCGCGGCGGCGCAGCCGACATCATCGTCGACCGGTATCACGTATGCACCGTCATCAGCATCGAGGATCTCTGGACCGATGGGGTGGTACTGGATCAGCCCGCCACCGATGGTGTAGCCGTATGAGTTGTGCCGGCCGTCCACATAGATGTCGGGCTGGTTCCAATCTTGTCATATCTCCAGGTCCTCAGGCCTGTCGATGCCCCCTGGCTCTTTCGCCGTGGCCCAACCAGGGTCGCCGGTAGCCTGACCCGCCATGACTGAAGGCGGCGGCAAGCCGTATCCCGAGGTCGGCAGCCCCGATTTCCCGGCCATCGAGCGCCGGATTCTGGCTCGCTGGAAGGCCGAGGGGACCTTCGAGCAGTCGGTGATGGCGCGGCCCCCCGAACGGGACTGGGTCTTCTACGACGGCCCGCCGTTCGCCAACGGGCTCCCCCACCACGGCCACCTCCTCACCGGCTACGTCAAGGATGTCGTGCCCCGGTACCAGACCATGCGGGGCAACCGGGTGGACCGGCGCTTCGGGTGGGACTGCCACGGGCTGCCGGCCGAGATGGAGACCGAGCGCGAGCTGGGGGTGGCCGGCCGGGCCGCCGTCCAGTCGTTCGGCATAGCCGAGTTCAACCAGCGCTGCCGCCAGTCCGTCGTCCGCTACACGCAGGAGTGGGAGGACACGGTCACTCGCCAGGCCCGCTGGGTCGACTTCGGCAACGACTACAAGACCATGGACCTGACCTATATGGAGTCGGTCATGTGGGCCTTCGCCCAACTCCATCGCAAGGGACTGGTGTACGAGGCGTACCGGGTCATGCCGTACTCATGGGGGGCCGAGACACCCCTGTCGAACTTCGAGATCCGTCTCGACGACGCCACCCGGCCCCGCCAGGACCCGGCCATCACCGTGGCGTTCGACCTGGTGCCGGCGCCCGGCGACCCCGGGCCGATGCGCATGCTGGCCTGGACCACCACTCCGTGGACGCTGCCGTCGAACCTGGTGCTGGCGGTGGGCCCCGACATCTCCTACGCAGTGATGGCGCAGGACGGCGTCCACTACGTGCTGGCCGCCGACAGGGTGGCCGCCTACGACGCCCAGCTGTCGCAGGCCCGCCTCGTCGGAACGGTTCTGGGCGCCGAGCTGGTGGGCCGCAGCTACGTCCCGCTGTTCGACTTCTTCGCCCACCGCACCGAGGCCTTCCGGGTGCTGGCCGGCGACTTCGTCGACACCGCCGAGGGCACCGGCATCGTCCATGCCGCCCCCGGCTTCGGCGCCGAGGACCAGGAGGTGTGCGAGGCCAACGGCATCGCCATCGCCGACGCCGTGCCGGTCGACGACCGCGGGCGGTTCACCGAGCCCGTGTCCATGTGGGCCGGAACCAACGTGTTCGAGGCCAACGCACCGATCATCCGCCATCTCAAGGCCGAGGGCCGCATCGTCCGCCATGACAGCTACGAGCACAACTACCCGTACTGCTGGCGCACCGACACCCCCGTCATCTACCGGGCCATCAACAGCTGGTACGTGGAGGTGACCGCCATCCGGGACCGGCTGATGGATCTGAACCAGCAGATCAACTGGGTGCCGGACCACGTGCGCGACGGCAGGTTCGGCATGTGGCTCGAAGGCGCCCGCGACTGGTCGATCAGCCGCAACCGGTTCTGGGGCTCGCCCATACCGGTGTGGCGCAGCGACGACCCCGATTACCCCCGCATCGACGTGTACGGGTCGCTCGACGAGCTCGAGCGCGACTTCGGTGTGCGCCCCGACGACCTGCACCGGCCCTTCATCGACGCCCTCACCCGCCCCAACCCCGACGACCCCACCGGACGGTCGACGATGCGGCGGGTGCCCGAGGTGCTCGACTGCTGGTTCGAGTCGGGATCGATGCCCTTCGCTCAGGTGCACTACCCCTTCGAGAACACCGAGTGGTTCGAGAGCCACTTCCCCGCCGACTTCATCGTGGAGTACATCAACCAGACCCGGGGCTGGTTCTACACCTTGCACGTGCTGGCCGGGGCGCTGTTCGACCGGCCCGCCTTCTCCAACGTGATCTGCCACGGCATCCTGCTGGCGGCCGACGGCGCCAAGCTCTCCAAGAAACTGCGCAACTACACCGAGCCCACCGACATCTTCGAGGACCAGGGCGCCGACGCCCTGCGCTGGTACCTGATGGCGGCCAACATCGTGCGGGGCGGCGACCTGCGGATCAACGACGACGGCATCGACGAGGTCACCCGCCAGATCCTGCTGCCCGTCTGGAACGCCTATTCGTTCTTCACCATGTACGCCAACGCCGAGGGCTACACCGCCCAGCGACGCACCGACAGCGACGACGTGCTCGACCGGTACGTACTGGCCCGGACCCGCACGCTGGTGGAACGGGTCGCCGAGCGGATGGACTCCTACGACCTGCCCGGCGGCGCGGCCGAGATCGCGACCTTCATCGACGCCTTGAACAACCGGTACATCCGCCGCTCCCGGGACCGCTTCTGGAACGCGGGCGGCGCCGACACCGACCGGGCCGCCTTCGACACCCTCTACGTGGTGCTCACCACCCTGACCAGGGTGGCCGCGCCGTTCCTGCCCATGATCGCCGAGGAGATCCACGGCGGGATCGGTGGCGGCGCCTCGGTGCACCTGGCCGACTGGCCCGACCCCGACGCCGAGGGGCTGCCCGCCGACGACGCGCTGGTTGCTCGCATGGAGCGCCTGCGCGACGCGGCCTCGGCTGCGCTGCGGGTGCGGGAGGACGCCGGCCTGCGGGTGCGCCTGCCGCTGGCGCGAGCCACCGTGGCCGGCGAGGGTGCCGAGGATCTGTCCCCGCTGGCCGATCTGCTGGCCGACGAGATCAATGTCAAGTCGGTAGTGCTGACCGACGACCTCGCGGCGCACGCCTCCCTGGTGCTGCGGCCCAACGGCTCGGTGCTGGGACCCCGTCTCGGCGGGTCGGTGCAGGAGGTGTTCAAGGCGGCCCGCTCCGGCGACTGGACCCGCAACGACGACGGAACCGTGACCGCGGCCGGCCACGAGCTGGAGGCGGGCAGCTTCGAGTTGGCCGTAGAGGCGTCGGAGGGCGGCACGGCCGCCGGGCTGCAGTCCGGCGACGCGGTGGTCGTGCTCGACACCGCAGTCACCCCGGAGCTGGAGGCCGAAGGCTGGGCCCGCGACGCGGTGCGGGTTATCCAGGACTGCCGTCGCATCGACGGCTACGTGGTGACCGACCGCATCCATGTGTCGCTGGCGCTGGCCTCAGCCGAGCAGGCCGCGGCCGTGGAACACTGGCGCGACTACGTGGCCGAGCAGGTGCTCGCCACCGACTTGGAGGTCGCCGAGTTCGATGAAGGTGACGCGGCCGGAGCAGCCGGATCCAGCGCGACGAGCCGCTGGCTGGCGGGCTTCGTCGCCCATGACGTCACCATCGACGGCCAGCCGGCCCGCTGCGACCTGGCTCCCAGCTCAACCGAGCCGCGCCAACCCGGCGACAGCACCCGTCAACACTGACCGTCGGCGAAGGCACCGGCTGGAGTAGACCGGTCAGGACTGCTTGCGGGCCTTCTCGTGGCCCTCGGCGAGTTCCTTTCCCGCAACCTCGTCCAGCCCGCGGATAGCGGCGTCGCGGGTCACCACCATCACCGGCCTGCGCACGTCCTCTGACTCGGCCCACCAGGTCTCGCCGCGGGCGGGAGTCATCGCGGCCACTCGGCGCGCCGCGCCGGCGGCCGCCCTAGCGCCAGCCCCGTCACCACGGCTCCTCGGCGATCATCGCAGCAGCTCCGCTGTCGGCCCAGGCCAGCTCCTCGTCAGTCTGAGGGATGCGCTGGTAGCCCTCCACGATCGCCGCCCCGATGCGACGCCGCCGCTCCGAGTCGATCCAGCGCTCGAGAGCGCTTCGAACCGCGTCCGACCGCGAGGACGCCAAGCCGCAGTCGACAAGCTCGTCAACCCCGGCCGCGAGCTCGTCGCTCACGCGCGTAACCAGTTGTACCATGCAAATAGCATACTATTTTGAAGGTCAATTCGCATTGCAAGGCTCCACGAGCGATGCGCCACAAGCGAACGGGGTTGTAAGACTCGGTATAGTCACTGTATGACGATGTTGACGTGCCGGATGGCAGACGCGGAAGCCAGCCGAATTCGAGAGGCGGCCGAGTCGCTCGGAGTGTCCGTGTCAGAGATGATCCGCGAGGCGCTGCGTCGTTATCTCAACTCCGTCGGGGCGGAGCGCGACGCGGAGATCTACGAAATGTCGCCGCTGCGGCCCGACGAGCTGTCGTTCATCGGTGCTGAGAGTTGGGGGCCGGCTGAGGACTGGTCCGACTGGGCGGATGCGTCGAGGTGAGATCTGGTTCGCCGCGGCTCCCGACGGCGACCGGCCTGTGCTAGTGCTGACACGCGACCCCGTTGCGGACCGCATCGGCTCGGTGGTCGTCGCGGAACTCACACGAACTCGCCGGGGCTTGATCTCCGAGCTGCCGCTCACCGCAGGTTTCGACGGCGTTCCGTCCGACAGCGTCGTTAACTTCGACGCCCTCCATACCTTGCCCCGAACCGCCTTCCGGCGACGCGTGGCGCAACTGAGCGAGGCACGCCTAGAAGAGGCGTGCCAGACGCTGAAGGCCGCGACAGGCTGCTGACTGGCGCCCAGTCCGCGACCACACAGGAGCGGGCCTCAAGTCACCATGTCTCCTCCGCGATCATCGCGCCGGCGGCACTGTCGGCCCAGGCCAATTCCTCCTCGTCTGCGGGCTGCGCTCTTAGCCCTCGACGGTCGCGTCGTCGAGGCGGCGGCCGTCCTCTACCAGGTTGATCTCCCAGATCACCTTGTCCAACGCGTCGGACGAAGCGATCGTGGGGAACCTCAGAGGATGCTCGTCGGTCACGCACGTCGGCAGCGGCGACAGGATCGTCCACGGCGTGGGATGGGCGAACTGGACCACCGAGTAGCGGTCTCCGGCCTGGCCCTCGGTGGCCATCACCCGATGGATCCCGGCGCCGATCACGCCGTTGGTGAGGTGCTCCAGCATCATGCCGGTGTTGATGATGGCGCTGCCGGTGGGCGGGATGGCGTCGACCCAGCCGCCACCGGTCCGCACCTGCAAGCCCGGTGCGGTGGCCCGGGGAAGCATGGTGATGAGGTTGATGTCGCCGTGCTCGGCCGCCCACATGAAGCCGTCTGAGGGCGCGGTCTTCATGGGCGGGTAGTGGATGGCCCGGTTGAGGGTCGCGCCGTGCTCGAGCATGACGTCGAAGAACTCCTCGTGGATACCCAAACCGACCGCGATCACCCGCAGCACCCGGCGCTGGATATCGAGCACGGAGGCATGGAACGAGAGCAGCAGCTCGGTGACGCCCGGCTGGTCGTCCTCGGGCAGGGTGGGTGGCCCGTAGCGGTGGGGATATCGCTGGCGGAGCGGGTGGCCCGGCGGCGCGGGCTCGCCCCAGTTGAGCATCTCCTTGAGGTCGGGGACGTCGGAGATGGCGGCCGTCTCGGTCATCATCGGCGTATAGCCGGTCTGGCCGTGGGAACCGGCCACGATGTAGCGCTCCTTGCGGCCCTGGGGCAGTTTGAAGAACGCCTCCAGCTGCCCGTAGGCCTCGTCGATGACGCCCGCGCCCAGGTCGTGGGCCACATAGACGAAGCCGGTGGCCAGGCTGCGCATCACCCCGTCCACCACTGCGTCACGCTGGGCTCGGCTGCCCTGCTCGAAAGCCACCAGATCGACGTCGAGTATCCCCACCACACGGCACGCTAGCCGCGAACAGCCGGGGCGGACCCCCTCTGACGTGGGACGCGAGTGGTGATTTGACACGCGTGTAGTTACGGTGCTGTAATTCAGTGTCCGAGGCTTTGGCCGGTCTGAAGCGGGGCCACAGCGGACGGGGACACCCAGGAACCGTATGAGGAGGCATTGACGTGACGATGATCCAGGACCGGCTGACCTCCGTCACCGACATGCCTGCGGCTGCATCGACGTCCACAACCATGAGGGTGCGCAAGCGCAACGGCAATCTCGAGCCGGTCGACGTGAACAAGATCGTCAACGCCGTGGCCCGGGCGGCCGAGGGCCTGCTCGGCGTCGATCCGCTGACGGTCAGCACCCGCACCATCGCCGCCCTCGCCGACGGCGCCACCACCCGCGAGCTCGACGAGTTGAGCATCCGCACCGCGGCCGGGCTCATCGTGGAGGAGCCCAACTACTCGAAGCTCGCGGCCCGCATGCTGGCCACCTACATCGACAAGGAAGTCCGCAACCAGAACATCCCGTGGTTCTCCGAGGCCATGGAGACCGGACACCGGCTCGGGCTGATCGGCGACGAGACCGCGGAGTTCGTGCGGGCGCACTCCCCCGCGCTGAACGCGGCCATCGACTCCGGCCGTGACCGCAACTTCGAGTTCTTCGGGCTGCGCACGGTTTACGACCGCTACCTGCTGCGCCATCCCGACACCCGGCTGGTGATCGAGACCCCGCAGTACTTCATGCTCCGCGTGGCCTGCGGGCTGAGCACGAACCCCGACGAGGCCGTCGAGTTCTACGACCTGATCTCGTCGCTGGCCTACCTTCCGTCGAGCCCCACCCTGTTCAACTCGGGGACGATGCACCCGCAGATGTCGAGCTGCTACCTGCTCGACTCTCCTGAGGACTCCCTGGAGGGCATCTACCAGCGCTACACCGACATCGCCCGCCTCTCGAAGTACGCGGGGGGCATCGGGGTCGGCTGGCACCGCGTCCGCTCGAAGGGATCGCTGATACGGGGAACCAACGGGCTGTCCAACGGCATCGTGCCGTGGCTCAAGACCCTCGACTCGTCGGTGGCCGCCGTCAACCAGGGCGGCCGGCGCAAGGGCGCGGCCTGCGTCTACCTCGAGACCTGGCACGCAGACGTCGAGCAGTTCCTGGAGCTGCGCGACAACACCGGCGACCACGCCCGCCGCACCCACAACATCAACCTCGCCAACTGGGTGCCCGACCTCTTCATGGAGCGCGTGGAGCTGGACTGGCGGTGGAGCCTGTTCGACCCCAAGAAGGTGCCCGAGCTCACCGACACCTACGGCGACGAGTTCCGAGCCATCTACGAGCAGGCCGAGGCCGACGGGCGTTACGAGATGCAGGTTCCGGCCCGCCAGCTGTACACGCGGATGATGCGGACCCTGGCCGAGACCGGAAACGGCTGGATGACGTTCAAGGACGCCTCCAACGCCAAGTGCAACCAGACGGGCCCAGGGACGGGCGGCGATGCCAACTCACGCGACCGGGTCGTGCACCTGTCCAACCTGTGCACCGAGATCATCGAGGTGACCAGCGCCGGCGAGACCGCGGTGTGCAACCTCGGATCAGTCAACCTCGGCGCGTTCGTTCAGCGGGCGGCGGGCTCCAACGGCAGTGCTCCGGTGCACTTCGACTTCGAGCGGCTCGGCGAGGTGGTGCGCCTGGTGGTCGGCTTCCTCGACCGCGTCATCGACATCAACTACTACCCGACCGAGGAGTCGGCGGCCTCCAACCGCCGCTGGCGCCCGGTGGGGCTGGGCCTAATGGGCCTGCAGGACGTGTTCTTCAAGCTGGGCCTGGCCTTCGACTCCGCCGAGGCCCGCCGCCTCAGCCGCCGCATCTCCGAGGAGATCTACTTCAACGCCCTGTTGGCCTCCACCGAGCTGGCCGAGGCTGGCGGGGCCCATCCCGGCTTCGCCGACACCCGGGCCGCGGCCGGCGATCTGCAGTTCGACCTCTGGAACGCCGAACCGTCCGACCCCGACCGCTGGAGTCCGCTGCGCGAACGGATCGCAGAGCACGGTCTGCGCAACTCCCTGCTCATCGCCATCGCCCCGACGGCCACCATCGCGGCCATCGCCGGCTGCTACGAGTGCATCGAGCCCCAGGTGTCGAACCTGTTCAAACGCGAGACCCTCTCCGGCGAGTTCATGCAGGTGAACCGGTACCTGGTGGCCGAGCTGAAGGCCCGGGGCCTGTGGGACGACAAGATGATCGCCGACGTCAAGAAGGCCGAAGGCTCGATTCAGCAGATCGATCGCATACCCGAGGACCTGCGGACCGTCTACCGCACCGCCTGGGAGATATCGCAGCGCTCCCTCATCGAGATGGCCGCGGACCGGGGCGCCTTCATCGACCAGAGCCAGTCGCTCAACCTCTTCATGGAGGCCCCGACCATCGGGAAGCTGTCGTCGATGTACATGCACGCCTGGAAGCAGGGCCTCAAGACCACCTACTACCTGCGCTCGAGGCCGAAGACGCGCATCAACCAGACCACCACCAACGGCTCGGGGGCCTCCGATGACGAGGCCGTGGCCTGCTCCCTGGAGAACCCTGAGACCTGCGAGGCATGCGACTGATGGCCATCACCGACGTCTCAGTCGAGCCTCTCGATCTCCCGGGCCGGGACTCTGCCGTCCCCGCCCCTCCCGCAGGCTTTCAGCCTGAAACGGAGGCCGAGCCCCGGCCCGGGCAACCCTCGCACCGGCCCAACATCCTGGATCCGGGCTTCGACCTGACGCTGCGACCCATGCGCTACCCGCAGTTCTTCGAGATGTACCGCGACGCCATCAAGAACACCTGGACGGTCGACGAGATCGACTTCTCCGACGACCTGGTCGACCTGGACCGCAAGCTCATGCCGGCCGAGAAGCATCTGATACGCCGGCTGGTGGCCTTCTTCGCCACCGGCGACTCGATCGTGGCCAATAACCTGGTCCTGAACCTCTACGAGCACATCAACGCGCCCGAGGCCCGGATGTACCTGTCTCGCCAGCTCTTCGAGGAGGCGCTGCACGTGCAGTTCTACCTGAACCTGCTCGACAACTACATCCCCGACCACGACGAGCGGGCGGAAGCCTTCGCCGCCATCGAGAACATCCCTTCCATACGGGCCAAGGCCGAGTTCTGCTTCAAGTGGATGGACTCGGTCGGAGACGGGCCGCTGCGCACCGCAGACGACCGCCGCCGCTTCCTGATGAACCTGATCTGCTTCGCGGCCTGCATCGAGGGCCTGTTCTTCTTCGCCGCGTTCGCCTACGTGTACTTCCTGCGGTCCAAGGGTCTGCTCAACGGGCTGGCCGCCGGCACCAACTGGGTGTTCCGCGACGAGTCGATGCACATGAACTTCGCCTTCGAGGTGATCCGCACGGTGCGCAACGAGGAGCCCGAACTGTTCGACGAGGAACTGAGCCGGGACATCAGCGACATGCTGGCCGAGGCGGTGGACGCCGAGCACCAGTTCGCGGCGGACCTGCTGGGCGAGGGCGTGCCCGGCATGTCGGTGGCCGACACCCGCTCGTACCTGGAGTACGTGGCCGACCAGCGCCTGATGCAGCTCGGCCTGCGGAGGCGATTCGGCAGCCGCAACCCGTTCTCGTTCATGGAGCTTCAGGACGTGCAGGAGCTGTCAAACTTCTTCGAGCGCACCGTGTCCGCCTACCAGGTGGGCGTGGAGGGCGAGGTCTCCTTCGACGAGGACTTCTGACACCGGCCGAGCCTCGCCGGGGCGGCCCGTTTCCGATCGACGGATCCCGTGATACACAAAGCGTCATGCTGAGATTCGCAGAGGAGATCGTCCTGCTGATGCTGCGGGACGACGACGGCAAGTTCGAGCCGGTGCCGGTCACGTCGATGCAACATGCGCTGGCCGCGGCCGTGCTCATGGATCTGGCTCTGGAGGACCGCATCGACACCGACCCGGAGAACCTCGTCCTGATCGACTCCACGCCGGTGGGCGACAGCCTGCTCGATCCGACGCTGGAGCAGATCGCGGCCGGCGAGCAGCACGACGCCCGCCACTGGGTGGAGCAGACGGCCAGGCAGGCCGACGACATCCGCGGCCAGGCGCTGGCCCGCCTCATCGAGCGAGGAATCCTCGAGCAGCACGATGAGCGGTTCCTGTGGGTGTTCCGGTCCCGGCGCTACCCGATAGTCGACGGCAAGGAAGAGCGAGAGGTGAAGCTGCGCATTCTGGGCGTGCTCCTCAGCGATGAGATCCCCGACCCGCGAGACATCGTGATCATCTGCCTGGCGGACGCCTGCGGCCTGCTGCGCCTACTGCTGCCGAAGCGGGAGTTGGAGAGTGTTCGCGACCGCATCGAGCAGGTCCGCAAGCTGGACCTCATAGGCCAGGCCATGGCCCAGGCGATCCGCGACGTCGAGCTGTGGCTGGCCGCCAGCCGCATAGAGGGCCGGATGTTCTAGACCCCGGCCGCAGGTCGCAGAGTCGCCGAATCCGGCAGACTCGCTCACAGACACTCTGCCTATTGACCGGCGTTCAAAGACGGTCTCGCTGACGGAGTTGGGCTCCGCAGTCGTCGACCCAACAAAGCGGGACGAAGCGTTAGTCGAGGCGTTCCTGGCAGTTCCGCTGTACCGCAAGCTTTATGACAAGTTTGCAGGGACGCTGCTGCCACAAGACGCTGGGCTGGAGGCTGAGATCCAGGCCTTGGGCGTCACGCCCAAGTCCGTTGCGAGAGCTAGGCAGACACTTCAGCGATCTGCCTCTGTGGCTGGCTTTTTTCATGCGGGCCGGAACCGGCTGGTGTGACCGGCGACTCCGCAGGAAATGGAACCGCCGCCCGCGGCAGACCTGGAGCAGGAAGCGGCGACAGCCCCCGACGGGAGCGAAGCGCAATCTGCAGTTCCCGATGGCCCGAGCGATCCCCTCCTCGTTGGACTCTGGTCAAAGCTCCCCGCAGCGGGCAACTTCAGCAAGGAGGAGCAGGAGCAGTGGCTCGAACTAGCAATGCTGGCCCTGGCCATGGTCTACGGATCCACGCCAAACAGAGTCAGCACTCACGACTCAGACGTTGACCCCTTCTGAGTGAGAGCCAGGGGGTGGCGCGTATGCGGCGCCACCCCCTTAGGTTCCCCGGCTTTCCCGGGGAGTCTGCCCCAAGCAGCTTCAGCGAGAGGCCTACAAGGAGCGTACGCATATGACCATACCGCTTGAACAGGCCTCTAGCACTTCCGGACGATTTCGGTACGACGGAGCAACGATAAGGGCGTTATGTGCCACCATGTCGGAGGAGCGATTCGCCACATACCTCAAGATGGCTAAGGGCGACCGCAGGCGGGCCCTGCAACTCTATGCACAGAACGCTGCTCTAGGTAGCGCATTCCATGGGCCTCTTCAGGCGCTTGAGGTCACGCTGCGCAATGCAGTACATGACGCGATGACGGTCACAGGCGGCGTGCGCTGGTTTGAGAGTCCGCAGCTTGATCAACCTCAGCAAGATGCTGTCACCAAGGCGAAGGGCAAGCTTGACAACGGAATGGCACCACACGATCCTGGCCGCATCGTGGCTGAGCTAAGCTTCGGCTTCTGGGTTGCGTTGTTTGCGCGACGGTACGACGAGTCTCTGTGGCGGACCGCACTGCATCGGTGCTTCGATCCAACGCCCCCACGACGCCCTCTACACGATCAGCTCAATCGCCTGCTGGCGCTCCGTAATCGGATTGCGCACCATGAGCCGATCCTTCAGCGAAACCTACGCGGCTACCACGACGCAGTCCTGTGGGTCCTAGGAATGCTGTCACCAGAGATGGAGCATTGGGTGAAGCACCACAGCCGCGTTCTGGATGTCCTCGCGCAACCGGCCCATCGAATTGTCCACTTCTAACCCCTATCCGGTGGTGTCGTCCGCGAGGATGAGGGTCTTGAGGTCGCTGTGGAAGTCGAGGGCGTGGTCGCCGCCCTCGCGGCCTATGCCGGACAGGCCGCATCCGCCGAAGGGGGCGGCCAGGTCTCGCACCAGGAAGGTATTGGTCCACACGATCCCGGCCCGCACCGCGGCGCCGACCCGCTCGGCCCGGTCGGCTGAGCCCGTGTAGACGATGGCCGACAGGCCGTAGCGGGTGGAGTTGGCCAACTCCACGGCCTCCGCCTCGGTCGCGAAGGCCTGGATGGTCAGGACCGGGCCGAAGACCTCGCGCTGGACGATCTCTGAGTCGTTGGAAGCCGGCTCGATCAGCGTGAGCTCGTAGTGGAGGGAGCCGGCACGGCGGCGGCCGCCCCACACCACCGTGTCGCCCGCGGCCCGGGCTCGCTCCACGAAGGCCTCGACCCTGGCCAGATGGTCGGGATGGACCATCGGCGCGATGGTGGTCGAGTCGTCGCGGCTGTCGCCCAGCACGTGGGCTTCGGTGCGGATCCGCAGTGCTTCCAGGAAGTCGTCGAGGATCGATGCCTCCACCAGTAGGCGAGTCCCGGCCAGGCACACCTGGCCTGAGTCCTCGTACTGGGCGGCGGCCTGCTCGACGGCCGCTTCGAGGTCGCAGTCAGCGAACACCATGAGCGGGCCCTTGCCTCCCAGCTCGGCTGTGAACGGCACGATGTTGGCCGCCGCGGCCGTGCCGATGTGCCGGGCCGTCTCCGGTGAGCCGGTGAAACTGATACGGCGGACCCGCGGATCCGCGGTCAAGGCCGCGCCCACCTCGGAGCCGATTCCCTGCACCAGGTTGAAGGCGCCGGGTGGCAGCCCGGCCTCCACCGTCAGGTCGGCCAGCAACGAAGCCGACAGCGGGGACCACTCGGCCGGCTTGAGCACCACGCTGTTGCCCGCTGCCAGCGCGGGGGCCACCTTCCAGGTGGCCAGCATGAACGGAGCGTTCCACGGTGTGATCACCACCGCGGGGCCGGCCGGCATCCGCTGCACGGTGTGGGCGGTGCCCCGGGCCGGCCACCGGGGCTCGTCATGGGCCTCGGCCATGTCCGCGTAGAAGCGGAAGTTGAGCGCGCCCCTGGCCACCAACCGCTCGCGCATGGAGCGGTGCAGGAAGCCCATGTCGAGCGTCTCGACCAGGGCGATGTCGTCGTTGCGGGCTTCGATCAGGTCCCCCAGCCGGCGCAGGGCCGCGGCTCGCTCGCTCACGGGCAGCTCGCTCCAGGCGTTGAAGCCGTCCACCGCCCCGCCCACGGCCCGCTCAGCCGTGGACGCATCCCCGCGGGATACGTCCGCGAGCTTGTTGTCCCAGTCCAGCGGCGGGCGGCACTCGAACGTGCGGGGCGAAGCCACCCGCTGGCCACCGATCAGGTGATCGACGCTGACGCCGACCCCACCGACGTCGATCCGGGCCGACTCAGCCATCCGCCCACCCGGTTCTGTGAGCAAATATGGCGCCCAGAGCGGCTTCGTGGCGCACAAAATCTCCCGGGGCCATCAGCTGTCCTCGTCGAGGGTCGACTGGTAGTGGCGGGCGCCGGGGCCGCGCGGCGCCCGCTTGCCGCGGTGCTCCCAGTCACCGCCCATGGCCGTGGACACGACTTCCTCGCTGTCGGACGGCTGGGCGCCGACGTCGGAGCGAATGGGCTCGGGGCCGGTGACGACGGTGTTGGTCAACGCGCCCAGGCCCTCCACCTCGACGGTGACGAAGTCGCCGGGCACCACCGGGCGCGACCCGGCCGGAGTGCCCGACAGCACCAGGTCGCCCGGCACGAGAGTGATGGTGCGGGCCAGGTCGGCCACCAGGTAGTGCATGTCCCACTCCATCTCGTCTGTGCTGCCGTCCTGACGGACCTCGCCGTTGACGAGGGTGCGGATCCGCTTGTGGCGGAAGTCCCAGCCGGTCACCAGCGCCGGCCCCACCGGGCACAGCGTGTCGCTGCCCTTGACCCGCAGCATCGAACCCGCGTCGGTGTCGCGGAAGTCGTGCAGCCCGTAGTCGTTGGCCACCGTGTAGCCCGCGATGTAGTCGCCCGCATCGACCGGCGACACGTTGCGGCAGGTCCGGCCGATGACGATGCCGATCTCTCCCTCGTAGTTCATCCACCGGCACGGCTCGGGCCGCACCACGTCGGCGCCGTGGGCGCTCAGGGCGGTGATCGGCTTGTGGAAGTAGGTCGGGGCGGGCGGGAGCCTGGTCATGAACTCGGCCACCCGGCTGGCGTAGTTGAGGTGGACGCAGATGATCTTGGTCGGCTCGCAGGGCGGCAAATGCACTGCGTCGGCCACTGCCACCCGCCGCCCGTCCCGGGCCACGAGAGCATCGCCGTCGCGCTGGACGAGCACCGGGTACCCTTCCAGCAGGATGCGTCGGTACTCGCTCACGGCCGTATCTCCATTCATGGTTGCTCGGATTCTGGCGAGTCGGAGTCGCGAGCGGCTCCCACGAACGTGTCGAAGAGGTCGTCTCGCCCGAGAAGGCACGAAGCCGCACCCTCGGCTGCTATCTCGCCGGTGCGCAGCACATAGGCACGGTCGGCCACCTCCAGCAGCCGGGTGGCGTTCTGCTCGACGACCAGCAGTGTCCGTCCCTCGGAGCGGAGACGCCCTATGAGATCGAATACGAAGTCGACCAGCACGGGCGCGAGGCCCAGTGACGGCTCGTCCATCAGCAGGACCCGCGGGTTGCTCATCAACGCTCGGGCGATGGCCAGCTGCTGGGCCTCGCCGCCGGACAGGTAACCGGCCGCGGTCGCCCACTTGTCCTTGAGCACGGGGAACAGCCCGGCCACCTCGTCGAGCCGCTCGGCACGCTCGTCTGATGGGACGATCTTGCCGCCGATGCGGAGGTTCTCGGCGACGGTCATCTGGGCGAAGAGTCGACGATGCTCGGGGACCAGCGCCAGACCGGCCCGGAGCATCCGGTCGGGGCTGTGGCCGGTCACCGATCGGCCGTCGAGACGGACTTCGCCGGTGGAGGGGCGTAGCAGACCGGCGACCGTGCTCAGCAGGGTGGTCTTGCCCGCGCCGTTGGGACCGATGAGGCCGACGATCTCATGGGCCGCGACGGAGAGGCTCACGCGGCGCAGCGCCGAGATTGACCCGTAGCGAGTGGTCAGCCCGGACACCTCAAGCACTACGAAACCCTATCTGAGGCCCCTCACCCCCGACGTTGGGCCGGCTTGCCTTGCAGATGACTGGGAGCGATCTGCCGCCTAGTCTTGCGCCGATTCCGTTTGGTAGCAAACAAAACCGGAGACGCCGACGTGGAAGACCGAGCGAGCCCGCGCCTACTCGATGCAGAGCGCCTCATTCAGGCGCGCCTCGGCGACCGTCAACTGGACTTCGACTCCATGCTGGCGGTGTCCAACATCTACCGGGCCGCGACCGCGGTGCGCCGCAGCGCCGAACGGGGCGTGCTGGCGCAGTTCGGCCTGTCCTGGGGCGGCTTCACCACCCTGTGGGTGCTGTGGGTGTGGGGCGAGATGCGGACCTCGGACCTGGCGGAGGAGTGCGACCTGTCCAAGGCGACGCTCACCGGAGTGGTCAAGACGCTGGAGAAGCGGGGATTCGTGGAACGCAGGCAAGTCGAGTCGGACCGCCGCCGGGTGACGGTCGCGCTCACGGACGCCGGCCTGGACGCCATCGAGAGCCTCTTCCCCCGCTTCAACCGCTACGAGGGCGAGATGGTGCGCGAGCTCTCGACTGGCGAGAAGCAGGCACTGGCCGAGCTGCTACGTCGGGTGATCGTCGAGGCCGGCGGCAGTGACCGGGACCGTCCGCAGGCCTGATCTCAGCGCTCGAGGTTGTCGAAGGGTCCGAGGGCTAGCGCTCCGCCGTCCAGCCTGAAGGACGCGCCGTTGGCGAATCGCCCCGCCGGCGCCACCAGATAGTGGACCAGCGCGGCGATCTCGTCGGGCTTGCCAGCCCGGTTCGCGATGTTGACCGACGCTCCGGCCTCGCGCAGCTCGCGGATGATCTCCGCGGCCATGGGCGTGTCGACCAATCCCGGATCGACCTGGTTGACCCGGATCCCGTCGACCCGCCACTCCTTGGCCAGCGCCACGGTGACCGCTCCAAGCCCCGCCTTGGTCGCTCCGTAGACGGCGCTGCCCGCCGAGGGCCGCACCGCGTCCACCGAGCCGATCATCACCACGGCCGAGTCGCCGCCCGCGGCCAGGTGGGGATGGGCGAACTGGCATAGTCGAAGCGGGGTCCACAGGTTGAGCCTGATCAGCCCGTCGAAGTGCTCGCGGTCGAGGTCGCTAAGCGGCAGCCAGTCGGCCCGGCCGGCGTTGTTGACGAGGATGTCGAGCCCGCCCAGTACGGCTGCCGCGGCCGGAATCACCCCGTCGACATCGGTCGGGTCGCTCAGATCGGCCACCAGCGGCCTGATGGAGCCTTCCGCAGGCACTCGACCGGACCGCGACACCGCCACGACCGACGCGCCCGCGCCAGCCAGCCGGGCGGCAATGGCCGCTCCGATCCCCGAGGACGCCCCGGTCACCACGGCTCGCTTACCGGTCAGGTCGAAAGCAGGATCAACCACGGCGCCACGATAACTGCGCCACATCCACGCATAGGTGCCCGAGGAACCTCGGTCGGAGCCTGGGTAAGTGCTGGCCTGTCACACTTACTTGCGAACATGTGTTTGCACACAGGTATCCCCCACAAGCAGGGCGACACGATGGCAGACTGCATTCAAATGACCCTGATCGACCGCGAAGCAAGTCCACGGGCCGGCGACGAGGGCGGACCGTGTAGCGAGCATGAACTTGCTCATGCTGCGTGGTCGATCGCCAGGCACGGTGGCCTTGCCGAACTCTCGGAGCCCGAGTCGGTTCTCGTCTGCGGGCTGACCATGCCCGACCGCGACCCGGGCGACGACAGACTGATCGATCTGATCCGTTCTGGTCAGGATCCACTGGGCGACACGCTCATGCGCTTGCGCTCACCTGATCAACGCAGGCCGTTCGGTGCCACGTACACACCTTCTGAGATCGTGTCCTCGATGGTCGCCTGGGTTGTCGAGCAATCAAGGCCAGACCGCGTTGTCGATCCTGGAACCGGCTCGGCGCGGTTTCTTCTGGCTGCGGGCCGCGCCCTGCCCGGTGCCCTCCTCGTCGGCGTGGAGATCGACCCGCTGGCAGCGCTGCTAGCCCGTGCCAACCTCACGGCTGTCGGACTCGACCATCGATCGCAGATCTTGGTGCGGGACTACCGGGACGCCGACCTCGGCGAGTGCGGCGGCATCACGGCCTTCATCGGGAATCCGCCCTATGTTCGCCACCACCAGATCGAGCCGCAATGGAAGGAGTGGCTGACTGCCAACTCTGCCTCCCTCGGACTCAAGGCCAGCGGTCTAGCCGGGATGCACGTTCACTTCATGTTGGCGACCGCCCTGCATGCCCGACCTGGCGATCTCGGCGCGTTCGTGACATCGTCGGAGTGGCTCGACGTGAACTACGGCCACCTGCCGAGGATGCTGTTCGCGACCCGACTCGGCGGAGTCTCGATCCACTTGGTCGATCCGCACACGACACCGTTCGCTGATGCGGCCGCAACAGCGGCCGTCACCTGCTTTCAGATGGGCGGACCTAGTGCGTCGATCCGCATGAAGCAGGTTCCGAGCACTTCCGACCTGGGCGCACTCGACGGAGGACAACCGTTCAGCAAGCGACAGTTGCGTTCTGCGCCGAGGTGGTCGCCCCTGCTCAACGGCTCACAGAGGCCGCCTGATGGTTACGTCGAACTGGGAGAAATCTGTCGTGTGCATCGGGGTGCAGTGACAGGTGCCAACGCCATATGGATCACCGATGCCAACGATCCTGCTCTTCCTTCAGAGGTACTCTTCCCCTCCGTCACACGCGCGGTCGAACTGTTCGGCGCAACTGACGGCGTCCTCTCGGACACGGACGGCTTACGAGCGGTGATCGACCTGCCAGCCGATCTCGACGCGCTCGACGAGGACGACCGTCACCGCATCGACCAGTTTCTGCGAGTTGCGGAGCGCAACGGGGTTCGTTCCGGCCATATCGCTCGCAACCGCAACCCGTGGTGGGCCGTGGGCCTGCGGTCTCCTGCTCCAATCCTCGCCACCTACATGGCACGTCGTCCTCCAGCGTTCGTTCGAAACCTGGCTGGCGCCCACAACATCAATGCCGTACACGGCATCTACCCCCGGGAGTCGATGTCGCCAGCGATTCTGGACACGTTGGCAGCTGCGCTGCGTGATGCAGCCCCCACAGCGATCGGACGCACCTACGCCGGTGGCCTCTTGAAATTCGAGCCATCGGAGATGGCAAGGATCTTCGTCCCGAGTCCGACAATGCTCGAAACGATGGAAACATGAGCACGACTGACCCGCCTCGCTGGAGCGGAGCTGAGTTCGCGGAACAGCTCGCGACGGCGTCAGCCGCGTTCCGCGAGGAACGGCTTCGGGAGCCAGTCGAGCAATACAGAGAAATCTTCGACGGGTACGCCGCACGCGTGAGAGCGCTGCTAACCGGAACCAAGAACTTGACAAGCTGGGACGACGCCTTAGAGATCGCTCTCCAAGAGGATGTAGGGCTGGACGCGCTGCGATACCTAGCAGGCCCACCGATCTCCGCCGACGACCTCAAGACTCTCGCCGAGGCCTCGCTGGCTTCAAGCCGGCTGCGCGGGGATCCTGAAATGGCAGCACGAGTTCTCGACGTTGTGCTGAAGAGTCTTGACGCCAAGCGCTTCCCATGGGTGGCCGAACACCGCAGTCCCGACGAAGCGGAACTAAGTGCAGCGTCATTGGCATCGGCGAGCCTCATGGCGATGCAGCGGGTACTCACAGACCGAAAGAACGTTGCGAAGACCAGGCAGGAGAGACAAGTAGCCGACTTCCTGACGGAGATCGGACTCACTGAAGTTGACCGGCGGGCAATCAGCACCCACTCGGACGCTCCAGATCGCGGATCGTTCTGCGGGGAGAGCTTGTTCGGCGAGGACAAGGCGGACCTCATCGCGCACTTGTTCGACGGTCGCCTCATGCCGATCGAATGCAAGGTGTCGAACTCGGCGACGAACTCCGTCAAGCGGCTGAAGGAGGCGTACAACAAGGCGGCGCGCTGGTTGGATGCGTTCGGCAAGCGCCAGACCGTTCCGGCCGCGGTCCTGTCGGGCGTGTTCAAACAGCACAATCTTGCTCAAGCACAGGAAACTGGCTTGACGATCTTCTGGGCACACAACCTGGAGCCGCTGGGCGAGTTCATAGGGTCCACAGCAGACCTGGCTCACAGTAGTGGGACCACGCAATGACGGAGGCTGGGCACCCCTGCCGCAATTGTGGTAGCTGACCGAGATGCGAGGAGGTCAAGCAGGCCACGCATGGTTAGATCTATAGCCCTTTACATGATTTGACAGACTATTTCATGTGTGTCAGAATGATCTAGAGCGTTCGTCCCCTGCGAGATCCACTTCGTCGGCTACTACCGTGCTCAACCTCCGCTGGGAAAGGGAACCACCAAGTGATCCACCCGAGTTCACGCCCGGTTGCTGCGATCGACCTCTTTTGCGGCGCGGGCGGACTCTCGTATGGCCTAGAGGCAGCCGGCGTGAACGTGCTTGCCGGCGCCGACATCGATCCATCCTGTCGATACCCGTTCGAGGTGAACATCGAGGGCGCGAGGTTTCTTGAACGAGACGCCTGCCTCCTTGCGCCGGAGGAACTCGTCGAGATCTGGCCTCAGGACTCCCTCAGGCTCCTCGCAGGCTGCGCTCCGTGCCAGCCCTTCTCCCCCTATCAGCGCGGTCGCGGGACGCCCAGTGACTCTAGATGGCCCTTGCTTCGCGAGTTCGGTCGCCTGGTGAAGGCCACCCAGCCAGAACTCGTGACAACTGAGAACGTGCCACGGTTGATGGGTACCTCAGTCTTCAAGGCCTTCGTCGAACTCTTGCTTGACCTCAACTATTCGATTGCGTACCGCACATGCAACTGTGCCGACTATGGCTTGCCGCAGAAGCGCAGGCGATTGGTGCTCATCGCATCCAGGCTCGGACCGATAGACATCCCAGACGGCCATCTCTCGGGATTGCAGCCCAGAACGGTAGGCGACGCAATACGTCGCTTACCTCCGATTGCGTCCGGAGAGGCTGACGCCGCCGACGCGCTTCACCGCAGCAGAACGTTGCAGGAGATCAATCGACGACGAATACAGGCATCAGTACCAGGAGGAAGTTGGTACGACTGGCCTGAGGAGTTGCGAGCTCCGTGTCATCGCCGGGCGAGTGGCAGAAGGTTCAGGAATGTGTATGCACGGATGTCGTGGGATGAACCAGCACCCACCCTCACCACCTACTTCCACAATTTTGGTGCTGGGCGGTACGGCCATCCCGAGCAAGATCGGGCCATCTCAATCCGCGAGGGCGCAATGCTGCAAGGTTTTCCGGCGCTTCGCGTTTGAGGTCGGAGTGGGGGCGGTAGGGGTCCGCGGCTGAACGCGAGGGATCCCCCAGAATCGGCGCTTCCGAACAGCCGAGGTCTGGAGGATCCCTGTGGAGTGCGACCCTACGCGCGTGTGCGAGTTGTTGGTGGGACTGGGAGATGTGGAGGTGCTCGGCGTCGACGACGAGGCGGGCGCGCCGCTGCGGGTGCACATACGCTGTCGGGCGCCGCGGCCTGGCTGTGAGCGTTGCGGCGGTGCGCTGTGGTCTGACGGCGAACGGGAGGTGGAGCTGGTGGATCTGCCGGTGTTCGGCCGGCCGGCGCGGCTGGTGTGGCACAAGCGCCGCTGGCGCTGCGGGGATCCCGACTGCGCGGCGGGGACCGTGACCGAGCAGGACCGCGAGATCGCGCCCGAGCGCGAGAGACTGACGACGCGCGCGGGGCGCTGGGCGACGCGCCAGTCCGGGCAGGGCCGGCCCCACAGCGATGTCGCCACAGAGCTCGGGTGCAGCTGGCACCCGGTGAACGAGTCGGTGCGCCGCTGGGGCTCTGCGCTGCTCGAGGCCGACACCGAGCGCATCTGCGATGTGGTCGCGCTCGGCCTCGACGAGCACCTGATGTGGCGCCGCGGCCGGTTCCGGACCAAGGCCTGGGCCACCGGCATCGTCGACATCGGCCGGGGCCAGCTCCTCGACATAGTCCCAGGCCGCACCGCACAGGCGCCCACACAGTGGCTGCTTGCGCGGCCCCGCCGCTGGCTGGCCGGCGTCCGCTGGGCGGTGCTGGACCTCTCAGGCCCCTACCGAGCCGCGTTCGACGCAGCAGTGCCCCACGCCGAGCAGGTCGCGGACCCGTTCCACGTCGTGCGGCTGGGCAACGACGCCCTCGACGAGGTCCGCCGCAGAGTCCAACAGCAGACCCTCGGCCACCGCGGCCACAAACACGACCCGCTGTATCGGGCCCGCAAGCTGCTGGTCTCCGCGTCCGAGAAGATCACCGAGCAAGGCCGCGTCCGGCTGCGGGGCCTGCTCGACGCAGGAGACCCCTACGGCGAGGTCCGCGACGCCTGGCACCGCTGAAGAGACCCTCCGCTCGATCTATGACATCGACGACACCGAAGTGGGCGCAGCCACCGTCGCCCGCCTCGCCCAGGACCTCCAGGACCCCGCCATGCCCGCCGAGATCAACCGGCTCGGCCGCACCCTGTGGCGCTGGCGCACCCAGATCGCCAACTGGCACACCGCCCGGGTCACCAACGCCGCCGCCGAAGCCGCCAACAACCTCATCAAACGCGTCAAACGCGCCGCGTTCGGGTTCACCAACTTCGCCAACTACCGAATCCGAGCCCTCCTCTACGCCGGCAGACCCAACTGGACACTGCTCGACACCCTCACTCCGACCTGATTCGCGAAGAGCCGGTTTTCCTGCAAATTATGACTTTGTGGAGCCTGGGTCGCCAATCAGTTACACCACTCTCGGCAGACTGATCGGCAACGCCGTTCCTCCGCCGCTTGGAGCAGCGATTGGAAGAACCATCATCAAGCACATCGGAGGTATGAGCAAGAATGACTGAAGACCACATGTACACAATGACTGTGGATTTCGCGATCGTTGAGTCCTTGGGAATCAATCTCTATAGCAACGCCGCTGCCGTACTCTCTGAACTGGTTGCGAATGCATATGACGCCGATGCGACCGTCGTCCAGATCACATGGAAGACTGATGATGCCCAGGATGTCGTAGAGATCATCGACAATGGTTGCGGAATGGATATCACTAACATCAACAAGAAGTTCCTCGTTACCGGGTATAAGAAACGAGAGAACGAAGGTAACGTATCACAAGAATGGGAACGCCCTTTCATGGGGCGCAAAGGGATCGGCAAGTTATCTGTCTTCTCAATTGCGCGACATGTCCAAGTCTATTCTTCAAAGACCGGCTCCGATAGTCTCGGATTAGAGATTCGTATCGAGGAACTCGAGAAACGAATCAAGGCGAAGAAGCCCTACCATCCTGATCCCATTGAGGTTCCAGGGGAGTATCGTAGCAAAGACACGAGAATAGTACTAAGAAACCTAAAGCGCAAGCGCGCCGATTTGACGGTAGCAGCCTTGCGCAAGCGACTAGCCCGACGCTTTGACGTTCTTGATCAAACTCCTCCATCAGAGGGCGGTTTCAAGATCCAAATCAACGGTGAAGACGTTACGTACGCCGATCGTCAAGAACTCAAGAGACTGGAGTATATTTGGGAGTTCGGCCACGAGTCTCTTCCAGTTGAGGCGTTACCAGCTGACATCGTCAGGTTCACACTCCCCAACAAGATTGTGCAACCTGGAAAGGACTGGGTTATCGATGGCTGGATAGGAACAGCTCGCGTACCCTCGGACCTTACCGCTGACAAAGAAGCGGGATCGCTGAAGAACATCATTGTGCTCGCGAGAAAGCGTCCGATCCAGGAGGGCATCATCGACAAACTAGACTTCTCGAGGGTCTTTGGTAACTATGTCACAGGCCAAATCGAGGCAGATTTCTTAGATCAAGAGGGTGAGGACGATATTGCAACTAGTGACAGGCAACGGCTTATTGAAGATGATCCACGAGTTCAGGCTCTCCAAGAGTTTCTTCGCGATGCGTTTTCGAAGGCGTCAGATACATGGAATAGCGTGCGGCCCAGGCGAAAAGCGAAAGATGCATTCGCCGATAACCCAAAGCTCCGAGAGTGGGTAGACGGACTGCCCCCGTGGCAACAAGGGTCAGCCGAGAAGCTAATTGGAACGATTGCAGCACTCCCGATGGAAAAGGGACGAGAACAAGCTCACCGAAGTGACTTGTATCGCGCAGGCATACTGGCATTCGCTAGGATTGGCTTGAGACAGACCAGTGAAGATCTAAGCACCTTGAGTGACTTTAATGCAGAGGAACTGTTGCGATTGTTGGGGGCCCAAGACGAATATGAAGAAGCACTCTGGGTCGATATCTTGAAGTCACGTGTACAGGCAATTCAACAATTCGAGAACCTCACGAGCACTGACGAGAAAGAGGAGGTCCTACGCAACCACCTATTTGATCACTTGTGGCTCCTGGATGCCTCATGGGAAAGAGCTACCGGTGATCCCAAGATGGAGGAGGATCTCCGGAAGGTTGATCCCGAACTGTTTCCTGTAGACGCCGAAGGCAAGGAGATTCGCGGACGCATGGACCTTAGATTTGCTAAGGCGACTGGTGTCCATATCATTGTGGAACTCAAGCGGTATTCCAGAAGGATGAAGATTGAAGATCTGGTTTCGCAGGGTCGAAAATACCGCGCAGGTGTTGAGAGCATTTTAACTCAACAAGGAGAGAAGTTCCCGCGCATTGAGGTGGTATTCGTCATAGGCTCTAAGCCGCGCGTTTCAGATCTCGGTAGATTCTCTACGGATCATGAGGCTATCGAATACGCACTCTATGCGATCGCAGGCCGGTACGTCCTCTATGATGAACTGATCGCGAGTGCTTGCAAGCGATACGATGACTACTTCAACGCGAGCAGGAAGGCTCGTGAGTTGGATGATGTCTTGAACTCCTTGATCCCGAGCGAATCGTGACATCCGTACCCTCAAGACGCTGACTGGAACCGAGTGGCCCACAGCGCCGAAAAGAGCAACCTCTCTCGACCCACCGGTTGATCGTTCGGGGCCGAACGAATAGGGTTGAGGCGTGGCTGAGCTTCAGGGGTTCATGTACCCGAGGACACCGACCGGGGCAGCGGGCATCGTGCCTGCGCCGCCCTGGCACTACTCCGGCGACATGTTGACGGTGGAGTACCGCACCGACCCGGACCGGGTGGCCGAACTGCTGCCCGAGCCGCTGGAGCCCGCCGACACCGACCCCGGCGCGGTGGCCATGATCTGGGCCGAGTGGCAGAGCTGCGGCGACACCTTCGAGGAGTTGCTCGACCCGGTGCGGGCCCAGTACCGGGAGGTGTTCGCGGTGGTGCGCTGCAAGTTTCGGGGCTCCACCTACAGCCGGGCGGCCTACATCTGGGTTGACAAGGACTTCGCCATGGCCAGGGGCCACTTCCAGGGCTACCCCAAGAAGATGAGCGAGATCGCCATGACTCGGCCGGTGACCGCGGGACGGGCCGGGCCGCGCCTGGAGGTGGGCGGCCGCTTCGGAGCGACTCTCAGCACCTGGGGACGGCGCATCGCCGAGGCCCGGTTCACGATCACCGGCACCGCCGACACCCCCGGCTTCGTCAACGGCCACCCCATGCTGCACAGCCGCCAGATGCCGTCCATCGAGGCCGACGGGGACGACTCGCTCGACGAGCTGGTCACCATGCGGGGCTACGACGCCGACTTAGGGCCGGTGTACGCGGGTGACGCCGAGCTGGTCCTGCCCGAGTGCCCCACCGAGGAGCTGCACCGCCTGCCGCCCATCGAGATGATCGGCGGCTACTACCGCCAGATCGGCATGTCCATGGCCGGGGGCACGACCCTGTGGGCCGCCCCCAACCCCAGAGGCCGAGCGAACATCCGCGAATCATCATGAGAGTTCTCAGGGCATCGAGCGAGGCCGTGGCCCGAGCGGCCCGTGAGCGAAGCGAACAAGAGCGGGAGACACAACATCGCAGCGCGACCCGCTCTGAATCCGTGCACGCTCGCGCGGGAGCCGGTTCATGAGCACAGTGACGGCCGCGTTCGTGGACGGCTACCTGGACGACCACGGCCACGACGACGCCGACCTGTCCTCGCACGATTCGTTCACCTCCGGGGTGCCCCACGCCACCTTCAGCCGGCTGCGCCGCGAGGACCCGGTGCACTGGACGCCCGAGGCCGGCGGCTCCGGCTTCTGGTCGGTGACCCGCTACCACGACGCCCTGGCCGTGAGCCGCGACGTCGAGACGTTCACCTCCAGCCGGGGCATCCGCCTCGAGGAGATGGACGACGACGAGCTCGAGGCCCGCCGCACGATGATGGAGCTCGACCCGCCCGAGCACACCCGGCTGCGGCGGCTCGTCAACCGGGGATTCACCCGCCGCACCGTCGAGTCCTACGAGGACTCCATCCGGGCCCTGGCCGCCGAAGTGCTCGACGAGGCCCTCGCCGCCGACGCCTTCGACTTCGTCACCGAGGTGGCGGCCAAGCTGCCCATGCGGATGCTGGGCCGGCTGCTGGGCACCAGCGACGCCGACGGCCACCAGCTCGTGGAGTGGGGCGACGCCTTCCTGGGCAACAGCGACCCCGAGTTCACCACCCATGTGATCGACACGGCCGACACCGAGGAGTACCGGCTCATGCCGTTCCGCAGCCCGGCCGCCATCGAGGTGTTCGACTACGCCGAGCGCCAGGCCGTGGAGCGCCGGGCCTGCCCCCGCAACGACGTGATCACCCAGCTGCTGGCCCCCACCCGCGACGGCGAGCCCCTCAGCGACCTGGAGTTCAAGAACTTCTTCACCCTGCTCATCGCGGCGGGCAACGACACCACCCGCTACACCATGACCCACGGCTTGCGGACCATGATGCTCCACCCGAGCCTGTGGCAGGCCTGGCGGGCCGACCCGTCGCTCACCGCGACGGCAGTGGAGGAGATCCTGCGCACCAGCGCGGTGACCATGCACTTCCGCCGCACCGCCACCCGTGAAGTCACCCTCGGCGGGAAGAACATCGCGGCCGGCGACAAGGTGGTGATGTGGTTCTGCTCCGCCAACCACGACGACGACGGGTTCCCCCATCCCTGGCGCTTCGACCTGGCCCGTGACCCCAACGACCACATGGCGTTCGGGCGCAACGGCCCCCATCTGTGCCTGGGAGCGTGGCTGGCCCGCATGGAGGCCCGCCTGGTGTTCGAGGAACTCATGAAGCGGGTCGAGCGCCTCGAACCCGACGGCGAGCCCCAGTACCTGCGCTCCAACTTCATAGCCGGCATCAAGCACCTGCCCGTCCGGGTGGTGGCATGATGCTGCCCAACTAGCGGGAGACTTGAACCATGGGATCGATTGTGGGGGCCGCGCTCGTCTCGCACGTGCCGCCGCTGGTGATGCCCGAGCACGAGCGCCGGGCCCTCAACGACGGTGAGGACACCACGCTGTTCGCGGGCCTTCACGCCCTGCGGACCGAGCGTCTCTCGCCCGCCGCGGCCGACACCGTTGTGGTGATCGACACCCACTGGTTCACCACCGTCGAGCACGTCGTGACGGCCCATGCAAGGCGCAAGGGCCTGTTCACCTCCGACGAACTGCCCCGCGGCATGAGCGCCATGCCCTACGACATGCCCGGCGACCCCGAGCTGGCCCGCGCCTTCGAGGCTGCGGCCGCAGACCGCGACGACACTTGGGTGACGGCCACCGACGACCCGCACCTGCCGGTGCACTACCCCACCGTGAACCTGCTCGGCTTCCTGCAGGGCGACGAGCGCTGGGTGTCGATGGGCGTGTGCCAGACCGCCGAGCCCTACGACTTCCTGCTGGCCGGCCGGCTGCTGGCCGAAGCCGTAGCGGCTCTCGATCGCAGGGTGGTGGTCCTGGCCAGCGGCGGGCTAAGCCACCGGTTCTGGCCGCTTCGCCAGTTCCGCGACCACGAGGCCGCCGATCCCGACCTTCACATCCGCACCCCCGAAGCGGCCGCGGCCGATCGAGCGGTGCTGGCCTGGATGGCCGCCGGCGACCACGCCGCCATCATCGACTTCGTGCCCGAGTTCTCCCGCCACGCCCCCGAGGGCTACTTCGGCCATTACCTGACCATGGTGGGCGCGCTGGGCGGCGCGGCCTGCACCGCTCGGGGCGTCCAGTTCGGTCAGTACGAGTCGGTGTCGGGGACGGGTCAGGCCCACGTATGGTTTGACCTGTGAACAGGCCGCGGCGAGCACTGGTCCTGGCCCACGAGCCGCAGGGCACGAGCGCGCTGGTCGGCGAGAGGCTGGCCCAGCGGGGCTTCGACGTGCACGACCATGTGGTGACCGAGGACCTGGACCGGCCCAACGACGCGGTCCCCTTCCCCGACCTCGCCGACTACGACGTGCTGGTGCCGATGGGCTCGATCCGCTCGCTCACCAACACCGACGAGATCGACAGCTGGATCTTCGAGGAGATCGAAATGGTGCGGGCCGCCCACGCGACGGGCGTGCCGATTCTGGGGGTCTGCTTCGGAGGGCAGCTGCTGGCCGCGGCTCTCGGCGGCGAGGTGGAGCAGGCGCCGGTCGCCGAGATCGGGTGGTACGAGATCCACGAACCCGGGGGCTCGCCCAACGGGGCGCGCAACCCGCTGGGTCCGGGGCCGTGGTTCCAGTGGCACCACGACCGCTTCACCCCTCCGGCCGATGCCGAGGTGCTGGCCGTCAACGAGAACGCCGTGCAGCTGTTCCGGCTGGGGCGCTGTGTGGGCACTCAGTTCCATCCCGAGGTGACCTACGCCCACGTCGAGGACTTCCTGACGGGGGCGGACGACGAGTACCTGGCCGAGCACGGCTTGAACCGGACGGAACTGCTGGAGAGCCTGCGCCAGCACGAGGACCGCAACGCCCGGCAGTGCGCCGCCCTGGTCGACTGGTTCCTCGACGAGGTGGCCCAGTCCTGAGTCCGGAACAGCGAGGGCCGGCCAGATCGCTCTAACCGGTGCTCAGTGGTAGCGCAGGTACTGCCTCAGCTCCCACTGCGAAAGGGGCTCGGTGCCATCGATGGCGTCCCAGTCGGCGACGACTTCGTCGCCCGCCTCGGCGAGGTAGCGGCCCCACTCCTCCCGCTTGTTGAACACGAAGTTGGCGCAAACCTCCGAGCCGACCGCGGCGCAGAGAGCCTCGTCGACCTCCATGTCGTCGAGGGCCTCATTCAGGGAGTGGGCGCAGCGGACGTCGGTGTTGATCTCCTCGAAGCCGTCGGCAGTCAAGGGATCGGGGCACTCCAGACCGTCGGCCACACCGAGGCGGGCCGCCTGCAGCACCGCGGCCACCAGGAGGTACGGGTTGGCGGCGCCGTCGCCGATGCGGCTCTCGATGCGCATGCCCGGGCCGGCGCTCCCCGGCACCCGGTTCCCGGCGCAGCGGTGCTCCACGCCCCAGTTGGCCCAGTAGCCGTTGATCTCGCCGGGGCGCAGGCGCCGGTAGGCGTTGACGGTGGGCGCGGCCAATGCCGTCATCCCGCGGTGATGGCGGATCAGGCCGGCGAGGCTGCCCCGGGCAACGTCCGACATCCCGTGGGCGCCGCCGGCGTCCGAGAAGGCGTTGTTGCCGTCGGCGTCGGCCAGCGAGAGGTTCACGTGGATCCCGCTGCCGGATACGCCGGGGAAGGGCTTGCCCAGGAACGTGAGGTCGAGGCCGAGGGGGCGGCCAGCTGAGTCGGTGGCGGTGAGGACGCTCTCGCGGGCCAGCAGGCGGAACAGGAAGGCGTCGTCGACGGCCGCCAGGGCGTCGCCGTATTCGAGGGTCAGCTCGAACTGCCCCTCGTCGTACTCGGCGTTGACCGACTCCACCGCGATGCCGATCGCCTCGGCCCGGCGCACCAGCGACGTGATCACCCCGGCAGGGTCCGAGCCGGGCCCGGTGCCGTAGACCATCGACCGGGGCGTGTCATAGGGCCGGGGGGTCTCCATGTCGCCGTTGAACACGTAGGCCTCGAACTCGAGTCCTACCTTGGGGCTGTAGCCGAGAGCCTCCCAGTCGGCCACCGCCCGGCGCAGCGCCTCCCGGGGCGACACCGGCAGGGGCTCGCCGTGCATGGTCAGGTCGCCGATGACGACACCAGTGGCGTCGTCGTCCCAGCCCTGCCGGACGTCGGCCGCGTCGAAGCTGACGTGGGTGTCGGGCAGACCCTCCAGCAGGTAGGCGCCGGGCGCGGGGGCCATGCTGCGGTCATAGCCCAGCGCGAACACGCACACGCAGTGGTTGGCGCCCTGATGGGCGAGACGGATCGGCACGTACTTGCCCCGAGCCAGCCCGAAGTGGTCGGGCCACAGAACCCTGACGCGGTCCCAGTCGGTCATGGCAGCTCCCCCGGTAGCGGGACGGTGAACGTTCGGCCCCGAAAGGTAGTCCGCGCCGCAGCGGGGGTCACGCCGGTCTGCTCAGAGGCCGAGCGAACGCGCGACCGAATCCGCCCCATACGGGCGAGGCCGTGGCCCGAGCGGCCCGTGAGCGAAGCGAACAAGAGCGGGCTCTCAGACTGGCGGTTCGTCCTGTTCCGGGTAGAGGCCGGTGCGGCCCAGACGCTCCAGGCACACCTCGACGCTCCAAGGCAGCATGGCCGCCCCGCAGCGGGCGTCGCGGTAGGCCTGTTCCAGGTAGGACGGGCGCAGCATGCTGCGACCGCCGCACACCTGCAGGGCCAGCGACGCCACCGCGGGGGCGCCCTCCATCACCGTCACCACCGACGACCACGCCCGCCGCACCTGGTCGGCGCCCGGGTCGACGGCGCACTCGGCCAGCACCCGGTAGGTGAGCGACTGGGCCCGGTCGTAGAGCAGGTTCATCTGGGCCCAGCCCTGCTGTTTGATGGGATGGTCCCGCCGGGCCGGCCCGGAGCCTGCCGACCCCTCGCCCCGCAGGTATGCGCCCGTGGCGTCGAGCACGCCCCGCATCAGTCCCAGGTAGGCGAACGACAGCGTCGTGTAGAAGTACGGCCAGCGGGTCGCCGCCTGATCGAAGGCGCCGGGAGGGAGCCATTCGTTGCCGGAGGGCACTACCGCTTCGTCGAGCACCAGCGTGCGGGAGTCGGTTCCCCGCATCCCGAGCGGATCCCAATCGCCCTCGATGGTGGCGCCGGGCGCGTCGGCGGGTACTCCCATGAAGCGGATCCGCTCGTCGCCGGGAACCAGGCAGACCACGTTGTGTATGTCGGCCGCGCCCGACAGGGAGGCGAAGATCTTGCGCCCCGTCACCCGGTAGCCGCCGGGGGCGGGGACCGCCCGGGTGGAGTAGCCCGCGGTGGCGCCCGCGGCTGCGCCCTCCGAGAAGGGCTGGCTGTGGATGGTGCCGTCGGCGACGATCCCGCGACGCAGCTCGGCCCGTCGCTCCGCCAGCAGTGACCGCTCGGCGGCGGTGAGGTCCAGGTCGTCGGCGATCTGGCCGACGAGGATGGTGGTGACGGTGTGCATGTTGAAGGTCAGCGCGGTGGTGGCGCAGTGCCGCCCCAGCTCCTCGGACACGAGGGCGTAGGCCACGAAGTCGCCGCCCAGGCCGCCGTCGGCTGCCGGTATGCACAAGCCCAGCAGGCCGGCGTCGCGCAGGTCGGCCCAGTTCTGGGTGGGAAACGTGGCATCGCGGTCGTAGGACTCGGCCCGCTCGGCGAAGCTCGGCCCGAGCGCGGCCATGCGCTCCACCAGCGCGACCCGCTCCGGCGTGAGGATGTCTGTCACTACTCCCACGAGGGAACCATTCAAGTCGCTACACATGTCGATTGCGCCATGCTGCAACCCGACTCGGCCTATATCGCCCACCTGGGGCCGGAGGGTCCCAACCCACGACCGCGGCCGAGGAAGTCTCTCACTAGGCGGTTGAAGGTCCGCGGTACCTCCGAGACTGCCAGGTGTCCCACACCGTCCAGCACGATCAGTTCGGCGTTCTGCAGCCCCTCGGCGAGGACACGCGAGTAGGCGACCGGCGTCTCGGTGTCGAGTCCCCCAGCCACCACCAGCGCGGCCGAGGCGATCGCGCCCAGCCGCTCGCGCACGTCGTGGGCGGGCAGGCACTCGACGGCCGCTCGCAGCCCTCTTGCCGGAATGCGAGCGAAACCTGCCACCCGCATGGTGAGGGCGTCGTCGCTGAGGGTGGGGCCCGCAACGGCGGTCAGGACATCTGCAGCTATGTCGGCTGGGGTCAGCCCGGCGTCGAGCGGGGCGAGTCGGGCCGCGCGCCAAGCGGCGGGGTCGGTGCCGTCGAGTCCGAAGGCCGGGCTGGTGTTGGCCAGCACGAGACGGGCGACCCGTTGGGGGTGGCGCAGCGCGGTGTGCAGGGCATGCATCCCGCCGAAGGATTCGCCCACCAGATGGGCCCGGTCGACACCGGCGCTGTCGAGCAGCCGGACCACCGAGTCCGCTATGACGGTCAACGTCAGGGGCTCAACGGGGGCCGAGGCACCGTAGCCGGGCATGTCCCAGGCGATGCAGCGGAATCCGGTTCTCAGGCCGGCCAGCTGAGGTTCCCACGAGCTGCGCGAGCCGCCGAGGCCGTGCAGGAACACCACCGGCTCCCCGTCACCCGTCTCGCGCCAGGCCAACGGTCCATCCACGTCGACGGCGCCCGCGACAGCGTGGCAGGACGACGGGTCGGGCACGGTCGGAACATACACTCTCGCCCGTGGCCAGCGAACCGCTCATCGGCATCACGGGTCGGACCAAGACTGCGGGCGAGCTCGACATGAAGCCCGAGACGTTCCGGGACCTGCACCTGGACGTGTTCTACTGCGACTACGCCCGCGGCGTGATCGCCGCTGGAGGCCTGCCGGTCTTCCTACCCGGCAGCGCCGATCCCACCGACTACGCCGACCGCCTCGACGGGCTGCTGCTGACCGGCGGAACCGACATCGAGCCGGAGCGCTACGGCCACGCGCCGAGCCCCGAGTTGTACACGCGCGAGCCGGAGCGCGACGCCTTCGAGCTGAGCCTGCTCGACGGAGCGCTCGGCACCGGAAAGCCGGTGCTGGGCATCTGCCGGGGAATCCAGGTGCTGAACGTTCACGGCGGGGGCACGCTGCACCAGCACGTCCCGCCCCACGCCCGCCACGACCAGCCCCCCAACTCGATCATCCACCGGGTCGATCTCGCCGAGGGCTCGCTGGCTGCGTCGCTGTACGGCCCGTCCATCCGGGTCAACTCGCTGCACCACCAGACCATCGACGAACTCGCCGACGGTTACGAGGTCACAGGCCACAGCGACGACGGCGTCATCGAGGTGATCGAGTCCCGCCGCCGACCATGGATCGGCGTGCAGTGGCACCCCGAGCTGATGGACTCCCGCGACCGCGATCCGATCTTCGACTGGCTGGTGAAGGCGGCTTCGGCTGAGCGGCTTCAGGTCGAGGGTCGAGAGGCTTCTCGATGAGTCTCATATACCTAGCTTGATGGATGTCGTAGGGTTGCGATACCATCTATGCAGGTCAGGAGGCAGAAATAGATAGCTCACAACGCGATGGCTCACAACGCGCCGGGCAAGAAGTGCTGGGAAGGGATCAGCCTGATGGAACCAACCCAGGTGTTCCCCACCTAGGGACACCGCGGTCACATGGCTCGAGACCGTGCGCTGGGATGACCGCCGAACCGCTGACCGGATGGAGTCGGTGATGCGGTCCATGGTGGAACACATCGTCCCCTCCGCCGCACTGGTCGCATGACTCGCTGGGGTTCGACGTGAAGATCACCACGGACTACGCGACCGGCAAGTCCGTAAAGGACGGCCCCGAGGAGCGTCCTTGAAGGAGTCCAGCACCCGCAGGAATCCGCTCTTCGATGGCTCCGGGTTCTCGCGTGATGCGCCAAGCTAGCCAGCGAATACTATGCGTCGCTTCAAACGGTTGCCGATCTTGTAAGGCAGTAGGCCTTCAAACTGCAACCGACCCACGACGATGCCTGCGGCGATTCCCAGTCCTGCGGCAAAGGACTCGATCTCCGCCAGTGTCCTCAACTCCATCAACTGTTCCTCGTAGCCCTCAGGAATCAAGGTTGTGGCCGCGAAACGATTCGCTTCAAGCTCCCGTTCAGCGCCCTCTGCTGGTCCTGCCGCCTCATCCCCGAGGTGCGGGGCTGCTCCCGCGTCGATGAAACGCTCTCTGCGGGGATGCAGCAGGATATGACCAGCTTCGTGAAAGAGCGAGAACCAGAACTGATCATCACTTCGATACCGAAGGCTCAAGGCAATTACCGGCTGGCCAGCCAACCAGTAGGCCGCTCCACTGACGCGCGCTCCCTTGATCTCGGGTTCGAACACTACGGCCACTCCTACGGCGCCGCAGATGCGCTGGAGCCACGGGCCAATATCGTCAGGAGGATCAGCAGTTGCCGAACGGATATCCGTTAGAACCCTGCGGAACCTCGATTCGTCGTATTCGTCGTGTTGAGCTTCGGTGGCGTGCATTTCAGTGATCCGCACCCAGGACGCCAAGGCTCCCGCATCGACCTCATAAGCGCTGGCATGGCGGAACGACGCTGCTGGCTCGCTCCAGACCGCGTTCCAGGCGGCGGCGGTAGCGACCCCGAAGAAGCGCTTCGCCGCGGAGACAAGAGCCGCCTTGTCGTCGGTATCGGGCAGGTGTCCGCGCTCTCGCAGTTCACGCCAAGGCAGACCCTGCAGCCACTCCAGGTCCTCAGCAGTCGCCTGTCGCTCGGCAAGTCGGGCAAGTCGAGCCTGGTAGTTGGCCTCCCGAGCGTTCCAGAACTGCGACGGGATCCCGAGCACCCTTTCGAGCTTCACAGCAACAGCCGGAGTAAGTGCCGCATGACCCTTCGCAAGCCGGTTGACGTGCTTGGGGCTTAACTCGGCGCGGCAGGCTAGCTCGGCCTGGGTCAGGCCAGCCTCCTCCAATGCCTCAAGAAGCGTCGCGCCCGGAGGCACCGCGTAGTCGGGCTCATAGCTGATCAGTCCACCGGTCATTGGTCTTCCACCCCTGACGTCTGTCTCGGTCAGAGGTACTGGCGCCCACCAGGCCAGCGCCTCCAAGTCTTCTTCAATCGTGGGTGTCGGAGATCTCGACTACCACTACTCCGGTCACCCGTGTCCAGTCAACGCTTCCGTCGGAGCGTTGAACTCCTTCCAGGTCTGCTGGCTCGATGATGAGCCGCCTGGGATGATCCAGGTCGCCGCTCATCTGTCCTGCTCGATCGGCGCGGAGCGGATGCCACCGCCCCGGCAAGTCGAGAAGCTGGCTTGCGTTGGAGACAGCCTCCAAGTCCACCAACCGCTGCTTTAGCCGCTTTGCTCCGTCAGACCCGAACTTCCGGGTCAACGACCTGTCGCTCTCGCAGAGCTTCGCAAGCCGTTGATCCCGAAACCAGATCTGCACCTCCGAAACTTTACCATGTAGGTAAAGATATCACGGGGACGAGACAATGTCTAGCACCCCGGAGTCAGGAGGCGGTGCGCTCCACGTGGCCGCCGAAGCCGACCGTTCCCGACACGCCGGCTGCGGAGCCGAGGCGGTGCAGCGGCACGGTGTTGTACGACGGCGACGGGGTGTAGGCCACCGGCAGCCGCTTGACGCCGCCGATGAAGTTGGAGCGCAGATAGTCGGGCTCGCCGTCGAGGCGGATGTCGGGCATGCGCCGGGCGATCTCGCGGAACATCAGGCGGATCTCCATACGGGCCAGGCTGGCGCCCAGGCAGTAATGGGGGCCTCCCCCGCCGAAACCGACATGGTCGTTCGGCGTGCGCTCGATGTCGAAGCGCCACGGGTCCTCGAAGGCCCTCGGGTCGCGGTTTGCGGCCACGTGCCACATGAGCACCTTGTCGCCCGCCGCGATCTTGACCCCGCCGATCTCGTGGTCGGAGAGGGCCTGGCGGCGGAAGTACATGACCGGGGTGGCCCAGCGCACGATCTCCTCTACCGCGGCCTCCATGTGGCGGTCCGGGTCGGCCACGAACTTCTCCCACTGATCGGGGAAATCAAAGAAGGCCATCATCCCCCGGGTGATCGAGTTGCGGGTGGTCTCGTTGCCGGCCACGCACAGGACCAGGAAGAACATGTCGAACTCGAGTTCGGAGAGGGCCTCGCCGTCGATGTCGGCCGCCAGCAGCGTGGTGACGATGTCGTCGGAGGGCGTGCTGCGGCGCTCCATCTGAAGCTGGTGGGAGTAGCCGAACAGATCGGCCGCGGCCGCGAGGATGTCGTCCCGGCTCTTGACGAACTCGGGGTCCTCGCCGCCGACCATGGCGTTGGTCCAGTCGAACACCCTGGAGCGGTCCTCGACGGGGATGCCCATCATCTCGGCGATAGCCTGCAGGGGCAGCTCGGCCGAGACGTCGCGCACGAAGTCGCAGCGGCCCTCCTCCACCACCCGGTCGAGGATTATGTCGGTGCGGTTCTGGAGATAGTCCTCGAGCAGGTTGATCATCCGGGGGGTGAAGCCCCGGTTGACGAGCTTGCGGTAGCGGGTGTGGCGGGGCGGGTCCATGTCGAGCAGCGTGTGGTCGTTGGCGATGCCCGACGCCCACTCGCGCCGATCGGGATCTCGCATCTGCGTGCCGCTGTGGCTGGACGAGAACACGTCGGCCCGGCGGTTCACCTCCTTGAGGTGGGCCTGGCGGGTGATGGCCCAGTAGCCGGGACCCTTGTCGCCCTCGTCCACCCAGTGGATGCCGGGGTCCGTCTCGCGCAGCCGGGCCAGGGCGTCGTGATGGTCCTGGCGCTGGAACAGGTCGAAGTCCCACAGGTCGATGTCCGCGGCTGGGCAGAGCCCCGCTCCGTGGTCCACGGGACAGGCTGTAGCTCGCTCCTCGGTGACTGTCATGTTTCTCACCTCACTCCCGGAGGTTCCGGGCCTCGCACCGGCCGCGGCTCGCACGGCTGGCAGGCTCGTCTAGCTTCCTAGGAAGTTACCTTCCTCGGAAGATACCTTAGGGCGAGGTCGTTTGCAAACGGTCAGGACCGAGTCGGCTCCGGGCCGACGTAGCGGGCGCTGGGGCGCAGGATCTTGCCCGCCTCCGCCTGCTCGAGCACATGGGCGCTCCAGCCGATCGTCCTGCTCACCGCGAAAGTCGGCGTGAACATGGCCCGGGGCAGGCCGGCCAACTCCAGCACCACCGCGGCCCAGTACTCGACATTGGTGACGATGCGGTGGCCGGGCCGCCACTCGGCCAACACTCGCAGGACTTCCGCCTCGATGGCGGCCGCCCGGCAGACGAGCTCGCCGCCGAGGGACTCCGCCGCGGCCCGCAGCACCACGCCCCGCGGGTCGGCGGCCCGGTAGACCGCATGGCCGAAGCCCATGATCTTGTGGCCCGCCTCCAGCCGGGTCCGCACCCAGGCTGCCGCCCGCTCGGGCTCGCCGATCTCTTCGATCATCTCCATGGCCCGGCTCGGGGCGCCGCCGTGGAGCGGCCCGGTGAGCGCCCCCACCCCGGCCACGAGCGAGCCGGCCATGTCGGCCCCGGTGCTGGCCACCACCCGGCTGGTGAACGTCGATGCGTTGAAGCCGTGATCCAGGGTGGCCACCAGGTACTGCTCCACCGCTCGGGCAGCATCCGGGCCGGGCCGGACGCCGGTGGTCATGCGCAAGTAGTCCTCGCAGTGCGAGAGCCCGGCGTCGGGACCCACCGGGTCGAGACCCCGTCGGCGGCGATGATGACGGGCCAGCACCGTCGGCACGACGGCGGCCAGCCGCAGAGCGTCGTCACGGCGCTGAGAGGCGGTGCGGTCCAGCAACGGACCCCGGTCTTCGAGGGCCGCTACCGCTAGCAGGCCCACCCGCAGCACCGCCATGGGATCGGGCAGCCGCGTGGCCGCCCCGTCCACGATCTCCGCGGCCTCTTCGGGCAGCGCCCGGCCGGGGCCTCCGTCGACGGCGGCAGCGTCAGGGGGCAGCCCGCCGTCTATCTGCAGGGTCCAGACGTCCTCGAGTGTGCGGGTGCGGGCCAACTCGGCCGCGTTGTGCTGGCGGTAGTGGTAGAAGCCCTCCTCGCCCCGCACCGCGCCGAGCTCGGTGTCGGCGACGGCCAGGCCCTTCAGTCCCGGAGGAGCGATCTGCACGGCTGCTGCTCTCTTCTTCTGGCGAGTTCCCGCCCACCAAGATCGACGCGGCTGGTCAGGCGCCGAACGTCGCCCGACCAGAAAATCGGGCGATTGTTGCGATTGGAGCAACTGTGCCGCGATTTCAGCTGCCAGGGGGCCGAGTGGACAGGCAGCGACCCGCAGCCATCTTCCCCGGGGCACCAGCGGGGCCGTGGCCCGAGCGGCCCTCAGGTCGCAGCGAACAAGAGCGGTAATGCCCCGCTTCCGCGCGAGGGGTCTCGCCCAGTCGCGATTTCAGCTGATGTTGCTGGCGGGCACGGCGGCCTGGACGACCGACGCCTCAACCACCGGGATCTCGTGGCGCTCCAGGGGGCGCATCCGCTCCTTGCGGGCCAGAGCCTTCTCGATGTAGGGCGCCAACTCCTCGGCCTTGGCCGCCTCGCGCTCGGCCCGGCCCGGAACGAACTCGCCCAGCACGTCCGATCCGAACAGGCGCAGGCTCGCACAGATGTCGCTATGGAGGTTCTTGCCGCCCTGCTGCAGGAAGATCACATGGTCGATGCCGGCGTCCTCGGCCTGCTTGAGCCAGCGGACGGCGTCGGCGGGGGTGCCGATGGTGTCGGCGTAGTCGTCGCCGGCGCCCATCGCGACGGCCACCGCGTCGTCCAGCGCCGAGCCCCGCTGGGCCTCGTAGCGGTCCCAGATGTCGGAGTGGCCCGGGATGGTGTGGTGCACCACCAGCTGCCGCAGGGCGTAAGCGAAGAAGTGGAACCCTTCGAAGCCTCGCCGGATGGCCTCGGCCCGCTCGGAGTGCAGCGAGAAGCCGGTGACCACCGCGATGTTGGCGTTGACGCTGTGGCCGAGCGGCACGCACTCGTCGCTGCGGATGATGTCGTAGTACACCTCGGCCCAGTGGCGGGCCTCGGCCGGGTCCACGAAGGCGAATGCCAGGGCGCCGAGACCCCGGCGGGCGGCCAACTCGATGGTGGTGCGGTTGGTGCAGGCGATCCACATGGGTGGATGGGGCTTCTGCGCCGGCTTGGGTATCACGTCGCGGCACGGCATCGAGAAGAATTCGCCCTCGAAGCCGGGGTAGGGCGACATGGCCATCATGTTGGCGATCTGCTCGCCCGCCTCGAGGCTCATGGCCCGCTTCTGCTTGGCCGGGATGCCGAAGCCGCCGAGCTCCAGGCGGGTCGCTCCCTCACCGATGCCGTACTCCACCCTGCCCCCGGAGATCAGGTCGAGGGTGGCGATGCACTCGGCGGTGCGGGCGGGGTGGTTGTAGGGAGGCGGCGCCTGGCGGATGCCGTGGCCGAGGCGGATGCGCTTGGTGCGGGCCGCGCAGGCGGCCAGGAACACCTCCGGCGCCGAGCAGTGCGAGTACTCCTCCAGGAAGTGGTGCTCGACCGCCCAGGCCACATCGATGCCGACCTCGTCGGCCACCTCGACCTGCTCGATCGCCTCGGCTATCAGCCGCTGCTCGGAGTCCGGGGCCCAGGGTCGGGGCATCTGCAACTCGTAGAAGACGCCGAACCGCACGACGACTCAACCTAACGGGCGGCCTTGTGGGGCCATGAATCGCGGTTCAGAACTCGAAGCCGGCCATGCCGAAGTAGCCGCTGGCCGCAGTCTTGTCGCGGCGGTGGCGGTCCCACCTCGGAGCATCCGCGGGCGGTTGCGGATCGTCGCCCAGCACCGTCACCCGGTGCAGGACCCGGGTCCGGTCCGCCTCACCGATGTCGTCCACGATGGAGTGCAGCGTGACCCGCTCGTCCCACAGCGCCACATCGCCGGGCGACCAGCGCCAGCGGCAGCTGAACTTGATCTGCTCCTGCCAGCGGTACAGGAAGCCCAGCAGCGCCTGGCTCTCGGGCCGGGACAGCTGGGGGATGCGCCGCCCGTGCTGCCTGTTGACGTACAGGCTGCGCCGTCCGGTGCCGGGATGGACCCTCACCACCGGATGCTCGGCCCGCAGCGACCCCTGCTTGCCGTCGTCGTGGATGCAGGTGAGACCGGTCAGGAAGGCCTGCATGGGCGCCGACAGCGAGTCGTACACCTCGTAGCAGTTGATCCACATGGTGTCGCCGCCTGCGGGCGGGCACTGCACCATGTGCAGCAGCGCGGCGATCGGGGGGTGCTCGCTGTAGGTGACGTCGGTGTGCCAGATGTCGGCCTTGGGAGTGGCCGACGTGTCGAGCACGCACACCTCGGGGGTGTTCTCGTCGACCTTCTCGATGTACGGGTGCACCTCGAGCTCGCCGAACAGCGCGCCGATGTCGCGCAGCTGCTCCACGCTGGGGCCCAGCCCCGGTAGGAAGATCACCAGGCGGGCGTCGAGAGCGTCGCGCAGCGCGGCTGCGGCCCGCTCGTCGAGGCGGTCGGGATCGAGGCCTCTCACCTCGGCCCCGAGCGCTCCGGCGATGGGCTTGACGTCGAGTTCCAGGGCGGATTGAAGGCCGACCGGCCGGGCCGGGGCGAGGGTCATGGCGGCCAGGGTACCGCTGGTACTGCGCCCGAGCCGACGGGAGGGGGCGCTACCGTGGCAGGCGGTCACCAAGCCTGGACCGCTGCACGACGAGGGGACCTGCGACATGTCGGACCGGAGTCCGTGACCGTCACCATCGGTGAACTCCTGCAGGCCAAGGGATACGTCGTGGCCGACGGGGCCATGGGGACCCAGCTCTTCGCGGTGGGGCTCAGCGCCGGCGACCCTCCCGAGGCCTGGAATGTGCATCACGCCGACGAGGTGCGAGCCATCCACCGGGCCTACCTGCAGGCCGGGGCCGATCTGGTGATCACCAACAGCTTCGGGGGAACCTCGTTCCGCCTGGCCCTGCACAGCCTCCAGGACAGGGTGGTCGAATTGAACGAGGCCGCGGCCCGCGTCGCCCGCATCGAAGCCGACGCCGAGTCCGAGCGGACCGGCCGCCCGGTGCTGGTGGCCGGCTCGATGGGTCCGTCCGGGGAGCTGCTGGAGCCGATGGGGAACATGTCGGCCGCGGCGTGCGAGGCCGCCTTCGCCGAGCAGGCCGAGGGTCTGGCCGTAGGTGGCGCGGATGTGCTCTGGATCGAGACAATGAGCGATCTCGACGAGTTGGAGGCCGCGGTACGGGGAGCTCGCTCGGCCTGTGATCTTCCGGTGGCCGCGACCATGAGCTTCGACACGGCCGGACGCACCATGATGGGCATCACCGGCACCGAGATGGCCGAACGTCTGGACGGGCTGGGCTTGGCGGCCATGGGCGCCAACTGCGGCAACAACGTTGCTGACACCGAGGCGGCCGTCGGCGCGGTGGCCGCGGCGTCGACGGGCACCCCGGTGATCTCCAAACCCAACGCGGGTGTGCCGGTGTGGAGTGGCGACGCACTGGTCTACGACGGCACCCCCGAAGTGCTGGCCGCCCACGCCCACCGGGCCCGGGCCGCCGGGGTGGCCGTGATCGGCAGCTGCTGCGGAAGCACCCCGACCCACACCGCCAAGATCGCGGCCGTGCTGGCCGGCGACGAGCCGCCCCCCGACATCGAGGCCGCACCCCCATCAGCCGTACCGGGCACAGAGGACCGCCTAGCCCGCCGCCGCACCCGCCGCCGTACCCACTAGTGGTCCGTCGCTGAAATGATCGGGGCGTCCGGAGCGCTCTCAAGCAGGGTCTCGGTCCTGCTGCGCTGCCCTAGCCATTTCGACGACACAGCACTAGTGGCGGAACTGGCGCTCTCCGGTGAAGAGCATGGCGATATTGCGCTCGTCGGCTGCGGCGATGACTGCGGCGTCATTGACTGAGCCGCCCGGCTGAACCACGACCGCCGCGCCCGCCTCGACGGCCGCGTGGATGCCGTCGGCGAACGGGTAGAACCCGTCGCTGGCGCAGGCGCCGCCCGCGGCTCGGCCCCTGGCCTTGGCCGCGGCGATCTGGCCTGCCTCTACCCGGCTCTGCTGACCGGCGCCTATGCCCCAGGCAGTCCGGTCGCGGGCCAGCACCACCGCGTTAGAGCTGGTGTGGGCGCACACCCGCCAGGCGAACACGGCATCGGCCCGTTCGCTGTCGGTGGGCTGGCGAGCGGTGACCACTCGCCAGCCGTCAGGGTCGGTCTCAAGCCGGCGAGGAGTCTGCACCAGGAACTCGCCGGCCAGACCGCCGAGAGTGCGCAACTCCCACGGCGGCTCGTCGATGCGGTCCTCCGGTGCTTCCAGAAGGCGGGTGTTGGCCCGGCGCGCGGCCAGGCAGTCAACGACGCCCTTCTCAAAGCCGGGGGCGATCACGACGTCGGCCTGGGCCGCGACGACCATGGCGTCCGCGGTGACCTGGTCGATCACCGTGTTGGTGGCTACGATCCCGCCGAAGGCACTGCGGGGGTCGCAGTCGAAGGCCCGCGAGTAGGCGGTGGCCAGCTCATTGGCGACGGCGGCGCCACACGGGTTGGCGTGTTTGACGATCACCGCAGCGGGCCGGTCGCCCAGGTCGTGGGCTAGGCGCCAAGCCGCCTCCGCGTCCATCAGGTTGAGGTAGCTCAGCGCCTGGCCGCCGTGCTGGACGACGGCGTCGAAGAATCCGGGCGTCCGCCGGGCGCGGTATCGGGCGCCCTGCTGGTAGGGGTTCTCGCCGTAGCGCAGCGTCTCGGCCCGCTCGAGTTCGAGGCGGATCACCGCGGGCAGACCAGGCTCGTCCGGCCCGCTCCCGGCGTCGAACCAGCCAGCGATGGTCGCCTCGTACGCCGCGGTGTGGGCGAACGCCTTGCCGGCCAGCCGGCGGCGGCTGGCCGCTGACAGACGCCCGTTCAAGCGAAACTCGTCCAGGACCGCCTGGTAGTCAGCCGGGTCCACCACTACGCCCACGTGGGCATGGTTCTTGGCCGCGGCCCGCACCATGGTCGGGCCGCCTATGTCGATCGTCTCGATGCCGGGCGAAGCCTCGAACGGATACAGGTTCGCCACCACCAGATCGATCGGGTCAATGCTGTTGGCCTCCAGGTCAGCCCTGTGGGCGGGGTCCTCCCGGTCGGCCAGGATCCCGCCGTGGACTCGAGGATGGAGCGTCACCACCCGGTGCCCCAGCATGACCGGCGAACCCGTGTAGTCGGCCACATCCGCCACTGGCAGTCCTGCGTCCTCCAACACCCGGGCCGTGCCCGCACTCGCGATCAGCTCCCACCCCAACTCGACCAGCCCCGCGGTCAACTCGACCACGCCTGACTTGTCATAGACAGAGATCAGCGCTCGTGGTGCCGTGTCCACAAACGTCGAGCCTACGGGCCGGACGCTGTAGGAGAGACCACTGTCACACGGTCCCGACATCGCCCGTTGACCTATTTCAAATATATTAGCATAGCATGAAACAAGCAAAAAGGGGTCTCCGCTACCTATGCTGACTGCGCCATCGCCGTCAACTGCCCAATCGAGGATCGGTGGACGTTCTGTTCTCGACAGCCAAGCTGCGACGACAACTGTCGGACCAGAGACTGCTCCAGCGTCGCTGGGGGGCGGAAGGCGCGAAACGAATCACGCTGCGACTTCAGCAGCTTGCGGCTGCGGTTAGCCTCGATGACATGCGCCACCTGCCCGGCAGATGCCACGAGTCGTCGGCCGCCGCGCCGGCGAACTCGCCGTGGACTTGCACCGTGGCCACCGCCTCATTTTCCGCCCGACGGCTGTGCCTCCGCTGACGAGGGAGGACGACGGCCTCGATTGGACTCGGGTCAAAAGCGTGACCGTCACCGAGATCGTCGACTACCACTGACACGAGGAGGCTGGTATGGCCGATACGACCGCAGGCGGGCACCACTACGTCCCTGAAGTCGTGCTGCCTCCGGGCGACACGCTCGCCGAGGTGCTAGAGGAGAGGGGCATCGCTCCAGCCGAATTCGCCGAGCGCACCGGCCTGTCGGTCGAGCACGTCAACCTGATGATCGGCGGCCAGGCGCCCGTAACCCTCGAGATCGCCGAAATGCTGGAGCGTGAGACCGGAGTCTCGGCAGAGGTGTGGGCGAACCTCGAGGCCGCGTTTCGAGCGTACGAGACGCGCATTCGGGCACGCGCCGACCGAGGCCTAGTGGTCCGTCGCTGAAATAATCGGGGTGTCCGGAGCGCTCCCAAGCAGGGTCTCGGTCCTGCTGCGCTGCCCTAGCCATTTCGACGACACAGCACTAGTTGCGGGGGCAGCCGACGGACGCTGACGTTTCGTCACAGGGCAGCGACGATCTCCACCATCAATTCGCCGGCCTCGGTGGGGTTCTGGCCCACCCGGGCCCCGGCAGAGGTCAGCGCCTCCATCTTGGCTGCGGCCGTGCCCTTGCCGCCCGACACGATCGCGCCGGCGTGGCCCATCTTCTTGCCCGGCGGCGCGGTGACCCCGGCCACGTAGGCGACCACGGGCTTGGTCATGTGATCGGCGATGAAGTCGGCCGCCTCCTCCTCGGCCGATCCGCCGATCTCGCCGATCATCATCACGGCTCGGGTCTCGGGATCGGCCTCGAAGGCGGCCAGGCAGTCGACGAAGGTCGTGCCGGGCACCGGGTCGCCGCCGATGCCCACGCAGGTGGTGACACCGATCTGTTGCTGCTTGAGCTCGTACAGCGCCTGATAGGTCAGCGTGCCCGAGCGGCTGACAATCCCCACCGGCCCTCCTGGCTCGGCGATGTGCCCGGCGGTGATGCCGATGTTGCACTTGCCGGGGCTGATGACGCCCGGACAGTTGGGGCCGAGCAGCCGCACGTCCGGATGGTCGCGCCGCAGCTTGTTGAACACCAGCGCCTCGTCGTGGGCGGGCACCCCCTCGGTGATCACCACCACCAGCTCCATGCCGGCCCCGGCCGCCTCGAGCACCGCGCCGGGCACTCCCGGTGCGGGGATGAACACGCAGCTCACGGTGGCGCCGGTGGCCGCCGCGGCGTCGGCGACGGTGGCGAAGATGGGCACGCCGTCCACATCGGTGCCGGCCTTGCGGGGGTTGGTGCCGGCCACGACCTGCGTGCCGTAGTCCCGGTTGAGCAGGCCGTAGTAGCGGCCCTGCGAGCCGGTGAGCCCCTGGTACACCACCCGGGTGCTGTCGTCCACGAAGATGCTCACGGCTGCACCTTCCCATCGGCGGCGCCGGCCAGCTCCACCGCCCGGCGGGCGGCGTCCAGCATCGTCGGCTCCATCATCAGGGCGCCGCTCAGGTGGGGTTCCAGCAGTTCCCGGCCCTCGGCCGCGTTGGTGCCGTCGAGGCGGATCACGATGGGTGAGTCGATGTCCACCCGGCGAGTGGCCTCGATGATGCCGTTGGCGATCTCCTCGCCGCGGGTGATGCCCCCGAAGATGTTGATCAGGATGGCCCGCACCGCGGGATCGTTGTTGATGACCTCCAGCGCACCCGCCATGACCTCAGCGTTGGCGCCTCCGCCGATGTCGAGGAAGTTGGCCGGACTGCCCCCCACCTGGTTCACGACGTCCACGGTGCTCATGGCCAAGCCCGCGCCGTTGGCGATCACCCCGACCGAGCCGTCCAGGCCCACGTACTGGAGCCGCTTGGCGTGGGCGGCCTGCTCCCGCTCGTCGCGGGTCTGGGTGGCGTCGTAGGTGGCGTAGTCGTCGTGGCGGAACGTGCTGTTGGCGTCGAGGGTGACCTTGGAGTCGAGCAGCACCACGTCGCCGCCGGAGGTCAAGATGAGCGGGTTGACCTCGACCAGGTCGGCGTCGGCATCCACGTAGGCGCCATACAGGGTCACCAGCACATCGGTCACCGCGTCGGCCACGGAGCCGGGGATGCGGGCTGCCTTCACCCACTGGCGGCACGCCGGTTGCGTCAGGCCGTCCACCGGGTCGATGTGGATGCGGGCGATGGCGTCGGGGTCGCGGGCGGCCACGGTCTCGACGTCCACGCCGCCCTCGGCCGACAGCATCCCCAGGTGCTTGCGGGCGGAGCGGTCGAGAGTGAAGCTGGCGTAGTACTCCTCGGCGATGTCGGACGCCTGCTCTATCCAGAGACGGCGCACGATGTGGCCCGAGATGTCGAGGCCCAGGATGCCGGCGGCATGGCTGCGCACCGCGTCGAGGTCCGCGGCCAGCTTCACGCCCCCGGCCTTGCCCCGTCCTCCGGTGTGGACTTGGGCCTTCACCACGACGGGCAGTCCGAGCCTGGAGGCCACGGCTGCAGCGTCGTCGGGCGAGAACGCCACTTCGCCCGTGGGCACCGGCAGCCCGTACCGGGCGAACAGCTCCTTGCCCTGGTGCTCGAACAGATCCACGAGCGGCGATACTAGGCCGCGATGCCCGTTTCCCGATCCTCGGCCACCACTGGACCGGCGAACCGTTTGAGGCGATAGGCCGCGATGCCTGTTTCCCGCGGACAGCGGCCCGACCTGCGTTCCGCCGTCGTGGTGGGCCTGGCGGGCGTGGCGGTCGCGCTGGGTCTGGCGCTGGCGGTACTACTGCTGGCCCGCGGTGGCGGCGACGTTGAGATCCGCCTCGGCGACCGGGACTTCCGCGACATGGAGACCGGCCGGATCAGCGCTGAGATCGCCGATCGGGGGCCGATCCTGTTCGGTGACGTGGCCGACGGCGAGCTCGACATCATCCTGCAGCATCTCGGGGACGATCCTGAGTCGGGATGGCTGGCGTTCGAGGCCCGCCGGCCGGGCCAGAGCCGGGACTGCTTCTTCGAGTGGCAGGCCGAGCAGGCCGAGTTCGTGAACACTTGCGACCCAGACGACGTCGTGGACGCGGCGGGCACCGGCTTGCGCCACTTCAGCGTGGCTGTCGTGGACGGCGACGTCCGGGTCGACATCAACCCAGAGGCCGAGCGGACAGGCCGCGATCCGTGAGAGTCTCTGCCATCCACCGAGCGAGGCCGTGGCCCGAGCGGCCCGTGAGCGAAGCGAACAAGAGCGGGCATTCACCGCTGACGCGCACACTGGAGGCCCTATGGCTGACGTGAACCCCACCGACCGGATATTCCTGCGCGACGCCCAGTGCCGGGCCTTCGACGCCACCGTGGTCGCGGTCGACGACGACGGCCGGGTGGCCCTCGACGCAACCGCCTTCTACGCCACCAGCGGCGGCCAGCCCCACGACACCGGCACGCTGAGCTTCCACGGCGGCACGGCGGCGGTGACCGACGTGAGGGGCCACGACGTGGTGTGGCACACCCTCGACGCCCCGGCCCCGCCCGTAGGCACGCCGGTGCACGGGGAGCTCGACTGGGAGCGCCGCCATGCCCTGATGCGCACCCACACCGCGCTGCACATCCTGTGCGGGGTGATCTGCAACACCTGGGGCGTGTCGGTTACCGGCGGGAACATGGCCCCGCTGTCGGCTCGCATGGACTTCGAGTTCGATCCGTTGCCAGAGGGGTTCGCGGCGCAGGTCACCGAACTGGTCAACGCCGAGATCGCGGCCGACCGTCCGATCGAGATCTCGTTCCTGCCCCGGGCCGAGGCCCTGGCCGATGAGGACCTGATCCGCACCAAGGTCAACCTCATACCGGAGTCGGTGACCGAGATCCGGGTGGTCGACATCGTCGGGCTGGACAAGCAGGCCGACGGGGGTACCCACCTTCCCTCCACCGGAGAGGTGGGCCGTTTCGAGGTGGTCAAGACCGAATCGAAGGGCAAGGCCAACAAGCGCCTGCGCATCGCAGTCCACGACATCTGACAGGATCGTTCTCTTGCACAGCAAGGGCGCGAAAGATAATGTGAACCCTGGAGGTTGGCTCGACAGAGTTATGGATATACAATGAGTTTCATGGAGATTGCGATCATTTCTGTGATGGGTGCCGGGCTGCTCGGGTTCCTCGGCATCCTGGTTCAGTATCTGTTCGGCCAGAACGCCCAGCGTGGCGACGATCACGTTGCCGCGCTGGGCGCCATCCACGAACAGGGCATAGCAATGGAACGGCTTCACTCGGCGACCGTCGACTTGATCCAGCAGAGCGCCCTCGCGGCGCGTCAGCACGCCGACGACCTGCACCGCGAGGCCATGGACGCCATCACCGCCCAGGGCACCCGCATGCAAGAACTCCACACCAAAGCCATAGACGCCATCACCGCGCTGGACCGCGAGCACCGCGAGCACCGGGAGAAGCTGCACACCGAGACGATGGCCCAGATCGCCGCGCTCAGCGAGCGGACGGCGGTGCTCGAGACCAAGATCTGAGCCGGCGCGGCGTCGCTTCTGCCTGACGCCTCCTGCGACTCCACGGCCAGACTGCCGCACTCTCAGTCGCGGCGCGCGGCAAGAGTCCCGGCTAGCAGCTTGCGGAAGGTTGCAGAAGTCCACAAGACTGCGCCGATGCTCTATGGGCCGATCCGCAGGTAGCTACGGGGGGGGGGACTATGCCGGCGTGCCCCAAGTGCGGCCGTTCCATGGTCCGCCGCACCGCCCGGCAGGGGCCCAACACGGGGGACGAATTCTGGGGCTGCCCGGCCTTTCCGCGATGCCGCGGGAATAGGCCGATCTCGAACGAGGACAATGCCGCCACAAAGCCCCCGCAACCGATTCGCGAACGTTTCGAGGACGCCGGATCTCTGCGGCAATCCGGAATGGCAGGACTCCGGCCGTCGGCCGAGACGCGGCACGGGGCACCGGAGACTGGCGAGCCGGCCGCGGCCCGCAGCGGCGGGCGGCTTCGCGTGCCGTGGCGTGATGCCACTCTGACGGCGCGGAGGAGGCACGGGTGGCGCGCCCGCTACGCCACTGTGGGCGCTTCGCTTCGATCCATTCCTGACGCCCGCTTCGCCACACTGTCCAACTGCTGGGTAGCAAGGTCCGACCACGCCCCATCGGCAGGACCCGGCGTTTGCAGCAACGCATCAACGAGGTTGAGGAGACCATCTCCCGGATTCCGCAACGGCAGCAGAGAAAGCTCGGTCTTGGCTGACGTCCGTCTGACTGTCTCCTGGGGAGGGTCGGCTCTGAGCCGGAGCTAGATCTTCTCGAGCGGGGTCCACAAGAGCACCAATCGCTTCTCGCCGACGCTGGCGAAATGCACCGACGCCTCAGGCTCGCTCCTCGTGCTGTCGATGTCGACGATCACGCCCTCGCCCCACTGGGCGTGGCGCACGTCGTCTCCCACCCGAAGGCCCAGGCGGTCGGCCCCCGACGGGGAGGGTGCGGGTCGCCGGCCGGCGTCGAGGGCCCGCTCCACGATCTCGTCGCGGTTGGCCGACCGTCGCTCAACGGCGCGCCCGCCGCTGTCCGCCGTGCGCACTCTAGGAGTGCGGCTGCCAGCAGCCGGCAACCGCTCGTCGTGGGTCTGCGACGAGCCGTAGCCTGAGGCGATTCCTGCGCGATATCGGCTCCGCCGCAGTCGCGGGCTAAGGATTACCTCAAGGTTCTCTTTGCGAATTTCTTTGAGAAACGTGCTCTGCGGATTGTACTGGCGGGTTCCGTGCAACCACCGGCTCGACGCGTGGGTCAACGTGAGACGTGTCATTGCCCGTGTGATCCCCACATAGGCGAGGCGGCGCTCCTCCTCCATTTCTGCAGGTTCGGTCAACGCCCGGAAATGAGGAAACACCCCATTCTCAAGCCCGACGATGTACACGTCGTGGTATTCCAAGCCCTTGGCCGAATGCACGGTCATGAGCGTCACGGCTGGAGCTGTCTCATCGATGCCATCGGTGTCTGCAACAAGCGCGACAGCCTCCAGGAACTCGTCAAGGGTCTCATGCTCACCCGCCGAGCCGACTAGTTCCGCGAGGTTCTCGAGACGGCCGGCAGCCTCCACCGTCTCCTCGCCTCGCAACTCGTCGAGATAGCCGGAACGCTCCAACAACTCTTGCAGGGTCGCGGCGGGCGACGCCCCCATTGCGCTCACATCCTCGATCAGTTGAACGAAACCACGGATCCCGGATGACGCCCGGCCCGAGACGCCCGCCTCATCACACAAGCTCAACGCCTCAAAGAAGCTGGCGCCCAACTCCGAAGCGAGTCCGTCGATCTTCTCGATAGACCTGTCGCCGACCCCACGCCTGGGAGCGACGAGCGCGCGCTTCGCACTCAACTCATCGGCAGGGTTCGCGATCACCTTCAGATACGCCATCGCGTCGCGCACCTCGCGACGGTCATAGAAGCGTGTACCGCCTACCAGCACGTAGGGAACGTTGGCAGCGACCAACTTCTCCTCGATGGCGCGGGACTGCACGTTGGTGCGGTAGAAGACCGCCATCTCGTCCCAGCGCATCTGATCATCGTCATGGCGCCTGACTATCTCGCTGGCTACGTATTGGGCCTCGTCCACCTCGTCGTCCGCAACGTACTTCACAACCTTGCAGCTGTTGCCTGCGTCCGATTCGAGTTCGAGCGGGTACCGGCTCGCGTTGTGGCTGATCACGTCATTGGCCGCCTTCAAGATGAAATCGCGAGGACTGCGATAGTTCTGCCCCAGCAAGACAATGCGAACATCGCTAAAGGCATTCTCAAACTCAAGGATGTTGCGGATGTCCGCGCCACGGAAGGCGTAGATCGACTGGTTGGGATCACCGACCACGGTGACGGTGCGCCAGCCGTCATCGCTCGGTGCCGATACAACGGTGTCGTCCTCAGCAGCGCTAGATCGTGCCAACTTCAGGCACAACTCGTTCTGCACCGGGTTGGTGTCCTGGTACTCGTCGACGAACAGGTGCCTGAACCGGTTCCGCCAACGGTCAAGCACCTCGGGATGTGATCTGAAGAGTTCGACGGTTCGCTGCAGCAGGTCATCGAAGTCCATCGCGGCCGCCGTCACCAGACGCTGCTGGTACAGCTCGAAGACACTTGCGACCCGCTTCTCGTGAGGCCCGGTCGCGCACTCGGCGAACTCGGCCGCAGTGATGTTGTTGTTCTTGGCGTTGGAGATGGCCGCGTGCACCGACCGGGCCGGGTATCGCTTGGTGTCGAGATACAGATCGCGCATCACGTACCCACACAGCCGCACAGCGTCACTCTGGTCGTAGATGGTGAACCCCTTCGGATAGCCGATGTACTCGGCGTCGCGGCGCAGGAACTGGACGCACGCCTTGTGAAACGTGGACACCCACATGCTCTCGACCACCGGCCCCACGAGCGCGCCGACCCGCTCGCGCATCTCACCCGCGGCCTTGTTGGTGAAGGTGATGGCCAGGATCTCGAACGGCGACACGTCGTGATGGTCGATCAAATATGCGATGCGACGGGTGATCACCCGTGTCTTTCCCGATCCGGCCCCGGCCACAATCAGGAGCGGTCCGCCCTCATGGGTGACCGCCTCGTACTGGGCCGGGTTCAGGCCTTCCAGAATCGCCGATTCCGCCATCAAGGCCACCCTACTGCCGCCACCCGACAGTGCCGGAGGCTCCTGTCGCGACGGCACACCGGTAGCGTTCGGCGGGTGCCTGCCGCCAGTGGATTGCTCCCCTCGTGAGTCGTCCGTTCCGTTTCGGGTTCAGCCTGGACGGCCTTGACGGGCCCGATGAGATCGCGGCGCGGGCCTGCCGGGCCGAGGACATGGGGTACTCGTCGGTGGTGATGACCGACCACTTCGACGACCGGCACGGGCCGCTGGTGGCCATGACCGCGGTGGCGCTGGCCACCACCTCGCTGCAGGTGGGCACGATGGTGCTGGCCAACGACTACCGGCACCCGGCCGTGCTGGCCAAGGAGCTGGCCTCGCTCGATGTGATCTCGGGCGGGCGCCTGGAGATCGGCATCGGAGCGGGCTGGATGACCTCCGACTACGCGCAGGCCGGCCTTCCGTTCGACCGTCCCGGCATGCGCATCGAGCGGCTCGCCGAGGCCGTCACCGTGCTGGAGGGCTGCTTCGGCGAAGGCGCCTTCGACTTCGAGGGCCACCACTACCGGATCTCCGGGCTCGATTCGCAGCCCAAGCCGGTCCAGAAGCCCCGCCCCCCGCTGCTAATGGCCGGCGGGGGCCACAGGATGCTGGCTCTGGCGGCCCGCCGGGCCGACATCATCGGGATCAACCCGAGCCTGCACTCGGGGGCGATCGACGAGCACGCCGGACCCACCGCCACTGCGGAGGCGACCGACCGCAAGCTCGACGTCGTGAGAGACGCCGCCGACGAGCGCTTCGACTCCTTGGAGCTTCAGACCCGAGTGCATCTGGCCACCATCACCGGCGACGCTCACTCGCTGGCCTCGGCGGCGGCACCGGCCTTCGGCATCACCGCCGAGCAGGCCCTGGCCTCGCCCCACGCCCTGGTGGGGACGGTGAACGAGTGCGTGGTCGCCATCGAGGGCTGGAGGGAGCGCTGGGGCATCTCGTACATCTCCTTCATGGGCAGCTCCGCCGAGGAGATGGCCCCCGTCGTGGAGCGCCTGGCCGGCCGGTAGCGGCGCGGCTCTCAAGAGCCCGCAGGACGATCCGCGGCCCGATCTGAGTCAGGCTCCGGCCAAGGCCCAGTGCCAGTCCGATCACCCGTCAGGAGAGCCCCGCACTCACTCCCGTGCGACGGTGACAGACGGCTTGGAGGAAGCGTCGCATCCCACCCGGTCCGCACCAGGGCACCTCGGTGCCGGATAACTCGCTGCTGTGGCTTGCGGACGTGCTCTCCGTTCCTACAGACTCTCCGCACTGCGATCATGGGTGACACTGCGACAAATGCGAACCACGGCGTGCCAGAGTGCCCGAAGTCTGGCAGCGCCATGGTCAAGCGCACGGCGCGCCGCGGTGCTAACGCTGGCGGCAGATTCTGGGGCTGCTCGACCTATCCGCGATGCAAGGGCACGCGACCCGATTCTGACGATGTCGCCTACACGACCCGTCAGCCCGCCGACGACATGTCGGACGCACCGGGCAGCCCAACGCGAGGTGCCGCACCCAACCCGGCGACGGAGCGCGGGACTGATCACGCCACGCCGGCGTATACGAAGGAAACTGAGGTGAACGTTGGCCACGACAGACCGTGCCGGCGTGTGGACTGGTATGACGCCACTCTGCGACGCAGCGGTTGGCGCGCCTTCTATACGACTGTCGGGGCCTCCCTTCGGTCGTTGCCGGACAGGCGCTTCGCCGGTCTGGCCAATTGCTGGGCGGCCCGGGAGGAGCGCCCAGCTCTTCACAACGAGCGAGGCGCGAACCCTGAAGACGGGAGGCGGCTCGTCACAGCGACGATGAGGAAGCTGCTCGCTCGCGGCACTACGCCGCCGCTGCATCCCGACGCCGAATTGGCCCTGCTGGAGGCCCTCGGGTTCGGAGAGCATCTCGCGGAGCCTGACAGTCCCGCCGATGTGGGGCCGCGGCTGAACAGACGACCGCCGCTGGAGGACAGCAGCTTCTCCGTACCGTTCTTCGGTGAGGCGACTTTCGATGTCGCTCTGACCGAGTCGCCCGCGGAAAGTAGTTTCGTCGAGTGGGCAGCTGACCGAGCACCCGGGAGCACACGGTGGCTGATTCCGCAGCCCTCCCTCGAACGCTTGGAGCGCTCGGCGGCAGACGCCAGGTCGCCAGCCCGGCTGAGTCCGAGCGGCGACGGCTCCGGCGACAGCCGGTGCGACTTCCTATTCGCGCCGCCAGGCATGGCCCAGGCCGTGATCGAGGTGGACGGCAGCCAACACGCGGAGCAGCAAGCAGTTGACCGCCGCCGCGACCACCGGCTCTCCAGGGTCGGCATCAGGACCGTCAGGGTCACAACCCGCGAACTCACCTCCGGGCAGGGCCCAGGCCTGGACGAGGCTGGCGCGATCCTCGACAGCTCACCGCAGGCAAGCAACGAGATGGAACCGCTGGTGTGGGCGCCGATCCAGGCCCACCGCCTGGTGCTGGGACTGTGCGAGGCCATTGACGGCGGTTTCCTCGGCGGTGAACGCTGGATTGTCGAAGTGCACGACGCGATTGGGCAGGCCGTGGATCTGGCAGGACACTACTTGGCGCTGTTCGACGCCCTCGACCGCATGTGGGGCGGCGGGAACGTGGCACCCGCTGAGGCGGTGCTCATTTGCGAAGGCCAAGCCCGTGTCTACCGAAGGAACCCGCATGGCATCTATCAAGGCACCAGCATCGACGACTGGCTCGACTCACTCCCACACCCACCAGACGCCAGAATCGTTCTGGACAGCGGTCGCACGCCCAGCGAGGTGATGCCGGACTCCGACGAGGTCCCAACGGTCGTGATTCGCTCGACGGCGCTCGGTATGCCTATGCGAGACAGTTCCCGCTTGCCGTCAAGCAGAGTCGAACCCTTCGTCTCATGCAACCTTCCCGATGTCCAGGACTCCCTCGAAATCGTCTTACGGGCCATCTTTGCCAAGGAGCGGCTGCTAGAGGGACAACTCGAGGGCATCACAGAGGTGCTCTCGGGCCGCGACAGCGCAGTCCTGCTGCCCACCGGCGCCGGCAAGAGCATGATCTACCAACTTGCCGGCCTGTGCCTGCCGGGCAGGACCCTCGTGGTCGATCCTCTCGTCGCGCTGATAGACGACCAGGTCGGCGGCCTCAGCAAGCAGGGGATCGACCGCGCTGTGGGAATCTCAAGAAGGACAGCGAGCTTGGGAGGGGATGCCGCGGACGCCTACTTCGTCTTTGTCACCCCAGAGCGACTGCAACGCCAGAGGTTCCGCGACGAACTGACCGAGGCGTCGGAGGTAGCCCCCGTGAACATGGCGGTGATCGACGAGGCGCATTGCGTCTCGGAGTGGGGCCACGACTTCCGACCCGCCTACCTGAACTTGGGCAGAACCCTGCGGTCAGCCTGCCGCGGGGCTCTCGGCGTGCCCGCGCTGCTGGCCCTCACGGGTACGGCGTCGAGGGCCGTGCTCACCGACGTGCTGTTCCAGCTCGAAATCACCAACCAGCAGGAGAACTCGATCGTGCGCCCGACCACGTTCGACCGCCCGGAGCTGTCCTATCGCGTCGTGCGAACTGTGCCCGCTGACTCGCAAGCGAGACTGCGGGGCGAACTGCGTGCGCTGGCCGGCAGGTTCGACGCGGTTGCAGCCACGTTCTTCGAACCGACCGGACACAACCGCGACACCTATTCGGGAATCGTTTTCGTGCCAACCGTGAACGGCTGGCACGGGCTGGCGGAGACTACTGAGGACGTCCTCGAGGTCATAGCGTCAGCCGTGCCGTTCTCATCGTCGAGCAACCCGCCCAAGGGGATGCAAGCGGACTGGGAGAAGCTGAGCCTGCATAACTCAGACATATTCAAGGAGAACCAGGCTGCAGCGATCGTCACCACCAATGCGTTCGGAATGGGCATCGACAAGCCCAACATCCGGTGGATCGTCCATTTCGGGCTCCCCGGCTCGATAGAGGCCTTCTACCAAGAGGTGGGCCGCGCCGGCCGCGACCGCAGGCCGGCAAAGAGCGTGCTGATCCTTACCGAGCACGACGCTGCCGAGAATCGCAGACGCCTCGGCCCAGACGGCGGCACCGACACAGAGCGGCAAGGCAGGCCGCGGTCGGAGCGCGACGACGTAGACACGGCTCTGTACTTCCATAAGAACTCGTTCCCGCCCAAGGCGAAGGAACTCGAGCAACTCCTAGAGATCTTCGCCCTTCTAGAGAAGGGGGATAGACGCGTCCCCCTTGGACAGAAAGACGGCTCCCGCGATGCGGCAAAGCGGGCTCTGCATCGTCTGGCGATGCTCGGTGTCGTCACCGACTACTGCCTGGAGGGGTACGGCCCCTCCGAGGTGGCCGAAGTCAGATGCAGCGACCAGCGGCCGGAGGACATCGTCGAGGGGCTGCTGCGCTTCGTAGAGCGGAGCCAGCCGGGCCGGTTAACGGCGGTTCAGGCCGAAGTCGAAGTGCAGTACGCCACACGGCTTGACGCCGTCGAGCAGTGTGGAGAAATGCTGATCGACTTCGTGTACGACACCATCGAGCGATCGCGTCGGCGAAGCCTGCAAGAGATGTGGCTGCTGGCCGGCGACGGCGCGAGTGACGGCGAGATCGTGCGAAGGCGAGTCTTGGACTTCCTCACTGAAGGCGATGTCGCCCCGTTGGTCCAGGAGTTGGCCGAGAGCAGCGAGTTCACTTTCGCCGACTGGACAAGAAACTGGGGGACCATCGCCTCCGACAACGACGCCCGTGAGTGGCGGTCGGCCTCGGCGCGCCTACTGGAGTCGTATCCGGATCATCCGGGGCTCCTGGCCAGCCGCGGCCTCGCCGAGGCACTGCTCCCAGCGGGTGACCTGCAAGAGTTCGAGCGACACTTTGCGCAGTCGCTGGCACCCGGGGCGCGGGATCGATACAGCGTCAACGAGAGCGATATGGAGGCGATGATCCTTTGGCTGCTGAGTGTGATCGGCGGCGACGAAGTCGACAAGTCGGACAGCCTTCGTTTGGCACTGCGCCGGGCCCGCCCGAAGCCGGGCGCTCTTGCCGGTGCCATCGTCGGGGCTGCGCAACGGGGCGGGATGGCGTTCCGCGCCGTCGAGGACTGGTTGCGACAGAACTGGCGCACTGACCCGCAGTTGGCGACACTCGTGCTCGCCGAGACCCTCGAGTCTGCCAATGAACTCGCCCTGAGGACAGTGACCCGGTACAGAAGGGATGGAAATGGCCGAGCCTGACAACATGTTCGAGTCGGTAACCCAGCGGTTCGAGGAATCCATCGATCTGCTCGAGAACCTCCGGCAGTCCCTCGGCGACCTCACGCGCGCCGAGGAGCATCAGGCCGAGGTCTCCAGATCAGTGGACGGCGCGGCGACGCAGCTACGGGAGACGGCCAAGACGCTCGACGCAGCCACCGAGGCGGCTCAGTCGGCGATGACCGAACTGCGGTCGACGCTCACAGCCGCGAACCAGCTCCTCCAAGGCGCCGAGGTCGATACGGTCAGAGCTGACATCGCTGTCCTGCGGGAAGCTCTGGATGCGGGTTTGGCGACGACGTTCGAGGACACACGGACAATCCGAGAACTGCTCACCCGTCAGATCGAGGAAGCACGGGAGGAGCGAGACAACGCGCGAGAAGAGCTCATCCAGTCGCGGCATCGGATCGAAGAGCTTGAGGGCAAGATCGAACTCATGCCGGACCGCCAGCGACGAAGACTCGGTCTTTGAGCAACCAGACCGCCCGCCAGTAGCGCATCTTCCCAAGGCCGAATGCCCTTGGCCAGCGAGCCGTCGGACGTTACGCGGGCTCGGGGTCGTCCGACAGCACGTCGAGGAACGGCGAGTACCGGTAGACGCGGTCGCGCCTTCGGCCGGTTATCTCCTCGACGATTCCCTCAGAGACCAGCGCGTCGAGCAGGCGGCCGACGGTCGCGGGCGTCGAGCCGAGGGCGGCCGTGGCGTACTTGACGGTAACGATGGGCTGCTCGGCCAGCAGGTCGAGCAGCGGCCATGCGTACTTGCCGAGCTTCAGGTCGGTCGCGATCCGTCGATGCTCGTCGGTCAGCGCCAAGAGTTCGGCCGCCGTCCGCACTGCGTCGTCAGCGGTGGCGGCGACGCCGGTGAAAAAGAACTTGAGCCAGCCCTCCCAGTCACCCTGGGCCCTGATGGCGTTGAGCCGGTCGTAGTATTCGCTGCGGTTCTGTTTGAGGAACACGCTCAGGTACAGCAGCGGCCGGGCCAGCACTCTCCGCTGGACCAGCAGCAGCGTGATGAGGAGGCGCCCGACACGGCCGTTGCCGTCGAGGAACGGGTGAATTGTCTCGAACTGGGCGTGGGCCAGCCCGGCAAGCACCAGCGGAGGCGTGTCGCTGTCGTTGAGGAAGAGCTCGAAGTCGCGGATCGCTCTGCCGAGGTCGTCGGGCGACGGCGGGACGAACGCCGCGGTCTCCAGCGTGCAGCCTGCCGGACCGATCCAGTTCTGGGTCCTGCGGAACTCGCCGGGGCTGCGTTCCTGGCCCCGCACGCCTGTCATCAGTTCGCCGTGCAGCCGGCGGATCAAGCGGCCCGACAAGGGCAGCTCGTCCAGCAGGCTCAGGCCGGCCCGCATGGCCCGCACGTAGTTCACGGTCTCGGCGACGTCGTCGGGCGGGGCGACCACCCTGGCCGCCACCTCGTGGGCCAGAACGTCGTCGAGGCTCGACTGGGTGCCCTCGATCTGGGAGCTGAGCACCGCCTCGCGCCGGACATAGGACGCCACGAACAGGTCGGGGTTCGGGAGGCTGCCCGCCATCCCGTCCAGGCGGCCCAGCGCCACCGTGGCGTCTGACAGCAGCCTGACCAGGCCAGTGTCCCACTGCAGCCGCGGATCGGGCGGAAGCGGCTTGGGCACGAACGCCTCGTAACCGCTGAGCTGCCGACGGAAGTGCCCGGCGCGGGTGGGTTCCATCCGTCCTTCCCTTCTCCTTGCCGCTGAATGCCGGCGGCTGTTCCAGCCCACCTAGAATTGCGAAGCCCGATCAGCCAGTTATTTTAGTCAATAGCAGATTGCTATAACAACATCGCTGGAACGGGGCCGCTATTCAAGTCCACTAAAATAGCGGCCCCCGATTCGGCCGGTTATTTTAGCTAATAGTAGATCGCTAGAACAACATTGCTGAAGGCGGCCGCGGCGGAAGCGCCGGGACGACCGAGCCCGATAGCCTGCCGGGCGTGGAGGTCGCCGACTCCGTCCTCGACCTCGTAGGGAATACGCCGCTGGTGCGGATGCGGCGGGCGATTCCCGAGGCCGGCTGCGACGTGCTGGCCAAGCTCGAGATGCTCAACCCCGGTGGCAGTGTCAAGGACCGCATCGCCATCGCGATGATCGACGGGGCGGAGCGCGACGGGCTGCTCAAGCCGGGCGGAACGATCATCGAACCCACCTCGGGCAACACCGGCGTCGGCCTGGCCATGGTCGGGGCCCAACGGGGCTACCGGTGCGTCTTCGTGATGACCGACAAGGTGAGCCCCGAGAAAGTGCAACTGCTGCGGGCCTACGGCGCCGAGGTGGTGGTGTGCCCGGTGGCGGTCGCCCCCGAGGACCCCGACTCCTACTACTCCACCGCCGAGCGGCTCATGGCCTCCACGCCGGGCGCCTACCAACCCAACCAGTACTTCAACCAGGAGAACCCCCTCGCCCACGAGAAGACGACCGGACCCGAGCTCTGGCGTCAGACCGATGGCCGCATCACCCATTTCGTGGCCGGACCGGGCACCGGGGGCACCATCAGCGGAGTGGGCCGCTACCTCAAGCGGCAGAACCCGTCGGTGCAGATCATCGCGGCCGACCCGGAGGGCTCCGTGTTCAGCGGCGGGTCCGGCCGGCCCTACCTGGTGGAGGGAATCGGCGAGGACTTCTGGCCCGAGACCTACCACCCCGACGTGGTGGACCGTGTGATCGCCGTGTCCGACCAGGCCTCCTTCGACATGGCCCGGCTGGTCTCCCACCGCGAGGGCCTCCTTATCGGAGGCTCGGGAGGAACCGCGGTGTGCGCGGCCGCCGAGGTGGCCCAGGACTGCAGTCCCGACGATGTGGTGGTGCTGCTGCTGCCCGACTCCGGCCGCGGCTACCTGTCGAAGGTGTTCAACGACGACTGGATGGCGTCGCACGGGTTCCTGATCGGCGAGCACCCCTGCGTGAAGGACGTGCTGGACGCCAAGGAGGGTGCGTTGCCGCCGCTGGTGTACGTCAATCCCGACGACCCTGTGAGCCTGGCTGTGACCCACATGCGCGACAACGGGCTGAGCCAGCTTCCGGTGGCCAAGGGCGAGATGCCGCTGGCCGCGGCCGAGGTGATGGGATCGGTCCACGAATTGCAGCTCATGGCTCTGGCTTTCAACGGGGACTTGCTCGGCCGGCCGGTGGAGAGCGTGATGAGCAGGCCATTGGAGCAGATCGGCATCGGCGAGCCGGTGGCCCTGGCGGTGACGAAGCTGGAACGATCGCCGGCGCTGCTGGTTCTCGACGGCGGTCGGCCCAGGGCGGTGGTCTCCAGCACCGACGTGCTCAGCTACCTGTCGTCCATCTCGGGCGACGCCCTCACCGAAGGGGTGGGCCTGTGAGCGGCCGCACCGGTGCCTGGGGATTCGAGACCAGGGCCGTCCATGTCGGCCAGGAGCCCGACGAGACCACGGGCGCCATCACCGTGCCCATCCACCTGGCCACCACCTTCGTGCAATCCGCGCCGGGCCGGCACCGCGGCTACGAGTACTCCCGCACCTCCAACCCGACCCGGGCCGCGCTGGAGCGCAGCGTGGCCGGGCTGGAGGGGGCAAGGCACGGTTTCGCGTTCGCCAGCGGAATGGCCGCCGAGAACGCGTTGGTGGGCCTGCTGCGCCCCGGCGACCACGTCGTGCTCGGCCTCGACGCCTACGGGGGGACGTTCCGGCTGATCGCCCGGATCTACGGCGAGCGGGGTATCGGATGGTCGGCGGTGGACCTGACCGACCCCGCGGTCTTGGCCGCCGCACTGCGCCCCGAGACCCGTCAGGTGTGGATGGAGACCCCCACCAACCCCATGCTGACCATGGTCGACATCGCCGCGGTGGCTTCCACGGCCCGGGCCGCGGGGGCCCTGCCGATCGTGGACAACACCTTCGCCACCCCCTACCTGCAGAACCCGCTGGCGTTGGGCGCCGACGTCGTGGTCCACTCCAGCACCAAGTACCTGGGCGGCCACTCCGACGTGGTCGGCGGGTTCATCGCCACCAACGACGATGATCTGGCCGAGCAGCTGGCCTTCGTGCAGAACGCGGCGGGCGCGGTTCCCAGCCCGTTCGACTGCTACCTGCTGCTCAGGGGCATCAAGACCCTGGGCGTCCGCATGGACCGCCACTGCGACAACGCGCAGGCGGTGGCCGAGTACCTGACCAACCACCCCAGGGTCGCCCGTGTGCTGTACCCGGGCCTCGCGGACCATCCGGGCCGTGAGGTGGCAGCGCGCCAGATGCGCGGCTTCGGGGGGATGGTGTCGTGCATCCTGACCGGCGGCGAGGAGGCAGCCGTGGACGCGGTCAGCTCCACCCGCGTCTTTCGACTGGCGGAGTCGCTGGGCGCGGTGGAGTCGCTGATCGAGCAGCCGTCCACCATGACCCACCTGTCGGTGGCCGACTCTCCCCTGGCCGTCGACCCCGGTCTGATCCGCCTGTCCGTCGGCATCGAGACCATCGACGACCTCCTCGCCGACCTCGACCAGGCCCTGGCCTAGTGGGCAGACTTCCAGGCTGACCCCATCGGTCCTGCTCCAATAGCATCGCGATCAGATGGCCGAGACGGAGAGACAGATCGAGCGATTCCTCAAGCGCAACCGGCAGGGCCCGCTGCTGGTCGCTGTCGGCTATGCATCAGCTTTCGGGCTGCGATGGCTGAACGAGCGAACGGCGCGCCGGGACGTGTCCCTTCTGATCGGGGACGTGGAGACGGGCTTCAGCAACTTCACCGAGGACGACAGGAAGTCGGCTGTTGAGTTCCTGAGACGGCCGGACGTTCAAGTGAGGCAACGCCGCGACCTCCATGCCAAGGCGTGGCTCGTCCAGCGCGACCCCGATGCAGCCGTTGCCGATGCCGTGCTGGTCGGGTCCGCCAACCTCTCCAAGCAAGGGCTCTTGCACAACGTCGAGATGCTCAGCGTCGTGCCCGAGTCTGAGCATGACCGACTCTACGCACAGATGGACGCTGCCTTCCGATCGAGCTGGGACATCACCGACAGCCTTCTGGTTCGCCTTGGGGAGCAGCCGACCTCGCCATGGGTCGGTCCTTCATCGCCGAGCGGGGCCAGGCCACGGCGCAAGCGCAAGCTCCCCGCCGGCTGCCTGAGGCCGCTCCTCGCCATGCTGGTGCTGGCGCTCGTGCTGGCGTTCTTGGTGTTCCTGGTTCCCAGAGCCATTGACAGCCTCATCGATGGCCTGGATCCGCCGGAGACCCCGTCGCCCGACACATCGGGGGCGGTGGCTTCAAATCCACCGTCGACGGCGCCCGAGCCGACGGCACCCGCAACGAGTTCACCAGAAGCCACTGCCGCTGAGGAGTCGTCAGGCCAATCATCGCAAGATCCAACCCCGTCCGAGACCTCCCTTCCTGATGCCCCGCAGCCCGATGCGCCCGTGCCCGAACCGTCCGCTTCCGCGGGCTGCCCATATCTGACCGTGGCCGGTGAGGACGCCTGCCCGCTGTTGGAGAGCCTGCACGGAGTGGACCTGACACCCTGCGATGCGCTGCCCATCGGACTTCGCCCGCTCCGGCTGGTCGGAGACGCGAACCCGGCCGGCTACCAGGCGGCCAGCTACTCCCCCGATCTGGTCTGCACATGGATGGAGGCAGGCACATACATTGCGGGAGAGACCATCCCGGCCGGCGACCTGCGGTCGGTGAACTCCACCATCCATGGCACGGGAAGCTGCCATTTCGTCGTTCACGACGACGAGGGCGAAGTGATCATGTCCCGCGACACCTACGCCAACCGCTGGATCACCCATTCGCTGATCAGGCTCCAGCCCGGCGACGAGATCGCCACCAGCGGATGCGGCTGGGTACCGGCCCGTGCAGCGAGTCTCGATCTCGATCCCGGCACCGCTCTGTCACCCGAGACGGCCGCCAAGAACTACCCGCTTCTCATCGGCACAGACATAGAGGGACGCATCCGAATCGAATGCCCTTTCCGCACGTGGGCTGTCACCGAACCGAGCAATGGACGCAGCTGGAATGCGGCGCTGGCCGAGACACCTTCCGTGTCGCACCAACCCGGCCCCTACCATGCCCAAGCGGGCCTCATACAGCTCGACTGCTAGGTGTGAGGCGGGTCGTAGGCGGGTTTCGACAGATAGTCCGCGTCGTCGTGGTAGAGATTCTGATAGTCAACGAACACGGCCAAACGCGTCATGCCGCCCACTTCCCCAAGAAGAATACGCCCCGCCATTCCCGGCGAATGCCGGGAAGGCGGGGAAGAATGACGAGACAGTATCGGCCACAGCGACGTTCTACAACGCCGACCCGACTAACTCCCACTCGAAAACTGATTGCAGTAGTCGATGAGCATCGCTATCGCCGCGCGTCCTCGCATTGCAGGAACCCACCCCAATCTCGGAATGCGGCGGGTAGACACCGCCCTCCGCGCTACTCCCATTCGATGGTGGCGGGGGGTTTGGAGGTGATGTCGTAGGCCACCCGGTTGACGCCGGGGACCTCGGCGATGACCCGGCTGCTCATGGCTTCGAGCACATCGTGGGGCAACCGGGCCCAGTCGGCGGTCATGGCGTCGGAACTGGTGACCGCCCGGATCACGACCGGGCGCCCGTAGGTGCGCTCGTCGCCCATGACGCCCACCGTTCGGATGTCGGGCAGCACCGCGAACGATTGCCAGATCTCGCGCTCCAGGCCCGCGGCCCGCAACTCCTCCCGGACGATGGCATCGGCGTGACGAAGAGTGCCGGCCGCCTCCGGGGTCACCTCCCCGATGATGCGAACAGCCAGGCCCGGGCCGGGGAAGGGCTGGCGGTGCACGATCTCGGAGGGCAGACCCAGCTCGGCTCCCACCGCCCGCACCTCGTCCTTGAACAGCGACCGCAGCGGCTCCACCAGCTCGAAGTCGAGGTCGTCGGGCAGGCCGCCCACGTTGTGATGGCTCTTGATGGTGGACGAGTGGGTGGTGGCGCCCGACTCGATCACGTCGGGGTACAGCGTCCCCTGCACCAGGAACCCGGCGTCGGGGACGCGATCGCGGGCCCGCTCGAAGGCCCGGATGAACTGCTCGCCCACCACCTTCCGCTTGGCTTCGGGCTCGGTGACGCCTTCCAGTGCGGAGAAGAACTCGGTGCCCGCGTCGATGCGGACGAGATCCACTCCGAAGTGGCGGCCGAAGGTCTCCTCCACCTGGTCGGCCTCGCCCTCGCGCAGCAGACCGGTGTCGACCAGCACGCACGTCAACCGGGCGCCGATGGCCTTGTGCACCAGCGCGGCGGCCACCGCGGAGTCCACGCCCCCTGAGAGTCCGCAGATGGCCCGACCGTCGTCAACCTGCTCCCGGATCGAGGCCACCGCGGCGTCGATGATCGAGCGCATCGACCAACTGGGGCCGGCGCCGCACCCCTTGCGCAGGAACCTTTCCAGCACCGTGCGACCGTTCGGAGTGTGCTCGACCTCGGGATGGAACTGCACCCCGTACAGGCCCCGGTCGATGTCCTCGAAGGCGGCCACCGGTGACGCCCCGGTGGCCGCAGTGACAGTGGCTCCCGGAGGCGGCCGGGCGATGGCGTCGAAGTGGCTCATCCACACCGGCTGGGGCGAGGGCAGGCCTGCGAGCAGCGCACCGCCGTCGCCGGACACCGTCATCTCGGCCCGGCCGTACTCACCCCGCTCGTTGGGGCCGACCGAGCCGCCCAACTGCTCCGCGATGAGCTGGGCTCCGTAGCAGATGCCAAGAATCGGCACACCCAGGCCGTAGATGGCGGGGTCGAGGCTGGGCGCGCCCTCGACGTGCACCGAGGCCGGTCCACCACTGAGAATCACGCCGGCCGGCCAGCGGCCCGCGACCTCGGCCGCGGTGATCGCAGCGGGCACGATCTCGCTGTACACCTCGCACTCGCGCACCCGCCGGGCGATCAGCTGCGCGTACTGGGCCCCGAAGTCCACGACCAGGACGGTGTCGAAGGCGCCGCCCGGGCCTGGCGCGGCCCCCGCCGCCACTGCTGCTGCGCCGGTCATCATCGGGCCGTGCGCGGTCTGTGTGCAGAAACCCGGCACAGAGCCAGAAAACTGCACACAGAACGACCGTCGGGCCGCCGGATCACGGCGAGACTATGACGACGGCGGCCCTCTGGAAGTCCTTCACGTCGGTGTAGCCGCACTTGGCCATGGAGGTGCGCAGTCCACCCATCATGTTGGTGGTGCCATTGGGGCCGAGGGCGGGGCCGTGGAGGATGTCCGCCAGCGTGCCCCGCGGCTCCACATCCATGATGCGCCCCCGGGGCAGGGTGGGATGGCCCGACGAGAGGTCCCAGTGCCGGCCCGGACACGGAGAGTCCGAGGCGGAGGCCAGCGGGAGGCCGACCATGGCCGCATCGGCGCCGCACACGATCGCCTTGGCGACGTCGCCCGCAGTGCGCATGGTCCCGTCGGCGATCACATGGCAGTACACGCCGGTCTCGTCGAGGTGGCGCATGCGGGCCGCCCGGGCGTCGGCGATGGCGGTGGCCTGGGGCGCGTCGAGGCCGAGCACGTGGCGGGTGGTGCCCACGTGCCCCGACCCTGCACCCACGAGCACACCGGCCGCGCCGGTGCGCATCAGGTGCAGCGCAGCCTGGTAGCTCACGCAGCCCCCGACGATGACCGGCGTCTGCATGCGCCGGATGAACGTCTTGAGGTTGAGGGGGTCGCCCGCGGAGGAGACGTGTTCGGCCGAGACGATCGTGCCCGAGATCACCAGCAGATTGACGTCGGCGGCGATGGCGTGGGGCGCGAGTTGCTCGGCCCGCTGGGGCCGCACCCGGCCGGCGGTGCGCACCCCCGCCTCCGCGATCTCGGCGATGCGGGCGGCCACCAAGTCCGGCTGGACGGGCCGGGCGTACAGCTCGCGCAGGCGCGCTGTGGCCGCGTCCAACGGCGCGGTGGACAGCTCGGCCAGATCGGCGGCGGGGTCCTCGCAGCGGGTCCAGACGCCCTCCAGGTCGAGAACCCCGATCCCTCCGAGTTCTCCCATCCGCACGGCGGTGGCCGGACTGGTCACGCTGTCGGTGGAGGCCGCCAGGACCGGGATGTCGAAGCGGTAGGCGTCGATCTGCCAGGAGATGTCCACGTCGGTGAGGTCGCGGGTGCGCCGGCTGGGGATGATGGCGATCTCGTCGAGCCGGTAGGCGCGGCGACCGGACTTGCCCAGCCCGATCTCGACTTCAGCCATCGAAGCCCCCCTGGCGCTGCGACCTTCGTACGGGTTCGCTCATGGGGCTGGGCACCAAGAAACAGAGGCGCCGGAAGCCGGGCACCGGACGAGCCTATCCGGCAGTCGCGCCCATGATCGTGATCGAGAGGAGTCGACGCAGTACAGCCGCGGTAGCCCCCCAGACAGTGTCGCCATGGAGTTCGAAGAACGTCATGGTGCGCTCGCCTCCGAAGGCTGCATCCAGCGACCAGACCTCCTCGCGCCAGGTTTCGGGGTCGGTCAACTCCGACAGAGGCACGTGGAGCACTTGATCCACCTCGGCCGGATCGGGCACGAGATCGGGGCGCCCCTCGACAGCGGCCACGAACGGACACACCAGCGACCGGGATCCGACCGTGACGAAACGGTCGAGCTGACCGACGTGGCGCACGATGTCTGGGCTCAGCCCGGTCTCCTCGGACGCCTCCCGCAGCGCGGTGGCCCAGAGGTCGGCATCGCACGGCTCGCGCCGGCCGCCGGGGAACGACACCTCGCCCGCGTGGTGGCGCAGATGCCAAGCCCGCCGGGTGAGCACCACCCACGGCTCGCTCTCATGCTCATAGAGCAGCACCAGCACGCCTGATGGAGCCGACCCTGGTGGCACTGTCGCCGGCGATGGGAGAAGTCGGGGTCGGGTAGCGACGACCGCCTCCAGCACCCGTTCCAGGCTGGGGCGGCGTCGCTGCTCCGGAAGCCCGGCCCAAGGCGGCGGTCCGCCCATCCGAGCATTGGCCGGGCGGGGGATGTGCTGGGATCCGCCCCTGCCCGCAGGGGCCGGCGGCGGATCGAACACCGCCGCGGTCGATGCGGTCGAGTCTGTCAGGACCCTTCCCCGTCGCCGGCCGCGGCCGCGGCCAGGTCCTGGAGTATTTCCCGCAGCCCTCCGGTCTTGAGGTCGCTCATCACCCGGCCCGGCGGCGTCTCGCCCCGCTCCCACTCCTCCCAGTGGTCCAGCAGCTTGCGCGGATCAGGCGCCGGGCGATCCATCTGAGTGAGGCTACCGGCGCCATCCAAGGTCGAGAGTTGCCAACACCGCGCTTGTGCTTGCATAATGTAAGCATGCCTCACGTGCTCGTCAGGAACGTCCCCGACGATGTTCATCGCAAACTCACCCAGCGGGCAGAAGCCAGCGGCACCTCCCTTCAGCGCTACCTGTCGTCTGAGCTGGCCAGGCTGGCCGAGACGCCGACCATCGAGGAGGTCATCGCCCGGATCGAGCAGAACTCCGCCGGCCATGTCGGATTCTCACAGGCGGTCGCCGACCTCGACGAGATCAGAGCCGAACGCGACCAGGTACTGCTTGAGCGATTCGAGATGTTGGATGAACTCGACGACAGGGAGCCGCGGCGCTGATTGTCCTGGATGCCTCTGCGGTGGCCAACTTTCTCGCGGAGGACGGACGCTCCGGTCGCGTCGCCCGGGTCGCCGTAAGCCGCGCCGGGGGCGTCTCGGTGCCGGACCTGGCCGATGTCGAGACGGCGGCAGTGCTGCGGAAACGCTGGATCGCGAAGGAGCTCACGGACGAGCGCTTCGCGCGGGCGCTGGCAACCCTGCCCGATCTGCCGTTTCAGCGATATCCGGCTCTGGCGATGCTGCGACGGGCATACGAACTGCGCTCCACGGTCACCGTCTACGACGCCGTGTACGTGGCATTGGCGGAGTGGCTCGACTGCCCGCTGCTCACCGCCGACACCCGGCTGGCCAACGCTCCAGGACCCCGCTGCGAGATCCGAGTCCTGCGCTCTGGCTGAACTCCTGCTAGCTGTGAGCGGCTCGCCTCAACTGCTTCATGTGTTCGAAGAACCCTGGCTTCCAGGCGGGGGAGTGCCACAAGCACCTGCGGCTGCCTGACTACTCAGTTCGGGAGCGTGCGATCCTCAGGGTGTAGGACCCGGTGAACCCGAGGGCGTAGCTGTCCACGGCGACATAGAACGAGCCGGTGCTCGGCGCTATCCAGTACAGAAACGGATGGAAGTAATCGGGGCCGATGCGGCCCGCCACTACCGAGCGGTCGGCATCCAACAGCACGATCCGCAGATACTCCAACGTCCCCGGTGACACTGCCAGGTCGTAGCGTTCGCCCTCCGCGGCCTCGAACACGAAGAGGTCGACGTCGCCGTCATAGTCCACCACCCCCTCGACCAGCGCACCCACCGGAGCCGGTGTAGCCCCCACCTCTGAGTCGGCATGATCGTCCTCGATGCTAACCGGGGCCCCGATGGGCGGCTCGGGCAGGCATTCGAGCACGCCGGACCTTATTGCCCTGAACACTTCGTCCGCCTCGGGAGCCTCGACCAAGCCGTCCCAGTCCACTCCTGCCTGCCACTCTCGCAGGCAGGCCACCTCGCTCTCGCTCAAGTCTTCGAACTCGACTCCGGAGTCCGCGGCCATGATGGCGAGGAGCGCGTCTCGCAGGCACAGCCCCAAGATGGACATCAACGCATTCGTCACCGGGGAACCACCGGAAGACAACCACATGCCGACCATGTCGAAGTCGGCCATCGACTCTCGCAGACAGGCCATCTCCTCGTCGCCAATCACGATCCCGACTTCGGGCTGGATGACGGGCTGGATGAACCAGACCAGAACGGACAGGAGCACGTGGCGAGCACGCTCCGGACCGATGCAGGCGAGCACCACCCACACATCGTCGTCCCCTAGATAGCCCTCGGAACCGACAGGCCGCTCCAGCACGGCCTCCAGATCCTCATCGCCCAAGGACTCAAGGAGGCAGGTCCGAGCGGAGGCGCTCAAGTCGTCGAGCAAATCCGACAAGCGAAGCTCACCGCTCGGTTCGGCCCCGGCAGCACCCCCCGACGGGTCGGACGCGGCCGTGGACGCCCCGTCGGGCGGCACCGCGGTCATGCGCCAGAGCGCATCTGCCCGACGTCAGCGAGTCTGCGGGGTCAGCGAGTCCCCGCGCACCCGCCAAAGGATCTGTCCTCCACAGTCGGCGGGTCGATGTCTTGGGCGTTCCGAATGGCGGCTCGGGCGTCGTCCAGGGTCAGGCGTGCGCCGCGCATGGGCGGGCCGGCGGCCGCGAGAACCTCGCCATTGTAGATCCCGGCGACACCGCTGCAGGTGTTGAACCAATACCGATCGGGGTCGTAGTAGGGACCGTCCTCGTCCCCCGACAACGCGTACACGAGATATCTCGGGCCGTCCGGCAGATACCGCTGCTCGATCCCGGATCGGATGATGTTGATTGGTGGCACTGTGATGCGACTCCAAGAACCTCCATCCGGATAGTGAGTCCATAGCAGGCTCCACCTCAAGATCGTGACCTCGTCGCCTGCGTCGAGCCGATCCGCTTTGAGCACTTCGTCGACCGTAAGAACGATGCCGTCGTAGACATCGGGGGGAGTCGACTCAAGCTGAAGATCCCCTTCGCTTGGAGGACCAGCCAGCACGTCCTCCATGTAGCCGGTGATCCGACCGATGAACACGATGTCAGAGTCGTAGCTCAGCGATTCCAGGCTGCGATAGAGAAAGTAGTCGACAGCAACCCCCGCAACGGGAAGCGACTCGTCGAAGGCAGCCAGCCCCTCCAGTCCCGATGGCGCCTGCGACGATGCCGGCGCCGGCGCGGTCGGTGCGACAGTCGAGGTCGCAGCGATAGCCGGCTCAGCGGGGAAGGTGGACTCGGCAATCACCAGCTCAGCGGGGGAGGTGGACTCGAGATGGCCGCCGCAGGCCACGGCCACCAGCCCTGCCGCGACCGCAGCGAGAACCATCCTCACCGGCCGTGCCATCGACGCCCCATACGATGTATGACGTTCGGACTCCCACGCCCAATAGCGCGCCGTCTACTCGATGGCCCACTCCTGTGTCTGGTCGTCGATGAGCTGGTATCGGCCAGGGTACAGCTGCACCAGCCCCTCAAGGGGCCACGACGGGGCCGCGCCCTGCGCCCTCGATGAGCACCGTCATTGGAGAGCGGCTCGCCTGAGTTCCCTCATGTGCTCGAAGAACTCTGGCTCCCAGGTGTCGGGGGGATAGTGCCATGGGCACGCTCCGGACAGCGGCACCGTGGTCATACGCCACAGCGCGTCTGCTCCGGCCTCGACCAGCTCCGGTGAGGGTTCGCCGCTGTCCTCCACGATGAACTCCTCGGCCAGGGCGGATGCCATGGAGCGATCCCACACGGGGTCGTCCAGGGGCGTGTTGCAGGCCCGGTTCAAGCGGGCGGCCCACTCGTCCTCGTCGACGGTGGCCCTCAGCCCGGTGGCCTCCCACCAGATCTCGCGAGTGCGGGGCCGAAGCGGCGGCTCGACCCACCAGAACATCCTGTCGAACCGCTCGGTAGCCACTGCAAGCGCCTCGTCGGTCATGTGGGTGTCGAATCCCGGGGGCATGCTCCAGCCGCCGCCCGGCGGGCCAGCATCAAGAAACTTCTGAGGAGCGCGGTCCCAGCACACGCTGGGCTCGTCGGGTCCGGCACGCTGCACGATCATGATCCACAGCGCCCCGGCCGCGGAGTGAAACAACTGTTGACGCGACTCCGGCGGCAGGTCGGGCCGCAGCCCGTCGGCGACCGCGAACTCCTCGGCCAGCGCCAGTGCAGCATCCCGATCCCACACCGGCGAGTCGAGGTCGGGGCCGAGGGCGGTCTTGCACACCCGGTCCAGACGATCAGCCCATACTGCCTCGCCCACGTACAGCGACAGGCCGGTCTGGTGCAACCACACCTCCCAGGTGCCGGGCGGCAGCGGCGGCCGAACACGGACTTCATCAACGGCTTCCAAGTCGTGAGAAGGCTCTGCTTCACCGCTGCACCCCGCAGCCAGCAGCGCCAGCGCAACAACGGCTAGAGCCAACCTCGGGCAACGGGTCGCCATCGGTGCCTCCCCTCGGAGCCGATCGTACAGAACCCTTCGGACTCCGCACGCACAGGAGCCCGGGACGGGGCCCGGGCTCCTGTGATTGTTCGCTGGGGGCGAACGGCTACATCATGCCGCCCATGCCTCCCATGCCGTCCATGCCGCCGCCGGGAGGACCGGGCGGGGGCTTCTCCTCGGGCTTGTCGGCCACGAGCACCTCGGTGGTGAGCATCAGTCCGGCGATCGACGCCGCGTTCTGCAGAGCAGCCCGGGTCACCTTCACCGGGTCGATCACGCCGGCTCCGATCAGGTCGACGACCTCGCCGGCGACCGCGTCGAAGCCGTCCGGGCCGGAGGCCGCCTCGACCTCACGCACCACGATGGCACCCTCATGGCCGGCGTTCTCCGCGATCAGCCGGGTCGGCGCCGACAGCGCCTCGCCGATGATGCGGGCCCCGGTGGCCTCGTCGCCGTCGAGTTCGGCCGCAACCGCGGCGACCGCGGCCCGGCTGCGCAGCAGCGCAGTGCCGCCGCCGGCGACGATGCCCTCGTCGATGGCGGCCCGGGTGGCCGAGATGGCGTCCTCGATGCGGTGCTTGGTCTCCTTGAGCTCCACCTCGGTGGCCGCTCCCACCTGGACTACGGCCACGCCGCCGGCCAGCTTGGCGAGCCGCTCCTGGAGCTTCTCGCGGTCCCAGTCGGAGTCGGTGTTCTCGATCTCGGCCTTGATCTGGTTGACCCGGCCCTCGACGTCGGCGGTGTCGCCGGCGCCCTCCACGATGGTGGTGTCGTCCTTGGTGATGACCACCTTGCGGGCCGAGCCCAGCAGCGACAGGTCGACCGAGTCGAGCTTCAGGCCGACCTCCTCGGCCACGACCTGGCCGCCGGTGAGGATGGCCATGTCCTGCAGCATCGCCTTGCGGCGCTCGCCGAAGCCGGGAGCCTTCACCGCGGTGGAGTTGAACGTGCCGCGGATCTTGTTGACCACCAGCGTGGCCAGGGCCTCGCCCTCGACGTCCTCGGCGATGATCAGCAGCGGCTTGCCCGTCTGCATGACCTTCTCGAGCACCGGCAAGAGGTCCGACACTGCGCTGATCTTGCCCTGGTTGAGCAGCACGTAGGGCTCCTCAAGCACCGCTTCCTGGCGCTCGGGGTCGGTCACGAAGTACGGCGACAGGTAGCCCTTGTCGAACTGCATGCCCTCGACGAAGTCGAGGTCCATGCCGAACGTGTTGCTCTCCTCAACGGTGATCACGCCGTCCTTGCCGACCTTGTCGAAGGCCTCGGCCAGCGTCTCGCCCACCGCGCTGTCGGCCGCGGAGATCGAGGCCACCGACTGCACCTTCTCCTTGTCGGTCGACACCGGCACGGCCTGGTCGGCCAGCGAGTCCACCGCGGCGGCCACAGCCGCCTCCATGCCTCGCTTGAGGCCCATCGGGTTGGCGCCGGCCGCTACGTTGCGCAGCCCCTCGCGTATCAGGGCCTGAGCCAGCACGGTGGCGGTGGTGGTGCCGTCACCGGCGATGTCGTTGGTCTTGGTGGCGACTTCCTTCACGAGCTGGGCGCCCATGTTCTCGAACTGGTCGTCGAGTTCCACCTCGCGGGCGATCGACACGCCGTCGTTGGTGATTGTCGGTGCGCCGAACTTCTTGTCCAGTACCACGTTGCGGCCCTTGGGACCGAGGGTGACCTTCACCGCGTCGGCGAGCTTGTTCACACCCGTCTCGAGGCCCCGGCGAGCCTCTTCGTCGAACTTGAGGATCTTGGGCATCGGCGACCTCAGACGACCTTGGCCAGCACGTCGCGGGCGTTGAGGATGAGCAGGTCTTCACCGTCGACGGTGATCTCGGTGCCGCCGTACTTGGAATACACGACGGTGTCGCCCACGCCGACATCCATGGGGATGATCTCACCGGTGTCGTCGGACCGGCGACCGGGACCGACCGCCAGTACCTCGCCCTGCTGGGGCTTCTCCTTGGCGGTGTCGGGAATGACGAGACCACTGGCAGTGGTCTCCTCGGCGTCGCCGGGCCGCACAACGATGCGGTCGTCGAGTGGCTGCAGATTCATGTGTCCTCCCGGACTCCTGTTCTTGATGTTCTTGGACTGAACACGGGCGTTGGCACTCTCCCGTGACGAGTGCCAACGATACGGCCCACCGGCGGGTGCCACAACGCGCGGGAGTGAGCGTTTCAGTCTTCGGGCAGGCCCAGCGAAGGGTCTGCCCCGACAGTGAGCGGAGAGGGGCCGTCGGCCTGCAATCGCCACCAGCCCGCCGCCGCCACCATGGCGGCGTTGTCGGTGCACATGGCCCGGCTCGGCAGGTATGCGGCCAGCCCGTCGGACGCGCAGGCGTCGAGCGTCATCTCGCGCAGCCGGCTGTTGGCCGCCACGCCTCCGGCCAGGCACAGGCCCCGGGCGTCGTGGGCGGCCGCGGCCCTGCGGGCCTTGGCCAGCAGCACGTCCGCCACAGCCTCCTGGAACGACGCGGCCACATCTTCGATCGGGGCGTCGGGATGGCGCCTCAGGTGGTTGATGACCGCGGTCTTCAGTCCGCTGAAGGAGAAGTTCCAGCCGTCGTGCTGCATCGCCCGGGGGAAGGCGATCGCGTCGCGGTCCCCCTGCCCGCTGAGCCGGTCGATCACCGGGCCGCCCGGATAGCCGAGGCCCATGTAGCGGGCCACCTTGTCGAAGGCCTCCCCCGCGGCGTCGTCGAGAGTCGCCCCGAGCACGCGGTAGCGCAGACGATCCTCCATCAGCACGAGCATGGTGTGGCCGCCGGACACCAGTATCACCACTACGGGCAGCTCCAGGCTCGGCTCATCGAGGAAGGCTGCGTGGAGATGGGCCTCCAGATGGTTGACGGCCACGAAGGGCACATCCCACACCAGCGCCAACGCCTTGGCCGCCGACACGCCGACCAGCAGAGCCCCCACCAGGCCCGGTCCGGCGGTGGCTGCCACCGCGGCGATGTCCGAGTCCTCCAGAGCCGACTCCACCAGCGCCTGCGACATCACCGGCACGATCCGCTCCACATGGGCTCGCCCCGCGATCTCGGGGACGACTCCCCCGTAGCGGGCGTGCAGGTCGACCTGGCTGGACACCACCGACGAGAGAACCTGCCGCCCTCCGGCCACCACCGCCACGGCCGTCTCGTCACAGGAGGTCTCGATCCCCAGAATGGCATCGCCTCGAAGCCCGGTGCCGTTCGCCGCGCCGTTCTGCGCTCCGTGCCTCGTGCCGTTCTCCATCGTGTTCTCCTATCGACTCGGGCTCGGAGCCTGCGCATCGGGGCGGCGAAGATACAGCGGCTGGATCTCGTCGGGCCGCACGAACTCCTCTCGCATGGCCAGGGCGTGAGCCAGCAGCACCAGCGATTCGGCCGACGGGTGGGCGAAGCCCGGGTCGGCCAGCTCCACGCCCCGCAACCCCTCGAACATCGATGCGTAGCGCACCGCTCCGTCCCCCACGACCAGCGTCTCCTCTTCGCTGGCCAGCATCTGGGACACGATGTGGTCGGGCAGGACGACTCCGGGCTCCGTCAGTCGCTGGACCCCGCCGGGAAGGCAGCCGTACCGGGCGTGGAACACCTCGCCACGACGGGCGTCGATCATCACGGTGATGGCGCGGCCCGTGTGGCGCAGCGGGTAGGCGACCAGATCGAGGCTGCTGACCGCGACCGCGGGCACCCTCAGGGCGTGCGCCATGGTTATGGCGGTGGTCACCCCCACCCGTAGACCCGTGTAGAGGCCCGGGCCGACATCGACCGCGACCGCGCCCAGGTCTCGCAGCGAGACGCCGGCATTGGCGCAGGCCGCCTCGATCTGGGGAGCGAGCAGCTCGGCGTGGCGGCGCTCGCGTGTGGCCTGAACCGAGGCGCGCACGCCCTCGTGGCCTCCGATGGCGCAGCCGACACGGCCGGTGGCCGACTCGATCCCGAGTATCAGCACGGCGAGGCCCAGAGCTCGAGGGCGGCGCGCAACTGGTCGGCGCGGCGCTGCCACGACTCACCGTGGCCGCGCAGCTCGAAGCTGCGATCGTTGTCGCCCGCGCCGAAGCGGATCGTGACCGACAGGTGCTCGGCGCCGAGCGCCGACGAGATCGTGTCGCCCCATTCCACGAGGGTCACTCCGTCGTCGAGGAGTTCGGGGAGGGCGAGGTCGTTGACCTCCTCAGGGCAGTCGAAGCGATATACGTCCAGATGGTTGACCACCAAGCGGCCCTCGTACCGGTTGGCCAATGTGAAGGTGGGGCTGGTGACGGGGGCCGTCACGCCGAGGGTGGCCGCGAAGCCCTGCACGAAGGCGGTCTTGCCCGCTCCGAGGTCGCCGACGAGTACTAGCACGTCTCCGGTGTCCACCACCGCCGCGACGGCCCCGCCGAGGGCTCTCGTCTCGTCGACGGCGGCCGTGCTACACGCGATCATCCGGGCCTTGAGAGGCCGAGCGGCGCGCTGATCTCACCCCTCAATCGTACCGACGGCGCCACCTACAGCCTTGGCCACCGCGGCCACCGCCAGGAGCCGCACGTCGTCTACGTCGGCGGCCACTCCCCCCGTGGCTGCGACCACCACAGCATCGCCGTCTGAGCGGGAGTGGGCCGGCACCACGGTCCGGGCCAGCCCGTCGTGGCCTCCCTGCGACACCCAGAAGCAGTCGAGCTTGGTCAGCGCGGCGTTGGTCACCAACGCGCACAGGGTTGTATTGGCGAATGGCTGGGCCCGGCCCTCCCACCGCTCGAACGTACCGGCCTCGACCTGCTCCAGTATCCGCTGCGATTCCGGCGGTGGGCTTCCTGCTGAGTTGAGGGCCACGACCGTACTGACGACCAACTCGTCCCGGCGTACGGAAGCGATGCCCAGCCCGCCCGGTTCGGCATTCTCGGCACCCAGCCATTTCGACACCGTGGCACCCGTGCCGGCTCCAACCGCTCCGAGCTCCGACCTGGCAGACCGGTTCGTTGCGGCATGCCTGCCCGCGGCGGAGTCGGGGCGGACGGCCGAGTCCCCCACATCGAGGTCGTACAGAGCCATGGCCACCACGATGGGCACCGGTCCATGTGGAGTGTCGAACCCCCGGCCTTCTGCCTCCAGGACCTCCATCACCCCGTCGGCGGCGGCCAGACCGAATGCGGAGCCCCCGGTGAGCACGACCGCATCCACGCAGTCGACCAGCCGTTCGGGCGCCAACAGCGCAAAATCTCGGGTAGCCGGGGCGCCGCCACGTACCTCTCCAGAGGCAGTCGTGCCGGGCGGAAGGACGATCACGGTGCACCCGGTGCGGGCCACCGGATCGGTCCAATGACCGATCTCCACTCCCGGGATTAGCAGGTCGACCGACACGCCCGAACCTATACGAAATTGACGTAGTTGTTGCCCATACAGGGGCATAGCTGCGTCAATTTGGGCAGCCTCACAACAGCCGACGGCACCGGGCCGGCTAGTGCCCTGTCCACGAACGTTCGTCGGGTTGAGAGTGCCGCAATGTGCCGTTTTGCCAGGTCGCAGCGCCCGCGGCACGGGCGCGAAGGCTACTGGACAGAGCACTGGACCGCGACTCTGGGCACCCGGGCCGAGATCGACGTGAGGACCTCGTACGCGATGGTGCCGAGCCGGGCAGCGATCTCGGTGGAGGTCATCTCCTCGGTGCCCTGACGGCCGATGAGCACGACTTCGTCGCCGGGGACCACCTCGTCGACAATGGCTGGGTCGAGCGCAACCATGAGCTGGTCCATCGTCACGGTGCCCACAATCGGGCACCGCCGGCCCCGCACCAGCACCTCGACGCCGGCGGGGCCGCTGTCGCGGCGGATGCCGTCGGCGTAACCGATCGCCACCGTGGCCACTCGGGTGGGCCCGTCGGCCCACCAGTGCCGGCCGTAGGACACGCTCTCCCCGGGAGCGACGGTCCGCACCGCCGTAACCCGCGACACCAACTCAAGCGCGGGCTCAAGCTCGACGGCGCCCTCAAGCTCCGGCGAGGGAGGGACGCCGTAGACGGCGATACCGGCCCGGACCATGTCACGGCGCGCGTCGGGATGGGCCAGCAGCCCAGCCGAGTTTGCTGCATGCACGACATCGGCACTCAGCCCGCTCGCTTGCAGTTGAGCAATCGCGGAATCGAACCGCCGCAACTGCTCGGCTGTGAACGGATCGTCCGGTGTGTCAGCCACGGCGAAGTGGGTCCACACGCCCTCAAGACGAAGCCGGGGTCCCGCTTGCCTCAGAGCTCCGACCATCGCCTCAAGCTCGTCCGGCAGGGCGCCCATGCGGTGCATGCCGGTGTCAACTTTGAGGTGGACGGACCGCACAGGTCCACCGGCGACGGCCAGCGCTTCGATACCTGCGACTGACCCCACCGTCAACCGCACCCGGCTCGGGCACCGGCCCAGGGCGCCGGCCGCGAGTCCGGGCGCGGTCTCCGCCAGAATGAGTACGGGCGCATCGCTGCCGACGCTGTCAGCCGCCTCAGCTACCTCTAGAGCCTCGGGAATCGTGGCCACGGCCAGCCAGGACGCACCCCCGGCCAGAGCGGCGCGGGTCGCCGTGACAGCTCCGTGGCCATAGCCGTCGGCCTTGACCACCGCGCACAGAGCCGCGTCACCGGCCCGGTCGGCAAGGCGCCGAACATTGGCCTCGATGGCGGTGGGCCGAACCCTGACCAGGCGCGCCGTCAGGCCGGTGGCGCTCACGCCGCGACCACGCTCACGTCGCGACCACGCTCACCGCCGGCCGCCAACAGTCGGACCGACCACCGAACTGGCAGCCCACAGCGCCCAAACCGGCCTCCACCGCTGCCAATTCGCGAAACAGTGCTGACCTGCTCATGGCGTGACGGTGCGCAGGGCGCCGAGGAGGTCGCTGGCCAGGAGTCGGGCGGCCTCCTCAGCGCCCTGGACTGCGGCCCTTCCGTGGAGGTGCGCGGCCTCGGCCACACGGTGAAGCAGGCGCTGCGACCCGAAGGCGGCCAGGCGGCCCGCAATCATGCCGGTGAGAACATCGCCGGTGCCGGCCGAGGCCAGCCGGGAGTCCCCGCTGGACACGATCCTGGCCCGTCCGTGCGGGTCGGCGACCACGGTGGGGCCGCCCTTGAGCAGCACGACGGCTTGGGTTTGTGCCGCGGCGGCTCTGGCTGCGGCGATGCGGTCCGGACCGGGCCTGCTACCCGTCACCGCCTCCAACTCGGCGTCGTGCGGGGTGAGCACAACGGGAACTGAGCGGCTCAGGCGCCGGTCCATGGCAGCCGCAACCGCTGGGTCGTGCAGAAGGCGCAGCCCGTCGGCGTCGATCACGGTAGGCAAGTCGAGCGCCAAGGCATCGGCGAGACGCTTCGCAGCCTGCTCGTCGGTGCCCAGGCCTGGCCCGGCCGCACACGCCGCGAAGCGGTCGGCATCCACCGCCAGGGGCGGCTCGGATCGCACCGCCTCGATGAATGAGACCGTGCCTGCCTCGGCGGAAGTACTGAGATGGATCATGCGGGCCCCGCTGCGCACAGCGGCCTCGCAGGCCAGCGCGGCGGCGCCGCCCATTCCTGGCGAGCCGGCCACGACCAGAGCGGCGGAGTGCCACTTGTGGGTGGAGCCGGTGCCGGCGGGCAGCGATTCGATGTCGGCGTCGGTCATCAGAGCGCAGTCATCGAGGTCGTCGGCGCTGAGTACGAGGCCTATGTCGGAGACGCCCATCTCGCCGCAGGCGGCCGGGCCGTCGCCGAACAGCAGGCCCGGTTTGAGCGCCGCGAACGTGACCGTCCTCTGCGCTGTCCACGTCGGCCCGCCCAGCGCTTGGCCGGTAAGCCCGTCGAGCCCGCTGGGTATGTCGACGGCCAGTACCGGCGCGGCGGGCCGACCCCTCTGCGGCGGGGTGTAGGGCCTTGACAGGCCCGTGCCGAAGGCCGCGTCAATGTAGAGGTCCGTAGCCGGCAGTGTCTGGGGAGCATCGATGGCGGAGAAGACGCGAACCCGCGCCCCGCGCCGGCGCAACCGGCGGGCGGCAGCCCTCCCGTCGGCGCCGTTGTTTCCGGGACCGGCCAGCACCACCACCCGCCGTCCGAGCCGTCCGCCCATCACCTCGACCGCGGCCCGAGCCACAGCCGCTCCGGCCCGCTCGATCAACACCTCAGGCGGCTCGGGCGCGGCCGCGTCGATCTCAGCCATCCGAGCCGGCGTCACAACCGGAATCATCGCTCAACTCAAGTCGGTCGTTCGGGCAGCCATCCCCGGGGGGCACGCAGCTCGACGCCAGCGGCAGTCAACACGGGATCCGGCAGCCGGCTCGACCGGATGACCGGGCCGGAGAGGTGGTGGGCAGCATCTGCGGCCCGTCGGAGCCGGGCCGAGCGTCGGTGCGGCGGGAAGGCCACCATCACACGCTTGTCACCGAATCGGCGCCGGACTGCCTCGATCGGCGCCACGAGGTCGCTGTCGGCCGAGACCACGAGGGCCAGATCGAACCGGTCGTCGTAGGCGTCCTCCAGCAGGCGCACCGCCATGTTCACGTCCGTCCTCTTCTCCTCGTACTTCTTCTTGACCAACCCGCACCTGCGACACTCGACGCTAGTCGCCAGGAAGTGGCCGAGCTCGACCTCGACGCCTCCCCGGGCCAGCAGAGCATCCAGGTAGGCCGCTTGGTCCCTCGCCGCTCCGGGATCGTCGCGGACTCGGGCCGTGAAGTAGCGCACCAGACCGAGCCGCTGATCGGGTCTCGGCAACTTCGCGCACATGGCTCGCAAGTCGAGCCACCGAGCGTTGCGCAGCCGGGTGTCGAGCATCCCGTAGTAGAGGTTGAAGCTGTCAATATAGGCAAATACACGTTCATGACACATAGTTTCTCTACATATCTGTTGTCTGTGCATGAGCGTCGTGGTATTCTGCGACTACCACCCCGGGGTTGAAGAGCCTCGGGCAACGGCCCCGGCCGCGGCCGGGGCCGTTTTCGCGCCGGACAGTCTCAGCGGCCCAGCGCGACGACGGTCGCCTGGGCGAGATGGTCGGTGTGGGACAGCGACACCAGCCAGCGGCCGACTCCGTGGGTGGCCGCGGTGGACTGGGCGTCGCCATGGAGCACGAGCTCGGGACGGCCGTCGTCGGCCCGGGTGATCTCGATGTCGGCCATGCGCATCCCGCCCAACCCGTAGCCGAGGGACTTGAGGGCCGCCTCCTTGGCCGCGAAGCGCGCCGCCAGCCGGGCGGCGGGGTCGGGGGCCCGCGCCGCGTAGGTCCGCTCGCCGGCGGTGAACAGCCGGTCGGCGACGGTTGGGCGCCGGCGGAGCACGGTGCGGAAGCGGTCGATGTCGACCAGGTCTGTTCCGATCCCCACAACCGCGGCACCGGAGAGGCCGCTGACACTCTCGGTCACCCCCATAACGATACCTACGCACCCGGCGTGGTCCCGCCGCTGCTGGAACTGGCAGCACAAAGCACGCATACCGTGCAGGACGCTGCCAAATCGCCCAGAACTCTCGCCCGTTTCTGGAACTGGCAGCACAAAGCACGCATACCGTGCAGGACGCTGCCAAATCGCCCAGAACTCTCGCCCGTTCCTGGAACTGGCAGCACAAAGCACGCATACCGTGCAGGACGCTGCCAAATCGCCCAGAACTCTCGCCCGTTCCTGGAACTGGCAGCACAAAGCACGCATACCGTGCAGGACGCTGCCAAATCGCCCAGAACTCTCGCCCGTTCCTGGAACTGGCAGCACAAAGCACGCATACCGTGCAGGACGCTGCCAAATCGCCCAGAACTCTCGCCCGTTCTTGGAACTGGCAGCACGACGCACTGGCCTCCATGGCCGAGGAGGCGTGGTGACCCGGCGGCTCTCGCCCGTTCTTGGAACTGGCAGCACGACGCACGCATACCGTGCAGGACGCTGCCAATTCGGGAGTTACGAGCGCCAGTGGTCGGCTAGGTCACCGATGGGGGCGGTGAGCAGGTCGACCACCGCGATGTCAGCCAGACGGTCCTCGTCGAAGGCGGGCTCGGTCTCGGTGACCGCGTCGCGCAACTCCGAGTAGCGATTGCGGTAACCCTGCAGGACGCTTCGGGCCACCGGAGCCGGAAGGGAATCCTCGAAGCGGACGTGCAGCAGGGTGATGCCCACGGTGGCGCCCGCAACCACCTCCGGAACGAACACGACCGTGCGCCCATCGTGGCGGCCCCGAGCGGCCAGCACCCGGCGCTCCCCCGCCACCCGGCGCTTGCTGCCGGTCAGTGAAGGGACAGACGCCGTACGCGAGGTGATCTGGGTCGCGGCGCCGCCCTGGTCGACGACGGCAATCTGATCCATCCCGTCCAGCCGGTAGCGGGTGTGGCCCAGCACCTCGGCCACCGCACCGCTGAGATCGGCCAGCGCCCGGATGGTGGAGTAGGACAGGCTGTCCCTGGGCGCGCCTGCGGCCAGCACGGCCCGGATGAGCGGCGCTTCCAGCAGCGTCTGGTCCGAGCGGGAGATGCCGACGGTGACGGTCTTGGCCTGATGGCGGATGGCGTCGACCGGGCGGGTCAACTCATCGATCCCGACGGTCAGCGCGGCTTCGAGGTCATCGATCACCGCGGAGGGAGTGCCGACCCGACCCAGCTCCAGTTCGTAGGTGTCGAGTGGCGCCAGCCCGATGGCGTAGCGCATCAGCGTGACTATGCGCACTGCGGTGGACGCTTCCAGGTGCCCGTTGTAGTCGCCGCGCTTCAGACCGGCCGAGAATGCGGCGCTGCTCTGCCGCAACTTGGGAAGGGCCAGGCTCAGAACCTCCTCGGCCGTGCTGTCCGGACGGGCTGCGGCGGCCTCGATGGCAGCGCGGGCCTCCCGCAGGGGCCGCGCTCCGGCGTCGATGGCCAGGGCGGCCTCATAGCCGAAGAGGTGGCCCACCATGGTGGCGGGCAGGAACGCCAGCCGAGGGTCGACCTTCGGCACCGGGAGCACGGCCGACGCGCCCTCGAACCGGGTGTCGCCGTCGTCGGCCACCACCACCGGGGCGGCCCGATGGGCGCCGAAGATGGCCACCTCCTTGGCCACGTCGTCGGCCACCGAGCCCGACAGGCCCGCCGCGCACACCAGCACCAGGGGCTCGGCCGACAGGTCGATGTGCTTCTTGTCCTCGGTCGCGTCGGCCGAGATCGACATGTAGCACAGTTCCGAGAGCTTGATGCGAACCTCACGGGCGGCCACCTGGTTGGACCCGTTGCCGACCACCGCCCAGTGGCGCCGGCCCGGGGCCAGACTGCGAGCCGCCTCGCCTATGGCAGCCCGCCGCTCCAGGACCGCCTCCAGCACGGAAGGCATGGCCCGAAGCGTCTCGAGGAGACTGCGCCGGCCTGCTTCACCCCGCGCACCGGTAACCTCGCCTGCGACGGCCACGGCCAGGAGGCAGCCCGCGGCCACCTGGGAATAGAACGCCTTGGTGGAGGCGACGCTCATCTCCACGTCGCGGCCGTCGGAGGTGTAGAGCACGCCGTCGGCCCGGTCGGTCAGGTCGCTGTTGCGGCGGTTTACGACGGCTATCACCGACCCTCCTCTGGCCCTCACCAGGTCGACGGTGCGGTTGGTGTCGGTGGTGGTGCCCGACTGCGAGATCGCGACCACCAGCGTGTCGGACATGTCATCGGCCAGATGAAACGCCGACAGCTCCGTGGCGAGCAACGCGCTCACGTCGAGGGTGGCGGCGCTTCCGGCGTCAGCCAGCAGAGTCCGGAGGCATCGGGCGAAGCTCTCGCCCGCGACCGCCGCCGTCCCCTGGCCGATGGCGACCACCTTGGACACCGACCCGTCCCGCAGACCGGATCGGACCGCCTCGGGCAGTGTCTCCGGGCCGAGCGAGGAGCTGGGGCCGTCCGGGGTGTCGATGATCCTGCCCCTCAGCGTCTTGCGGAACGACGCCGGAGCCTCACCGATCTCCTTGAGCAGGTAATGACGATGATCACCGCGGTCGATGTCGCGGGTGGTGATGGACGCAGTCGACACCTCGCCGGGCGCCACCGGAAGCGGAGTTCCGTCGTAGGAACGGCGGGACAGACCGTCGATCAGGCCGGCCCGGCTGCCGTCGATCTCCACGATCTGCCCGCGGCCCGTATCGGGATTGCCGCCGGCGGCGACGGCCTCGCCGTCCATGCGGAGATACTCCGACGTCTCCTCCACCACCCCGTAGGGCTCGCTGGCCACGATGAAGGCGTCATCGGCCAGACCGACGTACAGGGCCTGGCCGCTGCCTCGCAGCGCGAGCTGCAGACGATCGGGCGAGGCCGCGGTGCAGACGGCCACGGCCACCGACCCCTCGCACTCCGCCACTGTGCGCCGGAACGCCTCGCCCGCCGCCACACCCTCGGCCAGGCGGCGGCCCATCAGAGCGGGCACGGTCTTGGAGTCGGTGGTGATCGCGGGCGGCACCCGGACACCGGCCGCGTCGAACAGCTCGGCGTAGTTGTCCACGTCCCCGTTGATGGCCCCGATCACGTAAGGGACGTCCTCGCCGAGCAACTCGCTGTTGAGCGGATGGGCGTTCGCCTCCGAGATGATGCCGATAGAGGCCCAGCGGGTGTGGGCCAGCACGAGCACGCGGGCATCGCTGGAGGCCAGCGCGGCGGCCAGCAGCTGGTCGGAGGCCACTGCGGCTCGCAGGGTCGCGGTGTTGCCGCCCAGCTCGCCGATCTCGGCCGCGGTCTTGTGGACGATGCTGAGCACGTCGCCAACGAGGCGCACCGAACCCGAGCCGAACGACGAATCCTGGCCGCGGCGCTCCAAGGCCGCGGCCACAACGGGATCGTGGCGGTCGAGTCCGTGGCCGCTGACCAGGAGGTGCAGCCCAGCCGAGTCGCGCCCGCGCACTTCGAGCCGGTCCAGCGCCGACAGCGCCTGGTGGATCGACAGGAACGCCTCGACCGCAGCCGGAGCCGGGCTCGCAGTCAGCTGTGCTCTCGCGAGCAGCTTCGATACTGAGTGCGAGGCTCCCAGCCGATCCCGTCCGAGAGCCCACAGGCCGTCACGGACTCGCACCAGCTGCTCGTTGAGGTGCTCCAGCTCGGCGGTATCGAGCGACGTGTCGACGTCGAGCCGCGCCTCCAGGGCGGTCACCGAAGCGGCGGCGGAGTCGATGAGGTCCCCGAGAGTGCCGGCCACCTCCGGCGACTCGAGCAGGAGACGCAGGCCGGGCACACCGCCCAACAGCTGGTTGGCCGCATGCAGCCGCTCGGCCGCGGGTCCCAACTGCTGGGCCAGGTCCACCAGACGCCCCCCGGCCACGGCGACGCCGTCCGACAGGGCGGTGGCGGCCGCCTCGACCATGCCGGTCACGTCGGCGGCGCTGGGGACCGGCCGCGTCGACGGGCGGCGCACGATGGCAACTATCCCGCACATGTCTGATCAGCGCTCCGGCACGAACTTCATGCGATCTTCCACCTCTGAGAAGTTCGCCCTACGGGCATGACAACACTTCTGCGACGTCGGCGGCGAGCTGGTCGGCCTCGGCCTGCGCCGTCCCGGGGTCCATGGCCTCCACCATCACCCGGATCAGCGGCTCGGTGCCCGATCGGCGCACCAGCGCGCGTCCCGAGTCGCCGAGACGGGCAGCGGCCGCGGCCGCGATGGCCCCGAGCGCCGTGTCAAGATCGGCCGATCGCGCCGAAGAGGGCATGGGCACGCCCACGAGCACCTGGGGAACGCGGGTCATGGTCCTCGCGGCCAGGCTCCGCAGGCTGACGCCGGATCGCTTGAGGGTGTCCAGCAGTTGCACGGCGGTCAGCAGACCGTCTCCGGTGGTGGCCAGGTCGCGGAATATCAGGTGCCCGGACTGCTCGCCGCCCAGCATCAGGCCCCGGTCTTCCAAGGCGCCGAGGACATGGCGGTCGCCCACCGGCGTCTCGACCACGCCGATGCCGTGGGCGGCCATGGCCCGACGCAAGCCCAGGTTGGCCATCACCGTGACCACCACGGCATCGCCGGTGAGCCGCCTGCGCCCGGCCCGGTCGACCGCGCAGATCGCGAGGATCTGGTCGCCATCGACCAAGGTCCCGCCACCGTCGACGGCCAGGACCCGATCGGCGTCCCCGTCGAAGGCCACTCCGGCATCAGCTCCTGACGAGACCACCGCGGCCTGAAGGCTCTCGGGATGCATCGAACCGCAGCCATCGTTGATGTTGTAGCCGTCGGGCGAGGCGTGGATCGTGTCCACCGCGGCGCCCAGGCCGCGCAGGCACTCCGGTCCGGGCATGGACCCAGCGCCGTTGGCGGCGTCGACCACGACGTGCAGCCCGTCCAGGTCACGCCCTTCGAGGCTGGCGGTCACCGCCTCAAGGTGGCGCCGGCGGGCCAGTTCGCCGGCATCGGTTGCTCCGGCGGCACCGGCCCCGGCCTCAGCCTCGGCCTCGGCCTCTACGCCGGCAGCCGCCCCGACACCGGCCGCCGTCCCGGAGAGGCGTCGCTCGATGTCGGTCTGGGCCTCATCGCTGAGCTTTCGGCCTCCGGGGCCGAACAGTTTCACCCCGTTGTCGTGCCACCGGTTGTGCGATGCCGAGACCATGGCGCCGGCGACCTGCTCGTCGTCGCACCAACGGGCCACTACGGGGGTCGGCACGACGCCCAGATCGACAGGATTGCCTCCGGCGCGCCGCACACCCCGGCACAGGGCCTCCACAAGACTCGGGCCTGATGCTCTGGGATCGCGCCCAACCGCCAGCCGCTCTGCTCCGAGCACCTCGGCCGCAGTGCTTCCAAGCGCCTCGACGAACTCCGGAGTCAGCTCGCGGCGGGCGTCGCCCCGCACGCCGTCCGTGCCGAACCGCAAAGTCACGCTGTCACCGGCCCCTTGAGACCTCAGCCGGCCCCGGGAGCCGAGCGGATGGACCGCGGCTTCTTGAAGATCTCGCGCCGCCAGCGGGCAAGCACGTCCGCGGCTTCCTTGATCGGGCCCGGGGGCACTCCCTGCCAGACCCGGCCGTCAGCGCTTGCTGTACTGCGGTGCCTTGCGCGCCTTCTTGAGGCCGTACTTCTTCGCTTCCTTCTTGCGCGGGTCGCGAGTGAGGTACCCGCCCTTCTTGAGCGTGTCGCGCAACTCGGGCTCCACCTCGACGAGCCCTCGAGAGATGCCCAGTCGGAGCGCACCGGCCTGACCGCTGGATCCGCCGCCGTGGATGGTGGCCTCCACGTCGTAGCGGCCCTCGGTGGCGGTGACCGTCATGGGCTCGAGTATGTGCATCTGATGGGCGCGCGACGGGAAGTACTCCTCCACGGCGCGGCCGTTGATCGTGATGGTCCCGGCCCCCGTCCGGAGCCGGACCCGGGCCACCGATCGCTTGCGGCGTCCGGTTGCCTGCACGAGCGGAGCACTCATCGTGACATCACCTCGATCGTTGGAAGGCGCCTCATCGGGCTCTGGCGTGCTCGATGGTGTAGGGCTGGGGCTTCTGGGCGGTGTGGGGATGGGTGGGACCGGCGTAGACCTTGAGCTTGCGGATCTGGGCCCGTCCCAGCCTCGTCTTGGGCAGCATGCCCCGGATCGTGTCCCGCACGGCCTCGTCGGGGCGGCGGGCCAGCTTGGAGCCGTAGGTCTCGGTGCGCAGGCCGCCGGGGTAGCCGGAGTGGCGGTAGACCAGCTTCGAGTCGGCCTTGCCCGCGGTGAGCACGACCTTGTCGGCGTTGACGATCACCACATGGTCGCCGGTGTCGATGTGGGGGGCGAAAATGGGCTTGTGCTTGCCCCGTAGCAGCGTCGCCACCTCGGTGGCGAGCCGTCCGAGGACCATCCCCTCAGCGTCGACGAGGTGCCAGCTGCGCTCGATCTCAGAGGCTTTGGGGCTGTAGGTCGCCACGTTCGCTCCCGTCGGTTAGTCGTTCGGCTGAGGCCCGATCCGCCGGTCCGGGCCGTCGCACAGACCGGCCTCTCAGGCTAGGGCTGAGCTCGCCGAACGACAATCTGATGCCCGCCCTAAGCGGGCGCCAACCCCTCTGTGCTCCGGTCGTAGAGGGCGGCCCAGAGCACCAGGCCGTGGGGCGGGGCGGGAGAGGGCGCCGCGCTGCGGTCGCGGGCTGCGATGATCGCGCCCACGTCGGAGGGCTTGTGGCGACCCAGGCCCACCGACGCCAGCAGCGCCACCAGCGAGCGCACCATCTGGTGGCAGAACGAACTGGCCTCGATCTCGAACACCGCGACGTCGCCCTCGAGCCACCACACGGCTCGTCGCACGGTGCGCACCATCGACTGGTCGGGATGCGAGGGATTGCGGCGGCAGAAGGAGCTGAAGTCGTGATCGCCCAGCAGCCGGTCCGCGGCCGTGCGCATGGCACGCAGATCCAGCCGGTGCTCGACATGCCAGCACAGGCCGCCCGTCAGCGGATCGGGAACCGGGGAGTTGAGTATCCGGTACCGGTAGACCCGACCGGTGCAGGAGCGCCGAGCGTCGAAGTCGGCCGGCGCGACGCTGGCCCTCGACGCTGAGATGTAGGGGCCGCACATGCGGTTGATGGCTCGCACCAGACGGACCGGATCGGCCCGCTCCACGTCGGCGTCGAAGGAGACCACCTGGGCCCGCGCATGCACGCCACGGTCGGTGCGCCCCGCGCAGACGAGGTCGACGGAATGGCCCAGCACGTTGCTGAGGGCGCCGATGAGGGCCCCGGCAACCGTGGGCACCCCCTCGTTGCGGGCGAACCCGTGATAGTGCGAGCCGTCGTACGCCACGGTCATCCGCATGCGGACGACCCCGACGGGACTATCGCCTCCGGACAATCAGAGGCTCCGTGCCGCTCGGTCTCTCAGACCAGTTCGATGCGCGCCATGGGAGCGTTGTCGCCGTGGCGTGGCCCGAGCTTGACGATGCGTGTGTAGCCGCCGGGGCGATCAACGTAACGGGGGCCGATCTCGTCGAAGAGCTTGGACGCCATCTCCCGGTCGCCCAGGAACTTCACCACCTGCCGATGGTTGTGAACGCCGCCCCGGCGAGCCTTGGTGATCATCTTCTCGGCTATGGGGCGCACCGCTTTGGCCTTGGCCTCGGTGGTGGTTATGCCCTCCGCCGCGATCAGCGACGCCACGAGGTTCGCCATCATCAGCTTCTGATGACGGCTGCTGCCCCCGAAGCGGCGGCCCTTGCGGGGACGGCCCGGCACGTCAGCTCCCGCCGCCTCGCAGAGGCCGAGCGGATGTGCCGCGACCTGTGGACGGATCGGCGACGCGCACAGCGAGGCCGTGGCCCGAGCGGCCCGTGAGCGCAGCGAACAAGAGCGGGAGTGACGCCGCTGCGACGCGACAGGCTCTCATCGGCCCGCGCCGCCTCGCAACGACAGGCCGCGCTCGTCGAGTTTGGCGACGACCTCGTCGAGGCTCTTCTCGCCGAAGTTCGTGATGGCCAGCAAGTCGTCGGGGGTCTGTTCCAGCAGCTCGTTGAGCGTGTTGATCTGGGCCCGCTTGAGGCAGTTGCGGGGACGCTCGGTCAACTCGAGGTCGTCCACCATGAGTTCCGCCTCGGCGTCGGGCTGGGTCACCGACACGATCTCGCCCAACTCCAGACCCCGAGGCTCGTCGCTCATCTCCTCGATCATCTGGATGAGGCTGCGCAGCGTCGCGCCGGCAGAGGCCACCGCGTCGGTCGGGGAGATCGACCCGTCTGTCTCCACTTCGAGGACCAGCCGGTCGTAGTCGGTGGACTGTTCGACCCGGGTGGCCTCGACGTCGAAGGCGACACGCCGTACCGGGGAGTAGATCGAGTCGACGGGAATCACGCCGATGGCTGCCGTCAGCTCCTTGTTCTCCTCGGCGGACACATAGCCGCGGCCCCGGGCCACGGTGATGTCGACCGCCAGCCGGCCTTTGTGGTTGAGCGTGGCGATCGGAGCCTCCGGGTTGAGGATCTCCACGTCGGGGTGGCGCTGGATGTCGCTCGCGGTGACGTCGGCCGGGCCGCGCATGTCGAGCCGCAGCGTGACCGGCTCCTCGCACAGCACCACCAGCACCAGGTCCTTGAGATTCAGGATGATGTCGGTGACATCCTCGGCCACGCCCGAGATGGTGGCGAACTCGTGCAACGCGCTGTCGAAGCGGACTTGGGTGACGGCTGCTCCCGGAATGGATGACAGCAGCGTGCGCCGCAACGAGTTGCCGAGCGTGTGGCCGAAGCCGGGCTCGAGGGGGCCGATCGCGAACTGCTGCCTATTGCCGTCGGCCAACTCGAGCACTTCGACGGTCGGGCGCTGCATTACAAGCATTGGGACTCCTCGACTCTCCTGCGTCAGTCAGGGTTCGGTGACTTGGAGTAGAACTCGGTTGACAAGAATTGGTTACTTGGAGTACAGCTCGACGATGAGCTGCTCACGGATCGGCACGTCGATCTGCTCCCGTATGGGCAGCTCGCGCACCGTGGCGCTGAAGTTGTCCTCGCCGCGGTCGATCCATGCGGGCGGGGTGCGGTCGAGCACGTCGACGTTCCACTGGACGGTGGCCGAGTTGCGGATCTTGTCCCGCAGTTCGACGACATCGCCCTTGCGCAGCCGGTAGCTGGGAATGGTCACCCGGGAACCGTTCACGTTGAGGTGGCCGTGGTTGACCAGCTGGCGGGCCTGGGGACGGGTGGCGCCCCAGCCCATGCGGTAGACGAAGTTGTCGAGACGCAACTCCAGGAACCGCAGCATGTTCTCGCCGGTGACGCCCTGGCGGCGGCTGGCCTCGGCGAACAGGTTGCGGAACTGGCGCTCGGTCAACCCGTAGGTGTGACGGGCCTTCTGCTTCTCCTGCATCTGCACCAGGAACTCCGACGCGGTGCTGCGCCGCCGCGAGCGACCCCGATCGCCCGGCGGGTAGGGTCGCCGGTCGAGGGCGATGGCCTCTCCCTTGGTGCCCCAGATGTTGGTGTTGAGCCGGCGCGACACCCGCGCCTTGGGCCCCGTGTAGCGTGACACTTCAGACCCTTCTGCGCTTGGGCTGTCGGCAGCCGTTGTGGGGCACTGGCGTGACGTCGGTGATGCCGGTCACGTCGATGCCGATGTTCTGGATCGACCGGATGGCGGTCTCGCGACCCGACCCGGGTCCCTTGACCTGCACGTCTACCTTGCGCAGGCCGTGCTCCATCGCCTTGCGAGCAGCCTGCTCGGCGGCCATCTGCGCCGCGAAGGGCGTGGACTTCCGCGAGCCCTTGAACCCGACGTTGCCCGCCGAGGCCCACGAGACAACGTTGCCCTGGAGGTCGGTGATGGTGATGATCGTGTTGTTGAACGAACTCTTTATGTGAGCCACGCCGTGGGCCACGTTCTTGCGTTCGCGCTTGCGCGTGCGCCTCTTGTCCGACGATGGTTTCGCCATAGCGCCAGTTGCCTACCTCTCGACCTTCCCTGCCTAGCCCCGCAGGCCTACTTCTTGACCTTCTTCTTGCCCGCCACGGTCCGCTTCGGGCCCTTGCGGGTGCGGGCATTCGTATGGGTCCGCTGACCCCGCACGGGAAGGCCGCGGCGGTGTCGCAGGCCCTGGTAGCAGCCGATCTCCATCTTCCGCTTGATGTCCTGGGACGTCTCGCGCCGCAGGTCGCCCTCCACCCGCAAGTTGCTGTCGATGAAGCCCCTGAGCCTCGCCACCTCATCGTCGGTGAGGTTGCGCACCCTGGTCTCGGGGTTGATCTCGGTGACCGCGCAGATCTGCTGGGCGGTGCTCCGGCCGATACCGAAGATGTAGGTCAGTGAGATCTCCACCCGCTTCTCGCGGGGGATGTCGACGCCTGAGATACGCGCCATGTCAGCCCTGCCTCTGCTTGTGGCGAGCGTTGTCGCAGATCACCATGACGCGTCCGCGCCGGCGGATGACCTTGCAGCGGTCGCAGATCTTCTTGACGCTGGGTTGGACTTTCATCGGTGGTTGATGCTCACTTGTAACGATAGGTGATTCGGCCCCTCTGGAGGTCGTACGGCGTCACCTCGACCTGGACGCGATCCCCGGGGAGTATCCGGATGTAATGCATCCGCATCTTGCCCGAGATGTGGGCCAGCACGAAATGGCCGTTCTCGAGCTCCACGCGGAACATCGCGTTGGGAAGGGACTCCGTGACGGTCCCCTCCAATACGATCGCGTCCTCTTTCGGTTTCGGCAGCGTCTGTCCTCCTGCGGGATGAGCCCTGATCGGAGCGCGCCAGCACCGCCCCTAGGCCGAAGTGCAACGCTACCTGCGCCCGACCGGCCATCCAACCCATCAACTGCGACCGTGCTCGATGGCGGCTACCACCCGCTCAAAGACCTCGTCCGGCGTGCCGACGCCGTCGATGGTGGCAAGCAGTCCGCGCGCCTCGAACCAGTCGCGTAGCGGCGCGGTCTGCTCCTCATAGAGCTCCAGACGGCGCTGGATCGCCTCACCGGTGTCGTCGGAGCGGCCCCGCTCCAGCATCCGGGTCGTGACCTCCTCTATGGGCACGTCTATGTTCAGGGCCACGTCCAGACGATGGCCGAGGTCGTTCAGAACGGCCTCCAGCGCGTCGGCCTGATCGGCGGTGCGGGGGTAGCCGTCGAGCAGCACGCCGGCCTCCACGACGTCGTCGCGGGCCAGCCGGTCGCGCACGATGCCGTTCATGATGTCGTCTCCGACCAGAGCGCCGGAGTCCATGATCGTCTTGGCCTGCCGGCCGAGTTCGGTGCCGGCCGCCACTGCGGCCCGCAGGGCGTCGCCGGTCGAAAGGTGCACGCACCCGAACCGGGCGGTGAGGCGCTCCGACTGAGTGCCCTTGCCCGACCCCTGCCGGCCGAGGATCACCATGCGCAGAGGTGCCATGAAGTTACTTGAGGAAACCTTCGTAGTTTCTCATCATGAGCTGGCTGTCGATCTGCTTCATGGTCTCGAGGGCCACGCCGGTGGCGATCAGCAGCGAGATGCCCCCGTACAGGAGCCCGCTGGCGCCGCCGCCCGCGCCCGGGCCCAGGTCGCTGTCGAGGAACACCGCGTAGAGGATGGAGGGGACCAGAGCCACCGCGGCGATGAACAGCGATCCGGGAAGGGTGATGCGCGACAGGATCTTCGCCAGGTAGCGCTCGGTCTGGACTCCGGGACGGATCCCCGGGATGAACCCGCCCTGCTTGCGGATGGTGTCGGCCTGCTTGACCGGGTCGAAGGTGATGGCCGTGTAGAAGTAGGCGAACCCGATGATCATCAGGCCGAAGAAGAAGAGGTACACGGGGCTGGTCGGGTAGGTGAGGTGGTCGTTGACGAAATCCTGGATCGAGCCGCCGATACCGCCGTCGGGCATGGCCGCACCGATCAGGGTGGGCAGGTAGAGCACCGAGCTGGCGAAGATGATGGGGATCACGCCGGACTGGTTGACCTTGAGCGGGATGTAGGTGCTCTGGCCCCCGTACATGCGCCGGCCCACCACCCGCTTGGCGAACTGGACCGGGATGCGGCGCTGGCCCTGCTCCACGAAGACGATGCACACCAGCAGGGTCACCGCCACCAGGATGAAGCCGATCAGGGCATCGATCCCGTTGTTGGCCCTGACCGCGGTGAGCTGGGCGGGCAGGGTGGACACCACGCTGGTGAAGATCAGCAGCGACATGCCGTTGCCGATGCCGCGCTGGGTGATCAGCTCCCCCATCCACATCAGCAGGGCGGTGCCGGTGGTGAGCGTCAGGACCACCACGAACACGGCCCACACGGTGAAGTCGGGCAGCAGGTCGATCCCGCCCACCAGGGCGCCGCTGTGGAACAGGAACGCGAAGCTGGTCGACTGGAGCAGGGCGATGCCGACGGTGAGGTAGCGCGTCCACTGGGTGATCTTGCGCTGGCCCACCGCACCCTGCTGCTGCCACTGCTCGATGCGGGGGATCACTACGCCCAGGATCTGCATGATGATCGATGCCGTGATGTAGGGCATGATCCCCAGCGCGAAGATGGCGAACTGGGTGAGCGCACCTCCCGAGAACAGCTGCACGAACCCGAGGATCCCACCGGATGTGTTGGCCTGGTCCCGCATCAGCTGGACCGCGTCGGTGTCGACATAGGGCGCCGGGATGAACGCGCCGAGGCGGTAGATGCCGATGATGAACAGCGTGAAGAGGATCTTGTTGCGCAGATCCGGGATGCGGAACATGTTCAACACGCGGGTCAGCACGGCCGCCTCCCCGACACCGGACGGAACATGTTCAACACGCGGGTCAGCACGGCCGCCTCCCCGACACCGGACGGTTGCGCAGCGAGACTCATGGTGCCGCCGTCAGCGGTTGGTGTGCTGGTTGTAGCTGCCGTGGGGCGGCCGGCGGTCACTCCAGGGCTTACCGATGATCTCGACGCTGCCGCCGGCTGCGGCGATGGCCTCGGCTGCCGAGGCGGACACGGCATGAGCCTTCACCTGCACCGCACGGTTGAGTTCGCCCCGGCCCAGCACCTTCACGAGCGCCTTCTTGCCGACCAGGCCCTGATCACGCAGGGTCTCCGGCGATACCTCGTCCAGGCCAGTGGCCTCTATGGTGTCGAGGTTGACGGGCTGGTACTCGACCCGGAACGGGTTGGTGAAGCCCCGCCACTTGGGAACGCGGCGCAGCAGCGGCATCTGACCGCCCTCGAAGCCGAGGGGCACCTTGCTGCGAGCCTTCTGGCCCTTCATGCCACGGCCCGCGGTCTTGCCGCCGCGCCCGGCGATGCCCCGCGCCACCCGCCTGGGCCTCTTGCGCGACCCCGGGGCGGACCGCAGATCGTGCAGCTTCGTCTGCTCTGTCATCCGTCCACCTCCTCCACGGAGACCAGGTGCGGAACCCGTTGGATCATGCCGCGGATCTCGGGACGGTCGGGCAGGGTGTTGCTCCGGCCGATCCGTCCCAAGCCGAGGGCTCGAAGCGTACCGCGCTGCTTGGGCTTCGACCCGATGGCGGAGCGGACCTGGGTCACCCGCAGAGCCATCACTCGTCCTCGGCCTCTTCGGCGCGGCGCTGGGCCGCCGCGGCCCGGTCCATCCGGGTGGTCTGGTACGCGTCCCACAGGCCCTTGGGCAGGAAGTCGGTGGGGTCCAGGCCCCGCAGGCGAGCGACCTCGTCGGGGCGGCGCAGCGACTGCAGCCCGCTGATGGTGGCCCTCGCGACGTTGATGTGGTTGGGCGATCCGAGCGACTTGCACAGCACGTCGCCTATGCCCGCCTCCTCGAGGATGGCCCTAGCGGCTCCGCCGGCGATGACGCCGGTGCCGGGAGCGGCCGGCTTGAGCAGCACCCTCCCCGCTCCGGTCGTGCCGATCACCGGATGCATGATCGTGCTGCCCGCCATCGGAACCTCGAAGACGTTGCGCCTGGCCTCCTCGGTGCCCTTCTGTATGGCCAGGGGCACCTCCTTGGCCTTGCCGTAGCCGAGGCCGACTCGGCCCGCGCCGTCTCCGATCACCACCAGGGCGGTGAACGAGAACCGGCGCCCGCCCTTGACCACCTTGGCCACCCGATTGATGTTGATCACCCGGGACTCCCGCAGCGGCGGACCACCCGTGCGCTCCTCGCTCATCAGCGCTCCAGTCCTGGAAGGAGAAGTTGCTCTTCGCTCATCGGGTCAGAACTCCAATCCTGCCGCGCGAGCCGCGTTGGCGAGCTCGGCCACCCTGCCGTGGTACTTGTAACCGCCCCGGTCGAACACCGCAGTGGTGATTCCCGCTTCCAGGGCCCGCTGCGCTATGAGCGTCCCCACGGTGCGGGCCGCGGCCACGTTGCCGCCCGGGGCCGAGCGGAGGTCGGCCTCGAGGGTCGACGCCGAAGCCAGGGTCACACCCTCAAGGTCGTCGATGATCTGGGCGGAGATGTGCCGGCTCGACCGGAACACCGACAGCCGCGGCCGTTGAGCCGTTCCCTGCACCTTCTTGCGGACGCGCCGGTGACGGCGGATGCGGTCCACCCGGCGCTTTCTGGCCTGATCAACCATGACTACCAACCATCGCTACTTCGCCGCCTTGCCGGCCTTGCGCTTGACCCGCTCGTCGGCATAGCGGATGCCCTTCCCCTTGTAGGGCTCGGGCGGGCGCCACTTCCTGATGTCGGCCGCCACCTGGCCGACGAGCTGCTTGTCGATACCCTTGACGAGAATCTGGGTGCGCTGCGGGACCTCGAACTCCACGCCGTCGGGCGCCGAGATCTTCACGGTGTGGCTGAAGCCCAGCGCCAGCTCCAGCGAGGTCGGGGTGGACTCAGCGACCCGGTAGCCCACGCCCTGGATGCGCAGCTCCTTGCTGAAGCCCTCGCTCACGCCGGTGACCATGTTCTGCACCAGGCTCCGGGTGAGCCCGTGCAACGACCTGCTCCGCGCGGCGTCGTCGGGACGCTCGACGTGCAGGGCCCCGTCGGCGGGGCGCAGGCTGATCTCGCCGGGAAGGTCCCGGCGCAGCGTGCCCTTGGCGCCCGTCACCACTACGGTGCGGCCCTCGACGGTCACGTCCACACCGTCCGGGACTGTGATCGGGGAACTCCCTACGCGACTCATAGGATCACCACACGTAGCAGAGGATCTCGCCGCCCATGCGGTTCCTCCTCGCCTCTCGATCGCTCATCAGACCCTTGTTGGTGGACACCACCGCCACCCCGAGCCCGCCCTGGACCCGGGGAATCTCGTCGCGCTTGCGGTAGATGCGCAGCCCCGGCTTGGAGATGCGCCGCAGTCCCCGGATGACGCGGTCGCGCTCAGGCGAGTACTTCATCTCGATCGTGAGCGTCTTGCCCGGCCGGAGCGTGTTGTCCTTCTCGGCGTAGGACGCTATGTAGCCCTCCCGCTTCAGGACGTCGGCCAAGGCCAGCTTGCGCTTCGACGACGGCATGGAGACCTCGTCGTGCATAGCCACGTTGGCGTTGCGGATGCGGGTCAGCATGTCTGCGATCGGATCTGTCATCGTCATCGGCAGGTCACCTCACCAGCTCGCCTTCTTGACGCCGGGCAACTCCCCGGCGTGGGCCAGGTCGCGCAGGCAGATGCGGCACAGGCTGAATTTCCTGTAAACGGAACGGGGCCGGCCGCACACGCGGCACCGCGTGTAAGCCCGCACCTTGAACTTCGGAGTGCGTTGCTGCTTCTCCTTCAGAGCCTTCTTGGCCATCGCTCATTGCCCCTCTCGGCGGAACGGAAACCCGAACGCCTCCAGGAGCGCCCGGCCCTCGGCGTCCGACTCGGCTGTCGTGACGATCGTGATGTCCATCCCCCGGGTGGCGTCGACCGTGTCGTAGTCGACCTCCGGGAAGATGAGCTGTTCGGTGATCCCGAACGTGTAGTTGCCGCTGCCGTCGAAGGACCGCAGCGGCAGCCCGCGGAAGTCGCGGATGCGAGGGATGGCCAGCGTGATGAGCCGGTCGAAGAACTCGTACATGCGGTCGCCGCGCAGCGTGACCTTGCATCCGATGGCCATGCCGGCACGCAGCTTGAAGCTGGCCAGGGACCGCTTGGCCCGAGTGATGACCGGCTTCTGGCCCGCGATCACGGCCAGGTCGGCCAGTGCGCCCTCGAGCAGCTTCGCCTGGGTGATGGCCTCGCCGACACCCATGTTGACCACGATCTTGGTGAGCTTGGGCGCCATCATGACGTTGGACAGGCCCAACTGCTCGACCAGCGCGGGCTTGATCTCGGTGTCGAACGCGGTGCGCAGCCGGGGCCGGTAGCCGGTTGCGGTGCTCACAGGTCGGCCCCCGTGCGGCGGCAGACACGGACCTTGGCGCCCTCGGGCGTGAACCGGTAGCCGACCCGGGTGGGCTTGCCGTCGGTCGGGCTCACCAGGGCGACGTTGGACGCGTCGATGGGCATCGTCTTGTCGATGATGCCTCCCTGCTGGATGTTGCGGGTGGGCGCCTGGTGCCGTTTGGAGACGTTGACGCCCTCGACGATCACCTTGCCCGAGGCGGGTATGACCCGTTCGACCGTGCCCTCCGCGCCGGCGTCCTTGCCGGACAGCACCACGACCCGGTCGCCCTTGACGATCTTCATGGAGCGCCGGGTCGGGCGGGCGCGCTTGGAACTTCTGGCCATCACAGCACCTCCGGTGCCAGAGACACGATGCGCATGAACTGCTTGTCGCGGAGCTCGCGGCCAACTGGCCCGAAGATACGGGTGCCCCGAGGCTGGTCCTGCTCGTTGATCAGGACCGCGGCGTTCTCGTCGAAGCGGATGTAGCTGCCGTCGCCCCGCCGCTTCTCCTTGCGGGTGCGCACCACCACGCAGCGGACGAGGTCGCCCTTCCGGACCTGCGCGCCCGGGATGGCGTCCTTGACGGTGGCTACGAACACGTCGCCGACGGAGGCATAGCGGCGCCTGGAGCCGCCGAGCACCTTGATGCACAGCACCTCCTTGGCGCCGGAGTTGTCGGCGACCCGCAGCCGGGACTCCTGCTGGATCATGCTCCGCGCTCCAAGATTCCTGCGACCTGATGGATCACTTGGCACGCTCCAGGATCTCCACGAGGCGCCAGCGCTTGGTCTTGGACAGTGGCCGGGTCTCGGCCACCCGCACCAGGTCGCCCACGCCCAGTTCGTTCTCGGCGTCGTGGACGGCGAGGCGGGTCGTGCGCTGAACCGTCTTGTCGTACCGCGGGTGACGCACCTTCTCGGTGGCCTCGACGATCACCGTCTTGTCCATGCGGTCGGAGACCACCACTCCCTCACGCACCTTGCGGCGGTTGCCGCGCGGCTCTGATCCCTCGACCATCGTCATCTCCCCTCGGTAGCGAGCAGCTCCGCCTCCGCGGCCGCTATCTCGCGGGCCCGCAACTCGGTGAGCACGCGGGCGATGCCGCGGCGCACCTGCTTGAGGCGGGCCGGGTTGTCCAGCTGGCCAGTGGCGAACTGGAAGCGCAGGTTGAACAGCTCCTCCTTCGCCTCGGACAAGCGTTCGATCAAATCGGGGTCGCCGAGATCGTTAAGGGCCTTGGCGCGGGCCATCTAGAACCCCTCCTCCCGGGTGACGAAGCGGGCCTTCATGGGGAGCTTCTGGATGGCCCGGTCGATGGCGCCCCGGGCGATGGTCTCGTCGTGGTAGGACAGCTCGAACAGGACGCGGCCGGGCCGCACGACCGCCACCCAGTGCTCTGGGTTCCCCTTGCCCGAACCCATGCGCGTCTCGGCCGGCTTCTTGGTCACGGGCTTGTCGGGGAACACGTTGATCCATACCTTGCCGCCCCGCTTGATGTGGCGGGTCATGGCCACACGGGCAGCCTCGATCTGGCGCGAGGTGAGCCATCCGGGCTCGAGGGCCTGGATGCCGAAATCGCCGTGGGCGACCTCGGTGCGTCCCTTCGAGACGCCCTTGGTGCGGCCCCGGTGGTGCTTGCGGTGGCGGACCTTGCGCGGCATCAACATGACAAGGTCTCTCAGTCGTCCTGCCGCGTGCCGCTACGCCCGCTCATCGCGAGCTGTCGGCCAGGCCTGCGGCTTGTGCGGATGTGTCTGCTCATCGCGATGTCCTCAGTCGTCGCCCGGGCGGAAGTGCGGCGTCTCGTGGTGCTCCCGGGTGGACGCTTCGATGGCGGCCTCCTCGTCGAGCAGCTTCTCGAACTCCGGATCGGCCTTGCCGATGAGCGGCGCCGGCTCCTCGTCGACCGTCTCGTCGCTGAACTCGCGGCGCCGGGCCGCCGCGGACGAGACGATCTTGCGGGGCCGAGCCCCCGGGCCCGACGTCTCCCCCGCGGCCATGGCCGCCTCCTTCGAGGCCTTGTCCTCGGAGAGCGTCTTGTAGGGCAGTATGTCGCCCTTGTACAGCCACACCTTCACGCCGATCCGGCCGTAGGTGGTGCGGGCCTCGCGGAAACCGTAGTCGACGTCGGCCCTCAGGGTGTGGAGCGGCACCCGCCCCTCGCGGTACCACTCGGTGCGGGCCATCTCCGAGCCGCCCAGCCGTCCCGAGCACTGCACCCGGATTCCCAGGGCGCCGGCCCGCTGGGCGTTCTGCACCGCCCGCTTCATCGCTCGGCGGAAGGCCACCCGGCCGGTGAGCTGGTCGGCGACGCCCTGGGCGATGAGGGCGGCGTCGAGTTCGGGCTGCTTGATCTCCTGGATGTTGAGCTGGACGCGGGGGTTGCCGCTGATCTCGGTGAGGCCGGCCCGCAGCCGGTCGGCCTCGGCGCCCCGGCGGCCGATCACGATGCCGGGCCGCGCGGTGTGCACGTCGACACGCAGCCGGTCGCGGGTGCGCTCGACCTCCACGCGGCTGATGGCTGCATGAGGCAGCTCAGTCATCAGGAAGTCGCGGATCTTCCAGTCCTCGATGACGTTGTCCGCGTACTCCTTGCGGTCGGCGAACCAGCGGCTCTTCCACTCGGTGGTGACTCCCAGGCGGAACCCGTAGGGGTTGACCTTTTGACCCATCAGCCGCTCCCGTCAGCCTTGTCGGACTCTTCAGCGTCGTCTGCGCCGGCGTCTTCGGCCTCGTTCGGCCCATCCGCGCCGTCTGCGGCGGTGTGCTCGACCGTGTCGCCGCCGTCAGGCTCTCCTGACCCCTCTCCGGCCATGGCCGCCTCGGTAGCCTCCACCACGGCCGCGGCCTGGGCCTCCACGTCGGCCTCCGCCTCGACGTCCACTTCTTCGGCCTGCTCGCCGGATGCGGCGGCTTCCTGCTGGGTCGCAGCTCGGGACCGCGCCACCCGGCGGCGCCGGGCCTCGGCCGCTGCCATGCCGCGCTGCGACTGCCGGGCCAGCACCTTCTCGAGGGTCTCGGGGTCGTAACGGCTGACGATCACCGTGATGTGGCACGTGCGCTTGCGAATGCGGGTGGCCCGTCCCCGGGCTCGGGGACGCCAGCGCTTGAGAGTGGGTCCCTCGTCGGCGTAGCAGGCCGACACGTAGAGCTCGTCGACGTCGAGGCCGTCGTTGTGTTCGGCATTGGCGAGCGCCGACTCCAGCACCTTGCTGATGGGCAGGGCGACGTCGCGCTCGGAGAAGGCGAGGACGTCCCGCGCGTCGGCGCAGCCCTTTCCCCGGATGAGGTCGAGAACCTCGCGGGCCTTGTACGCCGAGGTTCGCACGTAGGAGGCTCGTGCCCGGGTTCCGGGACGCTCGTTGGTCTTGGTGGAGACCATCAGCGACGCGCCCCCCGCTCCTGGCCGGCGTGGAACCGGAACGTACGGGTCGGTGCGAACTCGCCGAGCTTGTGCCCCACCATCGACTCGGTGATGTACACCGGCACATGCTTGCGACCGTCGTGCACCGCCAGGGTGTGCCCCACCATGTCGGGGATGATGGTGGACCGGCGCGACCACGTCTTGACCACCCTCTTCTCGTTGCGCTCGTTGAGCTCGTCGATCTTGCGCAGCAGGTGGTCGTCCACGAAGGGACCCTTCTTGAGGCTGCGGGGCATGGCTCTACCTCCGGGTGCCGCGCCGGCGGCGGCGGCGAACGATCAGCTTGTCGGAGTCTTTGCGGCGGGCCCGGGTCCGTCCCTCGGGCTTGCCCCAGGGCGAGACCGGGTGGCGCCCGCCCGAGGACTTGCCCTCGCCGCCGCCGAGGGGATGGTCCACCGGGTTCATGGCCACGCCCCGCGTCTGTGGGCGCACGCCCTTCCAGCGGTTGCGGCCCGCCTTCCCGATCTTGGTGAGCTCGTGCTCGGAGTTGCCGACCTCACCGATCGTGGCCCGGCAGTCGATCGGCACCCGCCTCATCTCCGTGCTGGGCAAGCGAAGGGTGGCGAAACGGCCCTCCTTGGCCACGAGCTGCACGCTGGCGCCCGCGCTGCGGCCCATACGGCCGCCCCCGCCCGGCTTCAACTCGACGTTGTGCACGACCGTGCCCACCGGGATGTAGCGCAGTGCCAAGGCGTTGCCGGGGCGGATCTCGGACCCCTGCCCCGACATGAGACGGTCGCCGACCTCCACGCCCTTGGGTGCCAGGATGTACCGCTTCTCTCCGTCGTGGTAGTGGAGCAACGCGATCCGGCAGGTGCGATTCGGGTCGTACTCGATGGCCGCCACCGTGGCCGGAATGTTGTCCTTGGTCCGGGTGAAGTCGATCCTGCGGTAGCGCTGCTTGTGTCCGCCGCCGCGGTGCCGGGCCGTCTTGCGCCCGTGGTTGTTGCGACCGCCGGTACCCGACTGCTTCACCAGCAGGCTGCGCTCAGGCTGGGTGCGGGTGATCTCCGAGAAGTCGGACGCGGTCTGGAAGCGGCGACCGGGGCTGGACGGTTTGCGTTTGCGGATCGCCATGGTCAGGCCTCGAAGAGATCGATCGAGTCGCCCGCGGCCAGAGTGACCAGGGCGCGCTTGGTGTCGGCCCGCCGTCCCCAGGTGTTGTTGCGGCGGTTGTGCCGCCGCTTCCCCTTGCGGCGCAAGGTGTTGACCTTGACGACCTCCACCTCGAAGATCGCCTCCACCGCAGCCCGGATCTCAGGCTTGGTGGCCTCCGGGGCGACGATGAAGGTGTAGACGTTGTCGGCCAGCAGCGTGTAGCTCTTCTCCGACACGACGGGCCGCAGGATCACGTCGCGGTGATCACGCATCGCCGTCACCCCCGGACCCGGCGCCGGTGGGCAGGGTGTCCGACGTGAACACCACCACGTCGCTGTTGAGCACGTCGTAGGTGTTCAGCTCGCGGTAGTGCAGGCAGTGCACTACCCCGAGATTGCGGAAGCTCTTCTGGGCGTCGGAATCATCGTCGCCCAGCACCACCAGGACCTTCCCCGTCGCTCCGATGGCGTCGAGGGCGGCCGCCGCGTCGCGGGTGCGGGGCTCGTCGAAGCGCCAGCGGTCGACGACGATCACGCTGCCGGCGCGGGCCCGGTCCGACAGCGCGGAGACAAGGGCCAGACGCTTCATCTTCTTGGGGGTGCGCTGGCGGTAGTCGCGGGGCTTGGGGCCGTGGGCCGCGCCGCCACCCCGCCATTGGGGCGACCTGATGGACCCGTGGCGGGCCCGGCCGGTGCCCTTCTGGCGCCAGGGCTTCGAGCCGCCGCCGGCCACCTCGGCCCGGCCCTTGGTGCTGTGGGTGCCGGCCCGGCGGGCCGCCAGCTGTGCGTTCACCACCTGGTGCATCACGCCGATGTTGGGTTCCACGCCGAAGATCGAGTCATCGAGAACGACCTCGCCGACCTTGCGGCCCTTGGGAGAGACCACCCTCACCGGCTCCATGGCGTCAGCCCTTCACCGCGTTGCGCACGACGACGGTTCCGCCCTTGGGCCCGGGTACGGCCCCTTTCACCAGCAGCACCTCGGCTTCGGCGTCGGCCTTGACCACTTCGAGGTTGAGCGTCGTGACCCGGGTGGCTCCCGCACGGCCGGGCAGTTTCTTGCCCTTGAACACCCTCGAGGGGGTGGCGCACTGGCCGACCGCTCCAGGCTTGCGGTGCACCTTGTGGGCGCCGTGGCCGGCAGGCTGTCCCTTGAAGCCGTGGCGCTTCATGACGCCGGCGAATCCCTTGCCTTTGGACACCGCGGTCACGTCGACCTTCTCGCCGGAGCCGAGCAGGTCGACCGCGATCTCCTGGCCGACCGCGTACTCGCTCACGTCGTCGAGGCGCAGTTCCAGGACGGAACGGCCGGGGTCCACACCGGCCCGCTGGAAGTGCCCGGCCTCCGGTTGGGTGAGCCGGGCCGGATCGACCATGCCGTAGGTGACCTGTATCGCGCTGTAGCCGTCGTTCTCGTTGGTCTTCACCTGCACGACACGGCAGGGCGAGACGCGCAGGACGGTGACGCCGACGACTCGGTTGTTGTCGTCCCACACCTGGGTCATGCCGACCTTGGTGCCGACGATCGCCTTTGTGGCCATGGCCTGGTCCTGACATCTGGGCGCGAGCGCCGCTCACGCGAACGCTCCGCTCGGGCTTGCCCGGCGGAGCGGCTACTAGGTTGTGCCACACGGTTCCCCGCGGTACCCACTGGGGATCCCACAAGGGCCTGTGCGGACGTCGATTTCGTACTCACCCCGGAAGGCCCGAGGCGAACCGCCGAGTGTAGCCGCGACGGCCCGACCCCCCAACCCACACCAGACCCAGGCGGGGCAGTGTCAGGCCGACCGGCGCGGTGCGGTTGTATCAGCTGTCGGGGGGCTGGCGCCAGAGGGTGCTGATGGGTAGCGCCCAGATGCGGTCGTCGATCGTGAATGGAAGATCTCCGGCGTAGAGCACCACGCCGAGGTGGAAGACATCTCCGAGCCGCTCCCTGAGCCACATCAGGCTCTTGGCGTCGCCTCGGTCGACGCTGGTCGCCGATTTCACCTCCAATGCGACGATCCGGCCCCGCCGCTCCAAGACGAAGTCGACCTCATGGCCCGACCGGTCGCGGAAGTGCAGCATCGCGGTCCGCTCGGACGCGGTCTCCAGGTGGGGGCGCAGCTCGGTGGCCACGAACGTCTCGAAGAGCTGCCCGACCAGGGTGGCGTCGCGGGCCAGGGATGCTTCGTCGGCGCCGAGGAGGTGCGCGGCCAGTCCGGGATCCACGATATGGACCTTGGGGGAGCGTGTGAGGCGGTACAGCCGCCTGGTGTGCCATGCGGGGATTCGCTGGACGATCGACAGGTCCTCCAGCAGCCCCAGATGGCTGTCGGCGGTGACCGCGGTGACGCCGGCGTCGCGGGCGGTGGCCTGCTTGTTGAGTTCCCGGCCGGTGCGCGCCGCGCACGACTCCAGCACAGCTCGGATCTTGTGGGGCCTGGGGGATCCCCCCGCGAGCTGGGCCGCGTCCAGCTCCACGAGCTGTTCCGCGTAGGCGTCGAACCAGCGGGAGCGGTTGCGGGCCGACAGGCCCAGCGCATAGGGGAAGCGCCCGGCCACGATCCGCTCCAAGTACTCCGCCCTGGCCACGTCGGAGCGACCGCCGGCGGGCGGGTCGGCGGCGAACAGCGCGTCGATGGGGTTGTAGACGTCGTTGTGCTCGATCTCGCCCTGTGTCAGTCCCGACATCCGGACCCGGATGAGCCGGCCCGTGCCGGGCCAGGTGGGCGCCTGCCGGGCCGCCCGCACCGACCCGGTCAGGATGAAGCGGCCCGGGGTGCGGGCCGGGTCGGCGTCCACCGCCCGCTTCACGGCACCGATGATCTCGGGGGCCTCCTGCCACTCGTCGATGACGACCGTTCCGGACGAGACGGCCAGGACGCCGTCGGGGTCCTCGCGCACCGCCTGTGCCGGGCCCGACGTCGGGAGATCGATCACCGCGTCGGCGAACCGGCCCGCCGAGGTCGACTTGCCGCTGCCCCGAGCTCCCACGATCAGGATCGCCGGGAAGGCCGGCAGCAGCTCCTGCGCGATCAAGCGCTCGACGATCCTCGGATAGCGGTCCGCCACATCGCCCACCCTACCGCCACCACAACGTTCGTTCTATGCGATCTGCGAACATGGATTTATATGATCTGCGCACAAACGACCCTACGATCTGCGTAAGTCCCCCTTCCGGCGGGTGCCGGTGGCTATGGTCCGGCGGTGGACGACGGCAGGACCGTTCCGGTCTGGGTGAAGCGGGCCATCGTCGGGTTCTGGGTCGGTGGCCTGCTCACCTTCTACGCCGTGGGCGTGATCCGGGCGCTGGGGACTCTGGTCGTGGTGCTGATCGTGTCGCTGTTCGCCGCGTTCGCGCTGGAGCCGGCCGTGAACGCCATGGCCCGCCGGGGCGTCCGCCGGGGCGTCGGCACCGCCATCGCGTTCCTGGTCGTCGCGGTGGCCGCCGCCGGCTTCTCGGCGCTGGTCGGCACTGCGCTCGCCTCCGAGACCACGAACCTGATCGACAAGGCGCCCGGCTACATCGACGACGTCGAGGGCTGGCTCGACGACGCCTTCGGCCTCGAGGTGGAGTTCGACACACTCAAGGACGAGTTCCTGACGGGCGGCGGGGCCCAGGACCTGGCCAGCCGGTTCGCCGACGACGTGGTCAACGCCGGCGCGACGGTTGTGAGCCTGCTGTTCCACCTGTTCACCGCGGCCCTGTTCACCTTCTACCTGGTGGCCGACGGACCCAAGCTCCGCCGGATGGTGTCAGCCCGGCTGAGCGAGCGCCGGGCCGCACTGGTGACCGAGATCTGGGATCTGGCCATGAACAAGACCGGCGGCTACATCTACTCCCGCACCATCCTCGCTGTGATCTCTGCGCTGGTGCACTGGATCGCCTTCCTGCTGCTCGACGTGCCGTCGCCGGTCGCCCTGGCCGTCTGGGTGGGTGTGATATCGCAGTTCATACCGGCGATCGGCGCCTACATCGCAGGGGTGCTGCCGGTGCTGGTGGCGCTGCTCCACGAGCCCCGCACCGGACTTTTTGCGCTGATCGTGATCGTCGCCTATCAGCAGCTGGAGAACTACTTCCTGTCACCCCGGGTCACCGCCCACACCATGGAGATCCACGTCGCCCTGGCCTTGGGCTCAGTCATCGCCGGCACCGCGCTGCTCGGCATCGTGGGCGCCTTCCTGGCCCTGCCCGTCGCAGCCACCGCCCAAGCCTTCATCACCAGCTGGCTCGACCAGCGAGCCCGGCCCGCCGAGCCCGCGAACGACCATCCCGCAGACAGCGAACCAGCGGGCAACTGACCTGCGAGGACGCGGACTTGCCGCTCTGGCGACTGTGATCAGCGCCTACAGCCACCAACTGAACAGAGCGTGCCCTAGGTTCGCGTCAGCCGCTACAGCGGTTGCTCACACCGTCGGCAGCGGCTCGGGGGACCGGAGCCGCTGCAGCGCAGCAATCGGATCCGGGGCGGTCACCAATGCCTCACCGATCAGCGCGGCGTCGTATCCGGCGTCTTCGACAGCAGCCAGAGCCGTCCCGCCGGGGACGCCGATTCCCGAGGCGGCGACCTTGACGATTCCGGGATCGAGCTGGTCGAACATGCGGCTCATCGCAACCGCTTTGCCGTAGTCCACCGTGAACTCGGCAGACTTCGGGTCGTCGCGCTGGTTGACGGCGATCATGTACGCCCCTTGCTGGACGGCGACCCCCAACTCCCCTTCTGTGCGCACTTCCGTGAGCACATCCATCCCGAGTGTGAGCGCCAGCTCCTGCAGCGGTCGGACGTTCTCGGCCCCCACATCGGCCAGGATCAGGAGCAGAGCGTCCGCCCCCATCGCACGCGACTCGTGAACGTGCCGTGGCGTAGTCACGAAGTCCTTGCGCAACACCGGGATGCCGACGGCGGAACGTGCATCGCGCAGGTCCTGGGGCGATCCGCTGAAACGGTCCGGGTCGGTGAGCACGGAGAGGCAGGCTGCCCCCCCGGCCTCGTAGGCCCGAGCGAGTGATGCGGCATCGGCATCCATCCGCATCTCACCTCGCGACGGCGAGCGCCGCTTGATCTCCGCGATGATCGCTATGCCCTCAGCGGTCAGCGCGTCCCGGAAGCGGTGGCCGACGCTGGCAGGCTGATGGGACTCTGGGGCGCGGGTCATGGCTGCTCGTGTCTCACGTCTACCGAATGTACCGGGCGTAGGGACCATAGATCGCAGGTCCCTCCTCCGGCCGGAACTCTAGTGCGACTCAAGGGGCGCTCACCGGGAAGCTCGCGGCGGACGCCGTGGGGCTGGTTCTCAACGAGGCGCTTCCGCTTGCGTCGGTGGCCGAGCGTTGGTGCGAACACGCGACATCCACCCCCAACGATCGCCTTCCCCCTACGGTGCCTTGTCACACCCTGGATCTAAGGTTCGGCTCTGACAAGCCGCTAAAGGGTACGACATGGATGAATACGACAAAATAGCCGCACCGGCCGACACCCTGATCGACTACATCACGGGGGAGCCGGTCAGGGCCACGCCGGAGGAGCGCGATGCGGTCCAAGTCATGCTCAGACGTTTGGTCGAGGACTACAACTATCCGAAGAGCCGCATCCAGAGCCACCCGCAGCACCGCGTCCGCCGGTCGCCATCTGACGCCTCGGGCTCATTCCCAGTGGACATTGCCGTGTTCACGTCGGATGACAAGCATGAGAGCGACCTCCAGATCGTCGTCGAATGCAAGCGGCCGGACCGGAGCGACGGACTCGTGCAGTTGCAGCTCTATATGGAGATGTCAGCGGCCTCCATCGGCGTCTGGTTCAACGGTCTGGACCACCTATACCTGCGCAAGGTTGTGTCAGCGGACGGCACACGTACGTTCGAAGAGATTCCCAACATCCCGCGTCTCGGTCAAGGCATCGACGAGATTGGCAGGCACCTACGGCGAGACCTCAAACCAAGCCGCAACCTCAAGGCCGTCTTTGGGGATCTTCGCAATCACCTGGCTGGAAACGTTTCAGGAATCACCAGGGATGTGGCGCTCGCAGAGCAAGTGCTCAACATCGTGTTCTGCAAGCTCTTCGACGAACTCAACACCGGACCCGAAGAGGTCGTTTCGTTCAGGGCCGCAGCCGGCGACGCCGAGGAGGAGGTCGCGGATCGTGTTCGTGGACTCTTCGACCAGGTCATAGCAAGGTACAGGGACGTCTTCGACAGCGACGCGAGTCTCAACGTCGACGCCTCGAGCCTAGCCCACATCGTGGGCGAACTGCAGAACTACTCGCTGATGGACTCCGACCGGGACGCCGTTGGGGAGGCGTTCGAAGTGTTCGTCGGGCCCACGCTGAGAGGCGCAGAGGGACAGTTCTTCACTCCGCGCAACGTGGTCAAGATGGTCGTCGACATGCTCGACCCGCAACCGGGGGAGATGATCATCGATCCGGCCTGCGGCTCGGGCGGGTTCCTGATCAGAGCCCTCGAAGCCGTCTGGACCGCCTTGGATGCGCAGGGGGCAGAAAAGAACTGGTCCGACGCTGTGCTCGAACGGGAACGTCGGGAGGTCGCCACGCGATGTCTGCGAGGCATCGACAAAGACACTTTCCTGGCCAAGGTCACCAAGGCGTACATGGCAATCATGGGCGACGGCAGAGGTGGAGTCTTCTGTGCCAACTCACTGGAGCCGACCGTGCGGTGGGGCGAGCGACACCGTGAGAGCATCACGCTCGGCGCCTTCGACGTCGTCGTGACCAATCCGCCGTTCGGTAGCAAGATCAAGATCAGCGACAAACAGATCATCGAGCAGTTTGATCTCGGCCACAAGTGGACCGGAGGACGTACCGACGACCCTCAGCTTACCGGCGCTCTCCACGCCGACCGGCCGCCCCAACTTCTCTTCCTCGAGCGATGCGTCCAGCTTCTGAAGCCTGGTGGCCGCCTCGGCATAGTCCTGCCCGAGAGCATGGTCGGTAATCCGTCGTACCGGTTCGTCATGCGATGGCTCGCGGACCGGATGAAGATACGCGCCGTTGTCGCGCTGCCCGAACCTCTGTTCAAGACGAGCGGCAAGGGCGGCACGCATACGAAGGTCTGCGCCATCGTCGCCACCAAGCACGGTGACGATACGACCTCCCCGGGAGATGAGGAGCGGCTGTTCCTCTCCGACGTCCGATGGTGCGGCCACGACTCCCGCGGCAACCCGACTATCAGAATCGCCGACGGTGAGGCCCGCGTCCTGGACGAGGTTCCCTCGGTGGCGTCCCTGTTCCTTCGGCACACTGCGGGCGAGGCGTTGCCGCCGAGCAGGCTCGCCCATCAGCTGGACCGCAGTCAGATCCGCTCCCAGATCTACGTGCCGAAATACTACGACCCCAGGCTCCGGTCGGCTGCGACGCGGCTCCGCGCCACGCACGAACTGCTTCGGATCGGAGACTTGGTCGACTCGGGCTCTCTTGACATCGCCACCGGGGTAGAACCCGGCAAGATGGCCTACGGCACCGGCCCCATCGCGTTCATCAGGACCTCCGACATCTCGAACTGGGAGATCAAGGCCGACCCCAAGCATTGCGTGAGCGAAGCGGTGTATCGGCAGCACCAACCCAAATGCGAAGTACAGCCCGGAGACGTCCTGATGGTCCGAGACGGAACCTACCTCATCGGCACCTCGGCCCTCATAACCGAGCACGACCGACCGATGCTGTTCCAGAGTCACATATTCAGGCTCCGGCTCACTGACACAGCGACAATCGACCCGTACCTGTTCTTCGCGGCCCTCAACTCGGAGTTCGTCATGCAGCAGGTCCGAACCTTCCAGTTCACACAAGACATCATCGACACCCTCGGCAACAGGGTCAAAGAACTTGAGATCGCCCTTCCGCTGGACCCGGACGACCGCGCCCGCCTTGCTCGGGAGATCAAGGAGATTGTCGGGGAGCGCGCTCGGCTTCGATCGCTATCAGCTGGATTGGCCGCAACGATCGCGGCCGGATACGACGAGGCGTCCGACGACCGCACGTCGATTCGTTGACTACCAGCCCGGGCCGGCCTCCGGCCGAGCCCGCTAGTGCTGTGTCGTCGAAATGGCTAGGGCAGCGCAACAGGACCGAGACCCTGCTTGAGAGCGCTCCGGACGCCCCGATCATTTCAGCGACGGACCGCTAGGCCTGCTGGACCTTCAGCTCTATGTCGACGCCGGCGGGGACTTCGAGGCGCTGGAGCGTGTCCACCGTCTTCTTGGACGGCTCGAGGATGTCGAGCAGGCGCTTGTGGATGTGCATCTCGAAGTGCTCGCGGGAGTCCTTGTCCTTGAAGGGGGACCGCACCACCGTGTAGCGGTGCTTCTCGGTGGGCAGCGGCACCGGCCCGCTGAAGTTGGCCTGGGTCCGCTTGACCGTCTCGACGATCTTCTTCGTTGACTGGTCGAGGATCTCGTGGTCGTAGGCCTTGAGCCTGATCCGGACCCTGTGCTTGGCCGCCACCGCGAGACCCCCTGGAGCTACTTGATGATCTTGATGACCGAGCCCGCACCCACGGTGCGGCCGCCCTCGCGGATGGCGAAGCGCAGGCCCTCGTCCATGGCGATGGGGCTGATCAGGTCGACGTGCATGACGGTGTTGTCGCCGGGCATGCACATCTCGATTCCCTCGGGCAGGGTGATGGTGCCGGTCACGTCGGTGGTGCGGAAGTAGAACTGGGGCCGGTAGTTGGAGAAGAACGGCTTGTGCCGGCCGCCCTCCTCCTTGCTCAGGACGTACACCTGGGCCTCGAACTCGGTGTGGGGAGTGATGCTCTTGGGCGCGGCCAGCACCTGGCCCCGCTGCACCTCCTTCTTGTCGATGCCGCGCAGCAGGGCGCCGATGTTGTCGCCGGCCTCTCCCCGGTCGAGGATCTTGCGGAACATCTCCACACCGGTGCAGGTGGTCTCCTGGGTCTCTCGCAGACCGACGATCTCGACCTTGTTGCCGGTCTCGACCACGCCCTGCTCGACCCGGCCGGTCACTACCGTGCCGCGCCCAGTGATGGAGAACACGTCCTCGATCGGCATCAGGAACGGCTTGTCGACGTCGCGCTCGGGGGTGGGCACGTAGTCATCCACGGCCTCCATGAGCTCGAGCACCTGCTGGGCGGCCTCATCGTCGCCGTCGAGGGCCTTGAGGGCCGACACACCGATCACCGGCGTGTCGTCGCCGGGGAACTCGTACTCGTCGAGCAGCTCCCGCACCTCGAGCTCGACCAGCTCGAGGATCTCCTCGTCGTCGACCATGTCGACCTTGTTGAGGGCCACGACGATCTTGGGGACGCCCACCTGGCGGGCGAGCAGCACGTGCTCGCGGGTCTGGGGCATGGGGCCGTCGGCCGCCGAGACGACCAGGATGGCGCCGTCCACCTGGGCCGCTCCGGTGATCATGTTCTTGATGTAGTCGGCGTGACCCGGCATGTCGACGTGCGCGTAGTGCCGGTTGCCGGTCTCGTACTCGACGTGGGCGACGTTGATCGTGATGCCGCGCTCGCGCTCTTCGGGGGCGTTGTCGATCTTGTCGAACTCGGTGAACTGGGTCCCCTCGACGCGGTCGGACAGCACCTTCGTGATGGCGGCTGTCAACGTGGTCTTGCCATGATCGATGTGGCCCATCGTCCCCACGTTGACGTGGGGCTTGGTCCGCTCGAACTGCTCCTTGGCCATGGGTGATTCCCCTTGTGGTCGGTTGAATGAGGACTTCGGATCACTCGCCGCGTACGCGGGCGACGATCTCGGATTGGACGCTCGCCGGGGTGGGCTGGTACGAGTCGAACTGCATCGTGTACGTCGCTCGCCCCTGCGTGCGTGACCGAAGGTCGGTACTGTATCCGAACATCTCCGCAAGCGGCACTTGCGCGCTTATCACCTGGTTGCTTCCCCGCCGCTCGGTGCCGCGTACCTGGCCGCGGCGCGAGTTGAGGTCGCCGACGACATCGCCGAGGTAGTCGTCGGGAGTGACGATCTCCACCGACATGACCGGCTCGAGCAACACCGGCTTCGCCTTGGCCGCCACCTCGCGGAACCAGCCGCCGCCCGCGATCTTGAAGGCCATCTCCGACGAATCCACGTCGTGGGTGCGGCCGTCGGTCAGCGTGACCTTCACGTCCACCGTCGGGAAGCCGGCCAGAACACCGTTGCTCATCGCCTCGGCGATGCCGTCGTCGACCGGCTTGATGAACTCGCGGGGAATGGCGCCGGCCCGGATGGTGCTCTCGAAGACGTACTGACCGCCCGGGTTGGGCTCGATGGTGGCGGTCACCACCGCGAACTGGCCCGAACCGCCCGTCTGCTTCTTGTGCACGAAGGTATGGCCGGCCACGGCCGCTGCCAGAGTCTCACGGTACGCGACCTGGGGCTTGCCCACGTTGGCCTGCACATTGAACTCCCGCAGCATGCGGTCCACCAGCACCTCCAGGTGGAGCTCGCCCATGCCGGCGATGATGGTCTGCGCGGTGTCGGCGTCGGTGCGCACCCGGAACGTCGGGTCCTCCTCGGACAGGGCCGTCAGCGCCTTGGACATCTTGTCCTGATCGGCCTTCGACTTCGGCTCCACCGCCACGTCGATCACCGGGTCGGGGAAGTTGAGGTCCTCCAGGGCTATTGGGCTCCCCGGATCGCACAGCGTGTCGCCGGTGCGGCAGTCCTTGAGCCCGATGGCCGCCGCGATGTCGCCCGCGGCCACCGAATCCAGATCGACGCGGTCGTTGGCATGCATCTCCAGGATGCGGCCGATCCGCTCGGTGCGGCCGGTGCGGGTGTTGAGCACCTGGGCGCCCTTGGCCAGGGTGCCGCTGTAGACGCGGAAGTAGGTCAGCTTGCCCACATGGGGGTCGGTGGCGATCTTGAAGGCCAGGGCGGCCAGCGGCTCGTCATCGCGGGCGGAGCGAGTGGCCTCCGCCCCCGAGCGGGGCGCGGCGCCGGTCACCGCGGGCACGTCGCTGGGCGACGGCAGGTAGTCGATCACGGCGTCGAGCAGGGCCTGCACCCCTTTGTTCTTGAAGGCAGAACCGTTGAACACGGGCACCAGGCCGCCGCTGATGGTCCCGGCCCGGATGGCGGCGGAGATCTCTTCGGGGCTTATCTCGGAGTCCTCCAGGAACTTCTCGAGCAGGCTCTCGTCATAGTCCGACAGCGTCTCGAGCAGATCGTGGCGGTAGAGCTCGGCCTCCTCGACCATGTCGTCGGGAACGTCGGTCTCGGTCCAGGTCACTCCGAGGTCCTCACCGGACCAGATGCGGGCCCTCATGCGCACCAGGTCGACAATGCCCCGGTAGTCGGACTCTGCGCCGATGGGGAGCTGCACCACTGCCACCCGTTCGGTCAGGCGCTCCCTTATCGAATCGAGCACGAAGTCGAAATCGGCTCCGGTGCGGTCCATCTTGTTGATGAAGCAGAGCCGGGGAACGCCGTAGCGATCGGCCTGACGCCACACCGTCTCGGTCTGGGGCTCCACCCCGGCGACGCCGTCGAACACGGCCACCGCGCCGTCGAGCACCCGCAGCGAGCGCTCCACCTCGACGGTGAAGTCGACGTGGCCCGGTGTGTCGATGATGTTGATGCGGTGGTCACGCCAGATGCAGTGGGTGGCCGCCGAGGTGATGGTGATGCCCCGCTCCTGCTCCTGGGCCATCCAGTCCATCGTGGCCGCGCCGTCGTGGACCTCGCCGATCTTGTAGTTGCGCCCCGTGTAGTACAGGATCCGCTCGGTGGTCGTGGTCTTGCCCGCGTCGATGTGCGCCATGATCCCGATGTTCCGGGTCTTGGACAGGGGGTATCGCTCGTCAGCCATGGCTCTCGGCTCCTGGGGCTGGTGCGGCAGGCGGACACTGTCGGCGGGCGTTGGGGGCGGGGCTTCCGACTCCCCCAACCGCCAACAAGCCGCGACCGGGCGACAAGGCCCGGTCACACGCCATTGTACGCAAGCGACCTGCCGACCGGGCGCGATGTGTCAGACTTCACACCTCTGGGCGCCTGGCGCCGGGGCGCTACTCAGATCGCGGCCACCGCCCCGGCCCTTGAGCGGGTGCCCTTCAGGTGGTCCTCGGAGTCGTCCGTGAGATCGTCCTCACGGCCGCCCGCGAGGTCGTCCTCGGGGTCGGCCGTGCAGTCGATCAGGCCGACTTCGCCGGGTTCCGAGCTAACCTTGATGACCAAGCCCTCGTGTCGCTGAAGGCACACGAGAACCTCGAACAGGTCGCCAGCCGGCAGTTCGCCTTCGCGGCTGAACATCTCGGTCAGCCTCTCCGGCGACTTGCCCGTCATCTCGCCCAGCGCCTCGAAGCCGCCGACACCGGCGATGCAGCTGCTCAGGAGGGACTTGCCGATCCTGAACTCGCCCCCGAGCATGTGCTCGACCCCCCCGGCCAGCAGCAACTCCCGAAACCCGGGGTCGCGCCGTGCGCGCGCATGCGCAGTCTCCTTGTGGTCAACAGTGAGCGGCATGCGTTTCGTCCTCCTCGCGCCTGCGGCGCCGGTAGTCAATCCAGAGCCTACGGGCCTTCTCGATGTCGTGCTGCTGGCGCGCCTTCGTGCCCCCTGCGAGCACAACGACCACCGCGGGCCCGTCCCGGCCAAGGTAGATCCTGTAGCCGGGCCCAACGTGCACGCGACACTCCAGCACTCCGACACCGACAGCCTTGAGCTTCGAGAGGTTCCCGTCTGCGATGCGCTCGAGTGCAATCTCGATCCGGTAGGCCGCCGTCGGGTCGAGCCCGCCCAACCATCGGCGGAACGGATTGCGGCCCCGGTCGTCGACGTATTCGCGGATCTCGACCACGCACCGACTGTAACGAGTGCCACTGTGTCTCAATCATTTTTATGATTAGTCATTGACTAATGGCAGCACCATATGTTGGGTCCCCATCTGTTGGGTGGCTGCCGCGCCAGAACACCTGCCGAGCAGCGCCCCGCCGAATACTGCGGGTCTATCTCTCGCTGTCGAGCGTTGGCTCTAGGTCGTACAGGTTGAACTCTGCGAGCCGGTCGATGACGTCTAGGCAGCGGACTCTCGTGTCTTGGTCTCCCTGGCGGTAGATGCGCAGCACCACCGTTGTAAGGTGGAGGCCAGCTAGAGAACTGGATGTCGATGGGTCTGCGAGGCCGGCTCCGGTGATCTCGACGACGCGTTCGCATGCGGTGATGGCGTTGGACGGCATCTCGGCTGACACGGTCGTCGGTGCCCATCCTGTCGCGTCGTCTGCGCAGCGTTTCTGCGAGGGCTTGAAGCGACGATGCGGCGCGTTTGCCGTACACCATCGCGGCGAGAATTCGGCCATCCGGGGGGAAGTACAGCCGCACGAGTTCCTGGGCGTCGTCGTAGGCGTTCTGCTCCACAGAGTTGAGGCTCACCTTGACGTTGTGCGCCTCGCGGTCCTTGAACAGTCGGCTTCGGGAGTCGTAGTCGACCAACTGCTCCTTCATCCTCCGCAGGAAGTGCAGCGGCCCCGGCCTCAGCCTCGCCGCGGCCGGGGTGCGCTTGCGGGCGTCGGGGCGCTTGGTGGTGGGGAATAGGCCCGGATCGACCAGGTGCAGTAACTCCCGGAAGTACCACTCGTCGCCGCGGTGGGGCGTCGCGGTCAAGAACAGCGCATGAGGCACCGACTCGGACAGTTCTCGACCGACACGGTGGTAGGTCTTGGCGGTGGGAGTGAGGCGGTGCGCCTCATCGAAGATCACCGCGTCCCAGCCGACGTTATTGGGCCAGAGCGCCTCACGCACAGCGGCGTTCTGCGCGGCGAGGTCCAAAGACACCACCCACAAGTCCGCGTCGGGCACTGCCAGTCCCTGCTCGCGGATCGTCGACATGGTCACCTCGCGCATCCCGCCGCCAGCCGCGGGAACCGCCGCGTCGATGACGAACATCTGGTCTTCACCGGGGAGTCGAACGCGAGCGCCGCGAGGGAGGCTCAGGGCCGCATCTTCCGAGGTCACTGCGGGTCCCACAGGCATTGGGTGGTTTTCTTGCATACGACAGCGACACGACCTGTAGCCCCGAAGGACCAGCGGCGGAGCAGCCCGGTTGAGGATCTATCCTGCCGTCGAGCCGAGCAGCGCTCTGCCGACGGAGGGCTGCCCAACCGCACAGGAGCGGCCGTGAGTCTCGCAAACCCCGAGTTGGCGCTTGCCAAGGCGCAAGAGTTCCGAGCGATTCTCACGCCGCGCTCAGACGAATCACGCATCTCCGACCCTGAGCTAGCGACAGCGAAACTGCGGGGGATGCTGCCGCTGATGCGCGATATCGCGGAGAAGGTTACCCGACGGTTTCACTGGGTCAGGGAAGGACCGCGGCTACGAGCGGAAGCTGTCAACCTCATCGAAGAGCATGTCGCGGTGGCCGCGGTTCTGGCCCACCGCGCCGGACGGACCGCACAGGTACAGGCCCGCGCCAGGGTTCTTGGCGGTCTCATTGAGGATCTCGCGCGCGACGGCGTTGACCACCTCATTATTGAGTCTCGCAGACCGCGCGACGACGGCCGAGACCGCTCCGTGCTCCTAGGAGAGTGATGAGCAGCTCCCAAATCGCGCAAATCTCAACTGCAAAACCCCAGGTCAGAGGCTTGCATGCTGCTCCAAAATCGCATTACTCAACAGTCTCCTAGACACCCGTCGCACGAGCGCCGCGACCTTTAGCTACGACTGGCGGACAAAGGCTGAACCACTTCTGTGGTATGCCGACGCGTTGGCCGGGGTTGCCCGCGAACAACTCACGCTCGGAGTGTCCGAGGACTTCCGTTCCCTCCAAGACGCACACATCCTCAAAGACATCCGCTACGTCGTCTGACCCCCGAGGCATGCGTAAGCCCCGGGTCCCGTCCTAGGCGATCCATCCAGGATCCTCGGACTGGCCCTCCGGGGCTCGCGACTTCAACCCAGAACAGCACTGGGATGCCCCACCATTATGAGCCCTCGCCAACACGAAGTCAACCCCGGTCGGCCGAAGTCTGGAGACGCTGGGCGGTGGACTCGATCCTCCGCGGGCCTGGTTCGCTGCTGCCGGGGCGGCGCGTCTACCAGCGGTAGTGCGCGAAGGCCTTGTTCGACTCGGCCATCTTCTGCAGGTCCTCGCGCCGCTTCACCGACGCGCCCACCCCGTTGCCTGCGTCGAGCAGCTCGTTGGCCAAGCGTTCGGCCATGGTGTGCTCCCGGCGGCCACGGGCGTACGAGACGATCCAGCGGACTGCGAGCGTGGTGGCGCGGCGGGGTCTGACCTCCACCGGCACCTGGTAGGTGGCGCCGCCCACCCGCCGGCTGCGCACCTCGAGCTGGGGACGGACGTTGTCGACGGCCCGCTTGAGGGTGGACACGGGCTCGGCGCCCGTCTTGTCCTCCACGATGGTCATGGCGTCGTAGACGATGCGCTCGGCCAGGGAGCGCTTGCCCCGTTGCAGCACCTTGTTGATCACCTGCGTCACGAGAAGCGAGCGGTAGATCGGGTCGGGCTGGAGCTCGCGGCGCGCGGCCGGTCCCTTGCGCGGCATTCTCAGGCGCTCCTACTCGCGTGGCAACGGCCGACGGACTGGCGCGGCACGTCAGGATTCCTTCTTGACGCCGTAGCGGCTGCGAGCCTTCTTGCGCTCGCGCACTCCGGCGGTGTCGAGCGTCCCTCGCACGACCTTGTAGCGCACGCCGGGCAGGTCCCTCACCCGGCCGCCCCGCACCAGCACGATGGAGTGCTCCTGGAGGTTGTGACCCTCGCCCGGTATGTAGGCGGTGATCTCGATGCCGGTGGTGAGCCGGACGCGGGCCACCTTGCGAAGGGCGGAGTTCGGCTTCTTGGGGGTGGCCGTATAGACCCGGGTGCACACGCCTCGACGCTGCGGCGCTCCCTGCAGAGCGGGCGTCGATTCCTTGCGACGCTTCGATTGCCGGCCCTTGCGGACCAGCTGCTGGATCGTGGGCATTATCGGGGTCGTTCCTCGGTCGTAATGGGACGGCGCAGTCTAGGGCCGCCTGCGCCCGGTTCCTTCACCCTGCCTCGGTGACCGGATCGGCGGCATCACCCAGCGGGTAGTCGAGCACTTCGGCCCCCGCCATCTCGTGACTGCGCTGCGCGAGCAGGTCGGCGAGGTCGTCCTCGGAGGTGTAGAAGTCCATGGGCGTGTGGTCGGGGGCACGGGTCTGGTAGGTCTCGCGATAACGGGCCATTCCCGTGCCCGCCGGGATGAGCTTGCCGATGATGATGTTCTCCTTGAGGCCGACCAGCGTGTCGCGCTTGGACTCGATGGCCGCCTCGGTGAGAACCCGGGTCGTCTCCTGGAAGGAGGCTGCCGACAGCCACGACTCGGTGGCCAGGGAGGCCTTCGTGATTCCCATGACCTCGCGCCGCCCCGACGCCGGCTTGCCGCCGTCCCGGACGATATCCCGGTTGGTCTGCTCGAAGACGGCCTTGTCGACGCGCTCGTCCGGCAGGAAGTGCGTGTCACCGGGCTCGCCGATGGCGACCCTCTTGGTCATCTGGCGCACGATCAGCTCGATGTGCTTGTCGTGGATCGACACGCCCTGGTCGCGGTAGACCTTCTGGACCTCGGCCACCAGGTAGCGCTGGGTGGCGTCGATGCCGCGGATCTCCAGCAGCTCCTTCGGGTCGCGTGGCCCCTCCACCAGCGCGTCGCCCGGCTCCACCTCGTCGCCGTCGCGGACTTCGAGGCGGTACTCGGTCCCGATCCTGCAGTCGTGCTCGGTGCCGTCGTTCTCCACGATCACCACCGTGCGGTCGCCGGCCTCGCCGCGGATGCGGACCACGCCGGCCTGACGGGCCAGAGTCGCCTTGCCCTTGGGCGTGCGGGCCTCGAAGAGCTCCACCACCCTGGGCAGGCCGCCCGCGATGTCCTGGGCGCCGGCCACACCGCCGGTGTGGAAGGTACGCATCGTGAGCTGCGTGCCGGGCTCGCCGATGGACTGGGCGGCGATCACTCCGACCGCCTCGCCCTGCTCGATCAGCTTGCCCGTCGCCAGCGACATGCCGTAGGAGGCTGCCGTGATCCCCGAGGCGGAATCGTCGCTGAGGGGCGACAGCACTCTCACCCTGTTCACTTCGGGGTCGTCGCGCAGCGCGGCCAACTCGGCGTCGCCGACCATCGTGCCGGCCAGGATGATCGAGCCGTCGCTCAGCGCGACGTCCTCGGCCAGCACCCGTCCGAAGAGCCTGGTCTCGAGATAGGTGCGCCGGTGGGGCGAGTCGGGCTGGACGTCCTCCAGCCAGATGCCCTTCACGTGGGTGCCGGCCGCGAAGGGGTCCTCGCTGTTGATGATGACCTCCTGGGCCACGTCGACCAGGCGCCGGGTCAGGTAGCCCGAGTCGGCGGTCCGCAGCGCGGTGTCGACCAGGCCCTTGCGGGCGCCGGGCGTGGCGATGAAGTACTCGAGCACCCGCAGGCCCTCGCGGAAGTTGCTCTTGATCGGCCGGGGGATCATGTCGCCGCGGGGGTTGGCCACCAGGCCCCGCATGCCTGCGATCTGGCGGATCTGCATCATGTTGCCCCGGGCCCCCGACCCGACCATCATGTTGACCGGGTTGAACGCGTCGGACTCCAGTTCGTCCTTCATCCGCCCGGTGACCTCCTCGGTGGCCTCGGACCACACCTCCACCTCGAGCTGCCGGCGCTCGCCGTCGGTGATGATCCCCCGCCGGAACTGGCGCTCGATCTTGTCGGCCTGCTTCTCGTAGCGGTCGAGGATCTCGGTCTTCTGCTTCGGCGTGCGCACATCGTCGATCGAGATGGTCAGACCCGACCGCGAGGCGTACTGGAAGCAGATGTCCTTGATCTCGTCGAGGCTCCGGGCCACCTCCGCGATCTGGAAGCCGCGGGCCAGCCGGTCGACGAGCTCGCCCATCCGGCGCTGGCCGACGACCTCGTTGACGTAGCCGAAACCGGCCGGCAGGGCGTCGTTGAAGAACACCCGTCCCGCGGTCGTGGGCTCGTAGCGGGCCCCGTCGCCGTTGGCCGGAGCCAGAAGCAGGTCCTCGGCGCCGCGGTACTCGATCGGCGCGTGCAGCGAGATGTCCCCGTTCTCGTAGGCGAAGCGGACCTCGTCGATGTTGCGGAACGCCCGGCCCGCCCCGGCCGCGTCGTCGACCGTCTCGGTGAGGTAGTGAGCGCCGATGATCATGTCCTGGGTGGGTGTCACCAGCGGCCGGCCGTGGGCCGGGCTGAGCACGTTGTTGGCCGACAGCATCAGCACCCGGGCCTCCGCCTGCGCCTCGGCCGACAACGGCAGGTGCACGGCCATCTGGTCGCCGTCGAAGTCGGCGTTGAACGCCGCGCACACCAGCGGGTGGATCTGGATCGCCTTGCCCTCCACCAGCACGGGCTCGAAGGCCTGGATGCCCAGCCGGTGCAGCGTGGGAGCCCGGTTCAGCAGAACCGGATGCTCCCGGATCACGTCCTCGAGCACGTCCCAGACCTGGGGCCGGCGACGCTCCACCATGCGCTTGGCCGACTTGATGTTGGGGGCCAGCTCCACGTCCACCAGCTTCTTCATCACGAAGGGCTTGAACAGCTCCAGGGCCATGATCTTGGGGAGTCCGCACTGGTGGAACCGCAGCGTCGGCCCGGCCACGATCACGGAGCGGCCCGAGTAGTCCACCCGCTTGCCGAGCAGGTTCTGGCGGAACCTCCCCTGCTTGCCCTTGAGCATGTCCGACAGTGACTTCAACGCCCGGTTGCCCGGGCCGGTCACCGGCCGGCCCCTCCGCCCGTTGTCGAACAGGGCGTCCACCGCTTCCTGCAGCATCCGCTTCTCGTTGTTGACGATGATGTCGGGCGCGGCCAGGTCCAAGAGGCGCTTGAGACGGTTGTTGCGGTTGATCACACGGCGGTAGAGATCGTTCAGGTCGGAGGTGGCGAAGCGGCCGCCGTCCAGCTGCACCATGGGACGCAGCTCCGGCGGGATCACGGGCACGACGTCGAGGATCATGGCCCTCGGGTCGTTGATGCGCCGGCCGTAGTTGTCGCGCCGGTTGAACGCGGCCAGGATCCGCAGCCGCTTGATGGCCTTCTGCTTGCGCTGCGCCGACAGCGGCCGCTGGCCCTCGGGCGGGTTGATCTGGTTCCGCAGCGTCGCCTCCTCGGCGTCGAAGTCGAGCGCCGCGATGAGGCGGGCGATTGCGTCGGCGCCCTGACCGCCCTCGAAGTAGTCGCCCCAGCGATCGACCAACTCCCGCCAGAGATCCTCGTCCTCGATTATCTGGCGGCTGAACAGATCCGAGAACACTTCCCAGGCCCGCTCGGTGCGCTCCAACTCCTCGGCGAAGCGCTCCCTGATCTCCTCTTCGTCCTTTTCGGCTTGGCGATTGAGGGCCCGCAACTCCGATTCCTTGGCCTCGGCCGTCTCGGCCTCGGCCAAGTCAGCCTCCAACCGCTCCTGGCGCTGGGTGAGCGCGAGGCGCCGGTCGGCTTCTACGGCATCCAGCTCGCGGCGGATCTCCAACTCGAGTTCGGGCATGTCGACGTCGCGCCGGTCCTCGTCGACACTGACCACGAGGTTGGCCCCGAAGTAGATCACCTTCTCGAGTTGCTTGGCCTTGAGCTCCTCCTTGGGCTGAGTGCCCATCAGCAGGTAGGCGAGCCAGGACCGGGTGCCCCGCAGGTACCAGATGTGCACGGCCGGGGCGGCCAGCTCGATGTGGCCCATGCGCTCGCGCCGCACCTTCGAGCGGGTCACCTCCACGTTGCAGCGCTCGCAGATGATGCCCTTGAAGCGCACGCGCTTGTACTTGCCGCACGAGCACTCCCAATCGCGGGTGGGGCCGAAGATCTTCTCGCAGAACAAGCCGTCCTTCTCGGGCTTGAGCGTGCGGTAGTTGATGGTCTCGGGCTTCTTCACCTCTCCGTTCGACCAAGTGCGGATCGAGTCGGCGCTGGCCAGGCCGATCTTCAGATCGCTGAAATCGTTGACGTCGAGCATTCCGTCTCCTCATCGTGCGTTCTCGTAGTGCGTCCGTGCGGGCACTCGTCGGGGGTCTTGTCGTGCGTTCTCGTAGCGTTGGGTGGTTGCGTTCCGTCGGTTCCGGGTGGTTGCCTGCCGGCTCAGTGGCGGGCGGCGCGGGCCAAGTCGTCCTCGTCGCTGCCGCGCTCGGGCCGCTGCAGGTCGATCCCGAGCGCCTCCACCGTTCGCAGGCTCTCCTCGTCCAGCTCGCGCATCTCTATGTGCTCGCCGGCGGCCGAGAGGACCTCGACATTGATGCAGAGTGACTGCATCTCCTTGATGAGCACCTTGAAGCTCTCGGGGATGCCGGGGTCGGGGACGTTCTCGCCCTTGACGATGGCCTCGTACGCCTTGGCTCGGCCGAGCACGTCGTCCGACTTCACGGTGAGCAGCTCCTGCAGGCAGAAGGCCGCTCCGTAGGCCTCCAACGCCCACACCTCCATCTCGCCGAAGCGCTGGCCGCCGAACTGGGCCTTGCCGCCGAGAGGCTGCTGGGTGATCATCGAGTACGGCCCGGTGGAGCGGGCGTGGATCTTGTCGTCCACGAGGTGGGCCAGCTTCATCATGTAGACGTAGCCGGTGGTCACCGGGTTGTCGTAGGGCTCGCCGGTGCGGCCGTTGTAGAGCGTCTGCTTGCCGTCGATGTTGATCAGTCGTTGACCCTCGCCGGTCTCGGGGTTCAGGTTGGTGAGGATGTCGACGATGGTCGGCTTGCCCTGGGCCAGGTTCCGCTCGTCCCAGGTGGCGCCGTCGAAGACGGGGGTGGCCACATGGACCGAGGGAGGGGTGACCGGGCGGGTCTTGCGCTCCGTTCCCCGGGCGGGCTCGCCGCCGACACGCTCGCCGTTGATCTGCCAGCCGTACCGGGCGCAGTAGCCGAGATGGGCTTCCAGCACCTGGCCGACGTTCATGCGCGACGGCACGCCCAGGGGGTTCAGGATGATGTCGACCGGCGTGCCGTCCGCAGTGAAGGGCATGTCCTCGATGGGGAGGATCCTCGAGATGACGCCCTTGTTGCCGTGGCGGCCGGCCAGCTTGTCGCCCACGCTGATCTTGCGGTTCTGGGCCACGTACACCCGCACCAGCTGGTTCACGCCGGGCGGGAGCTCACCGGCGTTGGGATCGTCGCGGTCGAACACCTTGACGTCGATCACCTTGCCGGACTCGCCGTGGGGAACCTTGAGGGAGGTGTCGCGCACCTCCCTGGCCTTCTCGCCGAAGATGGCCCTCAGCAGCCGCTCCTCCGGCGTCAGCTCGGTCTCGCCCTTGGGCGTGACCTTGCCCACCAGCACGTCGCCCGGCCCGACCTCGGCGCCGACCCGGATGATGCCGCGGTGATCGAGATCGGCGAGGATGTCCTCGGAGAGGTTGGGGATGTCCCGGGTGATCTCCTCGGAGCCCAGCTTCGTGTCGCGGGCGTCGATCTCGTGCTCGTGGATGTGGATCGAAGTGAGCACGTCGTCACGCGCCAGGCGCTCCGACAGGATGATGGCGTCCTCGAAGTTGTAACCCTCCCAGGACATGAAGGCCACCAGCAGGTTCTTGCCCAGCGCCAGCTCGCCGTGATCGGTGGACGGGCCGTCGGCCAGCACAGCACCGGCGGAGACCTTGTCGCCCCGGCGCACGAGCGGCTTCTGGCTTATGCAGGTGTCCTGGTTGGACCGCTCGAACTTGCGCAACCGGATGCCGGTCGGGCCCGAGCGGGAGTAGTCCATGAGGATCTCGTCGCCGTCCACCTCGACGACCGTGCCGTCGTCGGAGGCGACCACCATGTCGGCCGCGTCGCGCGCCGCCCGACCCTCCACACCAGTGCCTATGTAGGGGGCCTCGGTGCGGACCAGCGGCACGGCCTGGCGCTGCATGTTGGCGCCCATCAGGGCCCGGTTGGCGTCGTCGTGCTCCAGGAAGGGGATGAGAGCAGTGGCCACGGAGACGATCTGCTTGGGCGAGATGTCCATCATCTGCACCTCGTCGGGCGGCACGAAGGAGATCTCGGTGGTGGCGCCGAAGAACACCTCCTGCTCGAGCTGGAGGCGCAGGTCCTGCAGCGAGGCCGCCTGCGGGGAGCGCCGCACCAGCACACGCGGGTTGATGAACCGTCCTTCGGAGTCGATGGGCGCGTTGGCCTGCGCCACCACGTACTCCTCCTCCTCGTCGGCGGCGAGGTAGACGATCTCGTCGGTGACCCGTCCGTCGGAGACCACCCGGTAGGGCGACTCGATGAAGCCGAACTCGTTGACCCGGGCGAAGGAGGCGAGGCCGCCGATCAGCCCGATGTTGGGACCTTCAGGGGTCTCGATCGGACACATGCGGCCGTAGTGGGAGAAGTGGACGTCGCGCACTTCGAAACCGGCCCGCTCCCGGCTGAGACCGCCGGGGCCGAGGGCTGACAGCCGGCGCCGGTGGGTGAGGCCCGACAGGGAGTTCACCTGGTCCATGAACTGCGAGAGCTGGGACGTGCCGAAGAACTCCTTGATGGCCGCCACCACTGGACGGATGTTGATCAGCGTCTGGGGCGTGATCGCCTCGACGTCCTGGGTGGTCATGCGTTCCCGCACCTGCCGCTCCATGCGCGACAGGCCGATGCGAACCTGGTTCTGGATCAACTCGCCGACGCTGCGGATGCGGCGGTTGGCAAAGTGGTCCTGGTCGTCGAGCCGGTAGCCGGGCTCGCCCTTGGCCAGGTTGAGCAGGTAGGTGGCCGCGGCCAGCATCTCGCAGGGCGACAGCAGGGACTGGTCGGGATCGGGGCGCTCGATCTCCAGTCCGAAGGCCTGCTCGAGGAAGTCGAACTCGGGGCCGAGCTTGCGGTTGAGCTTGTGCCGGCCCACCCGGGACAGGTCGTAGCGACGGCCGCTGAAGAAGGAGTTCTCGAAGTAGGAGCGGGCCGTCTCAGCGGTGGCCGGGTCGCCGGGACGCACCCGCTTGTAGATCTCGATCAGCGACTCGTCACGGGTGGGGGCCAGATGTCCCTGCTTCTCCCACTGCTCGGCCAGGAAGTCGAAGTGCTCGACGAACCGCTCGAGGAACCCGGGCTGGTTCTCCTCGTCGTAGCCGAGCGCCCGGAGCAGGGTGAACAGCGGTAGGCGGCGCTTGCGGGCGACCCTCACCCCCGCGGTGATCTCCTTGCGAGGCTTCTGCTCCACGTCGAACTCGATCCACTCGCCGCGGTAGGGGTGGATCGTGCCCGTCACGAGCTGGTACTTGGCCAGGTTGCGCAGGCGGTAGCGCTCACCGGGCTGGAAGATCACGCCGGGCGAGCGGACGAGCTGGGAGACGACCACCCGCTCGGTGCCGTTGATGATGAAGGTTCCCTTGGAGGTCATCATGGGGAAGTCGCCCATGAAGACGATCTGCTCCTTGATCTCGCCCGTGCCCGCGTTGAGGAAGCGTGCCCGCACGAAGATCGGCGCGGAGTAGGTCATGTCCTTCTCCTTGCAGTCATCCACCGTGAACTTGGGCGGCGGATGAAGCTCCTCATCCTCGGGGTCGAACTCGAGTTCGAGGCGCAGCGTCTCGCTGTAGTCGGAGATGGGCGAGATGTCCTTGAAGGTACGAGCCAGGCCTTCGTTCATCAGCCAGGAGAAGCTCTCCCGCTGGATCGCGATGAGGTCGGGAAGTTCGAGGATCTCCTCGAGATTTCCGAACGAGTAGCGTTCGCGTGAAGCGGCGCGTGCGGTCACGTGATACTCCCGAGGGCAGGCTGATCTGATTTCATGCGGTCTTGCGCGCGCGCAAGACGAAGAAGGAGTTAGCCACGGGAGCCGCCCTCCCAGCGCGCACAGACGACCACGGTGGGCGGAATGCTAGCCCGCGACGAAGCCGGCCGCAACCACCCCGGCGATTCGGTCAGCAACAGACCATAGTTGATGAAGTCAGGCGCGTCTGTACCGGCGGTTCGTGACTCCCGCTCCTGTTCGCTGCGCTCACGGGCCGCTCGGGCCGGCGAGCAGAGCGATCCAGATGGAGACAGTGGCCAAGACGATGGTGGACACGGTCATGTAGAGGTGCCTGGCCCGGCCCTTGACGAGCTCGGCCTGGCTCTTGACGAGCTCGGCCTGGGCCGTGACGAGCTCGGCCTGACTCTTGACGAGCTCGGAGTGTCTCTCAGAGAAGGCCTCGATGATCTTGGCCCGCTCCTTGGTCGCCTCAGCGAAAGCACTCGTGACCTCGACCCTGAACTCGGCGAGGGCGACGGTGAATGTGGCTGCGAGGACTTGAAGGTCGTCCTTGGTGGCCATGCTGTCCCAGCCGCCGGGGGGCAGCTGCTGCATGAGGGTCTCAGCGTCTTCTGTGCCCATCAGATCTGCCAGTGTGTCGAACAGCGACGCTCGCTGTGCCTGGGTCGTCGCCACTTCGGGCTCCCGTCTACTCGTGTGTCTCGATTAGTCGGGAGCCGTCGACAGCTCCGATAGTGCCCGGCTAAGCGGTGCCAAGCTTACAATGACAATAGCATCCAGTTGATGCAATTTCAACCAGCTTGGTCGTCCGTGGCACTGTCTCTTGCTGGAACAGACAAGAGAATACCCAATTCCTGAGCCAAGTGGGCTCTCATGTCGGACAGTGATTGAACAGACATGTTCATCCATAACATAGCGATTTCTGCATGAGAACTGCAGTGGCGCCTGGAGTCTGGGGCACGGTCAGGCAACGGTCGGGGTGTGATTGAGGTGTGGAGGTGGGCGGCCGTCGGAGTTCGATAGGGTGAACTGGCATCATGAGTTGGGTGCGTCGAAAGCGCCGTGAAGTGGCCCGTCCGGTGGTGGGTGCTGTGGGCGTGCTGCGGGAGCGTGTCAGCATTCAGGCGCACCTGGCTCACTGCGAGCTGCGTTTGAGGCTCACAACCCGCCCCGACCAGACGGCTCGCCTCGAGTTGCTTGAGATTCTGCATGAGTACTGGCGGGCCGGAAGGTTTCCTCGCAACACTGCGGCCGGCGGCCGGCGGCCGGTCTTCATAGACGACTCGGGAACCCATTGCGCTGTCGGGTACTTGATGGCATGCACTGGCGCGGGCCGTGTCGCGCGGGAGTTGGACCGCCGTGACCGTTTCGTCCTTCTTGAGGACTTGCCCTCCGCGTTGGATCCGCGACTGCGGCGTTGGCTTGACAAGCACCAGTTGAGCCGCGAGGAGGCTGCCCTGATCCAGCCCGGATACGGCCCCTGCGGAATGGCCGGATGGAACTGCGACGGTTACGTCCACGCTGGAACGGCGGCGACGGACACGATGGTCGCGGCCGCGTCGCTGGTGGTGAGCCTCGGTTTGCTGGCGCCGGCGGTGCTGCTGGTGTGGATGGCTCGCAGAGGCTGGGCGACCAAGGCGCTGCGGGTTCTTCAGAATTGGTGGTGGCTGCTACTGGCAGTCGTGGTGACGTTTCCGCTGGCCGGGGCCACTCTATACGGGGAGTCACGGGAGTTGCAGTTGGTATGGGAAGCAGCCATGTGGATGCTGTCGGGTCTGGTCGTTTCGCTGGTCGTGATACGGCTTTGGCGCTGGGGGCAGCAGCGTCCCATGATCGGATTCGATGAGGGCGCAGGCATGTACAAGCATCAGGCGCGGGCGTTGTTCATGGTCTTGGCTGCGATGCTGTTCTGGGACGTCGCCCTGCCCGACGGCAGCGGTCAGGCAATGCCGACGGTCCGCAGGTGGCACGTGGACATCCTCGTGTTGCCGGCGCTACCCCTGCTATGGGCGCATCAGTCACTTCAGCGGTGTAGCCGACGTATCGGTCTCTCGGTTGTGGCGGCCTTCGCTGTGTGTGCTGCGGTTCTGACGGTCGTGCTGCCCTCGCCCCTGCACGCCGCCGCCACACTGCGTCCCGGCGACCGCATTGTTGTCTGTTCGTCAACGGCGGGCCCTGTGTGCGTGGAGAACGGCAACGAAGGCACTCCGCCTCGCCTATTCAAGCTGTCAGCGTGGAAGACTTTCGACGAACATACGCACTCAGACCAAGAGAACCCCGAATAGCGCCGCCTCGATCACTTGCCGACGCGCCCAGGGGGCGGTGTGTCCTCCTCGATAATGAGCGCAATCTTGCACAGTACGGCGTACCAGCGAGGCGGGGTCAGGCGCGCAGGAGGGCGCGAACGGCCGCCAGTTCCGGGGCCTCCATGCCTGCGGCGACCAGGTAGCCGGCCGCGCCTCCCCAGCGGTCGTGCAGGCCCTCCAGGGTGGCCGACATCACGGCGGGACGGGCCTCCCACAACGGCGCGAACCCGGCCGGGTCGAGGCCGTAGTCCTTGAGCACGGGGACCAGCGACCTGGCCTCGGTCTGGTCCTTCTGGAGGCTGGGACGCCGCTCCGACGACAGCGCGTAGTCGGCCACGATGTGCTCGGCGGCGACCCCGGCGAGGTCCAGCAGGAGCATGCAGGCCACACCGGTGCGGTCCTTGCCCGCGGTGCAGTGGACCACCACCGGCTCGCCTTGGGCCACCTGCCGCACAATGCGGGCGAACGACGGACCGAAGTTCTGCAGGATCCGCACGTATCCCGCCACCATCTCGGCCTCGCCGTAGAACTTGATCTCTCCCTCAACTATGCGCTCATAGATCGTCCGGGCCTGGAACGTCTCGTCGCTGGTCATCGCGAGCCTGGTGTAGGACGCGCCCGCGGGCAGCCGGTCGGGAAATTCGGCCGCCTCGGCCTCCGAACGCAGGTCGAGAACGTGACGGATGCCGGAGTTCTCGAGGCGCCGCAGGTCGGCGTCGCTGAGCGTGCACAGCCGGTCGGCCCGGTACACGAGACCGGACCGCGTCGATCCCCCGCCGGCGATGGGCAGGCCGCCGAGATCGCGGAAGTTGCTGGGGCCGTCGAGGTCCAAGCGTCGCTGCATCGGTTGACCGGCGGCCTGTCCGCTCGGCATCTGGTTCCGCTCTTGTTCGCTGCGCTCACGGGCCGCTCGGGCCACGGCCTCGCAAGCTCGGCCTCTAGACCAGCTCCACCTCGGCGCCGACTGCCTCCAGCGCGGCCTTGGCCTTCTCGGCATCGTCCTTGGCGAGGCCTTCCAGCACCGGCTTGGGGGCGTTGTCGACCAGCTCCTTGGCCTCCTTGAGACCGAGAGAGGTGAGGCTGCGCACCTCCTTGATCACCTGGATCTTCTTGTCGCCGACGGCCGAGAGGACGACGTCGAAGGAGTCCTTGGCCTCCTCGTCCTCTGCGCCCGCATCACCGGCTGCAGGAGCCGCGACCGCGACCGCGGCCGGTGGGGCTGCAGTCACTTCGAAGCGCTCCTCGAACTCCTTGAGCAACTCGCTCAGTTCGAGCACTGTCATCTGTGAGATCGAGTCGAGGATCTCTTCCTTGGTTGCCATGGTCAGGCCTCCTGTTCTTCGGATGTCTGGTCTGTGCCGGATGTCTGGTCCGCTCCGGATGTCTGGTCCGCGCCGCCGGCCGGGCCGCCTGTGTCGATGAGCGCCTGGAGTCCGTAGGCGAAGTTGCGGGGCAGGGCCTGCAACAGTCCGGCGAGCTTCACCAGGGGCGCGCTGAACGCGCCAGCGACCTGGGCGAGCAGCAGGTCGCGGGAGGGAAGGTCGGCCAGGGAGACCAGGTCCTCGGCGCTGAGCACCTTGTCCCCCAGCAGTCCTCCCTTGAGCACGAGGGCGCGGTTGGAGCGCGAGAAGTCCCTCAGGGCCTTGGCCACCGCAGCCGCGTCGCTCGCGGCCCCGTCGGCGCGGGCGCCCACGAAAGCGATCGCGGTCGGGCCGGTGAGCAGGTGGGCCACATCGACGCCCAGCTCGGCGGTGGCCAAGCGGACCATCGTGTTCTTGTAGATCGTGTACTCCCCGCCGGCAGCGCGCAGCGACCGGCGCAGCGCGGCCATCTCACCGACGTTCAGCCCGCGGTACTCGGTCAGCAGGACCGCGTCGCTGGCCGCCAGCCGATCACGCACTTCGGCGACGACGGCCGCCTTCTCTGGCCTAGGGACTGTCATTGGTGCCTTCCTCGTCCGGCGGGCCTGCCGGCCCATTGGTGCTCCCCGCGGAGCGCACCGGATGTCTCAGGTGAGCGCGGTCTGGATACGGGAGTATACGGGTCTAGTCGGAATACGGGGCTAGTGGATGTCGGAACCGGTCGATATGCGGTCTAGTCGGCGGCTGCGACGTCGGCGGGGTCGATCCGGACGCCGGGACCCATTGAAGAGCTGAGCACCATCTTCTTGACGTACTTGCCCTTGGCTGCGGCCGGCTTGGCCCGCTGGAGCTCGGCCACCACGGCCCGGAGGTTCTTGAGCAGGTCCTCCTCCTCGAACGACGCCCGTCCGATGGGCACATGGACGTTGGCGAAGCGGTCGGTCCGGTACTCGACCTTGCCCCCCTTGAACTCTTCGATGGTGCGGGCGACGTCGGTGGTGACCGTGCCGGTCTTGGGGTTGGGCATCAGGCCGCGGGGTCCGAGGATCCGGCCGAGCTTGCCGACCACCGGCATCATGTCGGGCGTGGCGATGGCCACGTCGAAGTCGGTCATGCCCCCCGACACCTGCTCGGCCAGGTCGTCGGATCCCACGAAGTCGGCGCCGGCCTCGCGGGCCGTGGTGGCGGCCTCGCCCTGCGCGAACACCGCTACCCGCACCTCCTTGCCGGTGCCCGACGGCAGCGACACCGTGCCCCGCAGCATCTGGTCGGCCTTGCGGGGGTCGACTCCGAGCCGCACGACGACGTCGACGCTCTCGTCGAATCGCCTGGTGGCCAGGCTCTTCACCAGGCTCACCGCGTCGGCGTCGCTGTGGAGGCGCAGACGGTCGAAACTCTTCGTCGCTTCGACGTGCTTCTTTCCCTTGGCCATGGTCGCTCCTGCCTGTCCGCTCGGCCTCTATTCGACGGTGACGCCCATCGAGCGGGCCGTGCCCTCGACCTGCGCCTTGGCCGCCTCCAAGTCGTTGGCGTTCAAGTCGGGCATCTTGATCTCAGCGATCTCAGCGAGTTGGGCGTCGGTGATGGCGCCCACCGTCTCGCGTCCGGGAGTCTCGGCGGCCTTCTCCAAGCCGGCCGCGGAGCGGATCAGGAACGACGTCGGCGGGGTCTTGGTGATGAACGTGAACGACCGGTCCTCGTAGATCGTTATCTCGGCCGGGATGATCTGGCCCCGCATGTGGTCGGTGCGGGCGTTGTAGTCCTTGCAGAAGTCCATGATGGCCACCCCGTGGGGGCCCAGCGCGGTGCCGACCGGCGGGGCCGGCGTCGCCTGTCCCGCGGGGATCTGGATCTTCACTAGGGCTGCAACCTGCTTGCGTGCCATCTGGACTCTCTTGGTATGCGGCGGTGATTCTTGGCCGAGGGCTGACTACTGCGCTTCGAACGTGGCAGTGTGGCGGCATCGTCGGCGGGCGGCAACCCGCCCGCGGTCTCGAGGGCCGCCTATAGGCGGGCTACCTGCGCGAACTCGAGTTCGACGGGCGTCTCGCGGCCGAAGATGTTGACGAGCACCTTCACCTTGAGCTGATCCTCGTTGATCTCGATGATCTCGCCGGAGAAGTCGGCGAACGGGCCGTCCTTGACCCGGACGGTCTCCCCCATGCCGTACTCGAACATCGGCTTGGCCCGCTTGGACGCCTCCCGGGAGCGGTCGGCCTCAACACCCAGGAAGGCTTCGACGTCGCGGCGGCGCAGGGGCGAGGGGCCCCCGCCCTGGTTCACGAAGCCCGTGACGTTGGGCGTGTCGCGAATGACCGGCCACACCTCGTCATCGAGCTCGCAACGTACGAACACGTAGCCCGGGAACAGCCGCTTCGAGGAGATCACCTTCTTGCCGTTCTTGAACTCGGGCACATCGCGCAGCGGGATGACCACCTCGTGGATGCGGCCCTCCATGTTCATCGACGCGGTACGGGCCTCGAGGTTCTGCTTGACCTTCTTCTCGTAACCGGACTGGGTGTGCACGACGAACCACTTGCCCGGCTTGTCGTAGGGGCTGATGGACTCGACGGGCTCGTCGGCGGAGTCCGCCTCGTCGAACAGGTCGTCCTCGGTGATGACGGCTTGGGATTGCGTGACGGATGTGTCGGACATGGGGTACCTCAGGATTCGAAGAGCTCGAGAATGAACGTGGAGAAGATCCAGTCGAGCCCGTAGATCATGGCGGTGAGCACGATCACGGTGACGAGCACCACGATCGAGTAGTTGACCGTCTCGGCCCGGCTGGGCCAGGCGACCTTGCGGAGCTCGCCTCGAACCTCGCGCAGGAACTGGCCTGGCGAAGTGCGCTCGCTGGGCGGCGTCGAGGCCGAGCGGCTGCGGCTGCGGACCGGTTCGCCCTCAACGTCTATCTCGCCCTGCTTCTGGAGCATGCGCTTCTGCTGACGGTTCATCGCCATTTGTGGAACTCACCTCGTGTGGGGTTACGACGCAACTGGTCGTGGCCGTCATCGATTCGCAGGGGCGGAGGGACTCGAACCCCCAACCGCCGGTTTTGGAGACCGGTGCTCTACCAATTGAGCCACGCCCCTCAGCAGTCCGTCGAAGGCTACCAGTGCACGGCCGCGAACGGCTACGGACGAGCGGCCGCAGTACGGTGCTAGGAAGCGAGCCTGGCGGCGCGGCGGTGCCGGGCCGTGAAGGCAATGAGGCCGGCCGCGGCGGCCGCTCCCGCGGCGACGGTGGCCGCGAAGCGGGGCCTCGTGTCCAGGGCCCACCGATGCCCGTACCGATCGAGGTGCACCAGGATCTGGGACTCGAGCCGGGAGTCGGCCGACGCCGTGACCTCGCGCAGCGAGCCCATGGCCTCCATCAGGCGCCGGTACCGGGCTTCCTCCACCCGGCACCGCAGACAGGTCGCCAGATGGTCCAACTCCGCGGGTTCGTGGGCACGGTCGCCGCCCGCGACTGCGGCCAGCACATCACTGACCGACTTGCAGTCGCGGCGCAGGCCCGTCGTGGGGCCGGTCGTCGGGGCGAACGGCTCACCCGTCACGGTTGAGATTCCTCGCCGGGCATGGGGAGCACCTGTTCACGCAGGCGCCGGCGGGCCCGGTGCAGGCGCACCTTCGCCGCGGTCACAGAGATGCCCAGCTCTGCGGCGATGGCTTCGTGGGGAAGGTCGTACAGATCCCGCAGCACCACGACCGAGCGCAGTCGCACCGGAAGGTCGCTGATGGCGGTGTCGAGTCGCTCGCGCAGTTCCGCCAGGTCTCCTTGAAGGGCCGGGTCGTGGTCGGGCCTGGTGTCGACCACGTCGTCGTAGGCGCCCAGATGGTCGTGGCGGTGGCGCCGGCGCAGGTTGAGGTGGGTCGTCGAGCAGTTGGCCACTATGCGGTAGAGCCAAGTGCTGAACTGCGCCTCGCCGCGGAAGCGGCCAACGCCCTTGTAGGCCCTCAGGTACGCCTCTTGAACCACGTCGCGAGCATCCTCCGTGCTTCCCGTGAGGCGCAGAGCCAGCGCGTACGCGTCGGAGTGGGTGACCCGCACGAGCCGGTCGAACGCCTCACGGTCCCCGGACCTGGCCAGCTCTACGAGCGCGACCATGTCCGCTGAAGATTGAGACTCGCGATCGGTGCCGACGTTACGCGCGGGACCCTCCACGGATCGCAGACGGCGCCGAGGCGACGCGGTCATGCCAGTTGCCCGGGGGCAGGATCCATGTAGCGACGGACAGACTCGAACTGTCGACCTCTCGATTATGAGTCGAGCGCTCTTGCCAACTGAGCTACGTCGCCGGGAAGGGCAGGCTGGGCGCCTGCGCCGAGCTCCCTGTCAGAATCGAACTGACGACCTTCTCCTTACCATGGAGACGCTCTGCCGGCTGAGCTAAGGGAGCGAATCGGCGCCGGAGCGCCGGTCCGCCATGATGCCACATCGGCGGGTCTATACCAACCGCCGGACCGATCTGCCGCAGGCGGTCGGGCCTGAGCCCACCGGCACGACGTCGGCCACATCCGCCTGCTCATCGACGCCTACACCGAGCCGGCGGGAGCAGCCCGCGGGCTCCATCACGCGCTCGGCGATCACGTCGGCGTAGGGGCGGCCCGTGACTTCGGTGATGATGTCGGCCGCCACCCAGTGCGCGGAGAGCGCGTGGTGCTCGTAGCGGCTCTCAGCACCCGTCGCCCAGCCATGGCGGCTCGCTCTGGGACGGAACTGAAGCGGTGGCCTGCGCGCCGAGCGGTGGGGCTCACCGGTGGTCTTGCACGATGACTGTGTCGGTGCCGGATCGGCCGAATACTTCGGGGGCGTAGATTTCTTCGGCTTTGGCTGGGGGCACGACGAAGGTGCCCGGGGTGGTGGCCCGGACGACGTAGCTGTATTCATGGGTACCGGCCCACAGGTACGACGAGAAGGCCTCGGCACGATCGTCGCGGAGGTTCTGGTGCTCGTACCAAGTCCACCTCCACCATGAATCGGCGGCCCCGCCGCGGCGGGCGTCGATCTCGCCGGTCACCGCCAGTGACGGGTTGAGCGACTCGAACCCTGCGGGCATGGGATCGACCAGCGCCATGTTGGTGCGCCGGCTGTCGTTGACCATGGTCACGTTGACCCGCACCTGAGCCCCGGCCAGCACATGCCAGACACCATCGTCGTCGAGCCGCACATCGCCGGGATCGTCCACGGCCTCGTAGCTGCGCTGCACCACGAAGCCTCGATCCAGAGGATCCAGGTTGAGGTCGTCGGGGGCGTAGCGAAGACCGAGGCGGTAGTAGAGGCGGCCCTCTCCGTCCTTGGAGACGATGAGGTCGGAGTCGCCCACGGTCAGCAGCTCCGTCATCGGGACCAGCGTCAGGGCGCGATCGGTGCTGCGCCCGGAGAACTGGTGTCGGGCGGCGTAGAGGTCGCCGAGCCACACCCGGGCGACGAAGTCGGGATCGGTCGCCTCAAAGGCGGCGAAGTAGTGGTTCAGGGCAAGCAGGATGAACGAGTTCTCCTGGACGTTGTTCCAGCGTCCCCTGACCCGGTTGGCCAGCAGTCCAGCCACGACCTTGGCAATGAGATCCGACTCGGGAGCCATCGTGATCAGGGCATCGAGCACGATGGCGTCGGTGCGGCGGCTGGAGTGCAGCAGCAGATAGGCGTCCTCGCCGTAGTCGGTGACGAATGCGGCCGCCCCGGCGGTCTCGACGACTCGGTTGTTGAGTACCCGCTCGATGCTGGCCTCGACGGCGTCGTCGCCGACTACCGGCCAGATCCAGGCCAGCGCGTCCAACTCCAGATCCGTGCCCCGGCGTTCCCAGAGGGCGCGGGCGGCGCGGGCGTCTCGATCCCCGCCCAGCGACCGGACATGAAGCGCGTAGGCCAGCAGCATGTCCTTGCTTCGCTGGCTGTAGTGGGCCGGGATCCGGTCCTCGATGCTTTGCAGATACCAGTGCCCGCTGGACATGACGTCACCCGACACGGTGAAGCCCTCGTTCTTGGCGACTATCAGAGCATGCATCGCCTGAATCGACTGGTACGGGCTCGAAGGACGGTTGCGCGACCACCAGCCGAAGCCGCCGTCGCTGTTCTGGAGGGCTGACAGTTCGGCGATGTCGCGGCGCACGGTGGCGTCGAGTTCGTCGGGGCTGGCGAGACCCTGGGCCTCGAAGGCCCCGAGCACGTCGCGCAGTGCGGAGATGGCCAGGATGCGGCTGGCGTAGGCATCGGAGCTGGCGTACCGGTACTCGGAGAGGTACAGCACGGCGTCGGTCAGGGCCTGGAGCGCGGTCGATGAGGTGTTGATCTCAAGCCCGCCGAACTGGGGAATCACATCTCGCGGCGCCGCTAGCGACTGGATGACCGCGCCCTCGTCGACCACCCCGTAGGCAGCGAATGCCTCGCTGGTGGCCGGCGTGTACACCGGCAGGGCGACGATCTGGGCGTCGGCGTGGTCGCCCGACACCGCCGCCGCCCGGAAGCGGGCTGTGCCCGGTGAGTTCGTTCGCGCCGGGAACCGGACCTCGACCCGGTCGTTGGCGGGCACCGTCACTCGCCGTCCCGGCGACCCGTCCAGCTCGAGGTTGGAGGTCTGCACGACCACATCCACCTCCATAGCGGCGTCGGTCTGGTTCTGGACCACGATCGGCAGCTCGAACTCGTCGCCGTAGTTCAGGAACCGGGGGGCCGAGGGCCGGACCTGGAGGGGCAGCCGCGCCGTGATGGCAGCCTCGGCCGTGCCGAAGCGCTCGGCGCCGTCGACCGCGACCGCCATCACCCGGTAGCGGGTGAGGTTGTCGGGCAGATCGAACTCGACGGTGACCCGGCCCGCGGCGTCGGTGGCTGCGTCGGGGTCGAACAGCGCCAGAGCGTCGAGGTTCTCGCGGACATCGACTAGGAGTCCTTCCGAGCCAGACCCGTCGCCCGCCTCGGCAGCCGCGGCCTCCGAGTCGGCTGCCGAGGCGGTCTCCGGGGCTGCGTCGGCTGCCAAGTCCGCCGCGATCTGGCGAAGGAGCTCTTCGGGGCTCTCCAGCAGAATGTTGCCTCTGCCTCGCCAGGCGCGCAGGCGTGCCGTCCGGGGCCGGTAGAAGACATCGATGGGGTCGAGCAGTTCGTAGCCCGACAAGGCCAGCACCGCCTCGTCCACGACGATGAGAAGCACGTTGGCCCCCTCGACCGGAGCGCCGCCGGCGTCGTTGACTTCCACCGCGATGCTGGTGGCAACGCCGGGCTTGACCACTTTCGACGCAGGCTCGGCTGTGACGTCGAGAGTGCGCAGCAAGGGCGAGACTCGCAGCAGGGCCTGCCCGGATGCATAGGCGGGACGATGGGGCACACCGTCCAAGCTGGTTCCGTCATCGGCGGTCCGTTCGGTGGTGGAGACGATCTCGACCTGCACCGCTAGCTCGGGAACATGATCGTCGGTGATCGGCACTTCGAGAACCGCGGCATGGTCGGCGATTTCGAAGGTGCGGAGCTCGATGATCTGGTTGTGGGCGATCGTCAGCAGGCCGGTTCCCGAGGCGAAGGGCGAGTCGACGAGGACCTCGGCGGTGTCGCCCGCGGCGTAGCTCTCGGCGTCGGGAATCAGGGTGGCAACCTCGAGATCGATCCGGCTGCTCGGCGGGCCGCTTCTCGCGCCGGCGACCCAGCGGGTCAGCTCGCTGCGGCTGGTCCGACCCGCGTCATCGACGACGTGGGCGGAGATGCGGTAGCGGCCTCCGATGCCGGCCGCGAACTCGCAGCCGACCGGCGTCTGCTCCGAGACGGCCTCGCAGGTCTCCCCGTCCTTCGGAACCTCGGTCCACTGCCCGTCGATGTACTGCCCGACGATGCGCGCCGCGGTGATCTCGAAGGATCGGCCCGGAACCGGGTTGCCGTCGATGTCGGTCACCACAGCGTCGACGTCGAGGGCGTCTCCGGCCCTCACGAAAGTACGGTTGGAGCGAACCCCGACGTAGAGGCGGGCGGAATGGACCAGGACGTCGGTTGCCGCGGCCCACTGCTGGCGGTTCACGTCGAGCACTCGGGCCTCAGCGGTCACCGTGGTGGGGAGATGGTCGCCGTCGCCTTCGAAGTCCATGCGCAGGTAATGGCTGCCGCTGGAGTCGGTCCTGCCCGAGAAGGTCTTGCGCTGCGGCTCGGGCCGCGGCTCGTGATAGTCACCGTGGTACCACCACGGACGCCACACGCCGAACGCGAACCCGTTCCAGTTGGGAGGGGAGTACGAGCCTTGGCGGGTGGTGACGGTCCAGGTGACCTCGGCGTCGGGGAGGGGACCACCGGAGAAGTACGTCGCGTCGGCCGCAAGCACCGCCGGCTCGTCGACCAGATGGGGGCCGGCTGATTCGAGGCGAGCTTCCACCTCGAACTCGGGGCGGCGGAACTCCTGGACCTGGAACGAGTGATAGTGCCTACCGCCTTCGCGGCTGCCCGGACGCTCGAAGACGATGCTGCTCCAGCCGAGGTTCGCCCCTTCCGGCAATTCGACAGTGAGGTCGAAGCCGCCGTGGTCGTCCAGACGGACCTCACCGTTGCCGAGATCGTTGCCGAACGGGCCGGAGACGCGGTAGGTGACCCGCTCTCCGCGGGGAAGGAACTCGAGGTCGCCGTCGCCGCTCAGGTCGAGGTTCCGGACCCAGCCCTTCAGGTGCAGCGTCTCGCCGGGGCGGTAGACGCCGCGATCGTCCGCGGTGTACCAGATGGTCTGATCGTGCTGCGGCCACGCCTCGACGTTCACAGGGTTGAGGGCCCGGTCGGCGCCGAGGGTGGCCACGACCCATTCGTGTCCCCCGAAATTGAGCGAGGCGCGGGCGAGGCCGTCATCGTCGGTGGTGAGCGTCGCGTCCCCGGCCCCCACTTCGATCTCCACTCCGGCCAGCGGATCGCCGGAGCGCAGGTCGGTGGTCCACACCACCACGTCGCGGTAGTCGGTGATCATGTCGACGCCGATATCGGTGTCCTGCACCCAGGCAATCGTCGAATGGCCGGTCTCGGTCTCGGCAAGCCGGCCGGCCCCCTCGACGATCATGACCAGGTGACCGTGCTCGCCGTTGAGGGCACCGGAGAGATCTATGGGAACCTCAGTGAGGGCGTCATGGTCGATACCGGTGTCGACGACCTCGTCGATCACCACCGGCCACGGCGCATCCAGCGGATTCCCGTCCCGGTTCGGTCGCCAGCGAGATGCGAAGTCCAGGTACGACGCGTAGTCGCTCGGCTCCACCGCGTGGAGGCGTACACGAAGCTGCTCCCATTGGCGCACCATGACAGGAATCGTCTGCTGCACACCGAGCGGATCGACGGTGGCGAGTCGCCCTCCCAGGAAGCTGAGGTGGGGGCGGGCCTCGTCGATGCTGAACTCGACGGTCTCGGGCCTTCCCAACCTCTGACCGAACACGTCGCCCAGTTCTGCGGGGATCACCACTTCATAGACTGTGCCGCCGGCCGTGGGCTCGGCGATGGTCATGCTGTTGCCGTATACCGAGACGGTGACGCCGGGGAGCTCTGGCGTAATGGAGACGTCGGCCGGATTGAGGGTCTCAGCATCCAGCGTGTTGTTGAACCATACGGCGAGCGCACGCCCGGGCCGGCACACTCGATATGAGCAACTAGTGTCCTCCAGCCGCAGCGGCGCGTACGTACGGGCCTCCACAACCGACGAGTTCCCGCTGGTGTTCGGTCCCTCGGCCGACGGCACATGGGGGCCGACCTCGATCCTGATCGATGAGTCGGGCTCGAGCGGCTCCGCCGGGCGGAACCCGACCCATGTGTCATCGAGTGCATACCCGCGCCGGGAACTGATGTACTCGTCGCCTTCGATCTCGGCCGCACTGGCGAGGCGGATCCGATGCTGTTCGCCATCGGCTGAGAACGTGATGGCCTCGAGCGCCGCGGCAGGTTCGACCCGCTGATCGAAGGCGACGAGGAAGACCGGCTGGAGATCGAGCGAGTCGTGCTGAGGGATGAGCCACGCCATGCTGGGCGCGGGGGTCTCGAACTCGAAGCGAACGGTTTCGGCCAACTCGCCGCCGGACTGCGACGTCGTCCCCGCGGGGACTTCGACCACATAGGAAGTCGCCATCGGCAAGCGGTCGAATATCTCCGGGTCGTGTTCGAAGCGGAGTGTGCGGGTGCCGATCCATTGCCAGCGCCCCGGCAACGATGGCGTGATCGTGACCGGAACGTCGAGTTCGTCGAGCTGTCCGATGGTGGCGAGCGGCACCATCGGCTGGTTGAAGGTGATGCTGACGAAAGGCGCTATCCCCACATCACCCTCGGGCTGCACCCGCAGCACCGCCAGGGGTCCGGGATCGACGTCCGGTGCGTCGATGTCCGGCCCGGCCGGGAACGGCCGATCGATGGTCTCGCCGGTGCGGGGCGGCGGCAGCGTCTCGGGCGGGCGGTTGAAGTCGGCTGCGTCGCTCTCGGCGTCGTAGTCCCATGGCGGCAGCCGGTCGGTCACGGCGCGGATTTCCGCAGCATCGAGCGGCCTGCCGTCTACCCGGCTCACCGCCGGCGAGCTCAGACCGCCGATCGCCTCTCCCTCGCTCAGGCGAACGGTCAACAATGTCCCCCGCTCCGAACCGCCTATGCCGCGGGCCGAGACCACGGGAGTACGGGTGGCAGCGTTGCCGGACCGGTCGCCCGCTCCCGCGGCAGAATCGCCATCGCCTGAGCAGGCGCCGGCCAGCAGCACGACAACGATTCCTGTGATCAGGCAGCGCCTCGAATGTTCAAGCACCGATCTTCAGCCCCCTATTGCAGTCGAGAGGATATGACGACTATTGCAGTCGAGAGGATATGACGACGCAAGACACGGATCAGTTCCCAAGGTCCATGGGCGCATCCGAACCGCGCTGGGGGGCTCACGCCATTCGGAACACGGTGGTGGCGAAGCCATCGCGCTCGTGAGCCCGGCCTCGTGCAGGGCTCAGCACGGGAGGTGGTGCCCGAGCGCTGACGACCCACTCGGACAGCCCTGCCGATTCGTGGCGTCCACAGCCGCTAGTTCACCGCCTTGGACATGCCCTCCCAGTAGGGGGCCCGCAGCTTGAACTTCTGGAGCTTGCCGGTGGCGGTGCGGGCCAGCTCGTCGCGCATCTCCACCGACGTGGGGCACTTGTAGTGGGCGATGCGGTCCCGGCAGTGGGCGATCAGCTCCTCGGGCGTGGCCTCGGCCCCGGGGGCGAGCACCACCAGCGCCTTGACCGTCTCGCCCCATTTCTCGTGGGGCACGCCGATCACGGCCACCTCGGCCACGGCCGGATGCGAGAACAGGGCGTCCTCCACCTCGATGGACGACACGTTCTCGCCCCCGGAGATGATCACGTCCTTCTTGCGGTCGGTGATCATGTAGTGGCCGTCGTCGTCGAGGTAACCGCCGTCGCCGGTGTGGAACCAGCCGTCGCGTATGGCTTCGGCGGTGGCGTCGGGCTGCTCCCAGTACCCCTCCAGCACGTGGTTGCAGCGGGCCAGGAACTCGCCGGAGTGGCTCACCTGCATGCGCACTCCCAGCGCGGGCACGCCCTGGCGCGACAGTTTGCGGGCCCGCTCCGCGGGCGAGAGGTCGTCCCACTCGTCCCGGCTGCGGTTGATGGTGAGCACGGGGGCCGTCTCGGTGAGGCCGTAGAGCTGGATGAACTCCCAGCCCAGATCGGTCTCCACCCGCTCGATGGTGCGGGTCGGCGGGGGTGCGCCGGCCACCACCATGCGGGTGCGCCCCGCCCCCGGGATGGGGCCGTCCCAGGCAGCGGCCGCATCGAGGATAGCGGCCACCACCGCCGGCGCGCCGCATAGCAGCGTGATGCCGTGGGCGTCCACCCGGCGCAGGATCTCACCGCCGTCCACCTTGCGCAGCACCACCTGCTTGGCGCCCATGCCGACCAGCACGTAGGGCATCCCCCAGCCGTTGCAGTGGAACATGGGCAGGGTGTGCAGGTAGCTGTCGCGGTCGGTGACGGAGGTGTGGAGGCCGAACACTGCCGAGTTGATCCACAGGCTCCGGTGGGTCTGCTCCACGCCTTTGGGCCGGGCGGTCGTGCCGGAGGTGTAGTTGATGACCGCGGTCTCGTCCTCGTCAGGCGCCCACGGCTGCGGGGTCTCGCCGAACCGGAACAGCGCCTCGTCGGACTCGTCGCCGAGCACGAACTTGTGGCGGCTCTTCACCGGACCCAGGGTGTCGGCCAACTCGGGATCTACGAGCAGCACGTCGGCGCCGCAGTGGTCGACTATGTAGGTCACCTCGTCGAGGCTGAGCCGGAAGTTGATGGGCACGAAGATGCGCCCGTTGCCGCTGACGCCCCAGAAGCAGGTGAGCAGGCGCCCGGCGTTGTGGGACACCATGGCCACCCGGCCTCCCAACCGCACGCCGAGAGCGTCGAGGCCTGCTCCGGTGGCGTCGGCCAGCTCGCCCATACGCGAGAACGTGACCTCGCCCATCGACGGCGCGGGCTGGTCGGGCTCGTCGACGAAGGCGACCCGGTCGGGATACACGGCCAGGGCCCGGTCGAGGTGGTCGCGGACCGTGAGCGGAACCTTCATGGCGCCATCATGGCAGCACGAACCGGCGCGGCGCACGCCGACACGCCAGATCCCGATGGCGACACGGGCAGGCAAGGGGAGAGCACGGCCCGCGCCCGGAGGCTGAGTAGCCTCCGGAGCGCACGTCGGGCAGATTGGAGTTCACCATTCCGACCGCCGGGGCTGGCATGGACCTGCGCGATCGCGTCGGCGTGCCGGGCACGGCTACCGTCGCAGTGTGTGTCGGACTGCGCCGGCTACTACGAGAGCCTGTGGGGCGAGCCGCCCGTGTACCAGGCGGCCAGCGCCACCGCCGCCGCCCTCGCTCTGCACCTGGCCATCGAGGCCGCCGGATCGACCGACACCAACGCGGTGCGCACCGCTCTCCGGGGGCTGTCGGCGGACACCTTCTACGGGCCGATCAGCTTCGACGAGCGGGGCGTCAACAGATGACCGTCTACGAGAATCTCGAACTCGGCATGTACCGCTGCACCGACAAGGCCCGCGTCCGGGAACGCATCGGGCTGATCACCCACCAGGGCAGTTCAGCCGATCTGCTGGCCGATCCGAACGTGCGGCGCGCCTTCCTGGGAGCCCGCTGAGCCGGAACTGGCAGCAGAATGCCTGCCGCCTCACCCACCAGGCGCAAGGCCGGTCCAGCTTGGGCTCCGGCCATCACGCCATGGGCAGTCGCGACTGCTGGTCGTCGGATCTCACGCCTTCGCTGCTCGTGAGGTTCTGGGAAACGGGTGGGTAGCCGGGGACCCCGCTGGACGAGACCTTCGATCCACTGCCTCGCGGCCCGGCATACAAGAAGACGGTTCGGGCGGCTGCGGTGACATCCTCCACAACTGCGAAGTCGGTTCCGCGCAATCGCATCCGTATAGAGTCGCGGATGAACTTCGAGAGACTCTCGCCGCGCTCTTGGACCGCGGCCTGCAGCCGATCAAGCTCATCGGGCACCAACCGGAACGACACCACCTCAGTAGTCGTCGGCCGCACCTGAACCGCAGCGGGCTCGTCATCCCACTCTCCGGCGTCGCTCCGACGCTTGTGTAGGTCCTCGATCTCAGCGTCGCTCATTTCGGCTCTCCTGTTCCATCATGCCTTGTTATACCAGTCGATCTCATGCTCCTCGGATCGCCACCCAGTGACGGCCCGCCATCGGTCGCCGTGAAGGTGGAGAATGCACACAGTCCAGAACTGACCGCCTCGGTCGGGGCCGATCATCTGGTGACTCGCGGCTCGGCGACGCATGTTGCGTCGGAGCCTAGGGTCCTCTGCGGCGACGGCGAGGACCGTCGACCGGTCGATGCCATGTCGCGCCAGTTCGCTGAGGTTTCCGTCGTCCCAACTCCCACTCTCCGATCCACAAGGTTCACGAACTCCATATATACTGCTGTCAGACAAGCGTATGACAACTTGGAACCTATGGCTACGATCGAACTGCTCACTCTCGCGAACCATGCCGAAGTACAAAACGGCCTGCTCTACCTGATCGGCGCCGAATGGGACACCGTCACCCGCACTTACCAGGCTGGATCGGATCCACAGCCTCAGCATCTCGCCATTGCGATAACTGTCGTGGTGCCGTGGATCGAGGCGAACCAGCGCCATCGAGTGGAGCTCTGGATCGAGGACGAGGACGCGCGGGTCAGGCTCATGGAGGCCAGCTTCGACATCGAGGTGGGCCGACCCCCCGGCAAGACTCACGGATCGGACAGCCGCTCACCTGTGGCGATGTCTGGAATCGTCCAGTTCCCAGGGTCCGGCGGCTACCGCGTGCGCGCACGGATAGGCGACCACCACAAGACCTACGCCTTCCGGGTGAACGATCAGATCGTGCAGGCCGCCCGAGCGAGTTGACCACAAGCACGGTCTACCCGTTCCGCAAGTGGCCTGGCAGCTCCTGATGGGGTCAGCCCTCGAGGACGGTTGCGACTGCGTCGGGGATGGAATGGGGGCCTGCTATGGCGGCGAACCGGGCGCCGGCGGCGGCTGCGAAGGCCTCGGCGTCGGCCGCGTCGCCCGCGGGTGCGATCACGCACAGTTCGTCGAGGCGGCGGGCCGCAGCCAACGGATCGCCCCCCGCGGTGGCCCGGCAGTCCGACAGCAGTACCGCGACACGGCGCCGGGCCGTGCACCGCTCCAGTTGGGCCCGGGCCGCGTCGAGCGCGGCCGCGAGGTCGGTGGTTCCGTAGCCGCGCAGCCGCAGCACGTCATCCACCACGGCGGGCGCCGGGCGGTCGCGGTCGGCCGACTTGATGGCCACCACCTGGTCGCCGAAGGCCAGGGCCGACCACTGCTGGGGCGCTCGCAGGGCGCAGGCCGCGGCGGCCACCGCGGCCGCGGCCAGCCTGGGGCCGCCCATCGACCCCGACCGGTCCACAACGAGAGTGATCGCGGTGGCGGGACGCTGCCAGCGCTGCACCCACAACTCGTCCAGCGCGGCGGGACGGCCCGCCGCTCTGGCCTCGAGCAGACCGTCGAGGCTGCGGTCGATGTCGATGTCGCCGCTGCAGAGATCGGCCCGTCCAGGCTCGAGGCGGCCCACCCCGCCCGCCGACGACACCCCGGCCCGAGCCAGGTCGAGCGCCAGCCGGCCCGCCAGCCGCGCCGCCAGCGCCGCCATCCTGCGGTCGGCGGCAGCCGCCATGTCGGCCAGCAGGGCGAGAGTCTGATCAGGGTCGGCGGCGGCCTGCTCGGCCACCTCGGCGGTGTCGAGGGTTCCGCTCTCGGGGCTCAGCAGCCGGAAGCCGGGCTGGCCTTCGTAGTGGCCGCGGGGAGTGGTGCGAACCCGCTCGGCGTCGAGCGCCTCGCGGGCCCTCGACCCTTCGAGGACTAGGCCCCTGTGCCGGTCGCCCCTCCGGGGGCCGGCACTTTTTCCATCGAAGGCACCAGGGACTGGGCCGGCGGGCCGTCACTGCGCTGCTCGGCCGCGAGTACGTCCTCCCACAGCTCTCGCACGATGGCCTCGGCTGTTCGGTCCCCTCCCTCGTGAAGCCGGATCCGGCCGGTGAGAGCCATCAGCGCGGCGTCGAGGCCCACGCCGGGGTCGTCGAGGGCCAGGCCTCGGAGCCCGCTGAGGTGGGCGGCCACATCGCAAAGGTCCATCGCCCCCCGCACCGAAGCCCCCATCCGCACGTCGCGGTGGGTGCGGGTGGCCCGGGTCGCCGCCACGGCCCGAGCCAAGGTGCGTTGGGCCGCCTCGTCGGTGGCTGGGAGACCGTGGGCCCGCAATTCGACGATGTGGCGCTCGGTGCGCTCGTCCTGGTAGCCCATGGCCAGGTGGCAGATGCGGTCGTAGACCGCGCTCGACAGCCGGGACGTACCCACCGTGTCGTAGGGATTCATGGCGGCCACCAGCCGGAACTGCTCGGCGGCGGCCACCTTGCCCACCCGGGGCAGGTGGAACTCGCCCTCGGACATCACCCCGATGAGCAGGTTGACGGTCTCCTCGGGCACCCGGTTGAGCTCCTCGACGTAGAGCAGCGCACCGTCCTGCATGGCCTCGACGAGGGGACCGGGCACGAAGGCATCGGGGACGTATCCCTCCGAGAGCACCCGAGCCGGGTCGAATTGGCCCGCGAGGCGGGCCGGGGTCAGTTCGGCATTGCCCTGAACCGTGACCAGCGGCAGGTCCAGCGCCGCGGCCAGGGCCCGCAGCAGGGTCGTCTTGCCGGTGCCGGGCGGGCCCTCCAGCAGCAGGTGGCGCCCCGCATCCACCGTCGCGATCACGAGCTCGACCTCGCGCCGGCGACCCACCACCTCAGCCGCGACAGCCTCGACCAGAGCGCTCAGATCATCCGTCATCCCGCCTGCCCGCGTCCCAGCGGCGGCAGCAGCCGCTCCCGACCCGAACTGGCAGCGGCGAACGCCCATTCGGGAGTCCCCGGCTGCCAATTCGCCCCGACCAACCCGTTCCCCCGTCGCGGCCGAGCCCCGTCTGCAGCGGCCTGTTCAGTCAAAGGCGATGACACCCCTGATGTTGCGGCCCTCGCGCAGATCCCGGTAGCCCTCGTTCACCTCGTCCAGCGAGTAGGTGGCGCTCACGAAGCCGTCGAGGTCGAGCTGGCCCTGGGTGTAGAGCGACAGCAGGTGCGGGATCTCCGAGCGGGGGCTGGCCGAGCCGAACATCGAGCCCCTGAGCTGCTTGTTCATCATGGCGAACTCGAACAGGTTGAACTGAACGTCCATCTGCTCCAGCGGGGCGACGGCGGCCACCACCACCGTGCCGCCCTTGCGCACCAGGAACTGGGCCGGGGCCAGCATCTCGCCGCTCATCACACCGGGAGTGAGGACCAGGCTGTCGGCCATCACGCCGCCGGTCACCAGCCCGACCGTCTCCATGGCCGCCTCCATGGACTCGGCCGTGTGGGTGGCGCCGAACTTGCCGGCGGCCTCCCGCTTGGACTCGGCCGGGTCGACGGCCACGATGTTGGAGGCCCCCGCGATCTTGGCCGCCTGCAGGGCCGCGCTGCCCAGGCCGCCGCAGCCCACCACGACCACGGTGTCGCCGGGCCGGACGTCGGCCCGGTTGGCCACCGACCCGAAGCCGGTGGTCACCCCGCAGCTCACCAGTGCGGCGATGGGCGCCGGCACGTCCGGGTCGACCTTCACCGCGGAGTCGACGCTGACCACCATGTGCTCGGAGAACGTGCCCAGCTTGAGCATGGGAGTCAGGTCGGCGCCGCCGACGTCGTGATGGCGGAACCCTCCCGCGGGCGGCATCATCCCCGGGGCCAACAGGTGCATGCCGAGGTCGCAAAGGTGCTGCTGGCCGTCGGCGCACCAGCGGCAGCGGCCGCACGACGGCACGAACGAGGCCGAGATGTGATCGCCGACGGCCAGTTCGGCCACGCCCTCGCCCACCTCGACGACCACGCCGGCCCCCTCGTGGCCGCCCACGATGGGCAGCGGCACCGGCATGGAGCCGTTGCGGGCGTGCTCGTCGGAATGGCACATCCCGGCGGCGGTGGTCTTCACCAGCACCTCGCGGGGTCCTGGCCCGTCGAGCTCGATCTCCTCGACGTTCCAGTCGGCGTTGGTCTCTCGCAGCACGGCTGCCCTGGTCTTCACGCTGCACCTCCGGGGGACTCGGGCGCGCGACGCTAGTGCGCGCCGCCGCCGGCCGCGCTCACGCAGGTTGGACGTCGTCGCCGGCGCCCTGGTGGGGTGGAGGCGCGATACCCATATGACCCTCGATGCGAGCGAGCCGCTCCCGCACATCAGCGAGCTGGTCGAGGCTCTTGAGGATCAGGTTGCGGTTGTCCTGGTTGGACTGCTCGATCAGTTCTCGCATCTTGGAGGTCTCGACGTGCTGGAATCTCATCACGGCGACCGCAAACGCCAGCATCGGCCCCAAGACCGCAGCAAGGATCGGGGCTAGGTCCGGCAGTGCAACCATCTCCACAGCCACAGAGTAGCTGTCCAGTGAATATTATGCAACTACATGTCTCAAGAAGTTTTTCATGGCTTTCAAGTGGAACCCGAGCGACGGTCGGGAATGCGGACGCTCCCCGCGGGACCGTTCCTTGCCGGGCAATCCAGGCGGTCGAGAGGTGACGTCACCGCGCTCACGGTGTAAGCAGTCAGAGTGATGACTGCAACGGGACCGCTCTCAGGAATACGGGTGGTCGACCTGACCCAGGTGCTGGCCGGGCCCACCGCGACGATGCTGCTGGCCGACCTGGGCGCCGACGTGATCAAGGTGGAGCCGCCCGGCGCCGGCGACCTGTCGCGTCTGGCCCGCTACGCCAAGGGCGGCATCAACAGCACGGTCGCCAACGCCAATCGAGGCAAGCGGTCGATCCAGATCGACCTGTCCACCGAGGCCGGCCGCGATGTGGGCCTGCGCCTGCTGGCCGGCTGCGACGTCGCCGTCCAGAACATGCGGCCGGGGATCATGGACAGCCTTGGGATGGGGTACGAGCACGCGGCCGCGGTGAACCCCGAGGTCATCTACTGCTCGATGTCGGGCTACGGGTCGAGCGGCCCCTACGCGGGCCGGGCCGCCTACGACCCGATCATCCAGGCCGTGACCGGCTATGTGGCCCTTCAGGTCAACCCGGAGATTCCCATCCCCGACCTGGTGCGCAACGGAGTGATCGACAAGGCCTCGGGCTGGATGGCCGCGCTGGCGATCACCTCGGCCCTGTTCGCCCGCAGCCGGGGCGCCGGGGGCCAGCACATCGACCTGTCGATGCTCGACACCGCCGTGCAGTTCCTGTGGCCCGACGGCGGCATGGCCGACACGCTTCTCGATCCCGAGGCGGCCGAGGGACGGCGCCTGTCCACGCTGTACCGGCTCACGCCTTGCGCCGACGGCCACATCGTCTACTTCGTGGTCAGCGACAGGCAGTTCCACGGCCTCTATCGGGCCCTGGGGCGCCCCGACTGGATAGACCATCCGCAGTGGGGCACCCACGAGGGTCGCCGGGGTCTCTCCGAGGAGCTCGGCGCCCTGCTCGAGGAGGAGTTCGGCAAGTGGAGCGTCGCCGATCTCGTGCCCCGGATGCACGAGAACTCCGTGCCGTGCGGGGAGGTCGCCGCCGTGGAGGAACTGCACGACGATCCCCAGGTCCGCCACAACGAGACTCTCGTCGAGTGGGACCATCCGACCGCCGGCCGGATCCGCCAGGCCCGTCTGGCGCCCAGGTTCTCGGCCACCCAGCCCGAGTTCCGGCCCTCCGTCCCCAGGCTCAACGAGCACGCGGACGAGATCCTGGCCGAGCTGGGCCTCGACGCCGACGGGATCGAGAAGCTCCGCCAGGCCGGCGCGGTGTTCTGAGACGCTTCTTGACGCAGTTGTGGCCCATAGAGCGGAACAACTGCGTCTGAGACGCTTCTCGGAGGCCTGCCGCTCGCCGAGACACACCCGGCCCGCGGGCGGGACGGCCCGCCGCCTTTGGCCGGGACGAGTCTTGCTGGGAGACTGGGAAGGCTGCCCCCAGTCAGCACCAGGGGATACAGACAGGAGGCAACGTGGTGCGAGTCCTTCGGAACGCCCGTCTGGCCGATGGCCGCAGTGTCGACGTTCGGATCGACGCCGCCAAGGGCACGATCGCCGGCGTCACGGCGGCGGGTTCGGAAGCGATCGATGGCTCCGTCGAGGTCGACAACCTTGACGGCTGGCTGCTGCTGCCGGCCATGGCCGAGCCCCACGCCCATCTCGACAAGGCCCTGACCGCCGACGAGGTGCCCAACCCCAAGGGCGATCTCATGGGAGCCATCCATGCCTGGTTCGAGGCCGCGGAGAAGGGCCGGCTGTCCCATGAGCGGACCGTCGAGCGGGCCGCAAAGGCCTTCGAGCTGCTGCTCGTGCACGGAGTGACCGCCGTTCGCACCCACATCAACGTCACCGCCGACGTCGGCATTGGCAGCGTTCTGGCCGTGCAGGAGGCGGCTCGGGCGATGGAGGGCCTCATCGACTTCCAGATGGTGGCCCTGACCGGATGGCCGATGACGGGCCCGGACAGCGCGGCCAACGTCGGCGCGCTCGAAGAGGCTGTGGAGGCTGGGGTCGATCTCGTGGGGGGCTGCCCCAATCTTCAGGACGACCCGGCGACCCACATCTCCGACGTGCTGGCGCTGGCGACCTCGGCAGGCCTCGACATCGACCTGCACACCGACGAGACCCTCGACCCATCCGTCCTGACGCTGCGGGAGCTGGCCCGACAGGTGAGCGAGAAGGGCTTCGACAGCACGATCGCCGCCAGCCACTGCGTCAGCCTGGGGATGCAGACGCCCGACGTGCAGGCCGCGGTGGCCGCCGAGGTGGCGGCGGCGGGGATCTCGGTGATCACCCTGCCCCAGACCAACCTGTTCCTGCAGGGCCGGGACGACCCGAGGGCCACCCCGAGGGGACTGACCGCGGTGCAGGCGCTGCTCGACGCGGGCGCGGCCGTGGCCGCGGGGGCCGACAACGTGCAGGATCCCTTCAACCTGGTAGGACGCAGCGACCCGTTGGAGACCGCCGCGCTGATGGTGATGGCCGGACATCGCCTGCCCGCCGACGCCTTCGACATGGTCTCGAACACCGCCCGGCAGGTGATGGGCCTGGCGCCGGTCAAGTTCGAGCCGGGCGACCCCGCCGACATGGTGGCCATCGATGCGCCGTCGGTGCGGGGCGCGGTGGCCGACGCGCCGATGTCTCGGAGGGTCTACCGCCGGGGCCGGTTGGTGGCCTCGGCCGATCAGCAGACCCGGGTGATGCGCCCGCTTGACTAGCCCTCGACGTGCGAGTATCGACGTTGAGAGCGGGCGCAAACAGGTGAGACCCGTGTCGCCGCGGCGTCACTCCCGCTCCTGTTCGCTTCGCTCGCGGGCCGCTCGAGCCACGGCATCGACCGCATGAGCCAGATTCACTCCCCCATCCGCTCGGCCTCTGAGCCACCGCCCGCTCCTCTCGCGCCGCGGGTGATCGATGTCTCGGCCCTGTCGAGCGACCGCGCCGCCGATGGAGGCCGCCGATCGGCGGCGATAGCGGAGGTAGAGTCGGCCTGCACCACCGACGGGCTCTTCCTCGCCGCCGGCCACGGCATCGACCGGCAGCTTGACGCAGCCTTCGGTGCGGCCCGGACGTTCTTCGCGCTCCCCCCCGACGTCAAGGACCGGGTGCCGAGGATCGACCGCTACGGCTACGTGCCCGACCGGGTCGAGGCCCGCGATCCCGCCGACGCGGCCTACCTGGGCCGGTCCAGCCTGGCCGCGGAGTACATCGACGTCGGACTGGCCGACGAGGTCGACCTCGATGCCGTCGAGGCGCTCGGATGCGCCGGGTTCGTCTCGGCGGTGCGGGCCTACCAGGCGGCTGCGCTGGCCACAGCCGACGGTGTGCTCGAGGCACTGGCCACGACCCTGGAAGTCCCGGGTTTCTTCGTGTCCCGCATGGCCGAGCCCCAGTGCCGGCTGCGGTTCTTGCACTATCCCCCCACTGACCGTCTCGACGACGGCTCCGCGCCGGTCTTCAGCACGCCCCACACCGACTACGGGGCCATCACCCTGCTGGCCGTGGATGGGCTGCCGGGCCTCGAAGTGCTCCGCGACGGCGCGTGGGCGCCCGTCTCGGCCCCTCCGGGCAGCGTGATCGTGCAGCTCGGCGACATGCTGGCCCGCTGGACCAACGACCGCTACCGGTCCACGCCGCACCGGGTGGTCGGATCCTCCGGCACCGACCGGTACTCCATCCCGTTCTTCGTGAACCCGGATCCCCACACGGTGGTGTCCACCATCCCGAGCTGCGTAACCGCCGAGCGTCCCGAGCGCTACGAGCCGGTGGCGGCGGGCGAGTTCCTGGCGTCGCGCATCGACAGTCCCACCGAGCCCTATATCTGAACGGCGGGCGCAGCAGCGACGCAACCGCAGATCTCGGGTGAGTTGTGCGCATATGCCCCACATTTCCAACCCGAGATTTCTCCGAGAGCGGGCTTGGGGCGCGCTGAGGGGGGCCGGCAGCGGGTGCCGGCCCCCCTTGCTGAGCGCTGTGTCGGCTGGACTTGTGTCTAGAAGCCGATATCGGCGTCGATGAACTCGTTGGTGAAGAGATCCCCGGCGCTCAAACCGTCGACTACGTCCGCGGCCAGGTCGGTGGCCAGGATGGAGTCGAGCACCCCTTGGATGCGGTCGATCTCCATATTGCCCACCGTGGAATCCGGACCGTTGCCGATCAGGCCGAAGTCACGCTGAGCCTGAACCGAGAAGTCCGCCAGGTCCGGCGGATACACCCAGAAGCTCGCGTACTGCTCGACCGCGTCCACGATGATCGCGTTGGCCCGATCAGGAGACGCATCGTACGAGACGACCGCCTGCTGGATGATCGGCACCACACGCTCCAGACACGGCCTCATCGACTCCATGTCACGGGGACGCACACCGATGGTCTGCGAGTAGATCTGGAACCCGGCGTCGTGGAGCAGCTGGAACGCCACCGGCCGGCCCCACTCCTCGTAGATGTGCTCGTAGGTGTACACCTCGGAGGAAGCGAAGCCCTGCTGGGCGATCGCGCCGCCCTCGGACACGAACCGGGCCGGGCTGCCGTCATAGGACGGATCAACCTGGTCCGCGTTCCAGATGCCCTGAGCCACGAACACCAGCGGGAACACACCGCCGCCGAACACGTTCACCGTGACGTTCTGGGCGCCCAGGTCAGCGATGCTCTCCACATTCGGAAGCCCCGGATCCCACATGATCATCTGCGGGTTCTTCTCCAGCGGAGCAACCACCGAGATCAGCGGGGCGTCGGCCCACTGCAGGATCTGGGCGTCGGTGGACGCATAACCCAAGTGGATCGAATCGTCGGTGTACATGTAGCTCGACACCGGGGCGAAGCCGATGGCCGGACCGCCGGTACGCACCTGGAAATCGATGCCCAGTTCAGTGCCGTCAAGCACCATCGAACCCGTGACCGTCTGGTTCTCGGTATCAACCACATAGTCGTCACCGATCAGGTGATACATCGCACCATGCTCGGACTCTGGGAACCAGTCGGTCTGGACCACCAGCGGGCTCGGGCACACGTCGGAGAGGCCGGCGGCCACTGCCTCGGCCAGCGGGAGACCCTCTGATGCCACGCCGGCCGTGCCGGGCGCGTAGGAGAACACCACGTTGTTGAGGCTGGTCTCGGCATTCTCCTCGCCACCGATGTTCTGGACGACGGTGATGCGGGCCGCGCCGCAGTCGCCGAACTCGTCGCAGTTGATGGTGCCGATGAGGCCCTGGAAGCCCTGCACGCTGTTCAGGTAGTCGCGGATGCCCTGGCGGTCGATCATCAGGTCGCCGTCGTCGATCCACGAGGCTGCCTTGATGGCGTCGAGCAGCAACACGGTGGCGTCGTAGCCGTGCGCCCAGAACGACGCAGCCGGGGCCTCGCCGTAGGCCGCCTCATACGTCGCCAGGAAGTCGACCGCGCTCTTGCCGGTGCTCTCGTTCACGTTCTCGCCGAAGCGCTGGTCCGGACCCGAGAAGTACATGCCCCGGGTCTGGGGCAGCGACAGGTAGTTGGTGTTCAACAGACCGTCGGCGGCCAGCAGCAAGGTGCCCTCCAGACCGGACACGCCCGGCGCCTGATCGGCGATGAAGTCGCCTGCAGGCTGGAAGATCGGGAAGAACAGCGCACCCGGGCTGCCCGCGGCGATCTCGGTGAGCACCGGAACCATGTCGGTGTCGTCCTTGTTGACTGCGGAGAAGCCGGTGATCGTGCCGCCCTCGGCCTTGAACGCGTCGGCGAACGCCTGGGCGAGTCCCTGGGTGTAGGGGTCGCCGTCGTGGATGGCGGCCGCCTCGCCGATGCCAAGCTCACCGAACACGAACTTGGCCATCGCGGCGCCCTGGTACAGGTCGTTGTGGGCCGTGCGGTAGTAGCCCACGCTGTAGTTGGGTCCGGCGGTGCCGGCCAGGTCGGACGTCAGCGCGGGCGAGGTGTTCCCGCCGGAGATAAGCACCATTCCGGCGTCGGTGATGAGCGGGGCTGCCGCCACCGCCGCGCCCGAGCACGACGTGCCGATCACCCCGACGACGTCCTCGTCGGCCACGATCTGCTGGGCCGCGGCCTGGCCCCCGTCGTTGGAGCACAGGTCGTCGAGGCTCGTGCCGGTGTCCACGTCGAAGCCGTGGATCTGGCCGTAGTCGTCGACCGCGATCTGCGTGGCCCGATCGATCGGCAGGCCGAAGAAGGCCACGTCGCCGGTGATGGCCTCCAGCGAGCGGATCTGGATGGCGTCGCCCGGCTCGACCGTCACAACACCCAGAGAGCCGTCGCCGAGATGGTCCATCATCTCGTCCATCTCGTCGGGGGCCTCGTCAGGGGCCTCGTCGGGCTCGTCTGGGGTCGGCGCATCGTCGATCGGCGTCGCGACCGGCTCGTCTGCGGCCTCTTCGTCGTCGCCGCATGCGGCGGCTACGAGGCCGAGAGCCAGCAGCACCGCCAACCAGCGGAGCAGGTGCTTCCTCTTTTTTCTCATATTCCCTCCTAGGGACGATCCGGCGGTAGCCGGATGCTTCTATTGGAGATCTGGGTTCGGTTCTGGAGCCTAGGCTCCTGCGGGCGTCACTTCTGAACGGTCTCGTGCCACTTGCCGATGATGACGTTCTGGAGCCAGCCGAAGGTCCAGAACACCGCGATGCCGAGCGCTGAGGACAACATCACTGCGGCCAGCAGTTCCTCGCCTTGAAGGTTGTTGGCGTAGCGCCGGAGCAGCTGGCCGATGCCGACCTCGCCGCGGCCGAAGAAGAAGTCGCCGACGATGGCGCCGATGACCGACAGCCCGGCCGAGATTCGCAGGCCCGCGAAGACGGCCGGCAGCGCCGCCGGGAACATGAGCTTGCGCAGGCGTACGACCCGGTTGGCGTGGTGCAGCGTGAACAGGTCGTGCATGGCCCTGTCGGCCGACAGCAGCCCGAACAGCGTGTTCATGATGATGGGGAACAGTGAGATGATGATGCACACCACCACCCGCGACGTCTGCCCGTAGCCCCACCAGAAGCCGATCAGGGGCACGATGGCCAGGATCGGTATCGCCTGGAGTGTCACCGCGAACGGGAACACGGCCCGCTCCACGATCTTGGCCTGGCTCATGATGGTGGCCAGAAAGAAGCCGATCGAGATGGCGATGGCCAGCCCGATCAACGCCACCTTGGTGCTCGACCAGAGCCCCCGGAGCATCTCGGTGAGGTTCGCCGATTCAAGGAATCCGACGTTGACGACGTCGTGCACCGGCTTCATCAGGAAGCGGCGACTCTCGTCGATGACGACGAAGGAGACGTAGTACCAGAGCCCGATGACGCCCATGCCCAGCACGGCGGGAGGCAGGATCGTCTCAGCCGCCTCCCGCCGCCGCGACTTCACCCGGTAGGCCTTGGGGGCGTCGTCGGGCAGTTCCGGCGCGAATTGGCCGTCGGCGGGTGCGGTGCTCTGCTCGTCGGGCGCGGTGACGGCGCCGGCTTCGGACTCGGGGGATGCTTGCACGGTCATGAGTGGGAACCTCGCAGGGCCAACGAGACCTCGCCGCTCAGCAGGGCGAAGTCCGGCTCGAACCGTAGCTCAGGCTGACGCGGGTAGCCGAACGGCACGTCGAAGCCGGCCACGATGCGGCCCGGGCGGGCCGACATGACGCACACCTTGGTGCTCATGAACACGGCCTCGCTGATCGAGTGGGTGATGAACAGCCCGGCGAACCCCTCCGACTGGAAGAGCCTCTGAGTCTCCTCGTTGAGGTGCTCACGGGTGATCTCGTCCACCGCGCCGAAGGGCTCGTCGAACAGGAACAACGGCGGCTTCAGGGTGAGGGTGCGGGCCAGCGAGGTCCGCATCCTCATCCCGCCCGACAGAGACTTCGGATAGTGGTTCTCGAAGCCGGTCAGACCGACCAGATCGATGGCTGCGGTCGACAATGATCTGCGTTCGCCGGAGTCGAAGCCGTGCAGTTCGGCAAAGAGTTCCACGTTCTGGCGCACGGTGCGCCACGGGAGCAGCGTGGCGTCCTGGAATACGTAGCCCAAGCGGTCCCGGTCGACTTCGACGCTGCCCGCGGTGGGCTCCAGCAAGCCCGAAGCGATTCGCAGCAGCGTGGACTTGCCGCACCCGGAAGGGCCGACGATGGTCACGAACTCGCCTTTGTCGATCGACAGCGTGACGTCACGCAGCGCTTCGGTTCCATCCGGGAAGATCATGCCTATCCCGTCGAAGGACAGGGCGCCGTTGGCGGTCGCGGTCGTCACCAAGTCTCTGTCCCCTTCGTAGCCAACGATGCTGACGGTTGCTGATCGCAGGGATGACCATACAGTACCGCCACCAGTCTCTGACCAGACCGGCGAACCTCAATGCGAGTCCTCCTGCTAGACGGCTACGACCCCTCAGACCCCGACCGCCTCGTCGTGGACGAGGCGGTGCAGGAGTTGGGCGCCGGGCGCCACGAACTGGACCTGCTGGTGGTGCACAGCTTCAACTCGGTGATGTCCGCGGCCGAGCGAGTCGCGTACCACAGCGACCAGCCGGTGATCTCCGACGATGTTCGGGACTCGGCCTCCAGGCTGCGGGCTGCGGAGGCTCTGCTGTTCTGCTACCCCACCGTGGCCTTCAACGTGCCGGCAACGATGAAGGGCTGGCTTGAGCGGGTTCTTGTGCCCGGCGTCGCCTTCGTGTTCGACGACAGGCGCCGGGTCAAGCCGGGCATGGAGAACATCCGCCGGATCGGCGCGATCACCACCAGCCCGCATGGCCGGATGGCCCGGCTGCGGGGCCGGGACGCGGGCAAGCGCACGACGGCCCGCACGCTGCGGCTGAGCGCCCACAAGCGCTGCCGCACCACCTTCGTTTCCGTGCCCACTCCGGCTGACAACGAGGGCACGGCCAGGATCCGCCGGGCCCTCCGCCGCTGGTAACGGCCGCCGACCCACCAGGCCGGGGGTGGCGACGGGTCCGGGCGGCCGACAATGGGGCGCAGCCCCGCCGGGCCGAAGGGAGCCCGGCGACAGGATCCGCCGGCCCGAAGGACCCGTCCGCGATCAGGAGCTGGGCAGCAGGGGCAGTACTTCCTCGGCGATGCGGTGCAGATGCTCCTCGACCTGTTCGTAGGGGTCGCCGGGCATGGCCGGGAACAGCAGCAGGTTCTCCAGGCCGATCTGCTCGTCGTAGGCGTTGATGGTCTCGGCCACGTCCTCGGCCGTCCCGACCAGGTACATCTTCTGGTCGATGGACTGCTCCAGGGTGGGGATCAGCCCCGGCTTGGCCGGTTTGCCGTCGGGACCCATGTAGCCCTTGCTCCATCCGTAGGGGCCGAGGAACTTCCAGAACTCGTCGTGGCCGCCGCGCACCGACGCCACCGCCTCCTCATGGCTGTCGCCGACGCGGACGTTGAGCACCAGCAGGCGGTGCTCGCCCCGGTCCAGCTCACGGCCGTGGGTGGCTGCGTGGATCTCCGCGAACTTCTCCCACCGCTGCTTGACGAAGGAGTGGTGGTTGTTCCAGAACACGCCGCCCCAGCCGCAGCGGGGTACCTGCGCGAGGGTGGGGGGCGAGGTGATCGCCTGCCAGATCTCGTAGGGGTACAGCGGGCGGGGCACCAGCGACAGCTCGGTCACGAACCCGCCCCGGTCGGGGATCCCGGCCGGCGGGAAGTCATAGACGTCGCCGTGGAAGCTGAACGTGTCGTTGTCCAGCGCCAGACGGATCACCTCCATGGCCTCGTCGAACTGCCTGCGGTTCAACTCGTCGGCCGCGGCCTTGTCGGGATTGTCGAAGCTGCCGATCCTGGTGCCCAGCGTCTCAGCCTCACGCGGCACCGTTCCCCGGCCCACGCCCAGGATGCCCCGGCCGCCCGAGATGTTGTGCATCGTGGCGAAGTCCTCGGCCAGCCGCAGCGGATGCCACTGCGGCACGATGTTGAACGCCATCCCGATGCGGATCTGCTCGGTGCGCTCGGCCAGGATCGTCCCCACCAGGATCCCGTTGGGTATGACTTCGTAGCCCTCGTGCTGGAAGTGGTGCTCGGTCAGCCAGAACGAGTCGAACCCCAACCGGTCGCACACCACCCCGGCGTCGATGATCTGCTCGGTGGCCCGCCAGATCTCCTTGGAGCTGTAGCGACGGTCGGTCGGAGCAGGCGGGCCCGCGCCTGCGTCCGGGAACTCGACCCCGCCGAACAGGAATACCCCGGTACGCACGCCGCCTACTGTAGAACCGGCTCAGCAGTCGCGGATCACTCGGAAGGCCCGCATCGTGGCCTCCCGGCGCCACTGGCCCATGGCCTCGTCGACGGCCCCGACCTCGGCGGGCGGCACGGCGTCCCACGCCTCCATCGACTCCCAGTGGATCACCGCGTGGACCCTGCCGGGGTCGTCGTCGGCGATCCACATCTCCTTGCCCGCGAAGCCGGGCCGGCTCTCCAGGTAGCGGCTCCAGTGGAGCTCCTCGACCGCCAGCCACTCGTCGCGCTCGTCGGGGTCCACCTCGAAGGTCAGGAACTCGATCACCATCGGTTTCAGACTAGAGGCCGGGCGGGAGCCGCAGCCCGGCTACAGCCTCCGAAGGCGTGGAGCGAGGCCGCGGCCCGAGCGGCCCGCGAGCGAAGCGGACAAGAGCGGGGAACTAGAGCGCGGCCGGCCGGAATCGATGTCGAAGGCCGCCCTCCAAGGGCCGGCACTTCATCAATTTCGGGCGAAGCGGGGCGCGGCGTAGGGTGAGAGGGTGACCGGAGCCGTCTGCGACCTGCGCAGCTACATGGCGGTCGCCGAGGCCGCCGGGATGCTCAACCGCATATCGCGCCCCGTGAGCCTCGAGCACGAGCTGGCCGATGTGGCCGCCGCGCTGGAGCGCTCCGGCGCGGGGCCGGCGCTGTTCGAGGCGCCCAAGGACTCGCCGTGGCCGATCTTCTCGGGCGCGGTCAGCAGCCGGCGCACCGCCGCGCTGGCCCTGGGCTGCGAGCCCGACGAGGTGGTGGACCGCATGGGCCGCGCCCTGGAGCCGGCCAACGGGGTGGCCGCCGCCCGGGTCGGCTCGGCAGCCTGGCACGACGACTGCCTCACCGGCGACGACGTGGACCTGGCCGCCATACCGGTACCCACGCACTCGCGGGGCGACGGCGGCGCCTTCATCACCGGCGCGGTGAGCGTGACCAAGGACCCGATCAGCGGGCGGGGGAACCTGTCGTACAACCGGATGCTGATGCTGGACCGCAACGTCCTGGGCTTCAACGTCAACGAGTGGCGCGACGTGGGCACGTTCATGCGCAGCCGGCCCGACCCCGGCGCGCCCTTCGACGTGGCCCTGGCCATCGGCCTCGACCCGGCGGTGATGATCGCGGCCGGGGTGCGCACGCCGGTCGACGAGCTGCTGATCGCGGGCGCCCTGCGGGGCCGGCCGGTGGAGGTGTGCCGGGGCCGCACCGTCGACGTCGACGTGCCCGCGCATGCCGAGGTGGTGATCGAGGGCCGGATCCGTCCCGACCAGCGGGCCGACGAGGGGCCGCTGGCCGAGTTCCACGGCTACCACGGCGAGATGTGGCCCAGCCCCACCGTGGAAGTGACGGCCATCTCCTGGCGCCACAGCCCCATCTACCAGACGATCATCCCGGGGTGGTACGAGCACGTGTTCATCGGCAACGTGCTGCCCCGCGAGCCCCTGCTGCGCCGCTTCGTGCGCCACATCGACCCCGGCGCCGATGTGTACATCCCGCCCTACGGCAACGGCTTCCTGGCCGTGATCCAGATCGACCGCGACAACCCGGGCACGCCCAAGAACCTGGCCATGGCGGCCATGGCGGCCCACATCAACATCCGCAACGTGATCGTGGTTGACCGCGACGTCGACGTCAGCCAGCCCTCCGAGCTGCACTGGGCCCTCACCAACCGGGTCCACTGGCTCGACGACGTGTTCACCACCGGCCACGCCCAGGGCCATGAGATGGATCCCACCGCCGACAACCGGGGCGTCGGCACCAAGGTGGGCATCGACGCCACCTACAAGCGGGAGCGCCGCGAGTACGGCGAGCGGGTGGCCTACGCGCCGGTTGATCTTGGGAAGTACCTGTCATGAGCGTTGGGAGGCGGGCTCCCGCCCGCGCCCCGGAGAAGTACCTGTCATGACGGGGCCGCGGCGGGTGGTGGTGGCCATCAGCGGAGCCACCGGCGTGGTGTACGGGATCCGGGCGCTGGAGCTGCTGCGCGAGGTCGAAGATGTGGAGACCCACCTGGTGATGACCGGCCCCGGTCGCCAGACGCTCGCCTACGAGACTGACCTGGCGCCGGCCGATGTGGACGCCCGGGCGGATGTGGTCCACGGCTCGCGTGACATCGCCGCCCCGATCTCGTCGGGCTCCTACCCCACTGCGGGGATGATCATCGCCCCCTGCTCCATCAAGATGCTCTCCGCGGTGGCCAACTCCTACTGTGCCGACCTCGTGTCGCGGGCGGCCGACGTGACGCTCAAGGAGCGGCGGCCGCTGGTGCTGATGGTGCGCGAGACGCCGCTGCACCTGGGCCATCTGCGCCTGATGGTCCAGGCCGCGGAGATCGGTGCGGTGGTGTACCCGCCGGTTCCGGCCTTCTACACCCGGCCGGAGTCGATCGAGGACCTGGTCACCCACTCGGTGGTGCGGGCCCTCGAGCATCTGGGCGTCGAGGTCGGCGACGTCCCCCGCTGGGGCGAATAGCCGCGGCAGCGCAGCGCGTCCCCAGCGGCCTCATCAGGATACAAAGATATTTTCATGCTATTAGGTTGTAGGACACGCTGTCGTCGCTACGCTCCCTGAGGGAGCTGAGAATCTCTGAGGTGAGCCCGATGACAACGACCGACATGAGCGACATGACCTCAGAGCAGCCGGCTGCCGATCGTGCCGCCGCGCTGTTCGCGGACGCCCGGGTACTGCACAACGCAGCGCTGGCCCGCCTGGAGGCCGGCGACGTCAGGGATGCCGCCGAGAAGGCGTGGTGCGCCACCAGGCGCGCCACCGACGGCCTCATCGTGGCCCGCACCGGCGAGGAGCCCGCGAAGTCCCCAATCACGACGCGGGAGATGCAACGCCTCGCCGCCGACGACCCGGGCATCGACCGCCTCTCGGATCGCTACCACGTCGTGAGGGACACCCTGCACGGCGACTGCTTCTACCTCGGTCTCTGCGAGCCGCTCGACCGCACCGAGCGCCGCGTACGCGACACCGTCGACCACATCGGAGAAGCCGAGTCCCTCGCGGCCGGCTAGAGGACGCTGGCCGCGGCCTGCTCGGTCTGGGCCGCGCGTCAGGCCAGGCTGCGAAGGACGGCGTTGGCGGTGTTGCGGCCGGATGACCCCCAGATTCCAGACCCCGGATAGGTACCCGCGCCCGACAGGAACAGTCCGGGCACCGGCGCCCGGTACCGGCTCAGCTCGCGGCGCCGACCGAACAGCGACGACAGTGGGGAGCCCGCGTACGACGGCGTGTATCCCCGGGCCAGGTAGAACTCGCGCTCGTAGCGGTCGGGGGTCATGGTCCGGTAGCGGTCCACCGACTCGAGGAATCCGGGCTGCAGCAGGCCCGACCACACCTTCAGCCACCGGGCCGGCTCGGGCGAGTCGGCCCAGCCGCCCTCTATGTCATAGGGGGTGAACAGCGCCTCCAGGCTGAGCACGTGGAGTCCGTCGCCACTGCGCATCGTCGGGTCCAGCACCGACGGCACGTTGGCCATCATGGTGGGCCGCTCAGCCACCCGGCCCAGGCTCCGCAGCCGGTGGGCGTCGGCCAACTCAGCCGCGGTGGGTGAGATGACGACGTTCGACTGGGCCGGATCGCGTCCTTCGAACAGATCGAGCAGAGCCGAATCCTCCAGAGCCGGGTATCGAGGGAGGTCGGTGATGACGGCGTCGATCTTGGACTGGTAGCCGTCGGTTGGGGTCTGCGATCGGGCCCGAGCGACGAAGCGGCGAGCCCCGCCGGTGGGCTCGGCGAGCCACCGCGACGCCACCGAGGCCGGATCGACAGCGGTCACCACCGCGGCCGCAGTGACTTCGGCGCCGTCGGCCAAGCGCACGCCCTGCACGCCCCGGCCGTCGCCGAGCAAACCGGTCACCGCCGTGCCGCATCTCAAGACGCCTCCGGCCGCGGTGAACGAGGCGGCCAGCGCGTCGGTGAGCGCGCCGCTGCCGCCCACCGGGCGGCCCGTCTTGACCATGTGGCGCATGGCATAGGACGCGCCGGCCAGACCGGTGCCGGGTCTGTCTCCTGGAGCGCCCCAGACTGTGGGGCCGTTGGAAATGGCCGGCATGACCAGGGCTTCGTCATCGAAATAGGACCTCAGCACGTCCAGCGCGCCGGCCCGGCTCCACTGCAGCAGCCGGGCTCCGCCGCGGGCTCGGCGGGCGGCCAGCCGTGCCAGCATCCGTGGCGTGGACGCCGGCCCGGTGCCCATCTCCAGGATGAGTTCGGCGACCGGTCTGGCGTCGGCCAGATATCGGCGGTAGGCGGTGGCTTGCGCGGGCCGGTGGCGCCCGATGGACTCGATGGTGCGCTCGCTGTCGTTGAAGAACAGCCACGGCGGGCTGCCGTCGTAGCCCATGTAGACGGTGGTCGGGTCGGCTTCCAGGTATCGCAACCCGTGGGCGGCCAGGTCCAGGTCGTCCATGAAGGGCATGGCCCGCACCAGGGTGTGGTCGCAGCTGCAGATGTTGAAGCGGGCGTCCAGGTCGCTGACCGTGGAGGCGCAGCCCCCCACTTCGTCGCGGGCCTCCACCAGCAGGGTGTCCACTCCGGCCCGGGCCAGGTAGGCCGCGCAGATGAGGCCGTTGTGGCCGCCGCCCACCACCACGACGTCGGCGTCGCCGACGGTTCCGGTGCGGCTGGACCCGGCGCCGACCTCCGGAGCGACACCGGCGGCGGTCATGGCGGTGTCGCTGCCGGGTCCCCGTCCGGGCGGACCACCACCGACCCGGTCTGCCGCTGCCCGAGTTCGGCGACCAGGTCCTGCACCTGCGGGTCGTCGGGGTCGGCCCCGGCGACCGCCACCGTGAACCGGGCGGACTCCGGGACGTTCTTCATCATGCCCACCGGGCTGGTCAGCGCCTGTGCGGCCCTCGCCGGAGTGAGCCGCTCGTACGGCGCGCACCCCGCGGCCGCGGCCACCCGCAGCGGTCGGTGGACCCGGTCGGCGATCACGTAGCCGAGCGCGTCGGCGCCGATGCAGGCCACCACGTGGGTGGAGGTGGAGGGGATGGGCGGCTCCCACGGCGCGGGAGCGGTGAAGGGACGGCGACGGGCTCCATCGGCCTCAACAACTATGTGATCGGCGGCCCCGTTGGCAAACCAGCGGTCTACTTCGGTGGGCGCGAACCCGAGGGCCTTGCGCTCGTCGGTCGTCCTCCACACCAGCACCGCGTCGTCATCGTCGAGGGCGGTGGCCAGTTCGTCGTCCGTGGGCCCGATCAGGCACGGGAACCCGCCGGTGCGGTCACACCCCATTCGGGTGGTGGTGGTCAGCAGGGTTCGGGCCGGCAGGTTCCGGCCCAGCGCGAACAGCAGGGTCGTCTTGCCGCCGCCGCCGACCAGAGCCACCAGCGACCGGCGTCCCAGCCCGAGGGCAACGGCTACGCCGGCAGGGTCGGTGACGCGCACGGCTCCTTCGCCGGGTCAGGTCTCCCTGATCTTGCGGGCGAGCACGACGATCACAGCCACGAGGGCGCCCAGGATTATGAGCCGCTTGAGGTTCTTCACCGCGCGAAGCGTAGTGGTCGCGCGCGTGACCGCGGCGGGCATAATCTGGGCGACGGCGAGGCAGGGCCTCAAGGACCGATACGCTGCCTCCCGGAGGTGTCTGAGCGCCTGGTGGGCTCCCCCGCCTTCAAAGCGGGTGGGACGGGCGATCCCCGTCCGGCGGGTTCGATTCCCGTCCACCTCCGCCAGAACTTATTCCAAAAAAGGCTTTTGACCTGCATATTTCAAGAATTCTAAATAGTCAGTTATTATTTCAAGTATTCTAATTGATCCGCTTAGGATCGGAGCCAACCTGTAACACGGGTACCGGGACTTGACACCGGATTGCTCAGGATCATCAAGCGGTTGGAGCGCATCCTCGCCGGGGAGCCGGGCGTGCAGCTGATGGATTAAGTCGTTGCGGCACCGTTGATCATCGGTTGACCGGGGTCGTTGTTGTTGACGGAGCTCTGAAGTCAGCCACCAATTCACTTCACCCATACGACAACGTCGCGTCGGGCCGCTCCCGTCGTGAGCTTCGGCTCGAATAGCGTGCTTGTGGTGCCAGAGCTCTCCACACTCGAATCAACAGTTCTGGGCGCCGTCATCTCAGCTGTTGTGGGCGCACTCATCCCCCCACTAAGGCGATGGGTTGTAGGCATTGTGCGCCTGTGTGTGGACCGCAGCCGGGGTCTCTACCGGAGAGCGCGGTCTCGCGGACACGATGCTCCGGTGGCGCGCCCCAGTCTCCGGGAGCCCATCGGTGAAGCGGCTCGTCCCCAGCAGTCGATGATTGCGCAGACGGCGTATCGCTATGAGCGGCTGTGGAGCATGTCGCGCGTGTTGGATCTGTTGGACGGAAAGGTTCGCTGGATTCGATGGGAGCCGCCAGGCGCGAGCGGGGTGGCAGTTGACTGGGTTCTCGAAGCGGATGGCGACGTTTGGGTGGAGGAGGTCAAGTACCGGTCTCGCGGGTGGACGATCAGCGAACTCGATGAGCGACGTGTGCTCGCTGTTGCGAAAGGCCAGATCGATCAAGGGCGACGTTTCCGCTTACTGACGGCCTCAGGTGCTGCGAAGCTTGAGACGCTGGCGGATTGTGCCAGGAGGTCTGAGTCCTTCGCCGACTACGAAGCGCTCTTGACCGGAGGGCTTAGGGCTGACCTTGAGAGGGTTGCCGCTTGCTGGAGTGTCTCACCGGAGAGCGCTTGGTCGGTTCTGCAAGACATAGAGGTTGAGCACGAGCCTGTCCGCTCGTTAGAGCGGTTCATTGAGATGAGGTTGCGGATTCGGTATGCGGACAGAGCTGAGAGTGTCTGGGAAGCGCTGGAGCGCTTTTACATGGCACACATCCACGAGCACCTAACGGCCCAGCAGGTTCTGGAACATCTCGAGTCCGAGGGTCTTCGCCAACTGCCGAGAACTGGCGATACGGGCGTCAGCAGACGGCTGCGCCAGTCCCGGCGACGCCATCAGGAGCATGTCAAGCAGTTCGAGCCGCCGGGAGGTCTAGCGCCAACAGGCGACGTGGACGCAGTGGTGGGGATGCTGCGTGACCCCGACGGCAAGCAGATTGTCGTTGTTGAAGGTCGGGCGGGATCGGGCAAGTCGACCGTGGCCGCCGCGGCTGCAGCCGCGCTAGCAGAGAGCGGCTGGCACGTCGCTGCTGTCCGGATGGATGTCGCCGAGACGTTGTTGACGTCGGATGCTCTGGGCCGGGCGATGGAACTGACCGAATCGCCGTCTGTGCTGCTGGCGGTTGTTTCCGACGGGCAGCCGGCGCTTCTTGTTGTGGACCAACTCGACGCGGTCAGTCTCCACAGCGGCCGAGTTCCTGACAGCTTTGACGCCGTCAACGAGGTCCTGTTGGAGATCGAACACTACCCCAACCTCAAGGTGCTGCTTGCTTGTCGTACCGTCGACCTTGAGCGCGACCAACGGCTCGGTTCATTGCGGACCGGCGAGCGGGTCGGTCGCCACGCTGTGGGTGAACTCGACATCGAGACTGTCAGGACACATTTGGCTGCATGTGGCATCGACGCGCCGGGCTCGAGCCCGACGATGGAGTTGCTACGCATTCCTCTGCACTTGTCGCTGTTCATCCGGCTTTCCGATGAGGGCCGTGCCCGCCCGTATGTGACCCTGCAGCAGCTCTATGACCGCTACACCCAGGAGGCGCGCTCCAGAGTCGCTCGTAACGTCGGGAGCCTGGATTGGGATCAGACCGCGGGTGCCATTGTTGACTACATGAGCCGTGAGGGGATGCTGGCGGCGCCGGCTGCAGTGCTCTATGGGGCATCTCCACAACAGGCCGAGGCTCTCGTGTCTGAGTCGGTGATCGTGCGCCACGGCGCGGTCGTCACGTTCTTTCATGAGTCGTACTTCGACTACCTCTTCGCGGTGTCGTTCGTCGGCGCAGGCCGTGACTTGCGGGCTTTTCTGGTTGACTCCGACCAAGGCCTGTTCCGGCGTGCCCAGACGCGCCAGGTGCTTGAGCATCTCGCCGCGACTGACCGGAAGCGGTTCATATCGGTCGTGGTCGAGTTGCTCGAAGGCGAAGACATTCGGTTCCATCTCAAGGTTGTCGTCGTAGGCGTGCTTCGCCAGATCGAACCTGTGCCCGGGCACTGGGCGGCGTTGGAGCATCTGGCGTGGAGCGGCTCACCGCTCGGGGTGAGGCTGCTCAGGCTGCTGTGCAATCCGGGATGGTTCGATGCAGCGGACAGCCTTGGTCGGTGGGACGCATGGCTTGAGGATCCGCAGCGGGCCGAGACCGCCCACGACGAACTCGCGATCGTCGCGAAGCATCGTCCCGCCCGGGTCGCGGAACTCATCCGCCCCCGCTTGGAGGACTCGGAGCAGTGGCGCCACTGCCTGCAGAGGATCATGTGGTTGTCGCTGTGCAGCGAACTTGTCGACCTGATCGCCGACGCGATCACGATGGGACTCTTCGACGACGCTGACCGCCCGACGGGGGGCCTTGGCTTCTGGATGAACCTGCACCGGTTCAAGGACGACGATCCTGCTGGCGCGGCCCGGCTCATCGGGGTGTTCCTTGACCGCGGCCTAGAACGCGCCAAGCTCGCCGGCAGCGATGATCCGTTCAAGTCCGGACACCTGCGTTCGGACTCTCAATCCGAGTCAGAAATCGCCGACGTGGCTCGCAAAGCCCCAGCGGAGTTCATCAGGCACGTGCTGCCGTTCGTCATCGAAGTAGCGGGAGCCGACCTGCACTATCCCGACGGGGGACTACCTGTCGGGCGATGGCATAGCCGCTTGTCGTTGGTACACGGCGTGGACAACGTCGTGTTCGCCGCCACCGAGAAGGCTCTGCTGGCGCTGGCGGAACAAGACCCGGCGCAATGCGCCGACGCTCTGCCACCGCTGCGCTCCGCTGAGATCTTCGAGTTGCGGTACCTGGCCTGCCGAGCCCTGGCGAACATGGGTGACGCTGATGATGCGGTCAGCTGGCTAGTGTCGGACGAGCGCAATCTCATGCTGGGATCGGGCGGCGTCTCGAAGTCAGCGGCACGCGAGCTGATCGAGCAATGCTCGCCCGGATGCCCTTCCGGCCTGTTCGACGCGCTGGAGGCCGCGATACTCGACCACTGGCCGATCTGGGAGACAGACGCATCTCGCGGCCATTCGCAATACGAACTGCTCGCAGCGCTGGACTCCACGAGACTGTCCCCAACAGCACGGCGAAGGCTCCACGAACTGGAGAACCGGTTCCCGGACTGGCCACCGCAACCAGCGGAGCCGGCCGTTTGGTCCGGGGCTGTGGGGTCACCGATCGACGGCGACGAGTCCGTGAACATGTCCGACGACGACTGGATCGCCGCCCTGCAGCGATACATCGACGAAGAACCGCGGTGGGACGGCGACCGCGTCGTCGGCGGCGCACACCAGCTAGCCAGCATGCTCGGCGAACAAGCCAAGGGCGACCCTGCGCGCTTCTCGCGAATCGCGCTCCGCTTCGACGCAGACATTCCCGATGCCGCGATGAACGCAGTCATCCGCAGCGTCGAGAGCCACATCGGGGTCGAGGCCCTGACCGACCTTTGCGAGCACGCCTACAGCGTCTACGGCTCAAGGGTCGGGCGGGCCGTGTGCAGCGCGATCGGTCGTGCCGATGCTGTGAACCCGCGCCTGGTGGCACTACTCACCGCCTACGCCAGCGACGCCGACCCCGAGCGCGAGGAAGCCCGAACCGAAGCGTTCACTGGCGACTATCTCTACGGCGGCGACTTCCTCACAGCGGGGTTGAACTCGACGCGGGGACAAGCAGCCCTCTCAGCCGCCGCGCTGCTGTTCAGATCAGCCGACCACCTCAACGCTCTGATGCCCACAGTGGACGCCCTCACGCAAGACGACATAGTCGCGGTGCGAGTCTGCGCCGCCGAAGCGGTCACCGCCTTGTTGAACCATGCAGCCGCACAGGCGCTGGATCTGGCTGAGCGCATGCTTAACGCCGACATCGAAGTCCTCGATGCGCAAACCAGCGAGAGACTCCTTACTCATGCTGTGCTGCGCGACCCCGACCGATTCGCCGCAACACTGGCCGAAGCCATCGCAGGACCAGAAGACATTGCGGTGCGGGGCGGGCGGATCTGGGCGGTGACGCGCTGGAGCGGACGACTACCCGCCGGACTCGACACCGACGTGTGTGCCCTGCCGGCAGCGGCCCGCCGTGGTGCCGTCGAGGCATTCGCGTCCAACGTTGCGGACAGCCTCGAGGACCTGCGCCGCGTGTTCGACGACGACGATCCCGAGGTTCAGGCGAACCTCGGGATAGCGATTCACAGACTCGACAATGTCTCGGCATCCGAGATGGAAGGCCTGATCAGTGCTCTCACAACGAGCAGTGCATTCCCCCGACACATGGACAGCCTCATGTACGCGCTTGAGCAGCTGCCTGCCGAGATGCCGGCCAACGCCGTCACCGCATGCGAGCGCGTCGTCGAGATCACCGGAGCTGACCTCGTAGACCCATCCAAGGCCAGCGCGCTCACCGGTCTCCACATGGTCACCGTGGTGCTGCGCCTATACCGACAGGGAGACCAAGAAACCAGAGTCCGCTGCCTGAACATCATCGACCGGCTCGCAGAGTTCAACCTGTACGACCTAGAACGGGCGCTCGACGACGAGAGATGAGGCCGAAGACACCTGCCTCGTCCCGCGAAAAGGGATCCGCCCGAGCCGTGGTCCGTACGCACCTGGTGTGCCCTGGGGTCTCACGCGGTGAGCTTGGTTGATTCCGGGCATCGGTGATGGCGTGACGGAGTTCGAGCGTCGCCGGGTGTTGCATGGAGTTCAGGTGGGTGCGATGTGTTGTGCCCAGGTTTCCATCAGTGGCCTGCGGCGCTCGCGCATGTCGGATCTGGCTTAGGCGGCTTCGGTGCGGTCTCTGACGGCGTGGCCGAGTGCTGTCTCGGCGAAGTCCCGGGGAACTGCGGTGTCGCTGCCGGGGGCACTCTCTTCGATCAAAAAATAGCGTTTGAACTGGTCTTATACTTCATTCTCAGAGTTGGTTACCACTCAAGCTATTCACAATGCGGGCCGCGGGTTGGCACGCTGACGGTGCTTGTTCGCTCATCTGAGCCGCGCGGCGAAACTCCGAGGGCGCATGAAGAGAATCGACGCTACGGAGCTTGTGAAGCTAACCCCGGCCTGGCAGCAGCGCTGACGGGCTGGGAGCCGCTAGAAGTGATCAGGCACACACCGGGGGCTAGAGCGATGTCATCAACCCACACGCTGACGCTGCCAGGCGCCATGATCGAACGCGGATTCTGGCTCTATGTGTGGAGGATCGCATCGCCCATCGGCGAATTGCTGTACGTGGGACGCACCGGGGACAGTTCGTCGACAAACGCGGCAACTCCATTCGCGCGCATGGGTCAGCACCTCGGCACTAACTACCGCCAGAACCCCGTGCGACGCCACTTGGAACGTCGCCTGGTCCCTCCAGAGACGTGCACGGCGTTTGATCTGATCGCCCACGGTCCGATCTTCGAGGAGGCACAGGACTGGGCAACGCACCAGAAACGTCGAGATGTCGTTGCCGTTCTAGAGAAGGCTCTCGCCGACGCCTTGACACGTTTGGGATACGACGTACTCAACGAGGTCAAGGATCAGCACGACTTGGATGTTCGTCTCTGGGCGAAGGTCCGCGAGGAGTTCGCTGCTTACTTCCCACGATTGGGCGAGACCCGTGAGGAATAGACGAGCACGACACAGACCACACTCACCGAGGCCGTCCGTCGCGTGATGGGTTGATCCTTGCCGCGCCATCATGGAAACCACGTTGTAGGTTCTGCGAACCCCGCCGTACGCCCCATTACACGGAGTCCGCCGCCTTCCTGACTCGCCTGGGGCGCCGCAGAGCTGACGGCAGCGGAGCGTAGCTGCGTACTGCCGCCACTTATCAAGAGAGGTACCGCTGACCGACGTTGAAGGGCCTTGGCGGTCTTGGCTTCAGCGATGATCGATTCGCTTCTCTCGGTCGCAGCACGGGCCTCGGCTGCCGCTTCCATCGGTTTGCGCTTCTGTTGGGCCGCGAAGTCCGATAATGGGTGACGATGGCAAGTCTGTGGCCAACGCATCGGGGCTACGCATACCAGGATCTGATGGTTGCGTGCCGGCTTGTTGACATGGTGTTGGGCACCTTGATCGAGGCACGTGTGGACGACCGTGTGATGCCTGACGACTGCTTTGACGATCTGAAGACTGTGGAAGTCAGCGGAACTCGCGAGCACATTCAGATCAAGCACACCCAACATGGTGAGCGCTCCTTGTCATTGGCGACCTTTACGAGCGATTCGCGTCGGTTGCGGCTCGACAGGGTCATCGGGGCGGTTCTCGCCAACCGCGTGGTGACGGGATTCGATGCGAATGTTCAGCTGTTCCGGATAGTCGTTCGCGATGCGGCTCCAGCTGACGCTCGTCTCCGGTCTGTGCTTGTGTCAGCCCCGGTTGATCCTGGACCGTTCGTGCCCGGTGCGGGGACGACCCGCTTAGCCTTTGACTCTGCGGCGTTGTGGGCCCAGGTACATCAGCAGCCCGCAGCCGACACGCGGTCCGGTGAATTCCCCTTCGCCTTTGTGGGGAATCAGCTAACGGATCTGTCGCGATCAGATCTCGACTGGGTTTGTGACCGAGTTGTGGTCGAGGTCGCGGCCCCGCCCAGTAGTGGCGACCTGCTTGAGCCGGCTGCAGCTGAGCGGCTGTTGCTGAGGCGTGTTCGAGACGAGCTTGGAGCCGGAGTGTTCCCGAATGTGGACCGGTCTCCAGTCGATGTCGCAGCGGCAGTGATCGCAACGGCCCGTGCGGCGCGAGAGGGCAGGGTCGACGCAACAGCTACAGAGATCCTGCGGTGGGCACGGTTGCGCAGCGATTACGGAGCAGTGTCGCGAGCTCATCCTGTAGACGAGTCGGTGAAAATCTTCAGGCAGGCTGCGGTGCAGCTATTCGTGGACTCTGCCGCTGATCGAGCACAGGCCGGAGGGGCGCTGATCGCTGTAGGACCGCCGGGCCAGGGCAAGTCCTGGTTGTGTCACCAGGTATTGAAGGAGTTCGAGAAGTGGGGTTGGTTGACTGCGGAGCACTACTGCTATCTCGGCGACGCTGACCAGGAACGCGCCCAGCGGGTACTCGCCGAAAGGGTGTTCGGCAGCCTCATCGCCCGGCTCGCGGAGGCGGACGCCAGGCTGGTCACCGAGAATCGACCGCTGCTAGCGGCCGATGAAGACAGCCTCGCGGCATGCGTAGCAAGATCCATCGAGTTGGAGCCTGAGCGTCGTGTCGCTCTGGTAGTCGACGGTTTGGACCATGTCAGCCGGGTCCGTGCCAGCGATGCTCGGGAATGCGATCCCTCCCAGAGTCTCGCCGAAGCGCTCGCGTCGCTGGAACTGCCAGCGGGCAGCGTCCTCATCGTCTTGAGTCAACCAGGCTCCCACTTGTCGCCGCTTGAGCGCTCTGGTGCCGCAACCCTGAAGGTTCCCCGTCTTGATGAGATGGAACTCTGCAACCTCGTCGTGAGGCACGGCCTGATGCCAGATGATGCATCGCACGGAACTGAAGGGACTTGGTTGCTTTCTGGAGAGATGGAGATTGCCGAATTCCTCGATGCTTTATCGACTCGGTCCGACGGCAACGCCCTGTACGCCACCTACTTGTGCCGCGAGGTATTGAGACACGATCAAGCTCAAGCAGGCGCGGCGGCGATTGTGATGGGGCTGCCAGCATTCGACGGAACGCTCAAGAGCTACTACGAGCACCTGCGGTCTGCTCTGACCCCCGGAGGGGCGTGGGTCGCGGATCTGATAGCCCTGATCGACTTCTCAATTACGCGCAGCGAGCTGAAAGCGATACGGCCTGACACGGAGCACCACATAGACGACGCGCTCGCGGTTCTTGCTCCTGTTCTCTGCGAACATGCGATGCAGGGCGGCGTCCGCATATACCACGAGTCCTTCGCAAGGTACTGGTGCGAACCCTTCCAAGCGAACCCATCTGTGCGCGCCGCGCTCCTTGAACACATGACGGACTGGTTGACGAGCCTGGGCTTCTTCGACGATCAGCGTGCCTACTGCCACCTGATTCCGCTGTTGGCTGATTCGGGGCGTGACAGCGAAGTGGTGGAGATGATCGGCATCGACTTTGTAGTTCGGTCGATCGCGGCGGGATTCGCAGCCTTCGAGATCACCAAGAACCTGGCTCGCGCCATCCGGTGTGCCTCGCGAGTCGGCGACTGGGCCAAGGTTGCTCGCTTCGTGGAACTGGTTCGTGCCGCCGAGTGCTACCAGCGAGAACGCTACGACTCCGTCCTCGTCGATTTTGCTGATGTCCCCGTCGGGCTTCTGGGCTCAGAAGCGGTTGCGGAGCGTCTGCTTCATGACGATCGCACAGTCATGCCCGTTCGGGCCGGTCTTCAGATGTGTGCTGCTGTTGATGGGTTGGGGGGCGTCGCTCCCTGGGAGCACTATCTGGACCGGTTTGATCGCGAGCCCGACTTCGACGGCGTCGTGTACGACGGAGACTCCGATCGAGCTGTCGCGCTGGCCTACCTGCGCGGATGGCTTCGCCTGGAAGCGGTCACCGGACTCCGCGGACTGCGTCGAGACACCTCCCCCACAACTGCACCAGCAGGAGTTGACCTAGCCGTCCGGCAAGACCCCGGCGAACCGCCCGATCATCCCGCGGCAGCAACAGATCAGACCGACTGGCAGGAGGTGGCCGCCTACATCGGCGAGAATCAGCTTGACGCATATGACGTAATGGAGGTCATCCTCGACACGTTCGGCTCAGATGGCGTGCGGCAGATCACCCCCCTGCTGGAACAGCCCGCGACCGTGTTCCTGAGCGTGGCGCGACACGTCGCGGATCGCCACTTGGAGGCAGAACTCGGAACGGCACGATCCTGGGCGCTCGAAGCTGTGCAGCACGGAACTGCCGCAGGCGCTCTGCACGTCGTGCTTTCACTCGGCGTCGATGTGAACGAAGTAGTCGGCTCCGGTCCGGAGGAGGCACGAGACACCCTGGTGAACCTTACGCACAGAGTCCAAGAGCCAAACATCCTGTGGGAGATCACCGATTCGTGGATGCGCTACGAGGGCGAGGACGGCAGCGATCGCTCGGAGAGTGCCGATCTCTATCTGTGGCTGGATGCTTGCACCGCCGCGGCTCACAAAGACCCGCTCAGTCTCAACACCGCGGAGGCACTCATCGCGGGGGAGGGCTGGTACAAGTGCTGGCTGCGCTCCACGATAGCGCTGGCTCGAGCCGAGGCTCCCTGTGCTGAGGAGCGAGCTCTGCTGGCGGTCGAGGCGATTCGACATCTGGCCTCGGATCTTGAGCCTTTCGCGGGCGAGCCACGTGCCTGCGATCTCTTCTCGATCCACCCCACGATCCAACAAACAATCAGACGCGCGATGAGGCTCGTCGATGACGAGCGATGGTTCGAGTGCATCGAGACGCTCTACAACGTCAGCGCTTCGATCACCACGACACTGCGTGGGGAGATCGGCGGGCCGGTGCCCCCCGCATTCGTTCTGGATGTCGCTGTCGAACGCGGTACCGCCTCGGCGCAGGACGCCGCGGCGGCGCTTCTTCGCCGAGAGCTCGAACAGTCCTCAGCCGGCCGCTACTACTCGGACCTAGCGGAGTTCCATCTGCTGGGGGCGCGCCTGGCGCTCCGTGCAGACGACCGGGATGAGGCGCGTCGACAGTGGCTAAAGGCATGCACGATGCTGAGTGCCTACGGGTGGCGAAAAGACAGCACCGTCTACGAACTGCTGGATCCGCTGTCCAGTCTCATCGCTGCCGACGAAGTACGCGGCCGAGAGTGCTTGACAATGGTCCAGCCTCTATGTGAGCGCGTCGCTTCGCACACCGACGGCAAGGAGACCTGGTATGCGCCGTGGCGATGGGGGGCTCTGCTCGCCCAGGCGGACCCTTATGCGCTCGCACGCATTGCGGCGCGCCGCTTGCTGGCCGAATGCAACCAACCCAACGGCCGACTGCACGACGCCCTAGAAGAGATTTGGACCCGGTGGTTCAAACAAGTTGACCCTGTGATCGCGGGATCGCTGCGCTTGGCGCTTGATGTGGCGCTCAAACCCGAGGACCCTGAAGCCCTCTCACTCTTGGGCAGTTGTCCTCGACCAGACGACGCCGTCGAGTCGCTAATGAGGCTGTTGCTCGCGCGAGCCAACGAGCGGCCCATTTCCAGCGGGCCTTCACAGGATGACGAGGTGGGCAACCTCGACGAGCTCTTGGAAGGAATCAACGCCGTTGCGCGAGCCGAGGGTCTGCCTGAGGTGAATCCCCATCTCGGTGACGGCCACGCAAACCGGCAGGGTTCCTCCCGGGCAACGTCGCTGCCAACCGCGCAGTCAACTAAGCCGCGGCAAGAGGCGCCCCCCGAGCCGTTTCCTGTGGGCGCGCCCGGGCTAGCCACGGCCATTCGTTGGTGGCGCAAGCGTCCCTACCAGCACTCAGAAGCTGGCTGGGCAGTGGAGCGGTTCGCCAACGCAGTCGGTTATCGCATGGTCGAACTCGCAAACACTGGCCGCGAGGCAGACGCGGAGCACGGGCTGCGGCTACTGGCTCAGGCATCGCGGGGCAATGAGGGCTGCAGCGTTCTGCAGGCGATCGCAGCCGGTCTAGAGCGGCATCAGTTGTCTCGTCTCGCCGCCATCGCACACGCACTTACCTGGACCCGAACTCGTTCAGGCGGCTGGCTGAACTTCGGCGGCGAGACAGCGATCGCGTCGCTGCACCGGGCCAGCCAACATGATCCGGCACTCGCGCTGGAAGTGGTAGGCGGCGAGATCGAGCGCGTTGTGGCCGGAGACACCTACGGAACGGACGGCGTGACTCGCGCGCTAGTTGTTGCCTTCGCCTCCGGAGCCCTATCCACACCGACTGGCGAGTCGCTCGACCTTGCTTTCGACTATTGGCGTGAGGCCTACGACGTGATTGCGAGCAGAACGCCACGAGTCCACGAATGGGACGATCCAAGTGATCTCTACACGTCCGCGAACTCGACGGGCCCAACGGAGACCCAAGATCTGGACGGGGCGTTCGCGCTTGGAGTTGCGGCAAGCATTTCCGCCGCGCCACGAGAGCAGAAGAGGCGAGCGTTCCTGGCCGTGAAGCTGCTGATCTCAAACCGTCCAGCCGCGATGGCCGCTGCGTTGGATTTCGCCCTTGGGGCCGTCACGGATCCCGCCACCCTGGTGTGGCTGCTGCGACTGATCGAGACCGACAACAGTCATCGCGAGGCGATCATCGAAGCGTGCAAACAGCAGATCCTGCGGCTGTCGACGGACCGACATCTGGTGGTTCGCGCTCTCGCCAGACGCCTCGTGGCGCAGGACGCACCTGCGTTGCCGCCGCCCGAGACGGCCGACCGTGCGCTCATAGAAGACCCGCACCGGCGTCTCTGGACCCCCGACGGCTACCAGAATCTCGAGCACTCCGAACCCGTCGTCGAACTCGTGGAGTCGGTTGCACCACACCGACTCCACAAGGCGGAGACACTGCTACCAGGGATTGGAGCAGCCGTATGCGAGCGCGTGGCGGCCGCGACCGACGGTGAGCGCTTTCGACAACAACTGAGGAGACAGCTGAATGCGTTCGACCCGGCGCAAGAACGACCTCCGAACGCTTACTTGGCAACGCACCAGATGGTCGAACAGGCACTGCAACGTTCTGCAGCCGGCGGTCGCGCTGCCTGCATCGCTCGGGGCATCGCGTTACCTGACCCGATCCGCTGGGAGGATGATCTCGCAGAAGCGCTGCTCGATGACCCACGGCTTGCGTTGGCGCTGGAGGCAACACGGATCGCGAGGCCTCCCGTTGCGCCTCCGCCCTCAGTGCCAACCCAATCGTGGAACGACCTCCAGCCAGCAGACTCCCCGAACCCTCTGGAAGCCGTTTCGGAAGATCAGGTTTCATCCGGTAGCGAACGGTACATCACGATGGGGCTGAGTGATCCCGACGCCGCACCGATGACATCCCAGCGCTGGATCCGGGGTTGGTATCCACTCGCCGTCGTCGAGCGCCGAACCCTGCGACCACCGAACCCTTCCGACCAGAGAGAGTCTCGGGCGACTCGATTCCATGCTCTGGAGATCCGAGATCCTGAAGACGAGGAAGGACTCCGACACCCACCAGTTGCCCGAAGCGACATCCGAATGTGGACGACCGAAGTTGATCTGCAGCCAGTGATACGACCGCCCGACCGAGCAGCGCCGATCATCGGGCTAGACCTGCGAGCAGACGTAGCTGAGGACGGACACTCCGGGCTAGGCGTCCATCTTCCGCTGCTAACGCCGTCACCCCTCCTGATGGCACTACTGGACCTTCATCCCGGCGAACTATTTTCGCTGAGAGACAGCCGTGGCCGCGGGCTGGCGCTGCTGACCTGGCGCACCGACTATTGCTCACGGGGACGCGACCTGGCGTACCCACTCATCGTCGGCTCGGCCGTGATGGCACGCACCGACCTGTTCGAGAGACTGCTCGACACGGACCGAGGCAGGTTCTTCGTCCGAGACTTCCTGATCACGAGTTCAGCTCTAGCGAGCATTCCTCTAGAGCGCTGAGAACAGGCCACTACGGATGAGCCGTGTCAATGGCCACTAAGATCTGTCCGGTGGCGGGCAGTAGAACTGCCCAGCCGTGGCCAAAGGGATTGCCCAGCGGCGGTCAGGTGTTCTGCCCCGCAGTTCAGTTGGTCAATGGCATCACCTCCTGACCGGCGGTGGGCTTGGGTGAGGCGGATGCTGTCGCCGCCTGTCACGACGACGTGAACGTGGTGCAGGAGCCGGGTCGAGGGTGGCGTTGGCTAATGGTCTTGGGCATGAGTCTGTCGAACGCGGGCCGGGTGAGAGTCTTTCGACGGGGTGTAGAGCGCCTCGGCGGTGTCGGTGTCGGCTGAGAGTGGGCCGATGTCGTCGATCCCGACAATGTCGGCGCGGATGCACCCACCCGGGCCGACTCTGAGCAGACGCGGACATCAACACAGGCAGATCAGACGGCCGCTAACGGCGAGTACTGCTGACCACCCCAGCGGGAGCCCACATGGCGCCACCGGGCACGATCTCACCTGCCGATATTCGGGTAGTGGCGAGACGTAACGCTTCCTCAGGCGCGAGGCCTTCTTGGAAGTCCTCCGGGTCTTCTAGGCTGCTCGGCCTGCGGGCGTATCGCCCAGTAGGAGGGATCTCCGTTCATGTCTTCCCCGGAGTTGCTTGACGCCGTTCCCTACTGGACGGAGAAGATGTACCCGCCTGGAGGAGGCCAAGATCACCTCGGCCTGGGCTCGGTCGTGACCGACGGAATCCTGCCTCGTCTATCGCCGGGGATCAATGTGCTGACGATTCACCCCCGTTACTGGTCGTTCTATGCCTTCGTGCTCAGCGAGTTCTGGATGCGTGATCTCCCTCGGACCAAGGCGGCCTTGAAGGCGTGGTATCGCCCACTTGAGTGCATCTACTCGGTTGCGTGCAGCTTGTGCGACGGCCCGGACCATCGAGGGGCACCGATCGGAACGCGCCGCATCAGCTCTGTCGTGGCGCAGGAACCCGACGGGTTCGATCCGCAGTTTCACTACATGGACTCGCCAATGGGTGGCTACGGCCTCTACTACGCGACCGTTATGCAGGCGGTCGGCCTTGTCGCACTCGCTGATCGGCGGCTGGGGCTGACGGTCGATGCCGTGACGCCGGCAGGGCAACGCGTCGCCAAGGCCTTCCAATCGGTGATAGCCGACACTGAGTACTACCGGCATTGGATCGACCGCCACGACGAACCGGTTCCGCACACAGTTGCCGCCGAATATGGTCAGCGAGCCTGTTTCTGCCGGCTGCGAGAGCCAGGAGCACACGACCGTCCGATCCTGGTGGACGCCTTTCTTCACCTCGGGAACCCTGGCGAGTCAGCCGCTCGACGCGACACGCTCCGCTTCATGTGCGAGCTCTCTGCACAATCAGCGGCGACGCCCGTCGACGAGTCATCGTTCCGACGCCTGATCTACTTCGGCGCCGACCGTGGCGATGAACACTCCAAGGGGCCGATTTTCGTTCCGAGCGAGCCGATCCTGAGCACAGCTCGACGATGGCGCCTGTATCAGGCTCGCGAGTACTTCAACGCTTCTGTCAACGAGATGTGGCGTCGCCTGACCTATTGGGGGCTCCAACGCCAGGGGGATTCCGTTCCGGTACCGATGACCGAAGTGCGTGCGTCGCTTGAGGAGATCGATTTCGCGTCGTTCGCGTCGTCAATCGGAGTCGATCTGCCGGATGCCGGTCTTTCGGCGGGCTCCTCCTACCAGGTCCTTCTCGATTGGGTTATGAGTGTTGGCGGTGTTTCGGGGGAGTTGGACGATCGATGGAACCTGGACGCGGCGCTATCGGAGGACAAGATCATCGAATGGCTCGACTACGAGGGCTCTTCGACCGAGGCAGGCGCGGATTACCTAGCAGCGGCTCTGACCCTCATCACTTTCGTGGCTGCGCGGCTTTGGAGGGCTGAACTGGCGCTGGTGGAACCCGACGATTGGTTCCCCGTGCTCGCAGGCGGACGCAAGCGCCTCGGAATGCAGCGCTTCTTGGGTCAGCTTCGCGAACGGGTGAATGATGGTGCGACCGTCGGGGACGTGGCTGAGTGGCTCACGTTCGACTACGTGATCTCGCAGCACGAGCGAGTCGCCATGGCGAAACTCCCCACGACTGGCGACACGTTCCGGTTCCGGCGCGAAGCTGGCCGGTTGCGGTTCTTCCCAAAGGTCACACGGGTCGGCATGAACGATTCGAGGTTCAACGCCTTGGCGACCTTCCTCTTCGAATTCGGATGGTGCGGGTACCTATATGAGGAGGATCACGACCTCAACGACGAGGGCGAGGCGATGCGGCTGGCAGGAGATCTCCAGCCGACGGGCGACTTCGACTTCTTGAGCCCGGGGGATGGATGACGTCTCCACGGATACAGATCCCGCCGCTGTTGGACGCGGCTTGGGACAGTGCTCTCATCATGACCTACGGGGCTGACCTGGAGTTCTATGAGCAGCACCTTCTTCCGCTGCTGACTAGGAGCCGGAACAGGGTGATCTTCTCCGACGGTCGTCAGACCGCTCGAAGACTCACTGACACGAACAGCCGAGTGCAGCTTCGCCAAGTGAACCGGACCTATGTGATCGCGCCCCTTCAGACCGGCACCGCGGCTCACGCGAAGCTGATCATGCTCCTGAGCGAGGATCAGGGCCTACTCGCTGTTGGGTCGGGCAATCTCGACATGAGCGGCTACGCCTCACAGGGCGAGTGCTTCTCGTCGTATCACTGGTCACAAGATGATCAGAGCCAACGAGGAGAGTTCCTCGCCGCGAGGGACTTCATCGATCAGGTGTGCGAGAAGCGACTGGTCGACTCTTTCGTGCAGACACGTGTTCACCAGGCCTGGCGGGACGCACCATGGCTGTACGGCAGAGCGGAGGACAGCGGCTCACGGTTACGCCACAACCTTGATCGGGCCCTGCTAGATCAGTTCGCAGAAGCCATTAGCGGACGCACCGTGGACGAACTCGTCGTGCACGCACCGTTCTATGACCACCGATGTGAGGCACTTGCCGAGCTGATCCAGCGCATGTCGCCGGCGACGCTACAAGTGCTCGTGCAGGAGCATCGCACCTCGGTGGACCCTCAACGACTCACAGCCGTGCTCGATGCTGCCCCCGGGCTCAGCGACGTTCGGTCCGTACGGGCACCGGACGCGGGAACCTTCCTGCATGCGAAGTTCCTGATCGCTCGCTGCGAGGGGACCGCGATCTGTTTGCAGGGCTCACCGAACATCTCTTCGTCTGCCCTCCTCGGTGCCTACCCCAACGGCAACATCGAACTCGCGAACCTCCTGATCGGTGAACGGACGGCCTTTGACCACCTCATCAACAGCCTCGTCGTCAGCCCCGATTCGATCGACATCACTCAGCTCGGCCTTGGCCTCACAAACGACGGCGACGATGATGAACACGGGTCTCCGTCGCGGCATGCCGCTACGGAACTCTCGTGGGACACTCCCACGCTGAGCGGCGTCTTCGACCGAGAAGTGCTGGTGCCCCCGCGGCTCATCGTCGACGGCGCCATAGTCGCTGAGGTCGCATGGGAGTTGAGCGAGCCCTCCGCCGGCAGGACCAGATTCGCGGTGAACCTCGAAGAGCAGGCCGCGTCTGCGCTCAACGGCGTCGCTGCGGTGCGCTTCATCTTCGAGACTGGCGAGGAGACGTTGCCGACATTTCCGTACCACGTCAACGCGCTGAACGCCCTGGCGTCAGGCCAGGCACGCACAGACCTCCTCAAGCAAGCCGGGGACCTCGATCTCGGAGACGCCGAACTCGAAGAACTGCTAGCACAACTCGACGCGGCCCTTGTCGTCGACCGCGGGAGCATCTGGCGGATGCTGAAGCGCAAAGCGCCCGAAGCAAGCGACGACGACACTTCGATTTCGATCGCGTACGACGAACTGGACTGGGACGCCATCCAGTCGCATCCGAAGCTGGCTCAATACCGAAACTGGGATCAACGCTCCGCGTCAAGTCCCACTGATCTCGGGATACTCCTCACATCGATAGCCGAGCGGTTCGAGGCCGATGTGCGGCGGGCCCGAACGGGCGATCCAGGAGCGGATGGGCCCGACTCGTCCGCTGATGGGCTCAATGATCTGGCGAGGGAGATCGAGGCTGAAGACGAGGAGGCTGCTGAGGAGAACGACGCCGTACAGGAGCAGCGCCGGTTGAGTCTACGATCGAGAGCCAAGCGGCAGTTCCACGGCTTCGTCAAGCGGTTCGTGAACGGACTCACCGACGAAGAATTCACTCGCTACGTCGGGCCACCTGTCATCGTTCCCAGCTACGTGATATTCAACCATCTGTGCTGGAAGCTCATACAGATCGACCTAGCCGACCCCATCAGAATCATCAACGCTCAGACGGCTCTCTGGAAGTTCTTCTGGGGGGACAAGAACGAGTCCGGATACTTCGCAGCACTCAGCACCGCCGAACAGGAAGCCGCACTTGACATTCTTGACCGCCACCATTCTGAGGCGGTCCTGCTTTGCTCGCTATTCCAAGCCCACGCGCACACCCTGCACGAACCAGACGACAGAACGCTCGTCGAAGTACGCGACATGTGGCGGACGGTGCTTCCTCACCCGCTGTGGCAGCCGACCAAGCCGGCCCTGGACGACTCGGCGACGCTGCTCCGACACTCGTGCAAGAGGACGCATAACCTAGTCGAGAAGCTGGACACCCTCGCGTCGTACGTCTCTGATGGCGAGCCGCTAGCCACTGTCGGTCAGGCCCTCGGTTGCCGATCCGAACGGGTCACCATCACATCCGGGCGTGTGAACCGCGGCTCGCTGGGAACCCAGCATGTACCCATCTACACCATCGAAGATCCCGACGCTTCCCTCACGCCCGGCACGGCGTCGCGCGCCTTCTCGTCGCTCGCCGCCCTACATCCCGAAGTCGAGTACATCCGACTTGAGGACCGATCACACGACGTAATTGCCTTCGCCGACTTCCGCGACGACAACTTCCTCCATGTGAACCGAGCGACTGACGACAGCCAGGTTCTTGATCCGCCAGCCACCGAGACGCCTCCTTGGCGCACCGCGCTGGAATCGCTCCATGACATGGCCGGAGCCGAAGTTACTGCCACCTGATGCAGGAAACGCTGACCTGTCGGCAAGAGGTTCTCCGAGTTGCCGTGCGGTCGCGTTCTGGCAGACCTGCGGTGGCCGCTCTTGAGAGGCGGTGATCGACTATCACGCCGACTGTGCTGATGACCCTCAAAATGGGCCACCGGGATGAGACAGCGCTACGGTGCCGAGACGGAGCGCAGCTTGTAGGTGATGGGACTTGACGAGCAGCCCAGGACGTTGGGGCCGTCAGAGCGAAGCCCGCACTAGCACCAGAGTGGGGCTGTTCCGGGCGGGCTTGAGCGTTCGGGTAGATCTGTACAGACACCCTCCGAGGCTCAAATCAACGTCGAGGGCCACCACGCGACAGCACCACGACAGAACTCAACGCGTACGAGGCAGCAGACGTCACCCTTCCCTGCCAGCCTTTCGCGGATGCGGATCTTGGCTGGCATCGCAGCGATTCAGTTCAGCCCACGGGCGAGCAACCGCCGGGTCACACTGCAAGCTGGCCAGGTCTGGAACGACACGGGTGTCGTTGGACGGCACGCCGCCTGCGAAAGTGCCACCCCCCTACTCTCCACGCCAGGAGACCGAACCCGTCCCAACCCAGCCAGAAGAAGGGTATCGCCCATGCCCACGGGTCAAGGAATCCCACAAGGGATTGGGTTGGGCCCAATGGAGGGAGGCAAGAATGGCCAAGGCATCGAATCGAAGTCCAGAGAACAAGCTGCAGTTGGTGTTGTCGGTGCTGCGCGGGGAGGTGTCCTCGATGGAGGCGGCACGCGGCGCGGGCGTGGCCGAACGCACCGTCCGCAAGTGGCAGCAAGCGTTCCTAGAGGGCGGCCGAGACCGCCTAGCTTCCGGCGAGCGGCGCCAGTCGGACCGCGAGCTGGAACTGGTGGCCGAGAACGAGGAGCTCAAGGCCGCGCTCGGTGAGGTCCACATGCAGATGCGGCTGTGGAAGAAAGAGGCGGAGTAGCGCGGAAGACGGACATGGGGCAACCAGGTCACGGCGTACTAGACCTCGGCAATTGAGCGGCTTGTTTCGCAATCTCGCGGATGGCCATCTAGCCAGTTGATGACGGCCTGAGCGCGGTTGTCGATCCATCGGAGCATTCGCAGGTTGCTGCCGGGCGATGTAGCCAGTCGTCGCAGGCGTTCGGCCTGTTCATGGCGGCAACTGAGGTTAGTGCGGTGATCTCCGACGCTCTCGGCCGCCTCAACGGGGCAATTCGCTCTCGTGACGGCTGCCAGTCTGTCCAGATGGTGGCTGCTGAGGAGGTATTGCAGTGGTCCGGGATCTCCCAGTCCGCCCGGAGCTACCGACGTGCTTACGTATTGAGCGAGCAGGCTTGCTGAGACGCTTGCCGAGAGGGGTGCCACGTTTTGGCCCAGGGTGGTCTCTTGCCGATCCGTTCCTTGGATGTAGGAGGGGTCGTCAAGCAGGCCTTGCATGTCCGGCACGACCTGGCCGAGGTCAAGCTGGCCGTTGCAGCTCATGCAGGGTCGCCCGGGTCTGACGACGTGAGATCGCCATGTGGCGTTGCGTAGCGTGCCGTCCCCAAACGTATCGATGGCGATGCCGCCGTCGATCACCGGTATCAGGTCTGTGTAGGCCAACGCGTTGAGGACCGCTCGGGGCCATGGCCGGTCAACGCAGCAGAAGATGAGGTCGTGATCGAGCGCGAGCAGGAGTCCGTCGGGTTCGCAGATGGACAGGTCGGATACGTCGATGCGGGAGGTCATGGCAGTCGCGGCCGCGTTCGCTGCGCGACGGGCAACATGGATCTTGGGTCGCTTCAGCCGAGCATCGCGGAATGTGGCGCCAAGCAGTCGATCCAGATTGTGAGGCTCAACGACATCGAAGTCCATGACCGTCAGGTGGCAGAGCCCCGACGCGGCTAGTCGGACGGCAACGTCAAGGCCGACGCTGCCGACACCTACGACTAGCACTCGTCGTCGAGCGAGATCGGCCTGGCACTGCTCTCCCCAGGCGCTCACGGTCCGTTCCTGCCTGTGCGTGGACTGTGGTAGGGGACAGAGATCGTCGTTCCACGACACGGCAAGCCGGTCGCCGATGACCCGCACGTTGGTTGCATGCGTGCAATCGATGTCGCGGCCCAGTCCGATGTCCCAGAGGCGTGCTGACCAAGTGCGGACACCCGTCGCAAGGGTCATGCCCACGAGCGGTAGTCCCGTCATCTCGCGTACGAGGTTCGCATAGCTGGACTCAGCGTCTCGGTCCGGTCCGCTCATCGACTGCCATCCGCTTGCGCCCGGGTGGCTGTGCAGCAGAACGAGACCGCTCTCGTGCTCTTGGGCGATGCCGGCTCCGCGCAGGATGTATTCGGCGGTGACGGTCGCGTTCCCGTGAACCTGCCGATCCCCCGGCTCCGGTGGGATGACCGAGGTGATCAGGCCGCTGACACGCGTCACGCCGTTCGACGGCCGGTAGGTGGCCAGACACAAGTCTTCCTGGCCGTCGGAACGAACGAGGCAGTCCGTGAGTGCCTCTTCAGTTACCGCGGTCATCGCGACCGAGGCACGACCCGTCACGAGATCGCCTCACTCAGGACGGCTTGCAGGTGGCTGGTCCAACCGGCCGCTGGCTCGGCATCGCCCCACCCTGCGACGTTGCGGCTGTGCATCAGCCACGCCGGCTTCGATGACGGCTGGCTGTTCGTTCGTTCGAAGCGGATGTCGCTGCTCAGGTGGATCCAATGGGGCGGTGCCTGAGGCCAAGGGGCGAGTTCATCAACCGAGACGCCCACCTCGATGGAGTCTCCGGCTCGGGCACCCTCCACGGGCGTGAAGCAGCAGATAACCAGCCCGAACTCCACCCTGGGTGCTAGGCAAAGCTGCGCCATGGCATCAGCGAAACCCCGTTGACCCGACTGCATCACGCGACGGGCGCCTTCTGGCGGATCGACACGAACCGTGCGTCCTTGTGGATCCTGACGATCTCGTCGTCAGCGAACCGCTTGGTCTGGGGGCGCTCCTTGCCCTGCAGTTCGCCGAGGTCGAAGACCGCTGGATCGAGCCCAGCCAAGCGAAGCAGGTCAGCGGCCCGCTGACTCAGATCGCTCGTCTCGAAGTGCTGTCCGTCGATCGTGAACGGGATCAACCGCCGAAGCGGCGTAACCGACTCATCCATCTCTTTGGTGTCCTTTCATCCGTGGGGGGAAGTCCCGTCCCATATGTCGCGAATGCCTGCCGCGACGAAACTCGCCATATCGCTTTCGTTCTCGCGCTGGATCGCGACAATTGGGACAGCAATGGAAACGACAGCTAGCCCCGCGGATCCTGAACACCCCCTCCGTGCCGATCGAGGCTTTCTCGATGAGGTCCGCGTGGTGATGTACGCGAAGATCCACAAGGTTCTCGGATGGCCCAACCCGGGACTAGTGCCGGCGAGTCGTCGCCTTGAAGGCTCAGGCCAAGAGGAGCGGGCACTTGTCGGGACAGGAGTCAGCGCCGACGACATCCTCGCCGATGCGCTCGTTGCGCTGCTGGAATTCCCCCCGGACCAGCTTCGCGGGAGTTGGAGGGCGCTGGCGGTGATCATCGCCCGAAACAAGGCGATCAAGGCACTCCGAACCGCCGGCAAAGGCCTCCGGGGAACCGATCATCGGCCCGAGTTCCACCTCGTTTCAGGAGACGCCGAAGGAACAGGGCCGGACGGCACGGCGCAGAAACCAATCCTGGAGGTGCTACCGGCGGAATGGGCCGATCTTGAGACCGAGTACTTTGCGCTGCTCGGCGTAGAGGATCTGAAGGGCCTCGCCCGGCAGCTTCTCGACAAGACAAGCCTCGACGTCTATTTCGCGGTGCACTTCGAGGGTTACTCGCGCGTGGAAGTCGGGCAAGTGCTTCAGTGCTCCCCGCAGCGCGCAGGGCAGATCTACAAGGCCGCCGTACACCGCCTCAGAGCCGACCCCGGGTACCCCTATCCGATCACGACGCACACCGAAGATGAAGGGACCAGCAAGTGAACATGGAACAGAACGATCTTGAGGCCTTCCTAGACGGCTTCATCGACGCGTACTTGGACTTCCTTGAGGGCGCTAGAAGGGAACCTCCTGGACTCGACGACCTGACCAGCGAGCAGCGCCGAGCAGCAGAGGGTTACATCCAGTCGATCACGGCGGCTCGAGGTGTCGACCCTCATGCGTCGCCACCCTCGATTGAGCAACTGCTTACGGCCGGTGCCCGCGCCAGGGAAGCCGCCCCGGAGCTGGGTGAGGCACTTCAATCTCACCTGCGTGCCTTTGTGGACCCAAGGTCAAGAGTCACGGCCGATGTGGCGGCGGATGCCGCGGGGCTGGCATCGGCGCTCGTCGTTCACGCACATGGGATGCGGCTTCGGGTAGTGGCGGAACCGCCCTCCGTGGATCTCGACGCCGCTTTCCCCACCCGCGTCGGGGACATCGCCGCCGTCTTCGGCGCCTTCCCAGATAGCAGCGTCGTGCTCTATGCCACTACGGGCGCTGAAGCGGCTGGCGTGATCGTTGAGCGAGAAGACGTCCACAGCGCCATTGAGACACCGTCCGGTGCGGTCAGTGCTGCGCGCCTGCGGAGACCGGTCATGGATGCTGCATCAGCATGTGGCATGTGGCTACAGGAGGCGGTCCCTGAATTCGAGCCTCCGCAAGCCGACCTTCTCGGGTCCTCGGCTGCTCCCGATGCGTTGCCGGACCCCTTGGGCCTGGCGACACGTGTTGTAGATGAGCTGGTGGTTGCTGGCAACAGAGCGCGAATCGGCGCCAAGCGAGTCGCCTGGGGCACGCTGGGCGAGACCGAATCGCAGGGCTTGGCGGCGATCGTCGACGACGCTCAGCATGGGCGACTGTCGAGCGACGAGTACAGACGCCGCCTAGAGGACACAGTGGGGATGGCGGCATGATTCATCGGCTGCTTCTCCAGAATTGGAGATCATTTGAGAGGCTTGACCTTTCCTTCGAATCAGGCACGACCTTCGTCGTCGCGCCCAACGGCGTTGGCAAGTCCTCGCTTGTTCTTGGCTTGGCGTGGGCGGTGTTCGGCGATCACAGCAACGTCGATTCGAAGTCCTGCATCCGAGCTGGGGCTGATCAGGCGGAAGCCCGGGTCGACATGGACCTGCCAGACCAGCGACGGCTTGTCATCTCACGAGTCGCTCGACGCCGCGGCGGGGATCGGTCCACTTACAGCATTGACGGCACGACCCTGAGTGAACAGTCAGCCCGAGTTCAGATGGAAGCAGCTCTGGGTGTTGACCTTCCTCTCGCAGGTCGGCTGTCGATGATGCTGGGTGGTGGTCACCTTGCCGCCCAGGATGAACTCAACCTCGAAGCCCATCTTCACCATGCCTTCGGCGTCTCTCACCTCCTTGAGGTGGCTCGAACGGCGGAGACTCTCGCAAAGGAGGCCGATAGGGCTCGAGCCGCCTTTCGGTCCTCAAGCAAGAAGCAGCTAGCTAACCGCTCCGAACTGGAAGACGAGATCGCCGAACTCGAAGCGGAGATGAAGCGCCTCGTGGAGCGGGGTGCCGAACTCCAGCAACTCCGAGACAGTGCGGACGCTCAGCGCTCCCTAGTCGAGCGCCACCACGCAATCGCGGAGCAGATCCAACGCCATGAACAGAGGCGTTCTGAACTCATCGCCCAGGCATGGAGGGTTCTCGACAGTGAAACGGTGGCCGACGACGTTGAGGCGGCCTGCTCAGCCCTGCACGAGGAGCTTGCGAAGATCGAACAGTCGGTAAGCGACGCGACCGAAGGGATCGCTGCCGCGCGCGTGGCGATGGAGTCCGCTCGTGAGGCTGTCGGTTTGCTCGCCGCGGACGCAGCTGTTTGTCCCACATGTATGCGTCCGCTTGCGGCTGAGGAGCTGGCGTCGGCACGAGTCGCCCATGAGACGCGTGAGCTAGAGGCCCGCGTCCAGATCCAGAACCTCGACGCCGTCCGGCAGTACGGGCGACCACGCGTAAGGTCGGTCGCCGGCCTGCTATCGCAGCTTGAATCGCTCGAACCCCCTGTCGCAGAACCCGACGCCCTCGACACCTCCGATCGATCTCAGACTGAGACTCTGTACCGGGAAGCGAGCGTTGCCCTCGACGAACACAACCAACGAATTGGCGCCGTGAGATCCCGTCTGGAATCGCTGCAGCGTCAAGTGGCGTCGGATGAACAACTCCAACAGGAGGAGCGGGAACTGCAACTCGTCTACCGCAAAGAAGCCCTCGCCATTGCAGGAGCAAGGGTGTTGAGAGAAGCCGCAGACCAGGTGATCGAGTCTCGGATCGAACCCATCGCAAGAGAGGTTCGCTGGCGCTGGAAGCGCCTGTTCGCCGATGATGGTCTCACCCTGAGGGCGGACGGATCGATTGTGCGGGTTCACGCGGCCGAGGAACTCGGGTGGGACACGCTCAGTGGCGGTGAACGGACCTGGGCCAGAATCGTCACGCACTTGCTCGTGCTCGCCACCACCACGTCACTGCCATTCGCTTGGTTCGACGAGCCACTGGAACATCTCGATCCACAGTTCCGTCGTACCGTCGCAGCGACCCTGGCCAAGGCCACCGTCGGCGGTGCTCCTCGTCAGCTCCTTGTTACGACCTACGAGCACTCCCTTGCCCGGCAGTTGGCCGAAGACACTGACAGCGCCGACATCATCGCCATTCGAGCGCCACACGGTCGGCATACGCCTGACCCCGATCAGGCATCCGTCCAACCGATGAAGCGCGCCTCCTAGCAGCCAACTGCCCCACTTCGCTCTCCCCAGACCGCAACCCAGTCAAGGCCACCGAGCATGTGTGGAAGGAACGTCACCATGTCAGAGACTCGCCACAACGAGAATGACCAGAGTTCAGAGGATCACTGGGACACGAGAGGGCTGGGAATCGCTGGCCTCAAGGGCCGCGCTGGTCCGTTAGGTTGGCCGGCCGTCCTGCTTCTTCTATTCTTGTTTGTGTTGGTGGGAGTACACATCGAGTCTCTCCATCTGACAGAAATGGTGAAGGTGGCCATCGCACCGCTCACCGTGCTACTCGCTGTTGGCGGGGCGCCGTTGCTCTTGCTCATTGCCGACCGAGCCGACAAAAACCCCAACAGGCAGGCCACCACTCTAGAGAAGTGTTCAATGCTGATTGCGCTGGTAACGACTCTCGCGATTGTGTCAATCCTCGTCCATATTATTCTTCCTGTCGGGGAAGCCCGCGATCTCGCTGGCGTGACATCGGTGTGCTTGATCATATTGCTGCCTATCGCTTTGCTACGCATTCGGGCCATCATCAGCTTCATCGATCGCCTAGGTCGTAGTAGCGATCCGTCTCCACCTCTACCGACAAAGGCTCGCAGATGGGCCTGGATAGTGGATCTACTTTCCTCTGGACTAGTTGTACTCGCTATCGTATGGCTACTAGCGCCCAGAATCGAAGGACTCGCTACTACGGCTTGGCCCGAGTCAGTAACTCTTTGGACATCGATTATTGTTGTGTACTATGTGTATCAGGTGATTGCGATACGCACTTGGGGATGCACGTTGGGACAACAGTTCGTACGTGTGCGGATCGTATCTGCCCGGAACGGGGGGAGACCTCGTCTAGTCACGATCATGGTTAGGACTCTTATTCCAACACTCACTGGCTTCCTTTATCTGCTGTTTCCAATCCTCGCATCCTCGACCAGCACCCTCATGAGTTCCAAGACTATTCCTTACCTCGTCAGTCTTGGATTCGCACTGTCAATGATCGTGCTGATCGTAGGCGTCGCAAGTCTCGTTTGGCTGAGAGAGATTCATCCCCGCGGTCAAGGGCTGCTTGATCTGATCACCAAGACAGTCAGCATTCCCCATCCCAGAGGACAGAGTAAGCTACAGACCGAGGTGTGAGCTATCATGCGAACTCGTGTTCTGCGATTGCGCGAATTGCGTTGGGTGATCGAAGCCCGTCTGGACAAAGGATGGACACCTTAGCCTCAAGTCGACGGCGGGTTCTATGTGCTTGCGCGGGACGCCAACCAACTACCGCCGCGTTCGCTTCTCGGTGCAGAAGGCCCCAGTTCGGCGATATACGGACTCGTGATGGTCCGCACGGTGAATCGATCACCAGACCTGCGGATGGTCGACTTGTCGTACTTCACACCTCGGGCGTTCGCGTCTGCAAGGTCCATAGCGGCGCTCGCCGAAATGACGAGACTGTGGACCGCTCTAGTCAGAGCTACGTAGAAGAGGCGACGACCCTCCTCGGCCGCTGCTTCTGCCTCAGCTTGATGGGTTGACGTGATGGTTGGGAGTATCCCAGCGACTGACCCTACGACGTATACCGAGTTGGCGGTTAGCCCCTTTGATTTGTGAAGGCTCATGACGCGAACGAAGTTCGGGTTCTGTGGAACGTCATCTTGTGTGACAGCAGAGACGATGTCGTCCAGAACATCGACTGCCGCCTCGGCCGCTTCGAGCGAGTCGAGTGCGATGCCTCTGAGATTGGCGAGGTCATCGCTGCCTGGCGGAAGCAACTCGTCGACTAGGTTGGGAAGATCCAGGGTCCGAAGATGCTGAACCCGGTTCTCGGTTCGTTCGTAGCGCTCGAGCAATGCGGGCACCTTCAGCCCCGCGAGGCGTTCGCCAGCCGCCATGCGGCGGAGGGCGTCCAATGGATCGAGCGAACTGTCGAGGCAGTGGCTCAGTAGCCGCCGGTATGCACCGGACCGGCCGGAAGCCTCACCCAGGCCGAGCAACACGCGCATCGCGGGTAGGTCGTTAGCCTTGACCACGAGACGCAGCAGAGCCACCGCTTCGCGTCCGTCATCGGATGCAAGCTCTTCTTCTGTGAAGTACGAGCGCACAGGGATGTCAAGATCATCGAGCCGCGCGCGGATGCGCTCGCCGATCCTTCTCCAGTTCGTTAGTACCAGGATGTCGCCGGGCTCAACCTCTCGACGGCCGACATCATCAGCGATGGCCGAGACGATTCCGTCGATTTCGGAAGGTACATCTGTCCACTGAACAATGGACACATCGCCCTGTCGGTCCGCTTCAAGGGGCACCAAGGCCGGCTTGTCCCGGTCGACAGCATGCTCGATCAGTGAATTGGCCATCTCGACGATGTTGGCCGGTGACCTTCCGCACACCACAATGCCGTGAGGCTCTACGTCATCACGGGAGACGAATGCCCGGATTCCGCTGGGATTCGCGTACCGCACGCTGTAGATCGATTGATCGTCGTCGCCTGCAACGCAGAGGGTGCTGGCATGAGTGGACAAGACCTCCAATAGATCTTGCTCGAGTGCGTTCAAGTCTTGATACTCGTCAACGACCAAGTGGTCGAGGGCCTCGAGTTCTTCGGCCGCAGGGTTGGTGGATAGGTAGCGATGAGCAATTGGCACAACCTCGCCGATCAACATTGCGCGATGGAAGAGCAGCCACCGAAGAACCTCGCGCTCGAACACTCGGTCATCATCGTCTACCGCGACTCCGGGATGGTCGGCAGTTCGGCGCGCCCAGCCTGCGAGTAACGCTTCAACACGTCTACGACGATCGTGGATCGAACCAAAATCGCCGCCAACGTCGCGAAGCATCAGATCCCTCTCGTGGTTCATCAAGATCCTCGGATGTCGACCAGTCAGCGCGAGGACTGAGTCCCGCATCAGGAGGCCGAGGCAGTAGGCGTGAAGCGTTGTGGCGCGTACGTCTTCAGCTCCAGGAACATCGAGTTCAGCCACCTTGTCGCGTAGGTCTGCTGCAGCGACTCTTGTGAATGAGACGAGGAGGATTCGATTGCCCCTGACGCCCTCCGAGAGCAGACGCGCAACTCGTCGCATGAGGCCGTACTTCGTCTTGCCAGTACCCGGTCCCGCCATTACGCCGATCTTTGGCGCATCACTTGCAGCAATCTCCAGATGCGGACTGTCCAAGTTGTCACGCCATATCATCGGCTGGTTCCAACGGCTCTTGTTGAACGATCATTGAAGACGATGCATAGCCAACTCTGGCTATCTGACACGCCTGCAGATAGTTGTGCCGAGCCAGGCGGTCCTACCTGCAGTAGATAGGGTGTCCATCTGTTGTTTGTAGGCTGGCATTAGGCGCGAGACGACTGCCCAGAATGCTGGGGTGTGGTGGAGTTCGCGGAGATGGGCCAGTTCGTGGACTAGGACGTAGTCGATCAGGGTTGGGGGGAGTTGGAGGGTGGCCCAGTGGATGTTGATGCGTTGGGGGCCTTCCGTGGGGCGGGCTGAGCCCCAGCGGTAGCCGAGATCGCGCACTTCTACCGCTACTTCGTGTTCGCCCATGCGGGTTGCCCAGGAACGGACTCGGCGTTGCAGCCACTGACTCCCGGCCTTGGTGTACCAGCGGCGCATCAGAGCGGCGCCTTCGGGGGCTCGGGCGACGGGGATGTGGAAGCGGCCTGCTTCTAAGCGGACATCGGTGGCAGGACCGGTCGTGAGGGTCAACCGGTAGTTGCGACCCAGGTAGGCGAAGCCCTCGCCCTCTACGAACTGCTTGGCCACTGGGGGGCCGGTCAGGGCGTCCTTATCGGCGAGTTTGCGGTAGATCCAGCCTTGTTTGGCGTTAACGAACTGCTCGGCCCGGTGGACTGTTGCGGTAGGTGGGGCCTTGATGGTGAGTGAGGCATCGCGTTCTACGACTATCTCGATGGTCTTGCGGTCGCTGGGCGGCGACACTTGTAGTACCAGGTCACCGACGACCAGTTGCTCTAGGTCGTGAAGCGCAGCCTCGACGGTGACGGTTCTGGAGGCGCTCGTGTTGGTCATCGGAGGCGGTGCTGGTTGGCTTTGGCTAGCGCAACCAGGTCTACGGCGAGTTCGTCGAGGCTCTCGAAGCTGAACAGGGTGCTGTCGTCTAGAGCGCGTTTGATGGTCTTGCGGAGGTCGTCTTGTTTGGTCGGATTGTCCCAGAAGCTGACGACGCTGATCATCTGTCGGATGTCGTCTACCAGGCCGCTTGTGAGGCGGATGAGGCGGTCGGTCGTGTCGGGCTCGGAGCTGGCGACCCGCTCGGCCATGAGGCTGTGGAAGGGCAGTTCGGTGACGGGGTCAAGGCCGGTCTGGTCTGCATCGGTGCGGCCGGCCTTGACTTCGTCGATGAGCTCTTGGAACTCGAGTGCGATCTGTTCCCAGCGCTCTTTGAGCCGGTCGAGGATCTCGTCGACCCGTCTGGAGAGCTTCACGTAGTAGGCGGGGTCCTCGTCGAGGTGCTCTCGGATGTGGTGGCGCACGGCGTGCTCCATCTCTGATGCCTTGGCCCGGTGTGAGCCGATGCCGCGGATGTGCTCGGCGAATTCGGGGGCGGTGATGCGTACGGGCTCGATCTTGCGGCTGAGGTCCAGGGCGGTGATGTGGCGGTCGAGCAGCGAGCGGACCTTCTCCTTGTACTTGTGGGGGTCGAAGTCACCGTCGGGGGTGTCGCGGTAGCGGCGGCGGGTATCGATCTGGACTTGGCCGAAGAGGCTGGCATCCTCCACGTATGGGAGCGCTTCAGGGCGGGGCAGGACGGTGTCGAAGGTGTCCAGGAACTTGTGCAGCGCGGCGTCGAATTCCGCTCGGAGCCGCTCGTCGGCCAACAGATGGACGCACGCTTCGACGGAGCTAGCGGTTGGGGCCGGCTCGACGCCCCGCACCACGAACAGCTGGCGGACGCGTTGGCGCTGCGGTTCAAGCCGCTCGATCTCGGCGGTCAGCGGTCGCAGCGCGGCCTCGGCGTCGGGGTCCATCTGGCCGTCGCTGCTGTAGGCGGCTAGGGCTTCGGTGAGTTGGGTGGACACGCCGTAGTAGTCGACGACGAGTCCGTGGCGCTTGTTGGGGGCAGTGCGGTTGACCCGGGCGACGGCCTGCAGCAGTTCTTCTTGCTGGATCATCCGGTCGAGGTAGATGGCCTGGGCTTGGGGGGCGTCGAAGCCGGTTAGCAGCATCGACTTGACGATCAGCAGGCCCAGCCGGCTGTGGTTGTCGCTGGTGCCGAGGGGCAGCTTGAAGCTGTCGATGTGGGCCTGCTGGCGCTGTTTGTCGGTCCATGGGGCGTAGTGCGGCGGGTCGTTGGTGCCTTCGGAGACGACCGGAGCGAACCGCAGCTGCCGGATCGTGTCGATCCGGCCGGCGGCGTCTCGCAGGAACGACGCGTCAGCGTCGAGCGGCGTGGCGGGACCGTCGGCATGGTCCCTCTGCCGCAACTCGATCTCGGTGAGCAGTTCGTCGCGGGCGTTGTTCAAAGCGTCGTGGTAGCGCAGGCAGGCCTCCCGGCTGGTAGCCACGATGATCCCCTTGAACCCGCCGGGCATCACCGTGGAGACGTAGTGGCGCAGGATGTCCGCGGCCTTGACCGAGATCAGCTCGGGCGCTTCCAGCACTTGAGCGGCGGTTGCGTACCTGCGCTGGAGCGTCTCGCGCTGTTCGTCGGTGAGGCCGCTGAACCACTGGAAGAACAGGTCGTCCATACGCGACGCGCCCCGTACGGCGGCGTCGGTGGTGCGGCCCTCATAGAGGATCGGCACCGTCGAGCCGTCGTCCTCGGACTGGCGCAGCGTGTAGGTGTCGAGGTAGTCGCCGAAGATCTCTGTCGTCTTCTTGCGGCCGCCCATGATTATGGGTGTGCCGGTGAACCCGATGCGGGCAGCGTTGGGCAGTGCTCCCATCAGGTTGGCGTGCAGCTTCCGTGCGTGCGAGCGGTGAGCCTCGTCGACCATCACCAGGATCTCGCCGGAGTCGTTTAACGTGCCGAACGTTTCCTCCTCGCCCAGCCCCTCACCGTCGATGTCGTCGGGTGTGTCGCGGTACTTCTGGATCATCGCCATCACCACCGCCGGCCCCGGCAGGCTGAGCTGCTCGCGTAGCTCGCTGCCTTTGCGGGCGACGGTGACGGTCTCGCCGGTCAGCGCGGCGGTGTCACGCAGTTGTCGTTCGAGGTCGGTGCGGTCGGTGACCAGAACGATCTTGAACCGGCGAAGGTCGGGGTGGCTGCGCATCGCCCGGATGAGGAACACCATCGTCAGGCTCTTGCCTGATCCCTGGGTGTGCCAGATGATCCCGCCCCGGCGGTCCACATGCCCGTCGGCTGGGCGGGTGTCGCCCTCGATGAGCCGCCGCAGCGCGCTCTGCACGCCCCGGTATTGCTGGTAGCGGCCCACCGCCTTGACGGTGCGGCCCGAGCCCGTCGCCATGAACAGCGTGAAGTGCCGCACAATGTCCAACAGCCGCCCCGGTGCCAGCATCCCGGCTGCCAGCAACTCCTGCTGGGTGACCGCTTGAGCAGGCTTGCCGAGCGACGCGGCGACCTCGCCGACGGTGGCAGGGAACGGATCCCTCCAGGCCATGTAGTGCTCCGGCAGCGCTGTGAACGTCGCTGCCTCGGCCCGTTCACCGGTCGTAGCGATGGTGAGCTGGTTCGTCCAGAACAGCTGCTCCGCGCCCTCAGCCGTTTCCCCGCCGCGCTGGTTGGCGTAGCGTCGGAGCTGATCGATGGCGTCGACGATGGCGCTGTCCGAGCCCGGCGGCTTGGCCTCGATCACGACCAGCGGGATCCCGTTGACGAACAGGGTCACATCAGGCCGGATGTTGGGCGCGTGCCCTGACGTGGCCACAGCGAACTGCGACACCGCCAAGAACTCGTTGACTTCCCAGTTGTCCCAATCGACGTAGTCGATGGTCTGATCCCGGCCACCGTCCCATCCGTCGAGCCCGGCGACTGTCACCCCACCCAGCAGCAACTCGGTCGAGCGCCGGTTCGCCTCCAGCAGCTTGGTCCCCGCCGGCATAGACCGCAGCTCCGCCACCGCCGCACCGATCCGACCCTCATCAAGCCACGGCTCGCCGTCTGGGCCACGGTTGATCGCCACCAACGCTGACCGGAGCCGACGCTCCAGAAGCACATCCCGACCCGACGACCGGAAGTCAACCCCGTCTGGCTGCCGCTCCGACCAGATCAGCGTCTCCCACCCCAGCGAGAACAACTGCTCCAGCAGCGGCCGCTCAACCTGCTCCCACTCCGGGCTGGAGTTCACGCTGCCACGGTACTCACCTGACCCGACAACAGATCGGTGGCGAGTCCGGAACGAAGTTGTCGAAGCTTGCCGAGTTGCTCTTCGTTGGCTTGGATGGCTTCGTCGATCGTGTCGAGAATCGCGGTGATTCTCCGTTGATGATCTGTCGCCGGAAGCCATATTCTCAAGTCACCAAGCAATGACGTTTGCAGCCGACCGGTTCCGTGGGTGGCCTCATCGACCATCTTCAGCACATCGGTCTCGGCGGCTTCGAGAGCAAACAGAAGGTACTTCGGGTCGACTCCGTCAGCCGGGACAAGCGCCTTACAGTCTTGACCAAATGCGACCGAGCGAACGGTCATTCCGACCCGAAACTCCTTCTTTAGGCTCATTCCTCGGATGACGAACAGAATCGTCTGTGGCGGGACGACTCGTGTGCCTGCCCTAGCGCCCGCTGGCGTGAGGCGACGTCGCGATGTACTCAAATACCTGCCCTGCAGGGAGCTTGCCGTGATCCATGGGATCTCGCCTCCCCAGTAGTCAGGGTTACCCGTATCGGGAGTTCCTCCACTGAGCCAGCACCCGCAGTCTTTCAGTAGGACCTCATCCGAAGTCAACCCGGTTGAGGTTCTGGTTGGTGCTGGCGGCGATTCTGTCTCGCGCTGGTCCAGCCTCGGTGGAGGTATGCATCTGGATGACTCGACAAGGAGATCCCTAGCGAGGCCAGCTCGAACTCTCACATGCTTGGAGATGACTCGTTCTGTGGCTCGGATGGACTCGTCGATTTTGTCGAGAACCTTTGCGATCCGCCGCTGCTCCTCTAAGGGCGGCAGGTGGACTCTGAGCTTCTCGAGCGTCGTCTTGTTGAGAGTAGATCCCTTAACTGCGGTGTCGGTGATTCCGCTGCGGGCGATGCCAGGTAGGGCGTGATAGAGCCAGCCGTCATCAGCCCTGCCTTCCAATCCGTGTACCGAAACGATCGCTTCGTTGGTCAGCAACTTGGTTCCTGCCCGGGCTACCCGACCTACGGTGAGCTTGAAGCTCATCATTACCGAACCTGGGAGAACTGAGCGGCCGGCGAGTGGTAGCCCAGCATCGGAGACGGTTTCGGCAGTCTCCAGTACTGGGTCGGTTCGCAGGTCCGCGATCGTCGCCCACGGATGCCCATCCGGCGGGTTCCAATACCGTGTTTCACTGCGTGGCGGCGTCTTTCCGAACCGAAGTTCTGCGATCTCTCCCAGGCTGGACTTGATCCATTCACCCATACCCCAGCTCCTTGAGGTGTTGGTCTAGGCGAGCAGAGGCAGCGTCTCGCTCGGCTTCCAGATCCCGAAGGATCGTGCCGTACTTGCGGATGAGGTTGTCGTACCAGGCGAGTGTGCTGCGCTTGAGGGCAGCGAAATGGTCGGCCACTTGCTTCTTGATTCGGCTCCGGAGGACGCCGATGGCTTGGACGGTAGCTTCGGCCGGCGGAATCGCATCAAGAGCTTGGCGGGCGGTCGCTAGCAGTGAGGCGTCTATGGTCTTGAGCTTCTTCTTGGCCTTGGTGCGCTCCGACTTCAGCGTCTTGACCTCGGTTGGGCTGCGCCAGCCGTCGTCGTCTTCGTCGTCGATTGCTTCGGCAGCCTTGATTTCGGCGTCGAGGCTGACCAGGGCGGCTGCGAGCTCGTGCCGATTGGCCAGCTGTGGCCCTGCGAGGAGTTGAATGGCGATCTGGTCGGCCAGGTCGGGTGCTTTCTTGTCGTCCTGGCTGGCATCAGCGGTGGTGAGCCAGGCTTCGATCACTGCCTTCCATCCGCGGTTGGCGGCGGTCTGAAGCTCGTGGAAGCTGTCTTGCCACCAAGTGGCGGCCATGCCGGCGGCGTCAAAGCGATCCATGCCAGCGGGAGCCATGCACGCCGCCAAGTTCTCGACGAGTTGCCGGCGCAAGCCGACGAGGCTGCGTTGGCCGGGCAGCGAGAGCAGAATGGGTTCTACGGTGTCGTCCCACCATTGGGGCCACGGGCTTGCGGCAGCACGCTGGGACACCGCGTCGGCAATGGCGCTGTGCGCGGCCTCTCGACCTTCTTCGGAGGCGATGTTGTGACACCAGTTGGCGTAGCCGTCGCCCCGGTCGGCGAACAGGACCTCCAGCGCTCTTAGTCCGGCCCGGTCCATCAAATCCTTGGCGCCTTCGATCTCGGTTATGGGCACGCCGCCGTGGAGATGGGCTCGCACGTCCTGAGGCTCCGGGGGCGGGGAGTTGTCGGCGTAGCGGCGGATGTTGCAGTTGAAGTCGTTGGCGGCCAGCTCGTCGATGGTGACGACTTTGGCGAAGCCGTCGATGTCGGCGAAGTCCCGGTAGGCGGCCGTGATCTTCTGTTCGTCTCGGGGGCGCAGGTGGTTCTGGGCTCGGCCTTGGCGGTAGTCGCGGTCGGCGTTGATGAACAACACCCGTCCGCGGCGCTCGGGCGGCTTGGAGCCCTTGGCCCGCAGTATCAGGATCGCCGCGGGGATACCGGTGGCATAGAACAGGTTGGGGCCCAGTCCGATGACGGTGTCGAGCAGGTCGTCTTCGATGATGCCTCGACGGATGGTTGCTTCGGCGCTGCCGCGGAACAGCACCCCGTGGGGCATGACGGTGGCCACGATGCCTGCGGGCTTGAGCACGGCAAGCATGTGCTGCAGGAACATCAGGTCGGCCTTCTTGCCTTCTTCGGGGGTGTAGCCGTACACGAACCGCTCGGGATGAGCGAGGCCGGCCCGGTCGTAGTTCTGGCTGAACGGCGGGTTGGTGATCACCCGGTCGAAGCGCTCCAGCTCGCCGTCGCGGAGATGCTCGGGGCTGGCGAGGGTGTCCTCGTTGCGCAGATCCGCGTCGCGGATGCTGTGCAGCAGCATGTTCATCTTCGAGATCGACCAGGTGGTGCCGCTGTTCTCCTGGCCGGCGAGCCGCAGGTTGTCGGCGTTGCCGCCGTTGTCGGCCACATGATTGCGGGCATAGATCAACATGCCGCCCGAGCCCGAGCACGGGTCGTACACCGACATGCCCTCCTGAGGGTCCAACATGCGCACCATGAGCTGCACCACTGGCCGGGGGGTGTAGAACTCGCCGCCCTTCTTGCCCGCTGAGTCCGCGAAGTCCCTCACCAGGTACTCGTACGCGGCACCCAACAAGTCGGGGAACTCGAAGTCGGAGTTGCGCAACCGGTACTTCGAGAAGTGCGCGATCAGGTCGCGCCACTTCTTGTCCGACACCGTCGTGTTGCCGACCCGCCGGTTGAAGTCGATGTACTGCAGCACTCCCTCCAGCGACTCGTTGGCCTCCTCCAGAGCGGCCAGCGCCTTGTTCAGCCCGTCGCCCACCTGATGGTGCAGGTCGTCGCGCAGGCACGGCCACCGGGCCAGTTCGGGCACAAAGAACGCTTCGGAATAGAAGTCGCGGTCCTCAGCCCGCCGTTCGGCCTCGGCCTGAGAGCGCCCCTTCTCAAGTTGATCTGTCACCACCCGCTGGCGCTCCTCTTCGAACTCGTCGCTGGCTCGCTTCAAGAACAGCGCGCCGAAGATGTACTCCTTGAACTCCGACGCATCCATCTTGCCTCGCAAGATGTCTGCCGCCGCGAACAGATGCCGCTCAAGCTGCGGAAGCGTCAACACGCCGAAAGGCTAGACGCACGCCAACGTCCAAGCGCCTGTCGCAGAGTGCCGAGACCGCCAGCCCTCCGCTCGGAACCGTGCGGGCACATCCGCGCAGACGCCGACAGGCTCCGCTATGCGCCATAACTGGGCCGAGATGTACCGCTGAGCTACACGAGACCCTTCTCGCGAGCAGTGAGCCAAATCAAGACCACGGCGTCGGCACACGGCCCGGCGAGCGTTCTCGCTTCACGGGACGACAACAGCAGATGCCGGTGGCTGACGAGGTTCCGGGTCGCGACCGCGGCAGCGAGCGTGTTCGCGATGACGTCGTCTCGTTCAGCGCCGACGGCGTGCGCCGCCTCGGCCAGACGTACGGCAAGCTGGTCGAGGTTCCCCTGCTTGTCCGATGTCTGGCCAGCACTGATCAACTGTCTGAGCGGAGCGAGCCAGGGCAACCCTTCACCGAGAGTCATGACGAGTTTGGAGTACGGCATCCCGTGGGGCTTCTCTGATTTCTCGTGCTCGGCCTGTTCGTCGAGGACGCCGCGGGCGAGCTGTTCGCCCGACAGGGCCAGCAGCCTCAGTCCCCGGTGGAAGAAACCCGGGAATCGATCCCGGCGCAGTTCAGTGAGGCTGTATGAGTAGCGCTGGAGACCGGAAAGTACCTCTAACAGATCGCGACGCAGGCAGAACTGCACAATCTCGTCGGGCATTGTGCCGGTGTCGCCGTGCTCGTCGGCGGACGCCGTCACGGAGCTCTGGTCGAGGATCGCCTTCAGGTTCTCCTTGGCGTCGCGCAGGACAGCCTCGACCGGATCCAACCAGCGCAGCTGTGTAGACAGGCCCGGTCCGACATGCTCCTCGGCAGCGGCGAGGAGGCCATCCCAGTCGTACTCGAACGCGTACCCGGCCAGCTTCTGGGCGTCGAGGAGGTAGTCCTCCGCGTCGTTGGCCAGCGCGATGCGCTCGTCGCGTCGGTAGGCGTCGATCAGGTGAGTGAGTTCGTGGAGGAACCGGAGGAACGCCGGCTCATCCAGGCCCGAGATCTCCAGGGATCGTCGCGCCCAGGTTGTCACGGTCGTATCCAGCCGTTGTTGCGCTGGCTCCGGCAGTGTCACCTCGTCCACGCCGTCGAATGCCTCTTGGAGGGCAATCTGGTCCGCTAACAGGAAGCGCTCTAGCGCCTCGAAGCCGTTGGCCATGCCTCGAAGCGACCGTATCGGCTCGGTATTGTCGGGTAGTCGATGCCAGCGCCACAGATCGTGAGACGAGTCGATGTGTCTCAGGAACCCCGCGTGCGCGTAGTAGTACTTCCGCTGACGGAGCCACTCGACGACATGGACCTGCCAAGGCGAGTAGTAGCGCTCGACTGTCTCCCGTTGCACGGTGAGCCCGTCCGGGGCCGTCACCGTGACCTTGGCGTCGGCGTCCCACGGCTCGAACGTGGTGCAGTCCGGAGTCAGCAGGAAGGGATTGTGCTCACGCTCCGCGTCAAACGGGTGCAGGCCATCGGCGCGGGGCCGCTGCAGCCTTCGCAACGCCTCGGGTGGCTCAAGATCCTCAGGGTTCTCCACCGGCCAGTCGTTGTTTCTCTGGGTCACGGCAAGGAGGTGGGCGGTCGGCTGGTGGCGGACCACCGCTGGCAGCAGCAGGCAGTGCTTCTCGTAGAACTCCAGTTCGTCATCCTCCAAGCGCTTCACGTTGAGCGACCTCGCGTGGGACTTGAAGCCCCGGAGTTCAATGAAGCGTCGGTCGTGTCGGTTCATGGGTCCCAGTCAATCGGGCGAGACTGAGCCGCGTGAGCGAGTGGACCCTGCCACGCGTTCGTCATCCGGGGGCTGGCCAACCCGACCCGGTGCCTACGAACTGGCAGAGGGGCTGTGGCCGACCTCTCGAAGGGGGACCCGCTAGTGAGTCACGCTGACTCAATGAGGGTCCACCAGAGCCTGCCCAATACCCGGTGGGGGCTCAGTCTGGTGTGCAGGACTTGTGTTGTGCCGCTGTGTGGCGCACGGCCGCATCAGGATCGTCTGAGAGTCGGCGCAGCGCTGCTGGCGGGCAGGATGGATGCGCCGCTGCTTTGCGGCGCACCAACGGAGATGGATCTGCAGCGAGTCGCCGCAGCAGGGATCCCGGACAGTTCGGGTCCTCAGCCGCATGACACCGGTCGTCGTCGTTGGGGCTTCGGGCCAGCTGGTCGAGCGCCTGAGCGGGATCAGGCGCTCGTTCGTTCGGGTCAGCACGGCGTTCGCGCGCCGTTGCCTCTAGTGCTTGGCGGACCTCGTCGACATCGCAGCCTGTGCTGTGGGCTATTGCCTCTGCGGACAGGGTTGGTGTCGTTCGCTTCATGCGTCGGATCGTCTTGTTGGTCGCTGCGGACTCGGTGTCGCTCATTTGTGTTCCTCCTCGGTTTTCAGGTTGGGGGGTGTTCAGTGATGTTGATGGTCTGGATCCAGCCGGGGATTTGGTCGATGCGGTGCTGGTCGGTGAGGGCCGCGATGACGGTGTGTGTGCCGGGGGGTGGGGTGTGGGGCCAGGGGGTCCAGCCGTCGGTGATGACGATGATGGCGTCGGGGTTGTTCTCTGCGGCGGTGGTGATGCCTGCGGCCATGTCAGTACCGCCTGCGCCGGTGAGGGTGATGTGGTTGGGGTTGTGGATGTGTTGGTCGGTGTGGACTTCGGTGTCTACTGACAGGACTCGGATGCTGTCGCCGGGTGTGACGGTTGTGATGATGGCTTTGATCTCGGCGAGGGCTCGGCCTAGTTCGTGGGGGCTCATGGATCCCGACGTGTCGACGACGACGGTGATCGCTGGGCTGGGGCGGGTGAGCGCGGGCCGCAGGACGGGGTCGTGGGATTGTTGGCGGCGCGAGGGGCGCTGCCAGGTGTAGTCGGCGGTGCCGGTCTTGTGGTGTGCGGCTGTTCGCACCGCGGTGGCGAGCTGTTGTTGCCAGTTGATTTGCGGGTGCAGTGTCTGGTTGGCCCAGCGTTGGAGCCCTTCGGGCACCGAGTCGGCGCCGTGGTGTTTACGGTGCTGGGTGACGGCGGTGGCGACGGCGTGTTTGAGCAGGGTCTGGTCGAGGTCGGTGAGCGGCGGGGTGTCGTCGTGGAGTTCGTGGGGGAGGTGTTGGCTGTGGCTGCCGGATCCGCAGTCGACATAGATTTCGATAGTGGTGGTGTTGTCGCGCAGGTGCTTCCAGTAGCGCTCGGCGGGCAGGCATTCGTCGAGGTCGAAGAGATCTGGCAGCAGCGCGGTGTCGTCGAGGAGGTCGTCGTAGTAGAGGTCGTCGTTGATCTCGCAGTCCGCGGCGACGTTCCACAAGATGGCGGTGGCGGCGTCGACGCCGGCGTTGCGGGCTCTTTGTGCGTGGTCGCGTAGCACGTGGTTGACGGCATGTATGAGCTCTGCGGCGGCCTGCTCGACGGTGAGGGATTCGAGGTGCTGGGAGCTGGTGTAGATGCGCCAGCCTTCGTCGATGCCTAGCCGCATCGGTGCGGCGGTCGGGACGATGGGGCATGAGAAGACGGCTTTGGAGTAGTAGGGGCGGTTGGCGGCGATCCACAGCCTGGCTGCTCGCAGGCGCCGCTGGGCCTCACCGCTGAGCCGCTGGGGCCGCCGCGGCGGCGGTGTTGGGGGTTGGGGCGTGTCTGGATCGTGATGGTGCTGTAGGACTTCGCGCTCGGTGCCGGGGTGTGGGCTGTGTGCGCCGCCCGGTTCAGCGCCGGGGTGTGGGCTGTGTGCGCCGCCGGGTCCGGCGCCGGGGTGTGGGCTGTGTGCGCCGCCGGGTCGAACTTGGCGAGGTGTGCGGTGCCGGCGGTGGCGGTGGTGGGGGTCGTGGCGGCTCATGGCGTCTGCGCTGCGGGATGTCGGGTCGTGTGGATGTTTGGGGGTTATGTGTCGGGGTCGAGGAGGCCGGCGTCGGTGAGGATCTCGGCGAAGATCTCGTGTCCGGGCGGCAGAGCCACCGCGGCGGGTCTGGTGCGGGCGAGGCGCATCGCAGCCGACGCGGCGACGTCGGGGGCTCCGCAGCCCGCGGCGACGATGCACACCTTGAACGCGTCGCGCCAGGCTTTGGGATCCGCGGCAGCGGCGACCACGACGGCGTCGAGCGCGGCGAGTTGTTGGTCTGTGCGGGACAGTTCACCGAACGCGGCGGGATGTGCGAGCAGTTCTTTGGGGTCGGGCAGGTCGAGGTTGCGCAGATAGGCCAGGTACTCAGCCGCGGCGCCTTCTCCCACCAGCGCGCATGCCAGCAGCAGGCGCACGTCGTCGGACACTTCGGTGGTGTCGGCGATGGCGAGACAGTCCGCGAGGCGTTCCCATGACCTTGGCGAGGGCCAGCCCCGCACCTCGGTGCCGTTGGAGGGGACTTCGCACAACAGGTTCGGGCGGGCGTCGAGGAACGATGTCTGGAGCCATTTGATGATCTCGACGCTGTAGGGGTCCACCGCGGACGGGTCGATGTCGGCGGGTGTGGGGTCGGGCCACCCGGTGAGGTAGCCGGTCTTCCAGTCGTTGACGCTGACGGGCCAGTCGAGGTGCGCGAACCGGTTCGCCAACGGTGCGGAGAGGTCCCAGGCGGCGCTGTTGTGCGCCGGCGGGTTGGCCGCAGCCGCGAACCGCACCTCGCTGCCAAGGTCGAGGTCGCCGACGCGGCCGTCCAACACGACACGCATCAGCGCGTTCTGGGTGGCGGGCGCGGCGGTGTTGATCTCATCGAAGAACACCAGCGACACCCCGTCACATCCCGCTGCGGTGTGGGCCCAGGCGGGAGGCTCGAACACCACACCGGATGCGGTGCGCACCGGCAGCCCCGAGAAGTCAGTCGGGTCATGGATCGACGCGATCACCGACACCGTGGGCCATCCGGCTTGTTGTGCGAACGCCTCGATAGTGCGGGTCTTGCCGGTGCCGGGGTCGCCCCACAACAGCACCGGAATGTTCGCGGACAGCAGGATCTGCATCGCGACGAGAGTGTCGCCCTGGGTGGGGCCCGCCGTAGTGGGCGGACTGGGTTGTGTGGTCGCAGCCATCGTCAGATCCCTTTCTCAGTCGAGGGTGTGCGCTCCGGTGTGGGCGCCCGTGTTTGGGCGTGTCATCTGGCGTCGTACGGGGATGCGGCGCCGGCCGCGGTGCGGGCGGGGGCGTCGGCTGGGGTGTCGGATGGGGCGGGGTCGCGGGTGCGGCGCCGAGAGGCTGCGGTGTGGGTGCGGCGGCGGCCGGTCTCGGCTGCGGAGGCGGCGCGTACCCAGTAGTCGACGTCGCGGCTGAGGGTGTCCAGCACCGGCTGCGGGGTGCGGTGGTTGTGGCACACGCAGCACCGCACGTCGCGGTCGTCGTCGGTGGCGAGCTTGCGCAGCAGTCTTGGCGAGGTGTTGGGGTGCAGCGCGACACCGGCGCGCACCGCGTGGTCCTCATGGGCTGCCAGGGTGCCGAGCTCGCTGCGGGGCATGTTGGTGTTCTGTGCGGCTGAGCTGCTGACGTCGGGGTCCTTGTCGCCGGTGAGGCCCAGCAGCGTCTCGACCGGCGCCGCGGTGTTGGAGGCGAGGCAGTGACGTACCCACCAGTAGTCGTCTGCGGCCAACGCTTCGAGCACCCCCGGTGGTGTGTGGGGGTGGAATGCGGCTGCGGCGCGCACCTCTCCGCAGTCGTCTGTGGCCAGCAGCTCCAGCACCTGCGGCGGGGTCTGCTCGTTGTGCGCGACACCCTGTCGCACCTCAATCTTGGGATCAGTGGCCAGCACAGCCAATGCGTCGGCTCCGATCGGGCGTGCGGCAACCTCGGCGCGCACCCGTTTGGCCCGGTCACCCACACACGCGGCGACAGGCTCCAGCGGAGTGTTGGCGTTGGCGGCGGCCGCGGCGCGCACCTGCGAGAACCGGTCTGCCAGCAGCGCCTCAAGCACCTGCGGTGACGTAGAGGGGTTGGCTGCGACGTTTCGGCGCACCCACACGTCGGGATCCTCTGCCAGGGTCTCCAACAGCCGCGCCGGTGCCGCCTCGGCGTGCGCCACCGCGGAGCGCACCTGAGACGACTCGTCACCGCACAGCCGCCGCAGCGCCGATGTCGGCACCTTCGGGTGCCACGCGGCCACATTGCGCACCTCCCAGTCACGACTGCGGGCCAGCACACCCAACAGCGCTGGTCTGGCCCGGTGGTTCTGGGCTGCCCGCAACCCGGGGTGCCCGGCGCCGATTGTGGGCTGCGCCAGACGGCCCAGCATCCGAGCCGGCGTGCTGGGATTCGATGCGATCAGGTCTGTGACCTCGACGTCGCCATAGTGGTCCTCGACGATCCATTCGAGCACCGTGCGCGACACCGCTGGGTCAGACGCCGCGGCCATAGCCGACAGCCGCGGGTCGCGGTGGCCGGCGAGTCGTTCCCAGAACACCGCCGGCATCTCCGACATCCAATGGGTGTCGCGATCGGAGGTCCGCCATCTGTGGTGATGGGGCACATGCCATGACCACCAGCCCGCCCCCGGCAACAGGCCCCGCACCAGATTCGAATCCAGCCGCGCCGCCAGCGCATGTCCCAGCCAACGCGACAGGCCCTCGTCGTTCGCCGACACGCACGCGAACGCGGCCGCTCCGCACAGCTCCGCGGGCACATGCACCCGCCACAGCCGCTCAGGCTCCGCAGCCGCGATCACCGACAGCCGGTCGTTCAACCACCTCACATCAGCCGGCTCCACCAGACCCGCCTCCAGCGTCGCCGCCAACGCCCGCAACCTCCCCAGCGCGCCGCGCACCCCACACAGCGCCTCCAACAGACGCACCTCGGCCTCATTGGCGACCACCCAGCCGCCGTCGCCGAGCTCCAACACGCCGCGCGCGCCGCCAACCGACACCACCCGGCGAAGCCTCCGGCCGCTCACCGCGCACACCCCCGAAACCGGCTGCGGCGCGCGCGTCGCCGGCGGTGCGCCTGTGCGTCGCTCCGGCCCGACACCCGTCGCGCCGTCCGCCGCGCAGGCCCGACACCCGACCGGGATCTATATTCCCAGAACATCAGCATATGCTGATTATACGTGCACCGGGTCCCGGCGCCACCATGGAACACCCCCGAACCCCCCGCGGCGGGTACTGTCACCTGTCGTGGCGCCCAAGGCCCCCAGCGGCCCGCATGGCAAGTACCGGCGGCTCAAGCTGCGCAGCCAACCCAAAGACCACCTCATCGCGGGCCACGCCTGGCCCCACGGACGCCTCACCCCGGCCGCGCCCAAAGAGGCCCGCCTGGTCCAAGAGCTCGTCAAACGCCTCAAAGAAGCCGTCGCGGACCGCAGCCTCGAGGAGATCGAACACCTAAGCGGAGTCAACAAGACCTCCATCAGCCGCCTGCTGAGAGGCGAGTCATGGGGCACGCTGCCCGTCATCGCCCGACTCGAACACATCCTCGACACCGACCTCTGGGGCAACGAACACCGATAAGCCCCACCATCGGGCAGCATCCCCACCATCGGGCAGCATCCCCACCATCGGGCAGCATCCCCACCATCGGGCAGCATCCCCACCATCGGGCAGCATCCCCACCATCGGGCAGCAGCCGCGGGCGACCAACCGGCAGCGGCCGTCCGTACCTTTGGCGTGTATGCGCAACCGCGCGGCGTGCGTTTGCAACGGCCCGGCGGGTATACGCAACCGCTCGGCGGGTATACACAACGGCCCGGCGGGTATACGCAACCGGTCGGCGGGTATACACAACCGCTCGGCGGGTATACGCAACCGGTCGGCGGGTATACGCAACCTCTGGGGGCAGGACGGCAACCGGGGGTGGTATCGCCCCCGAGATCGCTGCGATGATGCTGTCCGCGGTGCGCTCTGAGATTCCCGCCGTGGTGGTGGACGGCGATTCCACGCGGCATGGCCCTACGTGTGGGCTCTTCGGGGTCGCGACGCAGCCGAGACCGGGTGGCCGACACTGGTTTGGTGTTCGCTGTGGTTGGCTATGTGTGTGTCACGTCGATGTCGGCGCCGAGCTGTGTGAACTTGTCCAGGACGCTGTCGTAGCCGCGTTCGAGGTGGTGCACCCCTGACCGCAGGCTGTCGCCTGTGGCTGTCACCGCGGCGACGGCGAGCCCGAACCCGGCGCGGATGTCTTCCATGACGACTTCGGTGCCGTGGATCTCAGTCGGTCCGGCCACCAGCGCGGAGTGGCGGTGCCGGCCGGCGCCGAACCGGCAGCCGTTGGCGCCGAGGCAGCCGTTGAAGAGCTGGACGGTGGCGCCCATGTTGTTGAGCTGCTGGGTGCAGCCGAGACGGTCCTCGAAGACCGTCTCATACACCGCCGACACGCCGTTGGCTCAGGTGAGCGCGGCGGCCAGAGGCGGCTGCCAGTCGGTGGCGAACCCCGGGTAGGGGCCCGTGGAGATTCGCGATCGGATCGAGGCCTGTGGGGGCTTCTGCTTCGATGCGGCCGTCGGCGTCGATGGTGACCGTCGCTGCGAGGCGTCGCATCAGCGCGATCGCAGGCGACACGCGGCTCGGGTCACAGCCAACGACCGCGACCTTGCCTTGGGTCGCGTTCGCGGCCGCGAGGTAGGAGAACGCTTCGACGCGGTGGCCTGCGATGTGCTGGCGGCTGGGCTGGAGGCGTTGCACGCCGTCTATGACGTAGCGCCCGTCCCTCGGCGGGTTCGATGATGGCGCCCATGGGTTGCAGGAACTGGATCAGCTCCTGTATCTCGGGCTCGACCGCGGCGTTGTGCAACACGGTGCGGCCCTCAGCTCTCACCGCGGCCAACAGCACCGTCTCGGTGGCTCCGACGCTGGGATACGGCAGCGTGACGTCGGCGCCGTGCGGCTCTCCCTGTGCGCTGATGCCGTCGCTGTCCACCGTCACGTGCGCGCCCGTCGCGGTGAGCGCGTCGCGATGGAAGTCCACGGGCCGCAGCCCGATCCCGTCGCCGCCCGCCACAGGCACCCGGGCCTCCCCGAAGCGGTGCAACAGCACCGGCAGACACAGAATCGGCATGCAGGCTCACCAGCGTCGATGCGTCCACCACCCCACGGCCCGACCCGACCGCCACGCCCGCGCCGACGGCCGCGAGCACGGCTGCGGTCACGCGGCACATCAGCGCCGGCGGGCACGTTGTCGAACTCGCAGACGCCGTCGGTCAGGCACGCCGCGATCATCAGCTTCGTGACGGCGTTCCTAGCGCCCGCAACGACAACAGTCCCCGCCAGCGAGACGCTGGAGCGCGCATACCAGATGCGGTCCCGTGTCGCCGCGAACTCCTCGACCAGCGCCGACTCCAACCCCCGAGAACCCTCCTCGGAGCCACCCGCAGCGGGGGCGGCGCGACGGCGGGCCAATGGGCCCCGGAAGCTACCCCAGATCGCGGCGGCGACCTGAACGGCCCGCCAGGGAGCAGACCCTTCATGAGACCGGGCCAGGATGCGTCTCGTGACCGAACTCGGGCCGGCTGCCGATCCCGCGTCGCGACATGCTCAGATGGACGGCGCGCGGCGAACAACCCGACCAAGACCGCAGACTCCTCCACAACAGAATGAAACAACTCACAGCCACCTTCGACGACACGAACCGGGCCCCTGCGGCCCCGGCAGCATCGCTTGTGCCTCAACAGCGCCAGCGTGAGCACACCGCTTGACGATGCCCACAGCTTTTGGCAACGAGCAGCTGGTCGCGGCCTATCGGGTGTCGGTGCGGCTGGGCAGCGTTGGTAGATCCTGCCCGAACACGACACTGAAGTAGGCCCAGCCGAACAGGACCGAGCGCATCTCGTCGATCGCTTCCTGTTCGCTGTAGCCGCACGCGATGGCTCCCCGCGCCGGTGCACACAGCGCGACGAAGCCCTTCGGGTCGTCGATCTGTTCCACCGCGGTGTGCGGGTGCGCACGGTCGACCCATTCGTGGATGAGACCTTCCTGGTCTCGAGGCAGCCCGGTGGTCGTGCCGTAGCGGACGCGGCCCACCCACCGCCGAAGCCTGAGCGCCACCGATGCTCGCAGCTGTCGCCACGAGTGCCTCAAACTCACAAGCCGCCTGTGACGCGGGCCCAGCTAGCACCCACACCCAGCACTACGGCCCCCGCGGATCGGGTATCGGGTCGCCGCGCCCTTGGAGCATCCCGATCGCTTCTCCGACGATCACGCGGATCCCTCGCTCAGCGGCTTGCCTGTCGGCGTCCAGCCAACCCACCTGCGGGCCGAACTCCTCGCAGACGCCCACCCACTCCCGATCGGGTCCAAACCACAAGACCCCTGCAGGCGCACCGGTCATCACCAGCCACAACGACATCCGATACCGAACCAGGACATCGACTGCCTGCACCCCATGACAGCCCCCCAATGTATGCGGTCAGCGCAGAGCCTCGAACCACTCCCACGAAACTGAGGGGCCCCGACACCATCGTGGGGACGACCTCGGCGGCCGCCGCCCGCTCTGAGTCTCAGCGAAGACGCTGACCTCCGCGTTTCCCAATCCGCGCCGCCCCCTTACCCGGGCCTGCGGCACGAGCAGCGGGCCGCTCCCCTATACGAACAGAGCACCGGTTCGGATCGCTCCACTGGGCTCCCGAAACTCGGCTCCGATTATGCGCTGGCCGGGTTCGCTCGGTTCGGGAGCGGATCCCTCCCATGGCTCGGATCAGCTTCCGACCAAACCTCGGGGACAGACCCCCAAGTCGCCTCGATCCGGTCAGTCTGCTCGGGGTCGGCGCTATCTGAGATCGGGTGGTTCGCAGTGGCTCGGGTCGGGCCCGACGAGCAAGAAACATCAAGCCCCATAGGGCTCGACGCGTCCAGGCCGGCCAGCTTGCACCCGGATCGGATCAGCTGAACTCGGTGCCTCGGACGGTTCACACCACGGTTCGGATCTGTGTCAGATCCGCTCGCGTCATGCAGGTGGCGTGCGCGGCTCAGGCCCGGACCCTGACCGGACCCTCGGTCCGGCGCAGGCCTTCGACCAACTCGGTCGCCCGCGTAAGAGCCCGGTCGAGTCGGCCCGGACGGCTCCCAGACCTCCCTCGACTCGATAACCCCGCGCTCAGGCTCGACGCGTGCTCCCCGGTCGGGTCGATCTCTCGCGTGGTCCCCCGGTGGGCTTCGCGTCGGCCCGGTCGGGTCGATCTCTCGCGTGGTCCCCCGGTGGGCTTCGCGTCGGCCCGGTCGGGTCGATCTCTCGCGTGGTCCCCCGGTGGGCTTCGCGTCGGCCCGGTCGGGTCGATCTCTCGCGTGGTCCCCCGGTGGGCTTCGCGTCGGCCCGGTCGGGTCGATCTCTCGCGTGGTCCCCCGGTGGGCTTCGCGTCGGCCCGGTCGGGTCGATCTCTCGCGTGGTCCCCCGGTGGGCTTCGCGTCGGCCCGGTCGGGTCGATCTCTCGCGTGGTCCCCCGGTGGGCTTCGCGTCGGCCCGGTCGGGTCGATCTCTCGCGTGGTCCCCCGGTGGGCTTCGCGTCGGCCCGGTCGGGTCAGTGTCCCGCGTGGTCCCCCGGTGGCCTGGCCCATGTCGGCTCGATGCTGATGGCCCGACACAACGGCCCGGTCGGCTCGGCTCGAAGGGCTCCGTTCCGGCTCCCGTCGGCTTCCGCTCCGCGTCGGCTCTCGCTCCGCTTGCTCCCCACCGACTAGCGCCCGCCGGGAGTCCCTTTCGTGTCGGCTTGGGGCTGTCCGAATTGCGTGGTGCCTCATTGTTCCGGCTCCCGGACTCGTTCCGGCTTCCGGCTTCGCGTGCCTATCGGCCCGGCTCCGGGTCCTGTCGGCTCCCGGCCCGCTCCCGGTCCGGCTCCGGGCTCCGGGTCCTGTCGGCTTCCGGCCCGCTCCCGGTCCGGCTCCCGGCTCCGGCTCCTGTCGGCTCCCGGCCCGCTCCCGGTCCGGCTCTCGGCTCCGGGTCCTGTCGGCTCCCGGCCCGCTCCCGGTCCGGCTCCCGGCTCCGGCTCCTGTCGGCTCCCGGCCCGCTCCCGGTCCGGCTCCCGGCTCCGGCTCCTGTCGGCTCCCGGCCCGCTCCCGGTCCGGCTCCCGGCTCCGGCTCCTGTCGGCTCCCGGCCCGCTCCCGGTCCGGCTCTCGGCTCCGGCTCCTGTCGGCTCCCGGCCCGCTCCCGGTCCGGCTCCCGGCTCCGGCTCCTGTCGGCTCCCGGCCCGCTCCCGGTCCGGCTCTCGGCTCCGGGTTCTGTCGGCTTCCGGCCCGCTCCCGGTCCGGCTCCCGGCTCCGGCTCCGGGCTCCGGGCTCTGTCGGCTCCCGGCCCGCTCCCGGTCCGGCTCCCGGCTCCGGCTCCTGTCGGCTCCCGGCCCGCTCCCGGTCCGGCTCCCGGCTCCGGGTCCTGTCGGCTTCCGGCCCGCTCCCGGTCCGGCTCTCGGCTCCGGCTCCGGGCTCCGGGCTCTGTCGGCTCCCGGCCCGCTCCCGGTCCGGCTCCCGGCTCCGGCTCCTGTCGGCTCCCGGCCCGCTCCCGGTCCGGCTCCCGGCTCCGGGTCCTGTCGGCTCCCGGCCCGGCTCCCGGTCCGGCTCTCGGCTCCGGCTCCTGTCGGCTCCCGGCCCGCTCCCGGTCCGGCTCCCGGCTCCGGGTCCTGTCGGCTCCCGGCCCGCTCCCGGTCCGGCTCTCGGCTCCGGGTCCTGTCGGCTCCCGGCCCGCTCCCGGTCCGGCTCTCGGCTCCGGGTCCTGTCGGCTCCCGGCCCGCTCCCGGTCCGGCTCCGGGCTCCGGGCTCCGGGCTCCGGCTCTCGGCTCCGGGTCCTGTCGGCTCCCGGCCCGCTCCCGGTCCGGCTCACGACGGTCCGGCTCTCGGCTCCGGGTCCTGTCGGCTCCCGGCCCGTCACCCCGGCCCGCTCCCCGGTCCGGCTCTCGGCTCCCGGCCCGGCTCACGACGGTCCGGCTGACCACCACCACGGTCCGGCATCGTCAACAGTACAGAAACAAACAACCCGACAACCCGACCACACAACCCGAACGAACGGACAGCACACAAAACCGAACGGAACCCAAAACCGCCGCGGCGAGGACCGTACATGCGGATCGTCGAACCCGGGAACCGGACCCGATCCGGGACAGAAAACCTGTACCGGATCGGGGCGCTCCGCTGGGAGGGGGCGCTCCGCTGGGAGGGGGCGCTCCGCTGGGAGGGGGCGCTCCGCTGGGAGGGGGCGCTCCGCTGGGAGGGGGCGCTCCGCTGGGAGGGGGCGCTCCGCTGGGAGGGGGCGCTCCGCTGGGAGGGGGCGCTCCGCTGGGAGGGGGCGCTCCGCTGGGAGGGGGCGCTCCGCTGGGAGGGGGCGCTCCGCTGGGAGGGGGCGCTCCGCTGGGAGGGGGCGCTCCGCTGGGAGGGGGCGCTCCGCTGGGAGGGGGCTTGCTGTGTGTGTCCCGGCCGGGATTGCTTGTCTTGGGCCAGGTTGCCGGGGATGGCTGCGGACCTGGAGCAGGGTCGACAGCGAGCCCGCCGGCCTGTGGGGCTGCGGGCAGGCTGCTTGTTGCTGGCTGCTTGCTGCTGGGGGGCGTCGCCGGTCGTTGCGTGGGGCTGTTGGTCGCGTCCCGGCCGTAGGGGCGTGTTGGGGCCAGGTTGCCGGGGACGGCTGCGGCCTGAGCAGGGTTCAGCGAGAGCCCGCGGCCGGTGTCGGCTGCGGGTGGCTCACTGGGGGCCTCGCGGCTCTGGAGGGGCCTTGGCCGCGACGGCTGGGCCAGGTTGCCGAGGACGGCTGCGGACCCGGAGCAGGGCGTGCCGCAGGGCCGGGCAGGGCTGCTCGGCATCTAGCAGGGTGCTGCGCGCTGTCCGCGGGCTGCTCTGTGCTGGCCGCAGGCTGCTGGAGGCTGGCGAAGCGGCCGGGCTCGTCGGCGCTGTTGCGCTGGTCGGGAGGGCGGGCCACCGAGCGCCTCGGGCTGCGGATCGGTGTGGTTCTCCGGTCCGGAGGCCTTGTGCGGGGGTGGGGTCACGGTTTGGCGCGCGCCCGTTTTGGTCTTTTATTCTGCGCAGCTTCGATTTCGGTGAGGTAGAACTCGAGGAGGGCGCTGACGCTGGAGGAGACGGACCAGGCTCGTCTTTGGGCGATTCTTTGGAGTCTTCTGTGCTCGGTGTCGGTGAGTCCGACGACTATGACTTGGCGGCCTGGGAGGTCGTTGCGGGGGGTGTGGGCGATTTCGTCGGCGTAGCGTTCTGCGGCCATGACGATGAGGTCGGCTCGCTTCATGCCGCTTGCTTTGATGCAGGTGACGAGGTCGGGGTGTAGGCAGAAGGCTCGCTTCTTGCGTTTGGTGTTGCGTGGGTTCGGGGCGGTGGTCGGGGCGGTGTGTTGGCCGGAGAGGATCTCGCTGTGTCCGACGACGCGGCCTCGGCCTCCGCGGCCGCGTTCGCGGTGTTGGGGTGTGGCTGGGGTGTCTGCGGGTGGTGGGGGTGGGGGCGCGTTGGGGTCGGCGGGGTCAGGTGCGGGTGGTTTGGCCATGGAGCCGGGGCTCAGCTGTCGCTGGCGATGCGTTCGATGTCGGCGATGCGGTCGTTGACCTCTTTGGCGAGCTCGCGGAACTCCGCTACAACGTCGGGCAGGTTGCGGGCGACGCTGATGCGTTCTGCGATCATGTCGCCTACGGATTTGGTGTCGGCGCGCTCGAGGTACTCGTGGATGAGTTTGCCTTGTTCGAGGGCGCCTCTTGTGGGCGTTGGGGCGTTGCGGATGATGGTGTGGAAGGGTCCGGCGGCTCCGCCGACGATGCGGCGGACTTGTTCGTAGGCCTGGTAGCGCGAGCGGAGTGCTGCGGCTCCGATCTTGTGGAGGGGACGACGCCGAGCAGCACGATTTGGGAGTGTGAGGCTTCGAGGTCGTCTCTGTGGACTCTGAGGCCTCGAGGTCGTGTGGGTGATCGGTTGCGGCGACGATGAGGTAGGCGCCGACCTGTAGGGCGACGGTGGGGATCATGGAGGCTCCGCCGACAGTGGGAGGTCTATGACGATGCGGTCCTAGCGGCCGATGACCGCCTCGAAGGCGTCGGCGAACTCTTGTGGGGCCTAGGGCTCGGTTACGAGGGCTTGGGCGAAACGGGTGATCTCGCGTCCGGCGACTACGACATCGAGTCGTTCTTTGGCTGCGACGACCTTGAGTGGGTCGCCTCAGGTGACTGCTTCTACGAAGTGTCGGCCGTGTCCGTGGCAGACGGGGCTGAAGCCCATTGCGAGGGTCGCGTTGGCTTGTGCGTCGGCGTCTACGAGCAGGACACGCAGGCCGTGTTCTGCGGCCCAGAGCCCTGAAAGTGCTGTCGCGAGGGCGGCCTTGCCTACGCCGCCTTTTCCGACCCCGACAACGAGGCTCTTGGGTATCCGCTCATCAGTGGTCCTCCATGGGGATCATGACACAGAATTATTGCCGTCTTATGCCGTTCCTATAACCCTCTTATTGCTTTTGATATAGGTTGGCGCGAAGTTGGCTATAAGAATGTCCTAGTTCGGCAATAGGACTCTTGGCTATAGCACATCTGTGGTTAATGTCCGTGTTCGGCGGGGAGGGGTCGCGCCGGGGGTCTGGGGCTGCCGCGGGGCGCGACATTGTCGCGACACAAGCGCGCGATAGCTGTGACATTTCCGCGACATCGCTGCGGTGCTCGGGGGTGTGACAACAGCGCGACACAAGCGCGCGATAACTGTGACATTTCCGCGACATCGCTGCCATGGGCGCCAAAGTGGTGTCTGGGGCGTCGCCGGGCGGCGTCGGCGCGGCTGTCGCGGGCCGGGCGCGAGCCGGTTCGCAGTCAAGGTTTCGGCGGGACTCTCGATGGGGCCGCACTGGGGGGTAGCCGGCTGGCGGCGCCGGCGCGGCGGCGGAGGGTCTGGGGGGCGGCGGGTCGGCGCGGCGCGGCTCTCGACGCCGGCTGCAGGGCGCTGCCGGGCGGGGTCTTTGGGGCTTCGACCGCCTCGGGGAGCGGCGCCGATGCCCGGCGGAGCGCGGGGCGGGGTCCGCGGGCTCGACACGGGCCGCCGTCGGCGGCTCGACGCGGCTGGGCGCCTCGACGCGGCCCGGTGTGGGCGGGCTGCGGGCTCGACGCGGCCGGGAGCTCGACGCGGCCGGGGAGCTCGACGCGGCCCGGTGTGGGCAGTCCGGCGGCGGGTTGGGGGCTCGACGCGACCCGGTGTGGGCGGCTCGACGCGGCCGGGAGCTCGACGCGGCCGGGAGCTCGACGCGACCCGGTGCTCGACGCGGCCGGGGAGCTCGACGCGGCCCGGTGTGGGCAGTCCGGCGGCGGGTTGGGGGCTCGACGCGACCCGGTGCTCGACGCGGCCGGGAGCTCGACGCGGCCCGGTGTGGGCGGTCCGGCGGCGGGTTGGGGGCTCGACGCGGCCCGGTGTGGGCGGGCTGCGGGCTCGACACTGCCCGGGCTCGACACGGCCGAGCGTCGGCGCCTCGGCGCCGGGTGTGGGCGCCTCAAGGGGTTTGACGCGGCTCGGGCTTGACGTGGCTGCGGGGCGGCGCGGCCGGTAGGGCTCGACGCAGCTGCGGGGCGGCGGATCGGCAACAAAGGCTCGTCCTCGCGGCGGGCGCGGTCTCGGCGCGGCGCGGGCTGGGCGCGGCCCGAGCGGGCGGATCAATCAGGAGCCCCGACGCGGGCCGAACGGGCCGGGGGCGGCTGCGGGTCCGGCCCGGCGAGGGGCTCCGCAACAGCCCCGTGCATCGCCGCTACGGCGCGCCGCTGCGAGGGCGCTGAGAGCGGCTCCGGCGACCCGCCGCGAGCGGCCCGCGGGCTGCAGCCAGCCAGCGGCGCCTACTTTGACGCGAAAATCCGAATCGGGGGTCCCGGGGAGCCGGAACTCGGGGCCGCCGATTTTCGCGTCGAGTGCTTCGATCAAAAAAGCCGGAGCCTCCAGAACTCGACGCGAAAATCCGAATCGGGGGTCCAGAACGATCAAAAAATCGGATTCGGGGCTCCGGAATCGACGCGAAAATCGGTTTCGGGGCCTTCGCGGGCCTCCCGCCGGGCGCGGCGCGAGAGCCTCTCGCGATCGACGCGGAAATAGGTGCGGAGCCTCCGCGGGGCCTCCCATCGGTGCTCGCCGCGAGAGGCTTTTCCGATCGACGCGAAAATCATTTTCGCGTCGATCGAAAAGGCCCTTCCACACCCGCGTCACCCATGGGCACACGTCCACGAGCACCGGTGCGGCCCTGGGCATCGGAGGTGACGGTGAGCATCGGGGCTTGCGTTCGCGAGTGCGAGAAGTTGGTCAAGATCCCCGACCCCATCGAAAGGACATCCCCGACATCGGTCTGCAGGGGATCGCTGACTCGGCCCGGTACCGCCTCGGTGTGGTCAACGTGCTGGTTCGAAACGCGGGGGCGGCTTGGCCACGGCGTTGGCTCGCGGCCTCATCGAACAGGCCGCCTGTTGGGACTGGGCGCTCGCGACCGGTGCCGGTGTGGACCACCCCGACCAGTGGGCCACCGCCTCGAAGTCGACGGCCTGCCGAGAGCTGGCCCGAGATGCCGATGACGAGACCTGGCTCGCAATGGCTGCTCCCGACAGGTGTATCCGTCGCCTCGTCGGCGGGTCCCGCCCAACCCGACAACGCCGGCGACGCGGTTCGCCGTATCGGCCCAGGCCTGCACGGCGCGGGCTCAGCCCGCTCGGGTTCGCTGGGCTGACGTCGGCGTACCGGATCCTCGACGTGCCCGCCCACAGCCACCACCTCGGCGCAGTCATCTTGGCCGAGCAACTCGATCCGGAACTCCCGGACCGTCTCGCCGCGGTCGCCACCCAGCTGGGCGCCGCCGGTACGACGGCGGCGACGTTCGCTGTGGCCGATGACACCGTCACGTCGCGACGCGGCGACCACACGGTTCGAGGTCGTGGCACCACAGGTGAGTGCGATCCACGGGGCTACCGGCCCAAAACATCACCTCCACAGCGCCGCCCGCCGCACTCCAGGCAGACGCGACCGGTGACTGTTGCGTCATCGATCAGCCGCATGCCGCCGGCCACGCCTGACATGACCGAACTCGGACTGAAGTTCCTGCAGCCGTCGACGGCCTCACCCGCGTCGCGGCGTCCGCAGAGAGGTCGAGGCCGAAGACCTCTGTGCGTGGATCGCACATCACAGGCTTCCGGCTCTCACTGTCGAACCTGCCGATCATGCGCGGAGCGCTGGAAGGGACTCTCGGCAAAGCGCTGTTGCCGATCAGCGCCCGGATGCTCTATGGGGACGGCGCCCGATCGCACTGGCTCCCCCACAGCGCCACCACCGCAACCAGGTGTGAGTCGCTGAAGGCGCTCGTCAACGACGGCGCGCAACGTCGAGATCGAATCGCCACCAGCCTGCAGTCCGACAGCGTCCCAAGACCCATCATCGAGGAACTGCTCGGACCCGCCGTCAACACCCCACACTTCGACCCAGGAGAGCCGGGCCATGCCCACTCCGGGCGAGATGCTCCCACTCGCCTATCTAAACCCGTCAGGCATCGACTCGGCCCAGGCGATCTACGGCGTGCTGTCACAGTTCGTGCACGCCACACCGATCTCGACCCTGCACCACAAGCGCGACACCTTCGCGTCGGTGTCGGCACCGATCTACGCGATCGCGCTGGAGGCCACAGCCCGAGGATTCGAACGCATCGCGTCGATCACCCTCCCACTGGGAGGACTCAACCCCGAAGCCATCCAACCACCCCTCGAAGAACTCCAGCGACAAAGCGCCGAGATCGCATCCAGAGCCTTCATCTACCACTGCCTCAAATAGCGGCGCGGCAACAAACCGCAGGCAACACCTCGCCGCAATGTCGACAGCCGACACTGCACGACGCAGTCGACCACTTCGCCTGCCGTCGCCCCCCATGAACCTAACCGGCGATCCCCTCAGAGCAGATTGAGGGGTTCGCTAACGCTTAGCGGCCCAGACACCTAACACCAAGCTGCTGTAGGGGCCTTGGAGGGTGTTCCCGGCCTGTCTTGGAGGCATCGGGCAGCAGATTGCCGGGTCTAGGGATGCGGGGCTGTCCGCGGGGGTGTCGATGGGCGCGGCGAGGCTGACGGTGCGGGACCGCCAGCCTCAAGCAGCGTTGCCGAGGGTCGTTACGGGGGAGCTCGGGGCGGTGTGCGCGTGCCGGAGCCGGCGCTGGTGGCGCTGTCGGGCTCCTGGTCGGACGCCTCAGGGGTTTGGGGGGAGGCGTGCGCGGTGGGTGAAGGGCGGCCGTCGTGGGGGGCTTGGTGACGGCGCCGGTTCCTGCGTCGAGCGCTTTTTGTCGTCTTGTGTCGTCGGTGCTCTCGCCTCCGTTTGAATTCGGCGTTGAGCGTCAGTTGCAGGTTCGCACCGCGGCGCTGATGGCCGCAGCGAGTGCGTGGGGGATGAGGCCGGGGGCGAGGCATGTGTCGTGCCGGAGGCCGTGACGGCGCTTGGCGTCGGCGTTGGTGCCCTCGACTGGGTTGCGGTAGCCCATCAACTGCTGGTGGGCGATGGTGGCAAAGGTCGGCTTCTGGAACTCGAACCGGGTGAGCTGCTCGGGGGTGGCGACCACGTTGCCGTTGCAGCATCGCGTGGCGCCTTCCGGGATGTCCTCGTCGGGGACGAACAGCGCGGACTTGCGCCGTTTGGGGATCCCGAAGCGGGGGTTGTAGAGCTTGCCTGCGTGGAACGGACAGATCTGCTCCAGGGACCCGTCGTTGAGGGTGCGCTTGTCGTCCCACCGGTAGGGGGAGCCGTTGGGCGGCCAGGGCGGCGAGCTCCTCGCGGGAGCAGCTCTCCTCGCGCCTCAGGATGCGCAGGCAGCGCCGCGCACCAGTTAGCGCAATGGGATATGCTCAAGGTGTGTCTGACCTGTCCAGGATGCGCCCGGGGGAAGTGCGCGAGCGTCTGCTTGGTGAGGGCAGGTGCTTCGCGTCCAGGGCGCGGCTGTGCGCCATGCTCGGCGTCGCGGCCGAGGCGCTGCCGAGTTCGTTGCGGCGGGCGGTCGCCCGGGGGGACTTCGTGAGGGTCTGCCGCGGGGGTTGGGTGGCCCGCGACGATGTCTGCAAGAGCATGGGGCGCCCGCTGCCGGATCTGGAGGTGTATGTCGACGACATGATGCGCCACCTGGGGCATCGCTACTATCTGGGCTTCAACGCGGCCGCGGCCGTTCATGGCGCGATGCGCCGTGGCTTCTCGAACACGGTGGTCGTCACCTCCGCACGGACCGTGCATCGCAGCGCCGCGCGCCGCAGCGAGGGCGACTCCATGGTTGTCACCTACATGCACAGCGCGGACCCCTACCGCCGCGGCTTCGACCGGCGGCGGCTGCCCGAGGGCTTCTACCCGCCTGAGACGTTCGTGAACTACTCGACTCCCGAGGTCACTCTGTTGGACATGGTGGCGACCCCGGCGCAGGCTGGGGGGCTCGACCAGGTCGCGACGGTGGCCCTCGACCTGGTGGAGTGCGCCCGTGTCGACCCCGAGGCGCTAGCGGCCCAGGCGCTCACCTACCCGGAGTCCGTGCGCCAGCGCGCCGGGCACATCCTCGACGCGGTGTCGCAGGCCGCCGACAGCGGTCTGGACACCGATGCGTTGGCCGCGACGATCAGCCCGAAGGCGGCCGTCACGCCGCTGATGCCCGGCGTGGACCGGTTCTTCCCGCCCGAGCACCACGACAGGCCTGTGGCCCTGGACGCCCGCTGGCGGGTGCGGGTGAACACCCTGTTGGATCCCGACGGATGATCACCCCAGCCGATGTCGCCGCCTGGCAGAGCGCCAGCGCGGTCGCGCTGAACGCGGCGCAGGCCGAGCAGGAGATGCTGCTGAGGCGCCTGATCATCGAACTCGGCAACGACCCGCTCATCAACAGCACCGTCGTCTGCTCGGGCGGCACGACGCTGCACCAAGTCCTGCTCCCGGCGCCGAGGCGCTACTCCGAGGATCTCGACTTGCTGTTGTCGGCTGACATCCCAGCGCTCAAACCGCTGTGTGACCGCTGGCACGATGCCATCGCGCCGAACCTCGGGGCGAGCGTGAAGATCAACACACGGCGCAAGTTCGTCAAGTTCCGCCTGGCGGTCCCCAGCCAACTGCAATCGATGGTCGTCATCAAGGCCGAGCTGGCCCGCAGCCTTCACCACTTACAGGCGGCCTCCACCGCCCGGCCGCAGACCGTCACGATGTCCTCTGGGTGGTTCTCGGGCTCGGCTTCAGTCGCCTGTGTGGACCCGGTGACCCTCGCCGCATCCAAGGTTGCGGCCATCCGAGGCCGCAACAAACCGCGCGACCTGTCCGACCTGCTCGACATGCAGACGATCCTGGGCCTCTCCGACACAGCAGTCGCGCTGCGGTTCGACAGCCTGTTCCGGATCCCGCAGTGGACTGCGGGCAAAGCGCGCCGAGTGGTCTCTGAGTTCCACGCCACCGCCAAGTTCCAGCAGTCCCTGCACCATGAGATCGCCAACGGCTTCATCCCCGGCGGGTTCAGCCTTCAGCAAGCGCAGAACACCTATCTCGGCATCGTGGACGAGGTCGAGAAGATCCTCAAGGCCCGGAAGGCCGCCGCAAAGGCCTCAGAACCGAAAACGCCGCAGTTGTGCGGCCGGATCGTCAAGTCGACCGGCTTGCGGTGCCGTCTCCCCCCACGTCATCGCGGCAACTGCAGAAGCATCCTGCCCTCAATGCGACAGCGCTGAGTGTCGCGAACTCGCAAGCGCTTGCACGCAGCGTGAGGGTCAGCAGCCGATGCTGAAGCTGCCGTTGTCGGGCGCCTGGTAGTGGTGTTGCATCCATTCTGTCGCCAGCGCCGAGACCATTGCACACACAGACGTGAGGTCGTGCGACACCTCCCACTCCTCGCAGGTGACCCCGTTTCGGCCCACGTGGGCAACGGCGTGCTCGTTGCCGTCGTCGTCGAAGGTGATCTCGACCCAGTTTCTTTCTCGGAGCACCACATCGGCGGGTAGCATCGCCCGGCAGCGCTCGCCGAGGGTTGAAGTGGTGTCGCCGGGGTCCGGGTTGACCACCGACGCGCAACTCTGCCACCCGAACGGCGAGATGTTGGGTGCGGTGTTCGCCGCGGCGAAGGCTTCGAACCGCTGGCGGTACTGACCCAGGACGCACGCCTCGTCGGCGCCGAGGTAGTCCAGCGCCCACACCATCTCATGCAGTGCATATCCGCAGTCGTAGTCAGTGAACGGCACGCCCACCGACAGCTGGACGCACCACGCCGAGAACTCGAGAGTGCCCTCGGTTGGTCGGGGCAACTCGCCGCCGGGATAGGCGGGATCCACTATCGGCCCGAGCGCCAGCGGCGGGTATCCATCGGGCGGGAACGACCGGCCGCCGGCTATCCATGACGGCGGCAGCGTGTCGGGATGCAACTCGAAGCACAGCGGGCAGTCGGCGGGGTCCTCCAGGAAGCCTATCCACGGCGGCGGCGTGTCGGGATGCAACTCCGGCACCACAACCACCAGCTCTGGTTCTCGCTCCGGGACCGGCTCAGATTCTGGTTCCGGTTCGGGTTCCGAGACCGGCTCCGGTTCGGGCTCCGGTTCGGGCTCCGGCTCTGGCTCCGGTTCGGGTTCCGAGACCGGTTCGGGTTCGGGCTCCGGTTCCGGTTCTGGTTCGGGTTCCGGTTCGGGTTCCGAGACCGGCTCGGGCTCCGGCTCCGGCTCGGGTTGGGGTTCTGGTTCTGGCTCTGGGACCGGCTCGGGCTCTGGGACCGGCTCGGGCTCTGGGACCGACTCAGGTTCTGGTTCGTCGAGTGTGGAGGTGGTCGCCGCCGTCTCAGACGCCGCCGGTGAAGCTTCGCTGGCAATCTCGGGGGCGCTGTCGCCCCCGCAGGCGGCGGCGATGAGCGTCACCGTAGCCAGCGACGCGGCGACCAGCATGGAGGTCCTGCGAGTGTTCATTGGATTGCTTCCTTCTTTGAGTGTTTGTTGTGTCTGATTGCCGCCGGAGGCTGCGGTTGCTGGTTGGCGGTACCGGCTCGTGGCTGGGCTCGGTGTCGAAACCGGATCATGCGCGCTCACTATGCGCCGGGTCCTTGAGTCTCAACATGATCTGCTGTCGCACTTCTCGAATTCGTCCCACATGCTGGCTGCGTTCGGTATCTTCGACAGATCGTAGAATGGCTTGGCCGTCTCCACGAGCTCGATGAGCGACTTGAGATAGAAGGCGCGTTTGAGCGCGGGCAGACTCTTCGCCATCGGAAAGATCAAGTCCCACCAAGTCGGCAGGAAGAACCCAGTGGCTTCACGTAAGCCGATGACTTCCTTGCAGACAATGAGCAGCGCTTCAGATACTGGTCGAATGTCATTGTTGCGGTCTTTGCTCAGCAGACTATCGACAATCGTCGGTATATCGTTTCCTTCGTATTCTCTTATCGGCCGGTCACATTCGATCAGTCTGTTTGTGAAATGGGCGCGCATCGCTCGATAGAGTTTCTGTCCAGCGCGCCTGTGCTCCTGCTCTCCGTCGAACTGTCCTGTGTCTGCTTCCAGGCCGGGGAATTCAGCCTCAAAGAGTTCTTGATCTTCTTCTACACTGGGGAATGAAGCAGTGCCGAACAGTTCGGCACTGCCGTATACCTTTGACTTCGCACGGACTCTGACGCTGCCGTGCACTCGGGCGTTGCCGTAGACCCGAGCATCACCGAACACGGAGGCATCACCGTACACGGCCGCATCACCGTACACCCGGGCATCGCCATGAACTCTTGCATTGCCGTAGATCCTGGAATTGTCGTAGACTCTGGCGCTGCCGCCGACGACTGCATTTCCGCTCACGTGGGCGTCATCGGACACCTCAGCGTCGTCGAATATCCAAGAGCAGCCAGACTGCGACAAGCTGCCCTCGTCGCTCACCTTCCCGCCAGTGTCGCCAGCCTCTACCTTTCTGTTATCGATCGTGACGAAGTCCTGAAGGGCGACCACCCGGGTCTCCCTGCCAAATACCTGCCACCACGGATCCTTCTTGATCTTGAACTTGTCGCCTGTCGGGCATGGTTGACGGGTGACGAAGACCCTCGCGATGGTGCTGTCACTAGACCCGACACGGTTGACAGCAGTAACAGTAACCCAGTAGCGAACACCCGCCAGCAGTCTGCTGTAGGCATGTGAAGTACCGCGGACTGTCTTGGTTATGCTCCATGCGCCCCTGTCGCTGTAATTTTCGTGACCGTGCAGCGCATCACGAGAATACTCCACCTCATAGCGCAGAATCGGCGACCCACCATCAGACGGTGCAGACCAACTAACCTCAACGCCCCCACCATGCAACGGCGCCACTTGCACACTTCTAGGAATCCCCGGCACATCGAAAGTTCTGAATTCGGTGGTGGCGCTTCGTCCTGATCCGCTGCTGTTGACCGCGGTGACACTGACGCTGTAATCGACACCGGGATACAGGCGTAGATTCAGGTGTGAGGTGGCGAGGCTCTGTCTATAGCCGCGCAGTGCTCGATCAAAGACTGAGGTGACGCGGACCTGCTTTGTGATGTGCCAGGAGTCCCTGCTGCTGCCGCCGTAGTAGATCTCGCCGCGGGAATAGGTGACGTCGTATCTCACAATCGCAGAGTCGCCGTCGTCAGACGGCGCAGACCAATCAACGAGCACACCACCGCCCGGCAGCGGCGTCGCTGTCAACCCTCCCACAGCACCGGGCACACCTTCCCTAGCCGGCTCTTCGGGGGTGTCAACGATAGTTGGCGCGGCGGAGGTGTCGCCGGCTGGGGAGGGTGTGTCTTGGGCTTGGGGGCCGAACTGTCCGTCGGGAGGGTCGGCCTGGCCTCGCCCGTTGGAGCCCCAGCAGGTGATGGTGCTGTCGGTTCGTAGCGCGCACGAATAGGCACCTCCGGCGGTGACGGCGCTGAATGACCCGCCGGGCGCGTCGGCCTGGCCGTACCCGTTGCTGCCCCAGCAGGTGATAGTGCCGTCGGTTCGCAGCCCACACGAATGGTAGTGTCCGGCAGTGACGGCGCTGAATGACCCGCCGGGCGCGTCGGCCACGCCGGACTTCTTGTAGCCCCAGCAGGTGATGGTGCTGTCGGTTCGTAGCGCGCACGAATGGGCAGCTCCGGCGGTGACGGCGCTGAATGACCCGCCGGGCGCGTCGGCCACGTCGTCCGGGTAGTCGCTCCAGCAGGTGATGGTGCTGTCGGTTCGTAGCGCGCACGAATGGGCACCGCCGGCGGTGACGGCGCTGAATGATCCGCCGGGCGCGTCGGCCTGGCCGTACTTGTTGTTGCCCCAGCAGGTGATGGTGCTGTCGGTTCGTAGCGCGCACGAATGGGCAGCTCCGGCGGTGACGGCGCTGAATGATCCGCCGGGCGCGTCGGCCTGGCCCCACTCGTTGTTGCCCCAGCAGGTGACGGTGCTGTCGGTTCGTAGCGCGCACGAATGGGCATTTGCGGGGGCACCTCCGGCGGTGACGGCGCTGAATGATCCGCCGGGCGCGTCGGCCTGGCCCCACTCGTTGTTGCCCCAGCAGGTGATAGTGCCGTCGGTTCGTAGCGCGCACGAATGGGCATCTCCGGCGGTGACGGCGTCGGTTGGTGGTTGTACCGGTTGTGCCTGCGCCAGTGCCGATGTGGCGTCAGTTGCCAGCAGGGCAGCGATGACCGCGGCCGCTGCGAGTGAAGCAACGGCCTGGGCGCGGGGCTTGGTGCGGTGTCGCAGAGACAGCGAGGAGCGTGCGGCCATGCCCGTCACCGCGCGTGCTGTAGCTGTCGCGGTGAACTGGCTCCATGCCCCGAGTTCGCCTTGTGCGTGGTCTTGAGCGTCAGTGGGTCTCGGGTCTGGCTGCGACCGGCGCGGGTTCGCCCATACCAGCAAGCGGCCCCGATCGCTGGCACGGCCAGACCGCACCGCGCCGGCGCTCGGCCGGGGAGGGCTGCTGCGGCCCTCGGCACCGTCGGCACGGCCGGCGTTGCGCTCCGTAGGCCAGCGGCGAGCCGGCTGCTGTCGGGGCCTGCGGGCCGTCTGCGAGAGCGGTCGCTGGCTGGTTGTGGCACAGGTGGCCCCCTGCGGTGCGGGTTTGGGCCTTCGTGCCACAGAACGCCTACAACCGGCCGAAGGGAGCCTCGGCGAAGCCCACCCGCGGTGGTTCCGGTCGTATGGACGGGATCGGCTACATCCCGACGTTCTGTGGCGACGAGCACCGTAGCGGGACCCGCCAGCGGGCCGCAAGCCCTCTGACCCGGGGCCGACGGCCACAGACGATGAAGCACGCCTGCGCGCCTGCTGCAGTCACAGAAGTCGAGGCCACGACGTCAACTGGAGGACCGGGGCGCCTACTGGCACGAGTCGCTCAAGGACTGCGTGAACGCGATGTAGCCCGAGCTGTGCAACAGGATGGCCTCGTAGGCAGCCGCGGCTGCGAACCGGGCGGACTGTCTAACCGGCTGCTCGTCGACGTTCCAGTAACCGCGCCTGCCGGCACGTGCGAAGTTCTCCCAGAAGTCGCGGGACTCCTCAGCGATGTCCCCAGAACGCGCAACAGCGTCGCCGGCCAGGTCAAGATGGATGCTCTCAAGACCCAGCTCGGCTCCCGCTTCGATGGCCCATTGCAGCTGCTGGGATGCGTTCTGTGATGATGTCGCAGCTTGGGGCGCGTAGAGAATTGCGAACTCCGCTGTGAGCCAAGCGTCATAGGCCGAGACAGCAGCCCGAGCGGCTTCGACGACATCGCCCGAGTCGAGGGCCTCACGAGCTGCGATGAGTTCGCTGCGGACCTCGAGGCGGGCCGCTGTCGCGTCGTTGATGAGAGCAGCCGCAACATCACTGAACACGTCCGCGTCCTCGCGGACCACCGCAACCAGTGCGTGGAGTTCCTGCTGTGAGTACGACCGCAACTCATAGGGCCCAACGGTCACATACTGTTGTCGGCCACCGACCATCTCAGCGAACCGCCCATCCCACTCCGGCTGCAGATCCCCCCGGAAACCGTAGAACTCGCCAGAGTTCGCCAGTTGCAGGAAAGCCACCTCAACTGGCGCAGCATCAGAAACAAACGCATCCCATGCCCGCTCATAGGCGATCCTCCTCGTCTCATCCTGCCGGCGGCCACTCTGCCCGGTGGCGGCCTCCAGCAGCGGTTCAACGGCCGCATACGCCACCTCAACAGACCGCTCGCGGGCAGCACGTTGGGCCTCACGAGACTCTTCGAGCGCTATCTCGGCTTCTGCCCGGTCGAGATCATCAACCGCTTGCTCCAACGCGGTCCCCGCCTCGGCGGCAGCGGCTGCCACGGTGGCCTCGGCCGCCGCGGCCTCAGCGAACGCATCCCAAAGGCCCTGAGCGGATCCACACCACTCGAACCGGTCACCGAGGCGAACCACCCCAGGCGCAGCAGGCGCCGACGCAGACGTGGCAGCCACCTCACCACCAGCCGCCCCTCCGTTGGCAGCATCCGTCGCGCCAACAGCCGCGGTGAGCTCAGAGTCGCCCGCGGCTGTGTCGGCACCGCCGCCGCAGGCTGCCACAACCAACACGCCCCCAAACACACAAACGAAGCCGGCCATCGACGTCCACCCCAAGTCGCCGCAGCATCCCCGACGACGGCTGGCCGATCGCGGCACAGGTGGCTCCCTCCGGTGCGGGTTTGGGCCTTCTAGCCACAGAACGCCTACGACCGGACCGAAGGGAGCCTCGGCGAGGCCCACCCGCGGTAGTTCCAGTCGTATGGACGGAATCGGCTAAATCCCGACGTTCTGTGGCGGCGAGCACCGTAGCGGCACCCGCCAGCGAACCGCAAGCCCCTCCTGCGGCCGACAACCACCAAGCAAGCGTCGAAGCGCTCGCCATGAACGTCCTGCGGGCCCGGCCGCGCATCCCCTACATGGCCACCAAGCCCGGCACCTTTCTGCTGGCGAACAGCCCACAACACACACAGCAGGCGTTCATGCGCTCACCACCAGCGCTGCCGCGGCCGCATCCGCCCGATCACTACACGACCTAGACGCGGGCCTCAGGGGCCCGAGCGTCCGCGCCAGTCACCAGAATCTACGCACCGCCTCGTGGGCGTCCAATTATGGCTTGAGGATGGCCATGGACATCAACTCCGGGGAATTCCGCGGATCCGCGTCAACAGCGACTGTTCGGGGCATGCGGTGAGACAACGATAAGCTGTCTGCCCGGGCACCGCTCCGCACACGCGGGGATGACCCGAGCACCGTGCCCACAGCAGTCACGGCGCCCTCACCGGGCACCGCTCCGCACACGCGGGGATGACCCGAGCACCGTGCCCACAGCAGTCACGGCGCCCTCACCGGGCACCGCTCCGCACACGCGGGGATGACCCGAGCACCAAGTTGGCTCAGGTCGCCATACCCCTTCACGATCAGGAGAATCAGAACATGTGTGTCAACGACATCGCCCGTCTTCGTGCTGAAGGCGCGCAGCCGATCATCGAACGGATACGCGAGCTCGTGGGCGATCCATACGCGAGCGTGACCATCGTCCTAGAGGACGACGCGTGGAACTTCGATACCTACGAAGGCGCTGCCGCCTATCACGCGGAGCTGCTTGACGAAGCCGGGCTCGACTGGGCGAGCATCGAGATTGCGGACACCTACCGAGGTATCGGCCGGCTGCACGGCCCAGGCACACATGTGCATTCGGGAGACCAGCTCCTACATGCAGTCGACTATGAGGCGGAACAGGAGCTGCAGCAGCTGATGGAAACGCTGAACGACCTAAGGTGACCGGCGCCACGGGGTTGCGCAAGAGCACCGGCTTCGGTTAGCCGTCCGGCCCGGCTGCAGCTGGCTGGTCACCTCGGCCCGCGTACGCGCAACACCACATCACGGCGGCGTTCACAAGCGAGTCGGGCGCCGACGACTCGCTGGTGCCCGGCGCTTAGGGGCTGGGTTTCAGTTGGGCTGGTTGAGTTGTATCAGGCCAACGTTCAGAGATCTTGTGGCCGTGCTGTTGGGCGGCGCTGTGAGTGCCTGAGCGGGGGTAGAAGGCGGCGCGAACTCGGTGACGGCACCGCAGCGAGGCTGGAGACATCGCGAGTTACCTCTGACCTAGCCGTACGCCCGCCCCGCGGACTCGTGTTGCCCCCGGCTGCCCACAACCAACACGCCCGCAAGCACACCAACGAAGCCGGCCATCGACGTCCACCCCAAGTCGCCGCAGCATCCCCGACGACGGCTGGCCGATCGCGGCACAGGTGGCTCCCTCCGGTGCGGGTTTGGGCCTTCTAGCCACAGAACGCCTACGACCGGACCGAAGGGAGCCTCGGCGAGGCCCACCCGCGGTAGTTCCAGTCGTATGGACGGAATCGGCTAAATCCCGACGTTCTGTGGCGGCGAGCACCGTAGCGGGACCCGCCAGCGAACCGCAAGCCCCTCCTGCGGCCGACAACCACCAAGCAAGCGTCGAAGCACTCGCTGTGAACGTCCTGCGGGCCTGGCCGCGCATCCCTACATGGCCACTAGGCCCGGCATCTTTCTGCTGGCGGACAGCCCACAACTCACACAGCAGGCGTTCATGCGCTCACCATGAGCGCTGCCAGGCCGTATCCGCCCGATCACTACACGACCTCGACGCGAGCCTCAGGGGCCCGAGCGCCCGCGCCGGTCACCAGAATCTACGCACCGCCTCGTGGGCGTCCAATTGTGGCTTGAGGATGGCCATGGACAAGTCGTCGTGCCATGCGCCGTCACCCAACGGTGTGTCGCGCAACAGGCCCTCGACGCTGAACCCGCACCGGGTGTAGGCCGCGATGGCGCGTGTGTTGTCGGCGCGCACGGTGAGACTCACGCGATGCAAGTCGAGGTGCTCGAACCCATAGGCGAGCGCGAGGCGGATCGCCTCAGTGCCGAGTCCCTGACCGAGTAGGCGCCCTCCACACCCTTGACGCTGTGGGCCAGGCACGCCTCGGCGACCCGGGGGCAGCTGTTCGGGGGCGTGCGCGAGACTTAGATAAGGTGACCACTGGGCACCGCTCCGCACACGCGGGGATGATCCACCCACAAGCGTCAAAGCGCCCACTGGGCACCGCTCCGCACACGCGGGGATGACCAGAGTTGATGGCGCGTCACCGCCAGCGTGGCACAGCCCCGGGAGGGAGGAACTGTCAGCGACTGACAGACCGAGTTCACCATTCGGCGGGACGCCCCCTCGCCGTTCCGCTGGTGGCTACGAAGTGGCGGAGACAGTCCTTGCACCGGTACGGCATCGGACGCCGACTCGCGACCGGCGAACTCAAGAGTTGGGCGAGGACTCATGGCAAGCACCAGAGCCCGTGAGAGCCACCGGCTCGCTAGGAGGTTGCGCACCATGATGCGCGAGTCCCAGTGTGGCGATACACACAATTGGGAACCCATGAAGTACCTAGGCCGGCACGCCGAAGCACGCGGCTGGAAGTGCCGCGGGTGCCACCAGGTCGAAATCGTGTGCCCCTGGTGCGGGTCGCCGTGGGCCGGCCCAAGGATGCAGGTCACCGTCGATGTGCCGCGGGAGATCGCTTGGCCGGCGGTGAAGGGATTACCAGCCCACCGCGCGTACATCATGCTGTGCGCCGACTGTTGGCAGGATGAGATCTTCTACCGCATCGATAGGCAGTTGCAGGGGGCCCCGAGCGAAGAGTGACCGGAGTCCATCCCACGACATGGGCGGAGTCGGCCTGGGTCACGGACCATTGGGCTCCGATGGCGAGAGCCAGACTCAAGGATCTCTGCTTCTAGCGGGAACGTCGATCCTCAACCCCCTGCTGACGGTGGCCACCGACGGTGGCCACCGACGGTGGCGTCTAGGACTTCGCGGGGATGCCCCCTCGCCGACGCGCAGGAGGCCCCCGACGCAGCCAACCGTGTGGGGACCGGATCTGCGTCACCCGCGCCGTAGCTACTTCGAGAGGTGCTGGGCCCAACGCTCCATGATCGGGCGTCGCGCTTCGATGAGGTCGTCGCGTCTGTAGCTCTTGGCGATCCCCTTGGGCTGGTGCCCGAGGACGGCTTCGGCCAACTCGAAGGTGACGCCTTCAGAGGCCAGCCAGTCCCGCAGTGTGGCTCGGCTTCCGTGGATGGTGGCGGCGATGCCGGCGGTGCGCAGTGTCTTGCTGAGCGTGTTGTCGCTTAGGGGCTTGCCGGTGCGGGGGGCGGGGAAGACCAATTCGCTGTCGCCGAGGGTGCGGGCTTGGGCGAGTACCTTCATCGCTCGGGCGCTCAGCGGCACGGCGTGGGGCTTGCCGGTCTTGGTGCGGCTGCCGTCGATACGCCACGTGGCTCCGTCGATCTCGCTCCAGCGGGCATGTCTGGCCTCACCGGAGCGGCACCCGGTCAACACGACGAACTCGACCGCGAGCTTGACCACCGGCGTCGCGGTCCCGGCCCGGACCGTAGCCAGCGCGGCGGGCATCTCAGAGGGCGCCAGCGCCTTTTGGTGGCCTCCTGCGGCCTGTCTGGGCAAAGAGGCGATGACCGCCTCGGCGCGGGCGGGGTTGTCGTCGCGGTGGCCCTGTGCGACGCTCCAGGCCAACACGGCGCTGAGGCGCTGCTTGACGCGTCGCATGGTCTCAGCGCGTTCGTGCCAGTGCGGCGCGAGAACCCGGACCACATCCGCGGTGGTGATCTCTGAGACGCGCTTGTCGCCGATCACGGGTTCGACGTAGTCACGGAACGAGGCTCGCCACTGCGCTTCTGACTTGCCGCCGTCGCGCCATGTCGGGCGGCGCAGGCTGATCACTTCCTGAAGCGCCGCGCTGACCGTGGGGGCGTCGCCTGACCGGGGATCCTTGCCTCGTTCGATGGCCTGGCGGTTCACCAGCGCCCGCTGGCGTGCCTCGGCGAGCGACACGACCGGGTAGGAGCCCAGCCCGAGCATGATCGGCTTGCCGTCGATGTAGAGGCGCTGGCTCCAGCTCTTGGACCAGCGGCCGGTCTGGGTGGGCTTGACCAGCAGGCTCAGCCCGTGGCTGCCGCGGCCGTCGCCGTATCTGCCGGGCGTGGACACGGTGCGCACGAAGGCCGCCGTCAGTGTCTTCGGACGCGAGGGAATCGAACTCACCCCTACCCTATCGGTTATTACTTTCTATGTGGTAACTGAAGGTATAGCCCGGCACGGCACGGCACAACCCCGAGTAGGTATTGCTCTCCAAAAAGGGCTGTCTACCAGCGGTTATGGATCATCAAGGCACTTCATGGCACACTGCGGCACGAACGCTGATGGCGGACGTCCACCTCCGCCATAAGAAGCTCAAGAAATGCCTCTTGAAGTGTATTGATTGTTAGGCTAGGGGAGCTTGGCCGCTCCGTTCTAGTCGTCGGTGGGCGCTTCGTCCTCTCCTCCGGTCGACGCGGCGCCCTCGGCCTTATCGTCGCGGTTGCGCCGCATGCGTCTCGCCAGCCGTGACACGAGCGCCCACAACAGTGCGGTCGGGCTGGCCAGCAGAACAACCACCCCACCCCAGGCCGACACCTCCGCGGCAACCCAAGCCGCAGCAGCGACGACCGCCAACATCACGGCAGTGACACACAGGGCGAACACAATTATGAGCCAGAAGGACCTGCGCTCCATCCTGTGCCGGTGACTTGCCGCGTTCTCGGCCATCTGGATGATGCTGCGGCCGACCTCTGGGGCAATATCGAAATAGGCCCTTAGCTCCGCGGGGGCCGGCAACGGACCCTCGCTGTGGTGAATGGCCACCGACATTCCAGAGGCTGAAGATGCTTCCGTCTCGGCTGGCTCAACTACCTCGGCTGTCTCAATCACCTCAACCGGTTGAGCGCGCTCCAAGGGTTCAGAGCCGCTGTCGGTCTCGTTCGGCACACTCCGCCGAACATCGTCGTTCATGCGGCGGAGACTGACGAGTCCTTACCCGCATCTGCGGCAGCCTGGCTCAAGGGATACCGCCTCATGGCGTCGCGCAAGTCGTCTCCGACCTCCTGCCACACGGCCCGGATGAATTCTTCGTCCTCATCGGGCGCTGCGCTCTCCGGCGCCAAGCGGGTGCTACCCAAGAACTGAGACAACTCCTCGAAAATGGGCCCGCTCAGATTCCAGGCGGTGACAACCAGGGTCGTCTCCCTCATGTGATCATCTCCCTCACGTGACCGTCTCCCTCCCTTATGGCGTCGTGGCCGTCCTCCCCGGTCGGACCGGGGTCCGCGAAACGGCACATCTGGGAACACGAGTAAACCTTGGCCGGTCCCGGTCCGCAATTTCGACTTTCTGCGGCCGAGAGTTTCCGCGGGTGGGTTCCATCGCCCAGCTAAGTCGACGAGCAAGCGTTCTCCGATCACGCGCCGTTGTCTACCAGCGTCGCGCACCCACGCGATGGAGTGGCGGATGCCTCGGTGACCTGATCCCCTACCCGGTGCTTGACCGGCAGCCAATCGGACCTCCCTAGAAGCCACAATCTCCCGATTAGTGTACCAGCTATCCCAATAGATTAGACTATTTTTTTACCATATTTCAAAATATATTGCGTCCAACGCTCCATGATGGGGCGGCGGGCCTCGAGTAGGTCGTCACGGCGGTAGGACTTGGCGATGCCACGGGGTTGGTGCGCCAGGACGGCTTCGGCCAGTTCGTAGGACACGCCTTCGGCTGCGAGCCAGTCTAGAAGGCTGGCTCTCATTTCCGTCGATGGTTGCGGGGATGTCGGCGGTGCGCAGGGCCTTGCCGAGGGTGTTGTCGCTGAGCGGCTTGCCGGTGCGAACACCGCGTCCCCCACAGCCGCGGCCCGCCCCGAGCCGACCCCGTCGGGTCAGACTTCCGGCCGCCGCCTCGGGAGGTCTGGGACGCAAGACTGCTTGACCTCGTCGGCCTGGTGGCCGGGGGCCTGCTGGACTGTTCGTCTAAACCTGGATCCACCGTTTTGGGTTTTGGTGGCGGGGGTGTGGTGTTGGTGGTGCGGGTTTGGTGTTGTGTGTGGCCGCGGTCGGGGGTTGGGGCGCGTCGGGGCGTGCCGGGTGGGGCCGGGGGGTGGGTGTCGGGTTGGTGGCGCTGGGCTGTTGTGGGGTGCGTCGGGCCCCTGGTGGGGCGGGTTCAGCCTGAGGGGCCCGGCAGTGCTCGCAGGGTTTTGAGGGTGGTGTGGAACTGGTCGGCCCATGGCCAGCGGGCCGCGAATCGCAGGGTGGGTCGGCCGGATCGGTTGGCGAGCACTGCGGGGAGGGCGAACAGGCGGGTTCGTCGGGTGCGTGAGGTGGTGGGGGCGTGGTGGGCGAGCAGGCTGGTCCAGGTGCTGATGTTGTGGGCGAGCACGGCGCAGGCGAGCCAGGCGCAGTTGGCGCCGTAGTGCCCTGAGGGGACGTGTTCGAGCCCGGCGCCGTCTTTGAGGTCTCTGATGGCGAGCTCGATGGTGGCGTGTTGGCGGTGGAAGGCGTCCGCGGCGACGGTGTCGAGGTCGTCGCGGTCGGTGATGAAGGCGTGGTGGCGCCAGTCGGGCCACAGCCGGCGCTGGGCTTGGCCGCGCAGGCGGGTGCGGCGCACCACAAGGCGGACTTCGCGCTCGTCGCCGGCGGTGTAGGTGGTCTCTGCTACCTGGGCCTCTCCGCCGGCGGTGTAGGCGATGGCCTGCCAGTCGGACTCGGCGATGGCGGCGATAGCGGCTTTGACCTTGGGGATCTGGCGCACGGTGATCGACCATCTCACGTTGTGGGCGCCGAGGCAGTCGATGAGCTTCCAGGACCAGAACCCCGAGTCGGCGCGCACGGTCATCGCGCCGGCGGCGCCGGCGCGTCGGGCGACGGCGAGGACCTCCGACACGAAGCGCAGCACGCCCCTCGCGGTATGCGCGGAACCCTTGCGCATCCTCGCGAACAGGACCTCACCGGTGCCCGCCCGGGTGGCCAGCAGCGGGTGATAGCCCAGCTCGCCGGTGTGGCCGTAGGCGGCGCCCTGCTTCTGTTTGCCGTGGACCTCACAGACCGTGGAGTCCAAGTCCACCACCAGCGGCCCCGACCCCGGACCCGCGCCCAGGCCCCAGGCCCGAGCCAGCACACGAGACGCCACCGCCTCAAGCTGGCGGACGTGGCCGAACGTGAAGGACCGCAAGAACGTGCCCACAGTCGACGGCGCCGCCACCCGAAACCCCAGCACCCGCTCGGTGGCCCCGGCGCGCAGCATGCCCACATGGTCGATGCAAGTCCCCCCGGCCAGCATCGCCGCCACCAGCGTCAACACCTTGCGGCCCGGGTTCGCCGAACCGGTCCCCACCCACCTCTCCACCAGCGCCCCGAGCCCCAGGCGCGCCATCAACGTCGCCGGTGCCAACAGCCCCGCACAAGCCACCATCCCCCCATGATCAAAGGTCACTTGCAACCGGTCGATACTATGAGATGATCCACTCATAGAAAGTGCCTCCCGTCGTGGCGGGTCCGTTGACCTAGGACATCAACAGACTCCCACCTCAGGAGGCCTTTCTGGTGGACGCGGCCACCCCACAGACCTCACCGCACCGGTGGATCCAGGCTAAAGCACTCCGGCGGCGGAGTGCACCGCGGCGCATACATCGTCGTAGGACGGCATCTCGTCGTAGACGAACTCGCGCAGCCGTGCGTGTGCTGCTGACAGCGCCGCGTATTCGGCGGTCCCGGAAGTCCATGCCCGAAGTGTGTGGTATCCGTTGTGGGGCCGGGCCTGCACCGGACGGCTGAGGCTCATCTTGGCGCGCAACGGCTCTTCGAGCGCCTCGGCCCTCTCGGCGGCGGCTGCGAATCCGTCGGCAGTCAGCATCGCTTCGTCTCGCAGCCATCGGATCAGGTGGTGGATGTCGTAGTGGTCCCGGATTCGGGCGACGAGCCCGTCGAGCATCGCTTGGCCCTTGCTGGGGACCAGCGCCTCGCGCCAGCAGACGGCGTCGAGCTTGTCGGCCAGTGTCTGCAGCGGGTGAGTGCCCAGCAGGGGCCGGGCGGCGAGGTCATCGGGGAGTTCCATGCCGAGGGACTGAGCCACCCGACCCATGTATGGGATGCAGTTCGCGGCGTAGAGGTGCTCCTTGGCGGTGTCGCGCATCCCTTTGTCGGATCGGACCTCCTGCGGGGTGCCGCCCGCGTCGGTGAGCACCGACGGGTAGGTGTAGTACACGGTGCGGAAGTAGTTTCCTCCGCCGCGGGGTTTGGTGCCGTCGGGGTTGCGTCGTTCGCCGGGTATGCCGAGGTGGGTTTCGACGTTGGCCTGGCATTCTTCCATCATCTGTTTGGCGTGGTTCGATGAGCATGACCCGATGCCTCGGCTGTGGGTGACGGTCAGGTCCACATCCTCTGAGACGCGCTGGGTGATCCCGGCGAGAGCCAGAAAGGAGCCGCCTCCCATCGATGTGAAGCTCTCCGGGTGCCTTCGGCTGTCCATGACGAGACAGGTGGAGATCTGGCACATCCAATAGTCGCGTTCGACCAAGGGCCGGGCGAGGCCCCCTGCGTCGGCCGCGGCCAACAACAGATCCGAGAACATGCCCGGGTCGTCACGCAGCAGCCCCCGCCGTTGGGTGTGCGATGTTGCGCCCCGCAGGGGCGGATCCTCGGCGCGCGCCGTGGTGAACCTTCCCCCGACGCCCTGATCCCCCTCACGGCGCCCTCTGGGCTCGCGTCGCTGACCGGGCGCTGTCACCGCCAAGCCTCCGTTGTCGCCTCGGCGCTGGCGGAGGCCCGCATGTCGCATGCGTCCATCACCGCCACCAGCTCGGCCATCCTCGCTCTGAACAGCTTCGACCCGTGGGGCTGCTCGTGGGCGGCCACGCGTTCGACCACCTCCGCACGCGGCATGTGGCCGCCTCGGGCGGCGCGCCGCCCGAGGTGGAACTCCGACAACTCCAGCGCCTCGTCCCAGCTGATCTCGCATGTGCAGTCGAACGCGATCACCGCCTCGATATGGGTCGCCTCGAAGCGGGTGAGTCCCCGGCGAGACAGGTTGCGCCGAGAACGGATCGTCACCCTCGGGTGCGGATTGCGCTGCGCCGGCTCCCCCGGAACGGCGAACTCCACATATTGCAGAGCGATCTGGGTACTCCAACGCACCAGATGCGCCCCGAACCACCCCAACGCCGCCGCGTGCGGCCCGGCGATCTCCCAGCCGATGCTGACCCAGTCCGGCGCATAGACCTTGCCGGTGAACCTGTTGGGGGGCCGCGCCTTGCAGTACAGGTTCGGAGCCACCCGCAGGATCCGCGGGACCGGCCTGGCCACCTCGCGGCTCAAGAACGAACTGACCGCACTGCGTGACGGCCCCGGCACATCAGCGGCGCGAAAGAACGCCTCCACCGGAAGATCCTCCACCCACCGAGCCGGGCCCGAACGCGCCGCCATAGCGTGACTATACCACAGCAACTGCCCAGTCCGACGCCGCCGAAGACGGGCGAGTCGAAGCCGCGGGGCATGACTCGGAGCGCCGAACGCGACAAGCCGCGATTCCGGGGGCTGGTGGCCAACTGGATGAGCCTCAGCCGGCTAAGACCCCCTGAGCGGCATTCCTGCCTGGAGATTCACTGGCCGGATCACAGATCACACGGGTGTGACTTACAATCACGCGCCCCAACCAGAGAGGCGGCGTTGACAGCATGCGAGCCGGATTCGACTCGGCTGACCCGCCTCCGGCGGGCTCGATGCCCGAGGCACAGCGTCGCCAGATCGCTATCGACGCCCTAACCGCACAGCGACGCCCTAACCGCACAGCGACGCGCGGTCAACGAATGGCTCTCCTCGCTCAGGCGGCTTGTCGTCCCCCCGCCACGCCAGCAGCTTCATGACTCAGCGGTTTCGGCGCTCACGCGCAGGCAGGCTGCTCTCGACGATCTGATCTCCACCGGATCAAGGCGAGATCTGACACCGGCCCAAGCACAAGCTGCGAGCGATGTCTACGCAGAAGCGCTCGACTACGTACGCGAAGTGTCCGAAGAGATCAGGCGGCTGCGAGTCAGCGCGCCGACGGAATGATGTTGCGCCGCTAGGCGCTGTCCTCAGTCGCGGACTGGAACGCGTGCAGCGTCTGCGGGTCGAAGCAGACGAAGCGGATCGTGCGAACCTTGGTCGATGCCGAGCGCACGGCATCCGCCGCGATTCTGGCAGCTGCCTCCAGCGGATAGCCGCGGGCGCCGGTTGCGATTGCCGGGAAGGCCACGCTCTGGGCATCCCTGCCGAAGACGTCTTCGGGCGGGCCGTCTGGTCCCCCAGCGCCATGCTGAACGCGCTCAGCTGGTTGCCGGCCGAGCCTTCGACGCTGCCGGTGGTCTCGCCTGTCTCGTCCGAACGGTCGCCGCTCACGTGCACTCCAATTCTTCGCGGTCCTGATTCCTTGCCGGACGACGGCTTGCCAAGCCACGGGACGCTGTGGGCTCGTCTACAGGGACGGGTCTCCGGTGGATCGTCGGGGTGCTCGCCTTGAGCGGTACGCGTTGTCGAGCCGGTCGGCGGCGAAGTACGCAGCCGCGGGGCTTTGGTGTTGCTCGGGGATGGCCTGCTCGATCAGGTCCAGCAGTTCGGCCTGGCTGGTGATGCCGAGTGAACGGATGAGCAACTCGCAGTCGGTCTCGTCTACCTGGCGATGGCTCAGGAGCTTCATGGCGAGCACGTAGCGGTCTCCGGCGGAGTCGACGATGAGGCGGCGTCCGGTGAAGATGCGCTCGGGCTCCAACGCAACGTTGACCCGTTTGAGCTTGGCGCCGTCGTTGAGCCAGTCGGGCCTCAGGCCGCGATGGCGTTTGCTCACTTCTTCGACCGCGGCCCGCAGCTGTGGCGTCATCCCCTCTGAGACGACATCGACGTCTCCGGTGAGCCTTGATCCTGTCTTGGCAGCGATCACCGCACCGCCGGCGACATACAGATGCAGCGCGTCGGGTGTTCCGGCTTGGACCAGCAGTTCGTCGACCTCAGCGAGAAACCCCAGCATCTGCTCCGCGTTGAACGCAACTGGGGGTTCGGGCTCAACGGAAGCCATGCACCCTGTGGTCGTCCAGGCTGCGAGCGTCGAACCAGACATTGTGCGCCGCGCACGCCGACGGCGCCTGTGCCATCAGCTGAGTCGTCCACGGCGTCGCCTTCAGGCTCCCGTCGGTCAACGGGACCGGCCGGCCGGCGCGATGGCGCCGCACCCACCCCGGCAACTCAACGTCGTCGCGATCACACAAACTGTGCACGACCGCAGAGATCTTGGCGATGTCGAAGCGCCGCGGCCCGACACGATGCCACCACCGCCACCGCCGGGGCGCGTCAGCGATCATCTGCTCGCGTCGCAGCGCATCAGAAGCCGCCCAGTCCTTGACGAACTGGCGCACCGCTACGACCCTGCCCCGACCGTCGTCGCGGGCGATCCACTCGGGCAGATCACAGGCCCGCAACAACCCCCTCGAAGGCTCGATCAACGACGCAGCGCCGTCGGACTGCGCCGGACGCCCCGAGTCCTTCAGGAGCGAGACGGGCCCTGGGGGCCGGGGCCTGTTGCTCATGCATCGAGTGTACTGCTGTAGCCCCCCTGTTGGAGGCCCGCCGCACCGTTGTGGAGGACGGGGCCAACCATCTCCCTCAAGGCTCCCAACATCACCGAGGCTTGCCGTCACCGCTCACCGTCGGCGCCCAGGCCAGCCGGCTGTTCGGGGCCTTGATCCTGTCTTGGCAGCGATCACCGCACCGCCGGCGACATACAGATGCAGCGCGTCGGGTGTTCCGGCTTGGACCAGCAGTTCATCGACCTCTGCGAGATACCCCAGCATCTGCGCCGCGTTGAACGCAACTGGGGGTTCGGGCTCAACGGAAGCCATGCACCCTGTGGTCGTCCAGGCTGCGAGCGTCGAACCAGACATTGTGCGCCGCGCACGCCGGCGGGGTTGGAGGACGGGCGGCTCGTGTTGGGAGGCGAGCAAGTAGACGACGTCGGCAGCGCGGCCGACGCCGAGGAGGCCTTGGGCGATTCCAGCGCTTGTAGCGCTGCGCCGATGACGCCCACCGGTGCAGCCCCGCCGGCGGCGTCGGCGCGTGCCGCGAGGCGATACAGGCCACCGAGCCCCTCCGCCCGCACGATCTCGCCGTACCGGAGCCGGCTAGAGCCCGAGCCGGCGCCATGCGATGTGCCTCGCGTCGCTCATCTTCTCCACGACGCAGCCATCGGGCACGAGTTGCAGTACGCCGAGCGCGCTCAGGCATTGCTGCGGCTGACCGCGGAGGCCCACCATGATGCAGTCGGTGTCGTGCGCGCCGGCGAACTTGATCAACCGCTGCACCACCATGCCGGCGCTGTCGTCGATGTAATCGGTCTGCGACAGGTCGATGATGACGGACTCGTGGTCTCTGATGTCCGCGCTGAGGGTCTTGATCAGGCTGGCCGCGGACGCGGCGGTGAAGCTGCCCCTCAGCGACACCAGCCCGACACGCGCCGAGAACTCATCGATTTCGCCCTCCCGCGCGCCGGCCTCCACGAAGGTCCGGTCCAACAGCGGCGTCGAGACCACGTTGTCGAGCTCGAGTTGCTCGAACCGGCGGGCGAGGACGACCGCGGCGGCCATCAGCCCGATCACGAGGCCCGTGACGAGACCGGAGATCACGGTCACGACCAGGGTTGCGACGATCACCACCGAGTGCTCGCGCTGGCCCTTCGCGAGCCGGGCCAGGATGCTCCAGTCGATGAGGTCGAGCCCGATCTTGATCAGGATGCCTGCCAGCACCGCCTGAGGCATCGCCTCGACGAGGCCGTCCAGGCCCACGGCCAGCGTGAAGAGGGTCCCGGCGCATACCACACCGGCCAGCGGCGACCTGCCCCCCGCCTCCACGTTCACGAACATCCCGACGGTCGCGCCGCCCGGAACCCCTCCCGCGAGCGCCGCGCCGAGGTTGCCGAGCCCCTGAGCGACGACCTCCCGGTTGGGCTTGTGGCTCGAGCCGGTGAGAACATCGGTCAGCTGGGAGCCGATGAGGGCATCGACCGATCCGAGCACGGCGATGGTGGTCGCTCCGGGCAACAGGCGCACCAGTTCAGCCCCCGAGAAGTCGGGCCATGTCAGGTCGGGCATCCCCACCGACACTTCGCCCAGCGCCGGCGCGCCGTTGAGCCACAGCACCCCCAGCATCGTTCCGGCGGTCATCGCGGCCGCGGCTGAGGGCACCCAGGTGCTGAGCCGGCGCGGCCAGGCGGCCGCCACCGCGAACGTCACCGCAGCTATTGCCAGCGCGCTGGGGTTGATGCCGGCCAGCGCGTCGGGCAGCGCGTCGACCGTGGCCCGCAGCCCGCCGATGTCTGCGGATGCGCCCAGCGCCGGCAGGATCTGGCTTGCGACGATCAGCACCCCGATGGCCGACAGAAGACCGGAGATCACCGAGTACGGCGTGTAGGAGAGCAGGTAGCCGACCCTCAGCGATCCCAGCAGCACCTGCATCACTCCCGCCAGCCCGACCGCCATCACCGCGGTGGCCAGCCGGTCCTCTGATCCGGCCACCACGACCGAGACAGCGAAGGCCACCGTCGAGTTCGGGCCGTACACCATGCCGCGGGTCCCGCCGAACACCGCGGCCACCACTCCGAAGGCGACCGCTCCGAAGACGCCCGCGGTCGGGCCCAGACCCGAGAGGGTGCCCATCGACAGCGCCACCGGCAGGCTCACAACCCCGGCGAGCACCCCGCCGAACACGTCGCCGCGCCGGGAGTTCACACCGCCGCGGGGGAGCCCACCAAGTCGTCGCCCCTTCCCTGCACTCAATCGTCGCCCCTGGCGTTGGCTATAGCTGCTCCGGTGGTAGGCCCGGCCGAAGGAGGCTGGAGGGCTGGGTACAGGTCGCCAACCTTCGGCCGGGCGGCCCGCGAGTATACACCGCAGGTGTCCGCTATGCGGATATTCACTATTTTTTGTCGCTCTAGGTACTATTTCTCATGTCACATGCCCTCGATATTGAGACAGAACCCCTGACGGCCACTAGGCAGGCATGCGTGCGCATACTCATCATGCACATATCGACAGCCACCCTCAGCGGGCGGCTAACGCCTCGCATTCAAGTGTGAGTACGTCTCCACCAGCGGCATCAATGGCCGCCGCGGGGCGGATCGGGGTCGTAGTCGGGTCTGCCCAGCGGCCGGGTCCGCCGCGTTCCGTCGGCAAGCTGTCTCGTAGCGGCCTGAGAGGCGCCGCTGGCAGTGCAGCCGTGCCCGAAGTGCCGGCGGTGAGGTCACGACGAAGTGCACGGAGGCGTCGGGGACGGTCCCATGAACGCCAAGTTGTCGGCGCGCTCGACTCTCGCGCCGCTCGGCTGACTCAGACGTTGAGCAGGTCTCGTGCGCCGGTGTCGCTGGAGGGGTGGCGCAGCTTCGACATGGCCCTCGCCTCGATCTGGCGGATCCGCTCCCGGGTGAGGTTGAAGTGCTCGCCGACCTCCTCGAGGGTGCGGGGCTCGCCCCGGTCGAGGCCGAAGCGCAGCTTGAGGATGTCGCGCTCGCGCTCGTCCAGCGGCGACAGCAGGCGCATGATCTCGTTGGGCAGCATGGTGGTGGCCGCAGTGTCGAAGGGCGAGTCGATGGACCGGTCCTCCACCACGTCGCCCAGTTCGGCGTCGCCGTCCTGGCGCAGCGGCTCCGACAGCGACAGGGGCTCGGACTGGAAGCGCAGCGCCTCGGTGACCTTGTCCTCGGACATCTCCACCTCGGCGGCGAGCTCCGAGAGGGTGGGGGGCCGGCCGTACTTCAACTCCAGGCGGGAGCGGGCCTTCTGGAGGCGGGCCAGCGTGTCGCCGGCGTGGACCGGGAGCCGGATGGTGCGACCGGTGTTGGCGATGCCCCGGGTGATGGCCTGGCGGATCCACCAGGTGGCGTAGGTCGAGAACTTGAAGCCCTTGCGCCAGTCGAACTTCTCGACCGCGTGCATCAGCCCCAGGTTGCCCTCCTGGATCAGGTCGAGCAGCGGCAGGCCCGACGCCTGGTACTTCTTGGCGATGGAGACGACCAGCCGCAGGTTCGACTGCACGAAGGTTCGCTCGGACTCCAGCCCGCGCCGCTCCTTGCGGCGCAGGTCGCGGCGGCGATGGTCGGTGAGCGATCCGGGGGTGGCTTCCTTGAGCTCCTTGCGGGCCGCCAGTCCGGCTTCGATGTGCTGTGCCAGCCGGACCTCGTCGTCCTTGGTCAGCAGGGGGTACTGGCCGATATCGGTGAGATAGAGGCGGACCAGATCCTCCTCGTCTCTCTCAACTCGCTCCTTGACCTTTACCACGTACCCCCACTCCAGGTCTGAGAGAGCCGGTCTTCAACGACCTCCGCCCCGGGCACCATTGCTGCGGATGAACGATAACGAGGTTTTCCCCATCGCCAACCACACCCGCCGGCGCCCCGCCCGCGGCGCTGACAGGGGGTAGGGGGAGGGGTAGCCGCCGACGCCCCGCTCGCGGCGCTGACTCTAGTTCCAGTCCCCGGGCCTCAGCAGGGACGGTTCGACGATGCCGCCGGCCGCCGTCAGCACGCGGTCGGCCGCATCGACCGCGCCGGGCGGCGCGACTCCGGCCGACGCCGCCTCGCGGTCCAGGTCGGACCCGAGCGAGCCGGCCGTCGAGATCAGGGCTCCATCGCAGTGGGAGGCGCCGTGCTCGCACATCTGTGCGTAGGCGCCGAGCAGATGAGGCACGAGCACCTGCCGGGCGATGTCGAGACGCTCGAACGATCCTTCCGACGCTGCGATCTCGTCGAGCGCAGCGACCAGCGACCCATCCGCCGGCGCAGCCTCCCTCCAGGGGGCCATCATCTCGGAGTCGGGCTGGAGCCCGTCGAGCGCGGCGCGGTGCGAGGCGAGCCGGCGGCTCAACTCCGACAGCGGCGCCGCGGCCTCGGCGCGCCCGGGAGTGCCCGCGGCCTGTGCGGCCCAGGCTTCGAGCACCTCCGACAGCCGACCGCACGACCAGCGCAGCGCGCACACCAGCCGGGCCGTCTGGGCCACGGAGTAGCCGCGGCTCACGGAGCGCTCGAGGTGAAACGGTTGACTATCGGCATGCGCCTGTCCCGGCCGAACGCCCGGCCGGTGAGCCGGGGACCGATCGGCGACTGGCGGCGCTTGTACTCGGCGGCGTCCACCATGCGGCACACCTGCTCCACGACCTCCGGCGACGCGATCTGCGCCTGCTGGATCTCCTCGACGCTTCGAAGATCCTCCACGTAGAGGCGCAGGATGGGATCGAGCACCTCGTAGGGCGGCAGCGACTGGTCGTCGCGCTGGCCGGGAGCCAGCTCTGCCGAGGGCGCCTTGGCCAGAACCGTGGCGGGGATCAGCCTGCCGTCGACCTGCTGCTCGTTGCGCCAGCGGCACAGCTCGTAGACGTCGAGCTTCCACAGGTCCGAGATCACCGCGAAGGCTCCGGCGGTGTCCCCGTAGAGGGTCGAGTAGCCCACGGCCAGTTCGCTCTTGTTGCCGGTGGTGAGCACCAGCCAGCCGTGTGCGTTGGCCAGAGCCATCAGCGTCGTGCCCCGGATACGGGCCTGGAGGTTCTGGTCGGTGAGTCCACCCGGGTCGATCCCCGCCCCGAGGCCGGGCTCGAGCATCTCGGCCAGCGCAGCGTGGGCAGGCTCGATGCCGACGATGCGGGTATCGACTCCGAGATTGGCGGCCAGTTCCTTGGCGTCGGCCACCGAGTGCTCGCTGGAGTGGCGGGAGGGCATCAGCACGCCGTGAACATGGTCCGCTCCCAAGGCATCCGTCGCGACGGCGGCGGTCAGCGAGGAGTCCACGCCCCCGGAGAGGCCCACACAGACGTCCTCGAACCCGCTCTTGGCGACATAGTCTCGGGTGGCCAGTACGAGTGCGAACCAGCGCTGAGCGTCAACGCTCATGGGCTCTTCGAGCGGCGCGTGGAGACGCCGGCTTCCCAATGCCTGCTCACTCGCCGGCGTGACCGGAGTGACCGGAGTGACCGGGTGTCGCCGGGTCGCATCCGGCGGGGGCTGCGGCAACGGCAGGTCCACGTCGAAGACGTCGACCGACTCGACGAAGGACGCGCACCGGGCCGCCACCGCCCCGTCGGCGCCGACCGCGAAAGAGCCGCCGTCGAATACGAGCTCGTCCTGACCGCCGACCAGGTTCACGCACACAACCGGGACGCCCGCCTCGGCCGCCCGCCGGCCGATCACCTTCTCACGCGCCTGTTGCTTGCCGGTCCGGAACGGTGATCCGTTGAGATTCAGCACCAGCTGGGCTCCGGCTCGGGCCAGATCGGATACCGGCCCGTCAGGCACCCAGGCGTCCTCGCAGACGGTTACCCCGACGACGGCTCCGCCGATCTCGAACAGCGGAGGTGGTTCCAGACCCGGCCTGAAGTGGCGCAATTCGTCGAACACGTCGTAGTTGGGCAGATGGCGCTTGCGGTAGACGCCGTGCACCCGGCCTCCAGCGCATACCGCCACCGCGTTGTACGCCTCGCTGAACGTTCCTACGCCGGCCATGTCGGGGACCTGTCGCTGCGCCTCGCCGGCACCGTCGACGAAGCCGACGACGGCTACGCAGTCTCCGGTCGCCGATGCGAGGTCCTCGAGCGCGGCGCGGCTGGCCGCCACGAATCCTGGACGCAGCACCAAGTCCTCGGGCGGGTATCCGGTGATGGTCAGCTCGGGCAGGACCGCGACCTGCGCGCCGGCGGCTTGAGCTTCGGCCAATGCGGTCGCGGCCATCATCTTGTTCACCCGGAGGTGGCCCACGGTGGGGTCGACTTGACAGATCGCGACCCGAAGGCTGTCGACTCCCGCTCCGGGAGCAGCGCCGGCGGCCATCGAGGACCCGGCTGGGACTAGTTGTAGCCGACGAGGGCTTCGCAGATGGTGCGCGTCAGCAGGGTGGTCACATGGTAGGGGTCGGCGTTGGCGTTGGGCCGGCGGTCCTCGATGTAGCCCTTGCCGTCGCGGGCGACCTGCCACGGGATCCGCACCGACGCGCCCCGGTCCGACACCCCGTAGGAGTACTGGTCGTAGCGCTCGGTCTCGTGCTCGCCGGTCAAACGGAACTCGATGCCCGCTCCGTAGGCGCCCAGATGCTCCTCGGGCTTGCCGGCCATGCCCAACGCCTCGCAGGCCGCGATGATCGGCTCGTATCCCTCGCGCATCGCCTTGGTGGACACGTTGGTGTGCATGCCCGCGCCGTTCCAGTCGCCCAGCATCGGCTTGGGCTCGATGGTCACCTCGATGCCGTGCTTCTCGGCCAGGCGGAACAGCAGGTAGCGGGCCACCCACACATGGTCCGCGACCCGCACGGTGTCGGACGGACCGATCTGGAACTCCCACTGGCCCGGCATCACCTCCGCGTTGGTGCCCGCGATGTCCAAACCGGCCTGGATGCAGGCGGTGGTGTGCTCCTCGATCAGGTCACGACCCGAGATGCGGCCCGCGCCCACCCCGCAGTAGTACGGGCCCTGCGGCGGCGGGAACCCCGCAGGAGGGAACCCCGCCGGCCACCGCGTCGTCGCGTCCAACAGCGTGTACTCCTGCTCCATCCCGAACAGAGGCGCCTGGTCCCTGTACTTCTCATACACGGCCACACACTCAGCGCGGCGGTTGGTCGGATGCGGCGACAGGTCATGGGTCAGCAGCGTCTCACACAGCACCAAGATGTTGTCACCGCCGCGGATCGGGTCGCCGCAGGTGAACACCGGCTTGAGCACCACATCGGAGTTGTCGCCCGTCGCCTGATTCGTCGACGAGCCGTCGAACCCCCAGATCGGAGGCGCCTCATCATTGGACAGAATCTTCGTCTTCGTACGGATCTCGCCCACCGGCTCAACCCCGTCAATCCACAAGTACTCAGCCCGATAAGTCACGGCGTCTCCTCACTGTGCTCGTTTCGGCTAATGAAGCTTGAACGCTGAATGAGGCTATCGGCCTACCCGCGATTCTCAGCCCACCATTCGTCGAGCCGAGCCAGCAATTCGCCGGTGGGAAGCTCCCCCTCAGTGCGCTTGAGGTCGAGCAGCCAGGCGAGGGCCTTGCCCACGTCCGGACCGGGCGGCAGGCCGAGATGGTCCATGACCGCGTCACCGTCGATCTGGGGCCGCTCGGCCGCCTGGCGCTCGGCTTCGGCCAGTTCGGCTATGCGGCGCTCCAGGTCGTCGATCTGGCGGTGGAGGTCGGCCTCCCTCCGGAGGTTGCGGGTAGTGCAGTCCGATCGGACCAGGTGATTGAGACGACCCAGCAGCGGCCCGGCGTCTCGGGCGTAGCGGCGCACCGCGGCGTCGCTCCACCCGGACGCGTAGCCCTTGAACCGGCCCGACAGCCGCACCAGTTCGCTCACGTCGTCGGTCGTGCTCTCGTCGAAGCCGAGCGCAGTCAACCTCTTGCGGGTCATCCGGGCGCCGACCGCCTCGTGGTGGCGGAAGGTCACCTCGCCGTGCTCGTAGCTGCGGGTGCGGGGCTTGCCGATGTCGTGGAACAGCGCCGCCAGCCTGACCACCAGGTCGTCTGGCGTCTTGGCCACGACCGCGATGGTGTGGGCCAGCACATCCTTGTGCCGGTGAATCGGATCCTGCTCCATCTGCAGATCCGGCAGTTCCGGCACGATCTCGGCCATCCTGCCGCGATCGACGGCCGACCACAGACGGGGCGCGGGGTTGTCGCCGCTGACCAGGTCGCAGAGCTCGTCTCGATGTGTCTGCCCGACATCCACGATGATCACCCCAAGCCAGCCTATGATCCAACTTCATTGTTCGGTTTCGTGACGCGACGGGGCCGAATCCGCGGTGTATGGTGGACGCCCGGGAAAGGAGTTCCTCATGCGATCACTGAGGCTCGCGACGGCACTTCTTGCGTTGGCGTTGGTCGCGGCGGCATGCAGCGACGACGAAGACGGCGAGGGGGAGCCGATCGGCGACGTGACGACAACGACCGAGTCCACCGTCCCCACAACCACCCAGCCCCGGGTGACCACCCCGACGACGGCGCCGGTGGAGGAAGCTCCGACGACCACCGCCGTGGAGGTGGTCGCGACGACCAGCACAACGGAGCCGCCCGAGGCCGCCACCAGCGTGGGGCCGCCTCCGCCGCCGAGCAACGTGCGGTGTCGGGCCGGCAATGCCGAGAACGAACTCCTTGTCGAGTTCGACGCCCTTCCCAACCCGTCTGACATCGCCCATATCCGCGTCTACGTGTCGGTGGACGGTGGGCCGATGATCACCAACGGCGAGTACACCGTCGATCAGGTCGACACCACCCGCTCCGGCGGCGACCGCTGGGCTGCTCGGGCCCGGAGGCTGCCGGCCAACGTGCCGCTCCGGCTCGCCGCAACGTCCTTCAACCATCTGGGCCAGGAGTCGGGCTGGTACATCGTGGCGGGCGTCTACACCGGTCCGGGGGCGCCCTGCGGCGAGGCTCTGCCTCCGCCCACCGGCACCGCCGGCTTCGGCGAGGAAGAGGGCGAGCAGGCGCAATAGCAGGCTCCCTGCGCCGGCCGGGAACCAGATCGACCCGGCGGTCGTCATAGGTGTTGACCGTCCTAATCGGGAGAGCGCCTATGCATGAATCCGGCCACCCTGTCGCCAGGTCGCTCCGGCGTCCCTTCGGGGTCGTGCTGCTGGTGCTGTTCAGCGCAGTCCTGGCGCTGCTCGGCGCCTGCGGTGATGACGAGGGTGACACCGCTGCCGTTGAAGTGCCGGCCGATTACGAGGCCGCGTACGGCTCAGCCGACGACTCAGCCGACGCGTCGGCCGGCGCGTCGAGACGGTCGGCAGGCGCCGCGGCAGAACCCACGGCCGAGGAGGCGGCGGCGGCCACAACGGTGCCAATGACCACAACGGCGCCGAGGCCTGACACCGGGGCAGCCCTGGCTGTTCCCACCGCGCCTACGCCCGCCGAACTCGGACGCGAGATCGTGTACCGGGCCACGATCAGCGTTGAGGCCGATGATGTGGCCGCGACCAGCAACGAGGCGGAGTCCATAGTCCAGGGCCTGGGGGGCGTCGTATTCTCCCAGACGACCCGCACCGAGCCCGAGCCGTGGACCGAGATCGTGTTCAAGGTGTTTCCCGGCGACTTCTCGACCGCGCTGGAGCGCCTGGCCGGCGTGGGGAAGCTGGTCGACCAGTCGATCAGCGCCGACGATGTGACCGAGCGGGTCGTCGACCTCGAGAGCCGCATCAGCACCGCCGAGACCAGCGTGACCCGCCTGCGCCGGCTCCTGGAGGAGGCCGTGGATCTCGAGGACGTGGCCGCCATCGAGCGCCAGTTGCTGGACCGCGAGACAACCCTCGAAGTGCTGCGAGGCCAGTTGCGCACTCTGCGCGACCAGGTGGACCTGGCCACCATCACTCTGACCGTCACCCAGTCGCCCACCGTGCTGCCCGACACCGGGATCATGGCGCAGGCCTGGGTGTCCGACGACGCCGACGACCCGTGCCTGGGCACCGTGCACTTCTACGCGGGCCCCGACGCCACCCTGTACTTCTGCCTGGAGGTGGAGAACACCGGCGCGTCGGCGCTGACCGACGTGACCGTCCGCTCCCGCGAGGTGCGCCTCGATGTCGGCTCCTTCGAACTGGTCTCGGGCGGGTTCGACCGGATCGAGCCCGGCGAGTTGCTGGTGGCGGTGCTGGCCGAGCCCGTCGAGGACGGGCGGATGGCGGGCAGGGTCGCCACCCGCGGCCTCGAGATCAACCTCGAAGTCGAGGCCGTGCCGGTGGACTCTTCCGGAGAGCTCCTTCAACAGGTCTCGGCATCTGCGTGGGTGTACGTGGACGTGGACCCGGACGAGTCGCTTCCCGGCTTCCGCGACTCGATCTCGGACGGGGCCGGCTTCCTGCGCACGATTGTGGGTGTGGCTCTGGTGGCGCTCGGCGTGTTGGTCCCGTTCCTGCCGTTCGTGGCCGTGATCGTCGCCCTGGTCTGGTGGCGCCGCCGCCGCAAGCAACCACGAAATTGACGACATATTGGACCCTGGAGGCCCAACATCGACCTCAATTTGGAGACCAGGGCCCAGGCTGCCCGAAATTGATGACATATTGGACCCTGGAGGCCCAATATCGACCTCAATTTGGAGACAGGAACCAGCGTGCAGGAACGCAACAAGCAGATCGTGGCGCAGTACTGGGACGCCCTCTACGCCCACGACTGGGACGCCGTCGCCGGGTTCTTCGCCCCCGACGCCAACTACGTGGACGTGGGCACGGGCGAGTCGGGCGGGGGCGCCCACGGCCCGGCCCAGATCGTGGCCCGGCTGCGCCTGGGCCTGGAGCCGGTGGAGCGCCACACCCACGAGCCGGGCCTGGTGGTGGCCGAGGGCTCCGTGGTGGTCACCGAGCACCTGGAGGTCTGGTGGTTCCACACCGGCGAGGTGGTCAGGCACCCGTTCACCTCGGTCATGGAGCTGGACGACGACGGCCTGATCACGCGCTGGTGGGACTACTCCAACCTGGCGAACCTGCTCGACAACGCCCCAAAGTGGTGGCTGGAGCACATCGCCTCGGGCTGGCGCGCCACCCTCGAAGCCTGACGGACCGCGACCGATGACCGACTCGACGGAGACCACCGCGACGACCGACTCCCCCGACCCGACCGCCGAGGCGCCCGACTCCCCCGATCCGGCCGCCGTTTGGCGGGAGTTCTGCGGCCGGATCGCCGACGCGGGGGCGGCCGTGCTGGGCGACCCGGCGGCGGCCGGCGCCCGCAACCAGGCCGAGGGGCTGCGGTGCCTCACCCGGCAGTTGGTGTTCGCGGTGCAGGACGCCGTGGAGTTCCGCGACGCCGACTTCCCCGCCCTCCACCGCTTCGACGACGACGTCACCAAGTGGGGCGGACCCAACACCGACAACAACTACCTGCGCTGCTCCATCGACCCGGCCGGCCTGTACCGGCTCACCGCCGACGTGACCGGCTGCCGCGACGCGATCCTCTCGCTGTACGAGGGCGACATGCAGCTCGGCCGCTACGGCGTGTTCAGCGAGTGCGCGCTGCGTGAACTGAGCCTCGAGGACGGGTGCCTCGAAGTGATGATCTCGCCCGACCGTCCCGCCGGGGCCGCCAACTGGATGGCCACCAACCCCGAGGCGCGCTATCTCGGCATCAGGGTCTACGTGTGCGACTGGACCACCGACGCCGTGCCCGACTTCTACATCGAGCGCCTCGACCGGTCCGGCGACCGGCCGGAGCGGCTCACCGTCGACCGCATGGCGGCCGCGCTGGAGGAGGCGGCGGGCTGGGTGGAGGCCTCGGTCCCCTTCTGGCTGCGCTTCGTCGAGGGGGTGCGTGAGCGCAACGGCGACAACGTCCTGACCCCGCCCATGCAGGCTCGGGGCGGCGCCGACGGCATCGCCTACGGCGGCGGGTTCTGGAACCTCGGCGACGACGAGGCGTGGCTGATCACGTTCCGGCCGCCCGAGGCCTTCACCTGGTCGATCCAGACCCACACCTGGCCCTGGTTCGAGTCGGGCGACCTCGCTCACGCCCAGACCAGCCTCAACGACACTCAGGCCCACACCGACCGCGACGGCCTGGTGCGGGCCGTGGTCAGCCACCAGGACCCGGGCACGCCCAACTGGATCGACACCGAGGGCCGCCCGGTGGGCATGTGCCTCTACCGCTGGATCGGCGCATCCGATGCACCGGTCCCCGAAGGGACCGTGGTCCCGCTGGCCGAGCTGCGCGGTCACCTGCCCGCAGACCATCCGGCGGTCAAGCCCGCCGAGCGCCGGAGCGTGATGGCGGCCCGGCGCCAGGGCGTGCACCGCCGCTTCCGGCGCTGATCCCGCACCGCGTCGCGGATACTGCTGGATCGCCATCGCAGCCGAGGACTGAGACGGCCGCCGGACCTGCGGCGTCAGCCCCGGACGGCGGCTTCAGCCAGAGAGACCGCCGTCATGCTGTTCCCGGCGGCGATGACGAAGCACCGCGCTGACCATCAGAGCCACACCGATGGCGACGATGGCGCCACCGAACACGAGCGCGGCATCGACTTCGGCCCAGTAGCGATCGGTGAGGGCGGCCAACGCGATCGCGATGAACACGAGCCCGGCCACGACTGAGATCGAGTCGATGCGCCCAGCGACCCGCCGATGGGAGGACTCCCTGGTGTCGTCGTCGGGCATGCCGGTCACCTCGTAGCTCATTGACGCACTGACCTCTCTATGGCTGCGGGCACGGTTCTCACATCGACCTCACCGATGCCCACGTCGATGTCCAGGCGCAACTCACCGGTGGTCTCGCCCTCCACGGGCACGGCGATCGTGCGCCTCGTGCCGAGGCCGTCCGTGGACTCGTACCACGCGTAGCCGGCGCCGCGGGCCTCGATGCTTCCCACCCCCACCTTGATGTCGGCGGTTGTGGAGATGCTGTCGGGCACGTACACCCGAAGCTCGCCGATGCCGAGGCTCAGCTCGACGGAGTGGTCGGTGCGCTCAGGATCGAGGTCGCGCAGGTCCACCACCAACTGGCCGATGCCGTGCCGGTACTCGCCCTCCAGTTCCTCGATGCCGGCGACCGTCACCCGGGCCTCTCCCACCCCTGAGCCCCGCGGCACGTCGACGCCCACAACCAGCAGCAGGAGCGCCGATATCGCGGCCCCAAGCCAGATCAGGCCCCGGGCGGGAGCGACGAAGGCCGATGCCAGCAGCCCCGCGCCGGTGATGACCAGCGCCAGGGCGAAGAACACGCCGATGTCGGTGGCGATCACGTCGAGGCGGTCCAGCATCACCGCTGCGCCGGTGTACACGAACAGAGCCGCCACGGTGAACAAGCCGATCCATGAGCGGTCGCGGCGCCGTTTCGTCTGAGACGAGGGCGCGCCCGCAGTAGGCGCCGGCCCGGTCGGCGGGGCGGTCGACCACTCCGGCCCGGCCGCGGCGGGGGGAGCCGGTGCGGGCGACGCGAACGCCGAGGAGGGCGGCGGCGTGCCCGGCGGGGGTGCTGATGGCACCGGCGGCCGGGCCGGAGTGGTCTTGGACCCGCCGGCGGGTCCCGGCCACAGGACGAGGGCCACGCCGGCGGCGATGAGGATCAAGGCCAGATAGGGAGCGATGCGCCACACATCGATGAACAGGTCGAAGAGGTCGCCGCTGAGGTTGGCGGTGATGAGCAGGCCGAAGCCGATCAACGCAACCGCCAGCAGGTTGCGGAAGCGGTTGGGCGAGTTTCCCCCGAGGGCCTTGGCGACGACACTGGGCGAGTCCTCGGTGGGCAGGGCCAACCAGCCGATCAGGTACAGGAACGGGCCGGCTCCGCCCAGGAAGGTCAGCAGGATGAAGGCGATCCTGACGATCATTGAGTCGATGCCGAAGTAGGCGCCGATACCGCCCGCGACCCCGGCGATCACCTTGTCGGTGGAGCTGCGGCGAAGCGTGCGGCGCTCGGTGGCAGCACCGTCGGCCGACGCGTCCGTGCCTTCGGCGGGGCTCGGATCTTGCGCGCCGGGCGGCTGCCCTTCGGCGGGGCCCGGATCTTGCGCGCCGGGCGGCTGCCCTTCGGCGGGGCCCGGATCTTGCGCGCCGGGCGGCTGCCCTTCGGCGGGGCCCGGATCTTGCGCGCCGGGCGGCTGCTCTTCGGCCATGGCATGCAGTGTGTGGCGTGGCGTCGAGCCGGCCAATGGGGAATTCCCCTGAACTCTCCCCGAGGACTGCCGTCGACCTAGGGGTCGGTCCCCGGTGCCGCCCCGCCGCCGCCGTGCCATCATCTCTGCATGGCACCGACCCGGGCCGGCTGGCCGGTCAGGTCCAGCACCGACCGAGTGATCGCAGGGGTGTGCGGCGGCATCGGGGCGCGCCTCGGCATCGACGCCACCATCGTGAGGATCGCCTTCGTGGCGCTGGCCCTGGCCTGGGTCGGGGTGCCCCTCTACCTGCTGGGATGGATCCTGCTGCCCCAGCAGCCCGCGCCCGCCGCAGGGACCGCACCGGTGGACCGGGTTGCCCCTCCAGCTCGTATTGCAGCCCGGCGGGCCACCGGCATGGCCTTGATCGTGCTCGGAACGGTGGTGATGGTCCGGCACCTGGGCGTGGCCCTGCCCGACACGCTGATCTGGCCCGCCCTGTGCGTGGCCTTCGGGCTCGGGATCGTGGTCTGGCGGGCGCAGCCCGGCGCCGGCTTCGGCCGGGCCGCCGCGATGCGGATCGCGGCGGGCACGATCCTGCTGGCGCTCGGCATCGGCGTGATCGCGGCAGCCAACCTGTCGCTGTCGGCGGTCCGGGACGGGCTGCTGTCGGGCGGGCTGGTGGTGGGCGGTCTCGCTCTGATCCTGGGGCCATGGGTGGCGGTGCTGGCCCGGGACCGGCGGGAGGAGCGCCAGCGCCGTGTCAGGGCCGACGAGCGGGCCGAGATGGCCGCCCACCTTCACGACTCCGTGCTGCAGACCCTGGCCCTGGTGCAGCGGTCCGACGACCCGGCCCGGATGGCCGCGCTGGCCCGTCGCCAGGAGCGCGAGCTAAGGAGCTGGCTGTACGGAGAAGGACCGGAGGCCGCTTCAGCCACCCTCAGGACGGCCGTCGAGCGCATGGCCGGGGTGGTGGAGGACCGCCACGGCACGGTCATCGAAGTGGTGACCGTGGGCGACGCCCCCTTGGACGGACCGATGGAGTCGCTGGTGGCCGCGGCCGGCGAGGCGATGACCAACGCGGCCCGGTGGTCGGGCTGCCCGACCGTGTCTGTGTACGTGGAGGCGACCCCGCAGGCAGTGGAGATCTTCGTGCGCGACCGGGGCGTGGGCTTCGACCCGACGGCGATCAACGGCGGCCGCCACGGAATCAGGGACTCGATCAAGGGCCGGCTCGACCGGGTGGGAGGCAGCTGCGAGATCGTCAGCGCCCCCGGCGACGGGGCCGAAGTGCGCCTCCGCCTCGGCCAGAGCTGACCGGCGCCGGGCCTGGGTACCGTGACTCGCATGGCGGCTGCTCCTCCCCGGGTGGTGATCGTCGACGACCACCGGCTGTTCCGCAGCGGCGTGCGGGCCGAGATCGGCGACCGGGTGGCCGTGGTGGCCGAAGCCGACGACGTCGGCTCCGCGGTGGAGACCATCGAGCGGTGGAGCCCCGACGTGGTGCTGCTCGACGTGCACCTTCCCTCCGGGTCGGGGCGCGAGGTGATCGAGTCGGTGACCGCGGCCGGCGTCGAGACCCGGTTCCTCGCCCTGTCGGTGTCCGACGCCGCCGAGGACGTGATCGCCGTGGTCCGAGCCGGAGCCAGGGGCTATGTCACCAAGTCGATCTCCGGCGACGATCTGGTGGATGCGATCATCCGGGTGAGGGACGGCGACGCGGTGTTCTCGCCCCGCCTGGCCGGGTTCGTGCTGGACGCCTTCGCCACCGACACGGTCGCGGTCGCGGGGGCCGAGTCCGACGAGGACCTCGACCGGCTGACCGCCAGGGAGCGCGAGGTTCTGCGCCACCTGGCCCGGGGCTACACCTACAAGGAGATCGCCCGGCAGCTGACCATCTCGATCAAGACGGTCGAGACCCACGCCTCGGCCGTCCTTCGCAAGCTCCAGCTGTCCAACCGCCACGAGCTGAGCCGGTGGGCCGCCGCCCGCCGCATCTGGTAGCCGCGGGCGCCAGTAGGTTCTGAGCGCATGGCACAGCAGGAGACCGCCGCCGAGCGGTGGGCGCGGCAGATGGCCGGCTGGGCCATCCCCGCCGAGATCCTCGCGGGCGCCACTCACCAGCCTTTCGTGTTCACCCCGGAGATCTTCGCCGCGCCCGAGCCCGGCACGTTCGAGCGCTCGCTGTCGAACCGCCGGGCCGCCGAGGCTCTCGGCGACGGGGGCTCGGTCCTCGACGTCGGCTGCGGGGGCGGGGCCGCGGCCTTCGCGGTGGCGCCCCCTGCGACCGAGGTGATCGGCACCGACCGCCAGGACAACATGCTGGAGATGTTCGCGGCCACGGCCCGCGAGCGCGGCATCCCGGCCCAGGTGCACGCCGGGTCGTGGCCCGAGGTCGCCGGCGAGGTGCCGGTCGCCGACGTGGTGGTGTGCCACAACGTCCTCTACAACGTGACCGACGTCCCGCCGTTCGTGGCCGCACTCAACGCCCACGCTCGCCGCCGGGTGGTGATCGAGATCACGCCCAAGCATCCTCAGGACCGCCGCCGCATGCTGTGGCGACACTTCTGGAACCTGGAGCGGCCCCACGAGCCCACCGCGGCCACCGCGGTGGAGGTCATCGCCGAGGCCGGCCTAGACCCTGTCGTCGAGGAATCGCTGCTGGCCGAGGACCCCCGCGCAACCATGCGCCGCGAGTTTGAGGGACCCCAGTGGTGCCGCAACCTGTGCCTGCCGCCCGAGCGCGAGCCCGAGGTGATCGCACTCCCCGCCGATGTCCCCTTCCCGCGCGAGCGGGTCACCATCTGGTGGGACACCAACCGCTGAGGGCGCGATCAGGCGGTCCCCAGCGAAATTGGCGACATAGTGAGCCTCCAGGGCCCAATCCGTCGCTAGTTTCGGCGGCCGCTACGTCGCGGTTGAGAACAGGATGATGGCGGCCGCTCCGAGGGCCGCTCCGACCCACTGCCAGCGGCGCACCGCCTCGTGGTAGACCCGCCAGGCCAAGGTCATGGTGGTGACCGGCGCGAGGCCGAGCATGGCGGCCACCACCGCGACGTTGCCCCGCTGGAAGGCGATGACGGTGGCGATGACTGCTCCGATGTCTATGAGGCCGACAAGCACGCCGAAGCGGCGCACATCCGATGACAGCGGCGCCATCAGCCGGAACGGGCGGGTGATCAGCGGGATGATGCCGACCGCGCCCAGCTGGGTGACGAACGCGGGCATCGCCCCGGCGCCGGGGCTGATCTGAGCGAAGGCGAGGCTGAGGCAGCCCAGCAGCCCGCCCACACTGCAGCCCAGCAGCAGAGCCTCTCCCGACCAGAGACTCCTGTTGGTCGGCAGCTTGCCGTCGCTGGCGATGAGCAGCACGGCCGGCATGGCCAGCGCTACTCCGGCCAGCTCCGCGCCGCCCAGGGGGTCGCCGGTCAGGGGGCCCACCACCGCGGGGATCACCAGCGACACCAGGCTGAAGGTCGGGGCGACCACCGCCATGGGGCCCCGCTCCATGGAGAAGTACAGCAATGGCCGCACCGTCGCCGCGAACAGCAGCGCCACCAGCGTCCAGTAGAAGTCGATGCGACCGAAGTCGGCCGGGGGGAACACCAGCACGAACAGTCCGGCCACGGCGGCCCCGACGCACGACGCCACCCAGGCGATCGCCACCACTGCGCCGCGGTGGTCGATCCGGCGGCCGCCGACGCCGCCGAAGAAGTCGCCCACTCCGAGCAGGGCCGCAGCCAGTCCCCCGAGGAACACAGGCAAGCGCTCAGGCTAACCGGGCCCGGAGGCCGAGCAGGGCGGCAGCAGAGTGTGGGAACGGCGCGAGACGCTCAGTGAGGCCGCGGGCCGAGCGGCCCACAGGTCACCGCGAACCGCAGCAGGAACACAGCACCGCACGGTCTGAGGCCGCAGCCGCCCCACCCGCGACCGAGGCCCACAGGTCACCGCGAACCACAGCAGGAACACAGCACCGCACGGTCTGAGGCCGCCGTACTCTGGGGGCGGGCTCGATCGTCAGCGCCGAGCCGCCCGCAGCGGTGGCCGCCGGCAACGTGGAGACCTCCCAGCGCATCGCCGACGCGCTGCTGGGCGCGCTGGCGCAGGCCGTGCCGGAGGCGGTGCCGGCCGCATCGCAGGTGACTATGAACAACGTGCTGGCCGGGTCGGACGATTTCGCCTACTACGAGACGGTCGGCGGCGGCCAGGGAGGCCGCTGCGGCCGGGCCGGCCAGTCGGGGATCCACACCGGCATGACCAACACCAAGAACACTCCCATCGAGAGCCTCGTGCAGCACTACCCGCTGCGCATCACCGCCTCCGGACTGCGTGAGGGCAGCGGCCGCGAGGGCCAGTACGCCGGCGGGGAGGGCATCGTGCGGGAGATGGAGTTCCTCGAGGACGCCACGGTGACCCTGATGGGCGAGCGCCGGGTGACCGAGCCCTGGGGCCTGCAAGGCGGCGGCCCGGGCGCCAAAGGCGAGGACTGGCTGATCCGGCGTTCCGGCACCCGGGAGCTCCTCCCCGGCAAGGTCACCCTCGAAGTCCAAGCCGGCGACCGCCTGAGAGTGCTCACCCCCGGAGGAGGCGCCTGGGGTGCACGCTGAGAGTGTCACGACGCGGGCGAGAACGCGCACAAGGTTGGACAATGGATTGGACAACAGGTTGGACAAAATAAGGGATTGTTAGTAGCCTCAACCCATGGGGTCCTACCTGGAGTCCCATCCGTGGATCACCTTCAAGGCCACCGATTTCAACGATCTCGGGCCAACAACATGGATGCTTCTAGGCGAAGCGCGCTCGAAGTGCGAGCACCTGGCTGGAGCCCCGTTGCGACCGGATGTAGCCGAGCGCCTCTATACCATCGCCATGGTCAGGGGAGCCCAGGCAACGACCGCGATTGAAGGCAACACCCTCACTGAGGAGCAGGTTGCCGGGATCCTGGACGGAACCTTCAAGGCCCCGCCCTCGCGGGCCTATCAGGAACGCGAAGTGCGCAACGTTCTCGACGCTCTGCAAGAAATCGCCGATCAGATCAGAAAGGGCGAACCACCCACGATCACAAAGGAGTTGATCTGCGAATTCAATCGTCACTTGCTCGACGGAACCGAGCACGAGCCAGACGCCCTGCCGGGGCGGATCAGGACCCACGAAGTTCTTGTAGCGACGTACAGAGGTGCCCCTGCTCAGGACTGCGGCTTCTTGCTTGACCGCTTGGCGGAGTGGCTTGAGAGCGAAGTCTTCACTTCCGACGATTCCGAGATTGGCTTCGCGCTGGCGATAGCCCGCGCGGTGTATGCCCACCTGTACATGGCTTGGCTACACCCGTTCGGTGACGGCAACGGCCGCACCGCGAGGCTCCTCGAGTTCCTAATCCTGGCCCGGAGTGGCATGGCTCCCCTGCCAGCAGCCCACCTGCTGTCGAACCACTACAACCTCACCCGCGACCTGTACTACCGAGAACTGGACAAGGCCAGCCACAGCCAGCAAACCGTCGGCTTCGTGACCTATGCGATACGGGGCTTCGTGGATGGCCTCCGACGGCAGATCGAAGAGGTCCGTGAGCTACAACTCGAAGTGACTTGGATCAATTACGTGCATGCCGTAATGAATCAGCATCCATCGAGCCCGGCGCGCGAGCGCCAGCGCGACCTCGTTCTCGCCATGCCCCCGGACCAAGGAATACCGAAGAATGAACTGCCGTTCCTCACCCCCCAACTCGCGGCGGCGTACGCAACAAAGGGTCCACGAACGCTTAGCCGCGACCTAAACCGCCTACAAAGGGCGGGCCTCGTGCACAAGCACTACAAAGGATGGATGGCCAACCAGTTCATCATCAAGGCCTTCCTACCGCCCGTCGCCGAGGGGAACCACTAGCGCCGTGTCGTCGAAATGGCTAGGGCAGCGCAGCAGGACCGAGACCCTGCTTGGGAGCGCTCCGGGCGCCCCGATCATTTCAGCGACGGACCACTAGCGCCGTGTGGGCGGGCGTTGGCCCGACTGCTTGGCGATCTCAGTGCCGGATAGGCAGGTCGAGGGCTAGGGACATGCCGGCCTCGATGTGCCGCATGGTGGCGGGATCGAATTGGCCCGTCCAGTCGGACAGTGCCGACTTGTCGAGGGTGACGATCTGAGAGACGTTGACGACTGAGTCGCGGTCGAGCCCCGACTCTTCTGCTGCCAACTCGACCTGGATCGACGGATGGGTCCCGTCCGAACCCGACGGGTGGAAGCTGGATCTGGATGCGCTGGAGTCCGTGGGCGGGCTGCTGAGGTCCTATCACGATTGCGCGCGGGGCTTCACGCCCGGCGCCGGCTTCGAGGAGGGACCGCAGGAGGTCGCCGAGGGACAGATCGTGTGCCACGGGGACATTGCGCCCCGCAACCCTGTGTTCAGGGAAGGACGAGCGGTGGCCTTCATCGACTGGGACGGCATCTGGGTGTCGGAGCCGATGTGGGACCTCGGTCATGCGGTGTGGCAGTTCGGGCCAGTCTGTGCCGACGAAGATTCCTTGGTGCAGGACTGGCCGGCGCCGCCGAACCGCTCGGAACGCATTGCAGCACTGGTGGCCGGCTATGGGCTGGATGCGTCGCATGCCCAGTGCCTCGCCGACATGGTTGTTGAGGTCATCGCCGGCATTCGCCGCAGCGTGGACCGCAAGGCGGCAGCCGGGAGCCCGGCCTTCGTCCGGATGAGGGACGAGGGGGTGCTCGACGACCTGGACCGCCGGCGACAAGCTGCGGAGCAGCAGCACTCGCTCATTGTCGACGCGGTGCGAGCAAGTGCTTGCTAGGGCATGCAACCCGATCGGTAGGGTCAGGCTGGTATGGCTGGGTCGGCGCGGTGGCGATCCTGGCAATACCGGTGGCCCTCGCGGCCGTGCCTGTCGTGTTTCCCGGGCGAGGCGTAGCGATCGCCGTGGCCGTGGTCCTGTCCGCTCTGACCCTGCTCGGGGCCGCGTCCATCGGACTCTTCTTCCTGCCGGCCGCCGCCCTGTCCTGGATCACGGTGGCGAACTCATCCAAAGGAACGCCTGCTCGGTAGTAAATAATATATTATTGAGTTATATTACAGGTAAAACCCGCTAGTATCGGTGCATGGACGCAGTCGTCGTGATGCAAGTGGTCACGCCGGTGCTGGCCGTTGTGGGCATTGTCTGGCACCAGCAGCACAGCATCGACAAGCTCCGCGATGACTTCAACGAGGCACTCAAGGAGCAGCGGGAGGCGACCGACAAGCTCCGCGATGTCGTGATGGACCTTGGGCAGCGCATGGCCCGCATCGAGGGCCATCTCGGTATCGGACTGCCGCCTACGACCGAGGAGACCGGCACGGACAGAGACCCGCCCCGTCCAGACCCCTAGCGGCCGGAGCGCTCCGAGGGCAGTTAGGGCTCCAGGACCACCTTGACGGCGCCGGCGGCGCGGTCGTTGGCGGTGGCGAAGGCCTCCTCAGCGGCGTCGAGGGGGAACCGGTGGGTGATGACCGCTTCGGGCAGTTCGGGCACCGCGGCCAGCACCGAGGCGGCGGCCTCCATGTCGCGCGCTGCGCCGGAGCGCCCGTACATGGACGACGGCACGACCGTGAGTTCCTTCATGAATACGTCGGCGAAGGGCAGCTCCAAACCCTCCCAATAGGCGGCCAGCAGCAGCATCGTGCCGCCGGGCCGGCAGCGGGCCGCGGCTTCGGTCAGGGCCGAGGCCGTGCCGGCGGCGTCCACGACGACGTCGTAGGGCTCGCCGGTGAGCGGCGCCGCGCCCAGGCGGTCGGCGGCCTCGCGCTGGGCGTCGTGGCGGGCGGCCACCGCCGTCTCGCAGCCGGCCGTGCGGGCCACGGCCAGCGCGGCCTGTCCGATGCTGCCCCCGCCGATCACTGCCACGCGCATGTCTCCCCGCAGGCCCGCCAGCCGGAAGCCGTGGACGGCCACCCCGAGCGGCTCGACCAGGCAGCCGTCTCGAGGGTCTACCCCGGCGGGCAAGGGCACCAGCATGTCGGGCGAGACCATCACCTCGTCGGCCATTCCGCCGTCGCGGGTGATGCCGCAGATGTTGTTCAGCGTCTCCGGGCAGCGGTTGTAGTCCCCGGCCCGACACAACTCGCAGACGCCGCAGCCCCGGATCGGCTCCACCGCCACCGCCTTACCGTCGCCGGTGTAGCCGGCGAACTCGTGACCGATGGTGAACAGGTCGAAGAAGCCCAACTCCAGCATGTGCAGGTCCGAGCCGCACACGCCCGACGAGGCCATCCTGACCCTGACCCCTTCGCCGGAGGGGGCGGGCGCCTCTACCACGGTGGCGCGCCCGTCGACGCACCGGACTGCCCTCATAGCCCCATTGTGCCCAGCCCCGCGGCGCGGCAGGCGATCCGCAACAGCACCCAGCCGGAGTTCAAGCTCCTCATGGCCCCATTGTGCCCAGCCCCGCGGCGCGGCTACTCGTCGCTCGACTCGGTGGGCTTGGTGCGGAGGGCCCCGGTGACGGACCCGGCCACCGAGCGCATCGGCATGGTGGAGATCTCGAACACCGCCCCGACCAGCTGGGCCGGAGTCCGGGCGGCCTCCACGAGGCCGCGGCCGAGGATCGCGCCCGCGCTGCGGCCCGACGTTCGGCGCGTCCATCCCAGCGACACGAACACGCCCAGAGACAGGAAGGCGATGAAGGCCATGAATCCGGTGACGACGATCCACCCGGCCGGACTGGCCAGCAGCGGCAGGTCGACGAAGTTCATGCCGAAGAAACCCGCCACCAGCGACAGCGGCAGCATGATGGCCGCGTACACGGTGAGCACCTTGGTGACCTCGGTCGCCTGCCGGGCCTCGGCCCCCCGGTAGGCGTCGAGGGTCTCGGCCAGGGCGGTGCGGGCGCCGTCCACGCCCTGGGCGGCCCGCGAGGCGGTGTCGAACACGTCCGAGAACCGCCGGCGGCCCCCGTCGGAGATCAGCGGAGAGATGGAGTGCCGCAGGATGTCGAGCGCCTCCCGCTGGGGGTGGACCGACCGGCGCAGTGCGGCCAGATCGGCGCGCACCGCGGTGATCTCGAACAAGAAGTCGGCATCGGCCGTCAGGGCCCGGTTGATGAGCTCCTCGTTGCGATCGTCGAACACGTCCAGCACGCAGACCAGCCGCCGGGTGGCTACGTCGGCCAGCCGCGCCAGCGCCTCGTCGGGGCCGCCGCTGGCCAGCGCGGGGCGATTCCGGACACCGTCCCAGAGAGCGTCGACCGACGCCGAATCTTGGTCGTGGATGGTGACGAGACGACGTTCCGACAGGAAGCAGTCGAGTTCGTAGGTCTCGATCCGCTCCCCGCCGAGGGCGTGCAGGACCACCAGCATGAACGAGCCGAAGTCGTCGACCTTGGGGAGGTCGATGTCCTCAACGGTGTCACGCACCGCGAGAGCGTCCAGTCCGAGCTGCTCGGCGAGGTCGGCCAGCTCGTCGATGTCGTCGGGTCCGGCGGTGATGTCTATCCAGACCCAGCCCGACTGGGGCAGCCCGTGGGTCGGCTCCACTTCGTCGGCGCACTCGCCCGACTCGAACTGCAGGGCTCGGATGAGCACGTCAATGATGTTCGCACACCGGCGGCTTCAACTGGCTGACCGGTCGGCTTCGGGGAGCCGCCCTAGATTGGGGGTCGTGACTAGCTTGCTGACCGCGGCCCGCGAGCTCGGCCCACGGGTCCGGGCCCGCTCGACGGAGATCGAGGCTCTGGGCACGCTGCCGATGGATCTGGTGGATGGGATCCGGCCGACCGGCGCCTTCCGCCTGTGCGTGCCTGACGACCTCGGGGGTCCCGGGGTGGCCGTCACCGAGAGCTTGGAGGTCTTCGAGGAGTTCGCCTACCACGACGGTTCGGTCGGCTGGTGCGTGGCCATCGCCTCCACGACGTCGCTGCTGGCGTCGTACCTGCCCGACCCCCATGCCGGGGACCTGTTCGGCGACGCCGGGGCCATCGGCGGGGGGTTCGTGATGCCCAGCGGCAGGGCCGTCCCTGTCGGCGGCGGCCTGCGGGTGTCGGGGCGCTGGCAGTGGGGGTCGGGCATCAGGCACTGCACCACCATCGGGGGCGGCTGCCTGGTCGTCGGCCCGGACGGCCGGCCCGAGCCGCGGGGCGACGGTCTGGCCGCGCCGTTCGTGTTCATGGACCCCGGCGACGTGGAGCTGATCGACACCTGGGACGTGGCCGGCCTGGCCGGCACCGGCTCGGTCGACTTCGAGGCCCGGGATGTGTTCGTGCCGGAGGGACGCTGGGTGCAGATCGGCGCCGGTCCGGTGCGTGACAACGCCTGGTCACGGTTCTCGTTCTACGGGCTGCTGGCCGGCGGGGTGGCATCCGCCGCAGTGGGCATCGCCCGCCGCTCGATCGACGAGCTGGTGGAGCTTGCCGGCGGGAAGAGGCCTCAGGGCAGTTCCCGGACCCTGGCCGAGCGGGCCGCGGCCCAGGCCGAGGTCGCGGGGGCGGAGGCGAGGCTGGCGGCGGCATGGACGCTGTTGCTCGACGCAGTGGACGACAGCTTCCAGGGCGCGCTGGCGGGGCGGCCCTCGACCATGGGCGAGAGGCGCCGCATCCGGCTGGCGGCGACCCACGCCACCCAGACGGCGGCCGATGTGGCCGCGTCGATGTTCAGGATCGCGGGCGGGGCCGCCGTCTATCGCACCAGCCCGATCCAGCGCTGCTTCCGGGACGCCGCGGTGGCTGCCCAGCACGCCATGGTGGCCCCGAGGACGATGGAGACGGCGGGACGCATGCGCATGGGCCTCGACACCGACGCCGCCACCCTGTAGTGGGGCAGTGACGTGGTCGCCGTCGGTGTGAGCGTCCCGTGGGGGCTGTGGAGCCTCCCGCCGGACGGGCAGCGCCGCCTGCTGGGCCGGATCGCCGACGCGGGCGTCGACCATGTGTTCACCGCCGACCATGTGAGCTTCCGCAACGGCAGCGGCATGGACGGCTTGGTCACCCTGGCCGCCGTCGGTGGGCTGGAGCCCAGGCTCGACCTGCAGGTGGGCGTGTACCTGCTGGCTCTGCGGCATCCGATGGTGGCCGCCCGCCAGATCGCCACGCTGGCCGAGGCCGCGCCCGGGCGGTTGACGGTCGGGGTGGGCGTGGGAGGCGACGACCGCCACGAGGTGGAGGTCTGCGATGTTGATCCGTCCACCCGGGGTCGGCGCACCGACGCCGCGTTGAGGATCGTGCGGGGCTTGCTGGAGGGCAAGACCGTCGACGGCGACGGCCAGTTCTTCAAGTTCGGGGACGGACGGATCCGGCCGGTGCCCGATCCGCCGGTGCCTATGGTCGTCGGAGGCCGCAGCGACGCCGCGCTGGAGCGGGCCGGCCGGCTGGGCGACGGCTGGCTGGCCGCCTGGTGCTCTCCCCGCCGGTTCGCTGACGGGGTCGCCAGGGTCGAGGCGGCCGGCGCCGGGCGGGATGTCGACTGGCAGCACGGGTTGCAGCTGTGGCTCGGAGTCGGTGGGTCACCGGCGGAGGGCCGCCGTTATGTGGCCGAGACCATGGAGCGCTTCTACCGGATGAGCTTCGAGCCCTTCGAGCGCTACACCCCGTGCGGTGCCGCCGAGGACGTCGCCGAGTTCCTGCAGCCGTACGTGGACGCCGGAGCGACGACGCTGAGCCTCACCCCCTGCGGCCCTGACCGCGCCACCGAGATCGAGAGCGCGGCCGAGGTGAAGCGGCTGCTGGGCCTTTGACCGAGCAGCTCTGCCGACGACTTTGAAGACATTGTCATGCCATCAAGTTGCAGATGGGGTGAGAGCGGCTAAGACTCGATTCTGCCTTCGAGGGCGGCCTCGACGGCTCCGGTCTGGTTCAGGTGGGCGATCAGCGCCGTCAGCTTGCGGTCGATCTCGGCCTGGCCCCTCTCCAACGCAGCGAACTTGGCGTCGAACTTGGCGTCCTGCTCGACGAACCGGGCGTCCATCTTGTCCTCGAGTGCAGCCAGCTTGGCGTCGAACTTGGCGTCCTGCTCGACGAACCGGGCGTCCATCTTGTCCTCGAGTGCAGCCAGCTTGGCGTCGAACTTGGCGTCCTGCTCGACGAACCGGGCGTCCATCTTGTCCTCGAGTGCAGCCAGCTTGGCGTCGAACTTGGCGTCGATCTCGACGAACCGGGCGTCGATCCCGTCCTTGAGTTCTTTGAGATCGTCCTCGAGGGCCTCGATGCCGACGCCGAGCTCTCGGATGTTCCCGTCCATCAGATACAGCGGAAAGCCCACCGCGGTGCCTAGGACCCCCAGGCACGCCGTCACGATCCCCACCAGCATCGCAATGCTGGCCACGGATCCGGCACCGGCCACGGTCCGCCGCGACAGCTTGGCCGGGTCCGGCGCCTGGGATGCGGTCAACGGCGGCGCCTCCGGGCGCGGGTCCTCACCGCCGGCCGGAGGCTCCCCCGCCGGAGCGGGTCCGGCTGCGGTGTGGGGGTGAGCCGTCGAGGGTGAAGGGGTGTCGTCCATATGGGCGGGCAACTCGCCCGCGGGAGATTTCAAAGGAATGGTCATCACAGCCTCACTGGGCGCCGGCGGCACTCATGGCGACGCTTACAAGGGAACAGATTGGCTGCCACCGAAGCCCAGCAGCGAGGCTGAGGCATCATGATAATCGACGATGAACCTGATATCAACCCCGATCCGTAATGTAGTGGATTATCAGGGAGGTTGGGTCTGTTTCACCGCAGCGTCGGCGACCGCCCGAGGATCAGCGCAGGGCGAGGCGGGCGGCGGCCAGCGCCGAGATGGCCGCGGTGCGGCGGTCGGTGAGCTCGTCACCGTCGAGCACTGCGCTCAACTGCCCGGTGCGGCCGTCGAGGAGCTGGTACGCGGCGGTGACGGTGGGCACGGCCGTGCCGGCGTTGGACGGGAAGTAGGTGACGGTCTTCACGCCGATCAGCTCGCGGTCGATCCAGGCCGGCATCAGCAGCAGCGCGCCCTCGCCGCCGTCGGGCAGGCCGACCGGGTGCACGTGCCGGTCGGGCGAGTTCAGGTCCTCCTCGGCCAGCACCTCGGCGATGGCGGCGATCAGCTCGGGCCACGGCGTGGCGGCCCGAACCGCAGCAGCATCGAGAAAGCGCATCACGGCGAGAATGTCACGCCGTCCGCAGCCGCGCCAGACCGCGTGTGTAGCCCGGCACGGCTGGCGCGGCTACTGGGATCGGCGCTGGGTCCAGGAGTCGATAGAGACGGCGGCAAGGATGACCGCGCCCTGGATGACCCGCTGCCAGATGGAGTCGATCTGATGCAGGTTGAAGCCGTTGATCATCAGCGCGATGAAGAACGCGCCGACGAGGGCGTCGAAGTCGGGAGCGACCTGGAGTATGTCCTGGGTGGCGTTGATCCCGCCCTCGGGGCCGAGGTACTGGCCGTCGAGGTCGGCCACCTTGCCGTTGAAGAACTTCCTGGATCCCGACTCGGACAGGAACCTGTCCCATGCGCCGTCCTCGCCGTCCTTCACTGCTTGCAGCAGGCGCCCGACCTCGGTGCAGTAGGTGAGCGAGATAACGCTGGGTCGGCAGATGTGCGTTCGGCACTGCCTAATCGGCAAACCGCTGGGGGTCGAGTTGGGGCGCAATGCCGTCGAGCGGGGGCGCCGGAGTCTCGCCGCTGACCAGGTCGGCGGTGAGCGCGGCCATGGCCGGGGATGTCTGGATGCCGGTGCCGCCCTGCCCGGCGCACCAGAAGAACCCTTCGGCTGCGGGGTCGAAGCCGACGACCGCCACCCGGTCGGGCGCGAAGGTGCGTAGACCGGCCCAGGTGGAACGGATCGAGCGGACATCAAGGACCGTGGCCTGGTTGATGGCCTCGATGCCAGCTGCCACGTCGATCTCCCGGGGCTTGACGTCGCAGGGTTCCATGGGATCCTCGTCGGCGGGCGAGGCCAGGACCTGGTCGGCGCCCTCGGGCTTGAAGTAGAAGCTCTCGTCGGCCCCGACGACGAGCGGCCAGCCGGCCGAGTCGAAGCGGCCGGCGAAGGTGAACACGGTCCGCCGGAAGGGCTGCAAGCCGACGGGTTGCACGCCGGCCATGCGGGCCACCTCGTCGGCCCAGGCGCCGGCCGCGTTGACGACTGTGGTGCAGCGCAGAACCCGCTCGCCCAAATCCACGTGCCAGCAGTCGTCGCGACGGGCGAGACTTCTCACACCGTGCTCGCGCAGCACCTCCGCTCCCTCGGCCCGGGCGCCTCGCAGGAAGGCCTGGTGCAGCGCAGCGACGTCGATGTCGAAGCCGCCGTACTCGATCACGGCGGCTTTCAGCCACTTCGGATCGAGCGCCGCGCACAGCCCGATCGCGCCGGATGCGTCGAGGAGCTCGCAGGGGGTTCCGGTGGTCTGGTTGGCTGCGATCCACTCCGAGAGTTGCTGCTCGAAGCCGGCCGGCGCCACCGACAGCACGTTGCGGGGCTCAAGCAGTTCGCTGTCGGCCAAGCCGTCCACGCCGTTCTCGAGCAACGGACGGGACGCCGCGCTCAGGACCCGGTGGACGGGCCCGCCGTAGGAGGCCAGGAACTGGGCGGCCGAGCGTCCCGTGCTGTGTGCGGTCAACGACACTTCCCGCTCCACGACGGCCACGCGGTGTCCCCGCCCGGCCAGCGCCCAGGCCGCCGACATGCCCGCGATGCCCCCGCCGATGACGACTACATCAAAGGAGCGAGTCGTGGCATCTTCCATGACCTGAGCACTATACGAACACGGCCCGCGCCGGGCGTGGGGCAATCGGCAGTCTCAAGCACGCACCCGCCAGCAGTCTGCGCTCAGCCGGGCGCTGCGGTAGCGCACGGAGCACGGCATCCGTGGTCGACCCAGCGGATCAGCCCCCGGCGAGTCCGAAGAAGACGATGACGGCCCGTCCAAGCCGGACCATGTCGAGGGCAGCGAGGCGACCGATCCTCTCCCCCATTCTCGACCGCGGCACGGTGGTGATCTTGTCCACCATCAGGCTGCATCGTTCGTGCAGCCCGTTCTGTTCGTCGGGCGCTACCGGCAGTCGGATCAATGGCGCCTCGGTGGGATCGGTGCTGAACGCACACACCGTCACGGAGTCCGTTGCATCGAAGTGGTCATCCTGAATGATCACGACCGGACGAGGCTTGCCGGCATAGCCACTGCCGGCCGCGGCCGTCCAGATCTCGCCTCGCTTCATCCGCCGTCGAAGCTGAGCGCGTCGATGTAGGCCTGATCGTCGGCCGCATGCTCACTGGACGCCACTGCAGCCGACTGCCGGTGAGCCTCGGCCGCGAACTCCGGAGCGCGGACATCGGCCACCCAAATCTGGATCGGTCGCATGCCGCGGTCGCGCATCCGCTTGCGGTAGTTGCGCACCCGTTCGGTGACGGTCGGCTCGTCCTTCGGCGCGGTCATTGACTCGATGTTACATGCAACGCGTAGTGACGCGTCCGCCAGCCGGGACCGTAGCGCTTCGACACGTGGGTATTGGCCTCATGGACATTCATTATTTCAAATGGATGTAGAACCATTCTCCTATATTGCCTGCTAGACGAACAAACCGGACTGCATATTCAGGACATCCACGTCAGGCGGCGCGCTACAGGACCGGAACTTGGCCGCCTCGGCCTCGAACGCGGCGGTGCCGGGCCGCAGGCCGAACAGATGGTGGATGAAGTTCTCGTCCGCGGCGTTCTCCTCCAGGCGCCGGAACAGGTAGCTGATGGCCACGTCGAAGTCCCGCTCGGCCACGGCCGGTGGACTCGCCGAGCAGGGCGCGGAAGGCCGCGGCGGTGAGCTCCAAGTCCTGGTACCCGACACCAGCGGAATCGTCCTCGACCTCATCGGAGCTCCAGCCTCTCCTTTGGCTGCACGAGTATTCCCCCAATCACGCCGGATGCGTGCTCCGTTGCACCAGCGATTCGGCTCGCAAGCCGCGATAGCGAATATTATGAATTGCTGACTCAAAGGGGCTCTCGTTCCGGCATTGCTGTTTCGAAGACACCGGTCATTCTCAACCATGAGTCATGTATTGCACCAGAGCTTTGGGGAAGATTCTTCGAATTGCTATACGGGTCCCTCAATCAAGTAGCGTCTTCGATGTGGAATTGGATGACGTCGACCTGGGGATCGTGCGGATATTGCATGAGGACGGCCGCAGCAGCTACAGCGACATCTCCAAGATCATCGGTGTCAGCGCGGGAACCGTGAGGAACCGGATAAGCCGGATGCGGTCGTCGGGAATGCTCTCCTTCGACGTCTGGCTGGACCCCTACCGCTCGGGCCTCGGCGTGCACGCCACGCTCTTGATGAAGGTCAAGCCCAAGTGTCTGACGCAGACCGCCGACGCGCTGGCCGATCTGGACGAGACCGCGTATGTGGCCACACTGGCGGGCGCCTACGACATCGTGGCCGACGTGTTCTGCCGCGACATGGTCGATCTTCGCCGCCTGATCCACGGCAAGGTCCAGCAGATCGAGGGAGTGGTCGACGTGTCGACAAACCTCGTGACCGAGAACAGGCACCAAACGAAGCTCAACGTCCACGGCGCGTTGACGCCGCAGAAGCACTTCTAGCCGACTCTGTATCCGATACGAACCAGCCCGGTGTGCCGATTCCAAGCGGCTTGAGTACACCGCTTGTATCGAATTGTCTGTTTCAGTCACAGTCCGATTGGCGAAGTGCCGGCAGCCGAGCCGACGCACCGGTCAATCCTGCCAAGGTGCGCCCTCCGGTACGTGAATGAGTCTGCGACCGGTTGGGCCGGAGCCCGCTGCGCAACGCAGTCCCGACCGCTCCGCTGGGATCTCCGCGGGCGGCCAGGGCAACCGGGTGGCGGCCGCCGCGCGCCGGTGTGGTCACGCTGCTCGTCCAGCGGGATCGTCACCGTGACCGCATGAGGTGAGGATTGCTGCATCTGATGATCTAGCATGTGGCGATTGTCGCAGGCTGTAGGGTCACCTGGTCGCAACGAGATCGCAGGTCGTGTCAGAGGTGAGGATGTTGCTGGTCTTCTCGCGGAGGCGCAGGATCAAGATGGTCGAGACGGGCAGTGGTCGGCGCCCGTCGAGGAGGTGGCGGGGGTTGGCGGTGCTGTCGGCCGCGGCCGTGCTGTTCACCGCTTGCGGCGGCGGTGCAGAGCCGGCAGCTCCGGTTGAGGCGCCGGCGGATGAGCCCGAACCCACCGTCCCGCCCGAACCCGAACCGGCACCCGAACCCGAACCCGAGCCGGCACCCGAGCCCGAACCCGAACCCGAGCCCACCGTCCCGCCCGAGCCCGAGCCCACCGTCCCGCCCGAACCCGAGCCCGAGCCCACCGTCCCGCCCGAGCCGATCGACATTCGCCTGGTCACTTGGGGAGCGGACAAGCTCATCTACTTCATCGACCTGTATGTGGCCAGGGAGAACGGCTACTTCGCCGAGGCCGGCGTGAGGCTCGAGCAGCTTCCGGGCGCGGACGGCAGCGACGCTGTCCGCCAGGTCGTCTCCGGCAACGCCGACGTCGCCATGGCCGACGCCCTGTCCGGCTTGTTCGCCACGATCGCGGGGGCGGACCTCGAGGGCTTCTACTGCCCGTACACGCAGAACTGGATGACCATGCTGGTCAACACCGGCGCCGGCGTCGAGAGCCCGGAGGACCTTCGGGGCAAGACGGTCGCGGTCACATCTGAGGTCTCGACCAGCAGGTGGTACGCGGCCATGCTGCTCGCCGACAACGGGATCGCCGAGGAGGACGTGACTTTTGTGGAAGCCGGCACCGCCTTCGGAGAGGCGCTGCTGGGCAGCCAGGCCCAGGCCGCGTCGACATGGGGCCCGATCAACTGGGCCCTGCTGGAGGCCGGCGGCATCCCCGACGACCAGGTGGGCGACTACCAGATCTGGCAGTACGACCAGGTGCCCGGCCCCAACGACGTGTACTTCGCCGACCGGGACTGGGTGGACGAGAACGAGGACGGGCTCGCACGGTTCATCGGTGCTCTGGAGAAGGCCAAGCTGTGGATCGAGGAGAACCCCGAGGCCGCCGCCGAGGTCGGTTCCCGCCACGCGGTGGATGGCGGCGACATGGACCGCAACCTGGCGGTGATCGACTACCTCGTCCGTATGCAGAACAACGGTCCCGGCGTCGCCGAGAACGGTATGGGCTGGTGCGATGTGCCCACCATCCAGGACGCGGCCGAGCAGGCCGCCGAGCTTGGAATCCTGCTCGTCGCGTCCGACGCCTCGGCGGTGATCTCCAACCGCTTCATCGACTAGGCCATGCCGCCGCCGTCTCTGCTGCCGTCAGCAGTTCCGCAGCCTCCCGGCCGAGTTCGTCCGGATACGTCTGAATGATGATTCATGCATCCGACGATCCGGCGTAGGCTCCCTGTCATATCCGATAGAGTCGCTTGGTTGCAACGAGGGTGCGGATCGCACCAGAGGTGAAGGTTGAAGGTAGTGCCGCTCTTCTCGCGGAAGCGCAAAGCAGGAACAGGTTCGCCGGAACCCGAGGAACGGGCGGCGGCCGGCGACGGGGCCGCGCCGGAGGCGGCCCCCCGCAAGGCTCGCAGGGCGCGCCGCCGGAGCTCGCCCACGACCCGCCGCATCATCCTCGCTGTGATCGGCGCGCTGGTGCTCGCCGCCAGCGTCGCCGGCTTCTACCTCACATCCGAGGCGTTCGACGAGCGCACGCCGGTTCTGGTGGCGGCGCGGGACATCGAGGCGGGAGAGACGGTCGCCGCCTCCGACTTCACCTCCGCGCTGATGGTGGTCGATCCGGTCGTCCCGTTCACCCGCTGGACCCCCGGGGCGCCCTTCGAGTTCTCGGGGAAGGTGGCGGCCCAGGCGATCCTCATGGGCGAGCTGGTGCGGGGATCGATGCTGATCGAGGAGAACACCGTGCCGAGGGGCGTGGAACTGGAGGTGGTTGTGCCGCTCGACACCAGCCTGGCCACCCAGGGGGTGTTCGACGGCGACCTGGTCCTGCTCATCGACCCGGGCGTCGAGCCCACCGAGTCCGGTCCGGGCCGGCCCCGCAGGGTGGTGCGCCAGTTCGAGTTGAGGAACTTCGACGGCTCGCGGATGCGTCTGATCCTGGAGCCGGAGGAGTGGGCCGAGTGGGAGCGGCTCCTGGCCGAGGTCGGCGCCACGCTGATGGTGCAGAAGGTGGGCCTGGCCGGCAACCCCGCCGAGACCGCCGACGAGATGGCCGCGCGCCTCGACGCGGTGTGGCAAGAGCAGTGGTCGGCGGCCGTCGAGGAGGTGGCGGGGGCCGTCGCCGTCCAGACCGGGCCCGAGGCCGGGCCGGGCGAGTTGGAGGTGATCGTGTCTCTCGACACCAGCCTGGTGCCGTCGGAGGTGTCGGAGGGCGACCTGGTGCTGCTGGTCGATCCCGGCGAGCCTCCCACCGGCAACAACCGCGGCCGGTCCCGGTCGGTGCTGGGCGTGCCCCGGTCCGGCGAGGGACTGGAGGCGGTGGAGCTGGAGAAGCGGGCTATCGAGTTGGAGCACTACGCGGACGGCCAGATGCGGCGGTTCGAGCCTCCCGGGGAGTGGCTGTGGTGGCATTCGCTGCAGAGCGAGTTGGGCGCGGCGCCTCTGGTCCTGCCGGTCCCCGACGGCAGCGACGTGGGTGCGATGATCGGCCGGCTCGACGCCGAGTGGCGCGCGGCCTGGGAGCGGGCCGTGCAGGAGGCGCTGGCGTCGGCGGGGGCATCCCAGTGACCGCTCCTGCCGGCCCCGTTCGAGCACGGCGGTGCGGGCGGTGCGCCCGCGCCGGCGGCCGTGCGCAGGCGACCTCGGGGCGGGCGCGGTGCTAGCCGTGGACATCGACGGCGTTCGATCCCGCCGAGCAGCGACCTCGGGGCGGGCGCGGTGCTAGCCGTCGTCGCTCCCGCCGGAGCGCGCCTCGATCCCGGCTCGGTGGCGCTGTGTGTGGCCCGGCGCCTCTGCGAGGCCGGTGAGCGGGCGCTGTTCGTGGACGCCGACCCGGCCGGCACGAGGCTGGCGGAGCGTTTCAGCCAGGCGACGCTGGCGCACTACTCGCCGGCCGAGCGGGGCATGGCGTCGCTCATCGTGGCCCGCAAGCCGCTGACGCTGAAGCTGGCGGCGTCGCACTGCTACAGCCTCGACGACGGGTCGCTGTGGGCGCTGTTCGCCCCGCTTCATCCGGACGGGGCGCTGCACTCGGCGCGCTGGCTCGCCGAGCGCGCCGACGAGGTCGAGGCTCTCGACAGGGAGCGCCGGGTCGTGCTGTCGTCGTCGCTGCGGGACGCGGACTTGCTGGCGCCGCTGGCGCGCCGCGCCGCGGTGCTGCTGGTACTGGCCCCGGCGGGGAGCGCCGAGCAGGCCGGCGCGCTGCCGAGCCTGTGCCGGGCCGCGGGCTTCCCGGAGCCGGAGCCCGACCGCGGGCCCGGGCTGCTGGTGGTGGAGGGCGAGTCCCCGCTCGACGACGACGAGATCCTCTCCGAGACCGGCCTCGAGGTGGCCGGCAGGCTGCCGGTGACCGCCGACGACAAGGTGCTGCGGCTGGGCGGCGGCCGCCGCGAGCGGGTCTTCGCCCGCGAGCTGGACCGCGTCGCCGGGCGCGTGCTGGCCCTGTCGAGGCCCGACCCGGCCGCCGGCGAGCGGCCGGCAGGCGATCGGAGCCGCTCCCCGGCGCGCCCGGCGGCCTCGACCAACGGCTCGACCCCGGAGGAGGGGGGCGTCCGGGACCGGCTGCCCGAGCGCCTCGGTCATCGGAGGGCCTGAGTCGTGACGCTGCGAGAGGAGGTCTGGAAGGCGGTCCGGCCCGAGGTGCAGGAGCAGCGCCTCGACGCCGGGGGCGACGGCGAGGCCGTGGTCGAGGCCTGCCACCGGGTGGCCGCGGCCGCGATGCGGGCCCGGGAGGCGGCCGCGCTCAACGACAGCGGCCGGATGCTGTCCGACGGCGACCTTGAATGGATGTGGGACCAGATCGACGCGCTGCTGGGGGCGGGGCCGATGGAGCGGTTCCTGCGCCGCAGCGACGTGGAGAACATCTACGTGTTCGGCCCCCAACGGGCGGTGCTGGGCCTCACCGGCGGGCGCCAGGAGCATGTGACCGAGCCGGTCTTCGCCGACGAGGAGGACATGATCCGCTACATCTCGCACCTGGCCACCACCCAGGGCCAGACCGGCCGCCGGTTCGACCAGTCGGCGCCGCTGCTGGACCTGCGGCTGCGCAGCGGCGAGCGGATCTTCGCGGCGATGGCGGTGTGCGGGACGCCGTTCCTGACGGTGCGCTGCCACCGCCAGAAGTCCATCCGCCTCGAGAACCTGGTGAGCGGTGGGTCGCTGTCGGAGCAGGCCGCCGCCCTCCTGCGGGCCGCGGTGCGCCCCCCGGCGCCGTCGAACGTGCTGGTGTGCGGCGCGCTGGGCGCGGGCAAGACCACGCTGCTGCGGGCGCTGCTGGCCGAGGTCGGGCCGTCGGAGATCGTGTGCACCCTCGAGCAGACCTTCGAGCTGTTCCTCGACCAGTCGCACCCGCTGACCTTCGCGGTGGAGACCCGCGAGGCCAACAGCGACGGGTCCGGCGAGATCACCATGGAGGAGCTGTCGAAGCGGTCGCTGCGCTCGGGCGCCGACCGGGTGATCGTGGGCGAGCTGCGGGGGTCGGAGGCGGCCACGTTCCTGTCGGCGTGCGGCACCGGCTCCGACGGGTCGATGGCCACCATCCACGCCTCCTCCCCGGGCCAGGCCCTGAGCCGGCTGGTGCGCTACTGCCTGGCCTCCAACACTTCGGCGTCGCAGTCGGCGCTCGTCCAGGAGGCCGCCGAGGTGATCCACCTGGTGGTGCACCTGCGCGGCGACCCCCGCACCGGCTTCCGGGGCGTGAACACCATCTCGGAGGTGCTCGACTCCGACGGCGACCGCTTCGTGATGCACGACCTCTTCGGCCGCCGCAGCCGGGGCGGGCCGATGGAGCTGCTCGACCTGCCCCGCAACCCCGAGCTGATCGAGCGGGTCGAGGAGGGCGGGCTGGACCTCGCGGACTGGCACAGGGACAGGGACGGCTGATGGGTGTGCCGAGGTCCGTCGGGTCCGGGTGGCCGCACCGCTGCCGCGCCGCCGGGTCGACTGAGGGGGTCCGGTAGTGGCGCAGGTGGCGCTGTTCGGGGTCGCCAGGCGGTCTGGGTCCGCCGGGTCGACTGAGGGGGTCCGGTAGTGGTGCTGGTGGTCCTGTTCGGGGTGCTGTTCGGGGCCGGCACCGCCCTGCTGGCGTTCTCGGGTCCGCTGAGCCGTGCGATCCAGGCCCGCCGGGCGCGCCGGCCCGAGCGCGAGCGTGAGAGCCGGGCCCGGCCCAAGCGGCCCTCCCAGACCGCGCCGAGCCCGGTGATGGCGGTGCAGGTGGTGGGGGCGATCGGCGGTTTCGTGGCCGGACTGTACGCCACCGGTCTGCTGGGCATGGCGCTGCTGCTGGGCGGTCTCGGCGTGCTGCTGCCGCCGTTCATGGCCGCGCCGGGACGGCGCCGCCGCCAGACCCGGGTGGCGCTGGCGTGGTCGCTGTGGAGCCGCCAGCTCGCCGAACTGGCCCGGGCCGGCTCCGGGCTCTCCGATTCGATCCGCGGCAGCGTGGAGCACGCGCCCGCCGAGGTGGCCGCCATCGTCGAGCGGGTGGCCAACACCGCCGAGGTGCGCGGCCTCGAGGCCGCCCTCGACGAGTTGGCCGCCTCCGGGACGGTGTGGGAGCCCGAGGTGGCCGCGGGCCTGCGCATGACCGCCACCGCCGGCGGCGCGGTGGCCGACCCGCTGCTGGATCTGTGCGGCCGCATCGCCGATGTGGTCGACCTGCACCGCTCCAAGACCGAGGCCGTGGTGCAGCTGTGGACCCAGACGATCGCCCTGCTGGGCCTGGCCGGCGGCGTGGTGGTGCTGATGTACCGCAACAACCCTGCCTACTTCCAGCCCTACGAGGCGGGCACCGGCCAGCTGGTCTTCGTGGGGATCGCGGGCGTCCTGCTGCTGTCGACCGCGTTCTTGGTGTACCACTCGGTGGTGCGCGAGGAGAACTCGGTGCTGGTGCCGCCCCGCCGCCGCAGCCGGGCCAAGGACCCGATATGAGCTCGCTGACCCTGGGGGCGGGGATCGTGTTCTTCGTGGGCCTGGTACTGGTGGGCTTGGGCGTGCTGGGCCCTCCGGCCCGGCGCGGCCCTCAGCGGGCCACCGCGGAGACCCTGCGCGACCTTCTGCCCACCCTCAAGGCGGGCGACGAGCAGAACCTGCGACTGGCCGGCATCACGGCCGAGCAGTACGCGGTGCAGCGCTTCGGCGGGCTCGTCGGCGGCCTCGCCGCCGGCGCGCTGATCAGCCGGTTCATGGGCCGCGGCGTGGTCGGCACGGTGCTGATCATCGCGGCGGTGGGCGCCGGCGGATGGCTGCTGCCCATGCTCGGGGTGCGCGACACCGCCAAGAAGGCCCGCACCGAGATCGACCAGGTGATCCGGGTGTGGATCGCTCTGGTGGCCCAGCAGGTGTCCGCCGGCGTCGACCCGACCGCGGCGATGCTGGACGCGGCCCGCATGGGCCGGCGCAACAGTTGGAGGATCCTGCACCGGTTCCTGCTGACCGCCCAGCAGGAGCGCCGTCCCGCCTGGGAGGGCCTCGTCGACATCGTGGAGCGCTACGGCATCCACAGCCTGGCTCCGGTGGTCTCCGCGCTGGGCCTGGCCGCCGAGCGCGGCACCCGCATCTCCGAGGCCGTGCTGGTGGCCGCCGACACCCTGTGGCGCGAGACCACCCAGCAGGAGCGCGAGAAGGCCGGCCGCCGAGCCCAGATCGTGGTGCTGCCCGCCACCGGCATCGCCCTGGCCCTCGCCGGCATCCTGGTCTACCCCCCGTTCACGTCACTGACCGGCGGCGGCATCACCAGCCTGCCGTGAGCCGGGCCTGGCATGCGCCGGGCGCCCGCGCGGCTCCCTCCTCGCTGCCCGGTTCCGTCCCCGGTCGCGGTGCTGGCGCAGCGCTGCGAGTCGCTTGGGCCGCGGCTTGAGTGTCTGTTGCCATATGTGTACAATCGATACGTGTTTGAGCCACGTAGGACTTGGCCGGTGAATGCCGCTCTCACCCTGTGAGCGCTGTTCCTGTCCACCGTTGAGGAGGAACCATGTTCATCGCTCTGCGTCGTCGGCCCGGTAACCCGCCGGAAGCCCACCGAAGCCGGCCGTCGGGCAGGACGCGTCCTGGACTGGCGCCGTCGAGGCCGGTCCCGGCACTGCTGAGACGGCTCGCCGCGGCGGTGTCGGCGGCGGCGCTGGTGATGGGCGGTCTGGTCCCGGCGACGGTCGCCGCGCAGGAGCCGCCGGTGGGCGCGGGGCCGCTGGACGGGTTCTCGCTGCTGCCCGAAGGGAGTTCGACTCTGGTGGCGTCGTTGGTGGACGGGGCCCAGGTCGAGCTGCCGGATCCCGACGGGGAATACGGGATCCGGGCGGACATCGCGGCGGGCCAGCGGGTCGGGAGCGTGCGCTTGGAGCTGTCGGGCGCCAAGTCGCCTCCGGTCAAGACCGAGAACTACGCTCCGTACTCGCTGTACGGCGACTATGCCTCGCCCCTTGGCCGACTAGTCCATGGGGAGACGCTGCCCGCGGGCGACTACGTGCTGCGGGCGTCGGCGTTCTCGCAGCGGCGGCTCGGCGGCGAGCTGTTGGGGACCCTGGAGGTCTCATTCAGCGTGGTGGAGCCCGACTCCGAGGCGTCGTCGGTGAAGGCGCCGACGGATCTCGCTGCGGAATGGACGGGCCGTTCAGTGCGGCTGAGCTGGGTGGTGCCGCACCAGCCCGATCGCTGCTACCGGATCAGCAGTGGAGACATTTGCGTCAACGACATGTACCTGGAGCGTTCCGTTCCGGACGGGCAGTGGCAGACCGCGGCTTGGATCGAGTCGAGTTGGGTGGACTTCAACACCGGCGCGACGGTGCACCACGCGAGTTTGTCCCAGCACGCGGCGGGCCAGGTGAACCGGTATCGGGTGCGTCTGGAAGCCATTCTCTACGGCGATGGGAACTGGAACCGGCTGGATGACGTGTACTCGGAGCCCGTCGAGATAGCGGTCCCCCCCTGGGAGGCCATCGCCCTGGACGCCGAGGCCGGCCACGACCGGGTGGAACTGTCCTGGACGATGCCGCCCCCGCTGGCGGAGGAGTGGGAGCGCCTGACGACCATGGAGCTGCTGCGCGACGGGACGGTGGTCAACACCCAGCAGTGGCAGAGCAGGACGCTGTCCTACTCCTACACCGACGGCGACGTGGAGCCGGAGACGGCCTACGAGTACCGGGTGCGGACGGTGATCGGCGACGACCAGACCACCAGCCCGGCGGTCCCGGCCACCACCGGGGCGGCGCCGGTGTCGGTGTTCGACCGGCTGGCCGGCGGCGCGGGCGCGGCGGTCGAGAAGGGCACCACCGGCGACGGGGTGCCGTACGTCCGGTTCCTGGAGCCGGCGGACCCGCCCGCGCCCTCGTCCGAGCAGCCGAGCGTGAGCCTGATGCTGGGCGGTGCAGCCGCGCCGGAACACTGGACCGCGGCGGCCGCGGGATGGCAGGGGAGCGTCGCCGGCGCCCGCCTCGCCGCCACGATCAGCGCGGTCGACCCCCAGACGGTCCACTCCGACGGCACCACCGTCTGGGTGCTGCTGCGGAACCCCTCAGAGGACGTCAGAATGAAGCTTCAGGCCTACGCGCTCGCCACCGGGGACCGCGACGCCGGCAAGGACGTCACCCTGGCCGCGCCGGCCACCACCGGCACCAGCTACGGCGCCGGCCTGTGGATGGACGACAGCACGATCTGGATCACCGACGGCATCACGAAGAAGGTGCTGGCCTTCCACCGCACGACCGACACCGCGGACCCGGCCACGTTCAACGCCGGGGACCGCAAGACCGGCCACGACTTCGACCTGTCGGACCACGACCCGGCGAATCCGGCCGGCCTGTGGTCGGACGGAACCAACATGTACATCGCCGACCAGGGCGTCAGCGAGCGGGGCCACCGCTACAGCACCCCCCGCATCTACGTCCACGACATGGACAGCCGGGACCATGTGCGCACCCTGCCCACAACCGAAGCTGACCATCCGCGGGACTGGACATTCTACCCGACGGGCCTGTGGTCGGACGGGGCCACCCTGTGGGTGTCGAACCGGTGGAACGGCACGACGGTGGACGCGTACGACCTCAACGACTGGGGCCGGCGGCCGGGCATGGACGTCACCGGCCTGTCCGAGGACAACTCCGGGCCCCAGGGGATCTGGTCGGACGGCGTCGACATGTGGGTGGCCGACCGCAACGCCGACAAGGTCTTCGTCTACGACCTGCCCGACGACGCCCGGCTCGGCGGCCTCGACGTGAGCGGCGTGAACCTCCAGAGCTTCTCGCCGGACGTGGCCGGCTACGCGCGCAACGTCGCCGGCGACAACACCCGCGTCACCGTGGACGCCGCTCCGCTGCGCAGCGACGCCGGCGTGGCCATAACCCCGGCCGACGCCGACACCGACACCGGCGGCCACCAGGTCGACGTCGTCGCCGGCGGCACGACCACCATCACGGTCACGGTGACCGACGGCGCCGAGGAGCAGGTCTACACGGTCACGCTGACGCAGCTGGCGGGCACCACCGGGCCGCTGTCCGACGACGCCGCGCTGAGCGGGCTGAGCCTGTCCGGCATCGGCCTGCTGCCGCCCTTCACCAGCACGAGAACGCAGTACATGTCCTGGATGACCAAAGAGCAGGTCGCCGACGGGCTGACCACCACCGTGACGGCCACGCCCCGCAGCACCGGCGCCACGGTGCGCATAACCCCCGACGACGCCGACGGCGCGACCACCGACCACGAAGTGGAGGCGGAGGGTGCCGGCGCGATCGTCGAGGTCGCGGTCACCGCCGAGGACGGGTCGGCCACGAAGACCTACACCGTGCACCTGCGCGGCATCCTCAAGGACGACGCCAAGGACCTGATGTCCATCGAGTCGGACCACTCGCCGAGCGACATCTGGTCCGACGGCGAGACGTTGTGGGTGCTGTCCGAGCACGCCCCCGAACTGATCGCCCACAACCTCGAGACCGGGAGCCGCATAGAGGACCGGGACTTCGAGCGCACGAGCACGTACAACGACCAGGACAAGGGGCTGTGGTCCGACGGCGACACCATCTGGATCTCGGAGACCTGGGCCACGAAGTCCTCGGTCTATCCCCCGAAGCCCGGTCAGGACACGCTGGTCGAGGTGATCGACGCCCAGTCCTACGACCCGGTCGTCCACCTGACCGATGAGTTCTTCCTGGACCTGACCCACTACGGCCCCGGCGCCCGCGACCTCTGGTCCGACGGCGAGACCATCTGGGTGTCGTGGATCGACGACGACGGCTCAGCGGTCCAGATGCACGACGGAAGGCTCAAGGCCTACGACTTCGAGACCAAGGCCAGGAAGGAGTCGGCCGACATCATGGTCGACTCGACCGGCGCAGCGTTCAAAGTGTGGTTCCGCGACGTGTCGTTCGCCATCTGGTCCGACGGCACCTTCATGTGGGTGGCGTTGAACCGGGGCGATGAGACATCGGTCCTGGAGGCCTACAGCCTCGCCGGCGGGGAGCGGGTCCCGATCATGGACATCCCGGTCGGCATCGACCAGGTGAGGAACCCCCGCGGGCTCTGGTCCGACGGCCGCAACATGTGGGTGCTGGACGCTCCCTTCATCTGGAGCGAGCGGGCGTTCCGGAAGACCATCAGGGTGTACTCGCTGCCGCCCAACGCGAAGCTGTTCTCGCTGGCGATGACCGACGTGGACTTCGGCCACTTCATCCACGGCATGCCCAAGTACACCGCCGACGTGGCCAACAGCGTCGACGAGACCACCGTGAGCTGGGAGCAGGCCTTCACCGGCGGCTCGGCGGCCGTGTCCGTCACAGCCGCCGACGGGGGCGGCAACACCTCCACCGCCGACGCCGATCTCAACGCCGACGGCTACCAGGTGGCCCTGGCCGAGGGCGAGAACGTGATCACGGTCACGGTCACCGCCCCCAACGGCACCGACACCTACGCCTACACCGTCACGGTCACGAGGGCGGAGGACTGAGACACGCTGGACGGCCCGCCTGCCCGCGCCCGGATCCCGCGGCGCGGCGGGCGGGCGGCCGTCGCTGCGACCGGGGCCTGATCGCCCTCGAGTGGCTGCTGCTCGTCGGTGCCGTGGCCGGTCTGGCCGCCTTCTCGGTGCTGGCCGTGCAGCGGGTGCTCGACGACACCGCCGAGGTCCCCGCCGACCCCGCGGTGAGGCTGATAGACGCCGACATAGCCGCCTCCCTCATCGTGACCGAGGCCAACAAGGCCGCGCTGGCCGGACCCTTGGTCCCAGACTTCGCGGCGCGATGCAACCAGCTCGCGACGGCGTTCAGTGACGTCGTGGCCAGCGTTGGGCCGTGGAGCCCGCCGATCACGATCCCCGGAAATTCCGGGAACCCCGGGGCCACCCCCCCGGTCCCCCCGACGCCCCCGGAGCTGTCTACGCCCGCGAAGTGCCCGGTGGTGCCCAGGCCCGACCTCGGGGGACCTTAGGAGGACGGGGCCGGCTAGGGGGCGTTGCCGGGAACGTGGCCGCTCTGCGCCGGCGCGGCGGCAGGCGCCGCGGGCGGAGGGGCCGATGTGGTGTATTCGTGGAGGGTGGCCATGAGGGGGATCCACACGGCCAGGCCGAACCCGACGATCAGGGCGGCCACGGCGACGAGGTAGTAGGCCAGCCGCCTCTCCAGCCTCGCGAACCCCTCCCTCGCTTCGGCCCTGGCCTCGACGATGGCTGTCGTGAAGGCGGCGCTGGCCCCGGCCAACCCCTCCCTCAGCGCGGCGTTGGTCTCGACGATGGCTGTCGTGAAGGCGGCGCTGGCCCCGGCCAGCCCCTCCCTCGCTTCGGCCCTGGTCTCGACGATGGCGGCGCTGGCCCCGGCCAACCCCTCCCTCAGCGCGGCGTTGGTCTCGACGATGGCGGCGCCGGCTCCGGCCAACCCCTCCCTCAGCGCGGCGTTGGTCTCGACGATGGCGGCGATGGCCCCGGCCAGCCCCTCCCTCGCTTCGGCCCTGGCCTCGACGATGGCTGTCGTGAAGGCGGCGCGGAGGATCTCGAGGTCGTCCTTGGTGGCTACGTTGTCCCAGCCGCTCGGCGGGAGTTGCTCCATGAGGATCTCCGCCTCCTCCTGGCCCATGGTGTCTGCGAGTCTCGAGTACAGCGCCGCTTGCTGGGTGTTGGTCATCGCCATCGGTGTCTCCCGCTACTCGTGGGTCTCGACTAGTGGGAGCTCCGGCGGCTCCGATCCTCGGCTGGGCCGCTGGTGCTAGCGGCCCGGCGCGATGTGCGGTCAGTATAGCAGAGTACAGGTGAAGGTGTGCAATTTCATGGTTGTCAGCATCAACCTGGACCAGCCCGGCCGGGCGGCCTGGGCGCCTAGCCCGATAGCGGGGTGCGTGTCTCGGACTCCTCCGACAGCTGCCTCGACGGGTGTGACGGGTCTTGCAGAACGACCGGGCGGCCGTAGGAGTCGAGCACGTCGAGTTGGGCTTCACAGTTCTCAGCCGGGATGGGCACACTCCCGCCCCCGGGGGCGACGGCGCGGGCGCGGCGGCCGATCGATTCCGCTCCCAGCCGCCGCCCGTCGGGCCACACCTGGGCCGCGGCCCAGCCCGCGTCCTGCCAGTCGGCGGCCAGGGCCACGTGCACGGCGTCCTGCACCACGACCTTGTCGGAGATCCTGCAGAGCCCGGCAGGGAACCATGTCGCACCCGCTCTGGTGCAGTCCGCCGCGGTCAAGTAACTCGAATCGGAGCACCGCCCCCCAGGGAACCATGTCGCACCCGCTCTGGTGCAGTCCGCCGCGGTCGAGTAACTCGGATCGGAGCATTCCGGCGGATGGGACGGATCTCTGAGCGAGTCGCTGTAGAAGCCCCTCAGCGAGCCCACGTCCACGCCCAGATTCCCCAGGTCGCGCACGATCGACTCCTCCAGGAACTCGCAGGCCTCCCGCCAGTCGTCCAACCGGCGCACGAACGCCGCCCGGCGAGCCTCAGCATCGCGGAGTGCTTGCATGGCGCGGTCGATCTTGTTCGGATCCGGCGGGGACTCGTTCTCGGCGTCCGTCACGGCCTGCTGCGCCTGCTGCGCCTGCTGTTCTTCGGATCTGAGTGTCTGGGACCACTCCGGGCTCAGGTGGTCGCAGTCGAGGGGGAACGCGGTGAGCTGCCCCTTGCCTTCGTCCTGGACGTAGCGCTCGGCGACGGCCATGGTGGCCATGTCGTTGGCGGCCTCCCTCATGGAGGACTCCGCGGCCATGCGCTGCGGGCCGGCGATAGCGACGACCGCCGCGAACGCCGACACCGGCACCATCAGCACCACCCACAGGCTCACCACCCCACCGGTCTCGTCGAGACGGCGCAACGGTCCGCGCGGGCGCTTGCCGGTGCGGCCCCGCCGGCGCCCGGCGATGGCCGCCTCCCCGCCCAGCCGCGCGGCCAGCCCGGCGGTCACGCTGGTGCCCCGCCCAGCGGCGCGGCCAGCCCGGCGGTCACACCGATGTCCACAGTGGCCGTCCACAGGCTATTGACAACAAGATCGAGACCTCCTCAGCAGTCACCGGTCAGCACTCCGGCAGGTCGGCGGGCACTCGCAGCTCCTGCTGGCCCTGCTGGGGCGAGATCAGCACCGCCGGGCCGGTGGCCGCCGCGTGCACCCGGTCGAGCCGGTCGGGCCACAGCGCGGCCAGCGGCCCGAACACCTCGCCCGACACCACCACCCGCACCCATCCCGAGTCGCCCTGGCCCGGGCGGTCGACGACGTTCGGGTCGGCGCCCGGATCGCTGGAGCACCAGTCGCTGTGCACCACGGTGGCGCCCGGGGTCCACCAGCGCCAGCCGGTGCGGGTGCCCGCCGCCCGGGCCGCGGCGTCCTCCGCGGCCGAGGCCATGTCCAGCACGGCCGGGTGGGGCGCGGCGTGGGCAGGAACGTCCCATACCCCCGGACTGGTGATCTCGCCGTACGCATCCGGCTGGTAGATGCCGTTGTTGTCCCTGACGCTGAGGAAGTCCTCGTTGGCGGCTGTGCGCCAGGCCGCCCTCAGGCCCGCGGAGGCGGCCACCTCGGCCTCGGCCTGGGCGTTGGTGACGATGAACGCATGCACCAGCAGCAACAGTATCGACACCAGCAGCATCGGCCACAGGATCAGCAGCGCCAGCGTCTCGCCGCACTCGTCCCGCCCGCGGCGGCGCCCTTCACCGTCACGGCCGCGGTCATTCATTCGCCGCGGCCCCAGCATCGGGGCGGTCTGCCGGCTGGTCGGGGCGGAGAGCGAGGCCAGCGTGGCGGCCGAGGCTGCGATCAGCGGGCGGGGCCTCATCAGTCGTCGTCTTTGATCTGGACCGACACGGCGTCGTCGCCCGACGGCAGGGCGGCGAGGCTCGGGGCGCTGAACTGTACGCTGAAGGTCCTGTCGCCGTCTGTGGCGGTGTTCTCGCAGGTGGTGATCGTGATCGTCTTTTCGGTCTCGTCGGGAGCGAACGTGAGCGTCCCGGAATCCTGCACGTAGCGGCCGCTGCCAGCGGTGCACAGCCCGCCGGGCGGTGTGCCGCTGGCGGTGCCGTCGACCGTGGTCCATTCCACGGTGGCGTCGCGCTCGCGAAGGGGCGGGTTGGGGAGCTGCACCGTGATCGTGACGGCGTCGCCCTCGTCGACGGTGGTGTCGGTCCAGGCCAGCACCGGCGGGTCGTCGTTGTCGCGGATGGTGATGGTGCCGTAGCGGTCCGCCGACACCGCCCCGGCCAGGTTGTGTATCTCGAACTCGACGACCTCGTCGCCCTCGACGAGGTCGTCCTCGCAGGCGCTTATCCAGACCCGCAGCAACGTTCCGTAGAACACCTCCTGGCCCTGGAGCCCGGGCACGTCGGCGCTGTTCCACAAGGCGTCGCCCGACTCCGGGCACTCGCCGCCGAGGTGCTCGCCCGTCCCCGCGGGCACCGTCCCGAAGGGCATGCCGTGCACGTCGCGCTGCACCGACCGCAGATCGAAGCTGGCCACATGCGTCGGGCTGGTCTCGGTCCCGACATAGGTGAACGGCACGAAAGCCAGCGTGATGTCGCCCTCGTCCACGACACGGTCGCCGACGTTGATCGTCGGCACCGGCAACGTCCCGATATGGAGCACGAGCGCCTCGTCGCCGGTGAAGAGGTTGTCGCTCAGGTCATGGACCTCGAACCGGAATGTCTCCTCCTCCTCGTCGAGGCTGTCGGCGAGAACCTCCAGCGATATCGTCTTGCTAATCTCGTTGGGCTCGAACGTCAGCGTGCCCTCCACATGCGTGTAGTCCAGGCCGGCCTCCGCCGTCCTGGCGGCCGTGCGATATTTCAGCGTCGCCCGTTCGTGGAGGGCCTTGGTGAGGGTGACGCGAACGCTGCACGGTACGCCCTCCTGCACCAGGGCATGCTGGATGGACTGGCCTGCTTCGGGGTCTCCCGGGTACTCGGCGGTGCCGTGGCAGCCGCCCATCACCACCGCAGCGCCTTCATTGTCCTGGATCACGATCGTCAGGGTTCCTCCGGGATACTGCTCGTACCGGTCGGGAAGGCCTGCGGAGTCGGAGTACTTGACCTGGAGTCGCAGGGTCTCGTCGGCTTCTACGCGGGAGTCGTCTCTGATCTGTACTCTGAGGAGGCCGGTCTCCGAGGAGAATGTGGCGCGGACGTAGTCGTTTTCTTGCGCGTCACTGAAGTGAACCAAATCCTGGTGTGTTGTCCTGTCAATTGTGTGCACGTCAGCGAAGAGCGCTATCTCGACGGCATCCGCCGGCAGTGCGGCCGCACAGAACGGCGGATCGAAGCTGACTTGGGCCTCGACCCACCCGGCGTCCTCGCCGGCGACGATGAAGCCCGGATCCACTTCGACAACCGGGACGGGATGATCGTCGTTGTTGGGATCGACGCACACCACATCGGTGTCCAGCGACTCCGGCCGGTCATAGATGGCGCCCAAGACGTTGTTGATGATCAACGTTCCACCGTCGTCATGGACTCTAATGGCGGGACCACTCCACACGCGAGCGATTATCGACGTCCACTCATAATCGAGGCTCTGGCAAATCCGCATAAAATCAGTGACTTGCTCAGGAGTGAAATAAGAATTCCTTTCCCCATCGTCATCGAAAGTCTCCCAATAGCTCCTGAAGCAAGCCGGCTCGGGTACTACATCCACGCTGGTGTTGAAATACCAGGTCGCTGAGGGCGCGAGGCGGGGGATCGTCAGGAAAGCCTCCCCCCTGGGACCGCTGCGGGGTTGCTGTGTGGACCTGAACGTCGGACCAATGTTGTGGTTCCATCCGTACATGTCTGGTGGGGTGTCTATTCTCTTTTCTTCTCCCTTCTCGTCAAGGATCGTGTCTCTGGTCGTGTCGGACTCACTTGGTCTCCAGTCCGCAGTGCCGAGGTAATCCATGTAGACCAACCACAAGGTGACGTCTTCGCATGCGGGCTCGGTGATGGAGGCTTCGAAGACGAGGGGGTCGCCTTCGTACACCCACTGGTTGGGCAGGTGGACGCTGCGCCTGCCCTCGTCGTCGTAGACCTCGCCGTCGGTGCTCTCGTGGCCGGGGCTGATCACGGCGTTGACGGGGTTCTCCAGCTCGAGGAGCACGTGGCGGGTGGGGTTGTCCTCGTGGTCGTTGATGACGGGGACGTCGACTTGCTGGACGGTGACGCCGGGTCTGAAGACCAGCGTCGACTCCTGGTGGATGAAGTTGGTGCCGGCGGTCGTGTCGTCGCCCGCGACCGTGCTGTACTCGACGGTGATGTCGTCGTCGCCTGGGCCGCCGGCGGGCAGTTCGACGGTGATGGTGAATGGGAGGGTGCCGTCGGTCTCGCAGACGTGGTACGGCTCGACGGTGATGACGGGCCGGTCGTTGAACGCGATGGTGCCCTCGGCGGCGCCGGCGCGGGGGTTGATGCCGGCGTTCTCGGACGGGTCCGAGAGCGTGAGGCTCAGGGTCTCGTCGCCCTCGGGCACGTCGTCGTCGACGGTGGCGACCTCCACGGTCTTGTAGGTCTCGCCGGGCGCGAACGTCAGCACGGTGTCGACGGCGGTGTAGTCGCCGGGCTGGTCGTCGGTGGTGGCCACCGCGGTGCCGTCGGAGGTGGCGGCCGTGACGGTCACCTCGTCTTCGAGGGCCTCGATGAGCGTCACGACGAAGGTGAGCGTCTCGCCCTCCTCGACGGGGTCTGAGGGCCCGGTGACCGAGATCGTCGTCTCCTCGTCGTTGTCCCTGATGCTGACCCACCGGTTCTGGCCCCCGCTTTGCTGCATGTTGGCTCTGAAGGGGGTGTGCACGTGTATGCAGATGTTCTCAGTGTCCTCCTGGATCAGGTCGTCGATGGTCTCGATCGTCACGGTGAATTCTGTGTCGCCGGCGGGGATCTCCTTTCTTCCTGAGAAGTTCGCGTAGTCCTCGCCGACGGTGGCCGTCGGGTTCTGAATCCACCAGCAGGGCGCGATGACGAACCGCGCGATCCGGCCGCTGGGGACGTTCAGCCTCACCGTGGCCAGGATGTCCTCGCCCTCTGTCACGTCGGCGGGGTCCGGGAACGTGAGTGTGGGTTTGCGGCTGAGGTCGTCGTCTCTGATCAGGCCCAGCGCGTTGCGGTCCGCGGCGTCGTCGGGCAGCTCCACGCCGACGGGGTCGAGCAGGTCGAGCCGGAACCTCTCGCCCGCCTCCCAGAGGAGGTCCTCGAGCATGGGGACGCTGATGGTGGCGGTGCGCTCGCCGGCGGCCATGGTGAGCGTGCCGGTGGTGTGGGTGTAGTCCGCGCCCGGGTCGGCGTGTTCGCTCAGGGAAGTCAGCTCCACGGTGGTGTACTGCACCGACAGGGGCTTCTGGGCGGGCTCGTCGAGCTCGAGGTGGAACACCAGGTCGGCGTCGTCCTCGAAGGCCCCGAACTGGGCCTGGGTGAAGGTGATGGTGGGGAAGTCGTCGTCGGCGATCTCCACGGTGGCGGTGGTGGGGGCCTGGTCGCGGAAGCGCTGGGGGGCGTCGTCGCCTCGCCAGGCGACTTGGAACTCGAAGGTCTCGTCGGGCTCGGTCGTGTTGTCGTCGCGGATGGCGACGGTGAAGTCGACCTGGCGCACGCCGCCGCCGGGGCCGCGCTGGCCCGAGGCGGCGGTGTAGTCGGTTCCGGCGGTGGCGGTGCCGTCGGCGGTGGTGAAGCTCATGAGGTTCCCGGCGGCGCCCTCGCACACCGGCGGGTTGACCGTCACCTGGAGCTGGGCTGCGCTGTCGCTCTCGTCGACGGTGACGGTGGCGTCGGCGAAGGTCAGTGTCGGGACGGAGTGGCTGGTGTTGGCGGGGTCGACGCAGTCGTCGTCGATGATGGTGCCCACCGCGATCGACGGTGAGAGGGTGGCCCGGTCGGCGGAGCCGGCGGCCAGCGCGAGCCGCAGCTGGAACCGTTCGTCGCCCTCGGAGGCGGCGTCTTGGATCAGCGCGACGGTGGCGGTCTGCTGGGGGGGCGAGGCGCTGTAGCCGACGCTGCCGTCGAGCTGGATGCCGGCGGCGGTGTCGACCGCGGTGGCGGGCAGCGTCAGCGTGGGGGCGGTCGCGCCGGAGTCGATCTTGTCGTAGTCGACGTCCTCGGTGGCCGCGCCGGCGCCGGTGAGGTCGCGGGTCCAGTAGTTCACGTCCACCGGCAAGGCGTTGAGCGTGTCGAGGCTCACGGTGAACTCGACGCCGGCGTCGCCCTCGCCGGCGCGGGCCGCGGCGACGCTCACGTTGGGGACGGGGTCGTCGTCGACCACGGTGACGGTGACGGCCACGTCGTCGGCGCCTCCGATGTCGGGGAAGTGGCTGCCGAGGGGGTCCACGTCGGCGTAGGGGTCGGAGTCGCGGTTCCAGTTCAGATGCAGCGTGAACGTCTCGTCGCCCTCGAAGACGGCGTCCTGCAGCGTCGGCGCCTCCAGGCTCGCGGCGAGGGTGAAGGCGTCGACGCGGGCGTGGACCATCTCGCCGGCCGCGGTGACGGGGGCGTCCCAGCGTCCCGCGGTGCCCGCGGCGGCCCGGGCGCTGAGGACCGCGTCCACGCACAGCGGCTCCGACAGCGCGACCGCCACGGTGAGGGCGTCGCCCTCGGCGACGGTCGCGGCGGCGGCCGCGCTGAGGGTGGGCGCGCCGTAGTCGTCCGCGGTGGGGTCGGTCTGGGCCGGGTCGATGCACTCGTCGCGGATGGCGCCCACCGCGACGGCGTCGCCCCGGTCGGCGTTGGCGAAGTCCTTGAGCCGCAGCTGGAACCGCTCCTCGCCCTCCTCGAAGGCGTCGTCTGTGGTCGCGATCGTCACCGTCTGCTCCAGCGGTTCGCCCGGCTCGAAGACCAAGTCCTGCGCCGAGGCCTCCGGCACCGCCGCGTAGTCGCCGTCGCCGGCGGTGAGACTGCCCCGGCCGTGGACGGTGAAGTAGCTGACGGCCGCGTCGCGTCCGCTGGGCGCGCTCAAACTCACCGTGAACACCACAGCCTCGCCCTCGACGGCGGCGGCCAGCGCCGGGGCCACCCCCAGCCTCGGCGCCGGGTCGGTGTCGGCGATCAGCCCGGTGGCCGCCGCGTCCGCAGCGGCCAGGGTGGCGCCCGACTCGCCGCTGAGCCCCAGCTCGAACGCCTCCTCGTCCTCGTCGAGGACGTCGTCACAGGACTGCACCGGCACCGTCTTGGACGTCCGCGCCGCCACATCGGGATCCGCGGGATCAAACACCAGCGTGCCCGACGCCTCCACGAGGTCCGGCATCGACGCCGGGTCGTCGCCGCAGGCCGCGCCCTGGCCCACCGTCGAACCCGCCGCCACCGACGTCGCATAATCCACAGACGCCTCACGCCCGCTGGGCGCGCTCAAACTCACCGTGAACTCGACAACCCCGCCCTCAGGCACCGCCGCAGCAGGCGCCGACACACTCAACGACGGCGCCGCGTCGTTGTCGCGCACCAAGCCCCGCGCGCAGCGGTCAGTCACCACACCGGCGGTGCACGGGTCCGCGCCGTCGGGACCCAAAGAGGCCGTCACGCCGCCCAGGTCGGCGGTGCCGTCGACGCGGTCGGTGACGCCGAGCAGGTACACCTCGAAATGCTCGAACACGCCGGTGCCGCCCTCGAACAGCGCGTCGGCGGCCACCTCGACGTCGAGGTCGGCGGAGGTGTCGCCGGCGGGGATCTCCAGCGTGCCGGTGAGGCCCCCGGCGGGGAAGTCGCCGTCGCCGGTCACCGCGGTCCCGGTGGCGGCCCTGTGGCGCACCTCCCAGCGAATGTAGACGTCGAAGATGCTGGGAGACTCGTCGCCGTCGCCGTCGACGAGGGTGACCGCGAACCGCGCCGGGCCGCCCGCCGAGCCCGGCGAGCCCTCGGTCACCGACGCGGCGTCGGCGATGCGCACCCGCGGCGCGGCGTCGTCGTTGAGGACCGCGCCCACCGCGGAGCCTCGGGCCAGACTGGCGTTGAGGTCGACGCCGGCGATGGCCTCGATGCGCAGGTTCAGCCTCTCGTCGGCCTCGAAGACGTCGTCGTCGACGGTGCCCACCCCGATGGAGTCGCTGAGGGTGCCCGCGGCGATACTGAAGCGCCGCTTCGCCGTCTCGGTGCCCAGACCGGCGGCGGAGACGTCGGCGCCCGCCGCGGGGGGCAGCGTGGCGGCGTGGCCGGTGGTGGGGGCCTGGACCCACCACTGGAACGTGACCGGCCGCGACACCTCCAGCGACAGCTCCACACCGAAGCCCAGCGGCGAGCCCTCCCGCGCGCACGCCTGGAAGTCGCCCTCGTGGTCGCCGGGGTTGTCGGGGTCCTCGGGGTCCGCGGCGCCGGGGTCGTCGTCGCCGTCGCCGTGGTCGCAGCCGTCGACGAGGCGCAGCTCGGCGACGTCGTCGTCGGTGACGACGCCCCACGCCCGCCTGTCCGCCGCGTCGGGGGGCAGCGCCGCGCCCGAGGTGCCCGCGGACAGCAGCGTCGCCTTGAGCACCTCGTCGGTCTCGTCCACGTCGTCGGGGCGCACCGCCACCGCCGCGAGGTCCGCGGTCTCGTCGCCCGCGCGGATCGTCACCTGCCCCGCCGACACCGCCGCATAGTCGGAGCCGGCGGGGGTCCACACCCCGCCGGTGAGCGTGCCGCCCACCGCCCGCGACAGCCCCGCCGGATCCGACGGGACCGCCTCGCCCGCGGCGAGGTCCCCCACCGAATAGGACACCACCGCGTCGCGGCCGCTTCGCACCGCGTTGTTGTCGGCGTCGAACAGCCCCACCTTGAACACCAGCTCCCCGCCGGAGCCGCCGGTGCCCTCGGAGGCCGCCGCACCAACCCCCGCCGCCTGCCCCGCCGCCTGCAACAACCGCACCACCGGCTCGGCGTCGTCGTCCTCGACCGAACCCCGCGCGCAGCGGTCGGCGACGTCGCCGGCCGCGCACGGGGCCGCGCCGTCGAGACCCAAAGAGGCGGTCACGCCGCCCAGGTCGGCGGTGCCGTCGACGCGGTCGGTGACCAGCAGCAGATGCACCTCGAAATGCTCGAACGCGCCGGTGCCGCCCTCATAGAGCGCGTCGGCGGCCACCTCGACGTCGAGGTCGGCGGCGATGTCGCCGGCGGGGATGTGCAGCGTGCCGGTGAGGCCCCCGGCGGGGAAGTCGCCGTCGCCGGTCACCGCGGTCCCGGTGGCGGCCCTGTGGCGCACCTCCCAGTTGATGTACACGTCGAAGAGGCTGGGAGACTCGTCGCCGTCGCCGTCGACCAGCGTGACCGCGAACCGCGCCGGGCCGCCCGCCGAGCCCGGCGAGCCCTCGGTCACCGACGCGGCGTCGGCGATGCGCACCCGCGGCGCGGCGTCGTCGTTGAGGACCGCCCCCACCGAGATGTTGTCGCCCATGGTGGCGTTGAGGGCGTTGTCGGGATCGACCGCGATGTACAGGTTCAGCCTCTCGTCGGCCTCGAAGACGTCGTCGTCGACGGTGCCCACCCCGATGGAGTCGCTGAGGGTGCCCGCGGCGATGGTGAAGCGCCGCTTCGCCGTCTCGGTGCCCAGACCGGCGGCGGCGACGTCGGCGCCCGCCGCGGGGGGCAGCGTGGCGGCGTGGCCGGTGGTGGGGGCCTGGACCCACCAAAGGAAGCTCACCGGCCGCGACACCTCCAGCGACAGCTCCACACCGAAGCCCAGCGGCGAGCCCTCCCGCGCGCACGCCTGGAAGTCGCCCTCGTGGTCGCCGGGGTTGTCGGGGTCCTCGGGGTCCGCGGCGCCGGGGTCGTTGTCGCCGTCGCCGTGGTCGCAGCCGTCCACGAGGCGCAGCTCGGCGACGTCGTCGTCGGTGACGACGCCCCACGCCCGCCTGTCCGCCGCGTCGGGGGGCAGCGCCGCGCCCGAGGTGCCCGCGGACAGCAGCGTCGCCTTGAGCACCTCGTCGGTCTCGTCCACGTCGTCGGGGCGCACCGCCACCGCCGCGAGGTCCGCGGTCTCGTCGCCCGCGCGGATCGTCACCTGCCCCGACCCCGCCGACACCGCCGCATAGTCGGAGCCGGCGGGGGTCCACACCACCCCGGTGAGCGTGCCGCCCACCGCCCGCGACAGCCCCGCCGGATCCGACGGGACCGCCTCGCCCGCGGCGAGGTCCCCCACCGAATAGGACACCACCGCGTCGCGGCCGCTTCGCACCGCGTGGCCGCCCACCGCGTCGAACAGCCCCACCTTGAACACCAGCTCCCCGCCGGAGCCGCCGGTGCCCTCGGAGGCCACCGCCCCCACCGCAGCCACACCCTGGCCCGCCGCCTGCAACAACCGCACCACCGGCTCGGCGTCGTTGTCGCGCACCAAGCCCCGCGCGCAGCGGTCGGTCACCACACCGGCCGCGCACGGGTTCGCGCCGTCGGGACCCAAAGAGGCGGTCACGCCGCCCAGGTCGGCGGTGCCGTCGACGCTGTCGGTGACCAGCAGCAGATGCACCTCGAAATGCTCGAACGCGCTGGTGCCGCCCTCATAGAGCGCGTCGGCGGCCACCTCGACGTCGAGGTCGGCGGCGGTGTCGCCGGCGGGGATGTGCAGCGTGCCGGTGAGGCCCCCGGCGGGGAAGTCGCCGTCGCCGGTCACCGCGGTCCCGGTGGCGGCCCTGTGGCGCACCTCCCAGTTGATGTACACGTCGAAGAGGCTGGGAGACTCGTCGCCGTCGCCGTCGACGAGGGTGACCGCGAACCGCGCCGGGCCGCCCGCCGAGCCCGGCGAGCCCTCGGTCACCGACGCGGCGTCGGCGATGCGCACCCGCGGCGCGGCGTCGTCGTTGAGGACCGCGCCCACCGCGGAGCCTCGGGCCAGACTGGCGTTGAGGTCGACGCCGGCGATGGCCTCGATGCGCAGGTTCAGCCTCTCGTCGGCCTCGAAGACGTCGTCGTCGACGGTGCCCACCCCGATGGACGCGCTGAGGGTGCCCGCGGCGATGGTGAAGCGCCGCTTCGCCGTCTCGGTGCCCAGACCGGCGGCGGAGACGTCGGCGCCCGCCGCGGGGGGCAGCGTGGCGGCGTGGCCGGTGGTGGGGGCCTGGACCCACCACTGGAACGTGACCGGCCGCGACACCTCCAGCGACAGCTCCACACCGAAGCCCAGCGCCGAGCCCTCCTCGGCGCAGGCCTGGAAGTCGCCCTCGTGGTCGCCGGGGTTGTCGGGATCCTCGGGATCCGCGGCGCCGGGGTCGTCGTCGCCGTCGCCGTGGTCGCAGCCGTCCACCAGGCGCAACTCGGCGACGTCGTCGTCGGTGACGACGCCCCACGCCCGCCTGTCCGCGTCGGGGGGCAGCGCCGCGCCCGAGGTGCCCGCGGACAGCAGCGTCGCCTTGAGCACCTCGTCGGTCTCGTCCACGTCGTCGGGGCGCACCGCCACCGCCGCGAGGTCCGCGGTCTCGTCGCCCGCGCGGATCGTCACCTGCCCCGCCGACACCGCCGCATAGTCGGAGCCGGCGGGGGTCCACACCACCCCGGTGAGCGTGCCGCCCACCGCCCGCGACAGCCCCGCCGGATCCGACGGGACCGCCTCGCCCGCGGCGAGGTCTCCCACCGAATAGGACACCACCGCGTCGCGGCCGCTTCGCACCGCGTGGCCGCCCACCGCGTCGAACAGCCCCACCTTGAACACCAGCTCCCCGCCGGAGCCGCCGGTGCCCTCGGAGGCCGCCGCACCAACCCCCGCCGCCTGCCCCGCCGCCTGCAACAACCGCACCACCGGCTCGGCGTCGTCGTCCTCGACCGAACCCCGCGCGCAGCGGTCGGTCACCACACCGGCCGCGCACGGGGCCGCGCCGTCGAGACCCAAAGAGGCGGTCACGCCGCCCAGGTCGGCGGTGCCGTCGACGCGGTCGGTGACCAGCAGCAGATGCACCTCGAAATGCTCGAACGCGCCGGTGCCGCCCTCATAGAGCGCGTCGGCGGCCACCTCGACGTCGAGGTCGGCGGCGATGTCGCCGGCGGGGATCTCCAGCGTGCCGGTGAGGCCCCCGGCGGGGAAGTCGTCGTCGCCGGTCACCGCGGTCCCGGTGGCGGCCCTGTGGCGCACCTCCCAGTTGATGTACACGTCGAAGAGGCTGGGAGACTCGTCGCCGTCGCCGTCGACGAGGGTGACCGCGAACCGCGCCGGGCCGCCCGCCGAGCCCGGCGAGCCCTCGGTCACCGACGCGGCGTCGGCGATGCGCACCCGCGGCGCGGCGTCGTCGTTGAGGACCGCCCCCACCGAGATGTTGTCGCCCATGGTGGCGTTGAGGGCGTTGTCGGGATCGACCGCGATGTACAGGTTCAGCCTCTCGTCGGCCTCGAAGACGTCGTCGTCGACGGTGCCCACCGGGATCGACGCGGTCCGGGCGCCCGCGGCGATACTGAAGGGCCGCTTCGCCGTCTCGGTGCCCAGGCCGGCGGCGGAGACGTCGGCGCCCGCCGCGGGGGGCAGCGTGGCGGCGTGGCCGGTGGTGGGGGCCTGGACCCACCAAAGGAAGCTCACCGTCCGCGACACCTCCAGCGACAGCTCCACGCCGAAGCCCAGCGCCGAGCCCTCCCGCGCGCAGGCCTGGAAGTCGCCCTCGTGGTCGCCGGGGTTGTCGGGGTCCTCGGGGTCCGCGGCGCCGGGGTCGTCGTCGCCGTCGCCGTGGTCGCAGCCGTCGACGAGGCGCAGCTCGGCGACGTCGTCGTCGGTGACGACGCCCCACGCCCGCCTGTCCGCGTCGGGGGGCAGCGCCGCGCCGCCCGCGGACACCAGCGTCGCCTTGAGCACCTCGTCGGTCTCGTCCACGGTGTCGGGGCGCACCGCCACCGCCGCGAGGTCCGCGGTCTCGTCGCCCGCGCGGATCGTCACCTGCCCCGACCCCGCCGACACCGCCGCGTAGTCGTAGTCGTCGGGGGTCCACACCCCCCCGGTGAGCGTGCCGCCCACCGCCCGCGACAGCCCCGCCGGGTCCGAGGGGATCTCGGCGTCGTTGTCGAGGTCCCCCACCGAATAGGCCACCACCGCGTCGCGGCCGCTTCGCACCGCGTGGCCGCCCACCGCGTCGAACAGCCCCACCTTGAACACCAGCTCCCCGCCGGAGCCGCCGGTGCCCTCGGAGGCCGCCGCACCAACCCCCGCCGCCTGCCCCGCCGCCTGCACCCACCGCACCACCGGCTCGGCGTCGTTGTCGCGCACCACGCCGCGCGCGCAGCGGTCGGCGACGTCGCCGGCGGTGCACGGGGCCGCTCCGTCGGGACCCAGCGTGGCGGTCACGCCGCCCAGGTCGGCGGTGCCGTCGACGCTGTCGGTGACCAGCAGCAGATGCACCTCGAAATGCTCGAACGCGCCGGTGCCGCCCTCGAACAGCGTGTCGGCGGCGACGGGCACAGCCAGCACGGGGTCGCGTACGCCCTTGAGGATCTCCAGCGTGCCGGTGAGGCCCCCGGGGGGGAAGTCGTCTGCGTCGGTGACGGTGAGCCTGCTGTCGGCGGCTCTGTGCTCGACCCTCCAGTTGATGTAGACGTCCTGGCCCGCCGCGACCTGGTTGCCGCCCGCGTCGACCAGCGTCACCGCGAACTCGGCGTCGCCGCCCTCGGTCACCGACGCGGCGTCGGCGATGCGCACCCGCGGCGGGTTGTCGTCGTTGAAGATCGCGCCCTGCCCCGAGTTGCCGTCGATGGTGGCGAACGTGCCGGCGCCGCCACGCAGCACGACCTGGAACGTCTCGTCGGCCTCGTTGTAGGCGTCGTCGATCAGCGGCACGCTGATGGTGGCCGTCTCGGTGTTGGCGCTGATCGTCGCCGTCGCAGCGGGCGCGGTGAAGTCGGAACCCGCCTGCGCGGTCCCGTCGACGGTACCCACCCCCACCGTCACGTCCACGGCGGTCGTGGCCTCAGCGTTCGTGATCGGGTCGAAGAGCCCGACAGTGAACACCATGTCGCCGGCGCCCTCGTCGGCGCAGGCCTCGTACACGTCGCCGGGGTCGGTGCACACGTCCACGAAGCGCAGATGGATGACGTCGTCGTCGGCGATGGCGCCCGTAGCGGCGCGGGCGGTGGCGACGACGGTGACGTTGTCGCCGCTGCGGGGGGCCAGCAGCTCCACGTGCACCGTCTCGTCGCTCTCGTCGACGCCGTCGTCGAAGACCCGCACCGGCAGCTCGGCGACCCGACCGCCGGCGGGGACAGTGACCACGCCGTAGGTGACGCCGGCGTCGCCGGGGTAGGTGACGCCGTCGCCGGTGCCGGGCACGGTCAGGTAGTCCACCTGGAACCCGGCCGAGCCGCCGCCGATCGCGTCGCCCGGCGCGGTGGACGGCACGGTGCGGTAGCGGATCGTCGAGCCCACCGTGCTCGCCTTGTCGAGCGTGGCCCGGAAGTTCATGACGTTGCCGTCGAACGACGGGTCCGCACGGTCCTCGGGCGTGTCCGCCAACGGCGCCGCGACGCTCACAGCCGGCGGGTCGCCGCTCTCGGTGATCGTGCCCACCGCGCAGTCGTCGACCTCCTCGTTGCTCTGGCAGGGGTTCCCCACGGGATGCAGCCTGGCGTTGGCGTCCACGGGGAGGGTCAACCGCAGCGTGAACGTCTCGTCGTTCGGCTCGTAGATGTTGTCGGCGGCGGCGCGCAGCCTCACAGTCCGCTCCCGGGTGCCGGCCGGGATGGTGAGCGTCCCGCTCGGGAGCGGCGGCGGAGTCGGGGGCCACGTGAAGTGCGGCGACTGGGAGGGGTCGAAGTCCCCCCGCAGGGCCGTGCCGACCTCGAGCTGGTAGCCGACGGTCACCTCCTGCTCGCTGGTGACGGGGAGGCCGGCGGCGTCGAAGAGCCCCACCACGAACCCCAGATCCCCGCCCTCGGCCGCGTCCGCGTCGGCGACCACCGCGAACGGCGGGAGATCGTCGTCGCCGATGAGGCCCAGCGCGCAGTTGTCGCGGCCCAGCGCCACGGACTCGTCCACCAGCGTGGTCAGCGGATCGTCCTGCTGTAGCGGGCAGGGATCGGCTGCATCCACCGGCGCGCTCTCGAAACCGGCGTCGAAGGCGGCCAGGCGCAGCACGAAGGACTCGGGGTCGGGCTCGTCGACGGCGTCGTCGACGAGAACCACCGCGATCTCGGCCGTCGTGGCGCCCGCAGCGATGTCGATCGAGGACCGGGCAGGCGTCTGCGCGACGGCCGTGTAGTCGGCGCCCGCATCGGCGGCGTCGCGTCCCGGCGCGGCGTCGTCCCCGGTCCAGTACTCGACGGTCACCTCCTTGCCGCTGGGCGCGTCGAGCTCCACCACGAAACTGAGCCGGGCGTCGTCGGGGTTGTTGGGATCGTCGGTCTCCGGGGCGGAGGCGTCGAAGACGCGCACGTTGGGCGGATCGTCGTCGTCGAGGATGGTGCCGACGCCGCGACGGGCCGGATCGGCCTCGACCGAGGCGTTGTCGCTGGGGTCGAACAGCTCCAGCCGCAGCGTCTCGTCGTGCTCGTCGAGGCCGTCGTCGACCACGGTCACCGCCACGGTCTTGAAGGTCTCGCTGGCCCCGAACACGAGCCGGCCCGTCGCCGCCGCGTAGTCGTCGGGCGCCTCCGCGGGACGGCCGCCCGAGGGGGGGTGCATCACCGTCCGGTAGCGGACCCGCACCACCGGGTCGGCAGGAGAGTTCGGATAGTTGGGCCGGGTGCGGCACACCCCGAACACCAGCGGCCCGGCCCCCTCGGACACGCTCACCGCGTCGATGGCGTCGGTGCCGCAGTCGCCGTCGACGCGCAGGCGGGGCTCGTCGTCGCTGATCGTGCCGACGGCCACGCCGGACTGCGGGTTGTCGTCGGGATCGACGCCCACGGTCTCCCACCGCAGCAGCAGCGTCTCGTCGGGCTCGCCGACGAGGTCGTCGCACTGCCCCACCGTCACCGTCTGCGACGAGGCAGGCCCGGGCGTGAACGTCAACGTGGCGGGGGCGCCGGCGTCGATGTAGTCGGTCGGGTCGTTGCCGCGGACAGTCTCCAAAGGGGCGGTGCACGACGTCCCCGAGGTCGCCGCCACGGCGCCGGGCCGGGCGTCGACGGCGGTGCGCAAGACGATCTCCACGTCGCGGCCCACCCCCGCGCCCAGCCCCACCACGAATCCGAGCCCGCGCCCGGTCTCGAGCCCCGAGACGTCGCCGACGGTGACCGCCGGCAGGTCGTCATCGTTGACGATCGTGCCCACCGCGGTCCGGTCCGGGATGTTGACCACCGGCACCGAACCCGGCCCCGCCGACAGAGGCGGGGGATCGAACACCAGCTCGAAAGTCTCGTCGGCCTCGTAGAGGCCATCGGTCACGACCCCCACCTCGACCACAGCCGACATGTCGCCCTGGCTTATCGTCACCTGCATCGGCGACCGCGGCGTGAAATCGTCGCCCGCGGTCGCCTGACCGCCGCCATAGCCGCCCCCCACGACGCTGTAGGTCAAAACAGCGTCCTGCGGGGCCGGAGCGTCAAGAGTCAACGTGAACGTGAGGGTCGTGGCGCCCCCCGTGCCCTCCACCACGCTGACGTCGTCCACGCCCACCCTGGGCGGACCCTGAAGCACAGCCACCTCCGACGCCTGACCCCGGAACGCGACCGTGGGGAACACCCCCCGCAAAGGCGCCACCGCCCCATCGGTCTCACACACGAAACTCACCCCCAGCACCCCCAGCGCACTCACCTCCGAATCCGCCGCAGCCACCTCGAAATCGCCGCGGTCCAGCCACACCTCCTCGAGGATCTCCCCGCCGCTGCCCGGCACAGGACGCGGCCCGCCAATGCACAAGAACTCCAAACCAGGCCGCGCCCGCAGCACCTCCGACACCAACTCCCCACAACCCGGCCTCCCCTCCTCGCACACCAAAGCAGCCGCGGTGGCCGCCTCCTCCGCAGCCAGATCAGTGATCAACGCAGCCCGCCCCCCACGACCCGCCCACAACACGAACAACGCCAACAACATCAACACCGGCACCACCAACACAACCTCCAACGACATCGAACCCCCATCACCACGCCCCCAGACCCCCCGCAACCGGCTGCCGCACCACAAAGAACCCACCCCACCGCCACCCACAGGCCGCAAAGAACCCACCGCCACCACAGCACCACCGCCGCGCCGCGAAGAACTCACCACAGAACCCCCACCGCCACATCACCTTCAGACCGCGGAGCCGCCCCCGCCGCGGAGCCCCCCCCCCTTGACGTTGTTGAGCGGCTCTGGCGCGGCAGTGTCGGGGCTGGTTGCTCCCCCCCCCCGGCCCCACCGCCGCGCCGCGGCCGCGGCGCGGGTCGGGCGGGACGGAGCCTCGGGCGGCGGGGCGGCCGGTCAGGGGTTCGCATCGCCGTCAGGGGTTCGCACTGTCGAGGTGGTGCTTTCGCATCGCCGTCAGGGGTTCGCACTGTCGAGGTGGTACTGGAGCAGGCCCTCCGTCGCGCTCACCGAGGCGAACGTCATCGGACCGCCCGGCGCCAGCACCGTCCCGTCGGAGTCGAGCAGCACGAAGTCGGACTGCCGTGCGCCGCCGTACCTCCCCCACAGCCTCCCGCCGGGCTCCCACAGCATGGTCGGGGGTCCCCCCCAACCCTCCACGAACCCCTTCGGGGTCGCCCACCACGCCTCCAACTGGTCCAGGTCCGTGGGCTTGTCGTCGACCCAGTGGTCCCCCGCGCCCAAGCCGATGACCACGACATCGTCCTCATTGCGACTAGCGAACGTTGCGACGCTCCCGGCGTCGTTCCGGCACGACGGTCAATGCGGCGTCCAGAACCAGAACATCACCAGCTTGTTGTCCGGGTTGAGCTCGCTGAAGTCGGCGAAGTCGAAGTTCCCGCCGACGAAGTCGTCGTCGCCGTAGCCCTTGCCGTTGACACGCACCTTGCGCATCAGATGCCCCGCAGGCGGCAGGCCGTGTCTGGCCTGTCTCACCCCCTTGGTGGAGATCGATGCATCCGCCTGCACACAGCCCGGCAACGCGGGCTGCTGGAACACAGCCGCGCCAGCCGCCGCACCAGCGGAACGGCCGGCCGCGCCCGCGGCCGCGGCCGGCGCGTCGATGACCGGCTCCGACCCCACCACATCCAACGGACCCGGCGGCGCCGCGTCACGCACAACCGCCTCCAAGAGACCAGACAGCGCCGCCTCAGACTCCAACCCGGACTGCGTCCCGGCCGCGGCGGCGGACAGCCCGACCCCGGGCACCGCCGCACCCGCCACAACAGACAGCGCGCCCCCAGACACCGGACCCGGCACCGGCACGGCGGCGCCACCCGGCCACAAGCCCGCCGGGCGGGCCGCCGGCGGACTGAACCGGGCGACAGCCGCCCCGGCGGGCTCCCCGGCCGCACCAACAGCCGCGAACGCCACCGCAGCAGCCGTGGCAGCCGCGCCCACAACCACCGCAACAGCCGAGAACCCAGCCACAGCACGCAGGCGGTCCCCCACCGTCGCCCGGCAAGAGCCGTACATAGCCGACCCCCACTCACCCGCCGCCCCAGCATCGAGACAGGGATCGCTCATGGCCGGCCTCCACTCACCCGCCGCCGCCCCAGCATCGGAACAAGAGCCGTCCACGACCGACCTCCACTCACCCGCCGCCGCCCCAGCATCGGAACAAGAGCCGTCCACGACCGACCTCCACTCATCCACCGCCGCCCCAGCATCGGGGCAAGGGTAGTTCATGGCCGACCTCAGTTCAATGGCCGACCTCAGTTCATCCGCCGCGGCCTCATTCCAGTGTCCTCAGCAGGCTCTCGACGGCGGCCGGGCCAGTTCGAGGCGTGGCGCTGGCCCTCAACGCCGATCTGCCCGCACTGCGAATCAACTAGGGTGTCGGCTGTGAGGTCCCGCCGACCCCAGCCCCACCGGTGCAGGGACTGCCGGAGGCACTTCTCGTTCAAGACGGACACCCCGATGCACGACAGCAAGCTCGGAGCGCAGACCTGGCTGCTCGCACTGTTCCTCATCGTCGCCAACCCGAAGGGCCGCTCGTCGGTCCAGCTGGCCGCCGACCTCGGGATCACACAGAAGTCGGCGTGGCATGTCAGCCACCGCATCCGGCGGGCCCTGGCCGAGGACTGCCTGCCCGGCTTCGACGGTCCGATAGAGGTCGACGAGGCGTACATCGGCGGGAAGTCCAAGTGGAGCATGCCGACCGCAGGCACCGCACCGAGCAGACCCCCGTGTTCGGCGTGGTCGACAACGCCAGCGGACAGGCCACCGCCGTCGCGGTGCATGAGGTCACCGCCCCGATGGCCGTCGCCATCGTGCGGGCCGTGGCTGCGGCGGAGGGCACCGAGGTCCACACCGACGGCTCCAGCATCTACGACCTGCTCACCACGCTGGGCTACGACCACCAGAAGGTCATCCACCGCATCGGCGAGTACGTGGACGACAACGGACAGACCACTAACCACGTGGAGAACTACTGGTCGACGCTGAAGCGCATCTACGTCGGCACGTACCACCGGTGGAGCCCCGAGCATCTGCACCGCTACCTGGAGGAGCACACCTTCCGCTTCAACCGCCGCCGCTGCCACGTGGTCGAGCGGATGGCCGAGGCCGCTCAGTCGATGAGCGGCAAGCGGCTGTCGTGGCGGCAGCTCACCGCCCACGGCCACTACGCCGTCAGCCGGTGAGTGCAACCCGGCGAGTGGTAAGTGGCGATACGCTGGACGTGAGGGCAGGACGAAAGAGGTGAGTTCGACGACATACCACTAGGCCCCTGAAACGCTCCTCGAACGCCTCTAGTCGCCACTCAACCCAGTCCCCGGTGCGACCCTCGCCGGTGCTGCGGGCCCACTCGCCCAAGTCTGGGACTTCACCGCACACACCGGCCGGGTCGATGTCGCCGTAGCGGACATACAGGGCGTCCGCCGCGCATCTGAACAGCACTCCGTGGGCGCAGGACGCCACAGCGTGCCGCCAGTCGGCGTAGCAGTCGGCCATGGTGTCGTCGCCGGTGATGAGGGCATGGGCCAGTTCGTGCAGGATCGCGCGTTGTGTGACGCCGGTCTCGATGCTGATGGTGTGGGTGCCGGGCAGGTAGCAGGCCGCGGCTCGGTGCTCGGTGCATCGGCCCTCTACCAGTGTCGGCGGGTTGGCGGGCCTGCCGCGGGCCAGCGTTTCGGCCCACACGCGTTCGGTCAGGGCCTCCATTGCGGCGCGTCCCGTCACCGGGTCGGGCGATGCGCCCCGGGCGCAGTCCTCCCAGTCGTAGAAGTCGGTGTCGTCGACGCGATGGGTGCAACGGCCGCTCGCAATGCGCCCCCCGTCCCCTCGGGGCGGCCACCGCGTGTCCGGCTCGGACCCGAGTTTGTCAGTTGTTTCGCGTTTGGGGAGGTCAGAGGGGGCGCGGCGGTGGGGTGTTTCCACTATATCGGCGGTCTGGGGCGCTTTGGGGGCTTGTCAGGTGTTGTTGGCTGTGTCCCGGTTGCGGGTGTCGGCTCCGATGGCGGTGAGGGTTCGGGTACACTGGGTGAGAGGGCAGGACGAGCGAGGAGGTCCGATGGCCCCCCGCACAACAGGAGACAGGCTGGACGAGGTCGAGGGTCGACTCGGCACACTAGAGCGTCGCGTCACCTCCATGGACCAGCGGCTGGAGCGCGTTGAGACCCGCCTCGAAGCCTTCCAGTCGAGCACCAACACCTTCCATACGGCGATACTGGCCGAGATGAGCCTCATGAGTCAGCGCTTCGACAGGGTCGAGACGATGCTGGAGAAGTTGATCTCCCAGAACGGCAGCCGATGACCGCACGCGCCCGCCCGCCCCGCAATCCCTACGGCGGCTACAGCGGCCCCGCCGTCACTGTCGCTCCAGTCCGCCCAACCCGGCCCCCAGCATCAGACCACGGCGTGCCCGAGGGCTTTCCCCACGCCACGACCGAGGTCGTCCTTGGCCAGATGCGCCTGCCGTCCTACGTCTGGCCGACCTGCCAGTGCCCTCCGCGATGACCGCGCCTGACCCCGAGCCCTTCGAGGGCCTGCCGCTCGACGAGCCCCTGATCGACAGGGAGACCTGGGAGAGGGCCGGCAGGGCCCTGGTGTCGCCGCTAGATGCTGGCGACGCTCAGGATCGAGAGGGCGCCCAGCACCAGTAGGGCGATGATCGCCCCCCGGACCCACACGAACAGCTTGTAGGTCCAGTCGTCGACGCGGTCGATCCGGTTGAGGATGGCCTCGAGCACCTCCATGGCCTCGTCGGTGACGGTCTGACCCGAGTTTGTCAGTTTGGCGGGGGTTTGGTGTCAGGCCGTGGCCGTTGAGGTGGGGTTTTGTGTTGCGTGGTGGTGTTCCGGCTGGGATGTGTGGGGGCGACATATGGGGCGCTTCGCGTTTGAGGTCGGAGTGGAGGCGGTAGGGGTCCGCGGCTGAAAGCGAGGGATCCCCCAGAATCGGCGCTTCACGACAGCCGAGATCTGGAGGATCCCTGTGGAGGTTGACCCTACGCGCGTGTGCGAGCTGATGTTGGGACTGTTGGATGCTGAGCCGTATCAACACCGTGCGACCGACCCGAGGGGAGCCATGACGGCATCCTCGGCCCGCTCGGGGAAGGTCTGGTCGCGCGGACCCCACGGCTTGGGGTCGCGGTGTTGATACGGCTGCCAGCACGCTAGAGGGGCAGCCGCCAGGTGTCCAGCGCAGCCGCGCTAGTGGCTACACACGTAAGTAATCACCGAACCGGTCGAGCTCGGGGGCGTCGCCCCTGCACGTCGGTCAAAGCGGGTCCCAGAACCAGAACAGCAGCGGCGTCTCGCCGTTCACCGCGGACCGGAGGCTCACGGCGGCGCCGGTGTGCGGGTTCGGGCGGGGGTGTATGTGTTTGTGGTGGTGTCGGTGTCGGCGGCGGGGGTCACTGCGGCCGGGGCTTCCGGGGGGGCGGCGCTCCGGATCCGCAGGCTGGGGCCAGCGAGGCCAGCGCGGCGGCCGAGGCTGCGGTCAGCGGGCGGGGCCTCATGAGTCGTCGTCTTTGATCTGGACCGACACGGCGTCGTCGCCCGACGGCAGGGCGGCGAGGCTCGGGGCGCTGAACTGTACGCTGAAGGTCCTGTCGCCGTCTGTGGCGGTGTTCTCGCAGGTGGTGATCGTGATCGTCTTTTCGGTCTCGTCGGGAGCGAACGTGAGCGTCCCGGAATCCTGCACGTAGCGGCCGCTGCCAGCGGTGCACAGCCCGCCGGGCGGTGTGCCGGCGGCGGTGCCGTCGACCGTGGTCCATTCCACGGTGGCGTCGCGCTGGCGAAGGGGCGGGTTGGGGAGCTGCACCGTGATCGTGACGGCGTCGCCCTCGTCGACGGTGGTGTCGGTCCAGGCCAGCACCGGCGGCTCGTCGTTGTCGCGGATGGTGATGGTGCCGTAGCGGTCCGCCGACACCGCCCCGGCCAGGTTGTGTATCTCGAACTCGACGACCTCGTCGCCCTCGACGAGGTCGTCCTCGCAGGCGCGCACCCAGACCCGCAGGAACGTGCCGTAGAACACCTCCTGGCCCTGGAGCCCGGGCACGTCGGCGCTGTTCCACAAGGCGTCGCCCGACTCCGGGCACTCGCCGCCGAGGTGCTCGCCCGTCCCCGCGGGCACCGTCCCGAAGGGCATGCCGTGCACGTCGCGCTGCACCGACCGCAGATCGAAGCTGGCCACATGCGTCGGGTGGGTCTCGGTCCCGACATAGCGGAACGGCACGAAAGCCAGCGTGATGTCGCCCTCGTCCACGACACGGTCGCCGACGTTGATCGTCGGCACCGGCAACGTCCCGATATGGAACTCCAGGTCGTCCTCGCCGAGGAAGATGTTGCGGCTCGGATCGTAGACCTCGAAGAAGAAGATCTCCCCGTCGTCGTCGACGGCGTCGTGAAGCACCTCCAGCGCGACGCGCTTGTGCCTCTCGCCGGGCTCGAACGTCACCGTGCCCTCGACGTGGGTGAAGTCCGAGCCGGCTGTCGCCGTCTTGGCGACCGTGCGATATTTCAGCGTCGCCTGATCGGGGAGGACCTTGGTGAGGGTGAGGCTCACGCTGCACGGCACGCCCTCCTGCACCCGCAGATCGCGAACGAAGGAATCGCTTCCCACGCCGGGGGAGCCGGCGACAACGGCCGTGCCGGCGCAGCCGTCCAACACCACCGGCGCGGCCTCGTCGTCCTCGATCACGATCGTCCAGGGCGCCCCGGGATACTCCGAGAACCGCTCCGGCAGACTGGAATCAGAGTACCGGACCGAGAGCAGCAGACTCTCCGTGAATTCTGAACGGGAGTCGTTGGCGATACTCACTCCCATGACGCCGCTCTCATGAGAGTAGGAGAACGTGCTGGCCCTGTAGTCGTTCGCCTGCGCGTGGGTGTAGCTCGCGTCTCTCGCCCATACGCCGTGGTCGGCGCCGAGTTCAAGCTCGAGGAGATGCTCCGGCTGCGTGTCCGCGCAGAACGGCGGATCGAAGCTCACCCGGGTCTCGACCCGCCCGGCGTCCTCACCGACGACCACGAAGCCCGGCTCCAGCACGACGACCGGGACGGGATGGTCCTCGTTACTCGGATCGACGCACACCACATCATCGGCGCCCAACCACTCCGGCCGGTCATAGATGCGGCCGGCAGCTACATGGAAGGCGTTCCGTCCGACTTCCAGAAAGCGGCCGTCGCCGGTGGGATGGACGGCGGGGCCGCTCGCTATTAGAGCTAGTTGAAACACCCGCTCATGGTCATAAGTGATGCACTCCGAATACCCCAAACTATCCGGATGCCTGTATTGACACTCGGGCTCGGCGACATCGTCCTCTCTGGTCTGAAAGGTCCAAGTCACCGAGGGCGCCAGGCGGGGGATCGTCACATGGGCGCTCCCGGTCCGGATGTCGTCGATGTCGTCGACGTCGTGGTTTCTGGGACTCTGGCGGACGGTGAATGTCGGACCCGCGTTGTCGTCGAACCCGTAGTAGTCCGACCTGTGCACCACATGTTCGTCTTCTCCTGTTTCATAGTTCCTATACAAGTCCCTTGAAACGCTGTCCTGGCTGTCGTCCCCATCCTTGTGGGTGTAGGTAGCGGGTGCCTGGGTGCTGGTCGCGAATCGAAGGTTTATGAGGAGGACGACTGGTTCGCAGGCGGGTTCGGTGATGGCGGCTTCGAAGACGAGGGGGTCGCCTTCGTATGTCCGCGGGTTGATGTAGTGGACGGTGCGTCTGCCCTCGTCGTCGTAGACCTCGCCGACGGTGGTGTGGTGGCCGGGGCTGATGACGGCGTTTTGGGGGTTCTGGAGTTCGAGGTGCACGTGGCGGGTGGGGTTGTCGTCGTGGTCGTTGATGACGGGGACTTTGACGGTGTGGAGGGTGAGCCCGGGGCTGAAGGTGAGCGTGGATTCCTGGTGGGTGAAGTGGACGCCGGCGGTGGTGTCGTCGCCGGCGGCGGTGCTGTAGTCGACGGTGACGTCGTCGTCTCCTGCGCCGCCGGCGGGGAGTTCGACGGTGACGGTGAACTCGAGGTGGCCGTCGGTCTCGCAGACGTGGTAGGGCTCGACGGTGATGACGGGCCGGTCGTTGAACGCGATGACGCCCTCGGCGGCGTCGGCGGCGGGGTTGACGCCGACGCGCTCGGACGGCTCGGGGTTCGAGAGTGTGAGGCTGAGGGTCTCGTCGCTCTCGGGGACGTCGTCGTCGACGGTGGCGACGTCGACGGTCTTGTAGGTCTCGCCGGGCGCGAACGTCACCACGGCGTCGACGGCGGTGTAGTCGCCGGGCTGGTCGTCGGTGGCGGCCACCGCGGTGCCGTCGGAGGTGGCGGCGGTGACGGTGACCTCCTCGTCGACGGGCTCGGTGAGCGTCAGAGCGAAGGTGAGCGTCCCGCCCTCCTCGACGGGGTCTGAGGGCCCGGTGACCGTGATGGTGGTCTCCTCGTCGTCGTCGATGATGGCGGCGTACCGCGTGCGCGGATCCTTCAGTGTCGCTCTGAAGCCGTTGCGGATTTGGATGCAGATGTTCTCGTCGTCTTCCTGGGTCAGGTCGTGGACGGTCTCGATCGTGAGTGTGTGCTCTGTTTGGCCGGCGGGGATGTCCACTGTCTGGTCGAAGTTCACGTAGTCGTCGCCGACGGTGGCCTTCGGGTCCGGGCCCCACGAGCATCGTTCGATCCTGAAGCGCGCGATCCGGCCGCTGGCGTTGGTCGTGTTGTCGGGGGTGGTCACCCTCACTGTGACCGGGATGTCGTCGCCCTCGGTCGCGTCGTCGGGGTCGAGGAGCTCGAGTGAGGGTTGGTTGTCCGAATCGTCGTCTTGGATCAGGCCCAGCGCGTTGCGGTTCTGGGCGTTTTGGGAGAGTTTCACGCCGGCGGGGTCGTGCAGGTCGAGCCGGAACTTCTCGCCGGACTCCCAGAGGCGGTCCTCGAGGACGGGCACTGTGATGGTGGCGGTGCTGTCGCCGGCGGCCATGGTGAGCGTGCCGGTGGTGTGGGTGTAGTCCTCGCCTGCGGTGGCGGGCACGATGTACGTTCCGAGCCCCTGCGACGAGGTGAACTGCAGGGTGGTGTACTGCACCGACAGGGGCTTCTGGGCGGGCTCGTCGAGCTCGAGGTGGAACACCAGGTCGGCGTCTTCCTCGGTGATGGCGAACTGGGCCTGGGTGAAGGTGATGGTGGGGAGGTCGTCGTCGGTGATCTCCACGGTGGCGGTGGTGGGGGCCTGGTCGCGGAAGCGCTGGGGGGCGTCGTCGCCTCGCCAGGCGACTTGGAACTCGAAGGTCTCGTCGGGCTCGGTCGTGTTGTCGTCGCGGATGGCGACGGTGAAGTCGACTTGGCGCACGCCGCCGCCGGGGCCGCGCTGGCCCGAGGTGTGGGTGTAGTCGGTTCCGGCGGTGGCGGTGCCGTCGGCGGTGGTGAAGCTCATGAGGTTCCCGGCGGCGCCCTCGCACACCGGCGGGTTGATCGTCACCTGGAGCTGGGCTGCGGTGTCGGTCTCGTCGACGGTGACGGTGGCGTCGGCGAAGGTGAGTGTGGGCACGGAGTGGCTGGTGTTGGCGGGGTCGACGCAGTCGTCGTCGATGATGGTGCCCACCGCGATCGACGGTGAGAGGGTGGCCCGGTCGGTGGAGCCGGCGGCCAGCTTGATCCGCAGCTGGAACCGTTCGTCGCCCTCTGAGGCGGTGTCTTGGATCAGCGCGACGGTGGCGGTCTGCTGGGGGGGTGAGGCGCTGTAGCCGACGCTGCCGTCGAGCTGGATGCCGGCGGCGGTGTCGACCGCGGTGGCGGGCAGCGTCAGCGTGGGGGCGCTGTCGCCGGAGTCGATCTTGTCGTAGTCGACGTCCTCGGTGGCCGCGCCGGCGCCGGTGAGGTCGCGGGTCCAGTAGTTCACGTCCACCGGCAAGGCGTTGAGCGTGTCGAGGCGCACGGTGAACTCGATGTCGGCGTCGCCCTCGCCGGCGCGGGCCGCGGCGACGCTCACGTTGGGGACGGGGTCGTCGTCGACCACGGTGACGGTGACGGCCACGTCGTCGGCGCCTCCGATGTCGGGGAAGTGGCTGCCGAGGGGGTCCACGTCGGCGTAGGGGTCGGAGTCGCGGTTCCAGTTCAGATGCAGCGTGAACGTCTCGTCGCCCTCGAAGACGGCGTCCTGCAGCGTCGGCGCCTCCAGGCTCACCGCGAGGGTGAAGGCGTCGACGCGGGCGTGGACCATCTCGCCGGCCGCGGTGACGGGGGCGTCCCAGCGTCCCGCGGTGCCCGCGGCGGCCCGGGCGCTGAGGACCGCGTCCACGCACAGCGGCTCCGACAGCGCGACCGCCACGGTGAGGGCGTCGCCCTCGGCGACGGTCGCGGCGGCGGCCGCGCTGAGGGTGGGCGCGCCGTAGTCGTCCGCGGTGGGGTCGGTCTGGGCCGGGTCGATGCACTCGTCGCGGATGGCGCCCACCGCGACGGCGTCGCCCCGGTCGGCGTTGGCGAAGTCCTTGAGCCGCAGCTGGAACCGCTCCTCGCCCTCCTCGAAGGCGTCGTCTGTGGTCGCGATCGTCACCGTCTGCTCCAGCGGTTCGCCCGGCTCGAAGACCAAGTCCTGCGCCGAGGCCTCCGGCACCGCCGCGTAGTCGCCGTCGCCGGCGGTGAGACTGCCCCGGCCGTGGACGGTGAAGTAGCTGACGGCCGCGTCGCGTCCGCTGGGCGCGCTCAAACTCACCGTGAACACCACAGCCTCGCCCTCGGTGGCGGCGGCCAGCGCCGGGGCCACCCCCAGCCTCGGCGCCGGGTCGGTGTCGGCGATCAGCCCGGTGGCCGCCGCGTCCGCAGCGGCCAGGGTGGCGCCCGACTCGCCGCTGAGCCCCAGCTCGAACGCCTCCTCGTCCTCGTCGAGGACGTCGTCACAGGACTGCACCGGCACCGTCTTGGACGTCCGCGCCGCCACATCGGGATCCGCGGGATCAAACACCAGCGTGCCCGACGCCTCCACGAGGTCCGGCATCGACGCCGGGTCGTCGCCGCAGGCCGCGCCCTGGCCCACCGTCGAACCCGCCGCCACCGACGTCGCATAATCCACAGACGCCTCACGCCCGCTGGGCGCGCTCAAACTCACCGTGAACTCGACAACCCCGCCCTCAGGCACCGCCGCAGCAGGCGCCGACACACTCAACGACGGCGCCGCGTCGTTGTCGCGCACCAAGCCCCGCGCGCAGCGGTCAGTCACCACACCGGCGGTGCACGGGTCCGCGCCGTCGGGACCCAAAGAGGCCGTCACGCCGCCCAGGTCGGCGGTGCCGTCGACGCGGTCGGTGACGCCGAGCAGGTACACCTCGAAATGCTCGAACACGCCGGTGCCGCCCTCGAACAGCGCGTCGGCGGCCACCTCGACGTCGAGGTCGGCGGAGGTGTCGCCGGCGGGGATCTCCAGCGTGCCGGTGAGGCCCCCGGCGGGGAAGTCGCCGTCGTCGGTCACCGCGGTCCCGGTGGCGGCCCTGTGGCGCACCTCCCAGCGAATGTAGACGTCGAAGATGCTGGGAGACTCGTCGCCGTCGCCGTCGGTGAGGGTGACCGCGAACCGCGCCGGGCCGCCCGCCGAGCCCGGCGAGCCCTCGGTCACCGACGCGGCGTCGGCGATGCGCACCCGCGGCGCGGCGTCGTCGTTGAGGACCGCGCCCACCGCGGAGCCTCGGGCCAGACTGGCGTTGAGGTCGACGCCGGCGATGGCCTCGATGCGCAGGTTCAGCCTCTCGTCGGCCTCGAAGACGTCGTCGTCGACGGTGCCCACCCCGATGGAGTCGCTGAGGGTGCCCGCGGCGATACTGAAGCGCCGCTTCGCCGTCTCGGTGCCCAGACCGGCGGCGGAGACGTCGGCGCCCGCCGCGGGGGGCAGCGTGGCGGCGTGGCCGGTGGTGGGGGCCTGGACCCACCACTGGAACGTGACCGGCCGCGACACCTCCAGCGACAGCTCCACACCGAAGCCCAGCGGCGAGCCCTCCTCGGCGCAGGCCTGGAAGTCGCCCTCGTGGTCGCCGGGGTTGTCGGGGTCCTCGGGGTCCGCGGCGCCGGGGTCGTCGTCGCCGTCGCCGTGGTCGCAGCCGTCCACCAGGCGCAGCTCGGCGACGTCGTCGTCGGTGACGACGCCCCACGCCCGCCTGTCCGCCGCGTCGGGGGGCAGCGCCGCGCCGCCCGCGGACACCAGCGTCGCCTTGAGCACCTCGTCGGTCTCGTCCACGTCGTCGGGGCGCACCGCCACCGCCGCGAGGTCCGCGGTCTCGTCGCCCGCGCGGATCGTCACCTGCCCCGACCCCGCCGACACCGCCTCGTAGTCGTAGTCGTCGGGGGTCCACACCCCGCCGGTGAGCGTGCCGCCCACCGCCCGCGACAGCCCCGCCGGATCCGACGGGACCGCCTCGCCCGCGGCGAGGTCCCCCACCGAATAGGACACCACCGCGTCGCGGCCGCTTCGCACCGCGTGGCCGCCCACCGCGTCGAACAGCCCCACCTTGAACACCAGCTCCCCGCCGGAGCCGCCGGTGCCCTCGGAGGCCACCGCCCCCACCGCAGCCACACCCTGGCCCGCCGCCTGCAACAACCGCACCACCGGCTCGGCGTCGTTGTCGCGCACCAAGCCCCGCGCGCAGCGGTCGGTCACCACACCGGCCGCGCACGGGTTCGCGCCGTCGGGACCCAAAGAGGCGGTCACGCCGCCCAGGTCGGCGGTGCCGTCGACGCTGTCGGTGACCAGCAGCAGATGCACCTCGAAATGCTCGAACGCGCTGGTGCCGCCCTCATAGAGCGCGTCGGCGGCCACCTCGACGTCGAGGTCGGCGGCGGTGTCGCCGGCGGGGATGTGCAGCGTGCCGGTGAGGCCCCCGGCGGGGAAGTCGCCGTCGTCGGTCACCGCGGTCCCGGTGGCGGCCCTGTGGCGCACCTCCCAGTTGATGTACACGTCGAAGAGGCTGGGAGACTCGTCGCCGTCGCCGTCGGTGAGGGTGACCGCGAACCGCGCCGGGCCGCCCGCCGAGCCCGGCGAGCCCTCGGTCACCGACGCGGCGTCGGCGATGCGCACCCGCGGCGCGGCGTCGTCGTTGAGGACCGCGCCCACCGCGGAGCCTCGGGCCAGACTGGCGTTGAGGTCGACGCCGGCGATGGCCTCGATGCGCAGGTTCAGCCTCTCGTCGGCCTCGAAGACGTCGTCGTCGACGGTGCCCACCCCGATGGAGTCGCTGAGGGTGCCCGCGGCGATGGTGAAGCGCCGCTTCGCCGTCTCGGTGCCCAGGCCGGCGGCGGAGACGTCGGCGCCCGCCGCGGGGGGCAGCGTGGCGGCGTGGCCGGTGGTGGGGGCCTGGACCCACCACTGGAACGTGACCGTCCGCGACACCTCCAGCGACAGCTCCACGCCGAAGCCCAGCGGCGAGCCCTCCTCGGCGCAGGCCTGGAAGTCGCCCTCGTGGTCGCCGGGGTTGTCGGGGTCCTCGGGGTCCGCGGCGCCGGGGTCGTTGTCGCCGTCGCCGTGGTCGCAGCCGTCGACGAGGCGCAGCTCGGCGACGTCGTCGTCGGTGACGACGCCCCACGCCCGCCTGTCCGCGTCGGGGGGCAGCGCCGCGCCGCCCGCGGACAGCAGCGTCGCCTTGAGCACCTCGTCGGTCTCGTCGACGTCGTCGGGGCGCACCGCCACCGCCGCGAGGTCCGCGGTCTCGTCGCCCGCGCGGATCGTCACCGACCCCGACCCCGCCGACACCGCCGCGTAGTCGTAGTCGTCGGGGGTCCACACCCCCCCGGTGAGCGTGCCGCCCAACGCCCGCGACAGCCCCGCCGGGTCCGAGGGGATCTCGCCGTCGTTGTCGAGGTCCCCCACCGAATAGGACACCACCGCGTCGCGGCCGCTTCGCACCGCGTTGTTGTCGGCGTCGAACAGCCCCACCTTGAACACCAGCTCCCCGCCGGAGCCGCCGGTGCCCTCGGAGGCCGCCGCACCAACCCCCGCCGCCTGCCCCGCCGCCTGCAACAACCGCACCACCGGCTCGGCGTCGTTGTCGCGCACCAAGCCCCGCGCGCAGCGGTCGGCGACGTCGCCGGCCGCGCACGGGGCCGCGCCGTCGAGACCCAAAGAGGCGGTCACGCCGCCCAGGTCGGCGGTGCCGTCGACGCGGTCGGTGACCAGCAGCAGATGCACCTCGAAATGCTCGAACGCGCCGGTGCCGCCCTCATAGAGCGCGTCGGCGGCCACCTCGACGTCGAGGTCGGCGGCGATGTCGCCGGCGGGGATCTCCAGCGTGCCGGTGAGGCCCCCGGCGGGGAAGTCGTCGTCGCCGGTCACCGCGGTCCCGGTGGCGGCCCTGTGGCGCACCTCCCAGTTGATGTACACGTCGAAGAGGCTGGGAGACTCGTCGCCGTCGCCGTCGACCAGCGTGACCGCGAACCGCGCCGGGCCGCCCGCCGAGCCCGGCGAGCCCTCGGTCACCGACGCGGCGTCGGCGATGCGCACCCGCGGCGCGGCGTCGTCGTTGAGGACCGCCCCCACCGAGATGTTGTCGCCCATGGTGGCGTTGAGGGCGTTGTCGGGATCGACCGCGATGTACAGGTTCAGCCTCTCGTCGGCCTCGAAGACGTCGTCGTCGACGGTGCCCACCGGGATCGACGCGCTGCGGGCGCCCGCGGCGATACTGAAGGGCCGCTTCGCCGTCTCGGTGCCCAGGCCGGCGGCGGAGACGTCGGCGCCCGCCGCGGGGGGCAGCGTGGCGGCGTGGCCGGTGGTGGGGGCCTGGACCCACCAAAGGAAGCTCACCGTCCGCGACACCTCCAGCGACAGCTCCACGCCGAAGCCCAGCGGCGAGCCCTCCTCGGCGCAGGCCTGGAAGTCGCCCTCGTGGTCGCCGGGGTTGTCGGGGTCCTCGGGGTCCGCGGCGCCGGGGTCGTTGTCGCCGTCGCCGTGGTCGCAGCCGTCGACGAGGCGCAGCTCGGCGACGTCGTCGTCGGTGACGACGCCCCACGCCCGCCTGTCCGCGTCGGGGGGCAGCGCCGCGCCGCCCGCGGACAGCAGCGTCGCCTTGAGCACCTCGTCGGTCTCGTCGACGTCGTCGGGGCGCACCGCCACCGCCGCGAGGTCCGCGGTCTCGTCGCCCGCGCGGATCGTCACCGACCCCGACCCCGCCGACACCGCCGCGTAGTCGTAGTCGTCGGGGGTCCACACCCCGCCGGTGAGCGTGCCGCCCACCGCCCGCGACAGCCCCGCCGGGTCCGAGGGGATCTCGCCGTCGTTGTCGAGGTCCCCCACCGAATAGGCCACCACCGCGTCGCGGCCGCTTCGCACCGCGTTGTTGTCGGCGTCGAACAGCCCCACCTTGAACACCAGCTCCCCGCCGGAGCCGCCGGTGCCCTCGGAGGCCGCCGCACCAACCCCCGCCGCCTGCCCCGCCGCCTGCAACAACCGCACCACCGGCTCGGCGTCGTTGTCGCGCACCATGCCGCGCGCGCAGCGGTCGGCGACGTCGCCGGCGGTGCACGGGGCCGGTCTGTCGGGACCCAGCGTGGCGGTCACGCCGCCCAGGTCGGCGGTGCCGTCGACGCGGTCGGTGACCAGCAGCAGATGCACCTCGAAATGCTCGAACGCGCCGGTGCCGCCCTCATAGAGCGCGTCGGCGGCCACCTCGACGTCGAGGTCGGCGGCGATGTCGCCGGCGGGGATCTCCAGCGTGCCGGTGAGGCCCCCGGCGGCGAAGTCGCCGTCGCCGGTCACCGCGGTCCCGGTGGCGGCCCTGTGACGCACCTCCCAGTTGATGTACACGTCGAAGAGGCTGGGAGACTCGTCGCCGTCGCCGTCGACCAGCGTGACCGCGAACCGCGCCGGGCCGCCCGCCGAGCCCGGCGAGCCCTCGGTCACCGACGCGGCGTCGGCGATGCGCACCCGCGGCGCGGCGTCGTCGTTGAGGACCGCCCCCACCGAGATGTTGTCGCCCATGGTGGCGTTGAGGGCGTTGTCGGGATCGACCGCGATGTACAGGTTCAGCCTCTCGTCGGCCTCGAAGACGTCGTCGTCGACGGTGCCCACCGGGATCGACGCGCTGCGGGCGCCCGCGGCGATACTGAAGGGCCGCTTCGCCGTCTCGGTGCCCAGGCCGGCGGCGGAGACGTCGGCGCCCGCCGCGGGGGGCAGCGTGGCGGCGTGGCCGGTGGTGGGGGCCTGGACCCACCAAAGGAAGCTCACCGTCCGCGACACCTCCAGCGACAGCTCCACGCCGAAGCCCAGCGGCGAGCCCTCCCGCGCGCAGGCCTGGAAGTCGCCCTCGTGGTCGCCGGGGTTGTCGGGGTCCTCGGGGTCCGCGGCGCCGGGGTCGTTGTCGCCGTCGCCGTGGTCGCAGCCGTCGACGAGGCGCAGCTCGGCGACGTCGTCGTCGGTGACGACGCCCCACGCCCGCCTGTCCGCGTCGGGGGGCAGCGCCGCGCCGCCCGCGGACAGCAGCGTCGCCTTGAGCACCTCGTCGGTCTCGTCGACGTCGTCGGGACGCACCGCCACCGCCGCGAGGTCCGCGGTCTCGTCGCCCGCGCGGATCGTCACCGACCCCGACCCCGCCGACACCGCCTCGTAGTCGTAGTCGTCGGGGGTCCACACCCCCCCGGTGAGCGTGCCGCCCACCGCCCGCGACAGCCCCGCCGGATCCGACGGGACCGCCTCGCCCGCGGCGAGGTCCCCCACCGAATAGGACACCACCGCGTCGCGGCCGCTTCGCACCGCGTGGCCGCCCACCGCGTCGAACAGCCCCACCTTGAACACCAGCTCCCCGCCGGAGCCGCCGGTGCCCTCGGAGGCCGCCGCACCAACCCCCGCCGCCTGCCCCGCCGCCTGCACCCACCGCACCACCGGCTCGGCGTCGTTGTCGCGCACCACGCCGCGCGCGCAGCGGTCGGCGACGTCGCCGGCGGTGCACGGGGCCGCTCCGTCGGGACCCAGCGTGGCGGTCACGCCGCCCAGGTCGGCGGTGCCGTCGACGCTGTCGGTGACCAGCAGCAGATGCACCTCGAAATGCTCGAACGCGCCGGTGCCGCCCTCGAACAGCGTGTCGGCGGCGACGGGCACAGCCAGCACGGGGTCGCGTACGCCCTTGAGGATCTCCAGCGTGCCGGTGAGGCCCCCGGGGGGGAAGTCGTCTGCGTCGGTGACGGTGAGCCTGCTGTCGGCGGCTCTGTGCTCGACCCTCCAGTTGATGTAGACGTCCTGGCCCGCCGCGACCTGGTTGCCGCCCGCGTCGACCAGCGTCACCGCGAACTCGGCGTCGCCGCCCTCGGTCACCGACGCGGCGTCGGCGATGCGCACCCGCGGCGGGTTGTCGTCGTTGAAGATCGCGCCCTGCCCCGAGTTGCCGTCGATGGTGGCGAACGTGCCGGCGCCGCCACGCAGCACGACCTGGAACGTCTCGTCGGCCTCGTTGTAGGCGTCGTCGATCAGCGGCACGCTGATGGTGGCCGTCTCGGTGTTGGCGCTGATCGTCGCCGTCGCAGCGGGCGCGGTGAAGTCGGAACCCGCCTGCGCGGTCCCGTCGACGGTACCCACCCCCACCGTCACGTCCACGGCGGTCGTGGCCTCAGCGTTCGTGATCGGGTCGAAGAGCCCGACAGTGAACACCATGTCGCCGGCGCCCTCGTCGGCGCAGGCCTCGTACACGTCGCCGGGGTCGGTGCACACGTCCACGAAGCGCAGATGGATGGCGTCGTCGTCGGCGATGGCGCCCGTAGCGGTGTCGGCGGTGGCGTCGACGGTGACGTTGTCGCCGCTGCGGGGGGCCAGCAGCTCCACGTGCACCGTCTCGTCGCTCTCGTCGACGCCGTCGTCGAAGACCCGCACCGGCAGCTCGGCGGCGCGACCGCCGGCGGGGACAGTGACCACGCCGTAGGTGACGCCGGCGTAGGCGCCGGCGTCGCCGGGGTAGGTGACGCCGTCGCCGGTGCCGGGCACGGTCAGGTAGTCCACCTGGAACCCGGCCGAGCTTCCGCCGGTCGCGGCGCCCGCCGTCGCGCGCTGCACGGTGCGGTAGCGGATCGTCGAGTCCACCGTGCTCGCCTTGTCGAGCGTGGCCCGGAAGTTCATGACGTTGCCGTCGAACGACGGGTCCGCACGGTCCTCGGGCGTGTCCGCCAACGGCGCCTCGACGCTCACCTCCGGCGGGTCGCCGCTCTCGGTGATCCTGCCGTACCCGCAGTCGTCGACCCTCCTTGCCTCCTGGCAGGGGTTCCCCTCGGGATGCAGCCTGGCGTTCACAGGGCCGGTCAACCGCAGCGTGAACGTCTCCGGAACCGGCTCGTAGATGTTGTCGGCGGCGGCGCGCAGCTCCACAGTCCGCTCCCGGGTGCCGGCCGGGATGGTGAGCGTCCCGCTCGGGGGGTCCACCCTCCAATCGAAGCCCGTGGACGCGGCGGAGTCGAAGTCCCCCCGCAGGGCCGTGCCGACCTCGAGCTGGTAGCCGACGGTCACCTCCTGCTCGCTGGTGACGGGGTTGCCGGCGGCGTCGAAGAGCCCCACCACGAACCCCAGATCCCCGCCCTCGTCCG